>NZ_CP126256.1:0-2400000 GCF_003234265.2 Curtobacterium sp. MCSS17_015
ATGACGATGCCGGCCGACCCCGTCGAGGACCTGTGGTCGTCAGTGCTCGGGATCCTGTCCGACGACGACCGGATCACCCCCCAGCTGCACGGCTTCCTCAACCTCGTCGAGCCGAAGGGCGTGCTCGCCGGGACCCTGTACCTCGAGGTGCCGAACGACCTCACCCGCGGCATGCTCGAGCAGCGCATCCGGGTCCCCATCACCGAGGCGGTCTCACGCATCGGTGACGACTCGGTGGCGAACTTCGCGATCACGGTCAACCCCGACATGGCCTCGGAGCCGCGGGTCGACGCGGTCGCGGTGCCGTCCTACGCCGAGCCCGTCCAGGAGCAGGTGCAGCAGAGCGCCGCTCCCCGCCAGTACATCGAGGCGCCGTTCGTCCCGAGCCAGGTCGACTCCCCGGGCACCAGTGGTCGCCCCGAGTCCCGGCTCAACCCGAAGTACAACTTCGACAACTTCGTCATCGGTGCCTCGAACCGGTTCGCCCATGCAGCCGCGGTCGCCGTGGCGGAAGCGCCGGCGAAGGCCTACAACCCGCTCTTCATCTACGGCGACTCCGGTCTCGGCAAGACCCACCTGCTGCACGCGATCGGTCACTACGCCGAGAGCCTCTACCCGGGGATCCGGGTGCGGTACGTGTCGAGCGAGGAGTTCACGAACGACTTCATCAACTCGATCGCGAACAACCGCTCGAACCAGTTCCAGCAGCGGTACCGCGACATCGACATCCTGCTCATCGACGACATCCAGTTCCTGCAGGGCAAGGACTCGACGCAGGAGGCGTTCTTCCACACCTTCAACACCCTCCACGACCACAACAAGCAGGTCGTGATCACGTCGGACGTCGCCCCGAAGCACCTCACCGGCTTCGAGGACCGGATGCGCAGCCGCTTCGAATGGGGCCTCATCACCGACGTGCAGGCGCCGGACCTCGAAACCCGGATCGCGATCCTCCGCAAGAAGGCGCAGTCGGACCACCTGCAGGTGCCGGACGACATCCTCGAGTTCATCGCGTCGAAGGTGTCGAGCAACATCCGCGAGCTCGAGGGCACGCTCATCCGGGTGACCGCGTTCGCGAGCCTGAACCGGACAGCCGTCGACATGGCGCTGGTGCAGACGGTCCTCAAGGACCTCATCACGCTCGACGAGGACAACGTCATCGCGCCGACGGACATCATCAACCACACCGCGGAGTACTTCAAGCTCTCGGTCGACGACCTCTACGGCTCGTCCCGCTCACAGGCGATCGCGACCGCCCGCCAGATCGCGATGTACCTGTGCCGCGAGCTGACGAGCCTGTCGCTGCCGAAGATCGGTCAGCTGTTCGGGAACCGTGACCACACGACGGTCATGTACGCGAACAAGAAGATCGCGGAGCTCATGAAGGAGCGCCGCTCGATCTACAACCAGGTCACCGAACTGACCAGTCGGATCAAGCAGGACCGCCGGTACCGGTAGCGAGCGGCTCCCCGCCACCCCCCGTCCAGGAGGCCCGTCCCAGACCCGGGATCGGCCTCCTTCTGCGTGTGTCCACCATCTGAGACGGTTCCATGCGGCGGATTCCCCACAGTGTGGAAAGCCTGTGGATAACTGTGGAGGACACGCCGCTCGCTTGTTCACAGGCCAAGGCTTGGTTGTGGAAACTGGGGATGGAAGTGGATAGACGACCAATCCTCATCCAGAGGGCGCTCACACGCCGCCAACAAGTCACACGGTTGTAGTTCCCAGTCCAGGAGCGGCATCCCCAGAGTTGTCCACAGTGTGCACAGGCGTTAAGACCATTACTCCTCTCTTCTCTCTCCCTCTCCCTGGGCCAACCTTGTGGACGGCGGGATGACAGGAATCCGCGGTCTCCCGCCGCTGTGCCACAATGGGGCGGCCGGGCAGTCAACCGATCGACAGGGGTCCACGCTGTGAAGTTCGAGGTCAACCGGGACGTCTTCTCCGAAGCCGTCTCCTTCGCGGTGAAGCTCCTCCCACAGCGCACGACCCTCCCGATCCTCTCCGGCGTGCTGATCCACGCAGACGGTGACCGGCTGACGCTCTCCTCGTTCGACTACGAGGTCTCGGCGCAGACGTCGATCGCCGCCCAGATCGACGATCCCGGCACGGTGCTCGTCTCCGGCCGGCTGTTGAACGACATCGCGAGCCGCCTGCCGAACGCCCCGGTCACGTTCTCCACCGAGGACTCCCGCATCACCGTCACCTGCGGGTCGGCGCACTTCACGCTGCTCTCCATGCCGGTGGAGGAGTACCCGACGCTCCCCGAGATCGGTCCCCAGACGGGTGTCATCCCGGGTGACTCGTTCTCCGAGGCCGTGTCCCAGGTCGCCGTCGCCGCCAGCCGTGACGACGTCACCCCGGTCATCACCGGCGTCCAGCTCGAGGTCGGGGAGAGCGACGTCTCGCTCATCGCGACCGACCGCTACCGCGTCGCCGTCCGGACCATCCAGTGGGACTCGGGTCGCCCCGGCGGAGACACCGACTCCGCGACGACCCTGCACGCGCTCGTCCCGGCGCGGACCCTCCAGGAAGTCGGCCGCACGTTCGGGTCGGCGACCACCGTCTCGGTCTCGATCAGCGGCGGTTCCGACCGCGAACTCATCGCGTTCCAGGCCGAGGACAAGACCGTCACGTCCCTGCTCATCAAGGGCAACTACCCGCCGGTCCGCCGGCTCTTCCCCGACACGGTGCAGGACCACGCGGTGATCAACACCGCTGAACTGGTCGAGGCCGTCCGACGGGTCTCCCTCGTCCTGGAGCGCGAAGCGGCCCTCCGGTTCTCCTTCTCGGTCGACGGGCTGACGCTCGAGGCGATCGGTTCCGAACAAGCGCAGGCGTCAGAGTCGATCGATGCGTTGCTGACCGGTGAGGAAACGGTGGTCTCCCTGAAGCCGGCGTTCCTCCTGGACGGGTTGAATGCGGTGCACTCCGAGTTCGTCCGGATCTCCTTCACGAAGACGGAGAACCCGAACAAGCCCGGACCGGTCCTGATCACCGGGCAGTCCTCGCGAGAGGAACCTGCCACGGACGGGTACCGGTACCTGCTGCAGCCCAACCTGCTGCTGCGCTAGCCGCAACAGCCATCCAGCGCTGACGCGTGGACACCAGCATCAGCGCGACATCGACGAAGAAGAGGAAATCATGCAGATCGGTCTTGTCGGCCTCGGGAAGATGGGCAACAACATGCGTGCGCGTCTGCGCAACGCAGGGATCGACGTCGTCGGGTACGACGCCAACCCCGCCGTCTCGGACGTCGCCGACCTCGGCGCCCTGGCAGAAGCCCTCACCGACAGCAAGCGTCTCGTGTGGGTCATGGTCCCGCACGGCAAGATCACCCATGACGTGATCACCGACCTGGCCGGCGTGCTCGGCGAGGGCGACCTCGTCATCGACGGTGGCAACTCGAAGTGGGTCGACGACACCATCCACGCCGAGCAGCTCGCTGCCAAGGGCATCCGCTACATGGACGTGGGCGTCTCGGGCGGTGTCTGGGGCAAGGACAACGGCTACGGCCTCATGGCCGGCGGTGCTGCCGAGGACGTCGAGTTCGCGATGCCCGTCTTCGACGCACTGCGCCCCGAGGGTCCGCGCGAAGAGGGCTTCTCGCACGCCGGCGGCATCGGCGCGGGCCACTACGCGAAGATGGTCCACAACGGCATCGAGTACGCGATCATGCAGGCGTACGGCGAGGGCTACGAGCTCCTCGAGGCGAAGGACATCATCAAGGACGTCCCCGCCGTGTTCGCCGGATGGCAGCGCGGCACCGTCGTGCGCTCCTGGCTGCTCGACCTCATGGTCCTCGCGCTCAACGAGGACCCGAAGCTCGACGCCATCGAGGGCTACGTGGAGGACTCCGGCGAGGGCCGGTGGACCCTGGAAGAGGCCATCGAGCACGCGGTGCCGATGCCCGCGATCTCGGCGTCCATCTTCGCGCGCTTCGTCTCGCGTCAGGGCAGCGCGTCCCCGACGATGAAGGCCGTCGCGGCGCTCCGCAACCAGTTCGGCGGCCACGCCGTCAAGAAGGCGTAGCCGGTCGGGGTAACCCCCTCGACCCGTTTCGGCCCGCGTGCACGTCGACCATCTGCAACTCTCCGACTTCCGGAACTACCGGGAGGCGGACGTCGACTTCGCACGCGGGCCGAACCTGTTCGTCGGCCGCAACGGCCAGGGCAAGACCAACCTGGTCGAGTCGATCGGCTACCTCTCGACCCTCGGGTCGCACCGCGTCCCCACCGACGCCGCGCTCGTGCGGCAGGGATGTGACTCGGCGATCGTCCGGGCACGGCTCGCGCACGAGGACCGCAGCATCCTCGCCGAGGTGCAGATCAACCGGACCGGGTCGAACCGGGCGCAGGTGAACCGGTCGGCCATCAAGCCCCGCGAGCTCCCGCGCTACTGCACGAGCGTGTTGTTCGCCCCCGAGGACCTGGCTCTCGTGCGTGGGGAGCCCTCCGGTCGGCGCCGCATGATCGACGAGCTCCTCGTCCAGATCGCGCCGCGCATGCAGAGCGTCCTCGCCGACTACGACCGGACGCTCCGGCAACGCAACACCCTGCTGAAGTCGGCACGGGCGAGCGGGGCGAAGGCCGGGGCGCTCTCCACGCTCGACGTCTGGGACGACCGGCTCGTGGCGTTCGGCGCCGAGATCATCGCCGCCCGCGACCACCTCACCCGCCGACTGGCACCGTTCGTGACCGAGTCGTACGCGACGGTCGCGGGTGAGCGGCACCAGGCGTCGATCGCCGGTGTCCTCAGCGTGCGGGGTGCTGATCCGGAGGACGCGGCGGCCACCGACCCGGTCCTCGGGACGCCTGAGGAACCCGTCACGATCGCGTCCGCGGCAGAGGCGTTCCGCGGGGCGCTCGAGCGCCGTCGGCGGGACGAACTGGACCGCGGTCTGACGCTCACCGGACCCCATCGCGACGACGTGCTCTTCGAGCTGAACGGGTTACCGGCCCGCGGGTACGCCAGTCATGGTGAGTCCTGGTCCTTCGCGCTGGCCGTTCAACTGGCGTCGGCGACGATCCTGCGTGCCGAGTCCTCTCTCGGCGACCCGATCATCATCCTCGACGACGTGTTCGCGGAGCTCGACGAATCCCGCCGGGAGCGCCTGGCCGGGGCGGTCGCGGACTACGAGCAGGTGCTCATCACGGCCGCCGTGCACGGCGACGTGCCGGGTCAGCTCGCGGCACACACCGTGCGGATCGAAGCGGGCGCGATCGTCCGGGACGCGGACGACGCCGCGGACGGGACGGCACCCTGATGCCGAAGCCCTGGAAGCCGGCCGAGCCGTCGCGCGTCTACCAGCACTTCAAGGCGGTGTTCGGCGACCCGTCGAAGCGCGGGGTCGACGCCCGGCGCCGCCGCGCAGCCGGACAGGACCCGGACTCGGTGCCGTACGGGAAGGGACGTGAACCCACCGGCCTCGGTGACGTGATGGGTGCGTTGACCGCCGAGCTCGGCTGGACGGAGCCGCTCGCCCGGTCCGAACTGTTCGTCGACTGGCCGAGCGTCGTCGGCGAGGAGCTCGCGAAGCACTCGAACCCGGTGACGATCGAGGACGGTGCGCTCGTGATCCGGTGTGACTCGACGGCCTGGGCGACGCAACTGCGACTCATGCGCGGGACCGTCACGACGACGATCGCCCAGCGGTACCCGGCGGCGGGCGTGGAATCGATCCGGGTTTCCGGCCCGGACGCCCCCACGTGGAAACGCGGCCTCAGGTCGGTCCAGGGGCGCGGCCCCCGCGATACCTACGGTTGACCAGACGAAATCATCCATCCGTCGGAAGTTCGTCGCTCTGTGAGCCGTACGGCCTCCGGTCGGAGCCGTCCCTGCGGTAGACTGGCGAGTGCAGTGCGCGGGTGTTCCGTGCGCAGGCAGGAGCACTCCCGACATGACATCTGAATCTGACGACGAGCAGCGAGACCCGCAGAGCGACGAGGCCCAGCCGCAGGAGCAGGCCCCGCAGAGCGAACCATCGTACGGCGCGGACCAGATCCAGGTGCTCGAGGGGCTAGAAGCCGTCCGGAAGCGCCCGGGCATGTACATCGGCTCGACCGGTCCCCGTGGTCTGCACCACCTGGTCCAGGAGATCGTCGACAACTCCGTCGACGAGGCACTTGCCGGGTACTGCGACACCATCGACGTCACCATCCGTGAAGACGGCGGCGTCCGGGTGGTCGACAACGGTCGAGGCATCCCGGTCGACATCCACCCGAACGAGGGCATCTCGACGGTGCAGCTCGTCCTGACCGTCCTGCACGCCGGCGGCAAGTTCGGCGGCGGCGGCTACGCGGTCTCCGGCGGGCTGCACGGGGTCGGGTCCTCCGTCGTGAACGCGCTCTCGAGCGAACTCGACGTCGAGGTCCGTCGCCAGGGACACGTGTGGCGGCAGAGCTACACCGACGGTGTCCCCGTCGCGCCGCTGTCGCAGGACGAAGCCTCCGACGAGACCGGCACGACGATCACGTTCTGGCCGAACGCCGAGATCTTCGAGTCCGTCGAGTTCGACTACGAGACGCTCCGCACCCGGTTCCAGCAGATGGCGTTCCTCAACAAGGGACTGCGCATCACCCTGACGGACGAGCGCGTCCCCGACGAGGGCGAAGAGGCCCGTAAGGACTCCTTCCGCTACGAGCGCGGCCTGGCCGACTACGTCGAGTACCTCAACGCGCAGAAGAAGGCCGACCTGGTCCACCCCGACGTCATCGGCTTCGAGGCCGAGGACACCGAGCGCAAGATCGCACTCGAGGTCGCGATGCAGTGGAACACCTCGTACCAGGAGAGCGTCCACACCTTCGCGAACACGATCAACACGCACGAGGGCGGCACCCACGAAGAGGGCTTCCGCGCGGCACTGACGACGCTCGTCAACCGCTACGCGCGTGAGACGAAGATCATCAAGGAGAAGGACGACAACCTCACGGGTGACGACATCCGCGAGGGCCTGACGGCCGTCATCTCCGTCAAGCTCGGCGAACCGCAGTTCGAGGGCCAGACCAAGACGAAGCTCGGCAACACCGAGGCGAAGTCCTTCGTCCAGCGCGTCGTCGGCACGGAGCTCGTGCACTGGTTCGAGAGCAACCCGTCGCAGGCGCGTGACGTCGTGCGGAAGGCGATCCAGGCCTCCCAGGCCCGTCTCGCCGCCCGCAAGGCCCGCGAGACCACCCGGCGCAAGGGGCTGCTCGAGTCGGGCGGCATGCCCGGCAAGCTCAAGGACTGCCAGTCGAAGGACCCGACCCTGTCGGAGATCTTCATGGTGGAGGGCGACTCCGCCGGCGGTTCCGCCGTGCAGGGGCGCAACCCGATGACGCAGGCGATCCTGCCGCTGCGCGGCAAGATCCTCAACGTCGAGAAGGCCCGCCTCGACCGTGCCCTGGCGAACCAGGAGATCCAGTCGATGATCACGGCGTTCGGCGCCGGCATCGGCGAGGACTTCGACCCGGACAAGGCCCGATACCACAAGATCGTGCTGATGGCGGATGCCGACGTCGACGGCCAGCACATCACCACGCTGCTGCTCACGCTGCTGTTCCGCTACATGCGGCCGCTCATCGAGCGTGGCTACGTGTACCTCGCGCAGCCGCCGCTGTACCGCCTGAAGTGGTCGAACGCGGCCGACCAGTACGTCTTCAGCGACCGCGAGCGCGACGCGATGCTGCAGTCCGGCATCGCCGCCGGCAAGCGCATCCCGAAGGACAACGGCATCCAGCGTTACAAGGGCCTCGGCGAGATGGACTACAAGGAGCTGTGGGACACCACGATGAACCCGGACACCCGCACGCTCCTGCAGGTCACGCTCGAGGACGCCGCCGCGGTGGACAGCGTCTTCGCGACGCTGATGGGCGAGGACGTCGAGTCCCGTCGCCAGTTCATCCAGCAGAACGCGAAGGACGTCCGCTTCTTGGACATCTAGGCCGGGAGGCGCGGCGCACGCCGCGTCGACCCGACCCGACCCCTTCTGGTCGCGCCCGGCGTGACCAACGGACGACGAGCCTCCAGGCTGTCAAGGAAGGCAACGCAAGCACATGGCTGACGACAACGAGAACGGCGCCGACGAGCCCGAGATCGTGCACGGCTCCAGCGGGGACATCGTCGTCTCCGGTGACCGCATCTCGCAGGTCGACCTGCAGCTCGAGATGCAGCGCTCGTACCTCGACTACGCGATGTCCGTCATCGTCGGCCGTGCCCTGCCAGAGGTGCGCGACGGTCTGAAGCCGGTGCACCGTCGCGTGATCTACGCGATGTACGACGGTGGCTACCGACCGGACCGTGCCTTCTCGAAGTGCTCGCGCGTCGTCGGCGACGTCATGGGTCAGTTCCACCCGCACGGCGACAGCGCGATCTACGACGCACTCGTCCGGCTCGTGCAGCCGTGGTCGCTCCGCTACCCACTCGCGCTCGGTCAGGGCAACTTCGGGTCGCCGGGCAACGACGGCGCCGCAGCCCCGCGGTACACCGAGACGAAGATGGCCCCGCTCGCCCTCGAGATGGTGCGGGACATCGAGGAAGAGACCGTCGACTTCCAGGACAACTACGACGGTCGCACGCAGGAGCCGTCGATCCTGCCGTCGCGGTTCCCGAACCTGCTCGTCAACGGTTCCGTCGGCATCGCGGTCGGCATGGCGACGAACATCCCCCCGCACAACCTGCGCGAGGTCGCCGCCGGCGCCGTCTGGGCGCTCGAGCACCCGGACGCCACGCGTGAAGAGCTCCTCGAGGCGCTCATGCAGCGCATCAAGGGTCCGGACTTCCCGACCGGGGCGCAGATCCTCGGCACCCGCGGGATCGTGGACGCCTACCGGACCGGTCGTGGCTCCATCACCATGCGCGCCGTGGTCAACGTCGAGGAGATCCAGGGCCGCACCTGCCTCGTCGTCACCGAACTGCCGTACCAGGTCAACCCGGACAACCTGGCGATCAAGATCGCGGAACTCGTCAAGGACGGCCGTCTCGCCGGCGTCGCCGACATCCGCGACGAGACGTCGGGCCGGACCGGTCAGCGGCTCGTCATCGTGCTGAAGCGTGACGCGGTCGCCAAGGTCGTGCTCAACAACCTGTACAAGCACACGCAGCTGCAGGAGAACTTCGGCGCGAACATGCTCGCCATCGTCGACGGAGTGCCGCGCACGCTCGCACTCGACGGGTTCATCAGTGCGTGGGTCGACCACCAGATCGAGGTCATCGTCCGGCGGACCCGGTTCCGCCTGCGTGAGGCCGAGAAGCGCGCGCACATCCTGCGTGGGTACCTGGCGGCGCTCGACGCCCTCGACGAGGTCATCGCCCTCATCCGCCGGTCGCCCGACGTCGAGGAGGCTCGGAACGGCCTCATGGAGCTGCTCTCGGTCGACGAGATCCAGGCCCGCGCGATCCTCGAACTCCAGCTGCGTCGTCTGGCCGCCCTCGAGCGCCAGAAGATCCACGAGGAGGCCGAAGCGCTCGAGCTGAAGATCGCGGACTTCGAGGACATCCTCGCCCGTCCAGAGCGCCAGCGCTCGATCATCATCGACGAGCTCACCGAGATCGTCGACCGCTTCGGTGACGACCGTCGGACCGAGATCATGCTCGGCTTCGACGGCGACATGAGCATGGAAGACCTCATCCCGGAAGAAGAGGTCGTCGTCACCATCACCCGCGGTGGCTACGTCAAGCGCACCCGGAGCGACCAGTACCGCTCGCAGCACCGCGGCGGTCGTGGTGTCCGCGGCGCCCAGCTCCGCGCGGACGACGTCGTCGAGCACTTCTTCGTCACGACGACCCACCACTGGCTGCTGTTCCTCACGGACCAGGGCCGGGTGTACCGCGCGAAGGCGTACGAGCTGCAGGAGGCCGGGCGCGACGCCAAGGGCCAGCACTCGGCGAACCTCCTCGCGATGCAGCCGGACGAGCAGATCCAGCAGGTCCTCGACATCCGCGACTACGAGGCAGCGCAGTACCTCGTCCTCGCGACCGAGCAGGGTCTCGTGAAGAAGACCGCGCTCACCGAGTACGACACGAACCGCACCGGCGGCATCATCGCGATCAACCTCCGCGAGGGTGACAAGCTCCGGTCCGCGCTGCTGGTCGACGAGCACGACGACCTGCTGCTGGTCTCCCGCCACGGGATGTCGCTCCGCTTCACGGCGACGAACGACACCCTGCGCCCGATGGGTCGATCGACCTCCGGCGTGAAGGGCATGTCCTTCCGTGGTGACGACTCGTTGCTGTCGGCGTCGGTCGTGTCCGACGACGGGTTCGTCTGGGTCATGACCGAGGGCGGCTACGCCAAGCGCACCTCCGTCGACCAGTACCGCACCCAGGGACGCGGCGGCCTCGGCATCAAGGTGGCCCGCCTGGCTGCCGATCGCGGTGACCTGGTCGGTGCGCTCATCGTCGGCGAGGACGACGAGGTGCTCGTCGTTCTGCAATCGGGCAAGGTGGTAAGGTCTGCCGTGGCCGAGGTCCCCGCCAAGGGACGCGACACGATGGGGGTCGTCTTCGCGAGGTTCGCGGAGAACGACCGGATCATCGCCGTGGCCCGGAACAGTGAGCGGAACCTGGACGACCAGGCGGACGCCGAGATCGAGCCCGCGGGCCCGGTCGAGACCGTCAGCCCGGACGAAGCGGTCGCCGACGCCGCCGACGCAGAGCTCGTGGAGGAAGTCTCCACCGACGCGCTGCCCACCGACGCCGCGCCTGTGGAGGCCGGAGAGGACGAGTCAAGCAATGAGTAGTGTCGCCGAGAAGCTCCAGCGGAAAGCGAAGCGGCCCGTCGGGACTCGTCAGGTCCGACTCCGCCTGGTGTACGTCGACTTCTGGTCGATGGTGAAGCTGTCGTTCCTCATCGCCCTGGCCGGCTCGATCGTGATCGTCGTGGCCACGGCGCTGGTGTGGGTCATCCTCAACCAGACCGGCGTCTTCGACCAGGTCGATAGCCTGTTGAAGGACGTCACCGGTCAGAACAGTTACTCGATCATGGACCAGTTCTCGCTGGGCCAGGTCCTCGGGTTCTCGATCGTCGTCGGCATCCTCAACGTCGTCGTCGGGACCGTGCTCGGTGCGATCGTCAGCGTCCTGTACAACCTCAGCGTGCGGATCACGGGCGGCGTGCTCGTGGGCTTCACCAACAACTGACCCGGTCCGGGTGGGCCGATCGGCTCGATTTCGCTCCAGCGCGATCGTACGGTAGGCTTTCATCCGGTCTGAGGGGCTATAGCTCAGGCGGTTAGAGCGCTTCGCTGATAACGAAGAGGTCCAAGGTTCAAGTCCTTGTAGCCCCACCACAACTCAACTCCCGCGTCGGAACTCTCGACGTGGCGGCCGGTTCGGTCGCTCCGGGGCCTTAGCTCAGTTGGTAGAGCGCTGCCTTTGCAAGGCAGATGTCAGGAGTTCGAATCTCCTAGGCTCCACTCCCTCTGCGTGAGCTCTGCTCCGCTCGTTCCTCGCTTCGCCGCGGTCGGTCGTCGTGCCGATCCGCGCCGCCGCTCCTGCGGCGCGTCGTCGTCGTCGGTTGTCGGCTCCTCGTCGGTTGCACACCGAGGTTACGCGACGTGCCGCGCGCTGTTCCTCGAGGTTCCGGAATGTGCTGCTCTCGACGCTCGAGGTGCGCGGATTCTGGAACCTCGGCGGCGGGACGGCGGGGTGTTGTGCGACCTTGAGGCGGGCGGGCCGGCGTGCGCCACTCGGGCCTCCCGGGAACGACGAAGGGCCCCGGCACAGTGCCGGGGCCCTTCGAGCGAACCAGGAGGTCAGGCGGCGGGCTTGCCCGCGTTGTCAGCGTCGTCGGCGACCCACAGGTCGTCGTCGGCGCGGAGCGTCTGGTACGCGGCGTAGGCAGCACCGGCGACCGCGACGACACCCACCACGATGAGGGCGACCCCACCGAAGCCGATGCCCTTCTTCTCCGGGACGGGAGCCTGCTTGAGGAACACCCCGCCTCGCTTCTGCGCTTCCTTCACGATCTTCTGGACGCGCGGGTCCTTCGCCAGGTCCCCGACGCTGAGCACGGAGCCAGCGGTCGAGATGAGGCCGGGCACGACCTCGGACTGGAAACGGTGCGAGGCACTCTGAGCGGCAGAGGTCGCAGCGTGCACGCCCGTCGCGACCGCGGGACGGAGCCCGTTGTCGATCGCGTTCTGGACGCGGGGAGCGAGGTCCTTCCGGGCAGCATCGGCGGCGTGTCCCCGGGCCTCGGCCAGGATGGCGTTCGCGTGCTCCAGGACCTTCCGCTGCTCCCCGAGGAGCGTCGCGGTCTTGCCCTTGAGCTTCTTGATCTGCTTCCGGCGCTTGCGCGGGATCTCGATCGACATTCGGTACCTCCATGGGTCGACGTGCCCCCATCCTGCCACCAGGTCGGCTGACAGGTCACAGATCACCGGCTGTGCGTCCCGTGCAGATCCAGCGCCACATGAGAGAATCGGATCATGTCTCTGCACACCGCTGTCGCAACGATCCACACCAACAAGGGCGACATCCGCGTCAACCTCTTCGGCAACCACGCCCCGAAGACCGTCCAGAACTTCGTCGGTCTGGCGACCGGCACGCAGGAGTGGACGCACCCCGGCACCGGCAAGGTGTCGACCGACAAGCTCTACGACGGCGTGGTCTTCCACCGCATCATCAAGGACTTCATGATCCAGGGCGGCGACCCGCTCGGCCAGGGCATCGGCGGCCCGGGTTACCGCTTCGACGACGAGATCTCGCCGGAGCTCACGTTCCAGAACCCGTACATCTTCGCCATGGCGAACGCCGGTATCCAGGGCGGCCGCGGGACCAACGGCTCGCAGTTCTTCATCACCACGGTGGCGACCCCCTGGCTGCAGGGCAAGCACACCATCTTCGGTGAGGTCGCCGACGACGAGTCGCGCGCGGTCGTCGACGCGATCGAGGGCGTCCAGACCGACGGTCGTGACAAGCCCGTCGAGGACGTCGTCATCCAGAGCATCGACGTCGAGGACGTCTGACCCGGGTGACCGACTCCACCTCGGCTTCGTCGAACACCTGCTACCGGCACCCGGACCGGCCGAGCTTCGTGCTCTGCCAGCGCTGCGGGCGGACCATCTGCCCGGAGTGCCAGACGCCGGCAGCGGTCGGGGTGCACTGCCCCGAGTGCGTCCGTGAGCAGCGGGCGAAGTTCACGGAGAACCGTCGGGCATCCGGCCCGAGCAGCCTGACCGTCGCGCGGCGCCGCTTCGCGATGCTCGACCAGAAGGCGACGGTCGTGTTGATCGCCGTCTCGGTGGTCGTCTGGCTGCTCGACCAGCTGTCCGGGGGCTTCCTCGCGCAGTGGCTCGCGTACAACTCCGCCCTGCTGCCGACGCAGCCGTGGCGGATCGTCACCGTGCTGTTCGTGCACTCGAGCTTCCTCCACATCGCTTTCAACATGTGGGCACTGTTCATCTTCGGTCGGATGCTCGAGAACATGCTCGGCACGTGGCGGTTCCTGGCGCTGTACTTCATCGCCGGGATCGGCGGGTCCATGCTCGTGACGTTCCTGGCCCCGGGAACCTGGGTGGTCGGGGCGTCGGGTGCGATCTTCGGCCTCTTCGCGGCGTTCTTCGTGCTGCAGCGCAGCCTCGGGAACAACGCGGTCTCGCTGTTGGTCGTCATCGGGTTGAACCTGGTCATCGGGTTCCTGCCCGGGACGAACATCTCGTGGCAGGCCCACGTGGGCGGCATCCTGGCCGGCTTCGTCACCGGCTTCGTGTTCGCGCGGACGAGGAACGTCCGGCAGCGCGGGTTGCAGACCACGCTCCTCGTCCTGGAGGCCGTGGTCGCCATCGCGCTCTGCTTCGTCGGGTACGCACTCACCTCCGCCTGACCTCACGACGGCTCACGAGAGAACGCCCCACCGCTCCGGCGGTGGGGCGTTCTGCATGCCGTCCCGGCACGGACCAGCGGTCAGCGCTCCGGCAGCGCTGGGCGTCGGCCGTTCTCCACACCTCGACCAGAAGTTGTCCACATCTGTGGAGAGACCAGTGAGTTACACCCGTGTGATTATCCCCACTGTGGACGAGCCTGTGGAGAACTCCGGCCAGGGAGTGTGGAACGTTGTGTGGAGAACCTGCCGATCTGTGGAGAACTCGGGGCGCGCCTCCCGGCAGGAGGGCCGCTGGCGAGTTCCTTGTGGACAGACGACGACGCCCGCCACACCAGCAGGTGCGACGGGCGTCGGATCGGAGCGCTGGACTGCTCAGCGCCACCGGGTGGTCATGAGGAAGCCGATGAACATGATGCCGAAGCCGATGAGGATGTTCCACGAGTTCAGCGTCGGGACCGGGAGCGTGCCGCCGGAGACGTAGAAGACGATGACCCAGGCGAGGCCGATGAGCATGAAGCCGAACATGACCGGCTTGAACCACACGGGGTTCGGTTGGTCCCCCGCGGTGTCGACCGAGTCGGCTCGGGTCTTCCGGGCGGGCTTGGTGCGGTCCTTGTCCATGGCCATGGCCGGTATCCTACCGTCACCAGGCGTGAGCGCGGGCCGACGGAGGCTGCTCACATCCCCCACGAGTACGGTGAACGGCCCATGACCAAGATCCTCGTCGTCGACAACTACGACAGCTTCGTGTACACCCTCAACGGCTACGTCCAGCAGCTCGGAGCGGACACCGACGTGGTGCGCAACGACGCGTTCCCGCAGGACGAGATCGCGGACCGGATCGGCGAGTACGACGGTGTGCTGCTCTCGCCGGGTCCCGGCACGCCCGCCGACGCCGGGGTCTCGATCCCCACCGTCCGTGCGGCGATCGCGGTCGACAAGCCCCTGCTGGGAGTGTGCCTCGGGCATCAGGCCATCGCGGAGGCCCTCGGGGCCACGGTCACCCATGCGGAAGAGCTCATGCACGGCAAGACCTCGCAGGTGGACCACGACGACAGCGTGCTGTTCTCCGGCGTCCCGCACCCCTTCACGGCCACGCGGTACCACTCGCTGGCCATCGTCGACGGCACCGTCCCCGATGAACTGACGGTCACCGCCCGGACTGCCGGCGGCGTCATCATGGGCGTCCAGCACCGCGGAGCCCCCGTGTACGGCGTGCAGTTCCACCCGGAGTCGGTGCTCACCGAAGGCGGGTACCGGATGGTCGGCAACTGGCTGGAGACCGCCGGACTCGACGGTGCCGCGGAGCGCGCAGCCGGACTCGGGCCGCTCATCACCGGCCGCTAGGCGGACCAGCCGGCCGGCGCCCACGGAGCGGGATCCCCGCACCGGGGCTGTCGCTGACGAAGCCCCCGTCAGGCCGACCGACTCGTCCGCGCTCGGGTCAGTCGCCCGCGCCGTCGTCGCCGCCCTGGTCGCCGGCGCCGTCCTGGTCGCCGCCGTCATCGGGCGGGGAGAGCTGTCGCGACGGCTGGGACGATGCGGCGCAGTACGTCAGCACGACCGTGCTGCCCTGGGCGACGTCGCTGGACGGGATGCTCTGCTGCGTGACGGTGTTCCCGGTGCACGCGTACGAGGGTGACCCCTGCACCGTGAGGCCGAGGCCCCGCAGGGTCGCATCCGCGGTGGTGAAGGGCTGCTGGGTCACGTCGGGGAGCTTCACCTTGCCGTTGGACACGACCAGGTCCACGACGGATCCCTTGGGCTGCGCCCCACCAGCGGCCGGGTCGGTGCTCAGGACGGTGCCCTCGGGAGCCGTCGCCGAGTAGTCGGACGTGACCGCACCCACCGTGAAACCGGCGTCCTCGAGTGTCTTGGTCGCCGCGTCCTGGGAGGCCGATCCGACGTCGGGGACGGCCACCTGCTCCGGTCCGGTGGACACGACGAGGCGGATCTCCTGCTTGCGGGCGACGGGTGTCCCCGACCCGGGCTCGGAGCGGATCACCGTGTCCTTCGGCACGTCGTCCGACGGCTCCTCCACGCTCACGGGTGTCAGGCCACGGGCGGCGAGCCGGTCCCTCGCCTCGGTGTACGTCTGCCCCGCGACGCTCGGCACCTTGACGGAGGAACTGACCGGGGGCTTGCCGGGCTCGAGGTTGACGACGAAGTACGCGACGGCGGCGATCACCGCGACGGTCAGGACGATGCCGAGCCAGATCCAGGCCACCGGAGGCCGGTTCTGCGTGCGCTGTGGCGGGCGTTCCTGGGTGTCGTCGAGTTCCCGGAACGCGACGTCGGCCGTCGCGGCCGCGCGGGGGTTGACACCGAACAGCAGTGACGCGTCGTCGGCAGCGGCGGCGGCGAGCTTCTTCGACGAGGTCGGCACGTGACCGGCAGCGGCCTGCTGCAGGTCACGGCGGAACTCCGCAGCGTTCTGGAAGCGCCGGGTGCGGTCCTTCACGAGGGCGTGCAAGGTCACCGCGTCGAGCGCCGGGGACACCGTGGACGTGATCGTCGAGGGAGCGACGGGCTGTTCGCTCACGTGCTGGTACGCCACCGCGACCGGCGATGCACCGAGGAACGGCGGGCGGCCGGTCAGCAGTTCGAACAGCACGATGCCGGTCGAGTACAGGTCCGTGCGGGCGTCGACGAGCTCGCCGCGGGCCTGCTCCGGCGAGAAGTAGGAGGCGGTCCCGAGGATCGACGTGGTCTGCGCGACGGTGGCCGACGTGTCCGTGATGGCGCGGGCGATCCCGAAGTCCATCACCTTCACCTGGCCGGAGTGCGTGATCATCACGTTGGCCGGCTTGATGTCACGGTGCACGACGCCGGCACGGTGCGAGAACTCGAGGGCGGTGAGGATGCCCTCGACGATGCGGGCCGCTTCTTCCTGCACGACCGGGCCCTCGGCGACGATCTCGCTGAGCGGACGACCCTCGACGTACTCCATGACGATGAAGGGGACCTGCACCTCGGCGCCCGTGGGTTCGCGGACGGTCTCCTCGCCGGCGTCGTAGACGCGGACGATCGTCGGGTGCGCCATCCGTGCCGCCGCCTGGGCCTCTTGCCGGAACCGTGTGCGGAAGGCCGGGTCGTTCGCGAGGCTCGGCTTCAACAGCTTGACGGCGACCCGCCGACCGAGTCGAGTGTCGGTCCCGACGTGGACGGTGGCCATGCCCCCTCGACCGATGACGTCACCGATCTCGTAACGGTTGGCGAGGAGCGTGATCCCCGCGGTCACACCTTCTGGCACGTACTCCTCCGAATGTCCGTCCGAGCAAGTGTACGGCAGGGGTGTCTGGTGGGACGCTGGCCGACCGCGCTGACGGGTCAACCGTTACCGGAACGTGGCGAGGCCCTGACACGCATCGTGCCAGGGCCTCGTGACGGTCTCGCGCTGACTCAGTCCTGCGGGGTGGCGGTCGGCGTCGGGGCGTCCGTCGGCTCCGGCGGCTGCACCCAGGTGGCGGTCGCCGGGTCCGAGCTGCTCGACGCCGCGAGGTTGCCGCACGTCACGGTGTAGGACAGCGTCACGTCGTTGCCCGGCTGGTCGGCCTGGATGTCGACGGACGTCTCGGACGTGTCACCGCTCGTCGCGCCGGAGGCGTCCTTCCCGCCGGAGACCGTCCACGAGTACTTCGAGACGGTGTACCCGGTCGGGCAGGTCGCGGTCGACCAGCTGAACGTCACGGCGCCGGTGGCCGACACCGCGCCGGCACTCGGCGTGTTCGGCTTGTTGACCGAAGGAGGCGCGGTGTACTCCCGCAGGGTCACGAGCGTGCCCTCGGCCAGGCTGCCGGTGGGGCTGATCGACTGCACGGTGTTGGCCTGCTCGGCCGAGGCTGCGGGGTCGCCGTCCTGGACCTGCACGGCGAAGCCGAGCGACTGGAGTTCCGCACGGACCTCGTCGGTGGACCGCCCGACGTAGTCGCCGGGGTTGATCGTCGTCCGCGTCTCGGTCGGGGTCGGCGTCGGCTCCTCGGTGGGCGTCTGGACCGGGGAGGACGTCGCCGAACGGCTCGGCGACGGATCGGGATCCGCGTCCTGGCCCTGGTTCGCGAACACGATCCCGCCGATGACGAGTGCCGCGACGACCACGGCCGCGACGACCCACCAGATCCAGGCCCGGCTCTTCTTCTCTTCTTCGTCGTCCTCCGGCCCGGCGGGCGTCCGAGGAGCACCGCCGACGACGGGCGCGTTCGGCTGCGTGCCGATCAGTGCCGTGGCGTCGTCGTTCCCGGCCGGCGGGTTGAAGGCGACGGTACCTGCGCCGGCGAGCGCGGGGACCGCGACCGTCGCGGCGGCGACGTCACCGCGGCGCAACGCCTGGGCGGCACGCGCCAGGTTGGCAGCCGTCGCGGGACGGTCGGCGGGCTTCTTCGCGATGCAGGACATCACGAGCGCCGCCACCGGCTCCGGGACCGTGCCCGGGAGCGCCGGCGGCTGCTCGTTGATGTGCGCCATCGCGATCGCGACCTGCGACTCGCCCGTGAACGGTCGACGTCCCGCCAAGCACTCGTACGCGACGATGCCGAGGGAGTAGATGTCGGTCGACGGGGAGGCCGGGTGACCGCTGGCCTGTTCGGGCGAGAGGTACTGCACCGTCCCCATGACCTGACCGGTCGCCGTGAGGGGGACCTGGTCGGCGATGCGCGCGATCCCGAAGTCGGTGATCTTGACGCGGCCGTCCGGGGTGATGAGCAGGTTGCCGGGCTTGATGTCGCGGTGCACGAGGCCGACCGCGTGCGCGGCCTGCAGGGCGTTCGCGGTCTGGGCGACGATGTCGAGGACCTTGTCGACCGGGAGGGTGTGCTCCCGCTCGATCATGGTGGAGAGTGCCTCACCCGGGACGAGCTCCATGACGAGGTAGGCGCTGCCGTCCTCCTCGCCGTAGTCGAAGACGTTGGCGATGCCCTCGTGGTTGACGAGGGCGGCGTGCCGGGCCTCGGCGCGGAAGCGCTCGAGGAACCCGGGGTCACCGAGGTACTCGTCCTTGAGGATCTTCAGGGCGACGGTGCGACCGATGACCAGGTCGGTCGCCTGCCACACCTCTCCCATGCCGCCGATGGCGACCCGGGACGAGAGCTGGTACCGCCCACCGAAGGTGAGTCCGCTGGTGGGTCTCATTTGTTCAGCACCGCCTCCATGACTTTCTTCGCGACGGGAGCCGCGACCGTGTTGCCGACGCCGGACTGACCGAGTCCGCCGCCGTTCCCGACGACCACGGCGACCGCGACCTCGGGGTCCTTGGCCGGGGCGAAGCCCGTGAACCAGAGTGTGTACGGATCGCCCGTCCCGCCCTCGGCGGTCCCGGTCTTGCCCGCGACGTCGACACCGTCGATCTTCGCATTCGTTCCCGTCCCGGCCGCGACGACGCTCTGCATCGCCTCGGTCAGGTCGGCGGCCTGGTCGGACGACAGGGGCGCGCTGTACTGCTTCGGGGAGAACGACTCGACGGTCTTCAGGTCGCTCGTCTCGATCGATTCGACGAGCGATGGCTGCATCACCCGACCGCCGTTCGCGATGCCCGACGCCACCATCGCCATCTGCAGCGGGGTCACCCGGTCGTTCGCCTGGCCGAACGCGCTGAGCATGAGCTGCGCGGTGGACTCCGGCTCCGGGTACTGGCTGGGCGTGGCCGAGGTCGGGATGTCGATGACGTCGCCGAAGCCGTACGCGTCCGCGGTCTTCTTGATGGTGTCGTACCCGAGCTTCTGCCCGAGTTCGGCGAAGGGGATGTTGCACGAGTACTGGATGGCCACGCGGAGCTTGACCTCGTCGCCACCGCCGCAGCTGCCGCCCTCGGCGTTGTTGATCCGCGAGCTCGTCCCCGGGAGCGTCAGGGTCGACGGGTTCGGCAGGGTCGAGTCGAGGGTGAAGTCGCCGCTCGCCAGTGCGGCGGAGGCCACGACGAGCTTGAAGACCGATCCGGGCGTGTAGAGGTCGCCGGCGATGGCACGGTTCTGGAGCGGCTTGGTGGGGTCCGCCTCGAGCGCCTGGTACCGGGCGATGACCTCGTCGGTGTCGTGCGAGGTGAGCGAGTTCGGGTCGTAGCCGGGCTTCGACACCATCGCCAGGACCTTGCCGGTCTTCGGCTGGATCGCCACGACCGCGCCGGTGTTCGCACCGAGAGCGTCGTAGGCCGCCTGCTGCACGTCGGGGTCGATCGTCAGGTTGACGTTGTCGCCTCGGACGTCCTGTCCGGTCAGGATCGCGTTGAGGTTCTGGAAGAAGGACTCGTCGGAGTTCCCCGAGAGCACCGCGTTCTCGGCGCTCTCGATGCCCGTGTTGCCCTGGCCGATCGTGAAGTGACCGGTGACGGCCGAGTACAGCTCGCCGTTGTTGTACTTGCGCTGGTACTGGTACTGGTCGTCGACCGCGGTGGACTCGGCGATGGGCTTGCCGTCGACGAGGATCGCGCCGCGCTTGGTCGAGTAACTGTCGAGGATGGTGCGCGAGTTCCGGGAGTCGGCACGGAGCGAGTCCGCCGAGAAGAACTGGATCGAGGTCGTCGACACGAACAGGGCGACGAACATGAGCACCACGACGGTCGAGACGCCGCGGAGTTGGCGGTTCATCGGCGCTCCTTCCTGGACCGGCCACGGCCGGCGTTGCCCCGGTCGGCGAACGCACCCTGCTGGATGCGCTGCTCGGCGGGGATGGAGTCGGTCAGCCGCAGCAGCATCGCCGCGATGATCCAGTTCGCCACCAGGGACGAACCACCAGCCGCCATGAACGGCGTGGTGAGGCCCGTGACGGGGATGATCCGGGTGATGCCACCGACGACCACGAAGACCTGCAGGGCGATCGTGAAGCCGAAGCCGATCCCGAGCAGCTTGCCGAAGTCGTCCTGTGCCATGAACCCGACCCGGATGCCCCGCGAGACGAGGATGACGAACAGCCCCAGGATCGCGAAGACGCCGATGAGGCCGAGCTCTTCCCCGAGGGAGGCGATGATGTAGTCCGCGTTGGCGACCGGCGTGATGTACGGCCGACCCTGGCCGAGGCCGGTGCCCGTGATGCCGCCGTTCGCGAAGCCGAAGAGCCCCTGCACGAGCTGGTAGCTGCCCTGGGTCTCACGCGAGAAGATCTGCTGGTCGAACGGGTCGAGCCACTGCTCGAACCGGCCCTGCACGTAGACGAGCGCGCTCGCGGCCGCCAGCGCACCGCCGATGAACAGCCCGAGGCCGATCACGACCCAGCTGAGCCGCGCGGTCGCGACGTAGATCATCACGAGGAACAGGCCGAAGTAGAGCAGCGCCGTGCCGAGGTCGCGCTGGAACACCAGCACGCTCATCGCAGCTCCCCACACGATCAGGATCGGTCCGAGGTCGCGGGCGCGCGGGAACGTCATCCCGAGGAACTTCCTGCCGACGATCGACAGGCTGTCCCGTGCCGTGACGAGGTACCCGGCGAAGAAGAGCGCCATGGTGATCTTCGCGAGCTCGCCCGGCTGGAACGAGAACGGCCCGATCCGGATCCAGACCCGTGCGCCGCCGATGTTCGTGCCGATGCCGGGCAGCATCGGCAGCAGGAGCAGCACGATGGTGAGCAGCATGAAGATGTAGCGGTAGCGCTGCAGGAACCGGTGGTTGCGCACGAGGAGCAGCGTCGCGATGGCGAGCACCATGGCGAGCAGGGTCCACGCGATCTGCTTGACGCCGATCGCGTCCCAGCCGCTGTCGCCGTTGTGGATGTCGATGCGGTAGATCTCCGCGATGCCGATGCCGTTGAGCACGAGGGCGATCGGCAGGACGAAGGGGTCCGCGTTCTTCGCGACGACGCGCAGGACGACGTGCATCACCAGTGCGAGTCCGAGGATCGAGGCGCCCGTCCAGAGCACCGAGGTGTCGAAGACCCTGCCCTTGGTGCCGAGCTGCACGAGGACCATCGCGCCGGCGCAGATCCCGCAGGCGATGACGAGCAGGGCGAGCTCGAGGTTGCGCGCCCGCGCGGGCTCACGGAGCTTGATCGTGATCGCCTGGGTCAGCGACGGTGCGGTCGTGGCGCTCATCGTGCGCTCCTGGACGGGGAGGGGGACGGCGAGGGGCTGCGCGACGACGACGGGTCGGTGGAGGGCGACGGGCCCGCACCGGACCCACCGGTGCCGCTCTGGTCCTGCCCGGTCTCGGCAGCGGTGCGGAGGCGCTCGACGATGTCACGGGCGTCCTCGAGCGACGTCGCGTTGATCGTGGAGCGGACGTTCTCCCTGGTGAAGTCGGGCAGCTCGGCGATCGCGATGTCGGTGTCCTCGTACACGTCGGACAACGCGACCGGTCCGATGGTCTGCTGGACGCCCTTGTAGATGGCGACGGAGCCACGGTCGGTGCCCACGTAGTAGTGGTCCTGCACGATGCGGTACCCGATGAACACCGCTCCGACGAGGACGAGCACCGCCACCACGAGCGCGACCGACCACGAGATCCGACGGCGGATGCGGCGACGACGGTCCTCGGCGATGAGCTCGGCGAAGTACTGGTCGGACTCGGGTTCGAAGTGCGAGTCCTCGGGTGCCGCGGAGACCTTGAGGGGGTGCAGCAGGATCGTGGGGAGGCGGATGGGCTTGCGACCCGTCGACGCTTCGAAGGTCAGCGGGGCTGCGGCGGATCCGACGGTGGTCGCGGCGTCGTCGTCCTCGCCCGGCTCGGAGTCGGTGACGTCGAGCACCACGACCGTGACGTTGTCGGGCGCGCCGTGGTCGAGCGTCTCCTTCACGAGGCGCTGCGTGACCTGGTTGGCGTCCATCGTCGAGGCGAGCGCGTGGCGGATGCGCTCCTCTGCCAGGTACGAGGACAGGCCGTCGGAGCAGAGCAACCACCGGTCGCCCGGGCGGATGTCCATGACGGCCGTGTCGACCTCGGGCGCCGCATCGACGTCGCCGAGCACGCGCATGAGGACCGAGCGCCGCGGGTGCACGGCGGCTTCCTCCGGGGTGATCCGTCCGCTGTCGACGAGCCGCTGCACGAACGTGTGGTCGGACGTGATCTGCTGCAGCTCGCCGTCCCGCCAGCGGTAGATCCGGGAGTCGCCGATGTGGGCGATCGCGAGCTGGTCGCCGACGCGGATCATGGCGCTCACGGTGGTGCCCATGCCCGTGAGCTCCTGGTGCTCGAACACCGTCTCGGTGATGAGCTGGTTCGCGGCGATCAGGGCCGACTGCAGCGCGAACTCGGCGTCGTGCGCCGACGGGAACTCACGGTCGACCTCGCGGATGCGACGGATCGCGATCGCCGAGGCGACGTCACCGCCGGCGTGCCCGCCCATGCCGTCGGCCACCGCGTACAGGTGCTGACCGGCGTAGCCGGAGTCCTGGTTGTTCGCGCGGATGCGCCCCACGTGGGACACAGCGGCGCTCAGCGTGCGAGCCGGCATCCGGGCCTACCGCCGCAGCTCGAACGTCGTCGTCCCGATGGTGATCGGGGTGCGTTCCGCGACGGTGGTGGGAGCGGTGACCTTCTGGCCGTTGACGAAGGTGCCGTTGGTCGACCCGAGGTCGGTGAGCACCCAGGCTCCGCCCTGCAGGTCGAGCCGGGCGTGGTTGGTCGACGTGTAGTCGTCGCGGATCACGACGTTGCTCTCGCTCGAGCGGCCGATCGTGATCGGTCCGCCGCCGAGCGGCATCTCCATGCCCTCGCGCGCACCCTCGGTGATGACGAGTCGGGTGGCGACCGGCGTGGCGGGGGCGGTCGGACCTCCGGTCTGGCCGATCAGCTCGGTGGAGGCGCTGGCCGAAGAGGTGTTGCGTGCGGCCGCCGCACCGGCGCCGGCGGGGACCGGCGGGGTGGTGGGACCGGACGGGCCGGCCTTCGGGTCGGTGGGGATCGCGCGCACGCGCTGGCCGAACAGGTCGCTCCGGAGCGCGAAGACGATCACGAAGACGAAGAGCCACAGCACCGCGAGGAACGCGAAGCGCAGGACGAGCAGGGTCAGGCCCGTGGTCATCGCGCACCTCCGTCGTTCTCCGGGATCACCCGGAACACCATACGGGTACGACCGATCTCGATGGTGGAGTCCGGCTCGAGGATCGCCTGCTGGAAGCGTTCGCCGTTGAGTTTCGACCCGTTCGTGGAGCCCAGGTCGTTCACCTGCGCGTGCTTGCCGTCCCAGAGGACCTCGACGTGCTTCCGGCTGGTCCCGGTGTCCGCGACGGTGATGTCGGCGTCCGTGCCGCGGCCGACGACGGTGCGTCCGCGGTGCAGCCGGTGTCGTTGCGATCCGATGTCGAGGACGGCCACCCACGCGACGTCGCGCTGCACGGTGGTCGAGTCGATCTCGAGGATCCCCGTCGACAGCGTTCCGTCCTGCTGGAGGCGGATCGTCACCGGACCGGAGAACGAGTAGTTCTGCGCCACCGCGTGCTGCTGGACCCGCTGCGTCAACTCGTCGAGGAGCGGGCGACCGACGTCGTTCATGCGCGTGTGGTCCGGCGGCGCCAGGCGCACCGTGAACTCGTTCGGCACGAGGATGCGCTCGCGTGAGACCACCGCGGCCTTGGTGTCGAGCTCGCGTCGGAGGGCCGCAGCGATCTCGACCGGCTGCACACCGGAGCGGAAGGTCTTCGCGAAGGCACCGTTGACGGCGCGCTCCAACCCTCGCTCGAAGTTGTCCAGTAGGCCCATGGTCTCCACGTTCTCGGTCGCTGACCACTGCATGGTAGTGGTTGGCTCCGGGCTCCGTCTGTGCATGGTAGTGTTCTCGTCGCTGGCGCGAGTGGCGGAATTGGTAGACGCGCACGGTTCAGGTCCGTGTGCTGGAAACGGCGTGGGGGTTCAAGTCCCCCCTCGCGCACCAGGCAGAAGACGAAGGCCCCGATCGGGAGATCGGGGCCTTCGTCGTTCCCGGCCCGCATCCGTGACACGCGCGATCTCGCCCGCGATCCGCGGGCCTCCGGGGATCCCGCCCCGGTCGCGGCCGAGCCCGTCCGCGCGATCTGAACACTCCGGACGCGTACTCAGCGACCGCCGCCGACCATCGCCCCTGCACGACGCAACCACCTTCGTCACAGGGAGCGACATGAGCGATCAACAGCAGCAACCCCCCGGTTCCGAGCAGGCGATGTCGCCGAAGCCGGACCACGGCGAGACGAGCTACACCGGTTCCGGCAAGCTCACCGGCAAGCGTGCGGTCATCACCGGCGGGGACAGTGGCATCGGCAAGGCGGTCGCCATCGCCTTCGCCCGCGAAGGGGCGGACGTCCTCATCTCCTACCTCCCCGAGGAGGAGGACGACGCGCAGGAGACGAAGCACTGGATCGAGGACGCCGGTCGCAAGGCCGTGTTGTTCCCCGGTGACGTCAGCGACCCCGCCTACTGCCGGAGCGTCATCGACACCGCCGTGTCGGAACTCGGCGGCATCGACGTCCTCGTCAACAACGCGGCGTACCAGATGACGCACGAGACGATCGAGGAGATCAGCGACGAGGAGTGGGACCACACCCTCGCGACGAACCTCAGCGCGTACTTCCACCTGGTCAAGGCCGCCTTGCCGCACCTGTCGGCCGGAGCGTCGATCATCGGCTCCAGCTCGGTCAACTCCGACAACCCGAAGCCCGACCTGGCGCCGTACGACGTGACGAAGGCCGGTGTCGCGAACCTGTCGGCCGCCCTGGCGCAGCTGCTCGGCCCGCGCGGGATCCGCGTGAACAGCGTGGCACCCGGCCCGATCTGGACGCCGCTCATCCCCTCCACCATGCCCCCGGAGGAGGTCGAGCAGTTCGGCAAGCAGACACCGCTCGGCCGCCCGGGTCAGCCCGCCGAACTCGCACCGGTGTACGTCCTGCTGGCGAGCGACGACGGCAGCTACGTCTCGGGAGCACGCGTCGCCGTCACCGGCGGCACGCCGATCCTCTGACCGCTCGCCCCCACCACCACCACTGAGACAG
Source organism: Curtobacterium sp. MCSS17_015 (assembly GCF_003234265.2). Classification (NCBI taxonomy): domain Bacteria; kingdom Bacillati; phylum Actinomycetota; class Actinomycetes; order Micrococcales; family Microbacteriaceae; genus Curtobacterium; species Curtobacterium sp. MCSS17_015. Next base: position 25,686 of record NZ_CP126256.1, read on the forward strand.
GAGAACGATTTGTACTTCCACAAGCAAGAGCTCCAGTTCAAGTCCACGCCCGACAAGCCCGACGCGGTCTACGCCCGCAAGCTCCAGGAGGTGCTCGGCGGCCAGTACGGCGAGATCTCGGTCGCGATGCAGTACCAGTTCCAGGCGTGGAACATGCACATCCCGGGCAAGTACCGCGACATGGTGTTCGGCATCGGCGCGGAGGAGATGGGCCACGTCGAGATGCTCGCGACGATGATCGCGCAGCTGCTCGAGAAGGCCCCGCTCGGCATCACCGGCGACGCGGTGCAGGACGACCCGACGGTCGCTGCGGTCCTCGGTGGCACGGACATCCAGCACGCCATCGTCGCCGGCGCCGGTGCGCGTCCGGTCGACAGCATGGGCAACCCCTGGCAGGGCTCGTACATCACCGCCAGCGGCAACCTGCTCGCCGACTTCACGGCGAACGAGAACGCCGAGATGCAGGGCCGCGTCCAGGCCGCCCGGCTCTACCACATGACCGACGACCACGGCGTGCGGGACCTGCTGAAGTTCCTCATCGCCCGCGACACCATGCACCAGAACATGTGGGCGACCGCGGCTGCGGAACTCCGCGAGTCCGGGCTCGAGACCATGCCGGTGCCGAGCAACTTCCCGCAGAGCAAGGAGAACCAGGAGGTCAACTACCAGTACCTCAACTTCTCCGACGGAGCCGAGGCGAAGAACGGCCCCTGGGCGAGCGGTCCCTCGTTCGACGGCAAGGGCGAGTACTCGTACCACGACGGCCCCACCACGTCGTCGCCGATGCCGCCGCCCACGCACCCGGACGCGCGCTTCTACGGCACGACCGAGCTGCCGAACACGGTCGAGAAGATCGCCGGCACGGTGCAGGACAAGCTCAACAAGGAGTAGTCCCGGCGCAGTGCGACGACACGAGCCCTTCCTCACGACGAGGAGGGGCTCGTGTCGTTCCACCAGGCGTTCTGGAGGTTCGGCGCGCGAAATGTACAACCCCCGAAAAAGTTCGTTGACCACATAGTTCACGATGTGAAAGACTTGTCTCGTCCGGACGGACAGCAGTCTCTCGACGAGGAAGGCGCCCACCATGCAGAGCACGTACCACGGCACGTCGCACGACACTCGCTTCGGCGGGTCCCACCCGCGCGTGGGCCTCACCGACCCGGCCGTCATCGAGGCGTACGTCGCCCAGCGGATCCAGGACCCGTCGCTGCTGTCCCGCCGCTCCGAACTGTCCTACGCCGACTTCTTCGTCGCGCCGGCCGCCTGAGCGGGCAGTCCGACCTCCAGCACGACCTCCCGGATCGACCGGGTGAGGAAGACCAGCACCCATGCCGTTGACCGTCGTCCGCCGCGAGCACGTCCACCTCTACGCACGTGAACCGCGCACCCGGTCCGCCAAGACCGCCGTCGACGCACTGCTCCGCCTCCAGCACGCGGAAGAGGACCAGCTCGAACGGGCCCGCGTCGAGAGCGGGCTGACGAAGAACGAGTTCCTCACCGTCCGCTACATGCTCCAGGCCCACCGCGACGGTCGGACGATGGGACCGAAGGACCTGGCCGTGATGCTCGGGGTGTCCAACGCCTCGGTCACGAAGATCGTCGACGGGCTCGTCGAGAAGGGCGACCTGGTCCGGTCACCGCACCCCACGGACCGCCGAGCGCAGGTGCTCGAACCGACCGTGCAGGCGGCCCGCAAGATCGACGTGTCGTACGAGACCTTCCACCAGGCCGTCGTCGAGGTCATCGACCACCTGTCGGCCGAGGACAACGAGGTCCTGGCCCGGTGCCTCGGGCAGATCACGGCGGCCCTCGACGCAGGTGCGGCCGCTCCGGTGGACGAGTACACGGTCGACGAGTCCACCGTCCGTGCCCTCCCTGACCCGGCCGGGTCCGCGGTCGACGACCGCCCGGCGGCGGACGCCGCGTCCTGACGCGCCTCGGACGCGAGGTCTGGTCCGGGTCGTGATCCGGGCCTCCCGTCCGGCACTGGCCGCAAAAACCTTCCAGCGGTAAGTTAGCAGGATGACCGAGGCGGCCGACGAGACCGACGCGGCTCCACCGCGCCGCGGCGGCTACCGCAAGGGCACCGAGCGACGCGCACAGATCCTCGACGAGATGATCCGGATGGTCGCCGAACAGGGCGTCGACGCGTCCTCGCTGCGGTCCGTGGCCGACGCCCTCGGGATCACCCACGCGGCACTCCGGCACTACTTCCCCAGCCGCGACGAGCTGCTCCTCGCCGTCTACCGCGAGCACGAGGTCCGCGAACAGGGTGCGCCCGAGCGGATGAAGTCGGCGATCGGTGACATGCGGGAGAGCGCCGCGCGGAACCGGGCCGTCCCCGGCCTCGTCCAGCTCTACACGACGCTCTCAGCCGACGCCGTGCAGGAGGGTCACCCGACCACGCGCGAGTTCATGCGCGACCGCTTCACCCGCCTGCGCGCGGACCTGGCGGACCTCATCCGCACCGACCAGGCCGCCGGACGGATCCGCGAGGACCTCGACCCCGAGGACCTGGCGAGCCTCAGCATCGCGGCTTCGGACGGCCTGCAGGTGCAGTGGCTGCTCGACCCCGACGCCGTCGACGGCGAGCGTGTGCTGCGGCTGCTGGAACGGATCGTGCCCCCCGGCAGCACCGAGGGGCACGACGACCACTGAAGCGGGGTCAGGCCTGCTGGCCGGGGCCCTCGGGCTCGCGCGTCTTGCCGCTCGCCTGGTCGTGCGTCGCCGCGTCCGGCGCGTCCATCGCCCGACCGACACCGACCGGGATGCCGGCCTCCGGGTGGTTCAGGTCGAAGGCGGGGGACTCGGAACGGATCCGCGGGATCGCCGTGAAGTTGTGCCGCGGCGGGGGGCAGCTCGTGGCCCACTCGAGCGAGCGGCCGTAGCCCCACGGGTCGTTGACCCGCACCCGCTGCCCGTGCCGCATCGTCTGGACGATGTTGAGGAAGAAGGGGAGCATCGACGCCGCGGTGACCATCGCCCCGACGGTCGACACCTGGTGCAGCCAGGTGAAGCCGTCCTCCGGCAGGTAGCTCGCGTACCGCCGGGGCATGCCGATCACGCCGAGCCAGTGCTGGATGAGGAACGTCGTGTGGAACCCGATGAAGAGCATCCAGAAGTGGATCTTCCCCAGGCGCTCGCCGAGCATCTTCCCGGTGAACTTCGGCCACCAGAAGTAGAAGCCGGAGAACATCGCGAAGACGACCGTGCCGAACACGACGTAGTGGAAGTGCGCGACGACGAAGTACGAGTCGTGGACGTGGAAGTCCAGTGGCGGTGACGCCAGGATCACCCCGGTGAGGCCGCCGAACGTGAACGTGACCAGGAACCCGATGGCCCAGAGGATCGGCGTCTCGAACGTCACCGAGCCCTGCCACATCGTGCCGGTCCAGTTGAAGATCTTCACGCCCGTGGGGACCGCGATGAGCATCGTCATGAGGGAGAACCAGGGGAGCAGGACCCCGCCGGTGGCGAACATGTGGTGCGCCCAGACCGAGATCGACAGCGCCGCGATCGTGATCGTCGCGTACACGAGCGTCTTGTAGCCGAAGATCGGCTTGCGGCTGAAGACCGGGAACACCTCGGAGACGATCCCGAAGAACGGCAGCGCGATGACGTAGACCTCGGGGTGGCCGAAGAACCAGAACAGGTGCTGCCAGAGGAGCGCCCCGCCGTTCGCCGGGTTGTAGATCTGTGCGTCGAACGCCCGGTCCAGCAGCAGCCCGAACAACGCGGCCGCGAGCACCGGGAACGCCATGAGCACGAGGAGCGACGTGATGAGCACGTTCCACGTGAAGATCGGCATCCGGAACATCGTCATCCCGGGGGCCCGCATGGTGATGATGGTCGTGATGAAGTTGACCGCGCCGAGGATCGTGCTGAAGCCGGTGAGACTCAGTCCGGCGACCCAGAGGGTGCTCCCCAGGCCGGGTGCGAACGTCGCGTCGGACAGCGGCGCGTACGCCGTCCACCCGAACGAGGCGGACCCGGCAGGTGTGAGGAAGCCACCCATCGCGATGAGGCTGCCGAAGACGTACAACCAGTAGGACAGCGCGTTGAGGCGGGGGAACGCGACGTCCGGTGCGCCGATCTGCAGCGGCATGATCGCGTTCGCGAACCCCGAGAACAACGGCGTCGCGAAGAGCAGCAGCATCACGGTGCCGTGCATCGTCATGAGCTGGTTGTACTGCTCCCGGGTGTCGAGGACGTCGAGTCCGGGGGTCGCGAGTTCGGTCCGCATCACGACGGCCATCAGTCCGGCCAAGCAGAAGTACCAGAACGAGGTGACGAGGTACAGGTTGCCGATCGTCTTGTGGTCCGTGGAGGTGTGCCAGTGGACGGCTCGGATGCCGGTCCGCAGTGGTCGTCGTCCGAGGAGTTCGTCCGGCTCCTCGCCGAGTGCCGGGGGCGTGGTCGTCTGTGTCACGGCGTGGTCCGTCCGATCGTGGTCCGCGGGCGTGCGGCATCGAGGTGGGTGCGTGTGCCCGGGTTCGTGCGGGCCGTCGCGAGCGCGACGTGGCCGAGGTCGTCGGGCGCCCCGGCGGCGGCTGGTCGTCGGGCTGCACGCTGCCGTGCCGCTCCCGTGCCCAGCGTGAAGAGGTCGGCGATGCCACGCTCGACGAGCTGGTCGTCGCCGTTCGCGACGAGTGCCGGCAGGACGTGCGACAGCAGCAGCATCACGACGTCGCGCGCCGGGGCCGGGCGTTCGGTCGTCGGGTCGACGAGGCACCCGTCCAGCCCCTCGAGGGCCGCCCGCCAGTTCGCCAGCCGCACGGCGCAGGCGGGGGTGAGCGGAGCCTCCCGTCCGGCGGCCGCGTCGCGGGCCGCGGTGTCGACGAGGGCGCGGACCAGGCCGGCGACCGTGACCGTCGTCCCCGGGTCGAGCGGCACGTCGGCCACCCGGACCTCGACGGTCGGGTGGTTCCGCGAGAGCCGAGCGTCGAGGTACAGCATCCCCGGGTCGAGCAGTGCGCCGCTCCCGAGCATCGCCTCGGTGACGGACCGGTACCGGGCCAACGAGCCGAACCGTTCCATCGGCCCGGAGGACGGCCACTGGTTCCAGAGCATCGACCGCCAACTCGCGTGCCCGGTGTCGACGCCGTCGTGGAACGGGGAGTTCGCGCAGAGGGCGATCAGGATCGGCGTCCACGTCCGGATCTGGTCGAGGACGGCCACGCCCTCCTCGGGGGAGTCCACCGACACGTGCACGTGCAGTCCCGAGGTGAGCACGCGCCGGGGCAGCGTCCCGTACCGCTGCATGATCGTCGCGTACCGCGCCGAGTCCGTCGGATGGGGATCCACCGGGCACGGGGACGTGGCGAGGGGGGCGGCGTGCGCCCCGGCCTCCGAGGCGAGCGACTCGGTGAAGTCGCGGTTCGCGAGCACCTGCCCGCCGAGGGCGGCGAGGGACGAGTGCGGCCGGCTGATGACCTCGATGGCCTCGCGGTGCATCTCGCCGACGACCTCGCCGCCGTCACCGGGGCCACCGGCGGCGATGGCGCGGGCGAGGACCTGGTCGGCGACCGGGACCGGGCGGCCCGTCCTCCGGTCGATGAGCAGCAGCTCTTCTTCGACTCCCATGGTGCGCATGCACTCGAGTGAATGCGCCCTCGGCTGCGTGCCGTGCCCGAGTGGCCGGAGTGCGCGGACGGTCGATCCGGAGTGCGCGGAGGACGGGCCCGGACACACGCGACGGCCGGCCCCCGAGGGGACCGGCCGTCACGGGTGTGGTGGTCCGGGGACTACGCGTCCACGCCAGCGGTCAGGACCGCGGCGGCGGGGTCGAAGTCCTCGGGCAGCGGCGGGACCGCGTCCACGGTCGAGGTGATCTCGACGGCCGATCCCGACTCGGCGGCGTCACGGATGCCGAGCAGCACGTCGAGGACGTGCAGCGCCACGGCGCCGGAGGCCCGCTCCGGACGGTCCTCGGCGATCGCGCGCGCGAGCTCGACGACGCCGGTCCCACGGCCCCAGGTGGAGCCGACGGCGGGGAGCGTCTCGGGCTCGTCGTGCCCGTACCGCCACAGCTGCGACGACCCCTCGAAGGTGTTCGGGTCCGGGAGCGAGATCGTGCCGAGCGTGCCGTTGATCTCGACGAACCCCATCCGTGGCAGCGCGTGCTGGAACGAGAACGTCGACTGGGCGGACTGCCCGCCGGCGAACTCGATGAGCGCGGCATGGTGCGTGGGGACCTCGACGGGGAAGGTCTCACCGGCACGGTCACCCGAGGCGATCGTGCGGCGGTCGAGCGACTTCGAGGACACCGCCTGCACCCGGCTGGCGGTGCCGAAGGCGTGCACGAGCGTCGTGACGTAGTACGGCCCCATGTCGAAGAGCGGGCCGGCACCGGTCGCGAACAGGAAGTCCGGGTTCGGGTGCCACGCCTCGGGTCCGGGCACGTGGAACAGCGTCGTCGCGGTGAGCGGCTCGCCGATGTCACCGCGGGCGATGGCGCGGAGCGCGGTCTGGATGCCGGCGCCGAGCACGGTGTCCGGCGCGGTCGCGACGCGGAGGCCCTTCGCCTGTGCCGACGCGAGCACGGCGGCGGCCGAGTCGTGGTCGGTGGCGATCGGCTTCTCGCTCCACACGTGCTTGCCGGCGTCGATGATCTGCTGGTCGACCTCGGCGTGCACGGCCGGGATCGTCAGGTTGATGACGATCTGGACGTCGTCGCGGGCCAGGAGCTCCTCGACCGTGCCCGAGGCCGCGACGCCGTACGCCGACGCCTGCGCGGCGGCCCGGTCGAGCAGGACGTCGGCGACGAAGCGGACCTCGACGTCGGCGAACTGCGTCAGGTTCTCGAGGTACTGCGTGGAGATGTTGCCGGCACCGATGATGCCGATCCCGACGCGGCTCACGCGGCACTCCCCGCGGCGTCGTTCGCCTGCAGCCACGTGAGGGACTCGGTGATGCCCTCGAAGACGTCGCCCTTGTACGCGTCGAACTCGACGACGCGGATGGCCTGCGGCGCGGCGGCGAGGATGCCCCGCACGTCGACGTCGCCCTGCCCGGCCGGGGTCTGGTTCTCGAAGGCGCGCTGGAGGGCCTCGGGCACGATGAGCGCGCTCTCGGACGAGGGCAGCGCGGTGCGGATGTCACCGTCGACCTTGCCGTCCTTGACGTGGATGGCGACGACGCGCTCGCCGAGGCTCCGGAGCACGGCGGCGGCGTCCGCGCCACCGACCGTCGCCCAGAAGGTGTCGACCTCGAGCACGGTCTCGGGCGAGAGCTGCTCGACGAAGAGGTCGTAGACGGTCCGGCCGTCGACCTTGTTCGTGAACTCCCACTGGTGGTTGTGGTAGCCGAACTGCAGGCCACGGGCAGCGGCCTCGGCGGTGAGCACGTTGACGCGCTCGGCGATGGCCTTGACGTCGTCGGCGGTCTGCCAACGGTCGGTCGGGATGAACGGGTCGATGACCGTGCGGATGCCGAGGCGCTCGGCGGCGTCCCAGATCGGCGCGGTGTCCTCGGCGTCGATCACGGCGACGTGACCGGACGGGGCCTGCAGACCGGTGGCGGCGAAGGCGCGCTCGAGGTCGGCGGCGCGCTCGACGAACGCGTACGGCTCGACGTTCTCGTAGCCGATCTCGCGGACCCGGGCGATGGCTGCGTCGAGGTCTTCGGCGATGGCGTCGCGCAGTGAGTAGAGCTGCACAGAGGTGGTGGGCATTGCAGAGGCTCCTTCGATCCTGACTGGTGTGCGGCCGACGGAGACACTGCTCCACGGCGAGACGATCACGACGCTACCGCAGAAACCACCCGGTGTGTAGTTTTCACGGTCGCTGACTTCGGGGTGCCATGTATGCTCACCCTCGTAAAACCGTACGAGGTATGGTTTTCATCGACTCAAGGAGGCGTCATGAGCACACCCGAACCCGCGGAGACCCCGGTGCTGGTGCACCCGGAGCAGGGGATCACCCAGCCGGTCAGCACCCTGCGTGTCAGCGTCGGCTACCAGATCGCACTGTTCCTCGGACAGTTCGGCCTGTTCGTGGCGCTCATGGCGCCGGTCTACGTGAGCATGCAGCTCAAGGCGGAGGCGCTCGCCGGCGACGACGCCGCGAACGTCATCGGCTCGGTGCTGCCGATCGGCGCGTTCGGGGCGCTCATCATGAACCCGCTCGCCGGTGCCCTGTCCGACCGGACCCGGACGCGCTGGGGCCGCCGCCGTCCGTGGATGCTCACCGGCGTCGTCGTCTTTGCGATCGCCCTGGGCTGGATCGCGTACGCGCCGGACACCCTGCAGCTGACGCTCGGCTGGCTCCTCGCGCAGCTCGCCGCCAACACCGTGCTCTCGACACTGACCGCGAGCTTCGCCGACAACGTCCCCGAGTTCCAGCGTGGCAGGTCGTCGAGCATCATCGCGCTCGCCCAGAACACCGCCGTCCTGGCCGGCACGTACCTGTCCGTGTTCTTCGTCGCGAACCTGCCCGTGCTGTTCATCGCGCCGGGCATCCTGGCGATCGTCCTGGTGGTCGTCTACGCCGTCGTCGCGCGTGACGAGCTGCCGACGTACCCGCTGAAGAAGTTCACGTTCCTGAACCTCATCTCGTCGTTCTGGACGAACCCGATCAAGAACCCGGACTTCGCGTTCGCGTGGTGGTCGCGCTTCCTCATCATCTTCGCGACGTTCATGTTCACGACGTACCGGCTGCTCTACATGAAGGAGCACATCGGCCTGTCGAGCGACGCCGAGGCCACCGCCGCCGTCGCGTTCGGCGTCCTGCTCTACACGATCGCGCTCCTGGTCAGCGCCGCCCTGTCCGGCTGGGCCTCGGACCGGCTCGGGCGCCGCAAGGTGTTCGTCGCCGGCTCCACCGCGCTGTTCGCCGTCGGGCTCATCGTCCTCGCCCATGCCGAGACGGTGAACGGGTTCTACGTGGCCGAGGTCATCATGGGCTTCGCCTACGGCATCTACTCCGCGATCGACACCGCACTCGTCGTCGACGTGCTGCCGAACGCCGACCGGCCGGGCAAGGACCTCGGCGTGATCAACATCGCCAACGCGCTGCCGCAGTCCCTCGCCCCCGCCGCGGCACTGTTCTTCCTGAAGTTCGGCACCGGGGGCTCGCCCGACAACTACGAGCTGATGTGCTGGGCGGCAGGAGGCGTCGCCATCATCGGGGCGCTCGTGGTGCTGCCGATCAAGCGGGTCCGCTGACGCGACCCGAGTCGGACTGGAGGCCCGTGGCCACGCAGCCACGGGCCTCCCGTCCGTCGTACGGTTGCGGGATGACCACCGCGCCGACCCGCACCTTCACCGCCCCCGTCGGCCGGATCGTCGGGCACCACGACGGCGCGGTCGTCCGCGCGCTCGGCATCCCGTACGCGCGGTCCGAGCGCTTCGCGTGCCCCGAGCCGATGCCGCCGTTCGCCGAGGACTTCGTCGCCGACACCCCCGCACCCGTGCCGCCGCAGCCGTCGACGCCCGTGCTCGAGGAGCTCATCCACCCCATCGAGGCCGAGGTCTCCGAACACTGCCAGGCGCTCTCGGTGACGATCCCCGCCGACGTCCGCGACGACGAACGCCTGCCGGTGATGGTGTGGATCCACGGCGGCTCGTACGTCGTCGGTGGCGGGGACATCCCGATCCACGACCCGCGCGCCCTCGTCGAGGAGCAGCGGGTGGTCGTCGTGGCCGTGACCTACCGGCTCGGGGTGCTCGGGTTCCTCGGTGACGGGGAGCGCGTGCCGGCGAACCTCGGGCTGCTCGACCTCGTCGCGGCGCTCCGCTGGGTGCACGAGAACATCGCGGCGTTCGGTGGCGACCCGGAGTGCGTCACGCTGTTCGGACAGTCCGCGGGTGGCGACGCCATCGCCCACCTGATGGCCGCGGACGGCACGGCCGGGCTGTTCCGCCGGGCCATCGTGCAGAGCGCGCCGCTCGGCCTGTCCCGCCGCCGTGCCCGGATGAACCGCGCCATGGTCCGGGCCGTCGGCACGGTCGGACCGGACACCGGTCTCGACGAGGTGCTGGCGCTGCAGGCCGCGGCGGAGCGGGTCGCCCTGCCGTACGGGCTCCGCGGCGGGATGCCGTTCGGCACGCAGTACGGGCACGCGCCACTGCCGGCCGAACGTCAGCTCGACGATGCCTGGCGCCGGGCGGCACCGGACGTCGAGGTCCTGATCGGGTCCGCGTCGGACGAGGCCGCGCTCTACATCCCGATGATCCCCGGTCTGGCGGCCCTCTGTCGGACCCCCACCGGTCGTGCGCTCGTCCGCTGGCTGCTCGTCCGACCCCTCACCGCGGTCATCTACGGCCGGGACGCCCGGGCGTTCGCCGCACGGCACCGAGCTGCCGGTGGCCGGGCCGTCGTCTACCGGCTGCACCGCGGGGTCACCGTCCGGCCGACCGGGGCCGTGCACATGAGCGACGTGCCGCTGCTGCTCGGCGACCGACAGGCCTGGGCCGGCAGCCGGTTCGTGCCCGAGCGGGACTGGGCGGCCGTCGAGCGGCGAGGGCCGGGCATCCGGGCGGTCTGGGCGGAGTTCGCCCGCACCGGACGGGTCACGGTCGCCGACGACGAGACGCTGACGTTCGACCGGGGCTGACCCGGTCCAGCGCCCGGACCGGTACGGCACCCCTCGAACTGGCGGTCGCGCCATCGCCGCCCGCGACGGATGATCGTCCTCATGCCCGATGTCGATCTCCGCCACCGCATCGTCTCGGCAGCGATCGAGGCGTTCCGGCGATCGGACTTCCACAGCGTCGGCCCGGCTGAGGTCGCGGCGCTCGCCGACGTCACCGTCGAGCAGCTCACCGCCGCGTACCCGGTCTGGGAGCTGCTCGTCGTCGCCGTGATGGACCGCTGGGACAACGGGGCCCGCCGGAGGCTGTGGCACCTGGCCGAGGAACAGGGCGCCGCGGCGTACCTCCGCGCCCGCCTGGAGTCCGGCCTCGCCGACCCCGCGCTGGTCCGGATCCGCATCGCCACCCTGAGCGCCGCGTCCGCACCGTCGCACCCCGCTGCCGGGTGGTTCCGCGCTCAGTACGAGCACGCGTTCGACGACGTCACCCTGGCCCTCGTCCGCGACGTCCTCGCCGGGCGGGAACCCCGCGGCACGTCACCCCGCCACGCTGCCGAGCAGCTCGTCGCCCTGTACGAGGGACTGCAGCTGCAGGCCATGCTCCGGGACGACGCGGACCTGCTCGCCGGTTGGGACCGTGCCGTCGCGCGGATGCGCGCCGGCTGGGGTGCGGTCGCGCTGGTCTGAGCGCGCCACCCGGAAGCGGTGATCCGCCGAGCGATGCCCGCCCAGGCTCACCGCCCCCGCACGATCCGCCCTGCCCCCGGCAGCACCCCGAGGACCGCCACGACCACCGCCGCAGCCGCGAACCCGGCCCAGGACACGAGGTCGAACCCGGCCGCCGGAACACCGGCGAGCCCGTACCCGACGCCGACCAGCGCCGGCAGGACCGCGACGGTCCCGATCACCACGGCTGCGACCGCGGTGTACGCCGTCTCGACCCCGGCCATCCGCAGCAGCTGGGAGCGGGTGGCACCGGTCCGCTGCAGCAACCCGAACTCGTCCCGCCGACCCCGGGTAGCGGTGAGCAGCGTGTTGCCCGCGGCGGCCGCCACGAAGGCGAGGAGGGCGATCACGAGGACCAGCGACAGCTGACGGTCACCGTCGCCGGACCGGAGGGCGCTCGCGACGTACCCGTCGACCGAGGTGACGTCCGCGCCGGTGGCGAGCAGGGCCTTCCGGACGGCCGCCCGGTCGCCGGCGGCTGTGTCGACGAGCAGCGTGCCGGCCGGGCCGCTCGCGCGGTCGCGCACGAGGACGTCGCCGAACGCCAGGCCGCGGTCGTAGACCGCGACGATCCGCGCCGAGGTGGCCGGCCCGTCGCCCGTCCGCATCCGGATGGTGTCCCCGAGCCCGGTCGGCGTGAGTGCGATGACGTCGGTGCTCACCGCGACGGTGCCGGGCTCGTCGAGCGCGTCGAGGGAGCCGGCGCGGACGGTGGGGTCGACGCGTCCGTCGTCGCTGGACAGCGCGCGGATCACGGTCGGCTCCCACTCGAGGTCACCGAGCGCGGGGAGGTCCTCGTCGGCCTGCTCGACCTGCACCGAGCCGGCGGTGTCGCGCATCGTCGTCGTGGCGCGGACGCCCGGCAGCGTGGCGATCCGCTCCGCCTGGGCAGCGGTCACGCCGTCCGCTCCGGTCACGACGAGGTCGGCCTGGAGGCCCGCCCGGAGTTGGTCCCCCGTCGCACGCTGGACGGCGGCGTCCGTCCCGGTCTGCACCGTCCCGAGCGCCACGAGGAGCGCGAGCGGCACCACCGCGGCGCTGAGGCGCCGGGAGGCCCCACGCGCGTTGAGGAGCGCGAGCGTGGCCGCGGGACCGTGGGCACCGCGGAGGGCACGTCGGGCACCCCACTGCACCAGGAGCGGCCCGGCGAGGGCGGCCGCGATGACGAGCACGATCGCCGAGGTGGCGCCGGTCGCACTGCCGACGAGGCCCGGGGTGAAGAAGGGCGTGGACGCGGTCGCGAGCCCCACGAGGGCGGTGACACCGGCCGCGATCCGCCGACCGCGCGACAGCGTGGGGACGTCGGTGGTGCTCGCTCGGACGGCGTCCGTCGGGCTGGGACGGGTCGCGGCGCGGGCGGCCATCGCCGCGGCCAGCAGTCCGGTCGGGACGAGGACGGCCAGCGTGCCGACCAGCGGGACGACCGTCGGGGTGAGCGTGAAGCCCGCGGGCACGAGGTCGCTCGACGCCAGGAGCGGCGTGACGAGCGGCGCGACGAACGTGCCGACCACCGCACCGAGCGGCGCGACGAGTGCGAGCAGGAGGAGCACCTCGGTCCGGACGGACCCGCGGATCTGCCCGGCGGTCGCGCCGATCGCCCGGAGCAGGGCGAACTCACGCCGCCGCTCGCGGAGGACCCCCGCGAAGACACTGGCCACCATGAACACGGTGATCAGGAGGAGCGTGCCGGCGAACGAGCCCGCGACCGTGGAGAGGAACGGCGCTTCCGGGTGCCGGACACCGGCTTCGAGCCAGGCGGCCGTGACCGCGAGGAGCACGGCGGCCAGGGCGACCACGACGCCGGCGCCGAGCACGGCCGCGCGGTTGACGACGAGCAGGGAGCGGAGGGCGGCGCGCACGGCTCAGCGCCCCAGACCGAGGACGCGGGCGGTGACCGACTCGAGCGTGGGGGAGTGCAGCTCGTCACGCACCCGACCGTCCGCCAGGAACACCACGCGATCGGCGAAGGCCGCCGCCCGCGGGTCGTGGGTGACGAGTACCAGGGTCTGCCCGAGCGACCGGACCGCGTGCTGCAGGAGCTGCAGGATCCGGTCCGCGGTCGCGGTGTCGAGGGCACCGGTCGGCTCGTCGGCGAACACCACGTCCGGTCCGGCGACGAGCGCGCGGGCGATCGCGACCCGCTGCGCCTGACCGCCCGACAGCTCCCCGGGCAGGCGGTCGGCCATCCCGCCCAGGCCGACCGCGTCGAGCAGCTCCGCGACCCGCTGCTCGTCGGCGCGCGTGCCGGCGAGCGTCAGGGGCAGCCGGACGTTCTCGCCGACGGTCAGGTGCGGCACGAGGTTGTAGCCCTGGAACACGAAGCCGACGTGGTCGCGGCGGAACCGGGTCACGGCGTCGGGGCTCAGCGCGCCGAGGTCGACCCCGCCGATGACCACCCGGCCGCTCGAGGGGGTGTCGAGCCCGGCGGCGCAGTTGAGGAACGTGGACTTGCCGGACCCGGACGCACCCATCACGGCCGTGAAGCTGCCGGAGGCGATGTCGAGGGAGACACCGTCGAGCGCGGTCACGGTCGACGGGCCGTTCGGGTACGTCTTGGTGAGCCGGTCGAGGTGCACGGCGGTGCCGGTACGGGCGGGGGAGAGGACTGTGGACACGAGGACTCCTGACGGGGGCGGTTCCGGACGGCGTGCGTCGTCCACGCTAGGAACCCGAGCGCTCCCGGCCGAGACCCGAAGGGTGGGACCCGGGGAGGTTGCATCCTCCGATGCAGGCGGCGGCGGCCGGCTCCGGCGCGGCCGTCCGGACGGGAGGCACGGCGCGGCTCGCCGGCATCGGCCCGCCTGCTGGGATGGTCGGGTCATGGAGTACACCGACTACGACACCCGGCTGGCGTCCTACGCCGTGGTCACCGACGGCGACCGGGTGCTGCTCGCACGGCTGAGCTGGCCGGACGCGGGGCTCTGGACGCTGCCCGGCGGCGGGGTCGAGCTCGACGAGACCGTCGAGGAGGGTGCCGTCCGCGAGGTCCGCGAGGAGACCGGGTACGACGTCGTGGTCGAGGGGCTGCTCGGCATCCGGTCGCACGTCGTGCCGCCGGAGCGTCGGAAGCACCGGAACGGCCGGCCGATGAAGGCCGTGCAGGTGGTGCACCGCGCCAGGGTCGCGGGCGGCGCGCTCCGCCACGAGGCGGTCGGGACGACGGACATGGCACGGTGGGTACGGCTCGACGAGCTCGGGACGCACCGGCACGGGCTGCTCGTGGTGCAGGCGCTGCGCTGGGCCGGGGTCGGTGGGGACACGACTGCGTGACCGCTGGGGACGGTCAGCACTGCTCGGTCCCGGGGGCGCTCAGGACCGGGCGGCCTCGAGCTCCGGGTCGTACCGGATCGCGAGCACCGTGACGTCGTCCTCGTTGTGGCCCGCACGACCGCGCTCCTCGAGCCGCTCGACGAGGTGGTCGGGGTCCGGGTCCGCGACGGCGAACGCCTCGAACCGGTCGAGCGCCTCCAGACCGTCCCCGAACAGGTCGAGCACGCCGTCACTGACGCTCAGGATCACGTCCCCGGGGGAGAGCGCCGTCTCGTGCGTCGTCCACGCCGACCCGACACCGATCGGCAGGTCCGAGCTCCGGAGCCACTCGTGACCACCGTCCGCGCGGAGCAGCAGGGTCAGTCCGTGCCCGGCGTCCACCCACCGGGCGACACCGTCGACGCTGACGTGCAGGTGGAAGCACGTCGTGAACTGCTCGGTCGTCGGGGCGTCCAGACCGACGTCGAGGCCGGTGGCGGTCCGGCCGACGGCCTCGTTCGGGGCGCCGACCCGCACCGACGACCGGAGGACCGACCGGACGACGGCGGCGATCATGCCCGCGCCGACGCCCTTGCCCATGACGTCCCCGAGCGTGAACGCAGCGCCGTCAGTGATCGGGAACCAGTCGTAGAAGTCACCACCGACCGAGCGGGTCGGCAGGCACACGGCCCGGACCGTCAGCGCGGCCGGGATGTCCACGGCGGTCACGGGGAGCAACGAACGCTGCACGAGGGCGGCCTGGCTGATCTCCGCCTCGGCCTGCTGTCGCAGGTCCTGCATCGCCTGCAGCCGGACCGCGGCCTGGCGGGCGAGCTCGTTCGTGACGCCGGCGACCCCGATGAAGACCACGAGGACGACCACCAGGCGCACGATCTCGGCGGAACCGAGCTCCGTCTGCCCGACGACCGTCGGCAGGAGGAAGGTCACCGCGGTGCCGATCAGGGGGTACACGACGTGCTGACGACCCGGCCGGGCGGCGATCCAGATCACCGGCAGCAGCACCGCAGCGAGGAACGGTGAGCGCGCATCTCCGGTGCCGAACCGCAGCAGGCCGATCGCGACGAAGTCGAGCGCGGGGACGAGCAGCTCGAACCGAGCGAGCTCCGGTCGTGCCACGAGCAGTCCGGTGAACGCCAACCCGACCAGCGTCAGGCCCGCTCCCGCCCACATGCTCGGCGCGTTCGTGACCGTCAGCCAGGGGAGCAGCACGCTGCACACCGCGGCGACCACGGACACCGCGGCGATGACCACCTGGTTCGTCAGCGGGGTCGTCCTGGCTGACGACCGCACGGCCAGCGGCGCCGCACGGTCGGGAGCGGTGACCTGTGCGACGGCCGGGCCGGATGTCGTCTGCGCCATAGGTGACGAACGCTACCGCCCGTTCGTCGCCGGGGGAACGCGCCCGTTCGTGGGACACTGCACCCGCCGACGGGGAACCGGGCACGGTCGTCGGACGCTGTTCGTCCGGCCCCTGGATGCACGAGGATGGACGCGTGAGCACGCAGGAGACCCTGTCCGTCGACCAGGCCGTGGCACGTGCGGTGGCGCTCGCCGAGGCCGGCGGACGCAGCGTGGTCGGCATCGCCGGGGCACCGGGGGCGGGCAAGTCCACGCTCGCCCGTCGGATCGTCACCGAGGTCACGGACCGGCTCGGCGCGGGCGTCGCCGTGCAGGTCCCGATGGACGGCTTCCACCTGGCGAACACCGCGCTCGACGCCCTCGGCCGCCGCGACCGCAAGGGTGCGATCGACACCTTCGACGCGGCCGGGTACGTCGCACTCGTGCGCCGCCTGACCGCGGTCGACGGCACCGGTGGGACGGACGGCACCGGCTCCACCGTCTGGGCCCCCGACTTCGACCGACGCGTCGACCAACCGGTGGCCGGCAGCATCGCCGTGCCGCCCGAAACCGTGCTCGTCGTCTCCGAGGGCAACTACCTGCTCGACCGGACCGCCCCGTGGCGGGAGCTGCCCGGGCTGTTCACCGAGACGTGGGCCTGCGTCGTCGACGACTCGGTGCGGATCGACCGCCTGGTCGGTCGACACATGCGGCACGGCCGCGACCACGAGGGCGCCCGGAGGTGGGCGGTCGAGGTCGACGGTGCGAACGCCGTCCGCGTGACGGCGGACCTGCACCGGGCCTCCGTCCTGGTGCGGACCTGAGCACGTCCCACCCGACCGCACCACCGACCGACAGGAGCACGACGTGACCATCGCCATCACCGGGGCCACCGGCAACATCGGCGGCGCCGTCGCCCGCGCGCTCGCCGCGGACGGCGTGCCGTTCCGCATGCTCGTCCGCGACGCCTCCCGTGCCCCGCAGCTGCCCGGAGCGGAGGTCGCGGTCGCGACCTACGCCGACGCCGACGCGGCCCGCGCCGCCCTCGAGGGCGTGGACGTCCTCTTCCTGGTGTCCGGGGCGGAGGCCCGTGACCGGCTCGACCAGCACCGCACCGTCGTGCGCGCCGCGGCCGACGCGGGCGTCCGGCACGTGGTGTACACGTCCTTCCAGGGTGCCGCCGCCGACGCCACCTTCACGCTCGGTCGCGACCACTTCTGGACCGAGCAGGCTGTCCGCGACACCTCGATGGCGCACACGTTCCTGCGCGACTCGTTCTACCTGGACTTCGTCGAGGACCTGGTCGGCGAGGACGGCGTCATCCGTGGTCCGGCGGGCGACGGGGCGATGGCGGCGGTGGCGCGGGCCGACGTGGCTCGCGTGGCGACGGCGGTCCTCCGGGATCCTGCTCGGCACCTGGACCGGACGTACGACCTGACGGGACCGGCGGCGATCACCCTCGAGCAGGCGGCCGCGGTCGTCAGCGAGGTGCGCGGCCGGCCCGTGACCTACCACCGCGAGACGGTGGCGGAGGCCTACGCCTCACGGCAGCGGTGGGACCCGGAGCCGTGGCAGGCCGACGCCTGGGTGAGCACGTACACGGCGATCGGCGAGGGCGCGCTGGCGAAGGTGTCCGGGGACGTCGAGCGGGTCACCGGGCAGGCACCGATGTCGCTCCGGCAGGTCCTGGAGGCCCGGAGCGCCTGACCGCGTCGCCTGCGGCCCGTTCAGCGCACCTTGCGAGCCGACACCGACCCGACGACGCCGAGGAGCAGCACCGCCACGAGGACGGTCAGCAGCGGAGCCGTCCAGCCGCCGGTCGCACCGTGCAGTGCCCCGGCCACGAGCGGCCCCGCCGACCCGAGCAGGTACCCGCCGCCCTGCACGAACGCGGACAACCGCCGGGCGTCGTCGTCGTTCGACACGAGCCGCACGATGACGATGAAGATGATCGTGATCCCGCCGCCCTGGGCAGCGCCGCCGAGCACGGACCACAGCAGCCAGAGCTGCGGCGCGACGAGCAGCCCGAGCGGCATCGCCAGCCAGAAGAACGCGACGAGGACGATGATGACCCGCGGCCGGAACCGGCTCGCGAGCACCGGGACCCCGAGCGCACCGACGACGGCGAGGATCTGGAACACCGACGAGCTCGCGCCCGAGGACGCCGTGTCGAAACCGATCTCGTCGTGCAGGAGCGTCGGGATCCAGGCCGTCAGGGCGTAGTACGAGAACGCCTGCCCGCCGAACGCGAGCATGAGCCCCCACGTCACCCAGCGCTTGGCCGGGTGCGGCAGCGCCTCGATGACGGGGGCGGCCGGCTCCGCCGTGACCGTCCGGAGGGCGCCGGTGTCGAGCACCTGGTCGATCGGACCCGTCGCGGGCAGCGGCTCGGGGTCCCGGTCGACGCCGCGCCATGCGGCTGCCGCCCCGACCGTGTACGTCCACGCGGCGGCGGCGACGAGCGCCAGGACGCCCCACAGCGCGATGGCGATCGGCCACCCCCACGCGGCGGCGACGGGTGCCGTCCCGAGCGAGGTGATCATCGACCCGACGTTGAGCGCCGACGTGTAGACGCCGGTCACCAGACCGACCCGCTCGGGTGAGGTGTCACGACGGATCACGACGGGGATCACCACGTTGCCGATCGTGATCCCGATCCCGATCACCGCGGTGCCGACGAGCAGGGCGGCCTCGTGCGGGACCGACCGGACGACGGTGCCCACCAGCACGATGAGCAGCGACAGCGAGACGGCGCGCTCCGAGGTGAACCGGGCGATGACCCAGCTCGCGAACGGTGTCGCGAGGGCGAAGCAGAGGACCGGGATCGTGGTGAGGAGCCCGGCGACGGTCGCGGTCATGCCGAGGTCGGCGCGGACGTCCCCGATCACGGGGGCCGGCGCGACGATCGGTCCGCGGAAGTTCAGCGCGACGAGGACGATCGCGGCGGGCAGGAGCCAGGCGGCCCCACGGAGTCCGGCGCGGCCGGTCGCGGCCCGCTCGCCCGCGTCACTCACGCGTCGGGCAACAGGATCGGCAGCAGGTCGAGCGGGGTCGACGCCTGCGCGATGGTCCCCTCGGCCTCTGCGGGGGAGCCGTAGCCCCATTCGGCGAAGACCGTCGGCACGCCGTGCGCCGCGGCGCCCTCGACGTCGTGCAGCCGGTCGCCCACCAGCACGGGCCGGGAGACGTCGAACCCGCGGGCGGTGAGCCGCCGGAGCGCCTCTGCCACGACGTCGGCCTTGGCGGAGCGGACCTCGTCGTCGCTCGCGCCCGTGATGACGTCGATGTCCCCGGTCAGCCCGTAGTGCTCGAGGATGTACGTCGCCGGCGTCTCGGGCTTGCTCGTCGCGGTCGAGATCGGCAGGCCGGCCTCGTGCACGGTGTGCAGGACGACGTCGATGCCCGGGAACATCTGCGAGTCCAGTGCCCCGTGCGAGAAGTAGTGCTCGCGGTACACCGCCAGGGTGCGTTCGACGAGGGGTTCGTCCATGCCCATCGCGATGCGGAAGGTGTCGAGGATCGGCGGACCGACGAAGGACATGAGGGTGTCGCGGTCGGGCACGGGGACGCCGACCTGCCGGAACGTGTACGTCAGGCTCTCGAGGATGCCCGGCGCCGAGTCGCTGATGGTGCCGTCGAGGTCGAACAGGACGGCGGTGAACGGACGCTCCGGGCTGCTTGTCATGACCGGTCCAGCCTAGCCGCGGCGGACGGAGGGGACGGCGCGGGGGCGGGGCATCCCATACTCAGAACAGGCGGGCGTGCCCGCCCTCGATGCCGCGCATCTCGTCGTAGTCCAGGACCACGCAACGGATCCCGCGGTCCTCGGCCAGGGTGCGGGCCTGCGGGGCGAACGACTGCGCCGCCAGCACGCCCTGCACCGGGCGGAGGTGCGGGTCGCGGTTCATCAGTTCGAGGTATCGGGTGAGCTGCTCGACGGCGTCGATGTTGGCGTTCCGCTTCATCTCGACCGCGACGCTCGCACCGGCGTCGTCGCGCGCCAGGATGTCCACCGGGCCGATCGCGGTCATGTACTCGCGGCGGACCAGGGTGTGACCGTCGCCGAGGAGCTCGATCTGCTCGGCCAGGAGCTGCTGCAGGTGCGCCTCGACCCCGTCCTTCACCAGGCCCGGGTCGACGCCCAGGTCGTGGGACTCGTCGGCGAACACCTCGTGGATGCTGACGATCAGGCGGTCCTGCGTCTTCTTCTGCGTCACCGTCCACACCTGGGTGATGCCGGCGGCGGCCTGGTCCTCGTCCGGGTCGGCCATCGCGATCGAGCACGGCGGGCTCATCCAGTTGAGGGGCTTGTAGCTGCCGCCGTCCGAGTGGACGAGCAGCGAGCCGTCGGCCTTCAGCATGAGCAGCCGGTTCGCGAGGGGCAGGTGGGCCGACAGGCGACCGGCGTAGTCGACGGAGCAGCGGGCGATGACGAGACGCACGCGGGAAGCCTAACCGGCGTCGGGTCGTGACCCGGACCTCGAGTGCGGCCCTCCGGTTCGCCGTCGGGGCCGGGCCGGGCCCGTCAGCGTTCCGGTCGGACGTGCTCGCCGGTCCCGCCGGCCGCCGCCGGGTCGGTCATGGGGTCGTCACCGTCGGCCGGGAGGCCATCCGCGGCACCGGCACGCCGGTCACCGCCCCGCGCGGTGCGGTGGTCGTCCGCGATGGCGGCCGGGGTGCGCTCACGCGCGGCACCGGACACGAGGCCCGCGACGATGATGAAGACGAAGACGACGAGGAGCCCGCGCAGCAGCCCGAACTCCTCACCGAGGAACCCGATGAGCGGCGGGCCGGCGAGGAACGCCACGTAGCCGATGGTCGCCACCGCGCTCACCCGGGCAGCCGCGGTCCGCGGGTCGTCGGCCGCGGCGGACATGCCCATCGGGAAGCCCAGGCTCGCGCCGAGCCCCCAGAGCACGACGCCGACGATCGCGAGCGGCACGCTCGGCACGAAGATGAGGATGCCGAGTCCGACGACGGCGACGAGGGCGGAGACGCGCAGGACGGGGACGCGGCCGAACCGGTCGACGAGCGGGCTGCCGGCGACCCGGCCGATCGTCATGGCGGCGAGGAACACGGCGAGGACCGCAGCGCCACCCTCGTTCTCGAGCCCGTGGCCGTCGACCATGGCGAGCGGCAGCCAGTCGTTCGCGGACCCCTCGGCCAGCGCCATGCCGAGCACGATGAGCCCGATCAGGATCGTCGACGGCTGGCGCCACACGGCCCAGCGGGACACGGCGACCGGGACCGGGCTGGTGTCGGTCGGGACGTGGTCCTCGATGACACGCTCGTCGCCGAACGCCCGCACCGTGACGATCATCGCCAGTGCGGCCAGGACCCCCACGACGATGAAGTGCAGCGCGACCGGCACGTCGAAGCGCTCGGCGAGGGAGCCGAGACCGGCGCCGACGAGCGTGCCGACGCTGAACGACGCGTGGAACAGCGGCATGATCGTCCGGCCGCCGAGCCGTTCGGCCGTGGCGCCGGAGACGTTCATCGACACGTCGCAGAGGCCGTTGCCGAACCCGAGCGCGATGAGGAAGACCCAGACCGCCCAGAAGCCCCAGCCCGACGTGACCGCGACACCGGCCAGGACCATGCCCGCGGCGATGGCCAGCGCGGCGACCTGCACACCCCGGTGGGCGCCGAGCCGCGTCACGATGTGCCCGGCGAGGGTGAGACCCACGATCGACCCGATCGACGAACCGAGCACGAGGACGCCCATCGTGTCGGTCTCCGCGTCGAGGGCGTCGCGGACGCTCGGGATGCGACTGAGCCAGGTGGCCATCACGAGCCCGGAGAGGGTGAACACCACGAACACCGCGTTGCGCCAGGCACGTGTCGTCGGGGCGGAGCGGGTGACGGCCGTCGTCATGGAACTGTCCGATCGAATCGATTCGAGGAGGGGTAGCCGTTACGCTAACGACCGATGGACGACACGGCAAGTGACCTCGGCGCGTCGGGCACCCGCCCGGACGCGGACCGCGCTGCACGGCCGGGCGACGCCGCCGGGGCCGGCGGTGCTGCCCGGCGACCCGACGCAGCGGAGGTGACCCGGGCCTCCCGGTCCGGTCGCGCAGCCCGACCGACGCTCGCCGCCGTCGCCCGCGCGGCCGGCGTCGCACCGTCCACCGCCTCCCTCGCCTTCAGCGGCAGCGGGCCGGTGTCCGAGGACACCCGACAGCGCATCCTCGCCGTAGCCGCCGAACTCGGTTACGACGGACCCGACCCGCGCGCCCGCTCGCTGCGCCGAGGCCGCTCCGGCGTCATCGGCGTCGTGCTCGACGACCGGTTGAGCGACGCCTTCCGCGACCCCGTGAACGTGCTGACCCTCGACGGCATCGCCGAGGTCGCCGGTGCCGCCGGGGTGTCGCTGCTGCTCGTCCGGAGCCCGCTCGACGACGAGCGCGGGATGGCACCGCTCGTCGACGCCCCGATGGACGCCGTCATCCTCATCGGGTGCAACGTGCGCATCGACCCGGCGGTCGCGGTCCTGCGGCGGCGGTCGATCCCCGTCGTGGCGATCGAGGCCGACACCATCGAGGGCGCCGTCCCCGTGCACCTCGACAACCGTGAGGCGTCCCGACGGGCTGCCGCGTACCTCCGGGACCTCGGCCACGAGCAGGTCACCGTCGTCACCCTGCCCCTCGACAGCGCACGCGAGCGCGGCCCGGTCGACCCGGACCGGGAGCGCTTGTCGTCCGCCTTCACCACGACAGAGCGGCTCCGCGGCGTCCGCGGCGTCTACCCGGACGCGCCGGCGATCGCGACGGCGGGCAGTTCGGTGGAGGAGGGGCGCATCGCCGGGGCAGCGCTCTTCGCGCCCGGGGTCGAGCCGCCCACCGCGGTCGTCGCGCAGAGCGACCTGCTCGCGGTCGGCGTGATCTCCGCCGCGCTCGAGGCCGGACTCCGCGTCCCGGAGGACGTCAGCGTCGTGGGGTTCGACGGCATCCAGGTGGACGACAGCCTGCTGCACCGCTCGCCGATCCGGCAGCTGACCACGCTCGTGCAGCCGTTCGTGCCGAAGGGCGAGGCGGCTGCCCGGGCGGCGCTCGCCATGCTCGAGGGGGAGTCGCCGGAGCCGGCTTCGTTCCGGTCGGAGCTGCGGATCGGGGACACCACGGCGGCGCCGCGGGGGTAGCGGCGATGGTCGCCTGCACGGGTCGTCGCCAGCCGGGAGGCGCGCCCCGTCACCGCGCCAGTGCCGCCGCGATCCACCCCGGCCGGTGCGCCCGCAGCCCGAGCGTCACCGCGCGCACGCCGATGTACCCGAACGAGAACACCGCCCACAGCGATGCCAGGCCGTCCCCGAGCCACCACAGCAGCGGCAGGTACACGACCAGGTTCACGACCCCCGCGAGCGCCAGGTACCGGGCGTCACCCGCGCCGATGAGCACCCCGTCGAGCACGAAGACGTACCCGGCGACCGGCAGCCCCGCGGCGATGAGGACCAGCACGAGGGGGAGCGCCGCCCGGACCGCTTCGGAGTCCGAGAACACCGGCCCGAGGACGCCGCTGGCGGCGAACGTGAGCACCCCGAGCAGGACGCCGCCCGCGATGCCGAGCACCACGAGCCGCCCGGTCACGAGCTGCACCCGTTCGGCGTCCCGCGCCCCGAGGGCGTGCCCGACCAGGGCCTGCCCCGCGATCGCGAGCGCGTCGAGCGCGAACGCCACGGTGCCGAAGACGGTCAGGCCGATCTGGGTCGTGGCGAGGCCGATCGTGCCGAGGCCGGTCGCGGTGGCGATCGTCGCCAGCATCGCGACCCGCAGGGATGCGGTGCGGAGGAAGAGCCAGGCTCCGGACCGCAGCGCCCGCGCGACCCCGGAGGCGCCCGGCCGGAGCGGCGCACCCGAGGCACGGGCCGCGCGGACCGCGATGCCGACGTACACCGCGGCCATCGCCCACTGGACGACGACGGTGCCCGCCGCCGACCCCACCACACCCCACCCGAGGCCGTAGACGAGCAGCGCGTTGAGGAGCCCGTTGGCGACGAACCCCACGGTCGCGACGACGAGCGGCGTGCGGGTGTCCTGCAGGCCGCGCAGCAACCCGGTCGAGGCCGTGACCACGAGGATGCCCGGCAACCCGATCAGCGAGACGGTGAGGTACGCGGTGGCGGCGGCCGAGACCTCCGGCGTGGCACCGAACAGGTCGATGAGCGGTCGGGCGAGCGGCCACCCGACGAGCGCGAGCACGACACCGAGACCGAGCGCGAGCCACATCCCGTCGATGCCCGCGTGCACCGCCCCGCGTCGGTCGCCGGAACCGAGGGCCCGCGCCACGGCCGGTGTCGTCGCGTAGGCGAGGAAGACCAGGAGGCCCGTGACCGTCTGCAGGACCGCGCTCGCCACGCCGACGGCGGCGAGCGGCGTCGCACCGAGGTGCCCGACGAGCGCGGTGTCCGTCAGCAGGAAGAGCGGCTCGACGACGAGCGCGCCGAGCGCCGGCAGCGCGAGCCGGACGATGTCGCGGTCGACGGCTCGTCGGACGTGGCGGCGGTCGGTCTCGGACGCGGAGGGCACCAGGACATCCTGCCGGTCGGTACGGTCGACGCGTGGACGTCGCCGCCCTGGCTGACGGCACGCCCGCCCGGCAGGTCAGGCGCGCTCGCGTCCGTCCACCCGCGGCTCGACGGGGATGCCGCCGGTCGCTGCGCGGTCGGCGTCGGTCGCGTCCGGCGTCGCCGGGTCCGTGCCCCGGGCGCGGCCGATGAGGTCCATGAGGTGGTAGACCACGATCGCGGCGATGGTGCCGATGATGATGCCGCCGAAGGTCGCCCCGCCGAACGAGAACGTGAAGTCGGCGATGCCCATGATGAGCGCGATGCCCGCGGTGAGCTGGTTCTTCGGCTTGGCGAAGTCGACGCGGTTCTCGACCCAGATGCGGATCCCGATGACTCCGATGAGGCCGTAGAGCGCCGTCGTCGCACCGCCGAGCACCCCTGGTGGCACGGTCGAGATGACCGCGCCGATCTTCGGCGAGAGCCCGAGGAGCACGGCCGCGACGGCCGCCACCCAGTACGCGGCGGTGGAGAACACCCGCGTCGCCGCCATCACGCCGATGTTCTCGCCGTAGGTCGTGGTGGCGGAACCGCCGCCGACGCCGGCGAGCACGGTCGAGACCCCGTCGGCGAACAGTGCGCGGCCGGTCAACGGCGTGAGGTCGCGGCCCGTCAGCTGGCCGACGCCCTTGACGTGGCCCACGTTCTCGGCGACCAGGGCGAGCACGACCGGCAGGAACCCGAGGTAGACGGCGGTCTGCGACAGGTCGAACGCCGGTGCCGTGAAGGTCGGCAGCCCGACCCAGGCGGCGTCCTGCACCGCGCCGAGGTCGACCTCGCCCGCGACGAGAGCGGCGAGGTAACCGACGATGACCCCGACGACGATCGACAACCGACCGACCAGTCCCGTGAACAGCACGGTGCAGAGGACGATCGCGGCGAGGGTGATCGCCGCCACGACGGGAGCCTCGACGAAGTTGTCCCGCGCGGCCGGAGCGAGGTTGAACCCGATGAGCGCGACGATCGCACCGGAGACCACGGGGGGCATGAGACGGTCGATCCACCCGGCACCCGCCAGGTGCACGATCCCGCCGACCACCGCGAGCAGTGCTCCGACGACGATGATGCCGGACAGCGCGAGCGGGATCCCGCCGATCTCCGTCGCGGCCCCGATCGGTGCGAGGAACGCGAACGACGAGCCGAGGTAGCTCGGCAGGCGGTTGCCGGTGACGACCAGGAACAGGATCGTGCCGATGCCGCTGAACAGCAGGGTCGTCGACGGCGGGAAGCCCGTGATGAGCGGGACCAGGAACGTGGCACCGAACATCGCGACGACGTGCTGCACGCCGAGGCCGATCGTCCGGCCCCAGGTGAGTCGTTCGTCCGGCGCCACGATCGCCGATGCGGAGACGGTGCGGCCGTCGCCGTGCAGCTTCCAAGGGAGTCCCATGCGACGACCGTACCGGGCAGTCGCGCTCCGACGGGCGCTGGCGACGGCCCTGTTGAGGACGGCCTGGCGTTCGAGATCGGCCGACCGGGTTCGGCTGGGTTCTCGGGTCGACGACGACGGCGGCCTGCGGCAGGGCCACGACCTCCTGTTCGACGACGGGACCGGGTGGCGGACCGGGGACCGGTGGCTATCGTGGAGACCATGACCGACGTCGCAGGCACCACCGGAATCCGCACCGACGAACTCGACGAGTCGGTGCGGCCGCAGGACGACCTCTACCGGCACGTCAACGGCAGGTGGATCGCCGACACCCCGATCCCGGACGACAAGGCCCGGTACGGGTCCTTCACCGTCCTGGCGGAAGAGGCCGAAGCGGCCGTGCGCACGATCATCGAGCGCGCGCAGCACGCCGAGCCGGGCACCGAACAGCGGAAGGTCGGCGACCTCTTCACGTCGTTCACCGACGAGGTCGCCCTCGAGTCCGCGGGCTCCGGGCCGATCGAGCCGCTCCTGGCCGACATCGCCGCGATCGAGGACAAGAACGACGTGCTCCGCATGGTCGGTCGCTTCGAGCGGCTCGGGCTGCCGAGCTTCATCCAGCTCTTCGTGGACAACGACCCGGGCGACCCGGACGCCTACATCGTGTTCCTCGAGCAGTCCGGTCTCGGCCTGCCCGACGAGTCGTACTACCGCGAGGACCGGTTCGCCGACATCCGCGAGAAGTACCGCGAGTTCGTCGGCTCGATGTTCCCCCTGGCCGGCTACGACGAGAGCGGCGACCGGACCGAGCACGTCATCGCGCTCGAGACGGCCATCGCCTCGGCGCACTGGGACAACGTCGCCACGCGCGACAGCCAGAAGACCTACAACAAGCTGCCGTGGGACGAGGTGTCGGCGCTCGCCGAGGGCGTCGACCTCCGCATCTGGTGGGACGCGATCGCCGCGCCCGCCGGGGCCTTCGACACCGTCGTGGTCCGACAGCCGTCGTTCCTGACGGGTCTCGCGCAGCTCTTCCGCGAGCAGCCGCTGCCCGTCTGGAAGGACTGGCTCTGCTGGCAGGTGATCCGGGCCTCCGCCCCGTACCTCACCAGTGCGTTCTCGGCGACGAGCTTCTCGTTCTACGGCACCGCGCTGACGGGTGCGCCGAAGCAGCGTGACCGCTGGAAGCGCGGTGTCTCGCTCGTCGAGGGTGCCATGGGCGAAGCGGTCGGTCGCATCTACGTCGAGGAGCACTTCGACGAGACCTCGAAGGCGACGATGGACGACCTCGTCGCGAACCTGGTCGAGGCCTACCGGCAGAGCATCACCGGACTCGAGTGGATGACCGACGAGACCCGTGCCCGCGCGCTCGACAAGCTCGACAAGTTCACGCCGAAGATCGGCTACCCGGTGAAGTGGCGCGACTACAGCGCCCTGCCCATCCGACCGGACGACCTGCTCGCCAACGTCCGGGCCATCGCGTCGTTCCAGGTCGACCGCGAGCTCGGCAAGATCGGGAAGCCGATCGACCGCGACGAGTGGTTCATGACCCCGCAGACGATCAACGCGTACTACAACCCGGGCTTCAACGAGATCGTGTTCCCCGCGGCGATCCTGCAGTTCCCGTTCTTCGAGGCGACCCGCGACGCCGCGGCCAACTACGGCGCGATCGGCGCGGTCATCGGGCACGAGATCGGGCACGGCTTCGACGACCAGGGTTCGCAGTACGACGGTGACGGCCGCCTGCAGAACTGGTGGACCGAGGCCGACCGCCAGGCGTTCGAACAGCGGACGAAGGCCCTCATCGCGCAGTACGACGCGCTCGTGCCGACCGAGGTGCCGGACGGCCACGTCAACGGTGCGCTGACGATCGGCGAGAACATCGGTGACCTCGGCGGGCTCTCGATCGCGTGGAAGGCGTACCTGATCTCGCTCGACGGCGCCGAGCCTCCCGTCATCGACGGTCTGACCGGTGCCGAGCGCTTCTTCCTCAGCTGGGCGCAGGCCTGGCGGATGGCGATCCGTCCGGAGGAGGCCGAGCGCCTGCTCAGCATCGACCCGCACTCGCCGAACGAGTTCCGCTGCAACCAGATCGTGCGCAACATCGACGTGTTCTACGACACCTTCGCCGTCTCGGACAGCGACGCGATGTACCTGGCTCCGGCCGAGCGCGTCGCCATCTGGTGATGGTGGAGCCGGACGCGCCGCACTCGTCGCGCCGGCGCCGCCCCGGACGTCCCGGCGACGGCGGTCACCCCGACGGCGGTGCTGCCGGGAGCGGCTCCGCGGGCGGGGGCCGTGCCGGTGGTGGCGGCCGCAGTCGGGGGAAGCACCGGGGAGGCGCGGACGAGCGCTTCACGGCGACGACCGAGGCGCTCGGCGCGATCGCGGTGGACGGCGCCGGGGTGAGCGCGTCGATCATCGACACGTCCACCGGGCGGGCGCTGCTCGCGATCGACGACCGCCTCGTGCAGCCCGTGGCGAGCCTCGGGCGGGTGCTGCTCCTCATCGAGGTCGCGGCGCAGCTCGAGGACGGTCGCCTGCACGGTGACCGGCTCCAGCGGATGGCCCGCGACACCGCGACCGGGGCCGGCCTGTGGCAGTTCCTGCAGGAGCCGACCATGCAGGTGTCGGACCTGGCGACCCTGGTCGGAGCCACCGCGGACGCCTGGGCGACGAACGCGCTGCTCACCACGGTCGGGATCGACGCCGTGCGGTCCCGGGCGGAGTCACTCGGGATCGAACGGACCGCCCTCATCGACCGGGTGCGTGACCGCCGCGGGCCGGACGACGCCCCGGACGTGTCGGTCGCCAGCGCGGGGGAACTGAGCTGGCTGTTCCGGGGACTCGCGCTCGGTGAGGTCGTCGACGAGGCGGTGTCGAACCGCGTGCTCGGCTGGTCGTCGCTCGCCGCCGACATGTCGCTCGTCGCGGGGTCGTTCGGGCTCGACCCGCTCGCACACCGGGCGCTCGACCACGGCCTGCAGTCCGTCGCCGTCACCGGTTCCGGACCGGGCGTCCGCGCGGAGGCCGGGGTGCTCCGCGGGCCGGCGTCGTCGGTCTGCTACGCGGTCACGGTCCGGTTCGAGGACGACTCGTTGCAGCGTCGCCTCGCGGTCGTCGACGCCCTGCGCACCATGGGGACCGAGGTGCTCGAGGTCGTGCACGCCCCCGCCGAGCGCTGAGCACCGCGCGTCCCGGCCCGGCACCTCGTCCCGTCCGGCATGTCGACGGGCCCGGCCGGCCGCCCGGTCCGACACGTCGCACCTCGTCGCCACGAGGTGCACCGCGCACGTCCTCCCACGAACGCACCGTCGCACAGCCGGATCGGGCAGGATCGGCAGCGGGCACGTCGACGACGACGTGCGGACACGGAAGGACAGACCGATGGCAGCAGGCAAGCACGAGGCAGCACGCGGCGACGAGGACCGCGCGGACGGCGTGGACGAGCGTGCGGGGGAGTTCGTGGACAGCGAGATCCCCGGCGAGCACCGCGTCACCGACGACGAGCCGGTCGGCGAGTTCGTGTCGAGCGACATCCCCGGGGAACGGCGCCCCGAGTCCGCGGGTGAGCAGGGTGAGTACGTCGAGTCGGACATCCCCGGCGACGTCGAGCCCGGTGGTCCCGAGACGGCTGGCGAGTACACCGACCGCGACCGGTGACAGCGAGGCGGGCCGGCCTCAATCGACGAGGTCGGCCTGCGTCAGCAGGCGGAGCGTCTCCACCCCGGCCGGCGGGCAGCGCCCGGCGTCGGCGGAGGTGACCCACTCCACCTCGTCGACCTCGGCCGAGGGGACGGGCGTGGCCGTGTCGAGCGCGCCTCCCGGCCGGGCCAGGAACAGGGTCATCGCGACGACCGTGCCCGGCGCCTGCCCGTGGGCCGGCTCGGTCACGGTGGCGAACTCGTCGACGTCGGCTGCGCCGAGGCGCAGCCCGGTCTCCTCGAACGCCTCGCGGACGGCCGCGTCGACGGCGCTCTCCCCGGGCTCGACCTTGCCGCCCGGCAGGTAGAGCACGTCGCGCCCTCGGGCCCGGACCATGAGCACACGTCGGTCGCGGACGAGCAGGAGTGCGCTGACGTCCAGGACGGGACCGCCGGCCGGGAGGCCCGGACCGGCCGAGCCGGTCAGCTCGCGTCCGCCTCGTCGTCGCGCACGCGCGCGGCCCGTTCGGCCAGGGGCACGACGGCGGACGGCACGTCCGCGGCGGGCTCGGGGCGGACCCCGAAGAGGGCGTCCAGGGCCCCGGTGAAGTCGTCGCCGCGTCCGGCACGACCGAGCTCGCGGGCGCGCACGGAGGGCCGGTGCAGGAGCACGCCGACGAGGTGTCGGAGTGCACGTTCGGTCTGCTCGGCGGACTCCGGGGTGGTGTCGCCGCGACGCTTCACGCGGTCGATCTCGTCGTCGAGGATGTCGAACACGTGCTTGCGGAGGGCGACGAGCGCGGGGGTCGTCGACTGCTCGAGGGCCTGTGCGCGGAAGCGGGAGACGGCGTCGTCGACGATGGCGCGCGCTTCGGTCTCGGCGTTCAGTTCGGCGATCGGGGCGTGGATGCTGATCGTCTCGAGGTCGAGCAGTTCGACGCCGTCGACGTCGGCGGCGTCGGGATGCACGTTGCGGGGGAGGCCGAGGTCGATCACGATGCGGCGGGCACCGTCGTCGAGGTCGCATGCCTCCACGACGGGCACCTCGCTCGACGTGCAGGTGATGACGACGTCGCTCGTGCCGATCGCGGTGCGCAGGTCGGTGGCGGCGACGAGGTCGTGCTTCGCGGCGAACCACGGCGCCCGGCCGGACGGTGAGAAGACCTGGATGTGCTCGGCTCCGCGGTCACGCAGGGCGGCGATGGTGGTGGCGGCGTAGCTGCCGGTGCCGACGAGCAGCACGCGCGTGCCGGCCCAGTCGGTGATGCGCGAGGACGCGAGCTCGAGTCCGAGGCGGACGAGCGACCGCCCGGCGGCACCGATGCGGGTGCGGGTCTTGACGCCGCGTGAGGTGTGCGCGGCCTCCTGGAAGAGCCGCTCGAGGTCCGAGGTGGTGGTGCCGTTGCGGCGGGCGTCCTCGAGCGCCCGCCGGACCTGCCCGGAGATCTCGGTCTCGCCGACGACGACGGACTCGAGCCCGCTCGACACGGCGAAGAGGTGCTGCACGACGTCCCCGCCACCCAGGACCTGCACGGAGTCGAGGACCTCGTCCGCCTGCAGTTCGCTCGCTGCCGAGACGGCCTCCACCGTGGCACGGACGGCGGCGTCGTCATCACCGGCGATGTCGAGGTAGGCCTCGAACCGGTTGCACGTGGCGAGGACCACGGCGCCGTCGAGGACGTCCGAGTCCGTGACGAGGCGGCTGGCGGCCGCGGGTGCTCCGATGCTCAGACGCTCCAGGAGGTCGAAGCTGGCGTTGCGATGCGACGCCGTGAGACAGATGAGCACGTGTTCAATGGTAACCCCGGCGTCCCGAGCACCGGGTCGGGGAGCCGTCCTGTTCGCGGTGCGAGAATCATCCGGTGACCGACGCGCTCCCGACCACCCATCCGCTCGCCGACGGCCGCACCGCGGGCTCCAGGCTCGTCCGCGCCCTCCGCGGGGACCGGCCGGAGACGCTGCCGGTGTGGTTCATGCGGCAGGCCGGACGGTCGTTGCCGGAGTACCGGGAGCTCCGCGTCGGGACGGCGATGCTCGACGCGTGCCTCGACCCGGCCCTGGCGTCGGAGATCACCCTGCAGCCGGTCCGTCGGCACGGGGTCGACGCCGGCATCTTCTTCAGCGACATCGTCGTGCCGATCAAGCTCGCGGGTGTGGACGTCGAGATCGTCCCCGGTCGCGGTCCGGTCCTCGCGTCGCCGGTGCGGTCGGCGGCGGACGTCGACGCCCTGCGCTCCCTCGAGCCGGAGGCCCTCGCCCCGATCACCGAGGCCGTCGCGCGGACGGTCGCGGAGCTCGGCAGCACGCCCCTGATCGGCTTCGCGGGTGCGCCGTTCACCCTCGCCGCGTACCTGGTCGAGGGCGGCCCGTCGAAGGACCACATCCGTGCCCGGACGTTGATGCACGCCGAGCCGGAGACGTGGTCGCGCCTGCTCGACTGGGCCGCCGACGTGTCGGGGGCGTTCCTCCGTGCGCAGGTGCTCGCGGGTGCCTCGGCCGCGCAGCTGTTCGACTCGTGGGTGGGATCGCTGTCGCGTGCGGACTACGTGTCCCGGGTCGCCCCGCACTCGGCACGGGCACTGTCCCACGTGACCGACCTCGGCGTCCCCCGGATCCACTTCGGTGTCGGCAGCGGCGAGGTGCTCGCTGACATGGCCGCGGTCGGCGGCCACGACGGCGGTCGGGACGGCGCCGTCGACGCGGTCGGTGTGGACTGGCGTCTGCCCCTGGACGAGGCCGTGCAGCGCGTCGGCGGCGACGTGACGCTGCAGGGCAACATCGACCCCGCGATGCTCTCGGCCCCGTGGGACGTCCTCGAGGTCCACGTCCGCGACGTCGTCCGTCGCGGTGGAGCCGCCCGGGCGCACGTCGTCAACCTCGGGCACGGGGTGCCGCCGGAGACCGACCCGACCGTGCTCACCCGCGTGGTCGAGCTCGTGCACTCGCTCGGCGACGGGACGCAGGCCGACCAGACCCGGACCGACCCGGGCGGGAGCGCCGCGGCATGACCGACGTCGTCGTGGTCGGCGGCGGCGTCGCCGGGCTGGTCGCCGCGCGTGACCTCGCGAAGGGCGGCGCGCACGTCGTGCTCCTCGAGGCCTCCGGCGTGCTCGGCGGGATGATCCGTCGGCACACGGTCGCGGGCCTCGACCTCGACATGGCGGCGGACTCGTTCGCGACCCGGACGGACGCCGTGTCCTCGCTCGCCGTCGAGCTCGGCCTCGGCAACGACATCGTCTCGCCGGACCCACGGGGAGCGTGGTTGATGACCCGTGATGGCCGGACCGCCCCGATCCCCTCGACCGGCCTGCTCGGGATCCCGGGGACCCCGATGGCGGCGGACGTCATCGCGGTGGTCGGCGGCGCGGGCGCCCTCCGCGCGCAGATGGACGCGCTGCTGCCCTCGCCGATCGGGGCGCGGGCGAGCTCGCTCGGCGCGATGGTCCGGAGTCGGATGGGCGCGACGGTCCTCGACGACCTCGTGGTGCCGGTGGTCGCGGGCGTGCACTCGACGCATCCGGACGACCTCGACCCCGACCGTGTGGCGCCCGGGCTGCGTGCCGCCCTGCAGCGTGAGGGGTCGCTCGCCCGCGCGGTGCTCGCCCTCCGCAAGCGTGCCGTGGCCGGGTCCGCCGTGCAGGGTCTCCGCGGCGGGATCGCCCGGTTGGTGGACGAACTCGTCGCCGACCTCGACACCTACCGGGTCGACGTCCGGCTGCACACCCGTGCCACCCGGGTCGAGCGGGCCGCGGTGGAGACGGCCTCGGCGGACGGCCGGACCGAGCGCCTGACCGCGGACCACGTGTTCGCGACCGTCGCCGACCCGGCCCGGACGGCGGCCCCGCGGCGGTCCGGCATCGAACTCGTCACCCTGGTCGTGGACCGGCCCGAACTCGACGACGCCCCGCGCGGCACCGGGATGCTCGTCCACCCCGCCGCGACGGGCGTGGCCGCCAAGGCGCTCACGCACGCGACGGTGAAGTGGCCGTGGCTAGCGGAACGTGCGGCCGGGAGGCACGTGCTGCGACTCAGCTACGCCCTGCCCCCGGCGGGCTCGGGGTCGACGACCGGCGCTGCCGACGCGACGGACGCGGACGATGTGGCCACGAGCCTCCCGGTCGACCCGGCCGGTCCGGTGAGCGCGCGGGCGACGACGGACGCGACCGCGTTGCTCGGGCTGCCCGTCGGGCCCGAGCACGTCGTCGGAGCCGCGCGTGTCCGCTGGCACGGACCGGACGCCGAGGCCGCCGGACTGGCGGACGGTGTGGTCGGGATCGGCGAGGCGTCCTCCGGCCGGGGGTTGTCCGGCATCGTGACCGCGGCCCGTGCCGCCGCTGGACGCATCCTGGATTCCTGAGCGGACCGCGGACCCGCCGAGGGCTACTGTTGGGGGAACCGTCGGACACATGCCGATCGGTGCATGACCCACACACGGTGCATCACCAAGCACACTGACCCAACGGAGGAATCGCTCATGCGAGGAAAGCTCCTGTTCGTCGCCGGCGCAGCACTCGGGTACGTCCTGGGATCGCGAGCCGGTCGGGCGCGGTACGAGCAGATCAAGACCGTCAGCGGCAAGATCTGGAACAGCAACGGCGTCCAGAAGAGCGTCCACGACGTCGAGGGCTTCGTGCAGGACCGCACGCCCGACGTCGCCGACTTCATCGGTGAGCAGACCAAGAAGGTCGTCCGCAAGGTGAGCTCGAAGGCGTCGGCCGACAAGGGCTCGCAGATCTCATGACCGACACACGCGACCGGAAGTCGCGGTCGCTGTTCGGCCTCGTGAAGGACGTCCCCGACCTCGTCAAGGACCTGGTGCAGGGGGAGATCGCCCTCCTCAAGGCCGAGATGATCGGCAAGGCGAAGGTCTTCGCGGTCGCCGCCGGCATCCTCGTCGCCGCGCTCGTCATCGTCCTCTACGCGATCGGCGTGCTCCTCACCGCAGCGGTGATGGGACTCGCGACCGTGATGCCGGCGTGGCTGGCGGCGCTGCTCCTCGCGGTGCTGATGCTCATCGTCGCCGCGGTTCTCGGGCTCATCGGCTGGAAGCGGCTCAAGAAGGGCCTGCCGGTCACGCCGAAGCGCACGATCGCCAGCGTCAAGAACGACGTCAACGCGGTGAAGGGCCTCGGCCGCAAGCCGACCCCGGAGACGCAGCGCGCCTCGCGCAAGCCGGACGTCGACGGCCGGTTCTGACCCCCGTCATCCCCACGACTCCACCGGAGGACCAGTGACCGACCCCCAGGACGAGCACGGCGCGATCGCCGACCGTGTCGCCGCCACCCGTGCCCAGCTGTTCGACACGCTCGACGCCATCGAGGACAAGCTCAACGTCCCGAAGCAGCTCGGCTTCGCGGCGTCGAAGGTCAAGCGCGGCCTCGACGAGAACCCGGTGCCGTACCTGGCCGGGCTCGCAGCGGGAGTGGCAGTGGTCGGGGGTATCGTCGTAGCGGCGCTCCGACGGCGGTGATCCACACGCGGCGAGCCCTCGCGAGCCGCGGTGGACGATCGTCCCGGACGCCCGCTCGGCGAAGGGGGCCGGCGAACCACACCCCCGGCAGACGTGGAGGACGACCGATCCATGAGCACTGACGTGCCCACCCCAGCAACCACCGCAGCGCACGAGACGGACCCGGCCTCCGGGATCGACCCGAACCTGCTCACCGCCTACGCCCTCTGGGCGGTCTTCCGCCGTCCCGTCGGCGCCGTGGAGCGCGGTGGTGACGACTCGGTCGCCGAGCTCGACGCCGTCGTGGCTGCCGGTGCCGAGCGCGGGGTCACCATCCGCGGCTTCTACGACGTCTCCGGCTTCCGGGCCGATGCGGACGTCATGATCTGGCTGCACGGTGACGACGCGCAAGCGATCCAGGCGGTCCTCCGCGAGATCCGCCGCACGGCCCTGTTCCAGGACGCCGAGCCGGTCTGGCACGCGATGGCCATGCACCGCGAAGCCGAGTTCAACAAGCGGCACACGCCGGCGTTCCTCCGTGGCAAGGACCCGGAAGCCTGGATCACGGTGTACCCCTTCGTGCGCTCCTACGAGTGGTACCTGCTGCCGGAAGAGGAGCGCTCGGGGATGCTCCGCGACCACGGCATCGCCGGCGCGAAGTACCGCCGCGTCCTGACGAACACCATCGCCTCCTTCGCGCTCGGCGACTACGAGTGGATCCTGCCCCTCGAGAGCCCGGACCTGGTCGACCTGGTCGACCTCATGCGCGACCTCCGTTACACCGAGGCCCGCATGCACGTCCGCGAAGAAGTGCCCTTCTACACGGGTCGTCGCGTGACGACCGCCGAACTCCCGGAGGTGCTGTCATGACCGACACCAGCATGATCACGAACGGCCAGGTCCTCGCCGCCACCCCGGCGGCCGCGTCCGGCCCGGAGCACGTCGAGACCCCGACCGCGTACGACGCGATCCTGCTCGCCGGCTTCGGCGGGCCCGAGGGCCAGGACGACGTCATCCCGTTCCTCCGCAACGTCACCCGTGGCCGCGGGATCCCGGACGAGCGTCTCGAAGAAGTCGCGCACCACTACCGCCACTTCGGCGGGGTCAGCCCGATCAACGCCCAGAACCGTGCGCTCAAGGCCGCGCTCGAGGGTGAGCTCACCTCTCGGGGCATCGACATGCCCGTCCTCTGGGGCAACCGCAACTGGGAGCCCTACCTGGAAGAGGCGTTCACCGAGGCGGCCGACAAGGGCTACAACAAGCTCATCGCGATCGCCACGAGCGCGTACTCGTCGTTCTCCAGCTGCCGCCAGTACCGCGAGGACTACGCCCGCGTGCTGAACGAGACCGGCCTGATCGACACGATCCAGATCGACAAGATCCGGCAGTTCTTCGACCACCCCGGCTTCGTCCGACCGTTCATCGACGGGGTCCGCGACGGCATGGCCCGCGCGATCGCCGAGAACGACGGCCTCGACGTCGCGACCGAGCTGCAGGTGCTGTTCTCCACGCACTCGATCCCGTCGACCGACGCCGCCCGGTCCGGCCCCGACTACCGCGGCTTCGACGAGCACGGGGCGTACGAGGCGCAGCACCTCGCCGTCGGCGAGGTCGTCCTCGACCAGGCCTGGGCGGAGCTGCTCGAGCAGCCCGAGCACGCGCACCTGCAGGGTACGTCGAAGCCCGCCTGGAAGCTCGTCTACCAGTCCCGCTCCGGCCCCCCGTCGCAGCCGTGGCTCGAGCCCGACATCAACGACTACATGAACGAGGACCTCAAGGGCGGACCGACCCGCGCCGTCCTCATCGTGCCGCTCGGCTTCGTGAGCGACCACATGGAGGTCATGTGGGACCTCGACGAGGAAGCCACCGAGACCGCCGGTGAGCTCGGCTTCTGGTCGCTCCGCACGCAGACGCCCGGCGTCGACCCGGCCTACGTGTCCGGGCTCGTCGACCTGGTGCTCGAGCGCGTCAACGGCACGCCGAAGGTCGAGCGCCCGCACATGACCGACATCGGCCCCTGGTACGACGTGTGCCGTCCGGGGTGCTGCGAGAACGTGCGAGCGGGGTTCAAGCCCGCCGCCGCCGGCGTCGCCCCGTGACCGACGGGCCGACTCCGATCCGCCTCGGCACCCGAGCCAGCCGCCTGGCGGTCGCCCAGTCG
Organism: Curtobacterium sp. MCSS17_015; assembly: GCF_003234265.2. Lineage (NCBI taxonomy): Bacteria > Bacillati > Actinomycetota > Actinomycetes > Micrococcales > Microbacteriaceae > Curtobacterium > Curtobacterium sp. MCSS17_015. The sequence continues at coordinate 62,736 of NZ_CP126256.1, forward strand.
CAGGACATCGCCGACCGACTGGCGAAGGCGTCCGGCCGACCGGTCGAACTCGTCACGGTGACGAGCGAGGGCGACACGAACCGGGCCTCCCTGGCGTCCCTCGGCGGGACCGGCGTGTTCGCGTCGGCCCTGCGCGAGGCGCTCGTGGCGAACGAGGTCGACGTCCTCGTGCACTCGCTCAAGGACCTGCCGACCGCGCCGTACCCGGGCCTGACCATCGGCGCGGTGCCGAAGCGTGCTGACGCCCGTGACGTCCTCGTCGCGCGGAACGGCGCGACGGTCGAGACCCTGCCCGAAGGAGCCAAGGTCGGCACCGGATCACCCCGCCGCGTGGCACAGCTCAAGGCGGACCGGCCCGACCTCGACGTCGTGGACATCCGCGGCAACATCGACACCCGGCTCGCCCGTGTCGAGGACGACCTCGACGCCGTCGTGCTCGCCGCGGCCGGACTCGGACGGATCGGCCGGCTCGACGCCGCGACCGAGCTGCTCGACCTGGGCTTCTGGCCGAGCGCTCCCGGTCAGGGGGCCCTCGCCGTCGAGATCCGTGCCGACGAGGACGACCGGAACCTGCTCGCCGCGCTGCGGAAGATCGAGCACGCCCCGACCCGTCTGACCGTCACCGCCGAGCGTGAGGTGCTCGCGAAGCTCGAGGCCGGCTGCTCCGCCCCGATCGGTGCCACCGCGGTCGTCGACGCCGAGATGCTCCTCGTCTCGGCGACGGTTTACCGTCCCGACGGCTCCGAGTACCGGACGGCGTCCCACGCGGCCGTGCTCGACGGATCCGCGCAGGACCGCCTCGACGAGGCCCTGGCCGTCGCCGACCGGGTCGCCGCCGAGCTCCTCGAGAACGGCGCCGCCGAGCTGGCCGACCTGTCGAGCTCCGCCGGGTCCGACTCGGCCGAGCACGACGCCGAGCACACCGTCGGCCCCGGCCTCGACACCCCCGGCACCGAGGGACCGTCCGACACGTCCGCCACCGCGACCGAGTAGGGCGACGATCACCACGGACACCACGCGGGACGACACGACCGGGCACCGGCCCGTGGTCGTCGTCCCGCGCGGCGGCGCGTGGGGAGCACGGGTCGCCGCGGCGGCTCGGGCACGCGGGCTCGACCCGCGCATCGTCCCGCTCGTCACCGACGCGCCGCCGCTCGACGCCGGTCCCCTCGACCGGATGGTCGCGCGGCTCGCGGCCGGCCGCCCCTCCCCGGTTCCGGAATTCCGGAACCTCGAGGCGTCGGGTTCCGACATCGTGGAACCTCGACGACCCGCACGCGGCGAGTCGTCGCACCTCGACGGCACGGGTGACGGCCGAGCGAGCGACGACTGGCTCGTGGTGACCAGTGCGACCACCGTGCGGGTCCTCGCGGAACGCATGCCGGGCCTCCCGTCCGGGCTCCGCCTCGCCGCCGTCGGCGAGGCGACCGCCCGCGCTGCCCGCTCCGTCGGGTGGACCGTCGACCTCGTGCCGGACGACCACTCCGCAGCCGGACTCGTGCGGGCACTCCCGGCGGACGCCCGACTCGTCCTGCACCCGCGCTCGGACCTCGCCGCCCCGACGCTCGTCGACGGTCTGCGTGCCCGGGGCATCGACGTGGAGGACGTGGTCGCGTACCGTACCGTCAGGACCGGCGACGAGCCGATCCCGACCGACCCGGTACCGGACGTCGTGCTCGTGACGAGCGGCAGCGTCGCCCGCGAAGTCGCTCGTCGACTCTCCCCCCTCGACCCCCGCACCCGGATCGCCTGCATCGGCCCCGGCACTGCGGACGAGGCCCGCACCGCCGGACTGCCCGTGCACGTCGTCGCAGCCGACCGGTCCGCCGAAGCCCTCCTCGACGCCGTGGTCGAGACCCTCCCACCCCACCCCGATCAGGAAGGTCACCCGTGACTGGACGCTTCCCCCAGGTCCGCCCCCGCCGACTGCGCGCCACCCCCGCGATGCGTCGGCTCGTCGCCGAGACCCGGCTCCACCCCGCCGAGCTCGTGCTGCCGATGTTCATCCGCGAAGGCGCCACCGACGCGATCGACATCACGAGCATGCCCGGGGTCCAGCAGCACTCCCTCGACTCGTTCCGCCGCGCGCTGAACGAGGCCGCCTCGGTCGGGATCGGCGGGGTGAACCTGTTCGGCGTCCCGCGGCACAAGGACGGGCAGGGGTCCGGCGCCACCGATCCGGACGGCATCCTCAACGTCGCGATCAGGGTGGCGAAGGAGGAGGTCGGCGACGCCCTCGTCGTGCAGTCCGACCTGTGCCTCGACGAGTTCACCGACCACGGCCACTGCGGTGTCCTCGCCGCCGACGGGTCGGTCGACAACGACGCCACGCTGCTCCGATACCGGGACATGGCCGTCGCGCAGGCCGAGGCCGGCGCAGAACTCGTCTGCCTGAGCGGGATGATGGACGGCCAGATCGCCGCCGCCCGTGATGCCCTGGACCTGGCCGGGCACTCCGGCACGGCGCTCCTGGCGTACGCGGCGAAGTACGCGTCGGCGTTCTACGGGCCCTTCCGCGAGGCCGTCGCGAGCACGCTGCAGGGCGACCGCCGCACGTACCAGCTCGACTCCGGGAACGGGCGTGAAGGCCTCCGCGAGGTCGAGCAGGACATCGCCGAGGGCGCCGACATCGTCATGGTCAAGCCCGCAATGAGCTACCTCGACGTGCTCGCCCGCACCGCCGACGTGTCGACCGTGCCCGTCTGGGCGTACCAGATCTCCGGCGAGTACGCGATGATCACCGCCGCCGCCCAGAACGGCTGGATCGACCGGGACGCCGCCGCCATGGAGGCCCTCATCGGCATCAAGCGCGCCGGTGCCGACGCGATCCTCACCTACTTCGCGGTCGACATCGCCCGCAAGCTCAACGACGAAGCGGGACTGCGCACCTCGGGCAGCTCCGCGGACGTCGCCGGCATCGCCCCGACCGGGAAGGCCCCCGAATGACCTCGACGACGACCACGAACGACCAACTGTTCGGTCGTGCGAAGAACAGCATCCCGGGCGGGGTGAACTCCCCGGTCCGTGCCTACGGGTCGGTCGGCGGGACCCCGCGCTTCCTGGTGTCCGCGAAGGGCGCCACCGTCACCGACGCCGAGGGCCGCGAGTACGTCGACCTCGTCGCGTCCTGGGGCCCGGCGATCCTCGGGCATGCACACCCCGGCACGGTCGAGGCCGTGCAGCAGGCGGCGGCCCGCGGGCTGTCCTTCGGGGCCTCCACCCCGGGCGAGACCGAACTGGCCGAGCTGGTCAAGCAGCGGGTGCAGGTGGACGGCGACGGCCCCATCGAGAAGATCCGCATGGTGTCGACCGGCACCGAGGCCACGATGACCGCCATCCGCCTGGCCCGCGGCTACACCGGCCGGGACCTGCTCGTGAAGTTCGCCGGGCACTACCACGGGCACTCGGACTCGCTCCTGGCCGAGGCCGGCTCGGGTGTGGCCACGCTGGCGCTCCCCGGCAGTGCGGGCATCACCGCCGAGACCGCCGCGCAGACGCTGGTGCTGCCGTACAACGACCTGGACGCCGTGCGCCGCGCCTTCGACGAGCACTCGGAGCGCATCGCTGCCGTGATCGTCGAGGGCGCCCCCGCGAACATGGGCGTCCTCGCCCCGGAGCGCGGGTTCAACCGGGCGCTGGCGCAGACCACGCAGTCGCACGGCGCACTGCTCATCGTCGACGAGGTCCTGACCGGCTTCCGTGTCGGGCCGGCCGGCTGGTGGGGGCTCGAGGCCGACGGCACCGTGCCCGACGGGACGGGGTGGAAGCCCGACCTCGTCACGTACGGCAAGGTCATCGGCGGTGGCATGCCGCTCGCCGCGCTCGGTGGTCGGCGTGAGGTCATGGACTTCCTCGCCCCGCTCGGCCCCGTGTACCAGGCGGGTACGCTGTCCGGGAACCCGCTCGCGGTCGCCGCGGGCATCGCCACGCTCCGGGCCGCGACCCCAGAGGTGTACGCGCACCTCGACCGCACGGCGGACGTGATCTCCCGGGCCACGAGCGAGGCGCTGTCGGCCGAGGGTGTCGCGCACACTGTGCAGTACGCCGGGAACCTGTTCTCGTTCGCGTTCCTGGACACTCCGCCGCGGAACTACGACGACGTCCGCGCGCAGGAGGCGTTCCGGTACGCGGCGTTCTTCCACAGCATGCTCGACTCCGGGGTGACCCTGCCGCCGAGCGTGTACGAGGCGTGGTTCCTCACCGCCGCACACGACGAGCGCGCGGTGTCGCAGATCCTCGACGCGCTGCCGGCTGCCGCGAAGGCGGCGGCTGCCGCGACGGAGTAGCCGGACGGCGGACGGGAGGCGGGGGTCCGAACGGGGCCGCGCCTCCCGTCCGTTCGTCTGTGGCGAGCGCGAGACGCCTGCGTCTGCCCGCGACACCGGCGTCTGCCCGCGGTGCCGCCGAGTGCGCGGGACGCCGCCGTGTTCGGCAGCGTCTGGCGATGGAGGCTGCGTCGTTCGCTGACGGGGGGCGTCTCGCGGCCGCGCGACGATCGCGTCCGGGCCAGCCGGGAGGCCCCGCAGCCTAGTCCGCGCGGCGCGCGTGCCAGCGCCCACCGCTCCGCTCGACGGCGAGCGGGAAGTCGAACGCGGCCGACACCAGCGCCGAGGTGATGACCTCGTCCGCCGGCCCCTGCGCCACGACGCCCCCGTCCCGCAGGAGCATCGCGTGCGAGGTCGAGGCCGGTAGGTCCTCCAGGTGGTGGGTGACCATCACACTGCCGAGCCCCGGCTGTCGGATGCGCAGCGCGTCGACGGTCTCGAGCAGGTGCTCACGCGCGGCGACGTCGAGCCCCGTCGCGGGTTCGTCGAGCAGCAGCAGCCGCGGGTCGGACATCAGCGCCCGGGCGATGAGCGCACGTCCCCGTTCACCCTGGGACAGCACCGGCCAGCGGGCGTCCCGGCGCGCGGTGAGTCCGACGTCGGCGACGTGCTGCTCGGCTCGTGCGACGTCGGCCGCGGTCGGCTCCCACCGCGTCATGAGGTCGGTCGTCCCCGTGCGCCCGGTCAGCACGGTCTCGAGGACGGTCAGCGGTGACAGCATCCGGTGTCGAGGGTCGACGTGCCCGATGTGCTCGCGGAGTTCGCGGACGTCGACGCGGCCGAGCTGCCGGCCGAGCACCTCGACGTGTCCGGCCGTCGGGTGTCCGGTGGCACCGAGGACCGCGAGCAGGGTCGACTTGCCGGCACCGTTCGACCCGAGCAGTGCCCAGTGCTCCCCGCTGCGGACGGTGAGGTCCACGTCGTGGAGCAGGTCGCGCCCGCTGCGGGTGACGCGGAGGCCGGAGGCGCGGAGGAGGACGTCGGTCACGTCTCCATCCTCGCGCAACACGCAGGACGGCCCGGCCAGGGGGTGGCGGGGCCGTCCTGGTCGTCAGCGGGGCCGACCGGTCGTCGTCGGATCAGGCCTCTGCGGCCTTCGCCGCCCGTGCCGTGGCGAGGTGCTCGGCCATCGCGCGGCCGAGTCCGCGGACGAGGGCACCACCGGCTTCGCCGTCCCGGCCCTTCGCCGCGGCACGGAAGCCGTCGAGGGCCTGCGCGACGTCCCAGAAGACGAACTCCGGCTCGCCGATGCGGACGAACTTCGCGCGGTTGAGCAGGGACTCGCTCGTCTTCACGAGCAGGTCGTTGCCGGACTTGGCGACCATGAACGCGATCGCCTCGTCGATGTCGTCGTTGAGGGCGCGGTCCTCGGCCTCGGCGTGCGCGCGCATGTCGTCGAGGAGCTTCCCGAACGCCTTGACGTCGGCGTCCTCGAAGCGGGGGAACGACCAGCGGGCGGCGAGCTCACCGATGCCGAACAGCATCTGGAAGGCGTCGTCGTACTGCTCGGCGGTGGGGGAGGCGACGCGGGTGTAGCGGTTCGCCTCCATCTCGACCAGGCCGTAGTCGACGAGCTTGGCGATCGCCTCGCGGATGGGGGTGCGACTCACCCCGAGCCAGGCGACGAGCTCGTCGTCGTTGAGGCGCTCCCCGGCCTGCAGGGTGCCGTCCTGGATGGCGGCGAGCATCTTCTCGAGGACGACGTCGCGGAGGAGCTTCCGGGGCGAGTTCTCGACGGTCGACTTGGGTACCGGCATCCGGGTCTCCTCCATGAAGGTGTTCGGTACTCAAATCCTAACGTGACATTGTGCAAACGCTTGCTAAGGAGCGGGCACAGGAGCGGGAGTCGGCGCCGCCGCCCGTGTCCGCCCGGGTGCTGGCAGACGTAGCCCTGTCGGCACTGCCGGCCCTGCCGGCCGGGAGGCCCGGATCACCGCGTGACGTCGACCACCGTTCGCCCGTGCACCCGTCCGGCGACGACCTCCGCGCCGACCTCGATCGCCTCGGCGAGGCTGACCGTGCGGGTCACCGCCCGGAGCAGCGCCGGGTCGAGGTCCGTCGCGAGCCGCGCCCAGGCCCGCTGTCGCAGGTCGAGCGGCGCCGCGACCGAGTCGATGCCGAGCAGGGACACCCCGCGGAGGATGAACGGCAGCACCGTCGTCGGCAGCGCGGTGTCCTGCGCCAACCCGCACGCCGTGACCGCGCCGCCGTACTGCGTCGCCGCGAGGACGTTCGCGAGGGTCGCACCGCCGACACTGTCGACCGCGCCGGCCCACACCGCGCGCTGCATCGGCTTGCCCGGCTCGGCGAACTGCGAACGGTCGACGACGTCCGCCGCGCCGAGGGCCCGGAGCGATTCGTCGTTCTCCGGTCGCCCGGTCGACGCGGTCACCCGGTACCCCCGGGCCGCGAGCAGGGCGATCGCCACCGTGCCGACCCCGCCCGAAGCCCCGGTCACCAGGACCGGCCCGTCCTCGGGGGCGACTCCGCGCTCGAGCGCCAGGACGCTGAGCATCGCGGTGAACCCGGCCGTGCCGATCGCTGCCGCCAGGTCGTCGTCGATCGCGTCCGGCAGCGACACGAGCGCGTCCACCGGGACCACGCACTGCTCCGCCCATCCGCCGTGCCGGGACTCGCCCGCACCCGCGCCGGTGAGGACCACGCGATCGCCGACCGCCGCGTCCTGCACGTTCGGTCCGACCGCGGCGACGGCGCCGACCACGTCGATGCCGGGCACGAGCGGGTCGGTCCGCACGACGCCGGGGTCGCCGGCGACGGCCAGTCCGTCCTTGTAGTTGACGCTCGACCGCGCGACGGTGACCAGGGCCTCCCGATCGCCGGGCGCAGGCAGGTCGACGTCGGTGACGGTGGGAGCGGCGGAACGGGACACGAGGACGGCGCGGGTCATGGGCGCGACGCTACCCCGGGCCTCCCGGCCGGGCGCGGCGGGCGCAGCCGCCCTCGACCATCCGCGCTCAGCCGAACATGATGGCGGCTTCGTCGTACCGGTCCTGCGGCACGGTCTTCAGCTCGCCGAGCGCGTCCTCGAAGGAGACGTGCACGATCTCGGTGCCCTTGAGGGCGACCATCCGGCCCCAGCGCTCCTCGACGACGGCGTCGATCGCCGCCAGGCCGAGCCGGGTGGAGAGCACCCGGTCGTAGGCCGTGGGGGTGCCGCCACGCTGGATGTGCCCCAGGGTCGTCGCGCGGGTCTCGATGCCCGTCATCTCCTCGATGAGCGGGGCGAGGCGCTCGCCGATGCCGCCCAGCCGGGGTCGACCGAACGCGTCGAGGCCGCGCTCGGTGTGGGCGGTGTCCTCGTGGTCGGGGACGAAGCCCTCTGCGACGACGACGAGGGGTGCCCGGCCGCGGTCGTAGGCGGCCTGGACCCACTCGGCGATCTGTGCGAGCGAGGTCTTCTGCTCCGGGATGAGGATCGCGTGCGCACCCGCTGCCATGCCCGAGTGGAGGGCGATCCAACCGACGTGGCGGCCCATGACCTCGGCGACCATGCAGCGCGAGTGGGATTCACCGGTCGTGCGGAGGCGGTCCATCGCCTCGGTCGCGATCGCCACCGCCGTGTCGAAGCCGAACGTGTAGTCCGTGGCACCGAGGTCGTTGTCGACCGTCTTCGGGACGCCGACGATCTTCAGGCCCGCGTCGGTCAGGCGCTTCGCAGCGGCCAGCGTCCCCTCGCCGCCGATCGCGACGATGGCGTCGATGCCGTGCCGCTCCAGCGTCGCGGTGATGTTCTCGACGCCGCCGTGCGGGCCCTCGAAGGGGTTCGTCCGGCTCGTGCCGAGGATCGTCCCACCCTGCTTCGCGATGCCCTGGATGTCCTTGCGCCCGAGCGGCACGATGTCGCCCTCGACCACACCCCGCCAGCCGTCGCGGAAGCCGACGAACTCGTGGCCGTGGATCGCGATGCCCTTGAGCACGATGGCCCGGATGACCGCGTTGAGACCGGGGCAGTCGCCGCCGGAGGTGAGGATGCCGATGCGCATGGAGAGGACTTCCGATGTCGGGTTCGGTGGACCCCCTCATCATGGCGGACGCGGCTCCGGGATCGCCATGCTGTGACCGGCGGTTGTGGACGACCGCCGGTGATGCCGCCCGCGACGGTCACCGGTGTCCGTGCCGACGCTTACGATCCCTGCATGGCTTCCGTCCGATCCGCTGCGGTGTCGACCGGCGACGCCGAGCAGGACCGCGACCCGCTCGTCGACCTGCGTCGCGTCGACACCGTCTACCGGCCGGGAGGACCGGTGGACGTGATCGCGACGCTGCGGCCCCTCTCGCGCGGCTCCGGCGACCCGGCGCACCGGGTGGTCGGGTCCGACGTCTGGCTCGCGTTGCGGACCCCGGAGGGGCCTGCCTCCGTCCTCGTGCGGGCCGTCGGCGACGCCGTGGCGATCAGCGCGTGGGGTGCCGGGGCTACGTGGGCGGTGTCGCACGGCCCGGACCTCGTCGGCCGCGGTGACGACTGGTCGGAGCTCGACGTTTCCGCGCATGCCTTCCTCGAGCAGGCGCGACACCGCCAGCCGGGGTTACGGCTCCTCCGGACGAACACCGTCGTCGCGATGCTCGTGCCCGCGATCATGGAGCAGAAGGTGACCTCGCGGCAGGCCTGGCGCGCGTGGCGGTACCTCGTCCGACGATTCGGCACCCCCGCGCCCGGCCCGGCTCCCGAGGGCATGGTCGTCCCGCCGGACGCCGACACCTGGTCGCGGATCCCGAGCTGGGAGTGGCACAAGGCCGGCATCGAGCCCGGGCGCTCGGCCACGGTGATGCGGGTCGTGAAGGTCGCGCCCGCACTCGAACGGACGCTGACGCTCGGCCGCGGCGGGGAACTCGTCGCGAGTCGGCTGCAGTCCATCCCCGGCGTCGGACCGTGGACCGCTGCCGAGACCGCGCAGCGGGCGCATGGGGACCCGGACTCGCCGAGCGTCGGGGACTACCACGTGCCCGCCCTCGTCGGGTGGGCCCTCACGGGCGGGCCGGTGGACGACGACGGGATGCTCGAACTGCTCGAACCGTGGCGGGGGCACCGGGAGCGGGTCGTGCGACTCATCTCGGGTTCGGGCTTCCGGAAGCCGGCGTTCGGGCCGCGGATGACGATCCAGGACCACCGCTACCACTGACGCGGTGCCCCGGGCAAGGGGACAGGACGGTCGGTGTTCTTGCCGACTTCCCACCGCTCCGCGGACGCCGATACCGTCGGCACCGGGGGCGAAGGGGTCGTCCCCGGAGAGGGGAAACGTGGACAGCGAAGACCACGTCACAGGGCCGACCAGACGGCAGATGCTCGCACTCGCCGGCGTCGCGGCCGGGGTCGCCGCGTTCGGTGGCATCGGCCTCGATGCGTCACCGGCTCGAGCGGCAGTCGCGTGGCGGTACCCGTTCGACCGTGAGTACCCGGTGTCGAGCGGCTTCGGTGATCGCACGCCCCCGGTGGGGGGAGCGAGCTCGAACCACCAGGGGATCGACTTCGCGGCTGGCATCGGCGTCGCGATCCACGCCGTGGCCGCGGGCACCGTGATCACCGCGGGCGAGCTCGACGGCTGGAAGGGCTTCGGCAAGCTCACCCGGATCCAGCACGCCGACGGTTACACGAGTTGGTACGGCCACCAGAGCTCGATCGCGGTGGGCGTCGGCACCAAGGTGTCCGCCGGCCAGTACATCGGCCAAGTGGGATCGACGGGGACGTCAAGCGGTCCCCACCTGCATCTCGGCATCTCGACGTCGGAGGGCTTCATCGATCCGTCGTTCATCCTGCGTGCGCCGAAGTCCGACGACTCGAGCGCTCCGGCAGCTCCGCGCGACGACGACTTCGCACTCATCAAGTCCCCCGGTCGCGGCTCTGCCGTCATCGGAGCCGGCTACTTCCACGCTCTGCCGTCCGCGGAGTTCGAGGCCTGCGCCCTGGTGCTCGCCGGTGAGCCCATCGAGGGCAACGACCGCGAGTTCGATCTCTGGAAGTCCATCGCGCTCAGTGGCACCACGGCCGCCTGAGCACCGCACCGACACGATCACGACCATCACGAGGAGAAGACCATGAAGCTCATCCAGTCCACCAACCGGGGCATCGCCGTCGTCGGACCCGGCTACTTCCGTGGCCTCAAGAACCAGGAAGAACTGCAGGCTGCACTGAAGGTCTGGGGCGATCCGCTCATCGGGAACGACCGTCAGTTCGACGTCTGGAAGGCGATCGCACTCCAGGGCACGTCCGCCTGAGCGTCGCTCGGATACACGACGGGAGGCCCGTGGCGATGTCGCCACGGGCCTCCCGTCGTCCTCCCTCGACGATGCGTGCGTGACTCACAGGTGAGGGGTGCCCTCGCCTGCGAGGACCGCGCGGTAGCCCTCGCGGTACGTCGGGTACCGAAACGTGAAACCGGTCGACCGGAGGAGCGCGTTCGACAGCCGCTTGTCACCGCCCGCTTGCCGGTCCGACGCCGGGCCGGACTCCGGGGCCGGCACCTGCAGTTCGTCGGCGAGGAACCGGAGCACGTCGTCGAGCCGGACCGGCTCGTCGTCGGTGCCCAGGTAGGTGCGTGCCGGATCGTCCAGTGTGGCGAGATGCACGATCGCGGCGGCGGCGTCGTCGCGGTGGATCCGGTTCGTGTGGGGAGACGCTCCCGGGGGCGGCGCGAGTCGGGCCGCGCCGGAGCGCACCTGGTCGATGAGTCGCTCACGTCCGGGCCCGTAGATGCCCGAGAGGCGGAGGAGCACCGCACCCGGAGCCCGCTCACGGAGGAGTGCTTCGGCCTCCACGAGGACCTCCGCCGTGGGCGTCCCGCCGGTCGCCGCGGTCTCCTCGGTGACCTCGCTGCCGTCGGACACGGCGTAGACCGCGGTCGAGGACACGACGACGATCCGCGGGCTCGCTCCCGACCGGTCGATGCCGTCCAGCACGTTCCGGAGGCCGTCGACGTAGGTCGCGCGGTACTCGTCCGGGTCACGGCTGCCCGCGGCCAGGGCGACGACGACGACCGCGGTGCCGGTGTCGATCTCGGGCACGTCCTGGCGCAGGTCGGTGCTCCGGCCCTCGATCGGTGCGGGCAGGAGCTCGGCGCGACGACGGAGTCCGACGACGCGGTACCCGAGGTCGGCGAAGCGGAGGGCGGCCTCGGTGCCGAGGTCGCCGCAGCCGGCGATGACGACGGTCTGGTTGTGGGGCACTCCTCGACCCTGGCACGGCTCGCGTGGAGGAGTCCGAGCGCGGACCCGGACGCCCGTGATCCGGACCGCTGGGACGTGCCGACGACGAGTGTCCGATCCACGCGGTCGACGGCTGTGCACGGTGCCGGGTCCACGGACGACCAAACCGGTTCCGGGGTCCGCGCCGAAGCACCGTGCGGCGGCCGAGGTCCGGCCGTCGGCAACTGACGAGGAGCTTCCCGTGAAGAAGAACACTCGAATCATGAGCACCGCGACCGTCGCCGTCGCCCTGACCGTCGGCGGGCTCGCCTTCGGTTCGACCGCCGCGAACGCAGCCGACGGCACGACGACGAACGTGACGGCCTCGCCGTCCACCCCCGCACTGATCCAGGGCCCGATCGTCAGTGGACCGCTGATCGACGTCGGCGGCGTCCTCGAATCCCTGCAGATCGGACAGTTCCAGTAACACCCGTCGACGCCGAGACCAGCGCAAGCGGGACGCGGCCGGACGACGGCCGCGTCCCACCGGGAGGAGTGTCCCCGTGACGAGCAAGGACCACCAGCACCACCAGGACGACCGGACCGATCGGGAGGAGAGCGCGCACGTCCCCCTGACGTCGGCGCAGCGGCGGATCTGGTACGCCCAGGAGCTCGATCCGACGAACCCGACCTACCAGATCGGGCAGTACATCGATCTACACGGTGAGCTCGACCCGCGGATCCTGCGGATCGCCCTGACCAAGACGGTGGCGGACCTCGACGCGTTGAGCACCCGGTTCCGGTCCGACGCCGACGGCCCGTACGGGGTCATCGAACGTCCGCGGCCGACCGACGAGGTCATGGAACTGGTCGACCTCCGACACCTCGATGTGGACGAGGCAGAGGCCGAGGCGCGCGCGCGCATGGACCGCGACATGAGCACGCCCCGCGAGGTCCAGGGCGACGACCTCTTCGGTGCCGTCCTGTTCCAGATCAGCGACGACCGAGCATGGCTGTTCCAGCGCGTGCACCACATCGCACTCGACGGGTACTCTGCGGTCATCGCGTTGCGGTACATGGCCGACGTCTACACACGTCTGGCCCGACACGCTCCCCACGGACGGCTGCTCGACGTCGCGGCCCGCCCGTTGGCGCACGCAGCCGCCCGCCTCCGTTCCCCGCTCCCCGGGCTCGCCGAACTCCACAGCTCCCTGTCCGAGTACGAGGACTCCGGACAACGCGAGACCGACGAGACCTACTGGCGCGGCGTGCTCGCCGAGGAGACCACCGTCGCCGGGCTCGAGGGCACGACGACGTCGGCTGCGAGCCGTGTCATCCGTGTCTCGGTCCCGCTCGAGGCCGAGCGTGCCGCCCGGCTCGCAGCACTCGGGCGTGACCTCCCGAAGACGGTGGTCGCGATCGTGGCCCTCTACATGGCCAAGATCACCGGTGAGGAGCGCATCGCGCTCGGCCTCCCCGTGACGGCTCGTCGTGGGCGCGTCGCGAAGACGACGCCGTCGATGCTCTCCAACATCCTCCCGCTGAGGATCGACGTGCCGGCCACCGCGACCGTGGCGGACGTCATCGCCCACGCCGGCGACGTCGTCCGCGGCGCTGTCGGCCACCAGCGTTTCCGTGTCGAGTCCCTCGACGGTGCGCCGCGGCACGCCGGACCGTCGGTGAACCTGCTGCCGGTCATCGAGGCGATCCGGTTCGGCACAGCGGTCGGTGAGGTGAACATCCTGTCCACCGGGCCCGTCCACGACCTCTCGATCGTGCTGTCGGGCCTGTCCAGCGAAGCCGCAGGCGCGACACTGCGACTCGAAGGCGACGCTGAGCTGCACAATCCGGAGAGCCTCACCGAGCACGCCGACCGGTTGCTCGCGTTCGTCGACCGCGTCGTCGACGATCCGGCGGACCTCACGGTCGCAGACGCCTCCGTGGTGCACGACGACGAGGTCGCGATGCTCCTCGAACAGGGTGTCGGCGACACCGTCGGCCTCGAACCCCAGCGCATCCTCGAGGCGTTCGCGGAGATCGCACGGGAGCGTCCCGGCGACACCGCCGTGGTCGCTCCCGACGGCACGGCCACGTTCTCCGAGCTCGACGCGGACGCGACGCGGCTCGCCCACCACCTGGTCCGTGCGGGCGTCGTGCCGGGCAGCCGGGTCGCCGTGCGCATCGAGCGCAGCATGCTCCTGCCGATGCTCGTCCTGGCCGTCCTCCGCGCGGGCGGCGTGTACGTGCCGCTCGATCCGGAGTACCCGACCGACCGCGTCGCCGGGATGATCGAGGACTCCGAGCCGACGATGCTCCTGACGAGCAGCGGTCAGCTCGCCCGTGACCGCGACGCCGGAGCGACGTGGTCGGTGCCCTCGCTCGCTGTCGATCCGGACACTGCCCCATGGCGTCGCCAGAGCGACGACCCGAACACACTCCCGGTCGTCACCGGCGACGCGCTCGCCTACATCGTGTTCACCTCCGGCAGCACCGGCCGTCCCAAGGGCGTCGGCGTGGACGGGACGGCACTCCGGAACCTCTTCCAGCACCACCGTGCCGCGATGTTCGACCCGGCTGCGCGACGGCTCGGCCGCCCGGTGCGGGTCGCGCACACCGCCGGACTGTCGTTCGACGCCGCGTGGGACCCCCTGTTGTGGCTCTTCGCCGGCCACGAACTGCACATCGTCGACGACGACGTCCGCCGCGACCCGGAGCGTCTGGTCGCCGAGTTCGTCCAGGCCCGCATCGACGCGATCGAGACCACGCCGTCGTTCGCGGAGGCGCTGTTGTCCGCCGGCATGCTCGATTCCGACGTCCACCCCACCGAGATCGCCATCGGCGGCGAGGCGGTCGGCCCGGCGCTCTGGGACGCGCTCGCGGACCGGGACGACGTGCACGCGATGAACCTCTACGGCCCCACCGAGGCCACGGTCGACAGTCTCACCGCCGTGCTGGAGCCGGGCCAGCAGCCGCACATCGGCTCCTCGGTCCGCAACAGCCGGCACTACATCCTCGACGCCAGTCTCACGCCGGTACCGGACCGTGCCGTGGGGGAGCTCTACCTCGCCGGGACGAACGTGGCACGCGGGTACGTCGGTCAACCGGGGCTCAGCGCCGAGCGGTTCGTCGCGGACCCCTTCTCCGGCGACGGCTCCCGCATGTACCGCACCGGCGACGTGGTGCGTCGTCGTCGGGACGGCTCCCTGCGGTTCGTCGGGCGGATCGACGACCAGGTGAAGATCCGCGGCTACCGCGTCGAGCTCGCCGAGGTCGAGGCCGCGATGGCACGCCGACCAGGAGTCACGCGTGCCGCCGCCGTCGTGCGGGGCGAGGGCCCGACGAGCCGCATCATCGGCTACGTGACCTCGGACGGCGATCTCCGAGAGCTGCCCGTGACCGTCAAGGACGGCATGCGCTCCGAGGTCCCCGACTACATGGTCCCCACCACCGTCGTCGCGCTGCCCGACCTGCCGATGACACCGAACGGCAAGCTCGACCGCCGTGCCCTGCCGACTCCGGAGCAGTCGGGTGCCGGGTCCGCGCAGCAGCCGCGGAACGAACCCGAGCGCATCACGGCCGACGCCTTCGCCGAGGTGCTGGAGGTCGGATCCGTCGGGATCGACGACGACTTCTTCGCCGCCGGCGGGCACTCCCTCCTCGCCACCCGTCTGGCGGCGCGCCTGTCCGAACGTCTCGACCGGACCGTCACGGTGCGTGACGTGTTCGAACGTCCGACCGTGGCAGGGCTCGCAGGCGGTACCGCCGGTGACCCGGAGAGCGGTCGCCGGAGCCGCCTGGCGCGCGCGACACGTCCCACGCCGATGCCCGTCTCGCTCACGCAACGACGCCTGTGGTTCCTCAACAGACTCGAGCCGGATTCGGCTGCCTACAACATCCCGGTCGTGCTGCGCCTGGAGGGGCCGCTCGTCGTCAGCGCCCTCCGTGCCGCGTTCGTGGACGTCGCGATGCGCCACGAACCGCTGCGCACGACCGTGCCGTTCGAGGGCGACCAACCGGTGCAGCGGATCCTCGACGGCGCCGCTGCCGGACCGCCGTTCCTGACGGTGACCGTCCCCGAGAGCCGGGTCGACGACGCCGTGCGCGAGGAGGCGACGCGCCCGTTCGACATCGCGACCGAGACGCCGCTGCGCGCCGTCCTGTTGCGGGTCGACGACGACCACCACGTGCTCGTCGCGACGATGCACCACATCGCGTCCGACGGTTGGTCGCTCGCCCCGTTCGCCCGCGACCTCGGCGACGCCTACGCTGCGCGGGTCGCCGGAGCCGAACCCCGATGGCAGCCGCTGCCGGTCGACTACGCGGACTTCACCCTGTGGCAGCGGGAGCAGCTCGGCGACGCCGACGACCCGACGAGCGAACTCGCACGACAGCTGACGTTCTGGCGCCGAGCGCTCACCGGTGCCCCGGACGAGATCGCGCTGCCACGTGACCGAGCACGCACGGTGGGCGACGAGGTCGTCGAGCGTGGCATCGGGCAGGTCGCCCTCGACCTCGACGACGTGCGTCACGCGGCGCTGCGCCGGTTCGCCGGTGACCACCGGACGAGTCTGTTCATCGTGCTGCACGCCGCCGTCGCCGCCACCCTGCAGCAGCACGGCGCGGGCGAGGACATCGTCGTCGGCACGCCGGTCGCGGGTCGCGCCGACCCGCAACTCGACGAGCTCGTGGGCTTCTTCGTGAACACGGTCGCGCTCCGCACCTCGCTCGACGGCGACCCGAGCGTCGAGGACCTGCTGGAGCGGGTACGAGCGAGCAACTCGGCGGCGTACGCGCATCAGGACGTGCCCTTCGACGCGGTCGTCGACGCGGTGCGACCGCCGCGGTCGGCCGGTCGCCACCCGCTGTTCCAGGTGATGCTCACGCTGCAGAACACCGAGCCGGCGGTGCTCGACCTCGGCGAGGTTGCCGTGACCGTCCCCGCGCAGACGACGAGTGCCGGCGTGAAGACGGACCTGCTCATCGACGTCACGACCCCGGGCGGCGACGACGGCGGACTCGTGGTCACCATCGGGTACGACCGAGCGCTCTTCGACGAACCGACCGTCGCCCGTCTCCGGGACGCCCTCGACCGGGTGCTCGGTGCCTTCGTGGCCCGTCCCGACCGTCGGCTGTCCGACATCGCCAACGTCGACGCCGAGACCGCTCTCGTGCTCGACCGCCAGGCACGGGGACGTACGGTCGACGTGACCGGGACCGTCCTCGACCGGTTCGACGACACCGTCAGGCGCGTCCCCGACGCCCCGGCGCTGGTCGACACGGCGGGGACGACGTCCTTCGCGGACCTGGACCGTCGGGTGACGGCGCTCGCGGTCGGCCTCGCCGACCTGGGTGTGACCAGGGGCGACCGCGTGGCGATCGCCCTCCCGCGCAGCGCCGACGCGATCGCGGTCGTGCTCGGTGTGCTGCGGTCCGGTGCGGTCGCGGTCCCCGTCGACGTCGCCTACCCCGACGCACGGATCGGCCAGATCCTCGCCGGTGCCGAGCCGACCGTGCTCGTCACCGACGACGCGGAACGCGCTCGTGCGGTCATCGGGGTCGTCGACGTCGACCCGCACGTCGTCGGTCCGGCCGACATCCGCCCTGGTGGCGGCGAGCCCGGCCGCGCCGCCGGCTCCAACCTGCCGGTACCACAGCCGGGGGACACGGCGTACCTCGTCTACACGTCGGGCACCACGGGCGTCCCGAAGGGCGTCCAGGTCCCCCACTCGTCGCTCGCGAACGTGCTCGCCCAGCACGAGGACGCGATGATCGGTCCGGTGCGTGCGCGTGTCGGCGACCGTGTGCCGCGCATGCTGCACCTCTCCGGCCTCGGGTTCGACGCCGCCTGGGACCCGATCCTGTGGTTGACCGCGGGGACGACCCTCGAGATCGCGGACGACGTCACCCGGACGAACGCCGAGGCCGTCGTCCGCGTCATCAACGAGCACGGCGTGGACGTCATCGAGACGACCCCGTCGTACGCCCGCCAGCTCGCCGCCGTCGGACTCTTCGAAGCCGTCGCGGAACGCGGCCAGCGCCTGACGGTCGCGGTGGGTGGCGAGCCCGTCCTGCCGGACCTGTGGAACCGCATGGCGGAGGCGGAGCACATCGACGGCTGGAACCTCTACGGACCGAGTGAGAGCACCGTCGACGCGGTCGTCGCGCGGATCGAGCCGGGAGCGGTGACCATCGGCCGGCCGGTGGCGAACGTCACCGCACGCGTCCTGGACGACTTCCTGCAGCCGGTGCCGCCCGGGGTCGACGGCGAGCTCTACCTGTCGGGCGCGTCCCTCGCCCACGGGTACCGAGGACGTACCGCCGAGACCGCCGCTCGTTTCGTCGCCGATCCCCGCGGTGACGGCACCCGGATGTACCGGACGGGCGACATCGTGCGTCGACGCGTCACCGGGGAACTCGAGTTCCTCCGCCGGGACGACGACCAGGTCAAGCTCCGCGGCTACCGGATCGAACTGGCCGACGTCGCACGGGTGCTCGAACGGGTGGACGGCGTCGACACCGCCGTCGCTCGCATCGTGACGCCCGGCGGCCCGGACACCGCACGTCTCGTCGCCTGGATCGTCGGTACCGCCGACGACCAGGACGTCCGACGCGCCGCGGCAGCCGACCTCCCCGACCACATGGTGCCGACGGCGATCGCCGTCGTGGACGAGATCCCGTTGACGCCGAACGGCAAGATCGACGTCGCTGCGTTGCCGGAACCCACGTCCTCGGGTGGTGCCCAGCGACCCGTGACCGACGACGAGCACACCATGACCCGCGTCTTCGGGGACGTGCTCGGCGCCCACGACGTCGGGCTGCACGACGACTTCTTCGCGCTCGGCGGGCACTCGCTGCTCGCCGTGGGGTTGATGGGACGGATCCGGGACGAGCTCGGTGCTACATTGCCGCTCCGCAGCATCTTCGACGCCCCCACCCCCGCTGGTCTCCTCGCCGCGATCGGTCCGGCGTCCGCGACACCGCCGCAGGGCGTGCACCGGCCGACGTCGGCCCTGCGTGCCTGGGTCGCGGAGCACCCCCGTCAGGACGGCGAGACGGTGCCGTTGTCGCCGAACCAAGCACGCCTGTGGTTCCTCAACCGGCTCGATCCGACCTCCGCCGACTACTCGGTGCTGCTGCAGGCCACGTTCCGCGGCGAGCTCGACACCGACGCGTTCCGGCACGCCATCGACGACGTGATCGAGCGGCACGAGGTGCTCCGGACGACGTACCCGGAGGTCGACGGGCAGCCGGTGCAGCACATCCACGCCCCCGAGCCCGGTGTCGTCGGCACGCAGCCCGTCGACACGACGGCGGGCTTCGACCTGACCGTCGACATGCCGGTGCGTGCCGCACTCGTCCAGACGGGCGATCGCGAGTGGCGGATCGACCTGGTCATCCACCACATCGCCACCGACGGCGCATCGCTCGCCCCGCTCGCGCGTGACATCGCCATCGCCTACGGGGCCCGTTCCGGGAGCACGGCGCGCGCACAGCGTCCGCTCCGGGCCCAGTACGCGCACTTCGCCCGTATGCAACGAGTTCTCGAGGACGCCGACGGCGGGCGGCACGACGCGTCGTTGGCAGCCTGGGAGCAGCGACTCGCGGGGATCCCGGACGAGCTCGACCTCCCAGCGGACGGACGCCGCCCGGAGTCCGCCACGCGGGCAGCGCGGCAGCTCCGGTTCACGGTGCCCGAGGACGTCGTCGCGGCGATGCAGGCTGCCGCCGGCTCCGCCCAGGCGAGCGGCTTCCACGCCTGGCTCGCCGGTCTCGCCGGGTACCTGCACCGCATCGGCGCCGGTGACGACATCGTGATCGGGTCGCCGTCGGCCGGACGGTCGGACCCGGACACCGCGGAACTCGTCGGGTTCTTCGTCAACACGCTGCCGCTGCGCGTCCAGATGGCTGACGCACCGCACCTGGTCGAGACCATCGAACGGGCGCGCGCCGCGACACTGCACGCCATCGAGCACGAGTCCGTGCCCTTCGAGCGCATCGTCGAGGCGATGGCTCCCGAGCGCCGACTCGGCCGGCACCCGCTGTTCCAGACGATGCTCTCGGTGGAGGAGCCGTCGGGGGTCGCCATCGAGCTGCCCGGTGTGACCACGGAGCGGATCGAGCCCGACACCACCGGTTCGGCCAAGGTCGACCTGTCGTTCACGCTGCGCCCCCGTTCCTCCGGGTCGGTCGACGGTGTGCTCGAGTACGACGCGTCGATGTTCAGCGACCGGGCCGCGCGCGGCCTCGTCGAACGGTGGATGTCGTTCCTGGCCGCTGCGGCCGAGGCGCCACGGCAGCCACTCCGCGACGTGCCGATCGGGCCGAGCAACGTCCCGCTCGCCGCATGGCCGGCCGAGGTGGGAGACCCCCCGCAGACGGTCCTCGAGGCGTTCGACGCGTCCGTGGCCGCGCGCCCGACCGACACGGCGATCGTCGCCGAGGGCCGTGCACTGACCGCCATGGAACTCGACGCCCGCGTCGACGACATCTGCGCCGGCCTGACGGCGGCCGGGGTCGGTCCCGGCGAGGTCGTGGCGCTCCACCTCCAACGGGGCATCGACACGGTCGCGGCGCTCCTGGCGGTGTGGCGAGCCGGAGCGGTCGCCGCGCCGGTCGACGTCGAGCTGCCCCGCGAGCGGGTCGTGACCATGCTCCGGACCGCCGCTGCGCGCCTGGTGCTGCACCAGGGCCTCCAGGACGGGACGGAGGCCCCCAGCACGGCGGTCCTCGCGGCGGCGGACGCCGGTGTGCCGCGGGAGCGGGTGGTGCGCATCGACGAGTTGCCACGACCGACGACCGCTGGAGCGGGCGCGCCGCGACCGCTCCAGCTCGACGCCGCTGCGTACCTGATCTTCACCTCGGGGACGACGGGTGAGCCGAAGGCGGTGCAGGTGCCACATCGGGCACTCGCCGCGCTGCTGGCGAGCCACCGCGCGACCCTGCTGCCCGACCCGGACGAGCGCCGCGTCCGCGTCGCGCACACGACGGGCGTCGGCTTCGACGCGGCGATGGACCCCGTCGTCTGGCTGGCCGCCGGCCACGAGCTGCACGTCGTCGACGACGCGACCCGACGGGACCCGCAGGCGCTCGTCAGGCTCTTCCACGAGCGCGGCATCGGCGCGTGGGAGACCACGCCGAGCTACGTGACCGCGCTCACCGGGCAGACGGACCTCGAAGCCCTGTTGGACGCCCGCGACGACCGTGATCCGTTCGTCATGCTGCTCGGCGGTGAGCCGCTCGACGCAGGGCTGTGGACTTGGCTGCGGGCCCGCCGTGCGGTTGACGCCTGGAACCTGTACGGACCGACCGAGGTCGGTGTGGACTCGATGGTCGCCCGGGTCGCGGACAGCACGGCTCCGGAGCTCGGGGCCACCACCGTCGCGACCGTCGGCTACGTGCTCGACGCCCGGCTCCGTCCGGCACCTGTCGGCAGCGTCGGCGAACTGTGGCTCGCGGGCGGGCAGTTGGCGCACGGGTACCTCGGCCGGCCGGACCTGTCGGCCGGACGGTTCGTCGCGGATCCGTTCGCCTCGGACGGCTCCCGCATGTACCGGACCGGCGACCTCGTGGTCCGGCGGGACGCCGACGAGGGGACGCGCCCCAGCGTCGTCTCGCTCGGACGGAGTGACGGCCAGGTGAAGATCCGTGGTCACCGTGTCGAGCCGGGCGAGGTGGAGGCGATCCTCCGCGGGGCCGACGGCGTCGCGCAGGCCGTGGTCCGTCCGGTCGACACCGCACGCGGTACCGAGCTCGGGGCGTGGATCGTGACGGACGGGTCCACGCCCGACGGGGCCGTGCGTCACCTCATCGACGTCGTGCGCTCCCGCGTGCCGGACTACATGGTCCCGGCAGGGATCGCGGCGATCGACTCCGTGCCGCTGACCCCGAACGGCAAGGTCGACGTCCGAGCACTCCCCGAACTCCGTGCCGGCGGCGGTGCGGGCGCCGCCCCACGCGGAGCGGCAGAACGGGCGGTGGCGGCTGCCTTCGCGGCGACGCTCGGCGTCGGCGACGTCCGAGCGGACGACTCGTTCTTCGCGCTCGGCGGTCACTCGTTCATCGCGCAGCCGACGATCCAGGCCGTGAACGACGCCCTCGACGTGAACCTGCCGGTGCAGGCGCTGTTCCAGGCGCCGACGGTCGCGGGCCTCGCCGCGCTCGTCGAGTCCGGTGGCGCGGACATCGCGGAGGCCCTCCGCACGATCCTGCCGCTCCGCCGCGACGGTGACGGCGCGCCGGTGTTCGCCGTCCACCCGGCGAGCGGCGTGGCGTGGAAGTTCTCCGCGTTCGTGTCGCGGCTCGCCTCGACGCGTCCGGTCCTCGGCGTCCAGATGCCGGGCATCGCGCCGGACGACCCGGAGCCGCCGGAGGTGGGGTCGCTGGGCGAGTTGCTCACCGAGTACGTCGCCGCGATCCGCGCCGAGCAGCCGCACGGGCCGTACCTGCTCACCGGGTACTCGTTCGGCGGTCGGCTGGCGCACCACATCGCTGCGCATCTGCAGGCGGAGGGCGAACAGGTCGCGCTCCTCGCCGTCCTCGACGCCTACCCGACCGACGCTGCGGCGCTCGAGGGCGTCACGGAAGCGGGGGACATGTGGCGCGGGTTCCTCGACGCGAACGGGGTGGTCCCGCCCGAGGGTGAACTGGACACCCAGCGGGTGCTGGCGCTCTTCGCCGAGTCCGGCAACCCGTTGGCCGACATCCCGCCACACGCGGTCGAGCGCATGGTGCGCCGGTTCCGTCGACTCGGCGAGCTCCTCGACGCGGCGCCCGTCCCCGTCGTCGACGGTGACCTCCACGTCTTCGCGGCCACCGAGGACGTGCCCGACGGCAGGCCGGAGCCGGAGGCGTGGGAGCCGTTCGTGAGCGGGACGGTCACGTCGAGCCCCGTGGGCGTCCGCCACCAGGACATGCTCGTCGACCGGGCGCTCGACGACATCGCTCCGGTGCTGGACCGCCTGCTCGTTGGTCACCGACACGCCGACGGCGCGGCATCAAACCGATCCGACGACGGCTCCGAAGGAACACAGGGAACGAGACCTGCACCTGACGTAGAGGAGGATCGACGATGACGAACCCGTTCGACGACCAGGACGGCACCTTCCGGGTGCTGGTGAACGAACTGGGCCAGCACTCACTGTGGCCGGAGTTCGCCGACGTCCCCCGCGGCTGGGTCGCGGTCTTCGGTCCTGCCGTGAAGGGTGCCTGCACCGAGTACGTCTCGGAGCACTGGCACGACATCACGCCGACCGTCGAGAGCCATCGCGTCGCCTCGTGATCTCGATCCGCGGCATCACCAAGCGTTTCGGGAGTCACCAGGCCCTCGCGGGCGTCGACCTCGACGTCCCCGAGGGGTCGGTGCAGGGCCTGCTCGGGCCCAACGGGGCCGGCAAGACGACGACGGTGCGCGTGCTCACGACATTGCTGCAGCCGGACTCCGGCGATGCGTACGTCGCCGGCAGGTCGGTGACCCGTGACGGGCACCAGGTCCGGAAGCGCCTCGGCGTCTCGGGCCAGTACGCCGCCGTCGACGAGAAGCTGACGGGGTTCGAGAACCTGACCATGGTCGGCGAGCTGTACGGGATGCGGCGCAAGGACGCGAAGGCAAGGGCTCGCGAACTGCTGCGTGACTTCCGTCTCGACGACGTGCCGGACGACAAGCGTGCGGGGACGTACTCCGGCGGTATGCGTCGCCGGTTGGACCTGGCCGGCGCGATCGTGGCTCGCCCCCCGGTGGTCATCCTCGACGAGCCCACCACGGGGCTCGATCCCCGTGGCCGGCGGGACACATGGGATGCGATCGAGTCGCTCGCCTCCGGTGGGACGACCGTGCTCCTGACGACGCAGTACCTCGAGGAGGCCGACCGGTTGGCGGACTCCATCGCGGTCATCGACGAGGGACGGATCATCGCCGAGGGCACCGCCGCGGGGCTCAAGTCGGAGACCGGCGGCGCGCGGGTCGACGTCCTGCTCACCCCCGGCACCGACGTCTCCGTCGCGGTGGACGCCGTACGACGAGCGGGGCACGCGGTCTCCGTCGACGGACGGACGGGGCGACTCACGGTCAACGCCACCAGCGGTGGCCGGGACCTCCTCGACGTCGTCGGGGCGCTCCACGCGGCCGGGCTGGAAGCGACCGAGGCCGCCCTCCGCCAGCCGACGCTGGACGAGGTCTTCCTCCGGTTGACCGGCGCATCGACCGACGCCGACCCCGACACCACCGAGACCGACGCAGCAGCGACGTCGTCCGCTGCGGAGGAGTCCCGAGCCGGACGGACGACGGAGGTGACGCGATGAGCTTCGCCAGCGTCCTCCGTGACGGTCGGGTCATCGCCCGTCGGAACATGCTCGGCGTCCGCCGCACGCCCGGAGCGCTCGTGACCGGGGTCGCCCAGCCCGTCATCTTCGTGCTCATCCTCGGCTACGTGTTCGCCGGCGCGCTCGGCGGCGACGCGTACCGGGAGTTCCTCATCGGTGGCGTGCTGGCGCAGACACTCACGTTCAACTCGTCCTTCACCGCGGTGTACTTGGCGAAGGACCTCCAGACGGGGTTGATCGACCGGTTCCGCGCGCTGCCGATGTCCAGGGTGGGCGTCATCCTCGGGCGGACGACTTCCGACCTGCTGACGAACACGATCTCGATCGTCGTCGTGGTCGCCTGCGGTCTCGTGATCGGGTGGCGCGTGCACTCCGACGTCTGGTCCGCGCTGCTGACGTGCGGCCTCCTGCTGCTGTACGCCTTCGCGACCTCGTGGATCGGGGCGTTCATCGCGCTCACCGCCCGCAGCGTCGAGGTCGCGCAGAGCCTGGGCCTCCTCTGGCTCTTCCCGGTGTGCTTCATCTCCGGCGCGTTCGTCTCGGCGGACATGCTCCCCGGGCCGCTGCGGGTCGTCGCCGAGTGGAACCCGGTGACCGCGGTGGCGACCGCCGTGCGGCGCGGCTTCGGCAACGAGCCCCCGGCCGGCTTCGCCGTGAGCCAGGGTTGGCCGGCCGACAACGCCCTGCTGTACGCGTTCCTGTGCTGCATCGGGATCATCGCGGTCTTCGCCCCCATCGCCGTCGCTCAGTACCGGCGGATCAGCAAGCGGTGATCCACCTCCTCAGCGCGACCGTCGACGACGTGCTCGACGTCGGCGACCGCCTGGTCGGTGGGACCGGAGGTGCAGGAGCGCGACGGCTGGTGACGCCGGCGGATCGTGCAGCGGCGGATGCCAGGCTCGCCGACGAGGACCGCCGTCGGACGCTCGCCGGGCGGCTGGCCCTGCGGCTGCTCGCCGGCAGGGTGCTCGGCAGTCCACCGACCGCGTCTGCGGGCCTCCCGATCGACCGCACCTGTGACCGCTGCGGGGGCCCGCACGGTCGCCCGCGTCTCGTGGGGCTCTCGGCCTCCACCTCGACCTCCGGTGACCAGGTGCTCGCAGCAGTGGCCGCCGCGTCAGCGCACGTCGGTGTCGACGTCGAGCGGGTCCCCGTGGCGCTCTGGGACGGTTTCGACGAGTTCGCGCTCCACCCCGCCGAGCGCGGCGCACTGCCCGACGGCGACGCGGGCGTCCTCCGACGGGTCGCGATCTGGACCGGCAAGGAGGCAGTGCTCAAGTCGGTCGGCGTCGGCCTGCGTGCGGCACCGAGCGGGTTCCACGTCGCCACCTCGCCGGTCGGGGACGCGCCGACCGACGGCGTCACCGGATGGCTTCCCGTGGCCCGGTCCGACGACCCCGCGACCGCGGGCATCTGGACGACCGCCGTGGACGTCCCGGGCGGTGCCGTCGCGTCGCTGGCTGCGGTCGGTCCACGGCCGATCCGCTCCTGGTTGCTCGGAGGACTCAGCGGTCCGTCGGGCCCGTGACCGACCTCGTCGCGACGTGCACCGTCACGAGCCCCGACGCCCGGAACGCCGTCAGCTGCTCTTCGGTGGCACCGTCGTCCGTCACGAGCACCCACGGCCGCTCGATCCGCGTCCACCAGTGCGCCGAGGCGACCCCGAGCTTCGTCGAGTCCGCCAGCACGTACAGCTCACGGGCCCGCTCGACCATCACGCGCTTGAGCGACGCCTGCTCCGGCGTCTCCTCGCAGAGGCCGTGCTCCGCCGAGACCCCGTCGGCGCTGAGGAACGCCACGTCGGCGGAGACGTCCGCCATCACCCGCTCCGCGAAGGGTCCGACGAACCCCGAGCTGATGTGCCGCAGCCTCCCGCCGACGACGATCAACTCGACGCCCGTGCTGTGCTCGAGCGCGGTGGTGGTCGTCAGCCCGGTGGTCACGACGGTGATGCCCTCCCGGTACACGAGGTTCCGCGCGAGTGCCCCGACGGTGGTTCCGGCGTCGAGCACGGCGACCGCTCCGTCCCGGACGAACGTGCTCGCGAGCCGCCCGATCGCCGCTTTCTGCGCGACGGCGATCGCCTCACGCTCGCGCAGGCTCCGCTCCGGGCCGCTGACGGTCTGTGCGCCACCGTAGGTGCGGACGATGGTGCCGTCGCGCGTCATCGTGTCGAGGTCCCGCCGGATCGTCGACGCGGAGACCGAGAACACCGCTGCGAGCTCGTCGACGGTGACGGGCTTCTCCTGCAGCAGGCGGCTGATCTCGCGCCGACGGTCGCGGGCGTTCACGTCAGCCGTCGCGCTCCGGGGAGAGGTCGGCGGCCTGACGGAGCGCTTCGAGCAGCGGTTCGTGGTCCACGATGTCCTTCCCGGCGATGTCGAACGCCGTTCCGTGGTCGACCGAGGTCCGGACGAACGGCAGGCCGACGGTGACGTTCACACCGTTCTTCAGCCCGAGCACCTTCACCGGGATGTGGCCCTGGTCATGGTACTGGGCCACCACGAGGTCGTAGTCGCCGCGGCTGGCCAGCATGAACAGCGTGTCGGCGGGCAGCGGGCCGATGACGTCGAGGCCCTCGGCGCGCGCACGGTCGACGCCGGGCTGGATCTTCTGCGCCTCCTCGTCGTTGCCGAACAGGCCGTTCTCACCGCCGTGCGGGTTGATCGCGGCGACGGCGATGCGCGGACGCTCGTTGCCGGAGCGGACGAGCAGGTCGTTGCCGCGGGCGATCGTGCGGTAGACCCGGTCACCGTCGATGGCGGCGACGGCGTCGACGAGGCCGAGGTGGGTGGTGACGTGGATGACGCGCATGTTCGGTGCCGTCAGCATCATCGAGACCTCCTCGACGCCGGCGAGTTCGGCGAGCATCTCGGTGTGGCCGGGGAACTGGTGGCCACCCATGTGCAGGGCCGCCTTGTTCAGCGGGCCGGTGCAGATGGCGTCGATCTCACCGGCGACGGCGAGCTCGACGGCCTTCTCGATGAACAGGAACGCGCCGTGACCGGCCTCGGCGGAGAGCTCGCCCCAGGCCAGGTCCTCGGGGATGCACGGGATGTCGAGGACGTCGATCGTGGACGGGTCGTCCGTCGCCTCGGAGGGGGCGCTGATCCCGTTGACGGTCAGCGGGCTCGAGACGACGTCCATGGCGAGCTGCAGACGACGGAGGTCGCCGATGACGAACATCGTCCCCAGGGAGCGCGTCGCCTCGTCGGCCATCGCCTTGGCGATGATCTCGGGTCCGACGCCGGCGGCGTCACCCATCGTGATCGCGATGATCGGCTTCATTGTTCTTCCTTCACTGCTCGGTGTTCTCTACTGCTCGGTGTGCTGCTGTCGGAGGGCCTGGACGGTGCGGGCGAGGGTGCCGGCGTCGCCGAACGCCCCCGCCTTCGTCACGAAGACCGGCCGGTGGTCGGGGTGACTGCTGAGGACGACGCCGGGCTCGACGTTGCCGTGCACGCGGACGCTGTCGACCCCGAGTGCGTCCAGGACGGCGCGCGCGGTCTCGCCGCCGGTCAGGACGAGGCCGCCGAAGCGGTGCGCGCTCCGGGCGACGGTCGCCGCGAGGGCCGCGGCGACGTCGAGGGCGTTGCCCGTGTCGACCGGGACGCCCAGGTCGGGGGTGAGGACCACGTCGGTCGTGGCGCTGGCGATCTGGTCGGTTGCCGCCTGCTCGCCGTCGTCGCGGTGCCGCAGCTCGACGTGCTCCGCACCGCGGCGGACGAGCTCGTCGATCTGCGACCGCGCGGGGCCGGAGTAGCTCCCGACGACGACCAGGACGCGGTCCACCGCCCGCGTCAGCGGTGCCGTCGTCGCCGTCGCGTCGCCGGTCGGCAGCATGTGCGCGGCGAGTCCGCCGGAGCCGGTCACCAGGATGGGCGCCGTGACGAGTCGGGAGGCCCGGGCGATCGTCTCGAGGTCGGCGTCCGTCACCGCGTCCAGGACGACCGCGTCCACGCCGTCGGCGTGCAGGCGGTCGAGCTGCGCGGCGAGCTCCGCAGGGGTGTCCGTCGGACGCGGGGCGAGCCTCCCGGCCTGGAGGCCCGCAGTGGCGAGCGAGGCGGCGACGTCACCGGCGTGGTCACCGTCGACGTTCGCGACGCCGTCGACGTGGACGATCCCGCCGACGGTCGTGCGGCCGGTGCCGGGGAAGGCCGGTGCGACGACGGCCAGGCCGCGCTCGGTGTCCGACAGGGCGGCGAGGGCGGCGGCGACCTCGGCACCGACGTTCCCGCGCAGCAGCGAATCGATCTTCTTGAAGACCGGGCGTCCGAGCGACACGGAGCGACGGACGACCGACTCCACCAGTGCGGCTGCGTCATGGTCGGACAGGTACCGGCTCTCGGTGTCGACGGCGAGCACGTCGGACGCGGGCCAGGGCACGTCCGGACCGAGGACCACGGCGCTGCTGTGGGCTGCCCCGTACCCGCCGGCGGCGTCGGCGGCCCCGGTCAGGTCGTCGGCCACGATCGTCAGGCTCGGCTGCGTCGCGCTCACGTGGCGGCCCCGTTGCCCGCGTTCTCCACGGCGGCGGCGTTCGCCGGCATGCGCGTGTCGCCCTTCTTCGCCGCGATCCGGCGTGCGTACCAGGCGACGATGAGCGGCGTGCCGATCGAGGTGACCACGATGGCGGCGGACACCAGCACGGTCGCAGGACCCGCGGCCTCCTCGTAGGCGGGGTTCGCGGCGGCCACGAGCATCGGCACCGCTGCGGCGTTGCCGGCGGTCGACGACGCGGCGAGTCCACCGAGACCCGTGCCGCCGGTGAGCCGGTCGGCGAGGAACAGGACCGCCCCGCCGAGGAAGAGCACGACCAGACCGAGCAGGACGCCGACCAGTCCGGCACTGAGGACGGTCTGCAGGCTGATGCCGAAGCCGAGCGCGAGACCGAAGAAGAAGATGAGGACCGGTGAGGCCGCGGAGAGGAACTTCCGCATCGCCGGGTCGAGCGAGCCGAGCACCATGCCGAGCACCAGGGGGATGAGCGCGCCGACGAGCGCCTGCCACGGGAACGCCGACAGGCCGGCGACGCCGAGGATGAGCATCGTGAGGAAGGGCCCGGACTCGATCGTCATGATCGAGTACGCGGCGACGTCCTTCGGCTTGCCGTACTGGCCCATCAGCGCCATGTAGAGGCCGCCGTTCGTGTCGCTGAACGCGGCGACGAGGGCGAGGACGGACAGGCCGGCGAGGAACCCGCCCTGGACCGGCAGCTCGGACATGAACTGCCCGGCGACGACGCCGATGACCACGGCGAGCAGCACCTTCGCGCCGAACAGCGCCCCGCCCTTCTTGAGGATGTACGGGGTCGCGCGCAGGTCGATGCTCGCACCCATGCAGACGTAGAAGACGGCGAGGATCGGGGTGCTCCCGGTGAGGAGGCCTCCCGTGAAGGACCCGAAGAAGTCCGCGGTGCCGGGGGCGACCGTCGCGAGGACGGCGCCCACCAGGAGCGGGACGAGCATCATGCCGCCGGGGACCTTCTCGATCGCGGCCTTGATCGGAACGGACATACGCAACTCCATCGTTTCGTTCCCGGGTCGCTCCGGCCCGGTCGCTCCAGGATTGCACACAACGCGCAGCAGCATGCGCGTTGTGTGCAGAAAGCGAGGCGGAGGAGGGCTGCTCACTCTCGGCTCTGCCCGGGTACTCCCGCCCAGCGAGAACGATTCTCATTACGCGCTAAGGTTCCCAGAGCAGCGTGCCGCGCTGCGTTCCCGTCTCCCACCTGACCAGGACCCCATGCAGACCCGTCTCTTGATCGGTGCGCTCGCGCTCGCCGTGCTCGTCCCAGGCGCCCTCCTCGCCCGCCCCGCTCCACTCCCCGCCGACACGCGGACCCTCTCCTCCTCCGTCCCGCCCTGGATCGCCCACGCCGATCGCGGCGCTCCGGTGACCACGGACACCCTGTCCTTCTCCGTCCTCCTCGACCCCGCACGCACCGACGCCACGGCGGACGTGGCGACATGGCTGCGGGGGGAGGGCCTCCGGGTCGGTGAGCTGCGCGGATCGGTCGCGGTCCTCCCGGTCTCCGGCACCGCCGACCGCGTCGGCGACGCCTTCGGGACGTCCTTCGCCACCTGGAGCACGGCGGGGGTCACCGCGGTCGCGCCGGTCGGAGCCCTCACGGTGCCGCGGGCACTCGGCGCCGTCGTGGGCGTGGCCGGCGTCGTCGCCGCCGACACGATGCGGCCGACCGTCGCCGCACCTCCGCCCGGTCCGGGTGGGACGGACCCGCGTCCACCCACCCTGGCGGACGACGGCCAGTGCGCTGCGTACTGGGGTGAGCGACTGACGGACGACTGGCCCGCGTCGGTCGACGTCACCCACCGTTCGAACGCGCTCTGCGGGTACCAGCCGCAGCAGCTCCGCGAAGTCCACCACGTCCCGGCCGAGTACACCGGCGAAGGAGCGCGGATCGCGATCGTCGCCGCGTACGACGACCCGGACGTCGAAGCGAACACGAACACGTACTTCCGCGCTGCCGGCGCCCAGCCGTTCCGCGCCGGACAGTACGAGCACCACGCGCCGACCTCGCCCGACGTCGACCGGTGCGGAGGCCCGCAGAGCTGGACCGAGGAACAGCACCTCGACGTGCAGGCCGTGCACGCGATGGCGCCCGACGCCTCCGTCGCCTACTGGGGAGCGGACGACTGCAGCTCCACAGCCCTGTTCTCCCGGATCCTCGACGTGGTCGAGGACGACCGTGCCGACGTGATCAGCCTGTCGTTCGGCTCCACCGAGGACCTCGACACCGCTGACGACCGCGAGCTGCTGGGCCGTGTGCTCGTCGAGGCGGCCTCGCGGGACATCTCCGTCTTCGCGTCGTCGGGCAACGACGGCGACCACTCCGACTTCGGCGACCACGACGAGGGTACCGACGTCACGTCCCCCGCCTCGAGCCCGTACGTCACGGCTGTCGGTGCGACCAGCACCGGTCTCGCCGCGGACGGCTCCGTGGCGGTCGAGGCCGGTTGGGAGACCGAGACCCGGTTCGCCCGCAACGGCGCCCTGATCCCGCCGGGCTTCGCCTACGGAGCGGGCGGGGGTGAGTCCGACGTGTACGACCGCCCCACGTGGCAGCGTGAACTGCTCGACGAGCCGGGGACCGGACGTCTCGTCCCCGACGTCGCCTCGATCGGCGACCCGAACACCGGGTTCGTCGTGTACGGGCCGCACAGCGGCGAGACCGTGTACGCCACCCACGGCGGCACGAGCCTGGCGACGCCGATGGTCGCGTCGATGGTCGCACTCGCCAAGGCCGCGACCGGAGTCGAGATCGGCCTGGCCACCCCGGCGCTCTACGACCTGCTCGGGACCGATGCGCTCCGCGACGTCACGCCGGCGTCGGCGGCCACCTGGTCACCGAAGGGCCCCGACGCCGGGGCGCTCTGGCCCGAAACCGTCTTCGTCTGGGACACGAAGCCGCAGAGCCTGCAGTCCGCTCCCGGCTGGGACGACGTGACCGGCGTCGGCGTGCCCGACGGACGCGCCTTCATCGAGGGCTTCGGCAAGGAGAGCGACCGATGACCACACGCACCGCGACCAGCACGAAGGCCGCCGTCGCACTCGCCGCAGCGATGCTGCTCGGACTCGGGGTCGCCGCCCCGGCGCTCGCCGCCGAGTCGGCACCGTCCGCGAAGGCATCCGGCGTCGAGGTCATCGACATCGACGGCACCACGCTGATGCGCCCGACACCGACCGTGGAGTGGCGTTCCGGCGCGGCCGTGGAGGCCCGTGCGGACGCGACGACGGACGTCCTCAAGCTCAACACGACCCAGACGACCGGACTGCGCACGACCGCCGGACCGGACGGGGCCGTGTCGACCATCGAGTCCGGGACGTTCACGCTCCGCGACCGTCCCGCCGTGACCTTCCGCGACCTCCGGGTCGCCTGCACCCCGGGGGCCGATCCCGTCGTCACCCTCGGCAACCTGACGATCGGCGGGACCGACGTCACCGCCGAGGCGAACGCCCGACCCGGCTGGAGCACCGACCTGCCCGACTCGCGGTACGGGCCCACGCGGGTCCTCGTCGGCACCACGACGACCAGTGCCGACGGGACGGCGACGACCGTCGGGCTGCGGATCGACGGGGACTCCGGTGCGTCCGAGATCTCCCGCGTCCGGGCCGGATCGGTCTCCTGTGCCGCAGCGAGCAGCTGGCCGACGCCGACGCCGACACCGACACCGACGCCGACGCCGACGCCGACACCGACACCGACGCCGACACCGGTGCCGGAGCCGGGCGCCCCGCCGGCGGCCGACCCGGACGACGCGGCCGCGCTGCGCACGGTCTCCGGCATCTCGGTGACCGCGCCGGACGGGTCCGTCCTCATCGACGGGCAGCCGGCACTGACCGGCGCGGGTACGCGAACGGTCGACCGTGTCGCGTCGACCGACGGATCATCGTCGACTGGTCGAGGAGTCACCGTCACGACGACGCCCGACGGCGCATCGGACATCGGGATCGACTCGTTCGAGCAGGTCCCGGGCGCGGACACCGACCCGGTCGCCGGCTACCGCTGGCCGGCGGTGCGCGTCTACGGTCTGCACGCACACGTCACCCCCGAGGGGGCGATGACCGTCGGCTTCGCGGACGAGTCGAGCGCGGTCTTCGTCAACGGAGTGTGGATCAACACCGCCACCGACCTGTACACCGGCGTCGACGCCGAGGGGAGGGAGCGGGTGCGCATCGCCTTCGGTGAGCGCACCGTGGGCGCGGACGGCAGCACGACGCTGACGGCACTGCACTACACGGACCTCACCGGCACCCACCCGGAGGTCTCGCTCGGGACGGTCACGATCCCGCCGTCCGCCACGATCCCCGTACCGGACGCGCGGGTGACGGAGGCCTGGGGTGTCGGCGTCCGAGCAGCGGACGGCAGCACGTTGGTCAGCCCGCAGCCGCGCGTGACCGCCGCGGGCGACCGCAGCTCGGCCGACCGGATCGCAGCACGGGACGGCTTCCCCGCCCGTGCCACCGACGTCACGGCGGCGATCGGCGCTGCGGGTGACACGGCGTCGGTCTCGGTCGGACACTACGAACAGGTCCCGGGCGAGGGCGACGACCCCGTGGCCGAGTACCGCTGGCCGGCGCTGAAGGTCAACGGGCTGCGAGCCGAGGTCACCGCGGACGGGCGGATGTCCGTGCAGTTCGACGACGAGTCGAACGCGGTGTTCGTCAACGGCGTGTGGATCAACACGGCCACCGACCTGTACACCGGCCTCGACGCGGACGGCCGCGAGCGGATCCGCGTGCACATCGGAGAGCGGGTCGAGAACGCCGACGGCACCGTCACGCTCACGGCGCTGCACTACGAGGACCTCACCGGCACGTACCCGGAGGTCCGGCTCGGACAGGTCACCACCGCTCCGGCGCGAGACGGTGACCCCGGCGACGGCGACGGCGATGCACCGGCACCCGGCGCGGAGGAGCCCGCACTCGGGCGGTGGTACGCCTTCGGCCTCCGGAGCACCGGTGCCAGCGACGTCAGCGCCCAGCCCCTCGCCGCACCGACCGGGTCCGGCAGCCCGGCGACGGAGCGTGTGGACCTGGTGGACGACGGCGCGGCCGGACAGCTCCGGGTGACCGGCGCCTCCGTCCGATCGGCCGAGGACCGTGGTGAGGTCAGGCTCGACCGGGTCGTGCTGTTCCCCGGAACCCGCCTGGCGGGTGACCTGCGGGACGTCCGCGTGACCGTCACCGCCCGTGCCACCACGGTGACCACAGGTGGTGGTCGGATCGCCGGCACCGCGATCGCGGCCGGCCCGGTCGCGCCGGACACCAGGATCAGCCTGCCGGGCGGCGCGGGGACGCTCGTCCTCAACGAGCAGCGCACCACGGACGGCGACCAGACCGTCACCGCGGTCCACTTCACCGACCGCACCGGGCTCGGCGCTGACGTGTCGACGGGCGTCGTCACCACGGCACAGGTCGACCCGCCGGTCGACGGCGGTTCACCGGGCACCGGCGACGGCACGACGCCGGGCACCGGCGGTGCCGGCACACCCGGGCAGGGCGGTGGCAACCAGGCGGCGCCCGGCGCGCTCTCGCCGGACGGGTCGAGCCCGGCGGGCACCAGCGGGACCGGTGGTCAGGACCTGGCCTTCACGGGAACGTCCATCGGGTCCGCGCTCATCGCCTCGGCCGTCCTGCTGGCGGCGGGGGCGGCGATCATCGTCGCCCGGCGGCGTCGACGGCGGTCGGTGTGACCGGCAGCCGGACGGCGAGCGGGCACACCTGCGGGCAGCGGATCACGACGCCGTGAGGCCGGTCTCCTGCGGGGCATCCGGACGATGCCCCGCAGGAGACCGCTGCGCCGTTGCCGTGCCTGGTCCTGGTCGAGCGGCGACCCGGGCGACCGTCTCACGGTCCAGGGCCCGCGGCGTCACCCGGCCGCGATCGAGACGGCCCGGTCGTACTGCGGCGTCAACTCGAGGAGCTCGGAGACGTCCCCGTGCACCTCGCGCACCGGTCGGCCGCGCTCGAGCAGGACGGCTGGACCACGCGTTCCCGCGGAGACGGCCGCCCCGCCGATCGTCGCGGACACCGATCCTTCCCCGTCGCCGCGCGATCGGAGCCGGAGCCACGTCCCCTCCCGCAGGCCGACGACGGCCACGTCGTTCTGCTCGAGGAACTCGGCCAGCCGCTGCTCCCGGGTCTCGCCCGCGTGCGTCGAGGTCGGGTCGGCGTCGAGGTAGTGCGGGTTGATCTGGAACGGCACCAGCCCGATTGTCCGGAACGAGGGCGGTTCCGCGATCGGCATGTCGTTCGTCGTGCGCATCGTCGGAGCGGCGACGACCGTGCCCGCACTGGCCCCGCCGTACCGCAGCCCGCCGTCGACGACCGCGTGGCGGATCGTGTCGACGAGTCCGTGCCGGTGCAGTGCGGAGGCGAGGCGGAACGTGTTGCCGCCACCGACGTAGAGCCCGCCGGCGTCCCGGATGGCCGCGGATGGATCGGTGACCGTGTGCAGTCCGCGCACCGTGGTACCGACCGCCCGGAACGCCGGCGCGACGCGTTCCATGTAGCCGTCGTGGTCGGCGAGGGCCCACGGCGCGAAGAGGACCTCGCCGACGCCGGCGTAGTGCTCCTCGAGGACGTCCAACGCGTGCCCCAGGTAGGTGCCGCCGTGGTTGGTCGAGTTCGAGAAGAGGAGTGCGTTCGTCATCGCGGTCCGTTCGGGGTCGGGGCTGCGCCGTGCCCGCGGCGCCAGTCGCGTCGGGGAGCTGCCGGTGGGCGGTTGGAGAGGAGGTCGCTGAGCGCATCAGCGGTCGTCCGGAGTGCGGGGAGCGCGTCGATGAGGGCGTCCTCGTGCTCGGTGGTCTTGTCCTCGACCAGGGAGAGGGAACCGACGGGTCGACGTCCGGCGAAGACCGGGACAGCGACGGCGCGGGACGCCGCGTCGTACTCACCCTCGGAAGCGGCGTAGCCACGGTGGACGGTGTCGTCGAACAGCGCGCGCAGCGCGTCCTCGTCGACCTCCGTGAGCTCCGAGTAGCGGGCGGACGGACGGCCGTGCAGCAGGGCGGCACGTTCGGGTGGTGGGAGGAACGCGAAGTGGGCACGGGACGTCGCGCCGGCGTGCGCGGGGTAGATGTCGCCGAGGTACGGGTGGGCGCGCCGCGGGCCGTCGGCACCGTCGACCGCGGCGATGCAGCGGACGTACGCACCGTCCGGCGTGCAGAACAGTGCGGTGCGGTCGGTGCCGCGGGCCAGGTCGGCGAGGAGCGGTTCGGCGAGTGCCGCGAGTCCGCCGCCGCGCTCCCACATCGCCGCCGTCTTCCAGATCGCTGGGCCGAGGCGGTACCGCCGGGTGTGCGGGTCGGCCTGGAGGAACCCGCGGGTGGCCAGGGCGGCGAGCAGACGCTGCGCGGTGGACCGGGTCAGCCCGAACTCCTCGGCGAGTTCGAGCACGCCCCACTCCTTGCGGTACTCGTCGAACGACAGCAGGACCTCGAGTGCGCGATCCACGGTCTGCAACGGCGTCGGCGGATCGGTCAGCACGGGGCCAGCCTAGGCATGGTCAGCCCGAAATGTGACTGTAACTCCCAGATAGTGGGATTCGCTTCCCCCGCAGCGCCGGGACCCGGCACAGTACCGGCATGGCCCAGCAGACCGTCATCGCCCCGAACGAGGCCCGGCAGGAGCGTCACCCGAGCGCCCTGCAGCCGCTCATGCTCGTCATCACGATCCTCGTGAGCGTCCTCGGAGCACTCATCGGGATCCACATGATCACCACGCTCGGTGTCGCGCCGAACACGAGTGTCATCGGCGCGGTGATCGCGATGCTCATCGGCCGGATCGGCTTCTTCGGGCTTCGGAAGATGCGTGACGTCAACCGCCAGAACCTCGCCCAGAGCGCGATCTCCGGGTCCACCTTCGCCGCGGCGAACTCCCTCATCACCCCGATCGCCGTCCCGTTCGCGTTCGGTCGCGCCGACCTGGTGTGGCCGATGCTCGTCGGTGCGTCGCTCGGCCTCCTCATCGACGCGTTCGTGCTCTACCGGGCGTTCGGGTCGAAGTTCCTGCCCGCCGACGCTGCATGGCCTCCCGGGGTGGCTGCCGCCGAGACCATCAAGGCGGGCGACCGCGGTGGGAAGCAGGCGCTCTGGTTGGTCGGTGGCACCGCAGTCGGCATCGGTGCGTCGTTCCTCGGCCTGCCGATGTCCGCCGCGGGCATCGCGATGATCGGCAACGTCTGGGCGCTGGCCATGTTCGGCATCGGTCTGCTCGTCAACCAGTACGCTCCCGTGCTCCTCGATGTGGACCTGGCGGAGCTCTACATCCCGCACGGGGTGATGATCGGCGCCGGTGTCGTGGCACTCGTGCAGGTCGGCATGATCCTGGCTGGCCGCGTGACCAAGCGGGAGCGCGCCGAGGCCGAGGCGATGCGTGACGTGGTCGCCGCCGATCCCTCGCTCGCGCCCACCGTCCAGCCGCGGCAACTGCGCCGGGTGCTCGGCTCCGGATACGTCGCGTACGTCCTCGGCGCACTCCTCCTCGCCACGCTCGGGGGTGTCTGGGCGGAGATGCCCGTCGCCGCGGTCATCGCGTGGGTCCTGTTCGCCGGGGTCGCCGCCCTGGTGCACGAACTCATCGTCGGTCTCGCCGCGATGCACGCCGGCTGGTTCCCCGCCTTCGCCGTGACGCTCATCTTCCTGGTCGTCGGTCTGCTCCTCCAGATCCCCGCCGTGCCACTCGCCCTCGTCGTCGGGTACTGCGCCGCCACCGGTCCCGCATTCGCCGACATGGGCTACGACTTCAAGGCCGGGTGGATCCTCCGCCGCGACCGCCGCCCGTACACCGCCTACGAGATGGACGGTCGGCGCCAGCAGATGATCGCGAGCATGATCGGCTTCGCCGTCTCGATCGGCATGGTCGCGCTGCTCTGGCGGGGCCTCTTCGCCGACGGCGCGATCCCGCCGACGGCGACCGTCTACGCGGACACCATCCGCGCCGGTCTCGGTGACGCGGACGCCATCGGCAACCTGCTCCTGTGGGCGATCCCCGGGGCCGTCGTGCAGGTCCTCGGCGGTCCGAAGCGCCAGATGGGCATCCTGCTCGCCACGGGCCTCCTGATCGCCACCGCGAACGCGGGCTGGATGGTCCTCGGCGCCCTCGTCCTCCGTGGGGTCTGGAAGAAGCTCCGCGGTGAGGAGGGCGAGCGCGAGGTCTCCCTCACGGGCGCCGGCCTGATCGCGGGCGACTCCGTCTTCTCCCTCGGGAAGATCCTGTGACCCGGCTCGGCGTCGTCACGATCGGGCAGGCCCCGCGGACCGACCTCACCCCGGAACTCGCGGGATGGCTCCCCGGCGTCGAACTCGTCGAACGCGGGGTCCTCGACGACATGGACGCGCGGACCCTCGGCACGATGGCACCAGCCGCCGACGACCACGTGCTGACCACGCGGCTGGCGGACGGCACGCCGATCGAGATCGGCGAGCGGCAGGTCCAGGACCGACTCCCGGGCGTCCTGGCCGCGCTCGAAGACGAGGTCGACGCCGTCCTCCTCGCCTGCACCGGTCCGTTCGACGCGCTCCCGCACACGAAACCCCTCTTCGTCCCTGACGCCCTCATCGCGCTCGGCACAGCGGCGCTCGCCACTGCGATCGGCGGTCCGGGCGGCGCCCGCGTCGGCGTGGTCTGCCCGCTCCCGGCACAGCAGGACTTCACCGTCGCCAAGTTCGCACCGCGTCTCGCCGGACAGCGGGTGCTCACCGCGCCGAGCTCCCCGTACACGGGGACGGACTCGACGCTCGCGGATGCTGGACGTGCGTTGCAGGCCGGTGGGGCGGAGCTCATCGCCCTCGACTGCATCGGCTACTCCGAAGCGATGCGGAAGGTGGTCGTGGCCACCACGGGCCTCCCGGTCGTCCTCGCCCGCTCGGTCGCCGCCCGCCTGGCGGCGGAGGTCCTCGACGGTCTCCAAGCCGCGGTCGAACGGTGACCGGGTCGTCCGGCCCCGTCCCCCGGCCGGACGCCGGCCACCCCGTGACGGCCTGGAGGCCCGTGACCGCGCGCGCCCACCGGCGCACCACCGACTCCTGATCCACCATCCACCCGAACCACGCAAGGAGCACCATGTCCTGGACCCACACCATCGCTGCGTACGACCTGCTCGACGACCCGTCCACCTCGGGCGCGGCGGTCGCCGCGTTCCTCGCCGGGTACACGGCCGACGGTGGTCCGCGTGCGGAGGTCGAGACCGTGAGCGGCGCGAAGGGTGCGACCGACTTCGTCCGCATCACGATCCCCGGCGTGCGCGGACGGACCGCAGGCGGTGACGCCCCGACGCTCGGGATCCTCGGTCGGCTCGGCGGGCTCGGCGCCCGGCCGGAGCAGATCGGGTTCGTGTCGGACGGAGACGGTGCCCTCACCGTCATCGCCGCCGCTGCCAAGCTGCTCGACATGGCGCGCCGCGGGGACCTCCTCGAGGGCGACGTCGTCATCGCGACCCACGTCGACCCGGACGCACCGACGCAGCCACACGACCCGGTCCCGTTCATGGACTCCGCCGTCGACATGGCCGTCGCG
The DNA here is from genome assembly GCF_003234265.2 of Curtobacterium sp. MCSS17_015. Taxonomy (NCBI): domain Bacteria; kingdom Bacillati; phylum Actinomycetota; class Actinomycetes; order Micrococcales; family Microbacteriaceae; genus Curtobacterium; species Curtobacterium sp. MCSS17_015. The sequence goes on from NZ_CP126256.1 coordinate 101,561, forward strand.
AACGAGCTCGAGGTCCGCCCGGAGATGGACGCCATCCTGTCCGTCGACACCACGAAGGGCAACCGGGTCCTCAACCACCGGGGCTTCGCGATCACGCCGACGGTCAAGGACGGGTGGATCCTCCGCGTCTCGGAGAGCCTGCTGGACGTCGCGTCCCGCACGACCGGGGTCGCACCTGCGGTCCTGCCGATCACCACGCAGGACATCACCCCCTACGGCAACGGGGTGTTCCACGTGAACTCGATCCTGCAGCCGGCGACGGCCACCGACGCCCCCGTCGTCGGCGTCGCGATCACCACGGAGACCGCCGTCGCCGGTTCCGCGACGGGAGCGACCGACCTGCGCGTGGTGGAGAGCGCCGTGCGGTTCGTCATCGAGGTGGCGAAGGACCACGGCCGAGGGCTGGTGGTCTTCCACGACGCTCCGGAGTTCGCCAGTCTCGTCGAACAGTACGGCTCCATGTCGCGACTCCGGACGCTGCCGATGCGGAGCTGAGCGTCGACGGGAGCCCGAAGACGCTCAGCTCCGGACGCTGCCGACGCGGAGCTGAGCGTCGACGGGAGCCCGACGACGCTCAGTGCGAGCGCCCGCGCAGCCGCCCGATCCCGAGCACGGCCCCGACGATCACCATGCCGAGCACCAGGCCCGCGACGGCCGAGATCGCCGTGTCGACGATCCACGTCACGACCGGTCCCGCGGCCTCGACCGCGTGCTCGACGTGGTGCAGCAGCTCGTACGGCCCGGCCCAGAACGTCTCCGCCATGTTGGCGATGACCAGGTGTCCACCGACCCAGAGCATGGCGACGGTCCCGACGACGCTGATGAACCGGAAGACCGCCGGCATGGCCCGGACGATCCGGGCGCCGGTGCGGCGGGTGCGCCGCGAGGGGTTCTTCATCATCTGCAGGCCGATGTCGTCGACCTTGACCAGGAGCGCGACGGCGCCGTAGACGATCAGGGTCATGCCGAGGCCGATGACCGCCAGCGCGCCGAGCGTCGGCCAGAAGCCCAGCTCGGCGTCCAGGCTCGCCAGGCCGATGAGCATGATCTCGGTGCTGAGGATGAGGTCGGTGCGGATCGCCCCGAACACCAGTTTCGGCTCGGAGACGGCTGCGTCGGTGCCCGCCTCGTGGTGGACGCCGAACCACTCCGTGACCTTCTCGGCACCCTCGAAGCACAGGTACGTCCCGCCGATGACGAGCAGCCACGGCAGCACCCAGGGTGCGAACGCGGACAGCAGGAGCGCCAGCGGGATGATGATGACGAACTTGTTGAACAGGCTGCCGAGGGCGATCCGTCCGACCACCGGCAGCTCGCGAGCGGGCTGGAGGCCCTGCACGTACTGCGGGGTGACGGCGGCGTCGTCGATGACGACACCGGCGGTCTTCGCACTGGCCTTCAGGGCAGCGCTGAGGATGTCGTCCACGACGGCGAGCAGTCCGACTGACATGTGGTGGTCTCCTCGAGGTCTCCCGAACACTGTCCGATCGCTCAGACTACTGGCGCTTCCCCGCGAACTCGCCCGCCGCCCCGTCAGGCCCCTCCGCCGGTGGAGGACGGCATGACACGCGCCCGGACCGCGGGGAACCGGCCCTTGCGCGCCTCCGGCCACCCGCCTATGGTAACGATACCAACCAGGAGGGGAGCAACGATGCTCAGCTCGGCACGAGCCCGTTCCACACGAGGCGTCCGGATCGCCGCCACCGCCGTCGTCCTCGGCGTGGTGGCTGCAGGGGTCCCGCAGGTCGCCGAGGTCGCCGAGGCGGCACCCGACGCCGTGTGGCAGCAACGCGCCAGCGCGACGTACGACGCCATGCAGGACCACCTGTACACGGGGGCAGCGGGCCACGGCCTGTACCGGGAGAACACCGACACGAGTTCCGGGAACCCGTACTCGTACCTCTGGGAGTACCGCGAGGCGACACAGGCCGCCCTCGACCTGCAGGGCATCGCCGGCGTCGGGCCGGCCTACGCCAACTCGGCCGCGGCGCGGGTGGACGGCTTCGAGCTGTACCACGCCGTCAAGCCGGGCGGGCGCGCCGGGTACGAGTCGTACCTCCCGGCCCCGATCGGCACCGGTGGTGACGTCTACTACGACGACAACGCCGTCGTCGGACTCTCCCTGATCAGCCAGTACCAGGCGACGTCCGACCCCGAGTACCTCGACCGTGCTCGCGGGGCGTTCGACATCGCCGCGCGCGGGTGGAACGCCGACGCCGCGCTGACCTGCCCCGGTGGCTCCGACTGGATCGACCGGGCCGACAACACCACACGCGGCGCGAACGTCACCGGGCTCTCCGCCCAGCTGGCCGCCCACCTGTACGAGGAGACGGGGGAGTCGTCCTACCTGCGGTGGAGCACCAAGGCCTACAACTGGAACAACAAGTGCCTCAAGGAGTCCGCCGGCCTGTACCGGAACAGCATCAACGACGACGGCACGGTCGACCCGACGCTCTGGACCTACAACTCCGGTGCGATGATCGGGACGGCCACCATCCTGTTCCGCGCGACGGAGGACCCGAAGTACCTGCAGCAGGCCACCAGCGCGGCCCGGGCATCGCTCCGGTACTGGACCGCCGAGAACCGCCTGCAGCAGCAGCCCGCGGTCTTCAACGCGTTCTACTTCAAGGACCTGCTGTTGCTCGACTCCGTCCAGCACGACCCCTCCTACCGCGCTGCGATCGAGCAGTACGCCACCGCGACCTGGCGTGACAACCGGGACGCCGACACCGGACTGTTCCACTTCCAGCCGAGCGGCGGCGGCGACCCGGCGTGGGACCGTCCTGCCGCGACGCTCGACCAGGCCGCGATGGTGCAGGTGTTCGCCGTCCTCGGGTGGTCGGCGGACCGGCTCGGCCAGGTGAGTTGACCGGGTCGCGCAGCACCGGACGGGCTCCCGTCGGCGTCATGGACGTCGGCGGGAGCCACGTCACGGCGGCGGTCGTCGACGCTCCGGTGCTCGTCGACGTCGCGGTGGCGGCTGACGGACGGGAGGCCGGGGGCACGTGGCCGGAGCGCGCTGCGGAGATCGACCCGCACGCTCCGCGCGACGTCCTGCTGGACCAGCTCACCGCACCGGCGCGCGCGGTCGCCGAGGCGCTCGCCGCCGCGGCGATCGGTGCGGGGGCCGGCACACCGGCCGCCCGTCCGCTGCGCGGGTGGGCGGTCGCGATGCCCGGCCCCTTCGACTACGCGGCCGGATCGGGGACCTTCGACGGCGTCGACAAGTTCGCCTCGCTCGCCGGCGTGGACCTGCGCAGTGCGTTCGCCGACCGGCTCGGCGTCGCCCCCGAACGCGTCCGGTTCTGCAACGACGCCGTGGCCTACGGCATCGGGGAGTGGGCCGTCGGCGCCGGGTCACGAGCGCGTCGGATGGTCTGCCTGACGCTGGGGACGGGCGTCGGGTCGTCGTTCCTCGACGCCGGGGTCGAGGTCGACTCCGGACCCCTGGTCCCCGCACACGGCGAGGTGCACCGACTGACGATCGCCGGACGCCCGCTCGAGGCGACGATGTCCTCGCCGGCGCTCCGCAGCGCCTACCGCGACCGCTCCGGCCAGGAGTCGTCCGTCGAGGAGATCTGCGCCCGCGCCCGGGCCGGTGACCAGCTCGCCGTCGAGGTCCTGCACACCGCCCTGCGGGCCCTCGGCGCCGCCGTCGGCCCCTGGGTCGACCGCTTCGACGCCGACACGGTGGTGGTCGGCGGCGCGATCGCGCGCTCGTGGGACATCGTCGGGCCCGGGTTCCGGGACGGCCTCGCGGCGGTGGGGGTGTCCGCTGCCGTCGTCGTGCCGGCGGACCTCGGGTCGCGGGCACCGCTGGTGGGCGCAGCGGTCCACTGGGAACGTCAGGTCGCTCCGCGCTGAGGCCGCCGGAGTGTCGGCGACCAGCCGGAGTACCGGCGGTCTCCGCGGGGTCAGCCACTCCCGCGGTGCCTGCCACCGCCGCGCACCGTGACGCCGCCGCCCGCGGAGGGCGGCGGCGTCGCTGCGTGCGTCCGGGACGTCAGTCGCTGAGTCCGGTCCCGCGCACCGAGGCCTTCACGGTCCCGAGGCGCTGTCCCTCGCCGCCCCCGCACGGGCGGATCGTGTACCGGCCGACGCTCGCCGGCACGATGAACGTCTCGGCGTAGTGCACGACGAACGGCTCGAACGCTCCGTCCGGACTCTCGACGACCGCCTCGGCGCCCTCGACCAGGTTGAGGACGTTGACGGTGCCGTCGGTGTCGTGCGGGACCGTGCCCTCGAACCAGTGCCGCCGGACCTCGATGAACTCGAGCTCGTGCAGCCCGGTGCGCTCCTCGACCCAGCCATCCCCGCGAGCGACCTCGGTCACCTGGTTGACGAGCTCGTCGCGCGCGTAGTCCGTCCGGCGGTCCCACTGGATGTTCGCGAACGCGTGGTCGAGGTGCACGGGTCGCGGGACGCCGTCGAGTCCGACCCGACCCCAGTCCCACATCTTGAACGTGAAGATGTACGGGGTGGCCGAGATCTCGAGGACCATGGAGTCGGCGCCCGAGCAGTGCACGGTGCCCGCGGGGATGAGGAAGTGGTCGTGCTTGGCCGCCGGGAACGTGTTGACGTACTCCTCGGCGGCGAACGGGGCCGCTCCGCTCGAGGCGGCCCGGAGTGCGGCTTGCATCGCCTCGGGGTCGGCGTCGTCACGGAGGCCCAGGTAGACCACGGCGTCGTCGGTCGCGTCGAGCAGGTAGTAGCTCTCGTCCTGCGTGTACGGCATCCCGAACGTGTTCTGCATGTAGTCGGTCAGGGGGTGTACCTGCAACGAGAGGTTGCCGCCGGACATCGTGTCGAGGAAGTCGAAGCGGATCGGGAACTCGGCACCGAACCGGGCGTGGGTCTTCCGTCCGAGCAGCTCGCGCGGGTGTCGGAACACCAGGTCGAGGGCCGGCAGCTCGACGACCGTCTCGCCGATGCGGAAGAGCAGGCTGTTCTCCTCCGGCACGCAGTCGAAGCACCAGGCGTAGTTGTCGGCGTCCCCGACCTCGAGGATCTCCTTCATCCACTGCCCGCCCCACACCCCGGGGTCGAAGAACGGCACGACGCGGAACGGCCGGCGGCTGGCGGTCTCGAGTCCTGCCGAGAACGTCCGGCCCTCGATGAGCTTGGCGTCGGCCATCGTGCCGTTCGCGTCGAGCAGGAGGTCGATCCGGTCGAACAGGGTGCGCTTGTGCCGGTCGGCGATGCGCCACTCGACGAAGTAGCCGCGCTTGACCTTCCGGAGCTGGTCCTCGTCGCCGTTGTCCGCGCGCCAGTTCGGTGCGCCGGCCCGCTGCCGTCGCTGGATCTCCCAGCGCGCCAGATCGGCGAGCACGACGGTGGTGAAGTCGACCGGCACGAGTGTGGCGCCCCAGCCGTAGACCACGACGGGGCCGTCGGCGTCCCGGACGCGCTCGGCGACGGCGGCGAGGCGCTCGGGGTCGTAGAGGTCCGCGAGCACCTGGTGCCCGAGGACGCCGAACACGCGGTCGTCGGTCAGGTTGCCGGCGATGCGTTCCTCGATGAGCGCGTTCGGCAGGGCGGCGGCGGCCTCGACGTCGATGAGGAGCGCGTCGGGTGCTGCGACGGTGAGCTCGCGGCGGAGGCCGTCCAGGTCGCTGCCGGGGTAGGTGTCGACGGCCATCGTCGACGCTCCGGCGGCGGTGAGCAGCGAGGCCAGGTGCTCCCATGCGCCCCTGCCGACCCAGACCGGGTGCTCGGGCGGCAGGTCGATCACCGGTGTCTTGTCGTACTGGCCGGGCGTCACCCCTGGGGGCAGGAAGGTGGACATGGGACCCCTTTCGAGTTGATAACGTTACCAAGCCAACGGGGCCACACTACCGTCGACCGGCGGTGGGAACGCAAGCAGGGCCTCCCGTTCGGCCCGCGGGCACCGGGCGCTGGGAGGTGGCAGGCGCGGCGACCGCCGTCAGTGGTGGACGAGGTGGACCGGGAGCTCGACCGACCGCGGGGCCTCGCCGTCGGCGGAGCCGTCCAGACGGGACAGCAGCATCCGGGCGGCGACCCGACCGAGCTCGGCGGGGTCGTGGTCGATCACGGAGAGCGGGAACGGCACCATGTCGGCGAAGTCGAACGAGTCGAACGCGGCCAGGGCCGGCGGTCCGCTGATCGTGCCGTCGGCCCGAGCCCGCTCGATCGCCCGGATCGCCCCGACGCTGATGCGGTTGTTCGCGGCGAAGACCGCCGTGGGCGGGTCGGGTGTGCCCAGCAGTTCGCGCATCGCGACCTCGGCGGCCTCGGTGTCCTGCAGGCCGAGCACGACGAGGTCCTCGTCGGGCACGGCGTCACGGGCGGCGAACGCGCTCCGGAAGCCGCGCAGGCGGCGGTGCCCGGTCGACACCGTCACCTTGTTGCCGAGGAAGGCGATCCGGCGGTGGCCGTCGTCGAGCATGAGCGCGGTGGCGTCGTGTGCGCCGTGCACGTCGTCGATGAGGACGGTGTCGGCGGGGACGTCGGCGACGGTGCGCGAGGCGAGGACCAGGGGAGCGTCGTTGAGGCGGGCGGTCGTGAACCGTTCGGTGTCCTGACCGACCGGCACGACCACCAGGCCCTCCACCTGTCGGCCGAGGAAGTCCGACAGCAGCTGTCGTTCGAGGTCGGCGTCCTCGTTCGTCGTCGCGACCAGGATCCGCCGCCCGGTGGCGGCGACCACCTGCTCGATGCCCTGGACGACGCCGGCGTAGTACGGGTTGCCGATGTTCGTGATGAGCACGCCGATCAGCCCCGAGCGCTGCCCGGGCCGGAGGCTCCGCGCGTTCTCGTTGCGGTGGTAACCGAGCTCGGCGATGACGCGTTCGACGTGCTCGCGCAGTGCGGGGCGGACGTTCTTGCCGCCGGACAGGACGCGGGAGACCGTCATCGGGCTGACCTCGGCGACGCGGGCGATGTCCTTGACGGTCATCGCTGTCTTCCGGGTCGGAGTCGCGCCCGGACCCTGACCTCCGTCTGCCGCCATGGGTCCTTTGTACCGGACCGACCCCTTGCGATCGGTCCCTCGGTGTGTAAGCTCGTCTTGGTAACGTTATCAATTCACTGGCGAATGGAAACGAACGATGCCCGACCCGATCTCCCGAGGGCCCGCCGTGACCCGTCGCACCGCGCTCGCGCTCGGTGGCGGCGGACTCCTGGCGATGGCACTCGCGTCCTGCGCCCGCGGTTCCGACACGCGGCCCTCCGCCCCCGGCACCGTCACGCTCAACAGCGACAACCCGACCTGGGGCCCCGGCTACGCCGCGGCGTCCGCCGTGCTCGCCGAGCGCATCGGGTACCGCATCACCTCCCGGTCGGTCGCCAGCGTGGCCAACTACGGGCAGGTCATCCGGATGACGGCCCAGACCGACAGCACGACGGACCTCATCAAGTGGACGAACGGCTACCGGCTGCAGGACATCGCCCGCGCCGACATCCTCACCGACCTCAACCCGGTCTGGGACGCCGTCACCGAGCGCGGTTGGGTCGACCCGGCGCAGCGCGAGTCCTTCAGCTACCGCGGCAAGGCGTACGGCGTCCCGCTCTACAAGAGCTACTACGCGGTGTTCTACAGCAAGAGGGCGTTCGCCGAGAACGGCATCGCGGTGCCCACCACCTTCGACGGCGTGATGGACGCGGCGCAGACGCTCAAGGACGCCGGGATCACACCGTTCCTGTCCCCGGGCGCCACGACGTGGGAGGCCGAGATCTGGTTCATGCAGCTGCTCGCCTCGATCGACCCCGACTACTACAAGGCGGTCACCACCGACGAGGCGAGCTACACCGAGGACCCGGCGGCCCAGGCAATGGACGTCTGGTCCGAGATGTACGGCAACGGGTTCTTCTCGGCGCCCGACGTCACCTCGAACGACCTGCCCGGCCTCGTCGGCAAGGGGCAGTTCGGCATGATGCTCTACGGCACCTGGTTCGCCAACACCCTGCTCGCCAACGGACTGACCGACGACGACATCGGGTTCTTCCGTGTCCCACCGCGAGGCTCGACCGCGCCGGCGATCGTCGTCGAGAGCGGCTCCCTGTCCGTGCCCGTGAAGGCACACCGGCACGCCGCGGCCGTCGACGTCGCCGAGAACTGGCTCGCCACGGACGTGCAGAACGCCTGGGTCGGGTTCCTCGGCGACACGAGTCCGAACCCGCAGGCGTTGCCGGAGTCCGACCTGGTGAAGGACCTGGCGAAGGACATCACCGCGACCCGCCCGACCGAACTGACCCGTTACTGGGAAGCCTCGCCGACCCCGCTCGTCGAGGGCAACGTGGCCGACCTGGGCGCCTTCATGGTGAACCCGTCCCGGGCCAACGGCACCGCCACCCTGCGGTCGATGGAGGACCGCGCCCGGACCGAGTGGAAGATCTGGAACGCCGCATGACTCTCACCCAGCCGCCCGTCCCGGAAGCGGCCGTCGACCCCGAGGTCCGCCGGTCCCGGCCCGCCCGCCCTGCCGCCCGGCGTCCGGCTCCGCTCCGCGCCCGGCTGACCGGAGGAGTGTTCCTCGCCCCGGCGGTCGTCCTCGTGCTCCTGCTGCTCGTCGCGCCGTTCGTCTTCACGATCTACCGGAGCTTCTTCAACGACAACGGCTTCACGCGCAGCTGGGTCGGGCTCGAGAACTACCGTGCGATGTTCGCCGACCCGGCGTTCGGGCAGTCCGTGTTCAACACGTTCCTGTGGGTCGTCGGCACGCTGCTGCTGCCGGTCGGGATCGGGCTCGCGATCGCGGTCGGCACGTGGAAGCTCCGGCTGGGCGGGCTCGCCCGGTTCGCGATCGTCCTGCCTTACGCCATCTCCGGATCGGCGACCGCGGTGGTCTGGACGTTCATGCTCACCACCGACGGTGGTCTCGACACCGTGCTGCGCCAGACCGGTCTCGACCCGCTGGTGTCCCAGTGGCTGCTGCAGTGGCCGCTCAACACCGTGATGATGATCATCGCGACGACGTGGCAGGCGACCGGCGCCTGCGTGATCCTGTTCCTCGTCGGGCTGCAGTCGATCCCGCCGAACACGCTCGAGGCCGCGCAGATCGACGGCGCCTCCGGCTGGCGGCTGTTCTGGTCGGTGACGTTCCCGCAGCTGCGGCCAATGACCATCGTCGTGGTCGGGATCTCGATCGTGGGCAGCCTCAAGGTGTTCGACCAGGTGCTGCTCCTGACGAACGGCGGTCCCGGCACGGCGTCGGAGACCCTCGCGCTCACGATGTACCGCGAGACGTTCACGCTCTCCCGGTACGGCTCCGGCGCGGCGGTCGCGGTGTTCCTCACCGTCGTGGTCGTCCTCGCCTCGTACGCCTACCTCCGCCGCCAACTCCGTCCGACCGACTAGCTGGAGCCCGAGATGACCAAGACCTCCCGCCGCGTCCTCGCCGTCGTCCTGACGGTGGTGTCGCTGATCTGGCTGATCCCGTCCTACCTGCTCGTCGTCAACGCGTTCACCGCCGGCGCCGACTACTCCGGCACACCCTCCTGGTGGCCGACCTCGTGGTCCCTCTTCGACAACATCGTCGTCGCGTTCCAGAACGCGAACGTCGGGCAGGGCATGGTGAACAGCCTCATCTACTCCGTCGTCGGTGCCGGGGCCGCGGTGCTCATCGCCGCGCTGGCGTCCTTCGCGGTGACGATCATGCCGGTGAAGCGCCCGACCTTCTGGTTCTGGGTGATCTACATCGGCACGATCCTGCCCCTGCAGGCGTTCCTGTCGCCGCTGTTCACCGGGTTCGCCGGTGCGTCGCTGTTCGACACGCAGTACGGCATGCTGCTCGTCTACGTCGCGCTGACGATCCCGTTCGCGTTCTTCGTGGTCCGCGGGCACATGACGGGTCTGCCGAACGAGGTGCGCGAGGCCGCGTCACTCGACGGTGCCGGCTGGGTCCGGATGTTCTTCCAGGTGCACCTGCCGCTGTCCACGAGTGCGCTCCTCGCCGCCTTCGTCTTCCAGTTCACCTGGATCTGGAACGACCTGCTGTTCGGGTTGACCCTGTCGTCGAGTCCGAACATCCGACCCGTGATGGCGACGCTCGCCGACCTGACCGGCAACTACTCGACGTACGGGCCGCCGGTCGCGCTGGCGGGGGCACTCGTGGCGTCGCTGCCGACGATCATCGTGTTCTTCGCCTTCCAGCGGTTCTTCGCCCGCGGCCTGAACCCGACCGCCTGAGCCCGACGGCCCGGACCGGGCCGCCATCCCGACCGCCCGGCCGACCGGACCCACCCATCGGGTGCGATCCGGGCCTCCCGACCGACCCCGTCCACTCCCACACCGAAGAGGACCCCTCCCGATGACCGAACCCGCCCTCGTCTCCGCGCAGCCCTGGTCCCACCTGGAGGCCCGCGCCGGCCTCCTCGACCGCGCCACCGTCGCCTCCGCGACGATCGGCAGCACCCGCGTCCGGGTGGTCCCGGAGCCGCTGCAGACCGAGCGCGACGGCGCGCCCGTGCAGAGCGTCCGGCTGCTGTTCGACGACGAGCACGGAGCGGCGAGCGCCGGTGCCGCGACGCTCGCCGACGGCGGAGGGGACCGGGTCGTCGACCGCGCACCGGCGCCGGACGCCACCTCGGTCCGCCTGCTCGTCCGCAGAGTCGACGAGCCGACCGAGGTCACGCTCGCCCTCCCGGATGCCGGCGCCGAGACCGTGTCCTTCACGCTGCTGCCGCAACGCCCCTGGTCGGTGCACGTCGTACACCACTCGCACTTCGACTTCGGGTACACGGACCCGCAGACCACCGTGATCTCGTCGCAGCGGTCCTACCTGGACTCCGCCGTCGAGCTGGCCGCCGCGACGCGGGAGTGGCCGGAGGCCTCGCGGTTCCGCTGGAACGTCGAGGCGCTCTGGGCGTTCGCGGACTGGGAGCGGCACCGCCCGGCGGCGAAGGTCGAGGAGTTCGTGCGCCTCGTGCACGAGGGCTCGATCGGCCTCAGCGCGATGCCGTACAACCTGCACACCGACACGTGCTCGACCGAGGAGCTGCACGAACTGCTCCGCGAGGCGCGACGCATCCGCGACCGGTACGGCATCGACTTCACCACGGCGATGCAGACGGACGTCCCGGGTCAGGTGGCGGGCCTCCCGGACGCACTCCACGAGGTCGGCGTGCGGTACCTCGCCGTCGCCCACAACTGGGCCGGCCGGTCGATGCCGCACCAGAACGGCGCCCTCGACCTGCCACGGATGTTCCGGTGGCGCACGCCGGCGGGCAACTCGGTCGTCGTCTGGATGACCGACAGCCCGCACGGCCTCGCCTACATGGAGGGCCCGATGGTCGGGCTCACCGAGTCGTACGAGACCGCCGAGACCTACCTGCCTGCGTACCTGACGGCGCTCGCCACCCGCGGCTACCCGTTCCCGCCCGGGGTGTTCGGTGCGCACGGCGAAGAGGCCGAGGGACGCCGGGGCTACCCCTGGGACGTCCTGCACCTCCGCACGCAGGGCTTCATGGGCGACAACGGCCCGGCGCGCCTGCACCTGTCCGAGGTGGTCCGGCGCTGGAACGACACCTGGACGTCACCGACCCTGCGGGTGTCGACGAACGAGGACTTCTTCGCCGAGGCCGAAGCCCGGCACGGCGACGAGCTCACCACCGTCGAGGGCGACTGGGGCGACTGGTGGGTCGAGGGGGTCGGTTCGGCCGCGGTGCCGCTCGCGCTCACCCGGGAGGCGCAGGCCACGGTCAGCGACGCCCGCTCCTTCAGCCAGGCGGCGGCCTGGCTCGGCGGACAGGCGGTCCCGACGGAGCAGGCGGACTCCGACGCCGCCTACGACGCGATCTCGATGTTCAACGAGCACACCTGGGGTGCGAGCAACTCGTGGACCCACGGTGACGAGGGCTACGACTCGGGGGAGCGGCAGTGGCAGTGGAAGGTCGCCCAGGCCCTCACCGCCCACCAGCGTGGTCGCGACTTCGAGGAGCACGCCCTGGTCTACCTCGCCGACGCAGTGTCCGCCCCGGCGGACGCCCTGACGTCGATCGTCGTCGCGAACGCCTCCGGCGCGCCCCGGACCGGCGTCGTGCGGTTCCTCCTCAAGGAGTCGTCCGTGCCCCTCGACACGCACGTCGTCCTGCGCGACGGTCGGACCGGGCGCGAGCTCGCGGTCGTCGAGGAGGCGCAGTCGAACGTCCTGCACCGCGAGTCCGGCCGGTGGGTGAACGCGCAGCTGGTCGACGTGCCGGGGTTCGGCCACGTCCGGCTCGACGTGTTCCCCGGGCAGGTGGCCCCCGAGCCGCCCCGGCGGCACGACGGGCTCGACACCCCGCTGTCCGAGCTCTTCACGCTCGAGAACGAGTACCTCCGGGTCGCGGTCGACCCCGGCACGTCGACGATCCGGTCGATCGTGGAGCGGGCCACCGGGCGGGAGCTCGTCGAGCAGCGCACCCCGGCGGGCTTCAACGCGTACGTCTACGACGAGTACGGCTCCTCCGGCGCCGGCGTGAACCACCTCGCCAACAAGCTCTGGAGCTCCGAGCGCCTCGAACTGCTCGCCGCCCGGACCACGGGTGGGCCGTCGGTCCTCGTCGAGCGCGTGTCCGACGCGGTCGAGGAACGCCTGGTGTACCGGTTCTCGGCGGCCGGCGTCGACGCCGTCACCGTCACCCTGCGCCTCCGGCACGGCGAGCCACGCCTGCGCATCGCGAACCGGCTCGAGAAGCCCGTCACCCGCACGAAGGAGAGCGCGTTCTTCGCGTTCCCGTTCGCCGCCGACGAGCCCGTCGTCCGCTACGAGGTCTCCGGCGGGGTGACCGGGGACGGCCTGCCGCACGTGCCCGGAGCACCGCAGCACATGCGCGCGATCCGCAACTGGGTCAGCCTGGAGGACCGTGGGGACGCCGTCGTCTGGGTCACGAAGGACGCACCCCTCGTCCACCCCGGCACGATCTCGCTGCCCTACGCGCCGTTCCCGGCCAGCACGAGTCCGGCACGGTCGGCGACCGTCTACTCGTGGCTGCACAACAACGTGTGGGACACGAACTTCCCGATCGAGCAGGGCTTCACGGCGACGTTCGAGTACGCCGTCGGGGTGCGTGCCGCCGCCGGCCAGCCCGTCGAGGCCGTCGCGCTCCAGACCTCGGCGGACCTGGTCCGGCCGTTGGCCACGGTGCCGGCGTCCGGGCGGGGCGAGGCCGGTGCAGCGTCGGCAGCGCTCCTGACCCTGGACGACGAGCGCGTCCGGCTCGTGTCGGTGGTCGCCGGTGAGGAGGACGGGCAGTCGGTCGTCCGACTGCAGTCCGTGGTGGACGAGCCGGTCCCGCTCCGGGTGTCCGTCGGCGTCGCGCTCGCATCGGCCGAGCGCACCACCTACCTCGGTGACCCGGCGGACGGCGACGTCGAGCTCGGCGCGGACGGCAGCGTCCGGCTCACCCTCCGGCCGTACGAGGCCGCGGCCGTCCGGATCACGCGGGACCCGGCGCGGGAGACGGCGCGAGCCTGACCCGCGGCGCCCCACCGGACGCGACTGTCGGTGGTCCGGCGCAGGCTGGGGAGCGGTTCGTGTTCCTGTTCGGGTCAGGCGCACGAGCGCTGGTGCTGGCACCTGTCCGCAGGTGCCAGCACCACCCCGTCGGGCCGACCTCGCTCAGCCGGCGTCGCGCGCCAGGACGGCCACCGTCACGTCGTCCTCGGCGTGCTCGGCCGCCCGCAGGCGCACGGTCTCGAGGAACGCGGCCGTGTCCGGCGCGCGCCGCAGCGTCCGGCCGATGTCCGTCAGGGTGTCGATCGTGCCGTCGCCCAGGTCGAGTGCCCCGTCACTCGTGACGACGAGCGTGTCCCCGGGCTCGAGGACGAGCGAACCCGCCCGGAACGGCACACCCTCGGGGTGCAGCCCGAGCGGCAGGTCCCGCGACCGACGGATCTCCGAGGTGCCGTCGGCGCGCAGGTGCAGCACGAGCCCGTGTCCGGCGTCGACGAAGTCCACCCGGCCGGTGCTCGGGGTGAGGCGGGAGTGGAACAGCGTCGCGAAGGCCGAGGCACGGCTGAGGTCCTCGCTGATCCGCGGCTCGACGGCGCCGACGGCCGCGACCGGCAGCAGGTCCTCGTGCTGCCGGAGCGCGGCCCGGAGCCCGGCGGCGAGGAGCGCGGCGGGCTGCTCCTTGCCCATGATGTCGGCGAGCGTGAAGGTGACGGCGTCGTCACCTGCGGTCCAGTCGTGCACGTCACCGCTGAGGTCGCCGTACGGCACGCTCGTCGCGGCGAGGCGGTAACCCGGGACGTGCAGGGGTGCCGGGGCGAGGGCCTCGACGACCTCGAGCAGCCGGTCGTGCTGGAGCCCCCTGGCCAGGGCCTGTTCGGTCCAGCGGCCGAGGTCGATCAGGGCCGCTTCGTCCTGGGGGCTGAACTCCCGCGGCACGACGTCCATCAGGCACAGGGTGCCGACGGCGAGGTCACCCGGCATCGTCAGCGGGACCCCGGCGTAGAACCGGATGCCGCGGCTCGTGACCCCGGGCAGGTCGGCGGTACGCGGGTCGGCGGCGGTGTCCGGCACGACCGTCGGTCCCGGTCGCTGCACGGTGAGCTGGCAGAACGACCACTCGAGCGGCCCGGAGAGCGTCTCGCCCGGCACGTTCGGCGTCAGCGTGCGCAAGAGCGTGTCGTCGAGCAGGTTGACGTACGAGAACGGCACGTCGAAGAGGTCCCGCGCGATGCGGACGATGCGCTCGAGGCGTTCGGACGGGGCCGCGTCGACGATGTCGAGCGCCGCCACCAGTGCCGCCTGTGCGGACCGTGGACCGTCGGTGTCCATCTGCCTCCCCCCCGCGCAGTCGATCCCACGCATCCTGCCACGCCCGCCTGGGCGCGCTCAGCCGTTCCGGTGACCGCCGTCCGTGCTGCGGGCACCGGCCGCGACGTCGGTGTCGGTGTCGACCGGGCCGAGCGCGTCGAGGACGCGGCGCGAGACCGTCCGCAGCGTCGCGGCGTCGCCCGCCACGGGCCTCCAGAACAGTTCCTCGAGCGCGGCGGTGTGCGCGCGGATGCCGGCGAGGACGGCGCGGCGGCCGTCCGGTGTCATGACGACCCAGCTGCCGCGCCCGTCGCTCGGGCAGTCGGCCCGGGCGACGAGGCCCCTGGACACCATGCGCGTGACCTGGTGGCTGACGCGGGACTTCTCCCAACCGATGCCCGCGGCGACGTCCCGGACGCGGAGCCGGTGGTCCGGGTCGCGGTGCAGGCCGATGAGGATCTCGAACTCGGGGATCGAGATCCCGGCACCGCGCTGGACGGCCAGGTCCAGCGCCCGGTCGAGCCGGCGCCAGACGTCGTGGAACGCGTCCCACGTGGCCCAGTCGTGGCCGTCAGCGCCGTGCTCCACCATCCCGCCAGCGTATCCACGGCGGAGACCCATCGGGCCGAGGATCATCCGTCCGGCGGACTCCTGGACGGCACACGGCGGCCTCCGAGGTGACGTCGGGGGAGCGGCATACGATCGGGTCATGCCGCGCGCCCGCCTCCAGGACTGCTCCGACGACGCGCTCGCCCTCGTCCGGCGGTGGCTGGACGCGTCCCGCGGCGTGAAGCCCGACCCCGGCGCCGTCCGGCTGGCCGAGGTCCTGCGCGACGAGCGCGGACTCGACTTCGCGCGCGGCTTCGTCGACAAGGTGATCCGCCCCGACGACCCCCGCGTCGCGGCGCGCAACCTCGAGAAGGCCAGTCGCGACGTGCCGGACTTCCTCGCCTGGTACCTGCGCGGCGCGGTGACGGTCGGCGGCGGGTTCGCGACCATGGCGCCGTGGGCCGTCATCCCGTCCGCACGCCGGGTGCTGCGACGGCTCGCCGGACACCTCGTCGTCGACGCCCCTGCCGCCCGGCTCGGACCGGCGCTCGCCAAGGTCGCCGGTCGTGGCACCCGGCTCGACGTCGTCCCCCTCGGTCCCGCCGTGCTCGGTCCGGACGAGAGCGCCCGGCGGCTCCGGTGGATCACCGACCTGCTCGGCCGGCCGGACGTCCCAGCCGTGTCCTTCGCGGTGTCCGAGGTCCTGCCGCCGTCCTCGCCGTGGGCGCTCGGGGCTGCGACCGAGCAGGCGGTCGAGCGGCTCGTCCCGGTGTTCCGCGCCGCCGTCGCCGGGGGCAGCACGATCACGCTGCAGACCGGCGACCCGCGCGAGCTCGACCTGACCGCAGCCGTCTTCCGGACCCTGCTCGACCTCGACGAGTTCGCGCACCTCACCGCCGGGATCACCCTGCCGGCCGCGCTCCCGGACAGCGTCGGGGCGCTCGCCTCGCTGACCGAGTGGGCGACGGCGCGACGCTTCCGCGGTGGCGCACCGATCCGGGTCCGGCTCGTCAAGGGAGCGCACGGTGCCACCGAGCTCGCCGACGCGCTCGTGCACGACCGCCCCCTGGCGACGTACGCCACCCGCCAGGCGACCGACACCGCGCTCCTCCGGCTGCTCGACGCCGCGCTGGCGCCCGAGCACACGGACGCGGTCCGGGTCGCGCTCGCCGGCCAGGACCTCTTCGCGATCGCCGTCGCCCGCGTGCTCGCCGAGCGTCGCGGCGTGACCGACGCGCTCGAGGTCGAGATGCTCCTCGGGATGACCGGCACCGCCGCCGACGCGGTCCGCGCCGACGTCGGGACGCTCACCCTCGCCACCCCGGTCGTGCAGCCCGACGCGTTCGACGCCGCGATCCCGTACCTCGCCCGACGGCTGCGCGAGAGCGCGACCTCGACGGCGTTCTCGATCGGCACCGACGACGCCGTGGCCGAACGGGAGCGCGAGCGCGCCGTCGCCGCCGTCGCCGCGCTCGACGACCCGGCGCCGTCGACCCTCCGCACGCAGGACCGCCGGGTGCCCCTCGGCGCCCCCGCGATCACCGCGGTGCACCCACCGGCCGCGGACACCGACCCCACCGTCTCCGCGAACCGGGAGTGGGCGGCGGACCTGCTCCGCCGGGTGCCGCGGTCGCAGCTCGGCACCGCGACCATCCGCGGCGCTCGGGTCACCGACCGCCCGCGACTCGAGCGCACCATCGCCCGCACGGCCCAGGCGGGCGTCAACTGGGGCCGGCAGGACCCGCAGGACCGCGCCGAACTGCTCGACCTCGTCGCCCACGAACTCGAGGTCCGACGCGCCGACCTCGTCGAGGTGGTGGTCGCCGAGACCGCGATGACCCTCACCGAGGCCGACCGGCAGGTCAGCGGTGCGATCGACGCGGCCCACCACGCTGCCGACCGTGCCCGGCACCTCACCGACGTCCCCGGCGCCGTCTTCGTGCCGCCACGCCTGACCGTGGTCGTGTCGCCGTGGAACTCCCCGGTCGCGACCCCGGCCGACGGCGTGCTCTCGGCGCTCGCCGCGGGCAGCGGGGTCGTGCTGAAGCCGTCCCCCCTGGCCAGACGGTCCGGTGCGGTGCTCGCCGACGTGCTCTGGGACGCCGGGGTCCCGCACTCGCTCCTGCAGCTCGTCGACCTCGACGTCAGCGAGCTCGGTCGCGACCTCGTCGCCCACCCCGCGGTGGACCGGGTGCTGCTCACCGGGTCCCCGGACACCGCACGGTCCTTCCGGTGGTGGCGGGCGGGTCTGCCGCTCATCGCCGACACCGGTGCCGTCAACGCGGCGGTGGTGACCCCGGCCGCCGACCTCGACCAGGCGGTCCGTGACGTCGTCACCTCGGCGTTCACCCGGTCCGGGCAGGCGAGCGAGGCGGTCTCGCTCGTCGTGCTGGTCGGTTCCGTCGGCGAGGACGACCGCTTCCGCCGCCAGCTCGCCGACGCCACCCGTGCCCTCCGGGTCGCCTGGCCGACGGACCCCGCCGCGCAGGTCGGTCCGCTCGTCGTCGAACCGACCGGCATCGCCCGGGCCGCGCTGACCGAGCTCGCCCCGGGGGAGTCCTGGCTGGTCGAGCCGACCGTCCTCGACGAGTCCGGTCGGCTCTGGTCGCCCGGCGTCCGCGTCGGGGTCCGCCCCGGCAGCGCCTTCGCGCAGACCGCCGCGGCCGTCCCCGTGCTCGGGGTCGTGCACGTCGAGACGCTCGACCAGGCGATCGCGATCCAGAACGGCGGCGAGCACGGCCTGGTGGAGGCCCTGCACACGCTCGACGTCGACGAGGTCGCCGCGTGGACCGACCGCGTCACCGCCGGCACCCTCGTCGTGAACCGTCCGACGACGGACCTGGTCGTCGGACGTCAGCCCTCCGGCGGCCGGGGACGGGCCGCGGTCGGTGCCGGCGCGAAGCGCGGTGGCCCGGAGTCCGTCGCCGTGCTCGGCCACTGGGCGCCCGTGCCCCGCACGGTCCACAAGAGCATCCAGCTGCAGGGGCTGCCGCCGCGCGTGACCGCCCTCATCGAGGCGTCCCGGAGCGGTCTGTCCTTCGAGGAGTTCGACCAGGTCCGCGCCGGTGCCACGAGCGACGCCGCGGCACGCGAGACCCGGTTCGGCAGGTCCCGCGACACCGCCGACCTCCGCGTCGAACGGAACGTGCTCCGGTACCGGCCGCAGTCCGTGGTCGTCCGGCAGTCGGAGGACGTCGGCACCGGGGACCTGGTCCGGGTGCTGGCCGCTGCGACCGCCGCCCGGGCGCACGTCCTGCTCAGCACGGCCCGCGCGCTCCCGGGCCCGCTCACCCAGCTGCTCGCCGGGCGTCGCGCACCCCTCGACGTGGTCGACCACCTGGTCGAGACGGACGAGGAGTTCCTGGCCCGGGCAGCGTCCGGCGCCCTCCTCCGCGAGGACTGGTCGGGCGGCTCGGACGAACCGCAGGACGCCATCGACATCGTGCTGTCGCAGGGCTTCGAGCCGCGGCCGCACACCGCGTTCGCCGGCCCGGGCTCGCGGATCCGGTTGCTGGGCGGGGACCCCCTCGCGCTCGAGGAGGCGCTCGGTGCCGGCATCGACACGGCGATCCACGACGCGCCGGTGGTCGAGGCCGGCGTCGTCGAGATGGCGCACTTCCTCCGCGAGCAGACGGTCTCCGTCACGGCGCACCGGCACGGCGACCTCGACCCGGAGTTCACGCGGCTGCGTCTCTGAGTGCACGTGGTGCACCGGTCAGGAGGCCCTGCCCGCGTCCGGTGTGCGGCCTGCGTGCCCCGGGCCTCCCGTCCGCACGCCCCGGCACGCCTCCCGTCGCGCCCCGTCCGGTCAGCGCAGACCTGGGCCGTGCCCGTGAGGCGGACGCGCACCCGGCGTAACGTTCGGACCATGACTGCAGGAGAGCGTGACAACGGGGTCCAGACCGAGCCGATCATGGACGGTGCGACCGACGCGACGAACGAGGACAAGCTGCACGGACTCGTGGAGCAGGTCCAGCACGACCACGGTGACGAGGGTGCCGGTGTCATGGCCGACCACCTCCGCGACCGTCTCGACGAGACCGGTGTCGAGGCCGATGACCCCGCATCCGAGGTCGAGTAGCGGCACGCTGCCGGACGCCCCCGCCGACCGTCAGATCCGCGGGGGCGTCCTCGTGTGCGTGGGGCTCAGCGTTCCCGGCCGCGGCCCACGAGCGCGATCTCGAGCACGGTGAGCAGTGCCGCGATCCAGAGCTGGCGGACGGCGAAGCGGCGGGACTGCCGGTCGAGGAGTGCCAGCGGCACCATCGTCGCGCCGTGCGTGGCGTCGACCAGTGCGCTGACGGTGTGCGCGTCGGGTGACCCCGCCCGGAGCAGGAGGCCGGCCTGCGTGAGCTGCCGGACCCCGAGGACGCGACCGAGGACCGCCGGGCGGCCGAGGGCGCGACGGGACCCGAGCAGGTGCACGACGCCGATGCCGACACGGAGCAGCTCGACGACCCGGACCCGGTCCTGCCGTGCGCCGCTCATCGGCGACGTCCGGCCGCGGCAGCGACGGCCAGCCCGGCGACGCCGAGCGCTGCGCCGAGGATCCCGTTGCCGAGTCGGCGGTTCTCGACCCACCACGTCTGTGGTGACCACTCGTGGGACTGTTCGTCGAACACACCGTGCGCGCCGTGGTCGCCGGGGACCGGCTCGTACAGGTTCATCCCGATCTCCTCGCCGTCCTTGTCCGGGACCTGTTGCCCGCTGACGAGCGTCTTCGCCGCGTACCAGTCCGCGAAGCGGCCGCTGATCCGGTTGGCGAGGATCGTGTAGACCGTCGACTCGCCCACCCAGGTGCGACGACGAGGGTGTTCGGCGGTGACGGCGATGGCGCGGGCGCCGACCTCCGGCTGGTAGATCGGGGCGACCGGCTGCGCGTGGTGGGGGAGCGTCGACTTCACCCAGCCGAACTGGATGGTGTTGAGGGCGGGCATGTCGACCCGGCTGACCTGCACCCGGCTGCCCTGCTCGATGAGCTCGGAGACGACGGACTCGGTGAACCCGACGATCGCGTGCTTCGCGCCGCAGTACGCAGCCTGCAGCGGGATGCCCCGCGATCCGAGGGCCGAGCCGACCTGGATGACGTGGCCGCGGTCGCGGGGGACCATCCGCCGCAGGGCGGCACGGGTGCCGTTCACGAAGCCGAGGTAGGTGACGTCCAGGGCACGCTCGAAGTCCTCCGGTGCGGTGTCGAGGAACTTCCCGAACACCCCGACCATCACGCCGTTCACCCACAGGTCGATCGGGCCGAGCTCGGCCTCGACGCGGTCCGCGGCGTCCTCGACGGCCTGGCGGTCCGACACGTCGGCGACGAGGGCGAGGCCGCGGCGTCCGGCCGCTTCGACCTCGGCGACGGCGGCGTGCACGCCCTCCGCGCCGCGGGCGAGGACGGCGACGTCCCAGCCGCGCGCCGCGAGCTCCCGGACCGTGGCCCGTCCCAGTCCAGCCGATCCACCGGTCACCACAGCCACTCGTGTCATGCCTCCCTTCTACCCGGCCCTCCGAGCGCGCGGTCAGCCGCTGCCCCCCGCACAGCGCGGCGACAGCCGGCCCGCGCCTCGGCACGCGGCGCCGGCGACGGCCCCCACCGCGTCAGCGGGTCAGGCGCGCGGACCGGCGAAGCGCGTCACCACGCCGGGGGCGTACAGCACCGAGTCCGGCTCGAGCTCGGTCAGCCCGAGGGGGAGGCCCGCGGCGCCGACGAGGTCGTCGCGCAGCCGGGTGAGCGACGCCCGGTGCACCACCCAGGCGTCGTGCTCGTTCGGCCACCACGAGGTCCGGCCCGCCCGCCCGACGTGCATGCCCCACCGTGCGGTGAGGAACGACTCGACCGGCGTCGGCTCGGCGATCGGTGCGCCGACCTCGACCGCCAGCACCGAACGCAGGTGGGTCCCGTGCCGACGGACCGCGTAGGCCAGTCGGTCGCCGTCCCGCCGTCGGGCCACCCGCGCCCAGTGGTACGGCGTCCCCGTGACGACCCGGGCCGCCACGGCGGGCAGGGCCTTGCCGGCGTCCAGTGACAGGAAGACCACCCCTCGGCGCCCCGTGTCGTCACGCGTGTAGACCCGCACGTTCACCTCGAGGAAGTCCCCGACACCGCCGGTCCGGCCGAGGGGCCCGAACGGCGGGAAGCGGGTGTCCTCGAAGCTGAACGCGATGAGCCCCACCCACGTGGTCACCCCGTCGTCGGAGCCGTCGGGAGCCATGGTGTCCGGTCGGGTCCCGGCGGGGAGCAGCGGCGCGACGGCGGACACGTCGACCCGCCAGTGCACGAAGACGACGTCCCGCCAGGCCTGCTCGATCCAGGGCCGCCCCGGCAGCGCGGGCGCGGTCGACGAGACCTGGTCGAGCGGCGGACCCGGGAGGACCGGATCGCCACCCGCTGGCACGGTCGCCGTCACCGGGCGGTCCCGTCCGTCGCCCCGGGTTCGATGTGCCCGACCGCCGAGACGTCGTCCCAGCCCTGCTGCGGCGTCGCGCACGTGCCACGGAAGACGTACTGCGAGGGCCGCTTCCGCTCGTTCGACACCCAGTCGATCGCGGGGCGTCGGCGCTCCGGCGGGGTGTACCCGATCCGGTACACGGCCATCAGCTCGAGTTCCGGCGGCACCTCGAGCAGCCGTTCGACCTCGTTCCACGACTCCTCGATCTCCATCGGGAACGACACGAACTGGATGCCGAGGCCGAGCTCGGTGGTGGCGAGCCAGATGTTCTCCATGGCGGCTCCCATGCTGAACACCGAGTAGAAGGCGTTGCGGGCCTCCTTCCGGTACTCGTCCCGGTCGAGCATCACGCCGAGCAGCAGGGGGGAGCCTGCGACGAGCTTCCGGTTCTCCTCACCGAGCGTCTGCGGCACCCGCAGCGCGTTCATGAGGAACTGGCCGCGCTTGGTGAACACCTGGTTCGTGAACGGGCGCAGCGGCGCGGGCAGCTTGTCGAACAGCATCCCGGAGCGGCGCTCGTCCATCTCGGCCTGCGAGAACCGGAAGTACGGCTTGTAGCGCTCGAAGAACGTGCCCTCGGACATCGTCGTCGTCATGGTGCTGCCGCTGATGTCCGCGATCCGGTCGATCGTCTCGCGCTCCTCGACCAGGACGAACCGCCACGGCTGGCTGTTGAGCTGCGACGGCGCCCGGCCCGCAAGCTCGACCAGCAGCCGCTGGTGCTCCTCGGACACCGGGTCCGGCAGGAAGGCGCCGTTCGTGGTGCGCCGTCTCCGGATCGCCTCGATGAGTTCCACTGGTGTCCTTCCGCGTCGACGGCAGCGGTCAGCGCCGCGCGAGGACCGCCCCCAGGTAGGACGGTGCCGCGGCGACCGCGACTCTCCAGTGTGCTCCGCCGCGGGGGTTCGTGCGTGGAGCGAGCGCCAGGGGGACGAGGGCCGGCAGCAGGAACAGGGCCGACCGTGAGCGCGTCCACAGCGGGGTGGTCGCGGCGGCACCGGTGAGGACGGCGGTGGTGACGAACAGGCCGTGGTGGACGACCCGCAGCTTGCGCGTTCGGATCACGCGCACGGCGACGGCCGTGCCCCACAGGCAGTTGACGACGTAGGCGACGGTCGCGGCGGTGACCATCCGCCGGGCGGTGGCCGACCCGACAGGCCCGCCGCACCTCCCGGCTGCCGTCTTCCGTTCCATGGACGCGAACCTACCCTCCCCGCGGAACGCGAGGGGGCGGTCAGTCGGAGCTGCGGCTGACGAGCTTCGAGAGCACGATCGCCGAGCGGGTGTGGTCGACCTGGGGCGCGAGGCGGACGCGGTCGAGGGCCTCCTCGAGCGCCGGCAGGTCCCGCGAGCGCATGTGCACGACGGCGTCGGCGCTGCCCGTGACGGTGCCGGCGTCGACCACCTCGGGGACGGCGTCGAGCAGCGTGCGGAGCTCGTCGGGGGAGACCGTGCCGCGGCAGTACAGCTCGACCCAGGCCTCGGTGCCGCGGTCGTCGACCGCGGGGTCGACCTTGATGGTGAAGCCCTGGATGACGCCGTCGGCGACGAGCCGGTCGACGCGGCGCTTGACGGCGGAGGCGGAGAGCCCGACGACCGAGCCGATGTCGCCGTAGCCGGCGCGGGCGTTCTCCCGGAGCTGGTCGAGGATGCGGTGGTCGAGCGAATCCATTGTGCCGATCCTACGCGGGCTCCTTGCGAGCAGATGTGCTCGGACGCACGAAACGTGCGCCCGAGCGGTGTCGCGCTGGAGGCCTCCTGTGCCAGACTCAGAGCAGGCGTCGACCTGGTCCGCCTCCGGCGAGTGAGCCTGCGTCTCGTCGGAGCTCTCACCGTGGTGGTTCCTGGCAGGCTCGGGCCCCGGTCCTGGAGGACCTCGTGTCGAACACCGCACCCCAGCCCACCGCCCCGCTGCAGCGCACGGCCACGCACCGCACCGTCCTGATGTGCAAGCCGACCCACTACACGGTCAGCTACCGGATCAACCCCTGGATGCACCCGGAGGAGCCGACCGACACCTCGAAGGCCGTCGAGCAGTGGCAGTCCCTGGTCGACGTCTACGAGCAGCTCGGCTTCGAGATCCACCAGATCGACCCGCTCGAGGGCCTGCCGGACATGGTCTACGCGGCCAACGGCGGCTTCGTGCTCGACGGCATCGCGTACGGCGCGAAGTTCCAGTACCCGGAGCGTCAGCCCGAGGGTCCGGCGTACATGGACTGGTTCCGCCAGGCCGGCCTGACCGTGGCCGAGCCGGAGGAGACGAACGAGGGCGAGGGCGACTTCCTGCTCATCGGCGACACCATCTACGCCGGAACCGGGTTCCGCTCGGACAGCACCTCGCACGAGGAGCTCGCCCGGGTGTACGGCCGCGAGGTCGTCACCCTCACGCTCATCAACCCGAGCTTCTACCACCTCGACACCGCCATCGCGGCGCTCGACCCGGTGCCCGACGCCGAGGGCAGGTCGAACATCGCCTACCTCGAGAGCGCCTTCGACGAGCCGTCCCTCG
Source organism: Curtobacterium sp. MCSS17_015 (assembly GCF_003234265.2). Taxonomy (NCBI): domain Bacteria; kingdom Bacillati; phylum Actinomycetota; class Actinomycetes; order Micrococcales; family Microbacteriaceae; genus Curtobacterium; species Curtobacterium sp. MCSS17_015. The sequence continues at coordinate 125,767 of NZ_CP126256.1, forward strand.
CGATCCTGCGCGAGCGCTTCCCCGACGCCATCATCGCGACGGAGGAGGACGCCGCGATCCTCGGCCTCAACTCGTACTCCGACGGGTACAACGTCGTGATCGCCTCCCGTGCCACCACGTTCGCGTCGCAGCTCCGCGAGAAGGGCTACAACCCGATCGGCGTCGACCTGTCGGAGCTCCTCCTCGGCGGCGGCGGCGTGAAGTGCTGCACGCTCGACCTGCACCCGATCGGCACCGGCACCTCGGTGGCGCGGTCCTGATGGCCGGCGCGCTCGGGGCGAACACGTCCGCCGCGCTCGCCGTGGAGGACCGCACCCTCGCCCACAACTACAGCCCGCTGCCGGTCGTCATCGCGTCCGGGCAGGGTGCGACCGTCACCGACGTCGACGGCCGTACCTACCTGGACGGACTCGCCGCCTACTCGGCGGTGAACTTCGGCCACGGCAACCCGCGCCTCCTCACCGCTGCCCGCGACCAGCTCGACCGGGTGACCCTGACCAGCCGGGCGTTCGTCACCGACCGGCTCGGGCCGTTCGCCGAGGGGCTCACCGCGCTCACCGGCACGGAGATGATGCTGCCGATGAACACCGGCGCCGAGGCGGTCGAGTCCGCGATCAAGGTGGCCGGAGCCTGGGGTCACCGCGTCAAGGGCGTCCCGCAGGGGCGGGCCACGGTCATCGTCGCGAGCGGGAACTTCCACGGCCGCACGACGACGATCATCTCGTTCTCCGACGACCCCTCGGCGCGGGACGACTTCGGTCCGTACACGCCCGGGTTCCGGACCGTCCGGTACGGCGACGCCGAGGCGCTGCGGGAGGCGATGGACGAGACCGTCGTCGCCGTGCTGCTCGAGCCGATCCAGGGCGAGGGTGGCGTGGTCATCCCGCCCGCGGACTACCTGCCCGCGGTCCGGCAGGTCTGCGACGAGTTCGGTGCGCTGTTCATCGCCGACGAGATCCAGTCCGGCCTCGGACGAACCGGCCACACCCTCGCCGTGCAGCGGGTCGGCGTGACACCGGACCTCGTCACGCTCGGCAAGGCGCTCGGCGGCGGGATCGTGCCCGTGTCCGCCGTGGTCGGTCGCGCCGACGTGCTCGGGGTCCTGCGCCCTGGCGAGCACGGCTCGACCTTCGGCGGCAACCCGCTCGCGGCGGCCGTCGGCACCGAGGTCGTCGCGATGCTCGCCGAGGGCACGTTCCAGCAGCGGGCGCTCGACGGGGAACCCGTCCTCCGCGGGTTCCTCGACGAGCTCATGGACGAGGGTGTCGTCGCGCACCGCGTCGCCGGACTCTGGGCCGGGATCGACATCGATCCCGCGCTCGGCACCGGCAAGGAGGTCGCGAAGGACCTCGCGGCCCGCGGTGTCCTCGTGAAGGACACGCACGGGTCGACGATCCGCTTCGCCCCGCCGCTCGTCGTCACCGACGACGAGATCGCCACCGCGATGCAGGCCCTCGGCGCGGTCCTCCGCGCCCGCCCTTCGCGCGGCGCCTGACCCGCGGCGCCCGGCAGCGCCGGGAGGTGCAGGACCGGCCCCGCCCCGCGCCTCCCGGTCGTCGGCGCTCGCTAGACGCGACCTGGCGCGTACGCCTCGGCCAGCCGGTCCATGAGTGCGTCCTTCTCCTCGTAGACGACCTGCGCCTCCGGGTGGGCGTCGTACCAGGCGACCAGTTCGCGGGCACCCTCACGGAACGTCGTCCGCGCCGCCCAGCCCGGCACGAGCGTCCGCACCTTGCTGTTGTCGAAGACCATGCTGTTCGCCTTGTCGCCGACGACCCCGGCGCCCCACTCGGCGTCGGCGGCCATGATCGCGTCCGAGGGGACGTGCACGATCGTCGGCTCGGGCGCTCCCGCCGCGGCCGCGACCTCCTGGTGGATGCGGTCCCACGTCGGCGACTCCTGGCCGGTGATGTGGAACGCCTCGCCGATCGCCTCGGCCCGGTCGAGCACCCCGACGAACGCGACCGCGAAGTCCCGCACGTGCGTCAACGTCCACAGCGAGGTCCCGTCGCCCGGCACGATGACCGGCTTGCCCCGACGCATGCGGTCGACGACCGTCCACCCGCCGTCGAACGGCAGCAACGTCTCGTCGTAGGTGTGCGACGGCCGGATGATCGTCATCGGGAAGTCGTCCTGCCGGTAGGCCGCGACGAGCAGGTCCTCGCACGCGATCTTGTCCCGCGAGTACTGCCAGTACGGGTTCTTCAGCGGCGTCGACTCCGTCACCGGCAGGTGCGTCGGCGGGGTCTGGTACGCCGAGGCCGAGCTGATGAACACGTACTGCCGGGTCTTCCCGGCGAACAGGTCGATGTCGGCCTGCACCTGGTCGGGCGTGAACGCCACGAAGTCCGCGACCACGTCGAAGGTGCGATCGCCGAGCGCCGCCGCGACGGCGTCGCGGTCCGACACGTCGGCCTGGAGGCGCGTCACCGCGTCCGGCAGCGCCCGCTTCTCCGTCGTACCCCGGTTGAGCACGCTGACGTCGAAGCCCTGGTCCACCGCCTCGCGGACGCAGGCGGCGCTGATGACGCCGCTCCCGCCGATGAACAGCACACTCGGTCCGGACATGGATGCTCCCTTGCTCCCGGCGGTGCATCCGCACACCGCGTCCCTTGCGATCCTGCACCGTCGACGCCGCGTACCGTCACGGGCGGTGCCGCACCGACGCGGCCACGACAGGAGTGACAGCACATGGAGTACCGCTACCTCGGCAACTCGGGCCTCAAGGTCTCCGAGATCACGTACGGCAACTGGCTCACCCACGCCTCCCAGGTCGAGAACGACGCGGCGATCGCCTGCGTCAAGGCCGCCCTCGAGGTCGGCATCTCGACGTTCGACACCGCGGACGTCTACGCGAACACCGGCGCCGAGACCGTCCTCGGTGAAGCGCTGAAGGGCGAGCGCCGCCAGTCGCTCGAGATCGCCACGAAGGTCTTCGGGCCGACCGGTCCCAAGGGGCACAACGACACCGGGCTGTCGCGCAAGCACATCCTCGAATCGATCGACGGCTCCCTCGGCCGCCTGCAGACCGACTACGTCGACCTGTACCAGGCGCACCGCTACGACCACGAGACCCCGCTCGAGGAGACGATGCAGGCGTTCGCCGACATCGTCCGTCAGGGCAAGGTCCTGTACGTCGGTGTCTCCGAGTGGACGGCCGACCAGCTCCGCGCCGGGGCCGCCCTGGCGAAGGACCTCGGGTTCCAGCTCATCTCGAACCAGCCGCAGTACTCCGCGCTCTGGCGGGTCATCGAGGAGGAGGTCGTCCCCACCTCGAAGGAACTCGGCATCTCGCAGATCGTCTGGTCGCCGATCGCCCAGGGCGTGCTCACCGGCAAGTACCAGCCCGGTCAGCCGCTGCCCGAGGGCTCGCGTGCCACGGACGACAAGGGCGGCGCGAAGATGATCGAGCGCTTCATGAACGACGAGGTCCTGTCGGCCGTGCAGGAGCTCAAGCCGATCGCCGACGAACTGAGCCTCTCGATGGCGCAGCTCGCCGTGGCGTGGGTCCTGCAGAACGAGAACGTGGCGTCGGCGATCATCGGCGCCTCGCGGCCGGAGCAGGTGCACGACAACGCCGGCGCTGCCGGGGTGCAGATCCCGGCCGAGCTGATGAGCCGCATCGACGACGCCCTCGGTGGTGTCGTCGAGCGTGACCCGGCGAAGACGAACGACAGCAGCCCGAAGACCCGCGAGGCGTAGGCCGCGCTGCCCGGCCGGGAGGAGCCTCCCGGCCGGGCTCGCACAGCAGGAAGTGGCTCGAACCGCCTGCACGCGCCCGCGGCCGCGCCGATCAGCGCCCAGCAACGTGAAGAGCCCCTCACTTCCGTGAGGGGCTCTTCACCGTGGCTGGACGCGGCGTCGATCCGCGGACCTTTCGATTTTCAGTTGTAATCCTTGAAACAGTTGATGCTCACGAGTGCTCGTTTACCGCGTGATTCCAAGGATCTAGTGCTGGTTGATGGAGGCTAGTGACCGGTGGTTACACCCACGTTACCGGCCCTGTACCGGCCCGCTCGGTTCCTGCGGGACGGTGCCAAAACAGCCATGGATGCGCTGCGCTAGGGCAAGCGCCGTGTCCCGATCGAACTGCAGCGTCTGGCTCACCTTCGCGCCGGATGCGCGTGCGTCCGACCCAAAGGAACTCAGCTGAAGTAGGGTAGTGCCATCGCTCAGCGACACGACCTGAACAGCCACATCGACCTCTGAGGGGTGAGGGCGACTCGTTTGCTTACCGTCGAAGATGCTCCGGATGCGTGCCATAGCTGCAAGGATTGCACGAATGGCGTTAGGGCGAGCGTGATGCAGGGTTAGGGTTTCTCTACACGAGTGTCGAGCATTGCTCGAATCAGTGAGCGCTCCGCAATTGTGTTGTCTGGCTTGTTCGCTACTATCCTGAGGCGGTCGATGACGACTCCCCTCCGGCTCTCCATCAGGTCCCGGAGATGATCATCCTGCACGTGGTGAGGGACGGCCAAAAAGACCTGAGGGTGCAATAGTTCTTGTAAGTAGGTGGCCCACCTAGCAGGTTGCGGCTGCGCGAGCTTCATTGCCCAGTGCTGGCTCTGCGCGGCCGTCACTTGTCCGATGATCAGCCAGTGCCCTGCCTGCCGGTGATCCCTCCAGACAAACCCGCCAAGAGTGTCCACGCCGACGTCCTTCGCGCGAGCGCTCCTTGGGCGCGGATCTTGCATAGCCCACAGATCGAGAGCTCTTGCTCCATCGTGGAGCGCCTTCACGAATCCGGTTCCGCGATCGGTCGCGCCGATGTTCACTGCAGAAATCCCAAGGTGGGCAAGCGTGTTCGCCACGACTTCCTCGAGGGTTGCCTCCGCAGAGACAGGCGCGTCGATCCCGCAGGCATGGACCGTCGTGATCGCGAGCAGGGACAAATATGGAGAGTCTTCGCGAGTGAACGTGGGGTCTTTCACGGCGACGCTTCGTCGTCTAACCTCAAAAGGATAGAGTTCGCCGAGTTGCGCACCTCGCTCGCCGATCATGGAAAACACTGCATCTGCCCAAGACTCTGGGTCGTCCTCCACGTCTTCTGGAAGAAGGTAGCGCCGAAGAGGTCGCCGCACCCATTCGTTATCGACTATAACGTCCTGCAATGCGGCGGTAGTGATTCTATAACCAGCGAGGGCAGCAAGTTCGAGAAAGTCCGCTAAAGCGCTGACACGAGCATCTTGGCCGTAGCGATCGATATCTGGCTCGATCAGAACCGGGTTTGATAGGGCTCCCCCTGTCACTCGTCCTCCTCGGGCAAAGCCGCCTTGATAGCTCCGACAAGAGCGCGCGTAGATGCGGACAGTTCCTCAGCGGAGCGTACCTCTTCGAGCCCAACCTCGTAGCGCTTCACGTCGAGAGTCAGAAGCTCAATTGTGCGCGTCATTTGCTGCAGGCGCGGGCCAAGTTCTCCTTGACGTGCGACGTCGACCGCAAGAGATAAGGAGCCAAACTCCCGCAGGGCGGATCTAGCAGGCTCATGTGCGAGGACATCGGAGTAGTCGGTGACATCGCGGGAGTCAGCGAGGATCGGTCGGCCCGCCTCTTTCGTGGGCGTTAGGTCGGTTAGGACCTCAAGCAGCTTTGCCCCGTCGGCGGAGTCGATCTGCTCACGGACTTCTTCGTAGTTCAGGGTCGCGCGGCCGGACAGGCCAATGTATGTCAAGACGTTCGCTGTGCCGAGCAGACGGAGCCAGACGCCAAACCGCTCTTGCGAGACGTACTGAACGATCCGTTCGTCAAGTCCAAGCTCGTCTCTTGCAAACCGTAGAAGACCATACGCCAAGTATGAGGAGCGCACCCCACGTGCATTGCTGCCTACCTGTCGGCCGACGTCGTAGAAGACTCCACGGCTCGACTGATCAGCCGAGCGCCGCTCGACTTGTTGGAAAAGCCAACGTGCCTTCGCCTCGGCATTCCACTTCTTCATTCCGCTGATGTGTCTGAAGCCAAGGAATGACGCGACATCCTCAATGCCGTCCGCTTCCACCACGGGGAGAGCGGTCAGGCCCAACTCAGCAAGTTCTGCCGCTGATGCAGGAACGTCTGCCGCGAATTCGATACCGGCGTCCACAGCTGGGGGTAGTTGGTGCAGAATTATGAGTGCGGCAAGGCGACGGTTGCCTTCGACGACTACTCGTCGAGATCCTTCCGGCGGGAGCGTGATGAGAGGTTCACTCTCGAAATACCCGTTGGATAGATATGATTCGATCAGTTCTTCGAGGACGTCATTTTCCCAGAGGTATTCGAGGATTTCGGCTTGGGTGCTGCCTTGTACATCTTCGGGAAGGCGCGGATTTTGAGGATCGAGGTCCAAATTCTGGACGGGTACTAGCTCGCTAAGTCGATGCACTTGCTGTTACTCCTTCGATTGGCGCATGGCCGCGAGGCCCTGCTCCCGCTCCGGGATGCGCCTCTCTAGATCGGACCTGGTTGACCCACTTAGGGGGCAGAGGAGCCACTGCCGCGACTGGTGGTGGCGCGGAACTCCGCTTTCTCGTTGCAAGGCTCGGAGTGATTTCAATTTCAGACAACGGTCTTTGCGGGTTTTCGAGCAGTGAGCGAATCAATCTACCCATGGCTTCCGCAAGTGGTGGTGGCGTCGCGTTACCTGCCAGTCTGACGTTCGTTCGACTATTCTCAGTGAGCCGCCAATGCGGTGGGAACCCCTGTAGCAGCAGGCGTTCGGAGGGAGCGAGATGTCTGTTGTCCCAGTGAAACGGGCCGGTTGATGGCCCCGGGCTAGCCGGTAGGGTCCACGCTGGCCGATCTTTTGCGAGTTTCAGTAGAAAGGACCAGTATCTGGTTCGGTACCCGAAGAGTTCGACACCCGCACCGCCCCCTCGGGCGGTCAGATACTGGTAGTTGCTACCCTCCGGAATGCTTGGCAAGAGTTCGGCGTACTTGCCGCTCAGGAGGGGGAGATCGTCTGGATGGCTGTCCCCCAGCGCATCCCAGGCGGTGCGATGATCTGAGGCGTGGGACTTCGGTAGCTCCATCGGAAGAGTGACAGGATCGCGCAGCGCGATCACGATCGCTCGTTGACGGTGTTGAGGGACGCCGTAGTCGGCTGCATCGACCGTCCATGAATGGAGAGCATAGGAGGTGCCGTGCCGCTTATTGATCTCGGCAAAGCGATCCTGGATTATAGGTGCTGCATTATTGCGGCCTGCGAGGAAGCCGGAGACGTTTTCCATGAGCACAGCGCGCGGAAGGAATCGCTCTACAAGATTCATCATTCCAGTAACAGTTTGCCCACGTGCATCGGTCACGCCGCGTTTTGGAGCCGACCATTGCGCGGCCTTGCTAAACGGCTGGCATGGTGGGCCGCCCGCGATGAGGGCCAGCTCACCGAGTTCGAGGCCGACGGACGCCGGATCGAGCACATTACCTGCGGCGACGACGTCGCCGGGCTCAAGCTGTTTCCAAGCGGGGCGGTTCTTGCGCATCGCGGACACCGCGTCGGCATCAATCTCGAGGGCTCCTACATGCTCAAAGCCAGCGGCCTCCAAGCCCAGATCTAGGCCTCCGATACCGCTGAAGCAGGACAAGGTAGTTAGCGGCATGGGGCCTCCGTTCTTCAGTGTTGAGCTCAACAAGTCAGGTCCATCTTGTCAAGTTTGATGCACCTCGACCTCGACCTCGACCAACTGCTTGGCGGAGGCGGGGAGGTGGCGGCGCGGGGAGGACCGCACGCACCGCACTCCGCGCCGCCACCACCCCCGCCCGGCCGGAGGCCGGTCTTGAACGAGTAGAGAAAGTTCTCACAGGCCAGCCCGCGCGCCCTCATCCGCTGAAATGAGCCGTTGGGCTGCGTCACCGACGGGCCCGCCGAGGTCACGCAGATCGTAGAGGGAGAGCGACGGGATACCCGCCCTGACTGTCTCGATGTCCGGAGAGTCCGACACGAGCTGCTGCACTGCGGCCAGGGTGGCGTCGGAGTACCGGCGGATGAAGCCCTGCGACCCGGTGTCCTGAGCGCGTGCCAGGTCGGAGATCACGGGGCGCGGCTCGTGGACACGGTGCGCGTACGCGGAGAGCACTGCCCGAAGCTCAGTTCCGGCCTTCGAGATCTTGTGAGCGTCCGAGACGGCGGCCCGGAGCTCGTCCTGGACATCGGCAGGGCCTTCGGGCCAGCGGATCCGGCCAAGGTGCTCCGCGTCCTTCTTCGCCTTCTTCGCGAGCGTGGTGATGGCAGCAAGAAGCACTGGTGGGACGGTGCCCCACTCGATCGCTGATTCCATGCTTGCCTCCAGCTCTCAGGCTACCGCCCGTGGTCGCGTGCTCCGAGGAGCGAGCAAGGACAACTTCTGCGCTGGGTACAAACATTGGTTGACAGAATTAGCAGACGTGTGCAGATTGGCCAACAGCAACGATCGAGAGGAGCCAGACATGGCGATCCAGTCAGCAATCCCGGTGAGCTTCGACGCGTACTTCCCGAAGGGCGCGTTCATGGTGGGCGAGGTCGAGCCGGTCGTGAAGTGGTCCGATGATGGCCAGCGTCAAGGGTAGGACCTCGACAAGAACTCCGGTCAGCCGATGTGGCAGGTACGCGTCATCGACGCCGACCCTGACGCGCGCAAGGGTCAGAACGAGGTCACGGTCAAGATCATCAGTATCAGCGAGCCGGTCGCCCCGCCGGAGATTCAAGGCCTGCCGTTCCGTCCGGTCGTCTTCGATGGCCTGTCGGTCACGCCGTACGTGAAGGAGAACGGCGGCCGACCACGCGTCGCGTACTCGCTCCGGGCTCGCGAAATGAAGGCCGCCGCGAAGCCACGGGGTGGTGAGCGATGGGTTGGTCCGTTCGTAAGGAGGCCCGCTACTGGGCTGACGAGTTCGAGGGTTTCGCCCGACGCTTCCGGTGGGTGCTGATCGGACTTTTGGTCCTCACTCTCGTGGATCTCTTGACCACCTGGTTGCCACTTGTGTGGTGGCTCAACGGCTTCGTGGCACTGATCTTCGTGCTTCGCCGTCTGCGGGCGTTGGGCAACATCGACGAAGCCCTCCACCGAGCGCAGCAGCGCTCGATCTCCCGGCACATCGCGGCTGCCTGGCCATCTCTTGCGCAGACGCTCCGGCTCGAGGCGCATGGTCCGAGTGGATCGCGCATCGCGGCCGGTGTCGGATCACCGAGCTGGGACGCAGACGTATGCCTTGTACCGCTGTACCTCCCGAGCGGTCTCACTTCTGGGGACGTCGGAGCTCACCTGGACCGGATCGCAGCAGCATTCGGGTCGCGTCGCGCCACCTTGTCCGGGACGCGGATCGATCAGCTCGAACTTCGCCTGTACTACGCCGACCCTCTTGCCGAGCCGTTCGTACTTGCTCCAAGCGATGAGTGGGACGGACGAGCGGTCACGATGGGCCGGACTGAAGAGGGCGACGATTGGAGGCTCCGTCTCGGCCCGCACACGCTGGTTGCTGGTGCCTCGGGAAGCGGCAAAGCGTCGATCGTCTGGGCGCTCCTCTTGGGGCTCGCCGGCGCAGTTCGATCCGGGATGGTCGAAGTGTGGGGCGTCGACCTCAAGGGCGGCATGGAGCTCGGGATGGGTAAGCCGCTCCTTACTCGCTTCGCGAACGACTCGGTGCACGCGGTGACCATGCTCGAGGAGGCCGTCGCTCAGATGCAGGCACGGGCTCGCGAACTCGCTGGGACGACTCGACAGCACGAAGCTTCTACTGAGGCTCCCCTCGTGATCGTCCTGATCGACGAACTCGCTGCTCTGACGGCGTACGAATCAGACCGGGATCTGCAGCGCCGGGCGAACGCCAGCATCGCAACGCTGGCGTCACAAGGGCGTGCTGTCGGCTTCGTGGTGATCGCGTGCCTACAAGACCCACGCAAGGAGACGCTGCCCGCGCGGGGGCTCTTCACCCAGACGATCGGGCTTCGTCTCCGCGACCGGACCGAAACGTCGATGGTGCTCGGTGACGGCTCTGTCGCTGCCGGCGCGCTCTGCCACGAGATCCCGATCGGCGCGCCCGGCACCGCCTACGTCCTGTCCGACGAGCTCGCGACACCGCAGCGGGTGCGGGCTGGATACGCGGACGATGCCCTGATCACGCACACGGCACGAGCCTTCGCAGCGCCGCGCTTCAAGCCGGTGGTCGTACCTGAGACACAAAGTACGCGTGAGCCCGCCCGTCCGCGACGTCGGACGCGGAGCGCTGCTCAATCGAAGGAGGATTCATGAAGAACATCGCACGATCAGCATTGGTCATCGTCCTCGCTGGGGTGCTTGTCGCCGGCGGTGCGATCCTCCGCCACCTCGCCGCAGCGGAACACGCTCCGGCCGAGGCGAAACCGTCGATGTGCAACCTGCGCATCTCGTGGGACACGACGAACGGTGCAGAGCACGCGATCTACCTCGCGCCGGATCCTGCAGACCGTTCACTCGTCCAGCGGTACGGGCACATCGCCAACCAGTCGTGCACTGACGCGCAGCTCACCGACTGGATCAATCAACGACGCAAGGAGCACGCCGCGGTCGACGTCTGCCGTCCAGTGTTGCGTACAGACGAGGTGACTGGGTACGTGTACCCAATCGGATGCGCGGTCCCCGAACTGGTGGTGTCTGATGGGCCTCGCTGAGTCAGTCGCGCGCCGTCTCCGTAGTCCGGAGTTCGATCGTTGGATGCGTGGTGCCGCCCGGGTGGGCTTCTGCACGAATCCGGTTCGGCTTGTCGGAGCATCTACGACCTTCGGATCTGAGACGGGGGAGGAGCGTGCCCGGTTCTCGTCGGCCGACCAGCCGGATCACGTCCTCTTCACCCGCTGCGGCAACCGCCGCGCGCAACGCTGCGCCTCGTGCAGCCACGAGTACAAGGGCGACACCTGGCACATGATCATGGCTGGCGCAGCCGGCGGTATGAAGGGCGTTCCCAACTCAGTCGCGGCCCACCCAATGGTCTTCCTCACACTGACCGCTCCTTCGTTCGGAGCCGTACACGGCGCGGCCTGCGCCCGGGCCAAACCCTGCAGACACGGTCGTCGACCGGAATGCGGGACCGGACACGGAGGAGGCAGACCCGAGCTCGGCGATGCGATCTGCTCAGACTGCTACGACTACGAGGGGGTCTGCTGCACGGATAGGTGACAGTTGTAGTCACGCCGCGAGGGCGACGCTGGTGTTCATGATGGTTTCGAACTCGATGGGCGTCAATCGACCGAGGCGGGCCTGCCGGCGACGCCGGTGGTAGGTCCGCTCGATCCAGGTCACGATCGCGATTCGCAGTTGTTCACGCGTCGCCCAGGAGCGTCGGTTGAGGACGTTCTTCTGCAGGAGCGCGAAGAAGCTCTCCATCGCCGCGTTATCGCCACAGGACGCAACTCTGCCCATCGACCCGACCATGCCGTGGCGGGTGAGTGCCCGCCGCAGCTTCCGGCTCCGAAATTGCGATCCTCTATCGGAATGCAGGATGCACCTGGACACGTCGCCGCGCATCCGGACCGCGTTCTCCAACGCAGTCACGGCCAGCTTCGACTTCATCCGGGACTCGATCGAGTACCCCACGATCCGCCCCGAGTAGGCGTCCTTGACCGCGCAAAGGTAGAGCTTTCCCTCACCGGTGGTGTGCTCGGTGATGTCGGTCAACCACAGCCGGTTCGGCGCCGCCGCGGTGAACACGTGCCGTACGCGACCATGCTCAGCGGTCACCGTGCACAAGTCGTCGTGGACCGCGGGGCCGGGCTTCTTCCCGGTTCTGCCACGCTTTTTCCCGAACACGCTCCACCAGCCGTTGTCCGACACGATCGTCCACGCGGTCCGGTCCGCCATCGGTTCGCCGGCATCGCGGGCCTCGTCGACGAGGAGCCGGTACCCGAACTCGGGATCGTCCCGGTGCGCATCGAACAGCGCATTCGCCCGATACGCCCGCACCAGTTCGCTTGGCGAGACGGGGGCCGCCAACCACCGGTAGTACGGCTGACGAGCAAGCTGCAACACCCGGCACGTCACCGCGACGGGAATCCCATCCGCGGCCAGCTCGCTCACGAGCGGGTAGAGCCTTTTCCCGGCAGGTTGGCCTGAGACAGGTACGCCGCCGCCCGTCGGAGCACCTCGACTTCCTGCTCCAGGAGCCGGTTCCGCCGCCGGAGCTCGCGGACCTCGTCGGACTCTGCACGCGTGGTTCCGGGACGTTCCCCGTCGTCCACCGCAGCGCGACGCATCCACTTCGTCAACGTCATCGGGTGGACACCGAAGTCGGCGGCGATCTGCTCGATCGTCACTCCCGGCTCACGATTCCGAGCGACACGGACAACGTCATCGCGGAACTCCTGCGGGTAAGGCTTGGGCACGAGTGCATCCTTCCAGGCCAACCCCACCGGGCAAGCCAGATCAGATGTCACCTATCCGTGCAGCAGACCCGGCCGCGACTCCGCCTGCTTCTGGACCGGCCTGACTTCCGCATCCACGACCTCCGGCACACGCTCGCAACCCTCCTGTTCGACGCTGGCACTGCAGCCAACGACGTACAGGCGATCTTGGGTCACTCCTCGATGCAGGTCACCGAACGGTACAGCCGGGCTCGTTCCGACGCAGCGGTTCGAGCCAGCGGCGCTCTCGACCGGATGATCGGCGGAGAATCACAGTCATGACGTCCACCGAGATTCGCATGGGTCCTTGGCGGCCGCTGTACGAGTACCTCGCGCAACGTCCCGACGAAGCAGACATCGACATCACGTACGACGACGTCGAGGCAATCGTGCACCTGCGTCTCCCGACCGCGGCCCGGCAGCGGCCGGAGTGGTGGACCGTCATCCCCCTCAAACAGCGAGCTCGAAGCTGGCTTGCAGCGGGTCGGCACCCGTTCGCCTCTGACGCCGGTGTCGTCTTCCGTCGAACGGATCACCTGGCGGGGCATTCGTTGGAACGGCAGAGGCGATCGAGATCGATGATGGATGAATACGCAACGAGCGCCCTACTCGTGCCGCCGACGCCGGAAGCCGTTGACTGTGGGTGGTGGGAGCCGCACATCGTGTACGTCATCCACTTCCCCGAAGCAGAGGTGATCAGGGTCGGACTGACCCACGGGGACTCGAACCGAGCAACAATTCTCAGCGGCCCTGGTGGCACTGTGCTGCAGGTCAATCGGTTGGCCAACCGGTGGAGCGCCACGGTTCTCGAAGGAGCCTTCCTGCGTCTGGCGGATGACTTCCGGGTGGAGCCACCTCTCTGGCTCGCCCAGACGACCGGAGTCACTGAGTTCTGGACGGATTCCTTTGCTGCCCCCTCTGCTGACGAAGCTCTTGCGGTGGCTGGAGTTGCTGCGAAGCTCTCGAACTGGACTCTGTCCGTCCCCCGCTCCGATCGTGGCAGCGCTGAATAGTTTCGCTGGACTGTGGCTTCGCGCAGGCCGAGACGTTAGCATGCCTCAACAACGAGGTCTGGTGGATCGTGGAAATCTTATATGTGGTTCGATTCGATGCAACGTCGCGAAGCGATTCCGAGACGGATGAACGGCCGTACGACATCCTTCTTGAGAACGCCGCGAAATGGATAGTCGAGAAAACACCGAACGAGCCAGGGGTCGTTGATTTCTCCACCCACCAGACTCATACTCGCTGGAACGGCGGAGTCGTGAAGTGGGATGCAGCTGCCGTTGGGGGCGATCGAGTCCTTCGAATAGTCGTGCGGGAGCGTGAGCGGGCAGGTGTCGTATTTGAGACGCGCCTAACTATCGCGGACCTCCTTGGCAAGACGTCCGTCCGCGTCTCTCTGGCCCAAGAGGCAGTCGCCCCCGGGCTCTCGCCGGCTCCCGCTCCAGCGATTCGGCAGCCGACTCTGGTTTTGACGATCGCGTCCGATCCGCGCCTCTCGTTGACGGCGGAGGGTGCTGTACAGGATGGCCGTTACTTATTGATCCAGAGCGATGACGAGGCGAAGGCAGTGGGCGAAGCCTTGCGTTCTCCCACGCGCCTTCCAATCCTGCTCATGCACCCTCAGGATCAGGGGCAATGGGAATCAGCCAAGACGGCAGCGAGGCGTTTGATTGGCCTCGTCCGGGTGGTCATCGCTGGCTACCGTTACATGCGTGTGATTGCCAACGAAGTTCCCGGATTGCAACTGCCATTTGGTGGAGCGGTGCTCGTTTGGTCAGGTGGGGGCGCGGATCCCAGAACCTACTTGCAAAGTGAGCTGGTTGCACTAGGCCAGGAGGGATTGAGGACGAGCCTCATGGAGGTGCTGGCGGACCTCTCCGTCAGGTCCAGAGGCACTGATGTGGCGTGGGCCGAACTCAGGCGACTGAAGCTCGCCGAGATCACGGCTCGCGCGGCTCAGGAAGTATCCGCAGCGACGACGAGTGGGGATGACCCTGGCCAGCTCAAGGCCCTACGAGCGCAGGTCCACTCTCTTGAGACCCAGCTTGAGGAGTCCGAGGAACTGAGTCAGTCGTTCTCCAACGACGCGGACCGCGTCAGGGTTCAGCTTGCGGAAGAGCAGCAAAAGGTCCTGGACTTGGTTGCTAAGAACAATGCCCTCTCGTATCAGCTGTCAATCTCGAGTGCGGGGGAAGAGTCTGCGGCGGTGATGGACCTCGCCGCCGCGCCCGTCTTGCAGAGAAAGTCAGCCCAGGAGACATTCCGCTATCTTGAGCAGGCGTCGGAGGGTTTGATCGCCTTCACGCCGAACGCGGCGAAGTCATGGGAGAAGTGCGCGCTAAAGAATTACGACGAAATGACGCATGCGTTGGTGCAACTCACGCGTCTTGCAGTCGAGCTTTACCGCGATCCGGCGGACCGTCCGCAATTGGACGGGCGAGCGGATGATTGGTTCGAGAGTAATTTCGGCATCAAAGTATCGTTCCATGACAAGCAAATTGAGACTCACAAGAAAGCGGCAGCAACGTTCTTTTTCGAGGACGAGTCTTGGGACAATGTTCCGCATGTAAAAGTGACAGATGCGAAAGCTTGGTCAGATGTTGCCCGAATCCACTTTGCTCAAGACGATAAGGGTCGCAGGATAATCGTCAACCATGTGGGCAATAAGCTCTACAAATAAAGAGCTGTCTCGATCAGATACTGGCAAAGGAGTCGAGCCAGTCGTCGATATCAGTCATCGGTGCAGGGGAATATTCCCAGGCGTCGACCCCTACATGAAAGCAAAAAGGTATCGCGGCCACGGCGGGCGAGCGCGTGTGTCCGTGTATCAGTGGGATCCCGTCCTGGGTTGGGCGGTACTTGCTGAATCGGTCGTCGGCGGCCGTGTCGTACGGATAGTGCGATGCCCGGAGTGGATGACCATTCCGCGAACCGCTCAGGACCTCCGGAAGCACGGTCCAGCCGGCCGATTCGTACAGTGGCTTCATCGATTCGATGCGAGTTCTCGTCTGCGTCGCTCTCGAGATCCAGTCGTGGTTGCCCGGGACGAGCAGCCGGCGGCCGTGCAGCTGACGGGTGAGGGCAAGAGCATCAGCAACGTCGTTCATCGAGGCCATGAGGAGATCGCCGAGGTGTAGCACGACGGCATCCGGCGGGACTATCGAGTTCCATCGCTCGACGAGGTAGGAATCCATCTCCTCGACGTTGCCGAACGGTCGCCTCGCGTGCTCGATGATCCGCGCATGTCCGAAGTGATGGTCTGCGGTGACGAAGTCGACCGCATCGAAGTCGAACGTCGGAGTTCCAGCATCGGGTGCTCGTCGTGCAGCTTCCATGCTCCGACGCTAGCTCGATCGGGAGCCCCGGCGGAGCGGTTCGACAAAACCCAACCGGCACAGAACCGGCACGTCGTCAACGGAGCGGCAGCCAACCCGGCCCCAAAAACAAGAAAACCCCCGGCTTCACCGGGGGCTTCCTGCTGTGGCTGGACGCGGCGTCGATCCGCGGACCTTTCGATTTTCAGTCGAACGCTCTACCAACTGAGCTACCCAGCCGTGGCGACCCTGACGGGACTTGAACCCGCGACCTCCGCCGTGACAGGGCGGCACGCTAACCAACTGCGCTACAGGGCCATGTGGAATTGCTTGTCTTGCTTCGGTGTCGTTCTGTTCTGCTTGCTGTCCCCCGATGAGGAGTGACCCCAACGGGATTCGAACCCGTGCTGCCGCCGTGAAAGGGCGGTGTCCTAGGCCACTAAACGATGGGGCCGCAAGCAGTGCATCGCGCTACCGATGGACAAGCATACGGACGGTCGGCCCTCTTGCCAAATCGAGCCCGTCCGACGCCGTCCTTCGGCGTGTCGCGGGTGCTCCCGTGCCACGGAGGAGCTGCACCTCCATGGACCTTCAGCAAGCGAGTCGAGTGGACTCCCACGGTGACGTGCGCGCCGGTGGAAGCATCGTCAGCGGCCGCTGACCCCTCCACAGGGGTGTTCCCGGGCTCGGTCGTGTTGTTACTGTTGCGTTTGTTGACAGTGTGACGCGCGCCGCACCGCACTGTTACGAGATCGAGACAATGACGACATCCTCAACGCCCGCTCGCCCCCGCCGCCGCTTCGTCGCCGCCGGGGTGTCCGTCGTCCTCGCGGCCGGTGCCCTCGTGGCGCTCGTGCCGGGCGGTACGGCCTCGGCAGCGGGCTACCCCAGCTGGGACGACGTGCAGGCCGCCGAGCAGTCGCAGGCCGCACAGTCCGAGAAGGTCTCCGAGATCCGGGGCCTCATCGCCCAGCTCGAGTCGGAGTCCGCCGCGAAGGAGAAGGCCGCTGCTGCCGCCGGCACCGCCTACCAGGACGCCCAGACGGACTACGACCGCAAGGCGCTCGAGCAGCGGAAGCTCCAGGAGCAGGCAGACGAGGCGGACGAGACCGCTTCCGCCTCCGAGGCGCAGGCGGGGCAGCTCGCCGCGCAGCTCGGCCGCTCGAACGCCGAGGACGTCACCACGGACCTCCTGACCAAGCCCTCGGCGTCCGGTGACCTTCTGTACGAACTCGGTGCCATGTCGAAGCTCACCGAGCAGGCCGACGGCATCTACTCCGAGGCGAGCCAGGACCGCGGCACCGCGCAGGCCTTGGCCGACAAGTCGAAGGTCGCCGAGGACGCCCTCGGTGCGCTCGCCGAGAAGGCCCAGGCGAAGATGCGCGCCGCCCAGGACGCGGCCGACCAGGCGCAGTCCGCGGTCGCCGCCCAGCAGGCGAACCAGGACCGCCTGGAGGCCCAGCTCGCCGCGCTGACGTCGAAGACCGAGACGACGCAGGCCGAGTACGAGAAGGGCGTCCGTGCCGAGAAGGCCCGGCAGGCCCGTCTCGCAGCCGCCCGCGCCGCAGCAGCGGCCGCAGCAGCGGACGCCCTGCCCTCGGCCGCGACCCCCGGTGTGCCGGCACCGTCCACCGGGAACGTCCCCGCTGCCTCGTCCGGCTGGGTCCGTCCGGCTGCCGGCTACCAGTCGAGCCCGTACGGCCTGCGCGTCGACCCGTACACGCACGTCTACACACTGCACGCCGGCGTCGACCTCGCCCCGGCCTGCTACTCGCCGATCTACGCCGCGGCATCCGGCACGGTGACCTTCGCGGGGAACGGCGGCGGGTACGGCAACGAGGTCATCCTCGACAACGGTGGCGGCATCTCGACGGCCTACGGGCACATCGTCGACGGCGGGATCATGGTCTCCTCCGGACAGCACGTCGAGGCCGGGCAGCAGATCGCGCAGGTCGGCTCGACCGGTTGGTCGACCGGCTGCCACCTGCACTTCGAGACCCGGGTCGGTGGCGCCGCCGTCGATCCCGTCCCCTTCATGGCAGCGCGGGGGATCTCGGTATGAGCACGAGCACTGCCAGGAGGCACTGACCCCATGAAGAAGCCTGCACGTTCCCTGGTCTGCGGGATCGCCACCGTCTCGATGCTCAGCCTCGGGCTGTCCCTCGCGGTGGCCGTCCCGGCACAGGCCGCACCGTCCGCTCCGTCGTGGGAGGACGTGCAGGCCGCGAAGGACGACCAGGCCGAGAAGCAGCGCACCGTCGACGCGCTGAGCGCTCGGATGTCGTCGCTACAGGCCGAGGTCGACCGCACCGGTGCCACCGTGCAGCAGGCCGGGCAGACCTACGCCCTCGCCGCGTCCGAGCAGCAGGAGGCGAAGGACACCCTCGACGGCCTCACCGGGCAGTCGGAACGTGCCCGGGCCGCTGCAGAGGAGTCGGCCGGCCAGGTCGCCGCGCTCGTCGTGGAGCTGTCCCGCTCCGGCGGCGGGGACCTGTCGACGTCGATGCTCGTGGACTCCCGTGACGCGAAGGACCTGCTCTACCAGGTCGGCACGATGTCGCACCTGTCCGAGCGTTCGGCCACCGTGCTCGAGCGGGCGCAGGCGGACCAGCGGACCGTCGAGTCACTCGCCGCGCAGCAGCGCCAGGCGACCACCGCGCTGGCGAAGGCGACGGCAGCCACGAAGGACGCCCTCGAGACCGCCGACGCCGTGGCCGCCGATGCCCAGTCGGCGCTGCAGGCCGGCCAGCAGGAGCAGGACGAGGTGCTCGAGCAGCTCGCGTTCCTCAAGGGCACCTCGGTCGCGACCGAGCAGGCCTACTGGACGGCGAAGCAGGCGGAGGAGGCCGAGATCCAGCTCGCGGCCCAGGCGAAGCGGGAAGCTGCCCGTCCGTCCGGTTCCGGGGCTGCACGTCCCGCCGCGGACAGCGGTGCCGACAGCGGCAGCGCGGACACGTCCGGGAACGAGCCCGCTCCGTCGGCCGCCAAGCCGTCGGCCGCGAAGCCGTCGGCGACGAAGCCGTCAGCGACGAAGCCGTCCGCCCCGAAGCCGGCCGCGCCGCAGCCGGCAGCCCCGGCACCGCAACCGGCCGCGCCGAAGCCCGCGGCCCCGAAGCCGGCAGCGCCGAAGCCCGCGGCGCCGAAGCCCGCTCCCGCTCCCGCGCCGAAGCCGGTCGTCAGCAGCCCGTCCAAGGCCGCCGGCGCGATCGCGTACGCACGCGCACAGCTCGGCGAGGCGTACGTCCTCGGTGGAGCCGGCCCGAACACCTGGGACTGCTCGGGTCTCGTGATGATGGCCTACAACTCACA
The DNA here is from genome assembly GCF_003234265.2 of Curtobacterium sp. MCSS17_015. Lineage (NCBI taxonomy): Bacteria > Bacillati > Actinomycetota > Actinomycetes > Micrococcales > Microbacteriaceae > Curtobacterium > Curtobacterium sp. MCSS17_015. The sequence goes on from NZ_CP126256.1 coordinate 144,718, forward strand.
GGGCGTCTCGACCGGCGGGCACAACGTGGTCTGGCAGTACAACCACTTCGCCTCGATCGGTCGACTCGTGCCGCTCTCGCAGCGCCAGCCGGGTGACATCCTCTTCTACTCGAGCAACGGAACCGCGTCGGGTGGGTACCACGACTCGATCTACACCGGCAACGGCCGGATGGTCGAGGCCGCGCGCCCCGGCGTCGGCGTGGTCGAGCGAGCGGTGTGGACCCCGAGCCAGCTCCTGCCGTACGTGGCACGCCCCACCGGCTCCCTGTAGCGCACCGCACGGCGCACAGACGACGCGCCCCGCAACGCACGACGCGCCCCGTCGGAACGGGGCGCGTCGTGCGTTGCGGGGCGCGAAGCCCTCAGCGGTGCGTCAGTGACCGGCGGGCACGTACGCGGCCTGGCCGGCCTGCACGATGGCCTCGGCCTCGGCGGCGTCGCCCCAGCCCTCGGCCTTGACCCACTTGTTCGGCTCGAGGTCCTTGTAGCGCTCGAAGAAGTGCGCGATCTCGGCCTTCGTCTGCTCCGGCACGTCCGCGATGTCCTGGATGTGCGCCCAGCGCGGGTCCTTCGCCGGGACGACCAGGACCTTCTCGTCCTTGCCGGCCTCGTCGCTCATCTTGAAGACGCCGACCGGACGGACCTTGACGCCCACGCCCGGGAAGGTCGGGAACTCGAGCAGGAGCAGCGCGTCGACGGGGTCGCCGTCGTCGGCCAGGGTCTTCTCGAAGAAGCCGTAGTCCGTCGGGTAGACGAACGAGGTGAAGAGCACGCGGTCCAGGTACACGCGACCGGTCTCGTGGTCGACCTCGTACTTGTTGCTGCTGCCCTTGGGGATCTCGACGACGACGTCGTACGCGGCCATGTGCACTCCTTGGTTCTTCCGGTGGTGGTCTGTCGGCCGTCGGGACGGCCCGGCTAACGTTACCGGGTGAACACTCCGCGCCCTCGGCTGGACCCCGCGGTCGCCGAGATCCGGCGAGCCGTCCGCTCAGTGCTCGAACGCGCGCTCAGGCAGGGAGCGATCGGCCCCGGTGGTCTCGTCCTCGTCGCGCTGAGCGGCGGCCCGGACTCGCTGGCCCTCGCGGCCGCCACTGCGTTCGAGGCACCGAAGCAGGGACTCCGCGTCGGTGCGGTCGTCGTCGACCACGCGCTGCAGGCGGAGTCCGAGGCGGTCGCGAGCCGGGCCTCCCGGCAGGCCGCCGAGCTGGGACTCGACCCGGTGACCGTCCGCCGGGTCGCCGTCGGTCCCACGGGTGGTCCCGAGGGCGCCGCCCGGGAGGCCCGTCACGCGGCCGTCGCCGACGTCGCGACCGCCACCGGGTCGCCCCTCGTGCTCCTCGGCCACACACTCGACGACCAGGCCGAGACGGTGCTGCTCGGCCTGCTCCGCGGCAGCGGACCGGACAGCCTGTCCGGGATGGAGCCGCTGACCGCCCGCGGGTCCGGGCTGGCGTACGGGCGCCCGCTCCTCGGGGTCCGGCGGCACGTGACCCGGCAGGCGTGCACCGCGTCCGGCCTCGTGCCGTGGGACGACCCGCAGAACACCGACCCGGCGTACGCCCGGGTCCGGGTGCGGCACGCCCTCATGCCCGTGCTCGAGCGCGAGCTCGGCGCCGGCGTCCCGGAGGCCCTGGCCCGGACCGCCGACCAGTTGCGCGAGGACTCCGCGGCGCTCGACCACTTCGCCGAGGAGATGGCGGAGGACCTCGCCGAGCACTCCGAGGCCGGGATCTCGCTGTCCGTGCCGGAACTCGCCGCCAACCCGCCGGCGCTCCGTCAGCGACTCGTGCGACTGGCGGTCGAGAGCGAGTTCGGGGTGACGTTGTCCCGGCTGCAGACGCTCGAGGTCTGCCGGCTCGTGACCGACTGGCGCGGTCAGGGCCCGATCGACCTGCCGGGGGTCCGGGCCACGCGCTCGGGCGAACGGGTGTCCTTCGCCGCCAGGGAGCCGCACGCGGGCGGATAGGGTGGTCTGGTGGAACTCTCCGACGTGCAGGCCGACCTCTCCGAAGTGCTCTTCACCCCCGAGCAGATCGACGACAAGATCGCCGAACTCGCCGCTGCGGTGGACCGGGACTACGCCGGGCGCGACCCGCTGCTCGTCGGCGTGCTGAAGGGCGCGGTCATGGTCATGGCCGACTTCTCCCGCCACCTCAAGATGCAGGCCCGGATGGACTGGATGGCGGTGTCGTCGTACGGCTCCGGCACGAAGTCGTCCGGCGTGGTGCGGATCCTCAAGGACCTCGACACCGACCTGCACGACCGCGACGTCATCATCGTCGAGGACATCATCGACTCCGGTCTGACGCTGTCGTGGCTCAAGCAGAACCTCGAGTCGCGTGGGGCCGCGAGCGTCGAGATCGTCGCACTGCTGCGCAAGCCCGAGGCCGCCAAGGTCGAGGTCGACGTGAAGTACGCCGGCTTCGAGATCCCGGACGCCTTCGTCGTCGGGTTCGGCCTCGACTACGACGAGCGCTACCGCAACCTGCGCGGCATCGGCGTCCTCGCGCCGCACGTCTACTCCTGACGGCGAAGCGGGAGTTCGCCCGCAGAGGACACCCATTCTCGCCACAGAGTGACCGCCGTATGCTGACTCGCACGCACTTCAGGCAGAGAAAGGTGTCGGGCCGTCGGGCCCGGATCACATGGACTTCAAGCGCATCCTCCGCGGGCCGTACATCTGGATACTGGTCGCGCTCGTGGGGATCTTCATCGGATGGACGTTCATCGCCCAGTCCGGCACCCAGGAGATCTCCACGCAGAAGGGCCTCGAGCAGCTCTCCGACGGCAAGGTCTCGTCGGCCGTCATCAACTCCACGGAGCAGCGCGTCGACCTGACCCTCCGCGGCGACGGCGGCACCGAGCAGTTCTACTACTCGACCCCCCGTGGGCCCGAGGTCGTCGAAGCGGTCTCGCAGGCCGACCTGCCGAAGGGCTACAACGACCACGTCCAGCAGTCGAACGTCCTCGTGTCGCTCCTGCTGACGCTGCTGCCCTTCCTGCTCATCGGTGCGCTGTTCTGGTTCCTGCTCTCGAGCGCCCAGGGCGGCGGCTCGAAGGTCATGCAGTTCGGCAAGTCCAAGGCGAAGATGAACAACAAGGAGAACCCGCAGGTCACGTTCTCCGACGTCGCCGGCTCGGACGAGGCCATCGAGGAACTGCACGAGATCAAGGAGTTCCTCAAGGAGCCGGCCAAGTTCCAGGCCGTCGGCGCCCGCATCCCCAAGGGCGTCCTGCTCTACGGCCCTCCCGGAACCGGCAAGACCCTGCTCGCCCGCGCCGTCGCCGGTGAAGCCGGTGTGCCGTTCTACTCGATCTCGGGTTCGGACTTCGTCGAGATGTTCGTCGGCGTCGGTGCCAGCCGTGTGCGCGACCTGTTCGAGCAGGCGAAGCAGAACTCGCCCGCCATCGTCTTCATCGACGAGATCGACGCCGTCGGTCGTCACCGCGGCGCCGGCATCGGTGGCGGCAACGACGAGCGCGAGCAGACGCTGAACCAGCTGCTGGTCGAGATGGACGGCTTCGACGGCAAGACGAACGTCATCCTCATCGCGGCGACGAACCGCCCCGACGTGCTCGACCCGGCACTCCTGCGCCCGGGCCGCTTCGACCGGCAGATCGGCGTGGACGCGCCGAGCCTGCAGGGCCGCAAGCAGATCCTCGAGGTGCACGCGAAGGGCAAGCCGCTCGCCGCGAGCGTCGACCTCGAGCTCCTCGCCCGCAAGACGCCGGGCTTCACCGGTGCCGACCTGGCGAACGTCCTCAACGAGGCCGCGCTGCTCACCGCCCGGTCGAACGCGCAGCTCATCGACAACCGCGCCCTCGACGAAGCCGTCGACCGCGTCATGGCCGGACCGCAGCGCCGCACGCGCATCATGTCCGACCAGGAGCGCCTCATCACGGCGTACCACGAGGGTGGACACGCCCTCGCGGCGGCGGCCATGCGGCACACCGACCCGGTCACGAAGATCACGATCCTGCCGCGCGGCCGTGCCCTGGGCTACACGATGGTCCTGCCGCTGGAGGACAAGTACTCCGTCACGCGCAACGAACTGCTCGACCAGCTCACCTACGCCATGGGTGGCCGTGTCGCCGAGGAGATCGTCTTCCACGACCCGACCACGGGTGCGTCGAACGACATCGAGAAGGCCACGGGCACCGCGCGCAAGATGGTCACCGAGTACGGCATGAGCCGTGCGGTCGGGTCCGTCAAGCTCGGCGCCGGCTCGAGCGAGCCGTTCGTCGGCCGTGACATGAGCGGCGGCACCGGCCGCGACTACTCGGAGAACATCGCCGAGACGGTCGACGCCGAGACCCGCGCCCTGCTCGAGGCCGCACACGACGAGGCCTACCAGGTCCTCAACGCCAACCGGGACATCCTCGACCGCCTGGCCGGCGAACTCCTCGAGAAGGAGACGCTGGACGCCCCGGAGCTCGTGGAAATCTTCAAGGACGTCCGCAAGCTGCCCGAGCGTCCGCAGTGGCTCTCGAGCGACAAGCGTCCGGTGAGCGACCTGCCCGCCATCGAGGTCCCGGGCAAGGCCGCCGCGACGGCCGAGGAGCCCGTCGGCATCGACGCCTCGAAGCCGCGTCGTCACCGCCCGTTCGGCAACCCCGGTATCGCCCCCGCGTAGGCCGGCATGACGGACCTGCCGACGAGACGGTCGCGTCGGCTCGCCGAGGTGAGCCGAGCGCGCGAAGCAGCAGCAGGACCGGCGACGGTCGCGATCGACCTCAGAGCACCCTCCCCGGTGCCGGAGGTCGTGACCGGCCGTCGCCGTGACCGCTCCACCGGGGACGCCACCCGCGTGATGGGCATCCTCAACGTGACGCCCGACTCGTTCAGCGACGGCGGACTGCACCTGGCCGTCGACGCCGCGCTCGAGCACGCCAGGCACCTCGTCGAGACCGGCGCGGACATCGTCGACGTCGGTGGGGAGTCCACCCGGCCCGGTGCCGAGCGCGTCCCCGCCGAGGTCGAGCAGCAGCGCGTGCTGCCCGTCGTGCAGCAGCTCGTCGCCGAGGGCGTCGCGGTGAGCGTCGACACCATGAACGCGAGCACCGCCGAACGGGCGGTCGACCTCGGTGCCGTCATCGTGAACGACGTCTCCGGTGGACTCGCCGACCCGGACATGGTCCACGTCGTCGCCGACTCCGGCGTCGGGTACGTCGTCATGCACTGGCGTGGACACAGCGACCGGATGCACCGGAACGCCGAGTACACGCACGCGGTCGAGGAGGTGCGGCGCGAGGTGGAGATGCGCGTCGCGGAACTCATCGTCCTCGGGGTGCGTCAGGAGCAGGTCGTCATCGACCCGGGTCTCGGCTTCGCCAAACAGGGGCGGCACAACTGGGAGATCCTGGCCGGCTACGACCGGTTCGCGTCGATCGGGCTCCCGGTCCTCGTCGCCGCATCGCGGAAGCGGTTCCTCGACGGTGTCGGCAGTCCGGCCGGGGCACCACCGGCCGAGCGGGACCTGGCCACGGCGGCGATCAGCCTGCTCGCGGCCGAACGTGGCGCGTGGGGCGTCCGCGTGCACGACCCGGCGCCGACCCGCGCCGTACTCGACGTCTGGGACGCCTGGAGGGCAGCTCGATCATGAGGGACACCATCCGCCTCGTCGGGGTCCGTGCACGCGGGCACCACGGGGTCTTCGACTCCGAACGCGCCGACGGTCAGGACTTCGTCGTCGACGTCGCGGTCGAGGTCGACGCCACCGCGGCCGCCGACTCGGACGACCTCGCCGAGACCGTGCACTACGGGGTGCTCGCGGAGCAGGTCGTCGCCGAGATCGAGCGCGACCCGGTCGACCTCATCGAGACCCTGGCCGAGCGGATCGCCGCCGCCGTCCTCAGCCACCGGGCGGCACTGGCGACCGAGGTCACCGTGCACAAGCCGCAGGCGCCGATCACCGTGCCGTTCACGGACGTGTCGATCACGATCCGGCGGGAGCGCACAGGCGCCGCCGCCGGGACCGAGGAGGAAGAGTGACCCGGGCGGTCATCGCCCTCGGCGCCAACCTCGGCGACCGGGGCAGCACCCTCCGTGCCGCCGCGACCGCCATCGTCGCGCTGCCCGGCGTCGGTCCGATCGCGTCGAGCCACGAGGTCGAGTCCGTCGCCGTGACCCTCGACGGCCCGGACCCGACGAAGCCCCGCTACCGGAACGCCGTCGTGGTCGTCGACACCGACCTCGAGCCGGACGAGCTCCTCGACGCCCTGCACGGCATCGAGGACGAGCACGGCCGCACCCGGGCGACCCGGTGGGGCGACCGCACGCTCGACCTCGACGTCATCGCACTCGACGACCGGCGCATCGACACCGTGACCCTCACCGTGCCGCACCCCCACGCGCACGAGCGGGCCTTCGTGCTCGCGCCGTGGGCGGACGCCGACCCCGCCGCGGTCCTGCCGGGGCACGGGCCCGTGGCGGCGCTCCTGGCGGACCTCGGCGACGACACCGAGCGGGTCGACGAACCGCGCCTGTTCGACCAGCAGGCAGCAGCGCCGACCGCCGACCGGGCGGGGGCGGCCTCGTGAAGCCGACCAGGGCCTCCACGCTGATCAGCGTCGCGATCGTCGCCGCCGTCGCCGGGTTCGCACTCGACACCGCGCTGACCGCACGGCAGTCCCCGACCCTCCTCATGTCGGTGCCCCTCGGCCTGACGCTCGCGTTCATCGGCATCGCGCTGTTGTTCATGGCCGCGCCGATCCGTCGGCAGACCCGGGGCCGGGCCGAACGCCGGGTCGACCCGATGTACGCGACCCGCGTGGTGTTCCTCGCGAAGGCGTCGAGCATCTGCGGCGCCCTGTTCGGTGCGTTCGCCCTCGGGTTGCTCGTGTACCTCCTGACCCGGTCCGTCCTGCCTTCGCTAGGCTCGACCCTGCCGAACGCGGTGGCGTTCGGCGGCGGGATCGTGCTGACCGTGTGCGCCCTCGTCGCCGAGCGGATGTGCATCGCGCCGCCCCCGGACGAGGACGACACCGACGGGCGGGGCACCACCACGGCCTGACCGGTGCTGCCGGTCGACGAGGACCGATCACCGCAGACCAGGAGACCCCCGATGCCGCGCGAACGACTCGACGAGACCGGCCTGGGACTGCACGACGTCACCTGGACCCGGGTGTCCACCAAGCTCGTCTGGACCGACCTGGTCGGCACGGTCCTGGTGGGCGGCATCGTCACCGCGGGCCTCGTGCTGCTCGGGGTCGCGAGCGGTGGTACCGGCGGCACGGCGGGCCTCGTCTGGTTCGTCCTCGGTGCCGTCGTCGGCATCGTCACGCTCGTCACCGTCGTCCTCACCCCGCGACGCATCCGGTCGATCGGGTACGCGCTGCGCGACGACGACCTCGTGCTCCGCCGCGGCCTGATGTGGCAGCGGTTCACGGCCGTGCCGTACGGGCGCCTGCAGCTCGTCGACGTCAACCGGGGTCCGCTGGACCGGGCGCTCGGCATGAGCGAGCTGAAGTTCGTCACCGCGGCGGCCTCGTCGAACATCCGCATCCCGGGCATCCCCGCCGGGCAGGCCGACGAACTCCGCGACCGGCTCGTCGAGCTCGCCGAGTCCCGTCGCGCGGGGCTGTAGGCCCGCCGTGTCGTTCCGACCCGACGTCCCGATGTCCGCACCGCCCCACAAGGGCAACGCGGCCGCCGCCGCGCCCCTCACCGACGGCGAGTGGCACCGCCTGCACCCGCTGACGCCGCTGCTCAAGGGCGGCATCTTCCTGGTCGTGATCCTCGGGTACGTCCTCAACAACCTGCGCGACCAGATCGTCGAGGTGTTCATCCCCGGTTCCGGCGGCCCGCAGGAGGACGGTGACCCGGTCCGCTACGTGTACGAGCACGGTGTGGTCGGCTGGGTGCTGCTCGGCATCGCGGTACTGCTGCTCGTGCTCATCGGGCTGTTCTACCTGTCGTGGCGGATGCACGAGTTCCGGGTGACGGGCGAGATCGTCGAGGTCCGGTCCGGTGTCGTGTTCCGCACGCACCGCAAGGCCCGGCTCGACCGGATCCAGGGCATCAACATCTCGCGGCCGCTCATCCCGCGGCTGTTCGGCACCGCCAAGCTCGAGGTCGCGCAGGCCGGCAACGACGCCAACGTGCAGCTCGCGTACCTCGGGGCGAAGGCGGCGGACGACCTCCGTCAGCGCATCCTCGTGCTCGCCTCCGGCGCGAAGGACCCCGGTCGGTCACCGGAGGCCGCGGCCGCCGCCGGTGGCGTCCGGCACGGGCGGGTCGGCGAGTTCCTGGCCCCGGAGCTCGACCCCGAGGCCGTGCACGCCACCCGGGTCGTGCGCGTGCACCCCGGTCGGCTCATCGCGTCGATGCTGCTCTCCGGCACGACCGTCGTCATCCTGCTGCTCGTCGTCGCGATCATCGTGAGCATCAGCCTGACCGGGCGGTACTTCCTGCTCGTGTCGCTGTTCCCGGCCGTGATCGGCGCCGGCGGCTACTACGTCCGGAAGTTCTCGAAGTCGCTGCGGTACACGATCGCCGAGACACGTGACGGCATCCGGATCGGCTTCGGTCTGTTCTCGACCTCGAACGAGACCCTGCCGCCCGGCCGCATCCACGCCGTGAGCGTCGCGCAGCCGCTGCTCTGGCGTCCGTTCGGCTGGTGGGACATCCGCATCAACCGGGCGACGAACGCCGGCAACGGTGCGTCCACGAACCAGCAGGTGTCGTCGATCGTGCTGCCCGTCGGCACCGCGGCGGACGTCCGTCAGGTGCTCGAGATCATCCTGCCGGAGCTGGTCGGGTCGGCCGTCGTCGGCCCGGCTGCGTCGATGGAGCGGATGCGTGAGGGCTCGGCCGAGGCCGTGGGCGTCGTCGACGACAGCCTCACCACCAGTGGGGACGAGGGCGGGTTCGTCCACTCGCCGGGACGCGGCCGGTGGTTGCGCCCGTTCTCGGCGTCGCGCAACGGGTACCGCTTCGTGCCAGGTGCGGTGCTGCTCCGCCTCGGTGCGGTGTGGCGCTCCCTCGTGGTCGTGCCGCTGCCGCGGGTGCAGAGCGTCAAGGTGACGCAGGGGCCGCTCGAGCGCGCGCTGCGCCTGGCGTCGGTGCACGTGCACACGGTGTCCGGTCCGGTGTCCGCCCGTGTCGGGGCGCTCGACGCCGGCGACGCGCAGCGCCTCTGGTCGGGCACCACCGAGCGCGCCGTCGAGGCCGCCGCCGACACCTCGCACCGCTGGCGCGACGGCCAGGAGGCCCGACCCACCACCGGTGTGTCAGGTCACCACGCGCAGGTCCCCGGGCCCGGCGGGGCGCCCGCCGCACCGTCGTGGCTGACGCAGGGCGCGCCGCTCGCCGGGACCGGCGACGCGGGCTCCGGCTGGACAGACGTGCCCGGGCCGGGAGCGGTGCGATGAGGGCCGGACGGCTCGGCGTCGGCATCATCGGCGCCGGACGGGTCGGCCCCGTGCTCGGTGCGGCCCTGGCGAACGCCGAGCACGCCGTCGTCGGCATCACCGCCGTCTCCGAAGCCGGCCGCGACCGCGCCGAGGCGATGCTCCCCGGCGCGCCGGTCCTCGGCACCCCGGAGCTCGTCGAGCGGAGCGAACTCGTGCTCCTCGCCGTGCCGGACGACCAGTTGCCCTCGCTCGTGCAGGGGTTGGCCGACGCGGGGATCTGGCAGCCGGGTCAGCTCGTCGTGCACACCAGTCCCGACCACGGCGTCGACGTCCTGGCGCCGGCGATGCGGGCCGGGGCGATCCCGCTCGCGATCCACCCGGCGATGGCGTTCACCGGCACGAGCGTCGACCTCGCCCGGCTGCGGGACGCGTACTGCGCCGTCACCGCGCCGGCGCCGGTCCTCCCCATCGCGCAGGCCCTCGTCGTGGAGATGGGCGCCGAGCCGTTCGTCGTCGCCGAGCAGGACCGGCCGGCGTACGCGGACGGGGTGCGCGCGGCGGTGAGCTTCTCGACGGCGATCATCGACCAGTCCGTGGGCGCGCTGGCCGGCATCGGCGTGGAGCACCCCGGGCGGGTGCTCGGCGCGCTCGTCCGGTCGGCCGTCGACAACGCGTTGACCGCGGCGGACGGGCAGTCGGCGCTCTGAGGGACGACCGGGGGAGGGCGGCCGGGCGGGTAGCATCGACGCGATCCCCCACGACCTCCGGAGCCGCACCCGCATGACCGACGAGACCGCCCCCGCCACGACCGACACCGCGGCCGAGACCGCCGTCGCCGACGCCGCCGCACTGGCCGAGCAGGAGACGAGCGAGCAGCGTCAGGTCCGGTTGGACAAGCGTGCGCGGCTCCTCGAGTCCGGTGTCGACGCCTACCCGGCCGAGCTGCCGATCACGACGACGATCCCCGCCGTGCGTGCGCAGTACGGGCACCTCGAGACCGGGCAGGAGACCGAGGACGTCGTGGGCCTCGCCGGCCGGGTCGTGTTCTCGCGCAACACCGGCAAGCTCTGCTTCGCCACGCTGCAGTCCGGTGACGGCGCCCGCATCCAGGCGATGGTCTCCCTGGCCGAGGTCGGCGACGAGTCGCTGGCCCGCTGGAAGGAGTTCGTCGACCTCGGGGACCACGTGTTCGTGCACGGCCGGGTCGTCTCCTCGCGTCGTGGCGAGTTGAGCATCATGGTCGACGAGTGGGCGATCGCGGCGAAGGCGATCCTGCCGCTGCCGAACCTGCACAACGAGCTGGGCGAGGAGACCCGGGTCCGACAGCGCTACCTCGACCTCATCGTGCGCGAGGACGCCCGGAAGACCGTCCGTGCCCGTGCTGCCGTGATGTCGTCGCTCCGGCAGACGTTCACGTCGCACGAGTACCTCGAGGTCGAGACCCCGATGCTGCAGACCCAGCACGGTGGCGCCTCCGCCCGACCCTTCGTCACGCACTCGAACGCCTTCGACACCGAGCTGTTCCTCCGCATCGCACCGGAGCTGTTCCTCAAGCGGGCCGTCGTCGGCGGCATCGACCGGGTGTTCGAGATCAACCGGAACTTCCGGAACGAGGGCGCCGACTCGTCGCACTCGCCCGAGTTCGCCATGGTCGAGGCGTACCAGGCGTACGGCGACTACGAGCAGATGGCCGACCTGACGCAGGAGCTCGTGCAGAACGCCGCCCGCGCGGTCACCGGCGGTCCCCTCGTCGTGACGCTGCCGGACGGCTCGGACTACGACCTCGGCGGGGAGTGGGCCCGCATGGACATGTACGGGTCGCTGTCCGAGGCCGCCGGGCGGGAGATCACGCCGGAGACGCCGGTGTCCGAGCTGCAGGCGCTCGCCGAGGCCGAGGGCGTCGAGGTCGCGCACGCCACGCACGGCAAGTACGTCGAGGAGCTCTGGGAGCACTTCAACTCGGACGAGCTGTACGCGCCGACCTTCGTGATGAACTTCCCGGTCGACACCTCGCCCCTGACCCGGCAGCACCGCACCCGTCCGGGCGTCGTCGAGAAGTGGGACCTCTACGTGCGCGGGTTCGAGCTGGCGACGGCGTACTCCGAGCTCGTCGACCCCGTCGTGCAGCGCGAGCGGTTCGTCGAGCAGGCGCGCCTGGCCGCCGGCGGCGACCCCGAGGCGATGCGCGTCGACGAGGAGTTCCTCCGGGCGCTCGAGCACGCGATGCCGCCGTCGGGTGGCATGGGCATGGGCGTCGACCGACTGCTCATGGCGATCACCGGCCTCGGCATCCGCGAGACCATCCTCTTCCCGCTGGTGAAGTAGGCCGGGCCCCGTCCGTGCGGCCCGGTGCGCGTCGGACCAGCCATGGCCTCCCGACCGGGCGGGGTACCATGAACGCGTGCCGAATGGACTCGTGAGTGGGATCGTCTTCGCCCTGACCCCGACCGTCCTGCTCGGGCTGATCTTCTGGTTCGTGATGCGCGCGATCATCCGTGCCGACCGGACCGAGCGCACCGCCTACGCCAAGATCGAGGCCGAGGAGCGCGCCCGCTTCGAGCGTGAGCGCGGCATCACCACCTCGGCATCGACGAGCGCCGAGTAGCCGACGACGGTCGTGCCGCGGCACCGTCCGGTGTCCTGACGGTCACCCGTCGTTCACGCCGTCGTCGTCCCGCGGTGTGAGCATCGTCGGCATGTCCATCCTGCATCCCTCCGCATCACGCAGCCTCGTCGGTGACATCGAGAGCGAGTACGACGAGTTCGACCGCGACGCCGACCTCGAGGTCTCCAAGGCCAGGGACGGGTGGCTCGAACCCTCCTGGTGAGGCCTCCCACCGCATCCTCTTCGGGGTACGTCTGCCGGATCACACGATCCAGCGCGACGTACCCCTTTTCCGTTGTCCGGAACACGTTGCACCCCGGGGTACAGCAGTCCCCCTCGGGGCACAGCCGGAGTCACACGCTTGTCATTCCTGGCCGATCGGCTCGCTGGCGCGGATCGAAGCGTGATCCGGCGGCGACGAGGTGTACCCCGACGCAGTGTCCCCCGAGGGTGAAGCACGGAGAAGCCTGAGAATCGATCGCTCCGGTTTGTGGGGTACACCTCCGGCCCGCCAAACTCGGTCTCAGCCCACGAAGGACCATCACCGTCACAGGCAGGGAGAGTCACCATGGCGATCGCAACGGCCGCACCCAGCACCACCTCGCGCCGCACCAAGAAGGCAGCGACCAAGACCACCTCCGCCGAGGCCACCACGCTCGACACCGTCGCCGAGGTCGAGGCGGACGAGCAGCTCGCCGGCGTCCGCGGCGCATCCGTCGACCAGGTCGGCGACTACCTCCGCCACATCGGCCGGCTCGCGCTCCTCACCGCCGAGGAAGAGGCGGACATCGCCCGCCGCATCGAGGTCGGCCTCTTCGCAGAGGAGAAGCTCCACAACGAGCAGGGCCTCGAGAAGTCCCTCGAGCGCGAACTGCGTTGGCTCGTCCGCGACGGTGAGCGCGCCAAGGAGCGCATGATCACGTCGAACCTCCGCCTGGTCGTCAGCATCGCCAAGCGCTACTCGCAGCGCGGGCTGCCGTTCATGGACGTCATCCAGGAGGGCAACCTCGGCCTGGTCCGTGCGGTCGAGAAGTTCGACTTCACCCAGGGCTACAAGTTCTCGACGTACGCCACCTGGTGGATCCGCCAGGCGATCTCGCGTGGTCTCGCCGACAAGGCGCGCACGATCCGCATCCCGGTGCACACCGTCGAGCTGATCAACAAGATCTCGCGCACCGAGCGTGACCTCACCGTCGACCTCGGCCGTGCGCCGATGCCGGAGGAAGTGGCCGCCGAGCTGAGCATGAGCGTCGAGGAGCTCGTCGACCTCAAGGGCCGATCGCACGAGCCGGTCTCGATCCACACCGTCGTCGGCGACTCCGACGACAGCGAACTCGGTGACTTCATCGAGGACGAGGACGCCGCGAGCCCGAACGAGCTCACCGAGACGACGCTCCTGCACCGCGACATCCGCTCCATCGTCGCCGAGCTGCCGAGCGACGAGGCCAACGTCATCCGCATGCGCTACGGCCTGGACGACGACAAGCCGATGACGCTCGACGAGATCTCGAAGATCGTGCACACCACTCGTCAGGCGGTCAGCCGCGTCGAGTCGCGTGCGAAGCTGCGCCTGTTCGCCAAGGCGGTCTCGCAGGACATGCAGCTGTACCTGACCGAGTAGGTCAGCAGACTTCGGCCGGCTCCTGGCGGAGCTGGTGCGGGGATCCGGGTCGATCCGTGGGAAGACGACCCGTGGGGTGATGGGATGAGGCCCGTCCGGTGCGAACCGGACGGGCCTTCCGTCGTTCCACGGGCCTCCCGTCCGCTCCGGCGCGTCGTGTCGGGCCGGGCCGGGCCGGGAGGCTCGGCCTGCGTCAGTCCTCGGTCTCGCGTCGCAGCTTCTGCCGCAGGTCGTGCGGGATGAGCTCGATGAGCTGGTCCGGCCGGAGCGGCAGGTCCAGGAGGCCGAGCTTGAGGCGCCCGGTCCGGCCGTGACGCTCGGCGTCGAGCCGCACGACGCTGCCGGCGTCCTTGCGGAGCCGGACCTCCAGCTGCGCACCGGTGGCGACCTCTCCGACGACCAACCCGTCGACCTCGAGCGCTGCGCTGCGGGTGCCCTCGGCGATGTCGAACCGGTAACGCTCACGGGCGGCGAGCACCACCGAGCGGTCGATGCCCGCCATCGGGGCCACCGGCGTGACGACCGAGCCCGAGAGTGCGGGGGAGAGGACCGGGCCACCCGCCGCGTAGTTGTACGCGGTGGACCCGGCGGGCGTCGCCGCGACGATGGCGTCCGCGCGGTAGTAGCCGTACATGAGCCCGCCGACGCTGAGGTCCGCGGAGACCTGGCCGGCACCGGGGCGACGGACGATGGTGATGTCGTTGAACGCCAGGTAGTCGGTCCGGGCACCACCCCACGAGAGCCGGGCCTCGAGGGCGTGGTGCGGTTCGAGCTGGTACTGCCCGGCCGAGAGCCGTTCGAGCGCGGCCTCGAGCTCGGGCGGTTCGATCTCCACCAGGAACCCGACGTTGCCGTAGTTCACACCGAGCACCGGCACGGGTCGTCGGGCGACGAGCCGCATCGCGCCGAGCATCGTGCCGTCGCCGCCGAGTGCGACCACGAGGTCGACCCGGTCCGTGAACTCGTCGTCGTCCACGACGTCGATGTCGCTCCGGAGCCGGGCGGCGTCGATGCTCCGCGCCATGAGGCGGCCGGCGCCGGACGAGTTCCAGCGGTCCAGGATGTCGACGGACTCCTGGACGTTCTTCGACGGGTGGACGACGAGGCCGACGACGGGCTGCTCCATGTCCCGGATCGTACCTGCCGGCTCTCGGGAACCGGCGGACGGGACGTGCCCGCGGTGGCCGGGGCGGGCCTCCCGGCAGGCTCGGTGCGCGCCGCGCACCGAGGTCACGCCCACGGCGAACAGGGGCAGCCCTGACGGTGAGCGCTGGTTAGTCTCGATGTACGTGACCGGACTCACACGAGTCCGGCTGTCGGCCCCCGATCCAACGGGGCCAAGGGAGAGCACATGTTCGAGAGATTCACCGACCGGGCCCGTCGTGTTGTCGTCCTCGCTCAAGAAGAAGCGAAGATGCTCAACCACAACTACATCGGTACGGAGCACATCCTCCTCGGCCTCATCCACGAGGGCGAGGGCGTCGCCGCCAAGGCGCTGGAGTCGCTCGGTATCTCCCTCGATGCCGTCCGCGAGCAGGTGCAGGACATCATCGGGCAGGGCCAGCAGCAGCCGACCGGGCACATCCCGTTCACGCCGCGCGCCAAGAAGGTCCTCGAGCTGTCCCTGCGCGAAGCGCTGCAGCTCGGCCACAACTACATCGGCACCGAGCACATCCTGCTCGGCCTGATCCGCGAAGGCGAGGGTGTCGCAGCCCAGGTCCTCGTGAAGCTCGGCGCCGACCTCAACCGGGTCCGCCAGCAGGTCATCCAGCTCCTGTCCGGCTACCAGGGCAAGGAAGCGGTCGCCGTCGGCGGCGAGCAGCAGCAGAACGCGCAGCAGGGTTCGCAGGTCCTCGACCAGTTCGGTCGGAACCTCACCCAGGCGGCGCGCGACGGCAAGCTGGACCCCGTCATCGGGCGCGAGAAGGAGATGGAGCGGGTCATGCAGATCCTCTCCCGTCGCTCCAAGAACAACCCCGTCCTGATCGGTGAGCCCGGCGTCGGCAAGACCGCCGTCGTCGAGGGCCTCGCCCAGGCGATCGTCAAGGGCGACGTGCCCGAGACGCTGAAGGACAAGCAGCTCTACTCGCTCGACCTCGGGTCGCTCATCGCCGGGTCCCGCTACCGCGGTGACTTCGAGGAGCGCCTCAAGAAGGTCACGAAGGAGATCCGCACCCGCGGCGACATCATCGTGTTCATCGACGAGATCCACACCCTCGTGGGTGCCGGTGCCGCCGAAGGTGCGATCGACGCCGCGTCGATCCTCAAGCCGCTGCTCGCCCGCGGTGAGCTCCAGACCATCGGTGCCACCACGCTCGACGAGTACCGCAAGCACTTCGAGAAGGACGCAGCCCTCGAGCGCCGCTTCCAGTCGGTGCAGGTCAACGAGCCGTCGCTGCCGCACACGATCAACATCCTCAAGGGCCTCCGCGACAAGTACGAGGCGTTCCACAAGGTGTCCATCACCGACGGGGCGATCGTCTCCGCGGCGAACCTGGCGGACCGCTACGTGCAGGACCGCTTCCTGCCCGACAAGGCCATCGACCTGATCGACGAGGCCGGCGCCCGCCTGCGTCTGTCGATCCTGTCGGCGCCGCCGGAGCTCCGCGAGTTCGACGAGAAGATCTCGACGGTCCGCGGCCAGAAGGAAGCCGCCATCGAGGAGCAGGACTTCGAGAAGGCCGCGAGCCTGCGGGACGAGGAGAAGAAGCTCCTCGGCGAGCGTCTCCGCCTCGAGAAGCAGTGGCGTGCCGGTGACGTCGCCGCGTCCGGCACCGTCGACGAGGGCATCATCGCCGAGGTCCTGGCGCAGGCCACGGGCATCCCGGTGTTCAAGCTCACCGAAGAGGAGACCTCGCGTCTCGTCTTCATGGAGAAGGCACTGCACCAGCGCGTCATCGGTCAGGAGGAGGCCATCTCGGCCCTCTCCAAGACCATCCGCCGCACCCGTGCCGGCCTCAAGGACCCGAACCGCCCCTCGGGCTCGTTCATCTTCGCCGGCCCCACGGGTGTCGGGAAGACCGAGCTCGCCAAGGCGCTCGCGGAGTTCCTGTTCGACGACGAGGGTGCACTGATCTCCCTCGACATGTCGGAGTTCGGCGAGAAGCACACCGTCTCGCGCCTGTTCGGTGCCCCTCCCGGGTTCGTCGGGTTCGAGGAGGGCGGCCAGCTCACCGAGAAGGTGCGCCGCAAGCCGTTCTCCGTGGTCCTGTTCGACGAGATCGAGAAGGCCCACCCGGACATCTTCAACTCGCTGCTGCAGGTCCTCGAAGAGGGTCGTCTGACCGATGGTCAGGGCCGCGTGGTCGACTTCAAGAACACCGTCATCATCATGACCACGAACCTCGGTTCGCAGGGCATCGCCGGTGGCCCGGTGGGCTTCCAGGTCGAGGGTGACTCGGCCGTCGGCTACGACCGCATGCGCTCGAAGGTGAACGAGGAGCTCAAGAAGCACTTCAAGCCCGAGTTCCTCAACCGCGTCGACGACACGATCGTGTTCCCGCAGCTGTCGCAGTCCGAGCTGCTGCAGATCGTGGACCTGTTCGTGAAGCGCCTGTCGGACCGTCTGCTCGACCGCGACATGACCGTCGAGCTCACGCTGCCGGCCAAGGAGCAGCTCATCAAGGTCGGGTTCGACCCCGCCCTCGGTGCACGACCGCTGCGTCGCGCGATGCAGCACGAGGTCGAGGACCAGCTGTCCGAGCACATCCTGCAGGGTGAGCTCAACGCCGGCGACCACGTGAAGGTCGACTTCGCGGACGGTGCGTTCCAGTTCGAGACCGGGCGTCAGCCGGGCCGCGAAGAGGTCCTCGCCGGCGCTCCCTCGCTCGAGAAGGCGCCCGAGGCGCCGACGGGCGAGATCGAGGGCTAGTCAGCCCAGGCACACGACAGACGGGAGGCCCGGTACCAGCTGGTACCGGGCCTCCCGTCTGTGCCGGCCCCCGGCGTGACAGGAGGCGCGGTACCGAGCGGTACCGCGCCTCCGGTCAGCGCTGCGAGTGCGTCCTACGCCTGGACGTCACCGCGCCAGCCGTCGGCCGTGGGGGCCGCCTCGACGCGCTCCTTGTAGTTCTGCAGGTCCTTCTTGACGGCGTGGCCGCCGACGCCGACCGCGGAGCCGAGCTTCTCGAGGATGCCGGAGGGCTCCCAGTCGATCTGCACGGTGACCCGGGTCTCGGCGTCCGAGAGCTTGTGGAAGGTGACGACACCGGCGTGCTCGGTCTCGCCGTCCTTGACGGTCCAGGCGACACGCTCGTCCGGGTGCTGCTCGGAGATGACGGCGCGGAACGAACGCTCCTGGCCGGCGACCTTCACGGTCCAGTCGGTGGTGGTGTCGTCGACCTGGACGATCTTCTCGACCTCGTCCAGGAACGTGGGGAACTCCTCGAAGCGGGTCCACTGGTCGTAGGCCGCACGCACGGGGACGTTGACGTCGACGGTCTCGATGATCTGGGGCATGGTGCTCCTCCTGCTCGTCGTACTGGTGTAGGTCGGACGGTAGGCCGATGTGCCTGAGCGGTGCCCCGATGCGTGTCCCCCGTGACGCGGTGTGACGTCCACCGGGGTCGTAGGCTTGGGCGGATGACTGAGCACGGACGGCATGCGTTCTCCGAACGGGACGACCACGGGATCCTGGTGCGCCCCGCCCTCGCGTCCGACGTCCCCCACATCCAACGTCTGATCGCGCCGTACGTGGACCGGCGGATCCTGCTTGGCAAGGAGAACGTCGTCCTGTACGGCTCGATCCAGCAGTTCCGGATCGCCGAGGGACCCGACGGCGTGCCCATCGGCTGCGGCGCCCTCGCGGTGTTCTGGGACGACATCGCCGAGGTCCGCACCCTCGCGCTCGACCAGGACTGGATCCACAAGCGCGTCGGCCATCGCATGCTCGAGGCGCTCGAGCACGACGCCCGCGAGCTCGGGGTCGCGCGGATCTTCTGCCTCACCTTCGAAGTCGACTTCTTCACGAAGCACGGCTACCTCGAGATCGGCGAGACCGTCGTCCCGCCGGAGGTCTACGCGGAACTCGTGCGGTCGTCGGACGAAGGGGTCGCGGAGTTCCTCGACCTCGCCCGGGTCAAGCCGAACACCCTCGGCAACACCCGCATGCTGAAGATCCTCTGACGGCTTCCCCTGCCCCTCGGCGGGGTTCCCCGGACGGGCCCGCGCGGGTGCCTACCCTGTGCGCATGTCGTCGTTGCGCCACCCCGTCGGACCCGAACGCCCCGGTGTGTACTGGCGCCGCCGAGCCCTGGTGCTCGGGGTGGTCCTGCTCGTCGCGGTCGTCGTCGTCCTCATCGTCGTCGGACGCGGCAACGGCGCCCCCGCCGCCGGACAGACGGACGCTCCCACCGCTCGTCCCTCCGCCGGGTCGGCTGCCGGGAGCGCGCCTGCCGGGTCCACCTCGTCAGCCGCTCCGACCGCCTCGGCGACCCCGTCCGCCCCGGCGAGGAAGGACGGCGCGGCGTGCGACGAGGACCAGGTCGTGCTCACGCCGGTCGTCGACAAGCGCGTGTACAGCGCCACCGAGGACCCGCAGATCGCGATGACGATCGAGAACACCGGGTCGAACTCGTGCCACCTGAACCTCGGCTCGTCGCAGCAGGTGCTCACCATCACCTCGGGCGAGGAGCAGTACTGGTCGTCGAAGGACTGCCAGACGGGCGGTGTCGACCAGGACGTCACGCTGAAGGCGGGCCAGGAGCTCACCACGCCGGCGATCGCCTGGGACCGGACCCGCTCGTCGACCACGACGTGCGACGCCGCTCGGCCCGCGGTCACGGCGGGTGGGGCCAGCTACCACCTGCAGGTCGGCGTCGGGTCGATCGAGTCGGCGGAGTCGGTGCAGTTCGTCCTCGACTGACCTCGGACGACTCCGCCGTGCCGGCGTGTCGGCTCCGGGAACGACGAAGCGCCGGGCCGGAGGATGGTTCCTCCGACCCGGCGCTCACGAAGACCGGTGTCAGCCGATGACGGTGATGTTCTCCGCCTGCGGGCCCTTGCGGCCCTCGGTGATCTCGAATTCGACCTTCTGGTTCTCCTCGAGCGACTTGTAGCCGTTGCCACCGATCGCGGAGAAGTGGGCGAAGACGTCAGCGCTGCCGTCGTCCGGCGCAATGAAGCCGAAGCCCTTTTCGTTGTTGAACCACTTGACAGTTCCAGTTGCCATTTCGGCGTTCCTTACTTTCTTACGTGCGCGGCGAGAGAATTCCACCACCGCGGGTTTCGACGACGTTGCCATCGAGTTGTGTGCGGCACCCGGCATCGAGCGGGGCGACGGAGATCAGAGGTTCAGTGCAATCGGTACGCACTGACCATCGGGCAGGTGAACGGGTCGCGCGCTGCGAGACCGACCCGGTTGAGGTACCGGACGACGATCCCGTAGGAGCGGAAGATCGTGGTCTCCGTGTACGGGACCCCGTGCTGTTCGCAGTGCTCACGCACGAGGGCCTTCGCACGACGCAGGTTGGGCCGCGCCATGCTCGGGAACAGGTGGTGTTCTGCCTGGTGGTTGAGGCCACCGAGCAGGTGGTCCACCCACACGCCACCAGTGATGTTACGGGAAGTCCGGACCTGGCGCGAGAAGAAATCGATCTTGGCCCCCTCAGCGATGACCGGCATGCCCTTGTGGTTGGGCGCGAACGACCCACCCATCATCACGCCGAAGACCGCCATCTGGACGCCGAGGAAGGCGAAACCGATGCCGAGCGGCATCACGGCGAAGACGAACCAGGCCAGCAGACCGAAGCGCGCGAGGAGCAGCACGGCCTCGAGACGGCGCTCCTGGACGGTGCCCTTGGCGGCCTTCCCGGTGACGACCGCGCGGATCGAGAGCCAGTGCAGGTTGGCGCCCTCGAGCGTCAGGAGCGGGAAGAACGCCCAGCCCTGGACCATCGCGAGCTTGCGGAGGAACCCGCGGCGCTGCACGGCGTCCTCCTCGATGAACACGACGCCGTCGGGGGCGATGTCCGGGTCCTTGCCGATCGTGTTCGGGTTGCCGTGGTGACGGTTGTGCTTGTTCATCCACCACGAGTACGACAGGCCGACGACGAACACGCCGAGCCACCGACCGGCGTGGTCGTTCCACTTGCGCGAGGCGAAGATCTGGCGGTGCGCGGCCTCGTGCGAGAGGAACGCGAACTGCGTGAACAGGACACCGAGCACGGCGGCCGGGATGAGCTGGAACCACGAGGCACCGAGCATGGCGGAGACGACGAAGGTCGCGGCGGTGAGGACAGTCAGGACACTGAAGACGGCCCAGTAGAAGCCGACGCGGCGTTCGAGGAGGCCTTCGACGCGGACACGCTCGAGCAGGTCCTTGTACGTCGACGTGGGGGTCGGGGCTCCGGGGGTCCGGGGAGCGGTCGGTCGGTAGAGGGTGGGCGATGGTGCCGGCATGGAAGCTGCTTCCCCATCAGGAACAGCCCTTCGGCCGTACAACGAGAGTTCCCGCGATTGCGATTGCTTCGACGCTAGTGGCGTTGTCTGAGTTCTCGCCACGAGTGCCGACCTGAGTGCGTCTACAGGACGGTGGCGGGCTCCCGCTCGGGGCCCGCGGCGTAGCGTCACGCCCATCGACGAAGGGCTGGGCCATGAAGTACCTCATCTACGGGGTCGCCTCGGTCATGACGAGCGACGAAGCGGCCTACGCCGTGCTCGACTACGCCACCGCGCTGGCGCAGTCCGGACTGGCGGACCGGGTGGACGTGCCCTCGGTCGACGACTACGGCATGGCGGCGACGTCGAGTTTCGTCCTCGCCCCGGCCATCGGCGTGTTGGTGCAGTCGGCCCCGGACGACGAACTCGGGCCGGAGACGACGCAGTTCGCGGCCGACCTCCGCCTCCGCACGCACGCAGTGCAGGCCGGGCGCGCCCACTGAGCGGAACCCGCTCGCACTCGACGACTGCTTGACTAGGGGCGATGGCACAGAAGGAACAGCGCTTCCGGAGCGAACAACTCGAGGAAGCCCTCGCGAAGCAGGACGTCGCCGCGGTGGCGTACGCCCTGCGACACGACATCGTGATCGTCCCGCGGCTCGTCACCGGGAAGAAGGACATGCAGGTCCGGGTGTTCGGCCGCGAGGGCTCGGACAAGCGCATCCTGCTGCTCTTCTCGTCGGCAGACGCCTACACCGCGATGGTGCCGGGGGAGAAGCTCCGGCAGGTCATGGTGTACGACGCCGAGCGGCTCGAGGAGTTCCTCGCCGCGCACCTCGACTCGCTCGAGGGCGTGTTCTTCGACATCGCGGGTCCGCACACGATGCAGGCGGAGCCGGCGGACCTGTTGGCGGCGCTGCGCGCCTGACGGTGCGGTCTGGAGGCGCGGCACGCGTCCGTCGGCGGATCGCGAGGGATCGGGCACGAGCGCTCTTGCCCCGGACGAGTGTCTAGAATGCTAGACACTCGGATGCGGAAGGACCGATTCAGAACGCTGCGTCGAGCTCGCGTTCGCGCACCGACTTCGTCATCGAGAACGCCACCCGGAGTGCTTCGCGCAGGTGCTCGGCATCGGCACCGAGGACGGTCGTGAAGCCGAGGCGCCGGGCTTCGCTCGCGCGCTGCTTGGCTCCGGTGGCCTGACGGATCTCTCCGGCCAGGCTGATCTCCCCGATGGCGGCGAGGGTGTGCGGGTACGGGCGGTCCCGGGCCGCGCTCGCCAGGGCGAGCACGATGGCCAGGTCCGCACCGGGCTCGGTGAGCTTCATGCCGCCCACCGTCGAGACGTAGACGTCGGCGTCCGACAGCTTGATGCCGGCACGGCGTTCCAGGACGGCGAGGAGCATCGCGACTCGTGACGAGTCGACGCCGTTCACCACCCGACGCGGCTGCGGTGCCGAACTCGGGACGACGAGTGCCTGGATCTCGACCGGGAGTGCCCGACGGCCCTCCATCGCGACGGTGATGCAGGTGCCGGACACCGGAGCGCCGTTGCGGGACATGAACAGGCCGCTCGGATCGGGTACTTCGTGGATGCCGTCGCCCGCCATGTCGAAGCAGCCGACCTCGTCGGTGGGACCGAAGCGGTTCTTCAGGGCCCGGACGAACCGGAGTGCCGTCTGTCGGTCGCCCTCGAAGTGGCACACGACGTCGACCAGGTGCTCGAGCAGCCGCGGGCCCGCGATCGTGCCGTCCTTCGTGACGTGGCCCACGATGAGGACCGGCAGGGCAGCCTGCTTCGCGACGCGGATGAGCGTGGAGGCGACCTCGCGGACCTGCGAGGTCCCGCCGGCGATGCCGTCCACCGAGGCGGAGGAGATCGTCTGCACCGAGTCGGCGATGAGCAGGTCGGGCTGCACTTGTTCGATCTGGCCGAGGATCACGCCGAGGTCGACCTCGCTCGCCAGGAACAGGTCGTCGTGCATCGCCCCGGTGCGTTCGGCACGGAGACGGACCTGGTCGACGGATTCCTCGGCGCTGACGTAGAGGACGCGCTTGCCCATCGCCGCCGCGCGCGAGGCGACCTCGAGCAGCAGGGTCGACTTGCCGACGCCGGGCTCACCACTCAGCAGGACGGCTGCGCCGGGGACGATCCCGCCGCCGAGGACACGGTCGAACTCGCCGATGCCGGTCTGCCAGCGTTGGAAGGAGCCACCGCGGGCTTCGGTGATCGGACGCGCGATGCGGTTGCCCGTGACGGCGATCGACGCGGTACCGCGGGTGCTGGCCGTCGCGGCCGAGGCGTCCTCCACCGTTCCCCACGACTGGCACTCTCCGCAGCGGCCGACCCACTTGATGCTGGTCCAGCCGCACTCGGTGCAGCGGTACGTGGACTGGGGGCGGGCCATGGGACGAGGTTAGGCTGCTCCGCCGACATCGGACGGCTCGGCGGCGGCGGTGTCGGTGTCGGTCTGGGCGCCGGTGCCGGTGCCGGTGCTGGTGCCGTTGTCGTTGTTCGAGCCGTGCCGGCCCGGGAGCGGGACCGAACCGGTGACGCGCTGGCGCAGGCGGTCGAGCGAGTTCGGCCGGTTCGCCGTGTCGAGCGCCGCCGCACCGTCGGTGTCCTGCTCGGCCCGAGCATGCGCGACGTCGCCGGCCTGGCTCCCGAGGTCCTCGGCTTCACGTGCGGAGAGGTACCGGCGGATCGCGGCCACCGTGTCCACACGGGCGTCGACCGCCGGCTCGAAGGCACTCGCCCAGATCTCGTACCCACGGTCGTTCGGGTGGAACAGGTCGCCGTACGTGTTGAAGAACGTGCGTCGGATCCCGACACGCTTGGTGATGGCGTGCAGCGGCGCCACGGTCAGCCCGAGCTCGCCGGCGACCCGGTGCACGATCTCGTTGGCCACCGCCACCTTGCGCTCCCGGTCCGGTACGAACATGCACGGCAACTCCGCCACGATCGCGTGGGACGGCACCGCACCGTAGATCGCCCGGATGTTCCGCTCGAACTTGTCGGGGTGGAAGTCGGAGATGTCGTTCGCCCCGATGGACACCGTGCAGATGTCCGGCGTGAACTGACGGAGCTTCGGTAGCTGGTGCTGCCTCGCGCCCCACGTCGTGGCGCCGGACACGCTGAGGTTCACGACCCGCAGCGTCATCCGCGAGCGGTGTCGGATGCGACGTGCGAGCAGCCCGACGTACCCGCGGCCCGGCGCTGTCGCACCGACGCCCTGCGCCGCTGAGTCGCCGATCGCGAGATAGGTCAGTTGCCCTTCGTGGTGCAGGCGTTCGCGCCACCAGTCGGCGTGGACGGGGAGCATGTCGACCACCCGCTGGGATGCTGCCCGTTGCCCGCGGATGCCCGCCCATGCGCCGAAACCGGCAGCTCCGCTGACGACGGCGGCGCCGACGACGGAGGACACCAGGGCGACGAGGGCGCGCGTTCTCATGGCGGAGACGGTACGCGCGGACCCTCGGGCCACGGTCACCGTCGTGGTGCTCTGGGGACGAGGTGTGGAAGCCGGCCGCTTGCGAAGGAGCGGCTCGCTCGATGGCGTGTCGGGCCTCTCGGATCGTGTAAACTCTTCCCCGGTACCGTGTCCGAGCGGCCTAAGGAGCATGTCTCGAAAACATGTGTGGGGGCAACTCCACCGTGGGTTCAAATCCCACCGGTACCGCCACGGAGAACCCCCGGTCACCCCGGGGGTTCTCTGCTTCTGCGGGGCCGCCGTGGTGCGCTCTTGTTCCGCCCTGTCGACACGGCGCCTCCCGGTCCAGCGGACGCATCGCCCACGGCAGGTGTTGGCCTCGGACTGCGAGAGGCGGGTCCGGCACGGAGCTCCTCGACGAGGAGGAGTCAGCGCGACTCTGCACGGGACTCGCACCGAGCCGCACCGCAGCCGGAGCAGCCCCGGCACCCGGAGGGTCGCTGCCGGGATCAGATGCCCTCGTGGAGTGCGTCCGCCGAGGTCGCGCGACCGAGGAAGTACCCCTGCGCACGGTCGCAACCGCGGGCACGGACCATCCGGAGGTCCTGTTCGCTCTCGATGCCCTCTGCGACCACTCGTGCGCCGAGTGCTCGAGCCATGTCACTGATGGCTCCCACGAGGACCTCACCACGCGGGCCGTCCTGCACGAACGTCCGGTCGATCTTGAGATCCGTGATGGGGAGGTCGTGCAGTTGCGTGAGTGAGGCGAATCCCGTCCCGAAGTCGTCCATCGCGATCCGGAAGCCGCGCTGACGCAGCTCGAGGAGCGTTGCCGACACGTTCGAGAGGTTCCCGAGCGGAGTCGATTCGGTGATCTCCAGGGTGATCGCCCCGGGTGGGACGCCGTACCGTGCGACAGTGGACGCGACATCGGGCACGAACGTGGGTTCGTGCAGCTGCGAGGGTGCGACGTTGACCGCGAGCTCGAAGTCGGGTCGGCTGGTGCGCAGCTCTGCCAGCACCGAACACGCGCGGTCGAGCACCTGCATCCCGACGGTGTGCACCAGACCTGCAGCCTCGGCGACGGGGATGAACACGGCCGGGGGCAGCGGACCGCGACTCGGGTGCTGCCAGCGAGCGAGGGCCTCGACGGACACCACGCTGCCGGTGGCGAGGTCGACCTGCGGTTGGTACGCGACGTCGATCGTCCCAGCGGCCAGTGCTTCACGGAGGTCGTCGGCGAGCGGGGGCGTGTCGAGGCCGGGTGCAGCGGACTTCTCGCGGTACATCGCCAGGTCGGCGGCCCGGAGCAGCCGGTCGGCTTCCTCGTGGACGTCGTCGGCGCTGCCGTCGGAAACGGCCACTCCGACCGAGAGTCGGACCGGGACGAGCTGGTCTCCGACGACGGCCGGGTCCGTCATCGCTCCGCGGATGCGAGCGGCGACCGCCTCGGCCTCGTCGCTTCCGTGGATCGCGGGGAGCACGACGACGAACTCGTCTCCGCCTGCCCTGGCGACCGTGTCGGTGTCGCGGACGGCCCGCGACAGCCGTCGTCCGACCTCGACGAGCACGGCATCGCCGTTCCGATGGCCGAGGTCGTCGTTCGTGCGCTTGAACCGGTCGACGTCGCAGTAGAGCACACCGACTCCCTGGCCGTGGTCACGCGTCGCACGGAGCGCCTCCTCGAGGACGATCTCGAGCCGCTCGCGGTTGGGCAGTTCCGTGAGGGGATCGTGGGAGGCCCGCCAGCGAGCTTCCTCGAGGAGTCGAGCGTTGTCGAACGCGACAGCGGTCAGCCCGGCGAGGCCGGACATCCGCTCCTCGAGGACGGTGTCGACGGAGTCCGGTGCCTGCGGACCCACCCAGTGCGCGAGGACGAGTCCGGCGAAGCTCTGGCCGAGGTAGAAGGGCGTCGCGATGAACGCGCGGATCGCGAAGGCATCGAGCACCCGCCGCGCCCACTCGGAGGAACGGTGGTCGACGAGCACGGGAACGCCGGATTCGAGGATCTCGGCGAGTTCGGGGGCGTCCTCGGGTGACGTCTCGAACTCGGACACCTGCCCGGCGAGCGACGTGGGCCACCCGCTGTGCCCGACGATGGTCAATCGCCGTTCCTCGAGGTACCAGAGCGCGATCGCCGACCGGTCCGCCTCGCAGATCCGAGGGATGGCTGCCGCGATGGTGTGTGCGATCTCTTCCGTCCCGGATCGCCGGCCCACCGCCTCCGAGAGTCCGAGCAGCATCCGCGCCGTTTCCCGCTGCTCCGTCACCTGCCCGAGGAGGTCCTTCGTCCTGCGTTGCGTCTCGACGTCCTCCGTCACGTCGCGTTGTTCGCTGCAGAAGTGCGAGATCCGCCCGTGTTCGTCGTGGAGCGGTGTGACGGCGAGCGCGTTCCAGAACGGCGTGCCGTCCTTCCGGTGGTTGAGCAGGTGCCCCTGCCACGGCCGCCCCGCCGCCAGCGCATCGCGAACGGCATCGACGACGTCCTGATCGGTGTCCGGCCCCTGCAGGAGGCGGCAGTTCCGGCCGAGCAGTTCGTCGAGTTCGTACCCGGTCATCGTCAAGAAGGCCTGGTTGGCGAAGACGATGGCCTGGTCGGCGTCCGTGACGAGCGACGCCTCGGGGAAGGCCGCGAGGGCACGTGCGAGGACCCCGTCGGGTACGGGGGCTCGACGATCCACACTCTCCATCCCACGAGTGTGACACCGGACGACGTCGCGGCGAGGAGTTTCGTCCGGTGACGGGCGCATTTGCTCTCGCGGTCCGTTGGTGTCTATCGTCGCCTCCACAACGCAGGGTGAACGCACTGTTCGCTCTCGACGACAACGGCAAACCCGGCGCGAGCCGGGGACGCAAAGCCACGGGACCCACGCGGTCAGCCGGGCTACCGAACCGAGAAGGAACCCCATGTCCGTCCGCCACCGAAGCCGGTCGACCCTCCCGTCCCTCGCCGCCATGACGGACCGCCACTGACACGTCGAACGGTCAAGGGCCTCCCGTCTGCTTGAACGGACGACGGGAGCGAACGCTCGTCCCCGCAGGTGAACCGTGCTGCTGGTACGAAGCCCCGTGACCACGGCTCACCGACGACCGTGCGTACCCCGACAACGCTCGCGTTGCTCCTCCTGGAGGAACGCGATGCCCTCATCACCTTGCTCGTGACCCAGCGCGCGCTGCTCACCGGCCTGGTTGCCGCTCCCGACGGAACCGGGCGACCGGAGGCGCTCCAGCGTGCTGTCGCCGACTCGAACCGACTCCGGCGACGGATGCTGGACCGCGACCTCGAGGTCTTCGCCCTGGCCCGGGATCGGGCCCTGCCCGCAGACACCGACCTGCTCGGGGTGGTCGAGACGACAGCCGACCCGTCGTGGCGGTGCGCGCTCGAGACGGTCCTCGACGGGCTCGAACGCGCAGCGGCGGACCTGCTCGACCTCAGCGACCGCATCGCCGACGTCGGACTGGTCCGCGGCGCCGGTGCGTGTGCGCGCGTGCACCCTGCGACGTACCGCTCCCGTCGATCCGGTGCACCCGGCTCGACGACACGGACGGGAGTCGGCTGGTGACGCGGGCACGGTCCGTCACGTCCCGTGCAGCCGAGGGCGGGGACCGGTCGGCGCCCTCCGTCCCGTCGGCTCCGCCCTGCCCCCGGTGCTCCCGGCCCCTCCAGCTGGCCCGCAACCCGTACTTCGGAGTGAGCCTGGCCGTCCACGAGTGGCTCTGGATCTGCAACATGTGCGTCTGCGCGCGCTTCGCCGCCCCGACGGACGACGGCTTCGTGGTCGAGGAGCCGCCCGCCCCACGTGACCCCGCCTTCCTCCGGCTCGGTCGACTCATCCGGGAGCTCCGACGGGGACACCGAGCGGCGGACGCCCAGGGCGACGGTGTCCCGCGCGCGGACTGACCCCCCCGACCGGCAGCAGCTGGTCACCGCGCCGCCCCCCACCTGCCCCTCGGACACCGGTGCGGGTGCCCGCTCGTGCCGACCCGAGGTCGGGCAGCGAGTCGACCGGACCGGGTTGCACGACACGGCACCCCGATGCGGACGGCCGAGACGTGCAAATGACCCGCCGCAGAAAACCCCCGCTTCGGCGGGGGTTTTCTCTTTTTCAAATGGTTCTGCGTGATCGACCTCGAGAAGCTTCGATGCTTCAAACGTGAGCGTCGTTCCCGTCGGCCTAGGGAGTTCTACGCTCCGTGCGTCGATCGTGAAACTTTCCGACTGCGTGACCCTGCTCGTCCTGTCCGCGCAAACGCTGCCGCCAGCCGGCACCCTGCAGGAATCGCTGCGCCGTCTGGTACCTGCCCCCATCCCGATGCCCATTCGCATACGAGCACGAAACCCTGGGCCGGCTCGGAGCCGTCGCCGGGTCACCGAACGGCTGCCGCTCGGCTAGCAAACCGAAGGTCAATCCTCGCCGCGTCGCAGCATCTCCTTGTAGTCCCCGTCAGCGCACTGGGACACCCCATGGACCGTGTAGCCGTCGGAGCGTGTGAGGAACTCGATCGACCAGGTCGGTCCACCGTGACCGACGACGCTCCGGAGTGGATCCGCCCCGCCGCTCTCGTAGTCCGAGGTTGTGATCCCAGAGGAGTCCCAGAGGTCCTTGACCGCCGCCCGGTCCGCCGTCTGGTCGCCGACCTCGTCGCGGTCGAGGATGTAGGTCCAGGTGACCCCGTCCGTCTCCGCGGTCGCCGGGCACTTGCCGAGTGCCGGTCCTCGTCGGACCGTCCATTTGCCGCCGAGCGCTTCCGTCGTTCGGTCGACGACGTCGACGATGTCCTTCTTCGCTTCGTTCGGTTGCACGGTCGGCCCTCGCTGGCAGCTGGTGAGTAGGAACGGGACGGCGACGAGCAGTGCGATGGTCGCAACCGCTCGGCTGGTGAGTGTTCTCATCGAGCCCCCGATGAATGCAGACTGTCAAGGACGGCTTGCTCGTATGGTGTCCGCCCCTTCGGGATGTACGGCGTGACGGAGCCACCCTGGCCGGTCGTGGTGAGTGCGATGTTGTGGAGCGACTCCGTGCCGGGGTCCAGGTAACCAGATCCCTCCTCGTCGACGTGCACGCCGTGGTCGGTCACCGGTAGCTCCCCGTCGTCCCCATCCGCTCCGAACGCCGTGGCGCCGAAGGACGAGTCGGTCGGGTCCTGTTGGTGGTCATGACTCTTGTCCCGCCCGAGCGCCGCGTACTGGTCACCCGCCCCCTTCTCGATCGGCCATACGTTCCGCGCCTGACCGGCGTACACATGTCCTGCGTGAAGCGCGTTCGCATCCGGGATCGAGTCCGGTATGCCCGCCGAGGCGAACGTCGTGAAGGTGTTGACGTGTACACCGTCATGCGTGAGCCCGAAGGCAGCGGTGGTCGTGCCGTACGAATGTGCGGCGACGTTCGTCATCGGCATGTCGCCAGCGCGCGCGGCCGTGAGGCCGAGGACGGAGGCCGCGAGCAGATCACCTCCTGGCTGCGCCGCCTCGGTCCGGAGAACGCCGAGGTCCAGAGCCTGCTGCACGGGGATCGGCGGCGACTTGTAGCCCTGCCATGCGATCACCGCGCGAGGACGGTCGCCCGTGACGTCACCCTGTGCGTCGTAGAGGTTCTGCGCCGCGTTCGTCCAATCCGTCATCTCCTTCGTGCTCGACCCCATGCCGGGGACCGCCCACGTGACGTTCGGAGCGGTGTCGAGGTCGCCGATGGAGACGGCGGCGAGCGGCGGCTCGTCCGCACTGAGCGAGACGAGGAATCGAGGAGCGTCCTCACTGCCTTTCAAGGACCACTTGATCTCGTCGAGCGCGCCCAGGTTGCCGCTCGACGTCCGCTTGGCTTCCGAGATCCGGTCGTTGAGCACCGCGACGTTGGCGATGCTCCGCGCCCAGTAGGGTGCACCCTCAAGGTTGCCGATCTGCGCGAGGACGGGGAGGGGCAGCGCCGCCAGGTCGGCCTCGTCGGTCTTGTTCCGCGCGGCCCACGGCAGTTCCTGCCAGAGCTCGGCGATCTCCGAGGGGTCGAGGCCCGGACGGAGCGCCTTCCTGAGCGCTGCGGGGAGTCGCCCGGCGACCGCGATGTCGAGTGCCGCATTCGCGAGCGAGCGCCCGCTACCAGCGCGGTCGAAGGCGTCTGCGACTTCGTCCATCCACGCGGCGTCGGCTGCGTTCTCGGCGAGGAGGTCGTCGAAACCGATCAGGAAGGTCGCGCTCTCGATCCGAGCCCACGGGCACGACGAGACGAAGCCGTTCCACGCGGAGCGCAAGGAGGCGAGCTTCGCTTGGGTGGCGCGGTCGGTCGCGCGCGTCGACCTCGCGAACGAGCGGAGGTTCGCGGGTTTCGCTGAACTCCGTCCACCGCCCGTGCCGCCACCCGACCGGTACCGAGCCCGGGCCGAGAAAGACGCCGCGATCGGCGTCGGTCGGATGGGCACGTCGGACGGTCTCGGGTCGAAGACCCCCTCTCCCCAGGCCTTCACCGAGCCGATCGGGTCGGTCGCGGCCTCCCGCTGCCGGTGCGCTTCTCGCATCTGCCACGCGGCGAGGTCTTCCTGCCGCTGACGTTCACGATCTGCCTCGTCGGCCACGACAGCCACGACGTCTGCGAGTCCCACGAGGACTCCCTCGAGCTTCGGTCGGTCGGATGCCTCGATCCGCGCCGCCTCCAGGAAGCGGTCCGAGTAAGTGCCCTCGAACTCGTCGACGGCGTGCTCGACCGCGGAGCGCCGAGTTCCTGCCTGCGCTCGCAACGCGTCCGCCGCGAAGGTGAGCGCCGTCGAGAGACGTGCAGCCGCGCCGTCGTCGAACTCCACCCTGGCCATGGTCCCCCCTCCGGCCGCCCCCGCGACCCGTCGGGGACATCCTGCTCCGCAGGCGTCCCGCCCGCAAACCGATGACGGAGCAGCGAGCTGCCACCGTCACGGCCCCGAAGGCCTCGGCGGCCGCACGAAGCCGGACCGCGCGTCGTCGTCGACGCCCTCGCCGCGACCGAGGAGGCCGCTGACGGTCTCCTCGAGCGCCGCCACAACTGCGCGGACGGAGCGCCGTCGAGTTCATGAGTGGTGTCGCGGTGCTGCTCAGCCCCTGTGGATTCCCGCCGCTCGGCGCTGAGCACGGCGCCGGCGGATGCGGCGCTGAAGTCGACCATCGCGGGCGCGCCCTGGGCGCTGGCGGGTCGGTGAGGAAGAACGCGATCGCCAACGGACTCAGCCCCTCGGCAGCACCGCACCCCGCGCCAGCCCCACGACGACCCCGTGCGCAACCCGCGCCGCCCGCGCAGCCGCGTCATCGAGGTGCTCCCGGAACTCGTCGCCGTCCGGGGCGCACAGGTCGCTGATGCCACGGATCGATACGAACGGCATGGCGTGCACGGAGGCGAACTGCGCGATCGCAGCCGACTCCATGTCCACGGCTGCGACGGTCGGAAAGGTGCGTCGGAGGTCCCGGGCCCGGCTGTCGGTGACGAAGACCTCGCTCGAGCCGATCGACGCCGTCCGGACGACGTCGTCGGTCGTGACGCTGCGGGCGCGAAGGATGAGGCCGGCGTCGGCGGCGTACTCCGGCGGCATGCCCGGCACCTGGCCGAGCACGTACCCGAAGGCGGTCGCATCGGCGTTGAGGTTCACGTACCAGTCACCGATGAGGACGTCCCCGAGCTGGACGTCCCGGGCGAGGCCGCCGGCGGTCCCCACACTGATGACCGGTACTCCGGATCCGAAGTCGTGGAACGCGTGGGCGACGGCAGCGGTCGCGTTCGTGAACCCGATCCCGCTGCGGCGGACGGCGACCGTGCTGCCCTCGACGTCGATGAGGTGGTGCTCGTCGTGGCCGCCGGTCGGACCGTGCAGGACGGGCTCGCCGCCGAACAGGTCCGTGAACGCGGCGACCTCTTCGCTCATGGCGGCGATGACGACGGCCACGGGTCGTCGAGGGGCATCCACCCTGCGATCTTCGCACAGCGGCGTGCCCGGTCCGGTGCCGCTGCAGCCGGCGCCACGTCCGCCGCCGGGGGTGGCCTCCCCGCTGATCGGGTCTGACGACGCGGACGGGAGGCCCGGTACCGACCGGTACCGGGCCTCCCGTGGTGACAGGTGCTCGCGCCGAGCGCTCAGGCCGTCGCGGCCGCCTCGCTGCGCTTCGGGAGCACCCAGTTGGGGCGCACGTAGTGGCAGGTGTACCCGTTCGGGATCTTCTCGAGGTAGTCCTGGTGCTCCTCCTCGGCTTCCCAGAACGGGCCGGCCGCGGTGACCTCGGTGACGACCTTGCCCGGCCAGATGCCGGACGCGTCGACGTCCGCGATGGTGTCGAGTGCGACGTCGCGCTGCTCGTCGGAGGTGAAGAAGATCGCTGACCGGTAGCTGACACCGACGTCGTTGCCCTGGCGGTTCTTCGTCGACGGGTCGTGGATCTGGAAGAAGAACTCGAGGAGTTCGCGGTACGAGATCACCGACGGGTCGAAGACGATCTCGACGGCCTCGGCGTGCGTGCCGTGGTTGCGGTAGGTGGCGTTCGGGACGTCGCCGCCGGAGTAGCCGACACGGGTGCTGAGGACTCCGGGGCGGCGGCGGAGGAGCTGCTGCGCTCCCCAGAAGCATCCGCCGGCGAGGATCGCGGTCTCGGTGGTGGTCATCGGTACCTCCGTGGTTCGTGACGCTGGCTGCGACAGTACCCGGTGCAACACGGGGACGCCTCCGTCTGTTCCGGCCGACGGATGCGGTGGCCCGGGCGGTGCGTCCACTGGAGGACCTGAGCCCGGTCGCACCCGCCACGACGTTGACTGGCCGGATGAAGGACATCCAGTACGCAGGCCGGGCGATCCGGACGAGCGACGGCGCTGCCGACGCCGTCATCCACTACGCCGCGGTGCTCGGTGCGAACCGGAAGACCGACACGCTCGACGTCCCGGTCGTCGACGGGGACGGCCGACCCGCCGTCGAGACGCTGCTGATCGGGCCGGCGAGCCAGATCACGCTGAGCGCGGCGACCGACGACGGCCGGGACGCCGACGTGGACGACACCGCGTTCGTGGAGCACGTGCGGCGGTTGGCTGTGGCGGCGGGACCCGTCCGTCCGGTGCACGAGGACCCGGACACGCGCCACGACGACTACGACTTCGGCTGACGGCGACCCGTCGCCGGCGTCGGGCTGTCGCGACGGTCAGCGACGGAGCGTGTTCCTCGGGTACTCGCCGTAAGCAGTGCGGTAGGCGGCGGAGAACCGGCCCAGGTGCGCGAACCCCCACCGGCGGGCGATCGCCTGCACGGCCGAGGCGGTGGGGTCCGCCTGCATCAGTTCGCGTCGCACGTGCTCGAGTCGGACGTGCAGCAGGTACTGCATCGGTGTCAGTCCGAGGTGGCGCTGGAAGGCCTCCTGCGTGGCCCGGACGCTGAGGCCCGCGGCTCCGGCGATGTCCGAGACGCTCATCGGTCCGGCAACGTGCTCGTGGACGTACTCGACGGCGGCGCGGAGGCGGGCGCGCCGGGGCAGGAGCACGGCGGGCGGCAGGGCCGCGACGGTCGGGGGGTACATCCGGAGGAACGCTGCGGCGGTGCCGCGGGTGAGGGTGTGCCAGAGGAGGGTGTCGATGCCGCCGGTGCGGAGTTCGCGGGAGAGCAGGGCCAGGCTGTTGCGCCACTGGGTCACGGCGGCCGGGTCGAGGGTGCGCAGGTGGTCGAGACCGAGGTCCGCCACCTGGCCGGTGTGGAACTGCTCGTCGGCGACCTCGTGCACGAGTCGGCGCGACAGGTGCACGACGCGCTGGTCGTAGTCCTGGTACTCGAACACGAACTCCCGGGCGGTCGGGAAGAGCATCGGCACGTCGCCGGACATCGGCACGCGGTCGTGCCGGACGTCCGGCACGCCGTGCCCCGCGGTGAGCCATTGGACGACGTAGTCCTCTGACGCGGGGATCAAGCCCCGGATGAACCCGTTGATCTGCGACCGACGGAGCGTCACGTCGCCGTCCCCGACCGCGGTGTAGCGGTACCCGAAGGGGCGGTCGGTGGCACGAGCGGCCCAGTGTCGGCCGGCGTAGAAGCCGCTGAGGTCGAGGACGGCTGCGTCCGGGGCGTCCCCGAGGGCCTCGATGCGGACGGTACTGCGGAGGGCGGTGTCCGTCGTGCGGCCGGTGGTCCGGTCGTCGACTGTCGTCATCCTCGGGTCACTCCTCTCGCTCGTCGAGTCGCGCTGCCGGGCCGATCCTGCTGTCGTCCGGGCGCGCACGTGCCCGTGGCAGAGCACACCGTCCAGGACGATACGGAGCACGAGTCCGCGGCCGCGAGGGGTTGACTCCGGCTGTCCGGATGCGGTACAGCGCGGTGTCGCCGTGCGCTGGTCCACCTCGATGAGGCAAGGTCAGTGCATGCGCACTGAACCCGCCTCCGCCCTCCGTGCCGCCCGGGACGTCCTCCTCGCGGCCAGAACCGACAGCGCCGCAGCGCGCGAGGCGTTCCGCTGGCCCGACGTGGGCGAGACGTTCAACTGGGCGATCGACTGGTTCGACGGCATCGCGGCCGGCAACGACCGGGACGCCCTGGTCATCGTCGAGGAGGACGGCCGCGAGTCACGCACCACCTACGCCGAGATGTCCGCCCGGTCCGACCGGCTGGCGGCCCGGCTGCACGACCTCGGCGTCGCGAAGGGCGACCACGTGCTGCTCATGCTCGACAACCAGCTCGAGCTCTGGGAGTCGATGCTCGCCGTCATGAAGACCGGCGCCGTGATCCTCCCGACGTCGACGATGCTCGGCGGGGCCGACCTGCAGGACCGCATCGACCGCGGACGTGTCGCCCACGTCGTGACGACGCTGCGCGAGACGCCGAAGTATGCGGACCTGACGGGCGACTTCACGCGGATCGTGGTCGGTGGAACCGCGGACGGATGGACGACGTACCCGAGCGACCTCGGCGAACCGGCGCCAGCGGGGGAGTGGAAGCCCGAGGTGGTGACGGCAGCGTCCGACCCCTGCCTGGTCTACTTCACCTCCGGCACGACCGACAAGCCGAAGATGGTCGTGCACACGCAGACGTCCTACCCGGTGGGCCACCTGACGACGATGTACTGGATCGGGCTCGAGCCCGGTGACGTCCACCTGGCGATCAGTTCGCCGGGGTGGGGCAAGCACGCGTGGAGCTGCTTCTTCGCACCGTGGATCGCCGAGGCCACCGTCTTCGTCCACAACCAGGAGCGGTTCGACCCGGCGGCACTGCTGCACCAGCTCGAGCGCGCTCAGGTGACGTCGTTCTGCGCACCGCCGACCGTGTGGCGACTGCTCATCCAGGCCGACCTCGGCAGCCGCCCGACCGCCCTGCGCGAGGTCGTCTCCGCCGGCGAGCCCCTCAACCCCGAGGTCATCCGGCTCGTCGAGGAGTCCTGGGGCCGCACGATCCGCGACGGGTACGGCCAGACCGAGACCACCGCGATCGTCGGCAACGCCCCCGGCGACACCGTCCGACCCGGTGCGATGGGGCACGGGCTGCCCGGGGTCGCGATCGAACTCGTCGACCCGCTGACCGGGGAGCCCGGCGCGGGTGAGGGTGAGGTCTGCCTCGACCTCACGACGACGCCGGTGAACCTGATGGCC
The DNA here is from genome assembly GCF_003234265.2 of Curtobacterium sp. MCSS17_015. Classification (NCBI taxonomy): domain Bacteria; kingdom Bacillati; phylum Actinomycetota; class Actinomycetes; order Micrococcales; family Microbacteriaceae; genus Curtobacterium; species Curtobacterium sp. MCSS17_015. The sequence continues at coordinate 180,670 of NZ_CP126256.1, forward strand.
GGGTACCTCGACGCCCCGGAGCGGACCGACGACGCCCTGCGCGGCGGCTACTTCCACACGGGGGACGTGGCCACCCGGCACGAGGACGGGTCGCTGACGTTCGTCGGCCGCACCGACGACGTGTTCAAGTCCTCCGACTACAAGGTCTCGCCGTTCGAGGTCGAGAGCGCCCTGCTCCAGCACCCCGCCGTCGCCGAGTCGGCGGTCGTGCCGGCCCCGCACGAGGAGCGCCTGACCGTCGTGAAGGCCTACGTCACACTGGCGGCGGGGTGGGAGCCCACGGCCGAGACCGCGCGGGACATCCTCGCGCACGCCCGCACCGCGATGCCGGCGTGGCAGCGCGTCCGTCGCGTCGAGTTCGGGCCGCTGCCCAAGACGGTGTCGGGCAAGATCCGCCGCGTCGAGCTGCGCGCCCGCGAGCAGGAGGCGTTCGGCGGCCCGCAGCTCGAGGGGGAGTGGCGCGACGACCAGTTCCCGGGCCTCCGCACCGGCCGTCGCGACGGCTGACCCGACGGGTCAGGGGTGGCCGGTCGGTCGGCTCTGGTCTGCACGCCGGGTCCGGTCGTCGGGTCGGTCCCGGCCTGAACCGGCGGCAACCGCACGCCGCGTACCGTGCCGTGCATGAGTGACACGACGAACGGAACCGGCCCGGACGACGTCTCCGACCAGGAGGCCCAGCGCACCGAGGACCTGCCCGACGGCTCCGCCTCGGGGAACGCCACCGAGGACCCGCAGCAGGACAGCGACGTGGACTCCGGCGGCGAGCCGGCGGAGCCCCAGGAGGGCTGACGCGTGCCGCGGAACCCCACGGTCCCCGCCCGGTCGACCGGGGTCACCCCGCCGGGCGAGGACCGGGGCTTCCGCCTCGCCCTGCTCGACCGCGGCGCCGACCTGCTGCAGCCGACGGACCCCCTCAAGGGATTCGACGTGTACGTGGTCGGCTTCCACTGCGTCAAGGGCGAGCCCGACGTGCAGATGGAGGCGCACCACTACTGCAAGGTGGTGAACGCCGAGATGCTGCAGTGCGTGCTCTTCGACGGCAACACCGCGGACGCCAACCTGATCGGCGTGGAGTACATCGTCTCCGAGCGGCTGTTCGACTCGCTGCCCGAGGACGAGAAGCCGTCCTGGCACCCGCACAACCACGAGGTCTTCTCCGGCGAGCTCGTCGCTCCGGGACTGCCGATCGCGGTCGAGACCGAGCTGATGGGCCACCTCGTCAACTCGTACGGCAAGACCTGGCACACGTGGCACAGTTCGCCGATGGGTGGCCACGAGGCGGATCCGCTGCCCGTCGGCGACCCGATGCTCATGTGGTCGTTCAACCGCGAGGGCGAGGTGCAGCCGACGTTGCAGGACGACCGGAACACCGCGATGCACGTCGACCCCGAGCCGCGGAAGGCGTCGCGGGCGAAGCACCTCGACCGGGCGCACCCGCAGCGCGGCGTCGGCACGATGCGCGACGACTTCACCGGGACGACCCCGACCCCGGGCGTCGTGGACGCGCAGGACGGCCGCCCCTGACCCCGGGCGCACGCCGCGGAGACGCCTGACCGGACCGGCACCGGACGGGAGGCCCCTGGCGACCCCGCCACGGGCCTCCCGTCCGTCAGCCGGCCACGTCGAACACCACGACCCGCCTGGCGTGCGCCCCGATGTGGTCTGCCACGGGCCGGTGCTCCGGGTGTGGCAGGTACGCGTCCCGCGCCGCGGCGTGCCGGAACCGGACGACGAGCATCCAGTCGAAGCCACCCTCCAGCCCCTCGGGACTGACGCTCGGGCCGGTCTCGACGGACACCACGCCGTCGATCGTGGGCAGGTGCTCGTGTGCGAGCGCCGTCGCCCGCTCCGGCACGGCGGTGTCCTCCGTGTCCCACTCCACCAGCACGACGTGCACGATCTCGGTCATCGGCGACCCCTCCTCCACTGCACCCCCGGCCGTCCGACGGTGTCCGGACCGAGCCTGCGCCGCCGGGCCTGGACGTACCCCGGAGCGCCGCCGGACTGGGTGTCCTCGACACGGCGCGGCCTACCGTCGAGGGCACACCACGACGAGAGGAAACACCATGGCAAGCGGAATCGCAGCAGTCTGGGTCCCGGTCAGCGACATGGAGCGCGCCGTCGCGTTCTACCGCGACACCCTCGGCCTCACCGTGAAGGACCAGTCGGAGGACTGGAGCGAGATCGACGCGAACGGCCTGATGATCGGCCTGAACGGGCGCGAGTCGGCCAGCCCGTCGAGCGACGGCGGCGCGGTCGTCTCGTTCCAGCCGGACGGCAGCATCGAGGACGAGGTCGCCTCGCTCAAAGAGCGTGGCGCGGACATCCAGGGCGAGATCAGCGAGCACCCGTGGGGCAAGATCATCCCCTTCAAGGACAGCGAGGGCAACGACCTGCAGCTGTACTCGCCGCCGCAGGGCTGAGCGCACCAGCGCGAGCCGACGCTCGCGCAGAACGGACGGGAGGCCCGTGACCGGCTGGTCACGGGCCTCCCGTCAGTTGCGTCGCTGGGGTCAGCGGGCGGTGCGAGCCCCGGCGCGCGGGAGGACGATGCCGAGGAGGATCATCGCGACGGCGAGGATCAGGTGCAGCACGTTGTCGGCGCTGTTCAGCGGCACGAAGTTGGCGGCGCTGGACATGCCGGCGGTGAAGAGGCCGTAGATGAAGAGCACGGCGTAGATGATGCCGCCGACGAGCAGGTACTGGCGTGAGAAGCCGAACGAGCGCGCGGCGATCAGGCCGACGATGCCGAACAGCAGGTGGACGATGTTGTGCAGGACGGACACCTGGAACAGGCCCAGGAGCTGCGCCTCCGAGTCGTTGCCGGCGGCCATCATGCTGCCCATGTCCATGGTCAGGCCGGGGATGAAGCCGGCGATGCCGACGATGAGGAAGACGACGCCGAAGACCAGCGCGCCCTTCTGGGTGAGCGTCCGGCCGTAACCGTGGTCGGAGCGGGTCGATGCGGTGGTGGTCATGAGGGAACCCTTCGTCAGGAGTCGACGCGGTCGGTTGCCATGCGCCTCGCAGGACATTCGGATCGAACCAGCAGTCGGTTTGGTCGGAGAACCCAGCAGTACACGCTTCGTGGCCGTCACGACCGGACGAGGCGCTTGATGGCCAGGGTCGCCTCCTGGATCTTCTCCTCGGCACCTCGGCCGCCCTGGGCCACGGCGTCCGTCACGCAGTGCCGCAGGTGGTCCTCGAGGAGACCCATCGACACCGCCTGCAACGCCTTCGTCATCGCCGAGACCTGGGTGAGGATGTCGATGCAGTACTCCTCGCCCTCGACCATCCGCTGCAGTCCGCGCGCCTGGCCCTCGATCCGGCGCAGGCGTCCGAGGTAGTCCTCCTTCGCGGAGATGTAGCCGTGGTGGTGTTCGGTGTCTTCGGCCATCGGGAACAGATCCTCGTCGTCGGCGTTACGGTAGGGGTACCCCCCTAGGGTACCCGGAGCACGACGACCGAACGAGGAGGGCCGCATGGCCGAGCAGCAGATCAGTACCCACGGCATCGACGGCATGACCTGTGCGCACTGCGTCATGAGCATCGACGAGGCGCTCCGTGGACTCCCCGGCGTGACCGACGTGCAGGTCGACCTCGTCGCCGGCGGCACGTCGACCGCGACCGTCACGAGCACTGCGCCCCTCGACGCGGCCGCCGTCGACGCCGTGGTCGAGGACGCCGGCTACTCGCTGTCGGAGCGCTGACCACGATGACGACGACGACCCCCGCCGCCACCCCGGTCGAGCTCGCGATCGAGGGCATGACCTGCGCCTCGTGCGCGAACCGCATCGAGCGGAAGCTCAACAAGATGCCGGGGGTCACGGCCACGGTGAACTACGCCACCGAGACGGCCACGGTCTCACTGCCCGACGGCGTCGCGGTCGACGACGCCATCACGACCGTCGAGCAGGCGGGGTACGGCGCGCGACTGCCGGAGCCCGAGCAGCCGGACGTCGACACACTCGCCCCGCTCCGTCGCCGCCTGGTCGTCTCCACGGTGCTCGCGGTCCCGGTCGTCGCCCTGTCGATGGTGCCCGCGCTCCAGTTCCCCTGGTGGCAGTGGGTCGCACTCGTCCTCGCGGCCCCGGTGGCGACCTGGGGCGCCTGGCCGTTCCACCGCGCCGCGGCCCTGAACGCCCGGCACGGTTCGGCGACGATGGACACCCTCGTCAGCCTCGGCGTCGTCGCGGCCACCGCCTGGTCCCTCTGGGCACTCGTCCTCGGCGGCGCCGGCGGACCCGACATGCACATGGCGTTCGCGCTCACCGCCCCGCGCGGAGCCGACCCGGAGCCGTACCTCGAGGTCGCCGCCGCGGTCACGGTGTTCCTCCTCGCCGGCCGGTACGCCGAGGGCCGCGCGAAGACCCGGTCGAGCGCGGCCCTCCGTGCCCTCCTCGCGCTCGGAGCCAGCACCGCCCGGGTGCTCCGCGACGGCCGCGAGGTCGAGGTGCCGGTCGCGTCGCTCCGCGTCGGCGACCGCTTCGTCGTCCGGCCCGGGGAGCACATCGCCACCGACGGCACCGTCGTCGAGGGCACCAGCGCCGTCGACACGAGCGTCATGACGGGGGAGAGCGTCCCCGTCGAGGTCGGTCCCGGCGCCGCGGTGACGGGAGCCACCGTGAACGTCGGCGGCCTGCTGACGGTCGAGGCGCTCCGCGTCGGCGCCGACACCGAGCTCGCCCGCATCGGGAAGCTCGTGACCGAGGCCCAGACCGGCAAGGCGGAGGTGCAGCGGCTCGCCGACCGGGTGTCGGGCGTGTTCGTCCCCGTCGTGCTCGTGCTGGCCGCCCTCACCCTCGGCGGCTGGCTCCTGCTCACCGGCGACGTCGAGGCCGCCCTCACCGCAGCCGTCGCCACGCTCGTCATCGCCTGCCCGTGCGCGCTCGGGCTCGCGACCCCGACCGCGCTGCTCGTCGGCACCGGGCGCGGTTCCCAGCTCGGGATCCTCATCCGCGGGCCGCAGGTCCTCGAGGCCACCCGTCGGATCGACACCGTGCTGCTCGACAAGACCGGCACCGTCACCACCGGCACCATGCGCGTCGCCGAGGTCCTGCCGGCCGACGGCGAGGACGCCGACGCCGTGCTCCGCGCCGGAGCCGCCGCCGAGTCCGGCTCCGAGCACCCCATCGCCCGCGCCCTCGTCGCCGCCGTCCCGGACGTGCCCCGGCCGGAGTCGTTCACGTCCACCGCCGGCCTCGGCGTGCAGGCCGTGGTCGACGGGGTCCTCGTGCTCGTCGGCCGACCCGCCTGGCTCCACGACGCCTGGGCCGTCCCGGTACCGGATGCACTGGCCACCGCCGTGACCGACGCCGAGGACGCCGGACGCACCGCGGTCGCCGTCGCCTGGGACGGCCGGGTCCGCGGGCTCGTCGTCGTCTCGGACACCGTCGCACCCGGTGCCGCCGAGGCCGTCGGGCACCTGCACGACCTGGGGCTCGAGACGATGCTCCTCACCGGGGACGCTGACGGGGTCGCCCGGAGCGTCGCGGCCCAGGTGGGCATCAGCCGCGTCACGGCCGGCGTCCGACCGGAGGACAAGTACCGCATCGTCACCGAGCTGCAGGCCGCCGGCAGGACGGTCGCCATGGTCGGTGACGGCGTGAACGACGCCGCCGCGCTCGCCGCCGCCGACCTCGGCATCGCCATGGGCACCGGGACCGACGCCGCCGTCGAGGCAGCCGACATCACCCTCGTCCGAGCCGACCTGCGCGCCGCCGTCGACGCGGTCCGACTCTCCCGCCGCACCCTCCGCACCATCAGGACGAACCTGTTCTGGGCCTTCGCCTACAACGTGGCGGCGATCCCGCTCGCGATGGCCGGCCTGATGAACCCGGTCATCGCCGGCGCCGCCATGGCGCTGTCGTCGGTCTTCGTGCTGACGAACAGCCTCCGCCTCCGCCGTTTCCGCTCCGTCGACGCGGGCGCACGGTGAGCGGGCACGGCACGACCACGTGGTCGACGGCCGCGCAGGCGACGCTGCACTGCCTGACGGGGTGCGCGATCGGCGAGGTCCTCGGCATGGTGATCGGCACCGCGACCGGGTTGCACGACGTGGGGACGATCGTGCTGTCGATCGTGCTCGCCTTCGTGTTCGGTTACGCCCTGACCATGCGCGGTGTCCTGCGCTCCGGCCTGTCGTTCCGTGCCGCGCTCAGCGTGGCGCTCGCCGCGGACACGGTGTCCATCGCCGTCATGGAGGTCATCGACAACACGGTGGTCGTCGCGATCCCGGGAGCACTCGACGCACAGCTCGACCAGTGGCTGTTCTGGGATGCGCTGGCCCTGTCGCTCGTCATCGCCTTCGTGGTCACGACGCCGGTGAACCGGGCTCTCATGCGCCGGGGCCTCGGGCACGCGAAGGTGCACGGCCACCACTGACGTCGGCAAGGGGCGACCACCGGGGCCACCACGCCGACGAATCGTCGTTCGGAGCCTACGGAAGGCACCATGGACGGCATGGCAACGACGAAACCACCCGCCTCCGGGGCCGTGACCGCCGACGGCGGCCCCCTCGGAGAGCCCGTGACCACCACCCCGCGCCTCCGGACGTGGGTGTTCTGGCCCGCTGCCGTGATCGTGCTCGGCTTCGTGGCCTGGACGCTCATCGCCCCCTCCTCCGCCGAAGCCGTGTTCCTCGCGCTGCAGGGCGGCATCGTCCGCAACTTCAGCTGGTACTACGTCCTCGTCGCCGCGTTCTTCGTGGGCTTCTCGCTCTTCGTGGGCTTCGGCAAGTTCGGTGACATCAAGCTCGGGAAGGACGCCGACGAACCCGAGTTCTCCACCGGGTCCTGGTTCTCGCTGCTCTTCGCGGCGGGCATGGGCATCGGGCTGGTCTTCTACGGCGTCTCCGAACCGCTGAGCCACTTCGCGTCCCCGCGCCCGGGCGTCACCGGGTCTGAGAGCGAACTCGCGCAGCAGGCCCTCACCCAGACGTTCCTGCACTGGGGACTGCACGCCTGGGCGATCTACGTCGTCCTCGGCCTGGCCCTGGCGTACGCGATCCACCGCCGCGGCCGCCCGGTCTCGATCCGCTGGGCACTCGAACCGCTCCTCGGCAGCCGGGTCCGTGGGGGCTGGGGCAACCTCATCGACGTCATCGCCCTCATCGGCACCCTGTTCGGCGTCGCCACCTCGCTCGGCCTCGGCGTCATCCAGATCGGTGCCGGACTGGAAGCCGCGGGCATCGCCGAGAGCAGCCTCGTCAGTCAGCTCGCGATCATCGCCGTGATCACCGCCGTGACGATCGTGTCCCTGGTCACCGGTGTGACCAAGGGCATGAAGATCCTGTCGAACTTCAACCTCGTGCTCGCCGCGGCGCTGCTGCTCTTCGTCCTCATCGTCGGGCCGACCCAGTTCCTGCTCCGCGACTTCGTGCAGTCGATCGGCGCCTACCTGCAGAACCTGGTCGGCCTGTCGTTCAACGTCACCGCCCAGCAGGGCGCGGCCGGCGAGGAGTGGCAGGGCGCCTGGACCACGTTCTACTGGGGCTGGTGGATGTCGTGGGCGCCGTTCGTCGGCATCTTCATCGCCCGCATCTCGAAGGGCCGCACGGTCCGGCAGTTCGTCTTCGGTGTCCTGCTCGTCCCGACCGCGCTCACGTTCCTGTGGTTCGCCGTGCTCGGTGGTGCGGCGATCCACCGCCAGACGGACGGTGCCGGTGGCCTGATCGGTGCCGACGGCACGGTCGACGTCGAGGGGTCGCTCTTCGCGCTGCTCGGGGACCTGCCGGCCGGGGTCGTCCTGACCTTCGGCGCGATCCTGCTCATCGGCGTGTTCTTCGTCACCTCGTCCGACTCGGGGTCGCTCGTGATGGCGATGATCGCGTCCGGCGGGGACATCGAGCCGAAGAACTGGCTCCGCGTCTTCTTCGCGACGGTCTCGGCCCTGCTCGCCGTGGCCCTGCTCCTGACCGGCGGGTTGAACGCGCTGAAGACGGCGGCGATCACCACGGCGCTGCCGTTCAGCGTCGTGCTGCTGCTCACCTGTTGGGCGACGATCATCGCGTTCACCCGTGAGCGCCGTGCGTACGACAAGGCCGAGCGGGCACTGCTGCTCGAGAAGGTCGGCGAGTACTACGGGCTCGAGGTCGACGCACCCACCGAGCGCCCGCTCGGCAGCGGGCTCGCCCGTCCGTGGCGCGCGGTGAAGGAGCGGGTCCGCGGACGCCGAGCAGCCGTCGAAGCGGTGCCGAGCGGTGTGCTCGGCTCCACCCCGGCCGAGCGGATCGCGCTGTCGGACGATCCGGTGCCGGGCACCGAGACCGTCTCGCCCGACCCGGTTCTCGACCCGCGGCTCGACGCTCGGTCGGACACGCCGCCGACCGGAGACGGGGTCGAGGAGTCGCGCACGGAGCGCTGACGGCGCCGACGACACGACGGACGGGAGGCCCGGTACCAGCTGGTACCGGGCCTCCCGTCGTGTGGTCGGCGCATGCGCCGCGGCGCTCAGGCCTCGGAGTCGTCCTCGGCGGGCTTGTCCTCTTCGGGGTTGAAGTGCGAGGCGTCGCCGACGAACCCGGCGGCGAGGCCCTCGGGCTCGTTGGGGACCGTGCCGTCGTCGCCCAGACCCTCCGGCTTCGGCGTGCCCTCGGGGTCGTGCGCCGTGCTGTCGTTGCTCATCATGTGCTCCTTCGCAGTGCTGGCCGGGTGCTGCACGTCCGTCAGAAGGCGGGGGTGCCGCCGGCGACCGTGATCGTCGACCCGGACTGGTAGCTCGATTCTGGACTGACGAGGTGGACGTACGCCGCACCGAGCTCGGCCGGCTGACCCGGTCGACCGAAGGGCGACTGCTGCCCGAACGTCGAGACGGTCTCGGCATCGTCGGAGCCGGGCTGCAGCGGGGTCCACACCGGACCGGGCGCGACCGAGTTGACCCGGATGCCCTTCGGCGCGAGCTGCTGGGCGACCGCCTCGGTGAAGAGCTTGATCGCGCCCTTCGACACGGCGTAGTCGATCTTGTCCGGCGACGGGGTGGACGCCTGGATCGAGCCGGTCGTCACGATCGTCGAACCGGGCTCGAGGTGCGGGACCGCCGCCTTCGTCAGCCAGAACAGCGAGTAGATGTTCGTCTTGAACGTCGAGTCGAACATCGAGGTGTCGAGGGTCAGGATGTCGTCGTTGCTGTCCATCCGGCCGGCGACCATGACGAGCGTGTCGAGGCCGCCGAGCTCGTCGACGCCCTTCTGCACGAGGTCGATGCAGTACTGCTCGTCCGAGATGTCGCCCGGGAACAGCACGGCCTTGCGACCCTCGCCCTCGAGCAGGTCGCGGACCTCCTCCGCGTCCTCCTGCTCGTCGGGCAGGTAGGAGAGCACCAGGTCGGCGCCCTCCCGGGACAGGGCGATCGCGGCGGCCCGGCCGATGCCGGAGTCGGCACCCGTGACGATGCCACGGAAGCCCTCCAGACGGCCCTTGCCGACGTAGCTCTGTTCTCCGTGGTCCGGCTTCGGGTCCATCTTCCACGCGGCCCCGGGCAACGACTGCTCCTGCTTCGGGAACGGCGGCACCGGGTAGAGGGTGGTCGGGTCCTTCTTCTCGTACTGGCTCATCGGTCCACTGTCCTCTCGGGCTACTGCAGTGCCGTGAAGGAGGCGTCGCGGACGAGCAGGGTCGTCGCGTCGCCGTCCACGGCCTGGTCGGGGTCGCTCGACAGGCCGAGGGACCAGGAGCCGCCGCCCGGACGCTCGGGGAGCGTGAACTCCACGGTCGTCTCGGAGGCGTTGAGCAGCAGTGCGATGCTGTCGTCGCCCTGCGCGAGCACCAGGATCACGGCGCGGTTCCCGCCGTCGGTCCAGTCGCCGTCCTCGAAGTCGTTCGCGTCCGCGCGGAGCACCTGCACGGTGGACGGCGAGATGCCGGGCGCGGTGCGGTACCACTCCGGGCGGAGCGCGACGTGCTGCTTGCGGAAGGCGATCGCCGCCGTCGTGAAGGCGAGCAGGTCCTGGTCGGCGGCAGCCCAGTCGAACCACGAGATCTCGTCGTCCTGGCAGTAGGCGTTGTTGTTGCCGCCCTGCGAGCGGGCGATCTCGTCACCACCGAGGATCATCGGCACGCCGGCCGAGAGCAGCAGGGTGCCGAGGAAGTTCCGGCGCTGGCGGTTGCGGTAGTCGTTGACGCTCTCGTCGTCGGTCGGGCCCTCGATGCCGCCGTTGAAGGAGGTGTTGTTGCTCTCGCCGTCGTTGTTGTCCTCGCCGTTCGCCTCGTTGTGCTTCTCGACGTACATCGTGAGGTCGGCCAGGGTGAAGCCGTCGTGGGCGGTGACGAAGTCCACCGAGCAGAGCGGCGACCGGCGCGAGCCCTCGTAGACGTCCGGGCTGCCGAGGACGCGCTGCACGGCGTCGCCGAGCGTGCCCTCGTCACCGCGCCAGAAGCTGCGCAGGTCGTCGCGGTACTTCCCGTTCCACTCCGACCAGTCGGCCGGGAACCCGCCGACCTGGTACCCGGCGGTGTCCCACGGCTCGGCGATCATCTTGACGTCGCGGAGCACCGGGTCCTGGTGGATGATGTCGAGGAACGCGGAGTGCTTCTCGGCCGAACCGTCCTGACGGGTCAGCGTCGTCGCCAGGTCGAAGCGGAAGCCGTCGACGTGCATCTCCTCGACCCAGTAGCGGAGCGAGTCCGTGATGAGCCCGAGCGCGGTCGGGTGCGACACGTTGAGGCTGTTGCCCGTGCCGGTGGTGTCGAAGTAGTTCGCCTCGTCGCCCTCGACCAGCCGGTAGTACGACTGGTTGTCGAGCCCCTTGAAGGACAGCGTCGGGCCCATGTGGTTGCCCTCGGCCGTGTGGTTGTAGACGACGTCCAGGATGACCTCGAGGCCCGCGGCGTGCAGGGCCTTCACCATCTCCTTGAACTCCGCGACCTGCTGGCCGGCGGTGCCCGACGCGGCGTACTCGTTGTGCGGGGCGAAGAAGCCGATGCTGTTGTATCCCCAGTAGTTGCGGAGGCCCTTGTCCTGGAGCGTGGAGTCCTGCACGAACTGGTGGATCGGCAGCAGCTCGACCGCGGTGACGCCGAGGTCGGTGAGGTGCTTGATCGCGGCCGGGTGTGCCAGGCCCGCGTAGGTGCCGCGGATCTCCTCGGGCACGTCGGGGTGCTGCTTGGTGAAGCCCTTGACGTGGACCTCGTACACGACGGTGTCGGCCAGGGGGGTCTCGAGGCGGGTGTCGCCCTCCCAGTCGAACGAGCGGTCGGCGACGACGGAGCGCGGCATGGCAGCGGCGGAGTCGGACTCGTCGATCTGGTCCGGCTCGTTCATGTCGTGGCCGAAGAGCTCCTGGCCCCACTGGTACTCGCCGTCGATCGCGGTGGCGTAGGGGTCGAGGAGGAGCTTCGCGGGGTTGTGCCGCAGGCCGTTCGCCGGGTCCCAGGCGCCGTGCACGCGGAAGCCGTAGCGGGTGCCGACGGTGACGTCCGGTACGACGTCGTGGAAGGTGTAGCCGGTGCGGTGGGTCAGCTCGGTCCGGTGCTCGGTGCCGTCGTCGTCGAAACGGCAGAACTCGACGCGTTCGGCGGTGCTGGAGAAGACGGCGACGTTGGCGCCGCCCTCGACGAGGGTCACGCCGAGCGGGTTCCGTGTGGAAGAGGTCATGCTCCGTTCTACCGGTCGGCGACTGAACCCGACGCCGATCGGCGTACCCCGTTCCCGTTCGGCTCGCCCCGGGGTGCCGCGACGAGCGACCCGCCGCGGTGCTCGCGCTTCGCGGACAGGCATGGGAACATCAGATCGTGACCCATCTGCGCCCGGAACCGGGGACCCCTGACGGGTTCCGTGCCGTGCGCCTGGAAGGCACGAGCGAGACCCGCCCCGCGGTCCTCGACGACACGTACGGCACCGGGGGCGGGATCGGCGACGAGCGGTCCGCCTTCCGCTACACCGGCGCCGGCGACGCCGACCTCTCGCTGAGCGGTTCCGCGGTGGAGGGGCGCCGCACCGGCACGATGGAGCCGCGGCCCACACACATCCTGTTCTGGATCGGGGACGGCACAGCGGTCATCGTCGACGAGGACGGCACGCGCACCGTGGTCCGACCCGGCCAGCCGTTCCTCCTCGCCGCCACGGTCCGGTACGGCTTCGAGGCCGCGACGAGCCGCGTCTCGATGCTCCACCTGTCCGACCGGTTGCTCCGCGCGGCGCTCGCCGCCGACGGCGCGCAGGTCGTCGGGCCGCTCCGGTTCCGCCGGACGGTCTCCGCGACCGAACTGGCCGACCTCCGGAGGGTGCTGCAGTCCCTCGGGCGGACCATCACCGACCCGGACGTCACCGGCCGCCAGCGCGCCGAGCTGAACCTCCGGGTCGCCCGGGTCGTCGTCGGGACCTTCCCCGTGGACGTGCCGGCGACCACGAGCAGCGAGCGGCTCCGGGACGCCCTGACCTACATCCAGGAGCACGCCCACACCGTCGTCACCCTGGCGGACATCGCCGCAGCCGCGGGCATGAGCGCGCGCGGGCTGCAGCAGTCCTTCAACCGCTCGGTCGGCGTCTCCCCGCTGTCGCACCTGCGGAACGTCCGGCTCGACGCCGTGCACGAGGAGCTCCTGGGCGCCGATCCGCTCTCGTCGTCCGTGGCGGAGGTCGCCCGGCAGTGGGGCTTCGCGCACCTGGGCCGGTTCTCCGGTGCGTACCGGGAACGGTTCGGGGAGCTGCCGAGCGCGACCCTGCGAGGCGGCGGCAGCGCCAGCAGCGGCTCCGACGACGGCGCGGGCAGCGCCGACGCCTGACCCGGTCGTCCGGCGACGGTCCGGAGGTGCCCCCTCGTCGGGCAGGCCCGTCGTCGGTGGGCCTGGCCGGTCAGGGCCGGTGCGCGTCGACCGCGGCCCGGGCTGCCCGGACCACCTCGGCGTCGGTCTCGAAGTGCCCGGTCCCCGCGTCGCCGGCGCCCATCGGCACGCCTCCGTGCGCGGCGTCGGCGAGCCGCTTGGCGGAGAGGTGCACGGCCGCCGCGCCCGCGTCGAGGAGCACGGGGACGTCGGCCGGGGTGACGCCGGCACCCGCCATGACCTGCACGTCCCCGGCCACGGCGACCATCCGCGCGATGGTGTCCGCACCGACGAGCGCGGTCGCGGCACCGCCCGAGGTCAGGACGCGGGTCAACCCGAGGGCGCCGAGCCCCGCGGCTGCCGTGACCGGGTCGGCAGCGTGGTCGATCGCCCGGTGCAGCGTCACCTCGGCGTCGGGGCGCTCGGAGCGTGCGGCGTCGACGAACCGCGCGAGCGCACCGGTGTCGAGTGTTCGGTCCCGGCGGAGGGCGCCGACGACCACGCCGGCTGCACCGGAGCGCAGGACGGCGACGAGTTCGCGGACCATGAGCTCGACCTCGTCGGTGTCGTGCACGAAGCCGCCCGGACGGCACCGGACGAGGACGTGCACCGGCGGACCCGCCGCGACGGCCGCCTCGACGAGCCCCTGCGACGGGGTCAGCCCGCCGAGTTCGAGTGCGCTGCAGAGCTCGACCCGGTCGGCACCGCCGGCGAGGGCCACCGCGGCACCGACGGGGGAGGTGACGGCGATCTCGAGCGCTCGGGCGCTCACGCGTGGGCTCCGAGCCGCCGGTCGGACGCCGGGATGACCCGGGCGGACAGGTCCGGCGGTTCCGGGAAGGTCCGGTCGAAGGGGAACACCGGCCGCTCGATCCGGTGGTGGCCGAGGCGCTCGAGGTCCTGGTCGACGCCGCCCGGGGTGAGCGCGAGCATCCAGTCGGCCGCCATGTCGTACAGCTCCGGTTCCAGGTAGCCGATCTTCACGACGACCAGGTCGGCGCTGTGCGGGTCGAGGTCCAGGTCGGTGAAGTCGTGCTCGTGGTGGTACGGCTTCCGGAGCTCGGTGAGGATCGCGAAGACGCTGCCGACCTGGAGGACGACCTCGGTCCGGGCGTTCCGGTCGCCGTGCTTGACCGCGTGCACCCGCCCGGTCATCGTCAGTGGTCCGGCGTGCAGGTCGTCGACCTCGGCTCCTGCGGTGACGGTGACGGTCGCGCCGACGCCGGCCTCGACACACGTGGCGACCGCGGCCGGACCGGGGACGCTGGCGTAGAGCACGACCGGGCCGTCGTCACTCCGGAACTCGTCGCGGGCGAGCAGCTGGGTCAGGCCCCACGTCATGTCGCCCGAGCCGCCGGCGGTCGGGTTGTCGCCGGAGTCGGACACGAAGTACGGGCGTGCGGCTCCGGGGGCGAGGGCGGCGGCGAGGCACTCGTCGAACGACCCGGTCGGGGCGACGAAGGCGAAGTCCTCGCGGGCGTCCCAGAAGGCCCGTGCCAGGCGTTCGGCTCCGGCCGTGACCGCGCGCTCGTCCCATCCGGTGACGACGGTGACGGCACGGTTCCGCGGCTGGTCCGCCCAGGCGTACCCGACCCAGATCGCGGCGTCGAGCACGCCCTCGCCTCGTTCGACGTCGGACACCTGCGCGTACACGGACGCGGCGGGCTCGATGCGGGTCGAGGTCTTCTCACCGGGCAGCAGGACCGGGATCGGGATCCAGGCCTTGACCGGCCGCTGCGCCCCGACGGGACGGGTGGTGAGCACGTCGACGAGGTTGCGGACCGCGCGCTCCTTGGTCTCCATGGCGTCCTCGTGCGGCGCCATCCGGTAGCAGGTGATCAGGTCGCACTGGTGCGCGAGTTCCCGCGAGACGTTGCCGTGCAGGTCCATCGACGCGGAGACGACCACGTCCGGGCCGACCACCGCGCGGATCCGTTCGAGCAGGGTGGCCTCGGCGTCGTCGAGCCCCTCGACCACCATCGCACCGTGGATGTCGTACCAGAGGCCGTCGATCGTGGTGTCGGCCGCGATCGCGGACAGCCGGTCGGTGATCTCGGTGCTGAGTTCCTCGAAGTCGTCGCGCGGCACGACCCCGCCGGGCAACGCGTGCCCGATGAGGGCGCCACGGAACTCGGCCCGCTCGGACAACGGCCCCAGGAAGTCGTACCGGGCGACGACCTCGTCGCCACGGTCCGGGTGGAAGGCGGCCGCCGGGGTGCGCGTCGGCGTGAACGTCGACGTCTCGATGGCCAGGCCGGCGATGGCGATGACCGGACGACGGGCGCTGGCGGTGGTTCCGGTCTCAGACACGGGTGCTCCTGTTCCTGGTGGTCCGCAATGGGATGGGTGCCGACAGTTCCTCGAGCGAGGCGGCGAGCCCGCGCTGCAGGGCGAACTGGCCGGCGCCGACGAGGCCGGCGTCGGCCCCCAGCGAGGCGCGCTCGATGACGAGGTGCTGCGTGACGAGCGGGTGGCAGCTCTCGTAGAGCTGGCTCCGCACGGCGGCGACGAAGGGGTCGAGGGTGGACAGGATGCCGCCGAGGGAGACGGCGTCCGGGTTGAAGAAGTTCACGTTGGCGGCGAGCACCTCGCCGAGGTAGCGCCCGGCCAGGCGGACGGCGCGGGTCGTCTCCGGGTGCGCCTCGGACGCCAGGCGGACCACGTCCTGCGTGGTGCTGACGTCCACGCCGGCCTCGCGGAGGATCCGGACCAGGGCGGCCCCGGACGCCACGGTCTCGAGGCAGCCGGTGTTGCCGCACGAGCACGGGGTGTCACCCGCCGCGTCGATCCGCACGTGCGTGATGTCCCCCGCGGCGCCGGTCGAGCCGCGGTAGAGCTGCCCGTCGATGACGATCCCCGCGCCGATCGCCGACCCGGCCTTCACCGTGATCGCCTGCCGTCTGGTGGACGGCTGCACGGTCTGCTCGCCCGCGGCCATGCAGTTCGCGTCGTTGTCGATCGCGGCCGGCACCCCGAAGTGCTCGGTGAGCCACGCGGCGACGGGGAAGCCGTTCCAGCCCGGCATCCGGCTCGGCAGGTCGACGACGCCCGCCGCGACGTCGACCGGACCCGGGAGGCTCAACCCGACCCCGCGCAGCCCGTCGCGTCCGCGTTCGGACACCAGGGCGTCGAGGAGCGCCGCCAGCGCAGCCAGGCCCGCGGTGGGACCGTCGGCGAGCGCGAACGGGACGGTCGAGACCGACTCGAGCGCGCCTCCCGGCAGGACGATCCCGATCCGGACGTGACCGCCACCGACGTCGGCGGCGACCGCGTACTCGTCGGTCCCGCCGATCCGGAGGACCTTCCGGGGCCGACCACCCGTGGAGACGTCGGTGCCCTCCTCCGCCAGGATGCCGTGGCCGAGGAGCTGCCCGACGACGTGCGACACGGTCGACGGAGCGGCGCCGAGCAACTGCGCGATCTCGGTGCGGCTCGACGCCTGCCCGCTCGCGATGAGCTCGAGCACGCGGGAGCTGAGGTCCGGCACGACTTTCTCCAATCGGCGTCGTCCGAGCGCGGTGCTCGCCCGACTGCTCCGAGCCTACGGGGCAGGAGTGGTGGTCCGCGCTTTCCACCGTTCGGCAGAAACAGACTATTTACACGAGAACGTTTGTTTTTCCAACGACTTCGGCCATTGACTGTGGTCGTGCCACCGGGGCCTGGTCCTGATCGCACTCCTGTCCCTCCACCACGCCGACGATGGCGTCCTCGCGCAAGGAGACACCGCATGACCAAGCCCCGTCGCTGGGCCCTCCTCACCGGAGCCGCGCTCGCGGTGAGCGCACTGCTCGCCGGGTGTTCCGGGGGCGGTTCCGCCACCACCGGCACGACGTCCGACGAGATCGACTACGCGCTGCCGGCGAACTTCACGCCGAACTGGATCCTCCCGATCGGCACCGCGGCGCACCTCAACACGAACAACGGCTCGATCGCGCAGTCGCTGTACGAGCGCCTCATCGCCTACGACGGGTCCACGGGCAAGATCGCGTGGAACAAGGCCGGGTCCGTCGCGACCGCTGCCGACTTCGCCGACGACGGCACGAGCGTCACGATCACGCTGGGGGACCGGCACTGGTCCGACGGTGAGCCGATCACGAGCCGCGACGTCGAGTTCTGGTTCAACCTGATCAAGGCGAACGCGCAGGACTGGGGTTCCTACTCCGAGGGCAAGGCGCCGGACAACTGGACGTCCTTCACGACCGTCGACGACACGCACTTCACGATCGCGTTCGACCAGGCGTACAACCAGGACTGGATGCTCGCCAACCAGCTGAGCTACATCATCCCGCTCCCGCAGCACGCCTGGGACAAGACGAGCGCCTCGGCCGAGGTGACCGACGCCGACCGCACCCCCGAGGGCGCGAAGCAGGTCTGGAAGTACCTCAACACCGCCGCCGGCAAGATCGCCGACTACGACTCCGACCCACTGTGGAAGACGATCTCCGGCCCGTACGGCCTGTCGTCGTTCACGACCGCGGGGAAGGTCCAGCTCACCGCGAACGGGAAGTACGACGGTGGCGAGAAGGCGTCCATCAAGACGGTCAACCTGCTGCCGTTCACCACCGCCGACGCCGAGACGAACGCGCTGCGCTCCGGGGCGGTCGACTACGGCTACATCAACGCCACCGACCTCGACCAGGAGGACTCCTTCACGGCGAAGGGCTACGAGGTCGACCCCTGGACGGGCTGGGCGATCACGTACATGCCGTACAACTTCAACAACCCGGACATGGGCGCCGTCTTCAAGCAGCTGTACGCCCGCCAGGCCGTGCAGATGTCGATCGACCAGGAGTCGCTGTCGAAGGTCGTCTTCAACGGCACCGCCACCTCGACCTACGGGCCGATCCCGCAGGCGCAGGAGTCCGACTACGTCTCCGACGTGCAAGAGGACAACCCCTACCCGTTCAGCACGAAGAAGGCCACGGCACTGCTGACCGGTCACGGCTGGACCAAGCAGGGCGGCACCATGGTCTGCACCGACGCGGGCAACGGTGACGACCAGTGCGGCGAGGGCGTGGCCGAGGGCACGGAGTTCACCATGCAGGTGCTCTCGCAGTCCGGCTCGACCGTGACCGACAACATGATGAGCGCCATTCAGTCGTCGCTCGCGAAGACCGGCATCGGCTTCACGATCAAGACCGCGCCGGTGTCGAGCGTCCTGTCGCAGACCCCGACCTGCACCCCGGACGAGGCGAGCTGCGACTGGGACCTGTCGTTCTTCGGCACCGCTGGCAGCTGGTACTTCCCGGCCTACCCGACCGGTGAGTCGCTCTTCTCGACCGGCGGCTCCGCGAACTTCGGCAGCTACTCGAACAAGGAGGTCGACGCGCTCATCGACGCGACGACCACCTCGACCGACACGAGCGCCGTGCAGGACTACAGCGCGGCCGTCGCGGAGGACCTGCCGGTGATCTGGCTGCCGAGCCCGGACTACCAGATCTCCGTCAAGAAGAGCGGCCTGACCGGGTTCGACCAGGACTCGCTCGCGAACTTCCACCCCGCCCAGTGGAAGTGGAGCAAGTAGCCCACTGAGTCCCTCCGGGAGGCGCGGTGCGGGTCCGACCCGCACCGCGCCTCCCGGGGGAGTCCCGTCAGCAGCGACAACGGAAGCAGCATGACCACTGCCCTCTACCTCACCCGCCGCGTCCTGCAGGCGCTCGCGGTGATCCTCATCGTCACGATCGTCGTGTTCTGCCTCCTGCACGCGCTGCCCGGCGGGCCCGCCCGCGGCGTACTCGGCGTCGCCGCGACCCCCGCGCAGATCGCCACGTTCAACCAGGCGCAGGGCCTCGACCAGCCGTTGCCCGTGCAGTACCTCCGGTTCCTCGGACGGCTGCTCACCGGCGACCTCGGCACCTCGTACACGCTCAACGAACCGGTCTCGCAGCTCATCCAGGAGCGCATCCCGAAGACCCTCGTCCTGACCGGGCTCTCCGCGGTGCTCGGACTGGTCGTCGCGATCCCGGTCGGCATGTGGCAGGCGGCCCGACGCAACGGAGCGATCGACTACGCCGCCACCGCACTGGCGTTCGTCTTCTACTCGACGCCCGCGTTCTTCCTCGGCCTCGTGCTCATCATCGTGTTCAGCCAGCAGCTGCCGTGGCTGCCGTCCCAGGCGCCGAGCGGCACCACCCTCGCCGAGGTGTTCCAGCAGCCGGCCGGACTCGTCCTGCCCGTGCTCACCGGCGCCCTCGCGATGATCGCCGTCTTCAGCCGGTACATGCGCGCGGCGACGCTGGAGAACCTGCAGGAGGACTACGTGCGCACCGCCCGCGCGGGTGGCTCGTCGACGACGACGATCCTCCGCCGGCACGTGTTCCGGAACTCGTTGACGCCCGTCGTCGCGATGCTCGGCTACTACCTCCCGGTGCTGTTCGGCGGCGCCCTCGTCACCGAGCAGCTGTTCAACTACCCGGGCATGGGGTTGCTGTTCTGGAACGCGGCGCAGACGTCCGACTACCCGACCCTGCTCGGCTGCGTGCTCGTCATCTCCGTTGCCACCGTCATCGGCACCCTGCTCGCCGACGTGGCACAGTCCGTGATCGACCCGCGAGTGAAGGCAGGCCGCGCATGACCACCGTCCAACTCGCCCCCGAGACGCCCGGGGCACCCGTCGCCGCCACCGGGTTCCGGCTGGCCGCCCGCCGCTTCCGGCACAACACACTCGCCGTCATCGGCCTGGTCCTGCTCGTCGTCATCGTGCTGTTCTGCTTCGTCGGACCGTTCCTGTACCCGACCGACCAGACGCACACCGTGCTCGAGCAGGCGAACCAGGGCCCGAGCGGCGCGCACCTGCTCGGCACCGACGCCGTCGGCCACGACGTCCTCGGCCGTCTGATGTACGGCGGGAGGGTGTCGCTCATGGTCGGCATCGCCGCGGGGCTGCTGGCCACCGTCGTCGGCACGCTGTGGGGCTCGGTCGCCGGGTACGTCGGCGGCTGGGTCGACGCGGCCATGATGCGCGTCGTCGACGCCGGCATCGCCATCCCGGCGCTGTTCATCCTGCTCGTCATCTCGGCGATCACCACCCCGGGCGTCTGGGGGCTCATCGTGATCCTCGGCTTCGTGTCCTGGCTCGTGCCCTCCCGGCTCATCCGCGCCGAGACCCTGACGCTGAAGAACCGCGACTTCGTGCTCACCCTCCGCGCCATCGGTGGCTCGCACGCCCGCGCGATCGGCCGGCACCTGCTGCCGAACTCCGTGTCGACGATCGTCGTCGCCGCGACGTTCCAGGTCGCCGACGCGATCCTCCTCGTCGCCTACGTCTCCTACCTGGGCCTCGGCGTGCAACCGCCGGCGACGGACTGGGGCGGCATGCTCTCGGCGGGGCTCACCGCCGCCTACTCCGGTCGCTGGTGGCTGATCGTGCCGCCGGGACTCGCCGTGATCCTCGTCGTCTGCGCACTCAACGCGGTCGGCGACGGACTCCGGGACGCATTCGACGTGAAGGGCCGCGGATGACCGCCACCGAACCGATCCTCGCCGTCGACGACCTCGGCGTGCACTTCAGCACCGAGTCCGGCGACGTGCACGCCGTCCAGGGCGTGTCCCTGACCGTCGCGCCGGGCGAGACCCTCGCCCTCGTCGGGGAGTCCGGCTCCGGCAAGTCCACCGTGGCGCTCGCCGCGATGGGGCTGCTCTCCGGCAACGCCACCGTCACCGGCAGCGCCGTGGTCGACGGGCACCAGGTCGTCGGCGCGTCCGAGCCGTCCCTGCGGTCCCTGCGTGGCCGGACGGTGTCGGTGGTGTTCCAGGAGCCCGCCACCGCCCTCGACCCGCTCACCCGGGTCGGGGCGCAGATCGCCGAGGTCGTCCGCAACCACCGGCAGGTGTCCGCCGCGGCCGCCGCCGCCGAGGCCGTCGACCTCCTCCGCCGCGTGGGAATCCCGTCCCCGGAGGACCGCGCGAAGGCCTTCCCGTTCCAGCTCTCCGGCGGGCAGCGGCAGCGCGTCGTCATCGCGATGGCGATCGCCAACGAGCCGGCGCTCCTCATCGCCGACGAACCGACCACCGCCCTCGACGTCACCGTGCAGGCCGAGATCCTCGAACTGCTCCGGGCGCTCGCCGCCGACACCGGCACCGGCGTCCTGCTCGTCACGCACAACATGGGCGTGGTCGCGGACTTCGCCGACCGCGTCGCCGTGATGCTGCACGGGTCGATCGTCGAGACCGGTGGCGTCGAGGACGTCCTGCTCCGGCCGCAGCACGAGTACACCGGGCGGTTGCTCGCCGCGGTACCGCGCCTCCGGACGGCCGAGGCCGTCGACGGTACCGCGGACGAGCGTCCGGTCGTCGTGGACCGGCCCGCCGCAGCCGACCCGGCCGGGAGGCCCGACACACCCCCGGTGGTCGACCTGCGGGACGTCACGGTCACCTTCGGTCGTGGCGCCCGCGCGGTGCACGCCCTGCGCGGCATCGACGTCGAGGTCCACGCCGGGGAGACCGTCGGCCTGGTCGGCGAGTCCGGCTCCGGCAAGTCCACCGCGGCTCGCGTCGCCCTCGGCCTCGTGCGCCCCACCACCGGCAGCGTCCGGCTGTTCGGCGCGGACCTCCGGCGGACCCGAGGTCGGGACCGCCTGGCGCTCCGCTCCGGCATCGGCGTCGTGCTGCAGGACCCGGTGGCCTCGCTCGATCCGCGGATGTCCGTCGGCGAGTGCATAGCAGAACCGCTCGCCGTCCACCGCCGGCGGACCTCGGCCACCGACCGTCGCCGCCGCGTCGACGAGGTCCTGGACGCCGTCCGACTGCCCCGCACCCTGGCCACCCGCGCCCCGCGAGAGCTCTCGGGCGGGCAACGCCAGCGGGTGAGCCTCGCCCGGGCGCTCGTGCTCGAGCCCCGGCTGCTCGTCGCCGACGAGCCGACCAGCGCGCTCGACGTCAGCGTGCAGGAGGCCGTCCTCGAGGTCCTCACCGACCTGCAGGCCGACCTGGGCTTCGCGTGCGTGTTCGTCTCGCACGACCTCGCCGTCGTGCAGCGGTTCGCCGAGCGGGTCGTCGTGATGCGCGCCGGGGCGGTCGAGGAGCAGGGGCCGACCGGCGAGACCCTCCTGCACCCCACCACCGACTACACCCGGCGGCTGCTCGCCGCGGTGCCGGTGCCCGACCCGGTGGTGCAACGGCAGCGCCGGACCGAGCGGCTGGCCTCCCTCGCCGCGGTGACCCGGTGATCGACGGCCGTGCCCCGGGCAGGCGCGAGGTCGTGGCCGGCATCGACGTCGGTGGCACGAACACCAAGGTCCTCCTCGCCACCACCGACCTCGAGGTCCTGGACCGGGTCGACCTGCCGACCCCCGCGCACGACGGCGGGGACGCGATCCTGGACGCGGCCGAGGCGGCGGTGCGGTCCCTGCTCGACCGGCACCGGGCCTCCCTGGCGGGTGTCGGGGTGGGCGCTGCCGGCGTCGTCGACCCGACCACGGGCACGGTGCTCGTCACCGCGAACTCGTTCACCGGGTGGGCCGGGTACGGCGTCACCGACGCCGTCGCCGCACGGCTCGGGGTGCCGGCGACGCTCGACAACGACGTGAACGCGTTCCTGCTCGGCGAGGTCGCCGCCGGTGCCGTCGCGGGGGAGCGGGACGTGCTCGGGATGACCCTCGGCACCGGCGTGGGCGGGGCGCTCGTCCTCGACGGCACGCTCTTCGGCGGCCCGCACGGAGCGGCCGGGGAGATCGGCCACGTCCCCGGCTTCGGTGACACCGTCTGCACCTGCGGCGGGCGCGGACACCTCGAGACCGTCGCCGGCGCCCGGGGCATGGCGGACCGCTACGCCGCGAGCACCGGGCGACGGCTCGGCACGCACCAGGTCGCCGAGGCCGCACGGGCGGGGGACCCGGACGCGCACGCCGTGTTCGCGACCGCCGGGTGGGGTGTCGCCCGTGCCGTCCTGCTCACGGCGGGCATCCTCGACGTGACGACCGTCGTGATCGGCGGCGGGGTCGCACGGTCGTGGGACCTGCTCGCGCCGGTGATCAGCGCGGCCCTGGCGGACGAACCCCCGGTGAGCGGGGCGACGATCCGCGTGGAGCCGTCCACGCTCGGGTCGGACGCCGTGGCGCTCGGGGCGGCGGCGCAGGTGCGGCGGCTCGTGGCTCGGCGGTGAACCCCGGCTGGGGGAGCTGCTCCGCAGGAGCGGCCGACCAGACGCACCGCTGACCCGCGCGGGGTCGGCGACTGACGTCGGGCTCCGGCGGACCGGCTGCCCATCCGCGCGGGTTACGGTGCGGGGATGACCTCACCGGCCTCGGACGACGCACTCGCCGAACTGGCGGACGCCGTCCTCCGCGTGGCCCGGGAGCTCGACCCGACGGGCCCGCGGTCCGTCGACGTCGTCCCGTTGACCGGCACCGAGGTGCTGGTGATGCGCTGGGTCGACACGAACCCGGGCACCACCCCGAGCGCGACGGCGGAGGCGACGGCGCTGCGTCGGAGCAACCTCAGCGTCGCGCTCGGGTCGCTCGTCGCGAAGGGCATGGTCGAACGTCGGACGCACCCCGACGACGCCCGACTCGCGCAGCTGTACCCGACGGCGCTCGCGGCCGAGAGCATCGGCCTGCTGCGGGCGCGGTGGACGGAGGCCCTGCGTGCGGCCCTCGACGTGCGGGGTGTCGACGCTGCCGCCGTCACGTCCGCCGTCGGCCTGCTCCAGCGGATCGAGGACGGGCTCAGGCCACCGCGCGGCGGATGAGCTCGGCGACCGCCTGCTCGTCGGCTGCCGAGAACTCCGGCGTCACCGCGAACGAGGTCGGCCAGAACGAGCCGTCGTCGAGCGCCGCGGGGTCCTGGAACCCGAGGGTCGCGTAGCGCGCCGTGAACTTGGCGGCGTCCTGGAAGAAGAAGACCACCGAGCCGTCCTTCGCGTAGGCCGGCATCCCGTACCAGAGCTTCGGCGCGAGGTCGGGAGCGACCTCGAGCGCGATGCGGTGGATCCGTTCCGCCAGGCCGCGGTCCGGCTCGGGCATCGCGGCGATCTTGTCGCCCACGGCCTGCGCATCGAGGGCGGCCTTCTCGGCCTTCGACGTGCCGCGCTTGCGACTGGCCTTCACCTCGGCCGCGTGCTCGCGCATCGCGGCGCGCTCCTCCTCGGTGAAGGTGCTCTCGGAGGTCTCGTCACGTGCTGCCATGGGAGGTCCCTTCGTCGGTGAGCATCACGGTAGCGCCGTGGCAGGCTCGGGTCCATGACCTACATCGCTGCCGACGACCGCTACGACTCGATGACGTACCGCCGCACCGGCCACTCCGGCCTCGACCTGCCGCTGCTGAGCCTCGGCTACTGGCACAACTTCGGTGACGACGTGCCCTTCGAGACCCAGCGCGCGGTGAGCCGCCGGGCGTTCGACCTCGGCATCACCCACCACGACCTCGCGAACAACTACGGCCCGCCCTACGGCGCCGCCGAGGTCAACTTCGGCCGGCTCATGCGTGAGGACTTCGCTCCGTACCGCGACGAGATGGTCGTCTCGACGAAGGCCGGCTGGGACATGTGGCCCGGCCCGTACGGGCAGGGTGGCGGCTCGCGCAAGTACGTGCTCGCCTCGCTCGACCAGTCGCTGCGCCGCACCGGCCTCGACTACGTCGACGTCTTCTACTCGCACCGCCTCGACGCGTCCACGCCGCTCGAGGAGACGATGGGCGCCCTGCACACGGCCGTCCAGCAGGGCAAGGCGCTCTACGTCGGCATCTCGTCCTACGACGCCGACCGCACCCGCCAGGCCGCCGCGATCCTCCGCGACCTCGGCACGCCGCTGCTCATCCACCAGCCCTCGTACTCGATGCTCAACCGTTGGATCGAGACCGAGGGGCTGCTCGACGCAGCCGGGGATCTCGGCTTCGGCGTGATCGGGTTCACGGCGCTCGCGCAGGGGCTCCTGACCGGCAAGTACCTCGACGGCGTCCCGGAGGGTTCCCGCGCCGCTGCCGGCAAGTCCCTCGACCCGTCGACGATCACCCCCGAGGTCGTCGAGCACCTGAACGCCCTGAACGCCGTCGCGGAGTCCCGCGGACAGACGATGGCGCAGCTCGCCCTGGCATGGGCCCTCCGTGACGAGCGGGTGACGTCGCTCGTGATCGGCGCGTCGCGCGTCGAGCAGCTCGAGGACAACGTCGCGGCGCTCGCGAACACCACGTTCTCGGACGAGGAGCTCCGCACCATCGACGAGCACACCGTCGGCATCGCCGACGTCGACCTGTGGGCGGGAGCCCGCGCCGGCGAGGTCTCCTGATCCGGCGCGAGCCGTCCCGCTCGGCCCCGAAGTGTCACCAGCGCACCTCCAGTTCGACACTTGCCAGGCCAAGTGTCAACGACGCCGGCCGTCGCGGCCGACCGCAGGGACCGCCGGACGGGAGGCTGGGCACCAGCTTCGGAACGCGCCTCCCGTCCGGCGGGTACCCTGGACAGGCAATCCAGCAACAACCGTGTATCTACCGGACGCCGGCACCCCGGCGGACAGCGGCGGCACCCGATGGGTCCGTCCGACAGGGGCGGGCCGAGAAGGCACACCCCCACCATGCTCCAACCGCGTTCCACCAGCGCGTCCCTGATCACCCTCGCCGGGCGGTCCTACTTCCCCATCGCCTTCATCGCGCGGCTCCCGTTCGCGATGATGGTCGTCGGCGTCCTGACCCTCGTCGTCGCCGCGCGTGACTCAGTCGCCCTCGGCGGTATCAACTCCGCGTCCGTCGGCATCGGGTCGGCGCTGTTCGGTCCGCTCGTCGGTGCCGCGGCCGACAAGTACGGGCAGCGGGCGGTGCTCGTCCCCGTCGGGCTCGCCAACGCGGTGCTGCTCGGCGCGCTCCCCTTCGTCGTGCAGAGCGCCGCGCCGGACCTCGCCGTCCTTGCGATGTCCTTCCTCATCGGCGCGAGCGCGCCGCAGGTCGCGCCGATGTCCCGCACCCGGCTGGTCGCGATCATCCGGAACCGGATGGACCCGAAGCGGCACGAGCGGGTCCTCAGCGGCACGATGGCGTACGAGTCCGCGGCCGACGAGACCGTCTTCATCGTCGGGCCGTTCCTGGTCGGCGTCCTCGCGAGTGCGATCGCGCCCTGGGTCGCCGTGGCCGGGGCCTCCGTGCTGACCTTCGTCTTCGTGACGGCGTTCGCACTGCACCCCACCGGTCGGCTCACGCTCGGGCACGCGTCCGACCCCCGGCCGGCGCCGGCCCGGGAGCTCCTCCGGCCCCGCCTGGTCGTCGTGGTCGTCGGCATCCTCGGCATCGGGTTCTTCTTCGGGTCGACCCTGACTTCGCTGACGGCGTTCATGGCCGACCACGGGGGATCGTCGCGCGCCGGTCTGCTCTACGGCCTGATGGGCATCGGCTCGGCCGGGCTCGCGCTCGGATCGGCGGCGTTCCCGCGGGCCTTCCGGCTCGGCTGGCGGTGGCTGGTGTTCGGCGCCGTGCTCCTGGGCTCGGCGATCGTCTTCGCCACCGCGGACTCCGTGCTCGCGGTCGGGATCGTCCTCGCGGTGATGGGCATCGGCATCGGTCCGACCCTCGTCACGCAGTACAGCCTCGGGTCTGACCGTTCACCGGTGGGCCGCTCGGCGACGACCATGACGATCCTCGGCTCGGCCGTCATCGTCGGGCAGTCGATCGCCTCGGCCGTGGTCGGCGAGGTCGCGGAGCGTGCCGGTACGCCGGCGGCGATGGCGTTCCCGGCGCTGGCCGCCGCCGTCGTCGTCCTGGCCGGCGTCGGCAACCTGGTGCTGTCCCGCCGCGACGCAGCGCGCTGACGACGAGGCCGTTCACCTCGGCCGAGCGCGGCGACGAACCTCGGGAACGACCGATCCGGGGACCGCGCGGAGCGTGAACTGGTCGAGATCGGGCACGGTGAAGGCCGCGTACCCGTGCTCTGGCGTGAACAGCGATCCCATGTCACTCGGTGTCGTCCACCAGCAGGTCCTCGTGCCGGTAGTCGCCCGAACGCAACCCGGCGCGGGCGATCATGTGCGTCGACACCGGCACGAGCGCCAGCTGGAACACCAGCGCCGGCAGCACCACCCAGAGCACCGTCCACGTCCAGACGGCGACGACGACCGCCGCCAGGCAGCAGGCCAGCCCGAGCACCTGGGGCTTCGCCATCGCGTGCAGCCGGACCAGCGGGTCCGGGAAGCGCACGATGCCGATCGCCGCGGCGAGGGACAGCGAGGCCCCCACGAGGAGCAGTGCGAGGGCGATCCACGCGCGGATGCCGGCGTCGTCGAGGAACGCCTGCAGCATGTCCGTCATCTCGGTCATCGCCGGCCTCCCGCGGTGTGGCCGTGCTCGTCCTCGGCTGCGGCGTCGTCGGCCTGACCGGCGACGGTGGCCTCGTCGGCTGCCTCCACGGCGTGCTCGGGGGTGGTGGCGTCCATGCCCTCGTCCTCCGGGTCGGTCGACGGGGTGACCGCGCGCGCGACGGCGACGGTCGCGAAGACGCTCGTCGCGGCGATGACGACCAGCACGGGAACGGCGCTGAGGTCCTGCCGGATCACCACCGCGGCGGCGATGACGAGCAGCACGGTGGTGAGCACCATGTCCGACCCGATCATCCGGTCGAGGATCGTCGGCCCGCGCACGATGCGCCCGACCGCGAGCGCCAGGGTGACTCCGAGGAGCACCAGCACGAGGGCGACCCCGACGGCCATGACGGCGAGGGCGGCGCTCACCGGGTCACCTCCGGCAGCGGCTCGGACAGTTCCGACACGTCCTGCTTCGAGCCGATCGCGCGGATCACGAGCGCCTCGATCGTCAGCGCCTCGCGGCGGGCGTGGTCGACCTGCTCGACACGCTCGGTGTCGAGCACGTGCAGGAGCAGGCGTCGTCGGCGCAGGTCCTGGTCGATCACGTACGAGCCGGGGACGAGCGAGATCGCGATGGTGGACAGGGTGAAGGTCATCTCCGACGTGGTGTGCAGCTGGACGAGGACGATCGAGCTCCTCCGGACGCCCCGGGGTCGGACCGCCACCCACGCGATCCGGAACGACGCGACGACGACGTACCCGGCCCAGACGACGAGGAACCGCAGCACCTGGAGCACGGAGAACCGAGCGGACAACGGCACCGGCGGCAACGGCAGCAGCTGCGTGACGAGCAGCGCGACGACGAGCCCACACAGCAGGGTGAGCGGTGTCCAGTTGCCCCAGAGCAGTGCCCAGAGCACGGTCAGCCCGGCGACGAGGGGCACGTCGTAGCGCCACGCCAGTGCCATCCGGCGGGCGTTCGTGAACCGGCGGACGTCCGTCATCGTGCCGCACCCCCGAGCACGGCCTGCACGTAGCGGTCCGGGGACTCGAGCGACTCGGCGGCGCGGGTCGCGTAGCCGTAGAGCGGTCCGGCGACGACCGTCAGGGCGACGGACCCGAGCACCGCCACGGTCGTCACGGCGACGAGCATCGGGGGCAGTTTCGTCCGGGCGTGCTCGGACGACGGCGCCTCGCCGTGCTCGTGCGTGTCCGACTTCGTCGGGTCGTCGAGCGTACCGATCGAGCCGTCCCCGGCCGGGGCGCGCACGACCGCGGCCCGCGCACCATCGCTGGCGGAGCCTCCCGGCCGGTCGTCGCCCTCCGGCACGGTGACGGGGGCGGGTTCCGGCGCGCGCAGGTGCTCGTGCGGTTCGGCGACGCTGGCGTGCGGCGCCGCGGCCTCGGCGGCGGGCTTCGGCCGCCAGAAGGCGGCGTCCCAGACGCGCATCAGCGCGTACAGGGTCAGGAGGCTCGTCACGACTCCGGCGCCGATCGTCAGGTAGGCCAACGGCGAGCCGTCCTCCGCCGCTGCGCGGAACAGACCGAGCTTGCCGATGAAGCCGGAGAACGGCGGGATCCCGCCCAGGTTGAACGCCGGGACCAGGTACAGGGCCGCGAGCAGGGGTGCCGCCGTGAGGAGGCCGCCCAGCGAACGGGTGGAGGTGGTGCCGCCGACCCGCTCCATGAGCCCGGAGACCAGGAACAGCGTGGTCTGCACGACGATGTGGTGCACCGTGTAGAAGACCGCCGCCGCCGTGCCGACCACCGACCCGAGGCCGATGCCCATCACCATGAAGCCGATGTGGCTGATCAGGGTGAAGGACAGCAACCGTTTCACGTCGGTCTGCGACACCGCGCCGAGCACCCCGACGATCATCGTCAGCGCCGCGACCACGAGCAGGACCGTGTTGAGCTGCGGCCGGGGGAAGATGATCGTCTCGAGCCGGATGATCGCGTAGATGCCGACCTTCGTGAGCAGGCCGGCGAACACCGCGGTGACCGGTGCGGGGGCGGTCGGGTAGGAGTCCGGCAGCCAGAACGCCAGCGGGAACACCGCCGCCTTGATGCCGAAGCCGATGAGCAACATCGTGTGGAGCAGCAGCTGGACGTGCTCGGGCAGGTCGGCCACCCGTTCGCTGATCTGCGCGATGTTCACGGTGCCGGTCGCGCCGTAGACCAGGCCGATGGCGGCGAGGAAGATCGACGACGAGATGAGGCTCGTGATGATGTACGTCGTCCCGGCCCGCACGCGCTGCACGCTGCCACCGACGGTGATGAGCACGTAGCTCGCCACCAGGAGCATCTCGAACGCGACGTACAGGTTGAACAGGTCGCCCGCGATGAACGAGTCGAGGACGCCCGCGGCGAGGACGAGGTACGTCGGGTAGAAGATCGTGACCGGGGCGTCCTCGTCGTCGTCGGCCAGGCCCTGGCCGATCGAGAACAGCAGGACGACGAGCAGCACCGACGCCGACACGGTGAGGAGCAGGGCGCTCAGCCGGTCGACCACGAGCGAGATGCCGTACGGCGCCTGCCAGCCGCCGACCTGCACGACGATCGTGCCGTGCCGGTCGACGAGGACCATGAGGGCCACGGCCACGGCGACCGCGATGACGAGCACCGCGACCGTGATCGCACGCTGCAGCTGCTGGTGGCGGAGCAGGCCGAGGGCGACGGCGGCGCCGAGCAGGGGGACGAGGACCAGGAGCGGGACGAGGGAGGTCACGGGCGGGCCTGCTCTCGGTCGGTGTCGTGCGGGGTGGTGACGTGCGGGTCGTCCGCGTCCTCCGGGGCCTTCGGGTCGCGCCGTGCACGCGGGTCGTCCTCTTCCGCCAGCTCGGGGTCGTCGTCGGCCGGGTCGTCCCGGTCGTGGCGGATCGCGACGTCGGCCTCGTCCACCTCGACCTCGTCGGCGCGGGACAACCGCCAGGAGCGGTGGATGAGCGCGAGGAGGAACGCGCTGACGGCGAAGGTGATGACGATCGCGGTGAGGGCGAAGGCCTGGGGGAGCGGGTCGGTGATGCCGTCCGCGGTCTTCCCGATCGGCGGGTCGCCCGCGGCGCCGGACATGGTCAGCAGCAGCAGGTTGAGCGCGTTGCCGAGCAGGAGGAAGCCGAGCAGCATCCGGGTCAGGGAGCGTTCGAGGAGCAGGTAGACGCCGCACGAGAACAGCACGGCCATCGCGATGACGAGGACGAGGGTGACGGTCATGCGTTGGTTCCCTCCATGGTGTCAGCGGTGGCGGTGTCGGTGCCGGTGGTGCGACGGTCCGCGATGCGCTGGCGGTCGACCTCGGCCCCGAGCGAGCGGAGGACGTCGAGCACGAGCCCGACCACGACGAGGTAGACGCCGATGTCGAAGAACGTCGCGGTGACGAACTCGACGTGCCCGAGCACCGGGACGGTCGCCTCGAAGAACTCGGAGTAGAGCGCCTCCTTGCCGGCGACCATCGGCACGATCGCGGTGACGGCCGCGGTGGCGACCCCGAGCCCGAGGAGACGGCCGGCCCGGATGGGGGCGGCCGCACCGAGTTCGGCCGGACCGCCCGCCAGGTACCGGGCGGCGAGGGCGATGCCGGCGACCAGACCACCGGCGAAACCACCACCGGCCGAGTTGTGGCCGGCGAACAGCAGGTACAGCGACAGCACGATGAGCCCGTGGAACAGCAGGCGGACGACGATGTCGAGCAGCGCGGAGCGTCCGGTCGGGATCGCGGCGCTCGTCGGGAGCCACGCGCGGGGTTCGCCGTCGGCCCGGTCGTCGCCGCTCGCGACCGACGAGGGCATGTCCCGGAGGCGGGGCAGGGTGTCCTCGCGGGAGTTCACGAAGATGAGGCTCGCGACGCCCGTCGCC
Organism: Curtobacterium sp. MCSS17_015; assembly: GCF_003234265.2. NCBI lineage: Bacteria > Bacillati > Actinomycetota > Actinomycetes > Micrococcales > Microbacteriaceae > Curtobacterium > Curtobacterium sp. MCSS17_015. Next base: position 211,505 of record NZ_CP126256.1, read on the forward strand.
GCGGCGACCACGACGGTGAGCTCGCCGAGCGTGTCCCAGCCACGCAGGTCGACCAGGGCGACGTTGACCACGTTGAGTCCGTGCCCGAAGGAGCTCGTCAGCGCGGGCAGGTCCGGCCAGAGCGGTTCGGCGGTACGGGCGGAGGCGGCGACGATGACCACGATCGCGAGGGTGATGCCGGCCAGGGCGGCGAAGAGGGCCCGGAGCACGCGGAAGCGCGAGGGGTTGGCGGTTCCGATGCGCGGGGGCAGCCGACGGAGCACGAGCACGAAGGCGATCAGCGTCACGGTCTCGACGACGAGCTGCGTGAGCGCGAGGTCGACGGCGCCGTGCAGCAGGAAGAGCATCGCGGTGCCGTAGCCCGTCACGCCGACCAGGACGGCCGCGGCGAACCGGGTCTTCGCGGCGAGGACGGCGACCGCGGCGGCCGACATCACGAGGACCACGGGGATCTGCCCCCAGGTGTCGGCGAAGCGGACGTGGAACGACCACGGACCGCCGACCACGAGGTTCGCGATGGCGCCGGCGACGAAGACCGACAGGATGACGGTGAGGTAGTAGGGGAGCGAGCCGCGCTGGAGACCGGCGGTGAGCCAGGTCGCGAAACGGTCCAGGCCGCGCATCATCCGGCGGTAGTTCGCGGACGCCGACGGGGAGCCCGCCAGGCGGTGCTGCACGGCCTCGACGCGGGTGCGGAGCAGGAAGAGGACGGCGCCGCCGACGAGGGTCAGCGCCGAGATGCCGAGAGCCGGTTCGAGACCGTGCCAGAGCGCCAGGTGCGGGACCTCGCCGGAGCCGTGCCGTGCTGCGGCCGCGGCGGACTCGAAGCCGTGCGCGACGAACGGGGTCGCGAGCCCGAGCACGAGGCCCGTGACGCCGAGCACCGACGGGACGACGCCCAGGCCGTGCAGTGCGTGCGGCTCGGTCTGCGGGACGCCGGACTTCCGCGCGAAGGTGCCCCAGAAGAACCGGCAGGAGTACGCCACCGTCAGGACGGAGCCGAGCGTGACCCCGACCAGTGCGACCCAGGCCCACCCGGCGTCGGCACTGTGCAGCTCCTCGACGAACCCGGTGAGCACGGCCTCCTTCGCGACGAAACCGATGAGCGGTGGGATGCCCGACATCGAGGCGAGCGCGAGCACCGCGACGGCCGCGAGCCACGGCAGCCGACGCCCCACACCGCTGAGCTTCCAGAGGTCACGGGTGCCGGCGACGTGGTCGACCGTGCCGACGACCAGGAACAGGGTCGACTTGAACGTGGCGTGGGCGACGAGGAGCACGACCCCGCCGAGGGCGAGTTCCGGCACGCCCCACCCGCTCGCGAGCACGAGGAACCCGAGCTGGGCGACCGTCCCGTAGGCGAGCAGGAGCTTGAGGTCGGTCTGGCGGAGGGCCCGGTACCCGCCGACGAGCATGCCCAGCACCCCGAGGACGGTGATCGTCTCGCGCCACCCGTCGAGCAGCGCGAACGCCGGAGCGAGCCGGGCGACCAGGTAGATGCCGGCCTTGACCATCGCGGCGGCGTGCAGGTAGGCGCTGACCGGGGTCGGCGCGGCCATCGCTGCGGGCAGCCAGAAGTGGAAGGGGACGATCGCGGACTTCGTCAGTGCGCCGACGAGCACGAGCACCACGGACACCGACACGGCGGTGCCGGTCGGCGGTGCGGCGATGATCCCCGACAGCGAGGTGGTGCCGGCGGCGACGGACACGACGACCAGGCCGGCCAGCATCGCGAGCCCGCCGGCCGTGGTGACCACGAGCGCCTGCATGGCCGCAGCGCGACTGGCACGCTTGACGGCGTCGTGCCCGATGAGCAGGTACGAGAAGACCGTCGTGGCCTCCCACAGGACGAACAGCACGATGACGTCGTCGGCGATCACGAGGCCGTACATCGACCCGGCGAAGGCGGTCAGCACGCCGGCGAACCGACCGAGTCCGGGCTCGTCGTCGGGGAAGTACGACGCGCAGTAGACGAGCACGAGGGCTCCGACCGCGGTGACCACGAGCGCGAGCACCCACGACAGCGCGTCGACCCGGAACGCCAGGTCGAGGGCGAGTTGGGGGATCCAGCGCACCCGCTCGGTGACGCCGGTCTCGAGGGCGGACCGGGTCTGCGTCAGGGTGAGGACCGCGGCGGCCACGGGGGCGAGGGCGGCGACGAAGAAGACGCGGCGCCCCAGCAGGGGGGTGAGTGCGGGGACGACGAGTGCGATGACGCCGAACGCGATGAGGACGGTGGACAAGCGGGGCACCTCCTCGGGGGTCGGGCTGCAGTCCGGCTCTCTTGGTTCCTCACAGCCTACGGAGAGGTGGATGGGCAGACCCTGTGGAGTCCGTCAGGTTCGCCCGCACGGGTGCATGCTCCGCATCCAGGTCGGCGGTCGGCCGACCCGTCGAGCGCCGGGACCTGGGATGATCGTCAGCGGTGCGCGCTCGGCGTGCCGTGGAGGTGACCGGTGGACGCAGCAGAACAGATGGTGCTGCAGCTCGTCGGCACCCCGTGGGCGTTCCTCGCCGTCGGACTCGTGCTCGCGGTGGGCAGCGTCGCGGTGTTCCTCCCCAGTCAGGCGATGGTCGTCGCGATCGGCACGCTCCTGGTCGGCGGGGACGGCGGTCTCCTGCCGGTGGTGTTCCTCGTCGTCGCGGCGACGATCGGCATGGTGCTCGGGGACCTCGGGCTCTACCACCTGGCGCGATCCGCGGACCTCGGCTCGAGGTCGTGGTTCACCCGACCGAAGGTCAGCAAGGCACGGGAGGCGATCGACGAGCGGTACCGCGCCGCCCCAGGTCGCATCGCCGTCCTCGGTCGGTTCATCCCGATGGGACGGCTCACGACGAACCTCGTCGGCGCCGACAGCGGTCTCGACGTCCGGCGCTTCCTGCTCAGCTGCCTGCTCGCCGACGTCGTCTGGGCGGCCTACTGCGTCGGCATCGCGGCGGCCACCGGCGGGTGGAGCCGCGACCGGCCGTTCCTCGTGACCGTGCTGGCGGTCGTGGCCTCGATCCTCCTCGGGCTCGGCATCTCGGCGGTCGAGAAGGCCCTGCGCCGACGCGGTGAGGCGGCGGCTGCGGCCTGAGCCGCCCGCACCGAGCTGATCGAGCCGCCCGTCCCGCGCGGCTCGGACCGCCCATCCCGCCGGGGGGCCGACGAGTCGGGCCCGTAGCGTGGCCGTACCGTCCGTGTCCGAAGGAGAACCGTGCCCGCGCCGAGCCTCACCGACCTCGTCCCCGACCCGACCGCGCTCGAGACGCTCGACACCGGCAGCACGTGGGCGGAGGGGCCCTGCTGGATCCCCGCCACCCGCACGCTCCGCTGGTCCGACATCCCCGGGGACCGTGTCCTGCAGTGGTCGGCGGCGGACGGCGCCGTCACGGAGTACGCCACGGGGGTCGAGTTCACCAACGGCCGGACGCTCGACCGCGACGGCTCGGTGGTGCAGTGCTCGCACGGGCTCCGGCGCGTCGAGCGCGACCGGGACGGCACCGTCACGCCGGTGACCACGAGCTGGGGTGCGGTCCGCTTCAACTCCCCGAACGACGTCGTCGTCACGCGGGACGGCAGCGTCTGGTTCACCGACCCGGCGTACGGCATCACGCAGCCGCGCGAGGGACACCCGGGCGCGCGGGAGTACGGCGACCACTGGGTGTTCCGCTGCGGGCCGGACGGCGAGGACCTCCGGCCGGTCGTGCTCGACGTCGACGAACCGAACGGACTGGCCTTTTCGCCCGACGAGCGGGTGCTCTACGTCGCCAGTTCCGACCGAGCCCGGCCGGTGATCCGGGCCTACGACGTGGTGACGGACGGCGACGCCGCTCCCGGCCTGCCCGGCGTCCGGGTCAAGAACGGCCGCGACCTCGTGCGCTTCGCGCCGGGTGAGGGTGTGCCGGACGGCATCCGCGTCGACGAGGGGGGCCGGCTGTGGTCGTCCTCCGCCGTCGGGGTGTTCGTGCACACCGCGGACGGCACGCGCATCGGCACGGTCCCCGTGCCCGAGGTCGTCGCGAACCTCTGTTTCGGCGGCGACGACGGCCGCACCCTCTTCGTCACCGCGACGACCTCGGTGCACCGCATCCGGACCACGACCCGGGACGCCGCCCGCCGCTGACGTATCCTGGCTCGGCCATGCAGTGCGACTACTTCGACCGCGGGGTGTGCCGGTCGTGCACCCTGATGGGCCAGCCCTACGGCGACCAGGTGCTCGACAAGGAGCTCCGCACCCGTGAGCTCCTCCACGACGCGGTCGAGGCGGCCGGCGGCCCCGGGGCGGTCGAATGGCTGCCGGCGGTCACGAGCCCCGAGTCCGGCTACCGCAACAAGGCGAAGATGGTCGTCGGCGGTTCGGTGCAGCACCCGACGGTCGGCATCCTGGACGAGCGGCAGCGCGGGGTCGACCTGCGGCACTGCGGCATCTGCACCCCGGGCATCCAGCGCGCGCTCCCCGTGCTCGCCGACTTCGTGTCGTCGGCAGGGCTCATCCCCTACGACGTCCGGCAGCGCCGGGGCGAGCTGAAGTACGTGCTCGTCACCGAGTCGCCGGACGCCGAGCTCATGGTGCGGTTCGTCCTCCGCTCCGAGGGGCAGCTCCCGCGACTGCGCGAGCACCTCGACGCGCTCCGACGGGTCCTGCCGCAGGCGGTCGTCGTGACGGCGAACCTGCTGCCCGAGCACAAGGCCGTCACCGAGGGGGACCGGGAGGTCGTCCTCACCGAGCAGCAGACCCTCCCGATGCGCCTGGGTCCGGTGACGATGCACCTGCGCCCGCAGAGCTTCTTCCAGACGAACACCGCCGTCGCGACGCAGCTGTACGCCCAGGCGTCGTCGTGGATCGACGAGGTCGACCCGGTGTCGATGTGGGACCTGTACTGCGGTGTCGGTGGCTTCGCCCTGCACGCCGCTCGTCCGGGCCGCGCGGTCACCGGGATCGAGACGAGCCGTGAGGCAATCGTGTCCGCCAAGCAGTCCGCGCGCGAGGCGGGTCTGTCCGACGTCCGGTTCGCCGCCGACGACGCGACGGCGCACGCCCTGCGCACGCGGCCCGGTTCGACGCCGGAACTCGTCGTGGTGAACCCACCCCGGCGCGGCATCGGGGCCGAGCTGTCGGGGTGGTTCGAGACGTCGGACGTCCGTCACGTCGTCTACTCGAGCTGCAACCCGGTGACCCTCGCGCGCGACCTCGCGGCGATGCCGTCGTTCCGGCTGCGGCGGGCCCGCGTCCTCGACATGTTCCCGCAGACGGGGCACCTCGAGGCCGTCACGCTGCTCTCGCGGGACTGACGGCCGGGAGGCGCGGTGCGGGCCGGTCACGGCCCTCCCGTCGGGGTCCGGTACCGCCCGCAGCCGGATTGCCAGGGAACTCGGAAGGTCGTGTACCCGGGTACGTGCCGATCGCCGCAGGCGTGCCGATCGGGGCCTCCATCGAGAGGCGAGGGGTACATACCACTGACGGGCAGAACCATTTGTCTCAGTTTGATAACGAGCCAGAGTTTCCTATGGTGGCCGACCGTGACGCCGGCGCGGAGGCTGCCCCCGGCGACACCATCAGACTGACCGCGATCGGTCGGGGTGGGCAGCCGCGTCGGGAACGACGACGCGACCCCGGTGGAGCAACGACATGAAGAACCACACCCGAACCCGCGCCCTCGTCGGCGGACTCGCCTTCGCCGGCATCGCCGCGACGGGCGTCGGTCTCGCGGCTGCACCGGCCAGCGCGGCCGACGGCTCGACCTGGGACGCCCTGGCGGCCTGCGAGTCCAGCGGCAACTGGGCCACGAACACCGGCAATGGTTACTACGGTGGCCTGCAGTTCACGCAGAGCACCTGGGCCGCCAACGGCGGCACCGGCAGCCCGGCGGGCGCCAGCCGTGAGACGCAGATCGCGGTGGCCGAGAACGTCCTGGCCACGCAGGGCTGGGGCGCGTGGCCGGCCTGCTCCGCGAAGCTGGGCCTGAGCGGCACCAGCGGTGCGGCTCCGGCACCGGTCCAGCAGCCGGCCGCTCCGGCACCCGCCCCGGCGGCACCGGCGGCCCCCGCCCAGCAGGCGGCTCCCGCCGAGCAGGCCGCGCCCGCGCAGCAGGCGGCTCCGAGCACGCCGGCTCCGTCGGCGACCTCGAGCAAGCCGGCCGCCGTGGCCACGAGTGGCAAGACCGTCAAGGTGGTGTCCGGCGACACGCTCGACACCATCGCGACGAAGCTCGGCATCGAGGGGGGCTGGAAGCAGCTGTGGGCGGCGAACACGTCGACCATCGACGACGCCAACCTCATCTACGCGGGGCAGACCCTGCAGCTCCCGGCCTGACGCCCGAGCGTCGCGCAGCCGATCGGAAGCGCCCCACGACCTCGGTCGTGGGGCGCTTCGTCGTGGCGCTCCGGTCGCCGGCGGTGCTCAGCCCCGAGCGCTGACCGCGCCCGTCCGGTGGTGGGCCAGCCAGCCGTCGACGTCATCAGAGCGCAGGGCGATCGTCAGCGCGGTGAGTTCCCCTCGGTCCACCTCGACGTAGTCCTGCCCGTCGGGGCTGGTGCCACCGCCGGCGGTCGGCAGCGTGAACGTCTCGAGGTCCTGCGGTCGGACGGAGCGGAGCGACCAACCGAGGTCGACGACGGCCCCGAAGGTGAGACCGGGATCGACGGAGAGGTACTCGCTCGTCGAGGTCACGAACTGCTGCAGGGCCCCCGGGTCGGTCAGGGTGCCCTGCGAGAGCACCTTCTCGAGGAGTCCGCGGATGAAGGCCTGCTGGTTCCGGACCCGCGTGTGGTCGGCGTCGGCGAAGGCGTACCGCTCGCGCACGAAGGTGAGCGCTTCCGCTCCGTCGAGCTCGTTCGGCCCCGCCGCGAAGTGGTGTCCGCGAGCGTCGAAGGCCTCCGGGGACCGGACGGTGACACCACCGAGGGCGTCGGTCATGCCGGCGAACCCGGCGAAGTCGATCTCGGCCACGTGGTCGATCCGGACGTCGAGCAGCTGCTCCACGGTCTGTACGGTCAACGGCACACCTCCCCACGAGTACGCCGCGTTGATCTTCGCCCTGCCGTGGCCCGGGACGTCGACCCACGAGTCGCGCAGGATCGACATGAGGGAGACGTGCCGCCGGTCGCCCGCGATGTGCGCGAGCATCAGCGTGTCCGAGCGGCCGCCGATCGTCCCGTCGTGCTCGGGGTCGAGGTGTGCGCGCGAGTCCGACCCGATGAGCAGGACGTCGACCGCGTCGTCGGCGTCCGCCGGTCGGTCGCCGGTCGGGAAGGTGTCGTCCAGCACGGTGTGCCCGGCGTCGTACCGCTGCGCGAGTCCGCCGATGAAGGTGCTCACGACCACGGCGAGGACCACCGCGACGGCGGTGAGCGACCCGGCGGCCACGAGGACCGCCGTCAGCCACGCTGGTCGGCGTCGAGCGGACGGCGCGGTTCGGTGAGCGGGCGGCGCCGCGACCCGGCGACCGGACATGGGACTCCCTGGAGACAGGTCGGCCCTGATGCCGACCCATCCAGCGTCTCACATATCGGATACCAGCGCCAGGTGTCAGTCGTCCGGTCGCGACGGCCCGGCGCCTGCGAGGATCGCGCTGAGGTGCCGCCGGAGGTCGGGGTCGTCCGGCAGGACCTCGCGCTCGATGTGCTTCGCGGTGTCCCACATCGTGCGGCCGTGCTCGGTCACCGTCACGACGCGCCGCCGTCCGTCGGCGGGGTGTGGACCGCGCTCGATCATCCCGTCACGCTCGAGTCGCTCGAGGGTCCGTGACATCGTCTGCGGCTGCACGCGGGCCGTCCTGGCGATGACGTCGGCGCCCGTCGGGCCGTTGCGGAGCGCGATGTCGAGTGCGATGAGCGCCGCATGGGGCAGTCCGATGGCCCGGAGTCGTTCGTCCCACTCGCGTTCGACGGCCCGTGCCGCTGCGGCCAGCAGTCGTCCGATCGGCCACTGCGCGGGCTCGTCCTCCATGCGGCGAGTCTACGGTGGGGGCATCGGACGACCTGGTGCGCCAGAGTGTTCAGCATGCTGACTACTCGTGTACGCTCGCCGTCGTGTCCCGCCTCCTCCGCATCGCGATCCCCGCCCTCGTCGTCCTCGCGTGGCTGGTCGTCGCCGCGATCGGCGGCCCCTTCGCCGGCCGCATCTCCGAGGTCTCGACGAACGACCAGACCTCGTTCCTGCCGGCGTCGGCCGACGCGACCGCGGTGCAGGACCGCAGCAGCGACTTCCGCGACGCCACCGGTGCGCCGGCGATCATCGTGCTCGAGCGCGACGGGGGGCTCCGCCCCGGCGACGGCGCCGCGGCGGAACGGGTCGCCGACGCACTCGGGGAGCGCGACGACGTGGACCAGGTCAGCCCCGCCATCCCGAGCGCGGACGGCGACGCGGTCGAGATCGTCGCGACGCTCACCGCCGCCGCCGAGCCGGGGAACGCGGTCGACGCGATCCGCACGGACCTCGACGCCGCACTGCCGGACGGACTCAGCGGGCACGTCACCGGACCGGCGGGCTTCACCGCCGACCTGACCGCGGCGTTCGCGGGCATCGACGGGCTGCTGCTCGGTGTCGCGCTCGCCGCGGTGCTCGTCATCCTGGTGGTCGTCTACCGGTCGCCACTGCTGCCGTTCCTCGTGCTCGCCACGGCCGTGTTCGCCCTCACCGCGTCGATCCTCGTCGTGTGGGCGCTCGCGAAGGCCGGTGTCGTCACGGTGAACGGGCAGGTGCAGGGCATCCTCTCGATCCTCGTGATCGGTGCCGCGACCGACTACGCGCTCCTCTACACGTCCCGGTACCGCGAGGCCCTCCGTGACCACCGCACGGGGTGGGACGCGACCAAGGCCGCGCTCCGGGTCTCCCTCGAGCCGGTCATCGCCTCGGGCGGCACGGTCGTCGTCGGTGTGCTGTGCCTCCTGCTGTCCGACCTCGACTCGAACAAGGCGCTCGGGCCGGTGGCGGCGATCGGCATCGTGTCCAGTGTGCTCGCCGCCCTGACCCTCCTGCCCGCGCTGCTGCTCTGCTTCCGCCGTGCCGCGTTCTGGCCGCTCCGTCCCGCGTTCGGCAGCGCCCACCCGGTGCTCACCGGACCGGACGCACGCGGGCTCTGGGCGCGCGTGGGTCGGCTGGTCGGCGGGCGCTCCCGGACGGTCTGGGTCGTCTGCACGGTCGGACTCCTCGTGATGGGCACGGGACTGATCGGCCTGCGCGCCGACGGGGTGCCGCAGAGCGACCTCGTGATCGGGCAGTCACCGGCGCGCGACGGCCAGACCGTGCTCGCCGACCACTTCCCCGGCGGCTCGGGCAGCCCCGCGCTCGTCCTCGGTGACGCCGACCGCATCGACGAACTCGCCGACGCGGTCGCCGACGTCGACGGCGTCGACGGCGTGAGCGCTGCTGCGCAGGACTCGCCGTCCGGCTCCGTCCCGGTCGCGGCCGGCAGCGCGGCCGGCGCCCCCTCCGGTGTGTCCGCTCCAGGGCCGACCGTGTCCCGCGGTCAGGTGCTCCTCGAAGCGACCCTCGCCGACCCGGCGGACTCCACGGCGGCCGAGCAGACCGTCCGCGAGCTCCGCACCGCCGTGGAGCGCGTCGACCCCGGCGCCCTCGTCGGTGGCGTGACGGCCACGGCGATCGACACGAACGACACCGGCATCCGCGACCGGACCGTCATCATCCCCGTCGTCCTCGCCGTGATCCTGCTCATCCTCATGCTGCTGCTCCGGAGCGTCGTCGCGCCGCTCGTGCTCATCGGCAGCGTCATCGTGTCCTTCGCGGCCGCGCTCGGCGTGGGGGCGCTCGTGTTCGACCACGTGCTCGGGTTCCCCGGCGCGGACCCCGCCGTGCCGCTCTACTCGTTCGTCTTCCTCGTGGCGCTCGGCGTGGACTACAACATCTTCCTCATGACACGGGTGCGTGAGGAGACCCTCCGCCACGGCCCGCGGGAGGGTGTGCTCCGCGGACTCGGGGCGACCGGCGGGGTGATCACCTCGGCCGGGGTGGTGCTCGCCGCGACCTTCGCAGCACTCGGGGTCATCCCGATCCTGTTCCTCGTCCAGATCGCCTTCGTCGTCGCGTTCGGCGTCCTGCTCGACACCGTCGTGGTCCGATCGCTGCTGGTCCCGGCGCTCGTGCTCGACCTGGACCGCCGGGCCTGGTGGCCCTCGCGCCTCTCGCGCCGACCCCGTGACATGTGACACGCTGATCGCATGCCAGTCCCCTCGACCCAGCCCGCCGCCGAGCGCAAGCTCCTCCGCGACACCGTGCAGGACAAGATCCGGACCGCGATCATGGACGGCACGCTCGAGCCCGGCGAACGACTCAACGACGACGACCTCATCGCCTGGCTCGGCGTCTCCCGCACCCCCATCCGTGAGGCGCTGGCCGAACTCGCCCGCGCCGGACTCATCGAGATGGCCCCGAACCGGTACACCCGGGTCGCATCGCCGTCGGCAGCGGAGCTGCTCGACGCCTACCAGACCCTCGGTGTGATCTACGGCGGTGTCGTCCGGCTCGCCGTGCCGCGCTTCACCGACGCCGAGCGCCGCAGGGTCGTGGGCACGCTCGACGACGTGCTCACCCGACTCGGCAAGGGGCAGCAGGCCGAGATCGCCCACGACGGCGCCGGCATCTACTCGATGTGGGCGGACGCCTGCGGCAACGCGTCGCTCGAACAGCTCTGCCGGTCGACCACCGACGGCCTCGCCTACAAGCTGCGCGTCCCGGAGATCGCCGAGGTCGTCCCGCCCGAGGTGGTCGCGCCCCGCATCCGGGAACTCCGGGACGCCGTCGTCGCCCAGGACCCGATCGCCGCTGAGCTCGCGATGGAGGCCGCGCACCTGCTGCCGAGCCGGGACTGACCGTGCCGCAGCCGGACTAGCGGGGCAGCGCGCCGGTCACGAGTGCGGCGGCCCACAGCGCGACGATCGCCGCGACGGCGCCCGCGTGCCACCACGCGTGCATGACGAGCACGGCGGCGAACTCCCGCAGGAACGCGCTCGGGACCGACTGCCGCGCGGTGGGCGCCCCGAGCACGCGGGCATCGAGCCCCGCGGGCCGAGCCGTGATCGCGGTGCGCATGACGTGGTAGTCGTTCGTCACGACGAGCGTCCGCCCGCCGATCCCGGCGTCGTGCAGGACCCTGCGGGAGAACCGGAGGTTCTCGCGGGTGTTCCGGGAGCGCGGCTCGCGGTGCACGAGCCCGGACGGGAGGCCCTGGTCGACGAGGTACTCCGCCATCGCGTCCGCCTCGGTCCGGTCCTCGTCGTCCCCCTGCCCGCCCGAGACGACCACCACGGGCGTGCGGCCGGCGGCGTCCGACCGGCGGAACACCTCGATCGCACGGTCGAGCCGGGACCGCAGCATCGGCGACACCTGCCCGTGCACGAGCCCGCACCCGAGGACGACGACCGCTTCGGCCTGCTCCGTCACGCGGACGTGTCCGTAGGCGACGGCCGCCCCGAGGAACACGAGGAAGGCGGCGGCGACGTACCCGGCGACCGCCACGACGAGCACGAGGGCCGCGGAACTGACCGGGGTGCCGAGGCCTGCGAGCACGACGACCAGGGCGTCGAGCGCCAGGAGCGCGACCCCCACCACCAGGGCGAGGAGCCGGGTGAGGCTGCGGGCGCCGCGGCGCAGGGCGCGGACACCGTTCCCGACCAGGAGGGCTGCGACCAGGGCGCAGCACACAGCGAGGACGGACAGGAGCACCATGCGACCGTACTGGGCGACCATGTGCGGACGGGCCACGCTGCGGCGGAGGTGGGCCGGGCCTCCCGGAGGGATCCGTACAGGTCCGTCCAGCTGCGTCCAGCCGGAATCCATGTCATCCGCGTGCCCCACCGTTATGGTTCTCCCCGTGACGAACGCACCCGAGGAGACCAGGCCGCGCCGTGCCGACCGCGCCGTGCCGCCCCGCCACGGGCGCCGGAAGCGCCACTGGGGGATCGTGCTCCCCGCGGTGGCAGGCGTCCTCACGATGGCCGTGCTGCTGAGCGGCGGGTACGCGGCGTACGCGTACAACCGTCTCGCGAGCAGCGTCACGAAGGTGGACGCGATCGGCAGCGCGCCCGCCGCGGAGGACGACGTCGACGGCAGGGCGATGAACATCCTGCTCGTCGGGGACGACCACCGACCGGACAACGCCACCCCCGAACAGCTCGCCGAACTGAGCACCGAGTCGGACGGCGGTGCGACCAACACCGACACCATGATCGTCCTGCACATCGCCGCCGACGGCCGCAGCGCGACGATGATCTCGTTCCCGCGGGACTCCTACGTCGACATCCCCGGCGTCGGCAAGGGCAAGCTCAACAGCGCGTTCCACTACGGCACCCTCGACGGTGGCGGTGACAGCGGCGGCGCGAAGAAGCTCATCGCGACGATCCAGGACCTCAGCGGTCTGACGATCGACCACTACGTCCGGGTGTCGCTGCTCGGGTTCTACGAGATCGTCAAGCAGCTCGGGCCGGTGAACGTCTGCCTCAACCAGGCCGCGAAGGACTCGTACTCGGGCGTCGACCTGCCCGCCGGGGTGTCGGAGCTCGACGCCAAGCAGGCCCTGTCTTTCGTCCGCCAGCGTCACGGCCTGCCGAACGGCGACCTCGACCGCCAGGTCCGCCAGCAGTACTTCCTGTCGCAGGAGGCGCGGAAGATCCTGTCGGCCGGCACGCTCCTCAACCCGGTGAAGACCACCAAGATCATCGACGCGATCGGTGACTCCGTCGAGACCGACCAGGGCCTCGACCTGCTCTCGCTCGCGCGGCAGATGAGCAACCTCCGTCCGTCGAACATCAAGTCCGCCACCATCCCGATCCTCGGCACCCCGACGGTCTACCCGAACGGGTACGCGCTGTCGGTGGTCGAGGTCGACACCGTCGGCATGCCCGCGTTCGTGCAGGGCCTGGTCGGCGAGGCGCCGGCGTACACGGAGGCGAAGGCCGCCGACCCCGCGTCGGTGTCCGTCACGGTGTCGAACGGCAGCGGTGTCACCGGTGCGGCGGCCGCTGCGAGCGAGGTCCTGACCGCGCGCGGGTTCCAGGTCGCCACACCCGGGTCCTCGGACACGACGGCGACGACGATGGTGCAGTACCCGGTCGGCCAGGAGGCCCAGGCCAAGGCCGTCGCGGCCGTCGTCCCCGGCGCGGTGCCGGTCCAGAGCACCACGGTGCAGGGCGTCACGCTGGTCCTCGGCACGGACGGGAAGACGCCCACCGCTCCGGCGGCGGCGCAGCCCGAGGCCCCGGCGCAGCCGTCCGAGCAGGCATCCGAGGAGGCCGAGGCGCCGCAGTCGTCGGAGGCAGCGGAGCCGAGCCCCTCGTCCACGGCCGTGCACGAGTACGGCCAGGAAGGCGTCTGCATCAACTAGCGCTCGCGTGCGACGGACGGCGGGCGGCAGTGCCCGGGTGCGCGCGGGTAGGTTCGAGGGGTGACCAGCACCGCGCGCCCGATCACCCTCATGACCTACAACATCAAGAACCCGGACCCGGCGCACGACTGGCCCGCCCGTCGGCCCGTCGTGCTCGACCTCATCCTTCGGCACGACCCCGACCTGGTGTGCGTGCAGGAGGCCTTCGACCACCAGATGGACGACCTCCGGGCCGGGTTGCCCGACCACGCCGACATCGGCCAGGGGCGCGAGGGCGGCACCGCGGGCGAGCACCCCGCCGTCTTCTACCGCCGCGACCGCTTCCGTCCCGCCGACTCCGGCTCGTTCTGGCTCTCGGACACCCCCGACGAGCCGGTCTCGAACACGTGGGGCAGCCTGTACCCCCGCATCGCGAACCACGTGCAGTTCCTCGACGCGGAGGGTCCGACCTTCACGCTGCTGACCACCCACATGGACCACGAGCGGGGCCCGCACGGCGACGAGGTCCGCGGGCGCAGTGCGGCGCTCATCGTGCAGCGGCTGTCGGTCGTCGACGGGCCGGTGCTCTTCGCGGGGGACTGCAACGAGCCGTTCGGGGCGGGTGCTGCCGCGCAGGTCTTCACCGACGCCGGTTACACGGACGCGTGGGCCGTGGCCGGGGACCCCGACGACCGGACGGCGTCGTACAACGAGTGGCAGCCGCCGGTGGCGAGCGGAGAGCGCATCGACTGGGTGCTCACCCGCGGGGTCGCCGGCGTCGACCGCGTGGTGATCGACCACGACGGGCCCGAGACCTGGTTCGCGAGCGACCACTTCCCGGTGGTGGCGACGATCCGGGTCTGAGCCCCACCGGTCTGAGCCCCACCGGTCCGCCCCGGCCCGGACGGACGGGATCGGGTCGGCCCTCGGCAGGTCCGCTCAGCAGGTCCGTGTCGCGTGGACCGGCATCGGCGACCCGATGACGGTCACGGTGGACTCCTGCGTCAGGACGGACACGCCGTTGTCGCCGTCATCGTCGTGGTCGGACGGCCATCCGGGCGCGAGCAGCAGCTGCCACGCCTCGGCGTCCTCGGACCCGAGTGACTCACGCTCGTCCGCCGGGGCGTGCTCGATGCGGGAGCGGACGTCGTCGCCGACCTGCACCCCGTCCGGGCCGGACAGCTCGACGGGCGACCCGAGGCGTGACCGGACGTGGTCGCGCAGGACCCGGATCTCGACCCGGTTGCCGGCGGCCGCGGGTTCGCGAAGCGCTGCCACGCGGAGTGCGCCGCCCCAGGTCGAGGTCGTGCTCGCGGGGACACACCGGCCGGCATCGCCGACCGCGGTCTGCGTGCGCGCGGGTGTCCCGAGCAGGCGGTTGAGGACCCCGACGGTGTGCTTGGCGTCGCGCATCGACACGACCGACACGGTGCGGTCGTCGGAGCGCAGGACGATGGACTCGGCACCCAGCTCGACGGCGTCGACGGTGCGCAGCGCTGCCGCGGAGACGGGGCGCCAGCTCGGGACCGGGGTCGGCGTCGAGGTGGGCTCGGCCGCTGCCGCTCGGTCCTCGTCGTGACCGGGCAGGCGGTCGACCGACGCGCCACCCGCCACGAGGGCGAGCACCACGGCGCCGATCGCCATCACGGTCCTGGGGGTCACTCGCTCGACGCTAGCTGCCCGTGCCCCGATGCACGACGGGTGTTACCGAAACGGGGCCGCACCGTCACCGGACCGTGATCTTCCGGTGGGGACACGTCACCCGCGCCGGAACGCCGGGACGGGAGGCGCGACGCACCGAGCCCGGGAGTCCCCCGACCGCACGCGCCCGGCTCCGCGTAGCGTCGTCGGCATGGCGGAGTACGTGGTGGACAGCACGGGGGACAACGCGGCGCACGGCGTCGACCTCATCGACGGCGATGCGCCGCCCGTCCGGATGATCGTGCACGGGGACCTGCCCGACTCCCTCGAGCACGACGGCCGGACCTGGACGCGCACCGGCGACGCGGAGGACCAGGGCGACGACGCCCCGCCGATCTCGGTGTACCGACCCGTCTGATCGGCGGAGACCCCGGCCGGCTCCGTCGGGGTCCATCCGGAGTGCGCGGCGGGGGACATCCGCCTGAACGGGAGCGGGTGCCCGGCTGCGTACCGTCTGGCGCATGACGGACCAGCGGATCGACCAGTACACCATGCAGGACCCGACGAAGCTCTACGCCGACAAGAAGCCGGACGAGCAGTACCTCGAGGGTGCCGGCACCGACGCCGAGATGGCGGAGAACACGCCTGCCGACCACGGTGAGGACACCTACCGCGGCTCGGGACGACTCGAGGGCCGCAAGGCACTCGTCACCGGTGGCGACTCGGGTATCGGCGCGGCCGTCGCCATCGCCTACGCCCGCGAGGGTGCCGACGTCGCGATCGTCTACCTGCCGGAGGAGCAGGAGGACGCCGACCGCATCGTCGGGCTCATCGAGGCGGCCGGTCGCAAGGCCGTCGCGATCCCCGGGGACATCACCGACCTGTCGTTCTGTGAGCAGCTCGTCGAAACGGCCGTGCAGGAGCTCGGCGGCCTCGACATCCTCGTCAACAACGCCGGCAAGCAGCAGAACGTCGACGACATCACGAAGATCTCCGACGACGAGTTCGACGAGACGTTCAAGACGAACGTCTACGGCACCTTCCGCATCACGAAGGCGGCCGTCCCGCACCTGAAGCCGGGCTCCACGATCATCAACACCACGTCGATCCAGGCCTACGCGCCGTCGCCGCACCTCGTGCACTACGCGGCCACGAAGGCGACCGTGAACAACATGGCGAAGGGGCTCGCCGCGCAGCTCGCCCCGAAGGGCATCCGCGTCAACGCCGTCGCCCCGGGCCCCATCTGGACCCCGCTGCAGCCGGCCGGCGGCCAGCCGCCGGAGGCGCTGCCCTCCGCCGGCGAGCAGACCTACCTCGGTCGCTGGGGCCAGCCCGCCGAGCTCGCGCCGGCGTACGTGTTCCTCGCCAGCGGCGAGTCCTCCTACGTGGTGGGCGAGACGCTGCACGTCGACGGCGGCATGCCGACGCCGTAGTCAGCGCTCCGGCGGTCACGCCGTGACGGACGGGAGGCCCGTGGCTCGCCAGCCACGGGCCTCCCGTCACGCGGTCAGCGCGTCCCGCAGGTCCGCGCCATCGTCTCGAGGAGCTCCCGGGCCGCGAGGGCGGCCGCCAACTCGACCTCGACCGGGTTGATGCCGACGGCCTGCTCGAACTCGCGGCGCCGGGCCTGCAGCGCGACCGGGACCTCGGGTCGTTGCGGCAGGACGGCGATCGCGGCGGCGGCGGCCTCGAACGCGCCGTCCGGCCGGCCGAGGAACTCCCACATCGTGCGGACATCGTGCGCGACCTGCTCGGGCGTGCTGCCGAACTCGAAGCCGGCGGAGGCCATCGTCGCGAGCCCGTGGGCGGTGGAGTCGTTCGGGGACATGGCGGCATCGTCACACATCCGGCCGGGACACGCACGCGCCCGGAGTGCCTCGGTCGCGTACTCCGTTGTCCCCCATCCTGCCGACCCCCGTACCGGGGATGCTCGCCGGTCCGGATCTACGGGAGGATCGACGTGCGGACAGGACGTCCGCACCCCCGGACGCTCCGGCCACGACCTGACCGTGCGCGTCCCGGACACGGAGGGCACGATGCTCGAGGACACCAGCGCCGACACGATGGCTGCCGCTGCGGCTGCGGCGACCCTGCACCTGCGGATCAGGATCGTGGGGGCGACGGTCGACCTGCTCCGCGACGTTCCGTTCCACGAGGCCCGTCCCGAGCACGTGGCCGAGCGCCTCGACATCAGCACGTACGAGCTGCAGCAGCACTTCCCCTCGTGGGACGGACTCGTCCTGGCCGCGGTGGACCGTTGGAACGGCGCCCGGATGGACGAGGTCACCCGCGAGGTCGGCGACGGCAGCACGGTCGACCTCCTCCGCGCGATCGTCGCCTCGAACGCCGAGGACCCGGCGCTCATGCGCCTGCTCGTCGCGCTCCTCAGTGTCGCGGGCAACCCGGAGCACCCGATGTCGACGTACCTCCGCTCGCGCTACCAGCTCTTCTTCGCGCAGGTGAAGCGCGGCCTCGAGCACGACATCGCCGTCGGGCGTGCACCGCACACGATGGACCCGCGCCGTGGGGCGGAGCAGCTCATCGCCCTGTACGAGGGGCTGCAGCTGCAGGCGCTCCTGCGCAGCGAACTCGACCTCGTGGCGGCCTTCGACCGTGCGGTGGCGCGGCTCGAGCGCGGCTGGATGGAACGGTACGAGGCACACGCGCAGCGCCGGCTGTCGACCTGGTCCGACGTGTCCTGGTCGGACGACGACAACTGGTCGGCCTGACGTCCGTCGCGTGACGCGAGCGGGCGCTGGCCGCTGGCCGCACCCGCTGGGTCGGTGCCGAGGTGCGCCCGGGTAGGCCGGGAGGCCCAACGGAAGGAACCGATCGTGGCAGCACCGAACCCCATCCAGATCCAGAAGTACCTGAGCGGCATCGACTACCCGGCCTCGAAGGACGACGTCGTGTCGACCGCCGAGAAGGAGAACGCTCCCGACGACGTGCTCGAGGCGCTCCGTGCCATCCCGGACGGCGAGTACGACGCCCCGACCGCCGTCTCCAGCGCGGTCTCGGACGCGAGCTAGCGGCCATGCCCGCGCCGAGCCTCGCGCTGGCGGACAGGTCCCGTGGCCAGGAGCCCGGACGATGTCCGCCGGGGCGAGGTTCGGCTGCGTGACGCGGTCTCCGGCGGCACCGCGGGCGCGTCACCAGCGCGGGACGGACCCGTTCCCGGGGTCGTAGCCCGAGTCGCGGATGACCGGCATCGCGGTGGTGTCGCTGTGGACCGAGTGCACCTCGACCCGACGCCCGCGACGGAGCGCTCGGCGGGCACCCGGCGTCGCGAACAGCCCGCCGAGGACGAGTCCGGCGCCGATAGCGAGCGCGACCGTGACGGCCGACCCGAAGTCGAGCACCGAGCTCGACGACCCGCTCATCACGTTGAGCAGTGCGTTCGACACCGCGACGCCGGGGAGCAGTGCGCCACAGAACGCCGGCACCGCGATGGCCGCCACGGCGGTCCGCATCCGCACGGCCGCGTAGGTCGAGAGCACGCCGAGCAGTACCGACGCGACGAAGGTCGCCCCGAGCAACGGCAGCCCGAACGCCTTGAGCTGCCAGAGCGCCGCCCCCGCCGCGACCGAGAGCACCACGGCGACCGGGATCACCCGCGCGCTCGCCTGCTGCACGAAGCAGTTCGCCCCGGCGGACACCACGGTCAGGGACAGCGAGGCCCAGAGCGGCAGGGCCTGGGTGACGATGCCCGACGGGTCGACCTCGAGCCGGAGCCAGTGGGTCAGCGCGATGCCGGCCGGCACCCCCACGACGATCGCCGCGATGAGCATGCCGATGGTGAAGGCCCGAGCCACGGCCATCGCGCGGAACCCCGAGATCGCGTCCTGCGCCCACGTGACGAGTTGCACGTGCGGGAGCAGGAGCACCACGAGCGCGGCCACCATCGTCGCCGCCCCGGTCGGGGTGAGCACGCCGGCCCCGATCGCCAGGGTGCCGATCACCGACGCCACGGCGCCCTGCGCGCCGGACACGAAGAACTGCGGGTAGCCCCGCCCGGTCAGCCACCGCCCGGACACGATGATGCCGAGCATGAGGACGAACGCCCCGAGGCCGGCCCGCCAGCCACCGCCCGCCTGCATGGCGATCGAGGTGCCGAGGACCGACAACCCCACGTCGGCGAGCCACATCGGCCACCGCGGCGGCATCCGGAGCACCGCCACGAGCGCGTTCACGGCGCTGGTCATGTCCCGGTCGTCGTGGATGACGTCGTCGACGATCTGGTTCGCCCACGCCAGGCGGGCGAGGTCGGAGCCGTCCGAGCGGGTGCTGCGGACCTTGACGAGCGGTGGGCCGTCGGTGGGGGAGTACTGGATCGTCACGGCGCTGCCGGAGAAGTCGAGGTCGAGCGGTGCGAGGTTCCACTTCGTGGCGACCGCGATGACGGCGGTCTCGACGCTCCGGGTGTCGGCCCCGGAGGCGAGCATCACCTCGGCCAGGTCGAGACAGAAGTCGACGATCTGCCGGGCGGAGTACTGCTCCCGCAGCGACCGGGTGTCCGGCTCGACGTGTTCGTAGATCGTGCCGCGCAGTCGGGCGCGGACGTCGCGCATGTCGTGCTGGGCGACGCTCCGGGCCCTGGAGTGCGGTCGGGGTGGACGGCCCGGCCGCGGGCCGGGGAGGAGCGGTTCGGCCATCGCACCATTGTGCATCCCGTCACCGGGGAGACGGACGCAAGGCCCACCCACCGGACCGGTGGGTGGGCCTTGCATCAGGAGCGTGCTCGGTGCTTACTGCTCGAACGTGGCGTGCAGCTCGATGTCGACACCGGTGAGGGCCTTGCTGACCGGGCAGGTCGCCTTGGCCTCGTCGGCGGCCTTCAGGAAGGCCGCCTCGTCGATGCCGGAGACCTCGCCGGAGACGGTGAGGACGATGCCGGTGAGCTTGAAGCCGCCGGCCGAGTCCGGGCCGAGCGAGACGTCGGCCTTGACGTCGAGGGACTCGACCGTGCCGCCGGCCTCGCCGAGGATCGCGGAGAACTGCATGGCGTAGCAGGACGAGTGCGCTGCGGCGATGAGCTCCTCGGGGCTGGTGGTGCCACCGGCCTCGTCGGCGGCGCGCTTCGGGAAGGACACGTCGTACGTGCCGACCTTCGAGCTGGAGAGTTCGACCTGGCCGGAACCGTCGTTGAGGCCGCCGTTCCAGGCGGTGCGTGCGGTGCGCGTGGGCATGGCCGCTCCTTTCGTTCGGGGTGCGGGCCGGATGTGACCCTCGATGCCGAGTCAACCGGAGAACGCTCGTTCTCGCAACCGTTGCACAGGCGGGACGCAGAATGTCACCGCTGCTCGTCCCACGGCCCCGGTGCCGCTCCGCCGAGATGGACGACAGGTGTAGCTTTACGGCATGCGTGCAGTCGTGTTCGAGCAGTACCAGACGTTCCCCTCCCTCACGGAGGTCGAGAAGCCCGCGCCCGGGCCCGGCGAGGTGCTCCTCAAGGTCGCCGGTGCCGGAGCCTGCCACTCCGACGTCGCCGTGTACCGCGAGTTCCAGGAGGGGCAGCCCGGCGCACAGCGGCCCGGGTTCGTCCTCGGACACGAGAACTCCGGCTGGGTCGAGTCCGTCGGGGACGGCGTCACCGGCTTCACGGAGGGCGACGCGTACCTGGTCTACGGCCCGGTCGGCTGCGGCCACTGCCGGTACTGCTCGAAGGGGCAGGACACGTACTGCGAGAACGCCGCCACGAACCCGTACATGGCCATCGGCCTGGGGCGCGACGGCGGAATGGCGGAGTACGTGACCGTCCCCGCCCGCAACCTCGTGCCGCTCGGGGACGCCGACCCCGTCGCGGCCGCACCCCTGAGCGACGCGGCCCTCACGCCGTACCACGCCGTCAAGAACTCCCTGCCGAACCTGGCCGGCGGCGGGAAGTACGCGCTGGTCGTGGGTCTGGGCGGCCTCGGGCAGATCGCCGTCCAGATCCTCACCGCGCTGACCGGCGCGACCGTCATCGCGACGGACATGAAGGAGGACGCCATGGCGCGCGCTGCCGAGCGCGGCGCGATCACCGTCCCCGGCGGTCCCGACCAGGTCGCGCGGATCCGTGAGATCACCGGCGGCAAGGGCGTCGACGCGGCGTTCGACTTCGTCGGCGCGACCCCGACCATCCGGACCGCTCAGGCGTCGATGGCCGTCGGTGGTCGCTTCACCGTGGTCGGCATCGCCGGCGGCACCACCGAGTGGGACTTCTTCTCGACGCCGTACGAGTCGACGATCACGAACACCTACTGGGGCACCATCGAGGACCTGCACGACGTCGTCGCGATGTACCGCGCGGGGCAGATCGAGCCGGACGTCGAGCGGTACGCCCTCGCCGACGCGCTCGAGGCGTACCGCAAGCTCGAGGCCGGCGAACTGTCCGGCCGCGCGGTGGTCGTCCCGACGCTCTGACCGATCAAGAAGGGCACCGTCGAGTGGACATCGGTTTCGACGGCGCTCTCGGTGAATGTCGCGTCCCGCTCGCCAGGGACCTGCGCTCCGGGACGATGCTCTACGCATCGTGGGAGGACGTCACGATCGGCATCGCCGGCCCCCGCGTCGGGAGAACGACCGCGCTGGTCGTCCCGGCGATCCTCGCCGCTCCCGGCGCCCTGTTGACGACGTCGAACAAGCCCGACACCGTCGAGACGACCCGCAAGCTGCGCGACGAGGTCGGCACGACGTGGGTGTTCGACCCGCAGCAGGTCGTCGACGAGGAGCCCACCTGGTGGTGGAACCCGCTCTCCTACGTCACCGACGACACCACGGCCGCGAAGCTGGCCGGGCACTTCGCCGCCGGCTCCCGCGAGCCCGGCGACGAGGGCGACGCGTACTTCGACCCCGCCGGCAAGAACCTCCTCGCCGGGATGCTGCTCGCTGCCGCCCTCGACGGGCGCGCGATCA
This sequence comes from Curtobacterium sp. MCSS17_015, assembly GCF_003234265.2. Taxonomy (NCBI): domain Bacteria; kingdom Bacillati; phylum Actinomycetota; class Actinomycetes; order Micrococcales; family Microbacteriaceae; genus Curtobacterium; species Curtobacterium sp. MCSS17_015. Next base: position 233,342 of record NZ_CP126256.1, read on the forward strand.
CCGACGTGTTCACGTGGCTGACCGACCCCGACAACCGCGAGATGGTGTCGGTCCTCCGAAGCGGCGGGTACCCGCTCGTGGCGGACGCCGTCGAGTCGGAGACGCGCGCCCCTGAGCGGCAGCGTGCCGGTGTGTACGGCACGGCTCGGAAGATGGCGGGCTGCCTGCAGAACAGCCGCATCGGCCGGTGGGTGACGCCCGTCGGCGGGAACATGCGCGGCGACCGCCGCCCGCAGTTCAACCCGGACGAGTTCGTGCGCGGCACCGACACCCTCTACTCGCTCTCCAAGGAGGGTGAGGGCACGGCCGCACCGTTGGTGACCGCGCTGACCGTCGCCGTCGTCGAGGCAGGCGAGCGCCTGGCGAAGACGCAGGCCGGTGGCCGCATGGCCACGCCGCTGCTGTGCATCCTCGAGGAGGCCGCGAACGTGTGCCGGTGGAAGGACCTCCCGGATCTTTACTCGCACTACGGGTCGCGCGGGATCCCGATCGTGTCGATCTTCCAGTCCTGGTACCAGGGCGTCGACGTGTTCACCCTCGCCGGCATGCGGAAGCTGTTCAGCGCCGCCAACGACGTCGTGTACCTCGGCGGTGTCAAGGAGACCGAGTGGCTACGGGAGCTGTCGGAGCTCATCGGCGACTACGACCACGAGACCATCTCGTACTCGATGAACAAGGGCGTCCGGTCGACGAGCGTGCAGAACACCCGCCGCCGCATCCTCGACCCATCCGAGCTCGCAGGGCTACCCCGGGGACGTGCGATCCTGATCGCGTCGGGTCTGCGGTCCTCAATGGTGAAGACGGCACCCTGGTACGAAGGCCCGGAGGCCGAGAAGGTCCGCGCGTCGATCACCGCATACGAGGACGCCGCCCGGGCCGAGCGCACGGGGTCGACGTCGCCGCTGGCGTCGCCGTTGCCGGCGGGGGGCAACCCGTGGCTGAACGCCTCGACGGTGCAGCCGATCGAGGCGGAGGACAACCGATGAGCGCCGTCGCGGAGTGGGACGGCCACGGCCACGGCGACGACGTCGACGAGGCCGACGAGGTGCTCGAGGAGCCGGAGACGTTCTATGGCTCGGCCGACGAGTTCGTGCGAGAGTTCCTGATCGTCACCTACCGCCGCGAGGTCAGCCCGAAGGGCGACTTCCGGTGGGACCCCCGCTGGTGGATGCACCCTGAAGCCGTCGCGCGTCTCGATGCCCTCTGGCGCACCTGGGAGCACTTTCGGGGCGACGGAGCGACCGGGATGAGCGTGTGGTGGCGTGACCACGCCGATCACCACATGAGCGTCCTGCTGAGCTCCGCGGGACCGTTCGCCAAGACGTCCGGAACCACGGAGCCAGGCGACCCGCTGCCCTACACAGCACCGCCGCCCGGATTGTTCATCGGCGTCCGCAGCATCGCCGACTGAATACGTCGGGATAGGTGCGACACCGGTGCTGCAGCGCGACGGTTTCTCCTGCGGGAGATGCTGCGCATTCACCTGACCCGGAGGAACAGAACCCACGGTGCCGCGCTGTCCGTCCTGGCCCAGGGTGACAGCGGTGATGACATCTGCCGACCTCCTCGACCACCCGGTCGCGAGTGCTTTAGTCGCGCGACGGAAGGGTCATGAAAGAAAGTGCGCCCCGTGCCGCATCGGTGGGGGACCAGGGTCGGTTACGATCCGACGGTGCCCCGTGTGACCCTCGCTGACGTCGCTCGCCACGCGGGGGTCTCGAGAGCCGCCGCCTCCCTCGTGGTCCGAGACGAGGGAAGGCTCAGCGAGGCGACCCGCAATCGTGTTCGCGCCTCCATGCACGAGTTGGGATACGTCTACCATCGCGGTGCGGCATCCCTGAGGATGCAGAACACCTCTACCTTCGGGCTGATCGTGACGGACCTCACTAATCCGTTCTTCGCCGAGATGACCGTCGGGTTCGAGGAACGTCTCGAGCGCGACGACCTCCTCGCGTTCGTCACGAACACCTTCGACCGACCCGGCCGGCAGGAGGCTTTGGTCCGCAGCATGATTGAACGGGGCGTCGACGCGCTCGTGGTCGTTCCCGTGCAGACCGAGGCGGGTACTGCGACGATCGATGCAGGAGGCCTACCAGTCCTCGCAGTGACCCGTCGTCCGGAGGATGGAATTGCGTATCTGGGGCCCGACGACCGAGTCGGCGGTCACCTCGCAGCGCGTCACCTCATCGACCACGGGCATCGACGTTTGGTCTACCTCGGGGGACCGCGCCACGGTTCCGCCCGCAAGGAGCGGATCGCTGCCGTCAGAGAGGAACTGGCGGCAGCGGGAGGAACTCTCGTCGCAGACCTCGACGGGCGGACCTCTCTCGGAACGGGGCGGGACGCTGGCCGGGTCCTCCTCGATAGCGGCGTCAGCTTCGACGCGGTCATCTGTCACAGCGACGAGATCGCGTTCGGGTTCGCGGCAGCGCTCCGCACGGCTGGTCGAGCGCCGGCGAGCGTGCCCATGGTTGGGTTCGATGGACTCGCGGCCGGCGCCGTCATGGACCCACCGCTGACCAGCGTCTCCGTCGGCCCGGGACGGCTCGGCGCGTACGCGGTCGACGTGCTCACAGGGCTCCGAGCGGGAGCCGAGCCGACGACCGAACTCCTGACGCCTCAGCTTCTCGTCCGCTCGTCCTGCGGATGCGCGGACGACCAGGATCCCTGATCCGAGACACCCGCACGGCAGCGGTAGCGGTCCCCCTCCAACGAGAGTAGGGTCTGCTGGATCGATCTAGTAGATCGATCCAGCAAATCGTCAGCGTCGCCGAAAGGACATCATCCGTGGCCGCAGTCCAAGGAACCCGCCCAGACATCGTGCTCGTGCACGGGCACGACCTCGGCCGGTGGCTCACCGTCTACGGCATGCCCTCGGTGCCGAGCACCGAGATCCAGGCGTTCGCTGACCGCAGTGTCGTCTTCGACAACGCTCACGCGGCAGCACCACTGTGTTCGCCGGCCCGCGCATCGCTCTTCACGGGCCTCGCGCCGCATCGACATGGCGTCCAAGGCCTCGCGCACCACCAGTGGCGGTACCGCCACAACGTCCTCACGGCTCCGGAACGCCTCCGCCCGCTCGGTTACCGGTCCACACTGATCGGCCTGCAGCATGAGAACGCCGACCCGTCCGTGCTCGGTTTCGACGAGGTCGGCGGCGTCGGGTTCCTGCCCCGAGCGCACCAGGTAGTCGACGCCACATCGGCGTGGCTCGAGGACCTCGCACCGCGGGCCGAACGTGAACCGCTGTTCCTGACGGTCGGCGTGTGGGAGGTGCACCGCCCGTGGCCGGCCGAGGACTACACGCCCGCCGATCCCGCGGCGGTGGACGTGCCGGACTACCTCCCGGACAACGCCGACACCCGCGAGGACATCGCCGCGTTCCACGGCTCGATCGCGCAGTTCGACGACGCCATGGGTACGCTGTTCCGCCGCATCGACGAGGTGCTCGACCCGGCGACGACCCTGGTCGTGTTCACCACGGACCACGGGGCGGCGTTCCCCCGCGCGAAGAGCACGCTCTACGACGCCGGTACCGGGGTCTCGTTCATCGTGCGCCCCCCGACGGCGTGGAACGTCGCTCCGGGGCGGCGCGAGCAACTCGTCAGCCACCTCGACATCGTCCCGACGCTCCTCGAACTCGCCGGCGGCGACCTCGACGCCGGACTCGAGGGGCAGAGCCTCATCCCGGTACTCGCTGACGGCGTGCCGGACGAAGACCGTGCAGTCGTGACGGTCAAGAGCCACCACGACGCGTACGACCCGATACGCGCCGTCCGCTCCCGCGACTTCGCGTACATCCGCAACTTCACCGATGGCCCGAAGCTGACCCTGTCGCTCGACCTCGAGAACAGCCCCACCAGGCGAGGGATGGGCGACGCGCACCTCGAACCCCGCCCTCGCGAGGAACTCTACGACCGCCGCGTCGACCCAGACGAACTCACCAACGTGGCGGCGCAGCCCGAGTACGCGCCCGTGCTCAGGACCTTCGCCACCACCCTCGACCGCTGGATGGACGACACACACGACCCGGTCCGACGCGGCGAGGTCGAACTCCCCGCTCACCGTGACCGTGAGGTCGACGCGCTTCCGGCCGTCCCCACCGTGTCAGCACCGCATCCCACCATCACCCAGACCGAGACGAACTGAGGACCATCACGTGACCACCATGTCTGCGACGAAGCAGCGCACGCCCTGGCTCATCTACGCCTTCGGCGCCCTGGCCGAACTGCTCTTCGGCTACGACACCGGCATCATCGGCGTCGCCATGCTCTCCATCCACGGTGAGTTCGACCTCACCCCGGCGGAGCAGGGCTTCGTCGTGAGCTCCCTGCTGCTCGGCGCCGCCATCGGCGTCGGGACCGCTGGACGGCTCGCCGACCGCCTCGGACGGAAGCCGGTGATCCTCATCACCGGCATCGTCTTCGCCGTCGGCGGCCTCGTCGCAGCGCTCGCTCCGAGCGTCGTGGTCCTGGTCATCGCACGCCTCGTGATGGGTCTCGGCGTCGGCGCATCCGCCGTCGTGGTGTCCGTGTACCTCGTCGAGGTAGCGCCCACACGGCACCGCGGGAAGATCGGCTCGCTCGGCCAGCTCGCCGTCGTCACCGGTGTTCTCGTCGCCTACCTCGTCGGCTACGGCCTCCAGCCCTCCGGCGATTGGCGGCTCATGCTCGGCCTCTCGATCGCACCGGCACTCATTCTCGTGGTCGGGCTCGCCCTGATGCCCGAGACGCCGCGTTGGCTCGTCGCTCACGGACGATCCGATGACGCGCGTTCCTCGCTCGGCCGCCTCGGGCGCCCGGACACGGCGAGCATCGAGGTCGCCGACCTCGAGCGTGCGCACGCCGCAGACGCTCGCTCGGGTCTCAGTACCGGCGAGGTGATCCGACGTATGTTCGCGCCGGCGGTTCGATCTCGGACCTGGGCTGCGATCGGGCTCGCTGTCCTCGTGCAGTTCGTCGGGACCAATTCGATCCTCTACTTCGCCCCGACCACGCTCGTGCACGCAGGATTCGGCGAGACCGCAGCCGTGACCGCCAACCTCTCCGTCGGTGTCGCGAACGTCCTCTTCACGCTCCTCGGCATGACGCTGGTCGACCGGATTCCCCGTCGGCGACTCCTCACCATCGGCACCATCGGCATGATCGCCGCGATGGGAGCCCTGTCGATCTACACCACCGTCGAACCGGACCCGTCGCCGACCGGCGCCTGGGTGACCCTCGTCAGCATGATCGTGTTCCTGTCCGCGTTCGCCCTGTCCTGGGGTGTGTGCGTGCGCGTGGTCATCTCCGAGCTGTTCCCGTCCGCGATCCGAGGAACCGCCGCCGGCCTGGTCCTGGTGCTGAACTGGCTCGCCAACTTCGTCGTCGGGCAGACCTTCCCGTCGCTCCTCGCGTTCAGTGGGGCTCTCAGCTTCGCGATCTTCGCCGTCGTCGGCGTCCTCGCGCTGGTGTTCATCGGAAAGATGCTCCCCGAGACCGGCGACGGCCGCAGCCTTGAAGAGGTCGACGAACGAGCATGACGCGGCGGTGGCCGAGGGATTCAAGCTCTCGGCCACCCCGTCATGCCCCGCCTGGTCGAACCACGGACCCTGCACGAGCACCACGGTCACGACTGATGGGCGCCGCCCGGACGGGACGTTCGCGTCCAGTATCCCCACGCCCACGCCGATGCGTCGGATCGCTGCTCTTTGCGGTCTTGCACCGCGGGATGGGCCTGAGTACTAGTGCCGTCGACCAGAACGGAGAATGAGACCGTGACCGAGAACTCAGCGGACCGCGCACACGACTGCTGCGCACCTACCGACCGCTCGGCATTGCTGACCGGTTCCCGGCTGCCCCTTGTCGCGATGGACACGGCCGGAACCCAGGACAGCACCATCCGTCACACGATCCGTCGGGCTTCCATACCTGCGCAGACGTTCCTGATGGGTGACGGGCAGGGCGATGGGAAGTGGGGCGATGGTGAAACCCCGGTGCATCCGGTGACGGTGTCCGCGTTCGACGTCGACACCACGAGTGTCACCAACGACGACTTCGCCCGTTTCATCGACGCCACCGGGTACCGCACCGAGGCTGAGACGTTCGGCTACTCGGCCGTGTTCCACCTCGCTCTCGACGCCGACGATGCGGACATCCTGGGACAGCCGCCCCAGACGCCGTGGTGGTTCGGAGTCCGCGGTGCGGACTGGCGTCACCCGGGCGGTCCACGCTCCTGCATCGACGGGCTGGGCGACCACCCGGTGGTGCATGTCTCGTGGAACGACGCTCAGGCGTATTGCGACTGGGCAGGTCGGGCGCTGCCGACGGAAGCGCAGTGGGAGGCCGCGTCGCGCGGCGGTCTCGACCAGGCCCGGTACCCGTGGGGCGACGACCTCGGCGCCGCTGACGGCGACGGGCGGGACTGGCGGGTGAATATCTTCCAGGGCTCGTTCCCGACCTCGAACACGCTGGACGACGGGTTCCTGACGACGGCGCCGGTACGGACGTACGAGCCGAACGGCTACGGGCTGTGGCAAACGGTCGGAAACGTGTGGGAGTGGTGTGCCGACGCCTTCGACGTCGGCACCTACGCCCGCGACGCTGCATCCGGAACGGCGTCCGACCCTGCCGGACCTGGTGCCGTCCGCCCAGATGCGCCGCGGGTGATGCGCGGCGGCTCGTACCTGTGCCATGACTCGTACTGCAACCGCTACCGCAACGCCGCTCGTTCACAGAACACGCCGGACTCATCGATGGGGAACGCCGGCTTCCGCACCGTCTCCCGCGGGATGAACGACGGGGCGGCTCGGCTGGAAGGCATGGCGTGAGCATTGAGGATCTGTCCCCGGTAAAGGACCGACGGTTCCCACGCGGGGTGTACCGACACGGGGCGGAGCCGGATGCCCGGTTCAGTCTCGCGAACGAGCGGACCTTCCTCGCGTGGATCCGCACCGCGCTCGCGCTGCTCGCCGGTGGAGTCGCGTTGGAGGCGCTCGGACTGAGCATTCAACCCGGTTTCCGGTTTGCAGCGTCCCTGCTGCTGATCGTCACCGGGATCCTCACCCCACTGCAGGCGTGGATCGGATGGGTCCGGTCAGAGCGAGCCCTGCGCCAGGGCACATCGTTGCCGGCCGCAGCGCTCGCGCTGCCGATCGGGATCGCGGTGATCGTGGTCGGGGTGCTGATCTTCCTCGGTGTCGTGTTCCGGTGACCGACTCGGGCCGGCAGGTCTTCGACCCTGGGCTGCAGCCGGAACGCACCGCCCTCGCGTGGCGGAGAACCGGGTTGGCGATCACCGTCGCAGCCCTGGTCGCAGTGCGGATCCTGCCCGAGGTACTGGGCCCCTGGGCGATCGTGCCCGCTGGCCTCGGCCTCGCCGCCGCAGTTGCAGTCTTGATTGCCGCTCATCGACGACACCAGGCCGTTCACCGCACGCTCATCGACGCAGATACTGATCGCGTTTCCCTGCCGTCCGGCGCACTACCTTTCGCCGTCACCGTTCTCGTCACGGGAGGCGGCATCGCAGCCGCGATCGTCGTCCTCATGACGCACCTCGAGCAGTAGTCGGAGGAAGGGCCGGCAGGTAACCGTTGGCTTTAGCTGGTCCCTGCATCACCGCCGTGAGTCCGAGCGCCGCTAAACTCCGGTCCGCCTCGGAAAACTATAGGTTTTTGAGACGCAGTCGTGAGACAGTTGGCGGCTCGAGCGAGTCCAGTGTTTCTGCGCGTCTGGATTGTCTCGAAAAGTCGTCTCGACGCGGTTGGTGCTTCAGCGGGTGGTCATAGGGTTTTCTGAGACACTTGCATGGTGAGACTGCTCGGGTATACGCGTATCAGCACTGGAGCACAGGACGCGACACTGCAAGTTGATGCGTTGGTCGCGGCGGGGGTGCAGGAGCGGGACATCTTCGCTGATGTCACTTCGGGCCGAAAGGAAGCTGCTGCTCGTCCTGGGATGGGCCGGCTGCTCGAGCACGCCGCTGCCGGCGACACGGTCGTGGTGTGGCGGGTTGATCGGCTCGGCCGATCGCTCGTCGACGTATTGAGCACGGTGGCGATGTTGGGGGAGCGGGGCATCGGTGTCCGGTCGGTGTCGGACGGGATCGACCCGGCGACGTCGACGGGTCGGCTGATGTTGAACCTAATGGCGACCCTGGCGGAGTACGAACGCGAGCTCATCGTCGAACGGGTCACCGCCGGCATCGCTGCAGCGCGGGAGTCAGGGACCCGGTTCGGGCGTCCGCCGTCGGATCCGAAGATCATCGCTCGGAAGCTCGCGATCGTGAACGAAGCACGAGCCGCTGGCCACACTGCCGCGGATGCCGCGGAGTTGGTGGGGTGGTCGCGGGCGACCTTGTACCGGCATCAAGCGCAGGCTGCAGCGCCCGTAGACGAATAACCAAGGTGTTCGCGGAAGCTACCCGACTGCATGGACCCTGGCGCCCCGAGAAAGGGTGACGTAATCTCGCCTTCGCTGCACCGCGGGCCGCGGGAGCTCGACCCCCTGTTACCGGGCTGGCCTCGTCGAGAGGATCGTTTGGAGCTCGACGGCGTCGCAGCGCGAGGGTGCCTGCCCTAGACCCGAACCAGTGGCAGGCGCCCTCGCCGCACAGGAGGCCCGATCGAGCTGCCTCCAGAGTCTTGCTGCGGCCAGGGCGGCCCACCCCATACTCACCCGAAGAGCAGTGGCACGGACCACCCTGGCCGGTCTTACGGGAGCGATTCGAAGTCGAGTCCCTGTCGGTTTGGTGCTCACCTGCATCTTGGTCGGTTCCCGATGTTGCTGCTGCTGCAACGGGTCTAGACGCTTGCGCACATCTGTTGCAGAGGAGCGCGATACCACTCCAGAGCAACACGGCATGGGCGCCTGAGCACTGTCGCACTGGGGTATACCCCAAAACAACACCGAGGCCTGAACTTGAAGGTGATAGAGGCGAACAAATCGGAGCAGGCGGGCAAGCCGATGACTGACGCGTGCATCAGTCGGAAATCCCGCCCTTCGGACTAGACACTCGCCGCTCCGTGTCATCGGTGGCAGCGTTGGGCTGTTACCGGCGGGTAGGAGCGGGGATCAGCCTGGCGCACTGCTCGTCACTCATGAGTCGGAGCTGGCCGAACCGATCAGTTGGGTGTAAAACTGGTGGCATGACGGTTGCAGCGGAGGTTCAGCACGGGCGGGTGACTCGGCTCGACATCCATGAGCTCGTTCGCGAGCTCAATGGTGCTCTCGGACCGACGCTGGTAGCTGCGGCCACCGGAAGCAAGGACCGGAAGCTCCCGATCAAGTGGGGCAAGGACGATGGCCCACGTCCCGGCGCTGACTTCGAGCGCCGTCTCCGCCTGATGTCTCGAACGTGGAGCGTCGTCGCCGAACACGAGGGTGCACACGTCGCCCGCGCGTGGTTCATCGGCGCGAACCCTTTCCTCGGAGAGCGCACCCCGCTCACTGCGATCCGCGATGACGACGCCGCTCAACTCGGCCGCGCCGCCCAGTCCTTCATCGACGGCACTGTCGACGCGTGAGCGTCCGCGCTCCCCGGACCTGCACCACCACAGGCTTGCGCCTCCTCCCATCAGCTGGCGACATCGGGTATCGAATCGCGAAGAACACCTACGCCCCCATCTCCGCGCCAACCCGACGGGACGCCGGATCACACCAAACGGAACGCTCCAGTTGGGGCCGGTACGACTCCGTTGACACCGCAACCCTCTACACAGCTGACTCCCGATCGGGCGCGTTCGCGGAGGTCCTCGCGGGATTCAAGCTGCCGCTTGGGACCGGCAGCGCCCTCGAAACCGACGCGGCAGCCCTTGGTTTGACGCTCGAGGAGTTCCTTGCGGACGTTGCCGCGGACTGGGAGGAACGCGCCTTCATGCAGACCGGCACCCTGCCCCGGTCATGGCGCGACGACCGCACGACACTGGTGATTGAGCACCCGGCGGAGGGGTGGCTTGTCGATATTGAGCACCCGGACTCAATCAGTGCGCTGGAGTCGAGCCTTCGAACGCACCTCCTGGTGGGCGGCTACGCGGCGTTCACCACCGCCGCGCTTCGCGGAGACGACCGCGCGCTCACCACCGCAGTTGCCGACATCGTGCATGACGCACGCCTCGACGACGGCTCACGTCCGCTCGGCATCCACTTCGGTAGCAAGCACGGCGGATCCTGGTGCCGCGCGCTGTGGCTCGACCGAACCGACAGCCACCTCACGGTCACCAGCAGTGAGGCGATCACGCTCGAGGATCCCGACTTCCGAACCGTCACCCGCCGCTTCGGCATCCGCGCCTTCTAGACGCGGCCGAGCCTCGCAGCCCCGACTGGCAATGCCGATGTATATGTGTTTGTCGGATATGACCCGCGCGGGCCGTGTAGGGGACGATTTGCCGAGTGCTTCATCCGCAGGGTCAGGGATCTTCGGGTGACCTCGCGGGTGGAGATGACGAGTTCGCGTGCGAGCGCGATTGCGAAAAGGCAATCCGGCGCTATCGGTCGCAATCTGCAGGTGACATGTGTCCCTCTTCCTGGCCGGAGGTGCGGCCTGGGTGTGCGTCCCGGCGATGTTCACCGCACCAGTGACAAGCGGCCGGCTTGTGGACGTGGTCATCACGTTGCCACCATCGCCGGTGGTCGACTTGAGAGCAGAATTCGCGTCGTTAAGAGGGTGATGTGCTCGTCCGGCGGAGGTCTATCACGGCCGGGCCCACGGTTGACTTCGCGAGGTCGATGCCCGCTGTGCCGGTGGGGAGCAGCGCGCTGAGGAGGCGAATGCGGAGCGCTGTGACGGTGTAGGCACCGCTTCGTACAGCTGTTCCATTCCGAGTTCCGGGTTTGTCGTCGTGCGCGTTGACCGTGATGGAAAGCAGGCTCGGGAGGCGGTCGGTGACGCTGCCGATCGCGCCGAGAAGTGGCCGAGCGGCAGCGGCGATGGTGCTGCCGAGCGAACTGACCGTCGTGAAGAGTGTCGAGGTCAATGTGGAGACGATGACGGTGGGAAGGCTGGTGAGGAGTCCGGATACCAGTGCGCTGACGACGCCGGTGAGCAGGCCGAGGTTCAGCCCGAGCAGGGTGGTGCCCACGGTCAGGTTGGACTGGCGGTTGATGATGGCTTCGACTCCGCTGTTCATGCGGATGTTGAGTTGCACCAGTGGCGCGGTGATGAGGTTGAGGTCGACGTCGAGGGCGACGCGAACCTGAAGCGTGTTGAGGGCGGTGATGAGTGCTGTGGTCACGCGGCCTGTCCAGGCGTCGAGGAGTGTGCCGACGCGGGTGGAGATGCCGTCGAGGACCGCTGCGTTGATGACGAGTTCGGTGTTCGGGGGGAGACCGTTGAGGCCGCTGTCGCTGTCCCCGAGCAAGTGGGCAAGGTCGACGCGGATCTTGCCTGAGGACAATTCGACGCTGACGGTCCCGTCCGTGAGGGTCTCGGTGAGGAGAGGGCGGACCGCTCCGGCGACGTCGGCTCCATCGACAGTGACGGTGCCGGAGACGGTGCCCAAGCGAAGCCCGTTGGTGAGCGCTCCGACGATGTTCTGCTGAAGGGCCTGGGAGAGGAGCCCGTTCGTGCCGGAGAGTTGTGCGATAGAGCTCTGCAGGGTCGTCACCGTGGTGTCGACACTGCTGACGAGCGATCCGACGAGAGGACTCTCGACGCGCAGCCCCAGACCAGCGACCCCGTAGTCCCGGACGAGATGCACACCTGCGGGGAGAGCCGCGGCTCGCGAGACGGAGCTGACCGTCATGGCATCAGCGGAGCCGGCGGGGCTGCTTCCCGTCACGTTGGTGCTTGCGCCGCCCCAAATTGCGTCCCGCAGCAGGGCGCAGCCGTCGAGCTCTGCGCTTGATGCGACGGCGCCGACCTCGAGGCCGACGTCGCTGACTCCGCTCAGTGCGGGGAGTGCCTGGCTCAGGGTCAGCGATGCCGGCTCTGGAAGACGGTCGGGAGGCGTCGAGTCGGTGACAAGGACACCGCCAGAATCGTTGACGAGGCCGGAGGCTGCCACCGATTGGCCCGTGGCAGTGGCCTTCGCGTATTGGTTCACCGCGCCGGCGGAGCCGGCGGGGAGACCGACGCCGAGCCCGGTGAGATCGAGTCCGAGGACATCGCCGAGGACGTCGACGTTCAACGGGTTCCCGAACGCGGCGACGGTCGGGGTGCTGGTGATCTCCGGAGCGGTCACCGGATCCACGGTCGCGCTGCTGGTGCTGGGCTTGGTCACGTCGAGGCCGTGCACGCCGGCGACGGTGTCGAGGTCGACGCCGGTGAGCGTGCCGCTGACGAAGCGGCTTGACGACTGCGTCGTGTAATCGGAGTCGGATCCGCATCGGAATGCCGAGGTGCCGATGTCGCCGTGCGTCCACTCCTGGTCATTCCACGACGCGGTGGTCGATGTGACTCCAGGGAGAACGATCGCCAGCACTGCGACGGTGGCAACAACGGCGATCCCTCGAGCTCCCCGACCGGATACACGCTGCCGCCAGGAGCGTGCGCCGATCATGATGCGCCCCGGAACCGTCGTTGTCGCAACGTGAATCCGGTGATGATCAGGGCCACACCGATCAGGCACGGCACGACGACCCCAGTGCCGGTCCATGCCAGGACGGACGGAGCAGGACGCGTCGATGAGACCGCTGGACGCTCCGCACCGTTGTTGTCCGGCGTTAGAGAGCCTGGAAGGGAGCCAGTGTCGGTGGTTGCGGTGACCCCGATGCCGACGGTCGCGGTCAGTCCCATGAGGCTTTCGTCGCTGGCGGCAGCAGCGGTGTCAGGAAGTGAGAACTCGACGAGGAGGAACGTCTCGCCGTCCGCACGGGGATGCGGGACGGTGAGCGCGGTGCGCCCGGCCGGCGAGGTAGGGCTCGGGCGGACGATCGGGTGGGGGGCGGCGCACCAAGGAGCGGATCGCATCTCCTGCCATTCCTCATCGCACGCGGTCACGGCGATTTGAAGGCCGCGGGGGTGGGCGACGAGGTCGCCGTCCTTCCGGACGTCGAGGTCGAGTCGCACGGTCCCGTCACGGTCGACGCGGGTGTGAATCTGCCAGAACGCAGGTTGACCTGGTGCGAGGTCGGGGATGTCGAGGTGGCTGCGGTCGGTGTCGAGTGTGAGCCCACCAGGGGTCCCTGTTTCTGGCGCAGGGTGCCAGACCGTCGCGGCAGCAGACGTGGCGCTGAGGATCCCGATCACACCGCACATGAGAGCGCCGCCTGCGAGGACACCGATCCGCCGTGAACCGGTCATGCTACGTCTGGCCCGCGTCGTGGTGGCCAGAACGCCCAAATGATCACGACTCCGACCATCGCAACGAGCAGCCCGCGCAGAAGGTGACTGTCGAGGGCCTGGAGGACTGAACCGACGGCGGGCGCTGAGGCGATCGTGAGTTGCGCGTCGCGTACGACGTAGGGGGCGCGATCGGGTGTGGCGTTCGCGTCCCCGCGCAGGGTCAGCGAGCGTGCCTCCCGGTCGGAAGGGACGTCGCCGACGGCGATCACTCGGTGAGTGACGGGCAGCACGGAGCCGGGTCGGGGGACCGTAACGACTTGTCCCGTCTGTATCTCACTCGCTGCCACGGAGCGAGCGACGACGACAGCTCCTGTGGGGATCGTGGGACTCATCGATCCAGTCGTCACGACGATGAGTGACAGGCCAGCAATCGTGGCGACTGCCCACCACGCGATGCAGATGAGCCCGATGATGCCGCTGACGGTGACCACACTTGTCCGAACGACATCGTGCAGCGTTCGCTTCGCTGGTGCTTGCCTCGGTGCGGCGGTGGAGGCGAGCTCGGTGTTCACCTGGGTCACGCTGATTCGGCCGTGAACTCCCACGCCGGTGCCACAGTCCGCCCTTGCAGGGCATCGAGTTCGAAGCCCGCTGGCAGGGCAGGACTGGTGGGCAAGGAGACCTCGAAGCAGTACGCCTGGGCGGATCCCGAATTCGCTGCCAGCGCTTGCGTCACCGTAGCCCCTGCCGTCCCCAGGGAACCGCTTGCGATGACGGCTGCGGGGTCGTTGAACGTCGCTGCGCTGCAGGATGCTGACGTCGCCGTCGTAGCGACGCGAACCTGCAGTGCATCCCACAGAATCTCGTCCGCGTCAGCGGTCGTGATGCCGGCCGCGGGCGTCGCGGACTCGAGGCGAAGCGTTCCTGCAACGGATCCCGAAACCGTGCGGAGCGCCACCGCAGCGTACGACGCTTCGCCCGGCGACAGCGCGAGCGCGTCTGCTGTGAAGGTCATGCCCTGGCCCGGGTTCGTTTCCGCTTGGGTCCATCCGGCCGTGAAGGGTGCTCCGGCGACGCTTTGCTCGACCTCGAACGTGGATGTACCAACCCCAGCGCCTCCAGCGCCGTTCCCGCCGAACACCCATTCCGTGTCCGTCCACGCGGCGAGGGTGAATCCAACCCCACCGACGACGAGAGAACCGCCGGCTGCGAGGGCGAAGATCTTGGTGCGCCGAGAAGCGGGCGCGGTGGACTGTCCTGACATCGTTGCTCCTGATCCCTGTTCGCCGACGGTGGCAGGAGTGGTTGGTTCCTGCTGCCGTGGCGATCTGGTGAGGATCTCCGACGACCCCCGTCAGCGATGTTTCGGTGATCTTGTCAGCAGCGGGAAGCTCTCGCAAGGCGAAAGTTTGTTCGTTTCTCGAACGGTTGCAGGCTCAAGGCGCGGGACGTGAAGGCGTCCGGGCAAGGGGATGCTCGGCGCGATTCGTGGTAGAACCCCTGCTGTGAGCGTGCCTACCTTCGTCGACGTTGCGACGACGAACGCTGATGAAGCAGCTCAGGCGATCAGTCAGAGCTTTGGGTACACGGCAGCCCTGTCCGCGGGGGCGTTGTCGTACCGTCAGCGGGTTGTCGGCGGCGATGCCGTCACGATCGCCGATTTGGAGCTCGGCGCCAAGCTGCAGGTCGATCTCGATGCCACTGATGAGGTGATGCTCGTCCAGGTGGAGTCAGGCACCTACGCGTACAACCCGTGGGGCTCAGAGCAGGTGATCGGTCAGGGCGAAGCGTTCTTGATGCCACCTGATCAGGGATTACAGTTCAGCATCGACCACGCCACGGTCTCGACATGCTCGTTCTCGGCAGGGCTGCTCCAAGAAATCGCGAGCGAGCTGTGGGACGTCGAGCATGTCCAGCTGCGAGAGGGCGCGGTACGCCCTCTCGATGCCGCGCAGCACTGGTTGTGGCGCCGGACCGTTGAGGAATACCGGCACCAGGTCCTTGAGACACCGGAGATCTACGCCGATGAGCTGCTCCGCGATCAAGCGTCCCGGTACCTGGTTGTCAGCGCGATCACTGCGTTCGGCCTCGTCGAAACGCCGATCCGCTCCGCTGCGATGCCGAGTGCCGCGGTGCGACGCGCTATCGCCTACATCGACGATCACCTTCAGGAATCGATCACGTCGCAGGACATCGCCTCGGCAGCCCGGCTGTCGCAACGAGGGCTGTCACTGGCGTTCCAACGGGAACGTGGCCAGTCACCCATGCAGTACGTGCGGCTCGCTCGTGTTGCCGGCACCCGAAGGGCTCTGCTGTCGGCGGACCCCACTCGGGGTGATTCAGTGACCGCCGTCGCGGCAGCCTGGGGTTTCAGCAATCCCGGACGTTTCAGCGCGCTGTATCGAGCGACGTACGGCGAGAGTCCGCGCGAGACCCTGACCCGCTGACTCCCGTACGCGACCGTGCTTGTGATGGGGACGGAGAACGGGGGTTGGTGAGGCCCCCGCCCTCCCTTCCCAGAACCCTGATTCCTCCCTGGGGCACTCTCATCCTGCCAGCCCGAAGCTCAGCGCCAAGCGTTTTCGGTAACGATTTCGGTCAGCTACGACTCGACGGTTGGTTGCAACGTCGCACCGTGCCGTTTCCGTCCAACTGCTACCGTCAACGTCACGCACCGGTTGGTTACCGGAGCGAAGGCGGCGTGGCGCGGCTCCTGATTCGTCACGCCACGCCGCCGCTTACTCCTCCGCGCGCGCGAGGACACCAGTTGTCCATCCCTGCGTGATCGCCGAAGGTGAAGCAGTGAGGCTTCGGACACCGCCGTGGCGTTGGCACCTCCGTCATCGGTCGGGCGTACTGCTTGCGCAGTGATAGCACTGCGCTTGTAGCGCCATGGTGCCCGGCATGGTGACTCGAGCTCGTCGCGGGCCGCTTACAGTGGCGGTGTGGATGGCGTGACGGTTCGGGCAACGCTTGTGCACGAGCTCGACGTCATCGGGGGAGACCCCGTTGAGCGATTCGACCGCGTTGCTCGGCTGGCGCGGGACGTGTTTGGAGCGCCGATGGCGTTCTTGAACCTCGTCGACGACGACACCGTGCACACCCTCACCCCACAGACATCGACCAGTCGTCGGGAGATACCCGCACGGGGGAGTTTCTGCGCGGAAACCGTGCTCCACGACGAGCCCACTTTGGTGCCTGACGCTCGCGCCGATGCCCGGTTCGCGACGCTGCCGGTGGTGCAGACGCTCGGAATGCGCTTCTACGCTGGCGCACCAGTCAGTGTGCGAGGCACACGAGTTGGATCGGTGTGTGTCATGGACACTCACCCGCGGGTCCTGGCCGATAGCGATGTCATCCTGCTGCAGGACCTCGCCACGTGGGCAGGCCGGATCCTCAGCAATGACGGCAGCGACGCTGGCTCGGGAACCGACGCCAGCACGCTCACACCTGATTCGCTTCAGCTCCCCGGCTACGACCTGCGCGCCGAAGTGATCCCGTTCAGTGGTGCCAGCGGCGACTTCTACGACTGGACGCCCACGACGAACGGGGCGGCGATCACCCTCACTGATGTGATGGGCAAAGGCGTGGAGGCGGCCAAGCATGCCGCGTCCATTCGTGCGGCGTTCCTTGCTCAAGACCTGGAACTGCCCGCTGCCGATGTGATCGCTGCCACGGACCGACAGATCGGGCCAGCGCTCGTGCGAGCGGAGTCATTCGCCACCGCGTTCCACGCACATCTCGACACATCCACGGGGTGGGTGGACTTCGGCGATGCCGGTCACGGCATCGCGATGCATCTCTCGGCACACGGGCACCCGGTGCGGCTGCTTCGATCACGGGACCTCCCACTCGGGCTGCATCCCGGCGCGATGCGCCGCTCCTCTGGGTTCCTGGTCCTGCAACCCGGGGACGCGCTGGTTGTCTGCAGCGACGGCGTGCTCGACCTGTTTGACGGGACACTCGCGTCGCTTGATCGGCTCGCCGAGATGTACTGGGCTGCTCCGGACGACTTTCTTCCTCGAGTGCGCGCCCTCGTTGCCGAACGCAGCCCTGACGACGATGTCACCACCCTCGTTCTTGCACGGCATGACGTCGCGCAAGAACAAGACGCGTCGAGCTGACGACGAGGCTCCTCGAGGCTGGCCGGCTCATCGCGGGCGGGTCACGCTCAACCCGTGGCACCAGGCTGCCTTTCCTCGCCTGCCCTCACGATCCTGACTTTTTCTTGAGAACATCTCGCGCACTCGGCCGTCGAGGGGTACCGTGCCGATCAACCATTCAACGTGCGCAGCCGAGATCAGGAGGTGAGCGCATGGACGCGTCGATGCGTGCACCCCTGCGGGCGGTGATCCGGTGGGCCCTCCTGGGCTCCGGGGTCGCTGCAGCGGTCGTGCTGCTCTCGCTGCTCCTGGGCGCTCGCCCGGCCGCAGCGGCAGATGGCTCGCTCCTCGGGCTGACGTCGACGAGTGGATCTCAGACCACCACGCAGCAGCGCAGCACCGGGCTTGTCGGCGGCGTCACGTCGACCGTCGGCGGGGCCGTGCAGGGCGTGTCGAGCGGAGTCGGCCAGGTGCTCGACACCGCCGTCGCACCGGTCCGGACCGTGGTCGCGCCCCCCGCGCCGGCCCCGGCAGCACCCGCTCCGGCAGCTCCCGCACCCGCAGCGCCCGCCCCGGCAGCGCCGGCACCCACAGCGCCTGCACCCGCAGCGCCCGCACAGGCCCCGGCAGCACCGGTCGCCGCCAGCCCTGCCGCGCCAAGTCAGCCGGCTCCGGCCCAGCACGCCCCGAACCCGGCCCAGAGCGCACCGGTTCAGAGCGCCCCGACCACCAGCGCACCGGCGGCACACGCCCCGGCGACGCCGAGTACGACCCCCGCCGGTACGCACGCCCCGAGCGGTGCCCGCCCGACCACGTCGGTCACCGACGGCGTCAAGGCGGCCGTGAGCGGAGCCTCCCGTCCGGTGTCCGACACCGTCGGTGTGGTCCTCAGCCCGGTGACCGACACCGCGAGTGCGGTGCTCAGCCCGGTGACCAGCACCGCCGCTACCGTCCTCGACCCCGTAACCGGGGCCGTCGGGACGGTCGCCGACGGTGGCCCCGTCACCGCAGTGGTCAACATCGTCGACCGGGTGGTCGGGAGCCTCCCGGTCGTCGGTGGACTCCTTGGCGACGAGACGCTTGGCGGCGTCACGGCCCCGGTCACCGGCGTCGTCGACGACACGCTCGGCACCGTTGGCGGCGTCCTCACGCAGGTCCCCGGCGTCGTCGCGGAAGTCCCGACCGTCGTCGACCAAGTCCCGGACATCGTCGGCGGACTGCCGTCCGGTCCGCTTCTGCCCGGCAGCCCGGTCCTGCCCGGAGGTTCGCTTCCCGGCGTCGATGTCCCATCGCTCCCGGTGGTCCCTGGCTCCGGCGCCGAGCCTGTCTCCGGCCCGACGCCCGTCGCGACCACGGCCCCGGTCAGCGACCGGACGCCAGTCCGCTTCACCGACGGCAGCACCACCGGCACCATCGCCGGCCCTGCCCCCGCCGTCCAGGCGGAGGACGCCACGACGTTGGCCCACAGCACCGCCGACACCAGCGCCGTCGTCTTCGGTCCCGTCGCCGCGTCCGCGGCTGCCACGGCCGCCCCGACGCACGGTTCCGCCGTGATCACCGTCGGCGGTGAAGCGCTCATTCTCCCGGTCGGCGGCGCACCGGTGCACACGCCCTTCGACGGCGGCACCGAGGGCACCACGGGCGGCAGCACCTCCGGCAGCTCCGCTGGCGCGAACATCCTCGGCACCGTCGGCACCGAGGCCCAAATCTCCCCCCTCGCCGCGGGCCTCCGCGGCTCGGTCTCCGACGACGCCGTCCCGGCATCGCTCGTCGGTGACCACGACGTCGCTCCCGATTGAGATCGGCGCACCTGCCCGTCATGGCAGGACGCGCCATCGACCGCCTCTGTGTGCGGTCGACCATCCATCTCGATCAGGAGTGAACGACCATGAACAAGAACGTCTCCCGAGGGCTCTTCTTCGCCCTCTGCGTGGGCGGGCTGACCTTCGGTGGAGCCGTCGCCGCGAACGCGGCGACGACCACCGGCGAGGACGGCACCGTCTCCGGAACCCAGGTCGCGCCGACCGTTGACGCGCCCGTCTCCGTCACCCGCAACGCCTTCGGCATCGTCGGCGACGCGGTATCCACCGCTGCCGCACCGGCAGCTCCGGCTCCGGCTCCGGCGGCACCTGCGCCCGCGGAACCAGCACCCGCAGCGCCGGCACCTGCTCCCGCCACGAGTGGGGTCGACGGCATCGCGTCCGGCACCCAGGTCGTACCCGACGTCAGCGCTCCCGTCGCGGTGACCGGCAACGCCGTCGGTGTCCTCGGGGACGCGGTGGCCGCACCGGCCCCCGCGGCTCCGGCTCCGGCTCCCGTTGCTCCGGCTCCGGCGCCGACGACGTCCGGCGAGGACGGGGTGCTCTCGGGCACCCAGGTCACTGGTGCGGTGGACGTGCCGGTCACGGCGACCGGCGACGCCGTCGGTGTCCTCGGTGACGCTGCCGCCACCGGCTCGACCTCCGGGTCGGCTCCGGCTCCGGCGGCTCCGGCAGCTCCGGCCGGTGACACGACGACCGCTTCGACCTCCGGGGAGGACGGGGTGCTATCGGGCACCCAGGTCCTGCCGGACGTCACGGTCCCCGTCACGGTCTCGGGCAACGGGATCGGCGCGCTCGGGGACGGATCGGCCATCGGGACCTCCGCGGCCCCGGCTGCTCCGGCCGGTGGCACGACGAGCGGTTCGACCTCCGGGGCGGACGGGCTCATCTCCGGCACGCAGTTGCTCGGGACCGTCTCGGTCCCGATCACGGTGACGGGGAACGGGATCGGTGTCGTCGGTGACGGCACGAGCACCGGTGGCTCGACGACCGGTTCGACCCCGTCGACCGGTACTGCTCCTACGGCTGGTGGGACAACGTCGGGTGAGGACGGCATCGGCTCCGGCACCCAGGTCACCCCGGTCGTCTCGATCCCGGTCACGGTCGACGGCAACGGGATCGGCATCATCGGTGACGGCACCAGCACCGGTGGCACGACGGGCACGACTCCCACGACCGGGACTGCTCCGGCGGCTGGTGGGACGACCTCGGGCGAAGACGGCATCGGCTCCGGCACCCAGGTCACCCCGGTCGTCTCGATCCCGGTCACGGTCGACGGCAACGGGATCGGCATCATCGGTGACGGCACCAGCACCGGTGGCACGACGGGCACGACTCCCACGACCGGGACTGCTCCGGCGGCTGGTGGGACGACCTCGGGCGAAGACGGCATCGGCTCCGGCACCCAGGTCACCCCGGTCGTCTCGATCCCGGTCACGGTCGACGGCAACGGGATCGGCATCATCGGTGACGGCACCAGCACCGGTGGCACGACGGGCACGACTCCCACGATCGGGACTGCTCCGGCTGCCGGTGGCTCGACGTCGGGTGAGGACGGCATCGGCTCCGGCACGCAGGTCTCTCCGGTGGTGGACGTCCCGGTGACGGTCGGCGGCAACGGGATCGGTGTCGTCGGAGACGGCACCAGCACCGGCGGCACGACGACCGGCTCGACCCCGTCGACCGGCACCGCTCCGGCGGCCGGTGGCACGACCTCTGGTTCGGATGGCATCGGTTCCGGCACGCAGATCATCCCCGTCATCGACGCCCCCGTGACGATCGGCGGTAACGGGATCGGCGTCATCGGCGACGGCACCAGCACCGGTGGCACGACGGGCTCGACCCCGACGACCGGCATCGCTCCGGCTGCGGGTGGCACCACCTCGGGCGATGGCGGTGTCGGGTCCGGGACGCAGATCATCCCGGTGGTGAACGTCCCCATCACGGTCGGTGACAACGGCATCGGCATCATTGGTGACGGCATCACGACCCCGGCCACCGGCACCACCCCGGGCACCACCCCGGGCACCAACCCCGGCACCACCCCGGGCACCAACCCCGGCACCACCCCGGGCACCAACCCCGGCACCACGCCAGGCACCACCCCGGGTACCGATCCCGGCACCACGCCGGGCACCATCCCGGGCTCGACGCCGAACACCGGAACCGCGCCCGGTGGCACGGGCAACATCCCCGACACCGGTACGACCCCGGTCGTCGGCACCATCCCGAACACCGGCACCACGCCGCTCGTCGACACCGGCACCGCCCCGGTCGTTACGGCCGACGTAGTCCGGTCGACCCCGACCCTCGTGTCCTCCGCTCCGGCAGCAGCCGCAGCGACCGGGGTAGAGGCGACGGCGAACACCGCCGGCACCCTGGCGTACACGGGCGCGGGCAATCCGGCGTCCCCGGCACTGGCGGCGGTCCTGCTGCTGCTCGCCGGCCTCGGGGCGCTGACCCTGCGGCGCCGCCACTGACGGGCGGCCCGCAGCGGACAGGGTGCGGAGCACCGGGCGACCGGTGCTCCGCACCCCCCCCTGCCCGGGGCATTGCGAGAAATAGGACAGCGCGCGACCGTAATTGGGAGGCCTCAACTCGGACCACGGTGATCGGTGACAAGGCACCCCGGTCCTCTTTTGCAGGAGAGCTGAGTCGCTTGCGTCGGCTTGGCGGGGCGGGTCAGAGCTTTCAGGCGCTCCGCCGGCGGCGGGTGAGCAGTGTGCTGATACCCGAAGCTGCCAGAAGTGCAGCAATGCACGAGGACCACGTCCGGCTCGCAGAGCACATCCTCCTACGCCTAAGTCACGCGCACACGGCGATGATGGTGCAGCCATCGCTGCCGGCACGGATCCATCGTCTGGACTCGGGTGTCACTGCTGCTGCATCGCCAGTCCGTAGCGGAACCTGATCACCGTCGACCAAGAGGGCTGCGGAGCCGCCGACAAGTACGTAAGCGTCTTCTGCGCCATCGTCCCGGTGATCATGGGGGACTGTCTCACCATCAGGCGGCAGCTCGACTTGGTACAGCCCGAACGCCGTGATGCCGAGCGCGTCGTTGAGGCGCCGGTCCCACGGGCTCGACGCCGGATGTTCATCAACAGACGCCGGCACCTGAGCAACTTGGATCACGGAGTAGGGCATCTCCCGCTTCTACCCGGCAACGCGAATGGCGGCATCAGGGTCGCTGTCCACCGAGGTCACCGGCCCCGTCTCATCGGTCCAGCGGGGTTCGCGTCCACGAACTGCGCGCCCACCTCGAGAAGTTTGCAGCGGCTCTGGGGGGCGACGACACACATGCGCTGACCTCAAAGGGCGACGGAACCGGTCCCATCAGTTGTGTGCTGACACCAGCAACGAGGCAACGCCGCGCCGATAACGTATGTTATGTCAGACGCTTTTGCGGGCAGCGAGGCCGGGCTTGCCTCCCACGCCGTCGGACCACTCCCGTTTCTCGTTCGCGGCCGCCGCCGAAAGCGGAGACGTGTTCACGGCCTCCGGCGAGTACGACCACCGGCCGGAGTCCCGACCGCCTCGAGGTCCGCCCCCAACCCCGAGGTCAGCGCCCCGCCGCGTACCCCTGGGCGCCACGGGAGTTCGCGGCCGCGCCGAGGACCCCGGTCTCCGGGTCCCGGGTGACGCAGCACAGCCGGCCCAGGCTCCAGTCGCCGGCGCGCCTGACGACGTGACCACGGGCCTCCAGGCCGGCGATCACCTCGTCGCCCAGCCGGTCCTCGACCACCAGGCCCGCCGGCTCCCACGTCCGCGGCCAGAAGGACCCCGGGAACGACGTGGTGTGCAGGGCAGGGGCGTCGATCGCCTGCTGCGGCGTGTACCCGCCGACGATCCAGCGGAGCAGGAACAGCAGCTGCCACTGGTCCTGCTGGTCGCCCCCGGGGGAGCCGAGCGCGGCGACCGGGACACCGTCGCGCAGGACGAGCGTCGGGGTGAGCGTGGTGCGCGGGCGCTCGCCGGGGCGCAGGGTCGATGCCGTGCCCTCCTCGAGCCACGTCATCTGCAGGCGGGTGCCCAGGCAGAACCCGAGTTCCGGGATCGTCGGTGACGACTGCAGCCACCCGCCCGAGGGCGTCGCGCTGACCATGTTGCCCCAGCGGTCCACGACGTCGATGTGGCACGTGTCGCCGCGGGTGTCCCCGTCGGGCGCGACGAACGGCTCGCCGCGGTCCTCGACCGGGACCTCGGCAGCGGTCTCGTCAGGCGACGTCACCCGCGCACCGGGCACGGTGGGTTCACCGACCCCGGCCGCACCGGTCGCGTCGTGGCTGGTGCGGAGCGGCGGTAGGACCGGGTCGACGCCCGGCACGTGGCCGGGGCGGAACTCGGCCGACGCGGTGTCCCCGATGAGCGCCCGACGCTCCGCGACGGTGGCGTCGGCGAGCAGGACGTCGAGCGGGACCGAGCCGTCGCCGTAGTACGCGTCGCGGTCGGCGAGGGCGAGCTTCAGTGCCTCCACGATCGTGTGGGCACCGAGCTCGGTGGACGGGTCGAGACGCTCGTCGGGCAGGGGCTCGAGCATCCGCAGGACCTGCAGGAGCGCCGGACCCTGCCCCCACGGCCCGGTCTTCGCGATCGTGTGGCCGCGGAACTCCGCCGTCGTCGCGGGCTCGGTGGACGCCCGGAACGCGGCCATGTCGGCGGCTCGGATGACGCCAGCGTGGTCGGTGCCGGACGAGTGGCGGTGCGGCCGGCGGACGAACGCGTCGACCGCGGTCGCGACGAACCCCTCCGCCCACTCCCGTCGGGCGGCGTCGATCCGCCGGGCCCGAGCCCCGTCGGTCACCGCGTCCGCGCCCGGTGCGCCGCCCGCCGCGACGAGCCGGTCGAGGACCGAGGCGAGCGCCTCGTTGCGGACGACGTCCCCGGTGCGGGGAGCCGCGCCTCCCGGCAGCCACCGCTCGGCCGACGTGGGCCAGTGCTGCCGGAACAGGTCGGCGACCGCCTCGATGGTGCGGACCACCCCCGCGCTGACCGGGTGGCCGTCGCGCGCGTAGCCGATGGCCGGCGCGAGCACGTCGGCGAGTTCCCAGGTGCCGTGGTCGCGGAGGAGCAGGAGCCAGGCGTCGACCGCGCCCGGGACGGCGGCTGCCAAGGCACCCGCACCGGGCACGAGGTCCAGCCCCTCGGCGCGGAAGTGCTCCGGCGTCGCCCCCGCCGGCGCGGGACCCTGGCCGACCAGCACGACGGGGGACGGGTCGTCCGCCGTCGCGAACACGGCCGTCAGGTCACCGCCGGGGCCGTTCAGGTGCGGCTCGACCACGTGCAGGACGAACGCGCCCGCCACGGCGGCGTCGAAGGCGTTCCCGCCCCGTTCCAGCACCGACTGCGCGGTCGCCGTCGCGAGCCAGTGGGTCGACGCGGTCATGCCGAACGTGCCCTGCAGGTCCGGACGGGTCGTGTGCAGAGCAGGTGGCACGAAGGCGGGATCCGGCGTCGACATGCTCCCATCTTGTCCGCCCCGTGTGGTGAGCGGTGTCGAGCACGTGCTCTGTGCTCCGTGGTGCCGCTCGGACACCGCGGACACGCCGCTTGCCCCCGGAACTGGGGTTCCCCGAGGAGGCGCAGTGGGGTTGTCTTCGTCTCCCGGACAGGTGACCATCGTTCGGCGGCTCGACAGGGCGAGCCGCCGAACCGTCCGACACCAGGACCATCTCCCGCATGCAGCGGGCAACCACCGACCAGGGGAACCATCTTCGTGCGCAGAACCACCTCCACGCGGCTCATGGCCGTCGTCACCGCCGTCGTCGTCGCCGTCACCGGCAGCGTCGTCGTCAGTGCACCCGCCAGTGCCGCGACCTCCGCCGGTTCGGTGAAGGCCGGCACCTGGCTGAACCCGGGCGACTCACTCACCTCACGCAACGGGCAGTTCCAACTCGTCATGCAGGGCGACGGCAACCTCGTCGAGTACGGCATCGGCCGGAAGGTGCTGTGGGCCTCCGGCACGGCGGGCTGGTCCGGAGCGAGCACCGTGGTGAACAAGGACGGAGTCGTCACCATCCAACGCAAGGGACAGCTGATCGCCCGCTACGGCACGAGCGGTCGCGTCGGCAAGCGGCTGCAGATCGGTGCGGACGGGGTCATCACCTCCCTGGACACCGCCGACCGCGTGGTGTGGCAGGTGACCGCGTTCCAGGACTCCGTCGGCGCTGGCCAGGTGATCGCGCCGGGCACGGTGCTGCGCTCTGACGCCAGCAGCGCCCGCACGCTCACCATGCGGTCGGACGGCAACCTCGTCCAGGCCGTCAGCGGCAGGGCGACGTGGGAGTCGAAGACCTCCGGGCACCCGGGCGCCTACGCTGCCGTCCAGACCGACGGCAACCTCGTCGTCTACGGCGCCGACAAGAAGGCCCTGTGGGCGTCACACACGAGCCGTGCCGGAGCCGGACAGCTCCTGGTGCAGGTGGACGGCAACGTCGTGCTCTACGGCAAGGCCGGCACCCGTGTGTGGTCGACCAAGAAGGTGACCGGACTGCTCTGGCCCGTCAACGGCACCGCGGTCTCGGGTCGCTACGGTGACGACCGGGGAGCCGGCCACGTCCCGCGCTACCACCAGGGCACCGACGCCCCGGTGAAGGTCGGCACGCCAGTCTACGGATCGGGCAAGGGCACCGTGACGACCGTCGTCCAGAACCACGCCTCGTACGGCAACTACATCGTCGTGACGTACGGTCTGACCACGGTCCTGACCGCGCACCTCAGCAAGATCCAGGTGAAGAAGGGGCAGATCGTCTCCGCCACCACCGAGATCGCGAAGTCCGGCAACACCGGGCAGTCCACCGGCCCACACGTGCACCTCGAGACCCGTGTGAACAACACCCTGAAGGACCCGTTGTCGATCCTGCACTTCCGGTGACCCGCATCCCCGCCGACCGTAGGCTGGCGGGGATGCGTCCACGTCTCGTCGCCCTCCGCACGGCGGTCCTCGCATGACCGTCACCGCCGAGGACGTCGTCGTCGCGTTCGCACGCACCGACGGCGACGTCGCGGCCGCGCGCCGGGTGGCTCGTCGGTACGCGGACCTCGACCCCGCGGAGCGGTCGGCACTGCTCTGGAGCGACGACCCGGGCGGTCGGCTCGTCGCGGTCGTGCTGCTCCTGCAGGCCGCCCGTGCCCACCCCGACCCCGACCTGACCGACGAGTACCTGTCGGCCCTGCGGGCGGAGCGGCTCGACGACCCGGGACTCGTCGACCTCGCGGCCGAGGAGCTCGTCGGTGCCCCGTTGCTCGGCGGATCGACCGGGCCGTTGTTCGCGCTCGCGAAGTCCGACGTGGCACTCGTCCGCCGGGCCGCGGTCGTGGCGACCCTGGCGTTCGCGAAGCAGGGCGACGCCGAGGTCCCGCTGGCGGTCGCCGGCCGACTCGTTCGCGAACGGGGTGAGGTGGTGCAGTCGGCCCTCGGGCGGGTGCTGCGTGAGACGGGGAAACGGGCGTCGCAGGACGCGCTCGTGGCCTTCCTCGAACGGCAGGGACGGTTCCTCGGGCGTGCGGCGCTGGAGACGGCGACCGAGCACCTGCCGGACGCGGAACGGGACCGGTTGCGCGGCTGACCACCGCCGCTCCGCGGACAGGCACCGAACACGTCGAGCCCTGCTCCGCCAGGATGGACCGACGACGACAGGAGCCCTCTGGTGCACTCTCACGGCGGCATGCTCGGGACCTTCACCCTCATCGCCCTCACCCTGGCCGGCGCGGTGTACATCGTCGGCGCCTCGGGTCAGCGTCGGCGCGGCAACCCGCCGTGGCCGCTCGCCCGCACGGTCGCGTGGATCGCAGCGCTGCTCGCCGTGGCCGCGGTGCTCGTCGGCCCGCTCGGACACGCCGGCGCCCACGACCTCACCACGCACGTCCTCGGGCACGTCGTCATCGGCATGGTCGCCCCGCTCCTGCTCGTCCTCGGCGCGCCGGTCACGCTCGCCCGTCGGACACTCGAGCCCGTGCCGTTGCAGCGACTCGGACGGCTCGCGGGCAACCCGCTGACGAAGGCACTCGCCTTCCCGGTGGTCGCCGCGGTCCTCGCCGTCGGCAGCTCGTGGCTGCTGTACACGGGGACCGTCGCGGCGGACTCGACCCGCGACCCGGTGCTCCACTCGGTCGTCATGATCGGGTTCCTGCTCGTCGGCTCGCTGTGGACGGCCGGTGTGGTCGGGGTCTCGTCCGGCATCCGGCGGTCGCCGCGCTGGCTCCGGGTCGGCGTGCTCGTCGTGTCGACCGCGGTGCTGTCCGTCGAGGCGGTCGTCATGCTCAGCCAGGGGGTGCCCGGCATCGACGCCGCGCAGGTCCCGCCGGCGGCGACCGCACTGCTGGTCGGGTCGGTCCTGACCGCGCTGGCGCTCGCGGCCGTCCTCGTCACCGAGCGGCGCCGGGACGCACGGGCGGCGGCCGAGGAGCGTCAGGTCCGCCACGCCCAGGAGGCACGGGTCGCCCCCTCGGCACCGGCCACGTCGACGGATGCCGCGCCCCGTCCCGAGCACGCCTGAGGCCCGCCGACGCGGTGCGCTGACCGGACCACGCTGGGAGCGGCCCCGAGGCGCCAGGCGTACCGATGGGTTCGACGCGAGTCGGGCCTCCCGTCCGGCCGCGACAGCGACGAGAGGAGCGCACACATGCGCGCACTGACCTGGCAGGGCACCGAGAAGGTGTCCGTCGAGACCGTTCCCGACCCGACCATCCAGGAGCCGACCGACGCGATCGTGCGGATCACCTCCACGGCGATCTGCGGTTCGGACCTGCACCTGTACCGCGTCCTCGGGCCGTACATCGACAAGGGTGACGTCCTCGGCCACGAGCCGATGGGCATCGTCGAGGAGGTCGGCTCCGCCGTCACGAACCTGCAGGTCGGCGACCGCGTCGTCATCCCCTTCAACATCTCCTGCGGCCACTGCTACATGTGCCAGCGCGGACTGCAGTCGCAGTGCGAGACCACCCAGGTGACCGAGTACGGCAGCGGCGCGTCCCTGTTCGGCTACACGAAGATGTACGGCCAGGTCCCCGGCGGCCAGGCCGAGTACCTCCGCGTTCCGCACGCCGACTACGGCCCCATCAAGGTGCCGCACACCGGCGCGGACGAGCAGTGGCTGTTCATGAGCGACATCATCCCGACCGCCTGGCAGGCCGTGCAGTACGCGGACGTCCCCGAGGGCGGCACGCTCGCGGTCCTCGGACTCGGCCCGGTCGGCCAGTTCGCCGCCCGCATCGGCAAGCACCTCGGCTACCGGGTGCTCGCCGTCGAGCCGGAGCAGGTGCGTCGTGACCTCGCCACGAAGTACGGCATCGAGACCTTCGACCTGTCGAAGGACCTCGTCGCCGAGCTCGTCGACCTGACCGACGGACGCGGTCCGGACGCCGTCGTCGATGGCGTCGGCATGGAGGCGCACGGCAACCCGGCCGCCGGGTTCGCCCAGCGCGCCGCCGGCCTGCTGCCCGACAAGCTCGCGCAGAAGGCGATCGAGACCGCCGGTGTCGACCGGCTCGACGCCGTGCACACCGCGATCGACCTGGTCCGCCGCGGCGGCACGGTCTCGCTGAGTGGCGTGTACGGCGGCATGGCCGACCCGATGCCGATGATGACGCTCTTCGACAAGCAGATCACGATCCGCGAGGGCCAGTGCAACGTCCGCCGCTGGGTCGACGACCTCATGCCGCTCGTCGAGGACCCCTCGGACCCGCTCGGCACGCTCGACCTGACGACGCACAAGGTCTCGCTCGAGGACGCCCCGCACATGTACGAGGTCTTCCAGAAGAAGGAGGACGGCTGCATCAAGGTCGTGCTCGACCCGGCGCTGCCCGCGGGCTCCTCGGCCGCGGCATGACCAGGGTTGTCATCGTCGGCGCGACCGGGAACGTCGGGAGCGCACTGCTCCGACGGTTCCGGAACGCCGGCGCCGACCTCGTCGGGGTCGCCCGGCGACCGCCCGACCTGCGGGCCGAGCCCTACGACGCCGCGCTCTGGCACACGGTCGACGTCGGGGCGGTCGACGCCGTGGACCGGCTGGCCGCCGTGTTCCGCGGCGCGGACGCCGTGGTGCACCTCGCCTGGGCGCTGCAGCCGACGCACGACATCCCGGCGCAGCACCGCACCGACGTCACCGGGACCGCGAACGTGCTCGCCGCCGTCGCCGCAGCCGGCGTGCCGCAGGTCGTCGTCGCCTCGTCGGTCGGCGCGTACCGTGGTGTGGACGTGGCCGGCAAGCGCACCCCGGTGGACGAGTCCTGGCCCGCCGACGGCATCCCGACCGCCACGTACTCGGTCCACAAGGCCGAGAACGAGCGCGCGATGGACGTCTTCGAGCGCGAGCACCCGGACGTCGTCGTGACGCGGCTGCGCCCGGGCCTGGTGTTCCAGCGCGACGCCGCCGCCGAGATCCGCGGGCTCTTCCTCGGCCACCTCGTGCCGATGCGGGCCGTCCGGTGGCTGCGGTTCGCCGTGCTGCCCCTGCCGTACCCGTTCGTGTTCCAGGCCGTGCACGCCGACGACCTCGCCGACGCGTACTGGCGCGCGATCGACCGGAAGGCCGGCGGAGCGTTCAACATCGCCGCCGCGCCCGTGCTCACCCCACCGCGCATGGCCAGGGTCCTCGGGATGCTCGGTGCCGTCCGCGTGCCGCTGCGGCTCGTGCGCGGACTGGTCACGCTCACCTGGCGACTGCGCCTCCAGCCGACCGACGCCGGCTGGGTCGACATCGCGGCCGGCGTGCCCGTCATGCGCACGGACCGGGCGCGCGACGTGCTCGGGTGGGAGGCCCGGCACAGTGCCGAGGACGCCATGCGTGACCTCGTGGCCGGTTTCGCCGACGAGCACCGGGTGCCCGAGGCGCCGCCGCTGCGCGGCTGAGGTCCGCTGAAGAGCGGACTGGTGCGACCCTCGGACGGGGGTGAGGATACGAGGCAGTTGCCGTGTGCAACTGCCTCGTTCCCCATCGACGAAGGAGTCGACATGCACAAGTCCGTCACCGCCGCGGTAGCGGCCACCGTGATCGCCGCCGGCCTGTTCGCCGCCGCGCCGGCATCGGCGCTCACCGCGTCGACGAGGGTCGTCGGCGGCGAGAAGGCGCCGACGACGTCGTCGATCGTGCAGCTCGAGGCTTCGGGCGGTGACATCCCCGCGGGCTACGTCAGCACGTGCACCGGCGAGCAGATCACGGCGTCGTGGGTCCTCACCGCCCGGCACTGCATCGACGGCATCGGGGCGATGAACGTCTACCACTCGAACTCGACGGTGAACCGCGGGGCCCCGGTCGCCGTCGACCGGGTCACCGCCGCCCCGGCCGGTGACATCGCGCTGGTGCACCTGCGCACCGCGTACGCGCTGTCCTCGTACACGCAGCTCGACCTCGCGGCGACGGCGAAGTCGAGCGGCACCGGCACGATCCAGGGCTACGGCCTCCGTGCGAACGCCGTGCAGTCCGACGGGCTGTACCAGGCGACCGTGTCCCTGACCGGGGCGAGCACCGACGCGTTCCGGGGTCGAGCGCAGCACGTGACCGGCGTCTCCGGGGCCTCGAACCACGGCGACTCCGGTGGTCCGCTGATCGTCAACGGCAAGGTCGTCGGCGTCTGCTCGACGGGTGACAGTGCCGATCCGGGGGCGAACACCCGCGCCGGGTCGAACTACGCCCTGCTCGCGCAGGCGTCCTCGTGGATCCGGAGCACGGCCGGCGTCTGACCGGCCGGACACGGAACGGGCGCCTCGGTCCTCGCCGACCGCGGCGCCCGTCGTCGTCCGCCCGTGGTGTGTTCCGCGGGTCAGCGCGAGCGCTCGTCCGGTGCCGGTGCCGGTGCCGGTGCCGGTGCCGCGGTCGCCGCCTGTTCGAACAGGCCGGTGGCCAGGTCGTTGAGGACCGTGTGCAGGTCGCCGCCGTGTCGGGTGTCGACGGCGCGGAGCATGGCTGCGTACCGCTGCCGGTAGTCGGCGACGACGTCCTCGCCAGCCGGACGGAGGCGGAGCAGTGAGCCGCGCCGGTCGGACGGGTTCGGCGTGCGTTCGAGCAGCCCGGCGGACGACAGCCGGTCGATCATGTTCGTCACCGCACCGGACGTCAGGCCGAGGAACCCGGCGACCTCGGTGGGGGTCGAGTAGCCGGTGTCACTGATGAGGACGAGCGCCCGCAGCCCGCTCTCGTGCACGCCGGCGCGGGTGCTCAGCTGACCGACGAGGCTCGCGTTGGCCCGGACGACGGCGTCGAACGCGAGCATCAGGTCGGTCGTGCCGTCCTCGTCCTGTTCCGTCACCAGCTCGACTCCGTGTCTCTCTCGTTGCGGCAGAGTACCGGGCCGGCGGGCCCGTGGCGGTCGCGGTCGCGCCTCCCGTCCTGCACTGCCCCCCGCTCTGGGGACGATCGCCGCCTTCCCACTTGCTCAATGACTCACTATCTTGATGATCAAGCAATCACTTCACTGAACGATTGCGGTCCGCCCTGACTGACGAAACATCGAGGTACCCCGTGTCCAACCAGCTCCGCACCTCCCCGCTGAAGCGCCTCCGCTTCGCCCCCGTGGCGCTCCTCGCGGGCGTCTTCGCCGCCGTGCTCCTCTCCCTCTCGCTCACCGGCACCCTCTCCGGGTTCGCCGCGAGCATCACCAACAGCAGCAACACCGCCGCCAGCGGCACGCTGATCATGCAGGAGCAGAACGCCAACGCGTCGGTCACGTGTCTCAGCACCGACGGCGGCTCGGTCTCCACCAACTCCGCGACCTGCTCGACCATCAACAAGTTCGGTGGCAGCACCACGATGACGCCGGGCAACACGGTCAACACCCCGATCACGATCAAGAACACGGGCACCGCCGCCGCGAACACCTTCACGCTCACCCCGGGTGCCACCTGCACGCAGACGGTCAACGGCACGTCGAACGGCACCGCGACCGACCTCTGCGCGAAGATGAACCTCGTCATCACCTCAGGCTCCACCACGGTCTTCTCCGGCACCCTCGCCAGCTTCAAGGGCGGCGCCGCGATCTCGCTGCCCACCGCTCCCGCCGCCGGTACGAGCGTCCCCTTCAACTTCGCGGTCACGCTCGACTCCTCGGCCGGCAACACCTACCAGGGCCTCGCCGCCTCCGTGCCGATGACGTGGACCTTCACCGCCTGATCAACACCACCCAGACCGGCGACGCTCGACCGACCCCCCTACGGTCGAGCGTCGCCATCCCACTCCACCAGCAGCGACCCGGACGGAGCAGCACATGAGCCAGACGTCGGCCATCCCGCTCAGCGGGACGCTCCCCCGGCCGCTGCTCGGCGGGCGGGCGGTCAGCCGCTCCGAGACCGTCCTGGCGTGGGGCGTCGCCGCGGTCGCCGCGGTCCTCCTCACCGCGGCCATGCTGTTCCTCACCAACGGCGGACGCTGGTTCGTCGTCGAGACGCCGTCGATGGGAGAAGCAGCCCCCGTCGGTACGCTCGTCCTCGACATGCCGGTCCAGGCGTCGTCGCTCCGTGTCGGGGACATCGTCTCCTACAGCGTCGCCGCGAACCCCGACGTCGTCTACACCCACCGCATCGTCGCGATCGACCCCGACGGCGGCATCCGTGCCCGCGGCGACGTGAACGGGGCGGTCGACCCGTGGACGCTGACGCAGGAGGACCTGATCGGCGCCCCGGTCCTGCTCGTCCCGCACCTGGGCTGGCTCTTCAAGGCCACCCCGATCCTCCTGGTCGGCACGCTGCTCATCTGGGCCCTGACCAGTGCGTTCACCGATCGGGTCACCCGGAGCAGTCTCCGCATCGCCGGAGCGTCCCTGACCGTCTCGTACGCCGCCTTCCTGCTCAAGCCCTTCGTCAACGTCACGACGATCTCGAACAGCACGTCGCCCGGCTCCGTCGAGGCCACCGTGGTGTCGTCCGGGGTCTTCCCGGTCCGGGTCGACGCGGTCGGCGGGAACGCCGTCCACCTCGTCGACGGCGAAGTGGGTCGGGTGACGATCACCGAGCTGAACCGCCACGGTCAGTACCAGCTCATGTCGACCATCGACCTCGACCCGATGGGATGGGCCGTGCTCGTCGCCGCCTGCCTGGTCCCGCTCGTGCTGTGCCTGGCGGTCGGCCGCGTCGAGACGGTGCGGCCGTCGTGAACCCCGGGCGTCTCCGCGACGGCAAGGTCGTCGCGCTGCTGCTGGTCGTCGCACTCGCCGTGGTCGTCCTCCTCAACCAGTTCGCCCCGACCCGGTCGGCCTTCAGCGCGAAGGTGACGAACGGGACGAACAGCGCCGGCACGGCCGCGTACTTCACGTGCTCGAGCGCCGTCGACGCCGACGCCGCCACCGCGTTGTTCGCGTACAAGCTGTCCGAGTCCGCGGGATCACGAACGGCCGTCGACTCGTCCGGCAGGGGTGCGAACGGCACCTACCAGGGGGCGATGGCCACGACGACGGCCAGCCCGAACGCCTGCCCGCGGGACGCCGGTGGCGCCTACGTGCTCAACGGCTCGACGAGCTTCGTCTCCACGCCGAACGCCTACCGCAACCCGACCACCTTCAGTGAAGAGGTGTGGTTCCGGACCAGCGTGGCGGGCGGGCTCCTCATCGGTTTCGGCAGCAACCAGGTGACCACGTCCGGTCAACACGACCGGCAGGTCTACCTCAACACCAGCGGACAGCTCGTGTTCGGCACGTACAACACCACCACGCAGGTCGTGACGTCACCGAGGTCCTACAACGACGGTGCCTGGCACCACGTCGTGTCGACCATGTCGCCGACCACGGGGATGCGGCTGTACGCGGACGGCGTGCTCGTGGCGTCGAACGCGGCGTTCACCACGCCGGAGAACGCCACGGGGTACTTCCGCGTCGGGTACGACACGATCGCCGGATGGCCGGGGGCGGGTCCGTACTCCTTCTCCGGGTCCATGCGGTTCGCCGCGGTCTACGGCTCCGTGCTCTCACCGACACAGGTCGCCGCGCACCACGCCGCCGGACGGTGACGGGGGCTCGAGGCATGCCGCGCGCCCGACCGTGCGGCGTACGGCCGGCCGTGCGCTGAGGGACCGGTGTCGCGCCGCTGCTCAGCGTGCGCAGGAGGTGCGGCCGAGTCCGAACAGACGGATGGTGGTGATCCGCACGGTGGATGACGACGTGGCCGTCCACGTGTCGGTGAGGTCGGTCCGGACGCTGATGGTCGAGGTCTTCCAGATGAAGAAGTCGGACGCGCCGAGGATGACGTCGTGCTCGCCGGCAGCGGCACTGATCCCGCTCACGGCCCCGTCGACCAGGACCGAGAACCGCTCGGGCGCGACCCCGGAGTAGTCCCATCCCACGTCGACCGCCGCGTTGCCGACGTTCGTGCAGGTGAGCCCGGTCGCCGGGGTGGCCACCGCGGTGGCGATCGAACTGGCCCCGGTCGTCGTGGTCGCCGCGAAGGCCGCAGCGGCCGCGGGCGCCGGCAGGGCGACGCCGACCACGGCGCAGACGACGGCGGTGGCGACGGCGACGGTCGTGCGCGGCCGTCCCGGACGTCCGGCACGGTGGCGACCGTGTGACCGGAGGGGCCCGGTCGGGGTGTCCGGCCGCGCACGGACGGCGGGTGTCACGGCGAGCGCGGTGAGCACGGCGAGCGTGGCGGCCAGGGCGAGCAGGCGCGCCGTGTGGTGTTCGGCGGCCCAGACCACGGGCAGCCCGACGAGCGGGACGCGCAGGTAGCCGACACCGACGACCGAGGACCGTGCGACGGCGGTCGAGTCGGCCTCCGGGTTCGCGTCCCCCTTCGTGACGAGGGCGCCGTGGGCGTCCACCTCCTGCAGACGGTGCAACCGCAGCACGCCGGCGTGGTCGGGGTCCGGGAAGAGCAGGACCTGACCGGCCCGGAGCGCACCGGTCGCGACGGGCTTGCTCACGACGACGTCACCGGGCACCAGGGACGGCTGCATGGAACCGGTCATCACGGTGGTGCTGTG
Organism: Curtobacterium sp. MCSS17_015; assembly: GCF_003234265.2. Lineage (NCBI taxonomy): Bacteria > Bacillati > Actinomycetota > Actinomycetes > Micrococcales > Microbacteriaceae > Curtobacterium > Curtobacterium sp. MCSS17_015. The sequence goes on from NZ_CP126256.1 coordinate 268,367, forward strand.
CCATCCGAGCGCGAGCGGGGCGACGCCCCAGAACGCGATGCCGATGAGCGTGGCGATGACGCCGCGGGCGGTCAGCACCACCGTGAAACGGATCCACGACGACGAGCGCATCCCGATCCTCCTGTCCGGTGGGCGAGCGGTCCCGGGTGCGGGCTAGAGGTTCTGGGCTTCCCACGTGAAGCCGAGGCTGGCGGTGGCGCCCATCAGCGCAGCCGGAGCGTCGGGGGACACGGTGTAGGTGATCTGGAAGGTCCGGGTCTCGGGCTTCGTGCCCGCGGTCTTCCAGGTGCCGAGGCCGGAAGCGTAGTCCTTGCGGGTCGACGCGAAGGTCGCGAGGGATCCGTCGTACAGGGTGCCCTCGGTGCCCGTCGCCGCCGTGAAGCCGTCGCAGGTGCCGTAGCCGCCACCGGTGCCCTGCTTGACCTGCAGGGTCACGGACGAGGCCAGGGCCTTGGTCTGGGTGACGTCCTCGGCGTACATGCGGACGGCGCTCGGCAGGCTGCCGCTCGAGGTCACCGCGATGCAGTTCGTGCCGGTGGCCCCCGGCTTGAGGTTCGACGCGGAGAACAGCGCGCCGTTCGCGGCGTCGTTCGTCAGCGCGACCGTGCCCATCGACCAGTTGTCGGCACCGTCGGAGGAGGTCGCCGAGAAGGCCGAGTAGCTCGCCGTGGAGACGGCGACGCCAGCGGCGAGCAGCGCGGCGGGGATCACGGCGAAGGTGCCGAGGCGAGCGAGGGTGCGGGTAGGGCGACGCATGTTCCGGGGTTCCATCCTGATCGTAACGCCTCGAAATTCGAGGTAACAGCGACTGTACGCCTCTATTTTCGAGTTTGTCAATCTTCGTGATGAACGGATGTCGACTATGCTCGTGGTGTGACCGCACCTCCTCGGCGCCCCTCGACCGCCGACCTCGACCGACTCCTCGACGAGGCCGTGGCGACCTTCTACGGCGCGCAGGTCGAGCACGCGCACCTCATGCAGCACCTGGCGGTCCGCCACGACCTCAATCCGGTCGACCTCCGCGCGCTGCAGTTCCTCGGTGCCATCGACGACGACCGCACACCGAAGGAGCTCGGCGGGTACCTCGAGATGGGCACGGGGGCGGTCACCGCACTCCTCGACCGGCTCACCCGGCAGGGACTCCTGGACCGTGTGCGGAACCCGGACGACCGGCGCAGTGTCCGGATCGAACTGACGCTCGACGGCGTCGCCGTCCTCGGAGCGGTGCGGGCGGCCTACCGCGGCGTGCTCGAGGAGGCGGTGTCGCCGGAGTCCTTCGAGCTGTTCATCGACTTCACCGGTCGGATGGCTGAGGCCCTGCGCGTCGCCGCACGGTCGGCCGATCCCGGGGTCTGAGGGCGCTCAGGCCGGCCTGGACGCGGCCGGGAAGGAGCCGGTCAGGTCGACCCGGGACGTGCCGGAGTCGGTGTCCCGGTGGACCCGGCCGCGCACCCGGAACACCTGCTCGAGCAGCTCGGTGGTCAGGACTGCGCCGGGGGGCCCGGAGGCGGTGACCCGGCCGCCGGCCATCACCACGAGGTGGTCGCAGTAGCGGGCTGCCAGGTCGAGGTCGTGCAGGACGACGACGACCGTCCAGGACCGGCTCGCGAGCAGGTCGAGGAGCTCGAACTGGTGGTGGATGTCCAGGTGGTTGAGCGGCTCGTCGAGGACCAGCACCTCGGGCTGCTGCGCGAGTGCGCGTGCCACCTGGACGCGCTGTCGTTCCCCACCGGACAAGCCGCTCCACCGCCGGTGCTCCGTCCCGGCCATCCCCACGTCAGCCAGGGCTCCGCGGCACACGTCGTCACCGTCGGCGTCCGGGCCGCCGAGCCGCGAACGGAACGGCAGCCGACCGAGGCGGACGACGTCGAGCACACGGTGGTCGATGTCCGTGTGCCCCGCCTGCTCGACGAACGCCAGCCGTCGGGCGACCGCTCGGCGCCGGAGCCCCCGGAGGTCCTCGCCGGCGAGCAGGACCGTCCCGCTCTCCGGAACGGTGACCCCGGCGAGGCATCGGGCGAGCGTCGACTTGCCCGACCCGTTCGGTCCCACGATCCCCGTGACGCCGCCTCGCTGAGCGGTCAGGTCCACGTCCCGGATGAGTGCGGTGCCGCGGACCGAGCGCGAGACCCCTCGCGCTTCCAGGGACGACGGGCCCCCGGTCCGCCCGGGCTGCTCGCGGGTCATGCGCGTCGTCCCCGTCGCAGGACGACCAGGAAGACCGGGACGCCGATGAGCGCGGTGACGACGCCGACCGGGATCTGGTGCGGCGCGAACGCCAGGCGACCGACGAGGTCCGCCAGCACGAGGAACACGCCGCCGCCCAGGGCGGACACCGGCAACAGGAGGCGGTGACCCGGTCCGACGAGCATCCGCGCGGCGTGCGGCACGACGAGCCCGACGAAGCCGATCGCGCCGACGGCCGCCACCACCGCCGCGGTCGTCGCGGCCGCACCGACGAGGACGGTCAGGCGCAGCGACCGGACGTCGATGCCGAGGGACACGGCGGCGTCGTGACCGAACGCGAAGGCGTCGAGAGCGGGGGCGACGAGCACGAAGACCGCCGTCGCCACGGCCACCACGGCGACGCAGACCACGACCGAGGACCACCGGGCGGCGGCCAGGGACCCGAGCAGCCAGTAGGTGATGCCGCGGGTGGCGTCCGCGTCACCCCACGCCGTCACGACCAGGGAGGTCACCGCGGCGAAGAGCTGACCGACGACCACACCGGTGAGCACCACGCGGCTCGTGTCCGCCGTGTCCCGACCCATCAGGGCGAACACCAGCGCGAACGACACGAGGCCCCCGACGAGTGCTCCGCCGGCGAGGGTCACCGAGCCCGCACCGATGCCGAGGACGATGACGAGCACCGCGCCGGTGGACGCGCCCGACGAGATCCCGAGCAGGTACGGCTCGGCGAGCACGTTGCGGGTCACTGCCTGCAGGACGCATCCACACACGGCGAGCCCCGCGCCCGCTGCTGCGGCCAACAGGACGCGGGGGAGGCGCAGCTGCCAGACGACGGAGTCCGCCAGCGGTGACAGCGGGGTGACGGGCAGGCCGAGGTGGCTGCCGATCGACCGGATCGTCCCGGTCCAGGTGATGGAGCCACCGGCGAGGGTCACGCCGGCGACCACGACGACCACGAGCGCGACCGCGAGGGCGGGGAGCACGGCCGCCGCACGGAGCGCTCGCGGGGTCACCGGCGGGCGAGGACGACGAAGTCGTCGAGGTGCTGCCAGACCGGCCCGACCTCGGCGAACCCGGCCACCTGGAGGGCGGCGACGTGGAACGCCAGGCTGAGCTCCGGGTTCGGCGGGCGGTCCGCGAAGCGACGGTCCCGCTCGGCGGCGAGCCGGCCGTACCGTTCGGCGGCGACGACCTCGGCGAACCACTGGTCCCAGTCGAGCGCACCCGCCGCTCGGTCGGTGCGCTGGGTGCGCTCGTCGTCGCGGGCGCTGAGCTCCTCGAACAGCGTCCGACCGTCGAGGTGGCGCAGGTGGTCGGCGTTGAGCACCACACCGCCGGGAGCGAGGAGCGCGCCGAGGTCGTTGTACACGCGACTGAGGACGTCGGACGGCAACCAGTGGAGTGCGGTGGAACTGAGCACGGCGTGGGGCACCGCACCGTCGAGTCCCGCGGTCCAGTCGCGGTCCCACAGGTCGGCGTCGACGAAGCGCACGCGGCGCCCGGCGAGCGCGGTCCGCCCGAGCTCCAGGAGGACGGGATCGTGGTCGAGCGCGATGCAGGTGATGTCCGGGCGCCGTTCGAGGACGCGCTGGCTGATCGACCCCGGTCCGCTGGCGAGGTCGAGGACGACTCCGCCCTCGGGGACGACGTGGTCGACGACGTCGAGCATGATCGTGAAGCGCTGCTCGCGGTTCGTGATGTAGGCGGCCTGCTGGACGTCCCAGGCGGCGAGGAGTCGGAGCGCGTGCTCGGTCTCGTCAGGGGTGGGTGTGGCGGACGTGGTCATCGTCGTTCCTCCGAGTACTCGGTCAGGGCGGTGGAGACGGTCTCGAGCGCGTCGATGCTCCGGACCGAGGGGTCGAGCTCGGTCGCGGGGACGGGGACGAGGTGGTCGTCCTGCACCGCCCGCAACCCCTTCGTCACGGCGTCCGAGCGGAGCTGGTCGATCTTGTCGTCGGCACTGTCACCGGGCAGCCCGCGGGTCAGGTCCGCGACCACGATGACGTCGGGGTCGCGCTGTGCGATCTCGTCCCAGCTCGTCTCGCCCCACTGGGCGTCGAGGTCCGCGAAGGCGTTCGTGGCACCGGCCACACTGCCCATCGTGTCGGCGAGTCCGTTCGCACCGGCCACCACCGGCGCACCGTTCACGGACGAGTACAGCCACACGACCGAGGGCTCTCCGGTGTCGGCGGCCGCGGCCGTGACCTCGTCGAGCGTGGCGCGCTGCTCGGCCACGAGGGCACGACCGCGCTCCTCGACGCCGAACACGCGGGCGACGTCGGAGACCTCGTCCAGGATCGCGTCGAAGCCGACCTCGTCGGGGATGAGTGTCTGGTCCTCGCAGTCGTTCGCGGAGAGGTAGGCGGGGACACCGAGGTCGACGAGCTCCTGGCGGTTCCCGGCCGCCTCCGACGCGAACGCCGATGCCCGCATGGAGTAGACGAAGTCCGGATCGGCCTCGCGCAGCTGTTCGGTCGTCGGGTACTGGTCGGCCAGGACGGGGATGCCCGCGTAGGCGTCCGACCACTCCGGAGCGACGGCGTCCGTCAGGTAGCTCGTACCGATCATCCGGTCCTGCAGGCCGAGCGCGAGCATCACCTCGGTCGCGCCCTGTTCCAGCGTCACCGCGCGCTCCGGCGGCGACGGCACGCTCAGCTCGGTGCCACAGCTGGTCACCGTCGTCCCCGCGGTCGGTCCCGACGCCGGTCCGTCGGACGACGTGCTGCTCGCGCAGCCGGTGAGCACGAGGGCAGCCGCGACGACCCCTGCGCTGATAATGATCCTCATGTGCATGAGGCTAGGGTGTAGTGGCCGACCGGGCAAATCGACTGTCCGGGGTCCGCGGCAGACTGGGCGCATGGCACGGAAGTCCGGCGTCTCGGCGCCCCGCATCACCCTGACCGAACCGACCGACCTCGAACCGTGGTCGCCCGGCCCGGGGGACGTGCTCACCGGCGACCGCATCGACGGCAAGCACATCGAGCTGCTCGACGTGGTGGGCGAGCGGCTGCCCGACCTCGAGCTCGAGGAGTGCGTGGTCGGGACCCTGCGCGCCGACGGCGCCGACCTCCGCGGGTTCCGAGTCCACGACACCGTCATCGAGGTCCTCGACGCCCCCGTGCTCCGGGCGCAGAGCGGTGCCTGGCGGGAGGTCCGGGTGGCCGGGGGGCGCATCGGGTCGGCGGAGTTGTACGACGGCTCGTTCAGCGCGGTGGAGTTCGTCGGCATGAAGCTCGGGTTCGTGAACCTCCGGGCATCGGTCCTCACGGACGTGGTGTTCCGCGACTGCGTCATCGACGAGATCGACATCGCCGACGCCCGACTGCTGCGGGTCGCCTTCCCCGGCAGCTCGATCCGGGAGGTCGCCGGCGCGGCCGCGCGCATCGAGGACGTCGACCTCCGCGGCGCCGACCTCGACCGGGTGGAGCGACTCGACGGGCTGCGCGGTGCGACGATCGGCGGCGAGCAGCTGTACACGCTCGCGCCGCTGCTCGCCGCCCAGGCCGGGTACCGGGTCGAGTGACGGCGGCCGTGCTCCCGCCCGAGGCGTCACCGCCGACGACCCTCCTGCTGCCCACCGACCTGCTCGGGCGGTGGGACCTGCGCCGCACGGTGCACGACCGGCTCGCCGACGTGACCGGCACGGTGACGGGTTCGACCGTGTTGCGCGTCGACGACGACGGGTCCGTGCACTGGCACGAGACCGGCACGATGGTGTCCGGCGCCCGTTCGACCCCGGTGTGGCGGACGCTCGCGGTCCGACCGGGCCGCGACGGCGGGTGGCACGTGCACTTCGCCGACGGTCGTCCGTTCCACGACTGGGTCTGGGGTGCGCGGGTCGAGCACGCGTGTGCGCCGGACGACTACACGGGCCTCCTGACCGGGACGTCCGACGGCTGGCGCGTCCGCTGGGAGGCCCGTGGGCCGGCGAAGGACCTGGTCATCGACAGCGTGCTGACACCGTCGGCCTGACCGTCGCCCCGCCCCGCCCCGCGCCGCCGCCGAGCCGATGACCGTCAGCATCGCGTTCGCCACGTTGCCCGCGGCGTACACCCCGGCCACGTCGGTCTTCCCGAGGCCGTCGACCGCGAGCACCCGGCCGAAGCGGGTCCCGTTCGCCTCCTGGTCGACAGGCGTCAGGCCGAGGCCGACGGCCCAGTCGACCCGGGCCTCGAGGCGGCTGGCGGCGGCCAGGGCGTCGAGCCCGACGACCGTCCCGTCGGGCAGCTCCACCCCGGTCAGGGTGTCACCCTCGGACAGCACGCGTGCGATCGTGGAGTGGACCACCTTGACGCCGCGGGCCGTGAAACCGGCGAGGACAGTGTCGTCGAGGAGTGCCGGATCGGCCACGAACGCCGTGACGTCGTCGCTGAGCGCCCGGAACATCTGCACCTGGTGGGCGCCCGCGGGTGTGGCCACGAGGACGCCGATCCGCCGGTCGCGGACCTCCCACCCGTGGCAGAACGGGCAGTGCACGACCCCGCGACCCCAGTGCTCGGCGAGGCCGGGGACGTCCGGCAGGACGTCGACGCCACCGCCGGCGATGACGACACGGCGCGCCGAGACGACCTCGCCCGAGTCGAGCGTGAGGTGGAAGCCGAGCGGATCGCCGTCGGTGACGGGTGCGGCGGACGCGGACACCACCCTCCCGTCGGTGACGGTGACCCCGTACCGGGCCACCTCCGCACGGCCGGTGCGGACGAGGTCGAAGGGGCTCGCGCCCTCCTGGCCCAGGTAGTTGTGGACGCCCTCGGCCGGCGCGTTCCGCGGTTCGCCCGCGTCGACGACGAGGACGGACCGGCGCGAACGACCGAGGATGAGGGCTGCGGACAGGCCGGCGGCACCGCCGCCGACGACGATGACGTCTCGTGCTGGGGACATGGCACGATCTTGTGCTCCGCCGTGCGAACGTGGCAAGAACCCTTGCCGCTCTGGCAACATGAGGGCATGACACGCGGACGGGAGGCCAACCCCACCGAGCCGACGACGGCTGACGTCGTCGACGCGGTCGGCCCACGCCTCCGGGCGCTCCGGGCGCTCCGGGGCACCACGCTCGCCGCGCTCGCGGAACGCACCGGGATCTCGGTGAGCACGCTCTCGCGGTTGGAGTCCGGGCGGCGGAAGCCGACGCTCGAGCTGCTGCTGCCGCTGGCCCGGGCCCACCAGGTGCCGCTCGACGACCTCGTCGGCGCTCCGGCGACGGGGGATCCACGCGTGCACCTCAAGCCCGAGCGGCGCGGCGGCCGCGTGGTCATCCCGCTGACCAGGCGGACCGGGGGTGTGCGGTCCTTCAAGCAGCTCATCGCGCCGCACGACCACGGCACGGACACCACCCTCAAGACGCACGAGGGGTACGAGTGGCTCTACGTGCTGTCCGGTCGGCTCCGACTGGTCCTCGGGAACGAGGTGTTCGACCTCGGCCCGGGAGAGGTCGTCGAGTTCGACACCCACACGCCGCACTGGGTCGGCAACGTGAGCGACCAGGTCACCGAGATCCTGTGCCTGTACGGGCCGCAGGGTGAGCGGGCGCACGTCCGGTCGAAGCCGGCGGCGCGGCCGGACTGACGTGGGGCACACGGTCGCGGACGCGACGCCGGCGACGATCCGCGACGCCGTGGCGTTGCGGATCGCCGCCGACGTGGCGACTCGCGGTCAGCCGACGGCGGCCCGGTAGCGCTCGAGCACCTCGGGGTGCGGGTCCGCCGGGATCGACGTCGTCGGCACCGTCCAGCCGGGCAGGTCCCCGGTGAGGACCCACGCGGCCTGTCGGGCAGCGCCGGCGGCGACGTACTCGCCCGGTTCCGGCACGAGGACCTCGCGGCCGAAGACCTGCGCGGCGACGGCCCGGACGGCCTCGTTCTGTGCGGCGCCACCGATGAGCAGCAACCGCTCGACCGTGACGCCCGTGCGCTCGACCGCGGCCAGGCCGTCGGCGAGGGCGCAGAGCATGCCCTCGACCGCGGCACGCGCCAGGTGCGCCCGGTCCGTCGTCCCCGGGGTCATCCCGAGCAGCGAGGCGGTGGCGTCGGGACGGTTCGGGGTCCGCTCGCCGACGAAGTACGGCACGAGGACGAGCCCGTCGGCACCGGCGGGCGCCTGGAGCGCGAGCCGCCCGAGTTCGGCGTGGTCGACGCCGAGCAGGCCGCCGATCACCTCGAGCACCCGTGCCGCGTTGAGCGTCGTGACGATCGGCAGCCGCGAACCCGTCGCGTCCGCGAACCCGGCGACCGTGCCGGACGGGTCCTCGATCGCGGTGTCGGTCACACCGAACACGGTGCCGCTCGTGCCGAGCGACACCGCGACGTCACCCGCGGCCAGCCCCAGGCCGAGCGCGGCTCCGGCGTTGTCCCCGGCGCCGGGTGCGACGACGAGTCCCGCCGGAGCGGTGGCGCCACCCGGGAGCTCGATCGCCTGCTCGAGCATGCCGATTGCCTCGGACGGGGCGACGACCCGCGGCACGACGACCGCGTCGCCGTCGTCACCGGTCTCCGCACCGCGCAGCGGACGGCCCAGGGCGAGCTCGAACAGCTCCGGGTCGTACTCGCGGCGTGCGGGGTCCCAGTAGGCGGTGCCGCTGGCGTCCGAGCCGTCGGTGGCCAGGGCGTCCAGGTCGGGGCCGAGCGGGCTCTCGTCCGCCGGTCCGTAGCCGCGGAGGCGCCAGGACAGCCAGTCGTGGGGCAGCGCGACGGCCGCGACCCGGGCCGCGTTGTCGGGTTCCGCGTCACGGAGCCAGCGCAGCTTCGTGGCGGTGAACGAGGCCACCGGGACCAGACCCGTCCGGGCGACCCACGCCTCCCGGCCGAGTTCCTCGACCATGGCGGCGGCGGCGGCCGCACTGCGGACGTCGTTCCACAGCAGGGCCGGGCGGATCACGCGACCGTCGGCGTCGAGCACGACCATGCCGTGCTGCTGCCCGCCGATGCCGATCGCGGCCACGTCGTCGAGGCCGCCGGCGTCGGCGACCGCGGTGCCGAGGGCCGTCCACCACGCTGCGGGGTCGACCTCGGTGCCGTCGGGGTGCGAGGCCCGGCCGGAACGGACGACCTCGCCCGTCGTGGCACGACGGATGACGACCTTGCAGGACTGCGTGGACGAGTCGACCCCGGCGACGAGCACGTCGTCACCGGGGTCGGTCGCGCTGGAGGCGAACTCAGCCACGAGCACCCATCAGGTGCTCGACGGCCAGCTGCTGGAGCTTGACGAAACCGAAGCCCTTGCCGCCGAGGTACGCGTCGGCGTCGAAGTCCTCGTACGCGGAAGCGTCGGCGAGGAAGTCGTCGTACGACTCGCCCGCGTTCAGCGTCGGCTGCGAGAGCTCGGCGACCTTCGAGGCCTCGAGTGCGGCCTGCACCTCGGGGTCGGCACGGAACGCCTGCGCACGCTCCTTGAGGAGCAGGTACATGCGCATGTTCGCGGCGGCCGACTCCCACACGCCGGTGATGTCCTCGGTGCGGGACGGCTTGTAGTCGAAGTGACGCGGGCCGTCGTACGCGCGGCCACCCTGCGGGGCGCCGTGCTCGAGCAGGTCGACGAGCGAGAACGCGTTCTGCAGGTCGCCGTGACCGAAGACGAGGTCCTGGTCGTACTTGATGCCGCGCTGACCGTTGAGGTCGATGTGGAAGAGCTTGCCCGAGTACAGCGCCTGGGCGATGCCGGCGGTGAAGTTGAGGCCCGCCATCTGCTCGTGGCCGACCTCGGGGTTCACACCGAACAGCTCGGGGCGCTCGAGGGTGTCGATGAACGCGATGGCGTGACCGAGCGTCGGGAGCAGGATGTCGCCGCGGGGCTCGTTCGGCTTCGGCTCGATCGCGAACTTCAGGCCGTAGCCCTTGTCGGTGACGTACTGGGCGAGGAGGTTGACGGCTTCGCGGTAGCGCTCGAGCGCGGCCTGGACGTCCTTGGCGGCGTCGTACTCGGCGCCCTCGCGGCCACCCCACATGACGAACGTCTCGGCGCCGAGCTCGGCGGCGAGGTCGATGTTGCGGAGCACCTTGCGGAGGGCGAAGCGGCGGACCTCGCGGTCGTTCGAGGTGAAGCCGCCGTCCTTGAAGACCGGGGCGGAGAAGAGGTTCGTCGTCACCATCGGGACGACGAGGCCGGTCGACTCGAGGGCGCCCTTGAGGCGGTCGATCTGCGTCTGGCGCTCGGCGTCGGTCGAACCGAACGCGAAGAGGTCGTCGTCGTGGAAGGTGAGGCCGTAGGCGCCGAGCTCGTCGAGCTTCTCGACCGCCTCGACCACGTCGAGCTGGGGGCGGGTCGGGCCGCCGAAGGGGTCGGTGCCGTTGTAGCCGACGGTCCAGAGACCGAAGGAGAACTTGTCGTCGCGGGTGGGCTGCACTGCCATGGGGTCTGCCGATCGTCGTCGAGCGGATTTGTTGTCAGCGAGAACATATGCGCTGCACCGGCCCGAGCGCAACCCCCGGACGGACGGGAGGCGCGGTGCGAGCTCGCACCGCGCCTCCCGTCCGTCACCGGTCAGAGGTCGTAGACGCCGTCGGCGGCCTCCTGTCGGACGGCCGGCCCGGCCGTCCAGCCACGCCGGAGCAACGACGTCGACTCGCGGAAGGCGGCCAGGACGTCGATGCCGTCCCGCAGCAGGGCCTGCAGCTGCAGCCCCTCGTACAGGGCGAGGAGCTGGACCGCCGCCCGCTTCGGGTCGAGCGCCGCCGGTTCACGCCCCGTCGCCACGTCGTGCTCGAGCAGGCGACGGACCGTGCGGTGGAAGCCCTCGTACTGGTTCCGGTAGAACGGCCCCACCGGGTTCGACACGTCCGTGCCCGCCGTCAACGTGCTGACCAGCAGCCGCATCATCCGGGGGTCGGCGAGGTTCGCCTCGATGAGCCCGCCGAGGAACGCGACCGCGCCGACGTCGACCGCGTCCTCGAGCAGGGGCGCCAAGCGGGTCTCGTGCCAGTGCATCACCGCGACCGCGACCAGGCTCTCCCAGGTCGGGAAGTGCTGCTGCAGCAGGTCCGGGTCGACGTCCGCCGCCGCTGCCACCGCGTCACCGGTGGGCGTCAGGGTGTCGCCGGTGCGGATGAGGTCGATGGCGGCCTCGGCGATGTGCTTGCGTAGGCGCGCGTGCTCGAGGAGTTCGTCGCCGGCCGTGTCGGCGCCGGTCTCGCTGTCGAGTTCCGCCTGGCTGTCGAGCTCGGTCTCAGCCCGGTCGAGCTCGGTCTCGGGCACCGTGTCGGCCCCGACGGTCTCGGTACCGGTACCGGTACCGGTCCCCGTCCCGGTGTCGGTGTCGGTGTCGGCGGAGCGGGCATCGGTGGTCATCGCAGCCTCGGTTCGTCGTTCGGCCCCCGGGGTGGACGGGGCTGTTCACCACCAGTCTGGTGAGTGGACCGGTCTCCGTGCCTGCCCCAGTAGGCGGGGCAGCGACGGCTCGGCGCTGCGGTACCCGGCGGACGAGCGTCCACGCTGCGATACTCGGCGGATGAGCATCGGCGCTGCGGACCGGTCCGGCTCCCGGCCGACCCTCGACGCGATCGCCCGGCAGGCATCGGTCTCCCTCGCCACCGTGTCGAAGGTCCTGAACGGCCGCCCCGGTGTGTCCGACCCCACCCGCGAGCGCGTCGAACACCTGCTCGCCGCCTCCGGCTACGCCCAGCGCGGCCGTCCGCCCGAGCCGGGCTCCCTCGTCGAGCTCGTCGTCGAGGACCTGGCCAGCGAGTGGTCGATCGAGATCGTCCGCGGTGTCGAGCAGGTCGTGCGGGAGCACGGGTACGCGCTGTCCCTCTCCGCACTCGGCCCCGACCACGCCGTCGGTGCTGACTGGATCGCCGGTGTGCTGCACCGACGCCCGGTCGCGGTGGTCCTGCAGTTCTCCGCCCTCACCGCGGGCCGGCGCGACCAGCTCCGCGCACGCGGCATCCCCTTCACCGTCGTCGACCCGGTCGGCGATCCCCCGGCGGACGTCCCGGTGGTCGGTGCGACGAACACCGCCGGGGGAGCCGCCGCGACGCAGCACCTGCTCGACCTCGGGCACCGCAGGATCGCCGCGATCGCCGGGCCCCTCGAGATGCGCTGCGCCGCGGACCGGCTCGCCGGACACCGCGCGGCGCTCGCCGCGGCCGGCCTGGAGGCCCGGACCGGCTCCGCCGGGACGGCCGCGGTGGCGGGTCGGACGGCCGGGCACGTCGTCGTCGCCGACTTCAGCCGCGCGGACGGCGAGCGCGCGGCCCGTGTGCTCCTCGCGACCGAGCCCCGTCCGACCGCGATCGTCACGGGCAACGACCTGCAGGCCCTCGGGGTGCTCGACGCCGCACGGGCGTCCGGTCTCCGGGTGCCCGAGGACCTGTCGGTCGTCGGGTTCGACGACGTGGCACCGGCCCGGTGGGCCCGTCCGGCGTTGACGACGATCCGGCAGCCCCTGCAGGAGATGGCCCAGCGGGCGACGCGGATGGCGCTCCGTCAGCACGCCGGTGGCGGGACCGGACCAGCGGCGGACGACGGGCCGGTCCGGGTCGAACTCGCGACGTCGCTCGTGGTCCGCGACTCCACGGCCGCACCCGGTCCCGGGACGCGGGTCGAGCCTCCCGTCCGGCCGGACGTCACGACGGTCGAGATCGTCGGCGGGCCGGAGGCGCTGCGGGTCGGACTGCACGACCCTGATCCCAGGTGGGCGGAGACGTTCCGGGCACACCGACGACGGATCAGCGCCGCACTCGGGTCGTCCGCCGTGCAGATCGAGCACATCGGGTCGACCTCGGTGCCCGGGCTCGCCGCCAAGCCGATCGTCGACCTGGTCGTCGTCGTGCCCGACGTCACCGACGAGGCCGCGTACCTCGAGCCGCTCCTGGCCACCGGCTACGAGCTCCGGGTGCGTGAACCGGGCCACCGTCTGGTGCGGACCCCGGAACGCGACGTCCACGTGCACGTCTACGAGCGCGGTGCGCCCGCGGTCCACGACTACCTGCTGCTCCGCGACCGTCTCCGCGTCGACGCCGACGACCGGGCACTGTACGAGCGGACGAAGCGGGCGCTCCTCAGCGAGCGGTGGGACGACATGAACGACTACGCGGACGCGAAGACGGACGTGATCCGCGAGGTGATGGCCCGCGCGCGGGCCGCGCGGGCGGCGCAGGTCGTCTGACCGATCGATGCCGCGCTGTCGGTGCGTCGCCCGGTGCTCACAGGTCGGGGAGCCGGCGGCCGTGCGCCGTGTCGTTCCAGGTCGTCCGACCGTGCGCGTCCGTCCACGTGTGGAGCCCGCCGTGGCCCTGCCGGAGCCCGCAGTGCCACCGGTCGAACACGCTCGGGCAGCGGTCGTCGGTCGGGGTCGGGTCGTGCATCGGTGTCCTCCAGTCGTCCGGATCCGTCATCCGGCTCTCTCTCCGAGGTGTTCGGAGGGCGTTCCGTCACGGATGGCGTCCGACCTGGTCCCGAGTCCCGTCGGGAGCGGCCGCCCTGCTCGGTAGGGTCGGGCGCATGAGCATGGACCACGTCGACGTCGACTGGGAGCACGCCCGCGACACGAACCGCGCGAACTGGGACGACCGGGTGCCGATCCACGAGGGCGCCTACGCGCTCGACGCCTTCGCCGACCCGGCCCACCGGTCGGACGTCGTCCGCGAGGACCTGCCGGCGCTCACGCCCTGGCTCCCCGGTCGGTCCCTCGACGGCCTGGACGTCTGCCACCTGCAGTGCCACATCGGCACCGACACCGTCTCGCTCGCGCGGGAAGGAGCGCGGGTGACCGGCATCGACTTCTCGCGCCCGGCGCTCGTGTCGGCAGCGGCACTGGCCGGGCGGTCCGGCGTCGACGTCTCGTGGGTCGAGTCCGACGTCCTCGACGCCCGGGCCGCCGTGACGGGCGACTTCGACGTCGTCTACACGAGCATCGGCACGATCTGCTGGCTGCCGGACCTGGACCGGTGGGCCGCCCAGGTGGCCGCGCTCCTCCGGCCCGGCGGGGTCTTCTTCATCCGCGACGGTCACCCGGCGCTGTACGCCCTGGACGAGGACGCCGACGAGCTCGTCACGCGCCACCGGTACTTCCCGGACGGGACCGCCCAGCAGTGGGAGGACGCGACCACCTACGCCGGCGACGGGACCGTGTCGCAGCCCCGCACGTACGAGTGGCCGCACCCGCTGTCCGAGATCGTGAACGCCCTGCTCGGCGCCGGACTCCGGCTCCGACGACTCGACGAGGGCCGGACGCTCCCGTGGCGCTTCAGCTCCCGCATGGAGGAGACCGGCGACGGGTCGTGGGCGTGGCCCGAGCAGGACCGCGACCGCATCCCGACGACCTACACGATCGTCGCCACCCGCGACTGACGCACCCGCGACCCGAGCGTCGTGGCGGACGGCGCTCCCGCTACTCGCGGAGCGCCGTGACGGGCGTCCCCCGCACCGCCTGGGCCGCGGGCCCGAGGGCGGCGGCCAGACCGGTGCAGACGGCACCGGTGAGCACGACGACGATCAGCCACGCGGGCACCGTCGGCCCGACGAGCACCGCCCCGTTCGTCGCGCCGAGGAGCGTGTAGGCGCCGGCCCACCCGTACGCCGTCCCCAGGACGACCCCGAGCACGACGGCGATCGCGATCGTCATGGCGGTCTCGACGAGGACGAGCGACCGGATCTGCTGCGCGGTGGCGCCGACGACCCGGAGGAGCCCGAGTTCCCTGCTGCGCTGGGCGATCGTCAGCGCGGTCACCGCCACGACCCCGGCGGCCGCGATGACCCCTGCCGCACCGACGAGTCCCGCGAACATGACCGCGAGCTGGTCGAACTGCGCCTGGATGCCGCGGTAGTACACCGGGTCGCCGGCGGCCTGCCGCTGGAGCATGGTCGCGTAGGTGGCGAAGCCGACCGAGAAGGTCGACATGAGGGTCACCGCGATGACGAGGCCGACGGTCGCCCGAGCGGTGCGCTTCGGTGCACGGAGGGAGTTCCGTGCGGCCATCGACGCGATGATGCTCTGCGCGCTCGCCGACGCGACGAGGCGGAGGACGGCCGGCAGGAGTACGGGGGACGCGATGACGACCCCGGTGAACGACAGTGCGCCGCTCGCCACGGCGAGCAGCAGGGCGTTCACGGTCGTGGCGCCGAGGACGAACGCCACGCCGATGCCGGCAGCCCCGGCGAGGAAGAACACGGCCGCGACGGCGTTCCGGGTCGTGGTGCGGGTCGCACCGGGCACCGGTTCGACAGCCGCGTCGAGCGCACGGAGTGGCGGGATCGACAGGACGTCCCGGGAGCCGATGCGGAAGGCGATGGTCGTGATGACCGCGACGAGCACGGCGATCGGACCCGAGGCGGGCGGGAGGAACCAGCCCAGCGGCGGGAGGACCGACGCTGCAGCCGCGATCGCGAGTGCGACGTTCGCGACGACCGTCCCCGCCACCACCCCGATGAGGGAGCCGACGGCCCCGGAGACCAGACCGGCGCTCGTGATCTGGCGACGGAGCTGGGCGCCGGTGGCGCCGAGGACACGCTGCAGCGCCAGGGAGCGGGTCTGACCGGCGATCACCGTCGCGCAGGTGTTCGACGCGACGACGGCGCTGACGTACAGGGCGATCGCGATGAACACCCACGCCACGACGGGCAGGATCATCGCGACCGTCGCGCTCTCGCCGGTGCGCGCTCCCAGTTCGACGATGCGTTGCGCCGCTTCCGAACCGGTCACCATGAGGGCTCCGAGGCCGGCGGACAGGGCGGCGACGGGCACCGTCGAACGGCTCTCGGACAGGGCGCGGGCCCTCGTGCGGAGCCGACGAGGAGCGGGTCGGCCGCGATGACGTGGCACGGTCAGGACGCGCCGTCGCCGGTGTTCGGCGTCCAGGCGACCCACCGGTCCTCCTCGGACGCCAGGGACCAGGCGCCGCACCGGACGACGGTCTTCGCCGCGTACGCGTCGGGAGCCTCGGGGACGGTCATCACCGGTGCGGAGGTCCTCGGCACCGTGTCGCAGCCCTGCGCGCTCACGCCGTCGGCGCTGGTGAACACGACCGTCTCGGGCGCGTCCGCGTCGTCCTTCGCCGCCGTCCCCGTGACGGACGTGATGTCCGTCGCGTCCGCGGGCATCCACGCGGGCGGGGAGGCGAGGTCAGCGCGGCTGTCCGCGTGGCCGCTGACCTGGTTGTGCATGGAGTCGCTCAGGGTGGCGCAGCCGGTCAGGGACAGCGCGCAGAGTGCGAGCGTGCCGAGGGCGAGCGTCGTGGTGGGGGTGTGGGACACGGGGTGCCTTTCGTCGTTGCTCCGATCCCATCGGATCGGGACGGTGGCCCGGATCGGTTCGGAGGAGGACCGTCGTGCTCCTCGGGGATGACATCCACTCATCCGGTCGTCACCGACGGGACCACCTGTCGACCGGGAGGCACCCACGAAAGTTTTCCGATCCTCCCGTCCGGCTTGTCCCGGCCACCCACCGGTCCCTAGCGTCGACGGCGGACGCACGATGCGAGGGAGCATGTGATGACGGAGGACCGGTTGCGGGTCGCGATGGTGGGCCACGGCTTCATGGGAGCCGCGCACTCGCAGGCCTGGCGGGTGGCGCCACGGTTCTTCCCGCTCGACCGTGAGCCCGAGATGACGGTCGTCGTCGGGCGCGACCCGGAGCGCACCGAGGCAGCCCGCGCCCGCTTCGGCTGGCAGCGCGCCGAGACCGACTGGCGCCGGGTCGTCGAGGACCCCGACATCGACGTCGTCGACGTCTGTTCGCCCGGCTCCTCGCACGTCGAGGTCGCGATCGCCGCGCTCGAGGCCGGCAAGCACGTCCTGTGCGAGAAGCCGCTCGCCAACACCGTCGCCGAGGCGGAAGCGATGGTGGCCGCCGCGGAGTCGGCCGCCACACGCGGGATACGGTCGATGGTCGGCTTCAGCTACCGGCGCGTCCCCGCCCTCGCGTTCGCCCGCCAGCTCGTGCAGGCCGGTCGGATCGGCGAGGTCCGCCACGCGCGTGTGCTGTACCTGCAGGACTGGCTCTCCGATGCGGACGGACCCATGACGTGGCGGCTGGACGCTGCGCTCGCCGGGTCCGGATCGCTCGGCGACATCGGCGCGCACGCCGTCGACCTCGTCGAGCACGTCACCGGCGCCACGCTCGGCACCGTGAGCGGCACGCTCGAGACCTTCGTGCACGAGCGGCCGCTGTTGGCCGACGGTGTCGGCCTGTCCGGCACGGCATCGGACGAGCGCGGGCAGGTCACCGTCGACGACGCCGCCTGGTTCCTCGGCCGGCTGACGGGAGGCGCGGCCCGGCCGGGTGGGACCGTCGCCACGTTCGAGGCCACCCGCTACGCGACCGGGCGGAAGAACGGCCTGACGATCGAGATCAGCGGGTCCACGGGCGCGGTCGCCTTCGACCTCGAGGCGATGAACGAACTCCGCGTGTACGACGCCACCGCCCCCGCTGGGGAGCAGGGCTTCCGGCGCGTGCTCGTCACCGAGCCGGAGCACCCGTACATGGCGAACTGGTGGCCGACCGGACACACGATCGGCTACGAGCACACCTTCGTGCACGAGGTCGTCGACTTCGTGACCGCGATCACGACCGGGCAGCAGCCGGAGCCGTCCTTCGCCGTCGGGCTGCACGTGCAGGACGTCCTCGACGCCGTGCAGCGGAGCGCCGCCGACGGCAGCGCCTGGACCTCCGTCACCGCCCGATGACCTGCCCCACCCGATGACCGACCCCTTCCCCTCAGGAGCTGCATCCATGCAACGCCAGGCACTCGTCGTCCGCGGCGGCTGGGACGGGCACATGCCCGTCGAGACCACCGAGCTCTTCATCCCGTTCCTCCGCGACCACGGCTTCGACGTGCGCGTCGAGGAGGGCACCGCCGTCTACGCCGACCAGGCGGTCATGGACGCCACCGACCTGGTCGTGCAGGTGAACACGATGTCGACGATCGCCGACGAGGAGTT
Organism: Curtobacterium sp. MCSS17_015; assembly: GCF_003234265.2. NCBI lineage: Bacteria > Bacillati > Actinomycetota > Actinomycetes > Micrococcales > Microbacteriaceae > Curtobacterium > Curtobacterium sp. MCSS17_015. The sequence continues at coordinate 286,427 of NZ_CP126256.1, forward strand.
CGCCGGTCTGCAGCGGGCGGTGCTCGCCGGCACCGGCATGGCCGGGTGGCACGGCGGCATCGCGGACTCGTACCGCGCCAACGCCGACTACCTCCACATGATCGGCGGCCAGTTCGCCCACCACGCCGGCAAGCACCCGGACGAGCGCGTGGGGGAGCAGTCGGACAACTACATCCCGTACACGGTGCACATGACGGCCCTCGGCCGCGAGCACCCGATCACGCAGGGCATCGGCGACTTCGACCTGGTCAGCGAGCAGTACTGGGTGCTCAGCGACGAGTACGACGACGTCCTCGCCACCACCACCCAAGAGGCACGGAGCTGGGACGCCTGGAACCGCCCGGTGACCTCGCCGGCGATCTGGACGCGGCAGTGGGGGAAGGGGCGGATCTTCGTCTCGGCGCCCGGGCACCGGATCGAGATCGTGGAGTCGCAGCCGGTCCGGACCATCATCGAGCGCGGTCTGCTGTGGGCAGCCCGATGAGCACCGCACCCCTCCGCGTCGGCATGGTCGGAGTCGGCAACATCAGCCGGCAGTACCTCGAGCAGTTCCCGTCGCTGGCGGACCTCCGGCTCACCGCGGTCGCCGACCTCGACACCGCCCGCGCTGCTGCGGTCGCCGCCGAACAGGGCGTGCAGGCGCTCGGGGTCGACGAGCTGCTCGCGTCCGATGACGTCGACGTCGTCCTCAACCTGACGATCCCGGCTGCGCACGCCGACGTGGCGCTCCGGGCGCTCGCCGCCGGCAAGCACGTCTACGGGGAGAAGCCGCTCGCACTGAGCACTGCCGAAGCCGCGCCCGTCCTCGCCGCCGCCGAGGCCGCGGGCCTGCGGGTCGGCAGCGCGCCGGACACCGTGCTCGGCACCGGCATCCAGACCGCCCGTGCCGCGCTCGACGAGGGGCGCATCGGCACACCGGTGGGGGCGGCGGTGTCGTGGAGCGCACCCGGCCACGAGCTCTGGCACCCCGCACCCGGCTTCTACTACCAGCCCGGCGGCGGCCCGCTGCTCGACATGGGCCCGTACTACCTGACGAGCCTCGTCACGTTCTTCGGCTCCGTCGTGCGCGTCAGCGGCACCACGACCCGCTCGACCCGGGAGCGCACGGTCGCCACCGGACCGAACGCCGGCCAGGTCCTGCCGGTCGACGTCGACACCCACGTCGTCGCGGTCCTGGAACACGAGGGCGGGGTCGTCTCCACGATGACGGTGTCGTTCGAGGTCTGGGCGACCGAGGCACCGTTGTTCGAGGTGCACGGCACCGCCGGGTCACTGTCGGTCGCCGACCCGAACCGGTTCTCCGACCCCACCCGCATCGCCACCGCGGAGGACCGCACGTTCCGGGAGCTGCCGGAACTCGCCGGGCACCGGGACGCCGGGCGCGGGGTGGGCCTCGCGGACATGGCGCGAGCGATCCCCTCGGGGGAGCCGCACCGGGCCTCCGGTGCCCTGGCGTTCCACGTGCTCGACGTCATGGAGTCCATCGCGACCGCGGGGCGGACGCATGCCGTCGTCGAGGTCGCGAGTCGCGCCTCCCGGCCGGCACCGGTCCCGCTCACGTAGCTGCGGACGGGCCGCAGCACATCGCGCTCCGCGCCGAGAGACACTCCAGGGAAGCGCTCCGCCGCATGCTGATGCTCGATGCCAAGGGCGACTTCGCCAACCGCCTCCGGCGGGTGCGGGTGTGCAGGAACGAAGAACCCCGGCCGTCACACTTGCGTGCGCTGCGCCGGGGGCTGTGTCGCTAGATTAGGTCGCCGGAGTCCGCTGTGCAACCGGAGAGACCCATACAACGACTGAAGGCCACGGTTCCGGCGCCGAGGTTGGCGCCGTACGAGACTGCATGCCGTGGCGCGGCGTCGACGCCATAGAGCTGTACCGATGGGCGGCGTCAGTCGGGTTGGCGGTGTTCGATGACCTCGGCACACTGGAGGTCGCGATGCGGTCCGCGATGGCTCGGGAACTCGCTGCCGCACACGGTCTGCAGTGGTTCAGCCGCGTCGACATCCTCGATGACGACACACTCAGACTCGTGAAGGATGCGTGGCGGGTGGCTCGACTCGGTCGCCTCACGCAACCCGACGAGGTCGTGCACGGGAAACTCGTGTCGACGCTGATGTTCGGCTTCTGGGTGAAGATCCTGGGACGCGGCACCTGGCAGGGCGAAGGCCCGAATCGGCAGCGCCGGATCTACGACACGACCCTCTGGAAGCCGGCTCTGCGGTACGCGTTCCCGAACGTGAGAGCTCTCGACCGCGCGCTCGTCGAGACAGCGGCACGTCGCGTGCAGGCACTCCGGAACAGGATCGCGCACCACGAGCACATCATCTGGGGCGTCCCGTTGCCGGGGGAGAAGAACGCTGATGGCTCCATCGTGCGTCTTCCGCTCGGCGAAGCGCACGCAGTTCTCCTTGCGTTGGCGGGCTACCTCGACCAGGGCCTCGAGAGTTGGCTGCGCGAACACAGCCGAGTCGGCGAGTTGATGGCCACGTGCCCCGTTCCTGAACACTCGCTGCTCCTCCGCTGATCCGCGGCCTCCTGACCTGGCAGCCGGCCGTCGCAGCACGAGGTCCGTAGGCTCGGCACGGTGATCGAGCTCCAGGTCGCCCGGACCGGCGACGTCACCCACCCCGCGGTGCCGCGGACCCCCGACGAGATCGCGCCGCCTCGCGTCTGCGCCTCGTCGACGGGCGGACGGAGCTGCCGGACCTCGTGGCGGCCAACCAGGGCGAATCGGGCATCGACGACATCAGCGCGCTGCTCGTGACGCGTGGGGTCGGGATCGAGGCGTGCGTCCTGAGCGTCGACGACGTCCGCGCTTTCCTCCGCCGTGGGGGTTGGTCCCGGTTCGCGCGACTCGTCGTCGAACCCCTCGAGCAGGACCCGGCCGACGCGATCGCGCTCTCGACCGAGATGGAGGCCCTGCTGGCCACCGCCGACGTCGGCCTGCCGGAACTGCACCACGGGATCGGGACCGCCTCGTGGACGATCATGCGGCGAGCGGTCGCGCACGGTGACAGCATCCGGACCGGGCTCGAGGACACGACGGTGGCCGAGGACGGGTCCGTCGTCGGGTCGAACGCCGAGCTGGTCAGCGCTGCGGTGTCGATCATGCGGTCCACCGCGCCTCGGTGAGGACGGGCGTCAGCCGCAGACCGCGCCGGTGACTGGGCAGCGGTTGCCATCGAGCTCGTCGGTGTACTCGTCACCGTCGCCGAGCAGGACGTGCCGGTACGCCTGGTCCCCGATCGGTTCCGCTGAGCGCACGGCGTCCTCCAGGACGCTGACGTCCACCTCGGACCGCGCGCTGACCGCGACGAGGGTGTCCCCGACCACCGCCGAGACCTCCTGCCCGTGGGCACTCGTCCGGCGGCCGAACCCGGCGCTGGCCGTGCACGAGGCCTCGACCTCGGATCCGCCGTCGCTGCCGACCCCCTCGACGGAGCGACCGCAGACGGGAGTGTCCGCCGCCATCGTGACGACGGTGAGGTCGTCGCCGCTCGTCTGTCCGGGGGCGTGTCCCTTCGACGCCGGTGACGTGAACACCTGCAGGAACCCGGGGAGGCGCTTCTCGATGTTCGCCTCGTGGATCGAGCCGTAGCCGGAAGGGGCGACGGTGACCGGCCGGAAGTCGGCGCCGATCGCGGTCTGCGCACGCTCGATGGCCTCCTGGTCGCGTTCGACACCGCGCTGGTGGGCCTGCACGCCGATCACGGCGGCGAGCACGACGATCGCGGTCGCCCCCGCCGCCGACGCCACGAGGCCGACGACTCGAGCGCGGCCGGGATGGACGAGGAGCGCGGGGACGGCCGCGAGGACGGCGCCGACGAGGTACAGGAGCGGCGATGGTGTCACGTCGAGTTCGGCGGCGCCGCTCGCGGTGGCACGCCCGACCGCACCGTGGACACCGGGCAGGACGTCGACGACGAGCACCGCGGGCACCACGACGAGCGCGGGCAGGCCCAGCCATGCCGTCCTGGTCCTGCCGGTCACGACGACGGCCACCACGGCGAGGGCGACCCAGGTGGTGGCTGCCGCACCCAGCAGCGCCACGAGGCCGACGATGCCGGTGACGAGGACCAGGACATCGCCGACGTGCGCGACGTGCGCCGCTCCGATCCCGATGACCGCGGCCATCAGGGCATGCAGCCACGGTCGCGCCGACCTCCCGCGACGCCACCACGTGCCCGCACGGGTGGACCCGTCCGACATGTCTTGAGCATGGCAGAGCGGACGGCGGTCAGGAACGGCTCAGTGCGTCTCCTCCGCCGCGACGTCCTTCTGCACGGCGAACTGGGTCCGGTGCAACTCCTCGTACCGCCCGCCGACGGCGAGGAGTTCCTCGTGCGTCCCACGCTCGACGATCGAGCCGTCCTCGACGACGAGGATCATGTCCGCGCTGCGGATGGTGGAGAGACGGTGCGCGATCACCATCGCCGTCCGGCCCTCGAGCGCTTCGCTCAGTGCCGCCTGCACGGCGGCCTCCGACGTCGAGTCCAGCGCCGCCGTCGCCTCGTCGAGGATGACGACGCGCGGCTGCGCGAGCAGGAGCCGCGCGATGGTCATCCGCTGGCGCTCACCGCCGGACAGCCGGTAGCCGCGCTCACCCACCATGGTGTCCAGCTGGTCCGGCAGGGACCGGATGAGCGGTTCGAGCCGCGCACGGCGCACGGCGTCCCACACCTCGTCGTCCGCCGCCTCGGGCCTCGCGAGCCGCAGGTTGGCGCCGATGGTCTCGTGGAAGAGGTGGCCGTCCTGGGTCACCATGCCCATGGTGTGCCGCATGGAGGCGAACGTGACGTCGCGGACGTCCGTCCCCGCGAGGCGCACGGCACCGCTGTCGACGTCGTACAGGCGCGAAAGGAGTTGCGCGATCGTGGACTTACCGGCCCCGGAGGTCCCGACGAGGGCGACGGTCTGCCCCGGTTCGATCCGGAAGGACACGCCGTGCAGCACCTCCTCGCCGCCGCGGGTGTCCAGCGTGGCGACCTCCTCGAGGGAGGCGAGGGACACCTTGTCCGCGGACGGGTAGGCGAAACGGACGTCGTCGAACTCGACGGCCACCGGACCGGCGGGAACGGTGACGGCGTCGGGCTTCTCCTGGATGAGCGGCTCGAGGTCCAGCACCTCGAAGACGCGCTCGAAGCTGACCACCGCGCTCATGATCTCGACCCATGCGTTCGCGAGGCTGGTCAGCGGCACGTAGAGGCGGGTGAGGAGGAGCGCCAGGGTCACCACCGCACCGGTGTCGAGCTGGCCGGCGAGCGCGAGGAAGCCCCCGAGCCCGTACACGAGCGCGAGGGCGAGGGCGGACACGAGCGTCAGCGCGGTGACGAACACGAACTGCAGCATCGCGGTCCGGACCCCGATGTCGCGGACTCGGGCGGCGCGGACGCGGAACTCCTCGGACTCCTCGCCGGGCCGGCCGAACAGCTTGACGAGGGTCGCGCCGGGCGCCGAGAAGCGCTCGGTCATCTGCGTGCTCATGGCGGAGTTGTGGTCGGCGGCCTCGCGGCGCAGTGCGGCCAACCGGCTGCCCATGCGGCGCGCGGGGATCAGGAAGACCGGGAGCATGACCACCGCGAGCACCGTCACGAGCCAGGAGGTGCTGAGCATGACGGACAGGGTGAGGACCAGCGCCACGAGGTTCGTGACGACGCCGGAGAGCGTGCCGCTGAAGGCCTGCTGCGCTCCGATGACGTCGTTGTTGAGGCGGCTGACCAGGGCGCCGGTCCGCGTACGCGTGAAGAACGCGATCGGCATCTTCTGCACGTGGTCGAAGACGGCGGTGCGGAGGTCCAGGATCACGCCTTCGCCGATCCGCGCCGAGTACCAGCGCGTCACGAGTGACACGACGGCGTCGCCCACGGCCACGAGCGCGATGACGACGGCGAGCCAGACGATCGTGGTGACCGCGCCCTGCGCCACGATGACGTCGACCACCCGGCCGGCGAGCACCGGCGTCGCCACCGCGAGCACGGCCCCGACGACGGAGAGGGCGATGAAGACCACCAGCTTCGCCCGGTACGGCACGGCGAACGTCAGGATCCGCCGGACGGATTCACGAGAGAACCCGTGCTTGCCGTCCCGAGCGGTCGAGATCTTGTACAGCGAGCTCCAGGCCGCGCTCTCCATGCTCATTGCAGTTCCTTCCGTGGCGACGGGCCCGACCGCGATGTCGCCGTGCTCGAAACCGCGTCGTTCCCGCAAGGCGACGAGCAAGGGGCAAGGATACGGCCCGATCGACACACCCGGTGCGAGCGGATGCGCGACCCGGCTCCCACGGAGGCGGCGGGCGGCAGACGGACGGGCCGCCGGGACGGTCTGCTCGTCAGCCGCCGGACGCAGCCGAGATGCTGACCGGCGAACCCGCCGCGCTGCAGGCCGCTCCGACGGACTGGATGGCGTCCTGCAACTCCGCGTCGTCCGGATCGAGCGCGAGCGCCGAACCGCTGGCCGGGTGGTCCGTCAGCCACGTCTGCAGCGCGGCGACTGCCGTGCCGACGTCACCGGAAGACGGGAGCCGCTCGTAGACGAAGCGTGCCGCGTCGAGACGAGACCGGTACGCCTCGTCTCCGAGTGCACCGCGCTGGCGGGCGTCGGCGGCGTTGAAGGTTATCGTCTCGACGGCGCTCACCTGCCCGCACACCGCGGCGGCACTGATGTCGGTGTCACCCGGCGGCAGCGCCCGGGGTGTCGCGCTGACGGTCACGGTCCTCGTCGGCGCTGGTTCACCGGCCGTGCACCCGCTGAGCGCCACCGCCCCGATGGTGCTGATCACGAATGCGGTCATGACGTACGTGCGGCGTGCCCCCATGCGGACGATCCTGGCAGGGAGACCCGCGCCGGACCCACGAAGTCGCTCGAGCGATGACGATTCGTGATGTCCGCTTCCGCGTGCCCGCCGGGCGTCCGCCTTCCTCACGGCGTCGATCCCCATGGCGCGCTCCATTTGTCCGTGCGACCAACAAATGAGTTGCGCGAAGCGCTTCGACGCTGTTAGCGTCACCGTCGCGAGCTCGTCGAAGCGCTTCACCGGCCCTTCGCCGGCGACCCGCGAGCGACGATGACCGGCACGAGGAGGTGCGCACATGGTGACGATCCACGAGGTGGCGAAGGCCGCAGGCGTGTCGATCTCGACCGTCTCGTACGCCCTCTCCGGCAAGCGCAGCATCTCCGCCACCACCCGGGCGCGCATCGACCAGGCCGTCGCCGAACTCGACTACCGCCCGAACGCCGGCGCCCGGATGCTCGCCGGCGCCCGCACGAACATCCTCGCCCTGTCCGCCCCGATCCGGGAGGACGCGCACCTGCCGACGCACATGCGCTTCGTCACCGCGGTCGTCGAGGCCGCACGGGCGCACGACGACGACGTGCTCCTGCTCGCCCGCGACGACGAGGTCACCGGCATCCGTCGCGTGGTCGACAGCTCGTTGGTGGACGGGGTCGTCGTGCTCGGGGTGTCCACGGACGACGAGCGGGCCGAGGTCGTGCGCCGTTCGGGTGCCGCAGCGGCGTTCGTCGGCGTCCCGGGTGACACCACGGGCCTGACGTGCATCGACCTGGACTTCGCCGAGGCCGGCCGCACCTCGGTCCGCGAACTCGCCGCCGCCGGGCATCGGAGCATCGGGGTCATCGGCCACCCCGCCACGTACGTGGAGCGGCACACGGGCTTCATCCGCCGGTTCGCCGACGCGTTCGAGGACGAGTGCCGGGCCGCCGGCATCGCCACGCTCGCGCTGTACCCGTCCCTCGACCGTGCCGACCAGCGCGCGGCCGCCGACGAGTTGCTCGCCGGACTGCCGGACATGACGGCACTCGTGTTCCACTGCAACGAGCCCGTCGTCGAGGCCGTCCTCGCCCACCTCGTGTCCCGGGGCGTCCGCGTCCCGGAGGACGTCAGTGTGCTCGCCGCGTGCGCGAGCTACGACACCGACGCGCTCGAGGTCCCCCTGTCCACCATCCCCCTCCCGCTCGAGGAGATGTGCCGCGGCGCCGTGGAGGGCGCCGTCCGTCAGGTCGACGGTGCCCGTGAACCGGGTGTCACCCTCCTCCGACCGCGGTTCATCGACCGCGGGTCCATCCGGCCGGTGCACTGACCGGCCCCGATCGGTCGTCGCCTTCGTCCGCCCATCGTCGAAGCGCTTCGATCGTCACGACCAACCCAGCCCCGAAACCACCTACAAGGAAGTAGCGACATGAAGAAGTCACGCCTGCTCGGCGCACTCGCCGGGCTCGCCGCGACCGCCGTCGTCCTCACCGGCTGCTCGGCCGGCGGGAGCGCCGACGACCGCAGCAACGAGGACGGCAAGACCCTGAAGCTCTGGCACTTCGAGTCCGAGGACTCCGCCATGGGCAAGGCCTGGAAGGAGTCGATCAAGGTCTTCGAGGAGGAGACCGGCGCGAAGGTCGAGTTCCAGGAGAAGAGCTTCGAGCAGATCCGGAAGACGGCCAGCCAGTCGCTCAACTCCGATCAGGCCCCGGACCTCATCGAGTACAACAAGGGCAACGCCACGGCTGGCCTGCTCGCCAGCCAGGGCCTGCTCAGCCCGCTCGACGACGCGGTGGAGAAGTACGGCTGGGACGACAAGCTGGCCAAGTCGCTGCAGACCACGGCCCGGTACGACGAGAAGGGCGTGATGGGCTCCGGCTCCTGGTACGGCGTGCCCGACTACGGCGAGTACGTCGAGTTCTACTACAACAAGGAGCTCTTCGAGAAGTACGGCGTCGAGGTCCCGACGACCGAGGCCGACCTCGAGGACGCGATGGCGACCTTCGAGTCGAAGGGCGTCACGCCGCTCGCCGAGTCGGCAGCGGAGTACCCGCTCGGCCAGCTCTGGTACCAGCTCGCGCTGACCAAGGCCGACCGGAGCTGGGTCGACGACTACCAGCTGTACAAGAACCCGGTCGACTTCTCGGACGAGCAGATCTCGTACGCCACGAAGACGATCCAGGACTGGACCGACAAGGGCTACATCTCGAAGGACGCCACCGGCATGAAGGCCGAGGACGCGGGCACCGCCTTCATCAGCGGCAAGTACCCGATGTTCTTCTCCGGCTCGTGGTGGTACGGCCGCTTCGGCACCGAGATGCAGCAGGACTGGGGCACGTTCCTCTACCCCGGCGCCGAGATGTCGCCCGGCTCGTCGGGCAACCTCTGGGTCGTCCCGACCAAGGCGAAGAACAAGACGCTCGCCGAGGAGTTCATCGACATCACGCTCCGCCCGGAGATGCAGGCGATCATCGGCAACAACGGTGGCGTCCCGGTCGCGGCGACCGAGTCCGACATCACGGACGAGAAGAGCAAGGAACTCATCGCCAACTTCAACACGCTCACCGAGCGTGACGGCCTGGCGTTCTACCCCGACTGGCCCACCTCGACCTTCTACGACCAGCTGAACGCCGGCCTGCAGAGCGTCCTGAACGGCAGCAGCTCGCCGAAACAGGTCAACGAGGAACTCGGCCAGCAGTACGCCGACGGCGTGAAGGCCGTCACCGGCTGACCCTGCTGCGCCGCAGAACGGGTCGCGACGCGACCATCTGCCTGGAGGCGCGGATCACATCCGACGTGATCCGCGCCTCCCGGCCCCCTCACCCCGCAGACCCCCACCTCCCCGGAAGGGAAGCCCGACGATGGCGTCCAGTCCTCCGCTCGCGCCGCTCCGCGGCCGCGTCCCCCGCCCCCGCCGCAGCGACGACGGCGCGATCATGCCCGCCTCCGGCCGCGGCAGCTACTGGTTCTACCTGCTGCCCGGCTTCGTCCTGCTGGCCGCGATCATCCTCGTGCCGCTCGGCTGGAACGTGTACCTGTCGTTCACGAACTACCGCGGGATCCTGCCGCCGCAGTTCACCGGCCTCGACAACTGGCGCCGGCTCATGGCGGACGGCCAGTTCTGGATCTCGTTCCGGAACAGCATCGTGATGATCCTCGCGATGGTGATCGTGCCGACCAGCCTCGGGCTCGTCCTCGCCGCCGCACTGTTCGACGTCATCGGCAAGAAGTTCGGCGGCAAGCTCGCCAGCTTCCTCCGCGCCACGTACTACCTGCCGCAGATCCTGCCGGCCGTCATCGCGGCGATCGTCATCGGGTGGATCCTCCGCCCCGAGAACGGTGCCCTCAACGCGGTCCTCGGCGCGGTCGGGCTCTCCGGACTGCAGCACAACTGGCTCGGCAGCCCGGACACCGCACTGCTCTCCGTCGCGGTCGTCCTCGTCTGGGTGCAGATCGGCTACCCGGTCGTCGTGTTCATGGCGGCACTGCAGCGCGTCGACCCGGAGCTCTACGAAGCAGCCGAGCTCGACGGCGCCAACTGGTTCCAGCGCTTCCGCTCCATCACCGTCCACATCATCCGGCCCGAGATCTTCGTCGTCGTCCTCACCTGCACGATCGCGGCACTCAAGGTGTTCGGTCCCGTCTACGCCCTGACCGGCGGCGGCCCCGGCAACGCCACGATCGTGCCGAGCTACTACTCGTACAGCCAGTTCTTCCAGGCGCAGCAGGTCGGGTACGGCGCGACCATCGCCACCGCGCTGACGGTCGTCATCGTCATCGTCGCCATCGGGTTCATCGCCGCCCAGAACCGGGCCGAACGCAAGGAGGAGGCACGATGACCGTGTCCGCACCCGACACCAGGGCGACCGTCACCGCGGACGCGGGACGGGGCTCCCGGCCGACGACGGCGAAGCCGCGCAAGCGGCCCGGTGAGGGTGGGGTCAAGCGGCCCTCCGACTGGGTCGTCCTCGCCGGTGGGATCGTCATCGCGGTGCTCATCGCGGCGCCGTTCCTGCTCATCCTGCTCAACTCGTTCAAGACGCCCGCGGACTACGCCGCCGGCGGGCCGCTCGCCTGGCCGTCCCAGTTGTCCTTCGACGGCATCACGACGTTCTGGAACCGGGTCGACTTCCCGCTGAAGCTCTGGAACAGCGTGTTCATCAGCGGCATGGTCGCACTGCTCGCGGTGCTCATCTCGATCCTCAACGCGTTCGCGATCGGCATCGGCCGGGTCCGCTACCGCACCTGGATCGTCGTGCTGTTCATGCTCGCGAACATGCTGCCGCAGGAGGTCCTGCTCTACCCGCTCTACATGATGTTCAAGGGCATCGGACTGTACGACAACGTGTGGAGCGTCATCATCGTCTTCACGGTGATCCAGTCCGCGTTCGGCACCTACCTGCTCTCCAGCGTGTACGGCACCTTCCCGAAGGAGATCCTCGAGGCAGCGGCGCTCGACGGCGCGGGCCGCTGGCGGGTGCTCTGGCAGGTCATCGTCCCGATCAGCCGCCCGACCTTGTCGGTCCTGCTCATCTTCTTCTTCATCTGGACGTGGAACGAGTTCCTCATCCCGCTGACCTTCCTGGTCAGCAACGACAACCAGACGGTCCCCGTCGCGATCTCCCTGCTGCAGGGCGACCGGCTCATGGACGTCACGACCACGAGCGCCTCGGCCCTGCTCGGGCTCATCCCGACGCTCGTGTTCTTCCTCATCTTCCAGCGCACGCTCGCGCGCGGCATCACGGCAGGAGCGGTCAAGTAATGAAGTTCACCGACGGGTTCTGGCAGCTCAGGCCCGGAGTCCACCCCGTGTACGCCGCCGAGGCGTACGACATCGACGCACGGCAGTCGCCCGAGGGTGACCGCCTGGTCGTCACGGCGCCGACCAAGGTCATCGCGTCGCGGGGCGACACCCTCAACCGTCCGACCCTCACCGTCGCGCTGTCCAGCCCCATGGAGGGCGTCGTCACCGTCCGCGTCGAGCACCACCGCGGTCGCCGACCCGAGCTGTCGTTCGACCTGGTCGGCCAGGAGGCGGGGCACGGCTCCGTCACGGTCGAGGACGGTGTCGGGATCCTCACTTCGGGCGACCTGTCGGCCGTCGTCACGCCCGGAGCGCCGTGGGACCTCCGGTTCCTGTCCGAGGGGCGGGTCCTGACCGGCTCCGGGCACAAGTCGCTCGGGTACGTCACGCTCGAGCCCGGGGCCGAGGTGTCCCGCGGGGTCGTCGGCAACGCCCGGGTCCAGGGCGCGGACGCCCCCGCGTCGGACACGTTCGTGCACGCGCAGCTCGACCTCGGCGTCGGGGAGCTCGTCTACGGACTCGGGGAGCGCTTCGGGCCGCTCGTGAAGAACGGGCAGACCGTCGACATCTGGAACGCCGACGGCGGCACGTCGAGCGAACAGGCGTACAAGAACGTGCCGTTCTACCTCACGAACCGCGGCTACGGCGTGCTCGTCGACCACCCGGGACACGTGTCCTTCGAGGTCGGGTCCGAGACCGTCGAGCGCGTGCAGTTCTCGGTGCCGGGGGAGTCACTCGTCTTCCACGTCATCGGCGGCGGCACCCCCGCGGGCGTGCTCGAGCGGTACACCGCGCTGACCGGTCGCCCGGCACACGTGCCGGCCTGGTCGTACGGGCTGTGGCTGTCGACCTCGTTCACGACCGACTACGACGAGGCGACCGTGACCTCGTTCGTCGACGAGATGGCCGCCCGCCAGTTGCCCGTGTCGGTGTTCCACTTCGACTGCTTCTGGATGCGCGAGTTCACCTGGTGCGACTTCGAGTGGGACCCCCGGGTGTTCCCGGACCCCACCGGCATGCTCGGGCGCCTGCACGACAAGGACCTGCGGGTCTGCGTCTGGATCAACCCGTACATCGGGCAGGCGTCGAAGTTGTTCGACGAGGCGGCCGATGCCGGGTACCTCGTGATGAACCCCGATGGCACCGTCTGGCAGTGGGACCTGTGGCAGGCCGGCATGGGGCTCGTCGACTTCACCAACCCCGAGGCCACCGCCTGGTACCAGGCGAAGCTCCGGGCGCTCGTCGAGCAGGGTGTCGACTGCTTCAAGACCGACTTCGGCGAGCGCATCCCCCTGGACGTCGTCTACGCCGACGGCAGCGACCCCGAGCGCATGCACAACCTCTACACGCAGCTGTACAACCAGGCCGTGTTCGAGGTGCTCGAGGAGACCCGCGGGAAGGGCGACGCCGTGCTGTTCGCCCGCTCGGCCACGGCCGGGGGGCAGCAGATGCCGGTGCACTGGGGTGGCGACAACACCTCGTCGTTCCCGTCGATGGCCGAGACCCTGCGCGGCGGGCTCTCGCTCGCGCTGTCCGGCTTCGGCTTCTGGTCGCACGACATCGGCGGGTTCGAGGGGATGCCCGACCCGGCCGTCTTCAAGCGCTGGGTGCAGTTCGGGCTGCTGTCGTCGCACAGCCGGTTCCACGGCAGCAGCTCCTACCGGGTGCCGTGGGCGTTCGACGAGGAGGCCGTCGACGTCACGCGGGTCTTCACCGAACTGAAGCTCCGGCTGATGCCGTACCTGTACGCGGCCGGGCTCGAGGCGTCGGCGCGGGGGATCCCCGTCATGCGCCCGATGCCGCTGGCGTTCCCGGACGACCCGACCGCGGCGTACTGCGACCGGCAGTACATGCTCGGCGCGGACCTGCTCGTCGCGCCGGTGTTCAGCGAGACCGGCGACGTCGAGTACTGGATGCCCGCCGGCTCGTGGACGAACTGGTTCACGGGCGAGGTCGTCGCCGGCGGGGTCTGGCGGCGGGAGCGGCACGGCTTCGACACGCTGCCGCTCTGGGTCCGCGAGGGCGCCGTGCTCCCGCTGTCCACGCGGACCGACCGGCCGGACCACGACTACCACGAGGCGCTCGAGTTCCGGGCGTTCCCGGGCTCCGCGGGTGCCGGCGCCCGGCCCGTCGTGGTGACGGCGCCCGACGGCCGTGCTGTGACGTACGAAGTCACCTACGCGGCCGACGGCACCGTCAGCGTCGCCGGCTGACCCGCGGCGAGCCTCGGCTCGGCGGACGTCTCGCGCCTCCGGAGGCGGCAGGATGTCCGCCGGGCCGAGGCTCGGCCTGGCGGAGCGCCGCGGGCGGGCGCCGTGCCGCGCACTACGCTGACGGGGACCACGACGGATCGGAGCGGAGATGACGGAGGCCAGTACTGCCTCCCGTCCGGTGCGCACCACGGACGTCGTCCGGCGGCGTAACCTCGCCCGGGTCCTGCGGCTCGTGCACGAGGGCGGGCCGATGCCGCGCTCGGCACTGACGCGTGAGACCGGGCTGAACCGGTCGACCGTCGCTGCCCTCGTCGGAGAGCTCGTCGACCTCGGCCTCGTCGTCGAGGGGGACGCGCCACCCGCGACCGGCGTCGGCCGTCCGAGTGCGACCGTGTCCGCGTCCGCCGAGGTCGTCGCCCTCGCGATCGTCCCCGAGATCGACGCTGTCACGCTGGCCGTCATCGGTCTGGACGGCACCGAGCACGAACGTCGTACCGTCCGGACCTCGACCGTCTCCACGCCGGATCAGGCTCTGACCATCGCCACTGATCTCACCGCCGCCGCGGTCGAGCGCCAGCGGATCGCAAGCCGTCGGGTCGTCGGCGTCGCCGTCTCCGTCCCCGGCATCGTGCGCGTCGACGACGGCGTGGTCCGGTACGCACCGCACCTGGCCTGGCGGGACGAGGCCTTCGCCGCGCCGCTCACTGAGCGCACCGGGCTGCCGGTCCGGGCTGCGAACGACGCGAACCTCGGTGTCACCGCGGAGTTCCTGTACGGGGCCGGCCGTGGCGCCACCGACGTCGTCTACGTCAACGGCGGCGCGAGCGGCATCGGCGGCGGGATCATCACCGGAGGCCGTCCCCTGACCGGCACCGACGGGTACGCCGGCGAACTCGGGCACACCTTCGTCGCCGCCAACGGCATCCGGTGCCACTGTGGCGCGGTCGGCTGCCTCGAGACCGAGGCTTCGCAGGCGGCACTGCTCGACGCCGCGGGACTCGGGATCGACGAGGCCGACCGGCTCGGGGAGGTCCTCGCCGACGGGCCCGGGCCGGAGCTCGCCGCGGTCGTCGAGCGGCAGGTCACGGCGCTCGCCGTCGCCATCCGCAACGTGGTGCACACCGTCAACCCCGACGTCGTCGTGCTCGGCGGGTTCCTCGGCACGCTGCTCCGGCACGTCGGCAGCCGGCTGGAGGACGCGGTCCGCGCGCAGACGATGACGGCGATGGGCGAGGACCTGCGGATCGTGCCGGCTGAACTCGTCGGCAGCGTGCTGTTCCGCGGTGCGGCCGAGCTCGCGTTCGCGTCGCTGCTCGCGGATCCCGCCGCGGGCTGACGCCGCTCGTCGGTGCGGACGCTCCGGACGGGAGGCGCGGGGCCGGACCGTCACGGGCCTCCGGGGCGCCGATCTGGATGGGATCGCGGACGCCCGCCGCAGTTCGGGTCAGGGGCGGGCGTCCACGGCCAGCGCGTGCCTCCGGGAGTGGCAGGCGCGAGCCGTCGCTCCACGAGGTCAGGGTCCCTCGTGTGCCTTCCGGCTGGGCGACTGCAGCGACGCTACGCCGTCCGGCTGGGGCGTGTTCAGGTCCGGCCGCGGGTGCCGCTCGACGGCTCGGTCGGCCGGCTGGATGAAGGGCGGGGGCTCAGGTCGCCTTGCGACGACGTGGGGCTGCCGACCGTGGCGGTGCCTCGCGCAGGCGGCCGGCCACCGTGCCGAGGATGCCGGCGAGCGCCTCGGTCTCGTCGTCCGACAGCGACGCGAACAGGAGTTCCCGCACGAGGGCGATGTGCCCGGGGAACACCGCTGCGAGCACCTCGCGCCCGGCGTCGGTGATGGTCACGACGACCCGGCGTTCGTCCTCGGGGGACGCCGACCGCGACACGAGCCCGCGCTGGTCGAGCAACTGCGCCTGGTAGGTCAGCCCGCTCCGGCTGTAGACGACGCCGTCGGCCAGGTCGGTCATGCTCCGGCTGCCGCTCGGGGTGTCGCCGAGTCGCGCGAGCAGCTGGAACTGCACGTAGCTGAGCGCCCCGACGTCCTTGAGCTGCTTCTCGACCGCGGGGCGGAGCAGGGCGCTCACCTCGGTGAAGGACAGGTAGGCGGACAGTTCCGCGGCGGTCAGTGGGCGTGGGGTCTCCGGCACGATCTCGATCCTACCTGTTGCTTCGAGTTCGAAGCAGTGGTACGTTCCTGGCAAGTGCTTCGAACTCGAAGCAACAACGAGAGGAAACGACCATGAAGGCCATCCAGTTCTCCGAAGTCGGCGGCCCCGAGGTGCTCCGCACCGTGGACATCGAGCAGCCCGTCCCGGCTGCGGGCGAGGTTCGCGTGCGCGTCGCCGCCTCCGCGTTCAACGCCGCCGACAACGGCATGCGAGCGGGGTTCCTCCCCATCCCGGTCGTCCTGCCGCACGTCCCCGGCTACGACGTCTCCGGCACGGTCGACGCCCTGGGCGCCGGCGTCGACGGGCTCGCCGTCGGTGACGCCGTCATCGGGTTCCTGCCGATGGAGCGCGACGGCGGCGCTGCGGAGTACGTCATCGCCCCCGCCGAGGCCCTGGTGCACGCACCGACGAGCATCCCGCTCGAGGACGCCGCGGCCCTTCCGTCCGTCGCACTCACCGCGTGGCAGGCACTCGTCGACGACGGTGGACTCGAAGCCGGGCAACGCCTGCTCGTCGTCGGAGCCGGTGGCGTGGTCGGGAAGTACGCGGTCCAGCTCGCCAAGCAGTGGGGTGTGCACGTCATCGCGACCGCGAGTCCCCGCAGCGCCGACGCCGTGCGCGCAGCGGGCGCGGACGAGGTCGTCGACCACACGACGACGGACCTCGCCGACGCCGTCACCGAACCGGTCGACGTCCTGCTCAACCTCGCGCCGATCGAGCCCGAGGAGTTCACCCGTCTCGTCACCCTCGTCCGTGACGGTGGTGTGGTCGTCAGCACCACTGCCTGGATGGCAGCTCCCGACGACACCGAGCGCGGCGTCCGCTCCGCCGTGGTGTTCGTGCTGCCGAACCGAGACCGCCTCGCACGGCTGGCGGCGATGGTGGACGACGGCTCGCTCCACGTCGAGGTCACCCGCCGCATTCCGCTCGACGCGCTGCCGGCCCTGCACGCGGAGGCGAGCACGGGTCGCATCGCCGGCAAGGTGATCGTCCTGCCCTGAGCCGCTCGGTCCTCGAGGTGGTCACCTCACGGAGTCGGTGCTCCGACGCCGGGCGGCGATCGCACCACCTCGACCGCCCCGTTCTTGTCGAGGGCCCCGGGAAGTCGAACCGGGCGGACCTCCCCGTCGTGCGGCGGCCGGCCCGTCCCGGTTCCCCCGGGCCAGGTCAGCGGCCGCGCCACCACGCCTGGTCGCGGGCCTGGAGAGCCACCCGTGCCCGCCGCGCCCACCGACGCGTCGGCGTGGCACGGCGACCGTTCACGCGGAACGTGTGGAAGGCGCGACGCGTCCGCAGCACGGCGGACGGGAGGCTCGAGAACGGTCGCGCGGACACCCGCACCGTGAGCGAGCGGTCGGCCAGCACCCGCCAGGCCGGGTCGAACTGCATGCTGAGGTCGATGTCGTCGTGCACCTCGGGGTCGTCCCGGTGGACACGGTCCCGGACGGCGAGCCAGGTCGAGCGGCGGAGTGCAGCGGCGGACCCGAAGAGGGGCGGACGGCTGAGGGCCCCGTGCATGAGGACGAAGTACGGCTGCATGTACAGGACCGGCCAGAGCGCATGCACGACGGGCCCGGCGTCGGAGGGACGGCCGGGACCGGTCACGGCGACGACGTCCTCGTCCTCGAGCAGGCCGAGCGCGGCCGCGATCCAGCCGGGCGGCGGGACGGAGTCGGCGTCGAGACGCACGATGACGTCACCGCTCGCCGTGTCGTAGCCGAGTGATGCCGCGCGGGCGATCCCGGGGACCGGCTCACTGCGGACGACCGCCCCTGCCGCGCGTGCCACCGCCGCGCTGTCGTCCGAGCTGCCGTTGTCCACCACGACGAGCTCGTCAGCCGGGCGGGACTGGGCGGCCAGCGCCGCGAGACAACGACGCAGGTGCTCGGCATCGTTCCGCACCGGGATCACGACCGACACCACTGGCATGGCCCGAGCCAACCGGAACGACGCTGGGAAGACCCCGCGATCCGGACGTGGTCTGGCGTTCTGGGGAGGGTCGGGTCCGAGATCCGCGCGGAACGGCGTTCCTGGAAGCCATCCCAGTGTCCGGCGCGCAGGTTCGGTCCCACACGCCGCGGGTGCTCCGCCCGTGGCGACGATGAAGACCGGAAGGCCGACCATGACCACGAACCCACCCGGGAACGACTCCGGGACGCCCATCCACGACGCCACGGCTGCCGCCGAGGGTCACGAGATCCAGCCCGGCGTCACGGTCCCGTCCTACGCGAGCGGAACGCCCGTCGAGCGCCCGACCGGCTTCGACGACGTCGAGCCACTCGACGCGATCCCCGCCGACCAGCAGCTCCCCGCAGGGGCCTCCGCCACGAGCAGCCTGACCGCCACGCCGTCCTCCGCGGGTCACGACGACTCCGGCTCGGACTCGAGCGGTGGCAAGGCCAAGGCCCAGGCCGCCAAGGGTGCCGCCTCCGACGTCGCCGGTGACGCCAAGGAGAAGGCCGCGAACGTCGCCGGCACCGCCAAGGAGCAGGCCACGAACGTCGCCTCCGAAGTGTCCGACCACGCCCGCCAGCTCTTCGGCCAGGCGTCCGGCACGCTGAAGGACCAGGCCTCGGACCAGCAGCAGCGCGCTGCCGGTGGCCTGCGCACCATCGGCGACCAGCTCGGCAAGATGGCCGACAACGACGACGAGCAGGGCCTCGCCGCGAAGGTCGTCCGCGACCTCTCCGGCCGTGCCAGCTCGTTCGCCGGCTACCTCGAAGGCCGCGAACCGGGCACCCTCATCGAGGACGTGAAGTCCTTCGCCGCACGTCGCCCGGGCACCTTCATCGCGATCGCCGCCGGCGCAGGCATCCTCGCCGGTCGCCTCACCAAGGCGCTCACGACGGAGATCAAGCACGAGAAGGAAGCCGAGGCCAGCAGCACGACCGCGACCTCCGGCACCACCGGCTACGACGCCCCGACGAGCACCACCGGGTACGACACCATCGGACTCGGTACCACCGGTGCGACCGGCTTCGGCACCACGGGCACGACCGGCACCGGCACCACCGGGACGGGGCCGCTCGTATGACCGATCCGTTCCCCGGCGCGTCCGGTCGGACGGTGCCCGGGCAGTCCACCCCCGAGGAGCGCGCTGCGACGACGCCACTCGGCGAGCTGCTCTCCGAGGTGTCCCGCGACCTCTCGACCCTCTTCCGGCAGGAGGTCGCGCTCGCCAAGGCGGAGCTGACCGACTCCGCGAAGAAGGCCGGCAAGGGCGCGGGCATGTTCGGCGGCGCAGGCGTCGCGGGGCTCTTCGCCCTGCTGTTCCTGACGATCGCCGCGTGGTGGGGTCTCGGTTACCTCATCGGCAACGCGTGGTCCGCAGTGATCATCGCCGTGATCTACGCCGTCGTCGCAGCGATCCTCGCGTCGCGCGGTCGCAAGGAGATCAAGCAGATCGACGGCGCCCCCCAGACGGTCGAGACCGTCAAGGAAGTCCCCGAGACACTCAAGCCCAACACCGGGAGGAACTGATGAGCACCCCAGACGAGATCCGCGCCGACATCGAGCGCACCCGTGGCGCACTCGGCTCGGACGTCGACGCACTCGCCGACAAGGTGAGCCCGTCGCAGATCGCCCACCGCCAGTCCGAGAAGGTCAAGGGCAAGTTCCAGGACGTCCGTGAATCGGTCATGGGTGCTGCCGGCAGCGCTCGCGACTCCGTCATGGGCGCGGCCGACTCGGCTCGCTCCAGCGTCTCGGGCTCCGGTTCGAACGCCGCCGGCTCCGTGAAGGACACCGCGTCGCGCGGTGTCGAGAAGGCGAAGGGCAACCCGCTCGCCGTCGGCCTCATCGCCTTCGGTGTCGGTTGGCTCGCCTCCTCGCTCCTGCCGTCCTCCACCAAGGAGGAGGAGCTCGCCGGCGAGCTGAAGGACAAGGCCGCGCCGCTCGTCGACAAGGCGAAGGAGCAGGCCAAGGACGCCAGCGCCCCGCTCGTCGACGCCGCCAAGGAGCACGCGCAGGACCTCAAGGGCACCGCGCAGGACGCGGCCCAGACCGTCAAGGACGAGGCGCAGGGCGCCGCGTCCGACGTGAAGGACAACGCGCAGTCGTCCGCGGACGACGTCCGCAACGCCTGACGGACTCCGTCCAGGACGGGAGGCCCGGTACCAGCTGGTACCGGGCCTCCCGTCCGTTCCGGGTCGGTTCCGCCGTGGAACATCCGGTGCCCGCGGACCTGGGGCGGCGGTCGCCGCTCGCGGAGCAGGGTGGAGTGATGCCCGACACCCCCTCCACCGCCGTCCTGTTCGACATCGACGGCACCCTGGCCGACTCGAACTACGCCCACATCGACGCCTGGTGGCGCGCCTTCCGCGCCGCGGGCGAGTCGGTGGACGCCTGGCGGGTGCACCGGGCGATCGGGATGGACTCGTCGAAGTTGCTCGAGGAACTCCTGCCGGAGGCGACGGACGAGGTCCGGGACACCGCGAAGCAGTTCCACACCGCCTTCTACTCCGAGCACATGCCGCAGCTGCGCCTGCTGCCCGGTGCCCGTGAGCTGCTCGAGGCCGTGGCCGCGCGCGGGCACGCCGTCGTCCTCGCGACGAGTGCCCCGCAGAACGAGCTCGACCGTCTGCTCGAGCTGCTCGACGCCGACCAGTGGGTGACCGCGGTCACGAGTGGCGAGGACGTCGAGCAGGCCAAGCCGGCGCCGGACATCATCGAGGTGGCCCTCGAGAAGGTCGGTGTCGACGCCGCGTCCGCCGTGATGGTCGGCGACGCCATGTGGGACGTCGACTCCTCCGGGCGCCTCGGGGTCACCTGCATCGGCGTCATGACCGGTGGCATCGGCGGGGACGAGCTCCGCGGTGCCGGCGCCGCCGCCGTGTACGACGACGCGGCCGCGCTGCTCGCGGACCTGGACGCCAGCCCGATCGGCTCGCTCGGATCCTCCGGTCGCGACGAGTGACGGGCGTGCCGGTGCGTGCACCGGTGCGACGGACCCGTGTCAGGATGGACGATCGTGATCACCATCGAACGCGTGCCCTGGGACGACCCGCGCGGAGTCGCACTCCGCGCCACCATGGACGAGGAGATGCACGAGCGGTACGGCGACGCGAACCCCGGTGAGGCCCCGGAGATCACCGCGGAGCGCAACCGCGTGCTCACCGTCGACCCTGCGACCGTCGTCACCTCCCTGCTGGCGGTCGACGAGGACGGCACCGTGCTCGGGCACATCGCCGTCCGCCGACTCGGCGACGAGATCGAGCTGAAGCGCCTCATCGTCCTCGCCGCCGCTCGTGGCAAGGGCGCCGCGACCGCGCTGCTCGACGAGTGCGCCCGCGTCGGACGGGAGCAGGGCGCCGAGCGCCTCATCCTGCAGACCGGCGACAAGCAGCCCGAGGCCGTGGCCCTGTACGAGAAGACCGGGTGGGACCGCATCGACGTGTACGAGCCGTACGCCGAGACGATGCCGTGGTCGTACTGCTTCGCGAAGGCGCTCTGACCGCTGACCCTGGGAATCCGCCCGGCTCGAATTGCACTGACCGCCTGACAGTGCAATTCTTGGCCGGTGAGCACTGCTGAACGGACGCGGGCCCTCCGCCGCCGCATGGTCGAAGAGGCCCGTCGTGCCGTCGTCGACGGCGGACTGCAGGGCTTCACGATCGAGCAGCTCTGCGAGCGCGTCGGGGTGTCGCGGCGGACCTTCTTCAACCACTTCGCGTCGAAGGAAGACGTCGTCCTCGGCATCGAGCTCAACGCCGACACCGAGATGCTCGCCGCGTTCGCCCGGGGTGAGCTCGTCCCGGCGACCCTCGGGCCGTTGCACTCGGTGGTCGCGATGATCATCGAGCACCTCCACGTCGCGGGCATCGACCGCGCCGACGAGGCCCTGGTGCGCCGGGTGTTCGAGCGGGAACCCGTGCTCACGGCGCGCTTCCTGTCCGCCACCGACGCCCAGGTCGCGAAGGTCGCCGAAGCGGTGCGCGACCGCTTCGGCTGGACCGTCCCCGACGACCCGCGTGCCCGGCTCGTGAGCGAAGCCGCCATCGGCATCGTCCGGGTGAGCGCCGCCGCGTACTTCGACGACGACTTCGACGAGTCCACCGGGCCCCGCTTCGACGAGCTCCTCGACACGAACACCCGCCTGATGACGGCGGCCATCACCACGCCCGACCAGGAAGGCACCGCATGAGCGCCACCGCTCCGAGCACCACGCGCCGGGGGCGCCAGCAGACCGACGGGCCGCTGCTCCTCACGCAGCGGCGCATCTGGATCATCTTCTCGGCCCTCATCGCCGGCATGCTGCTGTCGAGCCTCGACCAGACCATCGTCTCGACCGCCATGCCGACCATCGTCGGCGAGCTCGGAGGTGTCGCCCACCAGGCCTGGATCACGACCGGGTACCTGCTCGCCTCCACCGTCGTGATGCCGATCTACGGCAAGTTCGGTGACGTGCTCGGCCGGCGCAACCTGTTCCTCGTCGCGATCGCGCTGTTCACGCTGGCGTCGCTCGGGTGCGCGCTGTCGACCGACTTCTGGCAGTTCGTGGTCTTCCGCGCACTGCAGGGTCTCGGCGGCGGTGGCCTCATGATCCTGTCGCAGGCGATCATCGCGGACATCGTCCCGGCGTCCGAGCGCGGCAAGTACCTCGGTCCGCTCGGGGCGATCTTCGGCCTCTCCGCCGTCGGAGGGCCGCTCCTCGGCGGGTTCTTCGTCGACCACATGACCTGGAACTGGGCGTTCTGGATCAACATCCCGGTCGGCATCGCCGCGTTCGCGGTCGCGTGGTTCGCGCTGACGCTTCCGAGCAAGAAGGCGACGAAGCGGATCGACGTCCTCGGGGTCGCCCTGCTGTCAGCGACCACGGCGTGCCTGGTCTTCTTCACCGAGTTCGGCGGCAACCGCAACCACGGCTGGGACGCCTTCGAGACCTGGGCATGGGGTGCCGGGTTCCTCGTCGCCGCGGCGCTGTTCGTGTTCGTCGAGTCGCGCGCGACCGACCCGATCATCCCGCTGTCCTTCTTCCGCAACCGCACCTTCGTCATCGCGACGGCGATCGGCTTCGTGCTCGGACTCGGCATGTTCGCCGCGATCGGCTTCGTCCCGACGTTCCTGCAGATGGCCTCGGGCACGTCCGCCGCGGTGTCGGGCCTGCTGATGCTGCCGATGATGGTCGGCCTCATCGGCACGTCGATCCTCTCCGGCACGCTCATCACGAAGACCGGTCGGTACCGCGCGTTCCCGATCATCGGCACGGTCGTGGTCGGGATCGCGATGCTCGGCATGACGACCCTCGCGGCCAGCACCCCGATCTGGCTGATCTGCGTGTACCTGTTCGTGTTCGGCGCCGGGCTCGGGCTCATCATGCAGGTCGTGGTCCTCGTGGCGCAGAACGCCGTTCCGCCGGAGCAGGTCGGCACCGCGACGTCGACGAACAACTACTTCCGTGAGGTCGGTGCCTCCCTGGGCGTCGCGGTCTTCGGTGCGCTGTTCGCCTCGCGCCTGACCGACTCCCTGACCGACGTGTTCCGTGGTGCGGGCGGCAGTGCGACGGACGCGGCGAGTGCGAGCGCGAGCATCGACCCGACGCAGCTGGCGACACTCCCCCCGGCCGTGCAGGACGGGATCGTCAACGCGTACGCCGACTCGCTGTCGCCCGTGTTCTGGTACCTGCTGCCGTTCATCGCCGTCGCGCTCGTGCTCGCGTTCTTCATCCCGCAGATGCAGCTCGCCGACGTCGCCGGCATGGTGGCGCGTGGTGAGGCCGTCGGCGGAGCGGAGGCCGACGAACTCGAGCGGGCCCGCCGCGAGGGCAGCGCCCGGTCCGGGTCGGAGCCCGACGCCCGACCGGTCGGTGCCGCCACCGGCTCGGTGCCGACCACACGACAGGACGAGTAGGCGCACCCCGTGGGCACCGTCGCCGTCGTCGGCTCGCTGAACGCGGACCTGGTCGTCCGGACCGAGCGCTTCCCCCGGCCCGGAGAGACCCTGCACGGGTCCGACCTGGTGACCCTGCCCGGTGGCAAGTCCGCCAACCAGGCGGTCGCCGCCGCGCGACTCGGCGGCACCGTGCGGATGATCGGCGCGGTCGGCGACGATGCTGCCGGCGCCCTGCTCCGGGACTCGGTCGCGGCCTCCGGCGCCGACACCACGCACGTCGTCGTCCGACCGGGCGTCGCCACGGGGACCGCCGTCATCACGGTCGACACGCACGGCGAGAACACCATCGTGGTGTCCGGCGGCGCCAACGCCACGCTGGCCCCCGCAGACCTGCCGACGGACGTCGTCGCCGGCGCCACGGTGGTCGTGCTCTGCCTCGAGGTCCCGACCGACGTGCTGCTCGCCGCTGCCCGGGTGGCGCACGAAGCCGGCGTCCTGGTCCTCCTGAACGCGTCACCGTCCGCCGGCGTCCCGCGGGAGCTCCTCGCCCTGACCGACGTGCTGCTCGTCAACGAGCACGAGGCGGCCGACCTCGGCGACCACGGGGTCGCCCGTGCGATCGTCACCCGGGGTGCCGACGGTGCGGTCGTGCACGACGGCGACGCTGCACCGGTCGCGGTGCCGGCCGTCACCGTCGACCCGGTCGACACCACCGGCTGCGGGGACGCGTTCACCGGGGCCGTCGCCGTCCGGCTCGCAGAGGGGGACGACCTCGTCACGGCGGCACGGTCCGCGGTCGGCGTCGGTGCGTACGCCGCGACCGGTGCCGGCGCGCAGGCGTCCTACCCGACCACGAACCAGCTCGAGGCGTTCCTGCGGGCATGAGCCGGGCCTCCCGGCGGAACCGGCGGACCCGGCGCACCCGGGTGGAGCCGGCCGGGTCGCAGCCCCGCTAGCGTGGGCGCATGCGCGTCGGAGTCCTCGACATCGGTTCGAACACCGGTCACCTGCTCGTCGTCGATGCCCACGGCGGTGCGGCCCCGCTGCCGGCGTCGTCGTTCAAGCAGCCGTTGCGGCTCGCCCAGCACCTCGACGACCGCGGGGCCGTCACGCAGGTCGGCATCGACGCACTGACCGACTTCGTGTCGCAGTCCGTCCGGGTCGCCGAGGACCGCGGGTGCGAGGAGATGCTCGGGTTCGCGACCTCGGCCGTCCGCGACGCCGTGAACTCGGATGCCGTCCTCGCCCACGTGGAGGAGCAGACCGGCGTCGAGCTGGCCGTGCTCTCCGGGTCCGACGAAGCCCGCCTGACGTTCCTGGCCGTCCGCCGCTGGTTCGGCTGGTCCGCCGGGCGCCTGGCGGTCTTCGACATCGGCGGTGGCTCGCTCGAGATCGCCGGTGGCGCGGACGAAGCGCCCGACGTCGCGTGGTCGATGCCGATCGGTGCCGCCCGTCTGGCCCGGTCGTTCCCCGCCTCGGGGACCCCCTCGGAGGACGACGTCCGGCGGATCCGGCACGAGATCCGCGTCGAGATCGCCCGCGACGCGGGTCGGCTGCTCCGTGCCGGAGCCCCGGACCGGGCCGTTGCCACCTCGAAGACCTTCCGATCGATCGCCCGGATCTGCGGTGCTGCCCCGTCGGCCGCCGGGTCACTCGTCCCGCGCTCCCTCGACGGCGCGGTGCTGCGGGAGCGGCTGCCCTCGCTGCTGACGATGTCGGTCGCGGAACTCGCGGCGCTGCCCGGGGTCTCGGCGAGTCGGGCGCACCAGGTGGTGCCGGGCGCGCTCGTCGCCGAGGCCTGCCTGGACATCTTCGACCTGCCCGCGCTGGAGGTCTGCCCGTGGGCGCTCCGCGAGGGCGTCATCCTCGAACGGCTCGACCAGCTCTCGGTGCTCGGCTAGCTGCGAGGGCGTCAGGTGCGGGGCGGTGCCAGCAGCCAGGGGCGGATGAGCTTCGTCACGAACGGCAGCACCCAGAACGTCATGATCGGCGTGAGCACGAGCGTCGTGATGAGGACACGGGGCAGCTCCGACAGGCCCGCGAACGACGGCAGCAGCCACCCGACCAGCACCGTGAAGACCAGGTTCACCGGGAAGAACCCGAGCCAGATGCTCACCGCCTGCTTCCAACGCGGGGGAGCGGTCGAGGCAGGGGCGTCCTGTGGCACGTCGAACCAGCCCTCGATGCCGGTGCGCTTCTCGACCCGTGACTCGACGACCAGGTCCCGGCCGAGGTCGAGCCACCGCAGGCGGTCGTCCGAGTTCTCCCACGTCGACAGGGAGTCGTGGTCGGCGAACCGGTAGAGCATGTGCCACTCGCGGGACCGCGCCGTCGAACGCACCCACCCGGAGCCGAGGAACCCCGGGTAGCGGTTGGCGAGGTTCACGCCGGACTGCACCCAGCGGGTGACCTCCGGGATGCGGTCGGGTTCGACGAGGCGGGTGATGGACACGGTGACGGGCGGGCCGGCGGTCTCGGGTGACGACTGGGCCCCCGTCGCCGGTTCCTGACCGACGCGCGAGCGGCGGGCAGGCCGTGCCGATGGGGAGTGGTTCCCTGGCTCTTGTGGAGTCATCCGACCAGTGTCGCGCCGGTCGTGTTTCACGCGCATGTCGCGTGCGTCCGACGAGCTGGTACGTGACGTTGGTGTGCGATACGTTGCACCCATGCTCGCGCTCACCTCCCTCGCCGTCCCGATCCTCCTCGTGTCCACGCTCCTGGCGCCGCCGGTGGCTGCCGAGCAGGAGGTGACCACCAACACAGCAGTCGTCGCGCGCCTCGAGCAGGTGGGCGCCACACAGTCAGAAGGCGACATCGCCGCCGTGCGTCAGCAAGGAAGGGCGACGCTGCTCACCGACCCTGACACCGGGCAGGTCATCGCGGCGGTCTCCCAGCGATCAGCGCTCGGGCGCGCGTTGAACCCGATCGGCCCGGGGTGTTCGACGACGTCGCTCTGCATGCGCTCGAGTTCGAACGTCCCGTACGGGTACAGCGGGACTGGGTCTCGCTCCGGGACGTGGAAGTCGATCAGCGACAACCGTGCTGGTGATCACCGGTCGCGTTTCGAGTGGAGGGGCGGCGCGATGACGCTCTCCGCTGGGGAAGTCAACTACTTCGGTCGCCCGGTGACCATGACGAGGATCAGCCGCTGAACGACCACGACGCGGCAGCGCGCGCGGCGGGCGAGACCGGCTCGCTGTGGCTGCGTACATTTGAGCCATGAGCACGACCGACAGCGAGGACCGCGGCACGGAGCGCGGGCGGAACGAGACCCCGGCGGAGCGCTGGGACCGCAACTGGAGCGACATCCAGCAGGAGCTGCGCATCGTGCAGACGGGCACGCAGATCCTCGCCGGGTTCCTCCTGACCCTGCCGTTCCAGCAGCGGTTCACGTCGCTGTCCGACCAGCAGGAGACGATCTACCTCGTCCTGGTGGTCCTGGCCGTCCTCGTCACCGTGGTCGCACTGTCCGCGGTCGCCACGCACCGGCTCGTGTTCCGACAGCGGCAGAAGCACGACCTCGTCCGAGCGGGCAACGTCATCCTGCTCGGCGCCCTCGTGGCGAGCGCGCTGCTCTTCGCGGGCACGGTCCTGTTCGTGTTCGACGTGGTGCTCGGGGGCCGCGGCGGGGTCATCGGCGGTGCCGCGGTCTTCGTCGGCACGGCCGCACTGTGGGTCTCGTTGCCCCTCGCACTCCGACGGAGCGCGCGGGACACACACTGAGCAGGCGCGTCCACGCAGGAGCCGTGGCCGTCGGGGGAGCCGGTGACCGGCGACCGCACCGACGACGTGGGCTGCGGCTCCGCGGTGGGGCTGCGGCTCCGCGGTCAGCTGGCCTGCTTCTTCGCCGGCGCCTTCTTGGCGGGGGCCTTCTCGGCGGCGGACTTCCGCTCCGGCGTCTTCTTGGCGGGTGCCTTCTTCGGCGGTGCCTTCTCCGACGACGACGACGACTTCGCCGGTCGGTCCTCGTCGTGCGACCTCCCACTGCCGGACCGCGACCCGCTCCCCGAACGCGCCCCGCCTCCGGACCGCGCCCCCGACCCTCCCGACCGGTTCTTGTCCACGGACGCGCGCAGCGCGGCCATGAGGTCGATGACGTCCCCACCGGTGTCGTCGTCGTCGGCCGCGTCCTTGCCGAACGTCTCCGCGGTGTCGACGTCGTCGCCGGACTCCAGCTTCGCGTCGATGAGCTGCTGCAGCTCCTCCTGGTACTCGTCCGTGTAGCGGTCCGGGTCGAAGTCGGTCGACATGCTCTCGACGAGCGACGACGACATCTTCAGCTCGTTCGCACTGACCTTCACCGAGGTGTCCAACGACTTGAAGTCCGCCGCCCGCACCTCGTCGCCCCACAGCAGGCCCTGCAGCAGCAGCACGTCGTCGTGCACCCGCAGCACCCCCAGCCGTGTCTTCTGGCGGAGGGTGAACTGCACGATCGCCAGGCGGTCGGTCTGCTCGAGCGTCTTCCGGAGCAACACGTACGCCTTCGGCGAGCGGGAATCCGGTTCGAGGTAGTACGTCTTCTCGAACATCATCGGGTCGACCTGCTCGACGGGCACGAACTCGAGCACCTCGATCTCGTGCGACTGCTCCTGCGGCAGCTGCTTGAAGTCGTCGGAGGTGAGGACCACGGTCTTCTCGCCGTCGTCGTACGCCTTCTGGATGTCCCCGTACTCGACCTCGTGCCCGAGCTCGCAGACGCGCTTGTACCGGATGCGTGCCTTGTCCTCGTCGTGGATCTGGTGCAGGGAGACGTCGTGCGTCTCGGTCGCCGCGTACACCTTGATCGGCACGTTGACGAGCCCGAACGCGATGGAGCCCTTCCAGATCGACCTCATGCGCTCATGATGCCCGGCGGCATGCGGATCGGCGCTCAGTTCCGAGCGGATCGGCAGGTGCGGCCGGGCGGCCGCTCGCCCTCCACAGCCGGGAGGCACGACCCACGTCCTCCACGGAGGTTGCCGCTCCTGTGTCACCGGACCGGATCCGCGAGCACGATGGGCCCATGAGCCAGCTCGACAAGCAGGACCCCCGGGAGCAGTACGCCCGTCCGCCTTTCCCCGCGCAGACGCAGCAGGGGTCCGGCCGCGCCGCCGACCTCGACCCGCCCGCCGACCACGGTGAGACGAGCTACGAGGGCACCGGGCGGATGCGCGGGTACCGCGTGCTCGTGACCGGGGCGGACTCCGGCATCGGTCGCGCTGCGGCCATCGCGATGGCGAAGGAGGGCGCGGACGTCGCGCTGAACGCCCTGCCGGAGGAGATCGAGGACCTCACCGAGGTGCGCGACGTCATCGCCGACCTCGGCCGGACCGCGGTGATGCTCCCCGGCGACCTCACCGACGAGGCGTTCTGCGGTGAGCTGGTGCGGACCGCTGTCGACCTGCTCGGCGGGATCGACGCGCTGGTGCTCGTCGCGGGGTACCAGCAGGTGCACGAGGACATCACCGAGCAGCGCACCGAGGACTTCGACCGGACGATGAAGGTCAACCTGTACTCGCTGTTCTGGCTGACCCGCGCCGTGGTGCCGCACATGGCGCCGGGCAGTGCGATCGTGACGACGAGTTCGGTGTCCGCGTACCTGCCCCAGGACCGGATGATCGACTACGCCGCCACGAAGGCCGCCATCATCACGTACACGAACGGGCTCGCCCGACAGCTCGCGGCCAAGGGCATCCGGGCGAACACCGTCGTTCCCGGCCCGGTGTGGACGCCCTTGCAGCCGATCAGCTACCCCGGCGACGAGATCGCCGCCTACGGGCAGGACACGCCGCTCGGCAGACCCGCGCAGCCGGTCGAACTCGCCAGCGCCTACGTCTACCTCGCCGGCCCCGAGTCGTCCTACACGTCCGGCACCACGCTGACGGTGGGCGGTGCCACCGGGGTCGCCCTGTGAGCCCCGTGGCGAAGAAGACGACGGTGCGGGTGGGCGACCGACGTCTGACGCTGACGAACCTCGACAAGGTGCTCTACCCGGAGACCGGCACGACCAAGGGGCGGGTGATCGAGTACTACGAGCGCATCGCCCCGTGGATGATCCCGCACGTCACCGGGCGGCCGATGACCCGGAAGCGCTGGGCGAACGGCGTCGACGGCAAGGTCTTCTTCGAGAAGAACCTGCCCGACTCCGCCCCCGACTGGATCCGGCACCACACGATCGCCCACGAGCACCACGACGTCGAGTACCCCGTGGTCGACGAGATGCCGACGCTGGTGTGGACGGCTCAGCAGGCGGCGCTCGAGCTGCACGTCCCGCAGTGGCGCTTCGGACCGCGCGGCGCGCACCAGAACCCGGACCGGATCGTCCTCGACCTGGACCCGGGTGAGGGCGTCGGACTGCCGGAGTGCGTCGAGGTGGCGCTCGTTGCCCGGACGGTCCTGCAGGGGATGGGGCTCGAACCGTACCCGGTGACCTCCGGCTCGAAGGGCATCCACCTGTACGCCGCGCTCGACGGATCGGCGACCGCGCAGCAGGTCTCCGACGTCGCGCACGAGCTGGCGAAGGCGCTGGAGCAGGACATGCCGGACCTGGTGCTGTCGTCGATGAGCCGGGCCGAGCGGGCCGGCAAGGTGTTCGTGGACTGGTCGCAGAACAACGGCAACAAGACGACGATCGCGCCGTACTCGCTGCGTGGCCGGTCGCACCCGACCGTGGCGGCACCTCGGACCTGGGCGGAGCTGACGGAACCGGGCCTGGCGCACCTGACCCTGGACGAGGTGCTCGAACGGGTGCCCGACCTCGGCGACCTGCTGCACCCGGTCGCCGCGGCCTCCCTGGGGGTCGGGCGTGCCGACGCCGGCCACTGGGACGGAGCCCGCACCGAGCAGGTGAACGAGCGCGAGCGACAGGAGCGTCAGGAGCTGCAGGACCGCCTGTCGACGTACCGTGCCAAGCGTGACGCGGCCCGGACCCCGGAGCCGGTGCCGCAGGCGTCGCCGACCGTGCGGACCGACGGCACCCCGACGTTCGTGATCCAGGAGCACCACGCCACCCGGAACCACTACGACTTCCGCCTGGAGCACGACGGCGTGCTCGTGAGCTGGGCGCTGCCGAAGGGGGAGCCGACCGACCCCGGGGCGAACCACCTGGCCGTGCAGACCGAGGACCACCCGCTCGAGTACGGCGGCTTCGAGGGGGTCATCCCCGCCGGTGAGTACGGCGGCGGCACGGTCACGATCTGGGACGACGGCACCTACGAGCTCGAGAAGTGGCGCGAGGGCGAGGAGGTCATCGTCACGCTGCACGGTCGGACGAACGGCGTCCGGCGGCTCGCGCTCCTGCACACGCGCGGGCGGGGGCGGGGCCGGAGCGGTGACGAGAAGAACTGGCTCATCCACCGGACGAAGGACCAGCCGTCGCAGGGGGAGGCGACCGACGGGGCGGGAGCGGAGCGGGCCTCCCGGCCGTCCGCCGCCGGACGCGAGCGGA
Organism: Curtobacterium sp. MCSS17_015; assembly: GCF_003234265.2. NCBI lineage: Bacteria > Bacillati > Actinomycetota > Actinomycetes > Micrococcales > Microbacteriaceae > Curtobacterium > Curtobacterium sp. MCSS17_015. Next base: position 317,637 of record NZ_CP126256.1, read on the forward strand.
TCGACCGGGCGGCCTCCGCCTCCACCGAACCGGCCGAGCGACGCACCATGCAGGCGTCGCTGCAGAAGGGCGAGCCCGCACTCGACCCGCGGCAGTGGGCGTTCGAGATGAAGTGGGACGGCGTCCGGGCGCTCGCGACCGTCCGGGACGGTGCGGTGCGCCTGCTCAGCCGGAACGGCAACGACCTGACCGACCAGTACCCCGAGCTGCAGGAGCTCGGCGAGCGGGCCGGGGTGGACGGCGTGTTCGACGGCGAGATCGTGGCGCTGGACCGCCACGGGCGACCGTCGTTCCAGCTGCTGCAGAACCGGATGGGACTGACGAAGCCGAGGGAGGTCAGCGCCGCACGGGCGTCCACCCCGGTGCGGCTGTTCCTCTTCGACGTGCTCGAGGCGGACGGGCACGAACTCACCCGCCTCGGCTACACCGCCCGGCGCGAGGCCCTCACCACGGTCGTCGACCCGGGCGGCTTGATCGAGGTCCCGCCGGAGTCCGACGGCGACCTGGCAGCGGCGATGACCCGGTCGAAGAAGCGCGGGCTCGAGGGTGTCGTGGCGAAGAAGCGCTCCTCGCGCTACGTCGAGGGGAGGCGCTCCGAGTCGTGGCTGAAGCTGAAGCACCACGCCACGCAGGAGGTGGTGGTCGGCGGCTGGAAGCCCGGGGCGGGGCGTCGCGAAGGGGGCGTCGGTTCGCTGCTGCTCGGGATCCCCGGCGACGACGGACTCGTCTACGTCGGCAAGGTCGGCACCGGCTTCCGCGACCAGGACCTCGACGACATCGGCGTGCTGCTCGGCCGCACGGAACGGGACACGTCCCCGTTCGTCGACGTCCCCCGTCCGGACGCCCGGGACGCCCACTGGGTCGCACCCGAACGCGTCGCCGAGGTCGAGTTCGCGGAGTGGACCGGCGACGGACGCCTCCGGCAGCCGTCGTGGCGGGGATGGCGCAGTGACAAGTCGCCGGAGGACGTCGTGCGCGAGGTCCCGGAGGAGGTCGTGCCGGACTGAGCTGCTCCGGAATCCGCATGCACGAGCATGGGGTCCGCCCCGGGCGAACTTCCGTCCCCCGTTGTCCGCGCACCCGGGGGACGATCTCGACGAGGCCGCCCGGAGTCCCGAGCACGGCTGTTACGGTCCTCGGGACGGAAGGACGCGACATGGACGCGAGCAAGTACCTGCCGCCGTTCACGCAGGACCAGCGCGGGGATGCGTTGGGGGACCGGCGAGGCGAGCAGGACGGTGGCGAGGGCGGAGCCGTCGGTGCACGACAGGACGACCGACAGATGGTGGACGCCGGAGGCGTCACCGACCCGGAGGCCACCTACGCCGACTTCCTCGGCGACCAGGTCGACGACTGACCGAGCGGCTCGGGGTGCGGGTTGCGGCGAACCTCAGCCCGAGCGCACCAGCTCACGCACGGTAGCCAGAGCGCGTCAGGCCGCGGGAGCCGGCCCGTCGGCGGCGGCGCTGCCGGACTCCAGCGGCAGGTCCTGCTCGGCGGCGGCGCGCTTGTCCGCCTCGCCGGCCTCCGTCGCGGCGGCCTTCGCTTCGTCGATGGCCTCCTGCGACGCACGCAGCGCTTCGTCGTTCCCGGGGTGTGCCTGATCAGTCATGTCCGTCACGGTACGCGGAGGACGCTGGGCCGGTCCGGCGGGGCACGATCCCGTCCGCGGCCAGCGGGGTCACCGGCGCCACCGGCGGCCGCGACGCGTCGAAGTCGACGGCCGACGTCGGGGCAGCGGACGTCGGCATCGCCGGAGCGGGCGGTCCGCCGTGCGCGTCAGCCGCGTCGAGCACCGCGCGGGTCGCGGCGGCGGCGATCCGGAGCGCGTCGCGCAGCGGCATCGCCCGGAGTGCCGGGGTACGCACCTCGACGCCCCACGGCTCGTCGAAGCCCAGGCCGCGGGCGGTGCGGACGAACCCGGGCAGGTCCCACGCCCCGGTGCCGGGCAGGTAGCGGCCGTCGCGGGACTCGTCGGCGAGCGTCATCCCGTTCGGCGTGTGCAGCAGCCCGTCGGTGAGCTCGACGGCGGCGAGGGCCGACGGTGCGACACCCTGCGCGATGGACGCCAGCGTCGAGCCGCCCCGCAGGGCGTGCATCGCATCGAGGAGCAGGCCGCCGTTCGGGTGACCGGCGGCGACGAACCGCGAGGCCCGCTCGACCGTCGCCAGGTTCGACCACGGTTCGGGCTCGAGCACGAGCCGCGCCCCGACCCCTTCGGCCTGCACCGCGAGCCGCTCCCACGCCTCGGCCATCACCGCCAGGGAGACCCCGGGCACCGAGTCGTCGGCGCGGACGACGACCTGCCAGGCGCGCAGGGTCGCCGCCGCCTCGAGCACGACCCCACGGTCGGCGTCCTGGTCGCTCCGGCTCGTGGTCGACCACCAGTCGCCGAGGGTGCCGAGCTGGACCCAGACCACGCCGGCGTCGTCCAGCATCCGGCGCAGGTCGGCGAGACCGGTGGTGGCGCGGACCTCGTGCAGGTCGTCCAGGGCGAGCGCGATCCCCGCGAAGCCGGCGTCGGCGACGGCCCGGATGCGCTCCCGAACCGGTTCAGGCCCGGCCCACGTCCACGACGTGGCGAGCAGGTCGTGTTCCTCCACAGGACCACCTCCATGATCCGGACACGCTCGACTGCCCCGTTGCAGCTGCTGCACGTCCTGTCTGCGGACCGCTGCACCGTTCCCCGCGCAGCGTTCGAGGTCGGGTCTACGCGCACCGCCTCGGAACGCTCACAGCGCACGACACGCCGGCACCCGTCAGACGATCCGTGTCTCGACGACCCCGACGCCGTCGATCGCGCCCCGGAGCACCGAGCCTCGAGCCACGGGTCCGACCCCGTCCGGCGTCCCGGTGAACAGCAGGTCACCGGGCGCGAGTCCGACGGACCGGGACAGGGCCGCAATGGTCTCGGCGACGCTCCATATCTGGTCCGCCAGGTCGCCCGACTGCCGCAGTTCCCCGTCGACGTCCAGCACGATCGCGCCCGACGTCGGATCGACCCCGGCGGCCGGCGTGATCGTGCCCACGGGCGCGGAGTGGTCGAACCCCTTCGCCAGGTCCCACGGACGCCCGAGTCGCTTCGCCTCGGCCTGCAGGTCCCGGCGGGTGAGGTCGATGCCGACCGCGTACCCCCAGACGAGTCCGAGTGCGTCGGCCACCGGGACGTCGCGCCCGCCGCCGCCGAGTGCGACGACGAGCTCGACCTCGTGCTCGAGGCGCGCCGTGACGGGCGGGTACGGGGTGTCCGCGCCGTCGGTGACGAGTGCGTCAGCCGGCTTCCCGAAGAAGAAGGGCGGCTCACGGTCCGGGTCGTGGCCCATCGCACGCGCATGCGCCGCGTAGTTGCGCCCGACGCAGTACACCCGGCGGACCGGGAACCGGCCGCCGGTGCCGGTCGGGACGGTCGGGAGGCCCGGGGCGGGCACGACGAGGTCGATCACGCGTCCAGCGTGGCAGGCCGGACCGGGAACACGAAGCGGTTCATCGCCCAGTACCGGAAGCCCATCGCGATGAACGTGCCGATGACCGGTCCGCTGATGAAGTCGGCGAGTTCCTGCCCCGCGAGGGACACGTTCGGCACCGCCAGGCCGAAGACGTAGCGGGAGATCCAGAGCGGCGCGGAGTTGAGCCCGACGCCGATCACGCTGACGACGACGAACAGCAGGACCTCGTGCCCGGTGCGCAGTTCACCGCGGTCCCCGAACGACCACTTCTTGTTGAGGAAGTACGAGACGACGGTCGCGACGATGATGCCGATCGCCAACGCCGTCACCGGGTGCTGCGGGATGACGAAGAACTTGAGCCCGTAGTTGATGCCCATCGTGATGACGAAGCCGAGGCCGCCGACGACCAGGAACCGGAGCGCGGGGTGCTCCACGAGCGACCGGACGGAGAACGACTGCACCGGGCAACCCTAGACCGGCCCGGCAGGGCGCCCGCTGACGGGCACGCCTTCCGGACCGGCAGTCCTCTCAGCGTCCAGGAGCCGCTCCCTCGGTCTCGCCCTGCCCCGGGTCGCCACCGGTCCCGCCGTCGGACGGCTCGTCCTGCGGCCAGCCGGTGAACTCCCACCCGGAGACGGCCTCGTGGTCCTCGCCGTTCGTGTACGCGAACTCCCGCGCCGCGGTGCGGGCGTCGGTGAGGGCCGTGAGCAGGTCCGCGAACCGGTCGGAGCCGTCGGCCACTCGGGTGAGGGCGTCGTGCGCGAGGGCGTAGCGGTCCATCTCGTTGCGCATGAGCATGTCGAACGGCGAGGTCGTGGTGCCCTGCTCGAGGAAGCCGTGCACGTGCAGGTCGTCGTGACCGTGCCGGCGGTACGTCAGGTTGTGCACGAGCGAGGGGTAGCCGTGGAAGGCGAAGACCGCCGGTGTCCCGGGCAGGAAGACCTCGTCGTAGCGTTCGTCCGACGCCGGGTGCTCGTGCTTGCGCGGGTCGCCGAGTGACAACAGGTCGACGACGTTGACGACGCGGACGCCGACGTCGGGCGCGTGCTTCCGGATGATGTCGGCCGCCGCGATCGTCTCGACGGTGGGGACGTCGCCGGCGCTGACGAGCACGACGTCGGCACGGCCCACGGTCTGCTCCGTGCCGGCCCAGTCCCAGACACCGAAGCCGGCCGCGGCGTGTTCGACGGCGTCCTCGAGGGACAGGAACACCGGCTCCGGGAGCTTGCCGGCGACGATCACCTCGATGCGGTCCGTCGTCTCGAACGCGTGCGTGGCGACGGCGAGCAGGGTGTTCGCGTCGGCGGGCAGCTTGATGCGGACCAGGTCCTGCTGCTTCGACGCCACGACGTCGAGGAAGCCGGGGTCCTGGTGCGAGAACCCGTTGTGGTCCTGCCGCCACACGTGCGACGACAGCAGGATCGTCAGGTTCGACACCGGAGCACGCCAGTCGATGTCGGTCGAGGACTCGAGCCACTTGGCGTACTGGCCGACCATCGAGTCCACGATGTGGGCGAACGCCTCGTACGTGTTGAACACCCCGTGACGGCCGCTCAGCACGTAGCCCTCGAGCATCCCCTCGAGCAGGTGTTCGGACAGCACCTCGATGACACGACCGCGGGTGGCCATGTGCTCGTCGCCGGCTTCCCGTCGGGCTCGCCAGACGCGGCTCGTGACGTCGAAGACCGCGTCGAGCTTGTTCGAGATCGTCTCGTCGGGTCCGAACAACCGGAAGGAGTTCGGGTTCCGCTGCATGAGGGCGGCGAGCCACGGCCCGAGGGTGCCGGTGGCCGACGCGTCCTCGCCGACGGGGACGGCGAACTCCGCCAGGCCCGGGCGGTCGAGCGCAGTGCGGATCCGACCGCCGTTGGCGTGCGGGGTCGCGCTCATCCGCGTCTCGCCGGTGGGCCGGATCGTCTCGAGGATCCCGATGGGCCGGGCGTCCGCGTCGAACAGCTCCTCCGGACGGTAGGAGCGCAGCCACTCCTCGAGCTGCCGGCGGTGTCCCTCGTCGTCGCGGACGTTCGGCAGCGGGACCTGGTGCGCGCGGAAGGTGCCCTCGACCTGCTGGCCGTCGACGACCTTCGGGCCGGTCCAGCCCTTCGGGGTCCGGAGCACGATCATGGGCCAGCGCGGGCGGAGGTCGGCGGCACCGGCCATCTCGCCGGCGGCTGCGCGGGCAGCCTGCGCGCGGGCGGCCGCCTGGATGTCGTCGATCGTCGCGAGTGCGCGGCGGAGCGCCCCGTCGAACAGGGCGTGCACGGCGAACGGGTCGTGGTCCACCCGGCCGGAGTCGACCACGATCGGCTCGTAGCCGAGGCCGCGGAAGTACGACTGCAGGTCCTCGTCGGGGATCCGGGCGAGCACGGTCGGGTTGGCGATCTTGTACCCGTTGAGGTTCAGGATCGGCAGGACCGCGCCGTCCGACACCGGGTCGAGGAAGGTGTGCGCTTGCCAGGAGGCCGAGAGCGGACCGGTCTCGGCCTCACCGTCGCCCACGACGCAGGCGACGACCAGGTCGGGGTTGTCGAGCGCGGCGCCGTACGCGTGCGCGAGGGAGTAGCCGAGCTCACCGCCCTCGTTGATCGACCCGGGGGTCTCCGGCGCCGCGTGCGAGGGGATGCCGCCGGGGAACGAGAACTGGCGGAAGAACCGCTGCAGCCCGGCCGGGTCGGGGGTGATGTCGGGGTAGAGCTCGTTCCACGTGCCGTCCAGCCAGGCGTTCGCGTTCATCGCGGGCCCGCCGTGGCCGGGGCCGCAGATGTAGAGCACGTCACGTTCGGTCTCGCTGATGACGGCGTTGAGGTGCGCGTACACGAGGTTGAGCGCCGGGGAGGTGCCCCAGTGCCCGAGGAGCCGCGGCTTGATGTCGGAGGGTTCCAGCGGCCGTTCGAGCAGCGGGTCGTCGAGCAGGTAGATCTGCCCGACGGTCAGGTAGTTCGCGGCGCGCCACCAGGCGTCGATCGCGCGGATCCGGTCGGTGGACGAGTGCGACGTGGGCATGCTCCACACGCTACGAGGGACCCGATCCGGGGAATCCAGAAATCTCTCCAATCCGATCGGCGAGGGGCCCCGAATCACTGTCACAAGCCGGGAACGGCCCGCAAGCGCTCACCAGCCGCACATCGCTGGTTCTCCACCCCTTTCGCGGGGTGTGTTCGGCGCGCATCCATCCCTGATCCGCGCCGAGCGCGACAAGCAAAGGAACGAAGACATGCGCAAGTCCCTCAAGACCTCGATCACCCTCGCCACGACCGGTGCCCTCGTCCTCGGTGGCGCAGCGTTCGGCGTGACCGCCGCGAACGCGTCCACCCCGGTCGTGCACACCGTCTCCAGCTCCGAGTCGAAGATCCCCGCCCCGGTCGCGTCGGTCCCCGAGGTCCTCGGCGGCGACACCTCCGTCGCCCTCGACAAGGGCTTCACCGACGCCCTGACCTCCCTCAAGCTCACCCCGGGTGTCTCGGGAGATGCGACCCTCGAGGACGGCGCCGTGTCGTTCCCGATCACCTCCGGCTCGGTCACCTACTGGAGCCCGGACGGCGACTACCGTCCCTACGTCCAGGGTCTGCTCAACCACGACGACTCCGGCCTGACCCTGAAGGCCGGCGACACCACCGTCACGCTCGAGAACTTCGTCGTGAACCCGGGCTCGTCGAAGCTCTACGGTGACGTCCTCGTCAACGGTGAGGTCGCCGCGCCGAACGCGTTCCTGTTCGAGCTGCACGGCGGCTCCCTCAAGCCCCTCCAGCTCGAGGGTGACAACGCGATCCTGACCGGCACCACCGTCCACATCTCCGACGACGCCGCGAAGCTGCTCAACGACACCTTCAAGACCGACGCCGTCACCGGCGGCCTCCTGGTCGGCACCGCCACCATCACCGCCCAGATCAAGTAACACCCCGCGTCCACCAGACGCGCAGCACCACCACCAGGACGCCGCCCCGCACCCGCGGGGCGGCGTCCTCGCGTCCCCACCCGAGCACGCCCCGGTTCCACGACACACCGCCACCGCCCCTCCCGGTTCCCGAATCCGCGCACCTCACCCACCGAGATGCGCGAATTGTGGAACCACGGGACGGGCGGCCCGGGACGGGCGGCCGGGCGCGGCGGCGGACGGGAGGCGCGGGGCGCGTCAGCCGCGCCGGCGCCACCACCGGGTCGGTCGGGTCTCGGCCGCCCGCGCGGCCGCAGCGACCGCGTCGGAGGCGAACCGGGCCTCCCGGCGGTCCTTCCATGCGGTGACCTCTGCTTCGACGTCGCGCATCGGGGTGACCACGGGCGGACCGCCGAGCAGCTGCCGGCGCGCTTCCTTCACCCGGGCGTTGAAGTCGACCAGGACGTCCCGCACGTCGGACTCGGCCGAGAGTGCGTCCAGGTGGTCGTCGAGCTCGGCGTCCTCGGTGCGCAACGACAGGGCGGGCGGGGCGATCCCGCGGATGTCCTCGCGTTCGATCTTCGCCTTGATCCACCAGTTCGGGTCGTGCTGCTCGCCGAGCCCGGGCAGCGGCTTGCCGTGGTACGGGTTCCCCTCGAAGACCCCGCGCCGTTCGGCCTCGGCGATCTGCGCCCGCGCGTGCGCGGCGACGTCGGCGGCCTTGAGCAAGCGGCGTTCCTCGCGCTCGGCGCGGACCTCGTCCGGGTCGAGCGAGCCCCGCTCGACCTCGGCGTCCACGAGCTGCTGGTAGCGGTACCGCGCGGCCTTCCGCAGGCGGTCCATCCGGGCATCGACGTCGTTCATCGTCGGACCATGATGCGCCCCACCACCGACCGCGGCCCTCAGCCGGTGACCTCGAACCGCGACGAGGAGCCGATGGGCGCAGGACACGGACAGGACGGGCTCGGCGGTCCAGGGTCGCAGAGGTGGAATCCCTGCCCCTCTGGTTGCTCTGTCTGGTCTTCGTCGCCGGTGCGGCCGTCATCTGGATCGCCGGCATCCAGCTGTCGAAGACCACCGACGTGCTCGATGCCCGGTTGCACCTCGGCAGTGCGCTCGGCGGCCTCATCGTCCTGGCCGTCGCGACGAACCTGCCCGAGATCGCCATCACCGTCAGCGCCGGACTCTCCGGGTCGATCGAGGTGGCCGCCGGCAACATCCTCGGCGGCATCGCGATCCAGACGGTGGTCATCGCCGTGCTCGACGCCTTCGGCAAGCGGGGGAAGGGCGTGCGACCGATCACGTACCGTGCGGCGTCGTTGGCGCTGGTGCTGGAGGCGATCGTCGTCGTCGCGGTCCTCGCCGTGGTCATCGCCGGCAGCCAGTTGCCACCGGACCTCGTCGTCGCCCGGCTCACCCCCGACGTCGTGCTCATCGCCCTCATCTGGATCGTCGGGCTCTTCCTCGTGCAGCGCGCCGGCAAGGGGCTGCCGTAGCACGAGAGCGGTCACGCTCCGGACGCCAGCCCGCACGCCTCGGGACACCGCACCCGCAAGCCGGACGACCCGCCGATGAGCACCCGGAGGGCCGCGGTCGTCTTCACGGTCTCGGCGCTCGCGACCCTCGTCGCCGGTGTCGTGCTCGAGCGGGCCGGTGACGCCGCCTCCAGCCAGATCGGGCTGTCCGGCGTGCTGTTCGGCGCGACCGTCCTGGCCCTGGCGACGAGCCTGCCGGAGATCTCCACGGGCCTCCAGGCCGTCCGCCAGGGCGACGACAACCTGGCCGTGTCCGACGTCTTCGGCGGGAACGCGTTCCTGCCGGTGCTGTTCCTCGTGGCCACGGTGCTCTCCGGCAAGGCGGTGCTGCCGCAGGCGAACGCGAGCGACGTCTACCTGACGGCCCTCGCGGCGCTGCTGACGCTCGTGTACGCGGTCGGGCTCGTGTTCCGACCGCAGCGGCGGATCGTCGGGATGGGCGTCGACTCGTTCGTCGTGGTCGTGCTCTACCTGGTCGGGATCGCGGGCCTCGTCGCGATCTCCCTCGGCTGAGCGCCGCCGGCCGCGGTCACTGCTCGGCCGCGACGTCCTCGATCGTCAGCGCCGCCTGGATGAGCGCCAGGTGCGACAGCCCCTGCGGGATGTTGCCCATGAACGAGCCGTCCTCGCTGAGCATCTCGCCGAAGAGCCCGACGTCGTTGGCCTGGTCGACCATCTCGTCCATCAGCTCCCGCGCGTCGTCGATGCGGCCCACGCAGGCCATCGCCGCCGCGAGCCAGAACGAGCACGCGACGAACGGCGACTCCTCGTCCTCGATCCCCGAGTAGCGGTAGACGAGCGGGCCGCGCTGGAGCTGCTCCTCGATCGCCCGGATCGTCGACGCCATCCGGGGGCCGCGGTCGAACGACGACATCGCGTGCAGCAGGATCGAGGTGTCGAGGGCATCGCTGCCCGGGTACATCACGTAGTGCCCGAGTTCCTCGTCCCACCCGTGCTCACCGACCCACTGCTCGATGAGCTCGCGGTTCTCGAGCCACTTCTCGCGCGGGCCGTCGATCATGCCGGCGTCATGCAGTTCGACGGCCGCGTCGAGCGCCTGCCAGCACCCGATCTTGCTCGTGACGTAGTGCTGCGCGTCCTGCAGCTCCCACATGCCGGAGTCCGGCTCGACCCAGCGGTGGCATGCGTCGTCGGCCAGGTCCTGCAGCACCGTCGCGGTCTTCCGGTCGAGGACGTTGCCGGCGCTGACGTACTGCCGGAGGATCGCGAAGACGTCGCCCCATACACCGAGCTGGAGCTGGTCGCCCGCGCGGTTGCCGATCGTCACGGGGCCGATGCCCCGCCAGCCGGGGACGTCACGCTCCTCGACCCCGTCGGTCTTCGACCCGTCCAGGCCGTAGAAGATCGGCATCGTCTCGTCGTGCTCGGCGATGGTGCGCATCACCCACGACACCGCGGCGTGCGTCTCCTCGCGCAGCCCGAAGCGCGTGAGCGCGTGCACCGTGTAGGCCAGGTCGCGGACCCAGGCGAACCGGTAGTCCCAGTTCTTGCCGCCGGTGCGGTCCTCCGGGAGGCTCGTGGTCGGGGCAGCCGCGATCGCGCCGGTAGGCGAGAAGATGAGCAGCTTCAACGCGAGGGCGCTCCGGTGGACCGCTTCGGCCCACGGGCCGTCGTACTCGAACTCCTTCGACCACGCCGACCAGTTCGCGATCGTGCGGTCGACGCCCTCGAGGCTGCGCTCCGGCTCCGGCAGGAAGATCGGTTCGTCGTGCGTGCCGACGACCGTCAGGATCCCCTTCGACCCGACGGACGTGGTGAACCGGCCGGAGAACCGCGGACCGTCGTCGTGCACCGGCTCGAACCCCTGCTCGACGATCGCGATGGTGACGCCGTCGATGCCGATGACGGTGCCGTTGCCGGTGTCCAGGCGCTTCGGCTCTGCCGTGCCCAGCAACGTGCCGGGGACCACCGCCCACTCCATCTCGACCGACCCCTCGACGCCCTGCACGCAGCGGCCGATCTCGGCCCAGGGCAGCCGGCCCGCGACACCGGTCACCATCGCGTCGGTGACCGTGGCCGTCCCGTTCGGGGTCGTCCAGGTCGTGACCAGGACGTTCGTGCCGGGGAGGTACTGCCGGGACACCTCGGCGTCGTCGTCGACGGGCCGGAGCGCGACGTGCCCGCCGTGCTCGGCGTCGACGATGCTCGCGAACACCGGGGGTGAGTCCATCGACGGGATCGGGAGCCAGTCGATCCGGCCGTCCCGCGCGATGAGCGCCACGGTCCGGCCGTCGCCGATCGCTGCGTAGGACCGCAGCGGGACGTACCCGTCGGTGCGTTCCTCGTTGTCGGTCGCATCGGGTGTGTCTCGTGTCCGTTCCGGCATGGTCCCATCGTGCCCCGATCGGCTCCGCGTGTGGCGCGTCGGGCGTACCCCGCTCCTCGGCTCGGCTCGGCTCGGCTCGGCTCGGCTCGGCTGGGCACGGCTGCGGACGCGCAACGCGCGCCGGTGGCGGACGCGGGGCCCGGGGCGGGCCGGGTGCGAGCCTCCCGTCCGGCGGTGTCGGCATGCCGACCGGGCCGACCGGACAGCGGCTCTCCGGCCGGGCAAGCTCGGTGTGGTGACCGACGCAGCCCAGGACGCCGCCCGTGAGACCGGACGACAGGCGCGCCGCGCCGCCGACAGCAGGTGGTTCGAGACGACGGCCCGCGCCGGGTTCGTCGGCGGCGGTGTGGTGCACCTGCTCATCGGGTACCTCGCGGTGCTGCTCGGCGTCGGGAACGCCACGGCCACCAGCGGCGCACAGGGATCGGCATCCGGTGACACCGACCAGTCCGGTGCCCTCGCGCAGCTGGCTTCGGTCCCGGGTGGAGTCGTGCTCCTCTGGCTGGTCGCCGTCGGCACCGCCGCGCTGATGATCCGGCTCGTCATCGAGGCCGTCGTGGGCGGCCGCACGGACGACGCGCGGGCCTGGCTGAACCGGGCGAAGAACGTCGGCAAGGCCGTGGTCTACGGCGTGATCGCGTACTCGGCCGCCAGCTACGCACTCGGCGCCGGGAAGAGCTCGTCCGGCTCGACGAAGAGCGCCGCCGCGACCGCGCTCGCGACGCCGGGCGGTGTCGTGCTCCTGCTCGTCGTCGCCGCGGTGGCGATCGCGATCGGGATCGGGCTCGTCGTGATCGGGGTCCGTGGATCCTGGAAGAAGAACCTCCGGCCGCAACCGCAGTCCGTCCGGCGGACGGTGTCCGTGCTCGCCACCCTCGGCTACGTGGCGAAGGGCATCGCGGTCGTCATCGTCGGCGTGCTCGTCGCGGTGGCCGCGTTCCGCAGCGACCCGGAGCAGGCGAGCGGACTCGACGGCGCCTTCGACGCCCTCCGGTCGATGCCGGGCGGGTCCGTCGTCCTCGTCGTGGTCGGGCTCGGGTTCGCCGCGTTCGGCGTGTACAGCTTCTTCCGCGCTCGGTACGCGCGGATCTGACCGCGTCCACGGGATGGTCGCGGACACCGCGGCCCGGGCGGTGCGATGATGCATCGCGGCGGCACGTCGCGCGTCGCCTGCGCCCGTGACGAGCGTCGCGGTCCGCCCACATCGAAGACGAGGAAGCATGGCTCCGACGGAGGGACACCAGGAGGCCGCCGCGCCCCTGGCAGGCCGGTACCGCCTGGAGCAGGTGATCGGCCGCGGCGGGATGTCGGTCGTGCACCGGGCGTGGGACGAGAGCCTGGACCGGCCGGTCGCCGTGAAGCTCTTCCACCCGGGCATCGTCGACATCGCCCGTCAGGAGGCCGAGCAGGGCGTCCTGGCCTCGCTCGACCACCACAACCTCGTCAGCCTCCTCGACGCCGGCGTCGTGGAGGACCAGAACGGGTCGCTGCAGCGGTTCATCGTGATGGCGCTCGTGCACGGTCAGGACCTCGAGGAGCGGCTGTCGCTCGGTCCGCTCGCCTCGCGGCACATCGCCGAGATCGGCTACGACATGGCCGAGGCGCTCGACTACATCCACGCGCAGGGCGTCGTGCACCGCGACATCAAGCCGTCGAACATCCTGCTCGTCGACTACGGCAACGGGTCCGACCGGGCACGTGCCCGGCTCACCGACTTCGGGATCGCCCTGGCGGCCGGCGTCGAGCGGCTCACCGCGGACGGCGTCACGACCGGCACCGCCGCCTACCTCAGCCCGGAGCAGGCCAGGGGCGCGGACGTCGGCCCGGCCAGTGACGTGTACTCGCTCGGGCTGGTGTTGCTGCAGTGCTTCACCCGTCGGCGGGAGTTCCCCGGCTCGCTCGTCGAGTCCGCGCTCGCGCGGCTCTCACGCGACCCCGTGGTGCCGGAGCCGCTGCCCGACCACTGGAAGCAGGCGCTCGCGGCGATGACCGCACAGGACCCGGCGGCGCGGCCCGTCGGTGCCGAACTCGTCGCGCTGCTCCGGCACGTCGTGCTCACCGACACGGCGAGCGACGAACCGGCCGACGTGGCCGCGGCGGATCCCGCGGCCGGTCGTGCCGTGGCGGAAGCCGCGTCCGGGTCGGGCTCGCCACCTGCGTCCGGCTCGGGTCCGGCGCCTGCTTCCGGTTCGGCGTCGGGGGAGGACGACGGGCGACCGACGACGCTCGACGTCCTGCCCGAGGAGGCGCTGCAGCGCACCACCGCGATGGCGGCACGGCTGTTCGACGCGCCGATCGCGCTCATCGAGGTGCTCGACGAGGACCGGGAGTGGTCGCAGTCGTACGTGGCCGACGGCGTGGACAAGTCCGCCCGGAGCATCACGTTCCGGAACGGGTTCGCCCCGGTTCCGGTGCCCGTGGTGATCCCGGACGGGTCGACCCACCCGGAGATGCGGAACAGCCCGCTCGTCACCGGGCCGCTCGGCATCCGGTTCTACGTCAGCGTGCCGCTGGTCCGGCACGACGGCGCGACGGTCGGCACGCTCGCGGTGCTCGACTCGCGTCCCCGCACCGCCGACGAGGCCGACATGGCGAACCTGCGGGACCTCGCGGCGCTCGCGGTGACGCAACTGGAGCTCCGGCAGGAGTCGTTGCGCACCGGCACCAGCGACGCGGTCCCGATCGCGCGGACCGGCAGCACACCGTCCGGCAGGCCGCAGAGCGGTGGCCCGCAGACCGGTGGGCCGCAGGCCGGCGGTGCACGGACCGGCGGTGCACGGACCGGCGGTCGGCACTCCGGGGACGTCCGGGCGGCGCCGGAACCGGACCGCGCCGGCTGACCCGCCGAACCGGCGACCGTCGTCGGGGACGCATGACTAGCGTGGGAGACGTGGACATGGACGACGAGGCACCCCGGATCGACGAGCAGGTCGCCGACGAGCAGATCACGGGCGGACGGTTCCCGGTCGACCGGGCCGGGGCCGACCAGGGCGACGGCGGTGCGACCGCGTCCGCTGCGGACACGGCCGACGAGGACGCGACCGACGAGGACGCGACCCCGACGACCCCCGAGATCACCTACGACGAGCAGCTGTACCCGGCGCGACCCCGTCGGCTGCGCCCGCGGGCCAACCTGCGCGGCGGAAGCCTGCAGCGCCGGTTCTCGGACCCCCGCGCGGCGAACGGCGAGAACCCGGCGTACATCGAGTGGCTGGTCCGCCAGTCGATGCTCAAGGACGCCGACGTCCTGAGCCGACAGCTCTCCGGCTCCCCGAGCATGTGGCGGAACCCCTACGCCCGACCAGACGCCCGACGGGCCGTGTCGACCTCGGACGTCTGGTTCACCGCGTACCCGATCTCGCTCATCACCCGCCCCGGGGAGTCGTTCCTCACGGCGCTCGCCGACCCCGAACTCTGGACGGCCTTCGAGCGCATCGGCATCAACGGCGTGCACACCGGACCGGTGAAGCGCGCTGGCGGCATCCGCGGCTGGCAGGAGACCCCGAGCGTCGACGGCCACTTCGACCGGATCGGGACGCAGATCGACCCGACCTTCGGCGACGAGGAGACGTTCCAGCGGATGACCGACGTCGCCGAGGAGCACGGCGGCAGCATCATCGACGACATCGTGCCGGGTCACACCGGCAAGGGTGCGGACTTCCGTCTCGCCGAGATGGCGTTCAAGGACTACCCGGGCATCTACCACATGGTCGAGATCCCGCCGGAGGAGTGGCACCTGCTCCCGACCGTGCCGGAGCACCGTGACTCGGTGAACCTCGACGCCGCCACCGAGTCCGCCCTCGCCGAGCGCGGGTACATCATCGGCGAGCTGCAGCGCGTGATCTTCCACCAGCCCGGCGTCAAGGAGACGAACTGGAGCGTCACCGCCCCGGTCGTGGGCGTGGACGGCGTCACCCGGCGCTGGGTGTACCTGCACTACTTCAAGGAGGGGCAGCCGTCGGTCAACTGGCTCGACCCCACGTTCGCGGGCATGCGCCTGGTGATCGGCGACGCCCTGCACTCCCTGGGCGACCTCGGGACGAGTGCGCTCCGACTCGACGCGAACGGGTTCCTCGGCGTCGAGAAGAGCGCCGAGGGGGCACCGGGCTGGTCCGAGGGTCACCCCCTCTCGCACGCGGCGAACCACGTGATCGCGGGCATGGTCCGGAAGGTCGGCGGCTTCACCTTCCAGGAGCTGAACCTGACGATCGAGGACATCCGCGACACCGGGGCCGTCGGCGCCGACCTGTCGTACGACTTCATCAACCGGCCCGCGTACCACCACGCCCTCGCCACGGGTGACACCGAGTTCCTGCGGTTGACGCTCCGGACCTCCCTCGAGCTCGGCGTCGAGCCGGTCAGCCTCGTGCACGGCATGCAGAACCACGACGAACTCACCTACGAGCTCGTGCACTGGGCGACCCTGCACCAGGAGGACGTCTACACGTTCCACGGCGAGGAGACCACGGGTGGTGCGCTCGCCGAGCGGATCCGCGCGGACCTCACCGAGGCGCTGACCGCACCCGCAGCGGACTACAACCTGGTGTTCACCACGAACGGGATCGCGTGCACCACGGCGTCGCTCATCGCGGCGACCCAGGGGCACACCGCCCTCGACGACATCACCGAGGAGCACGTCCCGCAGATCCGTGACGCGCACCTGCTGCTCGCCGCGTTCAACGCCTGGCAGCCCGGTGTCTTCGCGCTCTCCGGGTGGGACCTGCTCGGTTCGCTGACGCTCCCGCAGGAGCTCGTCACGGACCTCATCGCCGAGGGCGACACCCGGTGGATCGAGCGTGGCGCGCACGACCTGCTCGGCGTGGCCCCCGACACCGAGCGATCGGCGTCCGGCATGCCGCGGGCCCGCTCCCTGTACGGCCCACTCCCGGAGCAGCTGGAGCGGCCGGACTCCTTCGCGTCGCGGCTCGGCGAGCTCCTCCGCGTCCGCACCGAGTACGGCATCGCCTCGGCCCGCCAGGTGGACGTGCCCGAGGTCGCGCACCGCGGGATGCTCGTCATGGTCCACGAGCTCGAGTCGACCGACGAGCAGGGCGAACCGATCGTGCAGATCACCGTGCTCAACATGACCGACACCGCGCTCGACGGCACGATCCGCTCCGAACAGCTGCCGCACGGTGCGACGGTCATCGACGCGACGGACCACGCCGAGCTCGGCACGGTGGACGACCTGTGCAGCTTCCCGCTGAGCATCGGCGCCTACGGCTCCCGCTTCCTGGTCCTCCGCCGGCCGACCGAGCAGTGAGCACCAACGCCCGTGGCGTCCCGCGTGATCGGGACGCCACGGGCGGTCGGCTGAGCAGCCCGGCACCCGTCGACCGGTAGACCGGACGGCATGACGACGAGCGCCACCACCGGTCCGGTCACCGTGTTCTCCGACGTGCGGGCGACCCTCGCCGAGAGCATCGTGTGGGACCCCGGGCAGCAGGTGGCCCGCTGGGTCGACATCCCGGCCGGCACGCTCACCACCGCGGACGCCGACGGGCAGGTCGTGCGCACCGTCCGGCTCGACCCGCCGCTGCCGTCGTTCCAGCCGCGTGCCGACCGGGGCTTCATCGCCGCGCAGGACGACACGGTCGTGCTCACGGACAGCGACGGACACGTCGAGCGGGAACTGGCGGGGGTGCAGCACGCGAACGACCAGATGCGTTTCAACGAGGGCAAGTGCGACCCGTTCGGGCGCTTCCTGGTCGGCAGCATGGACCCCACCGACGGACCGCCGGCCGGGGTGCTGTACGCGTTCTCGCCGGACGGGTCGGTGCGGGTCCTGCGGAGCGGGTTCGGCACCACGAACGGCATGGAGTGGAACGACGACGGCTCCGAGATGTACGTCACCGACACCGACACGAACACGATCTACCGCGGTCCGTACGGGCCGGACGGCGAGCTCGGCGACCTCGAGCCGTTCATCGACGGTGCCGCCCACGACGGCCTGGTCCGTGACGACGAGGGGTGCTTCTGGGGCGCGATCTACGGAGCGTCGCGCGTGGAGCGGTACGGCCCCGACGGCGCACACCTCGAGACGGTCGAGATCCCGGCGCCGAACGTCACCTCGGTCGCGTTCGGCGGGACCGACATGTCCCTCCTGCTCGTCGGGACCGCGCGGGAGAACCTGACGGACGAGCAGCTCGGGGACGCGCCGCACTCGGGGTC
Source organism: Curtobacterium sp. MCSS17_015 (assembly GCF_003234265.2). Taxonomy (NCBI): domain Bacteria; kingdom Bacillati; phylum Actinomycetota; class Actinomycetes; order Micrococcales; family Microbacteriaceae; genus Curtobacterium; species Curtobacterium sp. MCSS17_015. The sequence goes on from NZ_CP126256.1 coordinate 335,010, forward strand.
CGTCTTCGCGGTGCCGACCCGGGTGCACGGACGCCCGGCCTTCCCGTTCGGCGGCTGACGGTCGGCCGCTCGCGGTAGCCTGGGCGACCGCCAGTCACCGCGAGGAGCGCCAGTGAACGACGAGCACGACCAGGGGACCACCGTCCCACCGGGCGCCCCGGACCCGGCCGGCGAACTCGCGCACGCCGAGGACGCCGACGTCGAGGTCCGTGTCGACCGGATCGCCGTCGACGGCACGTACGTGCGTGTCAGCTCGATCGGCGAACCGGGTGAGCGGGCCTTCGTCCTGGTCGCCGGCCTCGGCATCGCGTCGACGTACTACGAGCGGCTCGCCCCGCACCTCAACGAGAACGGGCCCGTGCACGCCCTCGACCTGCCGGGCTTCGCCGGCGTGCCGCGGTTCCGTGGTGCCGTGTCGATCGAGCGCTACGCCGACGCGGTCGAGCAGGTCATCGACGACCTGCGCCTGCACGATCCGGTGCTCATCGGCCACTCGATGGGGACCCAGGTCGTCACCGAGGTCGCCGCCCGCCGGCCCGAACTCTCCGACGTGGTGCTCATCAGCCCGGTCCTCGACCCGGCGGCGCGGTCCGTGCGGAAGGCCGCGCTCCGCTTCCTGCGTTCGGCCGTGCACGAGCCCGCCGCGGTGCGCTGGCACGCGATCACGGCCTACGCGCTCTGCGGGTGGCACTGGTTCCGGAAGGTCCTGCCGGAGATGATCGCGTACCCGATCGAGGAGCGCGCCGCCGACGTGCACGCACGCACCCTCGTCGTCCGCGGCGAGCACGACGCGCTCGTCCCGCGCGCCTGGGTCCGACGGCTCGCCCGTGCCCTTCCGTACGCGGTCCTCCGCGAGGTCGTCGGTGGGGCCCACTCCGTCATGCACGCGCAGGCGGACGCCGTCGCGCGGCTCGCGGTGGCCCACGTCGACGGACGCCTGCCCGACCGTGGCGTCTCCTCGCTCCAGCGGGTCCGTGACGACTCGACCGCGTCGGACCTCGACCGCCTCAGTGCCACCGACCGGTGGCTCGTCGTGAAGTCGCGCTTCATGGAGCTGGCCGGCATGGCGAAGGGCGACGACGAGCAGCTGGAGGAGGCGAAGTCGGCCCACGCCGTCGCGATGGCCGACGGCGACGGCATCCCGGTCGACGCAGATGACCGCGAGGCCGTGGTCGAGACGGTCGCGCCGGAGCGGCGCGGCGACCGCCGGCCCTTCTGAACCGCCTCGCACCTCGGCTGCCCTGACCCGGACGACGGGAGGCCCGGACGCACGGAAGGCCCGGACGCACGGGAGGCCCGTGACGGGTCCCGCAGGACCGGACACGGGCCTCCCGTCCGACGACCTGACCGGCCGGCCCTTCGCTCAGTCGGCGGTGATGGTGCCGGGCAGCATGTCGGGCGTGAGCGCGTGCGCCTCCGCGAGGACCTTGCGGGCCTCGTCGGTCTTGCCGGACACGTTCCAGAGCAGCACGCCGGCGACCAGGTCGTCGTCGTCCAGGTGGTAGACGACGCCCCGCTCGTTCGGCTCGGCCCAGTCCTCGACGGTGCGGAGCGACGAGGACACGACGCCGACGGCCTCGTACCCGAGGTCGAAGACGTTCGAGTAGAACATCGGCGTGTGCTCGTACGGCTCGTCGGCGCCGGCCAGGTTCCGGCCGGCCTGCCGACCCTGCTGCTGGGCGTTGTCGACGTGCTCGACGCGCCGGGTGCCGAGCAGACGGTCCGGGTAGGACGCGACGTCGCCGGCGGCGAAGACGGCGGGGTCCTCGGTGGCGAGCGTCGTCGACACCGTGACGCCGTCGTCGACCGCCAGGCCGGCGTCCTCGGCGAGCTGCGTCGTCGGGTCGATGCCGAGACCGGCCACCGCGGCGTCGGCCGTGATGGTGGAGCCGTCGTCGAGCGTGAGTGTCACGCCGTCCGTGGTCTCCTCGCCGGACTCGACGCGGCGGCCGGTGCGGACCGTCACCCCGGCGTCGACGAAGCGCTGCTGGAACGCGGCGGCCAGGCCCGCGGGGAACATGTGGCCGCCGAGCACGTCGTCCGGGGTGACGAGCGTGACGCTGGCTCCGTTCTGCACGAGGCCAGCGGCGATCTCGGTGCCGATGTAGCTCCCGCCGACGACGACCACGTGCGCGTTCGCGTCGGCGTGCCGGCGGAGCGTGCGGTAGTCGGCGGCGCTGCGGTAGTTGAGCACCCGGTCGGACGGCACGAGACCGGGCAGGTCCCGCGGGCGGCCGCCGGTGGCCAGGAGCAGGCGCTCGTAGCCGACCGTTGCGCCGTCGTCGGTCGTCACGGTCCTCGCGTTCCGGTCGATCGACGTCACGCGCGTGCCGAGCACGAACGTCGCGCCGGTCTCCTCGGTGTGCAGGTCGACCTTGTCGTCCCAGCTGAAGTCCGGGTCGGTCCAGAGCTTCTTCGACAGGGCAGGGCGGGCGTACGGGCGGTCGACGTCCTCGCTGATGACCCCGATCGTGCCGTCGGGGTCGAGCTCGCGGATGCCGCGGGCAGCGGAGTCGGCGACCATCCCGCCGCCGACGACGAGGTAGCGGTGGTGGGTCACGGGTCCTCCGTCAGATGGTTGCGACCGAGCCGGAGTCGACGCGGTAGTTCGAGCCGTTCACGAAGCTGGCGAGTTCGGAGCAGAGGAACGCGACGACGTTCGCGACCTCTTCCGGCTCACCGCGGCGCCCCAGTTCCATGTACGGACGCTCGTCGTCGAGGAAACTCGAGATCGCCTCGTCGAACGAGGTGCCGAGCTGCTTCGACCGCTTGTCCATCATGGCGTCGGTCATCGGGGTGTGGATGAACGCGGGGGAGACCGTGTTCACGAGCAACCCTTCCTCCGCGTAGGACCGCGACAAGCCCTTCGCGAACGACAGGACACCGGCCTTCGCGGCGCAGTACGGCAATTCGTCGTCGTACGGCTGCGTGGCGTCCTCGGACACCAGGTAGACGATGCGACCCCAACCGCCGTTCCGGAGGTCCCCGATGAACTCGCGGGTGATCCGGACCGGGCCCATCAGGTCGACGTCGAGCGTCTCCTGCCAACCGGCCTCGTCGATCTCGTGGAACATCCCCTGGGCGCCGGTGACGCCCGAGGACTGCACGAGGATGTCGATCTCGCCGACGGCGTCCCGCACCTGCTCGTGCAGGGCGGCGAGACTCGCGGCGCTGCGGACGTCCGCGGCGAACGCGTGCAGCTTGCCGACCGGCGCCTCGAGCTGGTCGGCGCTGGTGTCGAGTCGGCTCTGGTCGATGTCGGTGACGACCACGGTGGCGCCCTCCGCGAGGAGGATGCGCGCCGTGTTCCAGCCGATGCCGGAGTCACCACCGAAGACGAGAGCGGTCTTGTCCTGGATCCCGAGGTCCACGTCCGGTCCGGACTTACTCGTGCTCGGAGGCTTCGGCCACCGCGGCGGTCGTCGCGCTCGCCAGCGGCGTCCGGGGTGCACGGTTCTCCGCGCTGACCATCCAGGCGAGCTGCTCGAGACGCTCGATGAAGCCGTGCAGCAGGTCGGCGGTCGTCGGGTCCTCTTCGTCGACCTCGTCGTGCACGTCGCGCATGGTCGCGGTGGTCTGGTAGAGGCGCAGCGTGATCAGGTCGATGGCGTCGTGCGTGAGCACCTCGCCGTCCGGGAACGCGTCGAGGTGGGTCCCCGCAGCGACGGTCGCGGAACGACCGTCCGGGACGGCGTAGAGCGCGCGCATGCGCTCCGCCGTGTCGTCGGCGAACTCACGGGCGGCGTCGACGATCTCGTCGAGCTGCAGGTGGAGGTCGCGGAAGTTGGTGCCGAGGATGTTCCAGTGGGCCTGCTTGCCCTGCAGGTGCAGGTCGATCAGGTCGACGAGGACCTTCTGGAGGTTGGCAGCGAGCTTGTCCGACGCGTGCATGTGACGACTCCTTCTTCTCGGTACTGACCATGCCGGTCTACCCGCTCCGCCACTGTGGGCTCCCAGTGGGTGTCGAGGTGGCGTCCCCCGAGGTGTCGGCCGGCACGGTGTTGGGTGGCGCGGTGTCGGCCGGTGCCTCGTGCGAGGTCAGTGTGCGACGACGGTCGGGTCGACCTGGTCGACCGCGGTCCGCATCCGGTCGAGGAACACCGCCACGACGCGGGCGTCCTGGGCGGTCATCCCCTCGGCGATCTCCATCATGCGGCGGTGCATCACGCCGAGCGTGGCACGCACCTCGGCGTCCGTCTCGACCGTCGGCACGATGATGAGACCGCGTCGGTCGGTGGGGTGCGGCTCGCGTCGGACGTGGCCGCTCTTGACGAGGCGGTCGACGAGGATCGTCGTCGAGGCCGACGAGATCTTCAGGTAGGCGGAGAGGTCCTTCGGGCTGACGGAGCGTCCGGCGCGCTGCGCCTGCAGCAGGTGACGGACGGCGAGCAGGTCGGTCTCGCCCATGCCCATCGAGTCGCGGGTGCGTCGGCGCATGGCCGTCTCGGCGGCACGGTAGCGCCGGAGGGCGTTCAACACGGCGACCCCGCGCTGGGTCGCGTCGTCGTCCGGGAACCAGTACCCGGACGCCTCCGTGATCTCCTGCGTGGTCATCCCGGAATTGTAATCCGTCTGGTAGCGAGGCTGTCTAGCGATGCGACAGACGTACAGCAGACGGACGGGAGGCTCCCCACCCGCTCATGGGGAGCCTCCCGTCCGGCCCGCGGTCGCCCCGGGTGGTTCGGGGCGTGTCGGAGGCGTCCGGTGCGACCAGGGGCGCCTAGGCGGCGACCGGTGCGCCTGCCGCGTCGGCGAGCGCGGTGAGGGCACCGCGCACCAGGCCGACGACCTCCTCGTCCTCACGCGGGTGGGTCTCGGCGAAGCGGACCACGGACTGCGGGATCGCGACCTTGACGTCCTCGAGGACCTTCGCACCGGCGATGCCCGCGGCCTTGCGGGCCTCGTCGTGGGCCCAGACGCCGCCGTACTGGCCGAAGGCGGAACCGATGACGGCCACGGGCTTGCCGGAGATCGGCGACGACCCGAACGGACGCGACGCCCAGTCGAGCGCGTTCTTCAGCACCGCCGGCATCGTGCCGTTGTACTCGGGGGTGACGAGCAGCAGTCCGTCGGCGTCGGCGACGGCCTGGCGGAACGCGACGGCGGCGGCGGGCGGGGTGTCGCCGTCGAGGTCCTCGTTGTAGAAGGGCAGGTCGACGATGCCGTCGAAGACCGTGAGCTCGATGCCCTCCGGTGCGTGCTGCACGGCGGCTTCGGTGAGCTGGCGGTTGGTCGATCCGGCGCGGAGGCTGCCGACGAGGGCGACGATCTGGGTCATGGCGTTCCTTCTGGTCGAGATGGTTCAGCCGACAACCAATCCGTCCGACGCGGGATTCCCCACCGGTGACGAGCGGCGTGTCCGAGGCTCGCACCGTGCGGAGGGGCCGTCGGTACTGTCGGCGACGTGACCCCGAAGAAGACGCCGAGCGACTCGCCCCGCACCACCGACCCGACCTGGTGGCGACAGGCCGTCGTCTACCAGGTGTACCCACGGAGCTTCGCCGACTCCGACGGGGACGGCGTGGGGGACATCGCCGGCGTGACCAGCCGTGTGCCGTACCTCGCCGAACTCGGCGTCGACGCACTGTGGCTGTCGCCTTTCTACCCGTCGCCGCTCGCCGACGGTGGCTACGACGTCGCCGACTACCGGGATGTCGACCCGAAGCTCGGCACGCTCGAGCAGCTCGACGAACTCGTCCACACCGCCCACGAGCACGACCTCCGGGTCATCGTCGACCTCGTGCCGAACCACACCTCGGACCAGCACGAGTGGTTCCGCGCGGCGCTCGCCGCGGCTCCCGGGTCCGCCGAGCGCGCCAGGTACGTCTTCCGGGACGGCTCCGGGCCGGACGGCGACCAGCCGCCGAGCGACTGGGTGTCGAACTTCGGCGGCAGCGCGTGGACCCGGGTGCCGGACGGCCAGTGGTACCTGCACCTCTTCGCGCCCGAGCAGCCCGATCTCGACTGGACGAACGCCGAGGTGCGGCAGGACTTCGAGGACACGCTCCGCTTCTGGTCCGACCGGGGCGTGGACGGCTTCCGGGTCGACGTCGCACACGGGCTGGCGAAGGACCTGTCCGAGCCGTACCGTCCCTCGAACGCCGAGGCCCTGCCCCTCGACGGCTCCGATCCGCTGTACGACCGCGACGAGGTGCACGAGATCTTCGCGGACTGGCGGAAGGTGCTCGACCAGTACGACCCACCGCGCGCGGCGATCGCCGAGGCGTGGGCGGCGGCACCGCGTCGCGTGCTGTACGCCCGACCGACCGAACTCGGCCAGGCCTTCAACTTCGACCTCCTCGAGGCACCGTTCGACCCGGACGAGTTCCGGACGCTCATCGACCAGAACCTCGAGGCGGCGCAGACCTCGGGTGGTTCGAGCACGTGGGTCCTGTCGAACCACGACGTGGTCCGCCACGCCACCCGCTACGGGCTCCCCTACGGCACGGACACCGACGAGTGGCTCATGTCCGACGGGGCGACGCCGCCGCTCGACCGCGAGGCAGGCCTCCGACGTGCCCGCGCTGCGACGCTGCTCGTGCTCGCCCTGCCGGGCTCGTCCTACGTCTACCAGGGCGAGGAACTCGGGTTGCACGAGGCGCCGGCGATCCCGCACGACCGGTTGCAGGACCCGAAGTGGCTCCGCACCGGTCACACCGTGAAGGGCCGGGACGGCTGCCGCGTCCCGATCCCGTGGACGGAGACGGGGCCGTCGTTCGGCTTCGGTGACGTCGCGCCGCACCTGCCCCAGCCGGAGGACTTCGGAGCGTCGAGCGTGGAGGCCCAGGACCGGGTACCCGGGTCGACGCTGTCCTGCTACCGCGAGGCCCTGGCTGCTCGTCGTCGGTTGCAGCAGGGCGAGGAGCTCGAGTGGATCGAGACCTCGTCGCCCGAGGTGGTCGCCTTCGCGCGGCACGACGGGTGGCGGTCGTACACGAACTTCGGCGACGAGCCGGTGCCGATGCCGGACGGCGCCGTCATCGTCACGTCCGGCCGGCTCGGGGACGGCGTCCTGCCGGGCGGCACGACGGTCTGGGTGGCCTAGCAGGGACGGGCCTCCCCTCCACATCCGGGAGGCCCGTGGTGTCGATCCACAGGTCGGGTCGGCGCCGTCTCGGCGCGGTCCTCGCACAGCGACGATCGGTGGCATGACACACGACACCACCTGCTCATCACCTCCTCCCGCTCGCCGCCGCGGCCCGGCCCGGGCTCCGAGCGCCCGTCCGACCGATGCCCGGTCCACCGATGCCCGGTCGACCAGGCGCCGGTGGGGCCGGCGCGGGGCGTTCGTCCGTGCATGCACCCTGGCGGCGGCCGCGGTCGCCCTCGGGACCGTCGCCGTCCCGACCCTGCCGCCGCCGGCAGCGACCGCCGACGACCTCACCTTCCCCTGGTCCACCGGCTTCGACGACGCAGCCGGTGGGACCCTCAGCGGGTCGGCGGTGACGACCGGCGGACGGCTCCGTCTGACCGAGGCGACGCGCAACCAGGCCGGGGCGTGGGCCATGGGCGACGTGTTCCCGTCCTCGCTCGGGCTCGACATCGAGTTCGACTACGCGATGTGGACCTCGGCCGAGACCGGTGCGGACGGGCTCCTCCTCTCCCTGTCCGACGGTTCCGTCCCGGCAGGCGTCGGTGCGTACGGGTCGGCGCTGGGCTACGCATGCCGGTCCGACACCACCCAGGGGAGCGGACCGTGCACCCTGCCCGGCCTGCCCGGGGCCTTCGCAGCGGTCGCCCTCGACGAGTACGGCAACTTCTCGCTGCCGTTCAACGGGAGCGGACCGGGCCAGACACCGGACACCGTGACGATCCGCGGCTCGGGGGACGGGGTCTCCGGGTACCGGTTCGTCGACCACGCCGTCGTGACGTCCGGCGTCGCGACGGGCAGCCCGGCGACCCGGACGGTGCGGGTGACGCTCCTGCCCGAGGACGGCCGTCTGTCGCTGACGGTGCAGCTGGAGACGCCGGACGGCATGCACACGGTGCTCGACCGCGTGCCCCTCCAGGGATCCGGACAGGCGGCGCTGCCGGAGACCCTGCGTCTCGGGTTCGCCGGTGCCACCGGGTCGTTCTCCAGCGTGCACGAGATCGACGACCTGCACGTCAGCCAGCCCGCAGACCTCCGGGTCCAGCACGACATGCCGCCGGTCGTCGCCGGCGGGCAGGTCCGGTACACCGTGACCGCGTCCAACGTCGGCGCGAACGCGTCTTCGCCGAGCCCGCTCGACGTCGACGTCCCAGACGGGGTGCACGACGTCCACTGGACCTGCGCGGCGACGGCCCCCTCGACGTGCACCGCCCCGACCGGCACGGGCGACGTGCACACCGCCCTCGGGCTCGAGCGCGGCGGATCGGCGACCGTGACGATCGAGGGCACGGCCGACCCGGACGCGACCGGCACGCTGACGAGCACCGCGACGGTGCGCACCGCGCCGGGCTTGGCGGACACGAACGAGGCCGACAACACGTCCGTCGCGTCCGCCCCCGTCACGGCCGTCGCCCAGCTCAGCACCGGCAAGTCGGTCACGACGACGGACCCGGTCGCTCCCGGTGACGAGGTCGAGTACGTCCTGACCGCACGGAACTCCGGACCGTCCACGGCGCGGGACGTCGGCGCGGTGGACGACCTGCCCGCGCAGCTGACGTTCGTCGGGTCGGATGACGGCTGCACGGCGGAGGGGCAGCGCGTCACCTGCACGTCCGACGCAGATCTGGCGCCGGGGCAGGAGCACGCCTTCGAGGTCCGGGCCCGCCTCGACCCGGAGTACCGCGGCGACGGGTCGGACGTGGTGAACGTGGCGACGGCGACCTCGCCCACCGACCCGGACGGCGGTGAGGAGTCTCCCGAGGTCCCGATCCGCGTGGTCGACCCGGAGGGTCCGGGAGGGCCAGCGGGTCCGGAAGGTCCGGAAGGTCCTGGCGGGCCGACCGGCCCGGCAGGTCCTGTGGGCCCGACCGGTCCGGCGGGAACCGTCGGACCCGCTGGCCCCACCGCATCGGGGCACTCGGGGGCATCGCCGTCGGACGCGCCCCGCGGTGGCGCCGGAGAGCGGGGCGTCGGCCCTGGGAAGCTCGCCTACACGGGGTCCTCCGGCCTGGCTGTGACCGGGGCGGCCGCGGCGGCGCTCGCCGCCGCCGGTGGCGGTGTCTGGTTCCTCCTGCGTCGTCGGCGGCGGTCCGTCGGCCCGGACGCTGCTGTGGGCGACGACGCCGGACAGGGGTGACGGGGACGGCGGTGGTGGGGGAGGCCGACGCCAACCCCGACCGCCGCCGCTCCGGTGCTCCCGGGTGCCCCTGCTGACGGCGCCCGGCCGGGGCGTGGCACGGCCCCGAGCGGCCCGGGCGGACGACCGGGACGGCGGCGGTAGGATCGACCGTACGAACCGCCAGCCCGAGAGAGGTCCTGTGTCCGACTCCGTGGACGACGCCCACCAGCGCGCGCGGTACTGGCCGGTCCCCGTCCTCCGGGCAGTCCCGGCCGCCGTCATCGCGATGGTGATCACCTTCTCCTCGAACCACGCAGCCGGGTTCGGTCTCGTGCTGTTCGGGGTCTTCGCCCTCGTCGACGGTGCCGTGTTGGCGTGGGGGAGCGTGGCCCGCCTCGCGGACGACGCCGGTCCGCGCCGCTCCGGACTCCTGCAGGCGGTGCTCTCCGTCCTCGCCGGCGTGACCGCGATCGCGGGGAGTGGTCTCGGCCTCCCGGCGTTCATCACCGTGGTGGTCGCGTACGCCGTCCTGACGGGGGCACTCGAACTCGCGCAGGGCCTCCGTTCGCGGGGCCGGTCGCCGTTCTCCCGCGACTGGACGACCATCGGCGGGCTCACCCTGTTGCTCGCGATCGCCTTCCTCGTGACACCCCCCGACTACTCGCAGCAACTCGGCGGAGTCGAGCGGGTCACCGGCACCCTGGACGCGTCGATCGTCCTCGTCGGACTCCTCGGCGCGTACCTCGCCATCGCGGCGGTCTTCCACCTGATCGCCGGCCTCTCGCACAAGTGGGGAACGGCCGCCCCCACGGCCACCCCGGACGGAGCACCACACGCATGACCACCCCCAGCCGTCGTGACCGCCTGCGTCCGGCCGAACTCCTCGGGATGTCCGCGATCATCGCGGTCGTCGTCGGGCTCGTCGTGCTGATGTCCACGCGCGAGGTGACGCTCTCGCTCGTCTTCTTCGGTGTCGGGTTCATCGTCGTCGTCGTGGTGATGGCGATGCTCCAGCTCACGTCCACCACCGACCAGGACGACAACGACATGCTCGGCGGGCACAAGACGCCGGGTGACGGCACGGGCGACGGGGACGGCTTCCACTAGGTCCGGCCCACTGACGCGACTCGTGGTGGACGCACGGTGCGACCGTGGCTCCGCCCGACGTCAGTGCGTCGCCGCGACGATGTCCCGCGCGAGCGCCAGCGTCGCCCGGTTCGGCTCCGGGGCGCTCCGCATCGCGAGGCCGATCCGCAGGGGTTCGACCTCGTCCTCGAGTTCCAGCACCGCACCGTCGAACCGGACGCCGGAGTCCGGCACGACCCCGACACCGATGCCCGCCGACGCGAAGCGCACGACCGCCGGCATGTCGTTCATCTCCGCCACCACCCGTCTCCGGATGCCGAGTCGCTCGAGCGCTGCGTCGAGGATCATCCGGTTGCCGAACCCGTGCGCGGTGTCGACGAAGGACTCGTCCGCCAGGTCGGCGAGCGACACCGACCCGCGTCCGGCGAGCACGTGGTCGGCCGCCACGAACACGCGGAACGGCAGCACCCGGAGCGGCTCGACGACCACTCCCGACGGCGTGGTCGGCAGGCCCGTGTAGGCCAGGTCGAGCCGCCCCGCCACCAGGTCCTGCACGAGCCCCGTGGTCCCGGTCGGTGAGGTCATCAGTTCCACCGAGACGAGCGGATGCCGCTGACGGAACCCGCGGAGGACCCCCGTCAGGTCGACGACGTCCATGCTCGTGAAGATCCCGAGGCGCACCCGGCCCCGGAGTTCGGCGTCGGAGACGGCAGCGAGGTCCCGCATCCGGTCGAGTGACTCGAGCACGGCGCGGGCGTGCGGCAGCAGGTCCTCACCGGACGCGGTCAGGACGAGGCGCCGACCGCCGCGTTCGAACAGCCGTGTCCCCAGCGACCGTTCCAGGCTGGCGATCCCCGCCGACACCGTCGACTGCGCGGCCCAGAGCCGTTCGGCCGCTCGGGTGACACTGCCCTCGGCCGCGACGGCGACGAACTGTTCCAGCAGGCGGGTCTCCATCCCCTCATCATCGACCTGATCGATGGCGATCATCAAGAGCGTCCGTTTGACCCGATGAGACCTCGGCGGGACCATCGAGGCATGTCAACCGTCACTGCAACGTCGGCGTCCGACGCCCCGGCCACAGCTCCGGCCCCACGAGGCCGTCGAGCACACACGCGTCGCCGCCACGGCTTCGGCTTCTGGGCCGTCGCCTTCGCCTTCACCTCGGTGATGGCCTTCGCGACCGTCCCCGCCCCGCTCTACGTGATCTACCAGGCGCGTGACGGCTTCCCGACCTTCACGACCACCGTCGTCTTCGCCGCGTACGGCCTCGGCGTCGTCGCCTCGCTCTGGCTCGCCGGGCACCTCAGCGACGTACACGGCCGTCGTCCGCTCATCCTGGTGTCCGTGGCGCTCGAACTCGTCGCCGCCGTCCTGTTCCTCCTCTGGAACGACGTCACCGGGCTGATCGTGGCGCGGCTCGTCACCGGCCTCGGTGTCGGGACCCTCACCGCCACGGCGACCGCCCACCTCGGGGAGCTCAGGGTCCGGGCGACCGGCGACGAGTCCTCGGCGACGGGTGCGAGCGTGGCCGCGGGTGTCGTCAACCTCGGCGGACTGTCGCTCGGAGCCCTCACCGGAGGCGCGCTGGCCGAGTTCGTCGGACAGCCGCTCATGGTGCCCTACGTGGTGTTCGTGATCGCCCTGGCCGTCGCCTTCGTCGGGGTGCTCGCCGTGCCCGAGACCGTCGACCGCCCGGTGAGCCCGCCGCCGTACCACCCGCAGCGCCTCCAGGCCCCCGAGGGTCAGGGCACCGCTTTCTGGGCCGCCGGGACGGGTGCCTTCGCCGCACTCGCCGTGCAGGGGCTCTTCACCTCGGTCGCGCCGACCTTCCTCGGGACGACCTTCCACGTCACCGACCGACTGGCCGCTGGTGCCACGACCTTCGGGGTCTTCGCCGCGAGCGCGCTGTCGCAGATCGTCTTCGCGAAGCTCCCGCAGCGCACGCAGATCCGGCTCGGCGTCGGGCTGTTGGTCGGCGGCCTCGCGGTCCTCGCGGTCTCGGCGGTGGTGCTCCAGGTCGCCGGGTTCATCGGCGGCGGGGTCGTCGCCGGCGCCGGGGTCGGCCTGCTCTTCCGCGCCTCCATCGGCAGCGCCGGTGCCCTCGTCGGTTCCGAGCAGCGCGGTGGCGTCCTGGCGGCCACGTTCCTCATCGCCTACGCCGGGCTCACCGTCCCGGTCGTCGCGGTCGGCGCCGCACTGCTCGTCCTGCCGACCCTGCCCGTCCTCATCGGGTACGTGGTGCTCGTCGCGACGCTCGCGAGTGTCGCGGGGGCGCGCCTGGCCGCACGCGCCTGACCCGGCGCGACACGCCCCCGTCCATCCGAGACGCCGCCGAACGCGTGAGACGCTGCTCGATCCGGCGGCGTCTCGCGGGCTCGGCGGCGTCTCGGAGTCCGGCGGCGTTCCCTGGCATCCGGCGGTCCCGAGGCTCCGGCGCCCCGGAGGCGCGCACCCCTCCGGCATACTGGCCCGATGCCCCAGAAGCGCTCGCGATCCACCTTCACCGGTCTCGCGGCGGTCCTCGCCGCCGGCCTCGTGATCGGTGGTTTCGTCGTGTCGAACGCCCGCCAGGGTGACGACGCGGTGTCGTCCGTAGCACCCTCGGCGACCGCGGGTGTCCCGGTCGGCGAGGGAGCCGGAGGCCGTTCCGCGGCGAGCGACGGCGGCGTCGCGGTGATCGACCGGGTCGGCCCCGACCTCCCCGGTCGACGCGCGCTGTGGCCGTGTGGTTCGGACAGTCGTGCCCGCGTCGCCTCGTACGGGACCACGGCCCTCGGCACGGTCGTGATGCAGTGCGGGAACGCCGCGCAGGGCTACGAGCACATCCGCGTCCGGCACACCGCCGACTGGGAGGACGTCCTCCGCGGCCACACCACGAGCCGGGACTGGGACGACGCCATGTTCACCGCCGTGCACACGGCTCTGACCGACCCGCAGAAGGGGCTGCCGGTCGACGCCGGGGACGGCAAGGTCTGCTACGCCGCACCGGTCCGTTTCGACGACGGCAGCACGCCCAGCCCGGACGGCTTCGTCAAGGTGATCGTGTCCGCGACGACGGAGCGGGTCATCACGGCGTACCCGACGGACGAGTCGGACTGCTGACCCACCGGACCGAGGCCCCGTGGGGCGCGTCGGCACCGGTCAGGCGTGTACCTCGTGCTCGTGTCGCTGGTGGGACACCGGTTCGAGCTGGAAGGTCGAGTGTTCGACCGGCACGTCGAAGTGCTCCGCCACGCACTGCTGCAACTCGTCCAGGATCGCCGGTGCGTGCGCGGTCGTGAAGCAGTGGTCGTCCACCACGACGTGCGCGGTGAGGTTCGGGACACCGGTCGACACCAGTGTGGCGTGCAGGTCGTGCACGGCGATCACGTGGTCGAGCTCGAGGATGTGCCCGCGGACCGCGTCGAGGTCGAGCCCCCGCGGGGTGGCCTCGAGCAGGACGTCCGCGGTCTCGCGCAGGAGCTTCACGGCACGGGGCAGGATGAGCGCCCCGATGAGCAGTGCTGCGACCGAGTCCGCCCGCTCCCAGCCGGTCAGGAACAGCACGACGGCGGCCGCGATGACGGCGACGGACCCGAGGGTGTCGTTGAGGACCTCGAGTCGCGCCGCCCGCGAGGTGAACCCCTCGCCCGACGCCCGGACGAGGACCGCGAACGCCACGAGGTTGCCGACGAGCCCGACGAAGCCGAAGACGAGCAGTGGTCCCGCCTCGATCTCCTCGGGCACGAACAACCGCTGGACCGCGGAGATCACCACGTAGACGCCGACCGCGAGCAGGATCGCGGCCTGTGCGGTCGCGCCGAGGACCTCCGCCCGCTGGTACCCCCACGTGCGTCGGGCCGTCGGGATCCGCCGTGCCAGACGCGTGGCGACGAGGCCGATGCCCAGCCCGCCGGTGTCGACGACCATGTGCCCGGCGTCGACGAGCAGGGCGAGCGACCCGGTCACGACCGCCCCGACGACCTCGGCCAGCAGGATCCCCGCGGAGATGCAGAAGGCGACCAGCAGCGCGCGCTCGGACGCGTGTCCGTGCGTGTGGCCGTGGTCGTGTCCCATGCCCGCCATCGTAGGAGCACCGTCCGACGACGTGCCAGGATCGGGGTCGTGAGCCGGTCGCCGTACGAGCTGAGTGCGCCCGCCGACGTCCTCGCCCGCCTGCACCCCCATCTCCGGACCTACTTCGGTCCGGTCCCGCCCGGGTCCGTCGGCCGCGGCGAGGGGGTCTTCACCGTCGTCGGGACCCCGCGCCGGTGGCTCTGGCCCGTCCTGGCGCTCTTCGCCCGCGACGCCGTGGTGTTCCCGGTCTGGGAGCACGACGTCCCGTTCACGGTCGAGAACCGCCCGGTGCGCGTCGGTCGCGGAGCCGGAGCCGGGGCCGTCGACCTCGCGCCCGGTCCCGTCCCCGCTCGTGACGCCGGACGCGTCGCCGTCCGCGCTCGCCGCACCTTCCACTTCCGCTCCGGCGACCGGACGATGGTCGACGCGATCACCGCCGAGCCGGAGGGTCTCGTCGACCACCTCGGCCACCGCGGCCGGGTGAGCGCGCTGCTGGCCGTGGACGTCGCGGCGACCGGACCGGATGCCGGAGCCCTCCGCCTGGTCTCCACGCGCGTGACGGTCCGCGCGCTGGGACGTGGGTGGAGCCTCCCGGCCGTCATCGCACCGCGGGTGGTGCTCACCGAACGATTCGATGACGATGCCGACGTGCAGCGCGTGTCCCTGGTGCTCTCCGCCCCGGTCCTCGGCACGCTGTACCGGTACGAGGGGGCGTTCCGGTACGCCGTCGTGCCCGACGACGCGTGACACGGGACCAGGAGGACAGCATGAGCGAGCAGCAGCAGCAGCGGCGTGTGGTGGTGGCGGGGGCGAGCGGGTTCGTCGGCCGGTACCTGCAGGACGCGTTCCGCGCCGAGGGGTACGAGGTCGTCACCGTCGGTCGCGCCGGCGACGCGGTCTGGGGGAACACCCTGCGGATCCGGGAACTCGTCGACGGAGCCGACCTCGTCGTGAACATGGCCGGCAAGAGCGTGAACTGCCGGTACGGACGCCGGAACCGTGCGGAGATCCTGCGCTCCCGGGTCGACACCACGCTCGAGCTGGCCGAGGCGATCCGGACCGCCGAGCACCCGCCACCGCTGTGGCTCAACGCGTCCACCGCGACGATCTACCGGCACGCCGACGACCGCCCGCAGGACGAGGAGACGGGGGAGCTCGGGGAGGGCTTCTCGGTCGGGGTCGCCCGCGCGTGGGAGGACGCCCTCTTCGGCGCCGACCTGCCGAGCACCCGGCGCGTGGCGCTGCGGATGGCGATCGTGCTCGGCGACGGCAGCGCGCTCGTGCCCCTGCTCCGTCTCGCGCAGGCCGGCCTCGGCGGACCGCAGTACGACGGCCCGTGGTTCCCGACCCGGGCGCGTCTCGCAGTGGGCACGTACCACCACGACCGGCACACGCACGGGCGGCAGCGTTTCAGTTGGGTGCACATCGACGACGTCCTCGGGGCGATCCGGTTCATCCGCGACCACGCGGACCTCGACGGCGTCGTCAACGTCACGAGTCCGAACCCGTCCGACAACCGCACCGTGATGGCCACGCTCCGCGACGCCGTCGGGCGGCGTTCCGGCCTGCCGACCTGGCGGTGGATGCTCGAGCTCGGGTCGTTCGCGATCCGCACCGAGACCGAGCTCGTGCTGAAGAGCCGGTGGGTGGTGCCGACCCGGCTCACGCAGGCCGGTTACGAGTTCCGGTACCCGCACCTGCGCGGGGCACTCGCCGAGATCATCGCCCAGCGGCGCCAGCGCCGGGCGTGAGGCCGGCCGCGGCCGCCGCAGCCGCAGCCGCGGCGTCGTCGGCGGTGGTGGAGCCGGCAGCCGCGGCGTCGGCGGCTGCGGTGGAGTCGACCGAGTCGGTGACGGGGGACGCCCCCGTCTGCTGAGGACGCCCCGGTCCGCCCAGGACACCTCCGGATCCGGCGGCGTCACGCAGGTCCGGCGGCGTCTCGACGACGCGGGGCGGCCGTGACGACCACAGCACCGCCCCCACGACGACTGCACCGGCCACGGCCTCGACCACGTCGGGGACCTCGCCGAACGCCGCCCACGAGGCCAGCACCCCGACGACCGGCACGAGCATCGAGAACGGCGCGACCGTGCTCGACGGGTACTTCCCCATCAGCCGCGACCAGATGCCGTAGCCGACCAGACTGGCCGCGACGACGATGTACAGGACGCCGAGGTCGGCCGGCAGTGCCTCGAGCGTGAACGCGGTGCCGAGCGCGTGGCCGATCCGCTCGGGTCCCTCGACGACGAACGACAGCACGGCCATCGGGATCGGCGGGACGACCGCCCACCAGAGCGTCAGGTGCAGCGGGTTCACCGGGCCGGTCCGCCGCGTCGCCACGTTGCCGAACGCCCAACCGAGGGCACCGCAGAGGACCAGCGCGACGGGCAGCAGCGCCGCGGTCTGCGCCCGGTGCACGGCGATCACGCCGAGGGCCGCGACGGCGATGCTGACGCCGATCACCTGGCGCGCGGTCAGACGTTCCCGGAGCAGCACCCCGGCGAGCAGGACCGTGAACGGCGCTGCCGCCTGCACCACGAGCGACGCCAGTCCCGACGGCATCCCGGCGGCCATGCCGAGGTACAGGAACGCGAACTGCACGACCCCGAGCGTCGCGCCGACGAGCAGGATCCACCGGAACGGCACCTTCGGCCGTGGCACGAACAGCAGCGTCGGGACCGCGAGCAGGGTGAACCGCACCGCCGCGAGCAGGAACGGCGGGTAGTGCTCGAGCGCGATCGCGGTCGCCGGGAAGTTCAGGCCCCAGGCGACGGCGACGACCAGGGCGAGGATGCGATCGCGGAACAGCACCGGATGATCGTCCCGCACCCGACGCAGTAGCACCAGCGAACGATCCGACAGGCTCGTTGTAGGGTCCCTGCATGGTCGGCTTCGACATCGCCCTGCTGCCCGTCCTCCGCGAACTCGCCGAGCGGGGGAGTGTCACCGCGGTCGCCACCGCCACGCACCGGACACCGAGTGCCGTGTCGCAGCAGCTCCGGACCCTGCAGCGTCAGGCCGGGGTGCCGCTCGTCGAACGCGTCGGCCGCGGCGTGCGCCTCACCGAGCACGGTCGTGCCCTGGCGGGGATGGCGACCGGCGTCGCGACCGCCCTCGCGACCGTCGAGTCCGCGTGGGCGGAGCACCTCGCCGGTGCCACCGGCACGGTGGACCTCGCGGTGTTCCCCTCGGCCGCGGAACTGCTGCTGCCCGGGCTCCTCACCCGCATGCGCGCCCATCCCGCGATCGCGCTCGAACTCTCCGACGTCGACGTGAGCGAGGGCGAGTTCGCCCCGCTGACCGCTGACCACGACGTCGTCATCGGCCACCGGCCCGACGGCGCCCGCGGTGCGGACCGCCGGACCGTCGAGACGGTCCCGCTGCTCCGGGAACCGCTCGACGTCGCCCTGCCGCTCGACCACCCCCTGGCAGGCCGGGCACGGGTCGGCATCGAGGACGTCGTCGGTGAGACCTGGATCGGCGTGCCCGAGGACTACCCGATCGACCGGGTGCTCACCGCGATGGCGGCCGCGTCGGACACGCCACCGTCGGTGGCGTTCCGCACGATCCACCTGCCGGTGATCGAGAACCTGGTCGCCGCGGGACACGGCATCGCGCTCGTGCCCCGCTACACCTCACGCACGCGCGCACCCGGACGGTTCCACCTCGCCACCCTCGCCGACGTCCGGGCGGGCCGGCGGATCGAGGCGCTGGTCCGTCCGGACCGCGCGGTCCGTCCCGCGGTCCGGGTCGTCCTGGAGGCCCTGGTCGCCGAGGCGACGGACGTCACCACCTGAGCAGGTGCGGTGCGGGCCGGACCGGAACGCGCCTCCCGTCCGCAGGACGCAGGACGGGCGGCGACGCGCTCCGGTGGTCGGTTGCGCGTCGCCGCCCGGGGCGTGCGGGGTGGTTCAGCCGGTGAAGGCCGCGGGACCGGCGACGGGGACGGCAACCGGCGCCCTTCCCGGCGTCGGTGCGGGCGTCGCGACCGGTGGCGCGACCGGAGGCGTGGTGACGGCATCGGGGCTGACCGTCAACGCGAACACGACGGCGACGCCGGAGTCCAGGCCCTCGACGAAGAGTCGGTACTCGCTGGCCGGCAGTGAGGACTGGAACTCCGCCGTGCCGGAGACGGCTCCGTCCGCGCCGGCGGTGAAGACGTTCCTGTCCGGGACGACCTCGAGGTTGGGCAGGAGCAGGAACGCAGAGACCTCTTCGCCGGGGATGAAGCCCGTGGCGGTGATGTCGATCCCCGCGGCCCGGAGGGTCGACGGGGTGACCGTTCCGGGGAGGACGATGGTGCCCGTGGGCTCGGGCGTGAAGTACGAGTCGGTGCCGTCGCCGAGGATGCCGACGACGGTGCCCGCTGCGGAGGCGGCCGACGCGCCGTACCCGGTGATGACGGCGTCGGGCGACGTGGCGGCGATCTGTGCCTGGAAGTCCGCCAGGGCGGCGTCCGTACCGGCGGCGATGTCCCCGATCGGGACGGCGGAGCGCCACGGACCGTCGACACCCGTGGCGCCACCGTTCACCGCGGTGAGCACGGCCGGGGTCGTGTTGTCGGTCGAACCCCCGAGGTCGACGAAGACGCTGTAGCGCGCGCCGCCGCTCGCGACGAGGTCGGCGGTCGCGAGCCCGAGGCCCTCGCGGCCCGCGCGGTCCGAGCTGTAGAGGGATGTGAGGTCGGTGGTGGCATCGCCGGTGCGGGCGTGCCCGACGGCCGTCCCCAGCGGCAGCTCGAGGCCGCCGACGCTCGACGTGGTGGGACCGGTCGTGAACCAGGACTCCGGGAACGCGCCCGTGCTCCAGGTCGTGAGGTCGGCCTGGGTCAACCACTCGTCTCCGCCGCTCGCGACCGCGCGTGCCTGGTTCTCGGTGGACGACGGGGTCGTCGCCTGGATCGTCGTGGTGTCCGCGTTCGCGACGGCCGGCAGCGTGACGAGCGCGGCGGCGAGGACGGAGGCCGCGAGCGCGGCGGTGAGCGGTGGACGGTGCATGTTGTGCTCCCGGGAACGGGCGCCCGGGCGGGGCGCGACGCAGACCCCGGCTCCCGCGACGTCGCGGCCCCCCTTGAGTCCCTCGACATCGTATTGAAGTTCTCTCACGGCAAGGTGCGCTGAAGGTCACGATTCGGGATCGGCGTCGCCCGCCTCCGGTCGGTCGGGTCCCGGACGGGCGCGACCTGGCCCGGCTCAGCGCACCTGGAACGGCGTCCCGAGCGGCAGGCGTCCGGCCAGGGCGGAGATGTCGGCGTTCCGCATCCGGATGCAGCCGTGCGAGGCGTCGGCGCCGATGCTCGAAGCGTCGTCCGTGCCGTGCAGCCCGATCTGACCCGCTCCACCACCGAAGGAGTTGAGGACGTCGGAGAACGCCGTCGTGCCGTACGCGTACGGGCCGTAGCCGCTGTTCGTCGGCGCGAGGAGCTCCGTCAGCGCGAAGCGGCCCGTCGGCGTGGGCGTCCCCCCGGTCCCCGTGGCCACCGGGTACGAGTCGACGACGTCCCCCGCGCGGTAGAGGTCGAGGGTGTTCGTGGCCTCGGTCACGACGATCGCGTAGTCCGTGGTCGACAGGGACACCGCGGTGTCGGGGACCCAGCCGGTGCTGCCGTTCGGACGCTGCGCCAGCTGCACCCGCACCCAGCCGTCGCGCTGGTCGACCACGCGGAACACCAACGGCGCGCCGGACGACTGCGGGTTCGTCAGCCGCCCGGTCGCAGGGCCGTCGGGCTCGGCGCTCACCGGGACAGACGAGCCAGAGGCCGTCGCGATCGTCGTCGATGCCGGGGCGTCGACCGCAGCGAGGTCGACCGGCGTCCCAGAGGGGGACGGAGGCGGGGTCTCGGCGGCCGTCCGGGTCGGCGACGGGACTGCGGTGGGGCTTCCGGCCGGCGCCGGCGTGGGAGCCAGCGTGCCCGTCAGCACGACGGCGACCACCCCGGCGCACACGACGGTCACGGCGGCGGCGACCAGGGGCGCACGCCGTCGTGGGCCGGTCGGGGAGCTCGCCACGGTCAGCCGGGGAGCCCGGCGGTGGCCGCGAGGACGGTGGCGACTGCGGGGATGTGGGAGCGGAGCACGGAGTGTGGGTCCATCCAGTCGGGCGAGCGGGCACGTCACGATCTGCCGCCCCCGGGCTGAGCGGACGCAGCACCGCGAACGTAGCAGCAACCGGTGGGTTCCGGGAGCTCGATGAGGCGGGCCTCCCGTCCGGTCGCGAACCGCACCGTCGGCGGCGACACGCAACGCGATCGCGCTGCGCACCGCCGCCGACGTCGCGTCGTGCGGAGGGGTCAGACGTCCAGGTGGTCGACCAGCTCGTCTGCCAGGCCGGTGTAGCCGGCGGGCGTCAGGTTCGTCAGTCGGGCCTTCGCGCCGTCCGAGATGTCGAGCCCGTTCACGAACGTGACGAGGTCGTTCCGTCCGATCCGCTTGCCGCGCGTGAGTTCCTTGAGCATCGCGTACGGGTCCTCGATGTCGGACTGCCCTGCGGTGACCTCGGCACGGATGACCGTCTGGATCGCCTCGGCGAGCACCTCCCAGTTGCCGTCGAGGTCCTCGGCCAGGCGCGTCTCGTTCACCGCGATCTCGCCGAGCCCGCGGCGCAGGTTGTCGAGCGCCAGGAGCGAGTGCCCGAACGCGACGCCGATGTTCCGCTGCGTGGTGGAGTCGGTCAGGTCGCGCTGCAGGCGGCTCGTGACGAGGGTCTCGGACAGCGTCGAGAACAGCGCCGACGAGATCTCGAGGTTCGCCTCGGCGTTCTCGAACCGGATCGGGTTGATCTTGTGCGGCATCGTCGAGGACCCCGTGGCCCCGGCCACCGGGATCTGCGTGAAGTACCCCATCGAGATGTAGGTCCACACGTCGGTCGCCAGGTTGTGCAGGACCCGGTTGGCGTGGCGGACCCGGTCGTACAGCTCGGCCTGCCAGTCGTGCGACTCGATCTGGGTCGTCAGCGGGTTCCACGTCAGGCCCAGGCCCTCGACGAACTCGCGGGACAGTGCGGGCCAGTCCGCCTCGGGGTCGGCGGCCAGGTGCGCCGAGAAGGTGCCGGTCGCGCCGGAGAACTTGCCGAGGTACTCGCCCCGCTCCACCTGGGACAGGATCCGCTCCAGGCGGTAGACCACGACCGCGATCTCCTTGCCGAGCGTGGTCGGCGTCGCCGGCTGGCCGTGCGTGTGCGAGAGCATCGGGACGGCGCGGAGGCTCGTGGCCATCTCCCGCAGGCGCTCCACGACCGCGCGTGCGGACGGCAGCCAGACGTGCTCGACCGCGTCCCGCACGGTGAGCGCGTACGACAGGTTGTTGACGTCCTCGCTCGTCGCGGCGAAGTGGGTGAGCTCGGCGACGGCGTCGAGGCCCAGGTCGCTCAGCCGACGGCGGACGAAGTACTCGACCGCCTTGACGTCGTGACGCGTGGTCGCCTCGATCTCGGCGAGCTCCGCGATCTGCGCCTGACCGAAGTCGTCGACGATCGCGCGGAGGGCTGCCTTGTCATCGACCGACAGCGGCGAGGTGGTGAACATCGCGTGGTCGGTGAGGAAGACGAGCCACTCGACCTCGACCCGGATCCGGGCCCGGTTCAGCCCGGCCTCGGACAGGTGCTCACCCACCGTGTGCACGATCGGGTAGTAACGCCCGTCGAGCGGGCTGATCGGCTGCGGGGGAAGGGGGGTCATGGGGCTCCCTGGCGGACTGCCGGCTCGAGCTGGTGGAATAGCGCTCGGCAGGCCTGTTCGACCGTGCTGAGCACCCGGTCGAACTCGTGTCGGTCCGCGTAGTACGGGTCCGGCACGTCGGCCTGCTGAGGCCAGGCGTCGTCGTACCGCAACAGGAGCGTCACCTTGGCGGCGTCGTCCATCGTCGGAGCCCATGAACGCAAGATGCGTTCGTGGGAGCGGTCGAGTGCGACCACCAGGTCGAGGTCCGGGAACCGGTCCGGGTCGAACTGACGGGCGCGATGCCTGCTGCCATCGTATCCGCGTGCCGCGAGCGCTGCGATCGTGCGCTCGTCCGCGGGCTCGCCGACGTGCCAGTCGCCGGTGCCGGCGGACTCGACGACGAAGCGGTCGGCCATGCCCGCGTCGGCGGCCGTCTGCGCGAACACGATCGCGGCCATGGGCGACCGGCAGATGTTGCCGCTGCAGACGAAGGAGACACGGAAGGGCGACGGGGCGCCGGCGTCCATGGTCATGTGCACATCATGGCGCAGCCGGGTGACGGGCGCGATGCCCGTCCGTCAGGCACGACCGCGGCCGCGGAGCACCGGGCGGGCGACGAGCCCGACCAGCCAGGAGACCACCGCGAGCACGAACGCCCCGACGATGCCCCAGCCGAAGGACTCGACCGACAGCCCGAAGCCCAGAGCGGTCGAGACCCCGGCGACGATGAGCAGCAGGACGCCGTTGACGACGAACGAGATGAGCCCGAGCGTCAGCACGTAGAGGGGGAACGCGACGATCCGGATGAGGGTCCCGACCACGGCGTTCACGATCCCGAACACGAGTGCGACGAGCAGGTAGGTGAGGACGGTCTCGACGGGACCACCGTCCCCGAACGAGTCGACCGACACCCCGGCCACGATGAGGGTGGTGAGCCAGAGGGCGACGGCGTTGACGATGAGCCGGACGAGGAACCGCATGAACCCATGATGCCGCGTGCGACCGTTGGCCCGACCCGGTGACCGACCGACCTGTGCACATCCGTCACCTCGGGGGCGCAGCATCGCGGTCCTGCCCGTTGGCCTGACCCGGTGACCGACCGACCTGTGCACATCCGTCACCTCGGGGGCGCAGCATCGCGGTCCTGCCCGTTGGCCTGACCCGGTGACCGACCGACCTGTGCACATCCGTCACCTCGGGGGCGCAGCATCGCGGTCCTGCCCGTTAGCCTGACCCGGTGACCGACCGACCTGTGCACATCCGTCCTGAGATCGCGGTCCTGCCGCCCTACAAGCAGGGACGCCAGGCCGCGCCGGACGCCCTCAAGCTCTCGAGCAACGAGAACCCCTTCCCGCCGCTGCCCGGCGTGGTCGAGGCCGTGCAGGCGCAGACCGCCTTCAACCGGTACCCGGACGCCACCGCGCTCGCGGTCCGTGCCGTCCTGGCCAACCGCTTCGGCACCACGGTCGACGAGGTCCACGTCGCCCCCGGCAGCGTCGCGATCCTGCACGAGCTGGCGAAGGCGACCTCGGGCCCCGGTGACGAGGTCGTGTACGCCTGGCGGTCGTTCGAGGCGTACCCCGGGGTCGTCACGGTCGCCGGTGCGACGAGCGTGCAGGTGCCGAACCGGCCGGACGGCGGGCACGACCTCGACACCATGGCAGCGGCGGTCACCGAACGGACCCGCATGGTGATCGTCTGCACGCCGAACAACCCCACCGGGCCGATCGTCACCGGGCCCGAGTTCGAGGCGTTCATGGCGCAGGTGCCGGCCTCCGTGCTCGTGGTGCTCGACGAGGCCTACGCCGAGTTCGTCACCGACGTCGACGCGGTCCGTGGTCCGGCGCTGCTCGAGCGGTACCCGAACCTGGTCGTGCTCCGGACCTTCTCGAAGGCGTACGGTCTGGCGGGCCTGCGCGTCGGGTACGCGCTCGGACCGGCATACGTCCTCGATGCCGTCCGTGCGTGCGCCATCCCGCTGTCGGTGACGGCGCAGGGACAGGCGGCAGCGCTGGCCAGTCTCGAGCGCGAGGGCGAGCTCCTCGAGCGGGTCGCCGAGCTGGCGGAGCGCCGGGACCGGATCCGCGCCGGGCTGCTCGCCCAGGGCTGGGACGTCCCCGAGGCGCAGGGCAACTTCGTGTGGCTCCCGACCGGTGAGCACACCGCGCTCGCCGCAGAGGCGTTCGAGCACGCCGGCCTCATCGTCCGGGCCTTCGCGCCCGAGGGCATCCGCATCTCGATCGGCGAGCACGAGGCTGTCGCAAAGCTCCTCGAAACCGCGGGTGCCGTTGTGGGACGTCTCACAACAGCGGGTTCCGACCGGCCGGTACGCTGACCGACATGTTGTTCCGCGCCGCGGCTCCTGCGACGACCCCCGTCCAGCTCCTCGACCCCGAGGGCCGGTTCGTGGAGACCGACGAGAACGCCGAACTCGCCGCCGTCGCACAGGCCCTCCCCGACGAGACCCTCCTCGCGATGCACCGGCAGATGGTGCTCACCCGACGCTTCGACCACGCCGCCGGGAACCTGCAGCGCACCGGCCAGCTCGGTCTGTGGGCGCCGAGCCACGGGCAGGAGGCCGCCCAGGTCGGGTCCGCGTTCGCGCTCCGACCGCAGGACCACGTCTTCCCGTCGTACCGCGAGCACGCCGTCGTCCTGCAGCGCGGGGTCGACCCGATGGAGATCATCTCGCTGTTCCGTGGGCAGGCCCACGGCAACTGGGACCCGGACGAGCGCGGCAACACGCACATCTACACGCTCGTCATCGGCGCGCAGACGCTGCACGCCACCGGGTACGCGATGGGCCAGGCGCTCGACGGCGTCGTCGGCACCGGTGACCCGACGGTCGACGAGTGCTCGATCGTCTACTTCGGCGACGGCGCGACCAGCCAGGGTGACGTGAACGAGGCGTACGTGTTCGCTGCGTCGCACACCGCCCCGGTCGTCTTCTTCCTGCAGAACAACCACTGGGCGATCTCGGTGCCGGTGTCGGTGCAGTCGCCGACCCCGCTCGTCGACCGGCCGCGTGGCTTCGGGATCCCGAGCATCCGGGTGGACGGCAACGACGTGCTCGCCTCGTACGCGGCGAGCGTCGTCGCGACCGAGCACGCCCGGACCGGTCAGGGCCCGGCGTTCGTCGAGGCCGACACCTACCGCATCGGTGCGCACACCAGCTCCGACGACCCCACCCGCTACCGGGCCGACGACGAGCTCGCCGGTTGGGTCGCCCGTGACCCGATCACCCGGTCCGAGGCGTACCTCCGCAGCCGCGGCGCGACCGACGCCCAGTTCGCGGAGTTCGACGCCGAGGGCGAGCAGATCGCGGTCGACATCCGCACCCGCACGAACGCCCTCCAGGACCCGCCGATGGAGGCGATGTTCGACAACGTCTACCGTGAGCCGCACCCGCGCATCGACGAGCAGCGCGCATGGCTCCGGGACTACGAGGCCGGCCAGGACGCAGGAGCCCACGCATGAGCACCACCGAGCAGCTCTTCGACTACACGCTCCGGTCGCACCCGGGCGCAGGCGAGGTCCCCGCTGACCCGACCCCGACCCTCCCGATGGCCAAGGCGCTCAACGCCGGCCTGGCGAAGGCGATGGAGGCGGACGACAAGGTCCTGCTGATGGGCGAGGACATCGGTCGTCTCGGCGGCGTCTTCCGCATCACCGAGGGCCTGCAGGACCGCTTCGGCGCCGACCGCGTGCGGGACACCCCGCTCGCCGAGTCCGGCATCGTCGGGACCGCGATCGGGCTGGCGCTCCGTGGGTACCGCCCGGTCATCGAGATCCAGTTCGACGGCTTCGTCTGGCCGGCGTTCAACCAGATCACCTCGCAGCTGGCGAAGATGGCGAACCGGCTGCCGGCGCACATGTCGCTGCCGATCGTCATCCGCATCCCCTACGGCGGGCACATCGGCGCGATCGAGCACCACCAGGAGAGCCCCGAGGCGTACTTCGCGCGCACCCCCGGCCTGCGCGTGGTCAGCCCGAGCACCCCGAACGACGCCTACTGGATGATCCAGGAGGCGATCGCGTCGAAGGACCCGGTGGTGTTCTTCGAGCCGAAGTCGCGCTACTGGCCGAAGGGCCAGGTCGACCTGGTCGACGGGCACGTCCCGATGCACACCACGCGCGTCGCGCGCACCGGCACCGAGGTCACCCTCGTCGGCCACGGCGCGATGGTGGCGACGCTCATGCAGGCGGCGGACATCGCAGAGGCCGAGGGCACGAGCTGCGAGGTCGTCGACCTCCGCTCGATCTCGCCCATCGACTGGGAGCCGCTGCTCGCCTCGGTGCGCAAGACCGGTCGCCTGGTCATCGCGCAGGAGGACTCCGGCTTCATCAGCGTCGGCAGCGAGATCGCCGCGACCGTCGCCGAGCGGGCGTTCTACACGCTCCAGGCGCCGCCGCTGCGGGTCTCCGGCTTCGACATCCCGTTCCCGCAGTCGAAGCTCGAGCACTTCCACCTGCCCGACGCCGACCGCGTCCTCGAGGCCGTGGACCGCGCCCTCGCCTACTGACCCGCACCCGTCCCGTACGACCGAACCCTGCTGAAGGAGCCGACGTGTCCGTCGCCGAATTCCCCCTGCCCGACGTGGGGGAGGGCCTGACCGAGGCCGAGATCGTCCAGTGGCGCGTCGCCCCCGGTGACGAGATCGCCGTGGACCAGGTGCTCGTCGAGATCGAGACCGCGAAGTCGCTCGTCGAACTGCCGTCGCCGTTCGCCGGCACGGTGACCGGGCTGCTCGTCGCCGAGGGCGACACCGTGGAGGTCGGCAAGCCGATCATCCGCGTCGAGTCCGACGCGGCCGCGGCACCGACGGGAGGCCCGGCTCCCGTCGCCGACGCCGCTCCCGTCGCGCAGACCCAGACCCCAGCACAGCCCCCGACCCCGGCAGTGCCCGCCGCTGCCGCGGCACCCGTTGCTCCGGCACCCGTGGCACCGGTGCCTGCTTCTCCCGCGCCGAGCGCGCAGGCCGCCGCCGTGCCCGCTCCGGCCGTCGCCCCCGCTCCGGCCGCCGCCCCCGCACCAGCCACCGCCCCCGCGTCGGCCCAGGTCGCCGTCGACGCCGGTGTCGTCGGCACGGACGAAGGCTCCGGGGCCGTCCTCGTCGGGTACGGGTCTGCCACGTCCGCGCCGTCCCGCCGGAAGCCGGGCGCACGCCGGGCCGCAGCGGCCGCCGCCGAGGCGAGCCGGGCCTCCAGTCGGGAGGCCGACCTCGACCTGGTGACCGACGACGGCGAGGCGACCACCGCCGACGCCGTCGCCGCCCAGGGCCGTCGTCCCGCCCGCCCGACGATGCCGAGCGCCTCGGCGCTGCAGGTGATGGCGAAGCCGCCGATCCGCAAGCTCGCGAAGGACCTGGACGTCGACCTGACGACCGTCGTCGCCACCGGGCTCGCCGGCGAGGTCACGCGTGACGACGTCATCCGGCACGCCAAGCAGGCCAGCGTCTTCCGCAACATCGAGACGCCCGAGTGGGGTGGCGTCCGCCAGGAGACGATCCCGGTGAAGGGTGTCCGCAAGGCCATCGCGACCGCGATGACCACGTCGGCGTTCACCGCCCCGCACGTGTCGCTGTTCGTGGACGTCGACGCGACCCGCACGATGGAGTTCGTCAAGCGACTCAAGGAGTCGCCGACGTTCGCCGGGGTCAAGGTGTCGCCGCTGCTCATCATGGCGAAGGCCGTGATCTGGGCCGTGCGCCGGAACCGCTCGGTGAACTCGTCGTGGACCGACCGCGAGATCATCGTCCACCACTTCGTGAACCTCGGGTTCGCCGCCGCGACGCCCCGCGGGCTGCTCGTGCCGAACATCAAGGACGCGCAGGACATGTCGCTCCTCGAGCTCGCGAAGGCGATCGAGGAGATGACCCTCACCGCCCGTGACGGCAAGACGTCGCCGGCGCAGATGGCCGACGGCACGATCACGATCACGAACATCGGTGTCTTCGGCATGGACACCGGCACACCGATCCTCAACCCGGGTGAGGTCGCGATCGTCGCGATGGGCACGATCAAGCCCAAGCCCTGGGTCGTCGACGGCGACGTCCGCTCCCGCATGGTGACCACGATCGGCGCCTCGTTCGACCACCGCGTGGTCGACGGTGACGTGGCCTCCCGCTTCGTGCATGACGTCGCCTCGGTCATCGAGGAGCCCGCGCTCCTGCTCGACTGACGAACCACACCGTCCGCACCGCGCGATCCGGTCCGCGCCGACCCTGCTGGCCGGCACGGTCCGGGTCGCGCGGTCTTGGTGTGCCGTTCACGCCGATGTCGGCGGCGCGGGGGAGGATCAGGGCATGGTCCACCAGCTGCTCATCCCGCAGCAGGAGATCCGGACGGGTCGCCTGGTGCTCACCCCCGTGACGCCCGCGGACATCGACGCGGTGCACGAGCTGTTCTCCGACGCCCGCACGTGGACCCACCTGCCCGCGGGGCGGCACATCGCCCGCGCAGAGACCGAGGACCTCGTCCAGCGGAAGATCGGCGGTCGCGTGCGGCACGGGCTCGGCTCGTGGGCCGTCCGCTCGGCGGAGTCCGGCGTGTTCCTCGGCATCGGCGGTGTCGACCTCACCGCCGGGGGCGTCTGGAACCTCGGGTACCGGCTCGTCCCGGAGCACCACGGGCACGGGTACGCGACCGAACTGTCCCGCGCTGCCGTCGACGCCGCGCGCGAGCTCCGGCCCGACGTCCCGGTGACCGCCAGGGTCCTCACGAACAACCCGGCGTCCGCGCGTGTGCTGGCCCGGGTGGGTCTGTCCCAGGTGTGGCAGGGACCGACGCGCACGGCTGCCCCGGCCGGTGTCGAGTGCCAGGCGTGGAGTGACCGGGCGCTGTCCCCCGCCCAGCTCGACTGGCTCGTCGACAACGCCTGACGGGCCTCCCGGCCGGTCGGCGAGCACCGAGCCGGCCCGGTCGTCGCGGTCCGGGGGAGGGCCTGCACAGCGCCCACCGGGCCTGGACGACGCCATGCCGTCGTTGGTCCGCTCGGGATGGAACGGTACTGTGAGAGCACTGGTCATGTCCGCACAGGACCACCGCCGCAGCACGAGGAGTCCGTTTGTCCCGCCGCATCACCGAGGGTGCTGAACCGAAGCACCAGCAGCTGCGGCGGATCCTGCTCGACCTCATCACCACGCGGCTCGCACCCGGTGCCGCGATCCCCTCGGAGCGGCAGCTCATCGCCGAGTACGGCGTCTCCCGGATCACCGTCCGGGAGGCCTTGGGGCAGCTCGTCAACGAGGGGCACCTCGAGCGGGTGCGCGGCAAGGGCACCTTCGTCGCGCACCGTCCGATGCAGTCCACGCTGCACCTCGCCTCGTTCACCGAGGAGATGCGGGCGATGGGGCACGTGCCGACGACCGTGGTGCTGGTCCGCGAAGAGCGTGTGCCGCCCGCCGCCACGGTCGCCGCGCTCCGCCTGGCCGAGGGCGAGGCGGCGTACCACCTCAAGCGCCTCCGGATGGCCGACGGTGCGCCGGTCTCGGTCGACGACGCCTGGCTCGCCGCAGCGGTCTTCCCCGGTCTGCTCGACCACGACCTGTCGGGCTCGGTGTACTCCATCGCGGCGGACGTCTACGGGCACCCCATCGACCGGGCGCAGCAGACCGTCGCGGCCAATCCCGCCGATGACGAGGTCGCGACGCTGCTCGGCACCCGGACCGGGGCGCCGCTGCTCGAGTTCGACCGGGTGTCCTACTCGGGCACCCGGCCGGTCGAGCACGCCCGCAGCTGGTACCGGTCCGACCGCTACCGGGTCCAGATGGAGGTCACGGCAGCGCGGGCCATCGCCTGACCCGCCGCGTCAGCAGCGTCGTTAGACCTCGAACAGGGCGTCCCCGGCAGCTACCGTGCTGCCGACGGTGTCCTGGGGGACCGAGTCCGGCGTGGAACCGAGCACGACGACCGGCACGACCGGCGAGTAGCCCGCCGCAGTGATGGCGGACGGGTTGAAGCGGACGACGGGGTCGCCGGCCGAGACGGTGTCACCCTCGGTGGCGAGCAGTTCGAAGCCCTCGCCCTTGAGCTTGACCGTGTCGATGCCGACGTGCACGAGGACGTCGGTGCCCGCCGACCCCTGCAGCGCGAAGGCGTGCGGGTGCAGCTTGACGATGGTGCCGTCGACCGGTGCCACCGCGGTGACCGGACCGGTCGTACCGGAGGGGTCGACCGCGACGCCCGCACCGACGAGCTGCTCGGCGAACACCGGGTCCGGCACGTCGGCGAGTGCGACGACCGGACCGGCGAACGGCGTGCGGACGACCGTCACAGTTCGTCCTGGATGTCCTGCGCGAGGTTGTCGGCGATCGGACCGACGATGACCTGCCAGCCGGTGCCGCCGCCGACCACGGCCTGGGCGCCGGCTGCCTTGAGGGCGTCCTTGTCCACCAGGTCGCCGTCCTCGACCTCGACGCGGAGGCGCGTGATGCAGCCCTCGACCTCGTCGATGTTGTCGGTTCCGCCGAGTGCGGCGATGATGTCGGCTGCCTTGATGTCGGCCATCTGTTTCCTCCTCGTTACGGGTTCGCTCACAGGTTGACACGGCCGTCCGTGGTCATCGACACTACGAACTGGTCATGACCGGACAGGACCGGACCTGGCGACACTGCCGAGGGTACCTGCGCCGACCACACGACTCAACTCACCCCGACCAGCTCCACCCGATGACGAGAGGACCGCCGATGAGCACCGCTGCCCCCACGGACGTGCCGGAGAAGAAGACGCCGAAGAAGCAGAGCAGGCTCTTCGCCAACGCGCAGCGGCTCGGCCGCAGCCTCCTGCTCCCGATCGCGGTCATGCCCGCGGCCGGCATCCTGCTCCGACTCGGCCAGTCCGACATGCTCGGCGCGATCCCCGGCTTCGAGCAGGGTGCGACGATCATCGCCGCGGCCGGCAACGGTGTCTTCACGTGGCTGCCGCTGCTCTTCGCGGTCGGCATCGCGATCGGCTGGGCGAAGAAGTCCGACGGCACGACGGCCCTCGCCGCGGTCGTCGGCTACATGGTCATGTACCAGGTGTTCGCGGCCATGTCGCCGATCGTGCTCGCCGGCGTCGAGGACGCGAACGGCGACCAGGCCACGATCAACTTCGGGGTCCTCGGCGGCATCGTGATGGGGCTCGTCTCCGCACTGCTCTGGCAGAAGTTCCACCGCACGAAGATGCCCGACTTCCTCGGGTTCTTCTCCGGTCGTCGCCTCGTGCCGATCCTGACCGCGGTCGCCGGCCTCGTCATCGCCGTGCTCATGTCGTTCGTCTACCGCTACTTCGACATCGCGTTGACCGCTGCCGGCCAGGCCGTCGCCGACAACGCCGTCATCGGTGGTGGCGTCTTCGGGTTCGTCAACCGCATGCTCATCCCCGTCGGCCTGCACCAGCTGCTCAACTTCTTCCCGTGGTTCCAGCTCGGCAGCTTCACCACCGACGGCGTCACCTACCACGGCGACATCGCGCGCTTCCTCGCCGGAGACCCCTCGGCGGGCATCTTCCAGGCCGGGTTCTTCCCGATCATGATGTTCGCGCTGCCGGCCGGCGCCCTGGCGATCTGGCGCAACGCCAAGCCGCAGAACCGCAAGCTCGTCGGCGGCATCATGCTCTCGGCCGCGCTGACCTCGTTCGTGACCGGCATCACCGAGCCGCTCGAGTACTCCTTCATGTTCGTGGCGTTCCCGCTCTACGTCATCCACGCGGTCCTCACTGGGACCTCGCTGGCGCTGGTGAACGCCCTCGGCATCAACGACGGGTTCTCGTTCTCGGCGGGTGCGATCGACTACGTGCTGAACTTCGGCAAGGCGGACGGGGCGATCTGGCTCATCCCGATCGGCCTGGCGTACGCGGTCGTCTACTACTTCCTCTTCAGCTTCGTCATCAAGAAGTGGAACCTGCGGACCCCGGGTCGTGAGGACGACACGATCGCCGAGAACTCGATCGACGCGGTCACCAAGCCGTAGTCGCCGGAGCTGCCCTCCGGGAGGCCCGTCACCAGCTGGTGACGGGCCTCCCGTCGTTCTACGGATCGTCTGATGCTCGCGCTTTTGACAATCGTTATCACCTGGCGCTAGCGTCCTCCGCATGCACTCCCGCCGCTTCCTCGCCCTGCCGCTCGTCGTCGGCGCCGCCGCGCTCGCCCTGACCGGGTGCGCGGCCTCCTCCACCTCGTCGGACGACGTTGGTGACGGTCGGATCCGCGTCGTGACCTCGACGAACGTCTACGGCTCGATCGTCGAGACCATCGGTGGTGACCACGTCGACGTGACGAGCATCCTGAACGACCCGTCGCAGGACCCGCACTCGTTCGAGTCGAGCGCGAAGACGCAGCTCGCCGTGTCGAAGGCCGACCTGCTCATCGAGAACGGCGGCGGGTACGACGACTTCATGACGACGCTCGCGGAGTCGTCGAACACGGAGGCCGACGTGATCAACGCCGTCGACGTGTCCGGGCTCGACTCGGGCGGCTCCGACGAGTTCAACGAGCACGTCTTCTACAGCTACCCGGCCATGGTGAAGCTCGTCGACGAGGTCGCGAAGCGGCTCAGCGACCTGGACGGCGCGGACAAGAGCACGTTCGCGACCAACGCCGACGCACTGACCGAGAAGCTGCAGGACCTCGAGTCGCAGACCGAGGACATCGAGCAGACCGTCGACGGCGACAAGGTGGCGTACACCGAGCCGGTGCCCGGCTACCTGTTCGACGCGATGGGTCTCGACAACGTGACGCCGGACGACTTCTCCGAGGCGATCGAGGAGGGCGACGACGTCCCGCCGGCGGCGCTCAACGACACGCTCAAGCTCTTCTCGGACGACGACGTCAAGCTGCTCGCCGTCAACGAGCAGACCTCCAGCCCGGAGACCGAGCAGGTGCAGAAGGCCGCCGAGGACGCCGGTGTCCCGGTGGTCGGTGTGACGGAGACGCTCCCGAAGGGGGAGGATTACGTCTCGTGGCAGCAGGCGAACATCGACGCGGTGCAGGCGGCACTGACGAAGTGACGACGGTCCAGGAGCCGACCCGGACCGCCACTGCCGAGCGCAGTGGCGGTCCCGCTGTGCTCGCCCTCCGTCAGGCCGGGCTGTCGTACGGCAGCCGGACGCTCTGGGACGGACTCGACCTGGACGTCGCACCGGGGGAGTTCGTCGCTGTCCTCGGGCCGAACGGAGCGGGCAAGACGTCGCTGCTCCGGACCGTCCTCGGTCAGCAGCGGCTGACGAGCGGCTCGATGTCGTTCCTCGGACGACCGGTCCGCCGCGGGCACCGGAGGATCGGGTACATCCCGCAACAGCGGCTCATGGACTCCGGCACGCCCCTGCGCGCCCGCGACATGATCGCCCAGGGCGTCACCGGTCACCGCTGGGGCGTCCGCCCCGAGCGTCGGGCAGAGCGGGAGCGCATCGAACGGATCATCGACGAGGTCGGTGCGACGGACTTCGCGGACGCCCCCGTCGCGGAGCTCTCCGGCGGCGAACAGCAGCGCACCCGCGTCGGGCAGGCGATCGCCGCCGACCCCGCACTCCTGCTGTGCGACGAACCCCTCATCTCGCTCGACCTGCGGCACCAGCGTGGCGTCACCGAGCTCATCGACCGGCAACGTCGGCAGCAGGGCGCCGCGGTGCTCTTCGTCACCCACGACGTGAACCCGATCCTCGACGTGGTCGACCGCGTCCTGTACATCGCCGGCGGACGATTCCGCATCGGCGCGCCGGACGAGGTCCTCCGCGCCGACGTGCTCAGCGACCTCTACGGCACGCCCGTCGACGTCGTGCGCACGATGGGCCGGATCGTCATCGTCGGCGCGAGTGACGCGCACGACACCGCCGGCGACGGCCACCACCACTGTGAACCCGCCCCGCACGGGGCCGACCCGGACGAGGGGCGGTTCTGATGGACATCTGGTCGACGGTCTTCTCGTTCCAGGACTACGGCGAGCTGCTCGTGCTCGTGCGGAACTCGATCATCGCGGGCGCCGTGCTCGGCGTCGTCGGCGGCCTCATCGGCCCGTTCGTCGTCGCGCGGAACATGCCGTTCGCGGTGCACGGCATCAGCGAGCTGTCCTTCGCCGGGGCGAGCGTCTCGCTGCTGCTCGGCGTCAACGTCGTCAGTGGCTCGGTGGTGGGCTCGCTCATCGCCGCGCTCCTCATCGGCCTGCTCGGCAGCCGTGCCCGCGACCGCAACTCGATCATCGCGGTGCTCATGCCGTTCGGGCTCGGCCTCGGCATCCTCTGCCTCGCGCTCTACAAGGGCCGGGCGGCGAACAAGTTCGGCCTGCTCACCGGGCAGATCGTCGCCGTCGACAACCCGCAGCTCGGGTTCCTCGTCGTCATCTCCGCCGTGGTCGTCCTCGTCCTCGTCGTGATCTGGCGGCCGCTGATGTTCTCGTCCGTCGACCCCGACGTGGCCGCAGCCGCCGGCGTCCCGGTCCGGACGCTCGGGCTCGTGTTCATGCTCGCGCTCGGCCTGGCCACCGCCGTGTCGGTGCAGATCGTCGGGGCACTCCTGGTGCTCTCGCTCCTGGTCACCCCGGCGGCCGCGGCCCTGCGCGTGACGGTCAACCCGGTGCTCGTGCCGCTGCTGTCCGTCGGGTTCGCGGTGACGTCGGTGGTCGGCGGGATCCTGTTGGCACTCGGCGGCGGCCTGCCGATCAGCCCGTACGTGACGACGATCTCGTTCCTCATCTGGGTGGTCTGCCGGGTCCTCGGGGCCCGGAAGGAGCGCCGTGGACGCGACCGGGTGACGGACCGTGAGCAGCACACCGGCGGTGGGACGGGCCTCCCGGCCGCCACGAAGGAAGGAGTCGCAGCATGAACGCCGTGCAGAAGCCACGACGCAACACCTGGCAGCGCGAAGCGGTCCGCGGTGCCCTCTCCGAGACCGAGGGGTTCGTCAGCGCCCAGTCGCTGCACGCGCACCTGCGGGACGGCGGGTCGACGATCGGCCTCGCCACCGTGTACCGGGCGCTGTCCGACCTGGCCAGCGACGGGGACGCAGACTCGCTCCAGCAGGACGGCGAGTCGCTCTACCGGGCGTGCACCACGGACAACCACCACCACCACCTCATCTGCCGAGTGTGCGGCAGGACCGTCGAGATCCAGGCCGACCCGGTCGAGGAATGGGCGCGAGCCACCGCCGCGGCGAACGGGTTCTCGAACGCCAGCCACGTGGTCGACGTCTTCGGCGAATGCGCCGAGTGCACGGCCCGTGCCGCTGTCCGAGGTGGCGCGTAGTCTCCGCGACATGCACGTCATCCTGGTGCCCGGGTTCTGGCTCGACGCGAGCGCGTGGGACGACGTCGTCCCGGTCCTCCGAGCGGCCGGGCACAGTGTCGACGCGGTGACGCGGAGCGGGGCCACGCTCGACGACCAGGTCGCGGACCTCGCCGACCGCCTCGGCGCCGCCCCTGAGCCCGCGGTGCTCGTCGGGCACTCCGGCGCCGGGCCGATCGCCGCCATGGCAGCCGACCGACGTCCGGACCGGGTGCGGCACCTGGTCTACGTCGACACGTTCCCCGGGCCGGAGGGCGGATGCGTCAACGACGAGCTGCCGGTCGTCGACGGGCAGGTGCCGCTGCCGTCGTGGGACGTGTGGGAGCCCGCGACGGTGCGCGACATGACGCCGGAGATCCGGGCGGACCTCGAGCGCCGAGCGGTCGCCGAACCCGAGCGGGTGGCCTCGGACCGGTTCCACTACGCCGACCCCGCTCGACACCGGATCCCGGCGACGGTCATCACGTGCGAGATCGCGCCGGACGAACTGGTCGGCATGGTCGCCGACCACCAGGCCTGGGCCGCGGAACTCGTGGCGACCGAGGAACTCGAGATCGTCGGGCTGCACACCGGGCACTGGCCGATGCTCACGGCGCCGCGGGAGCTCGGGGCGCTCATCGTGCAGGCGCTCGCGCCCCGTCCGACGGACGGCGTCTAGCCGGCCGGGAGCCGGGCGCCCGGGTGCTGGCTGCCGGCCGCCGACACTCACCGTATGCGTCGAGTTTCGACGACCTGATCGCGCACCGCCACGGCGATGAGCACCGCGACGAGCGGTGCGCCGATCAGCAGTGCGGGAAGGGAGCGACCAAACAGACCCAGCGCCGCGCACGCGAGGATCGCCGCCAGCCGGGTGAGTTCCAGGCGATGCGTCGCCCGTGACTGCAGTGCGAGTTGCGCAAGGAGGAAGAGGACGGGGCCCCCGACGACAGCGGTCAGCTGCTCACTCCGGAGTGGGTCCGACGGATGCGCGATCATGAGTTCGTCACCCACGGCGGTCAAGACGATCCCGGCGACGATCAGAACGTGGCCGTACGTGTAGATGTCGCGTGCGCGACCGGTACGGCTCGCTGCACCGTCGAGCGAACGTTCGCTGAGTTCGCTCGTGGAGGTGAAGTACAGCCACCAGAGCGCTGCCGACCCGGCGAACGCGCTGATGAACGCGGCCACTGTGCCTGCGTCCAGTTCCCGCTGTGAGGTGGTTGCCCCGGTCAGGATGATCGTCTCGCCGATCGCAGCGATCACGATCAACCCGAATCGTTCGGCGAAGTGGCCGGTGGCGAGCCGCCAGGACTCCGCCGCGAGCCGCGGTCGGCCGGGGAGAGGGAAGAGCATGCGTGGAGCGATGTAGTCGAGGGCCAGCGCAAGCAACCACAGCCCTGCCCTCGAGCCGCCCTCGACCAGCCCACCCGCGACCCAGAACACGCCGGCGATCAGGAACCAGACGAGGATGCGTCCCGCTTGCTCCCGTTGGACGCTGCCGCGCGCGGCCGCCACGAATGTGAGGAAGGCGTGGCGGCCGACCTGTATCGCGAGGTAGGCGGCC
The DNA here is from genome assembly GCF_003234265.2 of Curtobacterium sp. MCSS17_015. Lineage (NCBI taxonomy): Bacteria > Bacillati > Actinomycetota > Actinomycetes > Micrococcales > Microbacteriaceae > Curtobacterium > Curtobacterium sp. MCSS17_015. The sequence goes on from NZ_CP126256.1 coordinate 371,821, forward strand.
GCGAAGAGGAGCCCGTGCTCGCCGAAGGCCTGCGGGACGGCGATCGCCATCAGCAGGCTCCCCAGCATGAGGGCGATCAGCAGGAGACGGACGGGGTTCTTTTCGGGATCGAGCTCGTTCGTGGCCCACGTGGTGTAGTTCCACGACCACCACACGGCGAGCAGGACGGTCCCAGCCTGGCCAGCGCCCGCCCACGTGAGGTGACCGAGGAGGAGGTGTGAGACCTGCGTGATCGCGAAGACGAACACGAGGTCGTAGAACAGCTCCAGCGTCGCGGCGCGCTGCGTGCCAGCGTCGCCTCGACGCCGGAGCTGTCCGGTCACCACGGAAGGATGCCGAAGCGGTCGGTCACGGTTCCGGTCGGTGCCGCTGGGCCGAGCGTGGCGATGCGCACCGCTGCCTCGGCCCCCTCTGTGACGGACTGCCCGACGTGACCGGTGAATGCCGTCGCGGTCTGCCCGGGATCGACCGCGTTGAACCGGACGTCCGGAACCGTCTTCGCGTACTGCGTGGTGAGCATCGTGACGGCACTCTTCGACGATCCGTACGCCGCAAGGGTGTACTGCGACTCCACCCGCGCAGGATCGTGCGTCAACGTGAACGATCCCATGCCGCTGGTGACGTTGATCACCGAGGGGTCGGTCCCCTGCCGGAGCAGCGGAAGGAATGCACGGGTGACGCGGACGAGCCCGAACACGTTGGTCTCGTACACCTCGCGCAGCTGATCCGCCGTCATGTCCTCGGGAGCTGCAACCTCGCCGAGGATGCCGGCGTTGTTGATGAGGACGTCCAGGTGTCCCGCCTGGGCTCGGATCATGGCAGCGGCGGCCCCGACGGACGCATCGTCCGTCACGTCCAGGGACACGGAGTGGGCGCCGAGGCGGTCTGCTGCTTCCTGCCCAGAAGACGCGTCGCGAGCACCGATCCAGACGGCGTGGCCGGCATCGACCAGGCGACGGGCGACCTCGTACCCGAGTCCGCGGTTCCCGCCGGTGATGAGCGTTGTGGTCATGGTTCTCTCCTCCTCGTTCAGTCCGGCTCAGGCCTCGGGCCGAAAGGGACGCAGCACCCGGATGCCGTCCTCGATGGACCCGTCGATCAGTTCGAGCATCTCCGGCACGAGCGCCGCCATCCGCGGTGCGCTGAGGTGGGCGTCGAGGAGGGCGCGCTTCTCCCAGCGCTCGTAGATCACGAACGCGCCAGGCTCGCCCTCGACCTCGTGCGCTTCGTAGTCGATGTTCCCGGGGTCGTTCCGGGACGGCGTGACCGCGGCCGCGATGAACGCCTTGAGATCGTCCTCCCGGCCGGGCTTGGCCTTCGCGTCCCAGAGGACGGTCACGTAACCATCGGAGGTCGCTGTCATGTGAGGTTCCTTTCGTAGCTTGGGCTCAGACAAGTTTGGTTACAGACACAGTCTGTAACGAAACCTGGCGTGCTGAACGCTAGCGGTCCTCCTGCGTTACAGTCAAGACGTGTAATGAAACCGAATGCGACTGCGAGAGGTCAGGGATGGTTGACGGAACCAGCAACGATCAGACGCCGACGAGCGCCGGAGGCCGCCCACGCGACCCACTGATCGAAGAAGCGATCATCCAGTCGACGCGGGCGCTGCTCGCGACGAAGGGCTACTCGTCGATGACGATCCGGGACATCGTCGAACACGCTGGCGTGACGCGTCCGACGCTGTACCGGCGCTGGCCAAACAAGTACGAACTCGTCGTCGAAGCCCTGCAGTACGGGTTACGCAAGCAGCGCGAGGCGTACCCACCCCTGAACCTCGACGATTTCACCCCACGAGAAGCAATGGTCGAGGCGGTACGTCGGCTCGATCCGCGCTTCCACAATCCTCGAGCGATGAGCCTGCACGGCAACTTCATGGCCGAAGCCGAGCGCGAGCCAGGCCTGCTGGCGCAGATGCGAGAGCACGGCAACCAGCCGCGATGCCAGGAACTCGCGGACGTGCTCACACAACTTCAAGAGAGGGGCGCCGTCCGGAAGGACGTGGACATCGACATCATCGTGAGCCTGGCGTTCGGTAGCTACTTCGCCGACTTCAATCGGTACGGGCACGATGTCCCAGCCGACTTCGCCGAACGCGTTGTCGCCACGTTATGGCCCCTTCTCGCAGAGGAGCATGGACGAGCGTCCGGGTAAGCCGAGGGATACGCCTAGTCTGTCGCCAATCGGGTAAGGGTCTCACTGACGCGGAGAGCTTGTACTTCCGCGAGCTGACCGCACTGGAGCATCGACTACTCAGGGGGGGGGCAACACCACGGCGGTGTACGGCGACCGGCGGCACGGTGCGGTGACCGACTCCGCCGTCGTCCTGATCCTGGTCGCAGCTGCCCGGTGAACGGTCGGCTATTGAGATGGCCGTGTCAGCGCCGGAGGGTCTCGCGTGGGTACTCGCCGTAGGCGTTGAGGCACGCGGCGGAGAATCGGCCGAGGTGCGCAAGCCCCCACCGGCGAGCGACTGCCTGCACAGCGGTCGTCGGCGGGTCCGCTTGAACCAACTCCTGGCGAACGTGCTCGAGTCGCAACTGCTGGAGGTACTGCATAGGTGTAACGCCGAGGTGACGTTGAAACGCTTCCTGGGTTGCCCGGACGCTCAAGTCCGCCGCTTTGCGATGTCGGAGACGCTGACTGGTTCGGCAGCGTGCTCGTGAATCCACTCGACGGCAGCGCGGAGGCGCTCGTTCGAGCGCTGACTATGCCGGAGATCGATCCGCTACCAAGACACAACGACCCCGGTTGGGCTCCCGAAGGACGAAACTGAGGTTGCGGGTCTGTTCTGCTGGAAGGGTCGTCGTGTGACGTACGTGTTGATCCTCGCCTGTCTCCTCGGCGGAACTGTTCTGCAGCGGCTGGCGGGGATCGGCTTCGGGTTGTTCGCGAGTCCGCTGCTCGTTCTCGCCCTCGGGCCAGGTCCGGGCGTCGCTGCTGTCGTCATCTGCGGGGGCGGCGCCTCGGTGCTGTTGCTCGTGCAGCAGTGGCGCGCGGTCGAATGGCGGTCGACCATCACGCTCGCAGTGGGCGGCGCGGTAGGCGTTGTGCCAGGGGTCGCCGTTCACTCGTTGCTTCCCGGTGGGCCGTTGCAGGTGACCATCGGCATCGTGACGTTGGTGCTCCTCGGCGTGGTCGTCCTGCTCGACCGGTTCCGGCGGTCGGAAGGTGAGAGTGATCGCTCGCGCTCACTCCTGGCGAGCGGGATCACTGGCATCACGGCAGGGGCAATCAACGTGATCGCCGGGGTCGGCGGGGTGCCGTTGTCGGTGTTCGCCGTACTCACTCGCTGGCGCGCCGCTGCCTTCGCGGCGAGCTCGCAGTTCGTGTTCGCGGTCATGTGTGTCGCCACTGTCGCGGGCCTGGCCGCGGTCGGGGAGCTCGAACTGCCGACGTTCACCGCCGCTCAATGGGTTGGTGCCGCTGCCGCCATCATCACCGGCGTCGCCATCGGGCCATGGTCGGCACGGCACACATCCCACAAGACCGGCCGGAGGATCATGCTCGTCACGGCGGGGGCAGGCGCCGTCGCGAGCCTCATCAAGGGCATGACCATGCTGTGACGGACGCACGACCCGGATGGGAGGGAGCAATCACCGCCCTCGAAGCGGAATGGCGTGCCCGGTCGCGTACGGGATCGGCCATCGGACACTGCCGCAACCTGATCCCGGGGCGCCGGCTGGAGGCAGCGTGCCCGATGGCCGATGGGTCGTCGACTGCCGTCACTGCCGATGGAGTTGTCGGGTGTTTGCGGTCAGGATCTCGTTGGACAACGACGTGTCCGGCTCGGCGACGGCGCGGGAGATCACGAGTGCACCGACCATCTGACTGAACATCGCGATTGCCTGCTCGCGCGCGGCCGGCGGACTCAGCTCGACGCCATCCTCGTCGGCGCGCTGCAAGAGCAGATCGGTGATGTTCGCGAAGTACCCCTCCAGCCCGACCAGGTATGCCGCCTGTGGTGCCGCCCCGTGCCGGCTGGCGTCGACCGGCAGCGCAGCCGAGGGACAGCCAGCCTCGGGGTGGTCCCGATGTGCGGGGGTGACGTACGCATCGATGACGCCGTGCAATGGGTCCGATGCCCTCCTCCTCGACGAAGGAGCACGCAATGTCCGAAAATGCCACCACCCGCACGCCCGCGTACAGCGTCACCGAGGTCTTCGAAGTACTCGACCCCGCCGGCGCCCAGCGCTACTCCGAATCGACGCCGGGCACGGTGGAGGAGTTCGGGGGCCGCTTCGTCGTCCTCGGCGCCCAGCCCACCATCGCCGAGGGTGACGCCGGCATCGTGCTCGCCGTCGTCGAGTGGCCCGACATGGAGACCCTTGAGGCCTGGTACGACTCGGAGGAGTACGCGCCCGCCCGTCAGATCGCAGCGACCGCGATGCGCCGCCGCCTGGTCTTCCTGCCCGGCCTTCCCGCCACCATCTGACCCGCGCATGTTCACCGACATCAATCCGCCCGACCGCACCGAGTTCGCTGGCAAGCGTGCCGTCGTGACCGGGGGCTCGCGAGGACGCGGCGCCGCGATCACGCGGCGACTCCGCGACGGCGGCGCGACTGTCGTCGTCACCGCTCGCAGCGCTACCGGCGAAACTCCGGACGGCGCCACCTTCATCCCAGGCGACATCAGCACCGTGGACGGAGTCGAAGGCTTCGCCACCGCCGCACTCGATGCCTCGGGCCGCGTCGACATCCTGGTCGACAATGCCGGAGCCGCACGGGTCCACCCTGAAGGCATCGCCGGGATCCCGGACGAGGAATGGGTCGACTCGGTCGACATCAATCACCTGTCGGCGGTCCGGGTGACCAGCGCGTTCCTGCCATCGCTTCACGACGCTGGTGCCGGGGCCGCGGTCAGCCGTCACCCGCTCCGGCCGGACTGCGCGGTCCCGGACCTCCCCGCGGCACCGCCCGCGTAGCCTCCGGCCCGTGGACCTTCAGGCATGGACGAGTTGGGCGGGCGCGGGCGACTACGACGTCGCCCGCTTCGTGCTCCAGCGCGGGGTGGCGGCGATCGCGTGCCTGGCGTTCCTGTCCGCGATCGCCCAGTTCCCGGCACTCCTCGGCGAGCGGGGCCTGTTGCCCGTCCCGCGGTTCATGGAGCGGCGGTACGCGCAGACCTTGCCCGTCGTGTGGCGGTGGTGGCGCTACACCGACCGGCGGCTGCGGATCCTCGCGGGTGGCGGCGCCGTGCTGTCGGCCAGCATCGTCGTCGGTCTGCCGCAGCGGGGGCCGGCATGGGTGCCGGTGGTCTGCTTCCTGCTGCTGTGGCTCGCCTACATGTCGATCTCGGACGTCGGGCAGACGTTCTACTCGTTCGGGTGGGAGTCGCTCCTGCTCGAGTCCCTGTTCGTCGTCGCGTTCCTGGGGTCGGACGAGGTCGCACCGCCGATCGTCGTCCTCATCGCGATCCGCTGGCTGGTCTTCCGGCTGGAGTTCGGCGCGGGCATGATCAAGATGCGGGGGGACCGGTCGTGGCGGGACCTGACGGCGCTGTACTACCACCACGAGACGCAGCCGATGCCGAACCCGATGTCGCGGACGGCCCACCTGCTGCCCCGGCCGGTGCATCGCCTCGAGACCCTGGGCAGCCACGTCGTCCAGCTGGGGGTCCCGTTCCTGCTCTTCGCCCCGCAGCCGGTCGCCTCGATCGCCGCGGCACTGGTCCTGCTCACCCAGGCGTGGCTCGTCGTGACGGGGAACTTCGCCTGGCTCAACTGGATCACCCTCGTGCTCACCTTCGCCGCGATCGACGACCGGTCGATCGCGACGGTGCTGCCGTTCCTCCAGGACGTCGCGGAGGTCGGCCCGACCGCGACGCCAGCGTGGTTCGTCGGCCTGACGGTCGCGGTCGGCCTGCTGCTGCTCGTGCTGTCCTGGCCGTCGGCGAAGAACCTGGTTTCCCGGCGGCAGCTCATGAACGCGTCCTTCAACCGCTGGCACCTCGCCAACGCCTACGGCGCCTTCGGCAGCGTGACGCAGGAGCGGGACGAGGTGATCGTCGAGGGGACCCTCGCCGAGGTCCCGGACGAGGACGACTGGCTGCCCTACGAGTTCAAGGGGAAGCCCGGTGATCCGCGCCGCCGTCCGGCCCAGTTCGCGCCGTACCACCTACGGCTCGACTGGCTGATGTGGTTCCTGGCGCTCGGGGCCGACGACGGCTGGTTCCGGGTGTTCGTGCTCCGGTTGCTCGAGGCGGACCGGAGGACGCTCCGGTTGCTCCGGCACGACCCGTTCGACGGGCAGCGGCCGCGGTGGGTGCGGGCGCGGGTGTTCCGGTACCGGTTCGCCACCCGGGCGGAACGGCGCGCGACCGGGCTCTACTGGATCCGCCAGGAGCGCGGACTGCTCCTGCCGCCGTCGGGCCTGCGCCGCTGACGTCGGCGAGCGGCCGCGGTTGCGGCCCGGCCGCCGCGGACGCAGTCGTGCACGGGAGGCCCGGCTTGCGACGCGCCCGAGGGTCGCGTAACGTGGGCGGCTGGTTCTCCGCGCCTGCGCGGAGCGCCCGTTGTTCTGCCCTCCGACCGTCGCGAACGCCGCGGTCGCGTGGTACCGGATCCGAGCCTCCAGGCCCGGATGCGCTGGCCCAGGTCGACTCGTCGATCCGGACCGCCCCCGGTCTGGGCGGCGCGCACAACCCCCTCGCTCAGCCACTCCGGTGGTGCAGCGCGTGCGTGCCAGGCAAGTGACCTTGGGTGCAGCCGATCGGCTGCACGGTATTCATCAGGAGGAAACCATGGCTGCAGTGTGCCAGGTGACCGGCGCCGTTCCCGGCTTCGGTCACAACATCTCGCACTCGCACCGTCGGACGAAGCGTCGCTTCGACCCGAACGTGCAGAAGAAGACCTACTACGTGCCGTCGCTGCGTCGTAACGTGACGCTCAACGTCAGCGCCAAGGGCATCAAGGTGATCGATGCTCGTGGCATCGAATCCGTCGTGGCGGGCATCCTCGCCCGTGGGGAGAAGATCTGATGGCGAAGAAGGGTCAGGACATCCGTCCGATCATCAAGCTTCGTTCCACCGCGGGCACCGGGTTCACCTACGTGACCAAGAAGAACCGCCGGAACAACCCCGACCGTCTCGTGCTGAAGAAGTACGACCCGGTGGTCCGCAAGCACGTCGACTTCCGTGAGGAGCGCTAGGCCATGGCGAAGAAGAGCAAGATCGCGAAGAACAACCAGCGCGCCGTCATCATCGAGCGCTACGCCGAGCGTCGCCTCGAGCTGAAGAAGGCCCTCGTGGACCCGAACGGCACCGACGAGTCCCGCGAGGCCGCCCGTGTCGGCCTGCAGAAGCTGCCGCGCGACGCGTCGCCGGTCCGCTACCGCAACCGCGACGCCATCGACGGCCGCCCCCGCGGTCACCTCGGTGAGTTCGGCATCAGCCGTGTCCGGTTCCGCGACATGGCCCACCGTGGTGAGCTCCCCGGCATCACGAAGAGCTCCTGGTAAGCACCAGTCCTGCCGACGCCCCCGTGACCTCCCGAGGTCGCGGGGGCGTCGTCGTTGTCCGGCACGCGTCATCCTCTGACGGCAGACAGCGACAACGGTCGTCACACGGGTCACAGCAGCCCCTTGCGTTGCTCGACAGGCCCGGAAAACCGGGCGAGTCGACGAGGAACGACGGAACCGGCTGGTAGGTTCATCACCGGTTCCACGGGCCCTCGGCCCGCTGGGCCCGCAGCACGGGGCAACCGTCCCGCAACATCCGGACGTTCCGCGTCCGACCCATACGCAAGAAGTCCGAGGAGGACATCCAATGGCTGACAAGTCACTGAACCGCACCGAGCTCGTCGCTGCCGTCGCCGCCGAGTCCGGCCAGAGCCAGGCCACCGTCAACGGCGTCGTCGACGCGCTCTTCGCCGTCGTCGGCAAGTCCGTCGCGGACGACACCAAGGTCACGATCCCCGGCTGGATCGCCTTCGAGAAGACCCACCGCGCCGCGCGCACCGGCCGCAACCCGCAGACGGGTGAGGCCATCGAGATCGCCGCGAGCGACTCGGTCAAGGTCAGCGCCGGCAGCAAGCTCAAGGCAGCCGTCAAGTAGGACCGCTCAGCTCCACGGAAGGGACGGCGTCCGCGCCGTCCCTTCCGTCGTCCCCGCCGGGCCCTCGCCACCGTCCAGAGACGCCCCTCGGCGTTCCCGGAGCGCCCGGGGCACCGCCTAGGCTTGACGGGTGAACCGCATCGCGCGCATCGCCGGCCCCGGCGTCTTGCTGCTCGTGGCGTTCGTGTCCCTGCTCGTGGCGCTCGTCGTCGGCGGTGGTGCCGACGCCGCCCTCATCGCCGACCCCGGGGCGGTGGTCCGCTTCGGGCTGCCGCTCACCCGCATGCTCGTCGACCTGTCGGCAGCGGCGACCATCGGCGGGCTCGGCCTCGCCACGATCGGCCTGTCACGGACCGCACCCGAGTGGGACCGGGCCGTCGACGTCGCCGCGGGCGCTGCCGGTGTGTGGACCGTCACGTCCGCCGTCACCACGTTCTTCACCTACCTCAGCGTCGCGGGTGGGGCCGTCAGCCTCGACGCCGGCTTCGGGCAGTCGATGGGCGTCTTCCTCACCGGGACCGACCTCGGTCTCGCCTGGCTCACCACCGTGCTCGTCGCCGCCGTCGTCACGGTGCTGTGCTTCGCCGTGCGGTCGCGCGGGATGGTCGCCCTGACCACGGCCGTGTCGCTGATCGGCCTCGTCCCGCTCACCCAGCAGGGCCACGCCGCGGGGACCGCCAGCCACGACGCCGCGGTCACCGCGCTCGGGCTGCACCTCGTCGGTGCGGCGCTCTGGGTGGGCGGACTCGTCATGCTCGTGCTCGTGCGCGACGTCCTGCCGGGTGCGCGTCTCGCCGCCGTGGTCGGCCGCTACTCCAGCGTGGCGCTCGGCTGCTTCGTGCTCGTCGCCGTCTCGGGCGTCGTCTCGGCCCAGATCCGTCTCGGGGCGTTCGACGAGCTCGGCAGCCCCTACGGCGTCCTGGTGCTCGTCAAGGTGGGCGCCATCATCGTGATGGGGATCATCGGGGCGGTGCACCGCCGCCGGGTCATCGCCGCGCTGACGACCGCGCCCGCACGGGTCCGGCCGTTCTGGACGCTCGTCGTCGTCGAGCTCGCGGTGATGGGCGTCGCTTCCGGCGTCGCCGCCGCACTCGGCCGGACCGCGACGCCCGCCGGGCAGCTGGCGCTGAGCAAGACCAGCGACCCGACGCCCGCCGAGGTCCTGACCGACGACTCGCTCCCCACCGCGCCCGGCCCGTGGGGTTGGTCGACGAACTGGAACATCGATCTCTTCTGGCTCATGGCCGCGGTGCTGCTCGTCGCCGCCTACGCCGCGGGGGTCGTCCGGCTGCGCCGCCAGGGACGAACGTGGCCGGTCGGCCGCTCCGTCGCCGCCGGCATCGCGGTCGTGGCGCTCGTGGTCGCGACCTCCGGCTCCCTGCACACGTACGACCGGTACCTCGTGTCGGCGAACGTCGGCGCGCACGTGCTGCTCGGGCTCGTCGTGCCCGCCCTCGTCTGGGCCGCGGCTCCGGTGCAGCTCATCCGTGCCGCCGTCCGGCCGCGCACCGACGACAGCGCCGGGGTCGCCGAGTGGACCACGGTCTTCGTCGACAACGCCGTGGTGCGGTACCTCGTCCAGCCGTTCCCCGCGTTCCTGCTGCTCGCCGGCGTCTGGTGGGGCGTGTACGCGACCGACGTGCTGCGTTGGTCCGTCAGTGACGCCATGGGCCGCACGGTGGTCGACCTCGTCCTCGTGCTCGTCGGGCTCCTGGCCCTCCCGACCCTGCTCACGCCGATCGCCATCGGCGCCCGTCGTCCGTCGACCGCGGCGTTCCTGGTGCGGGTGGCCGGTGCGGTCGTCGTCGCCGCGGGCACGGTGTCGCTCGGGATCGCCATGCAGGGACCGCTCGGGCTGCTGCAGGCGTCCTGGTTCGGGGCGATGGGCCGCACCTGGGGCCCGGACCCGCTCGTCGACCAGGCACGCGGCGGGACGGTCCTGATCGTCGCCGGCGTGCTCGTGGTCGTCACCGTCGTGGTGGTCGGACTCGTGCGAGTGCGGCGTCAGGACGAGGCTGGCGGCAGCGCTGCGGTGGACGCGGCCACGGGCCTCCCGGTCGCCGCCGCTCCGGCCGGTGTCGATGACGGCGTGCCGAGCGGGTCGAGCGCACCGTGAGCGTCGAGCTCTCCGCCGAACAGCGGGCGGTCTTCGAGTACATCGAGTCCACCCGCGACCACGTCTTCATCACCGGACGCGCGGGCACCGGCAAGTCGACGCTGCTCAACCACCTGTCGTGGAACACCGAGAAGCAGGTCGTCATCTGCGCCCCGACCGGTGTCGCCGCGCTCAACGTCGGCGGGCAGACCATCCACTCGCTGTTCCGCCTGCCGATCGGCCTCATCGCCGACGCCGAACTGCAGCAGGGGCCCGACACCCGCAAGCTCCTCAACACCATCGACACCCTGGTCATCGACGAGGTCTCGATGGTGAACGCCGACCTGCTCGACGCGATGGACCGGGCGCTGCGGAAGGCACGCGGTCGGCGGTCCGAACCGTTCGGGGGCGTCCAGGTCGTCATGTTCGGTGATCCGTACCAACTCCCCCCGGTCCCGGGCGACGGCGACGAGCGCGCGTACTTCACCGACCACTACCGGTCGATGTGGTTCTTCGACGCGAAGGTGTGGCTCGAAGCCGAGCTGCACATCATCGAGCTCGCCACGGTGCACCGTCAGCGCGACGACGCCTTCGCCGCGATGCTCACCGCCGTCCGGCACGGGCGGGTCACCGCGGACGTCGCCCAGCAGCTCAACGACGCCGGAGCCCGCCCCGCCCCGGACGACGCGATCACCCTGGCGACGCGGAACGACACCGTGGCCCGGATCAACAAGGCGGCCCTCGAACGACTCCCCGGCAAGGTGAAGACGGCCAGGGCGGACGTCAACGGCGACTTCGGTGGGCGCACCTTCCCGGCTGACGAAGCGCTCGAGTTGAAGCCCGGCGCACACGTGATGTTCCTCCGCAACGACCCGGACCAGCGCTGGGTGAACGGGACCCTCGGCATCGTGCGGAGCATCCGGGACACGGTGTGGGTCAGCGTCGACGGTGAGGACTTCGAGGTGCAGCCGTCCGTGTGGGAGAAGTTCAAGTACTCCTACGACCCGGACAAGAAGGAGCTCAAGAAGGACACCGTGGGGGAGTTCCAGCAGTTCCCCCTCCGGCTGGCGTGGGCGGTGACGATCCACAAGTCGCAGGGCAGCACCTACGACCGTGCGGTGGTCGACCTCGGCAACCGGGTGTTCAGCGCCGGGCAGACGTACGTGGCGCTGTCGCGGTTGACGTCGCTCGACGGGCTGTACCTGACACGGCCGCTCCGTCCGGCGGACATCATCGTCGACCTGGACGTGCGTCGGTTCATGTCCGAGTCACCCCGGGTCGTCGCGACCCAGCTCGAGGCGGCGAAGCCGGCCCACGCGGACGCGCCGGGTGGGGCGGAGGACCCCGCCGACTCCTGACGGGGACGCGCACGGGGACGGGGACGTGCGCGAGCTGTGGCGCGCTGCGCGACCACTCCGGGACGGCTGCCGCTGCCGCCGCCGCGCCCATGGGCCTCCTGTCGGCGCGCCCACGGGCCTCCCGGCGGCGCTGTCGCGCCGACCACCCTCCCGGCAGTGCCCCACCGCCCTCCCGGCAGTGCTGCTCGCCGCGTCGCCGCCCCGGACACCACGACGCCCGCCTGCCGGACCGGCAGACGGGCGTCGGGAGGGCTCGGGGAGCGTCAGGCGCGCGCGCCGGCCGCCCGCAGGGCGCGGAGGTTCTCCTTGTCGGCGCCGAGTGCGGTGAGCACCAGGACGACGCCGACGACGGCGTGGAAGACGTTGTCGGTCGTGTTGAGTGCGAGCACGTTCGCCGAGGTGTTCGAGAACACGAAGCCGTAGACGGCGAGGACGAGCAGCACGACGCCGATGACGAGGTTCACCGCGCGGGACCCGATCGTGTTGCCGAGGCCCACGATGAAGAACGCGGCCGCGAGGAGCGCCCAGATCGCGCAGAGTGCCGGGTTGAGCATGAAGGAGTTCCAGAGGAACCCGCCCTCGCGGCTGAAGAACGCGCCGCCGTTGTCCTGCGCGAAGAAGAAGCCCAGGAAGCCCCAGATCGCGAACAGCGTGCCGGCGGTCATCGCCAGGGCGCGGTTCGGCGAGGCGGTGATGCCCGGTTCCTTGATGGCCACTTCGGTCTCCTCTTCCTGCGCGACGATCGCGCTGTACGGCTGCCCGCCGTCTCGCAGCTGTGCACCGGCCCGACCGGAGCTGGCCCGACCGGAGCCGGCCCGACCTGTGTCACGCTGTCCGGACACCTGCTGCAGGACGGCCGTGGCCTTGCTCCGGAGGCTGGTGTTCCCAGCTCCCGACGAGTGCTGCAACGGTATCGTGTCGGGCCCCGAGCGACCCAATCGCTTCCCGCCCACCAGACGGATGACGAGACCGACCACCATGACACCGAGGAGGACGATGCCCGTGATCCGGACCCCCGAGCGCACCGCCCCGGAGTCCCGTGACGAGGGACGTGGACCGAGCGTGTCCCGGAGGTTCCGGTGGGCGCTGCTCGCGGCTCTGGGGTTCGTGATCGTGCCTTCCGTCTACGCGGTCGCGGTGTTGACGCCGGCGGGGCAGCGGATCGAGGACGCCGCGCTCGGCGGTGTCCGCGAGTCCGACCTGTTCGGGTCGGACACCGCCCTCAACGTCATCTCGGTGCCGGTGATCCTGCTGTTGGTCGTCGTGATCGCCGCCGTCGCGTTCGCACGCAGGCGGCTCGCCGTGGGGCTCGGAGCGGGCTTCGTGGTGCTCGCGTCCGCGGCCACCTCGACGTTGCTCAAGCGTATCGCCGAGCGCCCGGAGATCGCTCAGTCGACGACGCCGAACTCGTTCCCGTCCGGCCACGCGACGATCGCACTCGCCGCGTCGTTCGCCGTGCTCATGGTCACGCCCCGACGCTTCCGGCCGGCCGTCCTGGTCGTGGGCGCCGTCTACGCGGTGTTCGTCGCCAACCAGACGGTCGTGTACGGGTGGCACCGCGTGAGCGACATCGTCGGCGCGTGTGCGGTGGCGCTGTTCTGGCTCGGGCTCGTCCGGGCCCTCGGACCCCAGGTGGACCGGGGTGTCCGAGGGGACCGCGACGGCCGACGTGGCCCGCGTCGGGTGGTGACGGTGGTGCTCCTCGTCGCGGTCGGGGCGGCGCTGGTGGTCGGTGTGGTCGCGCTCCTGGTCGGCACGGCGGGGGACGGGGACCACGACGCCATGCTGTTGGCGGGGCGGATGGCGTCGTCCGCGAGTGTCCTCGCCGCCATCACCGCGGTGTGGCTGGCGGACGGCATGCACCACGTGCCGCCGACGACGAGTGCGTCGGCGCCTCCGGTCCGCGTCTGACGCTCGCGGGAATGCCACGGCCTGCGCTACGTTGGACCCATCAGGTCGATGCAAACGCATCGAACCGGAACGAGCCAGAGACAGACGAGGCGGCGCATCATGCAGTTCGGGATCTTCACGGTCAGTGACGTCACGACCGACCCCACCACGGGAACCACGCCGGACGACACCCAGCGCGTCCGCGACATCATGACCATCGCGCAGCACGCCGACCAGGCCGGGCTCGACGTCTTCGCCACCGGTGAGCACCACAACCCGCCGTTCGTGGCGTCGAGCCCGACGACGATGCTCGGCTACCTCGCCGGTGTGACGAAGGACATCACCCTCTCCACGTCGACGACCCTGGTCACCACGAACGACCCGGTGCGCATCGCGGAGGAGTACGCGATGCTCCAGGTCATCTCCGACGGCCGCATGGACCTGATGATGGGCCGCGGCAACACCGGCCCGGTCTACCCCTGGTTCGGCAAGGACATCCGCCAGGGCCTGAACCTCGCCGTCGAGAACTACGCGCTCATCCGCCAGCTCTGGGAGAACGAGGTCGTGAACTGGCAGGGGCAGTTCCGCACGCCGCTGCAGGGCTTCACCTCGACCCCGCGTCCGCTCGACGGCGTCGCGCCCTTCGTCTGGCACGGCTCGATCCGCACCCCGGAGATCGCCGAGCAGGCCGCCTACTACGGCGACGGCTTCTTCCACAACAACATCTTCTGGCCGATCCAGCACACCGAGCAGATGGTCGGCCTGTACCGCCAGCGCTACGAGCACCACGGTCACGGTCGTGCTGACCAGGCGATCGTCGGGCTCGGCGGACAGTTCTTCGCGCGGAAGAACTCGCAGGACGCGATCGACGAGTTCCGCCCCTACTTCGACAACGCCCCGGTGTACGGACACGGGCCGTCGATGGAGGACTTCACGACCCAGACGCCGCTCACCGTCGGTTCGCCGCAGCAGGTCATCGACCGGTACGCCACGATGAAGGACCACGTCGGCCACTACCAGCGCCAGCTGTTCCTCATCGACCACGCCGGTCTGCCGCTCAAGACCGTGCTCGAGCAGATCGACATCCTGGCCGAGGACATCGTGCCGGAGCTCCGCCGCATCAACGAGTCCGACCGCCCGGAGCACGTGCCGGCGAACCCGCCGACGCACGCCGAGCGCGTCGCCGCCGCACGAGCGGCCGGCACGGCCGGCACCGACCACGTGGCCGCGGTCGACGAGTGGACCGGCGCGTCGGTCTGACCTCTCCGGTGACCACCTGACGGACGGGATCCGCCTCGCGGTCGGGCGCAGGGGCCCGCCCGGCGGAGGCTCGGCCCGCGCGGCGCGGCTCGGGCGGCCGCGCGGGGACCAGCTTCAGGCCGACGACGCAGCCGACGATGCCGGCGATGAACAGCAGGCGGAGGAGCGTGACCGGTTCGGCACCCGTCGCCATGCCCCAGAGCACCGTGAGCGCGGCGCCGGTGCCGGTCCACACCGCGTAGGCGGTGCTGATCGGGATGTGCTTGAGGACGTAGCCGAAGGCGCCGAGGCTCAGCATGATCGTGACGGCGAACACGAGGGACGGGGCGAGGCGGGTGAAGCCGTCGCTCGCACCGAGGGCGGTGGCCCAGACGGTCTCGAACGCGGCGCTGACGAAGAGGACGACCCAGGGCATCAGCTGACCACCTTGAGTCCGACGACACACGCGACCAGTCCGAGGACGAGGGCGATGCGGGCGACCGACGCGGCCTCTTCTCGGCGCAGGACGGCGACGACGACGGTCAGCGAGGCACCGATGCCGACCCACACGGCGTAGGCGGTGCCGACCGGGATCTCCTTCATGGCGAACGCCAGTCCCACCATGCTCAGGGCCATGCCGGCGACGAACACGACGGTCGGCACGACCTTCCTGAACCCGTTCGACGCTCCGAGCGCGGTGGCCCAGACGGCCTCCAGCACTCCTGACAGCACCAGGACGACCCAGGCCATGGCGACTCCTCTCGATCATAGTCGTACGAGTGTGCGACTTCACGACCACCAGTTCTAGCACGAAGTCGTACAGTCGTGCGAGCATTGGTGCATGTCGCGCAGCATCGACCTCGAGGAACGCCGCCGGACGGTGTCGGAAGCGGCCTGTCGGGTCCTCGCCCGGGACGGCCTCGGTGCCCTGTCGGTCCGCAACGTCGCCGCGGAGGCCGGCCTGCCACCGAGCACCGTCCGCTACGCGTTCCCCACCCAGGCGAGCGTCCGCGAGCACGCCATCTCCCTCGTGTTCGCCCGGACCCGCGAGCGCATCGACGCGATCCCCGACGACCTGGCGTCGGGTGACCGGGTCCGCGCCGTCCTCGTCGAACTGCTGCCCCTCGACGAGGAACGCGTCATCGAACTCGACGTCTACCTGGCGCTCGGGAACGCCGCCCTGACCGATCCCGGGCTCCGTCCCGCCCTCGACCGGGTCGTCGCCGAGATGCGGCAGTGGTGCGAGATGGTCCTCGACCTGCTCGGGGTCCCCGAGGCCGACCGCGAGTACGAGGCCCGCCGACTGCACGCGCTCGTCGACGGCCTGGCGATGCACGTGGCCCGTCTCGCACCGGGGGAGTCGGGCGACTGGGCGATCGCCGTGCTCGAGCGGCACGTCGCCGGCCTCGTCGCCGGGCACTGACCCGGGTCGCCTATCCTGTCCGGGTGACGAGCACCCGCGCCCGCCCCGTCACGACGCGCTCCCGCACGCTCACCGGCCCCGGTCTGGTGCTCGCCGCCGTCGTGGCGCTCCTCGCCGTCCGCCTGGTCTCACCGGCGGTCGGCACCGCGGGGCTGCCGGACGTCCTGCAGGACTTCCTCACGCTGGCGATCAGCGTCGTCGTGGAGTCCCTGCCCTTCGTGGTGCTCGGCATCGTGCTGTCGATCGTCGTCGAGGTCTGGGTCCCGCACGGGGTCCTCGAGCGCATCCTGCCGACCAGACCGATCCCCCGACGCGCGGTCATCTCGCTCATCGGCATGCTCTTCCCGGTGTGCGAGTGCGGCAACGTCCCGCTCGCCCGCGGCCTCATGCTCCGCGGGTTCACCCCGGCCGAGGCGGTCACCTTCCTCGTCGCGGCTCCGATCCTCAACCCGCTCGTCATCATCAGCACCGCGCAGGCGTTCGGCTGGTCCGGGTGGATCCTCCCCGCCCGCATCGTCGGCGGCTTCGTGGTCGCGAACCTCGTCGGCTGGATCGTCGCCGCACACCGACGCCCGGCCGACCTGCTGCTCCCCGCGTTCGAGGCCCGGTGCCGTGCCGCCGTCGGTGCCCCGCCGGTCCGCGACAAGTGGCGGGAGAGCGCATCGCACTTCGGCGGCGAGACCGCGACGATGATGCCCGCCCTGTTCGTCGGTGCCGGGCTGGCCGCGGCGATCCAGGTCGCGGTGCCGCGCAGCGCCCTGGTCGCGGTCGGGTCGAACCCGGTGCTGTCGGTGCTCGCGATGATGCTCCTGGCGATGACGGTGTCACTCTGCTCGAACGTGGACGCCTTCTTCGCGCTGTCCTTCGCGTCGACGTTCCTGCCCGGGTCCATCACCGCGTTCCTCATCATCGGGCCGATCATCGACGTCAAGATGATCGCCCTGCTCCGCACGACGTTCCGCGCACGCTTCCTGGTGCTGCTCGCCGTCGTCTGCGTCCTGTTCGCCGCGACCGTCGGGTTGGTGATGAATGTCCTCGTCTGAGCCGTCGAAGGCCGTGCACACGGCGCACGACCACGAGCACGACCACGGGCCCACCGCCGGCACGGGGCCCGACCGGACGGTCATGCGCCGCACCCTGCTCGGCCTCGGTTCGGTGCTCGCGGTCGCCCTCGGCACCCTGTGGCTCGGGATCGCCGACCACCTCGACCTGTACATCAACCCGCGCTACGCCACCTTCACCCTCGTGCTGGCCGCGGTCGCCGTCCCCGCGTCGGTCGCGGGCCTCGTCGTCGTCGCCCGCCACGGCGCGCACGCCCACGACGGTGACCCGGAACCCCGCCCGGCCGGGGGCGGACGCGTCCTGCACCTGGTGCTCGGGTCCGTCGCCGCCCTGGTCACGATCGGGACCGTGGTCGCGATGCTCGTCCTGCCGCCGACGACGCTCTCCGCCCGCACCGCCCAGCAGCGGAGCGTGGGATCGGCGTCGCTCTCCGACGCGACGGGTGCCGGAGCGCCGGTGGCCCTGCTCGGCAGCGAGTCGGTCGACACGTCGGACTACGGCGTCAAGGACTGGGCAGCGCTCATCCGGCAGACGACCGACACGACCGCGCTCGTCGGCCGCAAGCTCACCCTGACCGGGTTCGTCGTGCCCGGGGCGGACGGCACCTTCACCCTCAGTCGCTTCGTCGTCAGCTGCTGTGCCGTCGACGCCCAGCCCGTCGGCGTCGGCGTGACGACCGACGACACCGAGCCGCAGGAGGGTCAGTGGGTCCGCGTCGAGGGCGCCCTCGCCGCGAACCCGGACACGTCCTCGGACGCGCGCCTCGTCATCCGTGCCGCCGAGGTCACCCCGGTCGACCAGCCCTCGGACCCGTATGAGTACTGAGTCCCGCCCGCGCCGCCCGGTCACGCAGCGGTTCCGCCGTCGGTTCCTGGCGACCGTCCTGGTGCTCGCCGTCATCGCGACGCTCGCCGCCGTGGTGGGGTCGCAGCAGGGCCCCCGGCTGCGGTCGGTGTCCTACGACGCCGGCGACCTCGTCACCCGGCCGGCGCAGCGGGTCATCCTCACCGCGAACCAGGCCGTGCAGCAGGTCCCGGCGTCCGCCGTGCGGGTCCGTCCGGCCGCCCCGTTCTCGGTCACGTCGAGCGGGAACACCGTCGCGGTCGAGTTCGCCGGACCCCTCGCCTACGACCGCGAGTACACGCTGACGGTCCGCGGTGTGCGCGCGCCGGGGCAGGCGGCGACGTCCGAACTCAGCACGACGATCCGGACCGGCAGCACCGACGTCCTCGCCGTGGTGCCGGGGTCCGGAGGCGGCCCGGACAGCATCGTCCGCCGTGGCCTCGACGCCGCCGGCTCCCGGACCGTCTACCGGGCGCAGGGCATCACCGAGTACGCCGTGCTCGCCCGCTCCCTCGTCGTGCTCCGGGACGACCAGGGCGGCGGCTCCGCGATCGACATCGTGCCGCTCGCCGGCGGGGTGCAGGACGACGCCGTGCCCGTCGAGCGGCTGTCCATGCCGAGTCCGGTGGGCACCGCGAAGGCCCTGCACGCGGCGGTCGACGGGTCCTCGTTCGGCTTCGTGTACGCCGACACGTCGTCCGGGCGCTCGGAGGACGTCGGCCTGTACGTCGTCGACCTCACCGGCACGCACCAGCCCGAACCGATCGCCGCCGACGGCACCCCGACGGTCGGTGCGACCCCGATCTCCGTCGCTCAGTGGGCGTACGTGCCCCGCACGGCGAGCGCCCTCGTGCGGACCGGGACCGACGACCTGGTGCTCGTCGACATGAGCGGGCGGAGCGACGCCGTCCGCCTGGGGTCGGCCACGTACCTGCACGGCTTCGTCGGCTCCGGGACGACCGCGGTCGTCGAGACCGGCAACGGCATCGTGCAGCTCGACCTGACCGAGGGGGAGCGCAGCGACCTGCCGGCGCCGGCGGCGAGCACCGAATCGGCCTACCTCGGCCGGATCGCGCCGATCGCTGATGGGTCGTACCTGCGGGTCGTCGGGTCGGTCCGTGCCGACGGCACCCTGGCGGCCCGCATCCTGCGCGTGGACGGGGCACGGGCCTCCCGGCTCGCGGTGACCGTCCCGGACGACGCGAGCATCACCGGGGTCTGTCCGTCGCCGAACGGCCAGTTCGTCGCGGTGGCGACGCAGTCGTCCGGCGGGGCGCTCGTCAGCGTCGTCGACGCGACGTCGGGTGCACTCGAGGCATCGCTCGCGGGCACCGCCATCGACTGGTGCACGGCCCTCCCGACGGGCGACGAGGTCGGCTGATCGGGCGCCCGACGTCCGGCGCGGTGCCTCATCAGCTGGCCGCGGTCAGTGCCGGAGCGTCTGCCGCGGGTACTCGCCGAACCGGTTGAGGTACTCGCCCGAGAACCGGCCCATGTGCGTGAAGCCCCACCGTGACGCGATCTCGGCCACCGACGCCGTCCCCGGCTCCGCCGCCAGCAGTTCTGCGCGGACGTGCCGCAGTCGCACCTCGCGCAGGTAGTTCATCGGCGTGCGGTCGAGCGTCCGCTGGAACGACTCCTGCAGCGCCCGGACGCTGAGGTCGGCGGCCCGGGCGATGTCGGACACGCTGAGCGGCTCGCCGGCGTGTTCGTGCAGGAACTCGACCGCGGCCCGGAGCCGGGCGTTGCGGCGCTCGCCGTACCCGTCCGGTCGGGCCTCGCCCTGGAACCGGTACAGGCCGAACAGGGAACGGGCGACCTCGCGCTGCGCCTCGTGCCACGCCAACGAGGACGGACCGTCGACCCGCAGCGAACGGACGGCGGCGGCCACGGAGCCGCGCCAGACCTCGACGGCCGCGGCGGACGGTGGGGTCCCACGGTCGAACGCCAGGGTGCCGTCGACCAGGAACTGCTCGGCCGCCACGTCGAGCACGAGGTCCCGGTCCAGGTGGACGAGGCGCTGGTCCCAGTCCTCGTACTCCATCTCGAACCGCTGCTCGATCGGGAAGAGCGTCGGGATGCCCGGCTGCATCCGGACCTCGTCGCGGCCGACGTCGACGCGGGCACGGCCGGCGTCGATCCACTGCACGACGACTTCGCCCTCGACGGCGACGTCGCCGCGGAGGTACCCGTGCATCTGCGACCGCCGGATGCTCATCTGGTCGTCGCCGACGCCGACGTACTTGTACCAGTAGTCACGGTCGACGTGCGAGGAGTACCAGGAGCGTCCGGCGTACATGCCGGCCAGGTCCTGGATCGCGCCACCGGTGTCGGTCCCCGACACGGCGACGATGGCACCCTTCGGCGCCGGGTTCTCCGGGCTCGTCATGTCTCCCACCTTGTCCTGCTGGAGCGCCCGATCGCGAGCGGGCCGGCGCGGTGTGCCCCGGTGGACGGCGTTCTGCGGACCTTCGGGGCGGTTCATGGAGGTCACGGTCAGGATCGTGCCCGGTGCGGACGGGAGGCCCGTCACCGACTGGTGGCGGACCTCCTGTCCGGTGCGGCTGGCCGGCGGTGCCGGATCCGGCCCGCGGGCCGCCTCAGGCGAGCGTCGCGGCGTCGATGACGAAGCGGTAGCGGACGTCCGAGGCGAGGACGCGCTCGTAGGCCTCGTTCACCTGGTCGGCGCTGATGAGCTCGGTCTCCGGCAGGATGCCGTGCTCGGCGCAGAAGTCGAGCATCTCCTGGGTCTCCTGGATGCCGCCGATCGACGAGCCGGCCCAGCTGCGTCGGCCCGGGAGCAGCGCGAAGGCCGGGACCTCGAGGGGCTCGGACGGGGCACCCACGTTGACCATGGTGCCGTCGACCTTGAGCAGGCTGAGGTGCGCGGCCATGTCGATCTTTGCGGAGACGGTGTTGATGATGAGGTCGAACGAGCCCTTGAGCTGCTCGAACGTCTCCGGGTCCTTCGTGGCGTAGTGGGCCTTCGCGCCGAACCCGAGCGAGTCCTCCTTCTTGGAGGTGGTCTGCGACAGGACGGTGACCTCGGCGCCGAGTGCGGCGGCGATCTTGACGCCCATGTGGCCGAGCCCGCCGAGGCCGACGATCGCGACCTGCATGCCGGGGCCGGCGTTCCAGTGGTGCAGCGGCGAGTACAGCGTGATGCCGGCGCAGAGCAGCGGCGCGACCCGCTCGATGTCGAGCGACTCGGGGACGCGGAGGACGAAGTCCTGGTCGACGACGACGGCCTGCGAGTAGCCACCCTGTGTGATCGTGCCGTCGGCGCGGTCGACCGAGGCGTAGGTGCCGGTGTTGCCCTGCAGGCAGTACTGCTCCTGGCCGGCGAGGCACTGCTCGCACTCGCGGCAGGAGTTCACCATGCAGCCGACACCGACGAGGTCGCCGACGGCGTACTTCGTGACGCCCGAGCCGACTTCGGACACGTGGCCGACGATCTCGTGGCCGACGACCTGCGGGTACTCGATGGGACCCCACTCGCCACGGACGGTGTGGATGTCGGAGTGGCAGATGCCGGCGTAGGCGATGTCGATCATGACGTCGCCGGGCAGGAGGTCGCGGCGCTCGATGGTGGTCTTGACGAGCGGTTCGGTCGCGGACGGTGCCGCGTACGCGTTGACGGTGCGCAAGGGTCTCCTCGTGGGGGTGGGGATGACGGGCCGGGTGCGGCCCACCGTCGATCCTGCCCCCGGCGCCCGCCACGAGAGGGGTACGGGTGGAGCACCCCTCGCGGTCGGAGGTGTCAGCGGGCCGTGCTGCTGGAGGCCCGGACGACCAACCGCACCGGCTGCACGTGGTGCCGTGGCGGACCGTCGTCGCCGGCGATCCGTGCGAGGAGTTCCTCGGCAGCGACCCGGCCCATCGCGTCGGGATCGGAGGCGATGACCGTGATGCCGAGGACGTCGGCGA
Source organism: Curtobacterium sp. MCSS17_015 (assembly GCF_003234265.2). NCBI lineage: Bacteria > Bacillati > Actinomycetota > Actinomycetes > Micrococcales > Microbacteriaceae > Curtobacterium > Curtobacterium sp. MCSS17_015. The sequence goes on from NZ_CP126256.1 coordinate 393,711, forward strand.
GGTCGAATTCGTCGAACCCGACCAGGGCCGGCCGGTCGGTCCGGTCGACGAGCGCGCGGAGGGCCCCGGTCGTGATCCGGTTGTTCGTGGTGACGATCGCGGTGGGCGCCTCCGGACCGTCCACCAGGTCGCGGACAGCACGCGAGGCCTCGTCGAGGTCGTGCGCGTCACTGCGGACCCACCGCTGCCAGTCCGGCACGCCGGCCGCGCGCACGGCGTCGCCGAACGCGTCCACGCGCTGCCGGTGGGTCGACAGTCGACTGAGGTCGCCGACCAGGCCGATGCGGCGGTGTCCGCGCTCCAGCAGGTGCTCGACGGCCATCCGGATCCCACCGGCGTTGTCGAGGACGACCGAGTCGGCGTCGACGTCGGCGGGGGCGCGGTCGATGAACACCACGGGCGTGCCGAGGGCCCGTTCGCGGGCGAGCAGGGTGTGGTCGTCGTCGGCGGACACCACGAGCAGGCCGCTGACGCGGCGTTCGACGAGCTGCGCCACGAGCGTGCGCTCGCGGGTCGCGTCCTCGTCGTTCGACGCGGACAGCAGGCTGATCCCCGGGGCACGGAGCGCGTGCTCGGCGCCCCGTGCGATGCGTGAGTAGAAGGGGTTCGCGACGTCTCCGGTGACGAGTCCGACGGTGGCGGACCGGCCGCCGGCGCGGAACTCACGGGCCAGCGTGTTCGGGCGGAACCCGAGCTCGGCGGCGACGGTCAGGACCCGCGCCGCGGTGTCGGCGGCCACGTACCGCTCGCCGTTCACCACGCGCGACACCGTCTTCATGCTCACGCCGGAGCGCTCGGCCACGGCGCGCAGCGTGGGTCGCTCGGTGCTCACCTCGTCATCGTACGGTCGTCCGGATTCCTGGGCATTCCTTGACACGACTCACACCGAACCGTTAGAAACAGCGAGTGTGACAACGCTGTCATGGTCGACGCGGCGTCACTCCTCCCCAACCACGGAAGGTGACGATGTCGTCATACGGTTCCCGGCGCAGCCGGACCATGCACCAGATCAGCGGTCGGCGCGGCGGGTTCGGGACCCGTGCCACGGCCGTGGTGCTCGGGGCGGCGCTCGCCGCATCGGGCGCACTCCTCGGGGCCGTCCCGGCGCAGGCCGCGTCCGGACCCTTCACCACCTCGTTCGAGGAAGGGGACAGGGCGCCCCTCGCGAACACCCCGCTCACGCCGTCGACGACCGTCACCGGGTCGACGCTCCCGCCCGGGAGCCTCCTCGGTCACGTCACGGGCGTGACCGCCGACGCCGAGAACCCACCGAACGAGGTCGCCGCCAGCCTCGCCGACGGGAACCCCGGGTCCAAGTGGCTCGCGTTCCGGAGCACCGGCGTCGTCACCTACCGGCTCGACCAGCCCGAGACGCTGCGGGCGTACTCGCTCACCAGCGCCAACGACGCCCCCGGCCGTGACCCGGCGGCGTGGACCCTCGAGGGCTCCACCGACGGCACCACGTGGACCACGGTGGACACGCAGACCGCGCAGACCTTCACCGGTCGCGGGAAGACGAACGAGTACACCGCGGCGACGCCCGGCTCGTACGACCGGTACCGCCTCCGCATCACGCAGAACAGCGGTGACGGCATCACCCAGCTCGCCGACTGGAGCATCTCCGACGGCTCGACGACCCCGCCGCCGCCCAGCCCCATGGTGACCCAGGTCGGCAACGGCCCGGTGTCCGGGCTGAACATCCGCTCGACCGTCGGTTTCAGCGGGACCAAGGCGCTCCGCTACGCCGGCGCCCACGTCGCCGCCGGTGCGGCGAGCGCGACGAACGTCCTCTACGACGACGTCGCGATGCCCATCACCGCGGACAGTGAGCTCAGCTACAAGCTCTTCCCCGAGTTGAACGGGGACACCACCTACCCGGCGACCTACGCGGCGGTCGACCTGCAGCTCACCGACGGCTCGCTCGTCTCCGCCGACCCGCAGGTCACCGACGAGAACGGCAACCGCGTCTCTGCGGAGGCCCTCGGGGCCGGCAAGGTCTTCTTCGTCGACCAGTGGAACTCGATCCGGATCCCACTCGGCGCGCTCGCCGGCAAGACCGTCGACAAGGTCCTCTTCACCTACGACGACGATGCCGAGGGCACCAGCGCCTCGACGAAGTTCCAGGGCTGGGTCGACGGCATCCGCATCGACCCCGCGGCCGAGCGCATCGACGGGTCGAGCCTCACCAACTACGTCGACACCCGCCGTGGCACGAACTCCTCCGGCGGCTTCTCGCGGGGCAACAACATCCCCGCCGCGGCCGTCCCGAACGGCTTCAACTTCTGGACGCCGATGACGGACGCGTCGAGCCAGTCGTGGGAGTACTCGTGGCAGTCCGACAACGACGCGGCCAACCTGCCGCGCCTGCAGGGCATCGGCATCTCCCACGAGCCGAGCCCGTGGATGGGTGACCGCAACCAGCTCGCGATCATGCCGTCGACCTCGGGCACGACCCCGGACGCCTCCCTCGGCGCCCGTGCACTCGCGTTCGACCACGCCGACGAGGTCGCGCGACCGGACCTCTACTCCGTGAAGACCACGTCCGGGACGGTGGCCGAGGTCACGCCGAGCGACCACGGCGCCGTGCTCCGGTTCGCCTTCCCGTCGAGCAGCGGCAGCGTCGTCCTCGACAACGTCGGCTCCGACGAGCGCACGTCGATCACGATGGGTGACGACGGCACCGTGACGGGGTGGACCGAGGGCGGCTCCGGCCTGTCCGTCGGTGCCACGCGGATGTTCTTCGCCGGTCGGTTCGACACGGACCCGTCCGGCACCGGCACCGCCGCGGGGAACCGCTCGAGCGCCCGCTACGCCTCGTTCTCCGGGCTGACCGGCGACCGCGTCGTCGAGCTCCGCCTCGCCACCTCGTTCATCTCGCTCGACCAGGCTCGGCACAACGCCGACCTCGAGCTCACCGGCAAGTCGTTCGGCCAGGTCCAGCAGGCCGCCGCCGCGCAGTGGAACGACCGGCTCGGCGTCGTCACCGTGCCGCAGACCGCCGCGAGCGACTCCCAGCTGCAGGCACTCTACGGCTCGCTCTACCGGATGAACCTCTACCCGAACTCGCAGCACGAGAACACCGGCACCACCGGTGCACCCGTCTGGGAGCACGCCAGCCCGAACGTCGCCCCGAAGGGCACGGCGACCGCCACGACGACGAACGCCGTCGTGAAGGCCGGCAAGGTCTACGTGAACAACGGCTTCTGGGACACCTACCGCACGGTCTGGCCGCTGTACTCGATGCTCTACCCGGACGTCGCCGAGCAGCTCGTCGACGGGTTCGTGCAGCAGTACCGCGACGGTGGATGGACGCCGCGTTGGTCCTCGCCGGGCTACGCCGACCTGATGACCGGCACGAGTTCCGACGTCGCGTTCGCCACCGCCTACCTCGACGGTGCGCTGGACACGAAGACCGCGCTCGAGGCCTTCGACGCCGGTTACAAGAACGCCACGACCGTCTCCACCGACGTCTCCGGAGCAGGACGCAAGGCACTCGACCAGTCCGCCTTCCTCGGCTACGTGCCGGACTCACTGCACGAGAGCGTCTCGTGGGGGCTCGAGGGCACCATCAACGACCACGGTCTGGCGAAGATGGCCGAGGCGTTGGCGAAGGACCCGGCCACCCCCGCTGACCGCGTCGAGGAGCTGGAGACCGCCGCGGCCTACTTGAACGACCGGGCCGAGGACTACGTCAACCTGTTCGACCCGGACGCCGGGTTCTTCCAGGGCCGGAACGCCGACGGGTCGTTCGAGGTCCCGGCGGAGGAGTTCGACCCCGCCGAGTGGGGCGGCGCTTTCACCGAGACCGACGGCTGGAACTTCGCGTTCCACGCTCCCTTCGACGTGCAGGGCCTCGCGGGTCTGTACGGCGGCGACGAGCAGCTCATCGCGAAGCTCAAGGAGTTCTACGCGACGCCCGAGACGGCCGAGAACGTCGGCTCGTACGGCGGTCAGATCCACGAGATGCTCGAGGCGCGCTCGGTCCGGATGGGCCAGCTCGGCATGAGCAACCAGGTCTCGCACCACATCCCGTACATCGCGGCAGCCGCGGGCGACCCCTCGCTCACGCAGCAGGTCGTCCGCGAGAGCCTGCGGCGCCTGTTCGTCGGCAGCGACATCGGGCAGGGCTACACCGGCGACGAGGACAACGGCGAGATGTCGTCGTGGTTCGTGTTCTCCGCGCTCGGTTTCTACCCGCTCGCCCAGGGCTCCGGCCAGTACACGATCGGCTCGCCGCTGTTCTCAGAGGCGACCGTGCACCTGCCCGGTGGCGACCTGCGCGTCAACGCGGCGGGCAACAGCGCGCAGAACGTCCACGTGCAGTCGGCCTCGTTCAACGGCGAGGCCCTGGACCGTGCGGTCATCGCGCAGTCCGACATCGCGAAGGGCGGCACGCTCGACTTCCGCATGGGGTCGACCGCGTCGAACTGGGGCGCTGGCAAGACCCAGGGTGCGGAGGGGCTCGACGCCCCGGCCGTCGCGCCGAAGCCGCTCGTCGACGCCACGACCTCCGGGTTCGGCACCACGACGAGCGACGACGACACCGCTGTCGGCGCACTGACCGACGACGAGTCGCTCACCGCGACGACGTTCTCGAGCGCCACCCCGGCGATCACCTGGAAGTCGTCGCAGGGCCCGGTGACCGTCGACCAGTACACGCTCACCACCGCGGCGAGCGGCGCCCAGCCGACCTCGTGGAAGCTCGAGGGCTCCAGCGACGGCAGCACGTGGGTGCCGCTGTCGACCGTCGCGAAGAGCACCTTCGACGCGCCGCTCCAGACCCGTCCGACCACGATCGCGCACCCGGCGGCGCTGACCTGGTACCGCCTGTCGGTCACCGGGACGAGCACGGGGAAGGCGCCGTCGATCGGGGAGTTCGAACTCCTCGCCGACAGCGGGAAGACCACCAGTGCGTTCGCCGTCGAACCGACGCCGGGGCTCACCGCGGAGGTCGGACAGCCGTTCGCCGGCACGGTCGCTGCGGTCACCGGACCGGGCACGAAGGCGTCCGACTACACGGTGACCGTGGACTGGCAGGACGGTGCGGGCCCGCAGGAGGTCACGCCGATCCGGTCGGCGCTCGGCGCGTGGGAGGTGCCCGGCGACCACGTGTTCGACACCGCCGGTGCCCACACGGTGCATGTCGTGGTCCGCTCCGGCACGGAGCAGGCCAGCATCGACACCACGGTGACGGTCTCGCGAACCGCTCCGAGCCTCCAGGGCGCGTACGACAACGTCTGTCTCGGTGATCCTGGTCAGGCCGCGAACTGCGACTTCGGAGGCCGGGGGTTCTCCCGCTCGGCGCTCGCCGCCGACGGGTTCACCCAGGGTGCGACGAACGCCGTGCCGGGGACCGACCTGACGTTCGACCTCCCCGCCGTGGAGCCCGGCGAGCCGGACAACGCGACCGGGAACGGTCAGACCATCCCGGTCCCGACCGGCACCGACATCACCCAGCTCGCCGTCATCGGCACCGCGAACGAGCGGGCACAGCAGACCGTCGGCACGATCCGGTACTCGGACGGGACGACCGCCGACCTGCCGATCGAGTTCGGCGACTGGACGGCCTCGCTCGCGGCACCGCGGTTCGGCGACACGCTCGTCGCGACGAGCGACCACCGCACCGTCGGGGTGAACGGCAGCGACCGGGCGGCGGCAGGGGTCTTCGCGACCCCGGTCACCACCGTGCCCGCCGGCAAGCAGGCCGTCTCGATCACGCTGCCGACCCAGACCGGCTCGCCGTCGAGCGCAGGACGGATCCACGTCTTCGCGATCGCGACGAACGGCACGCGCGTGCCGACGACGGCGCTCACGGCCACGGCCGGTGCACGCCTGAGCGGTACCGCCGGCGAGGAGGTCTCGGGCACGCTCGCGACCGCCACCGGCGGCACGATCGGGACCGGCACCACGACCGCGACCGTGAACTGGGGCGACGGATCACCGCTCGAGACCGCGACGGTGACGGTCACCGACGGCACCGCGACCGTCACCGGTGCGCACACGTACGCGACGGCGGGCAGCCGGGAGGCCGTGGTCACGGTCGACGACGGCACCGGCAGCGCCAGCGTGCGGACGCCGGTCGAGATCGCGGCAGCTCCGGTGTGGACGCCGACCCTCACCACCTCGGCCGGGTCGGGGGTCCGTCCGCGGGCCACCGTCCACGTCACGGGTGCCGGGTTCGCCGCAGGCGAGACGGTCACGGTCAACGTCGACGGGGCGGCCGCAGGCAGCACCGCGGTCGTCGCGGCCGACGGGTCGGTCGCCTTCGACGTCACGGCTCCGGGGCGCCCGGGCAGCCACAGCGTCTCGGCGGTCGGTGACCGCTCGGCGACCCTCGCGACCGTGGCCTTCCAGGTCGTCGTCCCCGGCAACGGCGGGGGCAACGGTGGCGGGAACGGCGGGGGTGGCGACGGCGGCGGCTCCGGGAACGGGGGCGGCAACGGCGGTCCCGGCCACGGCGGCGGCCACGGCTCGTGGGCGCCGGAGTTCCGGCTCCTCGCCGGGTCCGGCACCGAGGGCACCGTCGTCGGCTACTCGGGCAGCGGCTTCGCGCCGAACGAGCGGGTCACGCTCACCCTGCACAGCAAGCCCCTCGCGCTCGGTACGGTGACGGCGAACGCCGACGGCGTCCTCAGCGGCTCCTTCACGGTCCCGTCGGCGGCGCGACCCGGTGCCCACGAGGTCCAGGCGCGCGGAGCGACGTCGGCCGTCACGGTGAGCGCCGCGTTCCGGGTCCTCGCCCGGCCCGCAGCAGACGCCGGACGCGCACCGGCCGAGCCCAGGAACTGGGACGGGCTCGCGTACACCGGGTCCGACGTCGACCCCGCACGCTGGGGGCTCGTCGCCGGCGCGTTGGTCGCCCTCGGCGCGGCCGTCACCGCAGCGGTCGCGGCGGTGCGCCGGCGTCGTCCGTCCTGGGCCGGATCAGCCCTCCGCCCCGGTGTCGTCGTCCGCGGCGCCGACGGGCTTCGACTCCGGTGACCCGCGCTCGCGGAGGAACACCGACAGCGCCGCCATGCTGCCGACGGCCAGGAACTCCGACTGCCAGTTCTGCAGCGTGCGGTTCCAGAAGTCGGCGCTGACGACGTACTGCGCCCAGGTCACCGGCGCCTCCAGGTCGAGCAGCTGTTCCTCGTCGTACGACACGGCTCCCGCCGCGGACTGGGCGGCCCAGGACAGCAGGAACACCGCGCCCATCACCAGGAGCAGTGAGTGCGAGAACACTGCCTGCCTGAGACCGCCGACGGCGGCCCATCGGGGGGACCGTGGCCCGGCGTGGGCACCGACCTCCTGGTCCTCGTCGGACTCGAGTCCGCGCTGGTCCAGCTCCTTCGACTCCGGCGACCCGCGCTGCACGAACCAGACCGTCGCCCAGATGTAGAGCAGGAACTGCAGGTACTCGGACTGCCAGTTCTCGGCGACGTCGGTGGTGAAGCTCGACGACGTGACGTACTCGACGTACCCGATCGGCAGCAGGCCGCTCGCCGTCTGCGTGTCGTTGAACGCGGACCACCCGGCGAAGGACTGCCCGACGACCGCGGCGAGGAACAGTGCGCCGAAGAACAGCCCGAGCGAGTTGTCGCGGAGGAACCGGCGGACCAGGCCAGGGCGGCTCAGCACCCCGGTCACCGCCCCAGCGCTGCGATGACGAAGCAGTAGCCGAGGCCGGCGGCGATGAGGACGGCGTACGCGACGGGGACCTTCCGCACGTCAACTCCCGTCCAACGCGCAGTCGAAGGGAGCGTCGGGGACGGGGGTGCAACCGGCCGCCCGGACGAGCCACGTCGATCCGGACCGGGCGAGGAACAGCGTGCCGTCCCCGTCCCCGCGCACGATCGCAGCCCGGCCGTGCACCTCGGTGGACCCGGTGTCGACGTCGGTCGGCAGCCCGAGGCCGAGGACGCCGACCGCGCAGTCCTGGTCGGTCTCGCTGGTCACCGCGTCGCGAGCATCCGGCACGAGCAGCGCGCACGCTGCGTCCCCGTGCCGCGCGGCGAGCGCACCGGTGAAGTCGGCGGCAGCGTCGGCCGCCGCGGCTCGGGTGGACCCGCCCGCGCTGCACCCGGTGAGCGTCAGGAGCGCGGACACGACGCCGGCGAACGTGACGACGGTGGCTGGGCGGTCCATGTCGTCCTGACTACCGCAGCCGCGCTGGAGGCGCTCATGGGGTGTCCGACGCACGCGGATCCTCACGGGTCCGCTCGATCAGGGTGAAGCCGGGCGGTCGGCCCGATCAGGTCAGGTGCGCCCGTGCGATGCGCGCACCCGCGATCCGCGCGAACCGGAGTGGGTCGCGCAGGGCGTCGTCGGGTTCCCCCGTCGTCTGCGTCGCGATCACGGTGAGCGAGGCCGCCTGCGCGAAGGCGTCGACCGGCGCGGTGACCTCGCCGGCGACGAGCGCGGTCGGCGTGCCGAGGTGCGCCGCGAGTGCGCACACGATCGCCGGTGCCTTGCCCGCGGCGCTCTGCCCGTCGAAGCGCCCCTCACCCGTCACGACGAGGTCCGCCTCGGCCACCGCGTCAGGGAGCCCGACCGCCTCCGCCACCGCCTGCGCGCCACTGGCGATCGTCGCGCCCCATGCGAGCATGCCGAACCCGGTCCCACCGGCGGCGCCGGCTCCGCCAGTTGCGGGGTCGATGCCGGGGAAGCACGTCGCCCAACGCCGCAACCGGTCGTCGTGCACGGCGACGCGGTCCGGGGTGACGCCCTTCTGCGGGCCGAACACCGCGGCCGCCCCGTGCTCGCCGACCAGCGGCGAGGTCACGTCGCTCAGCACCACGGCACCGAGCGGCGGCAGCGCCCGCAGCGCGCCCGGGTCGACGGGAGGCACGTGGTCGAGCACCAGGGCACCGGTCACGCCCGACGGTGCGCCGGTGGCGAGCCCCAGTGCCAGCAACGCCCCGACGCCGCCGTCCGTCGAGGCGCTCCCACCGATCCCGAGGAGCAACCCGGTCGCTCCCGCGTCGAGTGCGGCGGCGATCGCCTGCCCGAACCCCGTCGTGTGCGCCGTGTCCGGCCGGAGGCCGTCGAGCAGTGTCAGCCCGCTCGTCGCCGCGAGCTCGACCACCGCACGGCCGTCGGGCAGCCGCAGCCACCACGTCTCGACGGGTCGGTCGTCCGGTCCGGTCACCGTCACCGGGATCCGTTCGCTGCCGGGGACCGCCGCGGCGACGGCGTCGATCGTCCCCTCCCCGCCGTCGGCCATCGGAACGAGGACGAGGTCGTCGTCAGGGCGTTCGGTCCGCCAGCCTTCCGCGACGGCCTCGGTGATGTCGGCCGCCGACGCGGTGCCTTTGAAGGAGTCCGGTGCGATGACGACGCGCATGTCGCCACGCTACCGGCGGCACGCGACCAGGAAACCGCCCCCGTGCAGGTGCGCCCACTCCGCCGCGCCTGTGTACCGTCCCCGCCATGACCGACGACCGCCGCCGTGAACTCGGCGCCACCGACGCCCCCGTGGAGGACGAGCTCGCCCAGTCCTTCGACGCCACCATCGAGGAGGGCGCCGAACGGCTGCAGCGGACCATCCGGGCGGTCCTGATCACGGGCTTCTTCGGCGGGCTCGAGGTCGGCCTCGGTGTGATGGCGTACCTGGCGGTGCTCACCGAGACCGACAGCCACCTGCTCGCCGGACTCGCGTTCGGCATCGGCTTCATCGCCCTGCACCTGGCGCACAGCGAACTCTTCACCGAGAACTTCCTCATGCCCGTCGCCGCCGTGGTCGCACGCGAGGGCACGGTCCTGCAGCTCGTGAAGCTCTGGGGCGGCACCCTCGTCGCGAACCTCGCGGGCGGCTGGGTCTTCATGTGGCTCGTCGTGCAGGCATTCCCGCAGTGGCACGCCACGATGTCCGAGTCCGCCCGGCACTTCATCGACGCGCCGTTCGGCCTGCAGAGCATCGTGCTCGCGGTCCTCGGCGGCAGCACGATCACCCTGATGACACGCATGCAGCAGGGCACCGACTCCGACCCGGCGAAGCTCGTGGCCGCCGTCGCGGGCGGGTTCCTGCTCGCCGGCCTGCAGCTCTTCCACTCGATCCTGGACTCGTTGCTCGTGTTCGGGGCGATCCAGGCCGGCGAGGACATCACCTACGGGCAGTGGCTCGGTTGGTTCGGTTACACACTGCTGTTCAACCTGCTCGGCGGCCTGGTGCTCGTGACCGCGTTGCGGCTGCTCCGGACGAAGGAGCTCATGCAGGATCGGCGCCGCGGCTCGCAGGACGACCCGGAGCGCGCGGACCACGAACAGGGCTGAGCGCGGCGCGCGGACCCGGGGACGTGGCTGCCGTCAGGCCCCGGCCAGGGCGAAGCGCGGGTGCGGCACGCCACCGGTCGCCAGGTCCGCGAGCATCTCCCCGAGCACCGGCGCGAACTTGAACCCGTGCCCGGAGAACCCGGTCGCGACGGTGATCGGGCCCCGGCGGTCCATCACGAAGTCGTCGCTCGGGGAGTTGTCGTACAGGCAGCTGATCAGCGCGGGAGCCGAGGCGTCGACACCCGGCACGAACCGCGCCACGTACGCCTGCAGTCGCTCGACCTCGGCGGCGACGGGCGTCCGGTCGCGGGCATCGGGGTCGACCACCGGGCCGATGCCGTGGAACCCGACCTTCACACCCTCACCGGGCGTGAGGAGCCCGTACACGTCCCCGCCGTCGAGCGGGTAGTGGACGAACGACGGCCACGCCTCGTCCGGCAGGTGGCTGGGGAAGTCCGCGGGTTGCTCCTGCGTGACCCGGATGGCCGGGAGGCCCGCCCCGCGTCGTGCGAGCAGCTCGCCGACCAGCGTGGGCGCCCAGGAGCCGACGGCCGCCACGACGCTCGGCGTCGTCACCGCGGTGCCGTCGTCGAGGTGGACGGTCACGGTGTCACCGTGGTCGTCGAGCCCCGTCACCCGGACGCCGAACCGGAGGGTCGCGCCGTCGGACTCGGCGAGGTCGAGCAGCGCCTCGATCGTCTCGGCGGACCTGATCCGACCGGCGGTGGCGTGCGCGAGCACGTGGCCCTCGAACGCCAGGCCGGGCCAACGGGTCGCAGCCTCGTCGGTGCTCAGCCGTTCGACGGGCACGCCGGCCTGCTCGAGTGTCCGGGCGATTGCGTCGACGACCTCGGGCCGACCGTGGTCAACGGCCCCGGTGCGGTCGAGCAGCGTCCGACCGGACGCGGACTCGAGCGCCGCCCAGGCCTCCCAGGCGCGCTGCGTGAGGGCGACGTAGTCCGGCTCGGCGTAGCCCATCCGGAAGATCCGCGTCGCCCCGTGCGAGGAACCGTGGTCGTGCCCGCGGCCGTGCTGTTCGACGAGCAGGACCTGCTCCCCGCGGGCAGCCAGGGACCGGGCCGTAGCCGCACCGACGACGCCTCCGCCGATGACGACGTGGTCAGGGGAACCAGGTACGGGGACGGCCATGCGATCAGGCTACGGCCCACCTCGACCGGGTGACCTGCCGGAGCTTTCGCCGTCCGATCGGGAGCCTGTCCGCATCGCCGGCGTCCCGGGCCAGCCGGGCAGCGTGACCGGACTCGGGTCGAAGACCACCGGTCGACCCGAGCTGGGCCGGATCAGCCCCCGACGTCGGGCTCGAGCAGCCTGGCGCTGCGTCTTCGCTGCGCCTGAGCGGTCGCGATCGTCAAGGCCGCGACCGTCAGGTACAGCACGATGCTGGGGATCATCGCGGGCAGTGCGCCGGACACGTCGGCGATGTGTCCGACGACGAGCGCCGCGGCCCCGCTCACCAGGGAACCCAGCAGCGACACGACCGAACTGGCACCGGCTCGGCGCGAATCGTCCACGACCGCGTGCAGCTCGGACCTGCAGTACACGCTCACGGCGATCTGCAGCATGACGTGCACCCCGAAGAACCCGGCGATGAGTGGTATCTGGTCGCTTGCAGCGAACCCCACGACCGACACGATGTTGCCCGTGACGCACGCCAAGAGCACCCGCGTTCCCACTCGACGGTGCCCCAGCAGCTGACCTCCCAGCAGGCCGGCGACCTTCATCACGGCGAAGCCGACGAAGACTGCTGAGATGTCCGTCGCACCCAGTCGGAGCTGCCAGAGCAGGAGGGGCCCGACCAGCGCTGCATCAGCCGTGACCGCGAGCCAGGCCCGCGGGTGGCGCCCGATCTGGACCAAGCCACTGGCGTAGGCGGCAAGCGGCTCGACATGGCGTGAGGCAAGAGTCGACGTCCGGGGTCGTCCGACGAGAAAGACAACGGCGGCGACAGTGATCCAGAGCGCGCCAAGTCCCCAGATCAGTCTGGGTGCCACCGAGTACCCGAAGAGTCCCAGCGCCCCGCCTGCCAAGGACGTGGCTGCTCCGAGCGCCACGGAGAACCCCATCACCCGTCGTCGTTCGTGGGCTTCGACAGGACCGAGCTGGTTCAGCACGTAGGCCACCGAGGTACCGCTCATGGCGGCGGCGCCGATCCCGGCCAAGCCCTCGCCGAGGAAGTCGCCGACCGGACCGAGCGCGAGGAAGAAGAGGATCAGTCCGACGAGACGGATCGCGTTGCCGACCTGGATCGCCGCCCAGTGGGACCGTCGATCGAAGACGACGGCAGAGGGGAGCTCTGCGACCGCGAGCGAGATGTTGAACGTCGCAGTCAGCGCTCCGATCACCGCGACGGAGTAGCCCAGTCCGCGGAAGTAGAAGGTGTCCAGGACGCTGAAGCATCCGATGCCGATTCCGCTGCAGCCCAGGAAGAGCCAGATCCCGATGCCGGTCCGTTTCATGGCGTTCACATGAACAACGAGCCGCGGTACTGGATGGTGCCCTCGTGCCCGCTCACCCGCTCCCAGTCGCGGAACCGGCGGAGGTTCGGGAAGTAGAGGTCATCGAGCGGGAGGATCCGGTCGCTGATCACCCGGACCACGCAGTGGCTCGGGTGATCAGCGAGGACCGCACGGGCGAATCGCAGACCGTGTCGGGCGGCGTGCCCGATGAGGGCGTTGAGGATCGACTCCGTGCCGAGGGAATCGAGCTCGCTTCCCCAGTGCGTGGTCTCCTGAGCGAGCTCGGTGTGCCCGAAGAAGGCGGGGAACTGCTCCTGCGCCTGTCCGGACCACCAGAGGCTCCGCATGTGGGTGTCGGACGGGGCGACATCGACGCCTGTCGCGACCGACCGCCACATCTGGACCGCTTCGAGCACGCTCTTGCGCAGGGCGGCAGTCGAGGAGACCGAAACACCCATCCCACGTGCAGCCATCGGGCTTGCCGCCCGACCGACCAGTGCGCAGTGTGCAACGGGGAGTGAGAGCGGGTTGGGGATCCAACGGAGCACGACTTCGACCTCGTAGTGCCGGTCGAGGACGTCGACCAGTTCCGAGACCGGCGCCGGGTCGGCGGGCACGAGTGGCATCCGCGTCCGTGCAGCGAACCAGAACGCGTCACGCTCCAGGAGCTCGAGGATGCCCTGCAGGGTTGCTTCGGCAACTGTGCCGCCGGCCGCGGCCCCGGTCGTGCTGCTTGCCGTGGGCACTGCGACTCCTGAGGAGGGTGGCGTGTACGGTGCCCGTACCAGGGACTCCGGGAGTGTGACCGGCTTGAGACCGTCGAGCGGCTCGAGCGTCGTGACCTCGATCACCGCCTCCGCGTCGACGGGGATGGTCGCTCCGGTGAAGTCCTTCGCCGCTCGCCACGACGCTCCCGGGAACGCGCGGATGGTCTCGAGTTTGCTTCGGCTGGAGCGCGTCGCGATGCAGTACCGCTCGAGCCCCTCGCCGACGCAGCTGGCGAGCGCTTGATCGAGCGTGTCACCCTTCCCGCCGACGGGTGCGTACACCGTGGGCGTCCCGAGGAACATGCCGGTGTCAACGGTGAACAGGCCACATGCCTGGTCGAACGACGGGTTGAGCAGGACGGAGGCGAAGCCGAAGAGGCCGCGGTGGCGAGACACGAAGTCCCGGGCCGTTCCTCGCCTCGGGAGTCCGTTCCCGGTTGTGGGGTCGTCGGGCTGGTCGACGACGTCTCCAGCCGCCACGGCCGTCAGGTGGGAGATCGCAGGATCGCACCGACCGCAGTCGGGCCATGGGGCGACCAGTGACCAACTCTGCGCGACGTCGGCGTTCGTCACGGCGAGCCCGATCCCGCGCGATGCGCTCCCGTGAACGATCGCGTCGAGTTCGTCGGTCCCGATCGTCGTCGGTGGCGACTCTTGTGATTCGAACAGCAGTGTCACTTTCCGGTCGAGGCAGTCGCCGCAGACCTGTGGTGCGTCGACTGGCTGCGCCCAGACCGTTCGGACGTCGGGGTTGGTCGGATGCTGCCGGAGGTGGACCACAGGGGCGGCGTCGGGGAAGCTCGGGATGCCTGCCAGTTCAGCGTGGATGGTTTCGAGCGAGTTCATCGGTCCTCACGAACGGGAAGAGCCCCGCGGTCCTCCACGGGGCTCTTCTCGCAAGCAATCAGTGAGCGTCGGTCGTCCGAGCCACGGCGCTCGACGCCGGGACCTCGATCGCGACGCCGGGCCCGTAGCCGCCAGCCTGACGGGTGGCCCCCACGTTGCGTTCCGTGGCGCTGAACAGGTCCGAGTTCATGTGCTCTTCCTCTCTCTGGATGAATCCATGGCTTCGATCGAGCCATCGATGGAGGAGAACCTATCGACGCACGGAACTGCAGTGCAAAATTTTAGGATTTCGCTTCTGGAGCCGAAAGGCTGTACGACGAACCATCTGCCGAGCGTGTGACCACGCCGGTGTCGACCGCGTCTCGGCGGACGAGCGCGACGTCCTCGACGAACATCGCGAGGGCGGCGTTCAAGGTCTCCTCGGAGATGCTCCGCCGGGCCGGGAGCCGGTCGAAGACGGTGCGGACGATCGCACTCGAGAGCTCCTGGCGTCCGCCTGCCTCCATCGGCATTTCCCTGATCCGTCCGACATGCAGGACCGCGCGGTCGGTGAGGAGGAGCTCGATCGCCTCCTTTGTCTTCCGGAGCAGGCCGGTGTCGACCGTGCCGTCGGTTCCGACCCAGTCGAAGCGGTCCGCCGGGATCGTCGGGTTCATCGTGGCCGCGACCACCTGTCGTGCGCGCCGGAGCGCGGAGTGCGTACTCACGTTGAGTCCTCCTTCGTTGCCTGGGTGCAGCGACGATACCGAGGGGTTCCTTGCCATGCCGAGTCGCGGCAGCGAGATGAACTGCGGTTGCGCCCGACGACACCTCCATCGCGCGAACGGGTCGTCGTGCAACTCACGAGATCAAGTCGGCTCCGCCTTTTCTGCCCGTCGGCAGGAACGGAACCGCGCTCAGGACCGGGGCCGGACACCCCGCCACCTCCTGCGCGGGATCTTGGTCCGCACACCGTCCGCGGTCGCTCCGCCTCTTCCACGCAAGGCAGAGCCCCGGGTGGTCGTGCCAAGCTGTCGGTCATGGGGTGGACGAAGCAGTTGCCGACGTGGATCGTCGGAGTCATCATGGCGGTCCTGTTCGCCGCGGTGTGGTTCGCGTTCACGTTCGTCACGGCGCCGGAACTCGGCGTCGGAGCTCGAGCGCTCGTGTCCGCATTGGTCGGGGCACTGTACGGCGTCGGGATGTGGCTGTGGCTCGGGCGGACACGACGCGGGTACGGCGGGGTGGCACGACGACCCGACTTCGGCCGGGCCGTCCGCCGCGGCACCGTTCCGGCCGACGTGGACGTGGACGAGTGGCGGCGCGCGGTGGAGCACCATCAGCGGCAGTACCGGCCACTGCGCTGGGCGGCGCCGCTGCTGTACCTGCCTATGACCGCCCTCGCCATCTGGCTCGCGGTCACCGGTCAGCCGCTGTTCTGGATCGGTGCGGTCTTCTTCCTCGCCGTGTTCATCGGCACCGCTGTCACCACTCCACGAGTGCTCCGGAAGACGGAGACGATGCTCGCCGAGCTCGACCGACGGAAGAGCGTGCAGCAGACCGTCCGGTGACGGTCGTCGGTCGCCGCCTCGGCGAGACTCCGGTCACACCGAAGATGCTCGGACATCCCCCGTCGCCCTGGCCTCGGCATGGAGTTCGTACGTCCCGAGAGTCAACAGGGAGCGGTTCCGCTCGGAAGCCAGCGGGGGAGGGGGTGAGCCTCAGCTGAATCGAGAGAAGAACGACCGCGCTGAGCAGCGACACCGGTCGAGAAACGGAGCGAGTGACGGGAATCGAACCCGCGCTACCAGCTTGGGAAGCTGGAGTTCTACCATTGAACTACACTCGCGCATCCCGTCGAACGGGACCGCACCAGCCTAGCGGATGATCCGCCGGATGCCAGCCGAGCGCTCCAGCGAGCCGCGGGGCGGGCCTGCACCGGGCCTCCCGGCCGCCCCTGTCTCTCCGCTGTGAGCCGCCGTTCCCGACGGACAGTCCGGGACCGTGTGTGTACCGTCCAGGGGGATCAAGGCAGCGCCAGCAGGACCGACCCGAGGAGGAACCGGATGGTCAGGCATCCCCTCATCGACGACGTGGTCGGACCGGCCATCGTGGTGGATTCCAGCGCACCCGTGGTGTGGCTCACCGAGTCCCTCGACTCGCTCCTGCGTCGCGCGTCCGGTGCCGGTCGGACCGTCGTCCTGCGGACCGGACCGGAGGCTGCACTCACGCCCGCCCTCCGGCACGCGCTCGGCGCGCACGGTGCCGCATGGGCTGTCCGCGGGCCGGACGGCGAGCTGCGGGACGGTCGCACCGGTGTGCCCGCCGCCGGCATCGATGACTTCGTCGAGCACGGACCGGAACTGCTCGGCGAGCCGTCGCCGGAGCATCCGGAGGCCGTGGGTTCCGTCCGGCAGATCAGCATCGACCTCACCCTGCGCCACCACGACGAGCGGTCGGTCGACATCGGTTCCGCGATCGAGGCGCTCTGCGCGACCGTGGGCACCTGCCCGACCCGCTGGGGCACCTCGGAACCGCTCAACTCGAGCTGGGACCGCTGGGTCGTCACGCAGTACGCGAAGCACGAGTCACCGGGCATCAGCACCTCGTACGCGGTCGGCGACGGCATCTCCGCCACGATGACGGCGCACCTGACCGATGGGGTCGTCGTCGAGACGATGTCCGCGGTGCTCACGGTGCCCGAGGGTGGAACGGACCCCGGGCTCGCCGGTCGTCTGCTGGACGCCGTGCACCGGGTCGCGAGCGACGTCGAGCCGGTGTTCGGCGTCGTCATGCAGCGCCGCGGGGACGCCGACCACCTGGTCCGCGCGGTCTCGTACGGTGAGCCGGAGCCGCTCGCGGTGATCGTCGGCCCCGAGGCCACCCGTTTCCTGGACCGTCGCGGCGAATGGCCGCCGGTCCGCACCACGACCGAGACCTTCGCGGGCGAGGTCGGTGAGGGGCTCGTCGTCCGCTTCGAGGACGGCTGGGTCGCACTCGAGTCGTTCCTCGACCGGATCGACGAGGACCGCTTCCTGCAGCTCGTCGGCGGTGCGCCCCTCGACCCGGCCCACGACGACGGTGCCCTCGGACCGCACGCGATGCAGCACGGCGGGCAGGGGTCGCAGGGTGCCGCGTGAGGTGACCCTGCTCTGCCGCGCCGAGGTACAGGTCCGCGACGTGGCCGAGGCGCTGCTGCTGCACGACGACGCCTGGGGAGTCCGGGCGCTCGACGACGGCCCCATGGTGCAGGTCTGTCGCGACGCCACCCACCCGGTCATCACGGTGCTCGGGGTCCGACGGGTCGATGGTCTCGACGAGGTCACCCGACTCCTGCCGGACGCCCCGGCGATGTCCGTCCCGCTGTGGTGGGTCGATGCCGTCACCCCGAACAACGCGGACGGTGAGGCCGGGGTGAGTGCGGCGCTCGAGGCATCGCTCGACCTCGATGCGGTGTGCATCGTGCACGGGGACTGACGGACACGGGCACCCGGTCACCGTCCCGGTCCCGGGCACCGGGCGCGCATCCGGATGGCGGCATCGCGCAGCACGGGCACATCGGTCCGGGCGGTGCGGAGCAGGAGCGACGCCGGGGTCTCGCCGTGCCGTCCCGTCAGCCGTTCGCCGAGCGCCGACACCTGCGACCAGGGGATGGTCGGTTCCGCCGCGGTCATCGTCGGCGGCAACTGCCGGGCCGACGACGCGATGTCGACGAGGCGCATCCGGACGGCGTCGAGCACGACCGCCTCGGGCACCGCCGGGTCGGCGATGTACTCCTCGATCCGGGTGCACGCCGCGATCAGGTCGTCCAGCCGTTGCTCCGTCGAGCCGCTCACAGCGGGACCGCCCGCTCGAGGACGTCGTCGGGCAGTGCGTCGGCGGCGAGGACGTCGACCCGGACGCCGAGCATCCGCTCGGACTCGTCCTGCATCCGCATGAGCGAGAAGATCCCGGCCCCGGGCGCGAGGTCCACGACGAGTTCGATGTCCGCGAGCCAGTCGTCGGCCCGGGTCCGCCCGCTGACGTCGAGGAGCTGCCGGACGTCGACGGCGCCGTGCCGGTGCAGGACCGTGAGCAGTTCGTCACGGTGTCGCGCGACGAGTTCGCGGAGCGGCGCCGGTTGCGCCACGGGTTGCAGGTCGATGGCGGTCCGGAACCCCGCTGCGAGCAAGAGCCGTTGCAGGGCAGCGAGGGAGGGCTCCCGACGCCCGTTCTCGTACGTGCTGATGACACTCTGCGTGACACCGGCGCGGGCGGCGAGCTGGACCTGTGTCAGGTCGGCGCGCAGCCGTGCCTCGCGGATGATGGCGGCGGCGGAGAGTGTCGCCGGTGATGCACGGCGCTGTCCTGGCGGCATGATCACCACGCTACACAGGATTTTGTATTCCGTATCACAGACATCAGGCATCGCAGGGACCAGCTGGCTGCGCCCGGAGCGCGGTGTCAGCAGCGGGTCACCCCTGGCGCGCGACGTCCGCCCGGTGGAAGTTCAGCGCCGAACGGGACGGCGTCGGACCACGTTGCCCCTGGTACCGCGACTGGTACTCGGCGGACCCGTACGGCTTCTCGGCCGGGCTCGACAGCTGGAAGAAGCAGAGCTGCCCGATCTTCATCCCGGGCCACAGCTTGATGGGCAGGGTCGCGACGTTCGACAGCTCCAGGGTCACGTGCCCGGAGAAGCCCGGGTCGATGAAGCCGGCGGTCGAGTGCGTGAGGAGTCCGAGGCGACCGAGCGAGCTCTTGCCCTCGAGTCGCGCCGCGATGTCGTCCGGCAGTGAGACCACCTCGAACGTGGACCCGAGCACGAACTCGCCCGGATGCAGGACGAAGGCCTCGTCCGGGTCGGTCTCGACCAGGCGGGTGAGCTCGGGCTGGTCCTCGGCGGGGTCGATGTGCGGGTACTTGTGGTTGTCGAACAACCGGAAGTACTTGTCGAGCCGCACGTCGATGCTCGACGGCTGCACGAGCGAGGCGTCGTACGGGTCGAGGCCGATCCGGCCCTGGTCGAGCTGAGCGGTGATGTCACGGTCGGAGAGCAGCACGGTGGCAGCCTAGTCGCGCTGTTGCCCGCGGCGACGTCGGCCGACCGTGGGGCCGGAGCCTCAGGAGTCGAACGCGTCGAGGACCCAGCCGTCCGTCGGCGGCGTGCGGTCGTCCCAGCGCAGGCGGACGTCACCGACCTCGACGACGTGCATCCCGCGGTGCGCCAGGGCGCGCTGACAGCGGTGGCCGTGCAGGGTCGCGCCGCAGCCGGAGGGAACGGAACCGGCGGGACCGGTGAAACGCGGGACCCGGATGCCGAGCACGTTGCGTGCGCGACGGGGGAGACGAGCACGACGGACGACGCGGTCGTGGGAGTGTAGAAGGCGCACGAGGACTCCAGCTCTTCGCAGGGATGCGAGTGAACGAGTGGCCGGGGTCTGGGGCTACCAGGAAGGACGGTACCTGCACGGACCTCCGAGTGGGCGGAGTCCGCGCGACTAGGCTGAACGCATCCGCTTCAGCACCCAGCCCCCGCGCTGCAGCACCGTCCAGCAGGAGCGCTGATGACCACCATGACGACCGCCCTCCACGGCCCGCGCTGCCCGTCGCGCGCACGGCCGTGAGCGCGTTCCACGACGCGGCCCGCCGGCTGCAGAGCGGTGACGACGACGCGATCGCGACCGCGTTCGTCGACGTCCTGCCCATCAGCGGTGCGGCGTTGTCGACGCTCGGGCCGCCCTTCGGCAGCTCCGTGATCACCGCGACCGACCCGAAGTCCGCGGAGTCCGACGAGCAGCAGGTGCTCCTCGGCGAAGGGCCTGGTTGGTCGGCGCTGCGCCGACGGTCCCCGGTCCTGGTCTACGACCTGACCACGGGCGGTGACGAATGGCCGTCCGCGAGGTCGGCCCTGCGCGAGACCGGCTGGGCGGGCCTGCTGTCGTTCCCCTTGTCCGTCGGGACCTTCGACCTCGGTGCCGTGACCCTGTACCGGTTCGACACCGACCCCCTCGCCGCCGGCCAGCTCGGCGAAGCGGCACTGCTCGCCCGGCTGGCGGCGCTCCGGGTCCTGTCCTCGGCGACGCGAGACGTCGAGGACGGTCGTACCCCGCCGTCGGTCTCGGTGTCCCAGCCTTCCGGTCGGCACGTGCACCAGGCCACCGGGATGGTCATCGCCCAGCTCGGGCTCACACCGGACGAGGCACTGCTCGTCCTGCGCGCGCGGGCGTTCGCGGACGGGCAGCCGTTGCACGCGATCGCGGAAGGCGTCATCGAACGCCGTATCGACTTCCGCGACCCGGGCACCACCGACTCAGCACAGGAAGAGGAACGCTGATGGCGCAGAGCAGAGAGCACGGCCTCGTCGAGGCGTTCGTCACCCTCGCCGACACCCTGGTCGACGACTACGACGTCATCGAACTGCTCGAACTCCTGGTCGGCAAGGCCGCCGAACTGTTCGACGTCAGCGCGGCAGGCATCATGCTCGCAACACCGACCGACGAACTCGAACTCGTCGCGTCGACGAGCGAGCGGAGCAACCTGGTCGGGATCATGCAGATCGACGCCGGCGAGGGCCCCTGCATCGAGGCGTACCGCTCCGGCCAGGTCGTCTCGGTCGGCAGCGTCGACGAGTTGCACGCGCGGTGGCCGCGGTTCGCCGAGGCGTCGGCGTCCTCCGGGTACGCCTCCGTGCACGCCATCCCGCTCCGCCTGCGGAACGAGACCCTCGGCTCGATGAACCTGTACCGCGAGCACCCGGGCGTCCTGAACGAGGACGACGTCGTCGCCGCCCAGGCCCTGACGGACGTCGCGACGATCAGCATCCTGCAGCAGCGGGTGCTCGAGCAGGCCACCGTCGCCCGGTCGCAGCTGCAGCGGGCGCTGGACAGCCGGGTCGTCATCGAGCAGGCCAAGGGCGTTCTGGCGCAGACGCACGCGGTCGAGATGGACGAGGCCTTCCGCCTGCTCCGCTCCTACGCGCGCTCGCACCAGCTGCAGCTCGCCGACACAGCTCGGCAGGTCGTGGCGCGGACCATCACGATCTGACGGGTCGGCCGTCGGCCCGTCGCCGTCAGGAGGCGCGACGTCAGGAGGCGTCGAGCAGGTCGCCGCCGCTGCGGACGACGTCCTCGGCGGCGGCCCGGAGTCCGCGCCCTGACCGTCGTGCGCCGTCGCGCAGGACGCGGAAGGCCTCGTCGATCTCGACGCCGCGGCGGTAGGCGAGGGCGCCCTTGGCCTGCTCGATCGTCACCCGCGCCTCCAGGGCGTCCGCGACCTGGTCGTGGAGCGTGCGCAGGCGGTCCGGGTCACGCTGCCGGACCAGGGCGGCGGAGGCCGCGTCCGCCAAGAGCTGGATCGCGACGACGTCGCGGTCGTCGTGACCATGGTCGTGGTCGGCGAACACGCACAGTGAGCCGATCGTCGCGGTCCGAAGGCGAACGGGTTCGGCGAACGTCCCGACCAGTCCGCGCTCGCGCATCGTGGTGGCGAACGTCGGCCACTCGGACGCGCGCGTCGACACGTCGGGCACGTCGACCGTCCTGCCGGTCCGGACGCAGTCGATGCAGGAGCCTTCCTCGGTGCCGAGCTGCGCCTCCTCCGCGTCGATGCTCCGTTCGCTCGACGAGGCGATGACGTGCAGCACACCCTCGCGGTCGGCCAGCACGATGCCGGCCTCGGTCGCCGCGGTGGTGCGCACGCAGGCGTCGACCGCTCGGCTCATCGCGTCGAGGACGTCGAGCTCCGGATCGAGGACCTCGCCGACCGCGCGGAGCAGTTGGTCGAACCGGTCCTGGTCGTCGTCGCGCTGTCCTGGAGTCACGTCCCCCACGCTACGGACGGCAGTCGGGGACACCGCCCAGCAACCTGCCCTCGCGCGTCCAGACCCGCGCGCCTACGATGGAGGGTCCGCGGACCGCGGACGGAACCGACCCGAGACAGGTATGGCCGTCACGTCACCCCAGCCCCACCCGGACGCGGCAGATCGTCCGGACTCCGCCTCCCGACCAGGAGGCCCGGCACCGGACACCGCGCCCGTCACCACGCGCACGTCCACCGTCGCGACCGTCCTCGTGATCGCGCTGCCGCTCGTCGTGGCGTGCGCGGTCCTGGGGATGACGATCACCGGGGCGTTCACCGCGAACCAGCAGCTCGTCTCCGCCGGTGACACCGTGCAGTTCGGCCTCGTCGCAGCCCGTGGTGTGCACGACGGGGTCGCCGCGCTGACGATCGGTCTGCTCATCGTCGCCGCGTTCGCGCTGCCGGCACAGAAGGCCGACCACGGCGCGATGTCGTCCGTGCAGCACCGGGCAGCGCGGTGGGCGGCGGTGTCCGGGTCGGTGTGGTTCCTCGCCGCCGTCGCGGGCATCGTGCTGACCGGCGCGAACACACTCGGCGTCCCGCTGACGAGCCCGGTCTTCGCCCGCAACTTCATGCTCTTCGCGTTCCAGGTCGAGATCGGACAGTCGCTCGTCGTCTCCGCCGCAGCGGTGCTCATCGCGACCGTCGTCGCCGCGTTCGCCACCAGGGCCACCACCCTCGCCGTCGCCACGGTCGCGTCGCTGTTCGCGCTGCTGCCCCTCGCGCTCTCCGGCCACGCCGCCGGGTCCCTCGAGCATGCGAACGCCGTCAACTCGCTCGCCGTGCACCTGGTCGGCGTGTGCGTCTGGGCCGGTGGGCTCGTCGCCGTCGTGCTCCTGCGGACGCGGACGAAGGGCGCCACCGGACGCGTCGTCGCCCGGTACTCCACGCTCGCCGGCTGGGCGTTCGCCGCGGTCGCGTTCTCCGGCGTCGTCAACGCGCAGCTCCGGCTGACCGGGCCGCTCGACCTGGTCACGACGCCGTACGGCTGGCTCATCACGACGAAGGCCGTGATCCTCGTGCTCCTCGGCGTCGCCGGGGTCCTGCAGCGCCGCAAGCTCGTGCCCGGGCTGCTCCGCGCGCCGACCGACCGCCGGCTCTTCGTGCGCTTCGCCCTGGCCGAGATCGTCTTCATGGCCGTCGCGATCGGCGTCTCCGTCGCCGTCGCCCGCAGCCAGCCGCCGATCCCGCAGACGCCGGAGACCGGAGCCGACACCCGCTCCGGGCTCATCGGGTACCCGTACCCGCCCGAGCAGACCATGCAGACCTACCTGTCGCACTGGCACATCGACTGGATGTGGCTCGCGCTCGCCCTGGTCGGCGCCGGTTGGTACCTGTGGAGCGTCCGCAAGCTCAAGCAGCGCGGCGACTCGTGGCCGGTCGGCAGGACCATCGCCTGGCTCGTCGGCTGCGCCGTGTTCATCTGGACGACCTCCGGGGGTCCGGCCGTCTACGGCATGATCCACTTCTCGTCGCACATGGTGCAGCACATGCTGCTCATGATGTTCGTCCCGCTGCCGCTCGTGCTCGGCGGCCCGGTGCTCCTCGCGTTGCGCACCCTGCCGGTGCGCAACGACGGCTCCCGCGGCGCCCGCGAGTGGCTCATGCTGTTCGTGCACTCGCGGTGGATGCAGTTCCTCGCCAAGCCCGCGGTCGCCGGCGTCGTCTTCGCCGGGTCCCTCGTCGTGTTCTACTTCACCCCGGCGTTCGAGTACGCCATGCAGTCCCACGAGTGGCACATCGTGATGATCGTGCACTTCGTCCTGAGCGGGTACCTGTTCTTCTGGGTGTTCGTCGGCATCGACCCGGGGCCGCAGCGGCCGCAGTACCCGATCCTCATCATCGCCCTGCTCGCCACCCTGGCCTTCCACGCGTTCTTCGGCGTCGCGGTGATGACCTCGCAGTCGGTGTACGCGATCGACTGGTTCCACGCCCTCGGGCAGACGAACGACGCGGCCCTGCTCGACGACCAGCACACCGGCGGCGGCATCGCCTGGGGTGCCTCCGAGCTGCCGATGGTGTTCGTCGTGCTCATCGTCGTCCGGAACTGGGTGCGGTCGGACGAGCGCACCGCCAAGCGCAAGGACCGCCAGGCCGAGCGGGACGGCGACGCAGAGCTCGACGCGTACAACGAGCGCCTGTCGGCGATGCAGCGGCGCGACTGAGGCCAGCTCGGCCCAGCTGCCGACTGGGTGGAACCATCTCGTCGGTGCCGGACACTCCAGGACATGAGCAACGGGAGCGGCGACGACGCCGAGGACTGGGCGGCCGCGGGCCGCGGTGACGGCGAGGCCTACGGCCGCGTCTTCGACCGGCACCGCGACCGGGTGCACCGGCACGCGCTCCGGTTGGTGCCGCCCGAGGTGGACGTCGACGACGTCGTGGCCGTCGTCTTCCTCGAAGCCTGGCGGCGTCGGCGGAGCGCCCGGCTCGTCGACGGCGACCTGCTGCCCTGGCTGCTCGTCACCGCGACGAACGTCGCACGGAACGCGACCCGGACCACGATGCGGTACCGGCGCCTCCTCGCCACGCTCCCGCCCGCCGAACACGCCCCGGACCCGGCCGATCGTCACGACGACGGCGCTGCCGTCGCCGCGTTCCGGAGGCTCTCCCCGGCCGACCAGCAGGTCCTCGCGCTCTGCGTCGTCGCCGGGCACCGCGAGGCCGAGGCCGCCGAGGTCCTCGGCGTCCCGGTCGGGACCGTCAAGTCCCGCCTCTCCCGCGCCCGGAAGCGCCTCGGCGCGCAGTTCACCGAGCAGACGACGCCCCCGATCCCATCAGCGACCACCACCGGAGGACCACGATGACCACGACCTCCCGAGACCGTGCCCTCCGCGCCGTGCTCGTCGACCGCGTCGAGCGGTCCGGGCGGCGTCGCCGCTGGACCGTCCCCGTCATCAGCATCGGCGCGTTCGTGGTGGCGGGTTCGCTCACCGCCGGGGCGCTGGTCGGGACCGGACTGCTCCAACGGTCGCTCTCGCCCGAGGACGCGGCGATGCTGGTCCAGACGGGGTCCGCCGGTGACGTGACCCTGATCGGGAGCCCGGTCGTGCGGGTCGCAGACGGGCCGACCTCGGTGACGCTGCCGCCTCGACCCCCCGGTGCTGCCGCCGTCGCGATCGGCCTCCAGTGTGCGCCGGACGGGTCGGTGACGGTCACCGTCACCGGTGGCGGTCCGACGACCGCGGCCTGCGGGACGTCGGTCACGGTGCCGGTCGAGACGAAGAAGCGGCCCTCCGTCCGCATCGACCACGACGGCTCGATGACGGTCTGGGCCGCGTGGGCACGGCCTGATCCCGTGCCTGGCCCGTCACCGGAGCAGCAGGCCGCGGTCGAGGACGGTGTCGTCACCCGCCCCGAGTACGTCGCGGCCTGGGACCGCTACGTCGGCTGCATGCGGGCATCCGGGCATCCGGTCGTCCTCGGCCCCGAGCAGCCCGTCGTGTTCGCCATCGGCATCGCCGCCGAAGGGACGCAAGCAGACGCTCGCTGTGGCGCAGCCGAACTCACTGACGTGGACGCGATGTGGCAGGCCGAGCATCCTGACGCACAGCTGTTCTCCGCGGCAGCGGGAGCGCGGTACGACCCGGCCGCCGACCCCGAGTACGCAGGGTGAGACGGGTGCCCAGAGACGCCGCGGCGCGACCGTCCACGCCGACCGGTCCGGAGGGCGACGGCGGCCCCGTCCGGGATGCCTACGGGCGTCGCGCGGCTGACTACATCGGCCAGCTCGGGACGATGGCCTCGGTGCACCCCGCCGACGTCCACCTCGTCAC
Organism: Curtobacterium sp. MCSS17_015; assembly: GCF_003234265.2. Lineage (NCBI taxonomy): Bacteria > Bacillati > Actinomycetota > Actinomycetes > Micrococcales > Microbacteriaceae > Curtobacterium > Curtobacterium sp. MCSS17_015. Next base: position 419,649 of record NZ_CP126256.1, read on the forward strand.
CACGTGGGCGGCCGGACTCGGTGGCCCGGTCCTCGACGCCGGGTGCGGCCCCGGGCACTGGAGCGGCCACCTCGCCGAGCGCGGGCTCGACGTCGTCGGACTGGACCAGGTACCGGCCTTCGTCGAGCACGCCCGTCGGACCCACCCCGGCGCTCGGTACGTCGTCGGCAGCGTCGACGAGCTCCCGGTCGAGGAGGAGCACTTCGCCGGCGTGCTCGCCTGGTATTCGCTCGTCCACCACGACCCGGGGGGCATCGGTCGGCCGTTGTCCGAGGCCGCGCGGGTCCTCCGGCCTGGTGGCGGGCTGCTCGTGGGTTTCTTCACCGGGGAGCGCGTGGAGCCGTTCGACCACGCGGTGACGACCGCGTACCGCTGGCCGCCGGACACGCTGGCGGACGAGGTCCGCGCCGCCGGGTTCACGGTCGTCGAGCTCCACACCCGGACAGCCGGGACGCCCCGCCCGCGCCCGCACGGGGCGCTGCTCGCGGTGCGCTGACCGACGCGACCGACGTCGGACCGGCCCTGTCCTGGAGGCCCGAGGTGCGGAGCTCCACTCCAACGCCGGTACATAGGCTGGCGAGCAGTCAGGGGAGGCCGTGCGGGCCCCGCAACTCGCCCCAGCCGAAGCGGCTCTCGGCGATGAAGTCCTGCAGGTCACTCTGCACGCAGCGGGCCGTCATCTCGGGCCCGTCGTCGAGCCGGAGCCCGCCGGACGCTCCGCGCTCGCCGACGATCCGCCACCACACCACCGCGCTGTTCGTCTCGACCAGGTCGTCCGGCTGGAGGGCGTGCCCGCACGGATCGTCGATGGGGGCGAGGTGGAAGCGGGTCGAGCGCAGCTCGTCCGCGCGGAGCATCTCGCGGAACACCGGTTCGAGGAGCGCGAGGACCGCCCGCACCTCCATCACCTCACCCTCGGCCACGGGGACACGCTACCGGCGCACGGGCGCACCGAGCCGGACCGGCCTGGAGGCGCGGGGGCGGGCCTCCAGGCCGGCGCACGGAAGCGCGGCCGGAACGAGGAAGGGCCCCGTCGCGGTCGCAACGGGGCCCTTCTGCTGGAACCGGGGAGGCTCAGCCCTTCTTGGCGAGCTCGGAGAGCGTCGCGTCGTTCTTGTAGGCCTCGACGGCGTTGTCCTTCGTGACGAGGACCGGGGTCAGCTCGACGGTGGGGACGATCTTCTTGCCGTTGTCGTTGTTCTTGTCCTCGACGGTCTTCGGCTCCTTGCCGGCGGCCAGGTCGGACACCAGGTCGATCGCGGCCTGGGCCTCGTCGGTGGTGTTCTTGTAGATGGTCGAGTACTGCGTGCCCTGCATGATGAGCGGGATCGACGCGGTCTCGGAGTCCTGACCAGTCACGACGGGGTTGTCCTTGCCGGCGGCCTTGGTCGCGGTGAGGATCGCACGGGCGAGCGTGTCGTTCGGCGAGAGGACGCCGTCCAGCTCGGTGTCACCCGTGTAGTACTGCGCCAGGAGGTCCGTCATGCGCGACTGGGCCTTCTGCGCGAGCCAGCCCTGCGTGTTCACCTTGGCGAACGTGGTCTGACCCGAGGTGACCTTGAGCGTGCCGTCGTCGATCTTCGGCTGCAGGACGTCCATCGCACCGTTGAAGAACACGGTGGCGTTGGCGTCGTCCGCGGAACCGGCGAAGAGCTCGACGTTGTACGGCTTGTCGCCCTTCTTCTCCTCGAGGCCCTGGAGGAGCGCCTGCGCCTGGAGCTGGCCGACCTTGAAGTTGTTGAACGCGACGTAGTAGTCGACGTTCTCGGTGTTCAGGATGTTGCGGTCCCAGGCGATGACGGTGGCACCGGCAGCCTTGGCGGCCTTCACCTGCGAGCCGAGCTGCGAACCGTCGGCGGCGCCGATGATGACGGCCTTGGCACCCTTGGTGACCATGCCCGAGATCTGCGACTGCTGGTCCGGGACCGGGCTGCCGGCGTTGGCGTACTGGATGTCGGCCTTGAAGCCGGCTTCCTCGATCGACTTCTTGAACGCGGCGCCCGCGAGGACCCAGTTCTGCGAGGTCTTGGCCGGCAGGGCGACGCCGATGAGGTCGCCCTTCTTGATGGTCGAGGTCGAGCCGGAGCCCGAGTCGCCGGCCTCCGTGTTGCCACGAGCCGAGCAGCCGCTGAGGGCGAGGCCCGCGATGAGCGCCAGGCTGACGCCGGCGACGATCTTCTTGCGCATGTGATTGCTTTCTCTTCGTTGAGGAGGTGGGGCCGGAGCCCCGCTGTGGTGGATGGGTCGTACCGGGTGTCCCGTCGGTCGGTCACCCGACCGCCGGGAGTGCCGAGCTAGGGGAGGGTGACCTTGTCAGGCTGGTCCTCGATTGAGCGCGGCTGCTGCGCGCCGATCGTGTTCTCTTCGGTGTCCTTGCGCTGGAACTGCCGCATCATGCCGCCGATCAGCGACGGACGGCCCTGCGACTTCGAGTAGACGTCGAAGGCGACGGCGACGAGCAGGACCAGACCACGGATGATCTGCACCTTGTTCGACTCGAGGCCCATGAGCTGCAGACCGTTGGACAGCAGCGCCATGACGAGACCACCGATGATCGAGCCGGAGATCGTGCCGACACCACCGGCGACGGCGGCACCACCGACGAACACGGCGGCGATCGCGTCGAGCTCCCAACCGGTGCCGTCCGCGGGGCCCGAGGCACCCGAGTAGCCGACGAAGACCATGCCGGCGATCGCGGCGAGGACGGACATGTTCATCATGACGAAGAAGTTGACCTTCTTCGCGGAGACACCGGACAGGACCGCGGCGTTGGCGTTGCCACCGACGGCGTAGACCTGGCGGCCGAAGATCGTGTTCTTGGTGACGAAGCCGTAGACGATGGTCAGGACACCGAGGATGATCGCGACGATCGGGACCGAGGTGCCGACCGGGCCGGCGGCGAACAGGTAGGTGGCGAAGAGCGTGACGGCGACCAGGATGCCCGTGCGGACGATCGAGACCCACAGCGGCGGGACCTCGGCGTGCATCTTCTTGCGACGGGCGCGGCCACGGGCCTCGATGACGATGAGCGCGATGATCGTGGCGAGCCCGATCAGGAGGGTGCCGTTGCTGAAGCCGAAGTCGGGGCCGAAGTCACCGAGGAAGCCGGCGCCGATCGGCGTGTACTCCTCCGGGACGGGGACCGAGGTCGACGAACCGATGATCTGGTTCGCACCACGGAAGATGAGCTGACCGGCGAGGGTCACGATGAAGGCCGGGACCTTGACGAACGCCACCCAGAAGCCCTGCCAGGCGCCGATGAGGGCACCGACGGCGAGGCCGAGGATGATCGCGGCCCAGACCGGGAAGTTCCAGACCGCCATGGACTGCGCCACGACGATGCCGACGACCGCCGCGACCGATCCGACGGACAGGTCGATGTGGCCGGCGATGATCACCATGACCATCCCCAGCGCGAGGATGAGGATGTAGGAGTACTGCAGGAACAGGTTGATCACGTTGGTGGGCTCGAGGATGAGCCCGTTCGTCGTGATCGAGAAGAAGATCAGGATCGCGATGAGCGCGATGACCATGCCGTACTGGCCGATGCTGTTGCCCTTGCCGAAGAGCAGCTTCAGGTTGTTCATGAGACGGTGGCGCCCTTCCGCGCGGACGTCATGCTGCGCATGAGCGTTTCTGGATCGGCCTGGTCGGCCGGGAGGTCAGCGGTGATCTGGCCCTCGAAGATGGTGTAGATCCGGTCGGAGAGACCGAGGAGTTCGGGGAGCTCGGACGAGATGAGGATGATGCCCTTCCCCTCGGCCGCGAGCTGCTGGATGATCCCGTAGATCTCGAACTTCGCACCGACGTCGATGCCGCGGGTCGGCTCGTCGAGGATGAGCAGGTCGGGGTCGGTGAACATCCACTTCGACAGGACGACCTTCTGCTGGTTGCCGCCGGAGAGCTTGCCGACGTTGTCCTCGACCGAGGGCACCTTCGTGCGGAGCATCTTCCGGTACTTCTCGGCGACCGAGTACTCCTCGAGGGAGTCGACGACCCCGCCCTTCGAGATCTTCCGCAGGTCGGCGGCGACCGTCGAGCGCTTGACGGTGTCGAGCAGGTTGAGGCCGAGGGCCTTGCGGTCCTCCGAGACGTAGCCGAGGCCGTTGTCGATCGCCTGCTGGACGTTCGTGACCTTGATCTCGCGGCCGTCCTTGATGATCTGGCCGTCGAGCCAGGTGCCGTAGGAGCGACCGAACAGGCTCATCGCGAGCTCGGTGCGGCCGGCGCCCATCAGGCCGGCGAAGCCGACGATCTCGCCCTTGCGGACGTGGAAGTTCGAGCCCTTGCAGACCAGGCGCGACGAGTCGAGCGGGTGCTGCACGGTCCAGTTGCGGACCTCGAAGAACGTCTCGCCGATCTTCGGCGTGCGGTCCGGGAAGCGCGACTCGAGCGAACGGCCGACCATGCCGCGGATGATCCGGTCCTCGTTGACGCCGTCCGCCTTGACGTTGAGCGTCTCGATGGTCTTGCCGTCGCGGATGATCGTGATCTCGTCGGCGATCTGCTCGATCTCGTTGAGCTTGTGGCTGATGATGATGCTCGAGATGCCCTTGGCCTTCAACCCGACGATGAGGTCGAGGAGGTGCTGGGAGTCGTTCTCGTTCAGCGCGGCGGTCGGCTCGTCGAGGATGAGGAGCTTGACGTCCTTGTGCAGGGCCTTGGCGATCTCCACCAGCTGCTGCTTGCCGACACCGATGTTCTTGATCTGCGTGTCCGGGTCGTCGGCCAGGCCGACGCGGGCGAGCAGGTCCTGCGCGCGGAGCTGGGCAGCGGTCCAGTCGATGCGACCGAAGCGGCCCGGCTCGTTGCCGAGGAACAGGTTCTCCGTGATGGAGAGCTCCGGGATCAGCGCCAGCTCCTGGTGGATGATGACGATGCCGGCCTGCTCGGACTGCTTGATGTTCGAGAAGCGGACTTCCTCGCCCTCGTAGACGATCTCGCCCTCGTACGTGCCGTACGGGTACACGCCCGACAGCACCTTCATCAGCGTGGACTTGCCAGCGCCGTTCTCGCCGCAGATCGCGTGGATCTCGCCGGCGCGGACGCTCAGCGAGACGTCGGAGAGCGCCTTCACACCAGGGAACTCCTTGGTGATGGAACGCATCTCGAGGATCGTCTCGGGAGCGGTGATCGATCGGGTCTCGAGCCCGGTTGCGATCGGGTCGTGACCCTGTGGGGTTGACGCCACGGTGCATCTCCTTCTGCCGCTGCGATGCGGCAGTCCTTCGGTGGAACAGCTGCGGCATCCGAAGGGCACGAGGGTGCGTGCGGACTTCGTTGTCGCGTCCGGTGTCCCTCGTGTGACGGCCGATGTGAACGGTCACATCGAGGAACGGAGGTAATCCTACGCACACGCTCGGCAGGGCTGTCAATTCGGATCGGTCCCGTTTCGGTAACGCCCCGCGCAACATCCGCGCGCAGCGGACGGTGCGCCCCTCGGGCTGGGGACAGACCGACCGGTTCAGCGGCTGCGTGGCGCCCCGGTCGACCCGCGGACGACGAGCTGCGGGACGATGTCGACCGGCCGCAGCAGGTCGTCACCGCTCGGCAGCAGGATGTCGACGCTCCGCCGCCCGAGCTCGGCGAAGTCGACCTGCACGGTGGTCAGCGGCGGCCAGAAGTGCTTCGCCTCGGGGATGTCGTCGTACCCGACCACGGACAGGTCGCCGGGGACGTCCAGCCCGTAGGACCGTGCCGCGTGCATGACGCCGAGCGCCATGGCGTCGTTCGAGCAGAACACGGCGGTGCAGTCCCGCCACCGCAGCAGTTCGCGGCCGGCGTGGTAGCCGAAGTCGGCCGTCCAGTCCCCGAGGATGGGCGGCTGCACGGGCATGTCGCGGTCGGACATCTCGCGGAGGAAGCCCTGCATGCGGGCGTCCGCCTCGATCCAGTCCTGCGGCCCGGCGATGTGCCGGACGTACTCGTGGCCGAGGTCGAGCAGGTGGGCCGTCGCCAGGCGCGCACCCTCCATCTGGTCGATCCAGAGTGCCGTCGGGTCCTCGCCGACGCTCGACCGCATGGTGACGTACGGGGTCCGCACGCCGAGCTCCTCGATGAGGTCGAACACCCGCTGCTGCGGCGCGATCACGACGATGCCCTCGACGTCCTGGTCGAGGAGGTGCCCGAGCCCGTCCCGCACCGCGGCGTCCGTCGGGTCCGCGATGTTCGCGGTCGTCACCGAGTACCCGCGGAGGACGGCGGCGTCCTCGATCGCCTGCAGGGTGACGGTCGGGCCGTAGTGCGACCGCTGTGCTGTGAGGACGCCGATGGTGCGCGTCCTGCTCGTCACCAGTGCGCGCGCGGCCCGGTTCGGCCGGTACTGCAGCTCCTCCATGGCGGCGAGGACCCGGTCACGGGTCTCGGCCCGGATCGCGTCCGAGTTGTTGAGCACCCGCGAGACGGTCTGGTGCGAGACGCCCGCGACCCGCGCGACGTCGCGGATGCTGGGGGACCGCGGCTGCTGTGCCCGCGTGGTCGCCATTGCTGCTCTCTCCCAGCTCGGGTCAGCGGCACGCCCATGTGCACGTTCACATCCCGAGCCAGATCATTATGCACGGCTCCCGGATGCGCGCCACCTGAGGGGGCCGCCAGGACGTCGGACGGGAGGCACGTGGCGAGCCGCCACGGGCCTCCCGTCCGGCGCCGCCGACGGCTACAGCCAGTTGCGCTTCCGGAACACCACCCAGAGGACCCCGGCCAGCGCGAGCATCGCGAGGATCGCCACCGGGTACCCGTACCGCCAGTGCAGCTCCGGCATGTGGTCGAAGTTCATGCCGTAGACGCCCGCGATGAGACCGGGGGCGAAGAGGATCGCGGCCCACGACGAGATCTTCTTCACCTCCTCGCCCTGCTGGTGCGCCGCCCGGGCCAGCTGCCGGCTCTCCTCGCCCTGCGCCAGGCTCGCGCTCGTCATCCGGCGCATCGCCTCGTTCTGCTCCTGCGACACCAGGGTGGCGTGCAACGTCAGTGCGTTCTCGAGCAGGGCCCGGAACGAGTCGACCCGCTCGGTGACCCGCAGGGCGTGGTCGAGCACGTTCCGCAGCCGGTGCTGCACGTCGTCGTCCACGCCGTACTTCTCGGCTCCGCGCAGGAGCCCGCGCACCATCGCCGGCACCGGCTTCGTCGCCCGCTGGAAGGCCAGGACCTCGCTGAGCAGCTGGTAGATCCGCTTCGACACCCCGGGGTCGACCTGTCCGGCGAACAGCTGGTCCTCGATCTCGTCGATCTCGTCCTGCAGCACCTCGACGACGGGCGCGTAGCCGTCGACGACCTCGTCGAGCACCGCCGCGGTGACCGCCTCGGACCCCTTCGCCAGGAACTCCGGGTCCGCCTCGCACCGGGCGCGGAGCGAGGCCAGGTCTGGGCGCTCGGCGTGCCGCACGCTCACGACGAAGCGGGCGCCGACGAACAGGTGCACCTCGCCGAACTCGACCGTGCCGGAGTCCTGCCGGTACCAGGCCGGCCGCAGCACCACGAAGAGGGTGTCGCCGTACCGCTCGAGCTTCGCCCGCTGGTGGCCCTTCTGGGCGTCTTCGACGGCGTTCTCGTGCAGGCCGAATTCGTCCGCGACGGCAGCGAGCTCGTGCGGGTCCGGGCGGAGCAGCCCGATCCACGACAGGTCGCCACTCGTGCCGAGCGTCAGACTCTGCTGCGACGCCACCCGTCGGCCGTCGACGTACACCGCGTTGTCGATGAGTGCCATGCTCTGCTCCCTCGGTCGGGAGGGCGAGCGGGCGCGACGCCTGCCGGGGACGACCCGGCGGCAGGGGAGATCAGGACACGGGCGCGGCACGGACCACGAGGGACGGCCGGCCCGTGCGGTGATGGTCACCCGACATCGCGCCTCACCTGCCCTTCGTCAGTCCGTCGGCCCGTGCGCTGCGCAGGGCCGTCGGCCAACCTACCCCCGACCGGCGAGGGCGTCGAGCGGCAGTTCGGCGAGCTGCCAGCCGAGCCAGGGGCTGAACGCGAAGGGGGCGTTCGTGACGGCGGCGCGGAGCTTGTCCTCGGACAGCCACACCCACTCGGACACCTCGTCGGCGGCGGGCTGCGGGTCGCCGTCGGCCACCGCCCGGAACACCGGGCAGACCTCGTTCTCGACGATCCCGGAGGCGTCGACCGCGCGGTAGCGGAAGTCGGGCAGGACCATCTCGACGCTGTGCACGGTGAGGCCGAGCTCACGGTCGGCACGGCGGGCGATGGCGTCCTCGAAGGACTCGTCCGGGCCGGGGTGCCCGCAGAACGAGTTGGTCCACACGCCCGGCCACGTCTTCTTGACGAGGGCGCGTCGGGTCACGAGGAGGTCGCCCGCCGCGTTCTGGACGTGGCAGCTGAAGGCGAGGTGGAGGGGCGTCTGGTCTGTGTGCACCGTGAACTTGTCGGCCGTACCGATCGGGGTACGATCGTCGGCCAGCAGCACCACGGTTTCCGGGAAAAGGCTCATCTGCCTCGATAGATTAGGCCAATGACCGAGGAAGCGGCCACCGTGGCGCACATCGACCTCGCGCTGGTGGATGAGTGCCTGGAGCGCTTCTTCACGGTGTCGAGCGCCCGAGCCCAGGCCTTCGGCCGGCCGTCGGAGGAACTCTGGCGCGTGCTGCGCAGGGCGAGCATGGGCGGGAAGCGGTTCCGGCCGCGCATGGTCCTCACCTCGTACACCGCGCTCGGGGGTGACGACGTGCACGCTGCGTCGCAGGTCGCCGCCGCCTACGAGCTGCTGCACACGGCCCTCGTCGTGCACGACGACGTGATCGACCGCGACTGGTCACGTCGTGGCCGACCGAACGTGGCCGGGTCCTTCCGCGACACCGCGACGACCGGCGGCCTGCCGCTGCCGACGGCCGAGCACCGTGGGACGAGTGCCGCCGTGATCGCCGGCGACCTCGCCCTCGCAGCCGCCCCGCGCTTCATCGAGGCCAGCGGCGTCACCGGGGAACGCCGGTCGCGCCTGCTCGACCTGTTCGACGACGCGGTCTTCGCCAGCGCCGCCGGTGAGATGGCGGACGTCGACCTCGCCCTCGGCGTCATGCCGACCGTCGACGAGGTCCTGCAGATGGAGCGCGCGAAGACGAGTGTCTACAGCTTCGAGGCGCCACTGCAGTCCGGGGCGGTGCTCGCCGGCGCACCCGAGCCCGTCGTCGCCTCGCTCGGCGCCTTCGGGCGGGAGATCGGCATCGCCTACCAGATCGTCGACGACCTCCTCGGGGTCTTCGGCAACGAGGGCTCGACCGGCAAGACCGCGATCGGGGACCTCCGCGAGGGCAAGCGCACCATGCTGATCGCCCACGCCGCCACCACCGACTGCTGGCCGGACCTCGCCCCCTACCTCGGCGACCCGGACCTGACGGAGGAACGCGCGGCCGGCCTCCGCGACCTGCTCGTGGAGTGCGGCGCCCGGGACGCCGCCCTCGACCGGGTCCGCGACCACACCGCCCTGGCCCGCGCCGAACTCGCCGGCCTGCCGTACGAGCTCGGCGCCCGGCTCGAGGGACTCGTCACCGAACTCGTGGAGCGCGTCCGGTGAGCGCGAGCACCACCCCGCACCGACTCCCGCTGTACGACGCCACCGCCGAGGCCGCCTCGAGCGTCGTCATCAGTCGGTACTCCACGTCCTTCGGGCTCGCCAGCCGCCTGCTCACGAAGGACACCCGTGAGCACATCCGGAACGTCTACGCCCTGGTCCGGGTCGCCGACGAGGTCGTGGACGGACCGGCGACCGAGGCCGGCCTCGACCCGGTCCTGGCCCGGACGGTCCTCGACGAGCTCGAGACCGACACCGAGCGTGCCATGGCCCGCGGGTTCTCGGTGAACCCGGTCGTGCACGCCTTCGCACGGACCGCCCGGACCGTCGGGTTCGGCAGCGGACTCACCCGGCCGTTCTTCGCGTCGATGCGGATGGACCTCGAGCAGACCGAGCACGACCAGACCTCGTTCGACGCCTACGTGTACGGCTCGGCCGAGGTCGTCGGGCTGATGTGCCTCCGCGCCTTCGTGTACCGCGCCGGACGGCCGACGTTCGACGACGCCGTGCTCGTCGACGGCGCCCGGGCACTCGGCGCCGCGTTCCAGAAGGTCAACTTCCTCCGTGACCTGCACGCCGACTTCGAGGTCCTCGGGCGCTCGTACTTCCCGGGCGTCGACGTCCGCACCTTCGACGAGGCCACGAAGGACCGGCTCGTCGCCGACGTGCAGGCCGACCTCGACCGCGCCGCCGTCACCGTCCCGCTGCTGCCGAGGGACGCCCGCCCCGCGGTCGCCCTCGCGCACGCCCTGTTCCAGGAGCTCAACGACCGCATCGCCGCCACCCCGGCGGACCGGCTGGTCACCTCGCGGGTCCGGGTCCCGAACCCCGTGAAGGCGCGACTCGCCGCCCGCGTCCTCAGCCGCCGCGGCACCCTGCCCGCGCGCACCGTCACCACCCTCCAGACTGGAGGCTCGTCATGAGCCCGACCCGCGCCTCCCGTCCGACCGATGCACCGGCCACGGCAGCACCGGCCACCGCAACGGCCGCAGCGTCCACCCGCCGGACCGTCCCGGTCCGTCGCGCCGTCGTCATCGGCGGCGGGATCAGCGGGCTGGCGGCCGCCGCCCTGCTCGCCCGGGACGGCTTCGCCGTGACCGTCCTCGAGCAGCGCACCCAGCTCGGCGGTCGCGCCGGCACGTGGGAGCAGGACGGCTTCCGTTTCGACACGGGGCCGAGCTGGTACCTCATGCCCGAGGTGTTCGACCACTTCTTCCAGCTGCTCGGCACCAGCGCCGACGAGCAGCTCGACCTCGACGTCCTCGACCCCGGCTACCGCGTGTACACCGAGGGGTACGACGAGCCGATCGACCTGCGCGCCTCGCGCGAGGAGAACATCGCGCTCTTCGAGTCCATCGAGCCCGGAGCCGGCGCGCGGATGGCGGAGTACCTCGACTCGGCGGCCGACACGTACGACATGGCCGTGCGCCGGTTCCTCTACGGCACGTTCCAGGACCTCACGGAACTCGCCGCCCCAGACGTCCTCAAGCGGCTGGGCAAGCTCGCCCGACTGCTCGTCCAGCCGCTGTCCTCGTTCGCGTCCACCGCGGTGAAGGACCACCGGTTGTGGCAGGTCCTCGGCTACCCGGCGGTGTTCCTCGGCACGAGCCCGTACGCGGCGCCGAGCATGTACCACCTGATGAGCCACCTCGACCTGGCCGACGGGGTGCTCTACCCGAAGGGCGGCATCACGCAGGTCATCGCCGCCGTCGAGCGGGTCGCGCTCGCCGAGGGAGCCGCCGTCACCACCGGGGCGACCGTCTCCCGGATCCTCGTGGAGGACGGCCATGCCACCGGTGTCGCCTGGCGCGACCAGGACGGCGCGGAGCACGTCGAGCGCGCCGACCTCGTGGTGAGCGCCGCCGACCTCCGGCACACCGAGATGGAGCTCCTCGAGCAGGAGCACCGCACCCACGACGCCCGGCACTGGGCCAAGCGCGACCCGGGCCCCTCGGCGGTGCTCGTCTACCTCGGCGTCGACGGCCCCGTCCCCGGGCTGCTGCACCACACGCTGGTGTTCACCGAGGACTGGAAGGCGAACTTCGGCGCCATCTTCGGCAAGGACCGGCACGTGCCGGACCCCGCGTCGATCTACGTCTGCGCCCCCTCGATCACCGACGACTCGGTCGCGCCCGAGGGGCAGAGCAACCTGTTCGTCCTCGTGCCGCTGCCCGCCGACGTCTCGATCGGCAAGGGCGGCATCGACGGCGCCGGTGACGCCCAGGTCGAGGCGATCGCCGACCGTGCGATCGACGTCATCGCCGAGCGCGCCGGGGTGCCGGACCTCCGCGACCGGATCCGTGTCCGCCGCACGATCGGCCCGCAGGACTTCGCCGACGACCTCAACGCCTGGAACGGCTCGATGCTCGGCCCGGCGCACACACTGGCCCAGAGCGCGTTCTTCCGCGAGAAGAACGCCTCGACCAAGGTCGACGGGCTCTACTACGTCGGTGCCTCGACGATCCCGGGGATCGGTCTGCCGATGTGCCTCATCAGCGCCGAGGTCCTGCTGAAGCGCATCCACGGCGACACCTCGACCGAGCCGCTGCCGACCCCGCTCCCGCGGCACGCCGACGCACCGCCGGTACGGACGACGGGCTGATGCCGGGGTCGTACCTGGCCGGCCTGCTCGTCTCGATCGCCGGGATCGCGGTGCTCGACGCCCGCCACCGGCTGTTCTTCTGGCGCGCACCGCTGCGGGCTGCGCTCGTGATGGTCATCGGGCTGGTGTTCTTCATGCTGTGGGACGTCGCCGGTGTCCACCTCGGCATCTTCTTCATCGGCGCGGACGGGCTGCTCACCGGCGTGCTCCTGGCCCCGGACGTCCCGCTCGAGGAGCTCTTCTTCCTGGTGCTGCTGTGCTGGACGACGATGGACCTGTTCGGCGCGGTGCGTCCGGTGGTCGGGAGGCTGGCCGGGCGCCGCGCCGCCGCTGCCGGCGACACCGCGGACGACGGTGCCGCTGCGGACGGTGCCGCTGCGCGTCGAGGCCGGGAGGCCTCGTGAACGAGTCGACGACGTACGCGCTGCTCGCGGTGCCGTTCCTCGGACTCGCGACGCTCGTCGCGGTCCTGGCCGGGGTCGTGTCCGCCCGCCGGGTGCGTGGCGCCACGACCGCCGACCCGGGCCCGGCGCCCGCTCCTCCTCGTCCTCGCCGGACCGGCGTCACCAGCGCCGTCGTCGCGGGGATCGCACTGCTCGTCATGACGTGCGTGTTCAACAACGTCATCGTGGGGCTCGGCATCGTCGCCTACGACCAGGCGCTCGTGCTGGGGGCCCGCGTCGGTCTGTTCCCGGTGGAGGACCTCGCGTACTCGATCGGCGCCGTCCTGCTGCTGCCGAGCTGCTGGGTCCTGCTCGACCGACCGGTACGGTCGGAACGCCCGACCCAGCCGTCCCGCACCCCGGAGGAGAGCCCATGACCGTCAGTCGCGCCTCCAGGCCGTCGACGCTCCGCGCCCTGTTCGTGTCCTCCCGGCCGATCAGCTGGGTGAACACCGCGTACCCGTTCGGTGCCGCCTACCTGCTCGGCAGCGGGGTCGGCGTCGACGGGGGCGGCGGGTCCTCGCTCGCCGCGTTCCTCGTCGGGGTCGTGTACTTCCTCGTGCCGTACAACCTCGCGATGTACGGCATCAACGACGTCTTCGACTACGAGTCCGATCTGCGCAACCCGCGCAAGGGCGGTGTCGAGGGCGCACTGCTCGACCGGAGCGTGCACCGCGCCACCCTGTGGGCCGTGGCCGTGACCAACGTGCCGTTCCTCGTCGCGCTCGTGCTGCTCAGCGCTGCGAGCGGGAACGGGCCGTGGACGTGGCTCGTGCTCGCGGTCAGCGTGTTCGCCGTCGTCGCCTACTCGGCACCGGGACTGCGGTTCAAGGAGAAGCCGTTCCTCGACTCACTGACCTCGTCGACGCACTTCGTGTCCCCGGCCGTCTACGGGCTCGCGCTCGCCGGGCCCGGGTGGACCCGCGAACTCGTCGCGGTGTGCGTGGCGTTCTTCCTGTGGGGCGTCGCCTCGCACGCGTTCGGTGCCGTCCAGGACGTCCTGGCCGACCGGGCCGGCGGGATCGGGTCGGTGGCGACCGTCATCGGTGCCCGCGCGACCGTCCGACTGGCGTTCGTGGCCTACCTGGTCGCCGGGGTGGCGTTGCTGTTCTCGGCGTTCCCGGGGCCGATCGCCGCGGTCGTCGTCGTGCCGTACGCGCTCAACGTGCTGCCGTGGTGGAACGTCACGGACGACGGGGCCGAGGCGGCGAACGCCGGGTGGAAGCGGTTCCTCTGGATCAACTACCTGGCGGGCTTCATCGTGACGATGGCCCTGATCGGGTACGCCTTCACGCACTGAGCACGGCGGGGTGCGCCGGCCGCGCTGGCTGCGCCGGCCGACGGGGGTCAGGCCGCGCCGGCCACCCGCCGCGCCTGGCTCACCGCTGCCCGGACCCCGCGGGACCACGACGGACCGTGGCCGGGCAGGACGTGCTGCGCCTCGGTGTCCACGAGCAGGTCGAGCGACGCCACGGCGGTGTCGACGTCGGCAGTGGCCGCCGGGGCGACGATCCGCGGACCGATCCCGCCGGTGTAGGGGTCGAGAGTGACCAGGGCGTCGCCGACGACCACGGCGTCGCGGTCCGCGAAGTGCAGCGCCACGTGTCCGTCCGTGTGCCCGGGTGTCTCGATGATCCACGGGTTGCCCGGGGTGTCGGCGCGGGACTCCATGGTCTCGACCTCGTCGATCCCGTCGACCGTCGCCGCTCCGGCCAGGAGCATCCGGCCGAGGGGCCGCAGCCCGCCGGGGTGGGTGAGGACGAAGCCGAACCGGTTCACCGCCGGTCGGTACGAGTAGGGGTGCGCGGCCAGGTCGCGGTCGCCCGGGTGCACGTACACCGGTGTGCCCCATTCCCGGTGCATCCGGGCCGCGGTGCCCACGTGGTCGAAGTGCCCGTGCGTGAGCAGCAGGGCCTCGACCCGGTCGGGGGAGTACCCGAGGTCGTGCACGGCGAGCTGCAGGTGCGGCCAGACCGCGGGCAGCCCGGCGTCGACGACGAGCAGTCGGTCCCCGGTCTCGACCAGGTAGGTGTTGGTGTGTGCGAGCTCGAGGCGGTGGATGCCCTCGGCGACGTCCCGGAACAGCATGACGGGCACGCTAGGCCGACACTGCTGGACGCCTTGCCGGGCGGACGAGCGCTGCGCCGCTGCCGTGGTCGCACCGACCCGGTTCCACCGCAGCGCGTTCCGCGAGTGCTCTCGGTCCGGAGCGTGTACTCAGGGTGCATGCCCAACGACTCCCTCCCCGAGCTCGAGCTCGCGAACGTGCGGACCCGGGAGCGGATCACCGAGACGGTGGACCGCATCCGGCAGAAGGCGGACGTGCCCGCGCGCACCCGCCTGGCCGTCGCGAAGACCAAGCAGCGCTGGCACCGTGATCCGACGCCCCTCGTCGCCGTCGCGATGACCGCTGCGGCCGGCATCGCCGCGGTCGTCGTCGGCATCCGCATCCGGAACACCCCCGCCGGTCGTCTCGCCGCCCTCCGCGAGCCGGCGCCCGTGCCGGTGTTCAAGCCGGTCAAGGTCGGCAAGGACGGCAAGTCGAAGGGCGTCCCGCTCTTCGCGCGCAAGGACCCGACGGGCAACCCGGTGTACCAGGAGCGCAAGGCGGCTGAGAAGCGTCGGAAGAAGGACGCCGCGCGGACCGGGAAGTCGATCAAGCGGATCAAGAAGGCGGCGAAGGGCTGACCATGGCGAAGGAATCACAGAAGCCGGCAGCGAACGACCCGCGCAAGCCGGACTCACCCACCGACCTCAAGAAGCCGACGGTCTTCTACACACTGAAGAAGACCCTCCGCGAGTTCACCGCCGACCAGTGCACCGACCTCGCGGCGGGCCTGACGTACTACTCCGTCCTCGCGCTCTTCCCGGGTCTGCTGGCGGTGGTGTCGATCCTCGGTCTGTTCGGCGACCCGTCGAAGACCATCGACACCCTGCTGCAGATCATCGGCAACGTCGGGTCGAAGGACGTCGCAGACCTCCTCCGTGACCCGGTCGAGGGCCTCGTCCGGTCGCCCGCCGCCCCGGTCACGTTCATCGTCGGTATCCTCGGCGCGCTCTGGTCGGCCTCCGGCTACGTCGGCGCGTTCGGCCGCGCGATGAACCGCATCTACAACGTCCGCGAGGGACGTCCGATCTGGAAGCTCCGTCCGACCATGCTCGGCGTCACCGTGACCACGGTCGTCCTGCTCGTCGTCGGTCTGCTCACCCTCGTGTCCGGACCGCTCGCCCGCAGCTTCGGTGACGTCATCGGTCTCGGGGACGTGGCGGTGACCGTGCTGTCGATCGTGCAGTGGCCGATCCTGCTCGTCATCGCGATCGTCATCGTGGCGGTGCTCTACTACTGGTCGCCGAACGTCCGGCAGCCGAAGTTCACCTGGGTCGGCGGTGGCTCGATCCTCGCGCTCCTCATCTGGATCATCGCGAGCGTCGGCTTCGGGTTCTACGTCGGGAACTTCTCGAACTACAACGCCACGTACGGCTCCCTCGGTGGTGTGATCGTCTTCCTGCTGTGGATCTGGATCACGAACAACGCGCTGCTGTTCGGTGCCGAGTTCGACGCCGAGATCGAGCGCGGCCGTGAACTCCAGGCCGGCATCAAGGCGGAGGAGGACATCCAGCTCCCCGAGCGCGACACCCGCCAGACCGAGAAGCAGGACGAGAAGCGCGCCGAGGACGTCCTGCAGGGCATCCGCATCCGGCAGAGCGCCGGCGAGACCAAGGACGAGTGAGCACGGCGCGCGAGCGCGTCCTGCCCGGGAGGCTCGGTGACGGTTCCGTAGGCTTGCCTGCGTGACCGACACCGAGCCTCCCGTCCTCGTCTCCGCACCTGCCAGCGACCGGCCGGTCGCGCTCGTCACCGGCGCGACCCGCGGCATCGGCCGTGCGATCGCCGCCGACCTGGGGCGGACGCACCACGTGCTCGTCGGCGGCCGGGACGCCGACGTGGTCGCCGCCGTCGTGGCGGAGCTGCCGAGCGCGGAGCCGTTCGTCGGCGACCTCGGCGCCGGAGACGTGCCCGCCGTGCCGAGCTGGATCGACGTGCTCGTGCACTCCGCCGGCGTCGAGCAGGGCACGCGCATCGCCGACACCCCGCGGGACACCTGGGAGGCCGTCTTCGCCACCAACGTCTTCGCGGTCGCCGAGCTGACCCGTGTGGCGATGCCCGGCCTCCGTGCGGCCCGCGGGCTCGTCGTGACGATCAACAGCGGCGCCGGCTTCACGGCCGGCCCCGGGGGTGGTGTCTACGCGGCCTCGAAGTTCGCGCTCCGTGCCTTCACCGACGCCCTGCGCGACGAGGAACGGGCGAACGGCGTGCGGGTGTCGAGCGTGCACCCGGGCCGCACCGACTCGGACATGCAGCGGGCCCTCACCGAGAAGCTCGGCGAGGAGTACGACACCGACTACTACCTGGCTCCCGAGGACGTCGCCGCCGCCGTCCGCACGGTGGTCGACCTGCCGGAGCGTGGCACCGTCGAGATGCTCTCGATCCGGCCGTCGCGGCGGCGCTGAGCACACGACGGGGTACGGCAGGCCGGACGGCCGCGCAGGGGCAGCGCGCAAGATGTCCGGCATGGCTGACGACGAGAAGCAGACGCGGGACGACTTCCACGACGCGGTGAACATGACCGCGTCACAGCTCGAGAAGTGGCTGGACACCGACGAGTCGAAGTCCGTCGGACAGAAGAAGGACGGCGCGACCGAGTCGACCGGGCACGAGTCCGGTCGGCACATCGTGGCGATCCTCGGCAAGAAGCAGGGCGACCTCACCGACGAGGACCACGCACACATGCGCAAGGTCGTCGGCTACGTCGCCCGGCACTCGGAGCAGCGCCCCTCAGGCGACGTCACCGACACCAAGTGGCGGTACTCGCTCATGAACTGGGGCCACGACCCGCTGAAGTAGGCAGGCCGCTCAAGTAGCGTGGCGGGCATGCCGGACAACCTGCTCCCGAACCCCTCGACGAACCCCGAGACCCTGCTGCCCGCCGAGCCCGAGGTGGACGCGCTCCTCCGGTCGAACGCACCCGTCTCCGCGGTGGTGGTGTCGCACCCGTCGTCGAGCCTGGCGTGGGCGCTGCTCGCCGACGAGGCCTGGGAGCGGGGCGCCACGCTCGAGTCCTACGCGTACGCCCGGGTCGGCTACCACCGCGGTCTCGACGCGCTCCGCAAGGCGGGGTGGCGCGGTGCCGGGCCGGTGCCGTGGTCGCACGAGCCGAACCAGGGCGTCCTGCGGTCCCTGTTCGCCCTGCGCCGCGCGGCCGAGGCGATCGACGAGCCCGGCGAACCCGAGCGCCTGACGCAGTTCCTCGACGGCGCGGACCCCGCCGCCGCCGACGCCATCGCGCGCGGCTGACCCGCGGCGCGGGCGTCGGGCTCAGGATCGCGCCCCCGCACGGACATCGCACCCTGTCGGGACTGGGCGCGACTCCCGCGGCGGGGCGTGACGGGCACGCCCTGCCGTCGGCCCTACGCCAGCAGCACGCTCCAGCTCCGGGCACTCGACCAGAGCTGGTGCTCCGGCAGGACGTCGAGCCCGCACGCCCGGCTCCCGAGGCCGTGCTGCGCGTCGTCGAGGTACAGGTACAGCGCGTCCGGCGTCGGCAACTCGTGCGGGTGCCCGGCACGCCCGACCTGCTGCGCGGTCCACGGCGTCAGGGTGAACCCGGCGCGGTGTCCCGACGCCGGGTCCGGCACCGTCGTCACCGTGACCGGCCCGACGCTCAGCGTGCGGAGCCCCGGCCGGTGCCCGGTCTCCTGCGGCATCGAGTAGCGCGTGGTCAGCGCTGACACAGGGGCCTCGAAGCGTCCGACCCGAGCGGCGTGCGACGAGTCGGCGTACGACTCGTCCGGCCCGGTACCGAACCACGACGCGGTCTCGGACAGCAGCTCCGCCGGTAGGTCGATCCGCACACCGATGCGTGGCCAGGTCACGTCCCAGCCGCCGAACGGCACGGCGTCGGTGCGCAGCAGCAGGCCGGCGTCGGTCAGCGTCCACCGGTGCACGACCTCCACACCGGCCGCGCTGTTCGCCGCCGCGACGCGGACGCGCTGCACGAGGCCGTCGTCGGTGCGCTCCACCGAGACGAGCCGGTGCGTCAGACGGTCGAGCCCACGGGCCTCCCACCGGGACGCCGACGAGGGGGCCGTGGGGTCGCCGACGCCGTGCGTCAGCACCGGGTCGGCGGTCTCGTACCCGCCCTGCGAGGCGCCGCGGTCGTTGTCCGTCGGTGCGCGCCACAGTTCGAGTCGAGGGCCGGCGACGGCGTGCCCCTTGAAGGAGGCGAGGTCGCCGCGGGCGGTGAACGTCGCGTCCCCGAGGCGGTCGCCGTCCCAGCCGGCCGTGGAGGCCCGGGGCGCCGCCGCCGGTGCGCTCGCCACGAGCGTCTGGGTGCGTGCCACGACGTGGCCGGTGTCCACCCACGACGTCGGCCCGGCGAGCTCCGCCACGACCTCGAGCCACAGCTCGTCGCCCGGGGGGAGGGGGCTCTGGTCCGCCCGTGCTGCCGCGAGAACCTCCGCCGGGACCGGCACCGTGGTGGACTCGCGCGCTGCGACGACACCGGGGGTGAGCCTCCCGGACGCCTCGACGACGCCGTTCCGCGACAGCGTCCACACGAACCGCAGGCCCGCGGTCGAGGCGGAGTGGTACCGGTTCTCGACCAGGACGGTGCCCCCGCCCGCGACCGTGCCGCCTCCGAGCGGGGAGACGGACAGCCGCACCGGCGCGACGACGGCCGCGAACTCGGCGAGTCCGGGCGTCGGGGTGTCGTCCGGCAGGACGAGGCCGTCCATCACGAAGTTGCCGTCGTGCACGACCTCGTGGAAGTCGCCGCCGTACGCGTAGTACGGGGTGCCGTCGGCGGTGTGGGCGAGGAGCCCGTGGTCGCGCCACTCCCACACGAAGCCGCCGTGCAGGCGCGGGTACCGGTCGACCAGGGCCTCGTACTCGGCGATCTGACCGGGGCCGTTGCCCATCGCGTGCACGTACTCGCAGTGGATGAACGGCTTCGACCGCTGGCGAGCGGCCTCGGCAGGCCCGCAGCCGAGCAGGGGCGTGGCCGGACCGCCGCCGATCGACCCGGTCTCCTGCAGCGTCGGGTACATCCGCGAGTACACGTCGGTGTACGCGCCCGTGTGGTCGCCCTCGTAGTGCACGGGGCGTTCGACGTCGCGGGCGTGCACCCACTGCGACATCGCGGCGAGGTTCCGCCCCGTGCCGGACTCGTTGCCGAGCGACCACATCACGATCGACGGGTGGTTCTTGTCCCGTTCGACGGTGCGGGCGATGCGGTCGAGGTACGCGTCCTCCCACGCCGGGTCGTCGGAGGGGTTGCCGACCCAGCCCTGGAACTCGAACCCGTGCGTCTCGAGGTCGCACTCCAGGACGACCCAGAAGCCGAGTTCGTCCGCCAGGTCGAGCACCCGCGGGTGCGGCGGGTAGTGCGAGGTGCGGATGGCGTTGACGTTCGACCGCTTCATCAGCGCCAGGTCCGCGCGGGCGTGGGCTTCGTCGAACACCCGGCCGCGGACGGGGTGCGTCTCGTGCCGGTTCACGCCGTGGAACACGACGCGCTCCCCGTTGACCAGGAACCGGTCGCCGACGATCTGCACGGTCCGGAAGCCCAGACGGAGCGACACGGTCTCGCCGTCGCTGCTGCTGCTGCCCTCGCTGCCCGAGGCCAGGGTCGCGTCGTACAGCCGGGGGAGTTCGGCGCTCCACGGTTCGACGCCCTCGACGGTGATCGGGGCGACGTCGTCGACGGAGCCCCAGGTCACGTCGACACCGAGTTCCGGCACGGCCAGGCGCACCGGGAACACCGCGTCGAGGGTCGGCACCGCGATCGTGCCGGTCCCGGTCGACGGGCGGCCCGACGCAGCGGACCCGGCGGAGGCAGCGTCCCCGAGCGTCGCGGTCCAGCCGGCGCGGACGAACACGTCGTCGATCGACGCGGCCGGACGTGCGAGCAGGGTGACGTCGCGGAAGATGCCGGGCAGCCACCACTGGTCCTGGTCCTCGAGGTACGAGGCCGCCGACCACTGGTGCACCCGGAGCAGGAGCTCGTTCGAGCCGGGCCGCAGGAACGCGGTCACGTCGAACTCGGTGGCCAGTCGTGAGCCGGTCGACCATCCGACGAGCGAGCCGTTCACCCACACCCGGAAGTGCGACTCCACCCCGTCGAACCGGAGCAGCACCCGTGCCGCCGTGTCGAACGCATCCGGTAGCGTGAACGTCCGGCGGTGGTCGCCGGTCGGGTTCTCGTCCGGCGGGTGCGGCGCGTCGACGGGGAACGGGTACTGGACGTTCGTGTAGCTCGGCGCGCCGTGTCCGTGGAGGACCCAGTGTGACGGCACCGGGAGCGTGCCCCAGCCGTCCGGGTCGTCGAACCCCGGGGCGTCGGCGACGGGCGACCAGCGGAAGTCCCACTCGCCGGCGAGCGACAGGGACGGTGCGTCCGTGTGCAACCAGGCGCGCGGTGCCAGTCGTGTCGCCGATCCCGGCGTGGTCGAGTGCAGGTCGTCGAGTGCGGCAGAGGTCAACTGCGGACCGGTCCTTCCGTGAGGCCCTCCGCGCCGGAGCGCTGCAGGACGATGGGAGCGACCACGAGCGGGATGACCGGGACGAGCACGCCGCCGGTGGTGCGCTGGCCCAACTCTCGCAGACGATCGGATCAACGGCCCGGCCGCCCCGCGCGGGACCTGCGAACGGGATCAGGCGCGGTCGCGGACCGTGGGATGCCCACGAGAGGAGCAACGATGAGCGAACGCGGGAACACCACCCACAACCCGGAGCTCGACGACCAGCTCGCGCACGAAGCGCAGAGCATCGTCCAGGGACACGGCAGCAACGCCCACGTCGAGGAGTTCCGGCAGTCCGAACCGATGCCGGACGACACCGACCCCGCCGAGACCGTCCAGGCGTCCGGCTACGACGGTGACCTCGAGGGCGGACTCGTCGACGACACGACGGACGTCGACGCCGCCGACGACCCGGACGGCGTCGCCGCCGAGCAGCCGGACGGCAGCGGGGACGGTGCCGACGCGACCGTCTACTCGACCTCGACCGCCGGGGCGGACGACGGCACGGCCGACGTCACCGCGTCGAACGCGGCCGTCCCGGACGCCACCCCGAGCACCCCCGACCTGACCACCGCGACGACAGGAAGCGACGATGCCGATCACGCAGAATGAGACCACCGAGGACGGCCGGGCGCTCGGCGCCCGACTCGCGGCCGGCGGCACGTGGGCCTGGGCCTACGTCGACGCCTCCGGTGACCGTGAGGACCCCCAGCACCTGGCCGCCCTGCAGCGCCGGAAGGCCGAGGACGCCCTCCGTGCCGCCGGCGCCGACGCGGACGTCGTCGACACCGTGATGGCCGAGCTCGAGGAGACCCCCGGGGTCCCCGCGCCGGTCAGCCGGTACGTGCTCGTCCACGACGGGGAACTCGTGCTCAGCGAGGTCCTCCCGGGTCACATGCACGGCCCGGAGAGCGTCGGCCACGGAGCGGTGCCGGACCTCGTGCCGCTCCTGGCACACCGCCCGCTCGACGTGCCGTTCCTCGTGGTCGAGGTCGGTCGCGGCGGCGGCGGGTACCGGGCCTACCGCCTCGGCCACGCCGACCACCCGGAGCAGCGCGACGAACAGGAGGTGCAGGGACGCACCGACACCCTCCACAAGTTCCAGGGCGGCGGTTGGGCGCACCTGCGCTGGCAGCACCACACCGAGGAACTCTGGCGGCAGAACGAGTCCGAGGTCGCCGCCGCGGTGCAGGACGCGGTCGACCGCCTCTCCCCGCGGCTCATCGTCGTCGCCGGCGACATCCGCGCCCGGCAGCTGCTCATCACCGAGCTGTCGAAGACGAAGGCCACCGCGCCCCTGCTCTCCGAGGTGCCGATCGACCCGCGGGCGTCCGACGCCTCGGAGGACGGTGTGCGCGAGCACGTCGACATCGCCCTCGCCCGGGTGGTGGCGCAGCGCCGGCACGACGTCGAGGACCTCCTCCGCACCCACGAGGGACGCGGCGACGGTGAGGTCGCCTCCGGCCTCGGCCCGGTCGTCGAGGCCCTGCAGCAAGCGCAGCCGTCGATCGTCGTCCTCGACCCGGCCGGCTTCGAGGACCGCACCGTGCTCGCGCTCGACGCCGCGCCGTGGATCGCGACCGCACCCGAGCAGGCGCTCGGGGCCACGGTGCTCGGGCCCGTCCCGGCCGCTGTCGGCCTGGTCCGCGCGGCGCTCCTCACCGACGCCGAGGTCGTCTACGCCAACACGGCGGCGCTCCCCGGCGGAGCACCGACCGCGGCCCTCCTCCGCTGGCGGACCGGCCCGGAGATCCCGGGCACCTGATCCGGCGCGACCGACGGACGGGAGGCCCGTGGCGGCACTGCCACGGGCCTCCCGTCCGTCCCGTTGCCGGCGAGCGGGCCGGGTGGGCGCGCTCAGTCGTGCGAGCGGTCCGTCCGCGGCACGAGCGGCAGGGCGAGCACCGGCAGGGCGGCGACGAGGAGGAACGACCCCGCGAAGCCGACCAGGCCCACCAGGGCACCGACGCCCGGACCGACGGCGCTCGCCGCGATGAACTGCCCGGTGTTCTGCGCCCCGAGTGCGCGTCCGGACCAGAACGGACCGGCGGCTTCGGCGACGGACGTGTACGCGAGGCCGTTGTCTGCGACCGTGACGCTCGTCGCCACGACGAGGACCACGGCGGCGGCGGGCAGGTGCGTGACGTCGACGAGCGCGAGGACCACCATCACCACCGCGGCCGACACCGCGACCACCCGCAGCGGACCGACGCGGGAACCGACGCGGTCGCTCCAGAGCCCGACCAGGATCCGACCGACGGCGCCGACGAACTGTGCCGCACCGACCAGGAGGCCCGCGGCGGACGTCGACCAGCCGAGCGTGACGAGCCAGACCAGGCCGTAGGTCGACAGCGTGAACTGCGGTACGACGAGCAACACGGACACCGCGTGGATCCGCCACAGGAACCCGTCCGACCGGTAGGGGTTCGCCGTGGCCGTCCCTGCTCCCGCCGTGCTCGTCACGGCCGCCAGCACCGCCGGCGGCCGCGGCGGGTCGACGATCCCGACGACGGAGAGCGCGGCGAGCAGAGCGCAGAGCAGCAACGGCAGCACCAGAGCCGCGCGGATGCCGGACGTCTCGGCGAGCAGGGGCACGGTGACCGCCGCGAGGGTCACCCCGAGCGGCTGCGACATCTGCCGGATGCCCATCGCCAGGCCCCGCCGCTCCCTCGGGAACCAGCCCACGACGACACGACCGCTCGCCGCGTTCGTCGAGGCGCTCGTCATCCCCGCAGCCAGGAACGCGAGCCCGAGGAGCACCGGGTCACCGGCCGCGAGCCACGCGCCGGCGACCGCGAGCGTGGTGAGCACCAGGCCACCCGCGATGACGACCCGTTCCCCGATCCGGTCGGTCACCGCGCCCCACGCGATGAGCGTCAGCACCATGCCCGCCGTGGGTGCCGCTGCGAACAGCCCGGCCTGCGCGAGGGACATGCCCGCGCCGTGCAGGTGCGGGATGAGCAGCGCCGGTGCGGTGACGACGAGCGTCCCGGCGGCCTGCGCGGCGACGCCGAGCGAGAGCATCCGCCACGCTCGTGCTGGCGTCCGGACCACGCGCTCCCCGTCTCGACTCGGCTGGTGTACCGGAACGGTATACCAACACGCGTCGGACGGCACTACGCTGGATGCCCGTGACCGAACCGACCGACGCAGCACCCGTGTCGCAGACGGCCCAGCTCTACGACAACCTCCGAGCCGCGATCCTGACGCTCGACATCGCACCGGGGGAACGCATCTCGGAGCGCGGGCTCGAAGCGCGATTCCACGCCTCGCGCACCCCGGTCCGTGCGGCGCTGTCGCGGCTCGAGCGTGAGGGACTCATCCTGCACGAGGGCCGCTCCTGGACGGTCACCCCGATCGACCTCGACGAGATCGCCTCGCTCGCCGAACTCCGCGGCGTGCTCGAGCCCGCCGCGGCCCGGCTCGCCGTCGCCCGAGCGCAGCCGGACGCGATCGCCGCGGTCCGGTCGCACCTCGACGCGCTCCGCCCGACCCCGGACCGACAGGCCGGCATCCGGATGGGGTCCACGTTCCACCTCGACCTCGCCGCACTCGGCGGCAACCGCTTCATCACGGACGCCGTCGCCGACGCCCTGACGCGGCTCGAGCGCACGCGGTGGATCGAGGTCCGCACGCCGGAGGCCCGCGACGCCGCCTGGCAGGAGCACAGCGACATCCTCGACGCCGTGCAGCGCGGTGACGCCGACCGTGCGGCGGACCTGGTCGCCGCGCACGTCGCGGGCACCAACGACCGTCTGCTGGGGTTCATCGCCCAGGAGCGGCGTCGACTCCGCGGGGCCGGCATGGCCATCGTCGGCGCACCGGACCTGCTGGCCGGCGGAACCGACGCCGACGCCCGGGCCGGGGCCGGAGCCGGAGTGAGCGTGGCGTCAGGCGGGGCCTGAGCGGTCTCGCCCTGCGGGCGCCCTCGTGCCGCTACTCGACGAGCGGACGTTCCTCCGTCCCGTCGAACTGGGCCGTCACCCAGGACAGGTGCGCGTCGCCGTCGTGGTCGAGGAGGGCCTCCTGGACCTCGGCCTCGTCGTGGGAGAGCCGGTGCGCGTCCCTGCGCCCGGACGGAGTCGACTGTGACATCTGATCGTCCTTTCTCCGGATGGTCGGGCCAGTGTCGTCCTGCCCGCGCCCGTCCGCAAGACCCTTCCGGCACCTGTGCAGGAAGGGGCGTGCTTAGGATGGTCGGCGTCGTCGGGCGGGCCGTCCGGGGCTCCGATCGCGAGGGGAGGACCGGCGTGGAACCGCAGCACAGCGCACCTCCCACGGTCTACGACGTCGCCTCGGCTGCCGGTGTGTCGATCGCGACCGTCTCCCGCGTCCTCCGGACACCGGACGCCGTCCGAGAGGGCACCCGTGACCGCGTGCAGGCGGCGATCCGTTCCCTCGGGTACGTGCCATCGGGGAACGCGCGTGCCCTGGCCGGACGCCGGACCGGGGTGGTGGGACTCCTGCTGCCGGGCTTCGACGTCGTGCCCGACGAACGACCGGACGTCGTGACGGACGGCGGCGTGCGTGTCGTCGACGACCGACGGCACGTGACCCACCCGACGTCCTCCAACCTGTACTTCGACGAGGTGCTGCGCGGCGCGGAGACCGAGGCGTGGCAGCGTGGGCTGGCGCTCATGGTGGCGGCCGGTCGGGGACCGTCCCGCGACGTCATCGTGAACGACGTCGCCGGGCGGGTGGACGGCCTGGCGGTCCTGGCGCAGACCGTCCCGGACGAGCTGCTCGAGCACGTCGCCCGTCGCATCCCCGTGGTGGTGCTCGCGGACGACCGGCGGTCGCGGGGCTTCGACTCGATCAGCGTCGACAACGCCGCCGGGATGCGCACGCTCGCGGCGCACGTCATCGGGCGGCTCGGCATCCGGTCGATCGCCTACGTCGCCGGACCGGTCGACTCGCCGGACGACCAGGAGCGCGCCGCCGGGTTCCGCCGGGCACTCGAGGACCACGGGCTCGCGCCGGATGCGGTGCGGACGGTGCACGGTGACTTCGGCCGGGTGCGGGCGCGGGAGCTCGCGCGGACGCTGCTCGACGAGCGGGTGCCCCGGGCCGTCGTCTGCTCGAACGACCAGTCGGCGCTCGGGGTCCTGGACGCCGTCCTGTCCCGCGGGCTGCGGGTGCCGGACGACGTGGTCGTGACGGGGTTCGACGGCATCGACGCGGGACGGTTCTCCGCTCCGCGACTGACCACGGTGCACCAGCCGATGGGGGACCTGGGGCGAGCGGCGGTCCGGGCGATCGTCGACCGTCTCGACCACCGCGACGGGCCACCGCGGGCCGTCCGCCTGCCGGTCGAGGTGCTGTTGCGGGAGAGCTGCCCGCCGTCGCTCTGACGGGCCGGACCAGGCGCGGAGCGGTGCGCCCTGCGTGTCGACGCCCGCCGGTTGCGCTTCGCTATGTAAGCGCATACATTGAACGAGTACCCACTCGACACGGAGGTCGACCGAGCAATGACGCTTCCCCCACAGCGCACGCGCGAGCCAGCCGCCCGCGACCCTCGTGCTCGCAGCGCCCGATCCCGCAGTGGCCGCATCGTCGCAGCGATCGCCGGGCTCGCCGTCGTGGCCCTCGTGGCCACCGGCTGCAGCATCCAGGTCCGCTCCGAACCCGATCCCACCATCGGCAAGGACACGATGCTCATCAACGCGGACCGCGGCAACCCGCTGTTCGACCGCAACTTCAACCCGTACATCGCGAACGCCCGCACGGCCTCCAAGTGGATGTACGAGCCCCTCATCGAGGTGAATCCCCTCGACGGCAAGCGCAACCCGTGGCTCGCCAGCGCGTGGAGCCAGCCCGACGCGAAGACCATCGACATGACGATCCGCTCGGGTGTCGAGTGGTCCGACGGGTCGCCGTTCAGCGCGAAGGACGTCGTCTTCACCTTCGACCTGCTCAAGGAGTTCCCCGCCATGGACGTCAAGGGCGCCTGGCAGCACATCGAGCGCATCGAGCAGGACGGTGACCACGTCGTCTTCCACCTCAAGAGCGAGGACGTCCCGAGCCTGACGATCATCGGGCAGACGTACATCCTCGGCGAGGACCACTGGGGCGGCGTGGAGGACCCGACGACCTGGCGCGACCCGAACCCGGTCGGCACGGGGCCGTTCGTCCTCGGCAACTACACCGACCAGCAGTACTCGATGGACAAGAACCCGAAGTACTGGCAGGCCGACGAGATCGCCATCGAGCACCTCATCCTGCCGGCGACGAACACGCAGCTCGACACCGTCACCCGCGGCTACGACTGGGCGTACTCGTTCATCTCCGACGTGAAGGGCACCTGGGGTGCCGCGTCGAAGACGAACGAGTGGTGGTTCCCGGCCGGCGGCGTGATCGGCCTCATCCCGAACCTCACGAAGGCGCCGTACAACGACGTCAACGTCCGCCGGGGCATCTCGCTCGCGCTGGACCGCGACGCCATCGCCGAGACCGCGTCCGAGGGCAACCTGTCGGCGGCGAGCCAGACCGGCCTGATCCTGCCGAACCAGGAGCGCTACCGCAACCCGGACATCCCCGACCAGGGCATGATCGCGCAGGACACGAAGGCGGCGCTCGCCAGCCTCGAGAAGTCCGGCTACACCGTGCAGGGCGGCAAGGTCGTCAAGGACGGCGAACAGCTCGCCATCACGATCATGACCGCGAACGGCTACTCCGACTGGCTCCGCGCCGCACAGGAGGTCCGCCGCGAACTGACGGCCATCGGCATCAAGGTGACGATCCAGGCGCCGCAGCCCGCCGGGTACCAGCAGAACATCAACAACGGCACGTTCGACATGGCGATGGGCGGCATGGGCAACGGCGACGTCTACCAGGCGTACAACTCCCTGCTCAGCAGCGAGTTCTACCAGCCCGTCGGCAAGTCGACGGTCAACAACTACGAGCGGTACAAGAACGCCGACACCCAGAAGCTCCTCGACGAGTACAAGGCGACGACGGACACCGCGAAGCAGCAGGAGATCCTCGACCAGTTGCAGCAGACCGTCTACGACGAACTCCCCGTCATCGGCATGTACCACGGCGGGCTCTGGGGTCTGTTCAACACCGGCAAGTTCGTCGGCTGGCCGAGCGCGAAGGACCCCTACATGGCACCGCAGAACTACGACTCGGCACCGCTGCTCATCTTCACCAAGCTCCGGCTCCGCGACAGCGCCGCCGGCAAGCAGATCCTGCAGGAACAGGACGCCGCGCAGCAGGAGGACCAGAAGTGAAGTACGTCCTCCAGAAACTCGTCCTCTTCGTCCTGACCCTCTGGGCCGCGGTCACGCTGAACTTCGTGCTCCCGCGCCTGATGCCCGGCAGCCCGGCCGACGCCGCACTCGCGAAGCTCAGCCAGAACGGTCCGGTCACCGACGCCACCAAGAGAGCCATCGAGGCCCAGCTCGGGGTGCCGACCGGCAACCTCTGGGACCAGTACGTCAGCTACCTGCACCAGGTCATCACCCTCGACTTCGGCACGAGCTACACGTTCTACCCGCAGCCCGTCGGCGACCTCGTGTCGAAGGCCCTGCCGTACACGCTGATCCTGGTCGGGGTCGTCACGGTCCTGGCGTTCGTGCTCGGCACCCTGATCGGTGTCGCGGCGGCGTGGAAGCGCGGCACCTGGCTCGACTCGCTCCCCACCCTGTCGGGGTCGTTCATGTCGACGTTCCCGTACTTCTGGACCGCGCTGCTCCTGCTGTTCTTCCTCGGCTACGTGCTGCACTGGTTCCCGACCACGGGCGCCTACTCGGCGACGACGACGCCGGGCCTGAACGGTGCGTTCTTCGGCGACGCACTGCAGCACGCGGTGCTGCCGGCGGTCACGATCCTGGTGACGAGCCTCGGCGGCTGGATCATCGGCATGCGCAACGCGATGATCAACACCCTCGGTGACGACTACGTGACCTTCGCCGAGGCCAACGGCCTGCGCGGACGCACCGTGGCCGTCCGCTACGCGGCCCGCAACGCGATCCTGCCGAACCTGACCGGCTTCGGTCTGGCGCTCGGTGGCGTGGTCGGCGGTTCCGTGCTGGTCGAGCAGGTCTTCGGCTACCCGGGCATCGGCTACCTGCTGTTCAACGCCGTCATCGGGCAGGACTACCCGCTCATGCAGGCCCTCTTCCTGATGATCACCGTGTCGGTGCTCATCGCCAACTTCATCGTGGACGTCATGTACGGCGTCCTGGACCCGAGGACGCGCCGATGAGCACAGTCGCAGTACGCACACAAGACGCCCCGGAACAGCAGGCACCGTCCAAGTGGCGTGCCGCCGCCCGCCAGTTCGGCGTCGTCTGGTCGAACGGGAAGGCCCGGACCGGCATCGTCATCCTCGGCGTCTTCGTGTTCGTCGCCGTCTTCGCGCCGCTCCTGGCCCCGTACGGTGCCAGCCAGAACGGCTTCGCCCGCTCCGCCGACGCGACCCCCGACCACTGGATGGGCACCACCGCCGCCGGCGAGGACGTCCTGTCCCAGATCATCCACGGCGCCCGCATCTCGGTCATGGTCGGCGCGGTCGCGGGCATCCTGTCCACGCTCGTCGCCGTCGCGATCGGCCTCAGCTGGGGCTACGTCCGCGGCTGGATCGCCGAGGTCATCGGGTTCATCGTGAACCTGTTCCTCGTCATCCCGGGTCTGCCCCTGATGATCGTCATCGCCGCCTACCTGCAGAACGGCGGCATCGCGGTGATCATCGCGGTCATCGTCGTGACCGGTTGGGCATGGGGCGCTCGCGTGCTCCGCTCGCAGACGCAGTCGCTGCGCGGCCGGGACTTCGTCACCGCCGCCCAGTTCTCCGGTGACGGCGCGACCCGCATCGTCTTCCGCGAGATCCTGCCGAACATGACCAGCCTCATCGTCGGCAGCTTCTTCGGTGCCGCGACGAGCGCGATCCTCGCCGAGGCGGGCCTCGAGTTCCTCGGCCTCGGCGACTCCTCGATCGTCAGCTGGGGCACGATCCTCTACTGGGCGCAGAACTCCAACGCGCTGCTCACCGGCCAGTGGATCCTGCTGTTCGCCCCGGGCCTCTGCATCGCCCTCCTCGCGATGAGCCTCACCCTCATCAACTTCGGCGTCGACGCCGTGTCCAACCCGCGGCTGCGCGAGGGCGCGCGGCCCCGTAAGGAGAAGACCGCATGAGCGGCTTGCCAGAAACGCAACCGGCAGACGGCCTGGAGGCGCGCACCGGCGCCGCCGCGGGCCTCCAGTCCGACGCCCGTCACGACCAGGGCGACGCATCCGTCCTGCTCGACGTCCGCGACCTGTCGGTCGTCTACGAGTCGTCGGGGCAGACCGCCGTCCAGGCGGTCGACCACGTGTCCTTCTCGCTGCGGAAGGGCGAGTTCGTGGGCCTGGTCGGCGAGTCCGGGTCCGGCAAGTCGACGCTCGGCTACGCGCTGACCCGGCTGCAGAAGCCCCCGGCACGCACGAACGGCGGCAGCATCGTCTTCGCAGGCAAGGACATCCGCGACCTCGACGAGGAAGCCCTGCGTCAGCAGCGCCAGGGCGGCTTCGCGATGGTCCTGCAGTCCGGCATGAACGCGCTCAACCCGGTGCGGACGATCCGCAACCACTTCATCGACGTCTTCACGGCGCACGGCCACGTGTCGCGCGACCGCTGGGACGCCCGGATGAAGGAGCTCATCGAGAAGGTGAAGCTGCCGACCTCGATGCTCGCCCGGTTCCCCGGGGAGCTCTCCGGCGGCATGCGGCAGCGCGTCTCCATCGCCCTGGCACTCTCGCTCGAGCCGCAGCTCATGGTGTTCGACGAGCCGACCACGGCGCTCGACGTCCTCGTGCAGCACGCGGTGATGGACACGATCATCGAGCTGCAGCGAGCCGAGGGCTTCACAGCGGTGCTCATCAGCCACGACCTCGGCATCGTGCTCGAGGCCACCGAGCGCGTCCTCGTCATGCACGAGGGCCGGATCGTCGAGGACGGCGGCTCCCGCGAGATCCTCCGCGACCCGCAGGACCCGTACACGCAGATGCTCCTGTCGCACTACGCCGACCCCCGCGCTTCGGTCGTGAGCCTCCCGGGCTTCCCGGACCGCTCGCTCCGCGCCGAACACGGCGAGAAGCGGCAGGAGGCCACGACCTCCCACGCCACGGTCGGCACCCGCGAGCGCAGCGCGGCGAGGAACCCGATCGTCGTCGACCACCTCGTGAAGACCTACGCCCCGCCCCGTCGTGGTGAGGACCCGGTCCGGGCGGTCCGCGACGTCTCCTTCACGCTCGAACCGGGGCAGTCCCTGGCCCTGGTCGGCCAGTCCGGCTCCGGCAAGTCGACCATCGCGAAGCTGCTCACCGGCGTCGAGAAGCCGAGCTCCGGCACCGTCCGGTTCGGCGACCTCGACGTGGCGAAGCTCGGCCGCCGAGGCATGCGTGACCTGCGCTCCGAGGTGCAGATGGTGTTCCAGGACCCGTACTCGGCGCTCAACCCGCTGCACACGGTCGAGTACACGCTCACCCGTCCGGTCGTGAACTACACCGGGCTCCGCGGTCGCGATGCCCGGCGTCGCGTGCTCGAACTCCTCGAGACGGTGGGCCTCACGCCCGTGGAGCAGTTCGCGCAGAAGCTCCCGCACCAGCTCTCCGGCGGGCAGCGGCAGCGCGTGGTGATCGCCCGGGCGCTCGCGAGCGACCCGCAGGTGATCATCGCCGACGAACCGGTCTCGATGCTCGACGTGACGCTCCGCGCCGGGGTGCTCGCGCTCCTCGAGGACCTGCGCGAGCAGTGGGGCGTCTCGCTCCTCTACATCACGCACGACCTGCTGAGCGCCCGGCTCATCACGGACGACATCATGGTGCTCCACGAGGGCGCCGTGGTCGAGCGAGGCCGGACGGCCGACGTGCTGCAGCACCCGCAGGACGAGTACACGGTGGCGCTGCTGGACGCCGTGCCCAACCCCCGCCGCAGACTGGCCTCATGACCAACCTGCACGCGTTCCCCACCGTCCCGCCGTTCGGCCACCTGCCGACACCCGAGGGCGTCGACGTCGTCGGCATCGACCTGCCCGTCGGCCGGCTCACCGCCTACCGCGTCGTCCCGACGGGGCCGAGCAAGGGCGTCGTGCTCATCGTCCCCGGGTACACCGGCTCGAAGGAGGACTGGCGCACGTTCATGCCGCTCCTCCGGGACGCCGGCTGGACCGCGGTCGCGATCAGCCGGCGCGGGCAGGCCGACTCCGCCGCGCCCACCGAGCCCCGCGACTACGCCCTCGACGAGGAAGCGGCCGACGTCGTCCGCGTCGCCCGGCTGCTCGACGGCGGCGCTCCCGTGCACCTGGTCGGGCACTCGCTCGGCGGCGTGATCGTCCGCGCCGCCGCGATCCAGGACCCGAGCGCCTTCCGTGACGTCGTGCAGTTCTGCTCCGGGCCGTACGGCTGGCCCTACCGCAAGGTCGCCGAGCTGACGATCCTGCACGACACCGGCGGCGACCTCCGGCAGCTCTTCGACTCGACGAACCCGCTCTGGGCGTACCGGCCCGACGAGGAACTGCCCGACGACGTCCGGATGGTCCGCGACCGCTTCAACGCGACGAGCCCCTTGAGCGTCGTCGCCGGCGGGCACATCCTCGAGGACCACACCGACGCATCCGCCGAACTCCGCGCCACCGGGCTCCCCGTCCTCGTCACGCACGGGGAGTGGGACGGCGCTTGGCCGATCCCGTGGCAGCGGACCATGGCCGAGGACACCGGCGCCGAGTACGTCGTCATCCCGGAGAGCTGGCACGGCCCCCAGATCGAGAACCCACAGGGAACCGTCGAGGTCTTCGACCGGTTCTTGCGCAAGCACTGAAAGGCACCATCATCACCACATTGCACTTCCCCGACGGCTTCCTCTGGGGTGCCGCCACCGCCGCCCACCAGATCGAGGGCAACAACGTCAACAGCAACTGGTGGGTGCACGAGCACGAACCGGACACCACGATCGTCGAGCCCTCCGGCGACGCGGCCGACAGCTACCACCGCTACCGTGAGGACATCCGGATCGCCGCCGGCCTCGGCCTGAACTCGTACCGGTTCAGCATCGAGTGGTCCCGCATCGAGCCCGAGCGCGGGTTCGTCAGCCGCGCCGAGGTCGACCACTACCGCCGCATGGTCGAGGCCTGCCACGAGTTCGGCATCGAACCGATCGTCACCCTCATGCACTTCACCGTGCCGCGCTGGTTCGAACGCGACGGCTTCTGGCGCGCGGACGACGCCGCGGACCTGTTCGCCCGCTACACCGAGGCCGCGCTCCCCGTCGTGCAGGACGGCGTCCGCTACGTGTGCACGATCAACGAGCCGAACATCGCCGCGATGCTCGCCGGCGGCGAGGACGCGGCCAACCTGGTGGCCTACGGCCTGCCGAACCCGGACCTCCAGGTGGCCGACGCCCTGCTGGCCAGCCACCGGCGGTCGCGCGAGGTCCTGGGGCAGGTGTCGGGCCTCCAGTCCGGGTGGACCGTCGCGACCCAAGCGTTCAAGCCCTCCGGCGAGCCAGGGTCCGAAGAGATGCTCCGTGAATACGGGTACCCGCGCGACGACTGGTACCTCGAAGCGGCGGCCGGCGACGACTTCGTGGGCGTGCAGGCGTACACGCGGACCTTCATCGGACCGGACGGGCCGCTGCCCGTCGCAGACGACGTCGAGACCACGCTGACGGGGTGGGAGTTCTACCCGGAGGCCGCGGCCGACGGGATCCGCAGCGCGTGGGAACTGTCGGGACACGTCCCCGTGATGATCACCGAGAACGGCATCGCCACCGCGGACGACACCCGTCGCATCGCCTACACGCAGGGCGCGCTCGAGGGCATCCACCGCTGCATCGAGGACGGCATCGACGTCCGCGGCTACCAGCACTGGTCGCTGCTCGACAATTACGAGTGGGCGTCCGGGTTCCGGCCGACGTTCGGGCTCGTCGCGTGGGACCGGGAGACGTTCGAGCGCACGCCGAAGCCGTCCGCGCACTGGTACGGGAAGGTCGCGCAGGCCAACGCGCTCGAGACGCGTCGCGACTGACGCGACCGGCTGACGGACTGGAGGCGCGGTGCCAGCTGGTACCGCGCCTCCCGCCCGTTCCGTGAGGGTCGGGTCAGCGGGTCGCCTCGTCGCTCGACGGGTCGTCGGCGACGTACGCCTCGCCGACGGCGTGCGCGTCGAACCAGGAGAGCAGGACCTCCTCGGCCTTGCGCGACCCGCGCTCGCGGGCGATGTCGAGTGCCGTCCGGCCCTCGGCGTCGAGGACCGTGACGTCCGCACCCCGCTCGATGAGCGTCTCGGTCGTGCCGCGCCGGTCGAACCAGGCGGCCGCGTGGAGCGGAGCGAAGCCCCAGCGTGGGTCGACCTCGTCGATGCCGGTCGGGTCCGCACCGAACCCGTCCAGCTCGAGCGAGAGACCGCCGACGTCGCCGTGACCCGCCGCGCGCACCGCCGGAGCGGCCCACTCGAGCCAGCCGTCCGGCACCGGGCCGTGCCAGCCGTGGGCGGGGCGTTCCTGCAGGTCGGACCACGCCGACTCGGCGACGGGATGGACCTCGATCACCACGTCGCGGAAGTGCACCGCGAGCTCGCCGGTGGGGGAGAGCAGCAGCCGGAGCTCCCAGACGTCCGCGTCGGCGTGCGCGATCTCGCCGCGGGAGACCTGCACGTCGCCGGCGAGGACCGCGAGCGGCGCGGTGTCCTCGGGCTCGAGCACGGCGCGGTGGAAGTGCAGCGTGACGCGGGCGTGGTTCCAGCGGCGCCACAGGCCGTCCGGGGTGTCGAGGACCTCGTCGGTGCGGACGACGACGACAGCACGCACCGTCCGCGTCGGTGTCTCGTCGACGCCGCTGGTGTCCAGGGTGCCGGTCGGCGTCGTGGTGGCGGTCTCGTGCCACTCGGCGATGCGGGCCTCGTTCCACGTCACGGACGCGAGGGCGGCGACGGACGGGGGTGCGTCGGTGACCAGGCGGGCGAGGTGTTCGGCGTAGCCCTCGACGTCCTCGAGGGAGACGTACCCGACCCCGGGCCAGCCCACTCGACTCCAGCGCACGCGTTGACCCTACCGGCCCGGCACGAGGCCCGATCGAGCCGCGGTCAGCCATCGAACGCTCTGTTCCACGACACGGTCCGGCGCCCGGAAGAGGAGCTCCGCCCGAGTACCACGTACCGCACCGAGGACGGCGACCGAGACCGAGATCGCGATGGCCGATGCTCCCACGAGGAACAGGGGGCGAGCGCCGGCCCAGCCTGCTTCGGCACCTGGACTCGAAGAGCCCGTCACGAGGACCGTCAGGAGCGTGAGAACGGACATGTGCATGAGGTAGGGCGCCACGGAGTCCCGACCGATGCGAGCGAGGAGACGGAGAGCGCTGCACTGCGACGCAAGGCTTGCGAGCCCGAGAGCAGTGATCACGCCGAGCACTGTCTCAGCCGGTCGGAACCAGGGTCCGGGCCGGACCACGAGCAGGAAGAGCAGCAGGACGGAGGCCCCCGTGGTGAGGAGGCCGAGGACACGGGGCCGTTGCACGGGGAGGAGGACGCGGAGACGAGAGCCGAGGATGGTGAAGAACGCGAACTGCGGAAGCCCCTGCAGGCCGGGCCCGAGCATGTGCCAGGTGACGTCGCCGACCAGCTGCTCGCCGATGCCGTTGATGACCACGAACAACGTTGCCGAGGGTACGAGCACAGACCAGGCGGGGAGACGCCGGGTGAGTGCCACGAGCACGAGGTGCAGCGCCAGCGCCCACAGGTACCAGAGCTCTCCGTTGGGACGGACCGGAGCAGCGAGGAAGCGCGCGACCTCGCCTGCGACGTCGACCGTCCGTCCCTCTGCCCACGCCAGAGCGGTGCGTTGCACCACCACCACTGGCTGCCAGAGCGCGTAGAGCCACGACAACGCGACCACTCGGGAGGTGATGGCTCCAGCCGGCGCCGCGTCGGAGAACCGTCCTCCGGAGACGAACCCGGAGACGAGGAAGAGGACGGCGAGTGCGATCGAGGCCGCGGCCCCGAGCGAGATGTGCTCCCTCCCCGGTAGCACGGCGTTCGCATGCACGAGCACGATCGCAGTGATCGCGATGCCCTTGGCGCCGTCGACGTGAGCAAGGCGGTTGGTCGGCATGGAACCATGTTCCTTCAGCACTGACAGCAGGTGTACGTATTTCACATTTCGCCGGAGGTCGCTCCCCGCCTTGCACAGCTGCGGAGCGGGTGTACGAGTGTTCGCCAGTCGTCGACCGACGGCAGCAGGAAGTCCCGCCAGCGCAGGGACGACTTCCTGATCAGGTGTGCCACGTTGACCCACCCTCCGACGGAGTTGCACGCGACCGTGGCGATCGCCGCTCCGACTGCTCCGGACACGGGGACCAGGGCGACGAGGAGTGCCGCGTTCACCAGCGCCGCGACGCAGAGCGAAGCGCTCCGCAGGTGCGGCAGCCCCCGCGCTCCCAACGCTGCGCCGGCGACCGAGCCCGGGACACCCGCGACCACAGCAGCGGCGAGGATGAGCGCTGGTGGCAGTGCATCGGTGAAGCCCTCGCCGAAGAGCACCGGCAACCACCAGGGAGCGCTGCCGCACAAGCACGCTGCGGTGACGGCACTCGTGGCGGTGGCCATCCGCGCAGCGCGCGCGAGGCTCTGGTCGTCACGCCGTCTCGCGTCAGTGGTGAGCATCACCTCCCTGACCGCGCTGGTGACGACGAGTGGGAGCTCGCTGACGGTGACGGCGACTGCGTAGAGACCGAGTTGTTGTGCAGACGCCAACGGCACCATGAGCACCTGGTCGAGTCGCATCACGATGGTGCCGGCCAGTGTTCCGAGCCATGCGCGGGCGCCGTACCCGAGCAACGACCGTCGGCCGGGAGCTTCGCCTGTGTTCGCTCCGCGAGGGCGGTCGCACCGGACCAGGTACACCACCCCGGCCGCCAGTGGCGCGGTGACCATGACCACGGCCGCCGTACCAGCATCCAGTCGGCCGTACGACTGCAGGATCAGGAAGGCGACCAGGCGCAGGACGGGCCCCACCGTGCGCTCGAGGGAGACGAGCCCCCATCGCCCGAGTCCCGCTGCGTGGGCGCGGAGGACCCCGATGAGCACGGCGGGCACGATCGCACTGATCGCGAGGACGGCGAGCAGGCGGGCCGCTTCGGGATCCTGCAGCAGGAGCGTCGCACTCGACGCCACAGCAAGGGAGCCGACGGCGCCTGTCGTCGCAGCGAGGAGGGCAGCGTCGCGACGGAGCCCGCGGATCGTCCGGGCGGAGCGGGCGACGTGGTACGTCACCGCTTCAGGGATGCCGAAGCCCGCGATGAGTGCAGCGAGCACGATGGGCGCGCTGACAGCAGCGACGGTTCCTCGTCCTTCGACTCCGACCGTCTGTGCGAGGACGGGTGCGCTCGCGAGCCCTGCGGCCGGCCCAGCGAGATTTCCGAGGGCATTGCGGATCACCGAGCGCACGAGGCGAGGGGCGCGTTCCGTCGTCTCAGCGGGCACCGTACACTCCGCGCGTCACCATCGGCGACTGCTCAGGACTGGCGGTGGTCGCGAGAGCTTTCTCGCGGTCTGCCCGAGACACGGGGTCCCACCGTCGGAGCAGGTCGGTCGCTGCGAGCCCCACCGTCATCCACGAGAGGAGCCCGAACGTGCTCGTCGCGGTGTAGGCGCTGTAGGAGAACCCCCACACCAGTGCCGTGACCGCCGCAGCACGCGCGAGCAGCACGGGTCTGCCGGGCAGGAGGGCGACGGCGACCGGGACGGCCAGGAAGAGGGCTGCGACCGGCAGGCCGGCTCCGATCGCCAATGACAGCCAAGCGTTCTCGAAGCTGCTCGGGAGGTTCGCGAGCGCGTATTCGTACGCGTACGTCAAGCCGCTCCCGGTCACGGGGTGGTCCTCGACGAGACGGATTCCGGTATCCCGTGCCAACCCACGCGCCCACGTGGAGCGGTCCCCCCGCTCCCCGAAGCGTTCGAACAACGAATTGAGGACCGGAGAGGCGGCTGCGATGATGCCGGCCACGGCCGTGGCGAGGACGATGACGAGGTCGATCGGGCGGCGCATGCCGCGGCTGGCGACCCCGAGTGTGACGATCGCCACCGCCAGGACGATCCCTGTCCGCGACCCGGTACAGGCGATGCCGCTCACCACGAGCACGCTGACGAGCCACGTCCGCCACGGCTGGTGCCCGCGGACGATGATGACGAGCGCGAGCGTGAGGAACGCAGCGAGGTCGAGAGGAGAGTCGAACGTCCCGTTCGAGCGTCCGGTCCGGGTGAACTGGTTCGCTGCTGCCCGGTACTCGTCGAACAGGATCGCGCTGCCGACCATCCGCTGCATGACGGCGAGCAGCGCCTCGGCCGATGCGAGCGCCGTCAGCCACGGCGTCATCGCGTCGACGAGGTCGGTCATCCGCGGGGAGGTCGACGCCGCCAGCAGCGCCGTGAGACCGGTCAACGGCAGGACCCACAGGACGAGCAGTGCGTTGCTCGATGATGCGCCGTGGAGCAGGAAGACCGTGACGATCCCGACGCCCGCGACGCTGGTCACGGCAGCCAGCATCGTCGGGACGCCGTGTCGGAGCAACCGGCGCCGGTCGCAGAGGAGCACCAGCGTGCCGGTGAGGAGGAACCAGGTCGAGGGCGGGGTCGAGGCGAGTGGCCCCTCGAACCAGGAGCGTGTCGCGCCGACCGGCAGCATCGCTCCTGTCAGCCCGAGTCCGAGCCAAGCACCGGGACGACGGGGAGCGAGCCACGCAGCGACGCTGCATGCCGTGAGGAGCACTGCAACCGTGCCGATCACGGCCGAAGCCCAGGAGTTCCGGTGCGTCCAGCTCGCAGGAGCTCGAGCACGAGCTGCGAGTAGGTCGCCCGTGCCTGGTCGTCGTTGGCGTTCTTCCCGGTGTTGTCGTGGTTGAGTGCCTGCGCCTGTGTGCCCGGTACCTCGAGGAAGGTGCGGGCTCGTGCACGGACCTGG
The DNA here is from genome assembly GCF_003234265.2 of Curtobacterium sp. MCSS17_015. Taxonomy (NCBI): domain Bacteria; kingdom Bacillati; phylum Actinomycetota; class Actinomycetes; order Micrococcales; family Microbacteriaceae; genus Curtobacterium; species Curtobacterium sp. MCSS17_015. The sequence continues at coordinate 458,729 of NZ_CP126256.1, forward strand.
CGGGCGCAGGAGCCTGATCGGACGGTCTCGTGGTGCAGCCAGAGGTCGTCGGCTTGCGGGCAGCACGACGCGAAGGAGCGACCGAGGGCACGCAGGTGGAGCTGGACGTCAACCGGGTAGAGCGCACCCGAACACCCCGTCGGGAAACGTGTCACGGCAGCGCCCGTGCCGCGAGCCAGGGGCCAGCGGTGGTACGGAGCCAGCTGGCCTTCGTCGTCGAGCAGCAGTTCGCGGACCCGGTGCGCGACGACGAGGTCCGGCGTCTCCGAGGACGCCCTGACGAGCAGTTCGAGCCAGCGCCGCGGGTAGAAGAGGTCGTCATCCGCTGTGACGAGTGGGACCTCAGGAAGCTCGGGTTCCGAAACGGCGGGGAGGTACTTGTTGTGGGGGCCGATGTCCCACTCGCTGTTCCTGATCTCGAGGCCTCGGTCGACGAGACGACGGACCGGCTCGGGGAGGGTGTCTTGGTCCTGGTCCGGATCCAGCCAGAGGACCAGTCGGCCGGGTCGAGTGGAACCGCGCGCGATGGACTCGATGGTGAGGTGGACGGTACCGAGGCGGTCCCCGTGGGACGTGAGTGAGACGACGATGGACTCGGCGGCGTCCGTGACCGGACGCCGCCCGAACCGTGCCACGGTCGTGTACCAGGCCGCGGCCACCTGAGCCGCGACTCTCCGAGCAGTCGTGACGGAACGGCGCTGCAGCCGTCCGAGTGTCGTGATGACGAGCATCTGTGTCTCCTGAAGGTGTCGATGGCAGACATGAGCGGTCGTGACACGGTGGGACGGAGCCGGCTGACGGCCGGGGCGGCGCACGCCCCGGCCGTCGGTTCAGGACTTCGTGACCGTGTTCTCGACGCCCTGGTCGTCGACGGTCGCCTCACCCGTGTGCGTCACCGTGTTGTGGGCTCCGGGGACGACGATCCGGCCGACGGCCCCCGCTCGCACCGTTGCACCGTCTGCTTCGATCACGAGGAGCTTGACGGCGCCCAACTCGATGCTCGACCCGGCGGCTGCGGCACCGACGACCGAGACCTCGTCGCAGTCTCCGAGCGTGATCTCGCCACCTCGCTCGACATCGGAGGCGAGCACCGTGGCGCGGCCGTCGATGCATTCGTTGTAGGTCTCTTCCTGAGCCGCGGCGCTGCTCGGTCCTGCTGTCGGGGTCTGCTTCGCGTCAGGCGCGGATCCCGTGCATCCCGTGACGAGCAGGGCCAGGGCGGCGGTGACGGCCGAGAGTGCTGCAATCTGCTTCTTCATCGTTCCTCCGTTCGGATAACGCTCGGATGTGAAATGTTACACTAAGGATGGCACATCGCAATCTGAAGGAGAGTCCCCATGCGTGAGAAGAACATCGTCGTGATCGGTCAGGGGTACGTCGGGCTTCCGCTCGCCGTCCGTGCGGTCGAGGCCGGTCACACCGTGACCGGCCTCGACGTCGACGAACGCCGAGCCGCCGCGCTCGCTGCAGGCGTCTCCTACGTGGAGGACATCGACTCCGAACGTCTCGGAGCCATCGGAGCCACCGGGCGGTACACCGTCGCGAGCGACTACGCGGACCTCCCCGAGTGGGACATCGCGGTCGTGACGGTCCCGACCCCGCTCCGCGACGCTCGCCCTGACCTCCGGTTCGTGGAGGACGCTTGTCGGGCTCTGGCGTCGTCGCTGCGCCGCGGGTGTCTCGTCGTGCTGGAGTCGACGACCTACCCCGGGACGACCGAGGAACTCGTCGTCCCGATCCTCGAAAAGGCATCCGGCCTCCGCGCCGGTGCTGAGTTCCTCGTCGGGTACAGCCCGGAGCGCATCGATCCAGGGAACGCGCAGTGGAACCTCGTGAACACCCCGAAGGTCGTGTCCGGTGTCGATGCTCGGTCGAGCGCGGCCGTCCAGGACTTCTACGCCACGCTCGTCGACACGGTCGTACCGGTGTCCGGGACCAGGGAGGCCGAGCTGACGAAGCTGCTCGAGAACACGTTCCGACACGTCAACATCGCGCTGGTGAACGAACTCGCCGTGTTCGCGGACGAGCTCGGGATCGATGTCTGGGAGACCATCCGTGCGGCATCCACGAAACCGTTCGGCTTCATGCCCTTCGCTCCAGGGCCTGGTGTCGGCGGTCACTGCCTGCCGGTCGATCCGAGTTACCTGTCGTGGCAGGTGCGCCGGAAGCTGGGCCGGACGTTCCGGTTCATCGAGCTCGCGAACGATGTCAACGAGCACATGCCCGACCACGTCGTCCGGAAGGTCGTGTCGATGTTGAACGATGGCGGGCGAGCGGTTCGAGGCTCGCGGATCGCCCTGGTGGGTCTCGCCTACAAGAAGAACTCAGGAGACGTCAGGGAGTCGCCGTCGGTTCGCGTGATCGAGCTGCTGCGCGATCTCGGAGCGGAAGTCGTCGGCGTCGACCCTCACGTCGAGGAGCACCTCTGGCCGGACTTCATCGCACGGCGCCCGCCGCGCACGGAGAGCTTCGAGGACTGCGATCTCGCGGTGCTGCTGACGAACCACGACGACGTCGACGCGGAGATGCTGCGTGGGGTGCCGACCTTCGACACGCGGCATGCCCTCGCTCCCGCTCCGATGGTGCGTTCCCTCTGACCGACAGCACCACGACGAAGGGCCCGGCCCCGCATCAGCGGGGTCGGGCCCTTCGTCGTGTGGATGGCACTGGGACCCCGACCACGACGGCGGCTCCTGCCTCTGGTGCCCTGAGCCGCCGTCGCGGGTGCGGAGGTGGAGACGCAGTCGCGACTCACTCGGCGGAGGCCACCCGCCGACCACTCGGCGCTGCAGCCGGGGAGACCGATTCGTCAATCCGCTGGGCGTCCCCGTAGTAGCTGTCGTACGTCCCGTAGGCCCCCACCGAAGAGCTCTCGTTGCGCACCATCGTCATCACGATGCCGAACGTGCGAGCTCCCGCGCTCGACATCTTCTCGAACGCCGCGCGCAGCTGATGACGTGTGCTTCGTCCGAGTGCTGTGATGAGGATCGAGCCACTGGTCAGCCTGGAGAGGACGGCGGCGTCCGTCACCGGCAGGAGCGGTGGCGCGTCGACGATGACCGTGTCGTAGAGCAGTTCGAGCTCGTGCATCAGTGCTTGCATCGACGCGCTCCCGAGGAGCTCGCTGGGGTTCGGTGGGATCCGCCCTGCTGGGAGGACGTTGAGTCCGCCGAGGCCCCAGGGGACGGTGACGTCGTCGAGTTCGGCTTTCCCGATCAGGACGTCGGTCAAGCCTGCTGACCCGTCGATCCCGAGGATCTCTGCGACCCTCGGGCGACGGAGGTCCGCATCGACCAGGACGACTCGTGCGCCGTTCTCGGCCATGGCGATGGCGAGGTTCGCGGCCGTGGTCGACTTCCCCTCAGCGGGAACTGCAGACGTGACGGTGAAACTGCGCTTCGCTTGGTCGAGGTCGAGGAACTGCACGTTGGTACGCAGGCTCCTGAAGGATTCCGCCCTGGGATTGCGCGGGTCCGCGTGCACGATCAGCGGACGCCGATCGGCATCGGCGTCATGACCGATCGCACCGAGGACGGGCGCATCCGTGATCGCTTCGATGTCCGACTGCGTCCGGACCCGCGTGTCGAGTGAATGACGGAGCGCCGCTGCTGCCACGCCCGCCAGCAGCCCGAGCGCCGCGCCGGCGATGACCCGGCGGGGCAGGTTCGGTGAATCGGCTCCCTGCGGCAGCGTCGGTGGTTGGATGCTCTCGATCTTGACGAGAGACGCCCCGCCTGCTGTCGGCTTCTCCAACTGTTCAGTGACCACGGTCGTGAGGCTCTTCGCCACCGCGCCCGCGATCCGCCGGGCCTCGTCCGGGCTGTCCGCCCGGACGGAGACATCGAGCAGCACGCTGTTGAGTGGCGAGTTCGCTGAGATGCTACGGGCCAGTGTCGAGACGTTCGTGTCGAGACGGAGCTCGTCGATGACCGGTTGGAGTACCCGGGCGCTCGTGACGACTGCGACGTACGAGGTGACCTTCTGCTGAGCGGCACTGTTGCCCTGAACGAGGTCAGTGGTGCTCGGCGCAGTCGGTTGGATCGCCACGAAGAGTCGGGTGTCGGAGCGGTAGGACGGATCTGTCACGAGGGCGCTGGCCGTGCCGACCGCGGTCCCGAGCAGTACTGCCGCGACGATGAGCAACCAGGATCTGCGGAAGATGCGAAGGACCTGGGATGCGGTCAAGGGGTTCTCCTGAAGAGCTGATCGAGAGCGGCAAGGGCTCCGTCGAGGGAAGCCTCGGTCCCGAGACGTCGAGCGTTGTCCGACACGTGGTCGGAGAGACGTCGGCGAAGGTCCGGGTCCGAGTCCAGTTCGTCGACGGCCGCGAGCCAAGCATCGATGTCGTGAGCGGGGACGATGAACCGCGAGGCGAGGTCGCGATCGCGGATGAGCATGGGAGCGACGCCGGTACGGTCGCTGAGGATCACGGGCATGCCGGAGCTGGCTGCTTCCACGGCGCTCCGACCGAAGGCCTCGCGGAACGAGGGGCAGACGAAGATGCCCGGCGTGGACCACATGTCTTCCGGTGTCGACCACCCCGCCCAGCCGAGAAGACCAGGTGCTGCCGCGCGCAGCGGTCTGCCGAGCGGTCCGTCGCCGTGGATGACGGCGCGGCGCCCGGTTCGCTGCGCCATCTCGACCACCAGCCCCGGGTTCTTCTCGGGCGACAGGCGCCCGGCGAAGACCAGCGGCCCGGTGCTCGAGCCGTCGTGACGCCGGGGCTGGAGCGGGATGCCCGCGGGAACCACGTCTGCGCGAACGGCTGACCGTACCTCCCGCTGCAGGAGCGGAGTCGTCGCCCATGCGCCGTCGGCTCCACGGAGTGCGTGACGGGCGGCACCCCACAGCAGGACACGGCGCGGCCATGGCTGTTCCTCCGGACCCGGCCAGGGGAGCCCTCGGATCCACGCGACGTGTCGGGTAGAAGCGGTCAGAGCTGTGCCGCGGAACCCGAAGACGCTCTGCGGTGTCATGGTGATGACCACATCGGCGTCTACGACGGCGGACGACCACGCTTTGCGAAGTGCCCTCGTCCCCGAGAGGTTCCGCTCCCGGATGCACTCCTCGGTGATTCCAGCTCCGACCTCGCGTCGCCCGGGAGCGTCGGGCCGCATGCCGATCCAGGCGTGCCAGTCGAGATCCCGGTCTCGCGCTGCCGCGACCAGTTCGACCGTCGAACGGTACACGCCGCTCCGGGCGGACAGTGGTGCAGCAAGGATCAAGACGCGCACAGTCAGTCCTTCCTCGTGCGGTCGTGGAGGAGCCGGACCAGGATCTCGGTCTTGTTGCGCCAGGTCACGGTGGCCGGGAGCTGGGCGGGATGCCGCCGAACCCGACCCTCGTCTGTGATCCACCCGCCGATGATGGCGGCGTGCGCACTGATGGAAGCCGTGTGGACACCGTCCACGCCCCGGTCGCCGGCTCCGTCGATGGGCGTCGAGAGGACGGGGAGCCCGGCCGCGCGGTACTCGTAGGTCTTGATGACGTCGCCGCCGACCTCCCCACCACCGACGCGGTGCGGGACCCAGCCGACATCGAACGTCTGCAGGAGTCCTGCGAGGCGGTCGTAGCGGACGTCGCCGATCAGCGCGATGTTGCGCATCTCTCGCAGCGGCGCGACCCAGCTCGGGTCGAGGATCGGGCCCGCGAACCGGAAGTCCACCTCGGGGAGGGCTGCTGCGGTGGCGAGCACGCCGTCGACGTCCAGACGACGACCCAGCTTCCCGACGTAGCCGACGACCGTTGCTCCAGCAGCGAGTGGTTCAGGATCGAATGCGTCCGGGTCGCACCCGTTGGGGATGAGGACCACGTCGTCGCGGCCGAACCGACGCGCCAACGCCGCCGTTCCTTCTCCGTTGGCTGTGACGTGATCAGCTCGGGCGAACGCGGCGCGGTACGCGCGCTCGACCTCGCGAGAGATCGTTGCGAACGCGAAGTGCCGGGTCCAGTCGTCGAGCAGGTCGAGCAGGACGACTCGTCCTGAGTGGAAGGGGTTCCTGGGCTCCGGAGCGAGGGCCGTGAACGGGTTCCAGACGATGGCCGGTGTCGACGAAGCCGACGAGGGGATGCGCGGGTAGGAGGGCGTTGCACGCGGCCACCAGCGCCGGCGATCGCTCGACAGGGGGATGGTGTGGGCGACACTCCGGATCGACCGAGTGCCAGCTGCTGGCGGGAGACCCCGGAGGGGGAGGAAGGCCGTCGGGATCGGCTCGGGTCGGCTGATGACGTCCACGTCCCCGACGAGTCGGCCGAGCCATTCGATGACGTGGCCGTCGCGGGTGCGGTAGCCCTCCGCTGACAATTTTGTCTGGCCGTGCATCGGGTATGCGAGCACGTTCGGAGGATGCGCGTGCGGACGGTACCGGATATCGAACATGAAATGAATATATCACGAGGGAGGCGATCGACCAGGTGTTCAGCGCCTCCGGCCGGGAAACAGTGCGGCCAGGGCCCTCCTTGTGGGAGGGCCCTGGCCGGTCGTGTTGCGGTGGGTCTACTGGGTGGCGGGACCGAAGCCGAGCAGCTCGGTGCTGCTGGTGGTGCCGTCGGCGTCCGTGGCGATGATGTCGAGGTTGTAGATCGCCGTGGGCCCGAAGGTGCGCTTGACGGACCAGTTGCCGTCGTCGTTGGCCGTTGCGGTGGTCAAGGTCGCGCAGCTGTACTGGGACTTGATGGCGATCGCCGCTCCGGGGGTTGCCGTGCCGCTGAAGGTGACCGGCTTGCCTGCGGTGTAGCCCTCGCCCTGCGTGGGCGAGGTCAGGGTGACGTCCTGGTGGGCGACCGGCTTGAGGATGATCGGTGAGATCGAGTCGGTCGTGCCGTCCAGGGCAGTCTGGGTGAGCGTGATGACGTAGGTCGCGCTCGGGCCGAAGCCGCGGGTCGCTGCCCAGGTTCCGTCGGTCTGGTTCGCGCGGGTGGTGAAGAGCGTCGAGCCCCAGCTGGACTTCGCCGTGATTGTCGCGCCCGGGGTGGCCGTTCCCTGGAACAGCACGTTCTTGCCGGGGGTGTAGGTGCTGGTCGACTCCGGGGTGCTGAGCGTCAGCTTCTTGAACGCGTTCTCCGGGGACAGGGTGAACTCGGCCGAGGTGCTGGTGCTGTTGTCCAGGCGCGTCTGCACTGCGGTCAGCTTGTAGACAGCAGACGGGCCGTAGGTGCGGTTGAAGGACCAGTCACCATCGACGTTCGCAGTGGGCGTGGCGAGAGTGGCGCCCCACTGGTTCTTGATCGCGATCTTCGCGTACGGGGTTGCGGTGCCGCTGACCGTGGTGCTCTGGCCGGGCTTGTAGGTTCCGCTCGTCGGGCTGTTGATGGTCACGGGGCGCGCTTCCTGCGCGCCGGTGGTGGTGACCTGCGTGCTGGCCTCCGTGTGCAGCGCCCCCTTGGACTGCTGCTTCGCGGTGATCGTGACCGGGGCGGTCGCGGGCGCGATCTCGATCTCCGCGGTCCAGCTGGTGCCGTCCACGGTCGCTTCGACGGTCTGGTCGCCGGAGACGACGCTCACGCGGGCACCGCTCTGCGTGGTGCCCGTCACGGTGGTGCGGCCGGGGGTGACCGCGCCGGTCGGACCACTGATCGCGACGCCGTCACCGAAGTCCGCTTCCGTCGTGATGGTCTGGGTGCCCTCCATGCCGGTCTGCTCGATCGTCAGGGTGTGCTTCCCGGCGCCGATCGGGTCGACGGCGAGCGACCACTCGCCCTGCTCGTCGACGGTCGTGCTGCCGAGCGTCTTGGACCCGGTCTTCACCGTGATCGTCGCGTTCGCCGCACCGGTCCCGGACACGGTGGCCTTCTTCGACACGTCCGCATCGAACGACGCTGTCGCCGTCGGGGTGACGACGGAGGAGGTACCGGGGTTGACGGTGACCTCGGCTGTCGTGGTGTTGTACCCCTTGGAGATCCCAGCGACCACGAGCTTGTACTCCCGGTCCTCGAGGTTCTGGATGACCGCGCGGTACGTGTCGCTCGTGCCGGCGATGAGCTCAGCCAGGGGTTCGGTCGGCTTGCCCGCCTCGTAGACCTTGATCTTCGAGTTGCGCTGTGCCGTCCCACGCACGACCAGGTCCGCGCCCGGGTCGAGGACGAAGTCGGGTGCCGGGGACGTGATCGTCACACCGGCGCCGTAATCGAGGATGACCTCGATGGGGGTCTGCTGTTCTCCGCGGATCATCTGGGAGACCTGCAGGTCGTACGTGCCAGGGGTGTTCGAGGGGTTGATCGGCAGGATGAACGCGCCCTCGTCGTTGGACATGGTCGTCGCGACCTGCTTGTCGGCCCGACGGGCGGAGATCACGGTGTTCGGCGTCGCGGTACCGGTGATCTTCGCCACCTCGGTGACCTCCGCGTCGAAGTGACCCTCCGCCACGAGCGGGGCGACGTGCAGGTCGACGGTGACGTCACTCTCCGCGATGAGGTCGCCCCCGTTGAAGGCCTCGAGGTGCGCAGTGGTCTTCCCGAGCGCGAGGTCCTTCAGCTGCTTCGTCCAGGATCCGTCCGTGACTCTCGCGTTGAGCGTCTGGGACCGGTTGTTCTTGTCCGTGTACGTGACCTCGACATCCGTTGCGTCCTTCGGAGCCCGGCCGTCCTTGAGCGTCGCCGTCCCCGCCTCGATGTCCACATCTGCGATCTCGGCGTGCAGCGCCGAGCTCGCGAAGTAGTAGCGGTCCTCACCTGACCCGAAATGAGCCTGAGGTCCGCCGTACTCGCTGAAGCCGTCGAGATGCAGGCCGGGGGCGGACTTGACCTCCAACTCGCCGTGAGCGTCGAGGCGCACCAGAGAGCTGTCGCTGGAGCACGAGTTGTTGCCGATGAGCAGTGACGTGTTCCCCCAGAGCCCGTAGCAGGTCGTCGAATCATAGCGGATCCGCCCCCAGTCACCGACCGGGAAGGCGAGGCTTCGTGATGCCTCCACCGCTGCGTCGTAGCTGTCGTACTGGATGAAATCGGTGTGACCGGGAGACTTTGTCATGCCCCAGAACTCACCGTTCGTCCCGGCGACGACCGCCGGCTTCGTCTCGCTGTCCTGCGGTGTCGCTGCCAGAGCGGTACCGGGGAGTACTCCGGAGATGGTGGCTGCGGCGACGCCGGTCGCGGCCGCAGCTCGAAGGAATGACTTCATGTGAAGAGGTGGCTTTCGGGGTAGGGCCGCACCGCAGCGCGGCGAATTGATGGAGTAGGAAATATCACATGTAGTCCCTGTGGGCATGCCGCATGCAATGTGTACCAGCGACCTTGCGTCCACCTGACGCAACTTCTCCTGCCTGGACTTGACGTGCCACCTGTCCCGGGTAAACTTGAGCCCATAGGACGCAAGTCCGCGGACTTCAGCACCACATGCCGGGCCTCCCGGCACTCGACGAAAGGGAGCACCAACACATGGGACGTGCAGTAGGCATCGACCTCGGAACCACCAACTCCGTCGTCTCTGTTCTCGAGGGCGGCGAGCCCACCGTCATCGCCAACGCCGAGGGGCTCCGCACGACGCCCTCGATCGTGGCGTTCACGAAGGACGGCGAGGTCCTGGTCGGCGAGACCGCCAAGCGCCAGGCCGTCACGAACGTCGACCGCACCATCGCGAGCGTCAAGCGCCACATCGGTACCGACTGGAAGGTCGACATCGACGGCAAGAGCTACACGCCGCAGGAGATCTCGGCCCGTACCCTCGGCAAGCTCAAGCGCGACGCCGAGCAGTACCTCGGCGAGGACGTCACCGACGCGGTCATCACCGTCCCGGCGTACTTCAACGACGCCGAGCGCCAGGCCACCAAGGACGCCGGTGAGATCGCCGGCCTCAACGTCCTCCGGATCATCAACGAGCCGACCGCCGCGGCACTCGCGTACGGCCTCGACAAGGGCAAGGAAGACGAGCTCATCCTGGTCTTCGACCTCGGTGGCGGCACGTTCGACGTCTCCCTGCTCGAGGTGGGCAAGGACGAGGACTTCTCAACGATCCAGGTCCGCGCGACCTCCGGCGACAACCGCCTCGGCGGCGACGACTGGGACCAGCGCATCGTCGACCACCTCGTCAAGAAGTTCAAGGACGAGCACGGTGTCGACCTGTCGACCGACAAGATCGCGAAGCAGCGCCTCAAGGAAGCTGCGGAGCAGGCGAAGAAGGAGCTGTCGAGCCAGCTCAGCGCGAGCATCCAGCTCCCGTACCTGACCTTGACGGCCGAGGGCCCGCTCAACCTCGACGAGACCATCTCGCGCGCCCAGTTCGAGCAGATGACCTCCGACCTGCTCGACCGCACGAAGAAGCCGTTCAACGACGTCATCAAGGAGGCGGGTGTCAGCGTCAACGACATCGCGCACGTCGTCCTCGTCGGTGGATCGACCCGCATGCCCGCCGTGGCCGAGGTCGTCAAGTCGCTGACCGGTGGCAAGTCGCCGAACCAGGGTGTCAACCCGGACGAGGTCGTCGCCGTCGGCGCCGCGCTGCAGGCCGGTGTCCTCAAGGGCGAGCGCAAGGACGTCCTCCTCATCGACGTCACGCCGCTCTCGCTCGGCATCGAGACCAAGGGCGGCCTGATGACGAAGCTCATCGACCGCAACACCGCGATCCCGACCAAGCGCAGCGAGACCTTCACGACCGCAGATTCGAACCAGCCCTCGGTCGCGATCCAGGTCTTCCAGGGCGAGCGCGAGTTCACCCGTGACAACAAGCCGCTCGGCACCTTCGAGCTCACCGGCATCGCGCCGGCACCCGCGGGCATCCCGCAGATCGAGGTCACGTTCGACATCGACGCCAACGGCATCGTGCACGTGTCCGCGAAGGACAAGGGCACCGGCAAGGAGCAGTCGATGGTCATCTCCGGCGGCTCGTCGCTGCCGAAGGAGGACATCGAGCGCATGGTCCGCGAGGCCGAGGAGCACGCGGCCGAGGACAAGGCCCGCCGCGAGGCGAGCGAGCGTCGCAACCAGGCCGAGCAGCTCGTCTACTCGATCGAGAAGCTCATCAAGGAGAACGACGACAAGCTCCCCGCGGACGTCAAGTCCGAGGTCCAGGGTGACGTCGACGGCCTCAAGTCCGCACTCGCGGGCGACGACGACGAGGCCGTGAAGACCGCGTTCGACAAGCTCAACGAGTCGCAGGGCAAGCTCGGACAGGCGATCTACGCGCAGAGCCAGTCGGCGGACGCCGCCGGTGCTGCGGGAGCGGACGCCGGTGCCGAGGGCCAGACCACCGGTGACGACGAGGACATCGTCGACGCCGAGGTCGTGGACGACGACAACGACAACGACAAGAAGTAGGACACATGACCACCAGCAACGAGAACCCGCAGGACCCGCAGCACGACGGCGCCGACCTGCCCGGAGGCTCGGCTGACGGTGGGCAGACCGGTTCCGGCCCGGCGGACGCTTCCGCCGGGCCCGCCGGGTCCGCCGGCTCCGCCCCCCAGGGCGGACAGGCAGCGGGCGGACAGACACCGGGCAACCCGGTCGAGGGCTCCGAGGACGGCGCGACGGCTGACGTCGACGGCGCCGAGGACCTCATCGAGGCCGAGGGTCCGGACGTCGAGGTGTCGACGGACACCGCGCCGGCGAACGACCTGACCCCCGAGGACGAGGCGCTCCTGGCTGACGCAGCGACCGGCATCGCCGAGGACCGGCTCTCGCCGTCCGACCGCGACCTCGTCGGCGAGATGCGGACGGACATGCTCCGCGCCCAGGCCGAGCTCGTGAACTTCCGGAAGCGCGTCGAGCGTGACCGGGACGCCAACCGCGAGGCCGTCATCGCCGAGGTGGTGCGTGCACTGCTCCCCGCCCTCGACGACCTGAACCGGGCCGAGTCGCACGGCGACCTCGCCGAGGGGCCGATGCAGGTCATCGCCCAGAAGCTCCGCAGCGGGTTCGACAAGTTCAAGCTCGTGCAGATCGGCGAGAAGGGCGAGACCTTCGACCCGAACGTGCACGAGGCGATCGTCCAGCTGCCCACGCCGGGTGCGACCGGCCAGACCGTGGCGGACGTCGTCGAGCCGGGCTACAAGCTCGGTGACCGCGTGCTCCGTGCGGCCAAGGTCGCCGTGGCGGTGCCGGCCTGAGGGTCGGCGACGGTGGAAGGGAGGTGAGCCGTGGCCAGTCAGGACTGGTTCGACAAGGACTTCTACGCAGTGCTCGGGGTGTCGAAGGACGCCTCCGAGGCTGATCTGAAGAAGACGTACCGCAAGCTCGCGCGGCAGTACCACCCGGACTCCAACCCGGGTGACGCTGCTGCAGAGTCGAAGTTCAAGGAGATCAGCGAGGCGTACTCGGTGCTCTCCGACAAGGAGCAGCGCAAGGAGTACGACCAGGTCCGCGCGATGGGCTCCGGCGCTCGGTTCACCTCGGGTGGGCCGGGCGGCCAGGGCGGCTTCGAGGACGTCTTCGGCGGCATGTTCGGTGGAGGCGGCGGCGGACAGCGCGTGCGCTTCGGCCAGGGCGGCGCCGGTGGTGCCGGCGGGTTCGAGGACATCCTCGGCGGCATGTTCGGCGGGGGCGGCTTCGGCCAGAACTCCGGCGGCTTCCGGGGCTTCGGCGGACCGACGAAGGGGCGCGACGTCACCGCGACGACGACGCTCGACTTCGCCACCGCGATCGCCGGCGACACGGTCAAGCTGGCGCAGGGCAACGGCCGGCCGGTGAACGTCCGCATCCCCGCGGGCGTCGCCGACGGGCAGAAGATCCGGCTGCGAGGTCGGGGTGAACAGAGCCCCGACGGCGGCGAGGCCGGCGACCTGGTGGTCACCGTCTCCGTCCGCAAGCACCCGGTGTTCGAGCGCGACGGGCAGAACCTCCGCGTGGACGTCCCCGTGACGTTCGTCGAGGCTGCGCTCGGTGCCACGATCCAGGTGCCCACGCTCGGTGGTGAACCCGTCAAACTGCGGGTCGCGCCGGGCACGCCCTCGGGCCGGGTCCTCCGCGTCAAGGGCCGGGGCGTCCCGGGCAAGAACGGCACCGGTGACCTGCTCGCCACCGTCCAGGTCGCCGTCCCCTCCCACTTGTCCGACAAGGCACGCGCAGCGCTCGACGCCCTCGCGGACGCCCTGCCGGACGAGGACCCCCGCGAGGACCTCCTCGCCAGGGCGCGCGAGTAGCGCGCACCACACCCAGCTGGGAGGCCCGGTGTGGCTCCGTCAGGGAACCGCACCGGGCCTCCAGTCGATCCGGCAAGGAGCGCTCTGATGGCCGACATGGACGAGAACTCGCCCGTCTTCGCGATCGCGGTCGCAGCCGAGCTCGCCGAGATGCACCCGCAGACCCTGCGGCAGTACGACCGGCTCGGCCTCGTCGTGCCCGGGCGTACCCGTGGTGGTTCGCGTCGGTACTCGATGCGCGACATCACGCAGCTCCGGGAGATCGCGCGGCTCGGGTCCGAGGGCGTGTCCCTCGAGGGGATCCGCCGGGTGCTGGACCTCGAGAACGAGAACGCCCTGCTGCGGACCCGCGTCCGCGAGCTCGAGACCGCGCTCGCCGACCAGCTCATCAACCGGCCGGGCGCACGCGTCTTCGCAGCGACGACCACCGGAGCGGCGGTCTCACTCCGAGCCGGCATGCGACCGCAGCGCAACAACGCCGTGGTGCTCTACCGCCCGCCGCGCTGACTCCCTTCTCCGGTGACATGTGACATACCTCTTCGGTAGCTTCGAGGTGGCTCGTTCGAGTCACCCATCGACACCGAGGAGGAACCATGCGATCCCGACCATCCGTCATCGCGGCCGTGACGGCAGCGCTCATCGCCATCAGCACACTCGTCAGTCCGGTCACCGGTGCCACCGCTGCGGAACTCCCGCAGCACGAGTCCGCCGAGCAGCGCGGTGCGCCTGAGGGGTCGTCGACCAGGACGATCCCGCATGTGCCGATCGGCGTCCGCGTCGAGACGAGCACCGAGGGCTTCACGGTGTACGCGACACCGCAGTGCACCCTCGCGACCTACTGCAAGTCGTGGGTCCGCGTCCTCAGCGCCCAGGTCGACAAATGGCAGGTGAACACCCGGAACGGGTACTTCGTCCGTTGGCCGTCGAACTGGGCCGAGGGGACGTCACGCTCCGACGGCGTCGTGCTGAGCGAGGCCTGTGACCTCATCAACTGCTACTACAACCTCGGTCGGAGCGCCTCCGTGGGCACCATCACGCGCCCGTACGCCCCGCGAGCGCTGAACGTGTCGGTGGCGAGCAAGGACGACGTCGCCCGCACCGCTCGCGTCCAAGGGTCCGCGACTCCCAGTGCATCGATCCGCCTGAACGGTGACGAGGTCGCGAAGGCGGACTCGTCCGGCACCTGGTCGCACACCCTGACCGGCCTCAGCGTCGGGACGAACACACGCACGTACCAGCAGTACGTCGACGGCACCTACCGCGACCAGAAGCCCGTGTCGGTCACCATCACCGACCAGGCGCTCACGGCGACCGCGTCGCACGTCGACCCGGTCGCGCGGACGGCGACGGTCTCCGGGAAAGCACCGAACCGCGCGACGAGCATCGACGTCGTCTGGACCCGGAACGGCGTGGAGGAGAAGCGGATCGTCCGGCCGTCGAACGGCTCGTGGACGCTCGACGTCGACGGGTTGGTGTTCGGGCAGAACGCCGTGCGGGTCGAGGCGTTCGCCGGCGCGCAGTCGATCGGCACAGCCTCGGTCGTGGTCGACGTCCCCGCGCCGGCGTTCAGCGCAACGGCATCCTTCCCCGACGACGTGACGAAGCCGGTGACCGTGGGCGGGAACGGTGCTCCCGGGGCCACGGTCGTCGTGCGCGACGGCGACGATGAGCTCGCGCACGCGACGGTCGACCCGGCGGGGGCGTGGTCGGTGACGCTGGCCGCACCCGACCGCGGTGGCGTGCGGCGGGTCGAGGTCGAACAGTCGGGCGCCGGCGTCCCGGCCGCACGGGCGTCGGTCGACATCGACTACGGTCCCGGGGTCCGGATCACGTCGCCCGGCAACGGGTTCGTCATCCCGCCGGTGTACCCCGAGGTCCGCATCGTCGGCACCGCGGCCCCGCATGCCGTCGTCCGGCTCAGCGAGCAGGGCGTGGCGGGGAGCGACCTCGGCACCGTGACCGCGAACGACGCCGGTCGTTGGGCGATCACGACACCGGCGCTCGAGGTGCGGAACCAGGCGCTCCTCGCGACGGCGAAGTCCCGCGGTGCCAACACGACGACGGACACCGTGTCCTTGCGCGGCCAGTGATGCCCGGGCCCGGGCCTGCATGCTCGGCGTGCAGGCCCGGGCCCGCTCTCGTCCTCGCGTGCGTGATCGCCTCCGATGCCGGCGATCGTCCCGTCACGGTAGCGGGTCGTCGAAGAGCGCGTCGAAGTCTGCGCCCGCGGACGCACAGTGCCGGTTCGCCTCCTGGGGGGTTCCCGGGTCGAGCGGTGCACCGGGCCGGGCGGACCGCACGTGTGCAATGACGGCGCGGATGCACGACGAGCACATGTCAGCGGTCCGCCGCGTCCGGGTCGGGGAGCAGGTGCGCCGCCCACGTCGCCCGTTCTGCCAGCCGGCCGTCGCGGCAGTCCACGGCCACGCGGAGGGCGACGACGCTGTTCCGGATGTCCGGCCACGGCAGCACGGCGTCGAGTTCCTCGTGCCGTAGCCGGAACGTCAGGCCGTCGAGTGACCCGTGCAGCGTCGCCGTGAGCATCGGGTTCCGGCACTCCTGGATGAAGGTCCGGTAGACCGGGGTCGCGGCGTCCGCCGACGAGCGCCACGACGGTGTCTCCAGGCAGTCGAGCAGAACGCCGAGGCGCCGGAAGAGCACGGCTCGGCTCCGGTCGCCGAGCCGTGGCACCACGATACGGACGACGCCGCCGAAGAGCAGACCGAGCGCTTGGAGCGCCGGCACGACGTCCTCACGCGCGGGCACGGCGACCCGTGTGTACCGGTTCGCCCGCAGCTCGACCAGGCCGAGGTGCGCCAAGTCCGCCAGGGCCTCGCGCACCGGCGTCCGGGAGCATCCGAGTCGGACCGCGAGGTCCTCGTCGTCGAGGCGGTCGCCGGGGCACAGGGACCCGCGCATGATCTCGACCCGGAGGCGCTCCCGGGCGAGGTCACGCAGCAACGGCCTGGTGTCGGATCGCGGTGCGAACATCGGCCCCTCTCGCCCCTCGGCTGAAGCCCGGTCGGTCCGGACGATCCCGAGCGTAGGGTCCCGCCCAGCCTGCGTCACGTGTGATATACCGGCGACTGTCCATCCGGCGGTGCTCGACAGCTCGCGACCACTACCCTCGGACCGTGCCGTCCTTCGACTTCGCCGACCACTTCCGGCGCGACTCCCGGGAACACGGCCCGGACCTCATCGCGATCGACGGGACGGACCGCTTCCTGCTCGACGAGGTGCCGCACCTCCACGGCGACGCCCTGCGGCACCCCGGCGCGGTCACGGTCGTCGACGACCGGTACGGCGTGCTCACGCTCGGCGTCCTCGCCCTGCACGGCGCCTCCGACGTGCGGGTCGTCCAGGATTCGCTCGTGGGGGAGCGTGCGCTCGAGGCCAGCGCCGGGACGTTCGGCCGGCGCGGGTTCCACCACCCCGAGGGCTTCGAGGAGGCGTTCCGGGACGCTCGGCTCGTGCTCCTGCGGCTGACGAAGGGGCATGATCGCCTGGACGAGGTCGCCCGGGCCGTCGCACGCTGGGCTGCCCCCGACGTCGTGCTCGTGTGCGGCGGCCGGACAAAGTACATGACGCTCTCGCAGAACGACCTGCTCCGCCGCTGGTTCGGCGAGGTCACCGCGAGCCGTGGCCGGGGGAAGTCCCGGTTGCTCATCGCGTCGGATCCTCGGCAGGACGCCGCCGCGGAGGCCGACCGCGCCGACCCGTGGCCGCGCCGTGTCCACCAGGACGACCTCGACGTGACGATCACCGCGCACGGCGGCGTCTTCGCGGGGACGTCGCTCGACCTCGGCACCCGGGTGCTCCTCGAGGCTGCAGAGGCTGCGGTCCCCACCGCCAGGGACGCCGTCGACCTCGGGTGTGGCAACGGCGTCGTCGCGACCGTCCTCGCTCGCCGCCGCGCGCACGTCCGCGTCGTGGCGACCGACGTGTCGGCGGCGGCGATCGCCTCAGCGCGGTCGACTGCCGACGCCAACGGCGTCGGCGAACGTGTCCGGACGATCCGCAGTGACGCCGGCGACGAGCTCGACGCGGACACCGCCGACCTGGTGCTCTGCAACCCGCCGTTCCACGCCGACACCACGGTGACCACGGACGCGGCCGAGGCGATGTTCCGGAACGCGGCCGCGATCCTCCGACCCGGCGGTGAGCTGTGGACGGTCTGGAACTCGCACCTGCGCTACCGCCCGGTGCTCGAGCGCACGGTCGGACCCACCCGTCAGGTCGCGCGGACGGCCAAGTACACAGTGACCGCCTCGGTCGCTCGGCACTGAAGCCCTTCCGGACAGCGAACGGCCCCGCCCCGTCGTGTGACGGGCGCGGGGCCGGCGCGGTCGGCGAGCCGGGAGGCTCAGGCCGGGACGTAGTCGAACGTGTCCGGGTCCGGGCCGGTGCGGTGACCCTTGTCGAGGGTCGTGATGTCCGTCATGTCCTCGTCGGAGAGCTCGAAGTCGAAGATCGCGAAGTTCTCCTCGACGCGGGAGCGGGTGACCGACTTCGGGAAGACGATGTCGCCACGCTGGATGTGCCAGCGGAGGACGACCTGTGCCGGGGTCTTGCCCGTGGCTCCGGCGATGCGGACGATGGTCTCGTCGTCGAGGACGAGGCCCTGCGCGATCGGGGACCAGGCCTCGGTCGCGATGCCGTGCTCGCGACCGTAGGCGCGGAGCTCGTCCTGCACGAGGTACGGGTGCACCTCGATCTGGTTGACGGCCGGGGTGACCGTCGTCTCGGCAGCGAGGCGGTTGAGGTGGTGCGCCTGGAAGTTGCTGACGCCGATCGAACGCGCCGTACCGGCGTGGTAGAGCTCCTCGAGCGCCTTCCACGTCGGGACGAAGTCACTCACCGTCGGGAGCGGCCAGTGGATGAGGAACAGGTCGGTGTAGCCGCCGAGCAGGTCGGCCGACTTCTTGCCGTTCTCGGCGGCGAGCTGCGGGTCGTGGAAGCCGTTGTTGAGCTTCGACGTGACGAAGATCTCGGAGCGGTCGATGCCGGACTCCGCGATGGCCTCGCCGACCTCCTTCTCGTTGCCGTACATCTCGGCGGTGTCGATGTGGCGGTAGCCGACCTCGAGCGCGGCCAGGGTGGCGGCCTTCGTCTCGGAGGGGTCGATCTGGAAGACGCCGAAGCCGAGCTGGGGGATCGTGCGTCCGTCGTTGAGCGTGATGTTCGGAACGGTCATGTCCCCAGACAACACCCGCGCAGCTCACAGACGTTGCGGGAAGACCCAGGGCCCGGTGACTACTCGAGCGCCGCGGCGATGTAGGCCACCAGCGCCTCGCCGTACGCGATCGCCGGGTCCGTCGCGGCGAACGTCCGGTCGGCCCCACCGATCGTCGCCGACACCGTGTGCAGGGCGCCTCCGGCCGGCGTGACCGTCCGGGTCAGTCCGACGAACGCGGGCCCCAGGAGGTCGCGCAACTGGTCCTCGCGGGGGAGCCAGAGCGACTCGTCCGCCGTCACCGAGTCGAGCGCCCACTCCGTCGTGCCGTTGAAGCCCAGGATCGTGCCGGTCGGGTGGTCGTGCCGTTCGACGGTCATCTCGGACACGGTGTAGACGTCCTCGTCGACGCCCGGCTTGTCGATGACGAAGCGGTCGCCGGTGTCCGGGTGCCAGCGGAGGCCGGCGTCACGCAGGGAGCGGGCGAGTTCGACGCTGATCATGCGCTCCACCCTGGCACTCGGGGGTGCGGTCCGGCCGGGAGGCCCGTGGCAGGTGACCGTGGAGGTCGCGGCCGGTGGACCGCACGTTCCGCACCTCGGACCACGATGCCGGGCAGCCGTACTAGCATCACCGAGCATCCTCACGTGCGACCGCCCGCCGGTCCGCGTGCGCGACGTGGCGACGCCCGGGCGACCGGTGCCGTGCCTCCCGGCCGTGGCCGACGAGGTGCCGGAGTGTCGGACGACGTCCCGGACCGTGCTCGATGCGGACCGATCCGCCAGCAGAGAAGGACCCGCATGACCCTCGAACGCGAGGAACTCCGCGACGACTGGACCGTGTCCGCGGCCGAGGAGGACGCGCGCGCCGACCTCCCGCAGGCGGTGCGCGGCCGGGCCATCCCGGCGACGGTGCCCGGCCAGGTGCACATCGACCTCGAGCGTGAGGGGCTGCTGCCGGACCCCGCGTTCGACCGCAACGAGTCGTCGACCGCGTGGGTCGGACAGACCGACTGGGTCTACCGACGGACCGTCGACGTGGACCCGCGCGGGTTCGAACGCGTCGACCTGGTCTGTGACGGTCTCGACACCGTCGCCACCCTGACGCTCGACGGCGTGCAGGTGGGGACCACCCGGAACATGCACCGTCGCTACCGCTTCGACCTGCTCGACCTGACCGACGGGACGAACGCGAGCACCGACCGCGAGCTCGAGGTCCTGTTCGAGTCACCGTACCGCGAGGCCGAGCGGGTCGCCGCCCGCGCGGGCACGATGCCCGGCCCGTACGACGAGCCGTTCCCGTACGTGCGGAAGCAGGCGTCGAACTTCGGCTGGGACTGGGGTCTGACGGCGGTGACGAGCGGCCCGTGGCGTCCGGTCGCCATCGAGCGCTGGTCCACCGCACGACTGCGCGACGTCCGGCCGCTGGTCGACGTCGAAGCGGGGGAAGGTGTCCTCGACGCCCACATCGCGTTCGAGCGCTCCGGCATGAACGACCTGGACCAGGACGGGGAGGACGACGACCTGGTGCTCGTCGTCACGGTGTCCGGTCACGGCACGAAGCAGCGCTCGCGGGTGAACGTGACGCCGAAGGAGGACGAGGCCGTCGTGACGGTCCGGATCCCCGAGGCCGAACTCTGGTGGCCGCGCGGGTACGGCCCCCAGCCGCTCTACGACGTCGAGGTGCACCTGCAGACCGTGGACGGGGACGTCCTCGACCGCTCGTCCTTCCGGACGGGCTTCCGCTCGGTGCACGTGGACACGGCCGAGGACTCGGTCGGTCGTCCCTTCGCGATCCGGGTGAACAGCACCCTGATCGACGTCCGTGGCGTGAACTGGATCCCGGACGACGTGATCGTCTCCCGGGTGACGAAGGAGCGGTACGCCGAGCGGCTCGACGCGGCGGTGATGCTCAACGCGAACCTGGTGCGGGTGTGGGGCGGCGGCGTCTACGAGTCGCACGACTTCTACGAGCGCTGCGACGAACTCGGGCTGCTGGTGTGGCAGGACTTCCTGTTCGCCTGCGCCTCGTACCCCGAGATCGAACCGATCCGCAGCGAGGTCATCGCGGAGGCGCGGGACAACGTCGGCCGCCTGGCCCGGCACCCGTCCCTCGTGGTCTGGAACGGCAACAACGAGAACATCTGGTTGCACGACGCCGACGGGTGGGGCGACGAGCTCGGCGACCGCGGCTGGGGGCTCGACTACTACCTCGACCTGCTGCCGACGATCGTCGACGCCGTGGACCCGTCGCGGTTCTACACGGTGGCGTCGCCCTGGTCCGGTGACGAGGCGTTGGCTCCGAACGACGTGGACCACGAGACGCACCACTCGTGGGACGTCTGGAACCGGGTGTCGGACGAGCACTACCGCGACTCGGTGCCGCGCTTCGTGTCCGAGTTCGGTTGGCAGGCGCCGCCCGCGTGGCGGACCCTCCGCGAGGCCGTCACGGACGACCCGATGACCCCGACCTCTCCCGGGGTCGTGCACCACCAGAAGGCCGACGACGGCATGGGCAAGCTCGCCCGCGGCCTGGAGCCCCGGTTCGGCGGAGGTCGGGACACCGACTTCGACCGCTGGCACTGGCTCACCCAGCTGCAGCAGGCACGCGCGATCGCGACCGGTGTCGAGCACTGGCGGACGCACTGGCCGCGAACCACCGGCGTCGTCGTCTGGCAGCTCAACGACCTGTGGCCGGTGTCGTCGTGGTCGGCGATCGACTCGGCGGGGCGCCGCAAGCCGCTCGCGCACGAGCTGCGTCGCCTGTACGACGACGTCCTGCTGACGATCCGTCCGGTCTCGACCGTGGTCACCACGATCACGCCGCTCGCGCCGGGCGCGGAGCGCGAGGACCGGACGGGAGGCGCGCACCCGCCGACCGCGCAGCTGCCGGTTCCCGACGCCGACGGCTCCCCGGTCGAGGTCGCCGTCCGGTCCGCGCGGAACGGCATCGACTCGGTGGTCCGCGTGCGGCGCATCGACCTGGCCGGGCAGATCCTGGCCGAGGAGTACCTGCCGGTGCTCCTGGACGGCCCCGGAGTCGCCGTGGTGCGGCTGCCGGCCTCGGTCGGCGTCGTGGCGGACCCGCGCGGTGAGTTGATCGTGGCGGACATGGACTGGCGTCGAGCGGTGTGGACGCCGGCGCCCGACCAGGACATGCGCTGGCAGCCGGCCCACTACCGGGTGACCATGGCGGACGAGCCGGACCGCTCCGGCGTCCGGATGGTCGTCGAGGCGGAGTCGCTCGTGCGGGACCTGCTCGTGCAGCCGGACCGGGTGTCCCCGACCGGCACCGTGGACCGGGGGTTCATGACGCTGCTGCCCGGCGAGCGGGTGGAGTACCGCGTCGCGGGCGTCACGGAGGCGGACGCCGCGGCCCTGACCTCGGCACCGGTGCTCTGGACACTCGACCGCGTGCTCGCCGACTGACCGTCTGCCTGCATGTGATATTCAAAGGACGTATACTGGTCGTCTGAGCGTCGGTCGATCCGTCGCCGACGGCGGCTGCAGTTGCGGGTCGCCCGAGATCAGGAGGCCCGTTGTCCCAGACCCTTCCCCGGTCCACCCGGTCCACCCGGTCCACCCGGTCCACCCGGTCGACCCGATCGACCCGGTCGACCCGGTCGACCCCCGGGACCTGCTCCCGGACGCAGGTGTCCACACCGAAGCGTCTCGTCTCCGTCCCGTTCGTCATGGCCGTGACGGATGTGGGGGCACTGCTCATCGCGTTCGCCGCTGCGCACATCGTCAGGTTCCCGGACGGTTCGCTCGTGCGTCCCCCCGTCAGCGTCGACTGGCTCGTGGGTCTGGTGACCATCGGGTTCTGGGCAGTCCTGCTCGCGACGATGCGGACTCGTGACCCGCGCGTCGTCGGGGTCGGCGGCGACGAGTACCGGCGGTTGCTCTTCGCGTCGCTCACGACCGGCGGCACCCTCGCCGTGACCGCGTTCCTGCTCGACCTGCAGATCAGCCGCGGGTACGTCGCCGTCGCGCTCCCGCTCGCGTTCGTGTTGCTCGCCATCGGCAGGAAGACCTGGCGGACGGCGCTCGTCCGCCGTCGGGCCCGGGGTCTCCACCTGGTCGACGTCCTCCTCGTGGGTGATCTGGACGACGTCGAGTACGTCGGGAACCGGATCGAGGCGTCACCGGCAGCCGGGTACCGGGTGCGCGGTGTCCTCACCGAGGGTCGCCCGAGTGGGCACGTGGCCTTGGACGGGACGACCCGCGTCCCGGTGCTCGGCCACGTCGACGACGTCCTCGCCGTCGCCCGCAGTGCCGGCGTCCGTGCGGTCGTCTTCGCCGGCGCGGTCCCCGGCGGTCATGAGCGTCTGCGGCGGTTGGGGTGGGAGATGGAGCGTCACGGCATCGAGCTCGTCGTCTCCTCTCCGCTCGTGGACGTCGCCGCCGCGCGCGTGCACCACCGAGCCGTCGACGGTCTCCCGCTGATGCACGTCGAGACGCCGGACTACACGCGACGTCCGAGCAAGCGGGCCTTCGACGTCGTCGGGGCACTGTGTGGCCTCGTGCTGCTGGCTCCGGTCGCCGCGGCGATCGCGGTGGCGATCCGTCTGGACGACGGCGGACCGGTGTTGTTCCGTCAGCAGCGCGTCGGGCGCGGCGGTTCGGAGTTCTCCATCGTCAAGTTCCGGACCATGTGCGTCGACGCCGAGGACCGGAAGGCCGAGTTGCTCGCGGCGAACGAGGGTTCCGGCCCGCTCTTCAAGCTCCAGGCCGATCCGCGGGTCACCCGCGTCGGCGCGTTCCTCCGTCGGACGTCGCTCGACGAGCTCCCGCAGCTGTGGAACGTCCTGACCGGTTCGATGAGCATGGTCGGTCCACGCCCGGCGCTCCCCGGCGAAGTCGCTGTCTACGCGGACTACGCGGAGCGCCGGTTGCTCGTGACCCCGGGCATCACCGGGCTCTGGCAGGTGAGTGGACGGTCCGACCTGGACTGGGCCGAAGGGGTCCGGCTCGACCTGCACTACGTCGAGAACTGGTCCTTCCTGCACGATCTCGTCATCCTGGCCCGCACGGTGCCGTCGGTCCTCCGGTCGCGCGGCGCGTACTGAGGCGTCGCGTCGGGCCACCCTGGACGATCGGTGTCCGTTGCACTGCCCGCCTGGGTTTCTCGGCCCCCGCGAGTTAGCATGGTCGGACAGCGGGACGCCGCCGCGCCGGTCGACGATGACCGGACCACGCGATCAGTCCCAGTACCGAAGGAGACATCATGTTCCAAGGCCTCACCGGACTCCACCTGGTGATCATCCTCGGCATCGTGCTGCTGTTGTTCGGTGCGACGAAGTTGCCGGCACTCGCGAAGGGCCTGGGTCAGTCCATCAACATCTTCAAGAAGGAGATGGACACCGACGACCGCAAGAAGCCGACGACGCCGGACGTGACCGACGCAGCGGGCTACGGCGCGACGGCGCAGCAGGCCGCCCCGGTGCAGCAGCCGGTCGTCAACCCCGGCCCCTCGGTGCAGCCGAACAACGACTCGCGCCCCCAGTAGCGCCTCCAGACCGCCGACCGTTCGGCATCCCGGCCCCGGGACCGACAGCCTCCGTGCACCTGCTCCTCCGCAGGTCGCCCGGAGGCTGTCGTCGTCCTGCGCTCCGCCACCACGCGGTCGTCCGGCGGCGCATGATGGCACCATGACGTCTGCCCGCCCCGCCGCCGACCGGTCGGGAGGCACGGCACCCCTCCACGACGACCGCCGACTCGTGCTCGTGGTCGCGATCCTGTCCTCGTTCGTCGTCGGCCTGGACTCCAGCGTCGTCAACGTGGCCCTGCCCGCGATCCGCACCGAGCTCGGCGGCGGACTGGTCGTGCAGCAGTGGACCGTCGACGCCTACCTGGTGACGCTCGGTTCGCTGATCCTCGTCGCCGGCTCGCTCTCGGACCTGTTCGGCCGGGTGCGCATCATCACGTGGGGGCTCGTCGTGTTCGGCATCGCCTCGGTGGTGTGCGCGATCGCCCCGACCGGAGAGGTCCTCGTCGTCGCCCGGGCGTTCCAGGGCGTCGGCGGAGCGCTCGTCACGCCGAGTGCACTGGCACTCATCGTGGCGGCGTTCCGCGGGGCCGTGCAAGCGAAGGCGATCGGCACGTGGACGGCCTGGTCGAGCGCGGCGTCGATCCTCGGCCCGGTCGTGGGCGGGCTCATCGTGGACGGCATCGGCTGGCGGTGGATCTTCGTCGTCACGGCGGTGCCGATCGCGGTGACGATCCCGCTGGTCCGGCGGATCTCGGGCGACGTCGTCGCGGGGGACCGCCCCCGGGTGGACGTGGTCGGCGCAGTCCTGGCCGTCGTCGGGGTGGGTGGGGTGGTGCTCGGGCTCATCGAGCAGGAGCGCCTGGGGTGGGGTGCACCGATCGTCGTCGCGGCGCTGGTCGTCGGCGCACTGGCGCTCCTCGCCTTCGTGCCGTGGGAACTCCGGGTGACGCGGACCTCCGGGTCGCCGCTCGTGCCGCTCGCGCTCTTCCGGGCCCGGAACTTCGCGGTCGGCAACCTCGCCACGCTGTCGATCTACGGGGCGCTCGGCATGGTCTTCTTCGTCGTCACGCTGTTCCTGCAGGAGGTCTGGTCTTTCCCTGCGTGGGTGGCGGGGCTCGCGACCCTGCCGCCGACCGTGGTGCTCCTGCTGCTCTCGACCACGGTCGGCGGACTGGCCGGACGGTTCGGCCCGCGGTGGTTCATGGCCGCGGGCCCTGCGGTGGCCGCCGCCGGTGCGCTCCTCATGGTCACGGTCGGCGAGGACCCGAGCGGCTACTGGACCGGGGTGCTGCCCGGGCTGGTGCTCGTCGGGTTCGGGATCACCCTGATGGTCTCGCCGCTGACGAGTGCGGTGCTCGGCTCGGTGCCGCAGCACGAGGCCGGGGCCGGGTCCGCGATCAACAACGCGGTCGCCCGGATCGCCGGCCTGGTCACGGTCGCGCTCGCGGGTGTCGTGCTCGGTGGTGAGGTGAGCGTCGCCGGCGTCCACCGGGCGATGGTGGTGATGGCGGTCCTGCTCCTGGCCGGTGCCGTGGTGAGTGCGATCGGCATCGTGGACGTACGATCACCAGAAGCGGAAGAAACCAGCCCGTTGTAAAGTTGAGCCAGGTGGACTCAATGCGAGTCCGATGACTCCGTGACCACACGACCGACGCAACGGAAAGGACAACGCATGGCGAACCTCCAGGGCGCCCCTGACTCGCAGGAGAAGCAGAAGACCGCCCTCGAGCAGTACGGCGTCGACCTCACCGCGGTCGCCCGCAGCGGCAAGCTCGACCCGGTGATCGGCCGCGACGCCGAGATCCGACGGGTGTCGCAGGTGCTCACCCGCCGTACCAAGAACAACCCCGTGCTCATCGGCGAGCCCGGTGTCGGCAAGACCGCCGTCGTCGAGGGGCTCGCGCAGCGCATCGTCGCCGGTGACGTGGCGGACTCCCTCAAGGACAAGCGGCTCGTGTCGCTCGACATGTCCGCCCTCATCGCCGGCGCGAAGTACCGCGGTGAGTTCGAGGAGCGGCTCAAGGCCGTCCTCAAGGAGATCGACGACTCCGACGGCCAGGTCATCACGTTCATCGACGAGCTGCACACGCTGATGGGCGCCGGTGGCGGCGAAGGGTCGGTCGCGGCGTCGAACATGCTCAAGCCGATGCTCGCCCGCGGCGAGCTCCGGCTGATCGGTGCGACGACGCTCGACGAGTACCGCGAGTACATCGAGAAGGACGCCGCCCTCGAACGACGCTTCCAGCAGGTCTACGTCGGGGAGCCGAGCGTCGAGGACACCGTCGCGATCCTCCGCGGCCTCAAGGAGCGCTACGAGGCGCACCACAAGGTGACGATCAACGACTCCGCACTGGTCGCGGCCTCGGCACTGTCCGACCGCTACATCTCCGGCCGACAGCTGCCCGACAAGGCCATCGACCTGATCGACGAGGCCGCCAGCCGACTGCGGATGGAGATCGACTCCAGCCCGGTCGAGATCGACGAGCTCAAGCGCACGGTCGACCGGCTCCGCGTCGAGGAGTTCGCGTTGAAGCAGGAGAAGGACGACGCCTCGAAGGCCCGGCTCGAGACCCTGCGGAACGAACTCCGCACCCGTGGTGAACTCCTCGACGGCCTGGAGGCGCGGTGGCAGGCCGAGCGCGCGACCCTGAACCGGATCGGTGAGCTCAAGCAGCAGCTCGACGACCTCAACATGCGGTCGCAGCGCGCCCAGCGCGAGGCCGACTACGAGACCGTGTCGCGGCTGGAGTACGGCGAGAAGCCCCGCATCGAGGCCGAACTCGCCGCCGCCGAGCAGGCCGGGTCCGCCGATCGCATGGTGAACGACAGCGTCACCGACGAGGACATCGCTGCCGTCATCGCGCAGTGGACCGGCATCCCGGTCGGCCGACTGCTGCAGGGCGAGACCGAGAAACTCCTGCACCTCGAGAGCGAGCTCGGCCGTCGCATCATCGGGCAGCGCACCGCCGTCAGTGCCGTCTCGGAGGCGGTCCGTCGCACTCGCGCCGGGATCTCCGACCCGGACCGGCCCACCGGCTCGTTCCTGTTCCTCGGCCCCACCGGCGTCGGCAAGACCGAGCTGGCGAAGGCGCTCGCCGAGTTCCTGTTCGACGACGAGAAGGCCCTCGTCCGCATCGACATGAGCGAGTACGGTGAGAAGCACTCCGTCGCGCGGCTGATCGGTGCTCCTCCGGGGTACGTCGGGTACGAGGCCGGCGGTCAGCTCACCGAGGCCGTCCGACGTCGGCCGTACTCGGTGATCCTCCTCGACGAGATCGAGAAGGCCCACCCCGAGGTGTTCGACGTCCTGCTGCAGGTACTCGACGACGGTCGCCTGACCGACGGGCAGGGCCGGACGGTCGACTTCCGGAACACGATCCTCGTGCTCACGTCGAACCTCGGGTCGCAGTTCCTCACCGACCCTGCCCTCACCGCCGAACAGCGTGAGGGCGCCGTCCGCGAGCTCGTGCAGCAGACGTTCCGGCCGGAGTTCCTCAACCGCCTCGACGACATGGTGGTGTTCCAGGCGCTCACCCCGGACGACCTCAGTCAGATCGTCTCGCTCTACGTCGACCGGCTGGCGCGTCGGCTCTCCGGTCGTCGCCTCGAGCTCGCCGTGACGCCGGACGCCCGCGCCTGGCTGGCCGAGCGCGGGTACGACCCGGCCTACGGTGCCCGTCCACTCAGGCGCCTCATGCAGCGCCAGATCGACGACCAGCTCGCCCGCGCGATCCTCGCCGGCGACGTGCGGGACGGCGACACGGTCCGCGTCGACGTGGCAGCGGACGGCGAACAGCTCGTCGTCGAACCGTTCGAGGTCGCCGAGCTCGTCGAGGAGTGACCGGACCGGCCCACGCCGCCGGTACCTGATCGCCGCGTCAGCGGCGGTCAGGCCGTGCCGGCGGGGCAAGCAGTGTCGGTGGGGGAGGCCCGGTGTCGGTCCGCAGGAACGGCCCCGGGCCTCCCGTCCGCCGGGGGCACCAGCGGCGGGTGGCGGACGCCCGGGGCGTCCGGCACGGCGGACGACCGGACGAGGGGGTCCGCGGAGCGCACTGCCGCCCGCCGATGTGGGCCGCCACAGCGCCACCGGCCTACGGTCGGTTCCATGCCCGAGTTCCGCGCCATCCGTCGCATCACCGAGTCCATCGAGCGCGCCAGCATCCTCGACAAAGCCGTCGACGTCGACCGTGCGCTCGTCCGCGCCGTCGCTCGACCCCGTGCCCTCCGGCAGCTCCTGCACGGTGTGCCCTTCGGCCACCCGATCCACCCGCTCATGGTGCAGGTGCCCCTGGGTGCCTGGATCTCCGCAGCGGTCCTCGACCTGGTCGGCGGCCCGGGCAACGCGAAGGCCGCGAAGACGCTCGTCGGCGTCGGCGTCGCGTCGGCGGGCACCGCGAGCGTCGCCGGGTACGTCGACTGGTCGGAGCTGAACCGTGAGCAGCTCCGCACCGGATGGGTGCACCAGGCCGTGAACTGGGTCGGGATCTCGCTGTACGGCCTGTCCTGGCTGCAGCGGAAGCGCGGCAACCACGGCGCCGGCAGGCTCCTCGGGTTCGCCGGGCTGACCGTCGTGAGCGTCGGCGGCTACCTCGGTGGGCACCTGTCCTACCGGCAGCGAGCCGGCGTGAGCGAGCACGGCGAAGTGCCGTACGACGCCGAGGCCTGAGCCCCGCGGGGACCGGTGCCCGCCGAGGTCCGCTCGGGCCGGCGCACCGGTCTCCGGCGTGCACGGCGACGACCGGCACGGCACCGTCTCCCTCGCCCCAGCTGATCCACAGCGCACCGGCATACGGTATGTCAGTGCGCGTACTGGTGGTGGACGACGAGATCCCGCTGGCCGACCTGATCGCCCGTGGGCTGCAACGGCAGGACATGGCCGTGGACGTCGCGTACCGCGGGGACCACGCCGACGAGTTGCTGTCCGTGCACGACTACGACGTCGTCGTGCTCGACCGCGACCTGCCCGGCATGCACGGCGACGAGGTCGCCAAGCGCCTCGCAGCCCGGGGACGCCTCACCCGCGTGCTCATGCTCACCGCGGCGACGACCCTGACCGACCGGGTGCACGGACTCGAACTCGGCGCGGACGACTACCTGGCGAAGCCGTTCGAGTACCCCGAGCTCGTCGCGCGGGTCCGAGCCCTCGGCCGACGCGCGGTCGTGCCGATCGCGCCCGTCCTCGAACGCGACGGCATCGTCGTCGACTCGAACCGGCGCATGGCGACCCGCGACGGCCGCCCCCTGGACCTGACCAGCAAGGAGCTCGGCGTGCTCGAGGTGCTCCTGCAGGCCGATGGTGGCATCGTCCCCGCCGAGGAGCTGCTCGAGAAGGTCTGGGACATGAACGTCGACCCGTTCACCGCGGCGGTCAGGGTCACCATGTCGAAGCTCCGGCGGAAGCTCGGCCCGCCCGACCGGATCCGGACGGTCCCCGGGCAGGGCTACGCCCTGTGAGGCGTGCCTGGAGCATCCGCGCCCGCACGGCGCTCGCGTTCGCGCTCACGTCGATGGCGCTCACCGCCGCGGCGATCGTCGTCGTGAACATCGGATCGCAACACTCGATCGCCGAGGTGACGGAGCTCTCCGAGACCCTGCCCGAGCCGATGCTGCACCCGACACCCGCGGTCCGCCCCGATCCGTCGTCACCACCGCCCACCGAGCGGATCGCCATCGTGTCGCGCGTGGCGACGTCGCAGTGGCAGTGGTCGGTACTCGGCATCGGTGCCGCGGGGGTGCTCTCCGGCGGCACGGGTTGGCTGCTCAGCCGGCGGATGCTCGCGCCGATCGATGCCATCACGGCGACCGCGACACGCATCTCGGCGTCGACGTTGCACGAACGGATCGCGCTCGAGGGCCCGGACGACGAGCTCCGGCGGGTGTCGCGGACCATCGACGGCCTGCTCGACCGGCTCGAGCAGGCGTTCGAGAGCCAGCGTCGGTTCGTCGCGCAGGCCTCGCACGAACTCAGGACGCCCCTGGCCGTGCAGCGCGCCGCCATCCAGATCGGCCTGCACGACGGTGCCCGTCCCACGGAGATCGCCTGCGCTCGGGAGGACCTGCTCGAGCAGAACCGGCGGACGGAGCACCTGGTCGAGTCGCTCCTCGTGCTGGCGGAGGCCGAGCGCGGCTTGGACGGCCGGACGGTCGCCGTCGATCTCGGTGCCCTCGTTGACGAGGTCGTCGCGGAGCTGTCGGACACGGCCACGGCGGCGGGCGTGACGGTGACGTGCCGACGTGCGTCCGGGCCTCCCGGCGGTACGCCGATCACCGTGGACTGCGAACCGGTGCTGACCCGGCAACTCGTGCACAACCTCGTCGACAACGCGATCGAGTACAACCACGCCGGAGGTGACGTCCGCGTCACCGTCGACGGGACGGGCCTCCGCGTCGAGAACACCGGCGATCCCCTGCCCGCCGAGGTCGTCGCGACGCTCACCGAACCGTTCCGCCGGGCGGACGGCGTCACCGGTGCCGGCACCGGCCGCGGTGTCGGCGTTCCGGTCGCGCGTCGACACAGCGGCCTCGGACTGTCGATCGTCGACGCCGTGGCGCAGGCCCACGGGTGGTGCGTCGAGGTCACGCCGCGCGGCGGCGGCGGACTCGTCGTGTCGGTCGGCACCAGGGCGCGCTGATCGTCCCGATGCCGGTGGTGCGCCCGCCCGCGGGTGTTTCGTCGGTGCAACCCCGACCGGTCCGCTGCCGAAACACCCGGTCGGCTGTGCTGTGAGCATGACGATCACCGCACACATCCCGACACGACTGCTCCTGACGGCCGCACTCGCCCTCGGGCTCATCGGCGGCCTCGCCGGCTGCAGCGGCTCGGGCGACGACCGCCCGGACGCCCATTCGAGTTCCACCGCCAGCACCGGCATCGGCGCCGACTGGGGCACCTGCATGCGCTCCGCCGGCTTCGACGTCGAGGACCCGAGTGACGACCTGGTCCGGTCGGGCACGGTGCTCGCGCCCCAGGGCGTGGACCAGGAGCGGTACGCCGCGGCCGCCGACCGCTGCTCGTCCGCCGTCGGCGTCGAGCGGAAGGACTCCGCGGCGCAGGACTCGTGGGCGCGCCAGTACGAGCGCGTCGCGTCCTGCATCCGGGACGAGTACCCGGACTACCCGGAGCAGCCGGAGGGGACGCTCGGCCTCTCCCCGGAGGACTACCCGCGGGCCACGGAGTCCGGGTTCCAGGAGAAGGCCGACGCCTGCCTCGAGGAGTTCTCCCCGGGCACGAAGACGCAGCAGGCCGGATGACGCCCGCCGGGCCGCGCACGTCCCGACAGTGCTCCCGACACGACGACGACCACGACGAAAGAAGGACCACGACCATGACACGCACCACGACCACGAAGACCACCGCGACCCTCGGCGCCCTCGCCGTGCTGCTGCTCACACCAGGCCTGCTCGCCGGCTGCAGCGGCAACGGTGACGACGGAACCGGACCCGGCACCGGGACGAGCAGGAGCGCCGCCCACGTGAAGGCAGGGGAGTTGGGCGACTGCCTGCGGAAGAAGGGCTACGACGTCTCCGACGACGAGCTCGGGGTCGGCGGTGGGACGTCAGCCGAGCTCTCGCTCCCCGGAGGGGTCGACGCGCAGCAGTGGCTCGAGGACACCGCCGCCTGCTCGGGGACCAGCACATCTGCGGGGGAGGTGTCGGAGGCGAAGACACCTCCGGGGTACGAGGAGGCCGACCGGAAGGCGTCGGAGTGCATCCGCGAGCAGGGGTTCGCCGACTACCCGGACGACGACGAGGACCGATCCGCGTACCGCCCGGCGGACGAGAGCGCCTTCGAGCGCGTCGCGGAGCAGTGCGAGGACGAGGCGTTCGCCGGCCTCGGCGACGAGGCCTCCTCGAGCGGCGGCGACCGATGAACCGCCGTCGCACCACCGTCCTCGTCACGGCTGGCTGCCTGGTCGCCGCTCTCGGCGCGGGAGCAGCCGCATGGGCGACCGTCGCCGCACCGAGCACCGCGACCGCCGACACGACGACGCACCGCAGCACCACCGTCGTCACGAAGGGCGACCTCGTCGAGTCGCGGACCTTCGCGGGCGTGCTCGGCTACGGCGAGACGGCCGCGGTGTCCGCTTCCGCCTCCGGCACGATCACCTGGCTGCCGGAGCCTGGACAGGTCATCCACCGCGACGAACCGCTCTACGCGGTCGACGAGCGCCCGGTCCGTGCCTTCATGGGCACGACCCCGCTCTGGCGCGACCTCGTCCCCGGCACGGCGGGCGCGGACGTCCGGCAGCTCAACGAGAACCTCGCCGCCCTCGGCTACGACGTCGTGCAGGACGACGACTTCGGGCGGAGCACCGCCGCCGCGGTCCGGACGTGGCAGGAGGACCACGGGCTCACGGTCACCGGCACCGTCACGGCCGACCAGATCGCCTTCGTCGACGGGGACGTCCGGGTCGCCTCGGTACCGGCGGGCCTCGGGCAGCCGGCGGGCGGCGAGGTCCTGCAGGTGACGAGCACCCGGCGCGTGGTCCAGGCCACCGTGCCGGACCGGGACGCCGGGCAACTCGCCGTCGGGACCGCGGTCGAGGTCCTCGTGAACGGCACGGGTGACGCCATGCCCGGTGAGGTGACCGATGCCGAGCCGACGGAGAGCGACGACGGCGGACAGTCCGTCGCGGTCACGGTCTCGTTCGACGCCGGTCGCCGTCGTCTGCCGGAGGCCGCGTCCGCCCAGGTCATCGCCCGGGGTCGGACCGAACGCGACGTCCTGTCCGTGCCGGTGTCGGCGCTCAGGGCGTCCGACGGCTCGGGCTACGCGGTCGACGTGGTGCGCGCGGGCGAGCCGACGGAGTCGGTGCGGGTCGAGGTCGGCCTCGTCGCGGACGGACGAGCCGCGGTCATCGGGGACCTGCACGAGGGCGACCGCGTGGTGGTGCCCTCGTGAGCGGCGAGGTGGTGCTCGAGCTGCGGGACGTGACGCGCACGTACGGCGAGGTGCACGCGCTGCGTGGCGTCTCGATCCGGGTCCGGCGAGGAGAACTCGTCGCCGTGGTCGGGCCGTCCGGGTCCGGGAAGTCGACGATGCTCAACGTGGTCGGCACCCTCGACCGGCCGACGTCCGGATCCGTGTCGATCGCCGGCACCGACGTCGGAGCCGTGCCGGACGACGCGCTGTCCGCCCTGCGGGCCGAGCACATCGGCTTCGTGTTCCAGCACTTCCACCTGCAGGCCGGCGCGACCGCCGCCGAGAACGTGGCGGACGGGCTGCTCTACACGGGCACGGACCGTCGGCAGCGGTCGGATCGCGCGGTCGCGGCGCTCGAGCGCGTCGGACTCGGGCACCGGGTCGACCACCGGCCGGGACAACTCTCCGGTGGCGAGAAGCAACGGGTGGCGATCGCCCGGGCGGTGGTCGGGGAGCCGACGGTGCTCCTCGCCGACGAGCCGACCGGCGCGCTCGACACCGCCTCGGGTGCGACGGTCCTCGCCCTGCTCCGGGAGCTCAACGCCGCCGGGACCACCGTGCTCGTGATCACGCACGACCTCGACCTCGCCGCTTCGTTGCCGCGCCAGGTGCGGATGCGGGACGGCGCCATCGAGGACGACTCAGCGAGCGACGCGCCCTCCCTCGCGACGGCGATCGGGGTCGGGCGGTGAGCGCCCGACGCACCCTCGGCGCCGGCGACCTGCTGCGGCTCGGGGTGTTCGGCCTCCGCACGCGCCCCACGCGGGTGGTGCTCTCCGCACTCGGCATCGCCATCGGCATCGCGGCGATGATCGCGGTCGTCGGCATCTCCGCGTCGAGCAAGGCCGCACTCGACCGTGTGCTGGACGCACTCGGCACGAACGTGCTCACCGTCACGAAGGCAGAGGGGTTCGGGGAACCGGTGCCGCTGCCCGAGACCGCGGTCGACTCCGTACGGCGACAGGACGACGTGCTCACGGCCGCCGGGGTCGGCAAGGTCGACGGCGGCAAGGTGTACCGGAACCCGTTCGTGCCGGCCGCCGAGACGAAGGGCATCGGGGTGTTCGGTTCGTGGGGCGACGTGCCCGAGGTGCTCGGCGGCTCGGTCGCCTCGGGGCGATGGCTCGACACGGCGGCCGACGCTCCGCCGCAGATGGTCCTCGGCGCGGATGCCGCCCTGGCGCTCGGCATCGACCGGGTCACCCCGGACACGCGGATCTGGACGGCTGGCCGGTGGGTGCAGGTCGTGGGGGTCCTCGGGCCGATGCAGCTCGCACCGGACCTCGACAACCAGGCGTTCGTCCCGCGAGGGCTCGCTGGCGATCTCGGGTTCGACGGGCATCCCACGGCCGTGTACACCCGGGTGGACCCGGAGCGGGTGTCCGAGGCGCGTGCCGTCCTCGCCCGCACGGTCAACCCGTCGTCGCCCCAGGACGTGGGGGTCACCCGGCCGTCCGATGCCCTCGCCGCGAAGAACGCGACGGACGACTCGTTCACCGGGCTGCTCGTCGGCATCGGCGGGGTCGCGCTGCTCGTCGGCGGCATCGGCGTCGCGAACACGATGGTCATCACGGTGCTCGAACGGCGTGCCGAGGTGGGGGTGCGACGCGCGCTCGGTGCCCGGCGGCGGGACATCCGCGACCAGTTCCTCGTGGAGTCGTTGCTGCTGTCGTTCCTCGGTGGGGTCGCCGGCGTGGTGATCGGTCTCGGCGTGACCATCGCGTTCGCCCTCGGGCAGGGCTGGCCGATCGCGGTACCGCTGTGGGCCGTCGCCGGCGGACTCGGGGCCACGGTCCTCATCGGCGGCGTGTCCGGGCTCTACCCGGCGGCGCGCGCAGCGCGGATCCCGCCGACCAGCGCGCTGGCAGCCGTCTGAGGCGGGCGGCCAGGAGGCCCGGGACCGGTCGGCCGGACCGGCCCCGGGCCTTGCGTCTGTGGTCCTGTTGCTTTCCGACGCCGGATGGTTGCGTTCGTGTTGCGTCCGCGCGTACAGTGCTCGGAAGCAACAGGAACGAAGGAGTCCGGGCATGTACGCAACGGAGCGGCACGAGGCCATCGCCGCCGCCCTGCAGTCCGCGGGGCGGGTCTCGGTGGCCGGGCTCGCCGAGCACCTCGACGTCACGACCGAGACGGTGCGCCGCGACCTCGACGCCCTCGAGACCCTCGGGGTCCTGCGCCGGGTGCACGGGGGAGCGGTGCCGGTGGACCGGTCGAGCCTCGTCGAGCTCAGTGTCGCCGAGCGCGAGGGACAGCACGGCCCGGAGAAGACCACGATCGCACGAGCCGCGATGCGCCTGGTCCCACCGACCTTCACCGGCTCGATCGCCCTCGACGCGGGCACCACGAGCGGGGCGGTCGCGATGGAACTCGCGCGCTGGACCCCGGCGGACGCAGGCACCACGATCACGGTCATCACGAACTCCGTGCCGATCGCCAGCACGCTGCAGCACAGTGCGCACGTCGAGCTGCACCTGCTCGGCGGTCGGGTGCGTGGCGTGACGAGTGCCGCGGTCGGCACCGCCACGGTCGACCAGATCGCTGCCCTCCGCCCCGACGTCGCCTTCGTCGGCACGAACGGTCTGTCGGCCGGATTCGGGCTCAGCACCCCGGACGAACACGAGGCCGCAGTGAAGGGCGCCTACGTCCGTGCCGCCCGGCGCAGCGTCGTCCTCGCCGACGCGGCCAAGCACGGTGTCGAGGCCCTGATGCGCTTCGCACGCCTCGACGAGGTCGACACGCTCGTCACCGACCAGGCGCCCCCGGCCGACCTCGCCGGCGCGCTCGCCGACGCCGACGTCGAGGTGGTCGTCGCATGAGCACCTCCACACGGATCGTCACGGTCACCCCGAACCCATCGCTCGACCGCACGATCGAACTCTCCGGGGAACTGCAGCGCGGTGCCGTGCAGCGGGCCACCCGGTCGACGGCCGAGCCCGGCGGCAAGGGCGTCAACGTCTCCCGCGTCGTCGTCGCGAGTGGCGGGGACACCACGGCGGTGCTGCCCGGTGACGACGCCGACCCCGTGCTCCTCGGCCTCGCGACCCGGGGCATCCCGACGGCCGCGCTGCCCATCGGTGCCGCCCTCCGCTCGAACGTCACCGTGACCGAGCCGACCGGCACCACCACGAAGCTCAACGAGCCGGGCCCCTCGCTCGCCGGACGCCTCGACGACCTCGCCGACCTCGTCGCGAGCACGGCCGGCGCCACGGCCACCGGGCCGGCCGCGCGTTGGGTCGTCCTCGCCGGGTCGCTGCCGCCCGGGCTGCCCGACGACGCCCTCGCCGTCCTCGTCCGCGCGGTCCGCGCCCGACACGGCGCCGACGTGCGGATCGCGGTCGACTCGTCTGGCGTGCCGTTCACCGCGCTGCTGCAGTCCGGCGAACGGATCGACCTGGCGAAGCCGAACGCCGAGGAGCTCGCCGAGGTCGTCGGCGGTGACCCGGAAGCCTACGAGCAGGACCCGGCCCTCGCCGCCGAGGCCGCCGGACGGCTCCGGAGCCGCGGAGTCGACTCCGTCCTGCTCACCCTGGGCAGCGCCGGAGCCGTGCTCGTCACCCCGGACGGTTCCTGGACCGCTGCCGCGCCCCGCATCACCGCACGCTCGACGGTCGGTGCGGGGGACTCCGCGCTCGCCGGGTACCTGCTCGCCGAGGTCGCCGGCGTCGACCCCGCCGCCCGGCTCGCCCAGGCCGTCGCCACCGGAGCCGCGGCGGCCGCCCTGCCGGGCAGCGACGTGCCCGCCCTCGACACCACCGACCCGGACGCCGTCACCGTCCACGCCCTCGGGCCGGCCCCCACCAGGACCACCGGCCCCGTCCCCACCGTCGCCTAGGCGACGCGCCCTCCCCGACACCAGCACGCCCGGCGCCCGTCGCCACTGCAAAGGAGCACACCATGTCCGCTGCGCACAGCGCGGGACGCGACCAGCGTCTCATCAGCCCCGATCTCGTCGGGCTCGACGAGGACCTCGGCGCCACCTCGTCCGACGTCATCCGCGTGCTCGCCGACCGCATCGCCGCGACCGGCCGCGCCGACTCCGGCGAGAGCCTGGCCGCCGACGCCATCGCGCGCGAAGCCTCCGTCGGCACCGGCGTCCCCGGGGGCATCGCCATCCCGCACGCTCGGTCGACCTCGGTGACGAGTCCGACCCTCGCCTTCGCACGCTTGGCCCGGACCGTGCCGTTCGGTGCCCCGGACGGCGACGCCGACGTCGTCTTCATGATCGCGGTGCCCGACGGGGCGGACAAGGACCACCTCACCGTGCTCTCCACCCTCGCCCGGGCGCTCATCCGCGAGGACTTCACGGCTGCGCTCCGCGCCGCCACCACCGCGCAGGAGATCGTCGACCTGGTCGACCGCGAGGTGAGCGGCGAGGTCGCCGCAGCCGGTGTCGGCACCGCTGGCGGAGCCTCCACGGCGACCGGACAGGAGGCCCGTCCCGACCGCGCCGCGGAGACGC
This sequence comes from Curtobacterium sp. MCSS17_015, assembly GCF_003234265.2. Lineage (NCBI taxonomy): Bacteria > Bacillati > Actinomycetota > Actinomycetes > Micrococcales > Microbacteriaceae > Curtobacterium > Curtobacterium sp. MCSS17_015. The sequence continues at coordinate 495,847 of NZ_CP126256.1, forward strand.
ACGTCGTCGACAGCGACACCTCCGGCACCACCGGTCGCCGGAAGGTCATCGTCGGCGTCACCGCCTGCCCCACCGGCATCGCGCACACCTACATGGCCGCCGACGCCCTCGTCGCCGCCGCCCAGCGGGCCGGCGCCGAGATGCACGTCGAGACGCAGGGGTCCTCGCAGGTGGAGCCCCTCGACCCGGCCCTCATCGCCCGCGCCGACGCCGTCGTCTTCGCGGTCGACGTGGACGTCCGGGACCGCGCGCGGTTCGCCGGGAAGCCGCTCGTCTCCGGGCCGGTCAAGCGCGGCGTCGACGAGCCGGACGCGATGATCGCCGAGGCGCTCCGCGCGGCCGACGACCCCGCGGCCGCCCGCGTCTCCGGCTCCGCGGCCGAGGCCGGCACGGGCACCGCGAAGGACGAGCACTTCGGCCAGGCCCTCAAGCGCTGGCTGCTCACGGGTGTGTCGTACATGATCCCGTTCGTCGCGGGCGGCGGGCTGCTCATCGCGCTCGGGTTCCTGCTGTCGGGCTACGGCATCGCGCTCGACCACGGCGACTCGGGGCAGAACAACGCCGTCTGGACGCTGACGAACCACACGCTGCTGGACCTGCCGCCGGAGGGGCTCGGGTACTACCTCGGTGCTGCGGCGTTCCAGATCGGCGGCGTGTCCCTCGGGTTCCTCGTCGCGGCACTCGCCGGGTACATCGCGTACGCCATGGCCGACCGGCCGGGCATCGCCCCGGGCTTCGTCGCGGGGTCGATCGCCGTGTTCATGAACGCCGGGTTCCTCGGTGGCCTCGTCGGTGGCCTCATCGCCGGTGCCGCCGCGTACTGGATCGGGCGCATCCCGACGTGGCGCTGGCTGCGCGGGCTCATGCCGGTCGTGATCATCCCGCTGTTCGCGTCGATCATCGCCTCGGGCCTCATGCTCCTCGTGCTCGGCGGCCCCATCGCCTGGCTGATGACCCAGCTCACCGGGTTCCTCAACTCGCTCACCGGTGCCTCGGCGGTCCTGCTCGGCATCATCCTCGGGCTCATGATGGCGTTCGACCTCGGCGGCCCGGTCAACAAGGTGGCGTACGCGTTCGCCGTCGCCGGGCTCGGTGCGGGCAGCGCGTCGAACGTCGTGCCGTTCGAGATCATGGCCGCGGTGATGGCCGCCGGCATGGTCCCGCCGCTGGCACTGGCCCTCGCGTCGACCCTCCTGTACCGCAAGGGCTTCACGAAGCCCGAGCGGGAGAACGGCAAGGCCGCGTGGCTGCTCGGTGCCTCGTTCATCTCCGAGGGCGCGATCCCGTTCGCCGCGGCCGACCCGCTGCGGGTGATCCCGGCGTCGATGGTCGGTGCGGCCGTCACGGGTGCCATCTCGATGGCGGCGGACGTCACCTCGCGGGCACCGCACGGCGGGATCTTCGTGTTCTTCGCCATCGGCAACGTGCTCATGTTCATCGTCGCGGTCCTCGCCGGCACGGTCGTCTCCGCGCTCGTGCTCGTCGCGCTGAAGAAGTGGGTGCGTCGGGCTCCGGCGGCGACGGACGTCGCGGCCGGTGAGGCAGCCGCGGCAGGCGACACGGTCGGGCAGCGCGCGCCGGTCGCCGCCTAACGCAGCCCTGTCCGGACGGGAGGCTCCCCACCGGAGGCAGGGCGGCGCCGCACACCGGACTCTGTCAGCCCGCTCAGGCAGGGTGGCGGGATGACGACCGCCGTCCCCTCGACCGTCGCCCACGTCGGCACCGCCTCCGGCGACCCCGGATCAGGCGGAGGCCCGGACCCGGACATCGGCGGGCTCACCGGCCTCGTCCTGCAGGTCATCGACACGATGGGGGAGTGGGGCGTCGCCCTGATGCTCTTCATCGAGACGGTGTTCCCGCCGATCCCGTCCGAGGTGATCCTGCCGCTCGCCGGGTTCCTCGGGGGTGCCGGCCGGATGAACCTGACACTGGTGCTCGTCCTCGCCACGGTCGGTTCGTACGTCGGGGCACTCGTGCTCTACTGGCTCGGCGCGGTGATCGGCTTCGAACGCACCGTGCGGTGGTTCGGCAAGCTCCCGCTCGTCGACGAGGACGACTTCCGCAAGGCGGCGTCGTGGTTCCACCGGCACGGCAAGAGCGCGGTCTTCTTCGGTCGCCTCGTGCCCGTCGTCCGGAGCCTCATCTCGCTGCCCGCCGGCGCGGACCGGATGCACCTCGCCACGTTCTCGCTCTTCACGATCCTGGGCAGCGGGCTGTGGAACTCGGTCCTCGTGCTCGGCGGAGCCGCACTCGGCACCCAGTACGACCGCGTCGAGGCGTACACCGAGTGGATCGACCGGGCCGTGTACCTGGCCGTCGTGGTGGTCGTCGTGGCGTTCGTCGTCCGGCGCATCCGCCGGGGTCGTGCCGCAGCGCGCGACTGACCCCGGCGGCCCCGCCAGTCCGACGACCACCGAGGGCGCCAGCCCCCGGTCGCGCCGCGGCACCCGCACCCGCAGGCGCTACTTCGCGGTGAGCGCCGATTCCTTGTGCGCGGCCTGCTTGCCCGACTTCTCCGACTCGATGATCCAGTACGGGTCGTCGTCGGTCGGCTTGAAGGTCTGGCCGTCGAACTCGAAGTCCTCCGTCTTCTTCTCGACGAGCTTCCCCGTCGTCTTCCCCTGCGAGGTGTTCCACTGGACCTCGTCGCCCTTGCGCATGTCGGCCTCCCGCCGTCCTCCGGAGGACCATCCGTCCGGGACCCGGACGGTACGCGCAGACGCTGCATCATCCCTGGTGCGCAGTTCCGGCCCCGTCCACCATCACGATCGGGTGACGGCGGCTCGGATCGGCGGGGCCGCGGGGTACCGTTGCCGAGGAGTCACACCGCGAACACCCGACGCGGGTCCGGACTCCCGAGGGATCGACGTGCACCATGAGCCTGGCCACCGACAGCGCGAGGGCGGAGACCGTCCTGGCCGGACGGTACCGTCTCGTCAAACTGATCGGGACCGGCGGCATGGGGTCCGTGTACGAGGCCCGGGACGAGCACACGTACCGCGCCGTCGCGGTCAAGATGTTCGCCACCCCGGAGCGGATGACCACCGCCGACCGGGTGCGCCAGGAGCGTGAGATCCGCCTGCTCAGCATGCTCTCGCACCCGGGCCTCATCCCGCTCTACGACGCCGGCACGCACGACTTCGAGGACGGCCCGCACCGCTACATCGTGATGGAGCTCATCGCCGACGCGACCCTGCTCCGCCGCCTGGCCGAGGGACCGTTGCACAACTACGAGGTCGCGGACCTCGGCGCGCAGCTCGCCGACGCCCTGGCCTACGTGCACTCCCGCGGCATCGTGCACCGGGACGTGAAGCCGGCGAACATCCTGCTGAGCGACGAGGGTGCCTCCGGGTTCGTCCGCACCGTCAAGCTCACCGACTTCGGGGTCGCGCACTTCGTCGACGGTTCCCGGCTCACCAACGACGGCACGATCATCGGCACAGCGGCGTACCTGTCGCCGGAGCAGGTCGCCGGGGAGCCGATCAGCTACGCCACCGACGTCTACTCCCTCGGACTCGTGCTGCTCGAGGCCCTGACCGGCACGCAGGAGTACTCCGGCACGGTGATCGAGGCGGCACTCGCCCGGCTCCGACGTGACCCGAAGGTGCCGGACTCGGTGGCGTCGGAGTGGCGGGACCTGCTCACCCGGATGACCGCGCGTGACCCGGCGAAGCGACCGACGGCGGTCGCGGTCGCACGCGCACTCCGCGGCGGATCGACCCAGGTCACCGGACCAGTGCCGCTCGGGCCGGGCCGGGAGGTCCACCGACGGGAACACCGCATGCACCGCGCCGCGCACCGCCACGCCCGCCGCGGGACGTTCGACGTGGTGCGACGGTGGCGTCGGCGGAACGTGATCGCGGCGTCGGTCACCGCCCTCGCGGTCGCCGCGGCCTGCGTCGGGTCGTACGTGGTCGGCGCGCTGCACTGACCGACCTCCCCGGTCCCGGCCCCCGTTCGCTCAGCGCACGATGGGTGGACCGTTCCCGCCCGGGAGCGATCAGGCAGGATGGGAGCATGAGCGACCAGCGCTGGATCAAGATCTGTGGCCTCTCCACGGCGGAGACCGTGGACGCGGCCGTCGACGCCGGTGCGGACGCGGTCGGGTTCGTCTTCGCCGCCGGCAGCCCCCGCACGGTGACCGCCGACGCCGCGAAGGAACTCGTCGAGCGCCTGCCCGACGGCATCGACGCCGTCGGCGTGTTCCGCGACCAGGCGATCGACGAGGTCGTCGGCATCGCCTCCGAGGTCGGGCTCACCACCCTCCAGCTGCACGGCCGCGAATCCGCGTCGGACTTCGCACGCGCCCGCGACGCCGGGTTCTTCACGATCCGTGCCGTCGCCGCCGCGGACTACCTCGGCGAGACGCCCGAGCAGCGCGGATCGTACGACCACGACCTGCTCCTGCTCGACGCGGCGGTCCCCGGCAGCGGGCACCTCGTCGACCCGGCCACCCTGACCGGCACGGTGGACGAGGCGTGGATCCTCGCCGGCGGGCTCACCCCGGCGAACGTCGCCGACCTGGTACAGCGGCTCGACCCGGACGGTGTCGACGTCTCCAGCGGCGTGGAGTCCGAGCGCGGGGTCAAGGACCCGGCCAGGATCCGCGCGTTCGTCGAGGCCGTCCGCAGCATCCCCTGAACCACGCGAGGCACGCTACCGACCGGCGCCGTGTCTCGCGTCCGTCGCGTGGTCGCCGTCAGGCGGGCCGGAGCGTGGGGACGAGGTCGCGGAGGAACGCGTCGGTGTCCTCCCATCCCTCGACCGCGTGCGACGGGACGCCGAGCGCCTTGACCGGGTAGTCGTTGCCCTCCGGGTCGAGCCGGTCCCCGACGAAGAGCATGTCGTCGAGCGCGATGCTGGTCAGTTCGGCCAGCCGCTGCATGCCGTAGGCCTTGTCGATGCCCTTGCGGGTGATGTCGATGCTCGTGGAGCCGCCGGAGCGGACCTCGAGGTCCGGGAGCTCGGCCTGCACGCGGCGACGGAGGTCGTCCTTCTTCGCACCGGTGGGGTCCCACTGCTTCTTGACGTCCACCGGAGCCGTCTGCCCCAGCGCGGAGAACGTGATCTGCGACCCGCGGTCCTCGAGGATGTCGCCCCAGGGCTCCGCCTCCCAGTAGCCGGCGGCCTTCGCCTGCGCCTCGACCGCCACGAGGGCACGGGCCTTCTCGTCCTCGGTGAGGTCCTCGGCGTACTGCAGTGCCCAGTCGCCCGCATCCCAGCGGTAGTACCGCGTGCCGCACGTCGGCATGAGGTGCAGGTCGTCGAGGCGCAGTCCCTCGCGCTTCCGGAGCGGGGTGACGAGCTGCTGCTCGAACTGCTGGAAGTTGCCGCCGCTGATGACGGCCACGGGGACCACCTCGAGCAGGGACGCGAAGGTCTCGAGCATGCGGGCGTCGAGCGGGGACTTCGACGGGGCGAGCGTGTCGTCGAGGTCGAAGGCGACGAGGCGAGGTGCGGACATGCCCTCGATCATGCCAGGGCCGGGTGCGCCCACCGGTCCGGGACGGCCCCGGCTCGGTGTCGGGCCCGACCGCCGCGTCACTCCTTGACGAGCACGACCTCGTCGAGCGGGAGGCGCGTGCGCGGTGCGGTCTCGCGCTCGGCGGCCTTCTCGTCCAGCTGCGAGGCGTCGGCGACGTGGCCGATCGCGGTGACGGTCACCGGCACGAGGTGCTCCGGGAGGTCGAAAGCGGCACGGAGCGCGTCGACCTCGAAGCCGCCCATCTGGTGCAGGTGCAGCCCCTCTGCGTGGGCCTGCACGGCGAGCGCGGCGACCGACTGGCCGAGGTCGTACTCCGCCCAGCGGCGCTGCTCACCGTCGGCCGTGACCGGCTCGGCGATCGCGACGAGGAGTGCTCCGGCGCGGTGGGCCCAGGCGCCGTTGAAGCCCATCAGCGTGGCGTGGATGCGGTCGAAGGTCGGGGTGCCGCGACGGCCGACGATGAAGCGACGGGGCTGCGTGTTCGCGGCGGAGGGAGCCCAGCGCGCGGCCTCGAGGACGGCGTCGAGCTGCTCGTCCGAGATCGTCGCGGTCTCGTCGTACGAACGGGGGCTCCATCGCTCCTCGAGCAGGGGCACGAGGGGCTGGCTGGAGTCGGTCGAGCGGGAGAGCGTGTTCGTCGTCATGGTCGACCGAACATCCGTGGGATCACCGGTATTTCCGCGATCGCCTGCGAGGATGGGCAGGATGAGTGGTGTCCTGGTCGGCTTCGCGATCATCGGCGTCGTCATCGCAACCGGCTACGGTGTCGGCCGAGCCGGGCTGCTCGGGCCGCACGCGCAGTTCGTGATGAGTCGACTGGCGTTCTTCGTCCTCATGCCGTGCCTGCTCTTCCACACGATCGCCACGGCCGACGTCGCGACGTTGTTCTCCCCGATGCTCGCCGTCTCGGCCCTCACCGCGCTGTCGGTCGCCGTCGTGACCGCGGTCGTCTTCGCGCTCGTGCTCCGGCGCCCGCTTCCCACGACCACCGTCGGGGCCCTGGCGGCGTCGTACTCGAACGCGAACAACATCGGCCTGCCCGTCGCGGTCTACGTCCTCGGGCAGGCGACCGCGGTCGTGCCCGTGATCATGCTGCAGCTGGTCGTGATGGCGCCGATCGCGCTGACCGTCCTCGACGCGGCCACGGCCTCCGGGGGCGGGTGGCGGCGTCGGGTGCTCGGGCCGGTGTCGAACCCGCTCATCATCGCGTCGCTGCTCGGACTCGTGTGCTCGGTCACGCAGCTCACGCTGCCGGAACCGGTGCTCGAACCGTTCGCGCTCGTCGGCGGGGCCGCGGTCCCGCTCGTGCTGCTCTCGTTCGGGATGAGCCTGCACGGGTCGGCACCGCTGCGGGACCCTGCCATCCGCCTCGACGTGCTGCTCGCGACCGTCGGGAAGCTCCTGGTGATGCCGGTGGTCGCGTTCCTCCTGGCCCGGTACGCGTTCGGGCTCGACGCCGAGCACGTCTTCGTGTCGACGGTGCTCGCCGGGTTGCCGGCGGCGCAGAACGTCTTCAACTACGCCCAGCGGTACGACGCGGCGGTCCCGGTCGCGCGGGGCGTGGTGCTGCTGACGACCGTCGGTTCCGTGCCGGTCCTCGTCGCCATCGCGGCGCTGCTGCACCCGTAGGTGGGGCGCGGCGGACGGGAGGCGCGGTGCGGACCCGGCGCGCGCCTCCTGTCCGGGAGGGGCGAGGTCAGAAGATCATCGGGCGGTCGTCGTCGAGGACCGTGTCGAGGTCCAGGTCGACCGACACCGGCACGTGGTCGCTCGGGGCGTCGCCCTTGCGCTCGTCGCGGTGGATGGTCGCGGCGACCGTGACGTCGGCGAAGGCCTGCGAGCCCATCACGAAGTCGATGCGCATGCCCTCGTTGCGGGGGAACCGGAGCTGCTTGTAGTCCCAGTACGTGTACCCGGTCGGGACGATCGGGCGGACCACGTCCTGCAGGCCGCGCTCCTCGAACGTGCGGAACGCCGCGCGCTCGGGCTCGCTGACGTGGGTCGAACCCTCGAAGACCCGCATGTCCCAGACGTCCTGGTCGAGGGGCGCCACGTTCCAGTCGCCCATCAGCGCGAGGGGCAGGTCGGGCTCGGCCTGCAGCCACTCGGTGGTGCGGTCGGCCAGCTGGGCGAGCCAGTCGAGCTTGTACGTGTAGTGCGGGTCACCGAGCTCCCGGCCGTTCGGGACGTAGAGGCTCCACAGTCGGACACCCTCGACGGTGACGCCGATGGCACGGGCCTCCACCGGCAGGTCCGGGCCCTCCTGGCCCTTGAGGAAGCCGGGTTGTCCGGGGAAGTCCCGGGTCACGTCCTCCATCGGCAGACGACTGGCGAAGGCGACGCCGTTCCACTGGTTGAGGCCGTGTGCCTCGACCGTGTACCCGGCGGCCTCGAACGCCTCGACCGGGAACTGCTCCGGCTTGCACTTGATCTCCTGCATGCCGAGGACGTCGACGTCCTCACGGACCAACCAGTCGACGACCCGGCCCACTCGGGTACGGACGGAGTTGACGTTCCAGGTCGCGACGCGCATGGGATCGAACCTACCGGGAGCGACCGACCGGCCGCCGGAGCCGTCGGCGGTCGTCAGTTGCCGCAGCTGGACGGGACCCCGTGGACCCGGACGAGCTCCGGTGCCAGGGTGTTGCCTGGGGGCACATCCAGACCAGGACCGCAGGAGGCACTCATGGCAACGACGGCGAACTCCGACCGTGTGGACGGCACGACCACCGGCAGCACCACCACCCAGGTCACCTCGGCCGGCCGCACGATCATCGACGACGCAGTGGTCGCGAAGGTCGCCGGCATCGCCGCCCGCGACGTCGCCGGGGTCGCCGCCCTCGGCGGGAACACGGCCAGGGCCTTCGGTGCCATCCGTGACGCCATCGGCTCGAGCGACCTCGGGCAGGGCGTCCGCGTCGAGGTCGGCGAGACCCAGGCCGCCGTCGACCTGACGATCGTCGTCGAGTACCCCACGCCGATGCAGCAGGTCGCCGCAGCGGTCCGGCAAGCCGTCACCGACGCGATCACCGACCTCGTCGGCCTGCAGGTCACCGAGGTGAACATCGCGATCGTCGACGTCGACATCCCGGCGCTCGACGCACCGGTCGTCCCCGAGACGCGCGTCCGGTGAACGCCACCGTCGTCGGCATGGCGGTCGGCGCGGTCCTCGCGATCGTCGCCCTCACGCTCGGCTTCTGGGCGTTCGTCGTGGTCGCCGTCGCGATCGCGATCGGTGGCCTGGTCGGCCGGATCGTCAGCGGTGACGTCGACCTGCGCCGTCTGCTCGACGTGCTCCGCGGCCGCCGGAGCTCGTCGTGACCCCAGGACCGGTGCCGGGGACCGACCGCATCGCGTCCCCTGCCCTCGTGCACACCGCGCAGGCGGTGGCCGCCGAGGCACTCCGCGCACCGCTCCGGGAGGTCCGTGCCCGGGTCGTCGACGACGGTCGCGGTGCGTTGGCGGTCGAGGTCACGAGCCCGCTCACCCTGCCGGTCCTCGGCTCGCACGTCCTCCCCGGTGAACCCGTCCTCGCGACCGCACACCGTGCCCGGGCCACCATCGCCGAGCGCCTCGGGGCGATCACGGGACGGAAGGTCGAGCGTGTCTCACTGACGTTCTCGTCGGCCGTCCTCGACGCGCCGCGGAGGGTCCGGTGAGCGGGGGCCCCGCCGCGACGACCCCCTCGGCGGACGACGACCGCTTCGTGCGCCGACTCGTCCGTCGGGAGACGACCGTGTCACGGTCGGCGTCCGTCGTCGTCGCGATGACGGTCCTGCTCCTCGTCGCGGTGGCGGTGGCGACCGCAGCGGTCGTCGTCCTGCTCGACCAGCGCATCGCGGGCATCGATCCGCGGACGACGATCGACGCCGCCGTCCGTGCACCGGCGGGACTCGTCGACGCGGTGGTCATCGCGACCGGTGCCGCGCTCGCGGTGCTCGGGCTGTGGTTCCTGCTGCACGGTGTCCTGCCGGCCCGACGACCGCGGCACGCCGTCCGGTCCACCCGCCTGGGCGTGGTCGTCGACGACGAGGTCCTCGCGTCCGCAGCCGCCCGTGCCGCGCGCTCCGCCACGCGCCTCGGGCCGGACGCCACCGTCGGCTCCGTGGGTCGCCGCACGCTGGACGTCGTCCTGCTGCCGGCCTCCGGCGTGGACGTCGACGCGGCCGCCGCGACCGCCGCGGTCGAACGGGAACTCGCCGCCGTCGAGGTCGCACCACCCCTGACCACCCGGGTCCGGGTACGACCCACCGGCAGGATCGACGGATGAACGGCACGAACCGCACCCTCGGCCGGCTGGTCCTCGTCCTGGTCGGTCTCGCGTTCCTCGGCCTGGGGACCGCCGTCGTCCTGGTGCAGACCCGTCCCGAGGCGGCCGACCGCTGGCGCAGTGCCGCCGGTCCCGTGCTCGGCGGCCTCGGGTCCGGGGCGGCACGGGACGTCGCCGTGCCCGCCTGGTCGTGGGTGCTCGGCGGCGCCGTCGTGCTCGGCGTCCTCGCGCTGCTCGTCCTCTCGTCGCTCGGGGGTGGCCGGACCGGCACCGTCGTGGACGACGACGGTCCGGTGGACGGTCTGCCCGGGCGGGTCCGGATCGAGGCCGCGGCGATCGAGCACGCGCTGTCGTCCGCGATCGCCCCGCTGCCGCAGGTGGCGTCCCTCGCGGTCGACGTCCGGCGCGTCCGCCGACGCACCGCGGTCCGGATCGTCGTCCGCACCCGTCGCGGTGCGCCCCCGCGCGAACTCGTCGAGCGCGTCGAGGACGTCGTCCGCGACCTCGATGCGCTGCTCGGGGAGCGGCTGCCGGTGCTGCTGCGGATCGTCCGCGGTGGCTCGTCACGGCCCGACCGGGTGCGCTGAACCGTGAGGGACGTCGGTGCCCTGCCGGACGACCCGCTCGCATCCGGAGCGGTGCCCGACGACCTCGCCGGTCGTGGCGGGGCACCGGACGGGCACGTCGAACTCCCGGCCGCCGTCATCGGACTCGCCGCTGGTCGCGCGGTCGAGCCGGTGTGGGTGAACTCCGCCGGTGGGAAGACCTTCCGGATCGGACCGTCCCCGGCCCGTGCTGCGGGCTACGTGAAGTGGGTGCCGCCGCGGAACGCGCCCTGGATCGTCGCCGAGGTCGAGCGGCTCCGCTGGGCCGGCCGGTGGCTGCCGGTGCCGGAGGTGGTCGACCACGGCGCGGACGAGTCCGGCGCGTGGATGACGACCCGACCGGTGCCGGGCTGGAGCGGGGTCGACCCCCGCTGGGCGGACGACCCGCGTGCGGTCGTGGTCGCCGTCGGGGAGGGGCTCCGCGCGATGCACGACACGCTGCCGGTGGCACCGTGCCCGTTCACGTGGTCGACGGACGAGCGGCTCGACCGTGCCCGGGCGGCCGGCGCCGACGTCGACGCGATCGGCCCGCGACCCGTGGTGGACCAGCTCGTGGTCTGTCACGGGGACGCCTGCACGCCGAACACCCTGCTCGGCGCGGACGGCCGGTGGCTCGGACACGTGGACCTCGGAGCGCTGGGCGTCGCGGACCGGTGGGCCGACCTGGCGGTGGCGTCGATGAGCCTCGGCTGGAACCACGGCCCGGGCTGGGACCGACTGTTCCACGAGGCCTACGGGCTGCCGCAGGACCCGGAGCGGACAGCCTGGTACCGGGCCCTCTGGGAGCTCGACGTGGACGACGTGGACGATCCGCGTCGCACGGCCTGAGCCGCGGGGTGGTCCGGTCGCGCGACCCCAGACGCTGCCGGTGGGCTAGAAGCCGACGCCGCGGGCGCCCATGAACGACACCGGGTCCACGGTGCCGCCGCCGACGTGCGTCTCGAAGTGCAGGTGGCACCCGGTCGAGTTGCCCGTCGAGCCGACGAGGGCGATGAGCGTCCCCGCGCTGACCTGCTGACCGGGGGAGACCCGGAAGCCACCGTTGACGATGTGCCCGTACGCGGTCTTCACGCCGCCGCCGTGGTCGATCCGCACGTAGTTGCCGTACCCGCCGTAGGGCCCGACGTAGTCGACCGTGCCGGAGGACGCCGCGACGATGGCGGTCGAGCAGCCACTGCCGAGGTCGATGCCGTCGTGCATGCGGACCACGCCGGAGACCGGGTTCACGCGGACGCCGTACCCGCTGGTGATCCAACCACCGGCCGGTCGGACCCACCCGGAACCCGAGCCGCTGCCGGGGGCGGCTCCACCACCGGAGCTGACCGGGGCACCGCCGCCACCGCCACCTCCCTGGTTCGCGGCGGCTGCGGCCGCTGCGGCCTGCTCGCGCTGCTGGCGTGCCAGTTCGGCTTCGAGGGCCTTGCGTCGACGCTCCTCCTCCGCCTTGCGGATCCGCTCGCCCTTCTCGTACTGGGCCTCGGTGGTGGCGCGACCCGACGTCAGGGACGCGAGCTGCGCCTCCAGGCGGGACTTGTTCGCCTCTTGTTCGTCGTAGGCGGCCTGGGCGCGGTCGGACGCTGCCTGCGCCTCGCTCATCCGGTCCTGTGCGGCCTGGGCGAGGTCCTCGAGCGCGAGGGCCGCGCGGTCGGCCTGGTCGGTCAGCGAGCGGGCGACGGAGGCGTCGTTCGTGGCCGCGGTCTCGACGCGCTCGGCCTGCTCGGAGAGCTTGCTCAGCGCGCCGAGGTCGTAGAGCAGGTCGCGGGCATCCTCGCCACCGGTGAGCACGCTCGTGGTGACGTCGGCCCCACCGGAGCGGGCCATCTGCGCGGCGAACCGACCGGCCTGCGCGGCACTGGCCTCGGCGACCTCGGCGTGGTCCTCGGCGTCCTCCCGCAGGGACTGTTCCTTCTCCGCAGCACGCAGGGCCTTCCGCTGAGCGGCTTCGAACGCGGCGCCGAGACGCTCGGCTTCGGCACGCGCGGAGTCGACCTCTTCCGACAGGCCGGAGATGATGCCGCGGATCTCGACGATCTGGGACTGCTTGGCGGACTCCTTGCCGCGGGCCGCGACCACGTCGTCCCACGAGGGGTAGGTGGCGGCCTGTGCGGCGGGCGCGTCGAGGACCAGCGTGCCGATGAGGCCGGCGATCGCCAACCCGGTGGCGAGCAGGCGCCGTCGGCCCGTCGGCGCGGAGCGGGGACGGGGAGCGGTGACCACGGAGCGAGACATCGGAACGGAGCCTATACATCTCCACAGGCGCTTCGCTGCGGCGACGCTCCGCTGTGGACGGATCCGTGGCGAGATCGAGGCTGTGGAGGACGGGATGACCGTCAGAAGCCGCGCTCGCGGAGGATCCGCTCCGCCGACCCGACCACGCGCGTGCGCAGCAGCTCGGCACCCCGGGTGCCCGCGTAGTCGTACACGTCGTACCCGGTGCAGTGCGTGATCGTCGCCGGGCGTCCGAGCGAGTCCTCGACCGGCGTGGTCCAGACGTCGCCGGAGCCGATCACGACGTAGTCCGGCCGGGCGTCGCGGTAGGACCCGAGGTCGACGAGCCACGGGTAGGTGTCGAAGGTGTCACGGACCTGGAGCAGCCGGACGTCCTGTTCCGCGTAGGCGGCGAGCGGCCGGATCGTCCAGAACTGCCCGACGCCGACGGGGTCGCGACCCGCGGTGCGGTTCGCGTCGACCCAGCGGTCGAGGCACGAGACCGGCGTGTACCGGGCATCGGCCACGGTCCGGACCGTGCCGGGCGTCACGGCGACCCCCGCGACCAGGACCAGCGCGGCCCCGACCGTCAGCACCGTCCGCAGGGCACGGACGGGGCGGTGCAGCCGGGTCTGCCGGACGGCGGTCCGAGTCAGCTCGCACACCGCGACGAGCGCCAGGAGCGGCATCGTCACGACCGGCTCGAGGTAGCGCGGCGTCTCCGACCCCGCGACGACGACCCCGACCGAGACCGCGACGATCGTCACGAGCGGCAGCGCGGTCGCCACGAGCACCGTCCGGGACGACCGTGCCCGCCACGCCCAGACCGTCCCGCCCGCGCTGAGCAGCACACCGAGCAGCATGAGGACGAGCCCGGCGTCCCCCGAGGCCGAGGCGGCCCGGTCGTCCGTGAGCGCGGCGAAGAACGCGGCCGTCTCGCCCGCCTGCTCCGGGTGCACGTAGGTCGACGGGTCGAGCGAGACGAACGGTCGGAGCGGGATCCGGACGAGGTACCCGACCACCGCTCCCAGGGTGAGCGTCGCGGCCACGGCCACGGCCACCGACGGTCGCCACGGCAGCCGTCGGGCCACGACGAGCAGCGCGAGCGTCACCACGACCGGTCCGGCCGACCACGGGACGTACAGCGGGTTGGAGGCGGTGGTCACCGCCGCCACGAGGCCGAGGGTGACGAGGACCGCCACGGACGCCCGACCGGTCCGGACCGTCCGGAGCACGAGCACCGCGGTGCCGAGCATCGCGAGCACCGCCCCGTAGTAGTAGGTCGTCGTGAGCAGCAAGGACGCCAGCTCGAGGGAGGTCGCGGTCGCCGAGGACTCGGTCAGGACGAGCATCGTCACCAGGACGGCGGCGAGGACGGACACCGCGACCCGGGCCGGACGGGCAGCAGCCGGCATGAGTTCGGTCGCCGCTGCCCGCACGATCGCGTACACGGCGAGCAGCACGAGGACGCCGTTCAGCGCCAGGGCCTGCTGCGGTGTCGCGGTGACGGCGGAGACGGCGAGGTAGACCGGCAGCTCCGGGAAGAAGAACAGCGCCGGCGACATCGCCCACTCGAACGGCTGCCCGAGCGCGATCGACCGCGCCACGAGCGGCAGCAGCACGGAGTCGCCGTCGTACCAGAGGAGGGCCACCCGTTCCGTGGCGAGCACGTGCCGGAGTGCGACGACCGCCAGGGCCACGGACAGGAGGGCGCCGACGACCTCGTGCGCGACCGCCCACACGACGGCGGAACGGGCAGGACGGTCGCCGGCCTCGAGCGGCCGGACTCCGTCCTGCGGTCGGACGAGGGGCATGACCGGAGCGTACCTGCGACGGCGTCCCGGAAGCCGGACAGAGCGCCCGGGGAGCGCGGACCGGCCGTCCCCGCTAATCTTGGGCACCGTGACCCACGCGCGCGAGCAGTTGATCGAGCACATCAAGGCCGATGCGGTCTTCCACGGCGACTTCACGCTGACCAGCGGGAAGCAGGCGTCGTACTACATCGACCTCCGCAAGGTGAGCCTCGACCACCGCGTCGCCCCCCTCATCGGCCAGGTCATGACCGACCTCATCGCGGACGTTGCCGACGTCGACGCCGTCGGCGGTCTCACCATGGGCGCCGACCCGATCGCGAGCGCCGTGCTGCACCAGGCAGCCGCCCGCGGCCTCGCGTACGACGCCTTCGTCGTGCGCAAGGAGCCGAAGGACCACGGCCGTGGCCGGCAGGTCGAGGGGCCCGACGTGCGCGGCAAGCGCGTCGTCGTGCTCGAGGACACCTCCACCACCGGCGGATCGCCGCTCAAGGCCGCCGAGGCGCTCGAGCGCGAGGGCGCCGTCATCGCCGCCGTCGCCGTCGTCGTCGACCGGGACACCGGCGCGAAGGAACGGATCGAGGCGGCGGGGTACCCGTACCTCGCGGCGATCGGGCTGGCCGACCTGGGGCTGTCCGCGTGACCGAGGAGCGTCCGGAGGGGCGCGACGAGTCCGACCGGTCCGTCACCCCCGACACCGGGGACGACGGACAGGAGGCTCGACGCGGCTCCGACACGGGCGCTCCGTTCCAGGGGCTCCGCAGTGCCGCCGACATCTTCGGCGCGCCGCTGACGGAGGACGAGTGGCCCTCCCGCCGCGAGCGCCGGGAGGCCGAGCGCGCCGCCCGGCAGGCGGGTCGACCGGAGCCGGAGCCCTTCACCGCCCCCGCGTCCGTGCCGGCCGCCCCGGCGTCGGCACCGGCTCCCGCGTCGACGTCCGCTCCCGCGTCCGTGCCGGACCCCGGGGCCACGCAGGCGATCTCGATGCCCGAGGAACTCGCACTGCCCGGCGGCGTCGCCGGCCGGGTCCCGCCGCCCGCTGCCGTGCCCCCGGTCCCGAACGCCCCCGACCCCCGCGCGATCTCGCTGCCCACCGCCCGCTCCGACCGCGAGGCCCGCGCCGCCGAGTCCCGCGCGATCGAGGACGAGCGTCGCCGCACCGACCCGGACGGTCTCGGCCGCTCGGACGTCGACTGGCTCGGACGCGCGAAGCCCACCGCCACGCCGTCCGCCGACGATCCCGCATCGGTCGCGTCGGTGCCGCCAGCCCTGGCCGGGGGCCCCGCCGCGCAACCGCTCGGCGTCGAGGACGTCCTGCCCTCGACCGCCGAGCCGCCGAGCTTCACCGAGCTGCTCCGCCTGCACGACGACGTCGACGGTGCCCCGCAGGCCGACCGTCCGTTCGACTGGTCCGTCCTCGGTGACGAGACCGGCGAAGTGCAGACCGCGTTGACGCAGGACTCCTTCGACACGAACCTCGTCGCCGCGGGCTCCTGGGCCGCCGGCACGTCGGTCCCCGACGACGTCGACACCGGCGGGCCCGTGCCCGACGTGCCCGACGCCGACCCGGCCGGCGAGCGGACCACTCCGTCGGGCGGGTCGAGCTGGTCGCTGAGTGACGAGGCCGCCCGGACCGGTGAGGTCTTCCCGGGTGACGTGACGGACGAGGGGACCTCGGTCTTCCCGGTCGTGTCCGACCCCGTCCCGTCTGCCACCACACCTGCCCCGGCCACGCCGGTCGAGCACGACCGCGACCTCGACGACGACCTGGACGACCCCGACGTCGGCACCACCGGCGGACCCGCTCCGACCGCCGCGTTCGCGCCCCGCTCGGCCGCCCCGGTACCGCCGCCGTCGGTCCTCCCGCCCGTGGTGCCACCGTCCGCCGCGACTGGGTGGTGGGCGGCGGAGGACGACGAGTCGCCGCGGGTGGTCCCCGCCGACGGTGTCCCGCCGTCGGTCCAGCCGGGGCCGCGATCCGCGTCCCGGCCACCGGTCCCGCCGACGCCCTGGACCGACTCCGTGTCGGGCGGCGGCGGCGGCGCCGACCGCACGGACCGGAACGCCTCCGCCGGGTACGACGACCGGCGTGACCAGCACGACCGAGCGGGTCAGGACGACGCGCCTCGGCCGCTCGCGCCCGAGGACATCGACCAGTCCGAGTGGCAGGGCCGCGAGACGAGCGACACCGGCGTCATCAAGGACCTGTTCGGCACCGAGGCGATCGACCAGATCCGTGGTCTGCCCGAGGACACGAGCACGCGGATGATGCCCGCCGTCCCCGCGGCCCCCGGCAACGGCGCTCGCAGGGACGACTCGGCCGGCGCAGCGGGTGCCGACCGGGACAACTTCATCAACGAGGGCTTCGCCCGCCTGCAGAGCGAGGGCAGGCGCGGGAAGCAGCTCCTGGTCTACGGGTCGATCGCGATCATCGTGGTGCTGCTCGTCGTGGTGTTCCTGCTCACCAGGTGGCTGCTCGGCAACACGATCGAGGACCACCCGGCAGCGCCGTCGAGCAGCCCGGCCGCCGCCGCTGCAGCGCATCCCGCGACGTCCGGCACGCTCCCGCCCGTCGGCTGACGCTCGCCGCCGCCGCCGCCGCGTGCCGGACCGGGCTCGACCCGGGTCCGGACGGACGGGCGGCTCCACGTCAGAGCCGTCACCCAGGTGCGAGGGGTGAGGTGGGAGGGCCATGCCGACGCTCGCCTCGTACCTGACCGATCCCCGTCCCACCGTGCGCCTCCGTGCCGTGATGGCCGCCGGGACCACCCCCTCCGTCGACGAGCTCGACACCCTCGTCGCGCAGTGCGCCGTCGAGCCGGACCTCCAGGTGCGCGAGATGCTCACCTGGGCCCTGGTGCGCTTGCCGGCCGAGGTCGTCGTGCCGCGGCTGCTCCCCGAACTCGAGCGTCCGGAGGCGCAGGCGCGGAGCCAGGCGCTGCACACCCTGTCGAAGATCCGCGACGGCTCGGTGTACCGGCACGTCGCCGACCGGCTGTCCGACGTCGACCCGGGTGTCGCCCGGACCGCCTGGCGTGCCGCGGTGCTGCTCGCGCCCGAGTCCGAACGACCCGAGCTCGCGAAGACGCTCGCCGTGCAGCTCGGCCACGGGGACGCGGAGACCCGGTCGGCGTTGAGCCGGGCGCTCGCCGGACTCGGGGCCGAGGTCGCGGGGCCCGTCCTCGCCGCCGGGGCGGACCACCGGAACGAGGCCGTCCGCGAGCACGCGTCCGAGACCTCCCGGCTGCTCGAGGACCCGGACGCTGGCTCGGCGCTGGCGCTCGCGCGGGCCCGCCGCGAGGTCGCCCTCGGCCGGACCCGGTCCGCGAAGGGCTGACGCCGGTGGCGCGGCCGGCGTCAGTGCGGTGCGTCGGGCGTCAGCCAGATGGCCGTCGCGGCCGCGGCCGGGAGGTCCAGGGGCGCCTCCGCCCCGCCGGCGTCCCGACGCGTGACGGCCACGACGCCGGCGTAGTCCCGCACGCGTTCGACGCGTAGGTGCGTCCCGAGTCCGACCCCGAGCTCGTCGAAGTACCGCAGCAGCGCCGGGTCGTCGTCCGACACCCGACCGACGGTCCCGCAGACGCCGGGGTCGACCGTGCCGAGCAGGGCTCCGGGGGCGTCCGGCACGACGCCGGCCGCGCTCGGGATCGGGTCGCCGTGCGGGTCGTGCGTCGGGTGGCCGAGGTCGGCGTCCACCCGGTCGAGGAACGTCTCCGACACCGCGTGCTCGAGTGCCTCGGCCTCGGTGTGCACCTCGTCCCACGAGTACCCGAGCCGCTCGACCAGGAACGTCTCGATGAGGCGGTGCCGCCGGACCATCGCCACCGCCGCCTGCTGCCCGAGCGGGGTGAGCACGACACCGCGGTACGGGGTGTGCTCGATGAGGCCGTCACGGTCGAGCTTCCGGAGGTTCCCCGACACCGTCGACGCCGACACGTGCAGGGCTGCTGCGATGTCCCGCGTGGCCATGCCGCCGCTGCCGCGTTCACCCGCCTTCCAGACGAGCTTGACGTAGTCCTCCGCCATCGTGCTGAGCGAGGGCAGGCGCATGCGCCAATGGTACGGCCGCTCCTGGTACAACCGGGAGGTGACCCCCGTCCAGCCTCCCGCCGTCCGCCGTCGTCGTCGCGGGTGGTGGCCGGTCCCGCCGTCGCTGCTGATCGGGCTCGCTCCGCTGGTCGTCTTCGCCGTCGTGAGCATCGTGCGGTCCCGGCCGAGCGACGACTACCCGGCGCTCGGCCGGACGGTCGACAGCGTGCTGTACGACCTCGTCGGCCCCGAGGCGGTCGTGGCGGGCATCCTGGCGGTGGTCGTCACGGCGCTCGGCTGGTGGCGGATCGCGACGGTCGACCCGGTACGCGGCGGGCCGCGGTGGACGGTCGTGGCGCCGCTCCTCGTCCTGGCGGTGTGCCTCGGCAGGCTCCCGCTCCTCGACTGGGGCGGGAAGGGCCTGCACTACTTCCTGCTCCTCGCGCTCGGGGTCCTGCTGGTCGGTGTCTTCGAGGAGCTGCTGACCCGCGGCGTGCTCCTCGTCGGCCTCCGACGCCGTCTGCCCGAGATCTGGGTGTGGGCGGTGTCCTGCGTGCTGTTCGGTCTGCTGCACTTCGTGAACGTCCTGTCGGGCGCCCCGGTGGCCACGACCGTCCTGCAGGTGGTGTTCGCCACCTCGTTCGGGTCGGTGCTCTACCTGGCCCGGCGCCTGACCGGCACCCTGCTCGCGCCGGTGCTGCTGCACGCCTTCTGGGACTTCGGCGCGATCGGTGTCAGCGCCTCCGCACCGGGGTCGGTGGACCTGCTGCTCGTCGGACTGCTCGGTCTCGCGACGATCGCGGTGCTGCTGCTCGGCGTCGTCGCCGGCGGGCTCGTCGCGTGGCGGGACGACCGGGGCCGGCGGCTGCGCCGCCGGTGGCGGGCGGTACCGCCCCTGCGGGCGGTCGCGGTGCGCGGTCCGGAGGGGGCCTCCCGGCCGGAGCGGAGGCCCCGGGCAGCTGATCGGCCGCCCGGACTAGATCTCCACCTCGTACGGCTCCGTGTGCAGGAGCTCGTGCACGCCGGCGATGACCTCGCTCGGGCGGAACGGGTACTTGTCGATCTCGGCCTGGTCGCTGATCCCCGTCATGACGAGCACGGTGTGCAGGCCAGCCTCGATGCCGGCCTGCACGTCGGTGTCCATCCGGTCGCCGATCATGCCGGTGTTCTCGGAGTGCGCGCCGATGCGGTTCATCGCCGAGCGGAACATCATCGGGTTCGGTTTGCCGACGACGTACGGCTGCTTGCCGGTCGCCTTCTCGATCATCGCCGCGATCGCGCCGGTCGCGGGCAGGACGCCCTCGGCGCTCGGGCCGGTGGCGTCGGGGTTCGTGACGATGAAGCGGGCGCCGTCGCGGATGAGGCGGACGGCCTTGGTGATCGCCTCGAACGAGTAGTTCCGGGTCTCGCCGACGACGACGTAGTCCGGTGCGGTCTCGGTCATGATGAACCCCGCTTCGTGCAGGGCGGTCGTCATGCCGGCCTCGCCGATCACGAACGCGGAGCCGTCCGGCATCTGCGACGCGCAGAAGTCGGCGGTGGCGAGGGCCGAGGTCCAGATCCGCTCCTCGGGGACGTGCAGCCCTGACTGGCGGAGTCGGGCGCTGAGGTCGCGCGGCGTGAAGATCGAGTTGTTCGTGAGGACGAGGAACTCGGTGCCCTGGTCCTGCCACTGGCGGATCAACTCCGGGGCGCCGGGGAGCGCCTGGTTCTCGTGGACGAGCACGCCGTCCATGTCGGTCAGCCAGCACTCGACCTCGTCGCGGGATGCCATGGGGTCAGCGTAGTGGGCCGAGCGGAGCCGAATCCCGACGTGCCCTAGGCTTTCACCGGTGCGTTCCCGTACGCGTACCGGAACGTCAGGAGGAAGCCCGTGCTCGTCGACCAGGACTCCCGTGCCACCCCGGACGGTCCCTCGGCAGCGCCCCGGCGTCGCCGCGGCCGGCCGAACGTGCTCTCGCGCGACCAGGTCGTCGACGCCGCCACCGTGATCGCGAACCAGGAGGGGCTCGACCGGCTGTCCTTCCGCGCACTCGGAGCGGCACTCGGCGTCGCCCCGATGACGGTCCACCGCACCATCGGCGGGCTCGACGACCTGCACGCCGAACTCGTCCGACGCACCGTCGACGAGTTCACCGCCACCTTCGTCTGGCCGGAGGACTGGCGCGCCGTGGTCCGGGTCTTCGCCACCACCTTCCGCGACCTGCTCATCCGGCACCCGCTCGTCCTCGAGTCGCACAGCAGCCGGGCGCCGCTCGCCTCGTCGGAGTCCGACGCCGTCGTCGCGACCGTCGTCGGGGCCCTCCGCTCCGCCGGGTTGTCCGACACGGAGGCGATGTACGCGTTCTTCGTCGTCTACGACTTCGTCGTCGGGCACACCGCCGTGCAGGTCGGGCGCGGCGACTCCGAGGCGGGGCGTCCGGAGCGGCACCGCCTGGTCGGGGAGGTCCTGGGCGAGCACTCGTACGAGGCACGGTTCGCCCTCGGGATCGATGTGCTCCTCGCGGGCATCGAGGCGCGTGTCGCCGGCTGAGCGGTGCGTCGCCGGTGGCGCGGCGGGCCCGGTGCTGCTGGCGTGATCGCACCGGAGGCGCGCGGTGCCGGTCGGGACGAGAGGTGCGGTGCACGCGCCGTACGCTGGTGACGTGACCCAGGGCCTCCCGTCCGGCGACCTGCCGGAGCCGTCTCCGGCGTTCCCGCCCACCCACGAGGCGACGACGCACGGCGTCGGACCGCACCCGCGGCCGTGGCCGGACGGGCCGCAGTACGACCCGGAACTGCTTGAACACGGGGACACCCGCAACGTCGTCGACCGCTTCCGCTACTGGTCGATGGCGGCGATCGTCGCCGACCTCGACACCCGCCGGCACACCTTCGACGTGGCGATCGAGAACTGGCAGCACGACCTCAACATCGGGTCGATCGTCCGGAGCGCCAACGCGTTCCTGGCCGGGACCGTGCACATCATCGGGCGCCGCCGCTGGAACCGCCGCGGGGCGATGGTGACCGACCGGTACCAGCACGTCCGGCACCACGAGGACGTCGCCGCGTTCCTCCGGGTGATGCGGGACGAGGGACGGCCCGTCATCGCGATCGACAACACCCCGGGGGCCGACCGCATCGAGACCGCCGACGTGCCCGAGCGCTGTGTGTTCCTGTTCGGGCAGGAGGGGCCGGGGCTCACGGACGAGGCGGTCGCGGGCGCCGACGGGCACCTCGAGATCACCCAGTTCGGGTCGACGCGGAGCATCAATGCCTCGGCCGCGGCGGCGATCGTCATGCACAGCTGGGTCGTCCGGCACGCGGAGCTGCCGGGCTGACGCCAGCCCGCCAGCCGCGTGTCGCGCTACCGTTGCGCGGTCGTCCTGCGGGCGACGAGTCGGGGCTCGACCAGGACCTCGGTGGGGGTCAGCCCCGGGTCCGCGATCCGTTCGAGCAGCCGCACCCCGGCACCGCGGCCGATGTCGATGCTCCGGTCGTCGATGCTCGTCAGGCCCACGTAGCGCGAGGCCGCGATCGGGGTGTCGTCGTACCCGATCACCGAGATGTCCTCGGGCACGCGGAGGCCCCGGTCGGCGATCGCGGACATCGCGCCGAGCGCGGTCACGTCGTTCGCGGCGAACACCGCGGTCACCTCGGGGTGTTCGTCGAGGAGGCGGTGCGTCCCGGTGAACCCGGTCTCCTCGGTGACGTCGGCGGCGAGCACCACCGCCACCCCGGTCACGTCGGTCGGCGACGCTGCGTCGATGGCGGCGCGCCAGCCCTCGAGCCGGGCGTCGCTCGCCGCCGATCGTCCCCCCACGAAACCGAGCCGCGTGTGGCCGAGCCCGATGAGGTGCTCCGCAGCCATGCGCCCGCCGGCGAGGTCGTCGTTCGCGACCGTGTCCGCTCGAGCGAGTGCTGCCCGACCGCCGGCGACGACGACGGGTGTGCTCGCCGGGATCGCGAGGTCGGTGTCCGGCTCCCCGGCGATGACGAGCCCCTCGACGCGCATGGACAGGAACCCCTCGACGGGGGAGACATCGAGCCCGGTGTTGAGGAAGCGGTCGGCGACGACGAGGCGGTGCCCCTGGTCCTGCAGTGCTTCGCGGAGGCCGGTGAGCAGGTCGACGAACCACTGGTTCCGGAAGTCGTCGAGCACGACGCCGATCGTGCGGGACCGGGTGCCGGCGAGTGACACCGCAGCGGTCGACGGCCGGTAGTCCAGCTCCTGGATCGCCGCGAGGACAGCCGCTCGACGCTGCTCGCTCACCCGCGGGGACCGCTGCAGCACGAGGGACACGAGCGACTTCGACACCCCCGCACGAGCGGCGACGTCGTAGATCGTCGCGGGCTTGGTGTTCCCCATCGTCATCCTCGACCTCCGGCTGCGCACCCGCCGGGTGCGTCCACACGATCGTAGCGCTGTCGCGCTCCACGCCACCGAGGACGTGGGGCGTCGGACAGGCGACCGGGCGTCGGACAGGCGACCGGGCGTCGGACGGGAGGCCCGGGGCGGCGCCGACCCGCGCCTCCCGGCCGCCGCCCGGCCCGTGCGCCGCCCCGCTACCCGATCAGGCTCGGCCGCAGGTCCCGCAACGTCCGCGTCCGCGTCTGCCGCGCGGTGACGAGGTACGACACCAGCAGCGCGCCGAGCAGCCAGCAGAGCAGGACCCCGGCGTCACTCCACGCCGTGGCGAGCGACCCGCCGTACATCGTCTGCCGGATCGCGTCGACCGAGTACGTCATCGGCAGCGCGAAGTGCAGCGCGGCGAGCGGCCCCGGCAGCGTCTGCCACGGGAACGTGCCGCCCGCGGTGACGAGTTGGATGAGCATGAGGACCAGCCCGAGGAACTGTCCCACCGAGCCGAGCAGCACGTTGAGCGTCATGATGATCGCCGCGAAGGTCGCCGATGCCAGGACCATGACGCCGACCGTCCCACCGGCGTGCACCACGTCGAGGTCGAGGGCGTACCGGACGATCAGGAAGAGCGCGGCCATCTGCACGACGCCGAGGAGCGCCGGGGTCAGCCAGCCGCCGAGGACGACGCGCACGGGGCGTCGGACGGCGGTGATGGCCCGCTTCGAGATCGGCTTGAGGATGAGGAACAGCGCGTACATGCCGATCCACGCGGCGAGCGAGATGAAGAACGGGGCGAGGCCGGCGCCGTAGTTCGAGGCCGCCGCGATGTTGTCGTCGCCGACCTCCACCGGGTCGGAGATCACGGACGCCTGCGCGTTCCGCGACGACGAGGTCGACGCGGGGATCTTCGTCCGCCCCTCGTCGAGCTGGGACGCGAGCTCGGACGAGCCGGACTCCAGCGAGTGCAGTCCGGTCGCGAGCGACTTCGCACCGTCGTCGGCCGAGGCCGCTCCGGTCGCGAGCTGCGACGCACCCGAGGACAGCTGCGGCGCGGCGGCGGCCAGCTCGTGCGTCCCGGCGGCCACCTTCGTCGCGCCGCTCGACAGCGTCGATGCGCCGTCTGCGGCCGTGGCGATGCCCGACGACAGCTGTGGGGCGGCGTCAGCCAGCGCCGCGGCGCCGTCGGACACCTGGCGGGCTCCGGCGCTGAGGGTGTCGACCTGACCCGTGGTGGCCCCGAGTTGCTGCTTCGCGTCGGCACCTGCGCTGTTCGCGCGATCGACGGCGGAGGTGACGGTGGCGGTCAACGCCTGCTGCTGCTCGGGGGTCAGGGTGACGCCCTCGGGCAGGTTCGCGGTGATGTCCTCGAGCACGGTGCCCGCGTCGAGGGGCTGGATCGCCTGCACCGCCGTGTTCGCCTCGTCGACGCGGGCCGCGAGTTCCGCGTTGCCTGCCGCGACCTGCGCGGCGCCGTCGGCGAGCTGGCGCGTCTGGTCCGGCAGGGCCGCGGTCTGCTGCTGCGCGTCACGGAGGCCTGTGGCCAGTGACGCCGCACCCGTCGCGACCCGCTGCGCGCCCGCGTCCAGCTGCGCGGTCTGCGACGGCAGCGCGGCGGTGCTCGACGCCAGGGTCCCGGCGCCGGTGGACAGCTGCGCCGTGCCGTCCTCGAGTGCGTCGGCTCCGTTCGCCGCCGTCGTCGCGCCGGAAGCGAGCTCGCCGGCACCGTCGACGGCGTCCCCGAGGCTGTCCCGCACGTCGGCGAGCCCGACGAGCAGCGTGGTGGCGGCCTCCTTGCCGACGCGTTCGGCGACGGCGGTCCGCATGGTCTTGCCGGCCTGCTCTGCGATGGTCGAGGCGAGGTACGAGTTCGTGTCCGCCGTGGTCATGACGAGTTCGGCGCGCTCGGGGTGGTCGGACTGCGCGGAGGCCAGCGACTCGGAGAAGTCGTGCGGGATCGTCACGACGAAGTCGTAGGTGCCGTTGCGCACGCCGGACCGGGCGTCCGCCGCGGTGGTCTCGGTCCAGTCGAAGTCGTGGCCGTCGACGGCCTCCTCCGCGACGTCCTTCCCGTAGTCGACGTGTTCACCGTCGAGGGTCGCACCGGCGTCCTGGTCCACGATGGCCGCCGGGATCTGGTCGAGCTTGGCGTACGGGTCGCGGTTCGCCCAGAGGTACGCGCCGCCGTACAGCAGCGGCACGCACATGAGGGCGATGAACGCCAGCCGCGCGAGCGGGGTGGCGGTGAGGCGCGCGAGTTCGGCGCGGACGAGGGCGGGGATGGTCACGAGCGGGTCTCCAGGGGAGCGGTTGCGTCGGTGGTGTCGGAGGTCTCGGTCGGGAGGCCCGGAGGGGCGTCCTCGGTCCGGGTCGCGTCCTCGGGACCCTCGGGGGTGGTGTCCGCCACGTCGTCGTGGTCGGTGATCGTGTCGAGCAGGGCGGTCGCCGTCTCGGCCGCGGCCTTCGACGTGACGAGCACGACGGTCACTCCGCGGCGCGCGATGTCGCGCACGACGGCGAACCAGTCGGCGACCGCGCCGCCGTGCCGTTCTGGTGCGGTGATGACGAGTCCGGTCACGTCCGGCCGCAGGAGCGCGAGCTCGGCGAGGAGGCGCACGCGGGCATCGGTCGGCACCCGCTGCACGTGGGTGTCCGCCCAGCGCGTCACGTCGAGTTCGTCGAGCACGGTCGCGGCGTCCGACCGCGAGGGCCGACGGTCCGCGAAGGCGAGTTCCTCGTGCACGATCTGCTTGAGGGTCATCACCGGGAAGGGCTCGGCGACGCCGGGGGTGTCGACGAGGGCGAACGTGCGTCGGACGGCCGCGGGGTCGTCGTGCCCGTCGAGGAGCACCTGTCCGGTGTCCGGCTTCATCCGACCGCCGGCGACGAGGGACGCGAGCACGGGTGCCTGTTCGGTCTCGACCGCGACGATGCCCGGGTGCCCGGGGGCGGCGACGGCACTGACGACCGGGAGCGCGGCCCCGGGGCCGGTGCCGATGCCGACGGCGGCGA
Source organism: Curtobacterium sp. MCSS17_015 (assembly GCF_003234265.2). Classification (NCBI taxonomy): domain Bacteria; kingdom Bacillati; phylum Actinomycetota; class Actinomycetes; order Micrococcales; family Microbacteriaceae; genus Curtobacterium; species Curtobacterium sp. MCSS17_015. Next base: position 521,606 of record NZ_CP126256.1, read on the forward strand.
GTTCGAGCGTCATGCGTGGTCCTCCGGGACGGGAGTGGGAGCGGGGAGTGCGAGGAGGGCGGTGCGCCAGTCGACGCCGGCCATGCCGAGGGCCGAGACCACGACCATGCGGCGGCCGGCGTCGTCGGAGGTGCCGGAGCGCGTGGCTTCGTCGAGGACGGCCAGGCAGGCGCCCTCGACCAGGCGGCCGAGCGTCGCGGCGTCGACGTCGTCGCGCAGGGTGCCGTCCGCGATGCCGAGTGCGCAGGCATCACGGACCTGGGCGCGCAGCGGCGCGAAGACGGCGGCGACCGTCTCGACGAGGGGACCGCGGACGGCGATGACGGCCATCGAGCGGACGTGCGAGACCTCGGTCCAGAGCGACACCGCGATCCTGGCGAGCCGGGAGGCCGGGGGCAGCTCCACGAGTTCGGCCCGGGTGGGCATCGCGTCCAGGATGCGCTCGGCTCCACCCGCGACGACCTCGCGGACGAGGTCGTCGCGCGAGGGGAAGTGTCCGTAGACCGCACGCCGTGAGAGCCCGGCGGCACCCGCGATCGATTCGAGCGAGGCGTCCGGGTCGGCCTGCAGCACGGTCCGCGCGGCCTGCACGAGCGCGGCGCGGTTCTCCGTGGCGTCCCGTCGTGGCGCACGGGTCTGCCGTTCTGCGGTGGTCATGACGACAGCCTATTAACGTGCACACCGGTGTGCAACTTCGAACGGACACAGGTTCTGTCCCCTGAACTGCCGACTCCCTGTCCTGGGAAGGACCACATAGCTTCATCAGAACTTCACCCGAACGTCGGACTCACCAGGAGTGTGCTGCGTGCCACGAGCGACACCGCCCAACAACCCCTCCCGTCGGCATCGCGCACCGCGCCTGCTGACCTCGATCGTCGCGGTGGCGGCCCTGGCCTGCGGCGGACTCGCCGTCGGCGGCGCCGCGTCCGCCGCACCCGCCGGCAGCGCCGCCGCCGGTCTCAAGCTGACCGAGCCGCTCCGCACCGCCTCGCCGGGCACGACCGTCAGCGCCTTCGTCCGGACGACGGGCGCCGGCGCACTCGAGGTCGACGCGCAGGCGAAGGGCGGGGACCTCTCCCGCTCGAAGGCCCCGTCGTCGGCAGCGAAGAGCCGCCTCGCCACGATCCGCTCGACCAACGCGAAGGTCCTCAGCGCGGTCAAGGGCGCGGACCGCGAGGCGGCCGAGCTCTACTCGACCGCGTACACGGTGCCCGGTGTCGCGGTCGTCGCCGACGCTGCCGCGTTCGCCGAGCTCGCGAAGCGCTCTGACGTGCTGAGCATCGCCCCGCTGCTGCCGAAGAAGGTCGTCGAGCCGGAGCGGAACCCCTCCGCCGACGCCGCGCCCTCGGGCGTCGACCCCGACCTGGCCCAGCCCGGTGCCGACGGGGTGGCGCCGAAGAACGCCGCGAGCGACCTGTACACCAAGGCCCACGACGCGTGGACCCAGACCGGGCACACCGGCGAGGGCGTGAACGTCGCCGTGATCGACACCGGCCTCGACTACACGCAGGCGGACTTCGGCGGCCCGGGCACCCGAGCCGCCTACCAGGAGGCCCTGGCCAGCACCGGCACCCCGGCCTCGAGCTGGTACGACCCGTCGAAGTACCTCGGCGGCCACGACTTCGCCGGCCCCACGTACAACGCGGACCCGCGCGACCCCGACACCTACGACCCGGTGCCCGCCCCGGACGCCAACCCCATCGACGGCAAGGGCGGCGACCACGGCACGCACGTCGCCGGCACTGCAGCCGGTTACGGCCTGAACGCCGACAAGACGACCTTCCGCGGTGACCACACGACGCTCACCCCGCAGCAGGTCCAGGACATGTGGGTCGGCCCGGGCAGCGCGCCCCAGGCCGGTCTCTACGCCCTCAAGGTGTTCGGCGACCAGGGCGGGTCCACCGACCTGACCGGTGCCGCCCTCGACTGGGTCGGGCAGTCCCTCACCGAGGGGCGGAGCATCGACGTCATCAACCTGTCGCTCGGCTCCGACTACGGCGCCGCCGACGACCCGGACAACGCGAAGATCGACGCGCTCACCGCCCGCGGTGTCCTGCCGGTGATCGCCGCCGGCAACGCCGAGGACTTCACCGACGTCGGTGGATCGCCGGGCAACGCCGCCGGGGCCCTCACGGTCGCCGCCGCGGCGACCGGACAGAGCCTGTTCGACGGTGTCGAGGCGACCGCCCCGGCGGACGTCGCGAAGACCTGGCGCGGCCAGTACTCGCAGCAGTTCCAGGGCGCGCTCCCGGTCGAGGGCGACGTCGTCGTCCCGACCACGAACATCGACGGCTGTGCGGCGTTCAGTGCCGACCAGGCCGCCGCGATCACGGGCAAGATCGTCTGGCTGAAGTGGACCGACGGTGCCCTCGAGTGCGGCTCGGGCGTCCGGTTCCGGAACGTCGAGGCCGCCGGCGGCATCGGCGTGCTCCTCGCCGGCACGGTGAACACCTTCGACTCGGGCATCGCCGGCAACACGACCATCCCGGGTGCCGAGCTGACCCGGGACAGCGTGGCGGGCCTCCAGGCCGCCGCCCGGGCGGGGACCCTGCACGTGCGCTTCGCCGACGAGCTCCGGGGCTTCGAGGTGGCGACCGACGCGGACACGGTCAACACCCTGGCGTCCTTCACCAGCCGCGGTGACCACGGTTCCTACGGCGACGTCGTCAAGCCGGACATCGCCGGCCCCGGCGTGAACGTCGTCTCGGCCGCGAACGGCACCGGGAACGACCGTCTCTCGATGAGCGGCACGTCGATGGCCACCCCGCACGTCGCGGGCGTCGCCGCCCTGGCGTTCGAGGCCCACCCGGGGTGGAGCGCACCGGAGATCAAGGCCGCGCTCATGAACACGGCCACGCACGACGTGCGCCAGAGCGCGACCGACGGCCAGTCGGCGACCCTGCTCCGTCAGGGCACCGGCCGGGTCGACGCCCTCCAGGTGGTGCAGGACGGCACCACCGTCCGCAGCCAGGAGAACGGCCAGCTCGTCACCGCCTCCTTCGGCGTCGTCGAGGTCAGCGCAGCGACCACCGAGAAGCGGACCCTCCTGGTGCGCAACACCACGGCCGAGGCGCACACCTACCGCGTCGCGTACGAGTCGCGCATCGCCCAGCCGGGCGTCGTGTTCACGCTCAGCGCCGACACGGTCACCGTCCCGGCCGGCGGGACCGCCACGGTCACGCTGACCATGACGATCGCCGACCCGACGCTCCTGCGGAAGGTCATCGACCCGACGCAGGCCGCGGTCGAGAGCGGCACGCAGCGCGAGTTCGTGCCGGCGGCCACCGGCCTGGTCACGTTCACCCCGGCCGCCGACGGTGTCACGCCGCTCCGACTCGGTGTGTACGCCGCCCCGGAGCCGGTCAGTGCCCTGCACGCGGACGACGTCGTGTTCGAGGGCAAGGCCCGCACCAGCACCATCACCTCCGAGGGTCGCGGTCTCTCCCAGGGCACCGGCGCGACCGGCTACCAGGCACTCGTCGCACCGTTCCAGCTCGGCGGCACCGACCCGAAGGAGTCGTTCCCGGACGGCACCGCGAAGCAGACCCTCGGCGGTGCGGACATCCGCGCCTTCGGGGCCAACTCGACGGCGCTCGGCCTGGCGGACCGGTCGAAGGGCCTCGTCTCGTTCGGTGTCCAGACCGACGGTGCCGACGCGAACCCCGGTGCCTCGAACAACGTCGAGGTGCTCATCGACACGAACCGTGACGGCGAGCCGGACTACCTGACGTACGACCGGAAGTCGGCGACCGTCGACGCGACCGTCGTGGAGACGATCGACCTGCACCAGGAGGACCCGGAGAAGCAGGTCGTCGACACGCGGCCCCTCGGCGGCGTCGCCGCCGGTGTGGACGTCAACACGTTCGACTCCGCGGTCAAGGTGCTCCCGGTGTCGCTCGCGGCCCTCGGGTACACGGCGAAGTCGACCTCCGCGGTGTTCGACTACGCGGTCGTGACCGAGTCGGCCTACTCGCCCACGCTGCCGACCGCTGCCTCCTCGGTCGTGGACGACACCAAGACGGTGACGTACAACGCCTTCCAGCCGGCGGTGTCCTTCACGGCGAACGGGGCGTCGAGCCTGACCTACCCGGACACGTCGATCAAGGTCGTCCGGGCATCGGCGAGCTCGACCTCGGCGAAGGTCCTGCTCCTGCACCTGCACAACGCGCCGGGCGACCAGGCGGACGTGCTCAGCACGACCTCGGTGACCCCGAAGCTCGCGCTGGTGTCCGGCCGCGTCGCGGTGACGGGTTCGCTCAAGGTCGGGACGAACCTGCGTTCGCACACCGGCACGTGGAACACGGACGGCATCACGTTCACGTACAAGTGGCTCCGTGACGGCAAGGACGTCGGCATCTCGAGGTCGACGTACAAGGTCGGGTCGAAGGACGTCGGGCACAAGATCTCGTTCGTCCTGACCGCGAAGAAGTCGGGGTACGAGAGCACCTCGATCACCTCGCCGCAGACCGGCACGATCACCAGGTAGCAGCAGTCGAGAGCGGGCGGTCCGGGGACGGGCCGCCCGCTCCGTCGTGTGCTGACCGTGCGGACGCTCTTCCGTCCGGGAGTGCGCCTAGGGGACACGTAGTTAGACGAACTAGGTAGTTCGTGGAAGAGTCGTGGTCATGCGAACGAACACCCTGGTGCAGCTCCGGCAGAACCCGATGGAGTGGCGTCGACGCGGCCTCACCCCGCCGGACGTCATCCGGGCGATGGTCGAGGAGCGCCTGTCCGAGCCCGGCCACACGCAGCCGATCGGCGACCCATCGTACGCGGACTTCTTCCGGGGCTGACGCTCCGGACGACCCTGACGGTCGCGCTGACCCCCGTGGTCGCGCCGACCCGACCACGGACACGACGGGAGGCCCGGTACCAGCTGGTACCGGGCCTCCCGTCGTGCTCGGCGCCGACGGGCGCCGATGTCGGCGTGACCGGCTCAGTTGCCGATCTTGCCGTCGGCCGCGTTCTCGGCCTTGTCGATCTGGTCGCCGTGGCCACCGCCGGTCGCCTTGTCGGCCGCGCCGGCTGCCTTGTCGAGACCGGCGTCGGTCGCCTTCTCGCCCTTGTCGCTGTTCGCGAAGTCCTTGGCCTTGTCGCTGAGGTCGCTCATGGTGTTCCTTCCGTTCGTCGGATCACTGACCGGTCCACCGTGCTCCGAGGACCATCCGTCCGCGCTCAGGCGTCGGGACGTTCCTCGGCGGCCTCGCGCCCTCGGTCGGTCTCGGGCATGACCACCTGCGGGGCGCCCTCGACGCTCCCGATGCCGCCGTCGGTGAGGTCGTCGGCCTGCTGCGTGTCGAGCAGGCGGCTCATGTCGTCGATCGGGTCGCTCATGGGGTTCCTTCCGTTCCGTCGGTCGTGTCCGTCCAGGGTGCTCCCGACCGGGTCGGCCGTCCACAGCCACCTGTCGGACGGTGACGCGGAGATGACCAGCCGATAGACTCGGGTGGACCACCGGCCCGGACGGCCGTGTGCGGTCCTCCGCCAACGTGAGGAGAACCAGATGCCCGCAGCAGTCATCATCGGCGCCCAGTGGGGCGACGAGGGCAAGGGGAAGGCCACCGACCTCCTCGGCTCCCGCATCGACTACGTCGTGAAGTTCAACGGCGGCAACAACGCCGGTCACACGGTGGTCGTCGGCGGTGAGAAGTACGCGCTGCACCTGCTGCCCTCCGGCATCCTCACCCCGGGTGTCACCCCGGTCATCGGCAACGGCGTCGTCGTCGACCTCGAGGTCCTGTTCCAGGAGCTCGACGCACTCAAGGCCCGCGGGGTGGACGTGTCGAAGCTGCGCGTCTCCGCGAACGCCCACGTCATCACGCACTACCACCGCACCATCGACAAGGTGACGGAGCGCTTCCTCGGCAAGCGCCAGATCGGCACGACCGGTCGCGGCATCGGCCCGACCTACGCCGACAAGATCAACCGGGTCGGCATCCGCATCCAGGACATCTTCGACGAGAACATCCTGCGACAGAAGGTCGAGGCGGCCCTCGACCAGAAGAACCACCTGCTCGTCAAGGTCTTCAACCGCCGCGCCATCGACGCGGAAGAGGTCGTCGAGTCGCTGCTGTCCTTCGCCGACCGACTGCGTCCGATGGTCGCCGACACCGCGCTCGAGATCCACCGGGCGCTGGAGCGTGGCGAGACCGTCCTGTTCGAGGCCGGGCAGGCCACCATGCTCGACGTCGACCACGGCACGTACCCGTTCGTCACCTCGTCGTCCGCCACGGCCGGCGGTGCCGCGACCGGTTCGGGCATCGGCCCCGGCAAGCTCGAGCGCATCATCGGCATCGTCAAGGCGTACACCACCCGTGTCGGCGCCGGCCCCTTCCCGACCGAGCTGTTCGACGAGTCGGGGGAGTTCCTCCGTGCGAACGGGTTCGAGTTCGGCACGACGACCGGGCGACCGCGCCGCTGCGGGTGGTACGACGCCCCGATCGCGCGGTACACGGCACGCATCAACGGCGTGACCGACTTCGTCCTCACGAAGCTCGACGTCCTGACCGGTCTCGAGACCATCCCGGTCTGCGTGGCGTACGAGGTCGACGGGGAGCGCGTGGACGAGGTGCCCGTGTCGCAGTCGGACTTCCACCACGCGAAGCCGATCTACGAGGAGTTCCCCGGCTGGTCCGAGGACATCACCGGTGCCCGCTCGTTCGAGGACCTGCCGAAGAACGCGCAGGACTACGTGCTCGCGGTCGAGGCGATGTCCGGCGCCCGGATCTCGGCCATCGGTGTCGGCCCCGGTCGTGACGCGATCGTCGTCCGCCACGACCTGCTCGGCCAGGGCTGAGCGTGCGGATCCTCTTCGTCTGCAGCGGCAACATCTGTCGCTCCCCGTTGGGTGCGCAGGTGCTGCAGGCCCGGCTCGGTCCGGCCGCCTCGGCACACGTCGTCGAGTCGGCCGGCACCATCGCCGACGACGGCGCGGTCATGGACGGTGCGGCGGCGGCGCAGTCGCAGCGCCTCGGCGGTTCCACCGAGGCGCACCGGTCCCGCTACCTGACCGAGCAGATCGCCGCGTCCGCCGACCTCGTGCTGACAGCCGAGCGCTCGCACCGTGCCGCGGTCGTGCAACTCGCGCCGCGGGCGGCGAAGCGGGCATTCACGATCAAGCAGTTCGCGCGGGTGCTCGACGGCCTCGAGCCGGGGGACCTCGCCGACGTGCACACGCCCGAAGCCCTCGTCGAGCGGGTCGCACGCCTGCGTGGTGCGGTCCCGCCGCCGGCGGATCCGGCCGACGACGACGTCGACGACCCCTACCGCCGGTCAGAGTCGACGCACGTGCGGGTCGCCGACGAGATCGACGCGGCGCTCGTGTCGATCGCCGACGCCGTCCGCGCCGTCTCCTGAGGTCGGATCGTCCGGAACGCGAGTACCCCGATCCGCCGTTCTGTACCCCGATCGGCTGTGGTGGAGGCCCGGACTTCCGGGGATCGCGGATGAACATCCGGGGCTGAACCCGTGAATCGACGGGCTCCGCTGTCGATCGGCGGGCTCGGTGTCGTAGCGTTCAGGTACCGCAGCACGTACCCCGAACACGACAGGAGAGCGCGATGAGCACGACCATCAACCGGACCGCCACCGGGACCGACGTCACCCTCGACACCGACACCGTCGACATCGTCGCCGTCCTCGAGGCCGAGGCCGCCACCAGCGCCCGTGCCGCTCGGGCGAAGCTCACCTGGACGCTCGAGGGCGACGACGAGTGGATCGCCAACTACGGCGGCTACTTCGGCGGCTCCGTCGACAAGCGCGACGGCCGCTACGTCGCCTCGGACACCTTCGGCCTGGTCGTCGGCGATTTCGCCTCGCTCGAGGAGGCCGAGACGGCCCTGGCCGGTCACCTGCACGTCATGCTCCCGTCGGTCATCCGTCCGGTCGCGTAGCGCATCCTGTTCCACCGACGACGCCCCGCTGGCTCAGGCCGGCGGGGCGTCGTCGCGTGCGGGGCGGAGTCACTCCGGCAGGCGGTAGCTCCCGACCGTGATCGCGTGCGCGCCCTGCCCCGCGAGGACCCGCACCACCGCGTCGGCGCGGGCGCGGTTCGGCACCGAGTCCTTCGCGGCCCAGGCGGCGAGCGCCGACTGCAGCTCGTGGTCGTTCGTCACGACGCTCGTGGTGACGGTGCCGCTGCGGTCCTCCGCCTGCACGAAGGCCGTTGCCGACGGCGACGAGTAGTAGACGCACGTGTCGAACCACGTGCGGGAGACCCCGGTCTGCTCGTCCACGAACCGGGCGAGCCGTCGTGCCTGCTGCCGGACCTGGAACGCCGGTGACGCGCCCTTCGCCGTGACGTGGACCCGCCACCAGTTCTCGGCCTCCTGCTCGGCGTTGAGCACGGTCCGGCTCTGCACCTGGACGGCGAACGGTGGGACGAGGGACGACTCGTCGACCAGGTTGCGGAAGGCCGGGTGCACTTCACTCGGACGACGTCCGTCGAACACGATGCCGCCCCAGCGCTTGCTCTCGATCACCAGCCCCCGCCCGGAGTCCGAGACGAGCACGTGGTCGGCCTGCGCGACGAACTTCCGCCACGATCCCTGTTCGGTCTCACCGACGGGCACGAACACGACGTTGGTCATGAGCACGCCGTTGACGCCCGCTGCCCGGCATGCACGGAGGATCGCCTGCTCCGAGGCCTCCTCCCACTTCATGCCCCGCCGCAGGAGCGCGCGGCTCTCCTCGACCTCGGAGACGGCGTCACGGCGGCGGGCCTCCGCGGCCTCGACCTGTGCGGCCCGGTCCGCCTCGATCCGCGCCGTGGCGTCCCGGTGCTCCGCATCACGGTGCGCGAGCTCCGCGGCGCGCGTCCGTTCGGCGGCCTCGAGCTCGGAACGGGACGAGGTCTGGTGTCGCCGCAGCAGGATCACCAGGACGACCACCACGACGGCGAGCCCCCCGGCGACCAACCACGGCACGAGGTCGCTGGTCATGGGACAACCACACCACGCCGACCGGCTTGGAGGCCGGTCCTGCGTCGGCGCGTCCTCCGCACCTCCGCCGTCGTCACGGAGAGCGTCGGCGGGATCGCGTCAGCGAACGTCGCCGGCGAACCGGTCCGTGGTCTCGAGCAGGGCGTCGAGGATCCCCGGCTCGTCGAACGCGTGCCCGGCGTCGTCGACCATGCGGAACTCGGCCGACGGCAGGGCCCGGTGCAGGTCCCATGCGGTGACGGCCGGCGTGCACATGTCGTAGCGCCCCTGCACGATGACGGTCGGGATGCCCTGGAGTCGGGGAGCGTCGCGGATCAGCTGCCCGTCGTCGAACCAGCCGTCGTGTGTGAAGTAGTGGTTCTCGATGCGTGCGAACGCCAGCGCGGTCGTCGGGTCCGCGTACCGGGCGACGAGGTCGGGGCGGGGCAGGAGCGTGATCGACGCGGCCTCCCAGCTCGCCCAGGCGACCGCGGCCGGACCGTGCACGGCGGGGTCCGGGTCGGCCAGCAGCCGCTCGTACGCGCGCACGAGTCCGCCGGGTTGGCGCTCCTCGACCGGGACGGGAGCGAGGTACTGCTCCCACAGGTCGGGGAGGACGTTCGCGGCACCGCCCTCGTAGAACCAGTCGATCTCGCTCGTCCGCAGCGTGAAGATCCCCCGGATGACGAGTTCGGTGACCCGCTCCGGATGCGTCTCCGCGTACGCGAGTGCGAGGGCCGACCCCCAGGAGCCGCCGAACACCTGCCACGCGTCGATCGCCAGGTGCTCGCGCAACCGTTCGATGTCCTCGACGAGGGTCCACGTCGTGTTCGCGGACAGGTCGGTCGCCGGATCGCCGGCGTGCGGGAGGCTGCGGCCGCAGTTCCGCTGGTCGAACAGCACGATCCGGTAGCGGGCGGGGTCGAACAGGCGACGGTGGTCGGGTGAGCAGCCGGCCCCGGGCCCGCCGTGCAGGAACACGACGGGCTTGCCGTCCGGTGAGCCGCACTCCTCCCAGTACACCTGCTGGCCGTCGCCGACGTCGAGCAGGCCGGAGTGGTTCGGTTCGAGCGGTGGGTACAGCTGGCGCATGGGGGCCTCTCGGACGACGGGGCAGGACGGGGTGGGTGGGGCGCTGCCACCGTACCGAGCCGTCGCGGAACCGATGACCACGACACCTCGAGAGGCGGATCGCTCGGCTCGTGGGACGATGGAGTCCGTGTCCCCTGCCGTGCCTCGCCGCTCGTTCCTGTCGATGGCAGCACTGGCGGGCGTGACCATCGTCAGCTCCGTCGCGCTGTCCGGTTGCACGACGTTCCCGCGCGCCTTCAGGAGTGCGTCCGCCCGCTGTGCTCCCCGCCGTGCGTCCGAGGTGGTGCCCGACACCGGGTCCCTGTTCGGCGTGAACCTGGACTGGGGCCAGCAGACGCTCGAGGAGTACGCGACGCTGCTGGGGCACAGGCCCGCAGTGGCGGTCGTGTTCGCGGACGTCCCGCTCGGAGTGCAGGACGTCGAGGACGTGCGCGGCGCCGCCGACCAGGTGCGCGGCCAGGGTGGCACGCTGCTGCTGACGCTCGAACCGCAGGACGGCCTGCAGTCCGTCACGGACCACGTCGCTGACGACGTCGCCGCCCTGGTGAACGAGATGCAGGAGAGCGGCGTTCCGGTCATCGTCCGTTTCGCACACGAGATGAACGGGTCCTGGTACCCCTGGGGCCAGCAGCCCGACGCGTACGTCGCCGCCTTCCGCCGCGTGGCCCGAGCGCTGCGGAGCGGGGCGCCGGGCAGCGCGACGATGTGGGCGCCGAACGAGGGCGGCGGCTACCCCTTCATCGGTGGTCCTTCCTCAGCCGTCGCCGGCACGCCCGCGTTCGACGTGCTCGACACCGACGGCGACGGGGTCCTCACGACACGTGACGACCCGTACACGCCCTACTACCCCGGCGATGACGTGTTCGACTGGGTCGGGTTGTCCATCTACCACTGGGGAGCCGCGGCACCCTGGGGTGCGAACGTCCTGCCGGAAGAGGGCAAGTTCGCAGCGAAGCTCACCGGTACGTACAACGGTGCGGGCGGTGACGAGACCCCCGTGCCCGACTTCTACGACTTGTTCGGGGTGCGTCGCAACAAGCCGGTCGCCGTTCCCGAGACCGCCGCGCTCGTCGTCCCGCGGGGCGACCCCGAGGGTGAACGCGCCATCAAGCAGGCCTGGTGGTCGCAGGTCTTCTCCGCCGAGACCGCTTCCCGCTTCCCGAACGTGCGGATGGTCAACTGGTTCGAGTGGGACAAGTACGAGACCGAGGTGCAGGAGCACGTCGACTGGACGGTCCTGCACGACCCGGCTACCCGTGCTGCCTTCGTCGGAGGGCTGCCCGGATGGCTGCACTTCGCGGAGGCCCCGCAGCCGTGCCGGACGGTGGAACCCGGCCGGTGACCCGGTGCCCCTCCCGGCCAGGGGCACCTTCGGAGGCGACCGCGGAACGACGGACGGGAGGCACGGTGCGGACCCGCACCGTGCCTCCCGTGGTGTGCGGTGTGGGCTACTGCTCCGTGGGCGTGATCCGGGGCAGGGTGCCCAGTCGTCGGCGGACGAGGACCGCGGTCCCCGCGGCGAGCAGCAGGAGCGCCGTCACACCGAGGACGCCGAGGCCGTGCGCACCCGTGAAGGCGAGGTCGCCGTCCGGTGCGGTGCCGTCGCCGGCGTCCGGGCCGTCAGCGCCCGGCAGGAGGGCACCCGGCGCGGGGGTCACCGTGCCGTCGTCACCCGAGCCGTCATCACCGTCACCGGGACCCGGCGACCCGGGGTCGGTCGGCGTCGGGTCGGTCGGGTCCGTCGGGTCCGTCGGGTCGGCATCGTCCGGCAGGGCGACCGCGAACGCGACCGCTGCACCGCTGCGGTTGCCGATCGACTGGACGGCCTGGGCCTCGCCGGTCGCTGCGGCGCGGACGAGTGCGGCGGCCCGCACGGCGTCGACGTCCTCGCCGGCGAGCTCGACCGACCAGGTGCCGTCCTCGGCGACCTCGGTGCTGCCGGCGACCGCGCCGGAGAGCGTGACGGTGGCGCCCGGGTGGCCGGAGCCGGTGACGGCGGTCGGGGCGACCTCGGTGCCCGGCTCGTCGACGGTCAGCGCGTCGAGGTCGGCGCGGGCGGTCAGCCAGGACTCGGCACCGATCGGGTGGTCGACCACGCGGGTCTCACCGATGCAGCCGTTCCAGCCGTTCGTGGCGGCGTCGTCGACCCAGTCGCTGCCGAACAGCCACGGCATGCCGTCCTGCACGGTCTGCCCACCGGTGTCGGTCGCGTTGCGGAGCACCGGGGCGCCGTCGATGTACATCGTGGTGGTGCGGGCGTCGACGTCGTTCACGAGGGCGACGTGCAGCCAGCGGCCGGGGATGATCTCGCCCGACCAGGCGGTGCGGTCACCCTTCGACGGGTCGGCGGTCACCTCGGTCCACTGGAACTCCTTGAGGTTCGAGATGCCGAGCGCCGCGGGCGACGCCGTCCAGTCCCAGCGGGTCTGCGGGACGCCGATCTGCGAGCGGTTGCCGCTGCGGACGATCGCCTTCGACCACGAGTTCGCGCCGTCGGTCCACGAGGGGTCGACCTCGAGGAACGTCTCGATCGTGTAGCCCTCCGGGAAGGTCGCCCGGTCGACGGCCGTGTCACCGGGGGAGGTGAGCGCGCTGAAGCGCTTCGCGGCCTTGTCGGCGTTCGCGAAGCAGAGGCCGGCGCCGTCCGAGGAGAGCGGGTGCGCCTCGTCGGTGACGGTCACGTCGCCGTCCTGCGCGGTCGAGGATCCCGACTCGGCGTGGGTCATGCGGGTGAGGTCCGCGTCGCCGACGACGTCGTCCACGGTGGCGCCGGGAACCAGGGTGCCGGTCTCCTGCTCACCGGGACGCCACCAGGCGAGGGTGCCGTCGACGATGGTGTGGTCGGCGCGGCCGCCGGGGAGCTCGGTCGTGACGGGTGGTGCGCCCTCGAAACCGTCGAGCAGCATCTGCCGTGCGCGCTCGATGAGCGGCGGCTCGTCGGCGCTGCCCGCACGGAAGTCCGGCGCGAAGCCGGCGAACCGGGTCCGGAAGTCCACCGGCACCGAGTAGCGCTGGTTCGCCGCGTCGAGCAGCGGCTGGTCGTAGGACGTCAGCGTCTCGGTCGGCTTCCACGTCACCCACGGCGACGCGGTCTGCATGGCCAGGGTGCCGTTCGTCAGGTCGAACTCCATGAGGCCGAGGTAGCCGTTGCCGCCCTCGTAGTCCATCTGGTGGTCGATGAGGACCTGCGTGACCGCGTGCCCGGCGTCGTTCGTGCGGCTCTTCCACGTCGAGCCGTGGAAGTGGCCGTTGAGCGTCAGGAACACCTGGTCGTTCGGGGCGATGACGTTCTTCCACAGGCGCTCGCCGTAGGCCGTGTCCACCGCGGTGAGGCCGTCGGTGGCGATGTTGATGACCTCGTGCGAGGTGAGGATCGTCGGCAGCGTCGGGTGGGCCGCGATGACCTGGTTCGCCCACGCGAGCGTCTCGTCGGAGGCCCGCCACGGCAGTGCGAGGGAGAGGAAGCGTTGCCCCTCGGCCTCGAACACGTGGAACTGGCTCAGTCCGGTGCGGTCCGTGCCCGACTCGACGGTCGGCTGGCCGGTGGCGCGGGAGGCGGGGAAGGTCCGCAGGTACGGCTCGGCGGCGAGGTCGTACGACGTGTCGAACACCGTGTCCGCGGAGTTCCGGACGTCGTGGTTGCCCGTCGTGATGCTGTACGGCATGTCCGCCGCGTCGAGCACGGACATCGCCCGGTCGGCGGCCTGCCACTCGCCGGCCTGTCCCACCTGGTCGACGACGTCGCCGACGTGGGTGGTGAACGGGATGTGCAGCTCGTCGGCGTTGTCGGCGAGCCATTGCGTCTGCACGTGGAACGGGTCGTCGCCGTAGCGGGGGAGGAACTGCGACGCCGAGTAGCGGGAGTAGAACTGCGTGTCCGGCAGCACCGCGAGGGTGAAGCGGGAGGCGAGGTCGGCGGCCGGTGCGGGAGCGGCGGCGGCCGGTGCGGGGGTCGCGGTCAGGGCGGGGAGGCCGACGGCGGCGGCCACGGCGAGGGCGCTGACGCCCAGGGCGGTGGTCCTCCGGCGGGAGGCTCGGGGGAGTGGTCGGTGTGCGGTCACGCGACGATGCTGGTGGCGTCGTCTGTCCCGCCGGTTGCCTGAGTGTGACCACAGCGTGAGCGGGAGGCGACGCGGGGCGCTGTCGCCGCGCGGATGATTTGTCTCCTTCGCACACGACTCGTCACCGGAGCGCGTTCCTCGGTGCTGCCTCAGTCAGCGAACGTCCCCCGGCGAGTCAGGAGCAGCGTGCTGTGCGCGCTTGCTCGTTGTCGGGGTGGACACGGCGTTCGGCAAGATCGTGTTCGAGCGGGACGGGTGCAGCGATCTGGACCCCGCGCTGGCGTCCCCCGACGGGACGTGCCGCGCCCTTGCTCGGGTACGTGGACAGTGTTGCGTTCAGCGCCCCTTCACCGGGCACTTTCGCGAGACAGGCATACGAAGATCCCCAGGTCAAGGAGGACACGGGTGAGTTGTCCTGGTTGACGCACCGCTCCGTGCCCCGGTCGACGACCGGCTTGCGGGACGCGGTTATGGCATGGAGCGCTGCGAGAAGGACGACACCGAGCGAATCTGGTCACAAGTAGGCTCGTTGGGTGAAGGTGCGCCTGCTCGACGTCGATGACTCTGCCGCTCTCGTTCCCCTCCTCGACCAGCTCGGCTATCCGTCCTCGGAACAGGCGATTCGTGGCCGCCTCGAGTTCCTCCTGTCCGATACCGCGGTCGGCTGCTGGGTCGCTGAAGACGACGCCGGACTCGCGGGTCTGCTCACCGGCCAGCTGAGCCGGAGCATCGAGACCGACGGGCCAGCGGCTCGCCTGACGGCACTCGTCGTCGACGAACGCTCACGCGGGCAAGGGACGGCGCGGCTGCTGACAGCGGCGTTTGAGGAATGGGCACGAAGCAATGGGGCCACGAAGGCCGGCCTGAGTTCGAACACGAGCCGTGTAGATGCGCACGCTGCATACCGAAAGCTCGGGTGGACCAACACGGCGTTGAGCTTCACCAAGGACCTCTCCGACCCCACCGCGATGGACGAGGCAGCCGCATGAGTGGATTGATCGCGGTGACGGGCGGCTCACGCGGTATCGGCGCGGCCGTCGTGGAACGGGCCGCTGCAGCTGGGTCTGATGTCCTCATCGGTTTCCGGGGCGAGGAGGACGCGGCACAGACGGTGGCGGAGCAGGTCCGTCGGACCGGTCGGCAGGCGGTGACGGCTCGAGTGGACGTCACTGATCCGCAGTCGTTGGACGACTTCCTCCGAGCCGGAACGTCCCTCGGCCCGCTCACGGGTCTCGTCGCATCGGCCGGTGCCGTCCAGGCGGTCGGACGTCTCGTCGACCTCGACCCCGAATCGATCAAGCGGGACCTGGAGGTCAACCTGCTCGGGGCGGTGCTCACCGCCCGTGCCGCGATCCCGTACCTCGCGCAATCCCGTGGGTCAATGGTCCTCATCGGCTCCGCTGCGGCCACCATCGGCAGCCCCGGTTCGTACGTGCACTACGCCGCAGCGAAAGCCGGCATCGCCGCACTGACGGTCGGCCTGTCCAAGGAACTCGCCGCGTCTGCGATCCGCGTCAACTGCGTCGAACCCGGCACGGTCTGGACCGACTTTCACCAGGACCCGGAGCGGCCAGCGAAGGTCGCCGCGTCGATCCCTTGGGGCCGAGCCGGCGAACCGGCCGAGATCGCCGGTGCCGTCGCCTGGCTACTGTCCGCCGAGGCCGGATACACCACCGGCGCCACACTGCGCGTCGCTGGCGGGCTCTGAATCCGGACTCGCCGCGGTCAACCATGGGCTACCGGATGGGTTCACAACTCGCGATCTCAGTGCGACAGGATCGGTCGGTGGTGAATGCCTGTAGCGTCCGAGCATGGACGCAGGCGTGGATGAGCACGGCAGGATCGAGCCGGATGTCGGAGGCGACGAGTGGGCCACGTTGAACGGGTTCCTCGACTACCAGCGGGCGACGTTCGCCTGGAAGGTCGCGGGGCTCGACGCGACCCAGCTGGCCCGGCCACTCCCGCCGTCGACCATGACCCTCGCCGGATTGCTGAAGCACCTCGCGTACGTCGAACACGGCTGGTTCGACGGCTGTCTGCTCGGTGAGCCCCGTCGGGAACCGTGGGCTTCGGTGGACTGGGCTGCCACTCCGGATTGGGACTGGGACTCCGCGATCGGGCAGGATCCGACTGAACTGCTCAGCCTCTGGGAGGGCTCCGTGATGCACGCCCGGTCCGTTGCCCTCACGGCCTACGAGACGGGCGGCCTGAGCCAGAAGGCGGTCAGTGTCTGGCGGGATGGGCGCTCACCGAGCCTGCGGTGGATCCTCATGCACATGCTCGAGGAGTACGCCCGCCACAACGGCCACGCGGACCTCCTCCGGGAAGCCGTCGATGGGCAAGCCGGCGAGTAGCCCACCACCACCGCGAGCTTTCATCTACCGAAGCGGGTCCGGAAGAGGATCGGCTACCGAACGCGCTCGGTGTCGTGGTTCGCGCTGCGCTATAAGCTGTGATGGCGTCCGTGCGCCGATACCACGCAGCGCGGCACCCACGCCGTGGGACCGCATCTCTCGAACGTCGTCGTTCCGATGCGACGAGTGCGCCCATACGCTCGCATCATGACCAACTTGAATGACGCGGACCGACCCGCCGTGAAGACCTGGATGACGGCGTACCGCATCCCCATCGCAGCCGGTACCGGCCTGTTGGCCCTGCTGTGCTTCTGGGCATTGTTCGACGGCGGAACTGCCGAGAAGTGGGTCGTTGGGATGGGGTTGGCCCTTCTCATCACATGGGTGTTCGTCTTCCAAGCGCTCTACCGCCGCGGCTACTGATCACACGACCGAGCATCAGCTGTCCCGATAGCCGATCGGTCAACGGACGGTTCGAGCGGCGGCCCACTCGCGATCGAGCATGGCGTACTGGTAGCCGTCGACCCAGCCCAGGTCGGCGTGCCAGGAGTCCTCGATGCCGTGCTGCTCGCGTCGCATCCCGTTCTTTTCGAGGATGCGGGCTGAGGCGATGTTGTCCGCGTTGCAGCTGGCGGTGACGCGCCGGAGTCGGAGCGCGTCGAACGCCGCGGTCAGGAGGCCGCGTGTCAGGTCCGTTCCCAGTCCTCGTCCGGTGAGGTCGGGTTGCAGCATGTAGCCGATGACGCCTTGCGTGCCTCGGGGCATCCCTGGTTGTCCCAGTCCGTCGGTGACGTCGAGGAAGCCCAGGCCCGCGATCTGGCCGTCTATTTCGGCGATGCACGAGAAGTCGGTGTCGCTGTCGGGGATGCTCGCCCACTCTTGGACGTAGGCGTCCGAGTCGACGTGGGTACGGAGCATGAACCGGTTGACCACGGGGTTGTTCCGCAGAGCGACGAGCTGGTCCGCATCCTCGGGTCGGGAATCGCGGAGAAGGAGAGCCCCGCTCCGAGCGGGCCACGGAGAGGTGCGCACGCCGTCATCCTCCCAGGAGCCACGCTCGGTGACCGATCCGCTACCGGGACTCGCGCGCATGCCGAGCGGGAGGGAGGGACGGTAAGCTCCGGGCGACCGAAACCGGGCGGACTTGCCCAGTGATGAGGGGGAACACTTGGACAAGCGCAACATGCTCCGGGGAACCGGAATCGCACTGGTTCTGGGCGTCACTCTGGGGGTGAGCGCCTGCTCCGCTTCGAGCGAGCAAGAAGAGCTGCGTGTCCCATCTTCATCTTCCGCGGCGAAGCAATCGACGCCTGCCGACACCTCCCGTCCAACCGATGCAGCATCGCCTTCCGATGCGGGCTCGAGTACTCAGGGCGGCGAAGCGACGACGCCACTGGGCGACGCGACCCAGGATTGGCCCGCAACCGATCTCGGTCAGCGTCAGGGTGCAATGGGCCAGGCAACCGAGGAAACGCCCGGCGTCTACCGGTACGTGGTCGCCGCCAACGACACCACCTCTGGCCTGCTCGAGCGGTTCGACCTATGCCAAATCGACATCGCGCTCTCGTATGAAGCCGACGGCGGCCATCTCGCAGCAGGTCAGGCCATCACCGTGCAAAGACACCTGGATGACGGGCGAGGCAGCGACACGACCGACGACCACCGAGGCTGGAAGTGCACCTACCCCGAGCAGCCCCGCACCTCGCGGACGGGTTAGCCCGCGGGGAATCTGCGCCACCGCTCTCGGATGCTGTCGCTCTGACTGACCGCCCGCCCGCCCCAAGCCGCACGGCTGAGCATCAGCACATCAAAACGTGCCCGGTAGCCGATCGCCTAGTGAGACAGGCCGGGTGTGCCCTGGTCGTATGCCTGCCTGCACTCCTCTACCTCGTCGAGGTGGTCGGCGGTCCAGGAGAGCAGTGCGAGGAATGGCTTGTCGAGAGTGCGACCGAGGGATGTGATGCGGTACTCGACGGCGATGGGGCGTTGCTCGAGTACGTGACGTTCGACGAGTCCGTTGCGCTCGAGACGCCGAAGCGCCTGTGTCAGGGACTTCTGCGTGACGCCCTCGAGGTCGCGCTTGAGCTCGTTGAAGCGGCGCGACTCCTCGCATAGCAGCGTCAGGATCAGCTGCCCCCACTTGTCGAGGAGCTGATCGAGGAGTTCGCGCTGCGGCCCCACGATGAGGCCCGGAATCGTCTGGCCTTCGCGGGTACCAGGTTTCGTTGAAGTACCTGTCATGTACCAGGTATACCAGAGATACCTAGTCCCGACGAAAGGATCATCATGACCGAGCAGTCCCTGACCACCCTCCAGCTCGAGCGCCAGGACGGCGTGCTGTGGGTCACGATCGACGTACCGCCGATCAACCTCATGACGGCCCAGCTCCTGCTCGACTTCGACGCCGTCGCGGCATCGGCCGAGAAGGACCCCGACCTGCACGTCATCGTCATCCAGAGCGCCAACCCTGAGTTCTTCATGGCTCACGGCGATCTGACGTTCGTCGAGGACCCCGCGTCGTACGCTGCCCTTCCGATCGCGGAGGACACTCTCGTCGGAACCGGCCCGATGATGCGGCTCCACGAGCGCTGGCGGCGCCTGCCCCAGACCACCATCGCGAAGGTTGCAGGCCTGACCCGTGGTGGCGGCCCGGAGATGATCGCCAGCCTGGACCTCCGCTTCGCAGCGCTCGAGACCGCGGCCTTCGGCCAGTTCGAAACCCTCACCGGCATCGTCCCCGGCGCCGGCGCAACCGCACACCTGCCCCGTCTGCTCGGACGCGCTCGAGCCCTCGAAGTCGTCCTCACCGGCGGTCTCATCGACGCTGCGACCGCCGAGCGCTGGGGATGGGTGAACCGTGCACTGCCCGCCGCGGAGCTGGATGCGTACGTCGACTGGGTCGCGCTGACGATCGCCAACCTGCCTGCCGGTGTCCGCGTCGCAGCCACGAAGGCGATCGACGCAGCCGACGGCCCCCTCGAGGATGCGCTGCGTGCCGAGGACCGCTACCTCGGAGAGACCTTCACGCCCGCTTCCGGGGAGCTTGCCAAGGCAGCCCTCGCCGCCGGCGCGCACACGCGTGAAGTCGAGCTCAACCTCGAAGAGGTCCTGCGAGCAAATCTCGCCCGCAAACGCTGAGGTCTCCGATGGCAAGCAAGGTGCAGGACGCCGAACGTCCCACTTCAGCCGCCCGTCTGTGGCATCCGAAGTCGGGCCTGAACAGCCGCGCCTACGAACCATTTCAACCCAAGACGCCGAGCGCGTCGCAGCCGCGACCGCTCCCTGAGGAGAACAGTCAATGACCGAATACCGTCTCGACGAGGAGTTCGCGCAGGCGATCGTGCAGCTCCCATCAGAGTTCATGAACATGGCCGAGCCCCCCGCGAATGACGTGCACGCGCTGCGCGAGGTGATCAACTTCCAGTACACGGAGATGGGCAAGCTGGCACCGCCCGCCCCGGACGGCGTGAATCGGGAGGACGTTTCCATCCCGGTCGGCGACGGCGTGACGCTCGAAGCGCGCTGGTACACCAAGTGGGACGCGCGCCCCGGATCTGCTGTCGTCTACGCCCACGGCGGCGGTCAGGTTGCTGGCACTCTCGATCACTACGACCGCCGGATGCGGGTCTACGTCACGGAGACCTCCGTGCCGATCCTGTCGGTCGGCTACCGTGTCGCCCCGGAGGGGAAGGGCCAGCAGCTGAGCGAAGACGTCTTCGCCGGAGTGCTGTGGCTGAACGAGCATGCTGACCGGCTCGGGATCGACCGTGCACGGATCGCGGTGATGGGCGACAGTGGTGGCGGCGGACTCGCCGCGGCGGCCGCCGTGCTGGGTAGGGACCGAGGCATCCCGATCGCTCAGCAGATCTTGATCTACGCCATGCTCGACGACACCGTGGACACCGCCAGCGAGGCGCTCGCGCCGTTCCTGGCCTGGACCGCCCCCATGAATGCGACCTCCTGGAACGCCCGCTCTGGCGGTCCCGTCTCGGAGACCACCTCTCCGGCGCGGCTGATCGACGCCCGCGGCCTCGCCGCGGCGTACGTCGAAGTGGGTGACCTCGACCTCATGCGAGACGAGAGCATCGCCTACGCAATGAAGTTGTCGGCTGCCGACGTCCCGCTCGAGCTCCACGTTCACCCCGGAACGCCGCATGCCTACGAGTGGCTGGACGAGAACGCGGGAGTCACACAGCGCTCCCTCGAGAACCGCTACCGCGTTCTCCGCTCCCTCTGAACCGGGCGCCAGGCAGGCAGGCAGGCGGGCGGGCTGGCCATTCGTGTTGGTGACGCCCGGCTCGGCCCCTTCCGAGATCTTCGGCGGGGGCCGGCTGACGTTCGTGACGCGCTTGCGACCGCTAGACCGTCGGCTATCGAGACCGCCACAGCGCCGTTGGAACGGCGACGAGGTGCTCGGTCGGATCGAGTGACACGCGAGCCGTCGCCGAGACTCGGAGTTGGCGACGAGAAGTGGAGTCCGTCGACAGGCGTGTCCCTGCCGGACAGGAGGCGCGGTGCGGGCCCGCCCCGGGCCTCCCGTCCGGCGGTCCCGCCGCGTGCCAGCATGGGCGCATGCCCGTCGTCGAGTCCCGCTGTGTCGTCCCGGTCGACGTGGACGTCGCCTTCGCCGTCTCGCAGACGCAGGGCGAGGTCCGGAAGCGGTGGGACCCGTTCATCCGGCGGCAGCACCTCATCGGCGCGACCGTTCCCGGCAAGGGCGTGCGGACGTACACGGTGCAGCGGTTCGGCCTGGCGATGGAGAGCGAGTACGTCTCGTACAACCCGCCGTCGAACGTGGGGATGAAGATGACGAAGGGCTCGTGGTTCTTCGAGCGCATGGGCGGCGGCTGGCGGTTCAGCGCGGCTGACGGGCAGCCGGGGCACACGCTCGCCGTCTGGCGCTACAACTTCACGTGCAAGCCGAAGTGGCTGGCGCCGCTCGCGGAGCGCATCGGCGTGCTCGTGCTGCAGCGGGACATCGACCGGCGGATCGCGGGCTTCGCGCGGGGCTGCGAGGACCCGGTGGTGCTGGCCGCCGCGGCTCCGGACCGGGGCCGCTGACGGGTGCGGCGGGGGTGCATCCTTTCGATGCAAGTCCCGCACGTGCCTCCCTCCGCCGGTCGTCCCCGCGGGGCGGAGTTCCTAGCGTCGATGTCATGACGAACACCATCGAAGCCCGGTCCCAGACCGGCACCGCCCCGCAGGACCGGCACGGGATCCGCGGCGTCGTCGCGCGGCACCCGCTCGGGTCGTTCTTCACCCTCGCGCTCGGGCTGAGCTGGCTCGCGTGGGTCCCCTACATCCTGTCGCCGCACGGCATGGGTGTCTGGGACATCCACTTCGCCGAGGTCCTCGGCAGCGCGCAGTTCACCGGCGTGCTGCCCGGCGCACTGCTCGGCCCGCTCGGCGGCGCGTTCATCGTGACCGCGGTCGCCGACGGTCGCCCGGGCCTCCGCCGCTGGGTGGGACGCCTGTTCCGCTGGCGGGTCGCCTGGTACTGGTACGCCCTGGCGCTCGTCGTCGTGCCGGCCCTGATCATCGTGTCGGCGCTGCCGTTCGCCGGCGGGGACGTGCACGCACCGACCGCCCTCGTCTTCGCCGCCGTGGTGCCGGGCCTGGTCATCCAGCTGTTCTCCACCGGTTTGAGCGAAGAGCCGGGCTGGCGCGACTTCGCCCTGCCCCGCCTGCAGCACCGCTTCGGTGGCCTCGGTGCGGCCGCGATCCTCGGCCCGGTGTGGGCGCTGTGGCACATGCCGCTGTACCTCAGCGACTGGGGCGGGTGGCCGAACGCGCACTGGAGCGAGCCCGTCGTGTTCGCCCTCTTCACGATCACGTTCAACGTCGTGATGGTGCAGGTGTTCAACAAGACCGGTGAGAGCCTGCCGCTCGCGCTGCTGCTGCACGTCGGCGTGAACAACACGATCTCGACGTTCTTCCCCACGATGTACCCGAGCATGACCGCCGGCACGCTGATGATCGGGTTGACGATCATGTCGACGATCGCCGCCGTGGTGCTCCTCGTCGCGACCCGCGGGCACCTCGGGTACGACCCGGCACGTCGGGCCCTGCCGATCGACGCCCCGATCCCGTCGTCGAAGCCCCTCGTAGGATCGCAGCATGGCACCCGCTGAGCCGCGCGCGCAGCGCCCCCAGGCCGAGGCCGGGGGTGCTGCGCCCGCTCGGCGTCCTGCCACCGCCCGCGAGCGCCGCACCGACCTGCTCGTCGCGCTCGGCACCGCCGTGGTCGCCCTCGGTCTGCTGCTCGCCCTGCCGCCGCTCGACGCCGCCGACCCGGACACGATCGGCGAGGCCGTCAGCTACCCGGCCGTCGGCAGTGCGCCGTGGACGGTCCTGACCCTCGGGCTCCTCGCCCAGGCGGCCGCGCTGCTCGCCGCCCGCCGGGCACCGCGCACCACGCTCGTCGTCGTCGCGGCGATCCCGGTGCTCGTCGCCGTCCTCGCCCCGCAGGCGTTCGAGCTCTTCGGGCTCACGCCGTTCGCCATCGCGGTGGCCGTCGTGCTGGCCGCCCTCCGGGTCCCACTCGCCCGGCTGTGGCCCGCGCTCACCGCAGCGGCCGTCCTGGTCGTCGTCGGGGGAGCGGTCCTGTGGGCCGTGGTCGCGGGAGGCTTCCGTGCTGACGTCGCCCAGGGCCTGACGACCTCGGTCGGGCAGGGCGTCCTGCAGGCGGTCGGCGCCGTCGGCCTGCCGCTGCTCGTCACCCTGGTGGTGCTGTCCCGCCGCGAGGTCCGCGTCGCCCGTAGCGCCGAGGCCACCGCGGTCGACCGGGAGCAGGACGCCCTGATCGACGCCGCCGTCTCCCGCGAGCGCGCCGCCATGGCCCGGGAACTGCACGACATCGCCGCCCACCACCTGTCCGGGATCGCCCTCATGTCCGCCGTCATCGACCGCCAGATCGACACCGACCCGGAGCGTGCCCACGAGGGCGTCCGCCAGGTCCGGGAGCAGAGCACCGCCGTCCTCGAGGACCTGCGCCGCCTGGTCGGCCTGCTCCGCGACGACAGCCCCGCCGAACGAGCGGTCGAGACCGTCGCCGGGATCGTCGACCTGGTGGAACGGGCCCGGTTCCGCAGCGACGTGCGGTTGGGCGTCCTGGCTGCCGACCGTGCGGGTGGCAGCAGCCGTCCGCTCGGCGACGGGGTCGGTCCGCTCGCGCAGCTCGCCGCGTACCGCACGGTCCAGGAGGCCCTCGCGAACGCCGCCCTGCACGCTCCGGGTGCCGCGTGCACCGTCACGATCGACGACCGCGCCGACGACCACCTCGAGGTGCGTGTCGAGAACGGCCCGGCCGCCGTGCCGGCGCAGGGCAGCACGCCCGCCGGTGGCAACGGACTGCGCGGCATGCGCGAGCGGGCGGAACTGGTGGGGGCGGGCCTCCAGGTCGGTCCGACGGACGACGGCGGGTGGCTGGTCGCGTTGCGGCTCAGCCGGGAGGCCCAGCCCGGCTCCGACACGACGAACGACGACACGGAGGTGGCGCGGTGAGCGCGGAGGAACCAGCGCACGGCGGCGACGCGGTCATCCGCGTGCTCGTCGCCGACGACCAACCGCTCGTCCGGGCCGGCGTCTCGGCGCTCCTCGACGCGGAGCCCGACATCACGGTCGTCGGGGTCGCCGCCGACGGCGGTGAGGCGCTCGCGCTCGCCCGCAGCACGCGGCCGGACGTCGCCGTTCTCGACATCCGGATGCCGGTCCGGAACGGCATCGAGGTCGCCCGTGAACTCTGCCGGCCGGACGCCGACCCCGCGGTGCCCGTCCTCATGCTCACGACGTTCGACATGGACGACCTGGTGTTCGGCGCGCTCGAGGCCGGGGCGTCCGGGTTCCTCCTCAAGGACGCCGAGCCGGACACGATCATCGGCGCCGTCCGCCAGGTCGCGGCGGGGAACGGCACGCTCGACCAGGCCCTGACCTGGCGGGTGCTCCGCGAGTTCACCTCGCGTCGGAGCCTGCAACCGGTGACGGGGGACCGGGTCGACGGGGTGCTGACCGCCCGGGAGCGGGACGTGCTGCTGCTCCTGGCGCAGGGGATGTCGAACGAGGAGATCGCGGCGGAGCTGGTCGTCGAGGTCTCCACGGTGAAGTCACACCTGGCGCGCATGCTGCCCAAGCTCGGGGTGCGGTCGCGCTTGCAAGCCGTGGTCTGGGCGTACCAGAACCGCATCGTCACGGTGCCGGAGTAGAGGGGCGCAGCAGCCGTTCGGCGCACGGTCGCTCACTGCCCGACGTCCGCTGTCACTCCACGGGTGCATGATGGGCGCGGCCGTCGCCCGGACGGCCTGGAGTGGAGTGCCCGCCGTGACCGAGACCCGCGCGTCGTCGCAGTCGTCCGACCAGCCGTCGGGTGCGCGCGACGCCCAGCCGGGAGACGCCGGCCCCGGCGACGACGCCACGCACCCCGCGACGGCCGCCCAGCAGCCCGCAGGCCGGGAGGCCCCTGGGCGCCGTGGCACAGCGGCGCTCGCCCTCGCCGCACTCGGCGTCGTCTTCGGTGACATCGGCACGAGCGTCCTCTACTCGATGCGCACGGTGTTCTCGGTCGACGGTGGCATCGTCCGGCCGATCCCGGAGGACGTCTACGGCGTCATCTCGCTGCTCGTCTGGTCCATCACGATCGTCGTGTCGATCAAGTACGTGCTCGTGCTCATGCGCGTCGACAACCACGGCGAGGGCGGGGTCATGGCGCTCGCCGCACTCGCCCGACGGCTCTACGCCGACCGTCCGGGCGGGACGACCGTCTTCCTGGTCATCGGGATCGTCGGCGTCGCCCTGTTCTACGGCGACTCCGTCATCACCCCGGCCGTCTCGGTGCTCTCCGCCGTCGAGGGCCTCGGCACCGCGGCGCCGTCGGTCGAGCACCTCGTCGTGCCGATCGCGGCCGTCATCCTCATCGGCCTGTTCGTCGTCCAGCGGTTCGGCACCGCCAAGGTCGGCGCATCGTTCGGGCCCGTGATGCTGCTCTGGTTCGTCGTCATCGCCGTCGCCGGCATCCCGCACATCGTCGAGCACCCCGGCGTCCTGCAGGGGCTGTCCCCGACCTGGGCGATCGCGTTCCTGTTCGCGCACCCGTTCATCACCTTCATCGCGATGGGCGCGGTCGTCCTCGCGATCACCGGTGCCGAGGCGCTGTACGCCGACATGGGCCACTTCGGGCGGATGCCGATCCTCCGCGCCTGGTTCTTCGTGGTGTTCCCCGCGCTGGTGTGCAACTACCTCGGCCAGGCCGCCCTGGTCCTCGAGGACCCGACCGCCACGAAGGACCCGTTCTTCCTGCTGTTCCCGAGCTGGGCGCAGATCCCCGTCGTGATCCTGGCCACCGCGGCGACCGTCATCGCGAGCCAGGCCGTCATCTCCGGCGCGTTCTCGCTCACCCGGCAGGCCGTGCAGCTCGGGCTCCTCCCGCCGCTGACGATCCGCCAGACGTCCAAGCGCGAGGGCGGCCAGGTGTACCTGCCGGCCGTCAACCTGCTGCTGTTCATCGGTGTCATGGCGATCATGCTCGCGTTCCGGTCCTCGGCCGCGCTCGCCACCGCGTACGGGGTGTCCGTCACCGGGGCGCTCGTGGTCGACACGCTCTTGCTGCTCGTCGTCGTGAAGCCGCTGTGGCGCTGGGCGACGTGGAAGCTCGTGCTCGTCGCCGTGGTGTTCGGCGGGCTCGAGCTCACGTTCCTGGCCGGCAACCTGTCCAAGGTCGTGCACGGCGGGTGGGTGCCGCTGCTCATCGCCCTCGCCGTCGTCACCCTCATGACCACGTGGCACCGCGGCCGACAGCTCGTGCAGCAGGAGCGGCGGAAGCGCGAGGGCTCCCTCGCAGAGTTCATCGAGACGGTGAACACCGACCACATCCCGCGGGTCCCCGGCGTCGCGGTGTTCCCGCACCCGAACAAGGAGACGACGCCGCTCGCGCTCCGGGCCAACGTCGAGCACAACGGGGTCGTGCACCAGCGGGTCGTCATCGTCTCGGTGCTCACCGCGAACGTGCCGCACGTGCCGCTGTCCGAGGCGTTCACCCGCGACGAGCTCGGCCACGACGAGGACGGCATCGACCACATCACGATCACGTTCGGGTTCTCTGACGACCAGGATCTGCCCGCCGCGATGCGTGCCGCGTGCGCCGCCGGCGTGCTCGACCTTGCGCAGGAGGACATGTCCGAGGCGTCCTACTTCATCTCCCGAGGTGCGCTCCGGACCGGCTCGGGCAAGGGCGGCATGGTGTCGTGGCGGCGGAAGCTCTTCGTCGCGATGGCCCACAACGCCGCCGATCCGGCCGCGCGCTTCGGGCTGCCGCTCCGGCGCACGGTGACGATGGGGAGCGACGTCGAGGTCTGACGCGCCCGTGCTCGCGCGGGCCCGTGCTCACCCCCGTCGATCGTCGAGACGTTCGGCGGCTCCGGGCACGACGAGTCGCCAGGCCCCTCCGGCCTGCTGCTGCGTCAGGTACAGCCGGTAGGAGCCCGGTTCGGCGAGTGGATCACCGTCGACGTACTCCACCGGCTCCCCGCTGCTCGTGCACTGGTCCGAGGTCGCGATGACGTCGATGCGGTCGTCGGGTGTGTGGCCCTTCCGGACGCCGGTGATGACCGCCTCGCGGACGCGGTAGCGCCCGAGTGCCTCGACGGTGCGGTCGGTCGACCGGAGATCGGCGTCCACGACCAGGCTCGCTTCCCGCTCCTGCTCGGCCGGGGAGAGCGGCACCCAGTCGACGCACTGCCCAGCAGCAATCGTCGCGCAGCCACCGAGTCCGCCGCAGAGCGCGAGCACGACCCCGATCGAGACCCCCGTCTTCCCCCATGTCATGGCGTCAGTCTCGGTCAGGTCGGGCACGTCGTCGCGGCATCGTGACCCGATCGTGCCTGTTCGCATGCGGGTGGAATGCAGAATGTCGAAAAGGAGGCCCGAGGACGCTGGTCATGTTTGATGTGTGACGTACGGATGACCGCCTCCGGGCACCTGCGGGTGCCCGTCCTGAACTGGAGTCCCCTTGCGACCACGCATTCCCTCCCGCGTCGCGGTCACGGTGGTGACCGCCGCGAGCCTCGTCCTGACCGCGGCGACACCGACCTGGGCAGTCGCGGGGCGACCGTCCGTCATCGACGCTGCTGGGAGGTCCGCACCGGCGGCACCGACGGAGTCGCCGGCACCGTCGGAACCGCAGGCATCGCCGAAGCCGACGGCACGGACCCAGCCGTCCGCACCAGCCGCATCGACCGCGCCGACCCCGTCCCCGGCGACGTCGACCGACGCCGAGGTCGCGATGGCGATCGAGGTCGCGAAGGACGGCAACGGTCCGTTCACCCCCGATGACCAGCCGGGCGGCGACAGCGGCGCCGAGAACGGCATCGTCCGCACGCTCGACGCGATCACGTACCGCGTCAGCATGAACTCCACCGGCGGAGCCAGCTCGCACGAGCGCTTCACCCTCACCGCGCCGGCCGGCACCAGCTGGGCCGCCGTGCCCTCGCGCTGCACCGGCAGCGGGTCACGGATCGACGGCCAGGAGCTGGTCTGCGACCTCGGCTCCGTCCCCGAAGGCCGAGCGGTCGCGGTGCCGGCGGTGCTCGACGTCTCCGCGGACCTCCGGCACGGGGACGAGATCGCGGTCAGCGCGACCGGGACCGCGGACGACGCCGACAACGGGACCGTCACGGCCACCTCGCCCACCACGACGGTCTCCGCCGTGGCCCGGTACAACCTGGCGAAGGACATCCAGGCGTCGTCCCTCCGGACGGACGTCACCGGTCCGGGCGGACAGCGCGGGATCCAGCTCGTCTACCCGATCGCGGTCGACTGGCAACCGGTCGTCCCGGGTCAGGGTCTGCTCGGCTTCGAGGGGGCCGGCGGCCCGATGACCTTCACCGACGACGTCTCCGAGCTCCTCGGCGACCTGCCGTCCGGCGCCCGGCTCTGGAACGGCGACGAACCCGTGTGCGGTCCGAACGCGCGCGGTGCCTCCGGTTTCGCGGGGCTGCCGGGCGGCGCGGGTGGTGGTGCCCGGGCCGTCGCGGACTCGGGCACGATCAGCTGTACGCAGAGCCGCCCGGGGGAGGACGTCGACGTCACGATCACGGGGACGGTGACCGACCCCACACGGATGCCGACGGAGAACCAGTACGGCGGCCCCATCGCCGGTGGCAAGGTCGGCCTCGTCGTCGCCGGGTACATCAGCTTCTGGCTGCCCGAGCCGTCGAGCGGGACGAACGTCCTGTCCCGCAACACCTTCACCCCGCTGCAGACCACGTCGGTCAGCGGAGCCCCGAACTTCGCGGGCGAGACCGAACCGACGGCGGACAACGTGTCCGAGCGCAACCTCGTCGAGTTCGACCCGGGCAGTGGCGGGAAGCGGCTCTACCGGGTGGTCGGCGACGCCCACGAGGTCCGGCCCGGATCCGCGCGCGAGGGTGACCCGTGGGCGACCGCGGGGGCCCGGCTCCGGAGCGAGGTCACCATGCGCAACGGCGGGCTCTCGCCGTACCAGGACGCGGTCCTCTGCGACACGTTCGACCGTGCCACCCAGCGCCTCACCCGGCTCGGGAGTCCGGCCCGGGCCGCGCAGGTCGCCGGTCTCTCGGACGCGCACGTGCAGTACGCCGCGTACGACATGACGTCCGCCGCCGAGGGGCAGCAGCGCACGTGCGACGACGAGGACGGACCTTGGTACGACGCTCCGGAGGACGTGCCGGGCGGCATCGCCGCGGTCGGCGCAGTCCGGGCCGTCGGTGACCTGGCCGGTGGGCGCCAGGCGGCGCTGTACTCGTGGGTCACCGTCCTCGACGCACCGGACGGGACCCGAGCCCTCGACTTCGGGCACCTCTCCTCGGGCACGCAGCACCCCGGGTGGGTCCACGACAGCGCCGACCCGTCGCTCGGCGTCGGCGGCCTGACGGACAGCGTCATCATCACCGAGAACCTCGCGCGGATCGCGAAGAAGACCGTCGACCCCGGCCACGACGCTGCCGACACCCCGGACCGGACAACTTCCGCCGTCGCGGGCGACACCCTCGAGTACGCCCTCTACCCGACGCTGACCAACGGGAACGCGAAGGGACGTCCGACGACGGTCACCGTCCGTGACACCCTGCCGCTGGACACCACCTACGTCCCCGACAGTGCGTCGACGACCCCGGCGGTCGACACCGTGCAGGACGCGCAGGGGCAGCGGCACCAGCGGCTCACCTGGACGATGCACGACGTCCGACCGAACTCGTCCATCCCGCCGATCACCTACCGGGCCACGATCTCGACCGCGGCGCCCGCCGGTCCGATCGACAACGTGGCCGAGGTCGCTTCCCCCACCGATGCATCGCCCGCCGAGTACCGCCGGGCGCAGCGCGCGGTGCAGGTCACCACCACGGGCGGGGTCGGTGTGGAGGAACACGCCGTCGAACCGGTCGTGGTCGCCGGCGACCGGCTGGAGTGGGACCTCGTCTACACGAACACCGACCCCGACCCGTTCCACGGCTCCGACCTCATCGACGTCCTGCCGGACGGGACCGTCGCGCAGGACGGGTCCTTCCACGGTCGGACAGTGCTCGCCGAGCCCGTGGCGGCCGATGCTGATGCCGGGGAGCAGGTGCGCTACACGGCCGCTGCGCCCGCTGCCGTCTCGCTCGTGGGCGCGGACCCGTCGAACCGGCCCGGTGGCTCGACCACGTGGTGCTCGGAACAGGAGTTCGGCGCAGACGGGTGTCCTGCGGCACTCCGGGACGTGACGGCGATCCGGATCACCCGGACGGCCCCGGTCGCCGTCGGCGCCTCCGTCACCCACCGGTTGGCGCTCGTGACCGAGGGTGAGCAGGACGGCGACACGTACGCGAACCGGTTCGGTCTGAGCGTGGCGGACATCTCCCTCCCCGTGCAGTCCAACCGCGCCACGATCCGGGTGGCGGCCGGCACGATCGGCGACCGGATCTGGTCCGACGTCGACCGCGACGGTCTCCAGGACGCGGACGAGCCCGGCATCGGGGCGGTCGAGGTGCGGATCGCGGGGACGGATGACACCGGTGGCGCCGTGGAGCGACGCACGACGAGCGACGCCGACGGCGGGTACCGGTTCGGCGGCCTCAGGCCCGGTGTGTACGTCGTCACCTTCGACGCGCCTGACGACCGACGCTTCACGCGGCAGCACGTCGGCGATGACGATGCCGTCGACTCGGACGCGGCCGAGGACGGCTCCACCGAGACCATCACGCTCCGCCGACTGACGACGCCCGAGGGTGTCCTCGACGGGGTGGATCGCACCACCTCCGTCGACGCCGGCCTGCTGCCGGCGGAGGACTCGGTCGGCCCCGGCGACGGTGGACCGGGGGATGGTGGAGCGGGTGACGGCGGAGCGGGTGACGGCGGATCGGGCACACCTGGCGGCGACGGCACGCCCGACGGCTCGGGCAGTGGGAGCGGCCGCCCGGCGGAGCAGTCGTCCGGCTCATCTGCGGCGGTCCCGGGGCCAGCACATGTCACGGGCACTGCGCGTCGGGGCGACCTCGCCTTCACGGGCGTGGCAGGCCTCCCGATCGCACTCGGTGCCGCGCTGCTGCTCCTCGCGCTCGGCAGTGCGATCGTCCTCGGACGCCGGAGCCGCGCCCGGCGCCGGTGAGGAGACGGGAGGCGCGGAACCGAACCGATCCGCGCCTCCCGCCCGTCATCCGGTCACCCGCGAGCGCGCTCGATCTCGCTGCGGTAGCCGGTGAGCTGCGCGACGAGCCCGGCACCGTCCCCCGTTCCGCGGAGGTCCCCGATGAGCCGGTCGACGCGCATGAACACCGCTCGCTGGTCGGTGTGCGAGAGCTCGCGGAAGCGGTCGGCGTCCGGCAGCTGCCCCTGCCACCCGTCCTCGTCCTCGTCAGCAGTCGCCGCCGTCGTCTGCACGACCGTGGACGTCCCGCTCGTCCGGACGGAGCCGCCCTCCGTCCCGGACGCGTCCGGGCTGGCGACGGTCGCCGCGGCGACGCCGGTGGCGGCGATGGCGGCGACGAGGGCCAGCGTGGCCAGGGTGGCTGCGGTCTTCTTCTGCATCAGGTGCTCCGTCCGGTCGGCCGCCGAGTGCGGCAGCACCAGCCTGCGGCGAGGCGGACGGTGACCGCATCGGCAGATCGGCTGGGCCTCCCGGCCGTCCGACTGATCGACCCGGTCACGACTCCGACCTTCGGAGGAGGCGCGACGCGGGCAGCGGCGGCTAGCCTCTCGCCATGCGCCCTCTGCCGATCCCGCCGTGGGTGCGGTCCGCGCTCGCGGGGGTGGCGTTCCTCGCGGTCGCCCTCATCGCGATGGAGGGGCTGCACCGGGCCGGGTGGTACCCGACCCGGCTCGACGACTACCGGCTGACCGCGCTGCTCGTCGCGGTGTGCATCGCCGTGGGGCAGCGCCTGCCGTACCCGCTGCTCGCGGTGGTCGGAGTCGTCGTCGCGTGGCCGTCGTGGACCTTCGACGTCCTCCAGGTCCGACTCATCCCGCTCGTCATCGCCGTCTACCTGGCATGTGCCGCCGGCCGCCGGGTGCTCGCGGTGCTCGCCGTCGCAGCGGTCCCGACCGCGCTCGCGATGTTCCTGCCGCTGGCCTTCGTCCCCGTCCAGGACTGGATTCCCGTGCTCGGGGACTGGCGGGTCTGGTCGAGCAACGCGGACTGGTCGACCGTCGTCCTGATGGGGATCCTGCTCGTCGCGTGCTCCTTCCTCGGCCGCGCGACCGCACGACGCCGGCGGTCCGAGCTCGTGCTGCAGCGCCGGAACGAGGAGCTCGTGCGCCTGCGGGAAGCCGACCAGGCCCGGATCGCGTCGGAGGAGCGGACCGCGGTCGCCCGCGAGGTGCACGACGTCGTCGCCCACCACATGGCCGCCATCGTCGTCCGGTCCCAGGCCCTCGTGCGCGTCGGGGTCGCCGACCAGGCCGAGTTCGCGGAGTACGCCTCATGGGTCGCGGGCACGGGGCAGCAGGCGTTGTCCGAGATGCGGAAGGTGGTCCGGGTCCTCCGTGCCGGTGGGGACGGCGGCACGACCGACGCACCGCTGTCGCTGCGGGCAGCGATCGAGGACGCCGCCGAGCGCGTGCGGGCGACCGGCGTCCGGGTCGATGTCGACCTCCGCGTGCCGGGACGTCTGGGCGTCATGCAGGACTTCGCCGTGCTCCGGGTCTGCCAAGAGGCACTGACGAACACGCTCGTGCACTCCGACGGCTCCTCGGTGCGGATCACCCTCGCAGCGTCAGAGGACCGCATCCGCCTCGAGGTCCTGGACGACGGCGGGACCGACGGCAGCCCGAGGGTGCCGGCGCTCGCCGCGGGTGGGGCCGGCATCCGGGGCATGCGCGAGCGCGCCGCGTCGATCGGCGGGGTGCTCGACGCCGGTCCGGTCGACGGCGGCGGGTGGCGGGTCACCCTGGAGGCCCCGCGCGAGGTCCGAGGGGCGGACGCGGCTCCGGCTGTGGGCACGCCCGCGACCGAGCCGACCTCGCCCCGGTCGTCCGTCGCGGCCCGGTCGACCACTCCGGCTCCGGCTGCGGCACGGGGCCAGGCATCCACCGTTCCCGCTGCCGCTGCCGCTGCCTCGCCCGCTGACCGCCAGGTGGTGGCCCCGTGATCCGCGTCGTGATCGTCGACGACCAGGCGGTCGTCCGGACCGGGCTCGGCATGATGGTCGACGCCGAGGTGGACCTGACCGTCGTCGGTCAGGCCCAGAACGGCGCCGAGGCGGTCACCGTGTGCGCTCAGCTCCGCCCGGACGTCGTGCTCATGGACGTCCGGATGCCGGTGCTCGACGGCATCGCCGCCACCCGCACGATCGTGTCCGAGGGGACCGCGGGTGCCGTCGTCATCCTCACCACCTTCGACGACGAGGAGTACCTGCTCGACGCCGTCCGTGCCGGGGCGCTCGGGTTCCTGCTCAAGGACGCCGGACCCGACCTCATCGCGGCCGGGGTCCGCGCCGCACTCACCGGGGACACCCTCATCGCGCCCTCGATGACCCGCGCGCTGCTCGAGAACCGGCTGCTCACGACCCCCGCCGCCGGAGGCCCCGCAGCGCCGGCCCCACCGACCGCGCACGCGTCGGCCCTCGCGACGCTGAGCGCCCGGGAGCGAGAGGTCCTCGGCGCCCTGGTCCGCGGTGCCAGCAACGCGCAGATCGCGAAGGACCTCTGGATCAGCGAGGCCACGGTGAAGACGCACATCAGCAGCGTCCTCGGCAAGGTCGGCGCGACCAGCCGCGTGCAGGCCGTCGTGTTCGCCTACGAGAGCGGTTTCGTCCGTCCTGACTGGTCCGCCTGATCCGGACGGGAGGCTCGTGGCGGGACCGCGCGGGGCCTCCCGTCCGGCACCGTCCGCGTCGGGTGACACCGCTCGCGCACGCGACCACGAACGGCGTCGCTGAGCGCGGAACGAGCCCGCCCGATCTGCGCGGACCAGGCCCGCCCGCCGCGGCCCGGACCAGGCCTGCTCGTCAGGCGGAGCGCGTCAGCGGCGCAGCCGCCACTTCGGTGGGTTCGGTGGCGATGGCCTCGCGGCGGATCGCGATGACGGTCACGTCGTCGTCGTGCGGCACGGCGGCGGCCCGCTCGGTGAGCGCTGCGACGATCGCCGCCGGCTCCCGCGTCGTGCCGGCCAGCTCGGCGACCGAGTCGACGGCGTCGTCGCGCCCGCCGAACAGGTCGAGGACGCCGTCGCTGAAGGAGATGAGCAGGTCGCCCGGCTCGAGGATGCCGGTGGTGGTCGCCCACTCGTCGCGGAGGCCCATCCCGAGCGGCAGGTCGACCGAGCGCAGGCGCTCCACGCCGCCGTCGGCGCGGAGGACGAAGCTCAGCCCGTGCCCGGCGTCCGCCCACTGCAGCGTGCCGTCGTCGTCGATCCGGGCGTGGAACAGCGTGGTGAAGGTGACGTCGGTGCCGGCGCCCTCGGCGGCGAGGCCGTCGGAGGCTCGGCGCAGGGCCTCGGACGCGTCGTCGACGGTGCGGGCACTCCGGATCGTGGCCCGGACGGCCGCGGCGATGAGGCCGGCGCCGACGCCCTTGCCCATCACGTCCCCCAGGCTGACGGCGATGCCGCCCCGGGTCCGGTACCAGTCGTAGAAGTCCCCGCCGACGCTCTTGGCCGGCAGGCAGGCCCCGGCGACGGTGACCGCGTGGCCCATGTGGTCGCTCGAGGTCGGCAGGAGCGAGCGTTGGACGGCGGCGGCCCGGCTGATCTCGGCGCGGACCTTGTCCTCGCGGGCCTGGGCGGAGATCACGGAGCGTCGGGCACGGCGGGACAGCTCGTGCACGATGACGGCGACGGTGCCGAACACGATCACGGTGATGCCGAGGCGGACGAGCTCGTTGGGACGCGGGGGGTTGCCCGGCAGGAGCGCGAACGGGGCGAGGATGACGAAGGTCACGCCGATGACCGAGTAGAGGATCGTGCGCCGACCCTCGAGGGACGCCCACCACACCACGGGGAGGACCACGAGAGACGTGAACACCGACGCTCCGGCACCCGTGCCGGTGCGGAACAGGGCGATGGACACGAAGTCGACGGCCAGCAGGATCGGCACCAGGGGGAGTGCCCGGGGGAAGCGCAGGGCGAACGCGGCGAGCAGTGTCGCGACCGCGGTGGCGACGAGGCTCGCGAGGAAGAGCTCGATGTGCGTGACCGCGAGCGACGGCAGCACCAGGCTGCACAGCGCACCGAGGGCCAGCAGGCCGCTGATCGGGGCCTGCCGGACGAGGGGGTTGTCGATGACGCTGGTTGGGCGAGGCATGCTCACGGCAGGCTACTGGTTCGGGCTGGGCCATGCCGGTGTGGCGTCCCGAAGAGGGGCCAGGACGACGACGGCGGGGCACCCGTTCCCGGGTACCCCGCCGTCGTCCGACCTCGGGCTCAGCGTCGCGCGCCCAGCCCGTCCGGCTCACTCCGCGCGGCGGCGCCGCATCCGCTGCGTGAGGAGCAGCCCGCCCGCGGCGAGGAGCACCACGGCGAGGATGCCGATCGGTACGACGTTCGCACCGGTCCAGGCGAGGGCACCGTCGCGGTCCGCACCGGAGCTTCCCGGCTGGTCGCCGACGGGCTGCGCACCGGAACCACCAGTACCGGAGCCGTCAGCACCGGAACCACCGGCACCAGGGCCACCGGCACCGGGGCCACCGGTCCCCGGGCCGCCGGCACCAGGACCGGTGCCGGGCGCGGGGGTCGGCGACGGCGACGCCGTCGGGGGAGCGGCCACCACGGTGAAGGCGGCGCGGGCGAGGACCACTCCGCCCACCGAGGCGGTCACTGCGACGCGACCGGCGGCGGCCGTCGCCGGCACGGCCAGCTCGGCCGTGAAGGACCCGTCGGCGGCCGTGCGCACGGTGACGTCGTCGCCCAGGTCGGGCGTCGTCGCCAGCGTGACCGTCGCGTCCGCCGGGAACCCGGTGCCGGTGACGGTCTGCGTGTCACCGGCGGTGACGCGCGGGTCCTCGACCTGGAGGCTCGGGACAGCGGCCGCGAGCGTCGAGTACCGCACGACGGTCCGGTCCGTCACCGAGCGCTCGGCGACCGGCACCGTGAGGGTGCGGCTGTCGGCGTCGTACGTCCACTCGGACGCGGCGACGGGGGCTCCGTCGACCGTGACCGTCTGCGGACGCTCGGCGTTCGTGAACGTCGCCGTCCAGGAGCGCTCGCGCACCTGACCGTCGAACGAGCCGTCGACGGGGGAGATGTCGAGCGTCCCGCCGTCCGCCTGCTGGGTGAACCGCATGGCGGTCGCGGCCGAGTTCCCGGCCGCACGGGCCGAGGCGCCGGCTGCGGCGGCGGGCTGGCCCTCGCCGGAGTCCTCGTGCAGGGCGAACGTGCCGTCCGCGCCGGCCGCGACGGTCACCGTGACCGCGTCGAGCGGTGCGGCGTCGTTCGCGACGTGGTGCGAGCGGGTCGGGACGATGCCGCCGCTCCGGACGAAGACCGGCATGGTGGTCAGGTCCGTCGTGACGTCGGCGGTGGTCCCGCCCTCGTACGTCTTCCCCGTGAACCAGTCCGTCCAGGTGTCACCGGCCGGGAACCACACCGAGGTGGTCGCGGTGCCGTCGTCGCCGTTCGCCGTGGTCACCGGGGCGACCAGGACGTCCTCGCCGTACAGGTACTCCTTGCCGGCCTGCGCGTAGGACTCCTGTGCCTCGGGGTACTGCAGGTAGAGCGGCTGCAGCATCGGGGTGCCCGTGCGCGAGGCGTCGGCGGCGAGGGTGTACGTCAGGGGGAGCAGGTCCTCGCGGAGGTTGAGGAACTGCTTCGCCGACGCGTTCGCCTCGGCCGGGTACTGCCAGGGCAGGCGGTCGCTGTGGTTGCTGTGCAGGCGGTCGATCGGCTGGAAGGCGCCGAACTGCACCCAGCGGGCGTACATGTCCGGCGGGAGCTGCGTCGTGCCGGGCTCGGCACCCTCGATGCCGTACTGGCCACCGTTGTGTCCGCCGATGTCGTGGCTGATCGCCGACAGGCCGGTGGCCGCCGACTCACCCGGCGTGTAGCCGACCTGCGCCGCGAGCTCCTGCCAGCTGGAGGTGGTGTCACCGGTGAAGTGCAGCGTGGTGCGCTTGTCCGCCCACGGCCCGGTGGGCACGGCCTGCGGGTTGCCGTAGCCGCCCGCGGTCAGCGAGCCGTACGCGCGGGAGAACGCCAGACCGCGGCCCTCGAGCTGCTCGTCCGTGTACTTCGCGTACTGCTGGTTGATGAACGAGTCCGGCGTGACGCCGTTGGCGGAGTACTTCGAGTTCTCGCTGCAGCACCAGTCGAGCCACCACATGTCGACGCCCTCGGGCTGCAGGGTGTCGTGGAGCTCGAAGTAGGCCTTGAGCTGGTCGGGGTCGGACCAGTCGAACAGGTAACGGTCGCCGTCGCCCTTGGTGAGCTTGCCCTTCGCGGTGGCCTGCGCCGTCGCGAACTCCGGGTCGCTGCCCGAGATCGACGGGTGGATGTTGAGCGTGTTGTGGATGCCCTGCTCGTGCCAGTCGGCGAGCAGGCTCGTCATGTCGGGGATACGGGCCGGGTCGACCGACCAGCCGTTCCACTTGCTGTCGCCCTGGTTCGTGGTGCTGCCGGTCTTGTAGTCGGTGTCGATCGCCATCACGTCGACGGGCACGCCCTCGTCCTGGAAGCGCTTCGCGATCGCGAGGTAGTCCTCCTGCGAGCGGTCGTAGTACTCCGAGTACCAGACGCCGTAGGCCCAGCGGGGCAGGAGCTTCGACGGCCCGGTCAGGGTCGCGAGGTCCTTGAGTGCCGTCGTGTACTCGGTGCCGTACCCGAACACGTAGCCGTCCTGGTAGCCCTCGCCGCCGTGGTCACCGCGGGGGGTGGTCTGCTCGGTGGCGGTGTCGTACAGCGCCGACGCGGTGTCGTCGAGGAGCGACCAGCCGTCCTGGTAGAGCAGGCCGGGGTTGGTCTTCACGGAGCCGTTCGCCGTGTCGAGGTCGCGTCGGTACCCGCCGAGCGGGGCGTGCGCGGTGAGCAGCGGTGACGACTGGTCGACGACCGCGATGGTGTCGATGTTCACGTTGCAGTTGTTCTCGACGGTCGGGCAGCCGAGCGTGACGTCGTTCGCTCCCGCTGCCAGGTGCACCGGGATCGTGGTGGTGTTCCAGTAGTCCCAGCCGCTGGTGGGGGCGAGGCTGCCGGTGGTGGCCTCCTGGCCGGCCGGGGCGACGGTGAGCTCCGGGGAGTTCGCCGTGCCGTTCGCGTACCGGACCTGCAGGGCGTAGTCGCCCGCCTTCGGCACGCCCGTCACGTGCGTGGTCAGCGCCGAGTCCGCGCCGCCCCACAGCCCGGAGGCGAAGCCGTCGCCCGAGAACCCGTTGTGGTCGGTGGCGACCTGCGCGTTGCCGGCGCGTCCGGCCTCCTCGGCCTCGCACACCGCGCCGAACGCGCAGTCCTCACCGTCGGAGGCTGCCGTCGGTGCCGGGTAGTCGGCACCGGACGGGACGATCGCCAGGCTGTCGATGTTGACGCGGCCCGAGTCGGCGGCGGTGCGCTCGATGCGCACGGTGTGGGTGCCGGCGGTCAGGTCGAGGGCCGCCGTGGTCTGCTTCCACTCGTCCCAGTTCGCGCCGGCCGGCAGGCGCAGCGTCACGGGCGCCGCGTCGTCGACGACGATGCTCAGGGTGCGGGTCTCGACCTTGCCGTCGCCGCCCTGCGAGTTCGCGTACCGCATGGCGAGGTCGTAGCTGCCGGCCTCGGCGACGGTGGTGCGGAACGTCATCGTGTTGCCGACGGACTCGAACCCGGCCGCGAAACCGCTGCCGGTGTACCCGCCGTGGTCCTTCGCCGGTGCCACGCCCTGCAGCGCGAGCGTCTCGGCCTCGCAGAGCGACCCGATCGTGCAGTCCGGCGTCTCGGCGGCCACCCACGGGGTGCCGGTGACGGCCTGGCCAGTGGACGACGTCAGCTCGACCTGGAGGTTGTCCTGGGTGAAGTCCCCGGACCCCTCGCGGTACTTGACCGTCATCTTCCCGGTGCTCAGCGTCAGCCAGCCGTCCGCCCGCGTCTGCGTGAACGGCGTCGCGGCGAAGTCGTCGCGACCGATGACGTTGAACGTGCCCTGGTCGATGAACTGGGCGTCACCGGCGTACTCGGTCCGGATCAGGGTGGGGGAGAGCACCTGGAAGCGGGCGTCTCCCGACACCACGGTGCGGGCGTCCGGCGCGGCGGCTGCCGGCAGGGCGGAGATGCCGAGGCCGCCGAGCGCGAGAGCGCCGACCAGAGCTCCGGCGAGGGACGACCCGAGTGCGCGTCGGCGCCTCCGGGTCGAGATGAGAGTGGGACGCAAAGGTGTGCTCCTCGTGGACGTCGTCGTCCGGTCGTTCGTCAGCGGGAGGCCGACAGCGATCTGGGTGAGGTCGTTGCGCGAGCACCCCCTGGCCGCCCGCGTTACAACGTGGGAAAGAGTAAAGCTCACAGGCGGTTCAGGGAAGTCCGACAGGAGACCGGAGGGTTCGCGGTCGCGCTCAGCGGACCGGACAGGAGGCCCGGATCACCGGATCAGGACGCCCTCGCGCTGGCGGCCGCGAGGGCGAGCGCGGGGACCGGGCCAGCGCGACGCGACGCGACGCGGGCCATGATGAGGAAGTTGAGCCGCCCGTTCGAAGGAGCACCATTGCGAGTCCTGATCTTCCTGCTGACGATCATCATCACGACGGCGCTGTCCCTGGGCGCCGGGCTGCTCGTCGGCTTCCAGCTCCGGGACGCATCCGAGGGTCTCCTGATCGCGGCGGCCACCACCTCGCCGTTCCTCGTGATGGGTCCGGTCATCATCGGGGCGCTCGCCGGCTCCTGGGACCACCGGTCGTCAACGGAGAGCCGTCGGTTCCTGGGCCGGTGGTTCTCCGGCGTGGTCGCGATCGACGCCGCCGCCGTGGTGATCGTGGTGCTCGCGGCGCTGTCGGCTCAGGCCCCGATCTGGGTGCCGGTCGTCCTGGCGATCGGCACGGCGGTGTTGCTCGCGAGCGCGCGGCCCCTCGGCGCGCTGTTCCGACGAACGGAGCGCCCGATCCCCGAGACGCCGGGATCGTCGATCGCGGACGCTGGGGTCGTCCGTCGCAAGGTCCGTCCGATCGCCGTCACGTTCGTCGTCGCGGCGATGGTCACGTCGATCGGGGCTGCGCTGCTCATCGCGCTCGGCGGCGACGACGGCTCGGAACTCGCGCAGACCGTCTTGCTCGCCGGGCAGCTGACCTTCACGGCGACGGCGATGGCGGCCGCCGTCGTGTCACTCCCGTACGGCCGCGCGCTCCGGGACACGGCCGGTCGTGACATCGGTCGGGTGCATCGCTTCGGGAAGGTCGTCCTCGGGGGCAAGCCCCTCCCGCTCGACGAGGCCGAGCAGCGCGGTGCTGTCGAGTACGCCCGTCTGGCTCCGCTCGCCCTGCAGTTCCAGCTCGTCTTCCTCGGTCTCCTGTACGTCGGGATCGCGTTCCAGTTCGTGTCGACGGCGATCCGCGGCGACCTCGGTGTGCTCCCGGCCGTCGTCCTCACCGCGATGGTCGTCGTCCTGCTCGTCACGGTGCCGTTGACCGTGCGCCGGATCCGTCGCGCACGGACCTACGCCCAGGAGCACCGCACCGAAGCCGATGCGCCGTCCGCGGTCGGGACATCCACGGAGCCCACGGCGTCACTCTGATCGAGCGTCGACGGCAGCGTGATGGTCAGCGCGGCCAGGTCGCGACGACCGCCACCGCGTTGAAGAGGACGTGCGCCAGGACCGCGCCACCGAGCCGGTTCGTCATGGCGACGAGCGTGCCGGTGAGGGACCCGAGCGCGAAGGTCGTCAGGAACACCCGGAAGCCGTCGAGCTGGGTCGTCCCGGCGCCGAGCAGGACGTGCAGCACGGCGAACAAGAACGCGGTCAGCAGCACGGCCATGAAGCGTGTGCGCGGGGTGAGCTCCTCGGCCATCCGGCGTTGGAACAGCCCGCGGAAGAAGACCTCCTCGAGGAACGGGCTGACCAGCACGATGCCGATCGCCGACACCACGAGCAGCGTGATGTCCGGCGTCCCGAGGGTGGGGACGGGCTCCAGGCCGGTCCTGCCGCCGAACGCGATCCCGAGGAACGCGTCGAACACGCGGACCAGAATGACGATGCCGATCGCGAAGATCGCGTCCCCGATCTCGAGCCGCAGGATCCGGCCACGGCCCGGGTTCGGCGACCGCCGCAGCACCCAGACGATCCCCGCCACCAGGGGCAGCCAGACGGCGAGGTCGGCCGCGAGCACCTGCAGGACGGGCGACGGGATGCCCCCGCTGCGGCTCACGCCGCCGACGACACGGGCCAGGATGACCGCCACCCCGAGGGCGACGAGCAGGATGACCAGGTCACGCTGGCGGCTGGTGTCGGGCTCGGCGTGCTTGACGTCGGACTCGGTGCTCATGGGGTCACCGTAGAGGACGCGACGACCGGAACACACGACACAGCCGAGCGTTGCTCGATCATGTGGCACTATTTGAATGCCGTACACCGGGACATCCCCGGTGCACCTGTGCTGGGACCACAGGAGAGCGGCGGAATCGTCGGGGAAGGCGGGCCGCGTGGAACTACGCGACTACATCACAGTGTTGCGCAAGGGGTGGGTCCTCATCCTGGTGTTGGCACTCGTCGGAGTGGCCGCGGCAGCGGGCTTCTCGTTGCTGAAGAAGCCGGTCTACTCGGCGTCCGCGCAGGTGTTCGTGTCGACGGAGACGTCGGGCAGCGCGAGTGACCTGGCGCAGGGCAACACCTTCACGCAGCAGCGTGTCCTGACGTACTCCAACCTGGTGTCCACGCCGATCGTGCTCCTGCCGGTCATCTCGAAGCTCCAGCTCGACATGAACGCCGACCAGCTCGCGACGATGGTGTCCGCGACCGCGCCGACGGACACGACTCTCATCTCGATCGCGGTGAATGACATCGACCCCGTGCGCGCAGCCGACATCGCGAACGCGGCCTCGCAGAGCCTCACCAACGTCGTCGAGAACATCGAGGCGACCGATGCGGACGGCACCAGCACCGTCAAGCTCACCCGCGTCAAGCAAGCCGACGTGCCGAGCGTCCCGGTGAGCCCGAACGTGCCGGTCAACGTGGCTTTGGGCCTGTTGGTCGGGCTCGCGCTCGGCGTCGGCATCGCCGTCCTCCGCGAGACCCTCGACAACCGGGTCCGCACCGAGCAGGACGTCGAGAAGATCAGCGACAAGCCCGTCGTCGGCGGCATCGCGTTCGACAGCAAGGCGTCCGAGCGTCCGCTCATCGTGCAGGTCGACCCGCGCAGCCCTCGGGCGGAGTCCTTCCGCACGCTCCGCACGAACCTGCAGTTCCTCGACCTCGGCACCGGCTCGCGCACCTTCGTGATGACGTCCTCCGTCCAGTCCGAGGGCAAGAGCACCACGGTCGCCAACCTGGCGATCGCGCTCGACAGCGCCGGGTTCCGCGTCATCCTCATCGACGCCGACCTGCGCCGTCCCCGCGTGGCCGAGTACATGGACGTCGACACGAACGCCGGGCTCACCGACGTCCTCATCGGCCGCGCCGAGCTCGAGGACGTCGCACAGCCCTGGGGCCGCGGCAACCTCGTCGTGCTCCCCGCCGGCCAGATCCCGCCGAACCCGTCGGAGCTCCTCGGATCGCGTGCCATGCAGGACCTCATCGAGCGACTCGAGGGCGAGTTCGACTACGTGCTGTTCGACGCCCCGCCGCTGCTGCCCGTCACCGACGCCGCGATCCTGTCGAAGAAGGCGTCCGGCGCGATCGTCGCCGTGGCGTCGGGCAAGACGCACAAGGGCCAGTTCGCCGCCGCCGTCTCGGCGCTCGAGAACGTCGGCGCACCGATCGCCGGGTACGTCATCACGATGATGCCGGTCCGCGGTCCGGGCGCCTACGGCTACGGCCGGTACGGCTACGGGTACGGCTACGGGCTCGAAGAGGACGCGAGCACGCCGAAGGTCAAGCCGCCCAAGCGCGGCGGGAAGAAGCTCGGCGCACTGAGCCGCGCCGAGCGCTGAGACGAGGTCGGGGGACATGGACACTCGCCGGGGAACCCGAAACCTCGGCTCGACGGTGACACGGTCGACCCTCGTCTGGGTCGCCGTCGTGGTCGTCGTGCTGGTGGTCATCGACATCGCGCTCGTCACGCTCGCGCTCGGTCGCACCGCGCCGAACGCCGGTGACCAGGCGGGCCCCATCCCCACCTTCTCCGCTCGTCCCGACGCCAGCACCAGTCCGACCCCCACTCCGTCTGCGGACGCGGCGGGCGACACGCGTCGCTTCCTGTCCGCGGTAGACGGCCAGGAGGCGTGGCGCGCCTCCGGTGGTGCGACGTGCGGCGGTGCCGCAACCACCCTCGAACACACCGTGGACGGTGGGGTGACGTGGGTGCCGGTCGCGCTCGGACCGGACGTGTCAACGGTGATGGCGATCC
This sequence comes from Curtobacterium sp. MCSS17_015, assembly GCF_003234265.2. Lineage (NCBI taxonomy): Bacteria > Bacillati > Actinomycetota > Actinomycetes > Micrococcales > Microbacteriaceae > Curtobacterium > Curtobacterium sp. MCSS17_015. The sequence continues at coordinate 564,917 of NZ_CP126256.1, forward strand.
GGGCCTCGAGTACAGACCTGGCGATCCTGGCGGGCATCGGTGCGGAGTGCACCCCCACCGTCCGAACCAGCGCCGACGACGGCGCCACCTGGACGGACGGCACCCCCGGCGCAGCCGGTGCCGGCATCTCGACCGCCGGCGTCGTCACGTCCACCGGCGTCGTGGAGCCGCCCTGCACCGACCCGATCGAGGCGTACCAGGGGCAGCAGACCTCAGTCGTCATCTGTGACGAGCAGGTCGAGTGGCGGTCCGGCGCTGGCGCGTGGGTCGACGTATCGGTGGGTGGGGTCCGCGCGATGGCGGACAACGGCGACGAGTACCTGTTGGCCCGTGTCGGTGCCGAAGCGTGCGAGGGCGTCGAAATTGCCTCGATGACGGCGATCGGCGTGACGCCGGAGACCGGCACGCCTGCCGTCGGCTGCGATGCCGACGCGAGGACGACCGGCCCGATCAGCCTGGATCGCGTCGGGGAGAGCATCTGGCTCTGGGCCGGCGACTCCGTCTCCGTCTCGGTGGACGGCGGCGTCACATGGTGACCCGGTGGTGGACATGACGGCGGGCGTGCTGCGGGTCTCGGCTCCCATTGGCTCCACCGAAGAATGGAGCCGGTCCTACTCGCGCCGCGTCCTGGTCACCGACCTCCTGGCGCTCTTCTGGGTCGTCTTCGGCGTGCAGATCGCCTGGCTTGGGCTCGACTCGAACCTGGCGACGAACACCGCCGACCTGCGCCTCAGCTACACCGGGATCTCCATCGTCGTGATCGCCGTGTGGATGAGCGCCCTCGCGCTGTACGACACCCGCGGCCACCGGGTCATCGGCGTCGGCAGCACCGAGTACCGCCTGGTGGCGGACTCGAGCGTGCGAGTGTTCGGGGTCCTGGCGATCGCCGCCTACCTGCTGCACGTGGACCTGGCCCGCGGGTACATCCTCATCGCGTTCCCGGTCGGCATCCTCGTCCTGCTGCTGTCGCGGTGGATATGGCGCCAGTGGCTCGTCGCCGAGCGGAAGCGGGGGAACTACTCCGCCAAGGTCCTGCTGGTCGGTTCGACCAGCAGCGTCCTGCACCTGGCGCGTGAGCTCGGCCGGTCGCCGGAAGCCGGCTACCGCGTCGTGGGCGCGGCCGTCTCAGCGGGGACGCGAGGCGTCCTGCCCGGCTCGACCGTGCAGAGCTTCGGCGGGTTCGACGACCTGACCGAGGCCCTGGCCGAGACGGGTGCCGACACCGTCGTCATCACCAGCGCCGACGACCTGCCGCCTGAGCGTGTCCGGCAGCTCAGCTGGTCGCTCGAGCCCGGCCGGCAGCACCTGGTCGTCGCCCCGAGCCTGACCGACATCGGTGGCCCGCGCATCCACACCCGCCCGGTGCAGGGCCTGCCGCTGATCCACGTCGAGACGCCGACCTACTCGGGGCGAAAGCTCTACACGAAGCGGGCGTTCGACCTGCTCGGGTCCTCGGTGCTCATCCTCGTGCTGTCGCCGCTGCTGTTGGTCCTGGCCCTGTTGGTGAAGCTGACGTCGCCGGGGCCAGTCTTCTTCCGGCAGGAGCGCGTCGGCCTGAACGGCACCATGTTCCACATGATCAAGTTCCGGTCGATGGTCGTCGACGCCGAAGCTCGGCTCCAGGAACTCAGCGCTCTCGACCGCGCCGAGGGCAACTCCGTCCTGTTCAAGATGAAGAATGATCCTCGTGTGACTCGCGTCGGTGCCTACATGCGGCGCTACAGCTTGGACGAGGTGCCGCAGCTGTTCAATGTCTTCATCGGCAACATGTCCCTCGTCGGACCTCGTCCGCCGCTCTCTCGCGAGGTTGAGCGGTACGACGTGCACGTGCACCGGCGATTCCTGGTCAAGCCGGGCATGACGGGCCTGTGGCAAGTCAGCGGTCGGTCGGACCTTTCGTGGGAGGACTCGGTGCGGCTGGACCTCTACTACGTAGAGAACTGGTCTCTGGTCGGTGACTTGACCATCCTGTGGCGGACTGCGCGCGCTGTGATGCATTCGCAAGGGGCCTATTGATGAAGGGGACCTTGCTCAAGTGACGGGACAGGGCAGAACCATTTCACTAAATGACCCGCTAGCTGCGCATGCACTGTCGAGAGCGGATTCTCCTACTAGAGCTGTTCATTTCCTGACGGTAGCTGCTGCGCTCACATCAAGTTGGAGTGCTGTCCGCGTCGGCGGAGTGACCCTCGCTGATATCTGCCTCATCCTCGGCGCGCTGTCGGCACTGCTATCGGCCGGCTCCCGTGTCGCTTTGATCAAGGGATGGATGGTGCTTCCGGCCCTCTTGGCGTTGGTCCTCATGGCGCGTGACGTCATAATCTTTGGACGCCCGATCAACGGGACGATCGACACGATTGAGGGCATCAGTCCGTCGCAGATGTTATTGCGGATCGCGCTGTCTACAGTGTGTGTCGCAGTACTGTGCATCGCCAACACAACCCTGGGGCACCGGGGTCTCCAGCGGATTGTCGGTTGGTGGCTGCTCGGTATCGCAATTAGTGCTGCATACGCTCTTGGTCAGAGCGCCGGCATCCTCGCCGTGGGTGATTTGGTGCAACTGAATGGCTCGTCACGTTTCGCTGGACTCACAAGTCATCCGAACGCCCTGGCCCAGACTCTGGTGTTGGCACTCCCCTTCGCACTGCTCGTGCCGGCAAGGGCCCGATTCGGTTCTGTGTTGTCGCGGGTCCTGGGGCTCGTTTTGTGTGGCGTAGCCCTGTATCAATCAGGGTCACGCGCCGGTCTCCTGGTCGGCTTCGTGGCCGTCTTGCTCTGCGGATGCGTCGTAGCGATGCGTGCTCATGCCCTGAGATGGGTTCTCCCTCTCGTCCTGCTCGCGTCCGCGACCGCAACGATCTACGGCCCGGGACTCATCGCAGGAACGAGATTCGCGTCGGATTCCGGCTCAACCGCGAGCAACACCGCACGTGTACAGGCACTGAGCGAGGGATGGGAGGCGTTTCTTACTCACCCTTTGGCGGGAGCCGGATTGGGTGCTTGGGTCGGGGAGCTGGCGCCACTCGTTCTTCTTGTGTCCGGCGGGGCGGTGTTCTTGGCCATCTACACCGTTTTTGTCTTCAGACCGATCTCTGTGATGCTCCAGTACCGCTCGGAGTTCATGGTCACGGCTTGTGTGATCTCGGCCTCGCTGGTTCCGCTCCTCGGTCTCCTGAACAATGGGTTCACGGAACGGTATACATTCTGGCCGGCCCTGCTCGGGTACTCTCTGGCTCTCATTGCCGGTTCCCAGCGAAAGATGGCGACACAAGCTGCTGAATCACGTTCCTGACCGGGCGACTACTCTAGCTTCCAGAGGCGCCGATCAGGCCGAAGGGCGGGACATCCCTCAACGGGGCCCCGTGCTGCGGATCATCGTGCGACTGACTCGAGGTTGAACTCTTTCAGTGCGGCCTAGTGCCCGTCTTCCGGGCTGGCACTCCAGACCAGATTTCCCAGGGGCTGGTGCTCTTCGTCAGCACTGAATTGGCTCCGACAACAGTTCCCTCCGCGACGACCAAGGTGCCGCTCTTCGCGACCACGACCGCATTGGCGCCCAGGATTACGTTGTCCGCCAGGACGAATCCCTTGAAATCTGGATCGGGCTCTTGCCAGATGTCTGACCGCCCGACCGTGACGCCCTGGTGCAGCATCACGTTCCTGCCGATCCGCGTCAAACCGTGCACTACCACGCTTCCAGCATGCCGGAGGATGAGGCCGGTACCTGGGTCAAGGGTCTTCGCCGGGATGTCTATTCCGCGGAACTTCAGGGCCTGTCGAAGGATGGGCCCGACGATGCGCTTCTTCTGAGCGAGGATGGCCCACGCGTAGAACTTGTCGATCGGACCGGCAGGTGGGCGGAACATTCCCTCATGCTACTGGTCAACAGGCTCTCGGTCCGCGGGCGGGTGCGTGTTCCGCGAGGCGGAGCGCGACCAACTCACGTGTGGTGGAGGTTGCACACCGGGATGCAGGTGATTGTCGTCAGGCTCTATCGACCCCAGTTGAGGAGGAGCTGTCCCGCGATCATGTGGTCAACCGGCACGGTGATCTTGATGTTGTTCATATCCCCGTCGACGGTTGTGATTCGTGCAGAGGGGTCGGCGTTCTGCAAGAGTTCGAACACGGTTCCAAAGGTCTGTTGCTCTTCCGCGCTGCTCCGCGCGAAAGCCTCGCGGAGCGTCTTGAGCCAGAACCCCTGCGGGGACTGACCCCGGAGATGCGTAGACCGTCGCGTGAACTTGACGACCTTGTTGCCCCGGGTCTTCACGATGGGATCGATCGAATCGATGACCGGAATCACCGCGTCCGCATGCTCGAGTGCTTCCACGACGCGATTGATCAAGGAGTGATCAACGAGGGGCCGCACCCCGTCGTGCACCAACAAGCGCGCATCATCAGATTCGACGGAGGCGATCGCGTTGAGTACGGAGCCGTTGCGATGCTCGCCGGCGTCCACTATCTTCCAGGGCTTGCGTCGTACGGCATCGCTGACGACTTCTTCGATCTCTGCTCCCCACTCCGGATTCGCGGCGATCACGATTCGCTCGGTCTCGGGATGAGCATCGAATGCGCGCAGGGAATAGGAGAGCACCGTGTGTCCGGAGAGCCGTGCCAGCTGTTTCGGTTGAGCAGCTCCGAAGCGTGTCCCGACTCCGCCCGCCAGGACGACGCCGATCAGGGGACCTTGTTGCCCAAAGTTCACGAAGCGGTTCCTTCCCGGCCGACGAGGTGTTCGTGCCGCAGTGTAGTGGTAAATCTACACGGTGATGAGCCTTCTTCCGCGATCAGGTGACCCTACTGGTGCAGCCGGATCAAGCGCCGTTTTGCGAGTTCATCGAGGACTGAAGCCTGCAACGACCAATCGCCGACCAATCCGAAGTGCTCAGACGATCGTTCTCTGTGCTCTTCGAAACACCTACCACTCAGGATCTCGTCCGCGAGACGGTTGAAGTCGTCGGCGGCGTGCAACTCTGGTCCCGGAAGCCAGTCGAGGGCGTCGCCGGGGACAACGCCGCGAGTCGATACGTACTCCACCTTGTCCGGCATGAAGTAGGCGATGGGGCTTCGGGTTGCGATGTACTCGAACCAGACGGACGAGTAATCCGTAATGAGGCCGGCAGAGGCACCCAGTACGTTGTACAGCGTCGTCCCCGCGGCTGTCAGAAGATCTGACGAGATGTTGACCGCACCGGGGACGTCGCGGTTCACGGTGTCCGCCGGGTGCGCTTTAACCACCACGTCAATCCCCCTCGCGCGGAGCACGTCAAAACCGTCCTGGATCGCCTGGGCCGTCGAGCGCCCGCCCACGTCTTCAGTGGTCGAAATCCATCCGTCGTTGGCGCCTTCCTTCACCGCGGCCTTCCGATAGGTCGGCATCCAGACGACGAATGGTCTTTCGCTGAGCCCGAGCCTCTTCAGCGCCGTGGCTGTGGCTGGCTCTCGGAGTCGTGTTGCCCGCGGAGGCAGGGCGATCATGACATTGGCCGGATCGACCCGGAAGGCAGACGCTCGCGTCTGGGCGTGCATCTGCGTCGGAACGACCAGGTGTGTGGCGTAGCCGGGATAGTCGACGCGTTTGATCCCGTGTCCGTGCCACAGGTTAATGACAATACGCGACGGGGCGAGGCGAGGGTTGCCGTAGAGGCCGTGGGTGTAGAAGACCGCCTCTGCGACAACGTACGAGGAGAGAGCTGCGAACGACCAGTACTTGGCAGTTCGTACGTGCGGCGCCAGCACGAGGCCGAGATCGGCGAGCTCACGCTCCGACGGAGCATCGATCCACGTGATGCGCCCGTCGTATCGGTCCTGCAGTTCCCTGACGATCTGTACCGCGTTCCCCTCGAGCGCGGGGAACCCGTTCACGACGACAAGCCGCTGCCGACGCAGGAGATGCGTCATCGCCCCAAGCGTCTTCGACAGGACCGACCAAGCGGCCTTCCGCACGACTCGACGACCTAGGGCGACTGAATCGCTGCCCGATCGCCTCAGCCTGCTCACGTCACCCCTCACCGGACGGCCCCCTACCCGATGGAAGGACATTTTGATCCTTGAGATGGGCCACGAAGTGTGCGGCCATCGCCTCGACGCTGTAGAACTCGCCGCTTTCCCATGTTCGTTCGCGGAATTCCAGCAGCCGGTCCGTGTCGCTGAGGAGGTCGATGACGACGTTGGCGTACTCGGTCTCAGAATCCTCAGAACGGATCGAGTTCGACGAGTTGAGATACTCGGCTTCCGGTGCGTGGAAAGGCCAGTCCGTTGTGATCACCGGAAGTCCGAGGGCCACCGCGTCGACCGCCACGAGTCCCACCCTTCCCGGCATCAACAGAATGTCTGACACGCTGGAGAAGCGAACCAGCTCCTCCTGGTCGAGCCGCTGGACCACTTGGACGTGGCGCCGACGATGTGCCTGGGCGGAGACGAACTCCTGCTGTGGCCCTGACCCCGCTATCACAGCTGTGAAGTTCGGGACAGCCGCAACGATGCGGTCGATGGCACTGAAGAGAAAATCGAGACGCTTTGCCTCGATGAATGCGCCCACGAAGAGTCCGACTGGCCCAGGTGGTATCTCCTGAGCGTGCCGAAACGCTTCGATGTCTGTCGAGGACAGACCTGCCCGCATGCGGCGCAGTGTCGCCGTATCCGTGGCATTGAACACTGCGCGGACACGACTTCTCGGAACACCCATGGACTCGACCGCTGCTACCGCGCTCGGGGTGTAGACCAGCACGCCTTGGGCGCGACGAGCCATTGCGGTCTTGATGGCTTTTCCTACGCGATTCTCCTTGTTCACGTATGAGCGACCATGTCCCCAAAGGAACGTCTTTGTCCTGCCCAAGAACAGGATGAGTATAGCTTCCAGCGCAGTGGCAGAGAACGGTGCCACGACTGCTCGGGCTCCTCGGGCTCGTCTCCAGATACGGCGGAGAGCGAGAGTGCGGCCGAACATCTGCAGCCGGAGTTGCGGCACTTCTACGCTCCACGGGCCGGTACGAGCGCTACCTACTTTGCGCATTTCGGCACCGGGGCTTCCGTGCCAGACCTCCAGCTCGAACCCTTCGGCAGAGAGCTGGCGAGCCAATTCGTTGAAGAAGGGCACGCGGTAGTCCGGCACGAACGGTTGCGACACCGCGATCAAGTTTCTCCCGGTTTTCCGGTCAGTCATCAATGGGTCTCCGATCGGCTTCTCGAGTGTCGTTGGGAACGGTCATCGCTTCACTCTCGGTGGTTTGGTCGACGAGCGGAGGCGGCGAGGGCTCCCGGACGGCAATCTTTCGGAGACGCCGCGCTGCGGGTATGCCGAGTATGAGGGGGTAGCAGACAGCGCTCGCGGCGAAGCCGGCCACCAGGCTGGCGTCTACTCCGCCCAGGACGAAACCGATGACGAAGCCAATCCAGGATGCTGCTACGAGGAGTGCCCGTGTCGTGGTGACCAGAGCGTGATGTCCGAGCAGTCGAAGGGTCACGCCTTGGATGCCGGCCCAGCCGGAACTGATCGCGACCAGCCCCACGAGCAACACTCCGACCTGTAGAGCTGAAGACTGTACGCCCGACGGGTTGATGCCAAGCAGCCGCACCGTCAAAATGATACCCGCGACAATAACCGCAGACATGACGATCAATCGGGTTGATAGCTGTCGGCCTCTCTGAAGGAGCGAAGCCGTGCTCCGGTGGGAATCTCGGGTTGCTCCGTCGGCGACGAAATTCGCCGAGGTCGCAGCGAAGATGAGGTTCATGGGCCCCAGTAGCGTTTGGGCGAACCGGAAGCCTCCGACGAGCTGCGATGCCCCGAGGCCGCCCAGGACGAACATCGGAATTGTGGAGTTAAGCTGTCCGACCGCGAATTCGAGGAACTGGAGGTGGGCCTGGTGGCGGTACGCCCGATAGGGGGTCCAGCGGGCGATCCGGATCGTCCACAGGCGCGACCACAACACGATTGCTGACAAGCCAGCGGTAGCCGCGACGATTGCCTGCAGCCCCGCTGCATCGAACTGCAGATCACCGAACTGTAGAAGGACGACCGGGCCGAGCGCGAGCAGGCGCACAGCATCGCCGAGTGCAGCGTGCCACCTGCGGTCTGCCGCTATGAAGCGACTGCGCAACCAGTCGTAGAAGACCGGCAGCCCGAAGGTCGCAGTCACCAGCGCCGTAGATTCGAGAGAGCGCACTCCGAGAGCCCAGATCAGGGGGATACTCAGGATAGCGGTGGCCACGCTGGCGGTGAGTCCGTACCTGAAGGGCACGCGGGCGTCGGGATCGGTACGAAGAAGGAACAGGGCTGGCCGTGTCAAACTCGCTCGTACGAGCCCGACACTGGTCGAACTGATGAGGGTGAGGAGTGAGAAGATGGCGAATTGTTGCGGTGTCAGTACCCCTACCGCGATCACCATCGCCAACGCGCCCGAAACGCTGGAGAACGCCTGGGCGAGCAGGAGCGGATTGTTGGCTGCCCGGCGTAGACGCTGCCAAGTCGTCGCGAAGACCTGTCTCATCGGACCTGTTGCACTGCTTTCCGATAGATATCCCCGAGTCGAGCGGCGACCGCTGGCATCCCGAATTCGGTCCTAACCGCGGTGCGCCCGTGCTCACCCATCCGTGCGCGCTTGGCAGGATCTGCGAGAAGCTCGGCGATCGCCTGCGCGAGATCATCCGGGTCGTCCCGGGACACGATGCCTGCTTCATGACGGCGAACAGCCGCGGCCAAACCGCATGACTCTGTCACGACCACGGGTTTACCAAGGGACATGGCTTCGAGGACGGTCATGCCGAACGGTTCGTCGACGGCTGGTAAGACGTAGATGTCGCATCGAGCCATGCGATCCATTGTTCGGGCCGGGTCGATGGGTCCTTCCCAGGACATCGTGCTCGTGTGGTCGCCGATGGCGCTCTGCACAGCTGCCGCCTCGCCTTCGTCTGGTCCGACGAGCGTGAACCGGGTAGACGGGAAACTTCCATGAAGCCGCTTTGCTGCTTCGATGAAGTACAAGGGACGTTTCCGTGCGTGCAAACGCGCCAGGTACAGCACCTCGGCGAACTCCGTCCCAAGTGGACGATCCTGGGCCTTCTGCTCGGGCACGCCGTTCGGCAGGACCACTGGCTGCGGGAGGTCGCGGGCCACAAGCTTCAGGTCGTCGCGTTCCCGATTATTCAAAGCGAGAACTGCGCTGGCTCGCCGGAGAACTGGTCGAGTACCCCAGGCGTCGACCGGCCGGGCCAACGGCTTCCGTGAAGGGTCGATCATGCCATGGGGCTGCACGACGACAGGTATCCCGCTCCTGAGTAGCGTCATCATTGCAGGAAGCGTCACGAGGTCACGAGCGAGATGGACATGCGCTACGTCGAAGTCCGTGCTGTGCTCGAGCAGCCACCTCACCATTCCGGGGGCGAACATGCCAGCGAATCCCAGACCGGGTACGCGTCTCGCTCGGAACATCAAAGTCCGAACGCCGTCGATCATCGCCGGAGGTGAAACGTCACCACCGCGTGCGCCCGCCACCACGGTCACCTGGTGACCTGTTGCCTGGAGAGCCTGCGATTGGTTTTGGCAGACTCGTGTCGGTCCTCCGAAAGCACCGTCTGAACTGATGAGCGAAACAACGTGCAGAACCCGCATCACGATCTCCCCGCGTCGTAGTCGCCTAACTTGAAACGTTGTCCGACCGGCTCGCATCGCGGACCTTCAACCACGGCGTTCGGAGCCACGCGCCCTTGGACGATGGTCATGGGCTTCGCGAGGACTGACTGCCCGATCTCAGTCCCACCGAGGACGATACATCTCGCCGTCAGCCACACCCCGTCGTGGATGCGGATTGGACGAGTCACCAGAGCCATGTCGCGACGATGCGCATGACTGCCGGTCGTCAGGAACGACTCCTGGGAGACGACGACATTTGCGCCGACCCGGATGTGGTCCTGGTTGTGGAACCAAGCACCTTCGCCAATCCAGCAGTTGTCGCCGATGGTCAACTTCCAAGGGAAACGAACACGGGTGCGTGGACGGAAGACGACATTTGAACCGATACGTGCACCGAAGGCTCGTAGCGTACGCACGCGTAACGAGGAGCTGACCTGCCAGGGGTTGGTGACCAGTAGCAGCTCCACAGCACCCCAGAGGTACACCTTCCATCGCGGCGCATCCCAGGATTCGCGTTGACCGGGAGCCTTGCTAAGGTCCACGATCGGGATCCTCGGATCGGATGGGGCTGAATGGGTCAATGCCACTCCTGGGGAGTTCTCGTCGAATGAACTACGGCGAAGCGGACCCCGCTGGTTCCCGCGAGCGGGGTGCCGTCACAGGTCACGACCGGAGCTCGACGTCCCGGATGTCGCCGTCCTTGATATTGAGCATCTTTGAGGGGTGGGCTCTACCGACCATGGCGTGACCGGCTGCGAGCAAGTTGCCCGCAAGGCGCGAGCGTCTCGACGCAAACCGGGCGGAAGGGACGAGCGCCAGGGCGAGGTTCTTCAGCGACGGCCGCATCATCTCGCGGGCGGTTTGGGCGACTGTCAACGACCTCTTCTTTCGTAGGTGAAGGGGGTTCGCAATCTGGGAGTAACCGAACCGACGGTGCGAGGTCCTGCCTCCGGTGCTGGAGCCTCTGTGGGCAGTCACCGCGCTGTCGACCCGGAGTAGCTGTCCTCGTGAAAGCGCTCGCTTGGCGTAGTCGAGATCCTCGAGCCAGGAGTACAGGGGCAGGTCCTCGTCGAAGCGTAGATCGTGGGTGGCTTTCCACCGGATGCAGAAGTTGCAGCCGTAGAGGCTGTCGGTGAGTGCAACTGGTCGTGAGGTGACACTCGTCGGGGGCAAAAGGCTCTCAACCAGAGCCCTTTCACACTGCTCGAGCGTAAATTCAGTTCCTACAGCTGCGCCGTCCAGTACCACTCGACCGGTCGCCGCTACAGCTTCCGGGGTTGATCCGAGAACGTCGAGCATGCTGCTGATGTAGTCGTGGCGTGGCACCGAATCATCATCGAAGAAGAAAACGTACGACACCGTCTCGGGGATCATGTCGAGTGCTTTGTTTCGTTGACTCGATGCGCCGCGAGCGCCCGTGCAAACAGTCCACTTCTCCGGTATCGGCATGTCAGGCACGTCGGAGTCGTCAGGGGCAGACAGGAACCCGATGAAGTCTGGGATCCGGCTGTCTTCGAGCGTGGTGATGATGTCCCGCGCCGCGCCAGGGCGCCCGGCAGTTGCAATCACGACCGCAATCGAGGCCATTGTCGTTCTCATTTCGTACGCGATGTTCACGACCCCTCGTCACCGTTCAGGGCGAGAGTGATCACTGTCCTCAAGGGTGCCGAATGGGGGTATGACGAACCGAGAGTGAACCCCCGTCGAACTGCCCCTGTCCACCAGGACCGGACCGGATGCGTTCTGATCGATGGTTTCGTGAGGTCTTGTGCTGCGATCTCAGGGTCAGGATAGTGCCTGTTCGATGGTTTCTCGAGGTGCCGCCCTCGCGGTTGACCTGATGTGGCCGTCCTGCCGGTGATCGGGGGGCACCCCTCCCCGGCTCGCGAGCAACTGTTATGTTCACTCGGTGCACAGACCCTTCTCCGTCCTGTTGATCGGGCTGAACTACCGACCAGAATCGACCGGGATCGCTCCGTACACCTCGGGACTGACCGCGGAGTTAGCTCGTCGAGGTGTTCGTGTCCGCGCCATCAGTTCGTTCCCGCACTACCCGCAGTGGCGGTTCCCGGACGGCGGTGTCCCGTCGATGTCGATCACGACCGAAGCGGGCGTCACCGTAGTGCGGCGACGTCACCGGCTCCCGAGGAAGCCAGGCGGGTTGTCACGTGCTCTGTCGGAACTGTCGTTCGGCGTGGCTGCTGCAGCCACTCGTTTCGGTCGCCCAAACATCGTGGTCCTCGTGTCCCCGGCGCTGCTCTCGTCGGCCGTGGCGCTTCTCAAAGCGCGGCTGGTGACGCGGCGGCCAGTGGTGATTTGGGTGCAGGACCTCTACACGCTGGGTCTTCAGGAGTTGGGGGCGGGTAGAGCCACGCTCGCTGAGCGGGCGATAGCTGCGGTCGAGCGGTGGTGCCTCCGTTCCGCCGATGCTGTCGTCGTGATCCATGAACGCTTCCGGGACACGGTCGTCGACATGCTCGGAGTCGACCCAGCCGCCGTCACGGTCGTGCGGAATTGGTCACATTTGGAAGACGCCGAACCCGTCGACCGTGATGCCGCCCGTGCCGAACAGGGGTGGGATCGGTCGGACTTCGTGGTTCTGCACGCGGGCAACATGGGCGTGAAGCAGGGGCTCGACAACGTCGTGCAGGCTGCACGACTCGCCGCATCGAGTGGCAGCAGAGTGCGCTTCGTGCTACTTGGTGATGGCAACCAGCGCGAGCACCTGGCTGAGTTGAGCGCGGGGGTGCCCGCCGTTTCCATGATCGGTTCGCTTCCGGACGACGAGTTCCGCAACGCTATCGGCGCTGCGGATGCGCTGCTCGTCAACGAGCGGCGCGGCGTTGCCGGTATGGCGGTCCCGAGCAAGCTGACGTCGTACTTCAGCACGGGACTTCCAGTCATTGCTGCGACCGACCCGGGGAGTGTCACCGAGAGTGAGGTGCTCCTGGCTGACGCAGGTCTCGTGGTCCCGGCGGGCAATCCCCAAGCGCTTTTGGAAGCAGCAGAGTCACTGGCGGGCGACGCCGAGTTGGCCGCAGAATTCGGTGAGAACGGGCGGCGGTTTCGAGCCACTCGACTGACTCCCCGCGCATCCTTCGATACATTTACTCAGCTCTTGCAGGAGCTCGCTGCGGGACGCGGCGACACCAGGGAATCGGGGAACATTTGACGAAGCGCGCGCTCATCACAGGCATCACCGGACAGGACGGCTCGTACCTGGCGGAACTGCTCCTCCGCAAGGGGTACGAGGTGCACGGGGTCATCCGCCGCGCGTCCACGTTCAACACCTCGCGGATCGATCACCTGTACGTCGACCCGCACAACCCGGATGCCAAGCTGTTCCTGCACTACGGCGACCTCGGTGACGGCGCGCGGCTCGTGAGTCTCCTTGGTGAGTTGAAGCCGGACGAGGTCTACAACCTCGCGGCGCAGTCGCACGTACGGGTGTCGTTCGACGAGCCCGAGCACACCGGCGACGTGACCGGTGTCGGCTCCATGCGCATGCTCGAAGCCGTCCGGATGTCGGGCATCCACACGCGGTTCTACCAGGCCTCGTCATCCGAGATGTTTGGCGCGACACCTCCGCCGCAGAACGAGGAGACTCCGTTCTGGCCGCGGTCGCCATACGGTGCGGCGAAGGTCTACAGCTACTGGGTGACCCGCAACTACCGCGAGGCGTACGGGATGTTCGCGGTCAACGGCATCCTGTTCAACCACGAATCGCCGCGTCGAGGCGAGACCTTCGTCACCCGCAAAATCACGCGGGCAGTGGCTCGGATCAAGGCGGGGCTCGAGGACCACGTGTACCTCGGCAACCTCGACTCCGTTCGTGACTGGGGGTACGCCGCTGAGTACGTCGAGGGCATGTGGCGGATGCTGCAGGTCGACGAGCCGGACGACTTCGTGCTCGCGACGGGTGGCGACTTCACGGTCAAGGACTTCCTCTCGACCGCGTTCTCGCACGTAGGGCTGAACTGGGAAGACCACGTCCGGTTCGACGAGCGCTACCTGCGTCCGAGTGAGGTGGACGCTCTGGTCGGCGACGCGTCGAAGGCCAAGGAGAAACTCGGCTGGGAAGCCACGGTCGACACCGCGCAACTGGCGCGCATCATGGTCGACGCTGACATCGAAGCGCTCGAGCACGAGGGCCGCCCGTGGATCGACAAGGTGAAGCTCGCGAGCTGGGAGTCGTGATGTCGGACAACGAGTTCGTCCCCGGGCCGCTCGACAGGTCGGGGCGCGTCTACGTGGCTGGCCATCGAGGGCTCGTCGGATCCGCGGTCTGGCGCAAGCTTGAGTCCGAGGGGTTCACCGACCTGGTCGGACGTACTTCTTCGGAGCTCGATCTCAAGGACCGCGGTGCCGTCTTCGCGTTCTTCGCCGAGCAGAAGCCCCGCTATGTCGTCCTCGCCGCGGCCAAGGTCGGCGGCATCATGGCGAACAACACGTACCCGCACGACTTCCTCAGCGAGAACCTCCAGATTCAGGTGAACGTCATGGACGCCGCCGTCGAGCACGACGTCGAGCGCCTCATGTTCCTCGGGTCGTCGTGCATCTACCCGAAGTTCGCGGAGCAGCCGATCCACGAGGACTCGCTGCTCACGGGTCACCTCGAACCGACCAACGATGCCTACGCCATCGCGAAGATCGCCGGGATCATGCAGGTCCAGGCGGTTCGCCGTCAGTACGGCAAGCACTGGATTTCGGCGATGCCGACGAACCTCTACGGACCCGGCGACAACTTCTCGCCGCAGGGGTCTCACGTCCTGCCCGCTCTCATCCGCCGGTACGACGAGGCGGCGAAGTCAGGCGCGGACCGTGTCGAGAACTGGGGGACCGGTTCGCCCCGACGTGAGTTCCTGCATGTCGACGACATGGCCGCAGCAGTCCTGCACCTGATGGAGCACTACGACGGGCCGGAGCAAGTCAACGTCGGCACCGGTTCGGACGTGACCATCAAGGAGATCGCCGAAACGGTCGCGACGATCGTCGGGTTCGACGGGGAGACCGTCTGGGACACAACGAAGCCCGATGGCACTCCCCAGAAGCTGCTCGATGTGTCCAAGCTCGCGGATGCGGGTTGGACCGCCGGTATCGGTCTGGAGGACGGGCTTCGGAGCACCATCAGCTGGTACCGCGAGCACGTCGGCACGATCCGCGAATGACAACGCAGGTCGGACATGAGCAACCGTAGGATGAGTGCCATGTCCGACCTGCCCGAGTCGCGACGCACTGCTGCACGCCGGGGTTCCAGGGCCCGGATAGTGCTGTGGATCGTCCTTGCGCTCGTCCTCCTCTTGATCGTCGCCGTTGCCTGGGTCGGAGTTCGCGGGCTGCTCGCGAAACGGCACCTCGAGCAGTCGGTCGCCCTCGTGAGCACCCTGCGCTCGCAGATCACTGACGGCGATACATCGGCGGCGCAGCGCACGGCGAAGCAGCTGGAAGACCATGCGTCGTCGGCGAGGAGCTTGACGAGCGATCCGGTCTGGAGCGCCGCGCAGATCACGCCCTTCTTCGGGTCGAACCTCCGGGCCGTACGCGAGGTCGCGGTCGTCGTGGATGAAGTCGCAACTGGCGCAGTGCGACCGGTCACCGAGGTCATCGGCGACCTGAATCAGGATGCGCTCACACCGAAGGGCGGTCGCATCGAACTCCAGCCGCTCGTGGACGCACAGCCGTCGGTCGCCCGCGCGACGAAGACCTTGGCGAAGGCCAGTGTTGAAGCGGAGGCCATCGACACGAGCGCGACATTGTCACCGGTGACGTCGGCGGTCAACCAACTGCGCAATGCCCTCGGATCGGTAGCCGAGCAGGCGGACGCGGCCAACAAGGTGGTGCAACTCGCGCCGACCATGCTCGGACACGACGGCGACCGCGACTACGTCCTGCTCTTCCAGAACAACGCCGAGCTGCGTGCCGGGGGCGGTATCCCTGGCGCGGTCGCCCTGCTGCAGGCGAGAGACGGCGCAATCGCGCTCGCTGATCAAGCCGCGGGGTCGTCCTTCGGGCCGTATGACAAGCCGGTGCTACCGCTGTCGGCGGCGACGACGAGCCTGTACGGCGACATCACGGGTCGCTACATGCAGGACGTGAACCTCACGCCGCGCTTCGACGTCACGGGTGCCTTGGCGCGCGAGATGTGGAAGCAGAAGTTCGGCCAGGAGGTCGACGGTGTGCTGGCCATCGATCCAGTGACCCTCGGCTACATCCTGCGCGCAACCGGTCCGGTGCAACTGCCGTCGGGTGACACTCTGACGTCAGAGAACGCCACGAAGCTCCTGCTCAGCGATGTCTACGCCAAGTACCCGGACCCGACGGTGCAGGATGCGTTCTTCGCGTCCGCAGCGAGTGCGGTGTTCGAGAAGGTGTCGAGCGGCGGGTTCGACTCGAAGAAGTTCATCGCCGCGTTGACGGACGGTACGAGGGACGGGCGCCTTCGGCTGTGGAGTGCCGACAAGGCGGAGCAGGTACAGATCGCCGGGACAGCTGTAGCAGGTGATCTCCCGACCGCATCGATGCAGACGCGGGAGTTCGGCGTCTACCTGAATGACGGCACCGCTTCGAAGATGGACTACTACCTCGACAAGAAGGTGTCGGTCGGCAGCTCGGTGTGCCGGAAGGACGGGCGACCAACTTCCGTGGTCGAGGTCACGCTCAAGAACACGGCACCAGCCGACGCGGCAACCAGTCTTCCGGCGTACGTGACGGGCGGAGGGGCACTCGGCACCGAACCGGGCAAGATCAAGACCCTGATGGCGGTCTACGCGCCGCCGAACGCGATCTACCTCGGCGCCTCGCAGGACGGCAAGGGAGCAGCGCTGCAGACCGCCATGGACGGCGAGCACCCGGTCGCGCAGATCCAGACTCTCCTCGCCCCCGGACAGAGCACGACGTTCCGCGTGGCCTTCCTCGGTGAAGCGAAGTTCGCGAAGGCCGGTGTTCAGGCGGAGTCGACACCGGGGGTCCGGCAGACCAAGGTGGAGCCGCTGCAGTTCGACTGCACCGAGCCGGTCCCGGTCGGCTGAGGCGTCGGGGCGCAAGGGCGAACTGTAGGCCTTTCGACCGGTGTCCCGTCGGCAGGGCAGGACGGCGATTCGCCGCTATGCGCGCTCCGTGGATGTCCCCAGTCCGGGGGGCCTGGGCTTGTCTGAGTTGATCGCAACGCGTGTCAAGTCGATCGGGGGCCGGCGTCAACGGCACGGTGACGCCGCTGGATCCTCCTGTGAACTGGGATTTCGCGTGAGCTCGGAATGTGCTGGTCGCGCCTCGATCGAGCGATCACGCCGCGCCTGGGAGCGGATCCAGCCCCTGTTCACGAATTCGTTGCACGAAGGGTGGCAACAAACTGTGAACATCCGCTACATTGAGGGAACTTCGCCAATCGCACCTGCCATGTCTGTGGTCACGGGGGGATTGACATCTGCGGAGGCAGGGCTCTGGTATCAGGGTCTGTCGGATCAGATCACTAGGGGAACCACTTCATGAAGAAGCTCATCGCCGCGGTCGTGCTGGCTGGCGCCGCACTGCTCGCCACTCCCGCCGCTGCAAACGCTGCTGGCTACGCACCCGACTCGGACGTCTCGATCTCCGGCAACTACGTTGCTGGTGGCGTCGTCGTCATCAACTTCAGCGAAGGCGCCTTCCAGGACAACGAGACGGTCAACGTCCAGATCACCGGCGCCGGCGTCAACGACGCGACGCTCGGTGCCCTGCCCGTGACCACCGTCTCGCGTGCGTACGTCGCCGACGCTGACGGTTCGCTCGACGTTCGCGTCACCCTCCCGGTCGGCGGCTCGGGCAGCTACAACCTGACCGCCACGGGCGCCACCTCCGGTGTCGTCGGCGTCGCGTCCTTCACCATCGCCCCGGCTGACGTTGCTGCTGGCGCCGGCTCGACCGGTGGCACCGGCACCAACGGTTCGCTCGCCTTCACCGGTTCGACCGTCTCCACCCTGGCCCTCTGGGTCGCCGGTGGCGCCGTCGTCCTCGGTGGCGGCCTGCTCGCCGTGCGCGGCTCGGTCCGTCGCCAGCGCGAGACCGTCTGAGCTTCAGCTCACTGAGCGAAGCCCCCGGAACCGTGAGGTTCCGGGGGCTTTGTCGTGTTGAGGAGCTGCCGGTCGTCACGTGACGACGAGGAGGATCCCGACGACACCGATGACGGCGAGGGGGGCAACGACCCACAGCCACCACGGGAAGGCGGAGGGACGACGGTACTGTCTGCGATTCGGGTTCACGAGCCGACCGTACGTCGGGCGGACATCCGGCGCGGGTCCGACTGCGCCTCCTGGCAGGGCCACGCGGCACATTCTCGGCTTCTCGTAACATGCGCGGTGGTCGTGACCCCTCCCGGTCCTCCGGACAGCGGACACGGAACCGACGTCGCTACGGCGCCTTCGGTAGCTCCCAGACCTCGTCGTACCGCTCCCGCACCAGCGGCCAGACCTGCGCGACCGCGTCCTCGACCGTGCGGACCGAGTCGCTGAGCGGCGGGCTCAGCACGAACTCGTGGGGGATCGGCCGACCAGAGCGGTCTCGGCGGCCCTCTGGGTCGGGGAACCGCACGGCGAGCATGCCCGAGCGGCGCCGGACGACAGCCGGCACGTCACGGACCCCCTTGAACGCCTGCTCGTACCGCGCCAGGGGGTCCTGGTCGGGCTGCTCGGTCGCGAGGAAGCGGAAGCCCCACGTCCGGCCCCGGGTCGCCCAGATGAAGCTCATGCGTCACCCCGGCGCAGGACGCGCTGTTCGACTCCGCGGTCCAGGTCCTCGCCGAATCGCGCCAGCACGCGGGAGGTGAACTCCTGCTCTGCCACGGCATCGTCCTTGAACTTCGCGACGCGCTTCGTGGCGAAGCTGACCGCCCGCGAACCGATGCCGCCACCGATCCAGCCCGCAGCCGCACCGACGAGCGGGGACTTGCCGTAGCGCGAGGTGGCGAGGAACCCGACGACGGGCCCGACAAACTTGAGCAGCTGCTCGGCCACCTGTGCCCCGCGCTGCCGGGTGGTCGCCCACTTCGCGAAGCGCTCGAACGGCAGCATCGCGGTGATCGGCAGGAGCAGGTCCACGCCGGTGCGCGTGCTGACGTCGATGTTCCCCGGCTCGAACTTGGCCGAGGACAGCAGCAGGAAGTCCTCACCGACGTCGAGCGCGTCGGGGTCCTGCACGAAGCTCTGCAGCACGGTGCGGAGTTCGTCGAGTTCTCCGCCGGCCTTGCCGATGACGAGCTCCCGGAAGGCCTCGACGTCGACGTCGGGCAGCAGGTCGGACTTCGACAAGGCCAGGGTCCAGATCCGCGGGAAGCGGGTGAGCCGCTTGCCGTCCTCGAGCACGTCGTCACGCAAGGCGTAGAGCCCGGTGTGGAAGTCCGTCAGCAGGGCCTTCAGGTAGCGGTCCTCCTCGCCGGCGTGCTCGGCCAGCAGCTGCCCGTCCACCAGGAGCACGGCGACGTCCGCGCTGAGGAGCGAGCGGAAGGTCTCGACGCGACGGGTGGCCTCGTCGGCGGAGCTCGGGTCCTCCTCGAACCACTCGCCGGGGTAGTCGTGCCAGATGATCCGCAGGGGCTTCGATGCCTTCTGCTTCGACCGGCCCTTCGGCGCGGACTCCGCCGACGGCTCGATGACGAAGCGGTACGAGGTCGACGCGAAGCGGGTCGAGCTCGGCACGGTGTCACCGTCGCGCATGCCCAGGTAGTTGCGGTGCAGGGTACGGCCCTGGGCACGGTCCTCCGCGGTCACGGCGTACCGGTTCGCGCGACGGACGCTCGGCTCCTGCGCGGCGCCGTAGAACGACGAGAGCAGCACGGTCTTGCCGCTGCCACTTCCTCCGAAGACGGCGATGTGCTGTTCCATCATCGGGGTGCTGTTCGAGGCCATGTCCCCGACCGTAGGCGGAAGGACGTGCGGATAGGCTGAGCCGAGGTCGACAACGGTGGGCCGCAGCGACCATGGGGGAAGCGCATGCAGATCAAGCACGTGATGGGGGCCGCATTCGGGGCGGCGATGCTCGCGACGACACTGGCGGGGTGCTCGGCCTCGGCGTCGGTGTCCCGCACGATCAGTCCGGACCGGTTCGAGGCGACGGTGGTCGAGGCGCTGCAGAAGCTCTCCGACGCTGAGCCCGAGGTCGACTGCGGTGACGACCAGATCGCCATCGAGGACGGCAACGAGGTCCACTGCGACGTCAACACCGCGGGCTACGACGTCGTCTACGACTCGCTCGTGCGGATCAGCACCGAGGACGGCGAGCAGTACAGCGTGCACGTCGAGGTGGACGACCAGCCGAAGTCGTGACGGTGTCCATCGCGGACCGCGGCGAGCCGATCGCGATGGCGGGGACGAGCCTTCCGTCTGCACCTCCGAGTCGGGCTGATGGCGGCGACTGAGCGGAGCGCCGCTCTCGCTGCGGGGATGATCGCGATGACCGCTCCCGCGGCGCTCGTCCTGACGGTGACAGCGATGATCGGCGGTCGGCACCCCGGACTGTGGGTCGTCCTGCTCGTGTCGGTGCTGTGGCTCGTCGTCACCGTGGTCATCGCCGCGAAGGGACTCACCATCGGCGTCCGGGACGAGCGGGCGAACCGGCGCGGTGAGCAGCGGCGGGAATCCGCCGTTGCCGGAGCCCTGCTGTGCGGGCTGCACCTGGTACTCGCCCTGGGTCTGCTCGTCGGCGTGGTCCTGATCACGTACGCGCTCGGCCAGCTCTGACGGAACGACCGGTCAGGACCGCCGTCGCCGCGCGGCCACCCCGAGCAGCACGACCCCGAGCAGCGCACCCACGACAGCGCCCATCGTGTTCGCCACCACGTCGTCGATCGTCGCGACCCGCGCCGGCAGGAACAGCGCCTGCCCGGTCTCGATGGCCGCGCTGACGAGCAGCCCCGCCGCCGCGCCGGCCCACCACCAGCGCGCCCCGGCGAGCAGCACGACGAGCAGCCCCAACGGCACGAAGAACGCCACGTTCGCCAGGGACTCGAACAGCTCGTACCCGAACCAGCTCGGCGCACCACGGCGCTGCGCGGCGGCGATGAGCCGATCCAGCAACGGCTGCGCCCGCGCGTCGACGGGGGAACCCCAGAACCCGATGAGGACCACCGCCACCCCGTAGCCGATGGCGAGCACCCCGGCGACGCGGCGGCTCCGCCCCGTCGCGTGCGCGCTCGTCCTGCCGCGGCGACGCAGGGCGCTGCCGGACCCGGCCACGCGGCCGACCGACGGCGGCGGCACATCGCGCACGCGGTCGTCCGGGTGATCAGGGGTCACAGGGAGTGACGCTACCGGGGCGGGCCTCCCGGCCGCGTCCGCCGTCTGGCGGACAACCGGACGGGAGGCCCGACCCATGTTCCTGGATTCCGTCCACATCGCGAGTACCCCGGTTTGTCCTCTGTACCCCGGAAACGTGACGTGTTGTCCCGGTTTTCCGGGGGTCCGTACCGACGCGGATCAGGAGAACCCGTGAATCCACGGGGCTGGCTGGAGACCAGAGGTCGTCCCCCGTACCGTTGTCACCGCAAGCAGATGTACCCCAGAACGTGAAGGAGCAGGGCCATGACGATCATCAGCCACGACGTGCACCAGGTCGAGGTGACCCTCGACACGGACACCGTCGACACGATCGCCGTGCTCGAGGCCCAGGTCGCCCACACTCCTTCCCGCGCCGCGCTCTCGTGGACCGAGGTCGAGACCGGCCTCTGGTCCGCCAACTACGGCGGCTACTTCGGTGGCACGGTCGACAAGCGGGACGGGCACTACTTCGTGTCCGACACGTTCGGCCAGTACGTCGGGGACTTCCGCTCGCTGGAGGACGCACAGTCGCGTCTCGCCGAGCGCCTGCACATCGTGCTCCCGTCCGTCATCCGACCGGTCGACTGACCGACCGCAGCACGGAGCACGCAGAAACGAAGCACCACCCGGAGGCCTGACCCCCGGACCAGCATGACCGAGGCCCCGCCGGAACACCGGCGGGGCTTCGACGTGCCCGGAGCGGGTGCGTCCCGGCGGTGACGTCCCCGATTCGGGGGCGTGTACCCCGGATTCCGGCACTGGTCCCCCCTACTGGGGACTCGGGTTGTCCCCGCAGTGTTCAGGTTCCTGCCAGGATCGAGAACGGCGCCGACGACCGTCCCCGAGATCCTCGGGTCCTCGACCGCGCCAGGCTCGCTGTCTCGACCCGAAAGTGACTCATGCTGCCTGCTCCCCAGGGCACTGCTGTGCCTCGCCGTGCATTCGGCCTCCGCCCCCTCGCCATGCTCGGCGCGGCCCTGCTGGTCGGAGCCGGTCTCGGCACGACCGCCACCGTCGTCACCGCTGCTCCGGCGTCGGCCGCGGTGCAGGCCACGGACGGCGGGCACTTCGTCTGCGACCAGAACACGCTGTACGCGTCGAACAGCGCCGGCAAGGTCGTCGCGATCGACATCACGCAGGGCACGAGCAAGGGTTCGACGGTCGACGTCGCGGACCTCGGCACCGGGGCCAACAACGGTCTCGGCATCTCCCGCGAGGGCACGGCGATGTACGCCGCGGGCAACAACACCACCGCGACGCTGCGCTCGTTCGACCCGAAGACGAACACCGCCTCCGCTCCGGTGGCCACCGACAAGGTGCGCACCGTCATCCGCGGTGCCGTCAACCCGGTCACGGGCATGTACTACTACGGCGACAACGCCGGAGCGCTCCTGGCGTACGACCCGGCCACCCGGAAGGCGATCGGACAGGTCGGTCAGATCACCGGTCTGAAGTCCGGCAACGGGGACTTCGCGTTCAGCTCCCAGGGGCTCTTCTTCGTCGTCGCGGCGGACAAGGTCTACCGGGTGGACAACGAGACCGTCCCCACGGCGCCGGGAACCACGGCACTGACCACCACCGAGATCGCGACGCTGCCGGCGGGCACGAACAGCCCCGGCATCGCGTTCTCGTCGGACGGCTACCTCTACGTCTCGAACACGACCACCACCGGCTCCGGCACGAGCGCCGTCTCGACGACGACGATCTACCAGCTCGACCCGACCTCGGGCACCCAGGTCCGGAGCTTCCCGGTCACCGGGAACTTCGGGGCGAGTGACCTGGCCAGTTGCAACTACGCCGACACCGTCACCGGCCGCACGAGCGTCGACCAGCGCTGGAACACCGGCGACCAGTTCCACCTCGCCATCAGCGGGAAGGACGTCGACCCGACGAGCGCGGGCGCGTCCGCCACCACGACCGGCGACACCACCGGGCTGCAGAGCAGGAAGGCCGGCGCGATCCTCACGACGCCCGGCAAGCAGGTCACCGTGACGCAGACGGCTGCCGGGACCACGAAGCTCGCTGACTACGACACCACGTGGAGGGCGGTCGACGTCAACAGCGGGACCGTCGTCGCTTCCGGCGTCGACCAGGTCGCTTCCTTCACCTTCCCGCAGGCCGTGGGATCCGACGGCACCGACGTCGTCGTGACGTTCACGAACCGGATGAAGCCCGTCCGGGCCGCCACCACGGCGGACACGTACTCGACCCCCGTCGGCACCGCGCTCGCCGTCCCGGCCGCCGGCGTGCTGCGGAACGACACGGGCACCGGCCTGACGGTCACGAAGCACACCACGCCGGCCAGCGGCACGCTGACCATGACGGCGACCGACGGCAGCTTCTCGTACACCCCGGCCGCCGGCTTCTCCGGTACCGACCAGTTCGACTACACCGCGACGGACGGTGGCGGGCAGAGCTCGACGAGCACCGTCACCATCACGGTCACGCCGACCGCCACGGACGACGCGTTCAGCCTGCACGCCGGCTCGACCGTCACCGCGACCGCCGCCGACGGCGTGCTCGCGAACGACCGCGGCTCCCGACTGACCGTGACCGGCAACACCGCGCCCGCGCACGGCTCCCTGACGCTCGACGCCGACGGCTCGTACTCGTACACACCCAGCGCGCGGTTCTCGGGCCAGGACTCGTTCACCTACACGGCGGAGGACTCCGCCGGCACGACGATCACCGGCACCGTCAGCATCACCGTCCTGCCGACCGCCAAGGCCGACACGATCGCGGCCACCGCCGGTGAAACCACGACCGTCGCGGCACCCGGGCTGCTCGGCAACGACCTCGGCTCCGGCCTCACGGTCACCGGCACCACGACGCCCGCGCACGGCACCGTCACGGTCGCGACGGACGGCACCACCGTCTACACACCGGCCCCGGGGTACTCCGGCACGGACAGCTTCGACGTCACCATCACCGACGGCAACGGGAAGTCCGACACCGTCACCGTGACCGTCCGCGTCGCGCCGAAGGCCGTCGACGACACCGCCACGGTGGACGCCGGCCGCTCGGTCAGCACGACCACCCGCGCGGCGGGGATCCTCGGCAACGACTCCGGGGACCGCCTGCGGCTGACGACCTCGACCGACCCGGCGCACGGCACCCTGGTGCTCGACGCCGCCTCGGGCACGTACACCTACACGCCGGCCGCCGGCTTCTCCGGCACGGACCGCTTCGACTACACCGCTGCGGACGCCACCGGCGCGACGACCTCGGCCACGGTGACGATCACGGTCCGACCGTCCGCCACCGCCGACACGGCGACCACGCCCGCGAACCGGCCCGTGACCGTCGACGTCCAGGCGAACGACCACGGCAAGGGCCTCACCACGGCGGTCGTCACCCAGCCGGCGCACGGCACGGTCGCGGTCGGGACCGACGGCACCGTGCAGTACTCGCCGGCCGCCGGCTACTCCGGCACCGACTCCTTCACCTACGCGGTGACCGACGCCGCCGGGCGGACCACCGACCCCGTGGCCGTCACGATCACGGTCACACCCGTCGCCACGGCAGACACCGCCGGCGGCAAGGCGAGCCAGACCGTCACCATCGCCGCCGCCACCCTCCTCGGCAACGACTCCGGCACCGGCCTAGCGGTCACGAGGGTGACCGGCGCCGCGCACGGCACCGCCACCCTCGGCGCCGACGGTTCCGTCGTGTACACGCCGGAACGCGGGTTCTCGGGGACCGAGACCCTCACGTACACGGTGACCGACGCCTCCCGGCAGTCGACCACCGCGACCATCACCGTCGTCATCGGCCCGATGGCGATGCGCGACAGCGCGACCACCACCGCCGGGGCCACCCTGACCGTGTCGGAGGCGGACGGCGTGCTGGCCAACGACCGCGGCTCCGACCTGACCGCGAAGGTCGACCAGGCGCCGGCGAACGGCACGCTCGTGCTGCGGGCCGAGGGCTCGTACACGTACACGCCGGCCGACCGCTTCTCCGGCAAGGAGACCTTCACCTACACGGCGACCGACGGCTCCGGCAACCAGGCGACCGGGCTCGTGACCATCACCGTCACGCCGCGCGCGGGCGACGACACCCTCACCACGGTGGCGGGCCAGGCGCTCGTCGTGACCTCGGGAGCCCTGACCGGCAACGACTCCGGCGTCGGCCTGACCGTCACCGTGGTGTCGAACGGGGCGCACAGCACCGTCACCCTCGGCACCGACGGCTCGATCACGGTCACCCCGGCGGACGGCTTCTCCGGCACGGACACCCTCACCTACACGGTGACGGACGCGAACGGGTCGACCAGCACCGGGACCGTGACCGTCATGGTCGCCCCCGTGGCGAAGCCCGACTCCGGCACGGTCCGGGCGGGGGAGACCCTGGCCCGCACCACCAGCGCGACCGGTGTGCTCGGCAACGACTCGGGCACCGGCCTCACCGTCACGAGCCACACCGAGCCGACCTCCGGCGTCCTCGTCCTCGACCCGGCCACCGGTGCGTTCCGGTACACGCCCGTCGACGGCTTCTCGGGCGACGACGCGTTCGCCTACACCACCACCGACACCGCCGGCACCCCGGTGACCGCCACCGTCCGCCTCGTCGTCACCCCGGTGGCGCAGGACGACACCGCCACGACCTCGGCGAACCGGCCGACGACCATCGCCGTGCAGGGCAACGACTCCGGGTCCGGGCTCCGCACCGCCCTCGTCACGGAGGCGACGAACGGCACGACCGTCGTCGAGCGCTCCGGCTCGGTCACCTACACGCCCGTCGCCGGGTTCTCCGGCACGGACTCCTTCACCTACCGGGTGACCGACGCAGCCGGGCGGACCACCGACCCGGTGACCGTGACGATCACCGTACGACCGGTCGCGATGGCGGACACCCTCGGCACCGCATCCGGTCGCCCCCTGACGGTCCCGGCCGCGACGCTCCTCGGCAACGACTCCGGCACCGGCCTCACGGTCACGAAGGTGTCGGGTGCCGCCCACGGCGCCGTCACCCTCGGTGCGGACGGCTCGGTCGTCTACACGCCGGATCGCGGGTTCTCCGGAACCGAGACCCTGACGTACACCGTGACCGACGCCTCCGGGCAGACGGCGACCGCCACCGTCATCGTCGTCGTCGGCCCGATGGCGATGCGCGACAGCGCGACGGCGACCGCCGGTGCGACGCTGACCGTGTCGAAGGCGGACGGCGTCCTGGCGAACGACCGCGGCTCGGACCTGACCGCGGCGGTCGACCGGGCACCCGCCCGCGGTGACCTCGTGCTGCGAGCCGACGGTTCGTACACGTACACGCCCGCCGACGGCTTCTCCGGACGTGACACCTTCACCTACACGGCGACCGACGGCTCCGGCAACGTGGCGACGGGTGTCGTCATGGTCGTCGTCACGCCCACCGCGGGCGACGACGTCCGCACCACTCCGGCCGGGCAGCCGGTGACCGCGACCTCGGCCGCGCTCACCGCGAACGACTCCGGCACCGGACTGGTCGTCACCGGCGTCACGAACGGTGCACACGGCACCGCCACGGTCGCCGCCGACGGCTCCGTCACCTACGTGCCCGCAGCCGGGTGGTCCGGCCAGGACACCGTCACGGTCACCGTGGCCGACGCCGTCGGCAGCACCGCGACGAGCTCGCTGACCATCACGGTCACGCCCGTCGTCGCCGCCACCGACACGAGCGCCACCGCCGACGGTGAACTCGTCGTCCCCGCCGACCAGGGCGTCCTGCACGGCTCCACCGGCACCGACCTCGAGGTCACCGACCACACGACGCCCGACCACGGCACCGTCGAGGTCGACCGGGACGGCTCGTACACGTACACGCCGAAGCCCGGCTACTCCGGCCCGGACACCTTCGACGTGACCGTGACCGACGGCTCCGGCACCACCACGACCGGCACCGTGACGATCACCGTCATCCCGAAGGCCGTCGACGACACCGCCACCACCACGGCGTCCACGCCGGTCGCGGTCGACGTCACCGGCAACGACTCCGGCACCGCGCTGCGGGTCAGCGGCGTCGGCACCGCAGCGCACGGCACCGCCAGCGTCACCGGTGCGGGCACGGTCACGTACGTCCCGGCCGA
Source organism: Curtobacterium sp. MCSS17_015 (assembly GCF_003234265.2). NCBI lineage: Bacteria > Bacillati > Actinomycetota > Actinomycetes > Micrococcales > Microbacteriaceae > Curtobacterium > Curtobacterium sp. MCSS17_015. The sequence goes on from NZ_CP126256.1 coordinate 591,900, forward strand.
CGGGACCTCGGGCACCGACACCTTCCGGTACACCGTCGTCGACCCGACCGGAGGCACCGCCTCGGCGACCGTCACCGTGACCGTCACCCCGACGGCCGTCGACGACGCCGTGAAGACCCCCGCCGGCACGCCGGTCGCGATCGCCGCGTCGACGCTCCTCGGCAACGACTCCGGCACCGGCCTGACGGTCACCGGACACGGCGACGCCCGCCGCGGCACCGTCACGACCGGCACGGACGGCGGCCTCGTCTACACGCCGGTGGCCGGGACCTCCGGGACCGACCGGTTCGGGTACCGGGCGACCGACGCCTCCGGGCAGACGACGACCGCCACCGTCACCGTCCTGGTCGGCGCCGTCGCGGTCGACGACTGGAGCACCACGAAGACGAACGGCGTCGTCCGGATGCCCGCCGCCAGGGGCGTCCTGTCCGACGACGCCGGCAGCGGGCTCTGGGCGTCGCTCGACCTCGCGCCGCAGCACGGCAGGCTCGCGCTCGAGAAGGACGGGTCGTACGAGTACACCCCGACGGCGAACTGGTCCGGTCGCGACTGGTTCACCTACACGGCACACGACTCCGAGGAGAACACCGCCGTCGGCCTCGTCGCGATCGACGTCACGCCGACCGCGCTCGACGACGCCGCCCGCACCGGTGCCGGTCGCCCCGTCACCGTGCGCGGCCCCGGCGTGCTCGGCAACGACTCGGGCACCGACCTGACCGTCGTGTCCGTCGGGAGCGCGGTGCACGGCACCGCGACCCTCGCCGCGGATGGCACCTTCGTCTACACCCCGGCGAAGCGGTTCTCCGGCGTCGACACGGTGCCGTACACGGCGCAGGACGCCGCCGGACAACGCACCGAGGCGACCGTCACCGTGACGGTCGGCGTCACCGCGACCGACGACGCCGGCGACACCGTCGCCGGCACGCCGCTCACCGTCGACGCCCGACACGGTCTGCTCCGCAACGACGACGGCACCGGGCTCTCGACGAACCTGCACCGGAAGGCGGCGCACGGCACGGTCCGCGTGCACGCCGACGGGTCGTACGTCTACACGCCGTCGGCCGGCTTCACCGGGACGGACACCTTCGCCTACCGCGTGACCGACGCCTCGGGGCAGACGACCACCGCGACCGCGACCATCCGGGTCGTCGCCGCAGCGGTCGCCAGCGACGACGCGCGCACCGGCAGCACGGGCGAGCCCGTCACGATCGACCCGCTCGAGAACGACACCCCGACCGGCGGAGCCATGTTCGACACCGACACGCTGCACCTGCTCGACCCGGCAACGGGACACATGACCGACCGCTTCACGGTGGACGGCTCGGGCAGCTGGAGCGTCGAGGACGGCGTGGTCACCTTCACCCCTGAGGGCGACCACCACGGCACCGTCACGGCGGACTACACGGTGCAGGGCAGCGCCGGGCAGGTCGTCACCGCGACGATCACCGTCACCTACCCGACCGGGCTCGCCGCCGTCGCGCACGTCGCGGAGCTCGCCTTCACCGGCAGCACCGGATTGCTCGGGCTGGGGCTCGGGGCGCTCGCCCTCGTCCTCGCCGGCGCGGCGCTCCTGCTCCGGCGGCGGGTGGCCGCGCCGGTGGTGGGACCGCGTCGCCGGGGGTAGGTCCACAGCACCGGACGGGAGGCCCGGCCCACGTCAGCCGACAGACTCGCGTGGGCCGGGCCTCCCGTCCGCCAGCCGGGGTCGCTGGTCCAGGCGGTCGGGTCCAGCCGGGTCGGCCAGCCGGGTCGGCCAGCCGGGCCGACCAGTTGTGTCGGCCAGCCGCCGACCAGTTGTGTCGGCCAGCCGTGTCGGATCGGCCAGTCCTGCCGCCTGTCCCGTCCCGTCGGGAGATCGGTCCGTCCTGTCGCCCGTCCGGCCCCGCCGGGTCAGGCGACCGGGTCGATGAGGTGCGGGCCGTCGTTCCGGACGCTGTTCACCGTGCGGGCGACCTCGTACTGCTGCAGGCCCGCCGCGACCTCGAGCGACTCCCGGTCGAGCAGGGTGAGCAGGTCGCCCGTGCCGGCACCCTCGCCGAGCCAGGCGTCGTAGCCGTCGGGGGTGAGGAACGCCGGCATGCGGTCGTGCACCTCGCCCGGGGCGACGTGGGCGTCCCGCGTGATGATCGCGAGTGACAGGCGCCACTTGTCCGGGTCGTCCTCGGGCTTGGTCGGGTCCGGCCACGCGCTCACGACGCCGGCCATCGCCAGCGCACCGCCGGGCTCGTGCACGAAGTGGGGTTCCTTGCCGTCCTCGCGCACGACCCACTCGTAGTAGCCCTGCGCGGGGACGATGCACCGGTTCGTGGCGAACGCCCGCTTGAACATGCCGCTCGTGGCCACGGTCTCGATGCGGGCGTTGATCGGCTTCGGGCGCTGCTTGGCGAAGTCCTTCGCCCAGCTCGGCACGAAGCCCCAGCTGATCTGCGGGAGCTCGCGCTGCCCGTGCCGCTGTCGGACCGCGTACACGGGGTCCGTCGGCGCGACGTTCCAGCTCGGCGCGAGGCCGGTGTGCACCTCGCCGGTGTCCTCGTCGACGTGCTCGGTGCGCGCGGCGAGCTCACCGACGAGCTCGGGCAACAGGTCAGCGGTGGTGTCGGAGACGACGAAGCGGCCACACATGCGACCAGTGTGCCCGGACCCGCCGACGTCGGTGCGGGCTCAGCCGGGTCCGCTTGACTGTCGGCCGTGCAGACCCTCATCGTCACCGCCCACCCCGACCCGGACTCGCTCACGGCGGGCATCGCTCGACAGCTGCAAGCCGCCCTGCACCCCGGCGAGGTCGCGCTCGTCGACCTCGCCGCCGAGGGCTTCGACCCGCGGTTCGGCTCCGGGGACCGGGACGCCTACCGCGGCACCGGGACGCTCCCCCGCCGACGTCGTCCGCGAGCAGCAACGCCTCGACACCGCCGACCACGTCGTGCTGGTGTTCCCCGTCCACTGGTGGTCGATGCCGGCCCTCATGAAGGGCTGGATCGACCGCGTGTTCGTCAACGGGTGGGCGTTCGACATCGACCCCGCCGACGGGACGCGGCGGAACCTCGGGCGGCTCACCGTGCACCTGCTGCCGGTCGCCGGTGACACGGCCGGCACGTACGAGCGACACGGCTACGAGCAGGCGCTGCGGACGCAGATCGAACACGGGATCGTGGACTACTGCGGGGCGGTCCGTGGGGTGACGGCGTTCGTGTACGAGTCGGAGCAGGACGACGACGCGGCCCGCCGAGCCCTCGTCGACGACGCCGTCCAGCGGATCGCACGGGCCGTCACCGGTGCTGCCGGCGTCGTCGGTGCTGCCGGCGTCGCCGACGGTCAGAGCGCGGAGTGACGAGCGCCCGGTTCGTGTGTCCGACGAGCGCGCGGAGGTCCCAGACGCCGAGCGCTGGCGAAGCCCAGAGCGCTGGGTCCTCGGCGGGGGAGGGCAGCGCGGTCACCAGGTCGACGAACGACGACGCGGTCGGGGCGAACAGTGCGCGGATGTCCATGGGCTCATCCTGCCGTGGCGGTCACCGGGCGTGGGTCAGACGTCGGGCAGGCCGACCTTCGACCCGGACGGGAACCGGTTCCGGCCGGTCGGGGTGGCCGATCCGGGCTCTGTCGGCGGGAGGGCAGCGGCGGCACGGTGGGCCCGCTCCGTCCGGCCGAGCCGGAGGATGCGGTCGGGAACGAGTCCGAGGTAGCCGAAGACCCACAAGAACGCGAGCGCAGACCGGCCGCCGAGCAAGAAGAGCGCGATGCCGGCGAACGCGAGTCCGATGAGGCCAGGAGCTGCCCGCATCACGTCGACGACGAGCGTCCGGCGCACCAGGGCAGTGTCGGTGAGGACGGTATCCCGGTCGTCGGGCTCGATGTCGGGCATCCGGCGCCCGAGGTACCGCTGCACCGAGGCCCGAGCGATCCGCATCGTGTCCGGCCGCACCTGGTACCCGTTGATCGTCGCCGGCGGTTCGTCCCTGCGTCGCATCGGGAAGCACGACACCGTGATGAGTCCGGCCGCCAGCGCCCCCAGGAGGACGATGAGTGGGGACTGCCCCGGACCGACGTCGATCCAGCCGGTCCCTGCGTCGGTCACTGCGAGCAGCACCCCGATGGCGACCGCGACGACGACGCCGACCAGCAGGGCGCGTCGGAGCCGGTCGACGGACACGTCCTGCCGGAACCGCGCGCGGAACACCTGCCACCCGAGTCGGTACACACCACCTGTCTACCGCTCAGGCCTCCTCGGCGGACGCTCGGTGCAGCGACGAGGTCAGGCAGTCCCGGTGCAGCGACGAGGTCAGGCCGTCGTCCTCGGGGACGAGTCGGCCAGGCGCAGGACCGTCCGCCTCGGCAGCAGCGGCGCGATGCGACTGGTCCGCGTGTTCGCGTTGCCCGAGACGGCACTGACCGGGGGCGTCGGCTTGTCGAGGGCACGGAGGGCCGCAGCGACGACCTGCTCGGGCGTCTCGAACCGCACCCGACCTTCGTCGGTGCCGGAGTTCCGGTAGAACTCGGTCTTCGTCGGACCGGGCGAGAATGCCATGACGGTGACCCCGGAGTCGCGCAACTCGTACGCCAGCGCTTCGGTGAACCGCAGGACGAAGGCCTTCGAGGCTGCGTAGACCGCCATCCCCGGCGTCGGCATGTAGGCCGTGAGGCTCGCGACGTTGAGCAGCACGCCGCGGCCGGTGGACACGAGCCCGGGGAGGAACGCGTGGCACACGTCGACGACGGCGTCGATGTTGACGGCGAGCTGGTCCTCGAGTTCGGACGGCGTGCTGTCCACGAAGTCGCGGGTCAGACCGATGCCCGCGCAGTTCACCACCGTGTCCACGCGGACGCCCAGCCGGTCGAGCTCGGCGAGGAGGCGCGCGCCGCTCGACGGCTGCGTGAGGTCGAGCGGCACGACGGTCACCACCCGACCGTGCGCAGCCCGGAGCGACTGCGCCAGCTCCTCGAGGACGTCGGCCCGGCGTGCGACCAGCACCAGGTCGGCTCCGCGCGCGGCCAGGGCACGGGCGAACTCCCGACCGATGCCGGAACTCGCGCCGGTGACGAGGGCGGTCGTGTTGCGGTGGTCCATGCACTGCTCCTTCGGGGTTGACGGGTTGACGGGTGTAAACCTAGGCGCTCGGTTGACGGGTGTCAACCAGCCCGTTGTGCGACAGTGGCTCCATGACGAACGCGTCGCGTACCCGCACGGGCGACCAGCTGCGCGACGACCTCCTCGCAGCCGCGACGGATCTGTTGTCGCAGCGACTGGCCGTCACCCCGCCGTCCCTCAGGGAGACCGCGCGCGCGTGCGGTGTCTCGGCGACCGCCGTGTACCGGCACTTCCCGTCGCAGCAGGCGCTGCTCATCGCCGTGGCCAGCCAGAGTCTCGCCGCGCTCACCGCCGCGATCGAGGACTCCGGCGCGAGCGTGTCGACCGACGACCGCGCCGCGGCTCTCCGGACCACCGCGAGCGCCTACGTGACGTGGGCGGTCGCGAACCCCGGGGCGTACCAGCTCTTGTTCGAGGGGCGGGACCTCCTGGAGGACCCGGCGCAGATCGAGTCCGGGATCGACCGACTGCAGAGCCGTCTCGACGCCCTCCTCGTCGGCCTGCCCGCGGGGGACCGCGACGAGCGGTTGCAGGCCGACCTGCTCTGGATCTCCCTGCACGGGCTCGTCGTCACCCGTATCCGGAAGACCCGGCAGCAGTGGGAGCGCACGGTCGTCGAGGACGCCACCGCGCTCGTCGACGCCTTCATCGGCTGAGCCGGGCCGCCGCACACCCCCGTGCGCCGCCAGCACCCGGACACGCCCGACGCCGTGCACCAGCGGAACCGGTGAGCAGCCCGCGGCCGGGCCTCCTCAGCGATCGTCCAGCGACGGTCGATGACCTGGGCTCATGACTCTCGACATCGTCTACACCGCAGCCGCCCACGCCACCGGAGGCGGCCGCGACGGACACGTCCGCACCGAGGACGACCGCATCGACCTCGACACCCGCCCGCCGAAGGAGATGGGCGGCAGCGGTGAGGGCACGAACCCCGAGCAGCTCTTCGCCGCCGGGTACGCCGCGTGCTTCCTCGGCGCGCTGCACGTCGCCGGCAAGCAGCTCGAACTCGACACCACCGGCGCCGAGGTCTCCGCCGAGGTCAGCATCGGCGGCAACGGCGCGGGCGGATTCGGTCTCGCGGTCGAGCTCGACGTCTACGCCCCCGCGGTCGAGGGGTCGTCGCGGCAGCGTCTGGTCGAGCTGGCGCACACCATCTGCCCGTACTCGAACGCCACCCGCGGCAACATCACGGTGACGCTCTCCCTCGTCGACTGAGCGCCTGGCGGTGCTCGCCGCTCCCTAGGCTGGAGCGGTGAGCACCGAGCGCTGCCCCTGTCTGAGCGGGAACCCCTACGACGAGTGCTGTGGCCCCCTGCACGCCGGCGCGCCCGCCCCCACCGCCGAGCGGCTCATGCGGTCGCGCTTCTCCGCCTTCGCGCTCGGTCTGCCCGCGTACCTGCTCGACAGCTGGCACCCGAGCACGCGCCCGGCGACGCTCGAACTCGACCCGGCGCAGCGGTGGACGCGGCTCGACATCGTCGCGGCCCGGTCGGGAGGCCCGTTCGACACCGCGGGCACGGTCACGTTCCGCGCGTGGTGGCGCACCGACATCTCGCGCGGAACGCTCGAGGAGACGAGCGAGTTCGTCCGCGAGGCCGGGCGCTGGTACTACGTCGACGGCATCGTGGCCTGACCCACCAGGCTCGAGCCGGTACCGGGCGGGACGGGGGTGTCTCGCGGCACCGCGTGCAGTGGCCGCGCGTCAGCCGATCGTCGGCGGCAGCCCGACGGCGGCGCGCATCGCCCGGCGCACCTCGGCCTCGTCGGGCAGCAGCTCGTCCTCGTCACCGGTCAGGAAGAAGCGGATCTGTCCGATGGCCTGCTCGGTGAGCATGTCGAGGCCGTTCAGCACGCGGCCCCCCGCCGCGTTCCACGCCGTGGAGGCCCGGGTCGGCCACGGCTCGTAGGCCACGTCGAACAGCACCGCGTCCGGACCCGACGGCACGAGGGGCAGGTCGTCTGCGGCGCCGCCCGGGAGGGTCGACACCACGAAGCCCATCGGCCCGGCGGACGACAGGTCGTCGAGCGGATGCACCTCGAGCGTCACGCCGAGCCGGGCGGCGAGCATGACGAGGTCGCCCGCCTTGCCGGTGTCGCGGAGGAACACCCGGACCAAGGACGCCCCGAGCCGCAGGGACGCGGTGAGGGCGCTCGCCGCGGTGGCTCCTCCACCCAGGACGGTGGCCTCGCCGGGGACGTGACCGAGTGCGGCGACCGGGCGCACGAGCCCGGCGACGTCCGTGTTCGCGCCGGCGAGGACGACCGAGGACCCCTCCTGGCGGAACGCGACCGTGTTCGCGACCCCGAGCTCGTCGACGAGCGGGGTCGTCCGGTCGAGGAGTGGCAGCACCTTGCGCTTGAGCGGCATCGTCAGGCTGAGGCCCCGCCATTCCGGACCCAGCCCCGCGACGAACGCGGCGAGTTCGCCGGACGCGACCTCGTGCCTCCCGTACGAGAAGGGGAGACCGAGCACGTCGTAGGCCGCCGCGTGCAGCGTGGGGGAGAGCGAGTGGGCGATGGGGGAGCCGAGCACGGCGAGCTGCGTCCGGTCGGCGTCGGGGAAGGTCGGGGCCACGCGCGCAGCCTATCCGCGGGGCCCTCACCAGGCCTCCCGGAGGAGGAGCGCTTAGGTTAGGCTACCCTTCGTGATCCGTACCTCCCTCCCCAAGCGCCGCCTCGGGCGCGTGCTCGCCGCGGCCGGTGCCGTCGTCGCCGCCACCCTGGTCCTCTCCGGCTGCTCGTCGTCGAGCACGCCGTCCTCGTCCGACTCCTCCGACGGAGGCTCGTCGGACGGCGCCTTCCCGGTCTCCATCACGACCGGACTCGGCACGACGACGATCGACTCGGCCCCGAAGCGCGTCGTCGCCCTCGGCTGGGGTGACGCCGAGACGGCACTCGAACTCGGTGTGCAGCCCGTCGGCGCCAGCGACTGGCTCGCGTTCGGCGGCGAGGGCGTCGGGCCGTGGCTGAAGGGCGCGTACGACAAGGCGCCGAAGATCATCGAGACGCTCGAGCCGAGCTACGAAGAGATCCTCAAGCTCGACCCCGACGTGATCCTCGACGTGAAGAGCTCGGGCGACAAAGACCGCTACGACAAGCTCTCCGCCATCGCCCCGACCGTCGCGATCCCGAAGGGTGGCGAGAACTACCTCGCCTCGACCGAGGAGCAGGTCGACATGATCTCGAAGGCGCTCGGCAAGGAGAGCGAGGGCAAGCAGCTCCTCGCCGACCTCGACGACTCGTACGCGGCAGCGCGTGAGGCGCACCCCGAGTTCGACGGCAAGACCGCCGCGATCGGCGCCTACACGTCCGAGGGCTTCGGCGTCTACGCCTCCCGCGACAGCCGTGCGACCTTCATGCAGAACCTCGGGTTCACGATCCCGGAAGCGATCGACGAGGCCGCCGGCAAGGAGTTCTCCGTCTCGCTGTCGAACGAGAACCTGGACCTGCTCGACGCCGACCTGACCGTCGTGCTGCCGATCTACGTCGAGGCGTCGAAGGCGTCGTCGGACCCGCTCTTCAAGAAGGTGCCGTCGGTCGAGGCCGGGCACGCCATCGTGATCGACGACTCGGACGTCTCGACGGCGTTCTCGCTCGGCACGACCGCGGCGATCGAGTGGGCGCTCGAGCGCCTGCCGGACGAGTTCGCGGCGAAGCTGGGCTGACGGCTGACGGCTGACGGCTGACGGCTGACGGCTGACGGCTGACGGCTGACGGCGGTCGGCGCTGGAGAGCGGCCTGCTGGCGCCGACTGGCCATGCTGGCGCCGACCGGCCCTGTACGACGAGAACCGGCTCGAACCGCGGAACGACGCGGTTCGAGCCGGTTCGTGTTGGGCCGGGGCCGTGGCCGTGGCCAGCGACCGCAGACGCGGGGGGTCGCCGCGCGCGGTCAGGCGCCGAACGTCGACGCGAGGAACGCGAAGAGCAGCGCGATGAGCGGGAACGAGCCCTGCACGAAGGCCGAGTTCAGGTACTTCCGACCGGTGCCGGCCAGGACGACCGCCGCACCGAGCATGCTCGCGCAGGCGAAGACGACGAGGGTCCACCCCGTGGCGCCGTTGCCCGCCAGCACCAGCACGACACCGAGGACCGCGCCGATCGCGAGGAACAGGTTGTAGAAGCCCTGGTTGAAGGCCAGCGAGCGCGTGGCCTGCGCGTCGGCGTCCGAGGCGATCCCGAAGATGCGGCGGACGCGGGGACTCGTCCAGGCCACGGACTCCAGGAAGAAGATGTACACGTGCACGAGGCCCGCCAGGACCGCGAAGACGCCGGAGATCGCCAGCAGAACCGTCATGCAGCCATCATCTCAGGAGTGGAGGTGTGCTCTGGTCCGCCCCTCGTCGCGTCCGCGCTCGGTCAGTAGGCTCGGGGCATGAACGAGGCCCCGAGCACGAACGACGAAGACGCCGTCGCCGAACTCCAGAGCATCCGGCAGAGCATCGACAACATCGACGCCGCCGTGATCCACATGCTCGCCGAGCGCTTCAAGTACACACAGCGGGTGGGGTACCTCAAGGCCGCGGCGGGGATGCCGGCAGCCGACCCCTCACGCGAGCAGATCCAGGTCGCACGGTTGCGGTCCCTCGCTGCCGAATCGCACCTCGACCCGGCGTTCGCCGAGAAGTTCCTCAACTTCATCGTCGCGGAGGTCATCCACCACCACGAGCGCATCGCGGTCGGCGAGCTGTGAGCCTGCCGGGGCAGCACCTGCCCGAGCTGCACCTGCTCATCGGGTCGTACACGGCCACCGGCGGGGGGAACGCGACCGGCATCTCGATCGTCGGGTCGAGCGGTGCCGGCGCCGACGGGCCTGCGCTCGTCGCGTCGACCGTCGCCGTGCTGGACGACCCGTCGTTCCTGGCCGTCTCGGGGGACCGCGTGTACGCCGTCTCCGAGACCACCGACGGCGGGGTCCACGCCTTCCGCCGATCGGGTTCGTCGCTCGAACACCTCTGGGACGCATCCGCCGGTGGTGACGCGCCGTGCCACATCCGGGTCGACCCCGCCGGCGCGCTCGTCGTCACGACCTACGTCTCCGGCACCGTGACGGCGGTCTCGCTCGAGGCGGCCGAGTCGTACGCGGCCTCGGTGTCGGCCAGTGACGGGATCGTCGGCGGGCCTGGTGCCGCAGTCGGGGCCGGGGCCGGGGCTGACGGCGCCGGTACTGCCGCCGGACACGGGGTCGCCGGGCGGGGGACCGGGGTGTCCGCCGTGCTGCCCGACGCGGCCGTCGCGACCGAGGTCCTGCCCGACGCGACCGGTCCCGACGAGGACCGTCAGGACCGCCCACACGCGCACCAGTCGACCGCCACCCCGGACGGCACCGTCCTGGTCGCCGACCTCGGGGGCGACGCCCTGCACGAGTTCCGGGTCGCAGCGAACGCGACCTCGGTGTCGATCGAGCCCCTGCGGGTGCACCACGTCGCACCGGGGGCGGGGCCGCGGCACATGGCCTGGTTCGACGGGGACCTGCTCGTCGCCGGGGAGCTCGACGGTCACGTGTACCGGATGCGACGGGACGGGTCGGGGTCGTTCCGTGAGGTCTGCACGGCCGCCGCCTTCGACGGGCCGGTCAAGACCTCCCTGCTCAGCCACATCGAGGTCGACGAGCACGGGCTCGTCACGGTCGCGGTCCGGGGCCGCGACCAGATCGTGGTGCTCGACGCATCCGACGGCGGGCTCCAGGTCGTCGGGGCAGCGTCGGCGGGCGGCGTGTGGCCGCGGCACTTCGCGCGGGTGCCCGGGTACCTGCTCGTCGCGAACCAGATGTCCGACGCCGTCGCGGTGCTCCCCGTCGGCGACGACGGCGTGCCGGGCGAGGCGGTCGCGCAGATCGCCGTGGGCAGCCCGACCTGCATCGTGCCGCTCTGACCCGGGCTCGGGCGGGTTAGGCCGAGCAGCCCCGACCGGGGTTCACCCCGGTCAGGCCTGGCGGACCGGGACCTCGACGAGGTTCTCGAACGGTCGACCCTCGGCGAACGCCGACACCTGCCGGCGCACCAGGTCGAGCGATCGCGGCACGCTGAGGTCCGTGTTGCCCCCGACGTGCGGCGTGAGCACGGTGTTCGGCGTCGTCCACAGCGCATGACCGGCGGGCAGGGGCTCCGGGTCCGTGACGTCGAGCGCCGCCGACAGTCGGCCGGACCGCAGCTCGGCGACCAGGGCGTCGGTGTCCACGACCTTGCCGCGCGCCACGTTCACCAGGAGGGCGCCGTCGGGCAGCGCTGCCAGGATCCGCGCGTCCACCAGTCCCTCGGTCTCGTCGGTGAGCGGCGTGATGAGCACGAGTACGTCGGTGGTGCGGGCGAGCTCGGGCAGGTCACCGAACGCGTGCACCTGCCGGCCGTCCTGCTCCCGTGCGGTCCGGGCCACCACGGTCACCTCGGTGCGGAACGCCTCGAACCGCGTCGCGATGGCGGAGCCGATCGCACCGTAGCCGACCACGGTCACCCGACGGTCGGCCAGGGAACGGGTTTCGCGCGAGTCCCATCGCTGCTCGGTCCGGTCGAACTGGAACGCCGAGATCTCGCGGAGGGACGTCAGTGCGAGACCGACTGCCAGTTCGGCCGTCTCGTCGTCGTGGATGCCCCGGCCGTTCGCCAGGTGCGCGTGGCCGGGCACGTGCGGGATCGCCCACTCGTACCCGGCGCTCGGCAGCTGCAGCAGCTCGAGGTTCGGCAGGTCGTGCACGTACTGCCACCGGTGCCGTCCGCCGAAGTAGAACGGCAGGAAGGCGATGGCGACCTCGTCGGCCCGGGGGTGCGGCGCTTCGACGTCCCAGACGTCGAGTTCGATGCCGTCCGGCACCGGGCCGAACCGGTCGACCAGTTCCTGGAAGGGCAGCGTGACGATCGGCACCGTGCTCAGGCGTCCGTGCGGGGCGAGAACGCGCCGTGGTCGTCGAGCGGCCCACGACCGATGTAGCCCTCGGTCACGTTCTCCTGGATGACGTCACCGAAGTGCGACGGCAGCGTGGCGCCGTGGGCACCGCGGAGCTCGTCGATCGTCGCCTCGAACGCACCCTGGACCTCGAGGGAGTCAGATGCCGCATCCGTCACGCCGATGCGCAGGACCGGGTAGCCCCGACCGTTGCACAGGCCCTGGAAACGGACGTCGTCCTCGCGGCGGACGGTCACGATCACGCGACCGGTCGACTCCGAGAACAGCGCGGTCGCGGTGTCCACGCCGTCACGGGACTCGAGCTCGTCGAGCACGACGCGGGCGCCGAGCCCGAAACGCAGGACCGACTCGGCGAGGGTCTGGCCGAGGCCGCCGTCCGCCAGGTCGTGCGCGCTCGTCAGCAGCTGCTCGTCGGCAGCGGCGGCGATGAGCTCCGCCAGTGCCTTCTCACGCTGCAGATCCACCGCCGGCGGGCGTCCGCCGAGGTGCCCGTGCACGGTGCCGGCCCACGCCGAGCCGTCGAGCTCGAGGCTCGTCGTGCCGAGCAGGTAGATGTTGTGGCCGTCGTCCTGCCAGCCCGAGGGGATGCGCTTGGCGACGTCGTCGATCACGCCGAGCACACCGACGACGGGCGTCGGGTGGATCGGGGTGTCACCGGTCTGGTTGTAGAACGACACGTTGCCACCGGTGACCGGGATACCGAGTTCCATGCAGCCGTCCGCGAGGCCTTCGACGGCCTCCGAGAACTGCCACATGACCTCGGGGTTCTCCGGCGACCCGAAGTTCAGGCAGTCGGTCACCGCGGCGGGGACGGCGCCGGTGACGGCGACGTTGCGGTAGGCCTCGGCCAGGGCGAGGCGAGCGCCCTGCTTCGGGTCGAGCTGGCAGTACCGGCCGTTGGCGTCCGTCGCGATGGCGACGCCCAGGCCGGTCTCCTCGTCGACACGGATCATGCCGCCGTCGTCGGGGAAGGCGAGCGCGGTGTTGCCGAGCACGTACGTGTCGTACTGGTTCGTGACCCAGCGCTTGTCCGACAGGTTCGGGGACCCGAGCAGCTGCAGGAACTGCGCCTTGAGCGCGGGGCCCGTCTCCGGACGGTCGAGCGACTCGGCGCCGTCGGCCTGCAGCGCGTCGATCCACGTCGGGTAGGCGACGGGGCGGTCGTACACGGGGCCGTCGACCGCGACGGTGCGCGGGTCGACGTTGACGATCTCCTGGCCCTGCCAGTCGATGACGAGGCGGCCGGTACCGGTGACCTCGCCGAGGACGCTGGTCTCGACCTCCCACTTGCCGACGACCGCGAGGAACGCGTCGAGCTTCTCGGGGCGGACGACCGCCATCATGCGCTCCTGGCTCTCCGACATGAGGATCTCCTCTGCCGTGAGCGACGGGTCGCGCAGCAGGACGTCGTCGAGGGAGATGTGCATCCCACCGTCTCCGTTGCTCGCGAGCTCGCTCGTCGCGCAGGAGATGCCCGCGGCGCCGAGGTCCTGGATGCCCTCGACGAGCTCCTTCTGGAAGAGCTCGAGGCAGCACTCGATGAGGACCTTCTCGGCGAACGGGTCGCCCACCTGGACGGCCGGGCGCTTGGTCGGGCCGCCCTCGGTGAAGGTGTCGGACGCCAGGATCGACGCGCCGCCGATGCCGTCGCCACCCGTGCGGGCACCGAAGAGCACGACCTTGTTGCCCGCGCCGGAGGCGTTGGCGAGGTGCAGGTCCTCGTGGCGGAGGACGCCGACCGCCAGCGCGTTCACCAGCGGGTTGCCCTGGTACACCGGGTCGAAGTAGGTCTCGCCGCCGATGTTCGGCAGGCCGAGGCAGTTGCCGTAGAACGAGATACCACCGACGACCCCGTGCACGACCCGGGCGGTGTCCTCGTGGTCGATCGCACCGAAGCGCAGCTGGTCCATCACCGCCACCGGACGGGCACCCATCGAGATGATGTCGCGGACGATGCCGCCGACTCCCGTGGCGGCGCCCTGGTACGGCTCGACGTAGGACGGGTGGTTGTGCGACTCGACCTTGAAGGTCACCGCCCAACCGTCACCCACGTCGACGACACCCGCGTTCTCGCCCATGCCGACCATGAGGTTCTTCTTCATCTCCGGCGTGACCTTCTGGCCGAACTGCCGGAGGTAGTTCTTGCTCGACTTGTACGAGCAGTGCTCCGACCACATGACGGAGTACATCGCCAGCTCGCCCGAGGTGGGTCGGCGGCCGAGGATCTCGCGGATCTCGGCGTACTCGTCGGCCTTGAGCCCGAGTGCCGCGTACGGCTGCTCCTTGTCGGGCGTCTCGGCGGCGTCCTGGACGGTGTCGGGCTTCGGTCGCACGTGTGTGGTCACAGCGCCATCTTAAAGGGGAGCGCTGCCCTACCCGGTTCGTGGGGATCGGCGGAGTTGGTACCGTCGATTCCGGCTCTGCGGGAGCGCCGTCGGCCACACGACCTCTTGATCGATCAATACGCGGAGCTTCTGTCGCAGGGTGGGAATCGACAGCGTGGTCCGCTCGGCGAGTTCGTGGATGCTGAGTTCCCCGGCGTTCCGTAGCGCTTCGATGATCCGCTCTTCAGGCGACAGACCCCGCGTTTCCGGAACCTCGTGGAAGATCTCGAGCAGGTCGCCGCCGAGGAGTTCTGCGTCCAGGAGAAGGGTGGCTGGCGTGTACCCAGCTCCGACTCGTTTCGGGTACTGCAGCCAACCCCGGTGCACGAGGGTGTCGAGTGTGTCACGGGCTGAGCGCCGATCGATCCCGAGCTGGATCTCCAGCAGGTGGTCGTCGACTATTCTTCCGGAGTGGACGAGGGCGAGCGTTCGCCTCTGGTCCTCCGGGAGATCAGCGGCCCCGACCTGCGTCAGCCACGCGTCCATCTCGGGGTCGAGGAGCCCATGCCGGTCGAGAGTGACCGTCATGGCTGTGCGGTCGTCACTGAACTTCGGGGCTGCCAGACCCTCGCGTTCAAGCACGCCGGTCATTCGCGGGATCCCTGATCCCGCATTCTCTGACACGGTTTCATCTCTACCGCGCAGGGGTACCTCCGTGAGGAGTGACGCGAGTACGGCGTTCCGTGATCGCGACTCCCCGTCGTACAAGTCGGTGATGTTCCGTCCTCCCCAGATACCGCCGGGGTTGTTGACCTCGAGCCGATCAGCGTAGAGCTCGACTTGAACCTGCGCGCCTTTGGCCCAGTCGCTGTAGTCCCGATGCGACACCGCGTTCGTCACCGCTTCTCGTACTGCATCGAGTGGGATCTCAGGGACGTCGCGAGCACCGGCGCCGACCGCACTGACCCTTCGATGTCGCAGGTTCTCATCAACGACACGAACGGCGTCATCGATCATGTCCGGGATCGGACCATCCAGTGTTCGGCGATCCAGCATGCGGATGTCCCCGGTCGCCGCGGCTTTCGTGACCGACGGGTAGGACGCGAAGGTGATCACCAACTGCGGGAACTGTTCCTGGGGGTACTTGCCGAGCGTCAGGAGCCCAGCGAGCGTCGGCGTCCCACCAGCGGTGATCACGTTGAAACGACGGAGTACTTCCTCGTCGGTGCGCGCGTCCGCGACTGCTCGCGGTCGACGCGTTCGAACACGTTCGATGAAGCGACGGATTGCGCCAGGTTCGAGATCGTCGATGCTCGTGCCTACGATCTCGGCGCGGTCGTCAGCGGGTTGTCGGACATCACTGCTGAGGAGATAGACGCCGTACCGACTCATCCGCCGGTCGCCGTCGCCGACGCGTTCGTACGTGCCGTTCTCCGGGCCTTGTGTCGTGACGTACGTCGGTTTGTCGGTCACAGCCGCTTCATGGACGTCGACGAGCACCACAGGAGCACCGTCAACGTCGGCGATCGTGATGGAGGCGTGCGGAGGCGGGGTGAGGGGACCTGGCGGTTCCTGAGCACTCCGCGGCCTGAATCCGTCTGCTACACGGTCCTGCGTCACTGAAGCGTCGAAGCCCTCTGCGGGCAGGAAGCCGGACTTCTCGTCGAGTCCGAGGATGATGAGACCGCCGCTGCCGTTCGCGAACGCACTGACTGTGGTCCAGATGGTTCTCGGTAGGCCGTGGACCGCGGCCTTGGCCTCGATCTGCTCACTGTCCGTAGCTGCCATACGAAGCAGTGCCACGACGGACGCTAGGTCCCCTTGACTGGTCTCCACCGTCGGCCTCACTTCGCTTCAGTGTCGTCACTGTATCACTGAGCGCGTCACTCACATCACTGACATGAGTGACGAAGTGAGGGCGAAACGGTCACTTGACGAGCGCGCGCTCGATCACGGAGGTGAAGAAGGTGAGGCCGTCCGTGCCGGAGGCCATGGCAGCGCGGGTGTCCGGGCCGAACCCGGGCTCCGTGGCGTGCTCGGGGTGCGGCATGAGGCCGACGACGTTGCCGCGCTCGTTCGAGACACCGGCGATGTCGTCGATCGACCCGTTCGGGTTGACGCCGACGTAGCGGAACACGACCTGGCCGTTGTCCTCGATGCGCTTGATCTCGTCCGCGTCGGCGACGAACCGGCCGTCGGCGTTCTTCAGCGGGATGGTGATCTCCTGCTGCGCGTCGAAGCCGGAGGTCCAGGCGGTGTCGGCGTTCTCGACACGGAGCACCTGGTCGCGCCGGATGAACTGCTGGTGGGCGTTCCGGGTGTGTGCTCCGGGGACCAGACGGGCCTCGGCCAGCATCTGGAAGCCGTTGCAGATGCCGAGGACCGGCATCCCCTTGCCCGCGACGTCGATGACCTCGGCCATGATCGGGGCCTTGGCGGCGATCGCACCCGCACGCAGGTAGTCGCCGTAGGAGAACCCGCCGGGGAGGACGATCGCGTCGACGCCCTGCAGGTCGTGGTCGCCGTGCCAGAGCGCGACGGGCTCGGCTCCGGCGAGACGGACGGCGCGCTGGGCGTCGCGGTCGTCGAGCGAGCCGGGGAAGGTGATGACGCCGATGCGCATCGTCACTCGACCACGCTGACGGAGACGACGTCCTCGATGACGGCGTTCGAGAAGACGTCGACCGCGATCTCGCGGACCTCGGCGAGCTTGGCGTCGTCGACGGGACCGTCGACCGACACCTCGAATCGCTTGCCGATGCGGACGTTGGTCAGGTCGTTCTTGCCGAGGCGGGCGAGGGCGTTGCCCACCGCCTTGCCCTGGGGGTCGAGGATCTCGGCCTTCGGCATGACCTCGACGACGATCGTTGGCACGTGTTCACTCCAGCACAGGGGTCGGGTGGGGACGAGAACAGTCTAGGTGCCGCTCGGGACCGGCCCCAGCGCTTGTGGGGAACCGTTCCGCGACGTACTATTCCAACTCGAACATTCCGCTTCGATCATCCTGTACGGCCACTCATCTCCCGGAGGCACGGTGCCGGACCTCACGCCGCTCGCGTACGCGGCGCTCGGGCTCCTCAACGAGGGACCCGCGCACCCGTACGAGATGTTCCAGACGATGGTCCACCGGCGTGACGCCCGGAACGTCAAGGTCCGCCCCGGCACGCTCTACCACCAGGTCGGACGGCTCGTCGACCTGGGCTTGGCCGAGGCCGTCGGGACCGACCGCGGCGGCAACCGGCCGGAGCGCACGACGTACGCCATCACGGACCAGGGCAGGACGGTCCTCCACGACGGGCTGCTCCACCTGCTCGCCGAGCCCGCCGACGAGTACCCGGTCTTCCACCTGGCCGTCGCCGAGATCGAGAACATCTCGCTCGCCGAGGCGGTCGCAGCACTGACCGCGCGGGCGGCGGCGCTGGAGGGCAGGCGGGCCGACACCGACGAGATCCTCGGCGTCGTGACCGCCAAGGACCTGCCGGAGCGCTACTGGCTGGACGTGTCGTACGTCCGTGCCATGCTCACCGCGCAGATCGAGTGGTTGCACGCCACCGTCGAGCGCATCCAGCGCGGCGACGTCCCCTGGGGTGGTCCGGACGCCGGAGCCGACGCCCCCGCAGACACCACGATGAACAGCAACAGCAAGGACACCACTCGATGACATCCGCCTCCACCGCCGCCGACCTGGAGCACGGCAAGAAGCCGTGGCCAGCGCTCTGGGCGCTCGTCGTCGGCTTCTTCATGATCCTGGTCGACTCGACGATCGTCTCGGTCGCGACGCCGACCATCTCCCAGGCCCTCGACGCCGACATCAACGCCGTCATCTGGGTGACGAGCGCGTACCTGCTCGCGTACGCCGTCCCGCTGCTCATCACGGGCCGTCTCGGTGACCGCTTCGGCCCGAAGGTGCTGTACCAGGTCGGCCTCGTCGTGTTCACCCTCGCCAGCCTCTGGTGCGGACTCGCAGGCTCGATCGAGGTGCTCATCCTCGCCCGCGTCGTGCAGGGCCTCGGTGCCGCGATGATGACCCCGCAGACGATGGCCGTCATCACCCGCATCTTCCCGCCGCAGAACCGCGGTGCCGCGATGGGCCTGTGGGGCGCCGTCGCCGGTGTCGCCTCGCTCGTCGGCCCGATCCTCGGCGGCCTGCTCGTCGACGGCTTCGGCTGGGAGTGGATCTTCTTCGTGAACGTCCCCGTCGGCGTCGTCGCGTTCGTGCTCGCGCAGAAGTTCGTGCCGTCCTTCGCCACGAACCGTCACCGCTTCGACCTGCTCGGCGTCGTGCTGTCCGCGGTCGGGCTCTTCCTGCTCGTCTTCGGCATCCAGGAGGGCGAGACCTACGACTGGGGCACCATCACCGGTCCGATCTCCGTCTGGTCGCTCATCATCGCCGGCATCGTGGTCCTCGCTGCGTTCGTCGTCTGGCAGGGCGTGCAGAAGGGGGAGCCGCTCCTCCCGCTCGGCCTGTTCACGGACCGCAACTTCACCCTCGCCAACATCGCGATCACCGCGGTCGGCGTCGCCATCGCGTCCTTCGCGCTGCCGATCATGCTGTGGGCGCAGGACGTGCTCCGGTTCTCGCCGACGCAGGCCGCGCTCCTCCTGGTCCCGCAGGCCGTCCTCTCGGCCGCGCTCGCGCCCTACGTCGGCAAGCGGCTCAACATCTGGAACCCGCGCTGGGTCGCATCGTTCGGCCTCGCCTGCTTCTCCGGCGGACTGTTCTGGTTCGGCGCGCTCATCGCCGCGAACGCCGACTGGGGCTGGGTGCTCCTGCCGAGCGCGCTCCTCGGGCTCGCGAACGCCTGCATGTGGGGACCGCTCTCCGTCTCCGCCACGCGCAACCTGCCGCCGCGTCTCGCCGGCGCCGGCTCGGGCGTCTACAACACGACCCGTCAGATCGGTGCCGTGCTCGGCTCCGCCGGCATCGCCGCCCTCATGGAGGCCCGCATCCGCGCGGAGTTCCCGAGCCAGTCCGGTGGGTCCGGGATCAGCGCCGAGCAGACGGGGTCGCTGCCGGGCTTCCTGCTCGACCCGTTCTCGCGGGCGATGGGCCAGTCGTTGGTCCTGCCGGCCGTCGTCCTCATCGCGGCGATCGTCGCGGCCCTGTTCCTGACGAAGCCGAAGCAGACCGTGGCGTGGAAGCAGACCGGGTCCGTCGCCACCCAGCCGGACGGGGAGCAGGCCGGCGCCGATCAGGCAGGTGCCGGTGCGCGCGAGCACGTCGGTGCCCACGCGTCCGCACCGGCCCCGGCGACCGCCGCGGACGAGCCCGCCGCCGACGACCACCACGGCAGGCACGTCGGCGCGTAGTCGCCCCGTTCCGCTGGCCGCCGGACGCCGGACGCCGGCCACGGACCGCGAGCCCCGGTCCCTCGCTCGAGGGGCCGGGGCTCGCGTCGTGTCCGCCGTGCCGAGCAACGCCCGCCGCCGCTCCCGGCTCACCGTCCGGCAGCTGCCGGCCGGGCTCGTCGTCCCGGAGACCGCGGTGGGCGTCAGTGCTCTCGGGACGGGAGGCCCGGCCCGACTCCGGTGGACGAGGACCCGGACACGGTCGCCACGCGCCGGGTCGGCACCGTGCGCGTCAGCAGCCACACGCCCGCCGGGATCAGGACGGCACCGACGAGTGCGATCGGGAACGACAGGTGCAGTTGCATGACCGCGAAGGCCGGGCCGATCGTGCAGATGGCTGCGACCGCGAGGACCGGCCAGGTCGGGCGGTCGGACCCCGGAGCCAGGCGGGGGAGCGGCCGGTCGAAGCGGCGGACCGCCCGCGCCACGCCGAGCGCCGTCGCGAGGAGCACCACGACCGCGATCACCCGCGTCGCCCACCACGTCCCGGAGCCGGGCTCGGGGAAGGGCAGCCCGACGAGCAGGCCGATCCCGTTGAGCAGGATGAACAGCGGCAGGTGCCAGAGGTAGATCGCCATGCCGTCCCGACCGAGCAGGAACACGACGGCCTGCGCGGGACGGGCCTGCATGAGCCTCGTCAGCGGCGCGTGCACGACCTGCACGAGACAGGCCTGCCCGACGGCGAGGAACGCCAGCGGGAGCATCGGCGGGTTGAGGTCCTGCAGCATGTCCGGCGCCCAGAGGCCGACGGAGGTCAGGGGCACGAGCAGGCCGTACGCGGACCCCGCGATCCCGAGCAGCACCAGGCGCGACCGCCGGGCGAACCAGCCGTCGACCCACAGGAACCCGAGCTGCTGCGCGAACAGCCACACCGGGCCGAGGTTGAGGAGCCCCACCTCGGCGACGCCGGTCGTTAGGCGGACCGAGTCGACGACGGCGGCGAGCACGAGCAGCACGACGAGGGTCCACCAGGGCGCGCGTGCGTGCAGCCGGGCCATGAGGGGGACGCAGCACTGCGTGATGCCGTAGGCGGCGAGGAACCAGAGCGGGGACCCGATGCCGAACGCGAGTTCGTCGAGCAGCTCGGCCGGCGTGTTGACGGCCGTGGCGATGCCGAGTCCGACCGCGAGCACCACGAAGAGGGGGACCGCCGGCCGGAACAGCCGCACGAGCCGGGTCGCGACGTAGTCCCGCGCGGGGCTGCCGGAGGCATCCGTGCGGGCGACGGTGCTGCGCCATCCCAGGGCGCTCGCGAACCCGCCCACCACGAAGAACAGCGGCATCACCTGACCGATCCAGGTCGCGCCGACGTACCAGGGCAGTTGCTGCAGGGGGCTCGTCACCCGGATCCCGGCGGCATCGGACGCGACGCCGACCATCGTGACGTGCACGACGACGACGAGGACGACGCAGGCCGTCCGGATGAGGTCGACGACCAGGTCCCGCTGCGCGATGGTCCCCCGGACGTCCTGAGCGGTGTTCGCCGACGCTGCGTCGGCCTGCTGCATGGACATGGCTGGACGCTACCGGCCGTTCCCACCGTCCCGAGCGATGCTCAGCTGATCGCGACCGGATCGTGACACATCGTATTCCGCAACGCGTACGTGTCGTGGCCGCGGGGACGGGCCGGCCGTGTACAGTGAGCGTTGTCTTGAACGCTGCAAGAGAAGGGCTCCGCATGGTCGACGACACCGAACTCCTCCGCGGGGCCGGACTCCGGGTCACCGCGCCGAGGCTCGCGGCACTCCGCGCGATCGAGGCGTCGCCGCACACCACGGCCGACGACCTCGTCAGTGCGCTCGCGGCCGAACTCCCGACCACGAGCCACCAGGCGGTCTACGGCGTGCTGAACGCCTTGACCGGCGCCGGGCTCGTCCGCCGGATCGAACCCGCCGGCAGCCCGGCACGGTACGAGCGCCGCACCGGGGACAACCACCACCACATCGTCTGCACCATGTGCGGCGCCATCGGTGACGTGGACTGCGCCGTCGGCCACGCGCCGTGCCTGACCCCGTCCGAGACCCACGGCTTCGCGGTCACCACCGCCGAGGTCACCTACTGGGGCATCTGCGCGCAGTGCGCCGCTGCCGAGCGTGACGACACGGCGGAGGCTGCCGCGCCCGCCGTCGCGCCCAGCGCCACCGCCGTCGCACCCAGCGCGAGCTGAGCGCCTGCGCAGCACGGGCCTCCCGGCAAACCCGGGACGTCCGCTGTGCCCTGCCCAGCGCCGTACCCAGAAGACCAACCCGAGCCACCCTGACCGATCCAACCGTTCCACCGAGGAGGAACCGTGTCCGACCAGAACACGCCCACCACCACCACCAACAGCGGGGCTCCGGTCTCCAGCGACCAGCACTCCATGGGTGTCGGGGCCGACGGCCCGATCGCGCTGCACGACCACTACCTGGTCGAGAAGCTCGCCCAGTTCAACCGGGAGCGGATCCCGGAGCGCGTCGTGCACGCCAAGGGCGGTGGTGCCTTCGGTACCTTCACCGTCACCCACGACGTCTCGCGGTACACGCGCGCCGCGTTCCTCCAGCCCGGACAGACCACCGAGATGCTCGCGCGGTTCTCGAGCGTCGCCGGTGAGCAGGGCTCGCCCGACACCTGGCGCGACCCCCGCGGCTTCGCGCTGAAGTTCTACACGAGCGAGGGCAACTACGACCTCGTCGGCAACAACACCCCCGTGTTCTTCCTCCGCGACGGCATCAAGTTCCCCGACTTCATCCGCTCGCAGAAGCGCCTGCCGGGCTCCCACCTGCGCGACCACGACATGCAGTGGGACTTCTGGACCCTGTCGCCCGAATCGGCGCACCAGGTCACCTGGCTCATGGGTGACCGCGGCCTGCCCGCCAGCTGGCGCAACATGGACGGCTTCGGCTCGCACACGTACCAGTGGATCAACGCCGACGGCGAGCGCTTCTGGGTGAAGTACCACTTCATCACCGAGCAGGGCCACAAGACCCTGACGCAGGAGGACGCCGACCGCATCGCCGGCGAGGACGCGGACTTCCACATCCGTGACCTGCACGCCGCGATCGAGCGCCAGGACTTCCCGCGCTGGACCCTCAAGGTGCAGGTCATGCCGTACGACGACGCCGCGGAGTACCGCTTCAACCCGTTCGACCTGACGAAGGTGTGGCCGCACGCGGACTACCCCCTCATCGAGGTCGGCACGATGGAGCTCAACCGCAACCCGGAGAACTACTTCGCGCAGATCGAGCAGGCGACCTTCGCCCCCTCGAACTTCGTGCCCGGCATCGCGGCGAGCCCCGACAAGATGCTCCTCGCGCGCATCTTCAGCTACGCAGACGCCCACCGCTACCGCGTCGGCACGAACCACGCGCAGCTGCCGGTGAACGCCCCGAAGAACGAGGTCCACTCGTACTCGAAGGACGGCGGCATGCGCTTCGACTTCCAGAAGTCCGAGGTGCCGGTGTACGCGCCGAACTCGCTCGGTGGTGCCCACGCCGACCCGAACGCGACCGACGACGCGCCGGGCTGGGAGTCCGACGGTGCGCTGCAGCGCTCCGCCGCCACCCTGCACCCGGAGGACGACGACTGGGGTCAGGCCGGCACGCTCTACCGCGAGGTGCTCGACGATGCCGCCCGTGAGCGTCTCGTCGGCAACATCGCCGGGCACGTCTCGAAGGTGACGCGCGACGACCTGCGCGAGCGCGTCTTCGCCTACTGGACGAACGTCGACCCCGACCTCGGAGCGCGCGTGCGCGCCGCGGTCGCGCCGAGCGCGCCGGGCTCGAACGAGGACCCGGAGAAGGTCGCCGTCGAGGCGTAGTCGACGCTGGAACTGCCGGGAGGCGCGGTGCGAGTCGGACTCGCACCGCGCCTCCCGTCCGTGATCCGGCGGTCGCCGGGTGCCCCTGGGCGGAGCGCCGACTGGTCGGGACGTCCCGCGCAGTGCCGTGGAGCGGTCACGGCCTGTCGTCCCGGGAGGCCCGGTGCGACCGTTCCTGACCGCTCGGCGACCGCGGTCGGGCGCGTCGGGACGGGGGCGATCAGACCTGCTGGCCGTTGAGCAGGATCGGGCCCTCCGGCCAGTCCTCGAGCCGGGCCGTCACGGGTCGGACCATCCAGCCGCCCTGCTCGGTCTCCACGACCCCGGCACCGTCCGCCGTGAACGCACTGAAGGTGCCGATCGCCTCCGGGAACTCGTGCCAGCCCATGTGGGCGTAGAAGGGGACCCGGTCCTCACCCGCGCCGAGGAACCCGTACGGCACGCGCAGCCCGTCGAGGACGTCGTGCACGCGGTCCATCAGCTCGCGGCCGACGCCCGTTCCCTGCAGTCGCGGCGAGACGCCGACCAGGCCGGTGTCGCCGACCAGGACGTCCTCGCCGCCGACCGTGACGAACATCCGCCGGATGCCGACGTGCGCCAGGACGACGCCGTCCTCGGTCCGCCCGATGACCCGGCGTTCGGGCTGCATCCCCGCCCAGCTCCGGCCGCCGACGTACCAGTGCGACCAGTCCGGGAAGGCCTGCGCCAGCATCGCCGCGATCGCTTCGTGGTCGATGAGCGTCAGCGCGCTCTCCTCGACCACCTCCCACCGGATTTCGTCAGTCATCCGACCATCCTGCCCGGCGAACCGCATCGTGCACTGACCGCCCGCGTATGTCGTGTACCGAAAAGTGGCATTCCGGGATCGTGCCGTTCTCCGTTGCAGATCGGTCGTGGGTGGAGCAGTACCGGGAATCACTCCGCAAGTCGGCCATTCGACATTCGGCATGAGCCCTTGCGTCAGGCCGAGAACGCTCATACATTACACATCACGCTGCGACGGTCGCGGCGATGGAGGGGAACGAACATGATGGTCTCGAAGCTGATCCTCGGAGTCGCAAGCGTCGGGACAGTCCTGAGTGCTGGCGTCGCCGTCGACGCAGCGACGGCACCGGGGGCAGAGGCTCGGGCGTGCTGGGGACAGATCACGCAGTCACAGGGGAAGAACTACACGGGGTGCGGAGTTGCGCAGCACTTCAACCGGTTGAGCAACGGACTCGTGAAACTCGGCAACCGGGCGGGTGCGAACAGCTGGTCGAGGGAATCGTTCAGCTGGGCGGGGATCGCGCAGTACGGCATGATCCGAGCGGCGTGATCAGCCGGGGTCGCTGGTGCGTCGTTGCGATCGTGGGCGCTCTCATCAGCACGGCGAGCGCGTGCAGCGCGTCGCGTACGGAGCGGGGCAGCGACGGGCCGATCTCCCTCCTCGGGGCGGGGCCGTGGGCAGATGAGTTCGCTACGGCGATCTCAGACGCCAGCGATCACGAGCTGGCCATCCTCGAGGACGGTGTGGTGACGCCGAAGGAACTGGCGGATGCGCAAGCGAAGATGCGGGAATGCATGGCTGAAGCGGGCTACGGGTACCGCGAACTCGACGACGGTACGGCGGAGATCCAGCCCCTGGATGGTGATGAAGTGGGACAAAGCGATGCCGCCCTCGCAACCAAGCAGCGATGCGCCACTCGATTCGACAGGAGCATCACGTACTTGTTCAACGAGGTCCGACGGAATCCGGAGAAGCAGGATGATGCGGAGATCACGGTGGCCTGCCTCAAAAAGGCGGGTCTCGTGACGAAGGCGTACTCCGAGCGCGAGTGGCGGGATGAAGACGACAAGGGCGTCTACTCGTACGACCAATGGGCACCCGAAGCGGTGCAGTGCAGGTTGGATCCGCTCGGACTGTGGCGGCACGGATGAACCGGACTCGGACTCGGAGCTGGCGCGGCGCTCGGACTCGGGCTGGTCGTCGGGAGCGCTGCCGTGTTCTGTCGGCGGCTGTCGATCGCCTCCGACCGGCACGTCGGCGTCAGCACCGCGGCGCAGGCACTCGGCATCGCCGTCCAGCACCTCGTGTGGGGTGCGATCGGCGCCGTCCTGGCGCTCGCCGTGTCCGTGGTGCTGGTCCGGGGCCTCCCGTTCGGTGACGGACTGCCCGTCGTCGAGGGCGCCGCGCTCCTCTGCGGGCTCGGACTCGTCGGAGCGGTCACAGGAGGTGCGGCGGCCGTCCCGCTCGTCCGCGAGCGGGCGCTGCACCGCTACTTCCGCACCCGCTGACGCGAGCGGGTACGGGACACTGACACGAGCGGGCTCGGGACGCCGACACGAGCGGGCTCGGGACGCCGACACGAGCGGGCTCGGGACGCCGACACGAGCCTTCCGGCCGTGATCGCGACCCGGCCCGCCGGCCGCGCACACGGACGGACCACGCGCGCCCCAGCCGGGAGGCGCAGCTCGCGCCCGCCGACTCACCCGCGACCGGCGGTGGTCACCTCGATGCGGTTCGCCCAGGGGTCCTCGAACGCGACCGTCCGGCCGTCGTCCGCGGTCTGCACGCCGGCGTTCCGCATGCGCGCGGTGAGCGCGCCGAGGTCGTCGGCGGCCGGCACCTCGATGCGCACGAGCCCCAGCCCCAGGGCGAGCTGTCGGCGTCCGGCCCCGCGTGAGTTCCACGTGTTCATCGCCATGTGGTGGTGGTACCCGCCGGCGCTGACGAACAGTGCCTGCCCGCCCATCGCCGCGGTCGTGGCGAAGCCGAGCGTGTCGACGTAGAACGCCTTCGCGGCGGCGACGTCCCCGACCGACAGGTGCACGTGGCCGACGCGGCCCGGCCGGGAACCTGCGTGCTCCAGAGCATCGGCCGTCAGGTGCTCCTGCAGGAAGGCGTTCGGGTCGAGGTACACGGTGTCCATGTCGACCGAGCCGTGCGTCCAGGACCACTGCGTCCGGTCGCGGTCCCAGTACAACTCGACGCCGTTGCCCTCCGGATCGGAGAAGTAGAACGCGTTGCTGACCAGGTGGTCGGCGCTGCCGGTGAAGGACTGCGGGTAGCCGGTGGCGACGGAGTACAGCGCCGCGGCGAGGTCAGCCCGGGTGTCGAAGAGCACGGCGGTGTGGAACAGGCCGGCCTGCCCCGGGCTGGCGTTCCGGAGCGACGGCTCGTGCTCGAGGACCAGGACCGGCACGGTGAGCCCTCCCGCGGCCTCCCCGGCCGCCGGGCGCCCGAGCACCACCCGACCGCCCTCCTGCGCGAGCACCGTCAGCCGGACGCCGTCCCGGTAGTACGCCGTCATGGCGTCGAGGTCGGCGACCCGGAGCGTGACGGCGCCCATCCCGGTGTCCGCGGCGAGGAGGTCCTGCGAGTGCATGCCCTCAGTCTGCGCCCGCTTCGGTGACACGTCAACGAGTTGTCACTTCGCGCTGAAGCCCCCGTCCGTCTTGAGCAGTTGTCCGTTCACCCACCCGCCGTCCGGCCCGCAGAGGAACCCGACGAGCGCCGCCGTGTCCGTGGGCATCGACGGCCGGCCGAGCGGAGTCTGGTCGACGGCCGCCTGCCGGATCTCGTCCGTCATCCATCCCGTGTCGTTCGGCCCCGGGTTGATGGTGTTCGCGCTGACCCGCACGTCCCCGAGTTCGATCGCCGCGCCGACGATCAGCCGGTCGAGCGCACCCTTGCTCGTGCCGTACGGCAGGTTGAACCCGACGTGGTCGCTCGTCAGCGCGATCACCCGGCGCCGGTCGAGCGGCGCGTCGGCTCCCTCGCGCAGTCGCCGTGCGTACGCCTGGACGACGAGGAACGGGGCGCGGACGTTCACGGCCAGGTGCTTGTCGAACGACTCGACGGTCGTCGTCGCGAAGTCGGAGTCCACCGACTCGCAGTGCGACATGACGACGGCCGCCACGGGCGCACCGGCTTCGGCCTCGGCGCGGCCGACGAGCGCGGCCGCCTGCTCCGGGTCGGCCAGGTCGACCGGGAGGCGCGTCACGGCGGCCCCCGCCGCCACACACTCCGCGACGACCGCGTCCACCCCCTCCGGGTCGGCACCCCCGTGCACCCGCTCGTCGTACGGCCCCCACCAGCTGATGGCGAGGTCCCAGCCGTCGGTGGCGAGCCGGATCGCGATCGCGGCACCGATGCCGGCCCGTCGGCCCACCCCGGTCACCAGGGCGAGTGGTCTGCGGTCGGTCATGTGGGCCTCCATCCCGACCGTGCAGCGGTGCGCGGTCCTGACCACCTTGGCATCACATCCGGGTGCTCGTCAGCCGGACCCGGCCGGGACGGGCCAAGATGGACCGATGCCCCCTGAACGCCGAGGCCGCCGACCGCGACCCCAGGACCTGCCCATCGAGCGAGCCCGTGACCGGCCGTGGCCGTCCCCCTCCGGCGCGATCGCCGTGCCGGCCGTCTCGATCGCGGTCGCGCCCGTCGCGACGGTCGTGGTGACGCCGTGAGCGAGACAGGTCCCTCGACCGCGAGCGAGCAGACCCGCCGGCGATCGACGACGCGGTTCCTGCGCGACCTGGTCGTGATCGTGGTGGCGGCGCTGGTCGTGTCCTTCCTGGTGAAGGCGTTCCTCGTGCGGTCGTTCTACATCCCGTCGGAGTCGATGGAGGACACCCTGCTCGTCGGGGACCGCGTCCTGGTGAACGAGCTCGTGCCCGACGTGATGTCGCTCGAGCGCGGTGACGTCGTGGTGTTCCGGGACCCGAACGCGTGGCTCGCGCCGGGGCAGGGCGAGGACCTCATCAAGCGCGTGATCGGACTGCCCGGGGATCGGGTCGAGTGCTGCGACGCCCAGGGTCGGCTGTCGGTGAACGGGCACGCGGTCGACGAGCCGTACGTGCGACTGCCCCCCGACGTCGATCGGGTGTCGGGCGAGGACTTCGCCATCACCGTGCCGGCCGGGCGCCTCTGGGTCATGGGTGACAACCGGTACGACTCCGCCGACTCGCGCATCCACGGCAACGTGCCCGTCGACGACGTGGTCGGTCGGGCGTTCGTGATCACGTGGCCGGTCGACCGGTGGTCCGTGCTGTCCCGGTACGGCGAGGAGTGGGACGCG
Source organism: Curtobacterium sp. MCSS17_015 (assembly GCF_003234265.2). Classification (NCBI taxonomy): domain Bacteria; kingdom Bacillati; phylum Actinomycetota; class Actinomycetes; order Micrococcales; family Microbacteriaceae; genus Curtobacterium; species Curtobacterium sp. MCSS17_015. The sequence continues at coordinate 620,414 of NZ_CP126256.1, forward strand.
GTCCCTGGCACCGACCCGCGGTCCTCGACCCCGACCAGCGGTCCCGACCCCGACCCGAGCGGCCCCTGACCCCCGGTCGACGACCGACGGAGCCGGGTCAGCAGCCGGTGGCCGTGAGGGTCACGCGCGCCACCTGGTCCGCCACGACGGTCGTCCTCCCGGAGCAGAGGTCCCCGGCCCGGACGGTCACGTCTCCGAGCGGGATCCCGGCGAAGTCGGCGGTGTCGCCCGGGTAGACCTGCTGTCGTGCCGAGGGCTCGCCGTTCGGCAGGACGACCTGCACCCGGTACGGCCGATCGGCGGCATCGGGCGAGACCGTGACCGACACCCGCCCCGTCGGGTTCTCAACGCCCCCGCAGCCGGTGAGCGCGACGACGATGCCGCATCCGAGGGCGAAGACGGGGACCACACGACGGAGCACCCGGTCAGGCTACGCGCCGGTCGCGGGGATGACCCGTCCACTGGGGGCATGCGTTGTGCGGAGCCCGGGAGGGCGTGTCCGGTATCCGCGTTAGCGTGGAGTCATGAGCACCGAGCACGTCGCGCAGTCGATCCCCGCTTCCGCTCCCGGCGCGGCTCGGCGTGCCGCGGTCCTCGCCGCCCTCGACGTGATCGACGGCGGGCCCGAGGAACGGTTCGAACGCATCACCCGGATCGCCCGCGAGGCGTTCGGGGTGGCGGGTTCCTTCATCAACCTGGCCGGCGACGACCAGCTCTTCCACAAGTCGCAGCAGTCCGACCAGGTGTTCCCCGGGTCGACGCCGTTGCAGGACACCTTCTGCGGCCGGACGCTGCACCAGGACGGCCCCGTGGTGGTGCCGGACGCGCGTGCCGACCAGCGGTTCTCGGACCTGCCGATGGTCAACCTCGACCCCAACGTCCGCTTCTACGCCGGGGTCCCACTCCGGGTCGGAGCGGACGCCACGAAGGTCGGGACGCTCTGCCTCATCGACCCGAGTCCGCGTGCGCTCGACACGGACGACGTCGCCCTGCTCGAGGAACTCGGCCTCTGGGCGGAGCGGGAACTCGCCACCGGGCTCGACGTCGACCGGCTGCGCACCGTCCTGTCCGGCCTGCAGCCCCGCATGATCGACGTGCCGGGGTGGACCATCGGTGGGACGTCGATCCCGCACGGCATCGTCTCGGGCGACTTCCACGACTGGCGCTCGGCCGACGGCACGGTCGACCTCACCGTCGCGGACGTGATGGGGAAGGGCATGGCCGCCGGACTCCTGGCAGCGGGCATGCGCGGAGCACTGCTCGCGCGGTGCCACGAGGAGCCGTCCACCGCGATCGCCGAACTCGAGGAGCAGGTCGCCCCGGACCTCAGCGCCGCCGAGGCCTTCGCCACCCTGTTCCACGGTCGGCTCGACACCACGACCGGACACCTGGCGTTCGTCGACGCCGGTCACGGCCTCGTCCTGCACCTGCACGCCGACGGGACCGAGTCGGTCCTGCGCTCCGTCGACCTGCCGATCGGCCTCCACCCGGTCGGGATCGACCGCGCTGCCGGCGAACTCGTGCTCGAACCCGGTGACACCCTGCTGCTCGTCAGCGACGGTGCCCTCGAACTCTGGGACTCGACGCTCGCGTCCCTGTCCCGACTCGGGGCGCTCTACCGGGCGGCGCCGGACGTGACGACGTTCCTGGCCGGCGTCCAAGGCCGCGTGCTCGAGCACGACCCCGGCGACGACCTCACCGTCGTCGTCGTGTCGCGCGACGCCTGAGCACTCCGCCCGAGGTCAGGCACCGAGGCGCTCGATCAGTTCCCGGTAGCGTGCCGCGGTCCGCTCGACGACCTGCTCCGGCAGGACGGGCGGCGTGCCGGTCCGGTCCCAGTTCGCGCTGAGCCAGTCGCGCACGATCTGCTTGTCGAACGAGTCCGTCCGGTTGCCCGACTCGTACGCGGCGGCGTCCCAGTAGCGGCTCGAGTCGCTCGTCAGGACCTCGTCGGCGATCCGGATCAGGCCGTCGGCGTCGCGGCCGAACTCGAACTTCGTGTCCGCGATGACGACCCCGCGCTGGAGGGCGATCGCCGCCGCCTCGGAGTACACGGCCAGCGACAGGTCGCGCAGCGCCGCGGCGTCGGCCGGACCGATGAGCTCCTCGGTGCGCTCGAACGAGATGTTCTCGTCGTGCTCGCCCTGCGGAGCCTTGTACGCCGGCGTGTAGATCGGTTCCGGCAGGCGGTCCCCGTTCGACAGGCCGGCTGGCAGCTCGACGCCGCACACGCTGCCGGTCTCCTGGTACTCGGCCCAGCCGCTGCCCACCAGGTACCCGCGCACGACGCACTCGACCGGGAACATCCGGAGCGGCATGACGTGCATGGACCGTGACTCGACCGAGGCCGGGACCGGCGTGGTCGTGCCGCTCGGGGCGAGCAGGTGGTTCGGGACGTCACGGAGCTGGCCGAACCAGAAGCGGGACAGCCGGGTGAGGAGCTCGCCCTTGCCCGGGATCGGTGGTTCGAGCGCGAAGTCGTAGGCGCTGACGCGGTCGGAGGCGACGAGGAGGAGCTCGGTGGCACCGGCCACGTCCGCCGTGGCCGCGGGGACGTAGAGCTCACGGACCTTGCCGGACGAGACGTGCCGCCAGCCTTCGACGACGGGGGCGCTCATCGGGCGACCTTCGTGGCGATGTCGGTCCGGAACCGGCCGCCGGTGAGGGTGATGTCGTGCAGGCCCGCGTAGGCACGGTCGCGCGCTTCGGCGAAGTCAGATCCGGTGGCCACGACGCTGAGCACCCGCCCGCCGGTCGCGACGAGTTCCCCGTCGAGGACCCCGGTCGCCGCGTGCAGCACCACGACCCCGTCCCGCGCGTTCGCGTCGTCGACGCCCGTGATCGTCCGGCCGGTCACCGGGCTCTCCGGGTACCCCTCGCTCGCGAGGACGACCGTCACGGCCGCCTGGTCGCGGAACTCCGGACGCGGGACCGAGGCGAGCTGCCCCGAGGCCGCGGCGAGCAGCAGGCCGCTCAGCGGCGTGGCCAGGCGGGGGAGCACGACCTGGGTCTCCGGGTCGCCGAACCGGGCGTTGAACTCGATGACCCGCACGCCCTGCTCGGTGACGATCAGCCCGCAGTAGAGCAGCCCGACGAACGGGGTGCCCTCGTGCTCGAGGCGTCGGACCGTGGGCAGGGCGACGAGCTCGGTGACCTCGTCGACGAAGGCCTGCTCAGAGCCCCAGCGCTCGTCGAGCCACGGCAGCGGCGAGTACGCGCCCATCCCGCCGGTGTTCGGTCCGAGGTCGCCGTCGGCGAGCCGCTTGTAGTCCTGTGCCGGGGACAGCGCGCGGACGTCGTGCCCGTCGCTGAGGAAGAACAGCGAGACCTCTTCGCCGTCGAGGAACTCCTCGACCACGACGGGTCCGTGCTGCAGCCAGTAGGTGGCGTGGTCGATCGCCGCCTGGCGGTCGTCCGTCACGAGGACGCCCTTGCCCGCCGCCAGCCCGTCGGCCTTCACGACGTACGGTGCGCCGAGCTCGTCGATCGCCGCCACGGCTTCGTCGACCGTGCCGGCGGACACCGGCCGACCGGTCGGCACACCGGCTTCGGCCATGACCCGCTTGGCGAAGGCCTTGGAGCCCTCGAGCTGCGCGGCTGCCCTGCCGGGGCCGAACACCGGGATGCCGCGGGTGCGCAGCGGGTCGGCGACACCGGCGATGAGGGGGGCTTCCGGTCCGACGACGACGAGTTGGACGTCGTTCTCGAGCGCGTACTCCGCCACCAGCGCGCCGTTCGTGGGGTCCAGCGACACCGTCTCGACGTCGGCGGCGATGCCGGCGTTCCCGGGCGCGGCCGTGATGACGTGACCGGCCTGCTCCGCCAGGAGGGCCGTGATGATCGCGTGCTCGCGGGCACCGGAACCGAGGACGAGGATTCGCACCCGATCACCCTACCGAGCCCGGGTCGCCGCCCGCAGTGCACCGGCTAGCCTGTGGAGATGCCGCCGAAGACCATCGACGACGCCGTGGGTCGGGCCGCGCTCGAGGCCGTCACCGCCGGCGCGACGGACCGCACCTCGGTCGCGACCGCCGTCCGCTGGACGTTGCAGCGCCTCGCCGAGGACGTGCCCGGCAACAGCGTCGAGGTCCGGGTCCCGCCGTTCGCCGCCGTGCAGGCCGTCCCGGGCCCGCGGCACACGCGCGGCACCCCGCCGAACGTGGTCGAGACGGATTCGACGACGTGGCTCGCGCTCGCCACGGGGCGGCTGCGGTGGGACGACCCGGAGACGACGAAGCGCGTCAGCGCCTCGGGCTCACGGGCCGACCTGGCGGCGTTCCTGCCCGTCCGGCTGCCCTGACCGACGGCGCGCGTCCGGGAGGCCCGATCCGCGTCGTGCTCGCCGGTGCCGGAACGTCGTGCTCGCCGGTGCCGGACGACATCGGCGTCCCGAGGGGAACTAGGTAGGTCCTACCGATGTGCCGATGGTCCGGCGTACCTACGCTGGGAGAAGTCGCCGGGATTCGGACCCGACCCGAACGGGTCCGAACCCGGCGACGCAGACAACGCTACGCGAAACCCGCCGACCTGTGTCAACAGGAGCGGCGAGTCGTGCTGCATCCCGCAACTTCTCCTGCGGTCTGCCCAGCACGTCCTGCCGGGCTCAGACCGTTCTGTCCCGGACGGCGGTCACACCAGTTCGGCGAGCTCCGACCGTGCGTGCAGGTCCCACTTCGAGAACACGCGCGACATGTGCGCGTCCACGGTCCGGACCGACAGCCCGAGCTGGTCGGCGATCCGTCGGTTCGAGTGGCCGCGAGCGGCGAGCTCCGCCACCTCGTACTCCCGCTTCGTGAGCGGCTGCTTCGTCCGCCCCGCGGTCACGGCCATCCCGCACGCGGCCAGCGCGGCCTGGGCGCTCGCGATCCACGCGCGATCGCCCGAGCGGAGCGCCGCGGCGTAGTCGGTGATCGCCGACGCGAGGGGACCGTCGACCCTGGTGGCGGCCTCCTCCATGCGCGCCAGGGAGGCGGTGGTGTCCCGACCGTGCAACGCGTCCATCGCGTAGTGCAGCGTCTGCGCGTACAGCACGTGCGTCCAGGCGCCCGAGGCCGTCCCCCGCAGGATGATCGTGTCCGCGCGCCGGAGTCCCGCGGGGTTGCCGAGCAGGGCCTCCGTCCAGGCGATCGTCGTCTCGATCTGGTCGCCGAGGATCCGCATGGCCCGGAGCGGCGTGCTGCGGGCGCGTTCCAGCGACTCCGCGGCCGCGTCCGGCGAGCCGGCGTACGCCTGCGACAGCGCCAGGCGCGACCACGCGTACGCGGCGAACCCGCCGGGGTCGGCGATCTCGTACCGTTCGCAGGCCGCCGTGAAGGCGGTCACCGCATCCGACCACCGGCGCTGTCCGAGCGCCCGGTTCCCGATGCCGAACAGCTCCAGGGTGAAGTCGTACTTCAGGAACGGGTCGGACCGGCCGACCGGGACCTGCGTCAGCATGTCGGCGATGTCTCCGCGCCACACCTGGACCTGGTGCAGGACCGACACGATCTCCCCGACGCTCCAGGGCGAGTCCTCGAGGTGGACCATCGCGGTGGCCAAGCACGCCTGCCCGAGCCGGAGCGCGTCGTCGAGGCGCCCGCCGGTGCCCAGGGCCATCACGGCGACCGGGGCGATCGGCAGGAAGGACCGGGCGATCGTCGGGGAGCGCAGGACGCCGCTCCGCTCGAGCTCCTGCCGGACCTCGGCGAAGTCGCCGCCCCAGCCGAGGTGGGACAGTCGGAGGACGCGGAGCTGTTCGAGCGTCCCCGGTCCGACGTGCCGGACGGCGATCTCGGTGAGGGCGACGGCGGCCGCGGTGTCGTCGTCGTGGAACTGCCGGAGGTTCGCGAGGGTCTCGCAGGCCTCGACGACGGCGACGTCGTCGACGTCCGCCCCGGAGGTCGCCAGGCACCAGGCCGCTTCGGCGTCGACCCGTCCGGCCTCGCGTCCGCTGCTGTAGCCGTGCGCGAGCGAGCGCAGACAGTGCGCGCGGACACGCTCGGTCGGGGTGAGGTCCGACCCGAGCGCGGCGGACGTCAACGCGATGGCGCTCTCGTGCTCCTGCAGGCCCTCGGCGACCCGGGCGGCGTCGAGCAGCTGGTCGACGGGTGGGACGACACCGCACTCGAGCGCCCAGAGCGTCGCGCGGAGCCGGGCGGCCGGTGGCGCACCCTCCTGCCGGTCGGTGCGGAAGGCGTTCGCCCGTGCGAACAGCGCGGTCCGCCGGGCGACGGGCACCAGGGCCCGGACGACCTCGCCGACGAGGGGGTGCGACGACCGTGCGACGGGACTTCCGGTGTCGGCGGAGTCGATCCGGACGAAGCCGAGGCCCACCGTCCGGTCGAGGTCGGCGCCGTCCACCAGGGCCAGCAGCCGGGACAGCGGGATCGGGTCGGCGAGGGCCACGATCTCGACGACGTCGCGCAGGTCACCGGGGAGGCCCGCGAGCTCCGTCCGGTACATGTCGGCCAGGCTGTGCGACGCCGTGATCCGCCCGCGCCAGTACCAGCTCAGGGCGGTGTGCTCGAGTGCGCCCGAGGCGAGGCCGGCGCGGACGACCTCCCGCAGGTACAGCGGGTTCCCCTCGGTCGCGCGGTGCACCTGTTCGACCGAGGCCGGTTCGAGCGGCGCCCCGAGCGCCCGTCCGATGAGCGACGACGTCTCGTGGAGGTCGAGCGGCTCCAGGTCGATGCGCTCGAGCAGGTCGTCCTGCCAGAGGGCGCGCAGTGGTCCGGCGAGTGACGTGAAGTCCCGGCAGGTCAGCACGAGTCGGGCGCCCTGCTCTCGGACGAGCCAGGCGACGTACCGGGCGGAGAGCGCGTCGAGCAGGTCGGCGTCGTCGACGCGGAGCACGAGGTCGCGCCCGTCCGTCCCGGCGGCCCGGCGCAGGCGCTCCTCGGCCGGCACGGGCTCGGTCAGGTCGTCGCCGAGCACGTCACCGAAGCGGTCGGACACGGCGCCGAACGGCATCGACGACCCGGCGGCGACCGCGGTGATCGGCACGACGAGGGGCGCCGGTCCCGGTGTCTGGCGGACGACGCGGTCGGTCACACGGGCGGCGACGGTGGTCTTGCCGAGCCCGGGAGCGCCGACGAGCGCGACGCTCCACCGGTGCTCGCCGACGACGGCGACGGCGCGGTCCTCCTCGCGGCGAGTGAGGACCGGCCACGACAGCCGGGCGGGTGCGGTCGGTGGACGACGGTCGCCTGCTCCGGTCTCGTCGACCATGGCGCACCTCCGTCCTCGCTACTCCGCGGTACCCGCGGTGATGGACCATCATCTCGCGTCCGGGGGACGGACTGCCGGGCGTGGCTCCTCCCAAGGTGGGGGACAATGGGGAGGTGAGCAACACCGACCGCCCCGACGAGCGTCCGGCCCCGGCGCCCGACGCGGTGACCACCCCGGACCAGGTCACCATCCGACGTGCCCCGCGCTTCAGCGTCTTCATCCTCGGCGGCGCCGTGCTCGGCTTCCTCGTGACCGTCCTCGTCGTGGCCCTCACCATGGGCATCGACCGCGGGGACCAGCAGGAGACCACCGGGTTCGCCGGCCTCGTCGGCTACTTCAGCCTCTACGGCGTCTCGATCGGCATGCTCGTCGGCGCGGTCGTCGCGGTCGTGCTCGACCGGGTCTCGACTCGCCGCGCCGCCCGGCTCACGGCGGAGCGGGTGGCGGTCGACCCCGCGCCCGAGACCGTCGACGGCGAGCTCGACGAGCCGGACGAGCGCCTCGATCGCTGAGCCTGCGGGGATCCGCAGGGATCGGCAGGCGACGCAGGCGTTCCACCGGCGTGCGGCGTGCGGCGTGCGGCCTGCGGTCGCCGACGCGAGCAACGTGACGCACGCAAGGCCCGTCACCAGCTGGTGACGGGCCTTGCGTGCGTCAGGTGCTGACGTCCGTCGGGACGTCAGCTGAGCTGGTTCGCCTCGACCCAGGCGAGGTACTCCGGCGAGACGGATCCGGTGACGTACTCACCCGTGAAGCAGCTCATCTCGAGGTCCGTGACGTCGGACCCCTCGATGATCGCGTCCCGCATGTCACCGATCTCCTGGTAGATCAGGTGGTCGCTGCCGAGCACCCGGTTGATCTCCGGGATCTTCCGGTCGTGAGCGATGAGCTCGGCCCGCGTCGGCATGTTGATCCCGTACACGTGCGGGTACCGGACAGGCGGCGCGGCGCTCGTGAACGTGACCTCGTTCGCGCCCGCCGCCCGGGCCATCTCGACGATCTCGCGACTGGTCGTGCCGCGCACGATCGAGTCGTCGACGATGAGGATGTTCTTGCCCTTGAACTCGGACGACATCGCGTTGAGCTTCTGGCGGACCGAGCGCTTGCGCTCCGCCTGGCCCGGCATGATGAACGTCCGGCCGACGTAGCGGTTCTTGTAGAAGCCCTCGCGGTACTCGATGCCGAGCTTCTGCGCGACCTGCATGGCCGCGGGCCGGGACGAGTCCGGGATGGGCATGACCACGTCGATGTCGCCGGTCGGGGCGTACTGCGCGATCGTGTCGGCCAGGCGGTTGCCGAGACGGAGGCGGGCGTCGTACACCGAGATGCCGTTCATCACGGAGTCCGGGCGGGCCAGGTAGACGTACTCGAAGGAGCACGGCACCAGGCGCGGGTCCTTCGCGCACTGCCGGGCGTGCATCGTGCCGTCCATCTCGATGAAGACGGCCTCGCCCGGTGCGACGTCGCGGACGATGTCGTAGCCGCCGGACTCGAGCACGAGGGACTCGCTCGCGACGACCCACTCGCTCTTGCCGGCGTCGTCGAACTTGTGGCCCAGGATGAGCGGTCGGATGCCGTACGGGTCGCGGAACGCCAGCAGGCCGTGGCCGGCGATCGTCGCGATCGTCGCGTAGGAGCCCTCGACCCGCTCGTGCACGCGCTCGACCGCGTCGAACACCTGCCCGGCGTCGAGGTGGGTGCCGCGAACCTGGCCCTGCAGCTCGTGCGCCAGCACGTTCACCAGCAGCTCGGTGTCCGAGGTGGTGTTGAGGTGCCGACGGTCGATGTCGAACAGCTCCCGAGTGAGTTCGCGGGTGTTCGTGAGGTTGCCGTTGTGCACGAGGACGATGCCGTACGGCGCGTTCACGTAGAACGGCTGGGCCTCTTCCTCGTTCACCGCGGCGCCGCGGGTGGCGTAGCGGACGTGGCCGAGGCCCATCGTCCCGAGGAGCGCCCGCATGTCACGGGTGCGGAAGGCCTCGCGCACGTGGCCGCGGGTTTTGTGCATGTGGTGCACGTGCCCGTCGACCGTGGCGATGCCCGTCGAGTCCTGTCCCCGGTGCTGCAGGAGGAGCAGGGCGTCGTAGATGGATTGGTTTGCAGGCCCCTGCGCAACGAGGCCGACGATGCCGCACATTCGCGGGGTGCTCCAGACCGTAGGATCGGGTGGTACCGAACAAGTCTGCCATGCCCTGCGGAGGACGACGTATGCCCAACCCCTACGCCGAGGCCGGTGTCGACACCGCAGCCGGTGACCTGGCCGTCGAGCTCATGAAGTCCGCCGTCTCGGCGACGCACAACGCGTCGGTCCTGGGCGGGGTCGGAGGCTTCGCCGGGCTCTACGACGTCTCGTTCCTCAAGGACTTCGAGCGGCCGCTCCTCGCCACCTCGACCGACGGCGTCGGCACCAAGGTCGCGATCGCGCAGGCCATCGACAAGCACGACACGATCGGTCAGGACCTCGTCGGCATGGTCGTCGACGACATCGTCGTGGTCGGGGCGAAGCCGCTGTTCATGACGGACTACATCGCCTGCGGCCGGGTCGTGCCGAACCGCATCGCGGACATCGTCGCCGGCATCGCCCGCGGTTGCGCGGCGACCGGGACCGCGCTCGTCGGTGGCGAGACCGCGGAGCACCCGGGCCTGCTCGGTCCGGACGACTACGACGTGGCCGGTGCCGCGGTCGGTGCGGTCGAGGCCGGGTCGCAGCTCGGGGCGCACCTCGTGCAGGACGGTGACGCGGTCATCGCGATCGAGTCCTCCGGCCTGCACTCGAACGGGTACTCGCTCGTCCGGCACATCCTCGGGCAGCGCGGCATCGGGTACACCGACACGCTGCCGGAGCTCGGCGGCCTGGTGGGGGAGACCCTGCTCGAGCCCACGCGGCTGTACACGTCCCCGCTGCTCGAGCTCATCGAGCAGCACCCCGGTGCCGTGCACTCCCTGTCGCACGTGACCGGTGGTGGCATCGCGGCGAACCTGGCGCGCGTGCTGCCCGTGGGCTCGTGGGTCGAAGTCGAGCGCTCGACCTGGCAGCCGCTCCCGGTGTTCCGCGTGCTGGCCGACCTGGCCGGCACCCCGATCGAGGACACCGAGGGCACCTGGAACCTGGGCGTCGGCATGTTCGCCGTCGTGTCGGGGGCTGCGGCGGCCGACGTCATCGCGTCCCTCGGGGCAGCCGGTCTGCCCGCGTGGACGGTCGGCTCGGTGTCGACGAGTGCCCGCGACCTGACCGGGTTCGAGCAGGGCGCCAAGGGCGTCGACGGCGGAGCCGTGCGTCTCGTGGGGTCCTACGCCGGCTGACGCCCGCCCCGCGGCCGCCGAGGCCGCCCGCTCACGCCGAGGTTCCGCAATCGCGGAACCTCGGCGTGCGAGATCCCGCGATCGTGGAACCGGGACGGTCGACCGACGGCGAGTCCTGGAACCCCGCGCGGCGGGCGGCAGCGCGGGCGGAGCCGCGAGGCGGCACGTCGTGCGACCTCGGCCGAGCCCGGCGTACCGGGCCGCGAGGCGGCACGCCGTGTGACCTCGGCCGAGCCCGGCGTGCCGGGCCGTGATGCACGTCGCCGGACGGCGGACCGTCCGGACACGACGAGAGGCCGCGCTGCCCGGAGGCGCGCGGCGTCGTCAGACCGAAGGGTCAGGCGGACTTGTCGGTGTCCGACTGGTCCAGGTCACCGTCGTCACCGAACTCGTCGGCCCAGCGGTCGACGTAGTCGGGCTCGTCCGACTGTTGTGCGACGGAGAGTTCGCGTTCGAGAGCACCGTAGTTCGTGTCCGGGCTGAAGTACTTCAGCTCTCGGGCGACCTTGGTGTGCTTCGCCTTCTGACGGCCGCGCCCCATGCGTGACCCCCTCTGTGTCGGCTCGTGTCCGGTCTCGGCGGGCGAGGAGTGATCACCCGGGAAGAACAGACGGTTCGTGGTTTGAAATCTGTCGGCCACTTTACCATGTACCCCGTTGCCGGCTTCGCCCGGCGCGTCCCGAGCACAGCAGAATCGAGGGTGATGCGCACCGCCGTCCAGCAAGCCCGTGTCGTCGTCATCGGTGCGGGCCAGGCAGGCCTCTCGGTGGCGTGGCACCTCCAGCGCGCCGGCCTCAGCGCGGGCAGCGACCTCGTCGTGCTCGACCGTGCGCCGGGGACGGGAGGCGCGTGGCAGTTCCGGTGGGACGCGCTCCGTCTCGGTCTCGCGCACCGCGTGCACGACCTGCCCGGCATGCACGAGATGGGCCTGCGGTTCGACGAGGCCGATCGGTCGCGTCCGGCCCGCGAGGTCGTCGCCGAGTACTACCGCCGGTTCGAGGAGCGCCACGACCTGCGGGTGCGGCGCCCGGTCGCCGTCACCGCCGTCCACCGCGAGGACGAGCGCCGTCCCGACGGGAGCGCCGGTGCCCTGGTCGTCGAGACCCGAGAGGACGACGGCACCACCGGGGCGATCCGCTCGGAGGTGGTCGTCAACGCCTCCGGCACGTGGGGCACCCCGTTCGTGCCGTGGATCCCGGGCCGCGACGTGTTCCGGGGCCGCCAGCTCGACACGACGGGCTACCGCGACGCGGCGGACTTCACCGGGCAGGACGTCGTCGTCGTCGGCGGCGGGACGAGTGCGATCGGGTTCCTGCTCGAGCTCGACGGCGTCGCCCGGTCGACGCGGTGGTTCACCCGTCGACCGGTGGTCTGGTCGGAGGACCCCGCCCTCGCCGTCGGAGCCGCGGTGTCGGCGGTCGAGGACCAGGACCGCGCAGCGAGAGCAGGGCGGACGCTGCCGAGCATCGTCAGCGGGACGGGCCTGCCGGTCACCCCGCGGATCCGGCGCGGTCTGGCACGTGGGCTGCTGCAGCCCGAACCCATGTTCACACGACTCGACGCGGACGGGGTCGAGACCGCCACCGGCGAGCACGTCCGCGCCGACGCGGTGATCTGGGCGACGGGCTTCCGTGCGGACCTCCGGCACCTCGCGCCACTGCACCTGCGGACCGAGGCGGGCGGGATCGTCGTCGAGGACGGCCGTTCGGGAGCCGAACCCCGGCTCTTCCTCGCCGGCTACGGCCCGCAGGCATCGACGATCGGAGCGAACCGGGCCGGCCGGCGCACCGCGCGTCAGGTGATGGCGGTGCTGGCCGCTGACGACACGGTCGCGCCCGCCTGACGACGGCAGGTGGGCGACCACCAGGGGAACGGCAGACGGCGGTCCGCAGGAGAGCGGACCGCCGTACGGCAACGTCTGTCCCTCAGGAACCGGAGCCGCGGCCCGTCTTCTCCTGCAGGCGCTCGATGTGCTCGGACGCCTCCGCTTTCGTGAGGTCGGCCGAGAGCTCCTCGCCGGCCTCACGCGCGAGGGTGTCGAGGTAGCTGCGCTGCGGGCCGGTCATCGGCTCGTCGCCGGTGACCCACTGCTCGGGGTCCTTGCTCGCGGTGGTCGACGGGTCCGGGCGCTCGCCGCCGAGGGTCTCCGGCTGGTTCTGGTCTGCATCACTCATGAGCGTGACGGTACGCCGCACCGCCGACGTCCCGCGCAGCACTGGCGTCCCCCGACGACCGGGGACGGACAGTGGCCGCCACTCGGCGTGACCGGCCGGAGTCGGACCGGCCGGGGTCAGACCGGCGTCGCCGTGTACCGGACCAGGTCCCCGCCGACGTCGCTCGCCGCGATCGGCACGACCCGACCGCCCCGCTCGATCCACAGTGTGTTCGCCCGTTCGTCGAGCCGGTCCACCCGGTGCAGGGTGCCGCCGAGCAGGACGGACGCGGTCACGCGGACCCGCCCGGACGCGGGCCGGGGCGGCAGGCCGGGGACGTCGTCGGCGTACTCCGGGTACTCGCCGGGCGTCAGGACCGGTGCGACGGGTGTGGTCACGACCTCCACCCCGGTCGCCCCGGTGGCGGTGCGGGGGAGCGGATCCGCATCCACACCCGCACCGGCGGTGGCGCCGTCGCGACCCGCACCCGCACCCGCACCCGCACCCGCAGTCGTCACGACCACGAGCCGCACCACCTGGTCCATCGGCAGCGGCACGTCCACCTTCGGTGACTCCGCCGACCCGGCCAGCGCTCGGAACGCCGGCCGACCGTCGGCGCCGAGGTGGGCCTCCTGGCCGTCGATCCGCACGCGACCGCGACCGCGTGAGTCGGCGTAGACGCCGGGCTCGAGCCCGGAACGGCGGGCCTCCAGGAGGCTCACCACCACCCGGTCCGGCCGGTACCAGTCCCGGAGCGTGGCCGGGTCGACCCAGCCGATGCTCGCGACCCCGCGCGCCAGTTCCGCCGAGTCGTCGGCCGCCCGCTCGTCGAGCGCGCCGAGGGGGTGCTCGCCGCGAACCGCGACGAGTCCGTCGTAGCGGCCGTCCGGCGAGACCGGCGGCCGGTGGTCGAGCACCTCGACGCGCTTCGGGACCTTGCCGCCGTGGCCGTCGAAGGTCGCGAAGGTGCGGAGGTCCTCGGGAGCGGTCGTCATGGGGTCACATGGTACGACCGGGCACCGTCACGCGCGGTCATGGTCGGGCACCCGCCGTCCTCAGTGCTGGTCGTCGTGCGCGGACGGGACGGGCGGGGCGGTGGGGACGAGGGTGCGGACCTCACCGGTGCAGGTCGCAGGGTCGACGCCCTCCGCCGGGCCGGCCGGTCGGGTCGCGCGACGCGACGGCGTCCCGGTGTGTGCCAACTTCTGCGGTTCCAGGCTGTTGCGCTGGGCCGAGCGGATGAGGCGGTCCTCCTCGGCCTCGGAGCGGAAGACGCCGTGCGGCGAGCGACGGAGTGCCGGCCGGACGGGTTCGCCACGTCGGTCCTGCCCGGGGAAAGGGCGGGAGCGCTTGCCGTACAGCAGCTCCGACGAGTCGAGCAGCCACGGCACGAGGGCGACGGTGACGCCGTGCATGAGCAGGAGCTTCTTCCGGATGCGACGACCGCGGTGGTTGTGCAGCAGGCCCTCCCACCAGTGGCCGACGATGAACACCGGCGTGTAGACCGTGACGACCTCGGACCCGTGCTCGAGCCGGTGTGCCTTGATGTACTTGATGAGCGGCATCGAGATGTCGCGGTACGGGCTCGGCACCATCGTCAGCGGGACCTCGATGCCGTGCTCGGCCCACTGCTCACGGAGGCGGGCGGCCTCGGCGTCGTCGATGGCGACGTGCACCGCCTCGAGGTCGGCGTGCTTGGCGGCGATGGCGTAGTCGAGCGCCTTGAGGACCGGCTTCTGCAGCTTGTTGACGAGGACGATCGCGTGGTCGCCGGTGGCACCGAACTCGGTGTCGGCGTCCGCGGCGATCTCGTGCGAGACGTCGCGGTAGTAGCGGTTCACGCCGAGCATGAGCACGAACAGCACCGGCATGATCACGAAGACGAGCCAGGCGCCGTGCGTGAACTTCGTGATGGTGACGATGACGAGCACCACGAAGGTGAAGGTCGCACCGACCGAGTTGATGGTGAGGCTCCGGATGACCTGCGCGCGGTTCACCGGCTCGCCGGCGGTCCCGGCGCGGTCCGCACGGAGCAGGCTCACCCAGTGCTTGACCATCCCGCTCTGCCCGAGCGTGAACGAGACGAACACGCCGATGATGTAGAGCTGGATGAGGCTGGTGACGTTCGCCCGGTAGACGAAGAGCAGGGCGGCCGCGACGAGCGCGAGCACGATGACGCCGTTCGAGTAGATGAGCCGGTCGCCGCGGGTGGACAGCGCCTTCGGGGCGTAGGAGTCGCGCGCCAGGATCGAGCCGAGCAGCGGGAACCCGTTGAACGCCGTGTTCGCCGCGAGGAGCAGCACCGCCGCCGTGGTCGCCTGGATGACGAAGAACAGGACCGAGTTGTTGCCGAACGTGGCCGCGGCGATCTGGGCGATGAGGGAGCGCTGCGGTGTCGCGGCGCAGTCCGCGAAGCCCTGCAGGTCGCACGCGTTCTCCGCGTAGTGCACGCGGGAGACGAGGGCGAGCGTGATGAGGCCGACGAACAGCACGATCGCGATCCCGCCCATGAGCACGAGGGTCTGCTGCGCGTTCTTGATCTTCGGGCGGCGGAAGGCCGGGATGCCGTTCGCGATGGCCTCGACACCGGTGAGCGCCGAACAGCCGGACGCGAAGGCCCGGAGGAGCAGGAGGATGAAGGCCGCCTGTGTGGTGTGCTCGATGTTCTCGACGGTGTAGCCGGCGGACTCGGCCACGGGCGCGTCCCCGGCGGCGATCCGGACGAGGCCGGTCACGACCATCAGGAAGACGCTCGCCACGAACAGGTAGGTCGGGACGGCGAAGGCCTTGCTCGACTCGCGCACACCGCGGAGGTTCGCGGCCGCCAGCAGCACGACGAACAGGATCGCCAACTCCACGCGGAACGGGTTGAGCATCGGCAGCGCCGAGATGATGTTGTCGACGCCGGAGGCCACCGACACGGCCACCGTCATCACGTAGTCGACGAGCAGGGCGCTCGCGACGACGAGCCCGGCCTTCTCGCCGAGGTTCCGGTGTGCCACCTCGTAGTCGCCGCCGCCGGACGGGTACGCCTTGATGAGCTGCCGGTACGACGCGACGACCACGACGAGCAGCAGCACGACGAGGGCGGCCACCCAGGGTGCGAACGTCAGGAACGCCATCCCGCCGAGCAGCAGGATCATGAGCAGCTCCTGCGGCGCGTACGCCACGGAGGAGAGCGGGTCGCTGGCGAAGATGGGGAGCGCCAGGTGCTTCGGCAGGAGCTGCCCCTCGAGTTTCTCGGAGGGGAGCGGGTCGCCGATCAGTCGGGCTTTCAACGACCGGGTCTCGTTGGTCACGAGCGACGAACTTACTCAATCGGGGGGCGAACGCAACACCGGGAGGCCGAACGGTATTCCGCCGTGACCGAACGGATGGCGGCGACCCCTCCCGATCCGCTTGTCCGTGCGGATCGGGAGGGGTTGTCCGCCGGTTCCTGAAGGAACGGACAGGGTGGCGGATCAGGCCGGCCGGCGCGACGGGAGGCCCGGATCGCGCCCACCCCGTCGGCGCCGGCCATGCGGTCTCCCGCAGTCCTCAGAGGGACTTGCGCAGGGCCTCCAGACCATCGCGGAGTCGCTGGACCGCCGCGTCGTCGAGCGTCCCGCGGGCTGCGCGGCGCCGGAGGTCGGCGCGGAGCTGCTGCCGGAACACGGCGACGGCCATCTCGGCGTCGCGGAGTGTCCGGCCACCGGAACCCGGGACGGACGTCGGTTCGGCTCCCGCTGCGCCGGCGGGCCCGGCCGGGCCGCTGTGCTGCGCGGCGGCGAGGTCGGCGCGGAGTGACTCCATCGCGGCGCCCACCGAGGCGCGCACCCCGTCGGCCAGGGACTTCACGCTGTCCGCGACGCCGTCCTCGAGCTGGGCGACCTCGTCCGCACGGGCGTCGAGCTCGGCGCGACCGGCGTCGGTGATGGCGTAGACGGTCTTGCGGCCGTCCGAGGTCTTCGTGACCAGGCCGTCCTCCTCGAGCTTCGCGAGCCGGGGGTAGACGGTGCCGGCGCTCGGGACGTACGTGCCGCCGAAGCGGTCGCCGAGTGCGGTGATGACCTCGTACCCGTGCATCGGGTGGTCGGCGAGCAGGACGAGCAGGTAGAGGCGCAGGTGTCCGTGCGCGAAGACGGGGCTCATGCGGCGCCGCCCTGCTCGGCGGAGCTCGGCGCGGCGGAGTCGGAGCCGGGGTCCGTGCCCGGGGCCCGGCCCGTCGTCGCCGGCGGTCCGTGCACGATCGCGACGTCGCCGGAGACCGAGTTCACCCGGATGTCGACGTACGAGCCGGAGAGCTCCCCGTCGGTCCGCGTGTACGTCCCGCGGGCGCCCCGGATCTCGGCGTCGTCGAACAGCAGGCGGCCTGTGGCGGTGGCGATCGTGCTGGAGTAGGGCGTGCCGTGTTCGAGCCGGACGTCCACCGAGCCGGACACCGTGTTGACCTTCACGTGGTCGGGCGAGCCGTGCAGGTCGAGCACGACGGCCGACGAGACGGCGTCCGCCGAGAACCGACGGATCTCGCCGGTCGCGACGACGTCGCCCGAGACGGTGCGGAGCGTCACGGTGCCGACCTGGTCGCGGATGGTCGTGGTGCCGGACACCGCGTGCACGGCGACGTCGCCGATCACTCCGTCGACGACGACGTCACCGGAGACGCTGTTGAGGACCGCGCCGCGCTCGGTGCCGGCGAGCAGGACGCCGGCGGAGACGACCCCGAGGTTCACCGTCACGTCGCGCGGGACGAGGATGCTGACGTCGGCTCGGGCGCCGCCGCCGCGGAACGACTTCAGGAACCCGAGCGGGTCGTCCCAGCGCATCTGGGGGTGGTCGACCGTGAGGGTGTCGCCCTCGATCTCGACCTTGATCGGCTTGCCGGAGACCTGGTGGATCTCCACGCGGGCGGTCGGCTCGTCGTGGGTGACGACGTCCACCTGCCCGCCGACCAGGCCGACGCGCAGTGCGCGGACGATCCCGGTGTCGATGACCTTCGGCTCGTCGACGAGCCACTTCTCCTGTGCCATGCCGTCTCCTCGGTACGCGGGACGAGACGCGATGTATCGCGTCTCGGAGCTCACGCTACATCGCGTTCTGTGGGTCCGCCAGGGTCAGGCGGAGACGTCCGGCGCTCCCTCAGCAGCCGGCGAGGCGGGAGCGGGACCGGGAGCGGGAGCGGCCTGGGTGGCGGGACCGGCCTGGGCGGTGGGACCGGCCGGGGTGGCAGGGCTCCAGGGGAACCGGCGGAAGAGCGGCATGAGCGGTTGGACCAGCGGCCCGATCGCGAACGCGGCGACCACCGTGCCGACACCGACGTCCCCGCCGAGCAACCAGCCCGCGACCACGACCGTGACCTCGACGACCGTCCGCGCCGCCCACACCGGCCAGCCGAACCGCTCGTGCAACCCGACCATGAGACCGTCCCGCGCACCCGTGCCGAGACCGGCACCGATGTAGCACGCCGTGGCGACTGCGAGCAGGGCGAGGCTCGCGACGAAGAGCAGGACCCGACCGACCAGGTCACCCGGCTCGGGCACCAGCCACAGGACCAGGTCGGAAGCCGGACCGATCGCCAGCGCGTTGAGGAGCGTCCCGATCCCGGGGCGCTGTCGCAGCGGGACCCAGAACAGCAGGATCACCAGGCTCGACACGACCGTGATGACGCCGAACGACCACGGCAGCACGTGCTCCAGACCCTGGGTGAGGACCGTCCACGACGAGACACCGACGACGGCCCGGACCTGGAGTGCGACGGAGGCGCCATAGAGGAAGAGGCCGACGAGCAGTTGCACGAACCGGAGGGGGACGGCTGTGGAGCGGGGCATGTCTCGATGCTCGTCTCGATTGGCCTGCTGGTCGAGAGCCAATCCGACTATCGTGGACCCATGACGCCCGTCCTGCTCAGCGCCCGCTCCGCCGCCGTGCTCCTGACGCACTGGCGCGCCGGGTCGGCCGCGCCCGCCTACGAGGCCCTCGCCGACGCCGTGCGGGTCCTCGTCATCGACGGGCGCATCCCGCACGGCGCACGCCTGCCGGCCGAGCGCGGGCTCGCGAGCGCGCTCGGCGTCTCCCGCACCACCGTGGCGAACGCGTACGCACGGCTCCGGGACGACGGCTACCTCACCTCCCTGCGCGGCTCCGGCAGCGTCGTCCGCCTGCCGCTCGAGGGACGACCGGACCCGGAACAGCTCGGCGGCGTCGTGCCGGCGGACGTGCTCGACCTGCGGAAGGCCGCCCTCCGGAGCGCCCCCGTCGTGGCCGAGGCCGTCGAACGCGCGATGCGGCACCTGCCGGCGGCGCTCGCCGGGATCGGGTTCGACACCGTCGGCGACCCGGGTCTCCGTGCGGCGATCGCGGAGCGGTACACGGCGCGGGGGCTGCCGACCTCGCCGGCCGAGGTGATCGTCACCGTCGGTGCCCAACACGCGATCGCGCTGCTGGCGCGGGTGCTCGTCGGCCGCGGCGACCCGGTGCTCGTCGAGTCGCCGACCTACCCGCACGCGCACGAGGCCCTCCGCGCTGCCGGTGGTCGGCTGGTGTCGGTCCCCGTCGACCCGAGGGGCGGGTGGGACGAGGGCGTGCTCGACGCGGCGATCCGCCGGTCGGCCCCGACGATGGCGTACGTCATGCCCGAGCTGCACAACCCGACCGGGGCGACCATGCCCGCGTCCACCCGGACCGTCCTGCTCGAGGCCGCCGCAGCCGTCGGCACCGTGGTCGTCGCCGACGAGACGATGGGGGAGCTCCGCATCGACGGCCCGTCCGCACCGCCGCTCGCCGCCGGGGCCCCTGGCGAGGTCTTGATGGTCGGTTCGGCGGACAAGGTGTTCTGGGGCGGCCTACGGATCGGCTGGATCCGGGCCGCGCCGGAGCTGCTGCACCGTCTGCTGCTCGCCCGACCGACCGGGGACCTCGGCACGCCGACCCTCGACCAACTCGTCGCGCGCGAACTGGTGCCGCAGACGGCGGCCGTCCTGGAGGCCCGGCGTCCGGCCCTGCGCGAGGGTCGCGACGGGCTCGTGGCCGCGCTGCGCACGCGGCTGCCGGAGTGGGACGTCCCCTCACCGGCCGGCGGGTTGACGACGTGGGTGGGGCTCGGACGACCGGTGTCGACCGCGCTGGTCCTCGCCGCGCGGTCGGAGGGCGTCGTCCTGGCGTCCGGGGGCGTCTTCGGGCCGGACGGCGGGTTCGAACGGTCCCTGCGCGTGCCGTTCACCGTCACCGGAGCGGAACGGGAACGGGTGGTGGAGGCACTCGCGCGGTCCTGGGCGCGGGTGGGCGGCGCGACCGTGGGCGCACGAGGGTCGTCCGCGGCGGTGGTGTGACGGCGGACGTGTCACTCCTCCGGTGGATGCCGATGCCCCTCCCGGGGGATGCGGTGACGGTCCCGCGCGCGCCAGCATCGAGACCATGAACAGCACCCTGTCCTCCGCCGGCGTGACCCGGAGCGCGTCGGCGACCCCCGACCACCTGTCCGCCAGCACGGTGCCGCCGCTGGCCCGGGTCACGATGGCGCTGACCGCGGCCGTGCTGGCCGGGGTCGCGACGAGCTTCGGGCAGGCGGTGCCCGGGCTCGCGTCGATGTCGAACGCGGCCGGTCCGTGGTTCGTCGTCGCCGTGCTGCTCGTGCTCGCAGCAGGGGTCGCCCGCGGCGGTGACCGGCCCCGGGTACGGACCGCGTCCGCGATGGTGCTCGGCGTCGTCCTGCTCGAACTCATGCACATCGGGTACTGGGCGGCGACGAACCTGCGCGGGTTCGTCGACACGCTGTCGATCACGAACTTCTGGGTCGTGATGGGCGTGCCCGCGGGGCTGCTCGCCGGCGCCGTCGTCGTGGCGCTCCGGTCGACGGACGGCCGCTGGCGTGGTGCGGCCGCCGGTGTGACCGCCGCCGTCCTCATCGGTGAGGGGAGCCGCGCACTGCTGCAGGTCGCAGCCACCACCGGGACGACCACCTGGGTCGTGCAGATCGTGGTCGGGGTGGCCGTCCTGGTGGTGGGCATCGCGTTCGCCCGGTCGCCGATCGGCCGCGCGGTCGCGCTCGGGACCGGCGTCGTCGGCTCGGTCGGCGTCTTCGTCGTGTACTCCGCGTTCGGCGCCGCCTGACCCGAGCCCCCCGAGCGGGTCCGCGCAACTGCACGTTCATCCACAGGATGCATGTCCGGTGGGAGTACGGACGACGCGGCTGCGAGGATCAGCTCGTGCACCTCCTCTCCGTCTTCAGTCTCCGGAACCGCGCCCTCATCGCCCTCGTGACGATCGTGGTCGCCGTCTTCGGTGGCGTCGCCCTGTCGAGCCTGAAGCAGGAACTCATCCCGAGTGTCGAGTTCCCGCAGGTCGCCATCGTCAGCGCCTACCCCGGCGCCACGCCGGAAGTCGTGTCCAACGACGTCTCGACGAAGATCGAGCAGGCGATCCAGGTCGTGCCCGACCTCGAGTCGACGAGCGCGACCTCGTCCACCGGGCAGAGCGTCGTCTCCGCCTCGTTCGACTACGGCTCGAACCTGGCCAGCGCCGAGGACAAGATCCAGACGGCGGTCAACGCCCTGTCGCTGCCGGACTCCGTGCAGACGCAGATCGTCACCGGGTCCTTCGACGACCTGCCGGTGCTCCAGGTCGCGATCTCGGCCTCCGGCAACCAGGAGGAGCTGGTCGACCGGCTGCAGGCCACGGCGATCCCCGACCTCGAGAAGCTCGACGGCGTCCGACAGGCCGACGTCTTCGGCAACCCCGGTCGTCGCGTCGTCATCACGCCGAACGAGGACGAGCTCGCGGCACGCGGCCTCAGCCAGACGGCGATCTCCGACGCACTCGACGACAACGGCACGCTCATCCCCGGTGGCACGATCACCGAGGACGGTTCGACCCTGTCGGTGCAGACCGGTGAGCGCATCGCATCGCTCGACGACATCCGCGACCTGCCGCTGACCAGCTCGTCGGGGTCCGGCGGTTCGGGTTCGGGCGACACCGCCTCGGGCGACAGCGTCTCGGGCGGCGCGGCGACCGACGGCTCGGCTGCGGGTGCACCCGCTGCCGGCGCACCCGCTGCCGGCGGAACGACGACCGGTGGGGCGACCACGGGCGGGACGACGACCGGTGACACGACCGGCGCTGCACCGACCGACGGCGCGGCGACGCCCGCCGCGACCCCGACCGACACCACGCTCGGCGACGTCGCGACCGTGGCGATCGAGGAGTCCCCGCGCACGTCGATCAGCCGCGTCGACGGCGAGCAGGCCCTGACGATCTCGATCACGAAGACGCAGGAGGCCAACACCGTCGACGTGTCGACCACCGTGCGTGACGCGCTGCCGGAGATCGAACAGAAGATCGAGGGCGACCCGCGGTTCACCGTGGTGTTCGACCAGGCGCCGTACATCCAGCAGTCGATCGACTCCCTCGCCGAAGAAGGCCTGCTCGGCCTCGCCTTCGCCGTCATCGTGATCCTGGTGTTCCTGCTCTCGGTGCGGTCCACCCTCGTCACGGCGGTGTCGATCCCGACGTCGGTGCTCCTCGCGGCGATCGGCATGCAGGCGGCGGGCTACTCGCTCAACATCATCACGCTCGCCGCGTTGACGATCGCGATCGGCCGCGTGGTCGACGACTCGATCGTCGTCATCGAGAACATCAAGCGGCACATGCGCCCGGGCGTCGACCGTGGGCAGGCGGTCCTCGACGCCGTGCGCGAGGTCGCCGGCGCCGTCACCGCCTCCACGCTCACGACGGTCGCGGTGTTCCTGCCGGTGGCCTTCGTGGCGGAACTCGTCGGCGAACTCTTCCGACCGTTCGCCGTGACCGTCACCCTGGCGCTCGTGGCCTCGCTGCTCGTGTCGCTCACGATCGTCCCGGTGCTGGCGTACTGGTGGCTCCGCCCGCGGAAGCCGAAGCGGACCGAGGCCGCGGAGGGCGGAACCGCCGCCGACACCGCGCAGCCCGCCCACGCCGCGCAGGCCGCCGACACCCCGCCGAGCGCCCACGCCGGTCGTCGTGTCGAGGAACCCGCCGCCGTCGGCGCGACCCCCGAACGGTCACTCGCGTCCGCGGCGGACCTCCACGACGCCGACACCTCGGACCGTCTGCGGCGGGTGTACCTGCCGGTGCTGCGATGGGCCGTCCGGGCCCCGGTCGTCGTCGTCCTGTTGGCCGTCGTCGTCCTCGGCGGCACGGTCGCCGCGCTGCCGCTCGTCACGACGAACTACCTCGGCGACTCCGGGCAGAACACCTTCACGGTGACGCAGGACCTGGAGGCCGGGTCGAGCCTCGAGGTCCAGTCCGAGTCCGCGCGACAGGTCGAGCGCGAGCTGCAGGACGTCCCCGGCGTCGAGACCGTGCAGACCACCATCGGCACGAGCGGCCAGTCCATCCAGGCGGCCTTCGGCGGTGGTGGCTCCGCATCGGTGCAGTACGCGGTGACGACCGACGCCGAGGCCGACCAGCCGACCATCCAGGCCGATGCCCGCGAGCGTCTCGGGGCGATCGACGGCGTCGGGGAGATCACCATCGCCTCGTCCGGGGGCGGGTTCGGTGGCAGCAGCGACATCGAGGTGGACGTCACCGCCCCGACGCAGGCGCAACTCGAGACCGCCTCGCGCCAGGTGCTCGCGACCATGCGCGCGGTCGAGGGCACCGCCGGGGCGACGAGCAACCTGTCGGCGGCGGAGCCGTTCCTCGCCGTCCGCGTCGACCGGGCGAAGGCCGCCGACCTCGGGCTCACCGAGACCCAGGTGGGCGGGCTCGTGGCCGCCGCGGTCTCGCCGCGCGACACCGGCAGCATCGAGATCGACGACGCGACACTCGACGTCTACATCGCGGCCGCGGAACCGCCGACCACGGTCGCTGCCCTGCGCGCCCTCGAGGTGCCGACGAGCACCGGGACGGTCCCGCTGACGGACGTCGCGACGGTGGAGCAGTCCGAGGGTCCGACCACCGTCACGACGACGAACGCCGCCCGCACGGCCACGATCACCGTGACGCCCGACGCGACGAACCTCGGTGCCGCCGTGCAGTCCGTCACGACGGCGGTCGACGAGTTGGACCTTCCGCGGGGTGCGAGCGCGTCCATCGGGGGTGTCGCCGCGAGCCAGTCGTCCGCGTTCTCCCAACTCGGACTCGCCGTCCTCGTCGCCGTCCTGATCGTCTACGTGATCATGGTCGCCACGTTCCGGAGCCTGCTCCAGCCGCTGATGCTCCTGGTCTCGGTGCCGTTCGCCGCGACCGGTGCGATCCTGCTGCAGATCGTCTCCGGCGTCCCGATCGGTGTCGCGTCGCTCATCGGTCTGCTCATGCTCGTCGGCATCGTGGTGACGAACGCGATCGTCCTCATCGACCTGGTGAACCAGTACCGGCGACGAGGCCTGCCGGTGCGGGAGGCACTGCTCGAAGGCGCCACCCGTCGTCTCCGGCCGATCCTCATGACGGCGATGGCGACGATCTTCGCGCTGCTGCCCATGGCGATCGGGCTCACCGGCAAGTCGGGCTTCATCTCGCAGCCGTTGGCGCTCGTCGTGATCGGCGGACTGGTGTCGTCGACGCTGTTGACGCTCATCGTGCTGCCAGCGCTGTACGCCCTGGTCGAGGGGGCGCGCGAGCGGCGGGCGGAGCGGAAGGCGGCGGGCTTGCCGCCGGAGAGACGGTTCCGGTCGATGATCCGTCGAGTGTTCCGGCGCAACCGGTCGCGGGCGCAGTCCTAGCGGCCGCGCGGGGGCTCAGCAGTCGCTGGGCTCCCCGTCCGCGGTGCGGAACCACGACACGAGCGCGCACGTCAGGGTGACCAGGAAGACGACGGCCCCGACCTGCGCCACGACCGACATCTGCCCGGTCGCGGCCCCGTACCCGGCGGACGACACCGTCACCAGGAACGACAGCCCGAGCAACAGTTCGACGGCTGTCCGGACACCCGTCGACGGAGCGGTGGGGGCGTGCAGGGTGCGAGTCGTCGGCGTCTGGGTCACCACGGAAGTCTGACGACGGGCTCGTCCGGACGGCAGTCCCGCTCCGGGTGGCACCCGCGCGGGGTACGGCGTCGCGACCGCACCACCGCGTCAGGCCGGGTCGGGACGGGTCAGGCCGGGCCAGGACGGGTCAGGACGGGTCGACGCAGGCTGCCGGGGCACGCGTCAGCGCAGGCCGTCGCGCAGGAACGCCGTCACACGTCGGCTCATCGCCCGGTCGAGCTGGGCGATCGAGTGCGCCGATCCCTGCACCGCCACGAACGTCACCGGCACACCGTGTGAGCGCAGGGTCGACGCGAAGCGCTGCGACTCCCAGAGCGGGATGAACTCGTCGGTCGAGTGCCCGATGAAGAACGGGGCCGTCTCCTGCGTCACCTGGTACTCCGGCGATGCCCGCTCGGCGGCCGGGCACGATCGGTACGAGGTGCATCCGAGGTAGAGCAGCTGCTTCCGCTGGAACGAAGCCGAGACCCCGTCGGCGCCGGTCGACCGGGCGGTCAGGTCGGTCGGGCCGCTGAGGTCGACGACGGCCCGGATGCGGAAGCCGTCGGCGTAGGCGCTCGACTCGTGGTCCTCGACGGCCAGCAGTGCGGCGAGGTTGCCGCCGGCGCTGCCGCCGAACACACCGACCCGGTCCGGGTCGACGTCGTACGTCTGCAGGGTCGTCGGTCGGAAGACGAAGTCGAGCGCACGCCGGACGTCGTCGAACCCGGCGGGGAACGGGTCCGTCGGGGCGAGCCGGTAGTCGACGTTGAACGTCACGAAGCCCTCGGACGCCAGGAACTGGCACACCGATCGGTACGCCGCCGTGGCCTTGTCACCGTGCGACCAGCTGCCGCCGTGGACCATCATCACGGCCGGGCGCGAGCCGACCTCGACGCGGTCCGGTGCGGCGGAGGCCGGCGCCGTCGGCACCGTGGTCGGCGTCGCGGTGCTCTCGGCCGGACTGTCGGCGGGCAGGCACACGTCGAGTTGCTGCAGGGGGTCCTGTCCGTACGGCACGTCCTGGACGACGTCGATGCCGTGGTACTCCAGCGACAGCGGGTAGATGACCGGGTCGGCGGTGACGGTGGTGTTCCGGTCACCGGTCCCGTCGACGCTGCACGACGCCGCCACGCCGACGACCGCGACCGCGGCGACGAGCGCGAGCAGGGTGCGGCGGCCGGACTTCATCGCCAGCCACGGTACATGGGCAGCCGGGGGTGCCAGGATGGGCGCGAGACCCGCAGGAGGACCCGTGAGCCGTCAGAAGTCCTGGAACGCCGATCCCGAACCGCTCCTCCGAGTCGGTCCCGGGTTCCGGCTCGACACGGTCGACCCCGACTCGACACCGGGGTTCCCCGGTCGCAAGATCGACGGGCTCGAGGCGCTCGCCGCCGGTGCCTCCCGCCTGGCTGCGCTGCAGGAACGGCTCTGGGCAGCGGCGACGGCGGGGGACCAGCGCCGCGTGCTGCTCGTCCTGCAGGCGATGGACACCGCGGGCAAGGGCGGCATCGTCTCGCACGTGGTCGGCGCGGTCGATCCGAACGGCGTCCGCTACGCGGGCTTCAAGGCACCCACCGCCGAGGAGCGCGAGCACGACTTCCTCTGGCGCGTCGAACGGCAGCTGCCGGACGCGGGGCAACTCGGTGTCTTCGACCGGTCCCACTACGAGGACGTCCTGGTCCAGCGCGTCCGCGGGTTCGCCGAGCCGTCCGAGATCGAGCGGCGGTACGGGGCGATCGTCGACTTCGAGCACCGCCTCGCCGAGCAGGGCACGACGGTCGTCAAGGTGATGCTGCACATCTCGAAGGACGAGCAGCGTGAACGGCTCGGCGAGCGTCTCGACCGGCCGGACAAGCACTGGAAGTTCAACCCGGGCGACATCGACGACCGCCTGCTGTGGGACGACTACCAGGACGCGTACCAGATCGTCTTCGACCGCACCTCGACGCCGCAGGCGCCGTGGTACGTCGTGCCGGCGAACCGCAAGTGGTACGCCCGTCTCGCCGTGCAGCAGCTCCTGCTGCGCGCCCTCGAGGACATGCGCCTCTCCTGGCCCGCCGCGGACTTCGACGTGGCCGAACAGCGGCAGCGGCTCGCCGCGTCCTGACCGAGCCGCCGGCCGCCGGGAGGCCCGCCCGCCTCCGTCTCCGACCCCGCCGGGCCACAGGGCTGGTCTCATCGCGCCCGGTCGCGTATGCTCGATCGGTCGGCCTTCGACACCGCGGCTGCGAGCCGCGGACGTGTTTGGGTGTTGTGTAGTTCGAGGGCTGGAATCGCGTCGATCGACGTTGCGATGAACCCCCTCTCCACGAACCGCCCCCGCCGATGTCGCTGCCGGGCTGCGTGGTACGTCTGCACCCCGGAAAGAACACATGGCCCCGTACGACAAGGGCGCGAACTCCCGCGCTGACCGCTCCGACCGCACGCGTCACCCGAACGGCACCCCTGCCGCTCGCAGCGCCAAGCACCGCGGCTTCCGTGCCGCCGACCCGACCGCTCCGCGCCAGAAGCAGCGCTGGGACGCCGACGAACGTCGCTCCCGTCCGTCCTCGGGCGAGCGCCCGAACTGGGAGCCGCGCGACAGCCGCGGCAGCCGTCCCGCGTGGGAGCCGCGCGGTGCGGGCCGTCCCGCCCGCGGTTCGGACCGCGACGAGCGTGCGCCGCGTCGTGATGCCGACGAGCGTGCGCCGCGTCGCTTCGACCGCGACGACCGTGCCCCGCGCTCGTTCGATCGCAACGACCGCGCTCCCCGTCGTGACGCCGACGAGCGCGCGCCGCGTCGCTTCGACCGCGACGACCGAGCCCCGCGTCGAGACAGCGACGACCGTGCCCCGCGTCGCTTCGATCGTGATGACCGTGCTCCGCGTCGCTTCGATCGTGATGACCGCGGGCCGCGTCGTGACAGCGACGAGCGTGGGCCGCGGCGCTTCGACCGTGATGACCGTGCCCCGCGCTCGTTCAACCGCGATGACCGCGGGCCGCGTCGTGACAGCGATGACCGTGCCCCGCGTCGCTTCGACCGCGATGACCGTGCCCCGCGCTCGTTCAACCGTGACGATCGTGCTCCGCGTCGTGACGCCGACGAGCGTGCGCCGCGTCGCTTCGACCGTGATGACCGCGCCCCGCGCAAGTCCGATCGCAACGACCGGGCACCCCGCTCGTTCGACCGCGACGAGCGGGCCCGGCGTCGCGACGACGCTCCCCGCGGACACTTCGTCCCGGCGGACGACGTCAAGCTCGAGAAGCTCCAGGCCGACTCCACTGTCGCGGCCGACGTCGAGGGCGTGACCTTCGGCGACCTCGGCATCGGTGGCAACATCTCCCTTGCCCTGGCCGAGCTCGGCGCGAGCAGCCCGTTCCCGATCCAGGCCGCGACGATCCCCGACGTGCTCGCCGGCAAGGACGTCCTCGGCCGTGGCCGCACGGGCTCCGGCAAGACGATCGCGTTCGGCGCCCCGCTCGTCGAGAAGCTCATGGAGCACGGCGGCGGCACGAAGCGCAAGATGGGCCGCGCCCCGCGTGCGCTCATCCTCGCCCCGACCCGCGAGCTCGCCCTGCAGATCGACCGCACGGTGCAGCCGATCGCCCGGTCGGTGGGCCTCTTCACGACCCAGATCTACGGCGGTGTGCCCTACGGGCGCCAGGAGGGTGCCCTCCAGCGGGGCGTCGACATCATCGTCGGCACCCCCGGCCGCGTGCAGGACCTCATGAACAAGGGGACGCTCGACCTCAGCGAGGTCGTCATCTCCGTCCTCGACGAGGCCGACCACATGTGCGACCTCGGGTTCCTCGAGCCGGTGCAGGAGATCCTCTCCGCAACGGCCGACGTCACCCCGCAGGGCAACCGGGCGCAGAAGCTCCTGTTCAGCGCGACGCTCGACACCCAGGTGGCGGCGCTCGTCGACGAGTTCCTGCACGAGCCGAGCGTGCACGAGGTCGCGGGTGAGGACCAGGCGTCCTCGACCATCGACCACCGCGTGCTCGTGGTCGAGCAGCGCGACAAGGACCGCGTCCTCGAGGAGCTCGTCGCCGGCGAGGGCAAGACCATCGTCTTCGCCCGCACGCGTGCCTACGCCGAGCGTCTGGCCGACCAGTTCGAGGACGCCGGCATCCGTGCGACCTCCCTGCACGGTGACCTCAACCAGTCGCGCCGTACGCGCAACCTGCAGCTGCTCACGAGCGGCCGGGTGAACGTGCTCGTGGCCACCGACGTCGCTGCGCGTGGCATCCACGTCGACGACGTCTCGCTCGTCGTGCAGGCCGATGCGCCCGACGACTACAAGGCGTACATGCACCGCTCCGGCCGCACGGGTCGTGCCGGCAAGGAGGGCACCGTCGTCACGATCGTCCCGCGTGGCCGTCGCCGCAAGATCGAGGGCATCCTCGAGCACGCCGAGATCGAGGCGGACCTCGTCGAGAGCGGTCCCGGCGACCGCATCATCGCTGAGCTCGCCGCGCGCTGACCTCGGCATCTGACCGACATCGAAGGCTCGGTCCGCGCTGGCGCGTCGCTCTGAGCGCCGCGCGTCCGGGAGGCCCGGTACCAGTCGGTACCGGGCCTCCCGGCACCGCCGCCACACCGCCGCCACACCGCCGCCACACCGCTGGCGCGTCGTGTGCGGCCCGGCTGGTGGGGTCCAGCTCCCGTCCGTCGTCCACCCGCGGGACGAACAGGTGCGCGCACGTGCGACGCGATGCCGTTGCGCCTGTCGCCGCGGTTGCGTGTCGCGGAGGTGTCAGCGGTTGAAGAACAGCACCCCGCGCGCGTAGCCGGCCTGGCCGGCGTGCTGGACGCAGTCGTCGAGGATGCTGACGAGGCGCACGCCGACGGTGACCGGCGGGTCGTAGTCCTCGTCGATGACGGTCTCGAGGTCCTCGGGCGACAGCGTCCCGAGGTACGACACGGTGCGTTCGTGCACGGCGGCGAGGTACCCGGTCAGGAGGTCGGCTGACGCGCGGACCCGGCCGACGTCGTCACGCGACATGCCGTAGCCGAGCGCCTCGGCGGGGAACGGCAGACCGAAGCGTCCGACCCAGCCGTCCGCGGTCCACACCTGTTCCGTTCCGGCGAGGGCGGCGATCTGGGAGTCCTGGCCGCGCGCGATGTGCCAGGCGAGCCAGGCGAGGGTGTTCGCCCCGGCGGCCGGTCGGGATGCGAGCTGGTCCTCGGACAGGCCGTCGACGGCACGTCCGACCGTCTCGGGCACGCGGGAGAACGCTTCGACGAGGAGTTCGGCGGGAGTGGTCATGCGACCGACGGTACGCCGCTGTCCTCCACCGTCGTCCGGTGGCAGCCGGTCCTCCACGGGTTCCGCGTGGGCGCCCGGGATGTCCGCGGCGGCCGTTACCGTGGCTCGCATGCGGATCCTGCACACCGGCGACTGGCACCTCGGGCGCACCCTCCTGGGCGCGGACCTGCTCGAGCACCAGGCGGCGTTCCTCGACCACCTCGTGCAGGTCGTCCGTGACAGATCGGTCGACCTCGTGGTCGTCGCGGGGGACGTCTACGACCGGGCGATCCCACCGGTCGAGGCGGTCCGCATGCTCTCGCACGTGCTCGAACGCCTGGCCGAGACGGCGACGGTCGTCGTGACTCCCGGCAACCACGACTCGGCGGTCCGACTCGGGTTCGGCGCCGGCGTGATGAGCGACCGCGTGCGGATCCTCGCCGAACCGTCGCGGCTGGCGGAACCGGTGCTGGTCGACACGTCCGACGGTGGCGGCCCGGTCGCGGTGTACGGGGTGCCGTACCTGCAGCCCGACATGGTGCGGTACGCCCTCGCGCCGGTGCCCGACGAACCGCTCGCACGCTCCCACCAGGCCGTCGTCGGTGCGGCGATGGACCGCGTGCGGAGCGACCTCGCCACCCGTACCGGGACCCGCTCGGTGGTCGTCGCGCACGCCTTCGTCGGTGGTGCGCTGCCGAGCGACAGCGAGCAGGACATCCGCGTCGGGGGTGTCGACCGGGTGGCCGAGTCCACCTTCGACGGCGTCGACTACGTCGCGCTCGGCCACCTGCACGGGCCGCAGCGCGTCGGAGCGGGGGACCGCATCCGCTACGCCGGGTCACCGCTGGCCTTCTCGTTCGGCGAGCGGAACCACACGAAGTCGGTGACCCTGGTCGACCTCGGCATCGACGGTGCCGTGTCCGTCGAACTCCTCCCGACACCCGTGCCCCGGCGGCTCGTGGACGTGCGCGGCAGCATCGAGCAGATCGAGTCCGGGGCGTTCGCCGAACACACCGACGCCTGGGTACGGGTCGCCGTGACGGACACCGTGCACCCCGAGCGCCTGTACGCCCGCGTGAAGGACCGGTTCCCGCACGCCCTCGCGATCACGCACGAGCCCGCCGACGCCCCCGACCGGTCGCCAGCGCGTGCCGTCAGCGCAACGTCCGACCCGGTGGAGGTCGCAGCGGACTTCGTCACCTACGCCACCGGTGGCGGCCCGGACGACGTGGAGCTCGCGATCCTCCGCGACGCCTACGAGTCCGCTGCCGCCGCGCTCGCCGAGCAGGGAGCACGCTGATGTACCTGCACCGCCTGGAGCTGCGTGCCGTCGGCCCGTACCCGGAACTCGTCTCGATCGACTTCGCGTCCCTCGCCGCGTCCGGGGTGTTCCTGCTCGAAGGTCCGACCGGGTCCGGCAAGTCCACGATCATCGACGCGGTCGTCTACGCGCTCTACGGCGGGCTCGCCGGCAGCGACGCCAGCACGGACCGACTGCACAGCCAGCACGCCGACCCGGGCGTGGAGCCCTTCGTCGACCTCGTCTTCGAGACGAGCGCCGGCGTGTACCGGGTCCGCCGCACCCCGTCGTACGACCGACCGAAGCAGCGGGGGAGCGGCACGATCCGTCAGCAGGCCTCGGCGCAGCTCTGGCGTCTCGCCGATCCGGCGGACCTGGTGGGCGAGCCGCTGTCCCACCGCGCGCCGGAGATCGGTGCCGAGGTCGCCCGGGTCGTCGGACTCAACCGCGACCAGTTCCTGCAGACCGTCGTCCTGCCCCAGGGCGAGTTCGCCCGCTTCCTCCGGTCCCCGGGGGAAGACCGGCGCAGGCTCCTGCAGTCCCTGTTCGGCACGGCGGTCTACGACCGGACCGCCGACGAGCTCGCGGCACGTCGCCGGACCGCCCTCGCGGACGTCGAGGCAGCGGACGCCCGGGTGCGGGACGCACTCGGCAGGTTCCGTCAGGCGTCCGGGGACGATGACGCCGACGAGTCGACCGCGCCCGACGTGGTGGTCGCGCTCCAGCAGGACGCCGCCGGACGCGAGCGTGCTCGTGCCGAGGCCGCGGTCGCTGCCGAGCAGGCCGTCTCCCACCTGCACGACGTGACGGCGCGCTCGGCGGCCGTCGACCGGCGCCGCGACCTGCTCCGCCGTCGGGACGCCGCTGCCGACGGAGCGCAGGTCGTCGCCGAGCACCGCACCGCCCTCGCACTGGCGGAGCACGCCGCCGTGGTCGTCGCGGTCGCCGACGGTGCGGCGTCGGCCGAGGACCGCCTGACGGCACTGGTCGGAGAGCGCTCGACGGTCCGCGACCGACACGACCTCACCGACCCGGCACCCCGTGCGACCCACGACCGACTCGTCGGGGTCCTCACCGACGTGCGGCACCTCGTCGAGCTCGAGCGGACCCTCGCCGAGCGGGCGACCGCTGTCGAGACCGCCACCGCCGACCTCGAACGGACGCAGGCGCGGCTGACAGAGGCGGTCGCCGCACTCGCCGACCGACCGGACGAGCGCGCCGAGATCGTCGCCACCGCCGCCCGCGCGGCCCAGACCGCGGCCGACGCCGGAGCCGCCGAACGAGCGGTCGAGACGGCACAGGAGCTCGCTCGGCTGCTCGCCGCTCGTGACGCCGCCGCCGACAGCGCCGCGGTCGCCGCCACCGCCGTCGCGGAGTCCGTGACCGCCGCTTCCGCTGCCCTCGCAGCCGAGAACGACCTCCGTGCCCGTCGGATCGCGGGGCTCGCGGGCGAACTCGGCGGGGCGCTCACGCCCGGTGATCCCTGCCCCGTCTGTGGCGCGGTCGAGCACCCGGCGGTGGCCCAGCCGCAGGACGACCACCCGAGTGCCGAGCAGATCGACCGCGCTGCAGCGGCTCGTGCCGACGCCGAACGCGGTCTCGCCGCCGCGACGGCGGACCACGCCGTCGCGCGGGCCGAACTCGCCCGTCTGACCGAGGCCGTCGGTGACCACGACGACGAGTCCGTCGCACGGCAGCGCGATGATGCCGACGCCCGACTCACCGCGGCCCGTGTGGCGGCCAACGCCGTCGCCGAGCACGAGCGCCGACTGCAGGCCCACGACCGCGCGACCCGGGCGCTCGAGGTGGACCACAACGACCTCGTCACCCGGAGTCGGGTCCTCGCCGACCGGATCGAGGGTGACCGTGTCCGTCTCGACGAGGACGGCCAGCGCGTGCATTCCGCCCGGAACGTCGTGCTGGCGGCCGCGGGCGACGCAGCGGCCGGCGGGGCAGGGGCGGAAGCGCGGCGGGCAGCCGGTTCCGACGGGGACGGGGACGGGGATGACAGCCTGGCCGCAGTGGTCGAGCGGGTGGACGCCGTGACGACGGTCCTCCGTGCCCTGGCCGACCTCGACGACCGGGTCACCGCGACCGAGCGCGACGTCGCCGACCGCAAGGCCGAGGTCGACGCCGCCGTGCAGGCGCAGGGGTTCACCGACGTCACGTCCGCACGGGCCGCCGCGCTCAGCCCAGCCGAAGCGGGACGACTCCGTGCACTCGTCGTGGCGGCGGACCGCGAGCACGCCGTGGTGGAGGCCGGACTGGCCGACCCTGCCGTGGTCGCCGCCGCCGAGGACCTCGCAGCACTCGACGCCGCTGCGCCTGGCGTCGCCGTGCTCGACCTCGACGCTGCCCGGACCACTCGGGACGCCGCCGCCGACGCCCTCGACGACGCCACCCGGGCCGCGGCCGCCGGGTCCGAACGTGCCGCCGCTGCTGAGCGGTGCGCCGCAGACCTGGCGCGGGCCGTCCGGGCGCGGGACACGACGAGCGCCGAGAGCCGGGCGGTGGTCCGTCTCGCCGACATCGCCTCCGCGGCGTTGAACGCCAACCCGACGGGCATCACCCTCGGCACCTACGTGCTCATGCGCCGGTTCGAGGACGTCGTGGCCGCCGCGAACGACCGACTGCGGGCGATGCTCGCGGGACGGTTCACCCTCGAGACCTCCGACGAGCGGGAGTCCGGCACCCGAGCACGTCGGACCGGCCTCGCACTGGCGGTCCGCGACCACCTCACCGACAGCACCCGGGACCCACGGAGCCTGTCCGGCGGCGAGACCTTCACGTTCTCGCTCTGCCTGGCGCTCGGGCTCGCCGACGTCGTGCAGGCCGAGGCCGGCGGGGTGTCACTCGGGACGTTGTTCGTCGACGAGGGCTTCGGCACCCTCGACCCCGAGACCCTCGACGACGTCATCGGGCAGCTGTCACGGCTGACGGCGGGCGGGCGCCAGGTCGGCATCGTCAGTCACGTCGAGGAACTCAAGCAGCGGATCCCGGAGCGCATCGCGGTACGACGCACGCCCGAGGGCGGTTCGCGCGTCACCACCACCGTCTGACCGGGACGCGCCAGCGCCCGAGCAGCCGACGCTCAGGCCGTGCTCGCCCGGACCGGTGCATGACCGGACCGGTGCGCGCCCGGCCCGGTGCATGCCCGGACCCGTGGGCGCCCGCTCCGGTGACATGAGCATCAGCGCACGTCGGGCCCGTGTCCGGCTGCGGTCAGGGCGAGTGCGGAGCGTCGACGGTGCCGTCGGGCGGCGGCAGGATGTCGGCGGCGATCCACGGGAACACCCACGTGAACAGCGCGAAGACGACGGCGGCCAGGAGCACGAGCAGCTCGAGCACCTTGAGGGCGGTGGGTCCGGGCAGGATGCGCCAGACGAGGGGGAAGATCACTTGGCCGTCTCCGAGAGTTCCTTCGGCGTACCGTCCGACGCCTGCATCCAGTAGTCCATCTTCGCGTGCACGATGTACCGCTCGGCAGCCGACCACATGGGGTGGCAGGCGGTGAGCGTCAGCCAGCGGTCGTCGGCCGTCGGCTCGACCCCGGGCTGGTTCGGGACGGGGGCGATGGTCTCGATCTTGTCCGGCGTGACGATCTGGCTGTCGGTCACCTTGTAGACGTACCAGACGTCGAAGTCCTGCTCCGCGTCGGTCACGCGCACGACGATGGAGTCGCCGTCCTGCATCTCGGCGATCTGGTTCAGCGGCTTGCCGTAGGTCACCCGGTGGCCGGCGACGGCGAAGTTGCCCTCTGCTCCGGGCATCGCGGTGTCCTGGTAGTGCCCGAGCCCGATCGTGTTGAGGACCTGTTCACGATCAGTGCCCTCACCGATCGGTCGGGTGTAGTCCGCGCCGAACCGGGGGATCTGCATCGTGCCGAACACGGTGGACATCCCCGGCGGCTCGGAGAGCACGGGGGCATCGTCGCGGTGCTCGGTGCCGACGGCCTGCTTCGTCTCGGGCTGTTCGAGCGTCTTGACCAACTCGTTCTGCTCGTTCACGGCGACGACGTCGGTCCACCATGCGGTCCACACCACGTAGAGCCCGGTGCCCGCTCCGGCGATGATGAGGAGCTCCGCGAGGAGTGCCACGAGGGCCCCGAAGACGGTCTGGCGGGGACGCCGTCGCCGAGGCCGCTCGGCCTCGGTCGCGTCGCGGGCGTCGCGCCGCGACGGCAGCGTGTCGTGAGAGGTCACTGGGGCTCCGGTTCGTGTGGACGGCGCAGTAGGTCTATCAGACCACGGCGACGGCTGCCTGCGGGCATCATCCACAGGTCGTCCAGGCGTTACCGTGGGCCGGATGGAGTACGTCATCCGCCCGTTCCGTCCCGCCGACACCGACGCGGTCGTCGCGCTCTGGGAGTCCTGCGGGCTCGTCCGACCGTGGAACGACCCCCGCCGCGACATCGCCCGGAAGCTGACCGTGCAGCCGGAACTGTTCCTGGTGGCGACCGACCGGGAGGCCGTGGTCGCCGCCGGCATGGCCGGGTTCGACGGGCACCGTGGCTGGGTCAACTACCTCGCGGTGCGCCCGGAACTGCAGGGCGGCGGGCTCGGTCGAGCGATGATGACCGAGTTCGAGCGGCTGCTCACGGCGATGGGATGTCCGAAGCTCAACCTGCAGGTGCGCGCCGGCAACGAGCAGGTCATGGCGTTCTACGAGTCGCTCGGGTACGCCCCGGACCACGCGGTCTCGCTCGGCAAGCGCCTGATCCCGGACGACGGCGGTCCTGCCCGGGACGCGAGTGTCGACGACACCGTCGCCGCCAATGATCGCTGAGCGATCCTCGCTGGATCTTCAGGACAGTGCGAGTCCGACGGACGCCCCGAACGCGAGCACGATGCCCGTCGTCTGCAGTCCCGTGAGCCGTTCCCGGAGCACCACCCCTGCGAGCACGACCGTCCCGATCGGGTAGAGCGCGTTGAGGACGCTCATCACCGGCAGCGTCGACGGGTCGTCGCTCGAGTGCAGGCCCGCCTGGATGAAGACGTTCGCCAGGGCGTCGAGGACCCCGCACCCCACCACCGCCAGCACGAGCGCTCGACCCGGCCGCGACCGCACGGCACCGACCGGGGCCCCGCCACCGGCCGTGCCCACGGAACCGACCCCGCCACCGGCCGTGGCCACGGAACCGACCGCGCCACCAGCCGCGCCCACGGAACCGACCCCGCCACCGGCCGCGCCCACGGAACCGGCCGCGGCCTCGGACCCCGCCCCGGCGCCACCACCGGCTGCTCCTGCGTCGTGTGCGGCGCCTCCCGGCCGGAGCCGTGCGACCACGACCGCCGCCGTGCCGAGCAGCACCACCTGCACGACCCGCGCCACCACGAGGGTCGCGACGCTGGCGTCCGGTGGCGACGCGTCGTAGGCCAGGACGATCCCACCCAGGCCGCAACCCGCGGCGGCGGCCGTCACCACACCACGGGTGGTGAGGCGGGCACCGCCGCGGTCCGGCACCGCCGCGACGAGCACGACGGCCACCACCGCCACGACGAGCGCGACGATGCCGAGCGCGGACAG
The DNA here is from genome assembly GCF_003234265.2 of Curtobacterium sp. MCSS17_015. Classification (NCBI taxonomy): domain Bacteria; kingdom Bacillati; phylum Actinomycetota; class Actinomycetes; order Micrococcales; family Microbacteriaceae; genus Curtobacterium; species Curtobacterium sp. MCSS17_015. The sequence goes on from NZ_CP126256.1 coordinate 657,048, forward strand.
CACGGTGCCGCGGAGCAGTGCGACCGCGACCGGCACCACCGCGGTGAAGACCGCGGTGAGCGGCGAGAGGACGCTCATCGGCCCGGTCGCGAGCGCCACGTAGAGGAGGAGCACCCCGGCCCCGCCCGACACCCCTGCGACCGCGCCGCACAGGGCCGCCTCGGAGCCGAATCGGCCGCCGAGCAGGGCGAGTCCGACCAGGAGCGGGGCGACGCCGACGGCCGCGGCGACCGCGGTCACGGACACCGGCCGTGCCCGGCGGGACGCGAGCCCGCCGAGGAAGTCGGCGGCGCCGTAGACGACGGCGCCGGCGAGGCCGAGCAGCACGGTGATCACGGGTCCCATCCTGCCCGGACCGGTACCCTGCACGGCGTGAGTGTTCCCTACCACCGGTTGCCCCGTGTCGACGCGAACTGGCGGTGGTGGCGCCCGCTCGTGGCGCTGGCGGTGTTCCTCGGCTTCTACGTGCTGTCGCAGATCGTCATCGGGATCGCCTACCTCGTGCCGATCGCGACGCAGCGCGGCCCGGAGGGGCTGGACGACCTGCTGACGAAGCTGTCCGAGGGGGCGCTCGACCCGACGGACCCGCTCGTGTTGTCGATGTCGCTCGTGTCCCTCGTGGTGCTCCTGCCGGCGATCATGCTGTCGACGAGGATCGCGCGGCTCGGTCCGTACGGGTTGCTGTCCTCGATCCGGCTGCGGGTCCGGTGGGGCTGGCTCGGCTGGTGCCTGCTGCCGCTGCTGGTGCTCGGTATCGTCATGTTCCTGCTCCAGTCGTGGGGCATGTTCGTGTTCGATGCCGGTCTGCACTGGAACACCGCCGCGATCGGTCAGTCCACCGTGTCGGTGCAGACGCTGACCGTGACGATCCTGCTGGTCGTCCTGCTCGTGCCGTTCCAGGCAGCGGCCGAGGAGTACGTCTTCCGCGGGTTCCTCATGCAGACCATCGGCTCGTGGATCCCGGTGCGGGTGGTCAGCACGGTCGTGGCGGTCGGGGTGTCGACCGTGCTGTTCGCCGTCCTGCACGTGCCGAACGGCTACAACATCTGGGGCATCCTCGACGTCGGCTCGTTCGGGCTCGTCGCGGCGGTCATCGTGCTCCGGACCGGCGGGCTCGAGGCGACGGTGCTCCAGCACGCGCTCAACAACATCATGATCTTCGTGCTGCAGGCACCGGGATGGTCGGAGATCGACCTGACCGGAGAGGGCTCGCAGGGGACCCCTGCCGGGTTCCTCGTCACCCTCGCGACCTCGCTCGGCTACTGGGGACTCATCGAGCTGATGGCGCACTGGCGCCGCCTGGACCGTCGGTTCCCGGGGCAGGAAGCCCCGCGGTTCCACGGACCGGCACCGCGCTGGGCCGGCGGGCGGCAGTGGCTCCGGCCGGGAGGCCCGGGCTGGTCGGGTGCGCCGGCGCTCGGTGACGGGTCGGTCACCTCCGGCGACCCGGCGCTGGTCGGTGCCAGTGCCGGTGCCGGTGCCGGTGTCGGTTCCGGCGCCGGTACGGGCGCCGGTGCGCGATCGTCCGTGTCCGCGCCCGCCTCCGGTTCTGAGGAGGGGGCCGGGACTGGAGCTGAGGCTGTCCCTGTGGAGAAGTCCGGTGGTGTCGGACCGCGGCCGTAGGCTCGTCGCATGAGCACCACCGCGCCCGCGCCCGAGTCGGCGGGCACCCGTTCCGCCGCCCTCGACGTGCTGCACCGGGTGTGGGGGTACGACGCCTTCCGTGGTGAACAGGCCGCCATCATCGAGCGCGTCGTCGCCGGCGGGGACGCGCTCGTGCTCATGCCGACCGGCGGCGGCAAGTCGCTCTGCTACCAGGTGCCCTCGCTCGTCCGCGACGGCATCGGGGTGGTCGTCTCGCCGCTCATCGCCCTCATGCAGGACCAGGTCGACGCCCTGGCCGCGAACGGTGTCCGGGCCGCCTTCCTCAACTCGACGCAGGGGCCGGACGAGCGTGCGCGGGTGGAGCGGGACGTCGTCACCGGGCAGGTCGACATGCTCTACCTGGCACCCGAGCGGCTGAAGATCGAGTCGACCCGCGCGTTGCTCGACCGGGCCCGGATCGCGCTCTTCGCCATCGACGAAGCGCACTGCGTGGCGCAGTGGGGGCACGACTTCCGACCGGACTACCTCGAGCTGAGCGTCCTGCACGAGCGCTGGCCGACCGTGCCCCGGATCGCGCTGACCGCCACCGCGACGCCGCAGACCCACCGCGAGATCTCCGCCCGCCTCGGACTCGACGACGCCGCGCACTTCGTCGCGGACTTCGACCGGCCGAACATCCAGTACCGGATCGAACCGAAGACCGGCGCACTGCAGCAGCTCCTCACGTTCATCCGGACCGAGCACAGCGGCGACGCCGGCATCGTGTACTGCCTGTCACGCAACTCGGTCGAGCGCACCGCAGCGGCCCTGGTCGAGCAGGGCATCGCCGCCCTGCCGTACCACGCTGGTCTCGATGCCCGGGTGCGGGAGCGCAACCAGGCGCAGTTCCTCCGCGAGGACGGCATCGTCATGGTGGCCACGATCGCGTTCGGCATGGGCATTGACAAGCCCGACGTCCGCTTCGTCGCGCACCTCGACCTGCCGAAGTCGGTCGAGGGCTACTACCAGGAGACCGGTCGTGCCGGGCGCGACGGTCTGCCCTCGACCGCCTGGCTGGCGTACGGCCTCAACGACGTCGTGCAGCAGCGCCGCATGATCGACCAGTCCGAAGGCGATGCGGCGCACCGACGGCAGCTCAGCGCCCACCTCGACGCCATGCTCGCCCTCTGCGAGACGGTCGAGTGCCGCCGCGTCCGCCTGCTCGCGTACTTCGGGCAGGAGTCCACCGCCTGCGGCAACTGCGACACGTGCCTGGCCCCGCCGGAGTCGTGGGACGGGACCGTCCCGGCGCAGAAGCTGCTGTCGACGATCGTGCGGCTCGACCGCGAACGCGGGCAGCGGTACGGCGTGGCACACCTCGTCGACATCCTGACGGGCAAGCAGTCGCCGCGGGTGCAGGAGCTCCGGCACGACACCCTCGCCACGTTCGGCATCGGGCAGGACCTGTCCGACGCCGACTGGAAGGCGGTCGCCCGGCAACTCCTCGCTCAGGGGTACGTGGCGGTGTCGGGCGACGGGTACGGCACCCTCGTCCTCAGCCCGACGAGCGCCGACGTCCTCGCCGGCCGGGTCGACGTCCGGATGCGTCGCGACCCGGTGAAGGCCCCGCGCGCCGGTCGGTCCCGACGCAGCGCCGTCGTGTCCGACATGCCGCAGGAAGCCATGCCGCTCTTCGAGTCGTTGCGGCAGTGGCGAGCCGGTCAGGCGCGTGAGCAAGGAGTCCCGGCCTACGTGGTGTTCAACGACGCCACCCTGCGGGGGATCGCTGCCGTCAGACCGTCCGATCTCGACGAACTGTCCGAGATTTCCGGCGTCGGTGCGGCGAAGCTCGAGTCCTACGGGCGGGCCGTCCTCGACGTCGTGGCTGCCGCCGTCTGATCCATGCCGCTCGGGGCATGCTGCTCCGGAGCCCGTCACTACACTCGGTACCTCCCGTCTGACAGGAGGCCGTGTGACCGGTTCGTCGAAGTCCGCCACCGTGCTCGGTCGTGCCGTGGTGGCGCCGCTCGCACGACTGCTCTGGCGGCCACAGGTCGTCGGTCGGAAGAACGTCCCGAAGCGCGGCGCGGTCATCCTCGCGAGCAACCACCGCTCCTTCATCGACTCCCCGACGATCACGCTGCTCGCTCCCCGTAAGGTGTCGTTCCTCGCGAAGCAGGAGTACTTCACCGGTACGGGCTTCCGCGGTGCCATGTCCCGCGCGTTCTTCTCCGGCATCGGCGCGATCGGCGTCGAGCGCGGTGCGGGTGCTGCGGCTCAGCACGCCCTCGACCTCGGCCTCGCGCGGCTCGAGGCGGGGGAGGCCTTCGCGATCTACCCCGAGGGCACCCGGTCCCTCGACGGCCGCCTGTACAAGGGGAGGACCGGCGTCGCCTGGTTGGCGCTGACGAGCGGGGCGCCCGTGGTGCCCGTCGCCCTGACCGGCACCGAGGACGTCCAGCCCGTCGGTTCACGGATGCCGCGGTTGGCCCGGGTCCGCATCGAGTTCGGGGAGCCACTCGACCTGTCGTCGTTCGGCGCCGCGAGCTCGGGACGGGCTCGACGGCAGGCGACCGATGCGGTGACGGCGGCGATCCAGGCGCTGAGCGGACAGGAACTGGCCGGTGCCTACAACGAACCGCCGGCGACGATCGTCGAGCGGGTCAAGCGCATGCTCCACCACGATGACCGCGGTGGCGAGGTCGAGCCGGACTGAAACCGGGCCTCCCGTGCCGAAGTGGGTCGGCCGGCACGTGGCGAGCGGATCGGCGCCGTCGGCAGCACCCAGGGCACCCGGTGCTGCATCGCCGCCCCGGTGAGCCGGGTACCGTCGACCCCGTCGTGGCGCGGACGTCACGCGGTGAGGAGACCACGGTGCGGGTGTCGGTGTTGGGGACCGGAGCGATGGGGGCGGGTGTCGCGCAGTCGTTGCTCCGCGCCGGGCACGACGTCACGGTGTGGAACCGCACGGTGGAGCGTGCCCGACCGCTCGGGGAACACGGCGCGACCGTCGTCGACGACGTCGCCGATGCCGTCTCCGACGCCCAGGTCGTCATGTTGACCCTGTTCGACACCGATGCCGTGGTCGACGTCCTCGAGCAGGCGGCCGGTGACGCCCCGCAGGACGCCGTGTGGGTGCAGGCGTCCACGATCGGCGTCGCCGGTACCGAGACCGTGGTGCAGCTCGCCGGGAAGTACGGGATCACCCTGGTGGAGGCCATGATGCTCGGCACGAAGGCCCCCGCGGAGCAAGGGAAGCTGACGATGCTCGTGGCCGGAGCCGATGCGCCGGTGTCCGTCGTCGATCCCGTGCTCGACGCGGTGAGCGCCAAGGTCGTCCGCGCGGGAGACCGCGTCGGCGAAGGGACGGCGCTCAAGCTCGCTGCGAACGCGTGGATCGCGTCCATCACCGCGGCCACAGGGCAGTCGCTGGCGATCGCCGCGGCGCTCGGGCTCGACCCGCAGCTCTTCCTCCAGGCGATCGAGGGCTCGGCGAGCGACTCCGCCTACGCCCACACGAAGGGGGCGGCCATGATCGCCCGTGACTTCCCGGCGCAGTTCGCGCTCGACGGGCTGCGGAAGGACATCGGCCTCATCACGGACGCGGCCCGAGGTGCGGGCGTCGACACGACCCTGCTCGACGCCCTCGGTCGGGTGTACGCCGAGGCGAGCGCTGCCGGGCACGGCGGCGACGACATCGCGGCGGTCGGCACCGCGTTCTGACGGCGCTCAGGGCCGACGGAACAACGCCCGGAGTCGGCGACCGAGACGCCCGACGGACTCGTCGTTCAGCGTGTTCGCGAGCATGAAGGCCTCACGCGCCGGATCAGCTCCGTCGCGGATCCGTCGCAGCGCCGCGTCGGCCCTGGCGCGGGCGTCGAGCTCGGCCGCGGGCATGTCGTCCTCGGGCTCGCGCATCTGCTCAGCGTACGCCGGGGTCGGTGTCGGCCCGGACGTCAGTCCTCGTCGTCGTCCGCCGCGTTGTCGTCGACCGCGCCGGCCATCTCACGCAGGAACGCGACGACGACAGCCATGTCCTCGGGCGGCAGGTGCTGCGCGACCTCGACGGCCCGGGAATCCAGGTCACCGATGACGGCGAGGGCGCGACGCATCGACCGGCCCGTCGCGGTGAGGATGACCCCCCGGCGGTCGGCCGGGTCGGCGTGACGCTCGACGTGCCCGGAGCGGACCAGGCGGTCGACCAGCGCCGAGGTGGACGCAGCGGTGATCCCGAGTCGCTCGGCGAGCTCCTTCGAGTTGACGGTGCGGCCCGAGGTCTCGGCGTCGACGAGCACCCGCAGGGCCATCAACGCGTTCTCACCGATCCCGAGTTCCTCACGCACGCGACGCTGGGCGGAACTCTCGGCAGTGCGGTACCGACGCAGGGCGTTCAAGACGTCCACCGCGTCGACCCGGGAGTCCTCGCCGTACCAGAACCCCGGGGCTGTCGTCGTCACCTCGGAAGTCATGCTCTCAATGCTAGACGGTCTAGTTAGTTTGTCTAGCGAAGGGCGGCACATGCACGCCGGGCGTCCAGGGAACGAAGTCGGGACGTGGCTGCAACACCCGGGACCCCGATCGGAAACACCCCGGCAACGCGTGGTCAGTAGGTTCGCCGCATGCAGGAGTCGACGTGCTGAACCGACTCGCGCGGAGCGTCCACAGCGTCGGGGGCGCGGTCGAGCGGACGGACGTCGTGGCGCGCCTGCTCGACGTACACCTCGCTCGGCGGGACCCGGCGGTCGAGAGCAGTGCGCTCGGTCGGAGCCTGCGCGGAGTCGTCGGCGCCGTGGTGCCGGAGGGGGACGCCGACCTCAGTCCAGCTGCGACGCTCGAGGCCCTGGCGTTGGACCGTCACGAACCGGCGTCCATCGCGGCTGCCGTGGCCGTGGCGCGGGACGATGCCCGGCGGGCACGGGACGTCGTCTCGACCGAGCTCTGGGACTGCCTCAACACGACCCGCTCCCGGCTCCCGCGCAAGATCGCCGGCGAACGTGCGCACGAGTTCCTCGGCTGGGTGCGGGAGCGGAGCGCCCTCGCGGTCGGGGTCGTCGACGGGGACGCCAGTCGCGACGAGGTGTGGGAGTTCTTCACGCTCGGCCGGTCGCTCACCCGGCTCACGGTCACGGCGCGGATGCTCGCCTCCGACCTGCTCGACCCGGGATCGGCGGCGTCCTGGGCGACCGCCCTCCGTGCCTGCGGAGCGGGGGAGGCGTTCCACCGCGAGCACCGGCACGGCACCACCTCGGCGGAGGCCGCCGCGTTCCTCCTGCTCGACGCGCACAGCCCGCGGTCGCTGCTGTTCCTCGCGCGCCGGAGCGAGGAGTGCCTCGAGGACCTGGTGGGCGTGCACCTCGCTGCCGAGGTCCGTGCCTTCGGGGACGCCCGCGTCGAGCTCGAGACGGTGACGCCGGACACTGCGGTCGACGCGGCCCGGTCGGCCGGGGCCCGTCTGGCGCTCGCGGCGGAGACGGTCACGGCCGCGCTCGACGCCCGCGTCTTCGCGGCCCCCGAGCCGGCACGCTGACGGAGCCGGCGCGGCAGGCGAACGTCAGACGCCGCTGGACCGGTCGGCCACGACCTCGTCGTGCTCGAGGTCCCGGCGCACCGCAGCCCGTCCCGCCCGTGACCCGACCACGGGTAGCGACCGCGTCACGGCGAGGTGCAGACGGGTGTCGGCGTCGTAGCGGAGCCGGACGTGCTGGAACCGGACGAGCCACACGAGCGCGATCGCGAGCGCGACGAAGCCGGAGGCCGCCCCGACGCCGATCGCCCACCGCGGCCCCCAGGCGTCCGCGACCGCGCCGACGATCGGAGCACCGACGGGGGTCCCGCCGACGAAGATCGCCATGTAGAGCGCCATCACCCGGCCTCTCATGGCGGGTGTCGTGGTGGTCTGCACGAGGGCGTTCGCCGTGGTCATGAAGGTCAGGGACGCCAGGCCGACGAACGCGAGCAGGACCGCGAAGGTCCAGTACGTCGGGGCGAAGGCCGCCGCGGTGCAGGCGAGTCCGAACCCGCCCGCGGCGAGGGTGAGCGTGCGCATGCGCCGGGCGGAGAGCAGGGCGCCGAGCACCGAGCCGACCGCCATCACGGAGTTGAGGAGCCCGAACTCCCCGGCACCCCGGTCGAACTCGACCCGCGCCATGGTCGAGGTGAAGATCGGGAAGTTCACGCCGAACGTCCCGACGACGAAGACCATGCCGAGCACGACCACGATGTCGGGCCTGGTCCGCACGTACCGGAAGCCGGCGACGAGCTGCCCCTTGCCCCGCGCAGCCCGCGGTCGTTCGGCGAGCTGCTGCGGGTCGACGAAGCGCAGGGCGACGAGGACCGCCAGGAACGACCCCGCGTTGATGACGAAGACCCAGCCGGAGCCGATCGCGGCGATGAGGACCCCGGCCACTGCGGGACCGACGAGTCGGGCGGCGTTGAACGACGCGGAGTTCAGCGCGACGGCGTTCGACACGTTCTCGCCCGTCACCACGTCCGACACGAACGCCTGGCGGACCGGGGTGTCGAACGCGGCGACGACGCCGAGCGCGAGCGCGAAGCCGTACAGCGACCAGAGCGTCGCCGTGTCGGTGAGCACCATGACGGCGAGCCCGAGGCCGAGCAGCCCCATCGACCCCTGCGTGAGCATGAGCATCCGGCGCCGGTCGAAGCGGTCGGCGACCAACCCGGTCCACGGGAGCAGCAGCAGCTGCGGCCCGAACTGGAGTGCCATCGTCACGCCCACCGCGACGGCGTCGTCGTCGGTCAGCTGGGTGAGGACGATCCAGTCCTGCGCCGTGCGCTGCATCCAGGTGCCGATGTTCGACACCAGGGCACCGGCGAACCAGATGCGGTAGTTGCGTCCCGAGAGGGACCGGAACATGGCACTCACTGGGCAGCGAGCCTCCGCATGATGTCGGTGGCGGCGGCGAGCGTCCTCCGCTCGGCGGGCGTCAGGGCGGCGAGGCGTGGGGTGAGCCAGCCGTCGCGGCGCTGCCGGGTCTCGGCGACCAGGTCCTCGCCTGCCGTGGTGGGGCACAGGAGCACCTTGCGGCGGTCGTCACCGTGCCCGTCCTTCGTGATCAGGCCCCGCTCGATGAGTGCCGTGACGGTCTTCGTCATCGACGGCGGGGTGACACCTTCGTGTCGGCTGAGGTCGGCGAGGGTCATGGCACCCTCACGGAGCAGCAGGGCGAGGGCGGAGAACTGGGCGTCGCTGACGGTCGTGTCGGACTTCTGCGCGCGGAGCGTCCGGGACAGCCGGTTGACGGCGATGCGGACGTCGGTCGCGAGCGGAGCACCGGCAGCGGAACGGCGACGCGCGGGAGTGCGCAGCGGGTCGGTGACGGTCACGGTTCGTCAGCCTAGCTCATTAGTTCAGCGAACGAATCAGTTGCTGCCTCGCTGCGTCGGACGGGCGTAGCATGGACGACATGGACAACACGTGTTGCCCATTGGACACGGGCCGGAAGGCGCGGGAGGAGCAGGACGCATGAACGGGTTCGCGGGCAAGGTCGCCATCGTCACCGGTGGCGGCAGCGGCATCGGCGAGTCGATCGCGAAGGAGCTCGCGGCAGCGGGCGCCTCGGTCGTCGTCACGGACATCAAGCAGGAGGCCGCCGAGCGCGTCGCCGCCGAGATCGAGCAGGCCGGCGGCACCGCAGCCGCCGTCTCCGCGAACTCGTCGATCGCCGCGGACAACGAGCGGGCCGTCCGGTTCGCCGTCGACACCTACGGCGCACTGCACCTCGCCGTCAACAACGCCGGCATCGGCGCCGCCCCGCAGCCCATCGGCGAGTACGACGTCGAGGCGTGGGACCGCGTCCGTGCCGTCGACCTGGACGGCGTCTTCTACGGCCTCCGCTACGAGATCCCCGCGATCCTCGAGGCCGGTGGTGGCGCGATCGTCAACATGTCGTCGGTCCTCGGTTCGGTCGGCATCGCCAACAACGCCGCCTACGTGGCGTCGAAGCACGCCCTCGTGGGTCTGACCAAGGTCGCCGCGCTCGAGTACACCGCCAAGGGCGTCCGCACGAACGCCGTCGGCCCGGGCTTCATCGACACCCCGCTCGTCCGCTCGTCGCTGAGCAGCGACGAGCTCGCCGGCCTCGAGGTGCAGCACGCCGCCGGGCGCCTCGGCACCGACGCCGAGGTGGCCGCGCTCGTCCTCTTCCTGCTCAGCGACCAGGCGTCGTTCATCAGCGGCAGCTACCACCTGGTCGACGGCGGCTACTCCGCGCACTGACCTGCGGTCCGCGGGACGCCGAGACCGGACGGGAGGCGCGGCGGACGTGAGCAGATGCGCTCACGTCCGCCGGGCCTCCCGTCCGTCAGCCCGGCGCCCGCGTCACCCGGCGCCCGCGTCAGTGGGCCGACCGCGTCAGCCCGGCCATCGCGTCACCCGGCGACCGCGTCAGTGGGCCGACCGCGTGAGGATCGCGTCGTGCGGGAGCAGTGCGTGCACGCCCCAGGTGCGGTTGGCGACCTGGGTGACGCGCATGCTGACGGCGACGCTCGCCATGCCGAGCGCCTCGGCGCGCGTGATGTCGTGGGAGCCGGCGATCCAGTCGACCATCCGGTCGAGCGCGGTCGCGGTCGCGGCGTTCAGGTCCGCGTCGAACCCGAACGTGATGCGGCCCGCCGGGGTGTCGGCGTGGATGCCCTCGACCGGTGCCTCGTCGAGCAGGGTCAGGGTCATCGTGGTCGTCATGCCGCACTCGACGGCGGTGCCGGAGACCTCGCCGTCGCCCTGGGCCGCGTGGCCGTCGCCGACCGACAGCAGCGCCTCCGGGACCGTCACCGGCAGGTACAGCGTGGCGCCGACGACGAGTTCGCGACAGTCGATGTTGCCGCCACCGAGGGGTCGCGGTGGGATCGTCGAGTGCTCGCCGGTCGCCTCCGGCGGGAGTCCGACGACGCCGAGGAACGGGGCCGTCCGCACGCCGAGCCCGAGCTGGTTGTGCGCGGTGCCCGCTGCCGGGTCGACGTCCCAGAGGAGCGGCCCGCGTGTGGACGGGTCGGCCAGGCCGAGGGCACGGTTCAACGGGGTGTCGACGCCGCCGGAGCCGGTGTAGCCCCAGTCGTCCGGTACCAGCTCGTCGAAGCGGACCGCGAGGACCTGACCGGGACGGGCCCCGGCCACGGCGATCGGACCGAGCAGGCAGTGGCCCCGGCGGGAGGCGATGAGCGTCGACACCTCGACCCCCGGGGCCGGCAGGCGTTCGGTGTAACCGGCGGCGCTGAGGGTCTGGACCGTGACGGTGTCGCCCGGAGCGACGGTCAACACCGGAGGGCGCTCGGCGGTGAGGACGTCGACGGCGGTGTCCGCGGTGGTCTCGATGCGGTGGTGGGTCACCGGGTGATCATCCCAGGCGCGGCTCCGGGGACGTCGAGACGAGACGCCGGCGTCGCGGCACGACGCCGGCGTCGCGGCACGACGCCGGCGTCAGTGGAACTGCGGGATCGTCAGCCAGATGCCGTACAGGACGGCGGCGACGCACAGTGCGAAGCAGACGCCGGCACCCAAGGAGGCGATCCTCGGCGTGGAACCGGAGCGTGGCGTCTCCTCGGCGTACTGGGTGCGCTCGCCGCCGGCGTCGGTGGGCTGCCCGGTCCCGAGCAGACGGAGACCGAGCGTGTAGAGCAGCACGACGGTCACGGCGGCGACGAAGCCCACTCCCGCGACGGTCGCGATGGCACCGAAGTCGATGTCCATGGGGTCCTCCCTCAGTTCCCGGCGGACACGGGCTCGCGCTCCGTGCTGCCCTCGCGGACGTCGTCCGCACCGATCGGCCTGCGGCGGGCCAGGACGAAGAAGGTCAGGCCGCCGACGAGGGCGAGCACCGCCACGACCACCAGCCCGATCGTCGAGGTCGACGCGAGCCACGTCGCCAGGCCACCGACGATCGCCGCGGACGGCAGCGTGATGACCCAGGCGACGACGATCCGGCCCACGACGCCCCAGTGCACGTCGGCGAGCTTCTTGCCGAGACCCGACCCGATGACCGAGCCGCTCGTGACGTGGGTGGTGGAGAGGGCGAAGCCCAGGTGTGAGGAGACCAGGATCGTCGCGGCCGAACTCGTCTCCGCCGCGAAACCCTGCGGGGACTGCACGTCGGAGATCTTCTTGCCGACGGTCTTCATGATCCGCCACCCGCCCATGTACGTGCCGAGGGCGATCGCGAGCCCGCAGGCCAGGACCACCCAGAGTTCGGGACCGGTGCCGGAGCCCTGGTACCCCGCGGCGATGAGGGTCAGGGTGATGACGCCCATCGTCTTCTGCGCGTCGTTCGTGCCGTGCGCGAGCGACACCAGCGACGCCGAGACAGTCTGACCGTGTCGGAAGCCGGTGGCGGCGCCGTGCGTGGTCGCGTTCTTCGTGATCGTGTACGCCAGGTAGGTCGCGACGAGGGCGATCACCCCGGCGATGACCGGCGACAGCAGTGCCGGCAGCACGACCTTCGAGACGACCGTGGCCCAGTCGACCGAGTCCAGGCCGGCGCCGATGATCGACGCGCCGATGAGCCCGCCGAACAGCGCGTGCGTGGACGACGACGGCAGCCCGAAGTACCACGTGGCCAGGTTCCAGAGCACGGCGCCGACGAGTCCCGCGAAGATCATCGTCGGCGTGATGTGGATGCCGTCCTGCCCCTCGCGGATGAGGCCCTGCGACACGGTCTTCGCCACCTCGGTGGAGAGGAACGCGCCGACGAGGTTGAGCACTGCGGAGATCAGGACGGCGGTGCGGGGCTTGAGGGCACCCGTGGCCACCGAGGTGGCCATGGCGTTCGCGGTGTCGTGGAACCCGTTCGTGAAGTCGAACACGAGGGCCACCACGATCACCAACACGACGGTGACGAGGACGTCCATGCGCGAGACGCTAGGCCCGTGCCGAGCGGTGCGCGTGAACGACGGATGAACAGGTGCGGCGTCTGCCAGGATGACGCCGTGCCCACCTTCTCCGCCGCACGAGGCGACTCCTCGTTCACCGACGCCCACGGTGTCGAGATCGTCTACTCGACCTGGCGTGCGGGTACGCCGAAGGGCATCGTGCAGATCGCGCACGGTGTCGGGGAGCACGGGCTCCGGTACGAGCCGCTCGCGCAGGACCTCGTGCGCGCGGGCTGGACCGTGCACGCGAACGACCACCGCGGCCACGGCCGGACGGGCCTGGTGCAGTGGGACGGCGACCACGGTCGGCTCGGCCGACTGGGACCCGGCGGGCTCCGGGCTGCCATCGCGGCCGTCGAGCAGATGACCGCCGTCGCGAAGGCCGACGACCCGGGGCTGCCCGTCGTGCTGCTCGGTCACTCGTGGGGCTCGCTGATGGCCCAGCGGATCGTGAACACCTCGTCGGAGCGGTACGCGGGAGTCGTCCTGTCGGCGAGCGCGCTGCGGGTGCCCGGTTTCATGAACGGCGGCGACCTGAACCGACGGCACGCGGCCTCCGGCCCGACGAAGCACGAGTGGCTCACGCGTGACCGTGCGGTCATCGACGCGGTCGGGACCGACCCGCTGGCGGTGGAGGCCGACGTCCTCGGTCTGTTCGGGCTGCCGGACACCCTCCGACTGCTCGGGTTGCCGCGGCGCAGGATCCCGCACGACCTGCCGATGCTCCTGCAGGTCGGGTCCGAGGACTCGCTGGGCGGGCCCCGGTCCGTCGAGCTCCTCGCCCGCGCGTACCGGCGCTGGGGACGCCTGTCCGACGTCACGGTCCGCGTGTACGCGGAGGCCCGACACGAGGTCTACAACGAGACCAACCGCGACGAGGTGGTCGCGGACCTCGTCGCGTGGCTCGACCGGGCGGTCGCGCTCCGCTGATCGGTCGGCCGGCTGGCCGGCCGCGGTGGACCGTCAGGACGCCGCTTCGGCCGGCCCGTCCGCCGCCGCCGGCGTCGCCGCGGCCGACGACGCCTCGTAGCGTCCGGGAGCAGCGGCGTCCGGCCGGGGCGCCACCCCCTGCAGGAACCGGCGCACCGAACCGTGGAACAGGTCCGGGTCCCGGTTGAGCTCCGAGCCGTGCGGGCAGGGCGCGACCTCCACCAGGGTGGCCGCCGAGCCGGCTGCCGCGGCGAAGCGCCGGGAGGCGTCGACCGGCACGTCACGGTCGCCGACGCTGTGCACGAGGAGCAGTGGCACCCCCGCTGGTGGCGACGGGCGCATCCGTCGGAGCGGGATGGGCGCCCGCATGCCGGCGAGCCGGGACAGTCCGGGGACCGTGAGCGCGACGGCTCCGAGCGCGCCGAGGAACCCGGGGAAACCCGCCTTCACGGCACCCCACCGGAGCGCGGTGAACCAGTCGAGGGCCGGGCACACCAGGACCATCGCGTCCACGCGGTCCCGCAGCGCCGAGTCGCGTGCCGCGTGCATCGCGATCGTCGCTCCCATGGACCACCCGACCAGGACGAGTCGTCCAGCGCCGTGGTCGACGGCGTACCGCATCGCGGCGTCGAGGTCGTGCCACTCCGTCGAGCCGAAGGTCGCCGGCAGCCCACGGTCGTCCTCGGCGTCACCGCGGTACCCGATCACGAGCGAGCTCATGCCGGCGGCGAGGGTGTCGGGGACACCGCGGAGGACGGCGCTCCGGCTGGAGTGGATGCCGTGCACGTGGATCGCCCACGTGGTCGATCCGGGCACCGGGAAGAACCAGGCGGCATGCTCCGAGCCGTGCGCCGTGATCGTGACCTCGGTGGCATCGGGTGACACGGCTGCCGGGTCGTCGATGAGGTACCCGGTCCAGAGCAACTCGTCGCCCTGCTCCGGCAGCACCGCCGGGGCGTCCAGCACGGCGCGACCGACCCGGTCGCCGTCGTCGGTGAGGACGTCGCCGAGCAGGATGCTGTGCTCGTCGTCGCCGAAGTAGACCCGGTACACGCCGGGACACCGGGTCTGCTCGTCAGCCGGCACCGTGACGGTCGTCGGGGTCACCTGGAGCACGGGCACGGTCCGCTTCGGCCGCGGGTGCACGGCCTTGCGGGCGACGACCACACCCGCCGTCGTCGACGCTGCGAGGCCCACGACCCCTGCGGCCGCCACGAGACGCGCCGCGACGCCGATCAGGCCCATGCGCTGCCCCCGCCGGTGCATCGTCCGTCCGGTCTGCCGCTGTCCGATCTGCCGCTGTCCGATCTGCCGCTGTCCGGTCCGCCGCTGCCCTGTCTGCCCACGCGACGACCCTATTCGCAAACGGCGGGCGAGCCGGGGGCCTGTGGGGAACCGGCCGGTGAACGAGAGGACCCCGGCCTGTTGGGGGGAACAGACCGGGGCCGGGCCACTCGACCCATTGGGGGGAACGGATCGAGCGGCGACGCCCGAGGGTCGAGGGGGGTCTCACCCCAGGCGTGCCACTGACGGTACGCCCGCGCACCTGCGGCGGCAACTCGGTTCGTTTTCAGGTGCTCCGCCGAGGTGCCGGTGGCACCCGCCGACGGACGGGAGGCCCGGTGCGGGGCCGCCACGGGCCTCCCGGAATAGGGTGGCCGCATGCACGGTGAGTACAAGGTCCCCGGAGGCAAGCTCGTCGTCGTCGACCTGGAGGTCGTCGACGGCAAGATCGACCAGTTCCGGCTGGCCGGTGACTTCTTCCTCGAGCCGGACGACGCGCTCCCGCTCATCGACCAGGCGGTGGACGGCCTGCGTGCCGACACCGACGCCGCCGGCATCGCCGCCGCCGTCCGGCACGCGCTGCCGGAGGACGCCGTCCTGCTCGGTTTCACCCCCGAGTCCGTCGGGGTCGCGGTGCGTCGAGCGCTCTCGCGGGCGTCGTCGTGGCGGGACTACGAGTGGCAGGTCGTCCACGAGGGGCCGGTCAGCCCCAACGAGCACCTCGCGCTCGACCAGGTCCTGACCGAGGAGGTCGGGGCCGGACGCCGCGGACCCACCCTGCGCATCTGGGAGTGGGACCAGCCAGCCGTCGTCATCGGGTCGTTCCAGTCGTTGAAGAACGAGGTCGACCCCGCCGGTGCCGAGAAGTACGGCGTGCAGGTCGTCCGGCGGATCTCCGGCGGCGGAGCGATGTTCATGGACGCCGGCGCGATCATCTCGTACTCGCTGTACGTGCCGACCGACCTCGTGCAGGGCATGACGTTCGCCGACTCGTACGCCTACCTGGACGAGTGGGTGATCGAGGCGCTCAAGTCCCTCGGCATCGAGGCGTACTACCAGCCGCTCAACGACATCACCTCGACCAAGGGCAAGATCGGCGGCGCCGCGCAGAAGCGTCTCGGCACCGGGTCGCTCCTGCACCACGCCACCATGAGCTACGACATGGACGGCGAGAAGATGGTCGAGGTCCTCCGCATCGGCCGCGAGAAGATGAGCGACAAGGGGACGACGAGCGCCGCGAAGCGTGTCGATCCACTGCGCTCGCAGACCGGCCTGACGCGTGCCGAGATCATCGACCGGCTCATCGGTACCTTCACGAAGCTGTACGGGGCGACGGAGGGGCACGTCACCGAAGCCGAGCGACAGCGGGCGCAGGAACTCGTCGACACGAAGTTCTCGACGCGGGAGTGGCTCGAGCGCGTGCCCTGAGCGGGCCGCGGCGGACGCGCCGAGACCCGGCCTGGCGGACAGGACTCGGCGTCCGGCCGGTGCGGAGTGTCCCTGGGGGCGAGGCGCGGCGATCGCGGTCGGTGCGGATCGCGAGGATCAGCCGCGCGGCGGATGTCCTCCGTCGATCGGCCACGTAGCGTCGCTGCCGTGGACTGGTTGATCTTCCTGGGGGCGGTGGCCGCTGCGGTCGTCGTGATGTGGATCGCCGACCGCGTGGGCTGGATCGACCTGTCGAACAAGTCCACGCGCGGGGGCGGGTCCGGTGGTGCGGTCGGGATGCTGGACGAGGTGTTCGCCCCGACCCGGCACGAGACGCAGACCGAGTTCGAGCGACAGGTGCGGCTGCCGCGGGAGGCGCCGACGCCGGCCCGCCACGACCACGACCTGCTCAGCGGGACCGTGCTCATCCGGGTGCCGTCGGTCGGCGCGCACTCGACGGCCGCGCACCGGGCCGGCACGCACCACCGCCAGTACTGACGGCCGCTGACGCGGAGCGGTCCCGCCGCGGAGCGGGTCCCGCCGCGGAAGTCGGGCGGAACGCCGCTCGACGCCCCCGGGACCCGCGGTCCGCGCCGGGAGGTCCGGGGCGCGCCCGTCAGCGGGCGGTGAGCTCCTGGTAGTCCGGGTGTCGCTCGACCCAGGCTGCGACGTAGCTGCACTGCGGCACGACGCGACGGTCCGAGTTCGCACGGACGTCGTCGAGCGCCTGCTGCACGAGCATCGACGCGTGTCCGCCACCGCGGTGCTCGGGGTCGACCTCGGTGTGCACGAAGCGGATCTCGTCGCCGTCGACCTCGTAGGCGGCGAGGCCGATGACGGTGCCGTCCTCGACGAGGGAGTACTGGTTCAGGTCGGTGTCGTTGCGGACTTCGAGACTCATGGTCCGGACGGTACCCCGGCCGCCCCGGAGCTGTCGGAGAGACGGCGCCGACCCGGGAACGCCGCCGTCACGGTGCGTGTTGCGGGGCTACTCGGCGCTGTGGCGACCGTGCTGGTGGTCGTCGTGCCCGGCGGGCGGGACCGGGGTCGAGCCGGCAGCGTGGGCGCCGTGCTGCGTCCGGATCGCTCCGGTCACCGTCGGAGGCTCGTCCACCGGGCTCGACGCCGCGTGCGCGCCGTGCGTGGTCGCCTCCGGCCGGGACGCCCTGGTGCCGTCCGCGGGGCGTGCGGTGGCCGACTCGTCGGAGGCGGTCGGGCCTCCCGTCCGCTGCCGGGGCAGGACCGGGACATCCGCACCGCTG
This sequence comes from Curtobacterium sp. MCSS17_015, assembly GCF_003234265.2. Taxonomy (NCBI): domain Bacteria; kingdom Bacillati; phylum Actinomycetota; class Actinomycetes; order Micrococcales; family Microbacteriaceae; genus Curtobacterium; species Curtobacterium sp. MCSS17_015. Next base: position 674,420 of record NZ_CP126256.1, read on the forward strand.
GCCGCCCGCGCCGAGCGCGGCTCCGCGGCGACGTCGGGCGAGGTCGGCACGACCGCCGTCGACCCGGTGTCCGGGGAGACGAGCGACCCGGCCCCCGCTGCGGCCTGCTGGGCGTCGACCGTCAGACGGTCGGCGTCCGCGCTCTTCCGGGCGGCGTCGGCCTGCTCCTGCAGCGCCGACGTCTTGCGGAGCGGCGGCACCCTGAAGAACCAGGTGAGGACGAAGGCCAGCAGGATGACCGCGAGGCCGACCCAGTACACCGTGACCGCGGAGTCGCTGAACCCGACCAGGAACGGACGGCTCAGGCGCTCGTCGGCTCCGTTGAGGAAGGACGTGTCGTTGGTGGACGACGTGCTCGCCGAGGTGCCGCCCGTGCCGTCGCGCAACTGGTCGACGAGCTTCGGCGCCACCGTGTCGACGATGTCTCGTCGCTGCGCGGCGTTCGAGTAGTCGACCTGCAGGGTGCCGTCGACGACCTCGGCGCCCGCCTCGGCCGCGGCGGTCTGCAGCGCCTTCTGCTCGGCGTCGCCCTTCGCGTCGGCGACCTGCTGGGCGATGAGTGTGTCGGCCGCCGCTGCAGGGATCGTGCCCGCGTCGACCTGCTGCTGCACGGCCGCGGTGACCTGCTTCGTCACGGCCTGGTCGGCTGCCTGCTTCGCCCGCACAGCGCCCCGGTCGAGACCGTCCTGGACGTTCTCCTTGATCGGGGTGACGATCGGATCCCAGATCTGGTCCATCACGCCCTTGTTCGCCTCGGCGTTCGCCACCGCGGGGTCCAGGGCTGCGTTCAGGGCGCTCTTCAGGTCGGTCTCGTTCTGCAGGGCGCCGGTGATGTTCGTCGGCATCAGGCTGAACAGCACGGACAGCAGCACCGCGGTGCCCATCGTGCCGCCGATCTGGCGGAAGAACGTGGCGGCACTCGTGGCGACGCCGATATCCCGCGGGGAGACCGAGTTCTGCGCCGCGAGGGTCAGGGTCTGCATGAGCTGCCCGAGCCCGAGGCCGATGAGGAACATGCCCGTCATCAGGAACCAGAGCGGCCGGTCCGCGGTGAGGAACGTCAGGACGGTGTAGCCGACGGCGGTGAAGGCGGTACCGGTGACCGGGAAGATCCGGTACTTGCCGGTGCGGGACACGATCTGCCCCGACGCGATCGACGAGATCATCAGGCCGAGGACCATCGGCAGCATCGCGAAGCCGGACTCGGTCGGGGTGACGCCCTTGACGATCTGCAGGTACAGCGGGATGGTCAGCATCGCGCCGAACATGCCGAAGCCGATGAGCACGGAGAGCACGGCCGCCATCGAGAACACGTGCGAGCCGAACAGCTTGAGCGGCAGGATCGCGTCGTCGCCCATCGCCCGCTCGACGATGACGAACGCGATCAGACCGAGCACGCCGATGCCGTAGCAGGCGAAGGCACCGGGGGAGTCCCAGCCCCACTCGCGACCCTGCTCGGCGATGAGCAGCAGCGGTACGAGGGTCACGATGACGAGGGTCGCGCCCCACCAGTCGATGCGCGGCTTCCGGCGCTCGCCGAACTTCGGCAGGTGCAGGAACGTCAGCACCATGAACAGCGCGATGATGCCGATCGGGACGTTGATCAGGAAGACCCAGCGCCACCCGGTGATGAAGAGCAGGTCGTCCGCTCCCGCGAAGACCCCGCCCACCAGGGGACCGATGACCGACGAGATGCCGAAGACGGCGAGGAAGTACCCCTGGTACTTGGCGCGCTCACGCGGGGCGAGCATGTCGCCCATGATCGCGAGCGGCAGCGACATCAGACCGCCCGCGCCGAGGCCCTGCAGCGCGCGGAACCCGGCGAGCATGAGCATCGACGTCGAGAACGACGCGGCGAGCGAGCCGATGATGAAGATGCCGATGGCCGTGATGAACAGCGGTCGCCGGCCGAACAGGTCGGAGAGCTTGCCGTAGATCGGCGTCGTGATCGTCGAGGCGATGAGGTACCCGGTCGTCACCCACGCCTGCTGGTCGAGCCCGTGCAGGTCGTCGCCGATGGTGCGGATGGCGGTGCCGACGATCGTCTGGTCGAGGGCACCGAGGAACATGCCGGCCATCAGGCCGTAGATCACGAGCAGGATCTGACGGTGGTTCATCACGACGTCGGACGACGTCGAGGGGGCCGCGGGTGCGGTCGCGGTCTGTGTCATGTGCGGGACTCCCGAGGACTTTGCGCTGCGTGCAAAGTTACAACCGCCGCAGCAGCGCCGCGGCCCGGGAACGCGTTCCTGTGGACATCGGCAGCCGTCCACAGGGCGACGCGCGGCGGACCTGCGCTCAGGCGACCGCCTGCTCGAGGGCCTCCTGGAAGCGCTCGTCGACCTCGATGCGGAGCTCGCCGGTGTCCTGGTCGTAGGCCGAGACGGGGGAGACGTGACCGTGGCGGGAGAACAGCAGGTCGGGGCAGAGCACTCCGCCGGGGAGGCCGGCCTCGCGGTCGCCGAGGACCCGCACCAGGAGCCCGGCGAGCGTCTGGATCGCCTGCACGCTGTCGACGTCGCGGAGCGGGACGGCGAGCAGCAGGTGGCGGTGCGGGACCGCGAACACGGTGCCGAACGGCGCTGCACCGAACAACGCCGGCAGGTTCACGGCCTTCGACGCGGTGAACAGCGACTCGCCCTCGACGATGTGCACGCCGGGTGCGATCTCGGCGTTCGCGTCGACCGGCTCGGCGTCCGTGTTGAACCGGCCCATCGCCCACAGCTCGTCACTGCCGAGCGCGAGCTTCGGCAGGGTGGCGGTGGAGAGCGTGCTGACCATCGTCGGGTAGTCCACGCAGAGGCCGAGCACGAGTCCGGGCGCGAACGGCCGTGCGTAGGTGAGGTCGGTCGGGTCCGCGCCGTCGTCGGCCATGAGTCGCAGCCGGATCCGGTCGCGGAGCTCGTCGGCACCGAGTTCCTCGGGCGGCGGCTCGCGGTGCGCCTGCAGCATCCGGTCGAAGTGCGCCGCGACGAGTGCCGCGCGGCGGACCTCGTTCTCACCGCGCACCTGCACGGCGAGGTTCGCGAGCAGGTACACCTGGCCGTCGCTGCCGAGGAGCCGTGCGCGACCCGGGTCGTCCGCGGGACCGTCGACGGTCGTCTCGACGCCCCGCTCGGCCAGGGTCCGCTGCGCGAGCACGACGAGCGACGGTGCGTCACCCGCCGGCTTCCTGCGTCCGAACCACGGCATGTGGCCCAGCCTGGCACGGAACGTCCGGGGTGTCAGGCCCCCAGTGCGGCGTCGACGATCTCCTTGGCCTCGCGCTGCACCTGCTCGAGGTGCTCCTGCCCGACGAAGCTCTCGGCGTAGATCTTGTAGACGTCCTCGGTGCCGGACGGTCGGGCGGCGAACCAGGCCCGGTCGGTGACGACCTTGACGCCGCCGACCGCCGCCTCGTTGCCCGGGGCCTTCGACAGCTTCGCGGTGATCGGGTCGCCTGCCAGGGTCTCGGCGGTGATGGCGTCGCCGTCGAGCTTCGACAGGCGGGCCTTCTGCTCCTTGCTCGCTGCTGCGTCGACGCGCTGGTAGACCGGGGCACCGAAGCGCTCGGTCAGCTCGGCGTACAGCTGCGAGGGGGTCTTGCCCGTGACGGCGATGATCTCGGACGCCAGGAGCGCCAGGATGATGCCGTCCTTGTCGGTCGTCCACGCCGTGCCGTCCTTGCGGAGGAACGAGGCGCCCGCGGACTCCTCGCCACCGAAGGCCACCGAGCCGTCGATCAGGCCGGGGACGAACCACTTGAAGCCGACCGGGACCTCCCACAGGCGGCGGCCGAGGGACTCCGCGACGCGGTCGATGATGCTCGACGACACCAGGGTCTTGCCGATCGCCGCGTCCTCGCGCCACTGCGGACGGTGCGCGTACAGGTACTCGATCGCGACGGCGAGGTAGTGGTTCGGGTTCATCAGGCCGCCGTCGGGCGTGACGATGCCGTGCCGGTCGGAGTCGGCGTCGTTGCCGGTCAGGACGTCGAAGTCGTCCTTGCGGGCGACGACCGAGGCCATCGCGGACGGGCTCGACGGGTCCATCCGGATCTTGCCGTCCCAGTCGAGCGTCATGAACGACCAGGTCGGGTCGACGTCGGGGTTCACCACGGTGAGGTCGAGGCCGTAGTGGTCTCGGATGAGGTTCCAGTAGGGCAGCGACGCGCCGCCCAGCGGGTCGGCACCGATCTTCACCCCGGCGCGCTTGATCGCGTCGATGTCGATGATGTTCTCGAGGTCGGCGACGTAGTTGTGCAGGAAGTCGTAGCCGTCGTGCGTGGCGTGCTCGGCGCGCTGCACCTCGGCGTTGCCACCGGCGATGATCGCGTTCGCCCGGTCGGCGATCCACGTCGTCGCGTCGCTGTCGGCGGGCCCACCGTGCGGCGGGTTGTACTTGAAGCCGCCGTCGCGGGGCGGGTTGTGGCTCGGCGTGATGACGATGCCGTCTGCGGTGTCGTCGTGCCCGGCGGTGTTGTAGGCGATGATCGCGTGGCTCAGGGCCGGCGTCGGGACGTAGCCGTTGTCGGCGTCGGCGAGGACGTGCACGCCGTTGGCCGCCAGGACCTCGAGTGCGGTGCGCTCGGCGGGGCCGGAGAGGGCGTGGGTGTCGCGGCCGATGAAGAGCGGGCCGTCGGTGCCCTGCGCGGTGCGGTACTCGACGATCGCCTGCGTGATGGCGGCGATGTGCGTGTCGTTGAACGCGGTGTCGAGCGAGGACCCCCGGTGGCCGGAGGTGCCGAAGACGACCTTCTGCTCGGGGTTCGTCACGTCGGGGACCCGGTCGTAGTACGCGGCGACGAGGGCGTCGAGGTCGACGAGGTCGTCTGCGGTCGCTGGGGTGCCGGCACGGTCGTTCATGGACCCATCCTGGCATCCGGCGGGTGGACGCGTTCAGGGTCGTCGGTGGACGAGCTGAACGGTCGCCTGCCGGACGAGGAGCGAGCGGCCGCCATCCCGGACGAAGGGGGGCGTCAGGGAGTGCGACCGCTCGCGGTCTGGGGGAGGGAGGGGTCAGGCGGTGCGGAAGGACCCGGTCGCCGTGCGGACCGAGCCGGTGACCGTCCGGGTGCTCGCCGTGGCGGTGCGGGGGTGACGGAACTGCGTGTCGACGAAGCGACCGATGCGGTCCGCGCGGACGCCCGTGTAGGTCCCGATCGTGTCGGAGCCGTCCGTGGTGGAGGTGTACGTGCCGTGCTCGTCGCGCTGCCGGAGCCCGCTCACGAAGGTCCCGCCGAGGGGGAAGGTGCTCATGGTGCTCTCCTCGCTGTCGTGTCGAGGCGTCGCGACCGTCGAGCCGACGGGTCCGCGACACCATCGACTGCTGGACACCAGTCTACGTCCTTCTCTTGCATCATGCAAAAGAAGGATGGCTCAGGTGACGAGCTCGCAGAAGTGCCGTCCGCTGTCCGTCCAGCTCTGGCGCACGGTCAGGCCCGCCGCGGCCGCGTGCGCACGGAGTGCCCGCAGGCCGACCTCGGCCCAGGGGAACGCCGAGCTCGCGTGTCCGTCGGCGTCCGTCACCGTGGCGACGTAGGTGCGGTCGGCGTCGGCGTCGCGGTTGGTCTCGACGACCACACGGCCGCCCACCCGGACGATCTCGGCCGCACGGGCGAGCAGGGCCACCGGATCGCCACCGATGCCGATGTTGCCGTCGATGACGAGCGCGGTGTCCCAGTGCCCCTCGTCCGGCACCGGGTCGAACACCGAGCCCTGGACGGCCCGGCCGCCGGAGCGTCGGGCGATCTCGACGGCCTCGGCCGAGACGTCCACACCGAGGGCCGGCAGACCCATCCGCAGCGCGGCGACGAGCATCCGACCGGGCCCGCAGCCGAGGTCGATCACCGGACCGTCGGCCCCCTCGAGCAACGACACGTCGACCCGGTCCGCGGCGGCGCTCCACCGGCCGACGTCCATCGTGACGACCTCGTCCGGACGGTCGGGGTCGGTGAGACGGAGGCGGCCGTCGGACCGCAGCGCTCGGGCGTACGGCTCGTCGCCGCCGGCTCCGAAGGCCTGCGTGGTGCTGGTCGTGTCGGTCATCGGACACCTCCGGAGGTGGTGGCGGACTCGGCGGCCAGAGCCGCGGCGAACCGCGTGGTGGGTGCGAGTGCCGCGACGCGCTCCGCATCGGGCACCGTGTCGACGTCGAGCAGCTCGGCCAGGAGGCCCGTGTCGAGTCCCGCGGACCGCAACCGTGCCAGCTGCACGGCCCCGGTGTCGTCCTGCGACATCGGCACACCGCGCAGCAGGTCACCGGTCGGCTCGCGCAGGTACAGGGACCAGAAGCCGCCGTCCTCGGCCGGGCCGAACCAGGCGTCCCGCTCGGGCCCGTCGAACACCGGGGCGAGCGAGGCGGCGGAGACCTGCGGGGTGTCCATGCCGACCAGGAGGAGCGGACCGTCCACGGTGTCGAACAGGAACCCGAGGCGCTCGTCGAGTCCGCCGCCGGGCTGGTGCAGGACGTCGAAGCCCTCGGCGCCGTCGGGCAGGACGTCGCCGTCGAAGAACAGGACCCGGCGGGCGGCCGGCAGCGCGTGCACGGTGGCGAGCGTGTCGGCCAGGCTCGCTGCGGCGACCCGGGCGGCACCCTCGGGGGTGAGCGCCGGGGTGAGACGGGTCTTCACCTTGCCGGGCAGGCACTCCTTCGCGACGACGGCGACGGTGATGCCGGTCGTGGGCGCGTCGGTGCCGTGCTCGGCGGTCATGAGCGCGCCTCGGCAGCGACCTGCTCGGCGGTGGTCTGCTCGGCGGTCTGTGCAGTGGCGACCCGCTGGCGGACGGACACGGGCGCGGCGGGGCGGTTCCGGGCCTCCCGGCGGTACTCGCGGAGCAGACGCGACATGTCCTTGACGGCGTTGACCGTGCCGCGGAGCGTGCCGGTGACCTTGCTGTCGCCGATGCGCTGCGCGTAGCCGATGTCCGACTCGTCGACGCGCCAGCCGGCGGCGTGCGCGGCGAGGACCATCTCGAGCGGGTAGCCGCTGCGGCGGTCGCGGAGGTCGAGCGCGACGAGGTCCTCTCGGTGCATGACCCGCATCGGGCCGAGGTCGTGGAGGCGGTACCCGGTCGCGCGGCGCATGAGGACGGCGAGCACGCGGTTCGCGAAGCGGGCGTGCGGCGCCCAGGCGCCACGGCTGGTCGGCACGCGGCGGCCGAGGGCCAGGTCGACCCGGCCGTCGGCGACGCGCTGGACGAGGGCGGGGAGCTCGGCGGGGTCCATCGACGCGTCGGCGTCGCAGAAGGCGACGTAGTCGGCGGTCGCTGCGGCGACACCGGCCGCACAGGCGGACCCGAACCCGCGGACCGGCTCCGTCACGACGAGGGCCCCGTGCGCGCGGGCGACGTCGGCGGACCCGTCGGTCGAACCGTTGTCGACGACGATGGCCCGGTAGCCCTCGGGCAGACGGCCGATGACGGACGGCAGTGCGTCCGCCTCGTCGAGGCAGGGGAGGATCACGTCGACGCTCATGGAGACCATTCGGTGCCCTCCGTCGGATCGACTGGTCGCGCTGTCGTCCTCGGGGTGCGGACCGGCGTCGGGGTCGGCGGCGGGCTGTTGCGTCATGCACACGAGCAAACACGATCCCGGCTGTCGGGGGACGGGGAGCGCGTCCCCCGACGGCCGTCCTGCGACGGCGTGCGGCGTGGCGGCGCTAGCGCACGGCCGCCCGGAGCGGCGCGGTCGCGAACTCCCGCATCCCGCGCGTGAAGTCCACCTGCGCACGCCAGCCCAGCTCGTCGGCGATGCGCGCCGAGGACGCCGTGACGTGGCGGACGTCGCCGAGACGGTACTCACCCGTCACCACCGGCTGCGGACCGTCCGGCCCCGCGATCGCCGCGGCCATCTCACCGATCGTGTGCACCGTGCCGGACCCGACGTTGAACGCGCGGAACGACTCGGCCGGAGCGGTCCCGGTCGCGTCGATCGCCGCCAGGTTCGCACCGGCGACGTCGTCGACGTGCACGAAGTCGCGGCGCTGTGCCCCGTCCTCGAAGACCCGCGGTGCCTCGCCCCGCGCCAACGCCGAGCGGAACAGGGACGCGACCCCGGCGTACGGCGTGTTCGCGGGCATGCCGGGGCCGTACACGTTGTGGTAGCGGAGCGCGACGGACCGGCCGCCGGTGGCACGCGACCACGACGAGGCGAGCTGCTCCTGTGCCACCTTCGTCTGCGCGTAGACGTTCCGCGGGTCGAGGGCGGCGGACTCGTCGATGAGCCCCGGCAGGAGCGGACGGCCGTCGGGGTCGATCGGGTCGAAGCGGCCGGCGTCGAGGTCCTCGCGGCGGCGGGCCGGCGGGCGCATCGGCTCACCGTCGGCGGTGCTGTACGCACCCTCACCGTAGACGACCATCGAACTCGCGACCACGAGTCGGCCGATGTCCATCCGGTCCATCGCGGCGAGCACGTGCGCGGTGCCGGCGTCGTTGCTCGAGACGTAGTCGGGGGCGTCCTGGAAGTCGACGCCGAGGCCGACCTTCGCGGCCTGGTGGCACACCACGTCGACGTCGTGCAGCGCGGCGTCGAGGGCGACCCGGTCGCGGACGTCGCCGTGCACGAGCTCGATGCCCGCGGTGCGGTGTGCGGTCACGACGGCGTCGGGGTCCCCGTGCACGTCGGTGCGCAGGGAGTCGAGGACGCGCACCTCGTGCCCGGCGGCCAGGGCCTGGCGGACGATCGTCGAGCCGATGAAGCCCGCGCCGCCGGTGACGAGCAGCCGGGTCACGGCCGGAGCTCCATCACGCGGGCGGAGGCACTCGCCGGGACGAGTTCGCGCGGGGTGTAGCAGTCGGGGACGGCGGCGACGATCGAGCCGATGGCGCGGACGATGACCTCGTTGGCTCGGGCCAGGCGGTCCATGACGGCCTGGTGGGTGACCGGGGCCTCGGAGCTCGTGTCGTCGGCGACCGGGGCCAGGCCGGCATCGGCGTCGGTCACGAAGGACAGGTTCACCGTGCCGATGCCGAGCTCCGCGGCGAGCGGGACCTCGGGGGTCATCGTCATGTTGATCGTGTGGCCACCGGCCTCACGCATCCACACCGACTCGGCGCGGCTCGAGAACCGCGGGCCCTGGATGACGACGCACGTGCCGGTCGGACGGAAGGGCACGTCGAGCGCCGCGACGGCGTCGATCGCCGCACGACGGAGCACCGGGTCGAACGGGTCGGCGAAGGAGAGGTGCTGCACCTCGTCCTCGAAGTAGGTGTCGGCGCGGCCCCAGGTCCGGTCGATGAGCTGGTCCGTCACCACGAAGGTGCCGGGGGCGTAGTCCGGGTGCAGGCCACCGACGGCACTCGACGAGACGACGGCGCGGACGCCCAGGGAGCGCAGCGCCCAGAGGTTCGCGCGGTGCTCGATGCGGTGGGGCGCAACCGAGTGTGCCCGGCCGTGGCGGGTGAGGAAGGCGACACGACGGCCGGACATCGTGCCGATGCTGATCGGACTCGAGGTCGGTCCGAACGGCGTCGGCACGTCCACCTCGTCCGCGGTGCCGGGTTCGAACAGTTCGTACAGGCCCGAGCCGCCGATCACACCGATCGTCGTCGTCTTCTCGTTGTCCACAGGTCCTCCGGTCGTCCTCGGCGCTGGTCGGCGCCGTCGTTACGCTACAGATGCGGGCCAGGAACGGCCCGCGCGCGGTGCCGTCGTCCCCGTCGGCGCCACGTCAGGATCATTCGGAGGCGCGCGTGCGAACGATCGGTCAGCACCGGGACGCGGTCCGGGCGCTCGTGGGTCCGGCCCTGCCGACTGCGGTGTCGCCGGGGACGGTCGAGTCGTCATCGGTCGTCGCGCTGGCCGCCGGGTCCGCAGCCGGCCACGGGTACCGCGTCCTCGCCACCACCGTGCTCGCGCCGACGCCCCTGCCGGCCTTCGACAACAGCCAGATGGACGGGTTCGCCGTGCGCGCTGCCGACGCCGGAGCGATCGTCCGCGTGAGCGCACCGATCCCGGCCGGCGTCGTGCCCCCACCGCTCGAGTCGGGCACCGCGGCCCCGATCATGACCGGAGCGCGGATCCCGGTGGGAGCGGACGCCGTCTTCCCGGTCGAGTCCACGCCAGCCGGGTCATTCCCCGCCGCGCTCGGGTCCGACCACGTGCCGGTACCGATCGACCTCGTGCCCGGGTCCTTCGTGCGTGTCGCCGGCTCCGACCTGGCCGCGGGAGCTCCGATCGCCCGGGCCGGGCAACCCCTCACGCCGGCCGTACTCGGGGCGCTCGCCGGTGCCGGGGTCACGACCGTCGACGTCCTGCGGCGCCCGCGGGTGCTCGTCGTGTCGACCGGCAGCGAGCTGCTCGATCCCGGCTCGACGGCCGACGCCGACCTCAGCGCCGGTGCCGCCATCGGCGATGCGAACGGGGTGGCGCTGTCCGCCGCGCTCGCCGAGGTCGGTGTCGACACGCGGCGGGTCCGGGTCCCCGATGACCCCGACCGGTTCCTCGGCGCCCTCGACGACGCCGTGGGGGACTGGGCGGATCTCGTGCTCACCACCGGGGGGATCAGCGCGGGGGCGTACGAGGTCGTCCGGCAGGCCCTCGAACCCCGCGGACTCGTCGTGACCTCGGTCGCGATGCAGCCGGGCGGGCCGCAGGCGCTCGGCACCGTGCAGGTCGCGGGACGATCGGTGCCGGTGGTCGCCTTCCCCGGCAACCCGGTCTCGGCACTCGTCTCGTTCGAGGTGTTCCTCCGCCCGGTCCTCGCCCCTGCCGTCGGGCTGCCGGAGCACCGCCCGACCGTGGACCTGCCGGCCGCCGAGTCCGCGTCGTCGCCGGCGGCCAAGCACCAGGTCCGTCGCGGGACCGTCGTCGACGGCCGCGTCCACTTCGTCGGTGGGCCGAGTTCGCACCTGCTCTGGCACTACGCCGAAGCCACCCACCTCGTCCACGTCCCCGTCGGCACCACCAGCGTCGAGCCGGGCGACCCCCTGACCGTCTGGAGCATCCGATGACCGACCTGTCCCACGTCCGCGCCGACGGCAGCGCGCACATGGTCGACGTCTCCGACAAGGACGTCACCGCGCGGTCCGCGACCGCCACCGCCACGCTCGTCACCCGCCCCGACGTCGTCGAACGCATCCTCGACGGCTCGCTGCCCAAGGGCGAGGTCATCGGCACTGCCCGCATCGCCGCGATCATGGCGGTCAAGAAGACCTCCGACCTCATCCCGCTCTGCCACCCGCTGCCGATCGCCGGGGTCGAGGTCGACATCTCCGGCGCGGACGACCGCGTCGTCATCGAGGTCTCCGTGCGCACCACCTCCCGCACCGGCGTCGAGATGGAAGCCCTCACCGGCGCGAGCGTCGCCGCGCTCACCGTCTACGACATGGTGAAGGCGGTCGACAAGACGGCGTCGATCACCGACGTCCGCGTGCTCGAGAAGCACGGCGGACGTTCCGGCGACTGGAGCGCACGATGAGCGGCTCCGGCGTCCCGGACCGGGGGCGCGCCTCCGTCGTCGTGGTCTCGACCTCGGCCGCAGCGGACCCTGCCCTCGACCGCACCGGGCCCGTCATCGCCGACTGGCTGCGTGAGCGGGCGTTCGACGTCGGTGAACCGGTCATCGTCGCCGACCGTGGTCCCGTCGCCGACACGCTCGCCGCGGCCGTCACGGGCGGCGCACGCGTCGTCATCACCACGGGCGGCACCGGTGTCACACCGACCGATCGCACGCCCGAGGCCGTCGCACCCCTGCTCGACCTCGAACTCCCCGGCATCGTCGAGGAGATCCGCCGACGCGGACTGTCCGGAGCCGGACCGACCGCGCTGCTCAGTCGGGGCGTCGCCGGCATCATCGGCGGCGGCACGTTCGTCGTCACGCTGCCCGGATCACGCGGCGGAGTCGCGGACGGCCTGGCCGTGCTCGACGGGCTGCTCGACCACCTGCTCGCCCAACTGCACGGCGACGGCCACGCTCCCCGGAGCGCATCGTGAGCGCCGGAGCCGCGGACCGCGTCGTCGTCGCGGACGTCGTCGACCGGGCCATCGCCGTGGACGAGGTCTCCCGCGTCGTCGCCTCCGACCACGAGGGCGCGGTCGTCACCTTCGCCGGGGTCGTCCGCGACCACGACGGTGGGAAGGGCGTCACCGCGCTCGACTACGAACGGCACCCGAGCGCCGGGGAGGTCATGGCGGAAGTCGCCCGGACGATCGCCGAGCAGCACCCGGAGGTCCGCATCGCCGTGCTGCACCGCGTCGGTGCGCTCGGCATCGGGGACGTGGCGCTCGCGGCGGCGGTGGCGTCCGGGCACCGCGCCGAGGCGTTCGCTGCGTGTGGGGCCCTCGTCGACCTCGTCAAGGAGCGGGTGCCGATCTGGAAGCACCAGCGGTTCACCGACGGGTCGGACGAGTGGGTGGCGGCGCTCTGACGAAGGAAGAGCTCGACGCAGATCACTCACCGTGTAAGTCCCCCGAACTGGTGACAGTGAATGCCTCGTAGCTGAGGTCGGCTCCATTAGCGTTTCTTCATCAGCAAAGGGGAAACGATGGAGTTCGAAGAGCGGCTCGCCGCACTCGCCACGAAGGTGCAGAACCAGCGTGAAGCGATCCAGACCGAGGAAGCGACGAAGAACGCTTTCGTGATGCCGTTCATCTCGACGATCCTCGGGTACGACGTCTTCAACCCGCTCGAGGTGGTGCCCGAGTTCACCGCGGACGTCGGCGTGAAGCGCGGTGAGAAAGTCGACTACGCGATCATGCGCGATGGAGAGGTGCAGATCCTCATTGAGTGCAAGAAGTCGGCCGAGCCGCTGAAGGTCGAGCATGCGTCGCAGCTGTTCCGGTACTTCTCCGTCACGAACGCCAGGATCGCAGTACTGACCAACGGCGAGGTCTACAACTTCTACACCGACCTCGACGCTCCGAACAAGATGGACGACAAGCCCTTCCTCGTCCTTGACTTGGGTGACATCGACGAGACGCTTCTCGCGGAGCTTCAGAAGTTGAGCAAAGAGAACTTCGACCTCGACTCAGTGATCAGTGCTGCTGAGGAGCTCAAGTACGTCGGAGCGCTCAAGCGGGCGCTCGGCGGACAACTCCGCGAACCGTCCGATGAATTCGTGAAGTTCCTGACGACGAAGGTCTACGACGGCTCCTACACCCAGAAGGTCAGGGAACAGTTCAACCCGCTCGTGGCCAAGGCCATCAAGCAATTCCTGAACGAGCAGGTGAACGACCGGCTCAAGACGGCTCTTGGGTCATCCTTCATCGGCAGCAGCCGGATGGAGGCGCCGGCTGCCGTCGTGGAGAGCGAGGGGGCTGTTGAGGAGAACCTCGAGGGCGATAGTGGAATCGTCACCACGCAGGAGGAGCTCGACGGCTACCAGATCGTCAAGGCGATCGCATGCAGCGAAGTGAAGCCCTACCGCGTCGCCCATCGGGACTCAAAGTCCTACTTCGCGATCCTGCTCGACGACAACAACCGGAAGCCGATCGCGCGGTTGTGGTTCAACGGCAAGAAGCAGAAGTACCTCGGCCTCTTCGACGAGAACAAGGTCGAGACGAAGCACCCGCTGGACAACCTCGAGGACATCTACAGTCACGCGTCGGAGATCCGTGATTCGGTCTCGCGCTACGAGGCGCAGGCATCGGTTTGAGAGGACGAGCGCCCGCGTTGGTCTTCCAGGCCGACCAACGTTCCGACGACGGATCTGAACGACCGGAGGTCGTGGCGACGTCGGTCCCACCGTGGTGTCACGCTTGATCCGGCGCCAAAGCGACAGATGAGCACGAGGATCGCGCTTCCATCTGTCGCTTTCGCGAAGGAGACGGGCCCGCGGGCGAGCTCGGGCCATGTCCGTGGCTGCGCCACCGACCCACGAACACGGGCGTAGCGCCACCACCTCGAGACTCCCTAGTATCCGGACCATGGGAATCCTGCTGTCCGGCGTGAGCGTCGTCCTGCTCGTGTTCGCCCTGATCGACATCATCACGCGCCCCGACAGCGAGGTCCGGGGCCTGCCGAAGGTCGCCTGGATCATCCTCGTGATCCTGTTGCCGTTCGTCGGCAGCATCGTGTGGTTCGCGATCGGACACGACTGGAGCGCAGGGTCTCGGAACCACGGCCGCTACCTCGAGCCGAAGCGGCACGAGGACGGGTACGCCACGCTCGGCGCCGCGAAGGCCGCACACGGGGACAAGCGGGTCTCGAGCACGGAGCAGGAACTCGCCGAGCTCGAGCGTGAGATCGAGTACTGGGAAGCGCAGGCGCGCCTGAAGCGGGCGAAGGAAGCCGCTGGCGAGGGTGACCCGACCCCCGCGAGCTGAACCGGGCCTCCCGGCGCGCGCTGCCAGACTGATCGCATGCCCGACTCCCGCCCCTGGTCCGACGTGCCGGTCATCGACCCGCTGGACCGGCACTGGGACCTCATCGATGCCCGGACACGGGGACTGCCCACCCAGGTCGCCGCGCAGCGACGCGCTCGTCGCAAGCGTTTCGCCATCGTCGCGATGACGACGGTGCTCGCGCTCGTTGTCGGTCTGGTCATCGGGACGACCCGATCTGAGGAGACGTCCTGGCTGGACTCGTCGCGCGACCGACGATCCGACGCCGCGACAGTCTTCGGCGTCCTGATGTCACTGACAGGCGTCGCTCTGTGGGTCGTCGGTGTCGTGCAAGTGCTGCGGAAGGGCCGCTTCGCCGAGCTGTGGTCAGATCCTCTGTCCGGCATCCCGTGGCGAGATCGTCGTTCGATCGAACGGAAACTCAGGAGTGCGGCTCCGCCAGAGCCTGGACGAGCACCGGTCCTCCGGCGGCTGGCGGCGCTGCGCCTGCGGCAGACGGAATGGACGATCTGGTTCCTCGCGGGCTGGGTCCCCTTCGCTGGTGGCCAGGCGATCGCGTCACCGTTCGAGTTCTTCCGTTGGATGCAGACCGGCGGTGTGCTGCTGTTCCTGGTGGTGTTCATGCTGTCTGTCCGTCAGCGGGCGCGATGGCGAGCACTGATCGACGTGACCGAGCCCGACTGACCCGGGTCGGTGCGGGTGCGCCAGGGGAGCCGGGCAGCAGGAGCCGCAGTCGCCTTGCGGGGACCGAGGTGGCCGCACGGTTCGCGGGCGGTCGCGAGTCGCCTCCGCTCCGCCCTGGCGCAGAGCGCCCCCGCGCCCGCCTACCCTGGTCAGGTGGCTCATCTCCTCGGCGCCGAGAACGTGCATCTCGAGTTCCCCACCCGTGTCGTCTTCGACAGCGTGACCATCGGCCTCGACGAGGGCGACCGGATCGGCGTCGTCGGGCGCAACGGCGACGGCAAGTCGACGCTGCTCGCCCTCCTGGCGCAGCGACTCGAACCGGACTCCGGGCGGGTGACGCACCGCCGCGGGGTCACGATCGGGTACCTCGACCAGCGTGACGTCCTGCCCGAGGGCATGACCGTCGGGCAGGTCGTCGTCGGCGACCTCGCCGAGCACGAGTGGGCGGGCGACCCGAAGATCCGCGACGTCATCGGCGGCCTCGTGTCGGACATCCCGTGGGACGAGACGGTCGACGAACTGTCCGGTGGTCAGCGTCGGCGGGTGGCGTTGGCGCGCCTGTTGGTCGGCGACTGGGACGTGCTGTTCCTCGACGAGCCGACGAACCACCTGGACGTCGAGGGCATCCAGTGGCTCGCCGAGCACATCAACCGCCGCTGGTCGTCGAACCAGGGCGGCATGGTCGTCGTCACCCACGACCGGTGGTTCCTCGACGCGGTGTCGACCGACACGTGGGAGGTGCACGACGGCGTCGTCGAGCCGTTCGAGGGCGGCTACGCGGCGTACATCCTGCAGCGCGTCGAACGTGACCGGCAGGCAGCGTCGAGCGAGCAGCGCCGGCAGAACCTGGCCCGCAAGGAGCTCGCGTGGCTCCGGCGGGGTGCACCGGCGCGGACGAGCAAGCCGAAGTTCCGCATCGACGCGGCCAACGCGCTCATCGACGACGTGCCGCCGATCCGCGACACGGTCGCGCTGTCCCAGATGGCGACGGCTCGCCTGGGCAAGGACGTCGTCGACCTCATCGACGCGGGCGTGTCCTTCGACGGCACGATGATCATCGAGGGCGTCGAGTGGCGCATCGCCCCGGGGGAGCGGACCGGCATCCTCGGCCCGAACGGCGCCGGCAAGTCGACGCTGCTCAACCTGGTCTCCGGCAAGCTCCAGCCGACCTCGGGCCGGGTGAAGACCGGTAAGACGGTGCAGATCGCGGTCCTCGACCAGCAGCTCGCCGACCTCCAGCAGTACGCCGAGGACCGCGTCCGCGAGGTCGTCGCCCGCAAGAAGACGAGCTACGTCGCCGACGGCAAGGAGATGACGCCGTCGCAGCTGCTCGAGCGGCTCGGCTTCACCTCGGAGCAGCTGTCGACCCCGGTCAAGGACCTGTCCGGTGGGCAGAAGCGCCGCCTGCAGCTCATGCTCATCCTGCTCGACGAGCCGAACGTCCTCATCCTCGACGAGCCGACGAACGACCTCGACACCGACATGCTCGCCGCCATGGAGGACCTGCTCGACACCTGGCCCGGCACGCTCCTCGTCGTGAGCCACGACCGGTACCTGCTCGAGCGCGTCACCGACCAGCAGTACGCCGTCCTCGGCGGGCACCTGCGCCACCTGCCCGGCGGCGTCGACGAGTACATGCGCCTGCACGCCTCCGGCAGCGGTGGCACGACGGCGTCGGCGGCTGCTGCCGCATCGGCCGGGAGGCCCGACACCGCCGGTGCGTCCGCGGTCGCCGCCGCCTCGGGGCTGCGTCCGGCAGCGGGGTCCGGTTCGGCTCCGGCGGCTGCGCCGACCCTGTCCGGCTCCGAGCGCCGCACGGTCGAGAAGGAGATGTCAGCCCTCGACCGCCGGATCGCCAAGCTCGGGGACGACCGGAAGAAACTGCTCGACTCGTTCGCGACGCACGACCAGTCCGACTACGAGGGGCTCGGAGCGCTGCAGGGGCGGCTCGCCGACCTCGACGCCGAGGTGGAGCAGCTCGAGGAGCGGTGGCTCGAGGTGGCGGAGCAGCTCGGGGTGTAGCGCGGCACGGCGTCGGCGAGACGTGGCCGCGTTGCACCCTGCCGGTGACGTCGCGCCCTGTCGGGGCGGGGCCCGATGACCGGAGTGGGGCGCGATCGAGCGGCCGTCGAACGCAGGCCGGCGGGTGCTAGTCGCCGAGGCCGAGGATGAGGCGCCGCAGCAGCCCCGCGAGCTGCCCCTGCTCGTCGTCGGACACCCCGGCCAGGATGGCGCGCTCGGCCCGGAGCAGGTCTGCGATCGCAGCATCGACCGCAGCCCGGCCGGCCACCGTCAGGGACACGAGGATGCCCCGGCCGTCACGCGGATCCGTCCGGCGAGCGACGAGCCCGCGCGCGGCGAGGCGGTCCACCCGGTTCGTCATCGTGCCGCTCGTCACAAGGGTCTGCTGGAGCAGCACCTTCGGGCTCAGCTCGTACGGCTCACCCGCGCGCCGGAGTGCCGACAGGACGTCGAACTCCCACGGCTCCATCCCGCCCGCCTCGAACGCCTGACGTCGGGCGCGGTCCAGGTGCCGGGCGAGCCGGTCCACCCGCGACAGCACGTCGAGCGGCGCGAAGTCCAGATCAGGGCGTTCTCGGCCCCACGCCGCGACGATCCGGTCGACCTCGTCCTCTGGCGGCATCCGTCCATCATGGCGTGGATCGGCAGCGCACGACCAGTGCCGGGCACATGGGAGGATGGTCGGGCTCCTCCGGGAGCGTTCCGCCTTGGTGTAATGGCAGCACGACGGCCTTTGGTGCCGTTAGGTCCGGGTTCGAATCCTGGAGGCGGAGCGATCGGCCTTCACCGGATGGCGTTTGCCGAGCAACTCGATCACTCCGCCGAGGAGCGCGGGCGAGCGCTCATCTCATGCGCGTGCGCGTCTGCCTTGGTCTTGTAGATCTCGCCCCATGCGGGGCTCGCGGGCAAGGCATCAGCTCGCAGATCCACGTCAGGCAGACAGATCTGCACGAAGTGCGGGAAGGCGGGGAAGGTCCAGAGGTCTTCGTCCTCGAACCGACTCCAGAGCAGCAACTCCCCGATGCCGAGCAGGTGACCGAGCTCCTGACCGTTCACCGGCGGATCGCAGCTGACCATCAGCGCATGGTGACCGTTCGGGAGCTCGATCGGTCGTTCCACCTCGCACCGGAAGACGGACGAGAACCGCTTGCTGTCCATGGACGAGAGGAAGAAGACGTCGTGCATGTCAGGACTCTCGATCGACGCCGTCGACGTCTCCGCCGGTCCGACACGGGGTCGGTATGTGCGGGCGCTCGGTCATGGACTGCACCGTCCCGTCCGCCTCGGTTGCATAGAGCTCGCCCCACGCAATGCTGGCCGGCATGCTCGTGGGCGGGACGACAACGTCAGGGAGGCAGATCTGCACGAACTGCGGGAAGGTCGGGAAGGTCCACAAGTCGTCGCCCTCGAAACGGCTCCAGAGGAGGAGCCGAGTGATCCCCTGGGGATGGCCGAGGTCCTGTCCGAGCGCTGGTGGGTCACAACTGACGATGAGAGCGTGGTGTCCGTTGGGGAGTTCGACTCTCGACTCCAGTTCGCACCGGAACACGGAATCGAATCGGTCGTCTTCCATCGACGAAAGGTAGTAGGTCGGTTTCACTTCAGAACTCCGGGTTGACTCCACTGACGGCGGCATCGGGGTCGATCAGAGTGCCCTCGATGAGGAAGCGACCCGAATTCGTGCTGTACCCGGATTCGGCGAGGCCGGATGGGAGGCCGGCGACGTCACGGTGGTCGGACACCGATCCTGGGTGCGTCGGCGACCAGGAAGCACCCGTCCACGTTGCGTTCCCACCGTACAGACGGTAGATCTCCTGGCCGCCGAACGGGAAGGCGATCTCGTCACCGAGGTTCGCTGCCGACCGCTCCGAACGCATCGCTGACCACGACCTGTCCCCAGTCGACCCCACCCGTCGTGGCCTTCTGTGCGTCGACGTGCACCGCAGTGTCGACGCCGTCGCGAGAGATCCGCTCGGTGGTCCTCCCCGGGGCGATGCGGCTTCCCGCAATCCCGTGGTGCGGTTTTCCCCCCTTGTGAGGGATCCGAACCCGCGAGTACGTTCAGCGAAACGATCCGCTCGGAGTCGAGCCGGACTCGTGGATCTCCTCTCTTGCTCCGCCGCGTTGCCTCACCCCGTCTGCCGGTGTGCCCGACGGCTCCGCCATCGCACGCCTTCCGCGCCTCCTGTGCCGCCCTGCACCGGACGCTGCGCCGTGCTGCCCATCCGCGGCCGCCCGTACCCGTACCCGAACCCGCACGAAGGACCCGAACCTCATGCAACCGCTCGTCCTCCTCGCGTCGCAGACATCGACCCAGGTCGTGCTCGACAACGTCGCCGCCTTCGGGCACGAAGCCCTCAAGTACTTCCCGATCGGCATCGCCGGGATCATCGTGTGGGCACTCTGGGTGTACCGCGTGGTGTTGTCCGCCCGCGCGAAGCCGGTCGTCAACGGGTTCCGCACGTCGACCTCGGTCGTCGTCCCGTCCTTCCACGAGGACCCTGACATCCTGCTCCGTTGCCTGGAGACCTGGCGCGAGCAGCACCCGGACGAGATCATCATCGTGCTCGACATCGCGGACACCGACGCGTACCGGCGCATCGTCGCCGTCGGCGACCCGACCGTCAAGCCGGTCCTGTTCCACCACGTCGGCAAGCGCAGCGCTCTCGGTGAGGGGATCCGGCGGGCGAAGTACGACGTGCTCGTGCTCGTGGACTCCGACACCTCGTGGGAGCCGGGGTTGCTCGAGGCCGTGCAGATGCCGTTCGTCGACGAGCGCGTGGGCGGCGTCGGTACGCAGCAGAACGTGTACCAGCGCAACTCGAGCATCTGGCGGATCATCGCGGACTGGCTCGTCAACCTGCGCTACTACAACTACGTCCCGGCCATGGGTGCGGCCGGAGCCGTCCCGATCCTGTCCGGTCGGACCGCCGCGTACCGTCGGTCGGCCGTGATGCCGGTGCTCGACAACCTGGAGAACGAGTTCTTCCTCGGTCGGCGCTGCATCGCCGGTGACGACGGCCGGCTCACGTGGTTGGTGATCGCGTCCGGGTTCCGGACCGTGCACCAGTCGACCGCGAAGGCACTGTCGATGTTCCCGGCCAGCGGCAAGGCGTTCTTCAAGCAGCGCATCCGCTGGAGCCGGAACTCGTACCGGACCTACCTCACCGCCATCGCGAAGGGTTGGGTCTGGCGCGTGCCGTTCGTGACGAAGATCACCGTGCTGCAGATCATCCTGACGCCCGTGACGATGGGCATCACGATGTGGTACCTGCTCTTCAGTCGGCTCGAGTTGAGCACGCTCGGGGTCCTGTTCACGATCGGCTGGTTGCTCTTCGGCCGCGCCGTCCGCGGCGCCTCGAACCTCAAGCGTCACCCGCTCGACTTCCTGGTGCTCCCGATGCTCGCTCTCGTGGTGATCGCTGTCGCCCTCCCGATCAAGGTGTACGCGTTCGTGACGATGAACAAGCAGGGCTGGCTCACCCGGCACGCCGACCAGATCGGCGGCGACGGCCAGCAGGCCCGGACCCTGCAGCCCGAGCCCGTCACCGAGACGCGCCGCTCGGCCCCCGGGGTGGTCGTCCAGCCCGGCGCGGTCGCGGCCTCCGCTTCCGCTGGCGACCAGGTGGTGGCCGCATGAGCGCCGTGCGCACCTCGGTCCTGCGTGGCGCGACGGCACTGGCGATCGGCGCGGGCCTCGTCCTCGCCGGTCTGGCGGCAGCGCCGACCGCTGCTGCCGCTGCGACCCCGACCGGCAGCACGACGGTGTCGGCAGGCCGGCCGTACGCGGGTGACCCGGACAAGGAGGCGCGACTCGTCGCCGCCGAGAACGACCGGATCTACAACGTGCGGGCCCTGGCGTCCGCCGCGCGCTGGAGCGGGCTGGCAGTGTCCCAGCCGTACCGGCTCGCCACCGGGTCGTCGTACACCCTCGTGCTCGTGGCGCGCGGCGCCGCGTACACGATCGACGACCTCACCGAGCTCGCCCCGTCGACGTTCGTGAAGCAGCCGGACGGCTCGTGGCTCCTCAGCGAGAACATCGTCGTCGAGAACGGCGCCACCCTCCGACTGGCGAGTCCGGACGGGCTGCGCGTCCACCTGGAGAGCAACCACGAGGGCTTCGTGTCGATCGTGACGCAGGCCGGCGGAATCCAGGTCATCGGGTCCGCGAAGGCACCGGTCGCGATCGACGCCTGGGACCCGCAGGCCGGCGCCGTCGACGAGCAGACCTCCGACGGACGGGCCTACGTCCGGGTGCAGGGCGGCACCGCGACGCTGCAGCACGCCTCGTTCTCGCACCTCGGCTTCTGGAGCGGCACGACGGGCGGCGTCTCACTCACGGGCACCGACCTGACCACCCTCGACCGGGCCTCCGGCGACCAGGAGGGCAAGACGAAGCGGACCACGAAGGACGTCTTCGGCAACGCCATCCTGCCGACCGGCGCGCTCCCCAGCACCGGAGAGGGGTCGGCGAACGCGGGCTCCTACAGTTACGTCTCGGCCCTCGTGCAGCACGTCACGTTCGACGGGAACGCCTTCGGGCTGTTCCTGACGAGCGCCGACGGCGTGACGATGTCGGACGCCACCGTCAAGCGCTCCCTGATCGACGGGCTGGTGCTGCACCGGTACGTGACGAATTCGACGTTCACGTCCGTGCGGGCGACCGGCAACGCCATGGACGGCGTCAAGATGACGCGGGCGTCCACGGGGATCGTGTTCAGCCAGGTCCGGGCGACGGACAACGGGCGGAACGGGATCACGCTGAACGGCAGCGGCCTGGCGGCCGGTCCGAACGCCGCCGGCATGCCGACCACCACCTACGGCAACAACGCCCTCACCGACAGCACGAGTTCCGACAACGGTCGCTACGGAGTCGAGGTGATCGGGGGGAAGAACGTGCGGGTCAGCGGGTCGACCGCGGCCGGCAACGAGATGGGGATCGTCGTGCGGCACGACGCCGACGACGTGGTCATCCGCAACAACGTCGTGAAGGACTCGGCGCAGAACGGCATCGCCGTGCTGGACGGACCGACCGCGACCGAGGTCTCGGAGAACTCGGTGAACGGTGCTGAGATCGGCGTGTACCTCCGCGAGAGCACCGCGTCGTCGGTGACGGACAACACCATCAGCGCGGCGCGGGTGCACGGCGTCACCACGGTCGGGCCGTCCGCCGGCACCGCGATCGAGGACAACGCGGTGCGTGGATCGGGCCCGAGCGCCATCGACCTGGCCCGTTCCGACGGCGCAGCACAGGAGGGCAACACGACCGTGCAGTGGCACTCGACGAAGCCGCTGCTCGTGACGCTGCGAGCGGTCTTCCAGCCCCTGACCGTGCTCTGGCTCGTGCTGCTCACGGTGGTGCTGGTCGCTGCGGTCGGTGGTGTCCGTCGCCGTCGCCGCGCCGAGCCGGGCGAGCACCCCTACGCCAAGCTCGCACCGCTCTCGAGCTTCACCCGTGGTGCGATCGACCCGGCAACGCTCGGCCTGCCGCCGGCACCCGCACTGCAGGGCTCCCACGCTGCCGACACCGGCGCGTCCTCGTCGCGGACGGTGAGCTGACCGATGGCGACACCTCTGCAAGGACTCCGCTCCCACCTGGTGGTCGGTGCTGCCGGTGTGGTGCTCGGCGCGGTCGTGGTCGGTGGGGTCTGGGTCGCGACGAGCACGCCCGGCGAACCCCGCGCGGCGGCGTCCGCCCCGTCGTCCGACAGCGACCGGACGCCGTCGCCGGACCGGACCGGAACGAGGACTCCGGCCCCGGCGCCGACAGCGGTCCCGACGACGGCACCGACGACGGCCCCGACCTCGGCACCGGACGCACGCCGCGCGGCCGTCTCGTGCACCGCCGACGCGACCACGACGGTCTCGACGGCCGAGGAGCTCACGTCGGCACTCGCGAAGGCGGCGCCGGGGCAGGTCATCGCCATGGCGCCCGGCACCTACACGGGCACCTTCACCGGGTCCGCCGCGGGTACGTCCGCGCAGCCGATCACCCTCTGTGGGTCGGCCGACGCCGTGCTGGACGGCGGGACCACCGACAAGGGCTACGTCCTGCACCTCGACGGGGCGTCGCACTGGCGGCTCGCCGGGTTCACCGTCCGCAACGGGCAGAAGGGCGTCATGTTCGACGGCGTCCAGCACTCCAGCGTCGAGGGGATCACCGTCACCGAGATCGGTGACGAGGGCATCCACCTGCGCGCCGGCAGCAGTGACAACACCGTGAGCGGGAACGCCGTCACGAAGACCGGGCTCCGCAAGCCCCAGTTCGGCGAGGGGATCTACGTCGGGTCCTCGAAGAGCAACTGGTGCCGGGTCTCGGACTGCCAGGAGGACCGGAGCGACCGCAACGTCGTGACCGGGAACACGATCTCCGACACGGCGGCCGAGAACGTCGACATCAAGGAGGGGACGACGGGCGGGACACTGTCCGACAACTCCTTCGACGGCACCGGCATGCAGGGCGAGAACCACGCCGACTCGTGGGTCGACGTCAAGGGGAACGGCTGGACCGTCTCGGGCAACCGGGGCGTCGACTCACCGCTCGACGGGTTCCAGACGCATGAGCTGCTCTCGGGCTGGGGGACCGACAACACCTTCACCGACAACACCGTCGACCTCGGCAACCCCGAGGGCGTGGCGTTCGCCTTCCGGCCCGTCGAGGGCAACACGGTGTCCTGCGACAACACCGTCGTCGGGACGAACGAGCTGAGCACCACGAGCTGCACGGGCTGACCGCGCCGCGACCCGCACCCCGCCCTCCGAGCTCCACGACCGCACCGCGCCCGTCGCGCGGCACCACCCGTGCGCTCAGGACGTCCCGTCACCGGGACGTCCGCCCCTCCCCGTCACACCATGTCCCCGCTACCCGAAAGCGAGCGTGCACCATGTCCGCATCCGTCACCCCGATCTCGACCCGGGACCTCCCGCCCGTCGCCGAACAGCCCCGCCTGACCGTGATCGGCACCGGCTACCTCGGCGCCACCCACGCCGTCTCGATGGCCGTCCTCGGCTACGAGGTCCTCGGCGTCGACGTCGACCCGTCGAAGGTCGAGGCCCTCGTCGCCGGCCGTGTCCCGTTCCACGAGCCCGGCCTGCCGGAGAAGCTGGTCGAGGCGCTGGCATCCGGACGGCTCCGGTTCTCGTCGTCGATGCAGGAGGCCGCCGAGTTCGGCGACGTGCACTTCGTCTGCGTCGGCACCCCGCAGCAGCGCGGGTCGAACGCCGCCGACCTCACCTTCGTGGACGGCGCGTTCCGTGAGCTGGCCAGCCACATCACCCGCCGCGCACTCGTCGTCGGGAAGTCGACGGTGCCGGTGGGCACCGCCGCCCGCCTCGCCGAGCTCGTCCGTGAGGTCGCCCCGGCCGGTGCCGATGTGGAAGTCGCCTGGAACCCCGAGTTCCTGCGCGAGGGCTACGCCGTCCAGGACACGCTCCACCCCGACCGCCTGGTGTTCGGCGTGGAGTCGGCGTGGGCCGAGGCGCAGCTGCGCGCGGCCTTCCGGCCGGTCCTCGACGAGGGCACACCCCTCGTCGTCGCGGACCTGCCGACCTCGGAGCTCGTCAAGGTCGCCGCCAACTCGTTCCTCGCCACGAAGATCTCCTTCATCAACGCGATGGCGGAGATCTGCGAGGCGACCGGCGCCGACGTCAGCCTGCTCGCGAGCGCCCTGTCGCACGACACGCGCATCGGCGGGCGGTTCCTCAAGCCGGGCCTCGGCTTCGGTGGCGGGTGCCTGCCGAAGGACATCCGGGCCTTCTCGGCTCGCGCCGACGAGCTCGGTGTCGGCCAGGCCGTGCGCTTCCTCGACGAGGTCGACGCGATCAACCTCCGTCGACGGCAGCGCACCGTGGACCTGATCGCCGAGATGGCCGACGGGGAGCTGGCCGGCAAGAAGGTCGCCGCGCTCGGTGCCGCGTTCAAGCCGAACTCCGACGACATCCGCGACGCCCCGGCCCTCGACGTCGCCCGCATGCTCCGCGAGGCCGGCGCCATCGTCACGGTCTACGACCCGGAGGCCATGGCGAACGCCGCGCGCGTCCGTCCCGAACTCCGGTACGCACCGTCCATGACCGCGGCGGTCATCGACGCCGACGTCGTGGTGCTGCTCACGGAGTGGCAGCAGTTCCGGGACGTCGACCCGGAGGACCTCGGCGCCCTCGTGCACACCCGGCGGATCGTCGACGGCCGGCACGCGCTCGACGCGGACCGGTACCGCGCGGCGGGCTGGGAGTACCGGGCCCTGGGCCGGCCGGTCGCGTCGCGCACGGTCGAGATCGCGGTCGACGAGCAGGACCGGCTCCAGCGCTCCGCGTGACCCTCGCGCTCCCCGGTCGCGCCGAGCGGACCGGGGAGCGGGAGGACTCCCGGTCCGCGCACGTCTGAGCACGCAGCGGCACGGCCGTGTTGCCCTGTGTGACGCCGTGTCGGGAATACCGAACGCCACTCTGCGATTCTCGTCCCCGATGAGCATCACCGACCCCGACACGACGCACGACGCCCCCGCCTCCTGGGACGCCTGGCGCGCAGCCCGCCGCGAGCGGGTCACCGGCGCGCAGGGCGACCTGGCGCTGATCCGCACCGAGTGGCTCCCGATCGGCCAGGAGCCCGACCTCGACGCGGCGCTCGCCGACCAGCCGGAGACGGTCACCGCGACCCGAGTGCGTCGGATCGACCTGGACACCGGTGCGCCGCAGCACGGCCACCGCCTGTGGGACGCGGACTCCCCGGCGATCCGCTCGTACGTCGACACCCCGGTGTTCCCGTACGACCCGTCGTGGCGGATCACCGCGCACTTCACGCCCGCCGAGCCCGGCCGGACGATCCCGTACGAGCACCTCCGCGACGCCGCCGGTGCCACCCGCGACCTCGTCGTCCCCGGGGACATCACGGCGACGATCGGTGACCGCGAGTACACCCTCAGCGCCTTCGACGACGACGGCACCCTGCTGCTGGTGTTCGGCGACCCGACGAACCGCAGCACCGACGAGTCCGAGCGCACCTACGGCACGGGCCGCTTCCTGTTCGTCGAGCGCCCGGACGGGTCGTCGACGGGCGAGGAGTCGGACGTCGTCCTCGACTTCAACCAGGCGTTCGTGCCGCCGTGCGGGTTCAGCGACCAGTACAACTGCCCGCTCCCGCCGTTCCAGAACCGCGTGCACGTGCCCGTCCACGCCGGCGAGCGGTACGTCGCGCACCGCGACTGACGCGCCACACGACCGCCGGCCGCACGCGCGGACACGGCGCCACGCGGTCACCCGGCCGCACAGCCAGACCCTGCAAGCCCCCCCACCTCCCCCTAAGTACCAGGAGCCCCGTGAAGACCCGTATCGTCGCGCTCGCCGCGTCCGGCATCGCCCTCAGCCTCGCCCTCGCCGGCTGCTCGTCCTCCGGCGGCGGATCGTCTTCCGGGGCGGACGCCACCGTGGCGATCGGTTCGCTGTACGAGCCGACCAACCTGTCGAACGTCGACGGCGGCGGCCAGGGCGTCAACGAGGCGTTCCAGGACAACGTCTACGAGGGGCTGTTCCGCCTCGGTGACGACGGCGAGGTGACGCCGCTGCTGGCGGAGTCGTACGACACGTCGTCCGACGGGCTCACCTACACGTTCACGCTCCGGAAGGGCGTCGAGTTCCACAGTGGCGCGGAGCTCACCAGCGCCGACGTGAAGAGCTCCATCGAGCGCGTCACCGCAGAGGACTCGCAGTCCTCCCGCAAGTCGAGCCTCGCCGTCGTGGAGTCGATCGAGACCCCCGACGACGAGACCGTCGTGGTGCACCTGTCCGAGCGGTCGATCTCGTTCGTCTACAACCTGTCGTACGTCTGGATCGTCCCCGCCGACGAGAAGGACCTCAAGACCGAGGAGGACGGCACCGGCCCGTACACCCTCGGCGCGTTCAAGCGCGGCTCCTCCCTCACCCTCGAGCCCTTCGACGGCTACTGGGGCGAGAAGCCCGCGAACGGCGGGGTCGAGTTCGACTACTTCACCAGCGCCTCGACGCTGTCGAACGCGCTCGCGAGCGGCCAGGTCGACGTCGTCACGAGCATCCAGTCGCCCGACGCCCTGTCCCGGTTCACCGCGGACAAGTCGAAGTACACGGTCAGCGAGGGCGACTCCACGACCAAGGAACTCCTGGCGTTCAACGACGCGGAGGGCCCCTTCACCGACGTGAAGCTCCGCCAGGCGATCTCGGCCGCGATCGACCGGAAGGCCCTGTTGCAGGCGATCTGGGGCGACTACGGCACCGTGAACGGCTCGATGGTCCCGCCGACCGACCCCTGGTACGAGGACCTGACGAGCGTCAACGCGTACGACCCGGCGAAGGCGAAGCGACTCCTTGCCGAGTCCGGCCACGCCGACGGGTTCTCCTTCACGCTCGACACCCCGTCGTACGACCCGCACCCGGCTGTCGCGCAGTACCTGCAGAGCGCGCTGAAGAAGGTCGGCGTGACCGTCGACATCAACACGATCAGCGCCGACGAGTGGTACACGAAGGTGTACCAGCAGCACGACTTCGAGGCGACGCTGCAGGAGCACGTCAACGACCGCGACGTCGTCTTCTACGGCAACCCGGACTTCTACTTCGGGTACGACGATGCGCAGGTCCAGAAGGACATCACGGACGCCGAGCAGGCCACGTCCGAGGACCAGCAGACCGACCTGCTGAAGCAGGCGAACGAGCAGATCGTGCGGGACGCTGCGAGTGCCTGGCTGTACCTGTACCCGCAGATCGTCGTGTCGGACAGGGACGTCACGGGATACTGGAAGAACGGGCTGAACTCGCAGTTCCCCGTCTCCGACATCACCGTCTCCTAGCACCCGACCGGACAGGATCCGCACTCCCGTATGACCGCGTACGTCCTCCGTCGCCTCGGCATCCTCGTGCTCTCGCTCGTGGTCGCCCTGGTGGTGGTGTTCGCGCTCCTGCGGATCCTGCCCGGCGACCCGGCCAACGCGCTCCTCGCGGCGAACGCGACGCCCGACCAGATCGCCGCCGCCCGGCGGGCGGTCGGCTCCGACCTCCCGCTGGCGCAGCAGTTCGTGCAGTGGATCGGTCAGATGCTGCACTTCGACCTCGGCACGTCGTTCACGAGCGGACTGCCGGTGCTGCCCGACCTCGCGCAGCGTCTGGTCGTCACCGTGCCGCTCACCCTCATCGCGTTCGGCATCGCCGTCGTCGTGGCCTGCGTCGTCGGCTTCGTGGCAGCGGCCCGCGCCGACCGCTGGTACGGCGTGCTGCTGTCCGGCGTCACGCAGCTCGGCATCGCGGTCCCGGTGTTCTGGATCGGCATCCTGCTCGTGCAGGTGGTGTCGCTGCAGTGGGGTCTGCTGCCGTCGAGCGGCTTCCCCCGCGACGACTGGACGTACCCGGGCGACGCGCTCGAGTCGCTCGCCCTGCCGATCATCACCGTGGCGGTCGTGATGACGGCGTCGATCGCCCGGTACGTGCGGAGCGCGGTCCTCGACGTCCTCGGCGCCGACCACATCCGCACGGCCAGGGCGCTCGGTGCGTCCACCGCGTCCGCGTTCCTCCGGCACGGCGTCCGGTCCGCGGTCGTCCCGGTGATCGCGGTGCTCGGCATCGAGCTCGCGTCGACGTTCCTCGGCGCGGTCGTCGTCGAGAGCGTCTTCGCCCTGCCCGGCCTGGGCAGCATGCTCATCACCGGCATCGAGCAGCACGACTACCCGAGCATCCAGGGCGTCCTGCTCGTCTCCACCGTCGCGGTGCTCGTCATCGGCTTCGTCGCCGACGTCGTGCAGCGCATCGTCGACCCGCGCCTGCGCACGAGCGTCTCGGGGAACCGATGAGCGCCCGCCGGTCGGTGTCCCTGACCACGGGCATCGTGCTCGTCGGTGTGGTCGTCGTCGCCGCGGTCGTCTCCCTCGTCTGGCTGCCGTACTCGCTCTACGACACCTCGGGCGGCCGGCTCACCCCGCCGGGTGCCGCGCACTGGCTCGGCACCGACACGCTCGGCCGCGACCTCGCCACGCAGCTGCTCATCGGCGCCCGCATCGCGCTCGCGACCGGCCTCGGCGCCGTCCTGGTCGGTGGCGTCCTCGGCACGGTGATCGGCTTGGCGGCGGCGTTCGCCCGACCGTGGCTCGACGACACGCTGTCCGCCGTGCTCGACATCGTCATCGCGTTCCCGACGCTGCTCGTCGCGATGCTCCTCGTCGCCGCCCGCGGTGCGTCGCTCGGCACGGCGATCGTCGCGATCGGACTCGTCATGGCCGCGGTCGTCGCCCGGCTCGTCCGGATCCTGGCCCGGCGGGTGCTCCGCCAGGACTACGTCACGGCGGCGCGGACCTCCGGGACGGCCTGGCCGCGGATCATCACCCAGCACGTGCTCCCGAACATCTGGCCGACCCTGGCGGTGAACCTCGCGCTGCAGTTCGGCCTCGCCGTCCTCGCCGAGGCGAGCCTGTCGTACCTGGGGCTCGGTGCACCGCCGCCGAACGCGTCCTGGGGGCGGATGCTCCAGGACGCCCAGCAGACCGCGTTCGAGGCGCCCGCCGGTGTCCTCGCGCCGGGCCTCGCGCTCGTCGTGCTGGTCATCGGCGCGAACCTGCTGGCGGACGGGCTCCGCGACGTCGCGGACCCGACCCGTCGTGGACGGCGAGCGGGGCGCGGTGCCGCCCCGGGCCTCCCGGCCGGTGCACCGGTCGCCGGTGACGGCGTCGGCACCGCGATCGGCCCGGACGCGTCCGCCACCGACGAGCCGGACGGGAGGCCCGCATGACGTCCGCCATCGAGGTCACCGACCTCCGCATCACCTCCGCCGACGGCACCCCGCTCGTCGACGGTGTCTCGTTCTCCGTCGACGTCGGTGACCGCCTCGGCATCGTCGGCGAGTCCGGCAGTGGCAAGTCGCTCACCGCGCTCGCGGTCATGGGGCTGCTGCCGACGGGGCTGACCGCCAGCGGCTCGGTCCGGGTCGGTGGCGTCGAGGTGCTCGACGCGCGCGAGCGGAGCCTGCGTGAGGTCCGTGGCGCAGTCGTCGCTCCCGTCTTCCAGGAGCCGATGACCGCGCTCGACCCCCTCATGCGTGCCGGCGACCAGATCGCCGAGCCGCTCCGGCGGCACCGTGGACTCCGTGGGGAGGCCCTTCGTGCCGCGGTGCGCGAGGCGATCGCCGACGTCGCCCTCGCCGACCCGGACCGCGTCGCCGGGTCGTTCCCGTGGGAGCTGTCCGGCGGGCAGCGGCAGCGTGTCGCGATCGCGATGGCGCTCGCGTGCCGGCCACGGGTCCTCATCGCGGACGAGCCGACCACGGCGCTCGACGTCACGGTGCAGGCGCAGGTGCTCGACCTCCTCGACCGGGCCGTGACCGAGCGGGGGATGGGCCTGCTGTTCATCAGCCACGACCTGCCCGTGGTCGCTCGGACGGTGGACCGCGTGCTCGTGCTCGAACACGGTCGTGCCGTCGAGCAGGGACCCGTCCGCGACGTCATCGCCGCGCCGACCCACCCGTACACGCAGCGGCTCGTCGGCAGCGCCCGGGCACTGCAGGACGCCCTCGACGCCGGCCGACGCGGAGGTGCGCGATGACCGCCATGCTCGAGCTGTCGGACGTCACGTTCCGGTACCCCGGCCGTGGTGCCCGCCGCACCGGTGGCACCGGCCGTAGCGGCGGCGCGGGGCTGGCGCTCGACGGTGTCTCCTTCGCCGTGCAGCCGGGTCAGCACCTCGGCATCGTGGGGGAGTCCGGCGCGGGCAAGACCACCGTGCTCCGGATGCTCCTCGGGCTCGCGGCGCCGGACAGCGGCACGGTGTCGTTCGACGGAGCGCCCCTCGACCTCGGTGACCGCGCCGCGCTCCGCCGGTTCCGGACCGCCGTGCAGCCCGTGTTCCAGGATCCGTACTCGTCCCTCGACCCCCGACAGCGCGTCGACCGCATCGTGGGGGAGCCGCTGCGCTCCCTCCAGGTGGCGTCGGGGTCGGAGGCGTCCGACCGGGTCGCCGCCGCGTTGCAGGACGTCGGGCTCGGTGCCGATGCCGGTCGGCGGTACCCGCACGAGTTCTCGGGCGGACAGCGGCAGCGCATCGCCATCGCCCGCGCGGTCGTGTCCGGCCCACGGGTGCTGGTGGCCGACGAGCCGGTGAGCGCACTCGACCTGACGACCCGGGTCACCGTCCTCGAGTTGTTCGAGCGGCTCGCCGAGGAGCACGGGATGACGATCGTGCTCGTGTCGCACGACCTCGCGGTGGTCGCCCGACTCTGCACGGCGACCGTGGTCCTCCGCGGAGGTCGGGTCGAGGAGCAGGGCGACACCGGTGCGGTCCTGGCGTCGCCGCGGTCGGACTACACCCGGGCGCTGCTCGACGCGGTGCCGCGGCTGCCGCGTTGAGGCGGTGTGCCCGGGCGTCCATGAGCACCGCCGACGTGTAGGGCGGCGGTCGAACGACCTCCCTGCTCCACGCTGTTGACGGAGGGCGGGTGCGGCGCGCGGTGGGGCGACGACCCGATCGGACATCGCGGTGTGCTGCGGCGGTTGCTGTGAGGCTCTCCGCCTAGCCGGCGGTCGGCTTGCTGAACAGGTTGACGACGTTGCCGTCGGGATCACGGACCAGTGCGGAGCGGTTGCCCCAGGGCATCGTGGTCGGTTTGAGGATGACGTCCTCGCTCTCGGGCTTGAGCTTGGCGAAGTCGCCGTCGACGTCAGCGACTTCGAACTCGATGAACACGGATCGGTTCGTGGCAGGGGTGAGAGCGCCACCGAGCATCGCGACGGTCGCGGTGCTGGCGATCGCGAGGTTCGCGCCAGGGCCGCTGAACTGCGCGAAGACCGGGGCGGGGCGCTCGGCCTGCCGGCCGGTGACCTGCTCGTAGAACGCGATGAGACCTTCGAGGTCGTCGGTGACGATGCGGATGGATGCGAACGACATGGGGCTCCTTCAGTGGCGCTGGTGAGGTGGAAGCACCAGCGTCGCTGGTCGTCGCGACACCGTCCTGTCGGTGTTTCGTGGAAGACGTCGGATGGCGATCAGTCGTCGACGACGGACCTGAGTCGTCCGTACTGGATCGCGAGGTCCTCGGCGCGGAGTGTGCGCATCGGAGGCCGTTCATCGGTGACCCTGACCGAGAGCATCCGATCTCCACGGAACGCCCGCACACCCTGTCGGAGCCGGCACCAGGCGACCAGGTACCACTGCCCTCCCTTCTCGATCGACCCCAACGGCTCGACGTCCCGACAGGACTCCGCACCGCCGGCGTCCTGGTAGCGCAGCTGCACGACACGGTCCGCTCGCAGGGCCTCTGCGAACTCGACCGGCGCGGCCGTGTCCTCTTCACGCTCCAGGAAGTGCACCCGGGATGCGAAGGCCCTGGCACGTGTCGCGTCCCGGTCCGGCATGACCGCGAGCATCTTCCGGGCGGCAGTCCGAGCAGAGTGCCGGAAGGGGCTGTGGCGGAGCGAGCCGAGCCCGATCAGCACCGCAAGCGCCTCATCCAGCGTGAACCCTGCCGGGCCGAGCGTCGCTGACGCGTCGATGACGTACCCACCCGTTCGGCCGGGCTCCGCCCAGATCGGCAGACCCGACTGCTGCAACGCGGCGAGATCGCGCTCGATGGTCCGCACGGACACCTCGAAGCGTTCTGCGAGACGACGCGCGCTTCGCGGACGCGGCGACACAGCTCGCAGTTCCTCCACGAGACCGTAGAGACGATCGGTCCGGTTCACCGACCCATCATCCGACACGACGCCTCCCCGGCGCCGGAAGCCACTCCACCTGCTTCCACCGCGTCCGATCCATGCCTGCTCCGACGCGTGCTCGCGTCGCCGCGCTCAGCGCACCCGCACCGTCACGGTCTCGATGCCCGCGTTGCCGTGCCCGTCCATCGCGTACACCGCGAGCTTCCAGTTGCCGGCCGTCGACGGCGCGGTGATGCGCAGCGTCCCGTCACCCGCCGACGTCACCGGTGTCGGCCGGAGCGCCCCGTCGCCGTTGATCCAGCGGCTCGTCACCGACACCCGGTAGGTCACGGCGTCGCCGTCCGGGTCCACTGCCGGGGCCGTCACGGTCACCGTCGACCCGGGTGCGACACCCGTCGAGGGCGATGCGGCGATCCGCTGGATGACGGGCGGCCGGTTGCCGGTCACGGGTCCGCCGTACGCCTGTTGCACCGCGTAGTACGACAGGCGCTTGAGACCACCGGTGCGGAGGTTCAGCCACACGCCCTGCTCGTCGTCCTCGACGCCGTAGTGGAACATCGTCGCACCGAGGGCCACCCCGGGCGCGGCGGTGACGGCCTTCCACGCGTCGGTGTACGAGCGCGCGGCAGCGGTGTCGCTCGGCTGCTGCGGGACACCGTTCGCGTCCGCGGGGACCTCCCACGACCCGGCCGGTCCGGTCTCGGTGACCAGGTACGGCTTCGTGTAGCCGCCGTCCCGCCACTTCTGCTGTACCCAGCCGATGCCGCCGTAGGTGTTCACCGCGTAGAGGTCGAGGCTCGGCGTGTACTGCCGGTAGTAGTCCCAGGCCTCGGTCGTGGCGTCGGTCGACGTCACCGGGTGCGCGGGGTCCGCGGCGTGGATCGCCTTCGTGACCTGTTCCACGTACTTCGCGTAGGCGACGCGCTGCGCCTCGCCCTGCCCGAGCATGACCTCGTTGCCGACGTCCCACATGAGGAGCCCGCCGTGGTCACGGTAGCTCGTGACGGTCTTCGTGATGCTCGCGAGCGTGTTCGACTTGTACGCGGAGTCGTTCACGTAGTCGGCGCCCTGGTTCAGCCAGAGTCCGGCGACGACCCGGATGCCGTGGGCCTTCGCGGCGTCGAACAGCTGCCCCGAGGACGCGTCGGTGCCCCACGTCCGGATCGTGTTCACGCCCATGCCGGCGATGTCCGCCATGTACGACGAGGCCTCGGCGTTCGGGGGCCCGTAGGTCACGCCCTTGACGAGCCACGGCTTGCCGTCGACGGTCAGCTGCCACGCACCCTGCGTACCGGTGACCCGGACACCGGTGGCCGGCGGCGGCGGCGTCGGGGCAGCGGGAGCAACGGGGGCACCCGGCGTCCCGGTGACCTGGAACTCCCAGAGCGAGTACCCGTGCTGGGTCCCGCGCTTGATGCCGAGCATGCGCACGTACCGCCCCGTCGCCGACACGTTCGTCCGGACGACGCCGCCCTTGCCGGCCGTCACGTTCGACACCGTCCCCCAGGTATTGCCGTCGCGTGACACCTGCAGTCGGTAGGCCTTGGCGTACGCGACCTCCCACCGCAGGGTGATGGTCGAGATCTTCGCCGTGCTGCCCAGGTCGACGCGCAACCACTGGGAGTCCGTGCGGGCGCTGGCCCAGCGGGTGGTGGTGTTCCCGTCGACCGCCTTCGCAGGCGTGCGCGCGGTCGAGTCGCTGGACGACGCGGTGGCGGGCCGGCCCGACGACAGCACCGTCGGGGCGGCGCTGGCCGACGGGGACCGGAGCGCCACGAGGAGCGCGGCGAGCAGGACGACGGCGACGACCGCCGCAGCAAGCCGGACGGTCGTGGTGGCGGTGCTGATGGCGCGCATCGGGATCCTCCGGTCGTGTGCCGGCAACGCTACGGAGCGACGGCACCGCGGGTCAACGGCGTGGTGCCGCCCCAGTCCGAGGGACCTCGTGCCAGCGGCGCGTGTCGCTCTCAGGACGGACGCGCGCCGCTCCGGGTCGTCAGACCGTGATCGTCTCCCCGTCGGCCAGCGTGACGAGATCGACCCCGGTGAGCTGCCCGGCGAACTGCGCGAACGACCCCTTGCCGACCTCGCTGAGCATGAGGTCGTGGATCTGCACGGCACGGGAGGGCTGGACCGCACGGACGAAGTCGACGAGTTCGCCGAGTTTCACCCACGGACCCGACGTCGGGACGAGCAGCGTCTCGACGGGGACCCCGGGGGCCGCGTACGAGTCGCCAGGGTGGAAGAGCCGGCCGTCGACCAGGTACCCGACGTTGTCCGTACGCGGGAGGTCCGCGTGGATGACCGCGTGGGCACCGCCGGACACCGTGACGTCGAAGCCGGCCGGCCGGATGGTGTCACCGGCAGCGACGGCGGTGACGCGTCCGTCGTGCTCGCCGAGCGCGGCGACGACGCTCGCGGGCGCCCAGACCCGGAGCCCCGGCTGCGCATCGAGGGCCGCGGTGAGCGCGTCCACATCGAGGTGGTCGGGGTGGTCGTGGGTGACGAGCACCGCGTCGGTGCCGGCGACGAGGTCGGCCGAGTTCGGCGTGTAGGCACCCGGGTCGATGACGAGGGTGCGATCACCGTCGCGGAGGGCAACGGTGGCGTGGGTGTGCTTGGTGAGTTCCATGACCGGAACTGTACAGGCAACCTGTACACTTTCGTCCATGGCCCTCCGTCCCTTCACCCTCGACGACGCCAACGCGCTGCGGCGCGCGATCGGCGACAGCACCCGCGCGGTCCGCCGGTCCGAGACCGAGCCCGAGGGCCAGGTCGAGGTGCTCGGCTTCCTGGTGCGGGACGGTGCGCAGAGCATCGCCGGCCTCGCACGCCTCCGGCGTGTACGACACCAGACGATGCGTGTGACGGTCGCCGACCTCGAAGCCCAGGGGCTCGTCGAGCGGACCCCGGACCCTGCCGACGCCCGCGGCGTGCTCATCTCGCTGACGGACGCCGGTCGGGTGACCATCGAGGAGCTGCGGACGCGCCGATCGGCTCGCGTCCTCGCGGCGGCCGAGCGGGTGCTCACGCCCGAGGAGCGGGCGGTCCTCGCGGACGCGGCCGACGTCATCGTCAAGCTGACCGCAGCGCTCGAGACGGACGGCAGCTGACCGCTCCGGCGGGTCGAGCCCGGACGGGAGGCGCGGAGTCGCCCGCCCCGCGCCTCCCGTCCGGAGGACATCGGTTCGTCCGGCGTCCGCACCGCTCGGACCCCGCGTCCGCGCCGTGCTCGGGTGCCGTGTAGCGTTGTGCGCGTACGGACCATCCCGATGCGTGCGTTCCCGACGAGACCGTTGCCCTGCCTCCGGTTGCGGGTGCTCCGCCTCCCGGTGGAGTCCACCCGCCCACACCCCGCCGGCCTCCGCCGAGCGCGCATCGAACTGGTCAGAACCGGTTCCCATGAAGTACGTCGTCTACGGACTGACCTCCGTCCTCACCAGCACGACAGCGGCCACCGCGGTCATGCACTACGCCGTGGCGCTCGTCCGGACCGGCGGCAGCGACCTGGTCGCCGTCCCCGCGGTCGACATCGCCGGGGTGCCGATCACCGTCGAGATCGTGCTCGGTCCGGGCATCGGCGTGCTGGCCGAGCCTGCAGCCGACGACCTGCTCGAGCCCGAGCACCGTGAGTTCGTGGCCGACATCACCGAGCGGACGAGGACCGCCCTGGAACGACGGCCCGAGCGCGCCTGACGCACGTCGGCGTTCGACCGACGCGGTCGCCCGACCGGCGCTGAGACCGGTGTGGGCGCGTCCTCTACTGCGACTGCGACTGCGACTGCGCCTGCGACTGCGACTGCGACTGCGACCGCCGCCGGCCGCCGTCACCGGGGCGCGACGACCAGGGTCCCGCGGCCGAACGGCAGCAGACCCGCCCGGTACTCGAGCACGGCACCGGCACCGGCAGCCGCGGCCTCGACCCGCACCGACGCCGCGCCGAACCGCCAGCCCCGGTTGATGCCGTAGACGCCGAACTCCACGGCGCGCCCGTCCGGCAGGGCCCACGTCCCGGTGCCCCACTGCGCCGGGTTCCCCACGCCGTCCACGGTGACCGTCGGCCGCGCACCCCACGCGAACCAGGGCTTCCGGAGCCGCAGCTCGACCCGGCGTCTGGTGGTGCCCGAGGGCAGCGGAGCCGGGTTCACCACCCGAGGGTCCCGGGTTCGCCCTTGAACGGCCCGACGACGTCGGCCGTGATCCAGCCCCCGTAGAAGTCGCCCGCCTGCGCCCGCACGGTCTCGCCGGCGACCTCGCACGAGTCCATCCGTGACGGGTACACCGCCACGTGGTCGCGCAGCTCGCCGTACCCTGCCCACGGCGTCCGGTAGGTCCAGGCACCGCGCGGCACGACCTCGTCCCCGCCGTGCACGTCGAAGTACGAGGCGCTGCCCTTGAACTCGCACATGCTCGACCCCGTGGTCGGGACGAGGGCGTCGGGCGCGAAGTCGGCGATCGGCAGGTAGTAGACGGGCGGGTGGCTGGTCTCGAGGACGCGGACGGCTCCGGTGGTGTCGGCGATGACCCGTCCGCCCAGGCGCACGACGACCCGGGCACCGGTCCGCTCGACCCGCGGTGGTCGTGGGTAGTCCCAGACGGATTCCTGGCCGGGGCCGGGCTGCACGGGGGAGGGGTGGCCGGGGCTGCGTCGCGTCATGATCCTGTTCTACCCGCCGGCCCGCACGGACTGGAGGCTCGTCACCAGCTGGCAGCGAGCCTCCGGTCCGCGGTACCGATCGCAACCGGACCCTGGCGACGGGAGCGGGGCGGGGCTACGCTCGCGATCACCACCTCCTCAACGACGAGAGGCTGTCCCGTGCGCCGAACCATCGCGATCACCCTCGCGGCCGTGAGCATCGTCGGGGCGCAGGCCCTGGCCGGGCCCGCGACCGCCGCACCACCCGCCGCTCCCGCACCACCCGCCGCTGCGGCGGCCGGTGCCGCGCCGACGATCACCGCGCGCGGTCACGCGCCGACGGCGACGCACCGGAACCCGATGGCGCTGCGCCTCCCGGACGGTGAGACGGCCGCGAGCTGCGCCGACCCGACCGCCCTCCACGGTGCCGGACGCGACCGGAACTGGTACCTGTACTGCACGACGGACGCGCTGACGGAGACGGAGCAGACGCCCGACGGTGCGCTCGTGCAGCACAGCGTCCCGACCTACCGGTCGACCGACCTGACGAACTGGACGTACGTCGGGGACGCCTTCGACACCAAGCCCGCGTGGGTCGGTGCGGCGAACGGCATCTGGGCCCCGGACGTCGTGTACCGCGCCGGAGCGCACGGGAGGCCGGGCACCTGGTTCCTCTACTACACGGCGTCGGACACCCCCTCGGCGACCGGCCCGACCGGCGGCGGATCGGCGATCGGCGTCGCGACGAGCAGCAGCCCGACCGGTCCCTGGACGGACTCCGGCGGTCCCGTCGTGGCACCGCAGACGGCGCCGAACGGCGACGGCTTCCGCTGGTCGTTCGACCCCGAGGTCATCACCGACTCGGGCCGCACCTACCTGTACTTCGGCAGCTACTTCGGCGGGGTGCACGTGCGGCAGCTCACGGCCGACGGCCTGCGCTCACGGCCGGAGACCGAGCGTCAGATCGCGATCGACAACCGCTACGAGGGGTCGTACCTCATGCGGCACGGCGGCTGGTGGTACTACATGGGCTCGGCGACGAACTGCTGCAACGGCTCGCTGACCGGGTACGGCGTCTTCGTCGCCCGCTCGAAGAGCCCGCTCGGACCGTTCCGGGACCGTGACGGGGTGGCGATCACCGACACCCGGGTGGGTGGCTCGCCCCTCCTCGCGCAGAACGGCAACCGCTGGGTGGGCACCGGTCACAACACCGTCGTCACCGACTTCGCCGGCCAGGACTGGATGATCTACCACGCCGTCGACCGGACCGACCCGTACTACGCCGGGCAGACCGGGTACACGAAGCGCCCGGCCCTCATCGACCCGATCGACTGGGTCGGTGGGTGGCCGGTGGTCCGCGGGGGAGCGGGCCCCTCGGACTCGGTCGAGCCGGCTCCGGCGGCACAGCCCGGGCAGCGGTCGGCGTACCGGCCGCGGCTCGCCCCGGTCGACGTCCCGGCGCGGCCGATCCGGTCGCTGTCCACCGAGTTCGACGGCGGGGCCCTCCCACCGACGCTCACGTGGACCCGGCAGCCGGACCCCGCGACGTTCGGGGTCTCCGGCGGCGCATTCCGGTGGCGCACCCAGGCCGCCGACCTGCACCCGCCGCAGACCCCGCTCGCCTCGGTGCTGACCGAAGCGGCCCCCGCCGGGGACTACGTGGTCGAGACCCGGGTACGGATGGACACCCCGTCGACCGGTGACACGTTCAACTACCGGCAGGGCGGGCTCGTCGTGTACGGCGACGACGGGAACTACGTCCGACTGGTGTCGAACTCGATCTTCAACACCCGGCAGACCGAGTTCGGCAAGCAGGTCAGCGGGCAGCCGGAGGGGGCGCCGAGCTACGGCAACATGGTCGTCGGTCCGGTGGGGGACACCACCACGCTCCGCATCGTGCACCGGGTCGTCGACGGGGAACACCGCTACACGGCGTACACGAGCGTCGACGGTCGGCGCTTCGTGCGCGGCGGGACGTGGACGGCGGACCTCGGGTCGACCCCGCGGATCGGGCTCATCTCGCTCGGCGGTGCCGGGTCGACGAGCACCTTCGAGCACCTTCGGGTGAGCACGGTGCGATCGATGCGGTAGTGCGCACGGGGCGGGCCCGGCGCCTGGAGCGCCGGGCCCGCTGCCACGTCAGCTGCGGAGGGTCGCGCGCGGGTACTCGCCGAACTCGTCCCGGTAGGCCGCGGAGAACCGGCCGAGGTGCGCGAACCCCCACCGGCGGGCGACGGCCTGGACCGAGGTCGTCGTGGGGTCCGCCTGCAGCAGGTCACGGCGCACGTGCTCGAGCCGGGTCCGGAGCAGGTACGTCATCGGTGTCTGGTCGAGGTGTCGCTGGAAGGCCTCCTGCGTGGCCCGGACGCTGAGGCCCGCGGCTCCGGCGATGTCGGAGACGCACATGGGTTCGGCGACGTGCTCGTGGACGTACTCGACGGCGGCGCGGAGGCGGGCGCGTCGGGGCAGGAGCACGGCGGGCGGCAGGGCCGTGACGGTCGGCGGGTACATCCGGAGGAACGCTGCGGCGGTGCCGCGGGTCAGGGTGTGCCAGAGGAGGGTGTCGACGCCGCCGGTGCGGAGTTCGCGGGAGAGCAGGGCCAGGCTGTTGCGCCACTGGGTCACGGCGGCCGGGTCCAGTTCCCGGAGGTGGTCGAGGCCGAGGTCCCGGACGTCGCCGGTGTGGAACTGCTCGTCGGCGACCTCGTGCACGAGTCGGCGGGACAGGTGCACCAGCCGCTGGTCGTGGTCCTGGTACTCGAACAGGAAGTCACGGCCGGTCGGGAAGAGCATCGGTACGTCGATCTGCAGCGGGACGCGGTCCTGCACGACGTCCGGGACCCCGTGGCCGCTCGTGATCCACTGCACGATGTAGTCCTCGGAACGGGGGACGACCCCGCGGATGAACCCACCGATCTGCGACCGGCGGAGCGTGACGTCACGGTCGCCGACGGCGCTGTACCGGTACGCGAAGGGGTGGTCGGTGGCCCGCGCCGTCCACTCCCGGCCGTCGTAGAGCCGACCGATGTCCGCCACCGCCGCGTCCGTCGACGTCCCCGAGGCCTCGATGCGGACCGCCCGGACCGATGACCGAGGGCGCGTGCCGGATGCCCGCCTGGTGTCGACGTCGAGCGTGCTGGTCATGACGGACTCCCTGCTGTCCTGGTCGCGGTGCCCCGACCGGTCTCGCAGACGAGCGGACGACGGGGCGCGTTGCCTGGAACTGTACGCATCTGTCCGGCAGACGATCAGGGGTTGACCGCAGCAGTCTCGGGTGGTAGAACCGCGAGGCGAGCGTCGGCTCCACGTTGCTGGACGGGAGGCTCCACGCACGTCGCGTCGAGGCCTCCCGTCCGTCCGCAGGCCGGCTCGGCTCAGGCGGCCACGGCCCTTCCGGCGCTGCGGTCGGCAGCCGCGTCTCCGCGCAGCATGCGTTCCGCGGTCCGGAGGGACAGCGCCATGATCGTCAGGGCCGGGTTGGCGATGACCGCACTCGGGAACACCGAGTTGTCCGCGATCCAGAGGTTCGGGACGTCCCACGAGCGACCGGCGGCGTCGACCACCGAGCTGTCGCCGTGCGCGCCCATGCGAGCCGTGCCGATGGTGTGCGCGGTCCGCTCCAGCACCCGGACGTCCTGACCGCCCGCTGCCTCGACGATCGCGGTCATGGAGCGGACCGCATGCCGACGGATGGCCTCCTCGTTGGCGCCGGGCGTGAAGGTGACGGTCGCCTTGCGGACCCCGTGCTCGTCGACCTCGTCCCCGAGCACGAGCCGGTTGTCCTCGTACGGCAGGCACTCGGCGTTGATGCCGACACCGGCCATGTACGGGTAGTCGCGCATCGCCGCGACCAGGGCAGCACCACGGAGCCCGCCGCCCCGCACCAGGGACGTGGCGAAGGTGAGCGGCTGCACGCCGAGGCTCTGGATGAGGTACCCGC
Organism: Curtobacterium sp. MCSS17_015; assembly: GCF_003234265.2. NCBI lineage: Bacteria > Bacillati > Actinomycetota > Actinomycetes > Micrococcales > Microbacteriaceae > Curtobacterium > Curtobacterium sp. MCSS17_015. The sequence goes on from NZ_CP126256.1 coordinate 715,617, forward strand.
CGGCGAAGTCCGCGTCGGTGGGCCGGACGAAGTCCTCGCTGATGATCGAGGACGGGTACCCGCGGTAGGACCGCATCGACTCATCGAACCGTGCCCAGACCTGGGTCGCACCGTGCGCGGTGAAGTTCCGCCCGACCTGCCCACTGCTGTTCGCGATCCCGGTGTGCAGCAGCAGACGCGGCGTCTCGACCCCGCCGGCGGCGAGGACGAGTGCTCGGGTGCGCTGGCGGTGGTCACGGCCGTCCTGACGGTAGACGACCGCCCCGACCTCGCCGCGGGCGTCGAGCTCGATGCCGTGCACGAAGGACTCCGGGCGGATCTCGGCGCCGAACGCCACGGCAGTGGGCAGGTACGTGGTGTCCATCGACACCTTCGCCCCGTTCCGGCAGCCCTGGTGGCACGAGCCGCACGAGACGCAGGCGTGCCGGAGCCCGTGGTGCTCCTGCTGGCGGTCCTCGGTGGTCAGGGCGACGGGCGCGTCGGTCGCGGTGATCCCGGCCGCCGCGGCACCGCGCACCATCATGTCGGACGAGGCGTTCCGACCGGGCGGACGCATCGAGTACCGCCGGGCGGGGTCCCACGGGTAGTGTTCCGGGCCCGCGACACCCACGTCGTGTTCGACCTGCTCGATGGAGCGGACGAGTTCGGCGTGGTCGACCGGCCAGTCGTGACCGTACCCGGACTCCGTCGCCAGGCGCAGGTCGTGGGCGCTCGGGCGGGGCGTGAAGGCACCCCAGTGCAGTGTGGACCCACCGACTCCGGTACCGCTGTTGTTCGGACCGAACGCGGTCGGAGTGCCGCCGCCGCTGATCCGCTCCTCCATCCAGTTGATGTCGGCCGGAGCCACGACCTCGTCGGGCAGGTGGTCGCCCGGCTCGGTGTTGCGACCGGCCTCGAGCGCGACGACCCGGAGGCCGGCGCGCGCGAGGGTCGCGAGGAGGGGCGCCCCACCCGCTCCGGTCCCGACGACGACCACGTCGACGGTCTCGTCCTCGCCGTACCGACGCTGGTGGTCGAGCCTCATCGTGTCACTCCGTCCGGTTCCCACGCTTCGCGCTGCCCGGCTCCGAGCAGCTGGAAGCCCTGCTTGCGCACCCCGTCCCCGCCGTTGGCGAAGCCGTCGTAGTCGATCCCGGCCATCGTCGCCGGGTGTGCGAGCCACTGTCGGACGAGGTCGACGCCGGCGTCCTCCGACCACGCGCGGAGCTGCCCGGCGTCGAGGGTTCCGGCGGCGGGCGTGTACCCACCGGCGTCGATCGCGTCGAGCACGTCGGCGAGGTGCTCGTCGGAGACGGCCGCTTCCGGTGCGAGGGTGTCGAGGGCAGCCCGGTAGGCGTCCGGGTCGGCCGGCAGCCCGTCCCGGCGCCAGCCGTCACCCTCTCCCGCGGCGAGTTGCGCGTCGACGCGGAGTGCCAGGTCGATCCCCCGGTCACCGTGCTGCGGCACGACCACACGGGCGACGGCGCGGAGGACGTCGAGCTGCGCCGGGGTGAGGGCACGCGGTGACGCTGCCGGATCGTCGGGCAGAGCGCGCGCTGCGAGGACCCCGCGGGTCCTCGCGCTCACCCGCGGCGAGGCGATCACCCGCGCGGACGCGGTCGGGACGACGGGCCCGTGGTCCACGCGACGCTCCCAGAACGAGCGGATCCGGTCGGCGACGGCGTCGGGCTGTTCCCACGGCAGGAGGTGGGCGGCACCGGGGACGACGTCGAACTCGCCCTGCGGCCAGTGCGGCAGGGTCAGGCGGCGCTGGGCGTCGGGTCCGAGGTCGCCGTCCTCGGCACCGGCGAGCACGAGTGCTGGCACCGGGTTCGGGTCGACGGTGTCGGACCAGTCCTCCCGGCTGCCGCGGAGGAGCCATGCAGTCCACGCGGCCGGATCGGCGCGCTGCACGTCGTGCACGGCCGTGGCGTACGGCTCGGGCGGCAACTGGTCGGCCGTGTTCGCGTCGACGAACTCGGCGGCCTCGTCGGGTCCGATCTCGTGGTCCGCCGCCCACGCGAGCATCCGCGTCCGACGAGCCTCCTCCATCGGTTCGGGGGAGAGTGGGGAGGCGGCGAGGAGCACGACCGCCCGCAGGCCGAACAGCCCGTTCGTGCCGCTCATGGTGCGGTCGGCGACCACCGCGGCGACCTTGCCGCCCATCGAGTGGCCGACGAGGGCCCACTCCGTCGCGCCGCTCGTCCCGATCGCCCGCTCGACGAGCTCGGCCATCTCCTCGACGGTCGTGCCGGTCACCGCCGAGCTCGTCCCGAAGCCCGGCAGGTCGATGCCGACCAGGTCGATGGTGCCGCCGAGGCGCGCGCGCAGTGCCACGAACTCCTCGGAGCTGGACCCGAGGGCGTGGAGGCAGAACGCGGTCGCCGTCATGCGTCGTTCCTACCTCCGGGATCGCCCCGGTCCACAGCACGGTGTACCCCGTCACCGGAGGCGCGCGCGGCACCCTCGAAGCCGAGGCGGGCGGTCTGAGTCGGGACGCCACGGGCCTCCCGGTCCTCGTCACGACGCGATCGCAGCGGCCCGACGTGGCGTCCCGCGGATGGGGGACCGGATTTCATCCGCATAACGCACCATCAGGTGTGTAGTCTGCCTAACTACTGATCCAGGAGCATGCTGGAGCGGTACACGCAGCAACCCGGAAGGATCCGTCAGATGCACACGAAGCCCGCGACGCAGTCGTTCGTGGACGGGGACACCCCCACCGAAGCGATCGACATGAGCGCACTCTTCGCCGAACAGGCCCGCGAGAGCCTGGTCGACTCCATCTGATCGGACCGTCCGGTCCGGGAGGCCGGTACCGGTCTCCCCGTCGCCTCACGAGGTGACACCCCTGCACCACAACGGCACTCCGTGCCCGTCTCGAAAGGCACTCCCATGAGCTTCCTCGGCTTCATCCTCCTCGGCCTCATCGCCGGCGCCATCGCCAAGCTGATCCTCCCCGGTCGCCAGGGTGGCGGCTGGATCGCCACGCTCGTCCTCGGTGTCATCGGCGCCCTCATCGGCGGTTGGCTCGGCGGCCTCATCTTCAACGTGGGCTACGACGGCTTCTTCAGCATCCAGTCGTGGATCATCGCGATCGTCGGCGCCATCATCGTCCTGCTCATCTGGGGCGCGATCACCGGTCGCCGCGGCGCCCGCGCCTGACCGACCCCGCGGCACACGCCGCCGAGACGACGAGCCCCGCACCGTCAGGTGCGGGGCTCGTCTGCGTCCGGGGCGGACCCGCTCCGGTGATGCTGCCCGCCCGGCTGCGACTGTCGGTGGTGCGCGTCAGGCTGACCGTGCATGGACTCCGTCGAACAACCCCTCGTGCACGTCGACCACCGCGGCTTCGCCGTCGATGAAGCGGTCGCGTTCTACGAGCGCGTCTACTCGAGCCACGACATCCACATCGGCGAGCCCGCGGCCGAGGGGTTCTCCTGGCGCTACCGAGCGGTCGGCGACGACGACGTCACCGTCGGCACGTCGTCGGTGGCAGCGCGCCGCTGGGGCACGGTCGAACCCGGCGACGACTACGTGCTCGCCTGGGCGTCGGCACCCGGAATCCGGCTCGACACCGGGTCAGCGGACCCGATCGAGATGCAGCCCGGCGTACCCGTGATGTACCCGGCGGGGCGCGCGTTCGCGTTCGACGCCGCTCCGACCGCCCAGCACGTCATCCGCTTCGACCGGTCCTTCCTCGAGTCCGTCGCCGCCGCGCGAGAGGGCGACCTTCCGGCACCGCTGCGCTTCGCGCGCGACCCGGACCCTGACGCCCTGCACCGTCTGCGCACGGTGATCGCGGGAGCAGCGGCAGCGCTGCTCGACCCGCGCACCGACCGTGACCGCCGGACCGCACTGAACACGACCGTCGCCGAGGCCGTCGTCGACACCTTCCGAGCTGCTCCCGCCGCGCCGTCCGGACTCCTGAGCGACGGTCCGGCGACGATGCGGATCGCCCAGGAGTGGATGGTCGCGAACGCTCGGCGACCGATCACGATCACCGACGTCAGCGAGGCCGCCGGGGTCGCCGTGCGGTCCCTGCAGGCGTCGTTCCGTCGGCACACCGGTGCGTCGCCGATGCACTTCCTCCGGCAGGTGCGGTTGCACCGGGTCCGGGCCGAACTCACCGCGGCCGACCCCGACGTCACGACGGTCGCACAGGTCGCCCTCGGGTGGGGCGTCGGGCACCTCGGGCGGTTCTCGGGGACCTACGCGGCGACCTTCGGTGAGCCGCCGTCGGTGACGCTGCGCCGTCGCCGGACCGTCTGACCCGCCCTCCTCACGAGCAGTCAGGGTGCTGCCGATGCGCGCAGCGGACACGGTGTCCCGTCGACGTACTCCCGCGAGTCCACCTACGCCGTCTTCTTCGCGGGCGTCTGACCCGACGTTGCGCACCCGGACCGCGTGCGGCGGCCCCGTTGCCAGGCGCACCGCCGCCGGGCCGCGTGCGTAGGCTGGACGGCATGTCCGACTTCACCGCAGACCAGGCCGCCGTCGTCCGTGTCGAACGCGCAGAGGAGGGCCGCTGGGACCTCACGATCGTGAGTGACAGCGGTGTCGCCATGGGCCACGGGATCCACCTCTTCGACCGTTCCCAGGACGACGGGGTCGACGAACTCGCCGCCGCCGCGGAGTTCGTCCGCGGCTACGGCTTCCGGTTCGAGGGGGACGCCGTGCAGCAGGACGGCCCGGACGCGTTCTGGGCACCGCTCATCCGCAGCTGACCGCTCCCGACCGTCCCTGAGCGGGTGACGGTCGGTCGCCGGGTGGTCCCCGGATGGGATGATGGCCGGGTGCCACCGACCGACGACGACAACGGGTTCCGCAAACAGCGGTTCACGGACGCCGGCGGCTCGGACTACACGGCGATCTTCCGATCGGAGTACTCCGAGCGGGGACTCACCGACGCCACCTCGACGGTCACCGGCACCTTCGCGACCGAGGGCACCCGCTTCGAGTACTTCCTCATCGGCGACGCCGACCTGACCCTGCGGACGATGAACGCGCACGGCGGTCGTCGTGGCGGGGTGATCGGGCCGCGGGACGACCACGTGCTGTTCTGGCTCCAGCAAGGCCGCCTCGAGATGCACTTCGCGGACCGGTCCCGGGTGGTCGAGCCGGGGAGCCCCTACATCGCGTCGGCGTCCGAGGCGTACCGCTTCGCGTCCGAGGGCACCGTCTACAACGGCGTGCACATCTCCGACGCGTTCCTCCGGAAGACCGCGGCCGAGCTCGGGTACCGGATGCCGGACGGGCCGGTGCTGTTCGACCAGCAGGACGAGCGGGTCGCCCGCCACGGGCCGCTGCGTCGCCTGCTGGGCGAGGTCAGCCCGACGCTCATGGACGACCGGGTACGTGGGGCGATGCGGACGGCGCTGAACCGTCGGCTCGCGACCGTCGTCCTCGACACCTTCCCGCTCCGCGACCGGGGCGACGACGTCCCGACCGCGAGTCGTCTCCGTGACGCCATCGCGTTCATCGAGGAGCACGCGCGTGACCGGCCCTCGGTCCCGGCCATCGCGGCGGCGGCGGGGCTGAGCGAGCGCGGCCTGCAGGAGGTCTTCGCCCGGACGCTCGGGGTCACTCCGAACGGGTTCCTCCGCGACCAGCGGCTCGACGAGGTGCGCCGGGAGCTCCTCCGGGGAGCGTCCCCGAACAGCGTGCTCGAGGTCGCGCGGAAGTGGCGCTTCACGAACCCGAGCCGTTTCGCGGTCGCCTACCGCGCCCGTCACGGCGAGGACCCGTCGGCGACGCTCCGGGCGTCGACGTCGCAACGGTCCGACGGTCGCTCGTCGTGGCGGATCCGGCGCGCGGTGGAGTACATCGAGGCGCACCTGGACGGGCCGTGCTCGGTGGCGGACATCGCCGCGGCGGCCGGCCTCCGGCCGCGCCGCCTGCAGCAGCTCTTCAAGGAGGAGCGGGCCACGACACCGACAGCGTTCCTCCGCGAGCTCCGAGCGCTGCGGCGCGCTGGCGGGGACTGGCCGGACCGGCGCTCCTGAGACCCGTCCCGGTCCCTGGAGCGTGACCGGCGCCGGACGGGAGGCGCGGCTTGGGGCCGTCCCGGGCCTCCCGTCCGGCTACTCGGGCTGCTGCGGCGCGGCCGTGGCGAGCGCGACCATCTCGGCGACGACGGCGCGGAGGCGGGCGGCGAGGTCGGCCTGGGACTGCACACTGAAACGGTGCGCGGCCTCGGACAGCGCGGACATGACGAGGGCGACGGCGGTGCGGGCGGTGTCCTCGTCGGTCCGGGTGGTGACGACCGCGATGAGGGCCTGACGGGACTCGGCCATCCACCGCATCACCATCGACGTCATCTCGGGGCGCCGGACGAGGAGTTCCTTGGCGCGGGCGCGGTCCGCCGAGAGCGGGACGGTGTCGGCGACCAGCTCGCAGACGTCGTCGATGAGCCGACCGTCAGCCGTCGCGAAGCGGTCACGGACGGCGTCGGGGACCTCGACGGTGTCGAGCCCGATGGCCGCGTGGGCCTTCGACGAGAAGTAGTTGAAGAACGTCCTGGGGGAGACGTCGGCGTCCGCGCAGATCTGCTCGACCGTGACGCCGTCGAGACCCTGCTCGGTGATCCGGGTGAGTGCGGCGTCGTGGATCGCCTGACGGGTCTGCTGCTTCTTGCGTTCCCGGAGCGTGCAGGGTCCGGTGCTGCCGGGGCGGACGCTGCCGTACCGTGTGGTGTCGGACGATCCGCCGGTGTCGGCGTGCTGTGCGGGTGTTGCCGTGGTGGGCACGGTGCGACCTCCGTTGGGGGGAGACGACGGCGGGCCGTCCGCTCGTGGTCGAGCGGACGGCCCGGATGGTCACCGACGCTGGGTCGGCGTGGAACCGGTCATCGGGCCGGTGAAGGACCCGGCCTCGGCAGCGGCCAGACCGGCTTCGGACTCGAGCTGCGCCTGCGCGGACAGGTCCGCCTGCTCCTGCAGGGCCGAGCGCTGACGCAGCGGCGGCACCTTGAAGAACCAGGTGAGCACGAACGCGAGCAGGATCACGCCGAGTCCGACCCAGTAGATCGTCACGGACGAGGCGTTGAAGCCGGCCATGAACGGGCGGGTCAGACGGGCGTCGGCACCGGTCAGGAACGAGGTGTCGTTCGTGGCCGAGGCGCTCGAGTCGTCGTTCGCGCCCGCGTCGATCTGCTCGACCAGGTCCGGGACGACCTGGTGGACCCAGTAGGTGCGCTGTCCGGCGTCCGTCCAGTCGACCGCGAGCCGTCCGTCGACGACGCTGGCGTGCGCCTGGTCGGCGGCCGTTGCGAGGGCGGTGGCCTCGGCCTGCGGGGTGGCGTCGGCGACCTGCTGGGCGATCACGGTCGGGGCGGCTGCCGCCGGGATCGTGCCGGCGGCGACCTGCGCTTGGACGGCGGCGGTGACCTGCTGGGTGACGGCCTGGTCGGCGGCCTGCTTCGCGGCGGTGGTGCCGCGGGCGAGCCCGGAGTCGATGCTGTCCTGGATCGGGTCGACGATCGGGTTCCAGATCTGGTCCATGACGCCCTGGTTCGCCTTCGCGCTGGCGACGGTCGGGTTGAGCGCCGCGTCGAGTGCGTCGGTCAGGTCGGCCTTGTCCGCGGTGGCGTGCACGATGTTGGCGGGCATCACCGAGAACAGGATCGACAGCAGCACCGCGGTGCCGAGCGTGCCACCGATCTGGCGGAAGAAGGTCGCAGAGCTGGTCGCGACGCCCATGTCCCGGGCCTCGACCGAGCCCTGCGACGCGAGGGTCAGGGACTGCATGACGGAGCCGAGCCCGAGCCCGATGAGGAACATGCCGATCATGAGGAACCAGAGCGGCTTGTCGATCGTCATGAACGTCAGCACGACGTAGCCGGCCGAGACGAGCGCGGTGCCGATGACGGGGAACACCCGGTAGCGACCGACCCGCGCGACGATCTGGCCCGACACGATCGAGGCGATCATGAGGCCACCGACGAGGGGCAACGTGGCGAAGCCGGACTCGGTCGGGCTGAGGCCGACGACGATCTGCAGGTACAGCGGGATGGTCAGCATGGCACCGAACATCGCGAAGCCGACGAGGAACCCGATGACGGTCGCCATCGAGAACGTGCCCGAGCGGAAGAGCTTCAGCGGGATGATCGCCGCATCGCCCATCTTCGACTCGATGAGCAGGAGCGCGACGAGGCCGACGGCGCCGATGACGTAGCACGCGACGGCGGCCGCGGAGCCCCAGCCCCACGTGCGGCCCTGTTCGGCGACGAGGAGCAGCGGGACGAGGGTGACGATGACCGAGGTCGCGCCCCACCAGTCGACGACCGGCTTGTCCTTGGTGTCGTGCACCTTCGGCAGGTGCAGGAAGACGATCACCATGACGAGCGCGGCGACGCCGATCGGCACGTTGATGAGGAGCACCCAGCGCCAGCCGGTGATGAAGAGGATCTCGGACGCGCCGGCGAGCAGCCCGCCGATGAGCGGACCGATGACCGAGGAGATGCCGAAGACGGCGAGGAAGTACCCTTGGTACTTGGCGCGTTCACGCGGGGCGAGGATGTCGCCCATGATCGCCAGCGGCAGGGACATGAGCGCGCCGGCACCGATGCCCTGCACGGCGCGGAAGGCCGCGAGCATGAGCATCGACGTGGACATCGACGACAGCACGGCACCGACGATGAACACCACGATGCCGAAGATGTAGAGCGGACGGCGCCCGAAGATGTCGGAGAGCTTGCCGTAGATCGGCGTGGCGATCGTCGAGGTGATGAGGTACGCCGTGGTGACCCAGGCCTGCTGGTCGAGCCCGTGCAGGTCGTCACCGATGGTGCGGATCGCCGTGCCGAAGACGGTCTGTCCGAGCGAGGACAGGAACATGCCCGCCATCAGGCCGTAGATGACGAGCAGGATCTGACGGTGGGTCATCAGGGGGTGCTGACCGGGTGTACCGGGCGTGGCGGCGCTCCGGCCCGGCATCGGCGTCGGTGCGGTGACTGTTGACAATGCGGGTCCTTCTGGTTCGACGTGCCGGACGGCGAGTGCGTCGTCGGGCGGAGGCGAGGCGGGTGCGGGGGCCACGGGAAGGGCCGCTGCGCAACCTGAAACCTTGCAGGCTCCGCAACTTTACATCCGTTGCGTTCTGGAAGCAACCATCTCCGCGCACCGTACGATGACGGCGTGTCCCAGGACGATCGCCCCGAGGCCGAACGACTGCTCCGCCGCCAACTCGACCGGCTGTGGGTGCGGCAGACCCTCCGCACCGTGCTCATCGAGCAGTCCGGCGGGCTCGACCCCACCGCGCGGGTGATCCTGCGCGCCGTCGAGCGGCTCGGCGAGGTGCGGTCGACCGTCGTCGCCGAGCGAACCGGCCTGTCCCGCCCCGTCGTCAGTCGTCGGGTGGCCGGGCTCGTCGAGGCGGGCTACGTCCGGACGACGCCGGACCCCGCCGATGGTCGCGCGGCCCTCCTCGCCCTCGCACCGGCCGGTCGGGCGCTGCTCGACGAGCTCGATGCACAGGGGGACGCGGTGTTCGACGACGTCACGAGCGTGTTCGACGGCGACGAACTGCGCGACCTGGCCCGACTGCTGGCCCGCTTCAACGACCGGGCAGCCGAGGTGCTGGGGACGGGAGACGAGGCTGCCGGGGCGGCGCAGGGGCAGTGAGCGGTCGGTGGCTCCGGCTGCTCAGCCCAGCTCGGCCAGCACCCCGTCGACGACCTCCTCCGGCCCACCCTCGCCGTGCCGGGCCCACCACGTGAGCGCCGCGTCGGCCGCCGCCGCGAACACCGCGCACCGCACCTGGACGCCGAGGTCGTCCTCCGGCACGCCGTCACGGGCGGCGACGAAGGCGACGAGGGTGTGCTCGAGTTCGGTGACGAAGAAGGCCCCCTCCTGTCGCAGGCTCGGGTTCGCCCCGATCACCCGGAGCCGCCGTCGCGTCACCTCGAGGGCGTCGGTGGGGAACGTCGCGGCGACCCGGTAGGCCCCGCGGAGTGCCGTGGCAGCGGGCTCGTCGGTGGGGCGGTCGGTCAGGGCGTCCTCGAACCGCTCGCGGAACTCGTCGAGTCCGCCCCACACGAGGGCGCCCTTCGTCGGGAACAGCCGGAAGAGCGACCGTCGGCTGACCCCGGCCTCGGCAGCCACGTCGTCCATGGACACGCTGTCGTACCCGCGCTCGTCGAACAGCCGGAGGGCCACGAGGGACACCGCGTCGGGGTCGATCGTCCGCGGTCGGCCGGTCGGTCGGTCGTTCATGGCACCCTTTCGGCACTCAGTGCTACAACTGTGGTGCGCAGTCAGCGCGACTCAGCGAGGAGACACCCATGACCGACACCACCGCCGGACGCTTCGCCGGCTCCACCATCATCGTCACCGGAGCGGGCTCCGGCATCGGGCGCGCCACGGCGACCCGGATCGCACGGGAGGGCGGCCGCGTCATCGCCACGGACGTCGTCGCCGAGCGCCTCGACGACCTGCGTACCGAGCTCGACGGTCTCGACGTCGAGACCGTCGTCGGCGACGTCGCCGCGAGCGAGACCATCGACGCGCTCCTGGCCGCCGCGGGCGACCGCGTCGACGGGATCGCCAACGTCGCCGGGATCATGGATGCGTTCCTGCCGCCGGACGAGGTCGACGACGCCACCTGGGAGCGCGTGTTCAGCGTCAACGTCACCGGCCCGATGCGTCTCACCCGCGCCGTCCTGCCGCTCATGATCGCGGCCGGCAAGGGCTCGGTCGTCAACGTCGCCTCGGAGGCGGCGCTCAAGGCCTCCGCCGCGGGTGCCGCCTACACGTCCTCGAAGCACGCGATCGCCGGCTACACCAAGAGCGTCGCCTTCTTCCACGGTCCGCAGGGCATCCGCGCGAACGCGGTGGCACCCGGCGCCGTCGCCACGAACATCGAGGCCCCGATGCGGAGCGAGTACGCCGCTCGCCGGGTCGGCCCGATCATGCAGACCACGATCCCGCCGGTCGCCCAGCCGGAGCAGCTCGCGGCCGCCATCACCTGGCTGCTCAGCGACGACTCCGCGAACGTCAACGGAGCGGTCCTGCCGAGCGACGGCGGCTGGTCGGTCGTCTGAGTCGGCCCCGGGGCGCACGGGAGGTCCGTCGGCGACCCCGCCACGGGCCTCCCGTCCGTCCGCTGCGCCCCGTGCCGTCTGGGGTGCAGCCGGAAAACGGGATACCGTTCCTCCTATGAGCACCGAGACGAACACCCCCACCGAAGCAGTCGACGAGGAGCCCGTGATCACCTTCGCCGACCTCGGGCTCAGCGACCCCGTCCTCAAGGCCGTCAAGGAGATCGGGTACGAGACCCCCTCCGCGATCCAGGCCGCCACCATCCCCACCCTGCTCGAGGGCCGCGACGTCGTCGGCCTCGCGCAGACCGGTACCGGCAAGACGGCGGCCTTCGCGCTGCCCGTCCTGAGCCGCATGGAGTCCGGCGCGAAGCTGCCGCAGGCGCTCGTGCTGTCCCCGACCCGTGAGCTCGCGCTCCAGGTCTGCGAGGCGTTCGAGCAGTACGCGTCGCACATGAAGAACGTCCACGTCCTGCCCGTCTACGGCGGCCAGGCCTACGGCGTGCAGCTGTCCGCACTGCGCCGCGGCGTCGACGTCGTCGTGGGCACGCCCGGCCGTATCATGGACCACATCGCGAAGGGCACGCTCGACCTGTCCGAGCTGAAGTACCTCGTGCTCGACGAGGCCGACGAGATGCTCAAGATGGGCTTCGCCGAGGACGTCGAGACGATCCTCGCCGAGACCCCGGACACGAAGCAGGTGGCGCTGTTCTCGGCGACGATGCCCGCGCAGATCCGTCGCATCTCGAAGCAGTACCTCAACGACCCGGCCGAGATCACGGTCAAGGCGAAGACGACCACCTCGGCGAACACCACGCAGCGGTACCTGATCGTGTCGTACCCGCAGAAGGTCGACGCGCTCACCCGCATCCTCGAGGTCGAGGACTTCGAGGGCATGATCATCTTCGTCCGCACCAAGAGCGAGACCGAGACCCTGGCCGAGAAGCTCCGTGCCCGCGGGTACGCGGCAGCGGCGATCAGCGGTGACGTGGCGCAGGCCCAGCGTGAGCGCACCGTCAACCAGCTGAAGTCCGGCAAGCTCGACATCCTCGTCGCGACCGACGTCGCCGCCCGTGGGCTCGACGTCGACCGCATCACCCACGTGGTGAACTTCGACATCCCGGTCGACACCGAGTCCTACGTGCACCGCATCGGCCGCACCGGTCGTGCCGGTCGTTCGGGTGCCGCGATCAGCTTCGTCACCCCGCGCGAGCGTCGCCTGCTCACCGCGATCGAGCGGGCCACGCGGCAACCGCTCACGCAGATGCAACTGCCGAGCGTCGAGGACGTCAACTCGACGCGACTCACCCGCTTCGACGACGCCATCACCGCGGCCCTCGAGCAGCAGTCGCGCATCACGGCGTTCCGCGACATCATCGCCCACTACGTCGAGCACCACGACGTCCCCGAGTCCGACGTGGCCGCCGCCCTCGCCGTGGTCGCACAGGGGGACACCCCGCTCCTCCTCGACCCGTCCGACGACCGCGTCCGCCAGCAGGCCGAGCGCGACGACCGCCGCAGCCGCGACGACCGTCCCGCACGTGACGACGACGGCGACCGTGGGGACCGTCGTCGCCGGTCGGTGCCGATGACGGCCTACCGCATCGAGGTCGGCCGACGTCACCGCGTCGAGCCCCGTCAGATCGTCGGCGCCCTCGCGAACGAGGGCGGCCTGCGTCGCGACGACTTCGGTGCCATCCAGATCCGGCCGGACTTCTCGATCGTGGAGCTGCCGACGGACATGGGCTCCGACGTCCTCGACCGGCTGCGGGACACCCGGATCAGCGGCAAGCTCATCGAGATCCAGCCCGACCGCCGCGGACCGATCCGCCGCGACAGCGGGACGCGCCGTGACGGCGGACGCTACGGCGACCGTGACGACCGCGGTGGTCGTGACGACCGCGGCCACGGTGACGACCGCCCGTTCCGCAAGCCGCGGCAGACGCGCGACTGACGCCGTCGCTCGCAGACGCGAGCACCTGCTGACGGGAGGCCCGGTACCACTGGTACCGGGCCTCCCGTCGTTCCTGGACGCACCCTGGTGCGCGTCGTCACGGATTGGGTATGGTGGGCACCGTCAGAGCCTCCGGGGGATCTTCTGCGCGGGGGTGCAGGTACGAAGAGAAGAGGGGTTCACCATGTCGCGTGTGCTTTCGACCGAACAGGCGAAGACCGCCATCCGTCAGATCCAGTCCATCGTGAACGGTGGGTTCACGGACCAGATCTCGCAGCTCGACGCCCAGGGGCGCATCCTGTCCGACTCGAACGTGTGGGACGGCCCGCTCGCGGCGAACTTCCGTGGCTCGACGTGGCCGGAGACCAAGGCTGCGCTCGACAAGGCGAAGACCGAGCTCGAGCAGCTCCGCACGCAGCTCGACAAGATCTCGCAGGACATCTTCACCGCGGGTGGCGGCGCGTAACACCGCCCGTACAGTGCCCGGGTCGTCGACGAGCTCGACGGCCCGGGCTGCTGTCGTCTCCGATGACCGGTCCCTGACCGCCGGAGAGCCTGACCGCCGGAGAGCACGAGCAGCAGGACCAGCGCGGCCGGCAGGGCAGACGCGGCCGCGAGCACGACCAGAACGACCAGAACGACCAGCACGACGACCGGGGGACAGATCATGGCCGACCTGCACGGAGCGGAACCGCTCGAGTTCGACAACGGCACCGCCGACGCGCTCATCGCCGAGCTGACGTCCTCGGCCGACTCGATCGACGGGCAGGCAGGCAGCCGCTCCTCCTACGTCAGCACCGCCGCGCAGGAGTTCCGCGGGCACTTCGCCGACCTGTTCGGACAGAACGCCTCGACGGCCGCCAGCGACGCCACGCGCCTGACCGGGACGCTCCGCGAGGTCGCCGGATGGGTCCGGACGCTCAAGACCGCCGCCGAGCAGGAGAACGCCCGCCGCAAGCGAGCCCGTGACTGGCAGGCCGAGCACGACTCCCGCAACTGGTTCGAGCAGGGCCACGACTGGCTCTTCGGCGAGGACAAGCCGCCGACGGAGGAAGCGGAACCGGCACCCGTGTTCCACGCGAGCACCCCGCCCACGACCGCTCGACAGACGCCGACGCCCGGTTCCGGTGGTGGTGGCGGCGGCGGGACGTCGTCCGCTCGCCCCGACGACCTGCGCTCCTTCGCCACGGGGTCGTCGTCGTTGAACGGACAGCTCTCCGGTCGTGGTTCCGCGCTGCGCGGCAAGCTCGACGACTTCGCCTCCCGCTGCAAGTGGGGGAGCATCAGCGCCCACGGTGTCGCGACCGCGATCGACAAGTGGCTCGAGGCGAACGAGACCGACGTGTCCTGGGCGAACACGGTCGCCTCGGCCTTCGAGGCGGCGGGGGGCAGCGGCTCGGTGTCGACCGTGTCCGACGTGGCGCTCGCGGCCGCGTTGCAGGGCGCCGGGGTCTCGGCTGAGCGCTCCGGCCTGACCATCGAGCCGCCGCAGGCGTTCGGCGCGGTGCCGACCACCGGCTACTCGATGGACCCCATCAACACCTCGACCGGCAACTTCCTCGAGTCGGAACTCGACCTCGGGTTCGCCGGAGCGTCCGAGTCGCTCCGGCTCACCCGCATGTACAACTCGCTCGACGACCGTTCCGGACTGTTCGGGCCGGGCTGGGCATCCGTCCTCGAGACGCGGCTCGACGTCGACGACGAGGGCGTCTCCCTGACCCAGGCCGACGGCCGAGTCCTCCGCTTTCCCCGCGACGGGGACGGCTGGGCCACGGCGGTGGAGGAGTACCTGCGACTGACGCGCGAGGACGACCGGCTCGTCGTCCGTGACTCCACCGGTGCGTGGTGGGCGTTCTCACCGGCCGGCACCTGGCTGGCAGCCGGATCCGGCCCCGGCACGACGATGACCGTCGAGCGGGACGCCGACGGTGCGCTGACGCGTCTCGCCCACGAGCGCGGGCGCTGGATCGACGTCGAGACGCTCGACGGACGGGTCGTCGTCGCCCGCGCCTCGGACGGGCGCCGGGTCGAGTACGCGTACGACGAGGCCGGGCGGCTCACGCACGTCCACGGCGCGACCGGCACCCGCACGTACGAGTGGGGCGACGCGGGGCTCGTCGTCGCGGTCGTCGACGAGGACGGTGTCGTCGAGGCCCGCAACACCTACGACGAACGGCGCCGCGTCGTCGAGCAGGTGAGCCCGCACGGCCGCACGGTCCGGTTCGCCTACCTGCCAGGTCGGGTGACCGTCGTGTCCGACCCGGACGGCGGACGCTCGAACACCTGGATCTCCGACGCGAAGGGTCGGCTGGTCGGGGTCGTCGACACCGACGACGCCCGCCAGTCGATGCAGTACGACGCCCGCGGCCGCCTGGTCTCCGTCACCGACCGTTCCGGAGCCGTGACGGTCCACGCGGTCGACGCCCGCGGCCGCCGCACCCGGACGGTGACGCCCTCAGGGGCGGACATCACCTACGGGTACGACGAACGCGACCGGGTGACCACCGTCGTCACCGAGACCGGCTCCGTCGTCACCTACGAGTACGTCGGCGACGACCGGGACCCCTCCGTCGTCGTCGACCCCGAGGGCGGGCGGAGCGAACTCACATGGGAGCGGGGACTCCTGCGGCGCGCGGTGGACCCGACCGGGGTGGTCGTCGAGCTCGAGCACGACGAGCACGGCGAGCTCGTCGCCACCCGGAACGCCCTGGGCGACGTCATGCGGGTCGAGCGCGACCCCGCCGGACGCCCGACCGCCGTGGTGATGCCGTCCGGTGCGCGGACCGAGTACCGCTACGACCAAGCCGGCCGGGTGACCTCCCGCCGGGACGCGGACGGCGCGGTGTGGTCGTTCGAGCACGAGGGGACCCGCCTCGTCGCCACGACCGATCCGACCGGCGCACGGACGACCTACGGGTACGGCACGAACGGCGAGTTCGAGCGCACGACCGACCCGCTCGGACGCACCACGTCCCGGACCTTCGACGACCTCGGCAACCTCGCCGCGCTCGACCTGCCCGACGGCGGCCACTGGACCTTCGTCCACGACCCGCTCTCCCGCCTCCGCGAGACGGTCGACCCCGCGGGGCAGGTGTGGCGCCGCGACCACGACCGGAACGGCGACCTCACCGGCGTGACCGACCCCACCGGCCAGCGTGTCGAGGGCACCACGGACCTGTCGACGGGCGTCGCCACCCTCCGTGACGCGTTCGGCACCACGACGGTGCGCTCCGACCAGTACGGCCGACCGGTCGAGGTCGCGAGTGCGGACGGCACCGCCGAGCTCGTCACGTACGACCGCTGCGGCCGACCGGTCGAACTCGTCGACGGCGAGGGCGGACTGACCCGTCTCGAACGCGACCTCGCCGGCCGGGTGACCGCGGTCGTCGAGCCCTCGGGTGCCCGGACCACGTACGAGTACGACGCCTGCGGCCGTCCGGTCGCGAGCACCGACTCGCTCGGCGCGCGGACGGAGCTCGGGTACGACGCCGACGGCCGGGTCGTCACGCGGACCTTGCCCACCGGCGACGTCGAACGCACTGCCTACGACGCGGTGGGCCGACCGGTGTCGCGGACCACTCCGGGTGCCGGCACGTCCCGCTGGCGCTGGGACGCCGCCGGACGACTCGTCGCCACGCAGGACGTCCGGTCCGGGCAGCGACGCTTCCGGTACGACGCCGCCGGACAGCTCGTCGAGGCCGTCGACGGACTCGGCGGGGTGACCCGGTTCGACCACGACCTCCGTGGGCGCGTGACGAGCGTCACCGACCCGCTCGGCGGCGTCACCCGGTACGAGTACGACCAGGCCGACCGGGTGGTGGCCGTGTCGGACCCGCTCGGCCGCAGGTCGACGGCGTCCTACGACGCGGCCGGTCGACAGACCGGGCAGACCGACCCCGACGGGCACACCACCACGTGGACGTTCGAGGACGGCGGTCGGCAGACCACCGTGGCGGTGGACGGTCGCACGGTGTCCGAGGTGCGCGTCGACCGGGCGGCTCGGAGCATCGTGGTCACGGACCACAGCGGTGGTGCCGGTCGCGCGTTCGACCACGAACTCCGGTACGACCGGCGTGGGCTGCTCGTCTCGCGGAGCCGGGGGGACCGCGCCGTCGTCTGGGAGTACGACGCCGACGGCCGCAGGACCGCCCGGACCGACCCCGACGGCACCCGGACGGTGTACCGCCGCGACGCAGCCGGCCGGGTCGTCGCCGTCCAGCGGGCCGACCTGCCCGACGTCTCGTTCGTCCTCGACCCGGTCGGCCGACCGGTGCAGGCAGCGGCGGGCGACGTCGTGCACGCCTGGAGCTGGGAGCGCGGCCGGCTCGTCACGCACACCACCACGACGACCGACGGCGTCGAGGTCGCTCGCGTCGAACACGACGCCGAGGACCGGATCCGCGCGGTCGTGTACGGGGACGGCACGACCTCGTACACGCACGACGCCGCCGGACAGCTCGTCCGCGCCGAGCGTCCCGACGGCAGCGTCTCCACCTGGGAGTACGACGCCGCCGGACGACTCGTCGCGGAGCGCTCCGGCGACACCTCCCTGCGCCACGAGCACGACGCCGCCGGGCAGCTCGTCGCGAGCACCGACGTCGCGACCGGCGCACGGGTGGAGTACGTCTCCGACGGGCTCGGGCGACGGGCCCGACGGACCGCCGCCGACGGCTCGACGACCGAGTACGCGTGGGACGACCTCGGGTACCTCGCCGGCGTGGTCGAGCGGGACGCGACGTACGTCGAGACCGGCGGGCACCGTATCCGGGTGGACGTCCTCGGCGAACCGCTCGAGGTCGACGGTGCCGAGACCTGGTGGGACAGCGCCGCCCCGCTCCCGTCGCTGACGTCGATCGGCGGCACGGCGGTCCTGGGTCTGGCGGGTGGCATCACCGCGGTCGGGGGCACGTGGGCTGCTCCGTCGTGGCGACCGGGTCGGGCGACGGACCTCGCCGACCCGTGGCGTGCGTCCGGAGCGACGGCCGGTCCCGGGGCGACGGGCGCGGCCGACGCGCCCCCGGGCCTCCCTGCCGGTGTCGGCCTGAGCGTCACGGGCGGTCTGGCGATCGCCGGGCTCGAGTGGCTCGGCGCCCGCGTGTACGACCCGGTGGCGCGCGGCTTCCTGTCCGTCGACCCGCTGCCGCCTGTGATCGGGACGGCGTGGGCCGCGAACCCCTACGCGTACGCGGGGAACGACCCGCTGCACGCGGCCGACCCGCTCGGGCTCCGGCCGGCGACGGACGCGGACCTGCAGGCGTACCAGGCGGAGCACGGCAGCCACTGGGAGTACGTGGCCGCCGGGGTCGTCGGCGCGATCGGCGTCGGCATCGGCGTGGCGCTGCTGTTCACCGGGGTGGGGGGACCCGCGGGCATCGCGCTCATGGCGGCGTCGGGCGCGATGGTCAGCGGAGCGATCTCGACGGCGTCCCAGAAGGCCACCAAGGGCACGGTCGACTGGGGGCAGGTCGCGGTGGACACCGCAGTGGGCGGGATCACCGGTGCCGTCGGCGGCGGCGGGATGATGGTCGCGAGCCGGGCGGCGGCAGCAGCGTCGTCGACCAGCCGCTTGGCGGGTGCCGCGGCCGTCAACGCCTCGGTCAACGGTGCTGTCGGAGCCACGAGCAGCGGCGTCTCGTACGCCGTGAACCACGAGGGGGAGTGGAACAACCGTGACTTCCTCGCGCACGTGGCGGGTGGTGGCGCGAGTTCCGCGCTCGGCAGCATGGCGGGGCCGGCCGGGGGGACCTTCGCGCAGCGCTTCGGGCAGACGACCACCTCGGTGACCGCTCGCGTCGCGACGCTCGGGTTCGGCGGCGGGAGCAGCGTCATCGGCGGCGCCGCGGACAACCTCATCGCAGGCAAGCCCACGTCGGTGTCCGACGTCCTGTGGAACACCGGCACGGGCGTCGTCGGAGCGTCCGTACCGGGCGGGCAGTCTCCGAGCGCGTCGCTCAACCAGATGGCGCAGACGAACATCCGGACCTTCGAAGGCGTCTTCAGCGGGTCGACCAACGCAGTTCGGCTGTGGCAGTCCGCGGGTGTCGGCGGCAGCCTCGGGGTCGGGACGGACGCGGCGCAGTCGTGGCTGAAGGACCAGGGGGTCTACCCTCAGTGACCATGACGAAGGAGTGGCGAGGCCAGCGACAGCACCCCGTCACGCTGATCGCCGCCGTGGTCGGAGCGGGCGTCGGACTCCTCGTGCCGCTCATGGTCGTCGGGGACCAGGCCGGACGGGCCGCACCGTACCTGGCGGTCGGCTTCGTCGGGGGGCTGTTGCTCGGGGTCGTGGCGTTCTCCCTGCTCCGGCCGGGGTGGTCGGGACTCGTGCTCGTCGCGGCCATGTTCGCTGCCATGTTCCTGTTCAACCGGGTGCTCGACGGGTGGAGCGTGGCGCTGCCACCGTGGATCCTCGCCAGCTTCGCCGGGTCGGTCTTCGGTGCGCATCTCCGATGGCTGGCTGAGCGCAGGCGCCGGACCTGAGTTCGTCGCGGGTCTCGTGTGGACGGGCGCCTTCGCCGTGTTCCGCCCGGCGACGGCGTCGCTGCTCCTCGTCGTGGGGATCGTCGGCGCGGTGTTCCTGTTCACCCGCGTCCTCGACGGGTGGGACGCCGCTCTGCTGCCGTGGATCATGTGCAGCTTCGCGGGCTCGGTGTTCGGAGCACACGTGCGCTGGCTCGTCAACGGTCGCGCACCGCGGTGACCGACGCCGCACGATCCTCGCGCGTGCGCGTGCGCGTGGTCACGCCGTGGCCCTGGTCGCTGCTGCTTGCCGGTCCGTCGTGGGCATCGCGGTCCCGGTGGGCATCCCCGGGGCCTCGTGGCCGCTGAGCCGCGGTCAGCGAGGGAGCGCGTGGACCCACTCGCGGAACGACTCCAGCGCCTCGCCCTGCAGCTGGACCGTCGGCGGCGTCTCCAGCGGGTCGACGAGCAGCGTCAGGCTCTCGGCGGGAGCGTGCCGGAGCCATCGCCCGGCGGGGGAGTCGTCGGCAGCGTCGTCCGGCCACATGAGGAAGGCGATCGGCGGCTGGTTGACGTTCTCGGCGGTGTTCAGGTCGTGGTCGACGAGCTGCTGGACCTCGCGCACCGCGAACACCGGTGAGACCGATCCGTCGAAGAGCATGACGCCGGGGATGGTCTTGCCTTTGCGGCCGATGGGCAACGGCACGCACCGGGCGGTGACGGCGTCGGACCGCCAGGGTTCCAGCGACCCGAGATCGACCGGTTCCGCGTTCTGTCGTGCTCGCCCGAACAGCATGTGCCGAGTCTAGGCCTGGGATCCGGGGCGGGACGGGGAGCGGGACGCGCGTCCCCAGATCGGGGCGTGGTGCTGACAGTGGTCGCCTGGCTGCGGTAGACAAGACAGCACGCCGACGTCGCCAGGGAGCGACGTCGCGCGGAGGGGAGCGACCGACGGGACCCGGGACCGCCGCCGACCCCGCTGCCACTCCCGTGCTCGGCAACCGCGCGCACGGGGCTTCGGGATCAGGAGGGGACGCCGTGCACAGCTTCCACGGTTCACCGGGGGCACGCCGATGACGGCGGTCGAGGTCGGGCGCCAGGACCGGCGACGACTCGAGGTCGGCACCCCTCGCCGCCGGCTCGTCGCCGTCCGGACCGTCGCCGTGCTCGCGGCCGTCTCCGGTATCAACTACATCGCGTGGCGGTGGGTGGCCTCGGTGAACTGGCACTCGTGGTGGATCGCCGTGCCGTTGATCCTCGCCGAGACGTACAGCGTCATCGACTCGGTGCTCTTCGCCTTCGGGGCGTGGAAGCTCCGGGAACGCGGCGAGCCACCGACCCCGCCGAAGGACCCGGTCACCGTCGACGTCTTCATCACGACGTACAACGAGCCGATCGACCTCGTCATGCGCACCGCGCGTGCAGCGAAGGCGATCCGCCACCCGCACGAGACGTGGATCCTCGACGACGGCAACCGTCCGGAGATGCGTGCCGCGGCGGAGGCCGAGGGGCTCGGCGTCATCACGCGCGGCAAGGACTGGGTGGACCGCCCACGTCACGCCAAGGCCGGCAACCTCAACAACGCGCTGCTCGCCACGCAGGGCGAGTTCCTGCTCATCCTCGACGCCGACCAGGTGCCGGACCCTGCCATCCTCGACCGGACGCTCGGGTACTTCAAGGACGAGCGCATGGCGCTCGTGCAGACCCCGCAGTGGTTCGAGAACGTCCCGGAGTCCGACCCGCTCGGCAGCCAGGCGCCGCTGTTCTACGGGCCGATCCAGCAGTCGAAGGACGGCTGGAACGCGGCGTTCTTCTGCGGGTCCAACGCGATCCTCCGGCGGGAGGCCCTCATGCAGCTCGGCATCACGCGGTACGTCCGCGAGGTCGAGACGAGCGTGCAGCGCACGGTCAAGACCGCGAAGAAGCTCCTCGCCCGCGCGCGCGAGACCGAGACCGACCCCCGCGTGCTCACCGCTCTCGACGACGCGGAGATCGTCGTCGACCAGGCGCGGGCGGACATCGCGGCGGGCGAGCCGCTCGGCGACGTCACCTACCGGTTCCAGCGGGGCATCGACGCGATCGCGTTCCGGTTCGCCGCGGCGGACCTCGACGCAGTCCGCGCCGAACTGCAGGAACTCGCGGCGATGTCGACCGACGCCAACACCTTCGCGGGTCTCGACGACGCCGCGCTGGACGTGCTCGGGCAGCGCGACGCGTCGCCGGTGGCGGCGATCGAGGCGATCGCCGTGCTGACCCGCGCGCTCGACGTGAACCGTGACGACGAGGCGCAGCCGATCATGCCGCTGGCGACGATCTCGGTGACCGAGGACATGGCGACCGCCATGCGCCTGCACGGTCTCGGCTGGAAGTCGGCGTACCACGACGAGATCCTCGCGAAGGGCCTGGCACCCGAGGACCTCCAGACGATGCTCGTGCAGCGGCTCCGCTGGGCGCAGGGCACCATGCAGGTGTTCTTCCGCGAGAACCCGCTCGTGCAGAAGGGCCTGTCGTTCGGGCAGCGCCTCATGTACTTCTCGACGATGTGGAGCTACCTGTCGGGTTTCGCCGCGGTCGTCTACATCGCCGCACCGGTCCTCTGCCTGTCCTTCGGCGTGGTGCCGGTCCAGGCGTACAGCGTCGACTTCTTCGCCCGGCTCATCCCGTTCCTGGTGCTCAACCAGTTGCTGTTCTGGGTGGTGGCCGCGGGCAGACCGACCTGGCGTGGGCAGCAGTACTCCCTCGCGCTGTTCCCGGTGTGGATCGAATCGGTGACGAGTGCGTTCGAGAACGTCTTCCGCGGCAAGCCCCTCGGCTTCCGTGTGACGCCGAAGGTGCGCGACGAGTCCGAGGCGCGACCGCGGTGGGACCTGGTCAAGCCGCAGCTCATCGCGATGGGGGCGCTGGTCGCCGCACTCGTGATCATCGGGATCCGCTACCTGGCCGGGCAGGCCGAGGGCATCGCGCCGCTCGTCAACACCGCCTGGGTCGTCTTCGACCTGTTCATCTTCAGCATCGTCATCCGTGCGGTGCGCTACCGCGGGCCCGAGGCCGAGATGCCCCTGGCCCACGAATCGACCACGGTCGGAGGACCCCTGTGAACGTGCACGCCAGCATCGACGTCCCCGCGGTCCCGGCGTCCCTCGACACCGTGCAGGACACGTTCGGGTCGTGGTGGGAGGGCCTGGCGATCGACGACGCCTCGCTGCGGTTCCGGTTCGAGACCGCGCTCGTCGAGATCGCGGCCAACGTGATCGAGCACACGCGCCGGTCGGACGTCGGCCAGGGCCGTCGGTTCCTGCTCGACCTCGGCACGGACGGCGACGACCTCGTCGCGGTCCTGTCCGACAACGGCATGCCGGTCGACATCGACCTCAGCGAGGTCACCATGGCGGACCCGGAGGACGAAGGAGGCCGCGGGCTCGCCCTGGCCATCGCCGCCCTCGACCACCTCGAGCACAGTCACCAGGGTGGCCGCAACGTCTGGACGCTGGTGTGCGCTCGTTGAAGCGGCACGCGGCGAAGGCCGTCGCGCTCCTCGTCACGCTCGGCGTGCTCCTGCTCGGGGGAGCACTGCCAGCAGAGGCGGTGACGCCCGGTGTCCGCGAGCCCGCGAGCGGCAAGACCTGGTTCGGTCCGGACCTCGACTGGGGCTCGGACTCCCCGGACGGCTACGAGGGACGACTCGGCGCGACGCCGTCGATGTACGGCGTCGAGGTCGCGTACCCGATCGACCGGTCCGCTGAACGGGAACTCCTGCGTGCGACCCGCGCGGCTGCCGCGCAGGGTGCCGTGCTCGTGGTGAGCCTCGAGCCCGACCGTGCGCTCCGGACCCTCACGAAGGCGGACGCACGCCGGGCGAACACGCTCCTGCAGGAGATCAACCGGCAGTACGGCACGCAGCTGCTGGTCCGCTTCGCCCCGCAGATGAACGGCACGTGGGTGCGCTGGGGGCAACAGCCGACGCAGTTCATCCGGGCCTTCCGGGCGCTCGCGGCCCAGGTGCACGCGGGCGATTCGCACGCCCGCATGGTGTGGCAGCCGTCGTACGGCGCCGGCTACCCCTTCGGCTCCTCCGCCGGGCGACTGGCCGACCTGTCGGCGACCGACACCGACAAGCTCGACACGAGCGGCGACGGGCAACTCACCGAGGCTGACGACCCGTACCTGCCCTACTGGCCGGGCGATGCGTCCGTCGACTGGGTCGGGCTGTCGATGTTCTACTTCGGCAAGGGGGCGGCGACGCAGGCCGCCGGACGTGACGTCCCGCTGACCCGGAACGACGTGCCCGAGTCCGACGAGGTCGCGCAGCGCTTCGCCGAGACGTGGGGCTACCAACGGCCCCAGTCGGAGACGTTCACCGAGCGCTTCGCCGAGGGCCGGGACCTGCCGATGCTCCTCGACACCGGCGCGCTCTACGACCACTCGCTCCGCGGGGATGCAGAACTGCCCGTCAAGCAGGGGTGGTGGCGGCAGGTCATCGACTCCGTCCGGGACCACCCGGAGATCCGCGGTGTGACGTACATCGACGCGATCCGGCGCGAGCCCGAAGCGGGCAACCGGCCCGCGGACTGGCGGTTCGCGAAGGCGCCCGGGGTCGCCGGGTCCTTCCGCACCGACATGCAGGAGTCCGACCGCTTCGTCTTCGGCCCCGTCACCGACCGGGTCACCCCGCAGCAGGGCGCCGAGGCCACCAACCAGCAGCTCGACACCGGCGGCGACCAGATGGCGTGGATCGTCTGGCTGGCGGCCGGCCTCGCGGTCGTGTTCGTGCTGAGCGGACTGGTCGGGCGGCTCGTGCCGAGCTGGCGGTACCCCGACGACGGCAAGCCCGGACGCGATCTGCGCCTCGACCTGTTCCGCGGGTTCATCATCCTCGCGGTGGTGATCACGCACATCGAGGTGTCCGGTCCGTACTCGTACCTCACGCTGCACGCGGTGGGCGCGATCACCGGCGCCGAGATGTTCGTGTTCCTGTCCGGCATGGTCCTCGGCATGGTCTACCCGCTCGGTGTCGCGAAGTTCGGCGAGTGGGCCTCCGCGATCGGTGCGTTCAAACGCGCGCGGAAGCAGTACGTCGTGACGCTCGTGGTGATCCTCGTCGTCTTCGCACTGAGCTTCGTCCCGTTCCTCAACACGGACGCGATCACGACGTTCACCGACCGCGGCACCGGGACGGACGGTGTGCAGGCCGAGGGCCGCATCTACGACCTGTACCCGAACGCGATGCAGCTGCTCGCCTACCCGCCGCCCTGGTACGCGATCCGGCAGTTCCTGCTGCTCGAGATGGGCCCGTGGCCGTTCAACATCATGGGCCTGTTCGTGGTGCTGAGCCTGTTCATCCCGGTGTTCATGTGGGTCATCCGCCGCGGGTTCTGGTGGGCGCTGCTCATCGTCAGCTGGGCGCTCTACGTGTTCCAGGTGCTGAACCCGGCGTTCAAACCGGTCAACGCCCAGTTCGACGCGGTGTTCCCGCTGTTCATCTGGCAGGTCGTGTTCACGCACGGTCTCGTGCTCGGGTACTACCGACGCCAGATCACGCGGGCACTGACCGGACGGCTCGGCAAGGTCATCGTCGGCGTCCTGGTCTGCGGGTACGCGGCCTTCCTCGTCTACGTCTGGGCGGGGGACCGCTTCGGGTTCACCCCGGTGCCCTTCCCCGACGAGATGTACCGCGAGCTCTACAACACGGCGTACCAGCGCGTGGACCTGCAGTGGGGTCGTCTGGTCGACATCGCGTTCTTCGCGACGGTGTCGTACGCGATCCTCACGGTGTTCTGGAAGCCCGTGAACGCCGTCATCGGGTGGCTGTGGATCCCGCTCGGACAGGCCAGCCTCTACGTGTTCGTGTGGCAGGTGTTCTTCGCGCTCGTGATCGCCTCGATCCCCGTCGACTACGGCAACGTCTGGATCGGCACGATCACCCACACGGTGCTCATCCTGCTCGTCTGGTACATGGTGCGGAAGAAGTTCATGTTCTCGGTCATCCCACGCTGACGCGTGGAGCGCGACGCACGGCCTCCGACACCCGACGGGCGCCAGACGGACGGGAGGCCCGGTACCAGCTGGTACCGGGCCTCCCGTCCGTCAGGTCGTCGGTCCGTCGGTCAGCGCGACGCGATCGGCGTCGGGTCCACCGGGTCCGGCGGCACCGGCAGGGAGCCGCGGACCTGGTTCTGCGCCTGGCAGTCACTCGTGCAGTTCGTCGCACCCGCGCTCAGCTCGACGGCGTCCTCGCCGAGCACCCCGCCCATGCGTCCGCCCGGCTGCACGGTCCAGGTCGTGGTGGTGGCCGTCTGCGAGGTCTTCGTCGCGACCTGCGGGCTGTCCTTGCCGAGGAGCATCTGGTGCGTGCCGCTGCCCGAGGTCACCGCCGCGGTGCCGTCGCCGAAGTTGACCTTGCCCGTGTACGGGTTGACGAAGTAGAACAGGCCGGCGCCGAGGGTGTGCGTGAACGTCACCGGTCCGGCGAACTCGGTCTCCATCTGGAAGACGCCGCCCTGTGCACCGTCCTTGGCCTGGACCTTGAACTTGCCGGCGCCGGTGCTGAAGATCGCGACCAGGGTGTCGTCGCGGACCTCGAGCGAGGAGAGTCGTGTGCCGGCGAGCTGGGCGGCGGTCAGCGCCGGGACCTTCGAGGCGAACACGACGGTCGGCTTCGTCACCATCCGCTGGGTGTCCGGAGCGCCGGTGAGCGTGTAGTCGTACACCCCGAGGTCGGCGAGACGGATGTCGAATCCGTTGTGCTTGCCACGGACGGCGATCGTGCCGGACACCGCGGTGTCGCGGAGCCTGAAGTCCTTGCCGACCGCGGGGTTCGTCGTGGTGCCGTTGACGGTGACGGCGTAGTCCCCGCCGGTCGAGGTCTTGCCGGATGCCTGCGCCGGGGTGACCCCGACGAGGGGCGACCGCGGCGACCGCTGCGGCGACGACGGTGGCGGCGATGCCGACCGTGCGGCGACCCGCGGTGCGTGCGCGGTGGGTGGTCGTGGTGTCCATGGTGTGCCTCCTGTGCTCGGGGGCGGTGCGTCCCCTGGGCACGATCGTCGCCGGTCCGGCGGGACGGCACCATCGGACCTTGGTACTAGTACCCGGATCCCGGACGGCGGGCGCCCACCATCACCACCCGTGGTCCCGGGCCCAGAGGGCCGCACTCGTCCGGTCGGCGACACCGATCCGCCGGAAGACGCTGCCGACGTGCACCTTCACGGTCCGTTCGGCGATGCCGAGTTCCGAGGCGATCTGCCGGTTCGACAGACCGCGGGCCAGGCGCACCAGCACGTCGCGCTCGCGCGGGGGCAGGTCCGGAGCGTTCCGGTCGGCCTCGGCCCGGACGGGACCACCGGCGCCGTTCCGGGCAGGACCACCGGCACCGTGACCATCGCCACCGCGCGGGAGGAGGCCCCGGGCGATCCGCGGGTCGAGGGGCACCTCGTCCCGCGCCGTCGCCCGCACGGCGCGGACCACGTCGTCGGGGTCGGCGTCCTTGAGCAGGTAGCCGGTCGCCCCGGCGGTCAGCGCCGCGCGCACCCGTGCGTCGTCCGCGAACGTCGTGAGCACGAGCACCCGTGCCGTCGGGACCCGCTCGCGGAGTGCGGCTGTCGCGGCCACCCCGCCCGCGCCCGGCATCGACAGGTCCATCACCACGACGTCGGGCTGCAGGTCCTCAGCGAGTTCGACGGCCGCCTCACCCGTTCCGGCCTCACCGACCACCGTGCAGTCCGCTGTCGTGTCGAGCACCGCACGCAACCCGTTGCGGACGAGTGCGTGGTCGTCGGCGAGCAACACCCTCACCACCGGTCGCCCCGCACCGGCAGGGCGAACTCCCACGTGGTCCCGGCTCCCGGCGCGGTCCGGAGGTGCAGGGACCCGCCGGAGTCCTCGGCCACCTGTCGGAGCAGCGTGGTGCCGAGGTGGCCTTCCCGCCGGGTCGCGAGCACCGTCAGCGGGTCGAACCCGACGCCGTCGTCGGCCACCCGCACCGTCAGGTCCGCGTCTCGCCGCCGGACGACCACTTCGACCTGCGAGGCTCCGGCGTGCCGCACCGTGTTGGACACCGCCTCCCGCACGAACCGCACGGCCGCCGTGAGTGCGGCCGGCGGGGCGTCCACCCGGTCCGGTACGTCCAGGACGGTGGCGATGCCGGAGGCGTGGGCGCGCGCGGTGGCGTCGGCGAGCGCGGCACCGAGGCCGTCGCGGTCCGGGGCCGCCGGTTGCACCGCCGACATCACCGAGCGCAGCGCGGAGACCGCCCTGCGGAGGGTCGAGGCGGCGGCGTCGAGCGCTGTGGCGCTCGGTCCCGTCGCACCCCGCGCCACCGCGCCGAGCGAGAACGCGAGCCCGGCGACGTCCTGCACCGGTCCGTCGTGCAGGTCCGCGGCGATCCGGCGGCGCTCGGCGGTCTCGGCGTCCAGCGCACGGACCAGCAGCCGCTCGCGGTCCCGCTGGCCGGAGCGCAGGCGCAGCAGCAGCCAGAGGAGCACCGGCAGGAGCAGACCGATCACGACGGTCACCGTGCCGAAGGCGAGCGCCGCGAACGCGGTCCGCAGCGATGCCGAACTCTCCAGCACGGCGTCGTAGGGGTAGTAGACCTCGAGCAGCAGCGGGGCGCCGGAGGGGACGTGGACCGCCTGGTAGGCCTCGAGGAGCGGACCCTGCCCCCGCTCGTAGCGGTTCTCGGGTGCGGTCAGGTCGGACACCTCGGCATCGGACCGGTCCTCGGCGAGTGCTTCGAGGTCCTCGTCGGACAGGGTGAAGCGTTCGCCCGTCAGTCTGGGTTCATCGGACCAGAGCACGGTCCCGTCCGGTGCCCAGAGCTTGACGCGGACGGCGGCGCTCGCCGCGGTGGCACGGCGGACGGCGCGGTCGAGGCCGTCCAGCGCCTGGCGACGTTCGGCGGCGTCCGCATCCGGCTCGGCGATCGCGTCGCGGAGCGCGGGTTCGACGACGATCCGGGCGACGGTCGCGGTGTCGCGGCTGGCGTCCTCGACGGCGAAGCGTTCGGCGGTCCGCTGCGACACGAGCGTCCCGGCTGCGGCGACCGCGGTCCCGCCGAACACCGCCGCGAGCACGACCCCCACCAGGACTCGACGCCATGGGGTCGCGCGGGCGGGACGTCGACGTGGGTCGGGGGACACGACGACCACGGCCCTCGGTGCGCGGTCGGCGTCGTCGGGCGCTGGCTCCGTCGTCCGTCGTCCGCGCACCCGGTCACCGTAACCCGAGCCGTGTCCGGCACGGCTCCGGGGGGTCGATGGGTGCGCCGGGCGGACGGGACGGAAGGGCGTCGACGCAGGTGCGGCGCGGTGCTCGGCGGACTCCCAGGCGCGATCGTGTGGGCAGGGGTTGAGTGGGCGCACAGCTTCGCGCGCCCGCTCAGACGGTGGCCGGGGGTGCGGACCGGACGTCAAGGAGGACGGATGGACATCGACCGCAGGCTGTTCCTGCTCGGAGGCACGGGGGTGCTGCTGCTCGCCGGCTGCTCCACGCGGCCCGAGCGCACCGAGGTCGCCGACTGGCCGACCGACCCGCCGGAGGGCCCCGCCACCATCAGCTGGTGGGCCGGCCAGGTGGCGTCGAAGGACGGCGGGGACCTGCGTCGCAGGCTCATCGCGGAGTTCCAGAAGGAGCACCCCGACATCCGCGTCCGCATCGTCAGCGCCCCGAGTGACACCGACACGAACCGGACCTCGCTGACGACGCAGATCGCCGCCGGGTCGCCGACCCCGGACGTGTACCTGGGCGACGTCGCCTGGCCCGGGCAGTTCGCGAAGAACAAGCTCGCGACACCGGTGAACACGCTCGTGGGGGAGGACTTCTTCGAGCAGTTCCCCGAGGGGCTCCGGCTCGCCGCCAGCGTCGACGGCACGTACTACATGTTCCCGCTGTACATCGACGAGTCGTTCTTCCTGTACCGCAAGGACCTGCTCGACAAGCACGGCTTCCAGGTGCCGGGTTCGTGGGAGGAGGTCCGTGAGACCGCCGCGAAGCTCGTCGACACCGGGGACGTCTCCTACGGGTTCGCGTTCCAGGGCGACGTGTACGAGGGGCTGACCTGCAACGTCACCGAGTTCGTGGCCGACGCGGGCGGATCGCTCCTCGACGACGGCCTCGAGAACGCGACGACGACGAGTTCCGAGACCCGGCGGGCGTTCGAGTTCATGCGTTCGCTCGTCACCTCCGGCGCCAGCCCGCGGGCGACGCTCACGTACCAGGAGCAGGACACGAACGACGCGTTCTCCGGCGGTCGTGCCGCGTTCCTCCGCAACTGGTCCTACGCGTGGGGCATCGCGAACGGCCCGGACAGTGCGGTCCAGGGCAAGGTCGGGCTCGCCGCCCGTCCGACCTTCGACGGGATGGACGACCACCACTCGACGATCGGCGGATGGGGGAACTACATCAACCCGCACACGCAGCAGCCGGCGGCGGCGCTCACCTTCGCCCGCTGGATGTCGAGCGAGACCGCGCAGCAGTTCCTCACGCGCGAGGGCGGGGTCCTGCCGGCCCGCTCCGCGTCGCTCGTCAGCGCCGACGCGAAGCGCCAGCAGCGGCCGACGTACGACACGGCGGCCGGCATCACGCTCGTGCCCCGTCCGACGTCGACGGCCTACTACCCGAAGGTCTCGCAGGGGGTCTACCAGAACGGCAACGGCATCCTCGGCGGGCAGCGCACCGTCGACGGCGGGACGAGCGCGATGGCGGACGCCATCGACCTCGCGCTCCGGGGAGCAGCGCTGTGAGCGCCGCGACCGACGTCCGGACACCGACCCGTCCGGGAGGCCCGACCCGGCCCGACCCCGTCGCTCGCCGGAGCGGACGCAACCGTCTCGACCGCCTCCGCGCCCGGAGCGCCTGGGGCTTCGCCGCCCCGGCCCTCCTGGTCGTCGCCGCGGTGACGATCTTCCCCGTCGTGTACTCGATCGTCCTCAGCTTCGCGGACGTCGAGATCGGCTACGACGGCTTCGCGATCCAGGGCTTCGGGTTCGACAACTACGTCGCCCTCGTGCAGAGTGCCGACTGGTACCGGGCGCTGGGCTTCACGTTCCTGTACACGATCGTGACGGTGTTCGTGGAGCTCGTCCTCGGCATGCTCGTCGCCCTCGTGCTCGAGCGGCTCGGCGCCACCCGGGGCTGGATGCTCGCGCTCATGCTCATCCCGTGGTCGCTCGTCACGATCGTCAACGCGCAGCTCTGGAAGTACGTCTACGACTCCACCTACGGCGTCGCCACGTGGTTCTTCACCCTGTTCGGCGACGCTCCGGTGATCCTCGGCGAGCCCGTCCCGGCGATCACCGGACTCATGGTCGCGGACATCTGGAAGACGACGCCGTTCGTCGCGATCATCCTGCTCGCCGGGCTCGTGCAGATCTCCGAGGACCACTACGAGGCCGCCGAACTCGACGGGGCGAACGGGTGGCAGACGTTCTGGCGCGTGGTGCTGCCGCAGCTCGCGCCGACCCTGACCATCGCCGTGCTGTTCCGCATCCTGCAGGCGTTCGGCGTCTTCGACCTGCCGTTCGTGCTGACGAACGGCGGCCCCGGCACGAGTACCCAGTCGCTCGCGATCATGGGCTACAAGGTGCTCTTCCAGGACATCAACATCGGGCCGGGAGCCGCGATCGCGACGAGCACGGCGCTCATCGTGGCCGCCGGCTGCCTGCTCTTCCTCCGGGCGTTCCGGAACCAGGCGAAGGGAGGCGAGGCCTGATGCCCCGTCAACGGATCCGCAAGGGATGGCGGCGGTGGGTGAACACCGTCAACGTCAGTGCCGTCGTGATCGCGGTGGTGACCGCGCTGCCGCTGTACTGGCTCGTGACGACGTCGTTCAAGCCGTCGTCCGAGATCGCGCAGTCCCCGCCGACGGCCTTCCCGGTGTCGTTCACGCTCGACAACTTCGTCGTGGCCTTCCGCGACAACGCGCTCGGGCAGTACATGGTGAACAGCGTCATCGTGTCGGTGTCCACGACGGTGATCGTGCTCGCGCTGGCGTTCCTGGCCGGGTACGCGCTCGCCGGACGGTGGATCCGCGGGCGGACGGCGATCATGACCTCGCTGCTCATGCTGTCGGTGTTCCCGGCGATCGCGGTGCTCACCCCGCTGTACCTGCTCGAGCGGAACCTCGGGCTGCTCAACTCGTACCCGGGCCTCATCGTGCCGTACGTGGCGTTCAACCTGCCGTTCGCGATCTGGATCATGCGCAACTACCTGCAGGGCATCCCGTCGACGATCGAGGAGGCCTCCGAGATCGACGGTGCCGGCGCCTGGCGGACGGTGCTCTCGGTGATCCTGCCGATGGCGAAGCCCGGGCTGTTCACCGTCGGGGTCTTCACCTTCACCGCGTCGTGGAGCGAGTTCCTCATGGCGCTCACCTTCAACAGCGAGAACTCGCTCCGGACGATCCCGGTCGGCATCGCCCTCTTCGGCACACAGTTCACGGTGCCGTTCGCGCAGATCTTCGCGGCGAGCGTGGCGGCCACGGTGCCGATCGTCATCCTCGTGCTGGTGTTCCGCCGGTCGATCGTCTCCGGCCTCACCTCGGGCGCGGTCAAGGGCTGAACCGGCCCCGGACATGACGGGAGGCCCGTGGCGATCTCCGCCACGGGCCTCCCGTCATGGGTTCCAGCGCGACCGCGCTGGCGCATCGCCCTCGGTGCGTCAGCGCTGCTTCGTCGTGCCCACGAAGAGGTCGTCGAACAGCCCCTGGTCGTCGGTCGGCTGCTCGCCGTGCTTCCAGCGGCGGCGCAGACGTCGGATGGTGGTGATGCGCACCGGGTCGACGCCCGGCTCGGACTCGTACATGCCCATGGTGTCCCTTCCCGTCGGACATGACCCCCGTGTGAGGGGTCCTGATCGCATCCGACGGTACGACTGCGGACGGGGACGCGTCCGCCGAAGTAGGTCGTGCAGTTACCCATCCGCGTTGCGTGGACAAAGCCCCCGTCCGCGATCGGACCGGCCCATAGCCTGCACTACGACGTCGGTGGTACTCCGCCGTCGAGCGCCGTGACGATGCGGTCCACGATGCGGACGAGGCGCCGGCGCTCTCGTTCGGAGAAGGAGGACAGGAGTTCGTGCAACTGCTCGTTGGTGCCGTCCAGCGCCGCCGCGAACACCTCCTCTTGTCCGGGCGTCAGCTCGATGAAGCGGCTGCGGCCGTCCTCCGGGTTCGGCACCCGCTGCAGCACGCCCTGACGTTCCAGCCGGTCGATGATGCCGGTCACCGCCGGACCCGTCAGACCGAGGTGCACGCTGAGGTCCTTCACCCGGACCGTCCGACGACCGGACTTCGCGCGCCACACGTACTGCAGCACCGACAGGTCCGTGCCGGAGATGCCCGTGCGGTCGCGGAGCCGGTCCCGCAACGAGATCGAGGCGTGCTCGAGCCGGGTCAGGGCGCCCATGACGTCGAGGTCGCTCACCGGCTCACCTCCTCTCCCCGCAGCGGCGCGCAGGTCGGGTCCCCGGCACGCTCGAGGCAAGGGTATCCAGATGGCGCTGGTCCGCGCTCCAGCGGGGTGGCGCGGTGAGCGGGTCGACGGCGACGGGGTCCAGCGAGGGCGTCCCCGACGAGCCCACCGTCGTCCCGGTCCGGTTCGAGGTCGCCGGGACCGAGCCGGACGCCGCCGTCCGCGACCTCGCCGGGATCTACGAGGGCAAGCAGTGGCTGTCCCGCCGGACCGAGGGGGAGTTCTCGTACCGGTACACGGCCGTCGGTGACTCCGAGCTGTCGATGCGGCGCTCCACCATGAGCGGGTTCCTCCGCGGCGCGTCCGCACCCGGTGACGACCTGGTGATGAGCTGGCTCACCGCGGGCTCCGGGATCCCGGACACCCTCCGCGACCGGGTGCCGCTCCGCGTCGGGAACCCGATGCTGTTCCCCGCCCACCGCGACGTGGTGTTCGTCGCCACAGACTACGACCAGCAGCTCGTGCACCTGGACCGTCGGTTCGTCCGCGACGTCGCCGCCGAGCACTTCGACGTCGGGACCCGCGACCTGCGCTTCGACCACCTGAGACCGCCGGACGCCGTGGCGGTGCGGCACTGGCGCGACGCGCTCGGCACACTCGCCCGCGCGCTCCGCGAGGGCGGTACCGACTCGCTCGTGTGGCACGAGGCGAAGCGGCAGACGGTGGACGCCTTCCTCCGGGTCGTCCCGCCACAGCTCGACCGGCTGCCCGCCGAACTGCTGCACCCCCGGCAGGCCAAGCTCCGTGCAGCCGTCGAGCACATCCACGCCCACCCCGAGGACCCGATCACGATCGCGGACCTGGCACGGGTCGCGGGGCTCAGCGTGCGCAGCGTGCAGGAGTCGTTCCGCCGGACGTGCGGCGTCTCACCCCTGACCTACCTGCGGCAGGTGCGCCTCGACCGCGTGCACGAGGAGCTCCTCGCCCGGGACCCCAGGACGGTGTCGGTCGGGCAGGTCGCCACCCGGTGGGGCTTCGCGCACCTCGGACGGTTCTCCGCCGCCTACGCCGAGCGGTTCGGTGAGTACCCGAAGCAGACGCTCCGCCGCTGACCGCGGTCGACGAGCCGAGCCGGAGCGCTGTGCGCGCACCGCACGGTTCCCCGACCGGACACCCGGACGCGCTACGGTTCCGCCATGACCGGTACGTCGACGACCGCCGCGGCCCCGCCGACCCCGACCCGACGCCGGGCACTCGTGTCCTGGGCGCTCTGGGACTGGGGTTCCGCGGCCTTCAACGCCGTCGTCACGACGTTCGTCTTCAGCACCTACCTGGCGAGCCGGGCCTTCGTGGACCCGGCACTCGTCGCGGCCGAGGACTCCTCGACGGCCGCCGCCGCCGCCGTGGAGCGGGAACTCGCCCACAACGCCGCCGTGGTCTCGACGGCACTGACCGTCGCGGGCATCCTGGTGGCGCTGGTCGCCCCGGCGGTCGGACGACTGGCGGACACGTCCGGGCACCGGAAGCGTTCGGTGCTCATCGCGACCGTCGGGGTCTTCCTCTCGATCGTCGGAATGGTGTTCGTCGCGCCCGAGCAGCCCGCACTGGTCCTCGGCGCCGCACTCATCGGCATCGGGACGGTCGCCTACGAGATCGCCTGCGTCGGCTACAACGCGATGCTCGGGCAGGTCGCACCCGGACCGAAGACCGGTCGGGTGTCGGCGATCGGCTGGGCTGCCGGCTACTTCGGTGGCATCGTGCTCCTCGTCGTCCTGCTCCTGCTGTGCATCCAGGACTTCGGGGTCGACGGACGGGGCGGACTCCTGCAGCTGCCGGCGACCGTGGCAGGCGGGCAGTGGGACGTCCGCGCAGCGATCGGCATCGCCGCCGTGTGGCTCGCCGTCAGCTCGATCCCGCTCTTCATCGCCGTACCGGAAGCCCCCGCCGACCCGACGCGGCGGGGGTCACTGTGGACGGCGTACGCCGATCTCGGACGTGACGTCGCACGGCTCTGGCGGACGCGACGCAACGTGCTCGCGTTCCTGCTGGCCAGCGCGGTCTTCCGCGACGGGGTCGGCGCCGTCTTCACCTTCGGCGGCATCATCGCCGCACAGGTGTTCGGCTTCAGCCCGTCCGGGGTGATCCTGTTCGCGATCGTGGCGAACGTCGTCGCGGGCATCTCGACCGTGCTCTCCGGCCGACTCGACGACCGGTTCGGCTCCCGTCCGCTCATCATGGTGTCGCTCGTCGGACTGTCGGTGTTCGGCACCGCGGTGCTGTTCGCCGGCTCGGCCCAGGTCTCGTTCTGGGTGCTCGGCCTCGGGCTGTGCATGTTCGTCGGGCCGGTGCAGTCGTCCTCGCGGGCGTACCTGGCGAAGCTCGCGACCCCGGGCCGCGAGGGCGAGCTGTTCGGCCTCTACGCCACGACCGGCCGCGCGGCGTCGTTCATCGCGCCGGCGTTGTTCGGCGTCGCGGTGACGATCGGCGGGTCGACGCGGTACGGGATCCTCGGGGTCGTCGTGGTCCTCGTCACCGGACTCGTGCTCATGGCCTTCGTGCGCGATGAACGCCGCCCCGCGGCCTGACCCGCTCCGGCCACGACACCCCGCTCGGTTCCGCCGGGTCGTCATGCTCCCGGTGTCCGCGGGGCGCGTGACGTCTGCGGGCACGGAGTCGGCCGCGCGTACCGTCCGGCGCAACGGCAATCCCGAGGAGGAACCCCATGAAGGCAGTGGTCTGGCACGGCATCGGCGACATCCGGCTCGACGAGGTCCCGGAGCCCACCATCCAGGACCCGCACGACGCGATCGTGCACATCACCCGCTCCGCGATCTGCGGCACCGACCTGCATTTCGTGCGCGGGACGATGGCGCCGATGCAGGAGGGAACGATCCTCGGCCACGAAGCCGTCGGCGTCGTCACCCAGGTCGGCGACGCCGTCCGCGGCTTCAGCGCCGGCGACCGCGTCGTGATCAACTCGACGATCTCCTGTGGCGCCTGCCGGTACTGCCGGATGGGACAGACGGCGCAGTGCGACGTGGCGAACCCGAACGGGCCGCAGGCCGGTACGAGCTTCTTCGGCGGGCCCGAGTCCACCGGCCCGGTCAACGGCCTGCAGGCGGAGTACGTCCGGGTGCCATGGGCGCAGAACACCATGCACCCGCTGCCCGAGAACGTCACCGACGAGCAGGCGATCCTCCTCTCCGACATCTTCCCGACGGGCTGGTTCGGAGCGGAGTTCGCGGGCGTGACCCGCGGGGACGTCGTCGTGGTGTTCGGTGCCGGGATCGTCGGGCAGTTCGCCGCGGCGTCGGCGTTCAAGCAGGGCGCCGGTCGTGTCATCGTCGTCGACGGCGAGGAGACCCGCCTGGCCGCGGCGCTCGCGCAGAACTGCGAGATCGTCGACTACAACCGCGAGGACCCGGTGCAGGCGATCCTGGACCTCACCAACGGGATCGGCGCCGACGCCGTCATCGACGCGGTGGGGGTGGACGCCGAGCGCCCGAAGCGGGGCCCGGCCGCAGTCACCGACGAGCAGGCTGCGGCCTTCGACGCCGAGGTGCAGCAGGTTGCCCCGGACGCCTCCCCGGACGGTTTCGGCGAGCAGCAGCAGTGGAAGCCCGGCGACGGCCCGTCGCAGGTCGCGCAGTGGGCGGTCGCCTCGGTCGCGAAGTACGGCCGGATCGGCATCATCGGCGTCTACGGACCGACCGCGCAGTCGTACCCGATCGGCGAGGCGATGAACAAGAACCTCACCATCCGGATGGGCAACTGTGACCACCACTCGGTCACCCCGCCGCTCATCGACATGGTCGCCGCGGGGCAGTTCGACCCGACCGCGCTCATCACTGAGCACGAGGGGATCGGCTCCGCGATCGACGCGTACGAGGCGTTCGACCGCCGCGAGCCCGGGTGGATCAAGGTGGAGCTGACGGACACGTCGGCCTGACGGTCGGCCTGCACGCACGGCTCGGCCTGCACGCAGGCTCGGCCTGCACGCACGCACGGCTCGGCCTGGAGGCCCGGCACCGGTCCGGCGGACCGGCGCCGGGCCTCCAGGCGCTCGCGACCGGGCACCGCTCCTCCACAGCGGGGAGCGGCGCGGAGTTGCGCACAGATCGGTGCGACGGTCGGACGCCGGGGGAGCGGTGCGCCAGGATGGGTTGCATGACCGACCAGCGGATCGCCGTCGTCGTCCTCGCCGCCGGGCAGGGCACGCGCATGAAGTCCTCGCTCCCCAAGGTGCTGCACCGGCTCGCCGGGCTGCCCCTCATCGCCCACGTGCTCCGGACCGCCGAGTCCCTGTCGCCCGAGCACGTCGCCGTCGTGGTGCGGCACGAGCGCGAGCGCGTCGCGGCGGAGACCACCGAGCGTGCGCCGGACGCCCTCGTGGTCGACCAGGACGACGTCCCGGGCACCGGCCGCGCCGTCGAGGTCGCGGTGGGCGCCCTCCCGGCCGACTTCGACGGCGTCGTCGTGGTGCTCTCCGGAGACGTCCCGCTGCTCGACGCGCAGAGCCTCCACGGGCTCGTCGACGCGCACACCAGCCAGTCCAACGCCGTCACCTTCGTCAGCGCCATCCAGGACGATCCGACCGGCCTCGGCCGGATCCTGCGTGACGCTTCCGGAGCCTTCACCGGTGTCGTCGAGCACAAGGACGCCACCGACGAGCAGCGCGCCGTCACCGAGA
This sequence comes from Curtobacterium sp. MCSS17_015, assembly GCF_003234265.2. NCBI lineage: Bacteria > Bacillati > Actinomycetota > Actinomycetes > Micrococcales > Microbacteriaceae > Curtobacterium > Curtobacterium sp. MCSS17_015. Next base: position 753,140 of record NZ_CP126256.1, read on the forward strand.
CGAACGCCGGCATCTACGCGTTCGACGTGACGCACCTGCGAGCGGTCCTGCCCTCGCTGACCACCGACAACGCCCAGGGCGAGAAGTACATCACCGACGTCCCGGCGCTCATCGCCGCCCGCGGTGGCCGGGTGGACGTCGTCACCCTGACCGACCCGTGGCTGGTCGCCGGCATCAACGACCGCGCCCAGCTGTCCGACGCCGCGAGGGAACTCAACGCGCGGATCGTCCGCCGTCACCAGCTCGCGGGTGTCACGGTGCAGGACCCGACGTCGACGTGGATCGACCTCGACGTCTCGATCGAGCCGGACGCGGAACTGCTGCCCGACACGCAGCTGCTCGGCGCGACGGCGATCGCGTCCGGGGCCGTCGTCGGTCCGGGCTCCACGCTCCGCGACACCGAGGTCGGTGCCGGCGCCACCGTGAACCGGGTCGACGCCACCCTCGCGGTCATCGGGGACGGCGCCTCGGTCGGGCCATTCGCCTACCTCCGCCCGGGCACGGTCCTCGGTGACCGCGGCAAGATCGGCACGTTCGTCGAGACGAAGAACGCCGTGATCGGCCGTGGGAGCAAGGTCCCGCACCTGTCCTACATCGGCGACGCCGAGGTCGGTGAGGACTCCAACATCGGCGCGAACACCATCACGGCGAACTACGACGGCGTGCACAAACACCGCACCGTCGTGGGCTCGGACGTCCGGACCGGGTCGCACAACGTGTTCGTCGCCCCGGTTAGGATTGGGGACGGGGCGTACACCGGTGCAGGTACGACCGTCCGCAAGGACGTGCCGGCCGGGTCGCTCGCGATCAGCTACGCCCCCCAGCGCAACACCGAGGGATGGGTCGAGGAGAACCGACCCGGCACCCCGGCGGCCGAGGCTGCTCGGCGCGCGCGGCGAATGACACCTTCGACGGTCCACGCGGCCGTCAGCGGTGGGCCCCGATCGGAGCCCAGGACATCGGCCCCGGCGGGGTCAGATCGGCCCCCACTCGGGGTCAGGGAGTGAGCACCACACGTGTCCGGAATCAAGACAACCGGCCAGAAGCGACTCGTCCTGGTCGCCGGGCGAGCGCACCCGGAACTGTCAGAGGCGATCGCGGAAGAGCTCGGTGTCGACCTCGTCCCGACCGACGCCCGGACCTTCGCCAACGGCGAGCTCTACGCCCGCTTCGACGAGTCGGTGCGGGGGTGCGACGCCTTCGTCATCCAGTCGCACACCGCCCCGATCAACGAGTGGCTCATGGAGCAGCTCATCATGGTCGACGCGCTGAAGCGTGCCTCGGCCAAGCGCATCACCGTCGTCGCGCCGTTCTACCCGTACGCCCGCCAGGACAAGAAGGGCCGCGGGCGCGAGCCGATCTCGGCCCGCCTCGTCGCCGACCTGTTCAAGGCCGCGGGCGCGCACCGCATCATGAGCGTCGACCTGCACGCGCCGCAGATCCAGGGCTTCTTCGACGGACCTGTCGACCACCTGTTCGCCATGCCCGTCCTGCTCGAGCGCTTCAAGGAGATGCTCGACCCGGAGACCCTGACCGTCGTCTCGCCCGACATGGGGCGTGTCCGCGTCGCCGACATCTGGTCCGAGAAGCTCGGCGCCCCGCTGGCGATCATCCACAAGCGTCGCGACCCGCTCGTGCCGAACCAGGTCTCCGTGCACGAGATCGTCGGTGACGTCTCCGGCCGCTGGTGCCTGCTCGTCGACGACCTGATCGACACCGGACGCACCATCGCCAAGGCGGCCGAAGCCCTCAAGGCCAGCGGCGCCAAGGGCGTCGTCGTCGCCGCCACCCATGCCGTGTTCTCGGACCCGGCGACCGAGCTGCTGCAGAGCGAGTTCATCGACCGCGTCGTCGTCACCGACACGCTGCCGCTGCCGCCCGAGAAGCGCTGGGACAAGCTCGAGGTGCTGCCGATCGCCCCGCTCATCGCCCGCGCCATCCACGAGGTGTTCGACGACGGCTCCGTGACGTCGATGTTCGACGGCGCCGCCTGATCGGTCGGCGCTGACGGTGGCACCGACCGCGCGGGACGCCCTCGCCGCCCGGCTCCGGGCCGGCGGGAGCGTGTTCGCCGAGGACGAAGCGGACCTGCTCCTCGCAGCCGGCGACGGTGACGCCGTCCGGTTGCGCGGCCTGGTGCAGCGGCGGCTCGCGGGTGAGCCGCTCGAGTACGTCCTCGGCTGGGCGGCCTTCGACGGACACCGGGTCCGCGTGACCCCGGGGGTCTTCGTGCCCCGAGCCCGTACACGCGTCGTCGTGACCGAAGCCGCCCGACGTCTCCGGCGGTACGACCGTGTCGTCGACCTGTGCTGCGGATCGGGGGCCGTCGCGATGGCGCTGCTCGAACGGGTGGGCGCGCTCGACCTCGTCGCGGCCGACATCGACCCCGACGCCACCGAGGTGGCGGCGGAGAACCTGGGCGACCGGGGCATCGTGGTCACCGGCGACCTGTTCGCACCCCTGCCCACACGCTTCCGCGGTGTCGTGGACGTCCTCGCCGTGAACGCCCCCTACGTGCCCACCGACGCCATCGCGACGATGCCGCCCGAGGCCCGGGAGCACGAGCGCCGGGTCGCGCTCGACGGCGGTGTCGACGGACTCGACCTCCACCGGCGGATCGCTGCCGGCGCTGCCGACTGGGTGCGGCCCGGCGGGTCGGTGGTCATCGAGGTGTCGGGCGAGCAGGCGCCGGTCTCCGCGGACCTGTTCCGCGCGACCGGGTTCGCCGTGGAGTTCGCACAGGACGACGAGGTCGACGGGACCTGCGTCGTCGCGACCCTGCCCGCCTGAGCGCAGGCTGCCGGTCGCTCCCCCCCCCGAGGTCGTGGCCGTCGCGACTGCCGCGGCCGTCGTGACGGCGGCGACGGGGTTCGCGTCAGGACGCCGTGATGGTGACGCCGTGCCACCCGGTCGCACCGTTCGGTGCCGGCGGCCGCTGCACGCTCGTCTGCACCTCGCCGTCCGCGCTGACGGCCCGGACCTGCACGTCGTGCCGACCCTCCGTCGCCGTCCAGCGGTAGACCCACTGCCGCCACGTGTCGGCGGAGACCGAGTCCGCCAGCTCGGCGTCCTGCCAGTCCGCGTCACCGACCTTGACCTGCACGGCCTTCACCCCGGTGTGCGGCTGCCAGGCGACACCCGCGATCGGGACCCGGTCGCCGACGGACACGGACGCGCCGTCGGCCGGGGTGTCGATGCGGGATTCGAGTTTGACCGGACCGCGCTCGGACCAGCCTCGCGGCGTCCAGTACCCCTGCGCTCGGGAGAACCGCGTCACCTCGAGTTCGGTCACCCACTTCGTCGCGGACACGTAGCCGAACAGTCCGGGGACGACCAGCCGTGCGGGGAAGCCGTGCTCGGCGGGCAGCGGGTCGCCGTTCATGCCGACCGCCAGGAGCGCGTCCGTCCCCTCGTCCTGCAGGACGTCGAGCGGGGTGCCGGCCGTGAAGCCGTCGACGCTGCGGGACAGCACCATGTCCGCCCCGGCGCGGGGCCGAGCGCGTGCCAGGAGCGAGCGGATCGGGTAGCCGAGCCACAGCGCGTTGCCGATGAGGTCCCCGCCGACCTCGTTCGACACGCAGCTCAGCGTCGCCATGTGCTCCTCGAGGGGGAGCGCGAGCAGCTCGTCCCAGGTGAGTTCGATGTCCTCCTCGACCTCACCCGTGATCCTGAGCGACCAGTCGGCGGGGTCGACGGCGGGGACGCGGAGCGCGGTGTCGATGCGGTAGAAGTCGGCGTTCGGCGTGACGTACGGGGTGATCCCCTCGACGTCGAGAGCAGCACCGCTCGGGACGGGAGCGGCAGCCGTCGCGGGCTCCGGCAGGCGCACGGCCCGGCGGACCGCGGCTGCTGCCTGCAGGGAGGCCGACCCGATCCGGGAGGCCCCTCCCACCACCGCCGCGACCGCTGCGGTCGTCACCGTCCACGCGATGAAGGACCGCCGTCCGACCGCCCCGGCCCGGGCGGGATCGGCGGAGGGGACGGCACGCGCGTCCTCCCACCGGTGCAGGCGCTGCAGCAGGAGGCGCAGCACCACCACGGCGGCAGCGACACCGGCGACCGTGGGAGCGCCGTCGAGGGTACCGCTCCCGGCACGGGTCGTGACCGCGAGGAGCGCGAGGACACCGCCGGCGGCGAAGACGAGCGCTCCGTACGGCGGGTGGCGGCGTTCGAGTACGCCCGCGCCGGCCGTGACCGCCACCAGGACGACGGTCATGAGGACGAACAGTGCGACCTTGTCGCCGGTGCCGAACAGCGAAACCATCAGGTCCTTCGCCGCCCGGGGAGCGAGGTCGATGACGGCTGAACCGACCGCGACCAGGGGGCTGCCCGCGCCACCGAGGACCAGTGCGCCGAGCTCGGCCACGGCGAGGAACGCGAGCATCGCGATGACGCCGACGAGCGCTGCGGCCCACCTGCGGTGCGGGAGGAGGCGCGGGTCTGGCTCGGTCACGTTCGGATCGTAGGTCAGTGGTGCTGGGAACCAGGCGTCGGACGGGGTCCCGCCAGAGCGTTCATCCGGGAGCGAGGTGCATCGTGCTGGTGCCGTGACAGGATCGCAGGGTGCCGACCCGACCGTGTGCCCGGCCCTGGTCGCGCCCGGGGCTGGCACGGCTGGACCTCCGCGGGTCGACTCCTCGCGCTGCGGTGGGCGGTCGTCGCGGTCTGGGCTGCGCTCCTCACCGTCCGCGTCGTCGTCGTCACGGTCGACCCGGACGCGGACCTGCGTGCGTTCGGTGTCGCCGAGGCGATCGCCGTCACCGTCGGCGTGGCGGTCGTCGTCATCGCTGTCGTCCGGGCCCGCAGCGTCGGCCGTCGTCGTGAGGACGACGTCCTCGCCCTCGCGGTACGACGCATCGACCCCACTGTCTGGTCGGTGCCCGCGAGCCCGACCCAGGAACTCCGTGGGATGATCGAGGCCGTCCGGCCCGAGGTGCCCCTGTCCGACCGCGTGACGTGGGCGTTCGGCGCGACGGAGGCCTCGATGTGGGAACTCGACGAGCGCCGGGCGACGCGGTTGCTCGTCATCCGCTGGAGCCGGGTCATGCACGTCGGGGTCGAGGAGGTCCTCGTGCCGGGCGCCGGTCGACGCACTGCTCCTGCCCTTGCGCTCCACTACGTCCGGGCCGACGACACCACCGCCGTCGCGACGTTCTTCGTCCGCGCGGCACCGGGGTCCGACCGGTTGCTCGGTCCGGGCGACCGTCTCGACGGGCTGCTCGCCCGGCTCGCCCGGGAACGCATCGTCGCCTGAGGTCGATGCCCGGGGCAGCGGGCCCCGTCAGCGACGGAGCCCGCTGTTCCGGCGGACCCGAGCAGTCCCGGGCCCAGCGCACCCGTCCGCTCAGTGGGTGGACGGCTCCTGTTCGACCTCACGACGGTCGTCCTCGGACCACAGGGTGTGGAACGTGCCGTCCTTGTCGATGCGCTGGTAGGTGTGCGCCCCGAAGAAGTCACGCTGTCCCTGGATGAGCGCAGCGGGCAGTCGCTCGGACGCGAGCGAGTCGAAGTACGACAGCGCGGACGAGAAACCGGGTGCCGGGATCCCCGACGCGGCCGCGATCCCGACGATGCGACGCCAGGCTGCTTCACCCTCGGCGACGGCGTTCGCGAAGTACGGGTCGACCAGCAGCGACTCGAGCTCGGGGTTCTCGTCGTACGCCTCGACGATGCGGTTGAGGAACTGCGCGCGGATGATGCAGCCGCCGCGCCAGATCTTCGCCATGTCGCCGAGGGCGATGTCCCAGCCGTACTCCTTCGCCCCCGCGATGATGAGGTCGAAGCCCTGCGCGTACGCGACGACCTTCGACGCGTAGAGCGCCGCTCGGACGTCGTCGGCGAAGGTGTCGGGCACTTCGACGATCGACGGACGGTTCTGCACCGACTTCTGGACCGCGGCGCGCTGCGACGACCTCGATGACACCGCGCGGGCGAACACCGCCTCGCCGATGCCGGAGACGGGGATGCCGAGGCCGACCGCGTTCTGCACGGTCCAGACGCCGGTGCCCTTCGAGCCGGCGGCGTCGCGGATGAGGTCGACGAGCGGTGTGCCGGTGTCGGCGTCCTGCTGCTTGAGGACCTCACCGGTGATCTCGATCAGGTAGGACTCGAGGTCGCCCTTGTTCCACTCGTCGAACACGTCGACGAGCTGGTCGACGCTGTACCCGCCGACGCGGCGGAGCAGGTCGTAGGACTCCGCGATGAGCTGCATGTCGGCGTACTCGATGCCGTTGTGCACCATCTTCACGAAGTGCCCGGCACCGTCGGTCCCGACGTGCGTCACACAGGGCTCACCCTCGGCGACGGCCGCGATCGACTTCAGGATCGGCCCGAGCGTCTCCCAGGCCTCGTCCGATCCGCCGGGCATGATCGACGGCCCGTGCAGCGCGCCCTCTTCGCCGCCCGAGATGCCGGTGCCGACGAAGTTGAGGCCCTTCTCACGCAGGTCGTGCTCGCGGCGCATGGTGTCGTGGAAGTTCGCGTTGCCGCCGTCGACGATGATGTCGCCCGGCTCGAACCGCTCGGCGAGCTGCGAGACCACCGCGTCGGTGCCCTTGCCGGCCTGGACCATGATGATCGCGGTCCGCGGCTTCGACAGCGAGGCGACGAAACCGTCGATGTCCTCGGACGCGATGAAGCCCATGTCGCCGTGCTCGTTCATGAGCTCTTCGGTGCGGGCGTAGGTGCGGTTGTAGACCGCGACGGTGTTGCCCTCTCGTGACGCGAGGTTCCGCGCCAGGTTCGAGCCCATCACTGCGAGGCCGATGACCCCGATGTTCGCCTGTTCCTTGTTGTCTGCCACGTCGACTCCTTCGTGTCCTGACGGCCACGGCCAATCTATGCAGCCCCCGATGTGCTCATCCAGGTCTTCCGCATCCTGGGTACGGCGGTCCCCCTGGTTCGTACTGTGGGTGCATGGCCGATGCGACCGTCCTCCCGCCCGTGCTCGTGATGGGGGTCTCCGGCTCCGGCAAGTCCACCGTCGGCGAAGCCCTGACGCAGGCGCTCGTCGCCCGCGGGGAAGCCGCGGAGTTCGTCGACGCCGACGCGCTCCACCCGCAGTCCAACGTCGACAAGATGCGCGACGGCGTCCCCCTCACGGACGAGGACCGGCGGCCGTGGCTCGACGCGTGCTCGTCCCGGATCGCCGACGTCCAGGCCTCCGGCTCTCGTTGCGTGATGGCGAACTCGGCCCTCAAGCGCGTCTACCGCGACCGCCTCCGCGAGGACGCGCCGGGTCTCTTCATCGCCTTCCTCGACGGCTCACGCGACCTCATCGCGGAGCGACAGCGCCACCGACACCACGAGTACATGCCGAACTCGCTGCTCGACTCGCAGTTCGCGACGCTCGAGCGCCCGGAGTCGGACGAGGCCTCGGCCGCCGTCCCGATCCGCGGGTCCGTCGACGAGACGGTCGCCGCGATCCTCGCGGTCCTGCCCTGAGCGTCCCGTGCTGGACGGTCTGACCGTCGTGTCTACTTCCGGCTGAGTTCCGATCGGCGGGCGCGGTACTCCTCGGCGTCGATCTCGCCGCGCGCGAACCGGTCGGCGAGCACCGACCGCGCGTCGGCGAGCGCCCGTCCGGCACCACGGCGCAGGACTCCGAAGACGAGCGCTCCGACGACGAGCAGGAGCAGGAGCACGGGGAACACGGGGAAGCCGTGCGACGGCGCTCCGCCGTGCCAGTACGGAGCGGTGGCAGCGAGTGTGGTGAGCATGGGGACCTCCGAGGTCGGTGTTCGTGCCGCGGTCGCGACACGACAAGGCTGCCGCCCGGGAGGCCCGACGCGCGTCCGCTGGGCGAGCCCACTCCCGCCTGCTCCCGCCGGTGCACCCTCGCCCGTCCCTCCACAGGCGACTACTCCCTCGGGCGTAGTCCACAGGCGCTCCCGGTGCGCGATGTCCCGGGGGAGGGCCGACCGTAGGCTCGCTGCATGACCACCGACACCCGCTCCGACGACCGCCCCGTGGGCGGACGCCGGTTCGCCCGCGTGGGGCGGGTGCTGCCGGTCGCGCTCGTGCAGCTCGTCGGGACGGTCGTCGCCACCCGGTTGGCCACCGGGGCCGGACCCGGTGGTGTCGACGGCGGACCACCGTGGACGCAACGCCTGGGGGACGGCGTCGAACCGGTGTTCCTCGGGCCCCTGGCATGGGTGCTGCTCGTGAGCGGGATCGTCGTCCTGCCCTTCCGCTGGCGATGGCCGGTCGTGGTCCTGGCCCTGACCCTCGGTACCACGATCGGCTACGCCCTGGTCGTCAGCCCGCGGGGTCCGTTCGTCGCGGCGCTGACGATGGCGCTCGCCAACGCCTGGTTCCGCGGACACCGCGTCCCGGTCTACGTCGCCGCCGCGGTCGCCCAGGTCGTCCTGCCCTCGGCGGACACCCTGACCGGGCGCGCGCCCTTCCCGACCGTCACCACCACGACGCTCTGCCTGGCGTGGCTGACGGTCACGATCGCCGTCACCGAGCTCGTCCGGGTGCGGCTCGTCCGCGCCGCTGACGCCCGTCGTGCCCGGCTCGCGGCGGAGCAGCAGCGGGCCGGTGCCGAACGGGTCCGCATCGCTCGGGAACTCCACGACTCGGTCGCCCACAGCATGTCGCTCATCAACCTGCAGGCGGGGGTGGCCCTGCACCTCGGCGCGGAACTCCCGGAACAGACGCGGGAGTCGCTGCTGAGCATCCGAGACTCCAGCAAGCAGGCGCTGGTCGAACTCCGGACGATCCTCGGCGTGCTCCGTGCTGTCGACGCGCCGTCGGGCACCTCCGACCGCGCGCCGGTCGCCGGCCTCGACCGTGTTCCCGACCTGGTCGACCGAGCCCGCGCGGCCGGAGTGGACGTGACGCTGCACCTCGACGGCCCGGTGGACGGCGTCGCCGGCGTCGTCTCGCGGAACGCGTTCCGCATCGTGCAGGAGTCGGTCACGAACGTCATGAAGCACGCCGCTGACCACCGCGCCACGGTCGTCGTCGACGTGGGTGCCGAGATCGTCGACATCACGGTGACCGACGTCCCGAGGGTCTCGACCGTCACCGGTGCTCCCCGAGCAGCGGAGGCGCACCGAGGGCACCGTGCCTCGTCCCGTCCCGCGCGCGTGGTCGGCCCGGACACCGAGGCCGCGTGGTCGACCCGCAGCAGCGGCAGCAGTCAGGGCAACGGCCTCGTCGGGATGCACGAGCGGGCCGCGGCCGCCGGTGGCACCCTCGCGGTCGGACCGACGCCCGACGGCGGGTGGTCGGTCAGGGCTCGCCTGCCGATCGGCGAACCCGCACGCCCCACAATCGGAGAGCAGGAGACGGACGGATGAGCATGCCCGCGACCACCACCACGCCGGACCCGATCCGGGTGGTGTTGGTCGACGACCAGGGCCTCATCCGTGCCGGACTCCGCGCGCTCATCTCGGCCGAGCCCGGGATGCAGGTCGTCGGTGAGGCGGCCGACGGTGACGCGGCCGTCGCAGTCGCCGCACGGGAGTTGCCCGACGTCGTGCTCATGGACATCCGCATGCCGGGGACCGACGGCCTCGTCGCGACGAGGCGGATCTCCGAGGACCGCGCGCTCGCCGCGGTGCACGTCGTGGTGCTCACGACCTTCGAGGAGGACGACACCGTCTTCGAGGCGATCCGTGGTGGGGCTGCCGGGTTCCTCGTGAAGGACACCGAGCCCGGCGAACTCCTCCGGGCGATCCGCACCGTGGTCGCGGGGGAGTCGTTGCTGTCGCCCGGACCGACCCGTTCCCTCGTCGAGGCGTACGCCGCGCACGCGAAGCCGGCGGCGCTCGCCCCTGAGCTCGGCGCCCTGACGGACCGCGAACGACAGGTCATGCGCCTGGTGGCGAGCGGGTTGACGAACGCCGAGATCGCCGAGCGCCTGTTCGTCAGCCCGGCCACCACGAAGACCCATGTGTCCCGGGCGATGATCAAGCTCGGCGCTCGCGACCGCGCCCAACTCGTGGTCTTCGCCTACGAGACCGGCCTCGTCACTCCCGGATGGACCGGATGACCGGAGACACCAGTTCGATACCATCATCGTCGCGATCGCAGAGGGACGGCTCGACGACGTCCCGAGCATCGTCGGACACCTGACACCCGCCGTGCGTCGGGGTTGAGCGCGCCTCGAGCCGGCTGCTGACGATGGACACACGGCCGCCGCCGGTGCAGGCTCGACAGGTGGACGTCGGACGCTCCCGCACCGCCGCGGAGGAGCGCCGTGCCCACCTCGAGGAGGAGCAACGCCGTGACCGATCCCGCGAACCCGACCCCCGGTGCGACCGACGCCCGCTCTGCGGGCGGAGGCACAGCCTCCAGGCCGGACACCTGGGCGAGCACGGACCGCGGACAGCTCGTCGACCGTGCCGAGGTCATCGTCACCAGCCCGGACCGGAACTTCGTCACGCTCAAGCTGACGACCGCCGACGGCGTCACGGGCCTCGGCGACGCGACCCTGAACGGCCGCGAACTCGCCGTCGCCGCCTACCTGTCGGAGCACGTCGTGCCGCTGCTCGTCGGCCGCGACGCCAGCCGCATCGAGGACGCCTGGCAGTTCCTCTACCGCTCGTCCTACTGGCGCCGAGGCCCGGTCACCATGGCCGCGATCGCCGCCGTCGACATGGCGCTCTGGGACATCAAGGCGAAGGCGGCCGGCATGCCGCTGTACCAGTTGCTCGGTGGTGCCTCGCGGACCGGGCTCATGGCGTACGGCCACGCCTCCGGCAAGGAGCTGCCGGAGTTGTTCGACTCCATCCGCGCCCACCAGGCCGAGGGGTACCGGTCGATCCGCGTCCAGACCGGCGTCCCCGGGCTCGAGAGCATCTACGGAATCGCGTCGAACCGGACCACCGAAGGCAACGCGGGTGTCCGGTACGACTTCGAACCCGCACAGCGCGGTGTGTTCCCGGCCATGGAGGACTGGGACACCCGCGCCTACCTCCGGCACCTGCCGACGGTGTTCGAAGCCGTCCGGAACGAGTTCGGGCCGGAGCTGCCCCTCCTGCACGACGGACACCACCGGATGACCCCGATCCAGGCCGCCAAGCTCGGCAAGTCCCTCGAGCCGTACGACCTGTTCTGGCTCGAGGACTGCACCCCCGCCGAGAACCAGGAAGCGCTCCGGCTCGTCCGGCAGCACACCACGACACCGCTCGCCATCGGTGAGGTCTTCAACACGATCTGGGACTTCAAGGACCTCATCCGCGACCAGCTCATCGACTACGTCCGCGGCGCCGTCACCCACATGGGCGGCGTGACCCCGCTACGGAAGACGATGGACTACGCCGCGATGTACCAGGTGAAGTCCGGGTTCCACGGGCCGACCGACATCTCGCCGGTGGGGATGGCGGCTCAGATGCACCTCGGCCTCGCCATCCACAACTTCGGGATCCAGGAGTACATGCAGCACGGTCCGAGGACGAACCAGGTGTTCCAGCAGACGGCCACGTTCACGGACGGGTACCTGCACCCCGGCGACGAGCCGGGCATCGGGGTCTCGCTCGACGTCGACGAGGCCGGGAAGTACCCGTACGAGCAGGCGTACCTGCCGTTCAACCGCCTGGCGGACGGCACCGTGCACGACTGGTGAGCTGTTCTCGGGCGCCGCACCGTGCCCGACGGGCAGAGTGGTGATGTGGACCCCGCAGCGCTCGCCGACGTCGCCCGCGATCTGTTGCGCGCCGCTCCGGGCGACTTCGTGGCCGCGCGGACGGCACGGCAACGAGCGGCCCGGAAGGACGACCGGGAGCTCGCGGCCGCGATCGGGAAGCTGAAGAAGCCCGCGCCGGCCGCATGGATCGTCGACCTGCTCGCCTCCGAGGACGCCCTCGACGACGCCGTCGACCTCGGTCCCGCCCTCCGGCAGGCGCAGGCCTCCGCGGACCCGCAGCAGATCGCGACACTCCGGAAGCAGCGGTCACAGGTCGTGGCGGCGCTCGCCGACACCGGCGCCGACCGGGCAGCCGCAGCCGGGCACCCGCCGACACCGGCCGTGCTCGAGCAGGTCCGCGCGACCATCGAGGCCGGCATGGCCGACCCGCACGCCGGCGCCGCGATCCGATCGGGCCTCCTCCTGCGGCCCCTCGAGAGCGTCGGGTTCGAGGACGTCGACCTGACCGACGCGGTGGCCGTCCCGGGCGCCGTCCCGGACGCGTGGTCCGGCAGTGACGCGCCTCCCATCCCGATCACGGCCGGGAGGCGCGGTGCACGCCGCCCGGCGGGGCGCGGTCGCGCAGACGGCGAGCGGGCAGTTCCTGACGAGCCGGATGCTCCTGACGAACCGGATGCTCCTGACGAACCGGACGCTCCTGGTGAACCGGATGGTCCTGCCGAGCCCGACGCGCCGGTCCACGACGACGACCAGCGCGACCCCGTAGCCGAGCGCCGTGCCGCGCGCGAGGCCGAGGCGGCAGCGCGACGTGCCTCCCGGCAGGCCGATGCCGCTCTCGACCAGGCGGAGTCCGCTCTCGAGGACGTCGAGGACCGACGCGCCGACCTCGACCGTCGCCGTCGCGACCTCGAGCGACAGCTCGCCGCCCTCGACCAGGAGCGGGCCGACCTCGACGCGGAGGCCGAACGGCTCGGGCAGGAGCGTGACGACGCCGAGGCCGCGAGCGACCGCGCCCGCGAGGCCCTCGTCGCCGCGCGCCGTCACCGACGCGAGCGCTCCTGATCCGCGCCCTCATCCACTCGGATGAAAGCGTCGTCGCCGTCGCGATCCACCTTTGATCGTCGCGACACGCCCGGAGGCCCTGCTAGACTCGGTGACTGACTTCGGCGAGGGCCGCGCAAGCGGCCGTGATCGACGCGGTGGGAGACCCGGCCAGACCTGGGAACGTTCCTCACGCGTGCACGCGTTCGAGTTGCAACACCACAGACCCCCGATGCCGGCACTCCGGCGTCGTCCCCGACACCAGGAGGCATCATGGCTGACTACACCAAGCTCGCGGCGGAAGTCCGCACCAAGTTCGGCAAGGGTGCGGCCCGCAAGCTCCGCGCCGCCGACAAGATCCCCGCCGTCGTCTACGGCCACGGCACCGAGCCGCAGCACATCAGCCTGCCGGGCCACGAGACGATGCTCCTCGTCCGTACCGCCAACGCGGTCGTGGACCTCGACATCGAGGGTGCGGCTCAGCTCGCCCTCGTCAAAGACGTCCAGCGTGACCCGGTGCGTCAGATCATCGAGCACGTCGACCTCGTGGTCGTCCGTCGTGGCGAGAAGGTCACGGTCGACGTGCCCGTCGTCGTCGAGGGCGAGTCCTTCTCCGGCACCATCCACGTGCAGGACCTGGCGAGCGTCTCCCTGCTCGTCGAGGCGACCGACATCCCCGAGCACGTCGTGGTGAACGTCGAGGGCCTCGAGGACGGCGCGCAGATCCACGCCTCCGAGCTGGAGCTCCCGGCCGGCGCCGAGCTCGAGATCGAGGGCGAGTCCCTCGTCGTCGCGATCGTCACCCCGCGTGGCACCGCTGACGACGACGCCGCCGACGAGGCCTCGGCCGAGGCCGGCGCCGAAGCCGGTGCCGAGGGCGGCTCCGAGCCGGTCGACGCCAACGCCGACTCCGAGTAACCACACGAAGACATCTGGCCGACGCTGATGGCAGACCGCACGTTCGTCGTGGTCGGGCTCGGGAACCCCGGGCCCGACTACGCGGGCAACCGCCACAACGTCGGCCAGATGGTCCTCGACGAACTGGCAGCCCGGATGGGCGCCACGTTCAAGAAGCACAAGACCCCGAACCAGGTCGCCGAGGGGCGCCTGGTGCCGGGGGGGCCGAAGCTCGTCCTCGCGAAGCCCGGGTCGTTCATGAACACCTCCGGCGGCCCCGTCTCGGCCGTCCTGGGTTTCTACAGCGTGCCCCCGTCGGACCTGATCCTGGTGCACGACGAGCTGGACCTGCCGTTCGACTCCGTGAAGCTCAAGGGCAACGGCGGCCACGGCGGGCACAACGGCATCCGTGACGTCATCAAGGCGACGAACACGAACGAGTTCGCCCGGGTGCGGGTCGGCATCGGCCGTCCCCCCGGTCGCCAGGACCCGGCCGACTACGTGCTGCGTGACTTCTCCGCGGCCGAGAAGAAGACGCTCCCGAACCTCCTCGCCGACGCCGCGGACGCGGTCGAGGCGATCGTGACCGACGGCCTGCTCGCCGCGCAGCAGCGCTTCCACGCGCCGGCATGACGACCGCCGTGGTGCTCGCGACGAACCCGTTCGCCATGGGTGCGCTCGTCGTCGTCTCGGTCATGGGCATCACGCTCGTCTGGACGGCGCGCGTCCTCGGTCACCGCGTGGCCGAGCAGGCGCGCGAGAGCCAGCCGGCGCCCCCACCGGACGACCTGGAGCCGGGCAGCTCCTGACGCGGGACCGGCCGGGAGGCCCGTACCGACTCCGCCACGCGCCTCCTGTTCGCCCGTCGCGCACGCCGCGACCGGTGTCGGGGGCCGCCGGTACCATGGGGTGAGTGACGATCTCGGGCATCATCCCTGCGCTCTCGCGCGCATCCTCCTTCGATCGTGCGCTCCGTGCCGCTCCTCGTGACGCCGACTTCTCGGTGGTCGACGGCCTCCGCGTGCCGCTGCTCGCCGCCCTGCTGGCCGAGCGCTCGGGTCCCCAGTGCGCCTTCGTCATCACCGCGACCGGGCGCGAGGCCGAAGCGGTCCGTGACGCCCTCAGCTGCACGGTCCCCGATGCCGACGTGCTCGAGTTCCCCGCCTGGGAGACCCTGCCGCACGAGCGCCTCAGCCCGAGCCCGCAGACCGTCGGCACGCGCATCGCCACGCTCCGGGCCCTCCGGCGGTGGCAGGACGCCCCCGTCGACGAGCGTCGGACGACCGTCGTCGTGGCGAGCGTCCGCGCAGCACTGCAGCCGATCGCCGACAACCTCACCGAGCTCGCACCGGTCGTGCTGCGGACCGGCTCGCGGGGCAACGACCTCGGCGCCATCGCCGCCCAACTCGTCGACCTCGCCTACGCCCGTGTCGACCTCGTCACCCGCCGCGGTGAGTTCGCCGTCCGCGGCGGCATCCTCGACGTCTTCCCGCCGACCGCCGACCACCCCGTGCGCGTCGACTTCTTCGGCGACGAGATCGAGGGCATCAAGGCGTTCTCGGTGGCCGACCAGCGGTCCACGGACGACGACCTCGACGCGGTGGAGCTCACCGCCTCGCGCGAGCTGCTCCTCAGCGACGACGTCCGACAGCGGGCGCGCGAGATGCTGCACGAGTTCCCGAACCTGTCGCAGATGCTCGCGAAGGTGGCGGAGGGCATCCCGGTCGAGGGCATGGAGTCCCTCGCGCCGGCGCTCGTCCACAAGCTGGTGCCGGTGACGGAGTACCTGCCGGAGGCCGCCACCGTCGCCGTCTTCTCGCCCGAGCGGGTCAGCGGTCGGGCACACAGCCTGGCCGAGACGAACCAGGAGTTCCTGCAGGCGGCGTGGAGCGCGGCGGTGGCGGGTGCACAGGCGCCGATCGACCTCGACGCCGGCAACTTCCTGACGGTCCAGCAGCTCAAGAACACCCGGGGGCAGCGCACGTGGTGGACGGTGTCGCCGTTCGACTCCGGCGCCGACGAACCCCTGACCGACGCCGATGCCGTCGCCGAGGCGGGTGAGTACGTCCGGGTCCCCGGTGAGGCGATCCCGAGCTTCGCCGGCAGCGCGGACGGGGCGGTCGCCCACGTCAAGGCGCTCACCGACGACCAGTGGGCCGTCGTCGTGACGGCGCAGGGCCAGGGCCTCGTCGAACGTGCGGTGCAGGTGCTGGCGGACGCCGGAGTGGCCGCGCGCGCCGAGACGCTGGACGGGCCTCCCGAGCCGGGCGTCGCCATCGTCACGACGGCCAGCGTCGAGCACGGCTTCGCCGTCGCCGACCCGCGCATCGCGCTCCTCAGCGAGGCCGAGTTCTACGGCCGCAGCGTCCAGCAGGGCGCGCGCACCGTGAAGAAGCTCGCGAGCCGGCGCAAGAACGTCGTCGACCCGCTGCAGCTCAAGCCGGGCGACGTGGTCGTGCACGCCACCCACGGCATCGGCAAGTTCGTCGAGCTCGTCAGTCGCGAGGTCAGTTCCGGCGGCCGGAACGCCGTGAAGCAGCAGCGCGAGTACCTGGTGCTCGAGTACGCGCCGTCGAAGCGGAACTACCCAGGCGACAAGCTCTTCGTGCCGACCGACCAGCTCGACCAGCTGTCCCGGTACGTCGGCGGCGAGAACCCGACGCTGTCCAAGATGGGCGGCTCGGACTGGTCGGCGGCGAAGTCGAAGGCGCGCAAGGCCGTCCGGGACATCGCGGTCGACCTCGTCAAGCTCTACTCGGCGCGCATGGCGTCGAAGGGCCACGCGTTCGGCCCGGACACCCCGTGGCAGCGCGAGCTGGAAGAGGCGTTCCCGTTCGCCGAGACCGCCGACCAGCTGACGACCATCGACGAGATCAAGCGCGACATGGAGAGCCCGATCCCGATGGACCGGCTGCTGTCCGGTGACGTCGGCTACGGCAAGACCGAGGTCGCGATCCGCGCCGCGTTCAAGGCCGTGCAGGACGGCAAGCAGGTCGCCGTGCTCGTGCCGACGACCCTGCTCGTCCGCCAGCACATGGAGACGTTCCAGGAGCGGTTCGCCGGGTTCCCGGTGAACCTGCGCGCCCTGAGCCGGTTCCAGACCGAGAAGGAGACGAAGGAGACGCTCGCGGGCCTCGCGGACGGCACCGTCGACATCGTCATCGGCACGCACCGGATCCTGTCGCAGAGCGTGCAGTTCAAGGACGTCGGGCTGGTGATCATCGACGAGGAGCAGCGCTTCGGTGTCGAGCACAAGGACCAGCTCAAGAAGCTCAAGACGAACGTCGACGTGCTGGCGATGTCCGCGACGCCGATCCCGCGTTCGCTCGAGATGGCGGTGACCGGGATCCGTGAGATGTCGACGCTCGCGACCCCGCCGGAGGACCGCCACCCGATCCTGACGTTCGTCGGGCCGCAGTCGGACCTGCAGGTGGCCGCGGCGATCAAGCGTGAGATGCTCCGTGAGGGGCAGGTGTTCTACGTGCACAACCGCGTCAAGGACATCCAGTCGGTCGCAGCGCACCTGGCCGAGGTCGTCCCCGATGCGCGCATCGCCGTCGCGCACGGGCAGATGGGCGAGCAGGCCCTCGAGCAGGTCATGGTCGACTTCTGGGAGCGCCGGTTCGACGTCCTCGTGTCGACGACGATCATCGAGACCGGCCTGGACATCGCGAACGCCAACACACTCATCATCGACAAGGCGGACAAGTACGGGCTGTCACAGCTGCACCAGCTCCGTGGTCGCGTCGGTCGTGGACGCGAGCGGGGCTACGCGTACTTCCTCTACGACGCCGACAAGCCGCTGTCCGAGACCGCGCAGGACCGCCTCGAGACCATCGCGGCGAACAACGAGCTCGGTGCGGGCATGCAGGTGGCGATGAAGGACCTCGAGATCCGCGGTGCCGGCAACCTGCTCGGCGGTGAGCAGTCCGGGCACATCGCGGGCGTCGGGTTCGACCTGTACCTGCGGATGATCGGCGAGGCGGTGTCGCAGTTCCGCGGTGACGTCGCTGAGGGGCAGACCGAGCTCCGGCTCGAGATCCCCGTCGACGCGCACATCCCGGACAACTACGTGGAGTCCGAGCGGCTCCGACTCGAGGCCTACCAGAAGCTCTCCGCCGCATCGGCCCCGGCCGCGCAGCCCGAGGCGATCGACATGGTCCTCGACGAGCTGACCGACCGGTACGGCACCCCGCCGCAGGCCGTGCTGACGCTCATCGAGGTCTCGCGCCTCCGTCGCATGGCCCAGCAGGTCGGCCTGTCCGACGTCGTCGTGATGGGCTCGAACCTGCGGGTCGCCGGCAAGGAACTCGCCGACTCCGCGCAGGTCCGGCTCAAGCGGATGTTCGCGGGCGCGCGGTGGTTCCCGCAGCAGGACGCCGCGAGCATCCCGGTGCCGAAGCCGCACGGCGAGACGCTGCCGGACGACGCGCTCATCAGCTGGGTGGAGAGCATCCTCACCGCGGTCTACGGTGCGCCCGCCCGTGCGGAGGCGCCGGCCGCCTGACGGTCGTCGTCCGGTGACCACCGGACGGACGGGAGGCCCGCGGCGGCGGATCCGTCCCGGGCCTCCCGTCCGTCTGGTGGTCGCGCTGGTGCGCGGACCGGCGCTACTCGGTGGCTTCGGCCTCGGACAGCTCGCGGCGCTGGCGGTACCGGCGCGCCCGCACGGACACGACGACGGCGGACGCGACCATCGCGATGCCCGACCCGACGAGGACCGCGAGGACGCCCTCGTCGACGATCTCCTCGTTCGCGGCGAACGCCAGCTCGTTCATGAGCAGCGAGACCGTGAACCCGATGCCACCGAGGACGCCCACGGTCACCACCGACCCGAACGAGAGCGTCGACCGACCGGGACCGCGGAAGAGTCGACCGGCGACGACACCGAACAGCGTGATGCCGATGACCTTGCCGACGGGGAGTGCCAGCACGACCGCCCAGAACGTCGGGGAGAGTTCCCCGAGTCCGACGGCGGGGATGACGACGGCCGCCGAGACGAAGGCGAAGACCGGCAGGACGATCGCGTTCGACCACGGCTCCACGTGCTCGTGCAGGGTGCCGCCCGGTCGACGGGGGAGGACCAGCCCGAGGGCCACGCCGGCGATCGTCGCGTGCACCCCGGAGTGGTACACGAGCCACCAGGTGACCAGGCCGATGAGGACCATCGCGACGATGAGGACCGGCTGCGCGGCGCTGCCCGGCCGCAGCCGACGACCGAGCAGCGCGAACACGACGAGCAGGACCGCGGCGCCGCCGAGGGCCGGGAAGTCGGTGCCGTGGGCGAAGACGACGGCGATGATGACGATGGCGATGAGGTCGTCGAGGACGGCGAGGGCGAGCAGGAACACCCGGATCGTCGAGGGCAACCCCCGCCCGAACATGGCCAGGACCCCGAGCGCGAACGCGATGTCCGTCGCCGTCGGGATGGGCCAGCCGTGTGTGTACGGCGTGCCGGCGGTGACGAGCAGGTAGACGAGCGCCGGGACGAGCACTCCACCGACGGCGGCGATGGCGGGGACGACGGCGGTCTTCGGGTTGGCGAGTTCACCGGCGACCAGCTCGTGCTTCAGTTCGACGGCGACCAGGAGGAAGAAGACCGCGAGCAGGCCGTCGCTGACCCAATGGGCGACCGACAGGTCGAGGCCGACCGCGCCCCAGGGGGTGTGCCAGTCGAGACCGCGCTCGAGCCCGGGGCCGAGCGCGGTGTTCGCGACGATCAGTCCGAGGACGGCGGCGGAGAGGAGGGCGATCGCGCTGAAGCGAGGCGAACGGACGAAGGAGGGCATGCGGCTCCGAGGGGGAACGGGCACCCGGTGGTCGGGTACGGGGAACGGACCGTCGACCAGACTTCCCGACACACCGACGCCCATCGTAGTGGGGCGACCCTGGTGTCCGATCCACGCGGAGCTGCGGGTGGCAGCATGGCGGCATGACTGTCGTTGCCGAACTCGTCGCCGTCGTGGACCGCCTGCTCGACCCCGAGCACGGATGCGTCTGGAACCGCGAGCAGACCCACGCCAGCCTCGCCCGGTACGCCGTGGAGGAGGCGTACGAACTCGTCGACGCCATCGACGACGGGGACGACGACGAACTCCGGGAGGAACTCGGCGACGTCCTGTACCAGGTGGTGTTGCACGCGGGGATCGCCGCACGTCAGGGGCGGTTCGACCTCGACGACGTCGCCGCGGCGGTCCGCGAGAAGATGCAGCGCCGCCACCCGCACGTCTTCGGCGACGAGGAGGCGCACACGGTCGAGGACGTCATCCGGGTCTGGCGTGCCGCGAAGGCCGCCGAGAAGTCCTCGCGGACGAGCACCTACACGGGGGTGCCGCGGGCGATGCCGCCGCTCGAACGCGCGGTGAAGCTGTTCGAACGCCTGGAAGAGCGTGGCGACCTGCACGCAGCCGTGGCCTCGGTGACGGACGGGGCCGTGCTCGACGTCGTGGGGGCCTCCGCTGCGGGGGACGAGCCGGTCGCTGCCGATGCAGACGGTGTGGCGGACGGCACGGCCACTCCGACCGCCACCGGCGGGACCGATCCTGCGGGAGACGTGGCTGTCGCGGGTACTGCGGGGGCCGGGGACGTCGCTGCGGCCGTGCTCGGCTCGCAGGCCGGGACCCGGGTCGATGCCGCCTGGGGAGCCGGGATGTTGGCCGAGGTCTCGGTGGCGCACGAGCAGGGGATCGATCCCGTCGCGAGTCTCCGCGCCGCCGTGGCGATGCTCGAGGCTTCGGGTCGGGAGCTCGAGCGTGGCGTCGCCGGGACCAGCGAGCCCGGGGGCGGCGACGACGTGGAGCGGGCGTCCTCCTAACCCGAAAAAGGAGGACGCCCGCGAGCGGGAGGAGACGCCACCAGGGAGCAACGTCTCGTCAGGGGATCCCGCCCGAACCGCGGAGGCGCCTGCAGCACATCGCCCCCGCTGACGACCGGCATGTGGATCAGGCACGTTCCGGCCGAGGTTCTGGATGCAGCATATCAGCGGACACCGGCGGCTGCAACCCCGGCTCCTGCTCTGCGAAGATTGACGCCATGGCCACGACCGTGACTGCCCCCCGAGGCATGCGAGACCACCTCCCCGCCGACAAGGCCCGGCGAGAGCACGTGCTCGGCGTCATCCGCGGTGTCTACGCGCGCCACGGGTTCGACGAGATCGAGACGCCGGTCGTCGAGGACGCCGCGCGTCTGCACTCCGGGCTCGGGGGCGACAACGAGAAGCTCGCCTTCGCCGTGATGCGCCGCGGCCTCACCACCGACGACCTGCGCGAGGCCGCTGCACCCCTCGACCTCGCCGACCTCGGGCTCCGGTTCGACCTGACCGTGCCGCTCGCGCGGTTCTACGCATCGCACCGTGCCGAACTGCCGAGCGTGTTCCGTGCCGTGCAGATCGCCCCGGTCTGGCGTGCCGAGCGGCCGCAGAAGGGCCGCTACCGCCAGTTCGTGCAGTGCGACATCGACGTCCTCGGGGAGCCCGGGCAGCTCGCCGAGATCGAGCTCATCCGGGCGACCACCGCGGCACTCGACGCGCTCGGCATCGTCGGCACGTCGATCCGCATCAACGACCGCCGCATCCTGCTCGCCCTCCTCGCATCGTGGGGGGTCACCGAGCAGTCGGCAGCCGACCGAGCCCTCATCACGGTCGACAAGCTCGACAAGATCGGGGCCGTCGGCGTCGCGGAGGAGCTCGGCCAGACGCTCGGCCTCGACCCCGGGACCACGGCCGACACCATCCGGGCGTTCGAGTCCGCCGACTGGGAGAGTGTCCGTGGTGCCGAGTGGCTCGACGCCGAGGCCTTCGCCGACCTCGAGCGGCTCCGGGCGGCGCTGCCCGGTGTCGACCTCCGCTTCGACCCGACGCTCGTCCGCGGCATGGGCTACTACACCGGCACGATCTTCGAGGTCGCGCACCCCGACTTCGGGTACAGCCTGGGCGGTGGCGGACGCTACGACGGCATGATCGGACGCTTCCTGGGGCAGGACGTCCCGGCGGTCGGGTTCTCGCTCGGGTTCGAGCGGCTCGTGGACCTCGTGTCGCTGCCCGGCTCGGCGGAGTCCGACGCGGTCGTGCTGGTCTACGACAAGGACGTCGATCCGGTCCGGCTCGCGGCGTTGAAGGCCGAGGCGCTCGACGCGCACCACCGCGTCCGGCTCGAAAAGCGGACGAAGAACATGAAGAACCTGCTCGCCGGGCTCGCGGAGCAGGGGTTCGGCGCGTTCGCCTCCGTGGGCGCCGACACCGAGACGCTCGAGGGCGTCGAGTTCCGTCCGCTCGCCTGACGGACGCCCGCCGGTCATCCACAGCCCGCCGTCGAGCCCGACCGGCGTCGCTAGGATCGACCACGCAACCACAACAACCCAACGACAGGGAGTACCCCGTGGCAGTGATCGATGCCGTAGGCGCACGCGAAGTCCTCGATTCCCGAGGCAACCCGACGGTCGAGGTCGAGGTCCTCCTCGACGACGGTGTCGTCTCGCGCGCCCTCGTCCCGTCCGGTGCCTCCACCGGCGCCTTCGAAGCGTACGAGCTGCGCGACGGAGACGACTCCCGCTACGGCGGCAAGGGCGTCCTCAAGGCCGTCGAGGCGGTGCTCGACGAGATCGGCCCGGCGCTCGAGGGCTTCGACGCCACCGACCAGCGCCTCGTCGACGCCGCACTCATCGAGCTCGACGGCACCGAGAACAAGTCCCGCCTCGGCGCGAACGCCATCCTCGGCGCCTCGCTCGCCGTGGCCCGCGCCGCGGCCGACTCGGTCGACCTGCCGCTGTTCCGCTACCTCGGCGGCCCGAACGCGCACACGCTGCCTGTCCCGCTCATGAACGTCGTCAACGGTGGCGCGCACGCCGACACCAACGTCGACATCCAGGAGTTCTTCCTGGTGCCCTACGGCGCGGAGTCCTTCTCGGAGGCCCTGCGCTGGGGTGTCGAGACCTACCACGCCCTCAAGGGCGAGCTGAAGAAGCAGGGCCTGGCGACCGGCCTCGGTGACGAGGGCGGCTTCGCACCGGAGCTCGCCTCGAACCGCGCGGCGCTCGACTTCCTCCTCGCGGCGATCGAGAAGGCCGGCTTCACCCCGGGCAAGGACATCGCGCTGGGCCTCGACGTCGCCAGCACCGAGTTCTTCCACGACGGCAAGTACTCCTTCGAGGGCAAGCAGCTCTCGAGCGCAGAGTTCACGCAGTACTTCGTCGACCTGGCCCGCGACTACCCGCTCGCCACGATCGAGGACCCGCTGGCCGAGGACGACTGGGAGGGCTGGACCCACCTGACCGCCGAGCTCGGCTCGAAGCTGCAGATCGTCGGCGACGACCTGTTCGTGACGAACCCGACGCGTCTGCAGCGTGGCATCGACGAGCAGGCCGGCAACTCGATCCTCGTCAAGGTGAACCAGATCGGCACGCTGACCGAGACCCTCGACGCCGTCTCCCTCGCGCACCGTCACGGCATGACCGCGATCCTGTCGCACCGCTCCGGCGAGACCGAGGACACCACGATCGCGGACATCGCGGTCGCGGTCGACGGTGGTCAGATCAAGACCGGCGCCCCGGCCCGCTCGGACCGCGTGGCGAAGTACAACCAGCTCCTCCGCATCGAGGAAGAGCTCGGCGACGCCGCGGTCTACGCCGGCCGCTCGGCGTTCCCGCGCTCGGCATCGCTGTAACCAGCACCCTCGGAACGCCGTCCTCCCTCCGGGGAGGGCGGCGTTCCCGTCGTCCCGGCAGGCTGAGACGGCCCTCGGGGAGGTGAGGCGGGCCTCCGGTGCGAGACGCGTCTGTCTGCGCGTGACGCCCTCTTCCGCGCGAGACGCCGTCGAACTCGGCGGCGTCTGGCCCACTCGGCGGCGTCCGGCCCATTGGGCGCCGCCGGGCCCATCCGGCGGCGTCTGGCCCGCTGAGTGGCGTCCGGTCCACTCGGCGGTGTCTCGTCCGCTCAGAGGCGCCCGTTGGACGCGGCAGCGTGTCGGGGCCGGTTCCCAGGCCGGCCGCGTCGCTGAGAGGCTGCGCAACGCGCGCGCGCCGGGGTGCCGAGCCCCGGCGGCCGCGTTATCGTCGTCCCGTGCCCAGCCAGAAGCCCCGCGTCCGCCGCGTCCCCGTGGTGATGCCCGAGGGCGCGACCTCCGGGCAACCGTGGTACCGGTCGCTGCACTTCTCGGGCTTCAGCCTGCTCATGCTGGCGATCATCGTGCTCTTCGTCGTGGTGCTCGCCCCCTCGCTCCGCACGCTCGTGCAGCAGCAGGAGCAGATCACCGGCATGCAGCGCCAGGTCGCGGCTCAGAAGGCCGACGTGGCGCAGAAGAAGCACGACGTCGCACGCTGGGACGACCCGGCCTACATCGAGGCGCAGGCGCGCGACCGACTGCTCTACGTGTACCCGGGCGAGGAGAGCTACCTCGTGATGGGCGGGGACGGCGGGACCTCGGCGACGCCCGCGCCGACCACCGACTCCGGTACTCCGGTCAGCTCGACCGTGCAGACGCCGAAGGTCGACTGGGTGCAGTCGATGCTGTCCTCCGTGCTCGAGTCCGGCCTGTCGGACGACACGAGCGACGAACTCGAGGGCAGCAGCGGCACCACGGACAGCGGCAGCTCGGACAGCGGCGCCACCGACGGCGGCTCGACCTCGAAGTAGGGCCGACGCGCGGAGTCCGGTAGGCTCACGTCCCCGTGACGACCCCTCCGTTCGACCCGCCGACCGCGCACGACGTGCAGGTGGTGAGCGCCCAGCTCGGCCGCCCCGCCCGCGACGTCATCGGCATCGCCGCTCGCTGCGTCTGCGGCAACCCGACGGTCGTGTCCACGAAGCCCCGCCTCGGCAACGGCACCCCGTTCCCGACGCTGTACTACCTGTGCCACCCGGCCGCCACCGCAGCCGTCAGCACCCTCGAGGCCAACCAGGTCATGCCCGAGCTGGCCGCACTGCTCGAGGACCCCGACACCGCTGAGCAGTACCGCCGCGCGCACCAGGCGTACCTCGACGACCGCGAGTCGATCGAGCACGTCGAGGAGATCGCGGGCATCAGCGCTGGTGGCATGCCCACCCGGGTGAAGTGCCTGCACGCGCTCGTCGGTCACGCCCTCGCCGCCGGACCCGGCGTCAACCCCATCGGCGACCTCGCGCTGCAGCGTGCGGACTGGTCGCCCTCCCGGTGTGAGTGCCGGGCCTATGATGATGGTGCAGACGCCGGAGTCGGGGTGGGTGGCGGCGAGTCCTGACCAGCCTCCCAGCAGCTCAACCACCCCAAGGAGATCACCACCCGTGCCCAAGATCCTCGTCGTCGGCGGCGGTTACGCCGGCTTCTACACCGCATGGAAGCTCGAGAAGCACCTTCGCCAGGGCGAAGCCGAGGTCGTCATGGTGGACCCGCTGCCGTACATGACCTACCAGCCGTTCCTCCCCGAGGTCGCCGCCGGCTCGATCGAACCGCGTCACGCCGTGGTCTCGCACCGCCGTCACCTCAAGACGACGCGCGTCGTCACCGCGAAGGTCACCGGGGTCGACCACGCGAACAAGACCGCGACGATCACCCCCGCCGTCGGTGAGCCGTGGCAGGAGTCCTACGACCAGATCGTCATGACGGCCGGTGCCGTCTCGCGCACCTTCCCGATCCCGGGCGTCGCGGACGAGGCCATCGGCCTCAAGACGATCGAAGAGGCCGCCGCGATCCGCGACAAGATCCTCACCAACTTCGCGAAGGCGGCGAACCTGCCCGCGGGCCCCGAGCGGCAGCGTCTGCTCACGGTCGTCGTCGTCGGTGGCGGTTTCGCCGGCATCGAGGTCTTCGCCGAACTCCGCTCCTTCGTCTCGGACCTGCTCAGCAGCTACCCGCAGATCGCCTTCGAGGACACGCACTTCCACCTGGTCGAGGCCATGGGGCGCATCATGCCCGAGGTCTCGCTCGAGACCTCGCACTGGGTCCTCAAGAACCTGGCCGAGCGGGGTGCCACGGTGCACCTCGAGACGCAGCTCGCCTCGGCCGTGGGTGGCGTCTGCCAGCTCAAGGCCAAGGACGAGTCGATCGAGGTCATCGAGTCCGACCTCATCATCTGGACCGCCGGAGTCATGGCGAACCCGATGGTCAAGGGCACCGACTTCCCGCTCGAGCCCCGCGGTCGCATCACGGTGCAGCCCGACCTCCGCATCGTCGACGAGGGCACGGTCATCGCCGACGCCTGGGCCTGCGGTGACGTCGCGGCCGTCCCGGACCTCACCGGTGGTGGCGTCGGCGGCATGTGCGTCCCGAACGCCCAGCACGCGGTCCGCCAGGCCAAGCAGCTGGCGAAGAACCTCGTCGCGACGATCCGCGGCGAAGCCACCGTCGACTACAAGCACGAGAACCTCGGCGCCGTCGCGGGCCTCGGTCTCGGCATCGGTGTCTTCCAGTCCGGCAAGTTCTCGATGAAGGGCTTCCTCGCCTGGGGCGCCCACCGTGGTTACCACGGCCTGGCCATGCCCTCGTGGGAGCGCAAGATCCGCGTCGTCGGCGACTGGGTCGGGAACTTCTTCCTGGGTCGCGACATCGCCTCCCTCGACGACCGTGAGACCCCGCGCGCAGCGTTCGAGGCCTGGGCGTCACGCCCGAAGCCGGCCGTCGAGGCCGCTCCGGCAGCAGAGTCCCCGGCCGAGGGCCAGCCGGCCGGCGCTGCCGGTCCCGCCTACGCGACGCCCGCCGAGGACGTCTCGAAGGCCGCCGAGCCCGTCGGCGCCGGCGAGTCGGCGAAGACCGAGTAAGCACCGCACACACGCGGTCGAGAGGGCGGTCACCCGGTGGGAGGCCGCCCTCCGTGCGTCGGTAGGCTGATCCGGCCCGACCGTCAGCGGTCGTGCGCCCCCGTGGCCCAATCGGTAGAGGCATGCGACTTAAAATCGCCGAGTTGAGGGTTCGAGTCCCTCCGGGGGTACGAAGACCCGAGGGTTCGAGTCCCTCCGGGCGTACTCGTTACGCTGACCAGGTGGTCGGGATCGGGAGTGCGCTGACGAACCTCCGGGATGCGCTGCGGCGCCCCGAGGCCCACGTCGAGGTCATCGACGGTGAGACCGTCCCCGTCGGCATGCTGCTCGGCACGCTCGGCGCCCTGCTCCTCGACGCCGGCAGCTCCGTCACGGACGTCCGCTCGGCGCTCGAGAAGGCCCGCGACTCGGCCGGGGTCGGCGACGGACTCGCCATCGGGGTGCTGCCCGCGCTCGTCATCGTCAGCGAGACCGCGACCGGTGCCGCCACCATCGTCAACGCCGAGGGCATCGAGCTCTCGTTCCGCCAGTCCGCCCGCGCGAACCGTCTCGTGCTCGGCCTGGAGCGCGGCGCGATCGCCCTCGCCGAGATACCCGCCCGGGTCCGGAGCATCCGGCAGGGGACCCGGCCGCCGGCCCCGGTGCCGTGGGTGCTCGGCAACGCGCTCACGTCGGCCGGGCTCGCCGTGGTGTTCCGCTGCCCGTGGTGGGCGGTCCTCCTCGCGCTCGTCGTCGGAGCGCTCGTCGGGGTGATCGGTCTGCTGCTGCGGCGCTTCCGCGAGGCCGTGGCCGTCGTCCCGTTCCTCGCGGCCTTCTGCTCGACGGCCGTGGTGGGACTCGTGGCCGCCGGCACCGGGTTCGACCACGTCCCGCTCTACGCGGTGTGCGCCCCGGTCGCGGTGTTCGTGCCGGGAGCCCTCATCACGAACGCCCTGCTCGAGCTCACCGCCGCCGACATCGTGACCGGTTCCGCCCGGCTCATGCAGGGCCTCATCATGCTCGGCTTCATGGCCGCGGGGATCGCTGCGGGGAGCGCGGTGACCGGGCTCCGTGTCGATCCGACCTCCGCGGCGCTCGTCGGTGAGGTCGCCGGGATCGGGACCGACCGTGCCGGCTGGGAGGCCGTCCCGGCGCTCTGGGCGTCCTGGGTCGCCGTCGTGGTCCTCGCGACCGGCATCAGCCTGGTGTTCGGCTCCGGCTGGCGGCTCACGGCGGCGTCGGTGGTCGTCATGGTCACCGCCTATGCGCTGGTGTCATGGCTCACGCCGTTCAGCGGCAGCGTCGTCGCGACCGGCCTCGCCGCGGCGCTGCTGTTCGTCGCGACCCGCGTCCTCGAGCGGATCGTGCCGGTGGTCCCGGCGACGGTGTCGTTCCGCCCGGCGTTCCTGCTGCTCGTGCCCGGCACGGTCGGGCTGGTCGCGGTCGCGACCTTCGACGCGGCGGCCCTCGCGACGCCGCTGGCGACCTTCGTCAGTCTCTGCGTCGGGACGAAGATCGGCGGCCTGCTGCCCGGTCTGTTCGCCCGGTCCGCCCCGACCTCCTGACGGGCCTCCGTCCGGTCCGGCCGGCGGGGCCGGATCAGGGAGTCTGCGCGCCCTCCTGGTGCCGGAGCCAGACCCACGCGGCCGCTCCGAGGACGACGAGGACCGCGATGCCCGAAGCCATCGCGGCGACCGGCACGTGTGTCCCGGTCGGGCCGGAGTAGACCGCGGCGGCGAGCCCGACGGCCACCGCCGCGAGGGCCGCGTACCGCGGACGGGAGACGGACGCGAGCGCGGCTCCCGCCGAGCCGCGCAGGGGGAGGAGCGTCACGACGAGCGAGCCGAGGGCGCCGACGCAGAGCGTGCTCGCGAACTCGGACGCGAGCGAGCCGGCGAAGCCCGCACTCGGGGTCACGCTGTGGAGCACCCAGCCGGCGGCCGCGATCACGAGCAGTGTCACCGAACGCCAGGTCGCGCTCCGGGCACACGCGGCGACGCCGTTGCCGAGCCGCATCGCTGCGGTGTCGACGTCCGTGCGTCCGACCGGGACGAGGAGGACGCCGACGACGAGGGCGGGGGAGAGGTCCGCGACGCGGGTCAGGCCGCTCGCGACGACCGCGGCGAGCACGAGCCAGGGCGAGACGCGGAACGTGACGGCCCGTCGGTCCTCGCCCGCGGCCCACCGAGCGGCGAGCACGACGCCGGCCGTGAGCACGGCGACCCCGGCGACGACGCCGAGGGCGAGGCGGACGTACCGGGCCTCGAGCGCGATGCCGGTGCTCAGCAGTGCGAGCAGTCCCGCGAGGGCGACCCCGATGCCGACGGAGGCCCAGGCCGGCAGGGCGTCGTCGCCGCGGGTGCGCTCGGACCGGGGCCGGTTCCGGCCGGTGAACCGGGAGGCAGGGCCCGGTGCCCGGACGCGGAGGGCCCCGGCGAGGGCCCGGACCGGACCGGCGACGAGCAGGAGGAACGCCACGGCGGCACCGGCGGCGATCGCGAGCGTGCGCCACGAGAACGAGGACTGGATCGTCGGCACCGCGTGGTCGTAGGTCGTGGCGATCGACCAGTCGCCCGCGGGCCCGGACCAGTCCGGCCGCCCGCCGTGTCCACCGTCGGTCCCGCCACCGGGCAGTCCGCCTGCCGACCCCCGGTCGTCACCGCCGTCGGGACCGCTCCCCGCGCCGCGGCCGGCTGCGCCACCGCGGCCGGTCCCGTCCCCGGCACCGGCTCCCGGCGTGGTGCCGGTCGTCGGACCCCGACCGGACGAGGGTGCTCCGGAGGCGTCGCTCGCGCCGGTCGGTCCGCCGGAGCCCGCAGCGGACGGACCGCCCACCCGGACGGTCACCGCGGACGCCGACCGGGAGGTGTTGCCGGCCACGTCCTGCGCACCCGCGCCGACGCGGTGCGACCCGGGCCGCAACACGTCCGCGACGCGGCACGACCAGGAGCCGGCGGTGGTGACCTCCGAGCGGCACACCGCCACGTCGTCGACGTAGGCGGTCACGATGGTGCCCGCCTCGGCGCTGCCGGCGATGCGCAGCGAGCGTGCATCGACCCGCGAGGCAGCGGCCGGCGTGCTGATGCGCGGCGCCGCCGGCGGGGTCCGGTCGATCGTGACGCTCCTCGGTGCGGAGACCGCGCTGCGGAGGTCGGAGCGGTAGCCGTCCGCCGTGCTGGCGGTCTGGGTGGCCGTGACGGTGAAGGTGCCGTCCGCCGGCGCACCGGGGCCGACACCCCACGAGACGTGCCAGGTGCCGGTGGGGCCGACCGTCGCGGTGCGCACCGCGGGGCTCCCGGCGCGGGTCACCGTCACGGTCGCACCGGCCCGCCCGGTGCCGGCGACGGCACCCGTGGTCGGCTGTCGCGTCGCGACGACCGGCGGCACGATGACGTCCGACGGGGCTGCGTCGACGCTCGGGAGGGAGGACGTCGTCGTGTCGAGGACGGTGAAGACCTGGGCCGGACCGGAGTGCACGGTCCCGACGCACGACCACGTCCCGTCGGGTCTGGTGGTCGTCCGGCAGACCGAGGCCGAGGGGACGGCGGGGTCGGCGACGCGGACACCGTGGCCGGGGGTGGCGCGTCCCGAGAAGCGTGCGAGGTCGGTCGTGATGTCACCAGGGTCGGTGATCGTGGGGGCCGTCGGGGCACCGCTCGACGGAGGGGCGACCGGCGTCCTGGTCGGCGAGGGACTCGGGGCGCCCGGCGCCGGCACCGGGTTCGCGAAGGTGGGCGGCTGGGTCGGTGCCGGGCTCGTGCCGGCGCCGGGGAGGGTCGACGTGGCAGCCACCGCGGGGACGGCGTCGAGCGGCAGGAGGACGAGCGGCCCGAGGACGAGTCCGGCGGTCACGACGAGCAGGCGGGCGACGCTGCCGCTCGTGCTCCGGCCGCGTCTGCCGGCACCGCCCGGGGTCGTCCGCGGTCGACGACGGGAGACGTCGCCCCTGCCGTCCCGCTGTCCCACGTCGTCCCCTGCCGTGTCCATCCGGTCCATCCCACGTGATCCGGACGCCGGGGTCAACACCCCGCGCGGTGACCGGTTCGGTTCCGCGCTCGATCGACGTCTCCGCCGGACAGCGCCCGCGAACCCGGTGTGCGGCACTCGGGAATCGCCCGTGAACATCGGTCCCCGGCGAAGGCGTCCGGACCTGCTCGGTAAGATCGATCCGGACCGTCCTGGTCCGACCCGACGGACCCGCAGGGGTCCGGCACGACCGCGACCCGACGCGCAAAGGAGTACGCCCGAATGGACACCGGACTCGTCACGACACTCATCGTGATCGGCGTGGTGGTCGTCGTCCTCGTGGTGATCGGGATCTGGCTCTGGGTCAGTCACAAGTCCCTCGTGGCGTTGCAGGGTCGGGTGGACAGCGCGTGGTCGGAGATCGCCGAGCAGCTGCAGCAGCGTGCCGAGCTCATCCCGACCATCGTCAGCACCGTGCAGGGGTACGCCTCGCACGAGAAGTCCGTGTTCGCTGCGGTGACCGACGCCCGCACCGAGACGCTCGCCGCCGGGGACGCCGTCGCGGCCTCCTCCGCCGAAGGACACATGCAGAAGGCGCTCAAGGGCGTCTTCGCCGTCGCGGAGCACTACCCGCAGCTCCAGTCGAGCCAGGCGTTCCTCGAGCTCCAGTCGCAGCTCGTCTCCACCGAGGACAAGATCCAGTCCGCCCGCCGGCACTACAACGGCGGCGTCCGCGAACTCAACACCAAGGTGAAGTCGTTCCCCACGTCGACGTTCGCGAAGAGCCGCGGCGTCGGCCCGGCACCGTTCTTCGAGACCGCCGAACCGGCCGCGATCGCCGAACCCCCGCGCGTGCAGTTCTGACGGCGATGCGCCGCCGGCCACCCGGACGGCTCAGTGCGGGCGGACGCCCAGCGCTGCGGCCAGTGCCGGTGCCGCCGTCCCGCGGTCGGTGACCTCGACGTCCCCGAGCCCCTGCCATGCCGCGGTCCGACGCAGCAGCGCCGCCAGTCGGCCGACGTCCACCACCGAGCCGGGCTCGTGCCACGCGGTGCGGACGTGGAGCACGCCGCGCTGCCGGTCGCTCTTGAGGTCGACGCGACCCACGAGTGCGTCGTCCTGCAGCACCGGCAGGACGTAGTAGCCGAACACCCGTTTCGGTGCCGGTGTGTAGATCTCGATCCGGTAGTGGAAGCCGAAGAGTCGCTCGGCGCGCGGGCGGAACCACACGACGGGGTCGAACGGGCTGAGTACCGCATCGGCATCGATCCGTCGGGGCACCCGGGCGTCGACGTGCATCCATGCCGGGTCCCGCCAGCCCTCGACCGTGACCGGGACGAGTTCCCCGGCGTCCTGGAGGTCGGTGATCGCCGCGGCGGTGTCGTCCGCACGCAACCGGTGGTGGTCCGCCAGGTCCGCCCGGGTACCGACGCCGACGGCGCGGGCCGACCGGCGGACGAGTTCCCGAACGGCGTCGGCTCGACCCGGCGCGGTCGCGAAGTACCCGGTCGGCAACACCTGGTCCGGCAACGCGTACACCCGCTCGAAGCCCGCGCGGCCCGCACTGACGACGTCACCCCAGCGGAAGAGCTGCTCCAGACCGTGCTTGACGTCGCTCCACCCCCACCAGGGACCGCGTCGGACATTCGACTCGTGCTCGACCGCGCTCGCCGGCATCGGGCCCTCGGCCGCGAGCATCGTCAGGAGCTCGTCACGGACCCGCGCGGTGCGCTCGACCCCGGCCACCCGGTTCGGTCGTGTCGCATCGCGCTCCCGGTACGCGTCCATCCGCCACCGGAACAGGCGGAGGTCGTCGCGTGGGACGAACGCGGCCTCGTGCGCCCAGTACTCGAGCCACGGGCTGCGTTGCGTGAGGGTCAACCGGTCCAGGGTCCCCTTGTCGTAGGCGCCGAGCCGGGCGAACAACGGCAGGTAGTGGCTGCGCTCGAAGACGTTGACGGAGTCGATCTGCAGCAGGCCCAGCCGAGCTGCGCCCGCGGACACCGTCCGTGCCGAGACCGGCTCGAGGCGGGCTCGACCGAACCCCTGGGCAGCCAGGGCGACACGGCGGGCCTCGGCGGCGGAGAGCGTGGTCCTGACCATGGGGGAACGCTACCGAGGGCGGCCGACAGCGTTCCGTCGCCGGACACATGCCGCGTCCGGTACTCGCCCGGCACGCCGTGGATACAGTGTGCGCATGGCTTGGGGAAAGAAGACGCATCCCGACCCCGTGGTCGAGGACTCGGTGCCGATCGGCATGCGCATCGCGGGCGCGTTCTCGTGGCGGGTGCTCGCCGTCGCGGGCGTGATCGCGCTCTTCGTCTGGCTGATGACGGTGTTCAGCGACATCCTCATCCCCTTCCTGATCGGCATCGTGATCTCCGCGCTGCTCGTGCCGGTCTCGAACTGGCTGCAACGCCACCACGTGCCGAAGTGGCTGGCCATCGTCCTCAGCCTGCTCGCGGGACTCGCCGCGGTGACGGGCCTGCTCTGGCTCGTCATCGACCAGATCATCGCGTCCTACCCCTCGCTCCGGGACCGCACCGTGTCCCAGTTCGCCAACGTCCGGGAGCTCGTGCTC
The DNA here is from genome assembly GCF_003234265.2 of Curtobacterium sp. MCSS17_015. Classification (NCBI taxonomy): domain Bacteria; kingdom Bacillati; phylum Actinomycetota; class Actinomycetes; order Micrococcales; family Microbacteriaceae; genus Curtobacterium; species Curtobacterium sp. MCSS17_015. The sequence goes on from NZ_CP126256.1 coordinate 785,927, forward strand.
ACCTCCGGGTTCGGGATCTCACAGGCGGACGTAGACACCTGGATCAACGAGGCGACGAAGTGGGTGCAGGACAACACCGGGACGATCCTGTCCGGGGTCGCGAGCGCCGGGTCGAGCGCGACGCACGTGTTCGAGGCGCTCTTCATCATCCTGTTCACCACGATCTTCCTGCTCGTCGACGGCAAGAACGTCTGGCGCTGGACCGTGCGGCTCTTCCCGCGCAAGGCCCGGGCCACCGTGGACGGGGCGGGCGTCGCGGGCTGGATCACCCTGACGAGCTTCATCCGCGTGCAGATCTTCGTGGCGTTCGTCGACGCCGTCGGCATCGGACTCGGCGCGTTCATCGTCGGCCTGTTCTTCGGCGGCATGCCGCTCATCATCCCGATCGCCGCGATCGTGTTCCTCGGTGCGTTCATCCCCGTCGTCGGTGCCATCGTCACCGGCTTCCTGGCGGTCTTCGTCGCGCTGATCTTCAACGGTCCGCTCGCGGCGGTCCTGGTGCTCGCGGTCGTCCTGCTCGTCCAGCAGATCGAGGGGCACATCCTGCAGCCGCTCGTCATGGGCAACGCGGTCAAGGTGCACCCGCTCGCGGTCGTGCTCGGCGTGACCGCGGCCTCCGGGCTGGCCGGCATCGCCGGGGCGTTCTTCGCGGTCCCGCTGATCGCGACGCTCAACGCCATGGTGACGACGATCGCCAGCGGCCGGTGGCGCGGGCTCGACTCCGACCACGTGCTCGAGGCCACTCCGAAGCGTGGCCAGCACGGCCGGATCCAGCTCCTCCGACGGCGCCGTCACCAGGTCGGCGACGACGTGCCGGCACCGGGCAGCGATGCCGAGCCCGCGGCGGAGCCCGGTACCGCCAGCACCAACTGAGCGTCACGTGGCACCCGACCGCGCCGTGACCGACGATGATGGGACCGTGACCGACACGACTGCGCCCCCGATCCCGACGCTCGCCGACATCGAGGCCGCGCGCGAGACGATCGCCGGAGTCGCACGGGTCACCCCGATGGAGACGTCGAAGTTCCTCGAAGGGCTGCTCGGCTCGCCCGTGCACCTCAAGTGCGAGAACCTGCAGCGCACCGGTGCGTACAAGGTGCGCGGCGCCTACAACCGGCTGTCGACACTGTCCCCGGAGCAGCGGGAGGCCGGGGTCGTCGCCGCCAGCGCCGGCAACCACGCGCAGGGGGTCGCGTTCGCCGCACGCGAGCTCGGCATCCCCGCCACGATCTTCACCCCCGTCGGCGTCGCCCTGCCGAAGCTGCAGGCCACGCGCCGGTACGGGGCCGACGTCGTGCTCCGCGGGCACTCGGTGGAGGAGGCGCTCTCGGCCGCCAAGGACTTCGCCACCCGGACCGGAGCGGTCTTCATCCCGCCGTTCGACCACCCCGCGGTCATCGCCGGTCAGGGCACGCTCGGCCTCGAGATGCTCGACCAGGTGCCCGACGTCGACACCGTCGTCGTGCCGATCGGTGGTGGCGGCGTCATCTCCGGCATCGCGATCGCCGTGAAGGGGATGGCCGAGCGCCTCGGTCGGGACATCCGGGTGATCGGCGTGCAGGCCGAGAACGCCGCGGCCTACCCGTCATCGATCGAGGCGGGGGAGCCGGTGACGATCACGACGACGCCGACCATCGCGGACGGGATCGCCGTGGCCCGTCCGGGCGACATGAACTTCCCGATCATCCGCGACCTCGTCGACGACATCGTCACGGTCTCCGACGACGACGTCGCACGGGCCCTGCTCGTGCTCCTCGAGCGCGCGAAGCTCGTGGTGGAGGCTGCCGGGGCCGTCGGGGTCGCCGCCATCATGTCCGGCGCGGTGCACGACACCGGGCGGACCGTGGTGCTGCTGAGCGGCGGCAACATCGACCCGCTCATGATGGAGCGGATCATCACACGCGGCTTGGTCGCCGCGTCCCGGTACATCGGCATCCGCATCATGCTGCCGGACCGTCCCGGGCAGCTCGCCCGCGTCTCGCAGATCATCTCGGACGCCGGCGCGAACGTCGTCGAGGTCCTGCACACCCGTCACGGCCAGGGACTCGTCATCAGCGAGGTCGCACTCGACCTGTCGATCGAGGCGCGCGGCCCCGGCCACGCCGACGAGGTGATGGCCCGTCTGCAGGAGGCCGGCTTCCGTCCGGAGCAGCTCACGAACTGACCGGTCGCCGCTCGCCGGAGTGTCAGCGGCGCGCACGGATCGGCCGGCGGGGCGTCAGCGACCCGTGAGGAGCAGCGCCGACGGACGCCACGGGAGCGAGGCTCGTCGGCATGACCCTCACCGCGATCCTCCCGTCGCTCCGGGCGACGATCCCCGACCCGCTCGACGTGGCCGCCTGGCCCGTGCACACCGAGCCGACCTGCGACGACGTCCGGGTCAGCGCCGTGTCGATGTCACGTCTCGCCGACGTGGCGGGGACACCGTGCGTGCACACGGCCGAGGAGTCACCGCCTCGCTACCGTCCCCGTGACTGGGCACCGCGGGGGATGAGCGTCGCGGTCGCGGCGGTGACGGGCGTGCGCCGGACACCGACCGGGCTCGTGCTCGAACTCGACGCCGTGCTGCCCGACTGCGCGGTGCTGGACGAGGCACGGCTCATCGGACGCCGCACGACCGCGCCCCGGACGGCGGCCGTGGTCATGGCCCTCCCGGGTGTCGGAGCCGCGACCGAGGCGTACCCTGCCGCCGGAGACGCCGCCGTGCTCGTGGTGCCGGGCGACGTCGCGGTCGGGGACCTCGTGTGCTTCCCGTGCCGCCGAGCGCTCACGCACCGCGAGGTGGCGGCGGTCGTGACGGTCACCGGGGCGTCCCGGTGACCGTCGTCGGCGCGGTCCGGACCCGGGTCGTCGACGGACCGCACCGCTGGGGTCGGCTCGATGTCCGCCCGGTCGGCCGGACGATGTGGGCGACCCGCACGCTCGTGGTCTACCCGCCGGGCACCGACCGGCGCGAGCGCGCGCTGCTCCGGGCGGCGCATTCGTGGCCCCTCGCCGGACTGGTCCTCACCGGCGTCGTCACGGTGACGTGGACCGCTGCACCCGCGCTCGGGGCGGTGGTCGGCCTGGTCGGGTACGCGCTGGGGTTCCTCGTGCTGCGGTGGGCGACGCGTCGGGTGCGGTCACTCGTCCGGGCGCTCACCGTGACGACGTTCCACGGCAACGGCCGACCGAAGGTGCACGGTGACGCCCGACTGATGACCGTGGCCCTCGGCGCGCTGTCGTTCGGAGAGGACGAGCTCCGTGCGGGCAGGACCGACCCCGTGGGGTTCGAGGCGGTCTGGGCCGAGGTCTGGAACGCCCTGCCCGCACGCTGAGCGAGCGCTACGGCTCGTAGCGCTCGACCTTCGTCACCTCGACGGCGATCTCCTTGCCGTTCGGTGCGGTGTACGTCGTCTTCTCACCCGCGCGGAGGCCGACGATCGCGGCACCGACGGGGCTCACCGGGCTGTAGACGGTGAGGTCGGAGCCCTCGGCGACGATCTCGCGGTTGCCGACGAGGAAGGTCGAGGGGTCGCCCGCGATGGTGGCGGTGACGACCGTGCCCGGCTCGACGGTGCCGTCGAACTCGGCCTCGGTGACGGTGGCGTGCTTGAGGAGCTCGGTGAGGGAGCGGATGCGCGCCTCGATCTTGCCCTGCTCGTCCTTGGCGGCGTGGTAGCCACCGTTCTCCTTGAGGTCTCCCTCTTCACGGGCGGCCTCGATGCGGCTCGCGATCTCGATGCGGGCCGGGCCGGTGAGCTGCTCGAGCTCGGCGGTGAGACGGTCGAACGCCTCCTGGGTCAGCCAGGTGCCCTGCGTGTCGTTGCTCATGTCGTTTCCCTTCGGCCGGGACGGTCAGGACCGGTCACGGCGTGTGGCGCAAAAGAATCGAGACCGGCCGGCGGCCGGTCTCGAATCGTGATTCCGAGCAGTCTAGGGAACCCAGCACGAGTGGATCAAGCCGGTGACGGCACGCGTCGTGGTGTTCACCGGCGTCGAGATCGAGCGGCTGCGCTGGTCGTCCGCCGGGACCGTCACGACCCGCCAGCCGACGATCGTGTACGCCTTGTCGAGCGCCTGGACCGCGCACTCGACGCTCGTCCCGGGGTCGACCGCCAGCTGGGTGTGCACGACGACCTCGTGGTCCGACACCACCTCGTACCCGACGTCGTCGGTGTCGAGCCCGTGGTCGGTCTGCCCGGGGCCGGCCCAGATCACCCAGACGGCGAACACCACGGCGATCGCGACCGCGATGACGATCCCGAGCAGCTTCCCGCGACGGCGGGTGTCGGCGTTCCGACCGTAGCGGTCGTCGAGCGCTGCGCGGTCGTCGAGGCCTGCGCTGCCGGCTGCTGCTGGCCCTGCTGCTGGGGCGTGGTGCTGATCGGACAGTTCGGGGCTCCCGGGGTGATTATCCTGATCCCAGGGTAGTTCACGCTCGCCGTGCGCCACCCGCGACCCCAGGTCCGTGAGCAGTGGAGGAACGCTGTGCCCCATCGTCTGCTCGCCGTGCACGCCCACCCCGACGACGAGTCGAGCAAGGGCGCGGCCACGGCGGCGAAGTACGTGGCCGACGGCGCGCAGGTCCTCGTCGTCTCGTGCACCGGGGGCGAGGCCGGCGACATCCTCAACGAGCAGCTCCCCGACGCGGCGAAGGCCCGGGCGCACCGGGACATGGCCGGCTTCCGCCGCACCGAGATGGCCGCCGCGCAGGCAGCTCTCGGTATCGACCACGTCTGGCTCGGCTACCACGACTCCGGTCTGCCCGACGCCGAGAAGGGCGAGACGGTCCGACCCGGCACGTTCGCGACGGTCCCGCTGGAGTACAGCACCGCGGCGCTGGTCCGGGTGATCCGCCGCTTCCGTCCGCACGTCCTGGTCACGTACGACGAGAACGGCGGCTACCCGCACCCCGACCACATCCGGACGCACGAGGTCTCGGTCGCTGCGTGGCGCGACGCCGCCGACCCGGACGCGTACCCGGAGGCCGGTCCGGCGTGGTCCGTCTCGAAGCTGTACTACGAGCGCACGATGAACCCACGGCGCTTCTCCGCGTTCTACGACGCACTCCGCGCCCGTGACCCGGAGAGCCCGCTCATCGAGCAGCTCGGGGAGTGGGTGGCCCGGTTCGCGGACCGGCCGGACCTCGCCACGACCCACGTCGACGTGCACGAGTACTTCGACGCCCGGGACGCCGCGCTCCGCGCCCACGCGAGCCAGGTGCCGCCCGACAGTCCGTTCTTCTACTGGCCGAACGACCTGCTCGCCGAGGTCTGGCCGACCGAGGACTACCAGCTCGTCGAGGCCCGTGTGCCCACCGAGCTCCCCGAGTCCGACCTGTTCGCAGGGATCCCATCCGAAGAGGACGCGCACGCGTGAGCACCATCGCCGCGGTACTGGCCGCCACCCCCAGCCCCAGCCCGAGCGGCGTCCCCGACGTCGACGTCACTCCCGGGGTCGCCGGTTTCGTCGCCATCGCGGTCGTCGCGATCGTGACGATCCTGCTCGTGCTGGACATGACCCGCCGCATCCGCCGCACCCGCTACCGCGCCGAGGTGCGGGAGCGCCTCGAGGCCGAGGTGGCTGACGGCCGCTCCGACGGCGCCGCGACCGACGAGCCGACCCGGCGGGCGGCCGAGGACGGCCGCGCCGACGTCGGCGACGACACCGAGCGCGGCTGACGCGACGCACGACGGACGGGAGGCTCCCCAGCAGCTGGTGGGGAGCCTCCCGTCCGTCGTGTGGTGCGACGACCCCGGCGGGTCAGCGGACGGGGTCGAGCGCGATCACGAGGATGCCGGCCCACTGTGCGGCGAAGGCGACGACCGTGAGGGCGTGGAAGACCTCGTGGAAGCCGAAGAACGTCGGCGAGGGGTCCGGGCGCTTGAAGCCGTAGACGGCCGCGCCGAGGATGTACGCCACCCCGCCGGCGAGCACGAGCACGGTCATCGGCACGCTCGCCGCGAAGAGCTGCGGCAGGATGAGGAACGCCGCGCAGCCGAGCGCCAGGTACAACGGCACGTACAGCCACCGCGGCGCACCGATCCAGAAGACGCGGAAGGCGACACCGAGCAGCGCCCCGCTCCACATCACCCAGAGCACCACGACCATGAGCGTGTGCGGCAGTGCGCAGACGGCGACGGGCGTGTACGTGCCGGCGATGAGCAGGAAGATGTTCGTGTGGTCGATGCGCTTCAGCACGCGCTTGACGACGGGTCCCCAGGGGAACCGGTGGTAGGTCGCCGAGACGCCGAACATGACCATCGACGTCGTCATGAACACCGCACTCGCCGCCTTCGCCGCCGGGGTGGCCGCGAGCGAGATGAGCACGATCCCCATCGCGACGGCGAACGGGAACGTGCCGGCGTGGATCCAGCCCCGCCAGGCCGGACGGGGCGCGTCGGAGGTGGTCGTGGCCGCGGCGGTGGCCTCCTCCGTGAACGGGACGTGGGGGAGTGCTGGCGCGTCCTGGTCTGACTGCATGCCCTCGACGCTACGACCGGATCACGGAAGAGCGGCTGGGAGTCCTCCCGAGGGGTGCTTGCACTACAGTCGACGCGTGACGGGCAGGCTGGGATGGGCGGGGCGTGGGCTCCTCTACCGTGCGTACCAGAACCGCATCCGTCGCCAGATCGAGGGTGCGCAGAAGCCCAAGCACGTGGCGATGATCGTCGACGGGAACCGTCGGTGGGCCCGGCAGCTCGGGCTCGAGACGGCGGCGCACGGCCACCGGGCCGGCGCCGCGAAGATCCCCGAGTTCCTGTCCTGGTGCGAGGACCTCGACATCCAGGTCGTCACGCTCTACCTGCTGTCCGCCGACAACCTGAAGGGTCGTGGCGGCGAGGAGCTCGACCAGCTCGTCGGGATCATCGCCGACCTGGCCGAGCGGCTCTCGCACCACCGCACGTGGCGTGTCCAGCACGTCGGGTCGAACGACGGTCTGCCGTCGGAACTCGTCGCGGCGCTCGAGCGCGCCGAGGAGCGCACGGCGGACCACACCGGGCTGCACATCAACCTGGCGGTCGGGTACGGCGGTCGGCGCGAGATCGCGGACGCCATGCGGAGCATCGTCCGGTCGCACGGCGAGGGCGGCGGGACGCTCGACACCCTGGCCGAGGTGCTCACCCCCGAGCTCATCGGCGACCACCTGTACACGCAGGGCCAGCCGGACCCGGACCTCATGATCCGCACCTCGGGCGAGCAGCGGCTGTCGGACTTCCTGCTCTGGCAGAGCGCCCACAGCGAGTTCTACTTCGTCGAGGCGTTCTACCCGGACCTGCGCGAGGTCGACTTCCTCCGTGCGGTCCGCGACTTCGGCTTGCGGTCGCGGCGGTTCGGAGGCTGACCGGACCACGGTCTGAGTCCCCCCACAGGGAACGACCTCCGCTCGAGCCCGCCGGGCGTCGGCCTCCTGCTCCTGGCGTTCCGCGGACTGCATTCGACCGCATGGACGGGTCCCAGTAGGCTCACAGGGTTCTGCCCACTGGAAGGTGCACCCCGTGACCACGATCGACGAGTACGTCGCCGGCTTCGCCGAGGAGCCCGGCTACCTCGACCACGCCGCGTTCGGCCCCGTGCAGACGGCCGTCCTCGAGGAGCAGCGCGTCCTCGGCCACATCCAGGAGCACATGCGCTTCGGGGCGATGGAGACGCTCGACGAGCAGGACGCCCGGGTGCGCGCCGTGGCCGCCCGGCTCGTCCGTCGTCGCGCCGACCAGGTCGTCTCCCAGCCGGCCACGACGCCCGGCCTGCTGCACACCGCGTTCGGCCTGACGGGTGGGGTCCTCGTCGCCGCGGACGAGTACCCGTCGCTGCCACTCGCGCTCGCGAGCGCCGCCTCGGCGACCGGCGGCCGGGTGCAGCCCGTCGTCATCGAGTCGGGTGCCGGCTGGCTCACGCCCGAGCTGATCCGCGAGCGGCTCTCCGACGACGTCACCGCGGTCGCCCTGTCGCTGGTCGACTGGCGGACCGGGTACCTCGCCGACCTCGCCGCGATCCGGGAGGTCATCGGCGACCGCCTGCTCATCGTCGACGCCATCCAGGGCTTCGGCGTCGTCGACGCCCCGTACGAGGTGGCGGACGTCGTCGCCACCGGCGGCCAGAAGTGGCTGCACGCCGGGTGGGGCACCGGCTTCGTGTCGTTCAGCGACCGGGCCCTCGAACGGATCCGACCGGCCCTCTCCGGCCCGCACGGCACCACCGGCTGGCCCACCGACGTGCCGAGCGTCCGCTCCGGTGCCGCGGCCTTCACCATGTCGCGGATCGACCCCGTCTCCCAGGCCCGCCTCGCCGTGTCCCTCGAACGGCTCACCGCCGTCGGCGTCGGCACCGTGCAGGAGCGCGTCGCCGACCGGGTCGACCGGGTCATCGAGATCGCGGACGAGTTCGGGCTGCCCGTGGAGTCCAGCCGCGACCCCCGGGAGCGCGCCGGCATCGTCGTGCTCCGACCCGCGCAGGGCCGACTCACGGCGCTCAGCGCGGCGCTGCACAACCACGGTGTCACCGCGACCGCCCGCCTCGGCGAGGTGCGGGTGTCCGTGTTCGCGTCCACCACGGACGAGACGCTCGGCATGTTCCGCGACGCCTGCGTCTCGTACGCCACGACGGGCTGACGCCGCCCGCTGGCACCGCCGTCCCGCCGATCGGTCACGTCGCCCCGTCAGCCGAGTTATGTCGCGGCGCTGACGGGAGGCACGTGCCGGTGCCGCCCCGCGCCTCCCGGACGTTCAGCCGGGCGACACACGACCGTAACCGCCGGATCAGGCGTGTCGCTGGTGCCCTGCGCGCCGTCGTCGTAGCTTGGCGACATCGGGCAACGCGCCCGGTCGGAGCGGCCACGGTCGGTGCTCCGGGACCGCTCCTGTGGCCGCGTCGAAGGACATGACCGGGCCGAGCGCGGCCCGGGGATGGAGTGGTCGTGACCTCTCAGAACGTCTCTCGCGGAACGTCGTCCACCTCGCCGCAGCCCACCGCTGCGCGCAGCCGGGCCGCGGACTCGTCCACGCCGGTCGCCCAGCGCACGTACGTGCTGGACACGTCGGTGCTGCTCAGCGATCCGCGTGCCCTGTTCCGGTTCGACGAGCACGCGGTGGTCCTGCCCGTCGTGGTCGTCAGCGAACTCGAGTCGAAGCGCAACGACCCGGAGATCGGGTACTTCGCCCGGCAGGCGCTGCGGATCCTCGACGAGCTGCGCATCGAACACGAGCGCCTCGACTTCCCGGTCTCGGTCGGTGACGGTGGCTCCCTGCGCGTCGAGCTGAACCACTCCAACCAGTCGGTCCTGCCCTCCGGGCTCCAGCTCGGCGACAACGACTCACGCATCCTCGCGGTCGCCTCCAACCTGGCGAACGACGGCCTCGACGTGGTCGTCGTCTCGAAGGACCTGCCGCTCCGGGTGAAGGCGGCGTCCATCGGCCTCGCCGCCGAGGAGTACCGCGCCGAACTCGCCGTCGACACCGGCTACACGGGCATCACGACCCTGCAGGTGTCCGGTGACCAGGTCGCGGCCCTCTACGAGACCGAGGAGATCCGCACCGCCGAACTCGACGGGGTCCCCGTCAACACCGGCGTCGTCATCCACTCCGAGCGCGGCTCGGCCCTCGGTCGGGTGCACTCGGCGGGCGCCGTGTCGCTCGTCCGTGGCGACCGCGAGGTCTTCGGGCTCCGCGGGCGTTCCGCCGAGCAGCGCCTGGCGATCGACGCGCTGCTCAACCCGGAGATCGGCATCGTCTCGCTCGGCGGCAGCGCCGGCACCGGCAAGTCGGCGCTCGCCCTGTGTGCCGGACTCGAGGCCGTCCTGGAACGTCAGCAGCACAAGAAGATCATGGTGTTCCGGCCGCTCTACGCCGTCGGCGGGCAGGAGCTCGGGTTCCTGCCGGGCGACGCCTCCGAGAAGATGAACCCCTGGGCACAGGCCGTCTTCGACACCCTCGGGGCGCTCGTCTCCGACAACGTGCTCGACGAGGTCGTCGAACGCGGCATGCTCGAGGTCCTGCCGCTCACACACATCCGCGGCCGGTCGCTGCACGACGCGTTCGTCATCGTCGACGAGGCGCAGTCCCTGGAACGCAACGTCCTGCTCACCATGCTGTCCCGGATCGGGCAGAACTCGCGCGTGGTGCTCACCCACGACGTCGCGCAGCGGGACAACCTGCGGGTCGGCCGACACGACGGGGTCGCGTCGGTGATCGAGCGTCTCAAGGGGCACCCGCTGTTCGCGCACGTCACACTGACGCGGTCGGAGCGCTCTGCCATCGCGGCGCTCGTGACGGAGATGCTCGACTCGCCGGACCTGGCGTAGCGGCGGCCGACCCGCGGACGGGAGGCGCGGTGCGGACCGGCACCGGGCCTCCCGTCCGACGCCGGGAACCCGGCGGGTCAGGCGGGACGGGTCATGCTGAGCACGTCGAGGGCGCTGTCGAGCTGCTCCTCGGAGACCTCACCTCGCTCGACGAAGCCGAGGGCGACGACCGCCTCGCGGACCGTGATCCCCTCGGCGACCGCGTGCTTCGCGACCTTCGCCGCCGACTCGTACCCGATGACGCGGTTGAGCGGCGTGACGATCGACGGCGACGACTCGGCGAAGGCCCGCGCACGCTCGAGGTCGGCCTGCAGTCCGTCGATCGTCTTGTCGGCGAGGACGCGCGAGCTGTTCGCGAGCAGGCGGATGGACTCGAGCAGGGCCGTGCCCATCACGGGGATCGCGACGTTGAGCTCGAACGCACCCGAGGCGCCGGCCCACGAGACCGTGGCGTCGTTGCCGATCACCCGGGCGGCGACCATGAGCGTTGCCTCGGGGATGACCGGGTTGACCTTGCCTGGCATGATCGACGACCCGGGCTGCAGGTCGGGGATGTGCAGTTCGCCGAGGCCCGTGTTCGGACCGGAGCCCATCCAACGCAGGTCGTTGTTGATCTTCGTCAGGCTGACCGCGATGACCTTGAGGGCACCGGACGCCTCGACGAGCGCATCGCGTGCGCCCTGCGCTTCGAAGTGGTCGAGGGCCTCGGTGATCGGCAGACCGGTGTCGTCGGCCAGCTGGGCGATCACCTGCTGCGGGAACCCCTTCGGCGTGTTGATGCCGGTGCCGACCGCGGTGCCGCCGAGCGGGACCTCGGCGACGCGGGGGAGGGTGGCGTTGACGCGCTCGATGCCCAGGCGGACCTGCCGCGCGTATCCGCCGAACTCCTGCCCCAGGGTGACGGGCGTCGCGTCCATGAGGTGGGTGCGCCCGGACTTCACGGCGCCGGCCCACTCGGACGCTTTGCGTTCGAGGGACTCGGCCAGGTGCTCGAGCGACGGCACGAGCGACCGGATGAGGGCGTCCGTGACCGCGACGTGCACCGAGGTCGGGAAGACGTCGTTGGACGACTGCGAGGCGTTGACGTGGTCGTTCGGGTGCACCTCGGTGCCCGCGACCCGGGAGGCCAGGGTCGCCAGGACCTCGTTCATGTTCATGTTCGACGAGGTGCCGCTGCCGGTCTGGTAGACGTCGACGGGGAAGTGGTCGTGGTGCTCGCCGCCGATCACGGTGTCCGCAGCGGTCGCGATCGCCCGGGCCACGGTGTCGTCGAGGATGCCGAGGCGGCCGTTCACGAGCGCCGCAGCGCGCTTGATGCGGGCGAGGGCCACGATCTGCGCCGACTCGAGGCCCGTGCCCGAGATCGGGAAGTTCTCCACCGCCCGCTGCGTCTGCGCACGGTAGAGCGCCGACGCGGGGACCCGCACCTCGCCCATCGTGTCGTGCTCGATGCGGAACTCGCCGTCGGCGGGGGTGGTGGTGTCGGTCACGTCGTCGTGGTCCTTCCTCGTGGTGCTCGCACCGGGTCGCGGTCGCGGGCGGTGTCGGTGTCCGTCCGGCGGCTCGTCGCTGCCGGGGCGGTGTCGTCGTCGGAGCGTGGTCCGCTCCCGTGGCGTCCGCCTGCGCTGCTCGGCGCGGGCCGGGGCCGTGCGGGTCAGGCCTGTCCGACGACGGTGTCGATCGTGACCTCGCCCGTGGTGAGGTCGTAGGTCGCGCCGACCACGGCCAACCTACCCTCCGCGATGGCGTCGGACACGGCGCCGGAGCGGTCGAGGATCGCCTTCAGGCTGGACTCCAGGTGCGCCGCCCCGATGGACTCCTGCGGGAGGTCGGGGTCGGTCGCCCGGACGCGCTCGACGCTCGGCGCGATCGCGTCGACGAGGACCTGGAGGTGCGGGGCCGGCACGGGCTCGCCGGACCGGGCCGCGGCGACCGCTCCGCACTTGGTGTGCCGGAGCACGACGACCAGGGGGGTCCCGAGGGCGACGACGGCGAACTCGATCGATCCGAGCACGACCTCGTCCACGATCTGACCGGCGTTCCGGATGGCGAAGACGTCGCCGATGCCCGCGTCGAACACGTGCTCGAACGGCACGCGGGAGTCGGAGCACCCGAGGACGGTGGCGAACGGCGACTGCGAGCCCTGCAGCTCGGAGCGGCGTTCGGGGTCGATCCGCCCGGTGCGACGCTTGTCGGCGGCGAAACGTGCGTTGCCGTCGACGAGGAGTCGGAGGGCGTCGGCGGGGGTGGAGGCGGCGCGGTCGGTCATCGTGTGTCGTTCCTCGGGCGTTCGGGTTCTCGGGGGTCGGTGTGTCGTCGGTCGTGTCGCTGGCATCGGTCCGGTGCTGCTCGTCGACGAGTGCGGGCCGGTCGGAGGCCTAGTCGCGCAGCTGCTTGCCCACCGCGGTGGCGACGGTGCGGAAGGAGCGGTCGTCGGCGGTCCCGGCGAGGACCACGGTGTCACTGCCCGAGGTCGTCACGAGGGCGTAGGCGTTGTTGCCGGCGTCCCGGCCCTCGTCACGACGGTCGTACACGGTCCACTCCGTGCCGTCGATCGTGCGGGAGCCGGTCGCCGGCTGCTGGTCGAGCTGGTCGGCGATCCACGTGTCGTTCGCGTCGATGCCCTGGTGCATCCCGATGTACTGCGAGTCCGGCGTCAGCAGGCCGATCGTCCAGACCGCGACGCCGCGAGCGGAGCCGGACTGGTAGTCGGCGTGGTTCGAGGTGTAGCCGGACGGCAGCGTCGGGACCACGAGCGTCGCACCGGAGACGTCCGCCTGCTCGGCGACCGGGCGGTAGTCCACCGCCCGGTCGATCGACTGGTCGGGGCGGACGACGACCGCGACGAGGAAGAGCACGATGCCGAGCGAGGCGATGAGCGCCAGGACGAGGTTGAACGCCGTCTGGTGCTCCCGTCGGGCACGCCGCGCGGTGTCCTTCCGCGCCCAGGTCTCCTCAGGGGTCTCGGGGCGCCCGAGTTCGGCGACGATCGGACGGCCGGTGTCCGGGTCGGTCATCGGGCACCGCCGAGCGTCGAGTCGTCAGCGGACCCGGTCGCAGCCCGGTCGTCCGTCGCGGCACGTGCAGCGTCGAGGCGTGCACGTGCTCCCATCAGCCACTCCTCGCAGCGCGCCGCCAGCGCCTCACCGCGTTCCCACAACCCGAGGGAGCGCTCGAGGGTCGCCGACCCCTGCTCGAGCTCGGAGACGACACGGACGAGTTCGTCGCGAGCCGCTTCGTAGCTCAGCGAGCGGACGTCGGGTTGCTCGGACTGCTGCTCGGAAGACACGGTCCGATCCTACCGAGCCGACACCGACGATTCCGCTGCCGACCAGCGGCTGTGGAGGACCGCACAGCCGGGGACGGGACGTGCCTGCGGAGGTCTCGCCGGGCCTCCCGGGTCAGACAGCGTCGTCCCCCACGCCGTCGGCACCCGAACCGTCGGGGCCGGGGCCGTCCGCTTCGAGCGTGCCGACCGCGGTCCCCGCACCCAGCGTCACGTGCACGGCGGTCGCGCCGTCGAGCTCGTCGGCTCCGCGGACCACCGCCCCGTCGCCCGTCTGGACGATCGCGTACCCGCGGCGGAGTGTGTCACGCGGTGACAGCGCCCGGAGGCGCCCGGTCAGGTGACCGATGTCGGAGTGGGACCGTTCGATCCGACGGTCGAGGAGCTCGCGGGCGCGGGAGAGGTCCCGCGCGACTTCCTCCGCGCGCGTGTCCACCAGCCAGGCCGTCGAGGCGAGCGCCGGACGGGACCGCAGTGCTGCGATCCGGTCCGCCTCGACCGAGAGGGTGTGCGAGAGACGCAGGCCGAGTCGGGCCCTGGCCTGCCGGACGTTCGCGAGTTCCTCGGCCACGTCGGGGACGACCCGCTTCGCCGCGTCGGTCGGGGTGGAGGCGCGCAGGTCGGCGACCTCGTCGAGGATCGGCCGGTCGGCTTCGTGACCGATGGCGGACACCAGCGGGGTCACGGCCGCCGCCGCCGCCCGCACCAGCCCTTCGTCGCTGAAGCCGAGCAGGTTCTGGAAGTCGCCGCCGCCGCGGGCGACGATGATGACGTCGACCTCGGGGTCCGCGTCGAGCTCCTGGATGGCGGCCGTCACCTCGGCCACGGCGCGGTCACCCTGCACCGCCGTGTGCACCGTCCGGAACTCGACCTGCGGCCACCGGAGTTGCGCGTTCCGCTTGACGTCCTTCTCGGCGTCGGAGTCCTTGCCGGTGATGAGCCCGATGCGGTGCGGCAGGAACGGCAGGCGCTTCTTGCGGGACGGGTCGAACAGCCCTTCCTCCGCCAGGGCCCGTCGCAGCCGTTCGAGCCGCTCGAGCAGGTCGCCGAGCCCGACGTGCTTCATCTCGACGACCTGCATGGTGAGCGAGCCGCCCTTGACCCAGTAGTTCGGCTTGACGGCGGCGACCACCCGGTCGCCCTGCTTGAGGTCGGTCGGCACCCGGGAGCGCACGCTCGACCAGATGGAGAACGACACGGTCGCGTCGACGTCGACGTCCTTGAGCTTGCCGTAGACGTTGCCACCGGCGACGTTCCACTGCGTGATCTCGCCCTCGACCCAGGCGACGCCGAGCCGGTCGATCCAGTCGCGGAGCTTCGCGCCGAGCAGCGCGACGGGCCACGGGTCCTCCGCCGTGGGCGGCCCCTGTTCGATCGCCATCGTGCCCCTCTCTGTCGTCCGGTCCATGCTGCCGGACACCGGGGACATCCCGGCCGTCCGGGCGCCCTCCACAGGCTCGTCCACGCCCAGCCGGCGCGGGTCCCGCTCACCTATCATCGGGGACGTGACGATCACCAACGGCCACTCGGTCCCGCTCGCCCCGCCGCGGGTCCCCGCAGCGCGCGGACGACTGCGTGACCTCCCGGTCAGCGGGACCAAGCGGGTCCTGCTCGCGGCCCCGCGCGGCTACTGCGCCGGCGTCGACCGGGCCGTCGTCGCGGTCGAGAAGGCGCTCGAGCAGTACGGCGAACCCGTGTACGTCCGCAAGCAGATCGTCCACAACGTCCACGTGGTGTCCACCCTCGAGCAGCGCGGCGCCGTGTTCGTCGACGACGTGGCCGAGGTGCCCCGAGGGTCGCACGTCGTCTTCAGCGCGCACGGCGTCTCCCCGGCCGTGGTGGCCGGAGCGGCCGAGCGCGACCTGCACGCCATCGACGCCACCTGCCCCCTCGTGACGAAGGTCCATCGCGAAGCCACACGCTTCGCGAAGGCCGAGCGCACGATCATCCTCATCGGTCACGCCGGCCACGAAGAGGTCGAGGGCACCATGGGGCACGCTCCGGAGCGCACGATCCTGGTGAACGGACCGGCCGACGTCGCCGCGCTCGACGTCCCGGACCCCGACAACCTGGTCTGGCTGTCGCAGACCACGCTCAGTGTCGACGAGACGATGGAGACGGTGCGGCTGCTGCGTGAGAAGTACCCGTCCATCGAGAACCCGCCGTCGGACGACATCTGCTACGCCACGCAGAACCGGCAGGTCGCGGTGAAGAAGGTCGCGCCGGCGGCGGACCTCGTCATCGTGGTCGGGTCCGCGAACTCGTCGAACAGCGTCCGGCTCGTCGACGTTGCACTCGAGTACGGCGCCAAGGACGCGCACCGTGTCGACTACGCCGAGGAGATCCGCCAGGAGTGGCTCGACGGCGTCGAGACCGTGGGGGTGACGAGCGGCGCCTCCGTTCCGGAGCTCCTGGTCACCGAGGTGCTCGAACAGCTCGCCGACGCCGGCTACGGCACGGTCGAGGAAGTCGTCACCGCGCACGAGGACCTCATGTTCTCCCTCCCGCGCGAGCTCCGAACCGACGCCGACGGCAAGCCGACGCGTCCGCTCGGTGGGCGAAGCCGATGAGCGCGACGGACGGACGCCCGACCGGGTGGGACGGCGTCCCGCCGCGCGGCACGACGGCCGTGGACGCTCAGGAGGCCCGGATCACCTCCGACTCCGCGGTCGCCGCCACGCAGACCACGGGAGCCGCCCCGGCTGGGCGACCGGCTCCGCAGTACGGCGAGTACGCACCCGAGGGATGGGTGAACCCGGTCCTCCTCGAACAGGAACGTCAGGAACGCGAGGACCGTGAGCGCGCTGCTGCGTCGGCCGCTCCCGGGACGGCCGGCGGGTCGGGTCGTTCCGCGGTCCGGACGCGTGCTGCCGCGACGGCCGACCGCGAGCCGACCACCGGGGACGCCTCGTCGGTCCGACGGCTCGGCGCCTCCCCGGTCGATGTGCTCCTGACCTTCGTGCTCCTCGGGATGGGGCTCGTGAGTGTCGTCCAGTCACTCTCGATCGGGTCCGTCGCCTCCACGGTCCGCGAGCAGCTCGAGACGACCTACACCGCCCTGCAGGACCCGGGAGCCCTCAACGGTGCGGCGATGATCAGCTCCGTCGTGATGCTCGTGGTCTTCGCGCTCGTGTTCTGGTGGTCCGTCGTCCGGCTCCGCGCAGGCCGGAGGAGCTTCTGGGTGCCGTTGCTCGGGGGAGCGGTGGCGACCCTGCTCAGCGCGGTGGTCTTCGCTGCCGTGGTCCTGCAGGACGACGGGCTCGTCGCGGCGATGATGCGGCAGGCCGCCGGCGGCTGAGGCCACCGGAAGCCCGGCGGCTCGGCGGCCAGGGCCGCCGAGGTGCCGTCAGCCGAGGGCGGCCGCTCCGACGTCAGGCGAGGAACGCGGCGACCGCACCGTGCAGGTCGGCCAGGTCGTCGACGTGCACGAGTTCCCGGACCGAGTGCATCGACAGCAGACCGACGCCGATGTCGATCGTCGGGATGCCGAGCCGCGTCGCCGCGATCGGTCCGATCGTCGAGCCGCCCGGGATCGTGTTCACGTTGACGAACGGCTGGAACGCCACGCCCGCGGCCTCGCATGCCGCCGCGAACACGGCGGTGCCCTTCGCCTCGGTCATGTACCGCTGGTTCGCGCTGATCTTCAGGAGCGGGCCACCACCCGGGCGCGGACGGTTCGTCGGGTCGTGCTTCTCCGAGTAGTTCGGGTGCACCAGGTGTCCCGCGTCGCTCGAGAGCAGCCACGACGACCGGAACGCCCGGGCGGCCTCGGACCGGTTCGCCCCGAGGCCCTCCTGCACGCGGGCGAGGACGTCCTCGAGGAACGGCCCGCCGGCACCGGAGGGCGAGGAGGACCCGATCTCCTCGTGGTCGAAGGCCGCGAACACCGGGATGTGGTCGCCGTCGCCCGGCGCCTCGACGATCCCGCGGAGTCCGGCGTGCACGCTCGTCAGGTTGTCCATCCGACCGGACGCCAGGAACGCCCGGTCGATGCCGACCCGCGACGGGGCTTGCGAGTCGGCGAGGAAGAGGTCCCACGCCACGGCCGTCTCCCCGAGCCGGGAGCGCAGCCACGCCTCGACGTCGGTGCCACCGGTGGTGCCGTCCGTGCCGACGATCGGCAGCGTGTGGCGCTGCTTGTCGATGCCGGGGCCGTCGTTGGCGCCACGGTCGAGGTGGATCGCGAGGTTCGGGATCCGCGCGACGGCGTCGACGGTGTCGAACAGGCTCGTGGTGCCGTCGGTGTGGACGACCCGCCCGGCGATGCGGAGGTCGCGGTCGAACCACGTCGACAGGACCGGACCGCCGTAGACCTCGACGTTGAGCTGTTCCCAGCCGCCGGCGCGGACGGTCGGGTTCGGCTTGATGCGGAACCCGGGGGAGTCCGTGTGCGCGCCGAGGATGCGGAACGGCGTCGTCGCCGTGGCGCCCCCGGGAAGACGCCAGGCGATGACCGCCCCGTCGCGGACGACGACGTACGCGCCCGGTCCGGTCGGCCACGCCTCGGTCTCGGCAAGTTCGGTGAACCCGGCCGCCACCAGGCGGTCGCGGGCGACCGCGGCGGCGTGGAACGCCGTCGGGGACTCCGTGACGAAGTGGGCGAACTCGCTGGCGATGGCGTCGACGGTCATCCGTCCATCGTGGCACGGCGGCAGTGGGCGGACGCGGTGGAGGCCGCCGGACGCAGAACGGGGCGCGTCCGTCGGACGCGCCCCGTTCCTCCGGCCGGGCCGGATCCGTGTCGTCAGCTCTGGGACTGGCCAGCCGAGCCGAGGACCTTCGTCGCTTCGACGACGCGAGCGGCCATCGCCGTCTCGGCGACCTTGCCCCAGGCGCGCGGGTCGTACTGCTTCTTGTTGCCGACCTCGCCGTCGATCTTGAGGACGCCCTCGTAGTTGGAGAACATCGACCCGGCGATCGAGCGGGTGAACGCGTACTGCGTGTCGGTGTCGATGTTCATCTTGATGACGCCGTTGCGCACGGCCTCGTGGATCTCGTCGTCGGTCGAGCCCGAGCCGCCGTGGAAGACGAGGTCGAGCGGGTTCTGACCGGTGCCGTGCTTCTGAGCGATGGCGTCCTGGATCTCGCCCAGGAGCTCGGGGCGGAGCTTGACGTTGCCCGGCTTGTAGACGCCGTGCACGTTGCCGAAGGTCAGCGCGGCGATCCAGCGGCCCTGGTCACCCATGCCGAGCGCTTCGACGACACGTTCGACATCGCCCGAGGTGGTGTACAGCGCGTCGTTCGTGCCCTCGTGCTGCACGCCGTCCTCTTCGCCGCCGACGACACCGATCTCGACCTCGAGGATCGCGTTGATGTTCCGCGTCTTCTCGATCATCGTCTTGGCGATCTCGATGTTCTCGTCGAGGGGGACCGCCGAGCCGTCCCACATGTGCGACTGGAAGATCGGGTTCCGGCCCGCGCGGACCTCTTCCTCGCTCGCCGCGATGAGCGGGAGCACGAAGCCGTCGAGGGCGTCCTTCGGGCAGTGGTCCGTGTGCAGTGCGACGGTGATCGGGTAGTTCTTCGCGACCTCGTGCGCGAAGGCCGCCATCGCGAGCGCGCCGGCTGCACGGTTCTTGACGGTGTGCCCGGCGAAGTAGTCGGCGCCGCCGGTGGTGACCTGGATGATGCCGTCGGAGCCCGCTTCGGTCAGGCCCTGGAGGACCGCGTTGATGGTCTGGGAGGACGAGACGTTGACCGCGGGGTAGGCGAACTTCCCGGCCTTCGCGCGGTCGATCATCTCGGCGTACTGGTCCGGCGTTGCGATGGGCACTGGGATCTCCTTCGACTTCTTCGGTGATGTCGGAACCGATGCTAGTCAGGGCCGGTTGGTGGGCGGTGGATGTGACCGGGACCTGTGGAGGGGCGCGGCGTGCACATCCGTGCGCGCAGGAAAGTCGGGAGGGTGGTGGTCGGTAGGCTCGGGTCGTGACTCCCACGACTGAGACCGGCTCCCTGTTCCTCCAGCCCGACCGCAACCTGGCGCTCGAGCTCGTGCGTGCGACGGAGGCCGCCGCGATCCGCGCCCAGCCGTGGGTCGGCCGGGGCGAGAAGAACCTCGCCGACGGTGCCGCCGTCGACGCGATGCGCAAGTTCCTCGGCACCGTCAACTTCGACGGCGTCGTCGTCATCGGGGAGGGCGAGAAGGACAACGCCCCGATGCTCTACAACGGCGAGCACGTCGGCAACGGCCACGGACCGGCCTGCGACATCGCGGTCGACCCGATCGACGGCACCTCGCTGACCGCCGCCGGCCGCCAGAACGCCATCTCCGTCATGGCCGTCTCCGACCGCGGCTCGATGTACGACCCGTCGGCCGTGTTCTACATGGACAAGATCGCCGCCGGGCCCGAGGGTCGCGGTGTGCTCGACCTCGAGAAGCCGATCGGCGAGAACATCCGGGCGCTCGCGAAGGCGAAGGGCAAGGACCTCGAGGACATGGTCGTCGCCGTGCTCGACCGCCCCCGCCACGACGAACTCATCCGGCAGATCCGTGCAACGGGTGCCGGCACGCGGCTGCTGCTCGACGGTGACGTCGCCGGTGGCATCGCCGCCGCACTGCCCGGCTCGAACATCGACATGTGCGTCGGTGTCGGCGGGACCCCCGAGGGCATCATCACGGCGTGCGCGATCAAGGCGCTCGATGGTGTGATCCTGGGCAAGCTGCAGCCCAAGGACGACGAGGAGCGCGAGCGCGCCATCGCGGCCGGTCACGACCTCGACAAGGTGCTCGACCAGGACGACCTCGTCACGGGGGACAACACGTTCTTCGTTGCGACCGGCGTCACCGACGGTGTCCTCGTCGACGGCGTCCGTCGTTCGCGCGGTGTCATCCACACCGACTCGCTCGTGCTGCGCTCCCGCTCGAACACGATCCGTCGCATCCAGGCGGACCACCGCGCCGAGAAGTGGTTCTGATCCGCTGACCCGCCGCGCGGCCCAGCGTCCCCCCCCGGGGATCGCGCCCCCGCCTGGACAACGCGTCCCGACGGGGCGCGTTCCCTGTCGGGGCGCGACCGGCCGCCCGGCGCGACCGCCGCGCGACCGGCCGCCCGGCGCGACCGGCCGCCCCGCGACGCCCAGAGATGCTCCAGCGGCGCTCAGTCGCGCTCGGTGCTCGCGACCAGCTCCGGCGCCGTGAGCAACCGCGGCTCGTCCTCGATCGACGTCGGGTCCGCGATGACCTTCGACTCGTCGAGGAGCGACAGCCGCCGGGCGCTCGGCAGCACCTGCCGCTCGAGCGACCCGACGAACCGGTTGTAGTCGACGACGGCGCCGCGGATCGACCGGCCGAGCTTGTCCACGTGCCCGGCCATCGTCGACAGCCGCCCGTGGAGCTCACGCGAGACGCGGAAGAGCTCACGGGCCTCCTGCGTGACGACGTCCTGCTGCCACGAGAACGCCACGGTCTTCAGTACGGACCACAGCGTCACGGGTGAGGCCAGGGCCACCCGCTTGCGGAACGCGTGGTCGAGCAGACCCGGGTCGGCGGCCAGGGCGCTCGCGATGAGGGACTCCGACGGGATGAACGCCACGGTGAGCTCGGGGGACGCGTCGTAGCCCGACCAGTACTCCCGGGCCGCGAGGGCGTCGACGTGTGCCCGGAGCGCCTTGACGTGCTGCGCCATGAGCTGCTCGCGGCGTGCGCCCTCCGCCCCGGTCGCCGACGCCGGGATGTCCATCGCCTGCAGGTACGCGGCGAACGGCACCTTGGCGTCGACGGCGATGCTCTTGCCTCCGGGCAGGTGCACGATCATGTCCGGGCGGGCCGCCCCCGCCGTGGTGGTCACCGACGACTGCACGTCGAAGTCGACCCGCTCGAGCAGGCCGGCGGCCTCGACCACGTTCCGCAACTGCGTCTCGCCCCACACCCCGCGCGTGCTGTTCGACGACAGCGCGCTCGCGAGGGTCTCGGCCGTGGCGCGGAGGCGTTCCTCGGACTCGGCGGCCGACCGGAGTTGCGCTGACAGCGCTCCGTACTGCTCGCTCCGGGAGCGCTCGAGCTCGGCGATCTTCTCCCGCATGACCTGCAGCGTGTCGGCCACCGGACTGAGCGCGGACAGCACCTTCGACTCGTCCTGCGCGCGGTTCGACTCGGCGCCGTGCATGCGCTGCACGAGGTGCTCCAGCTCGGCAGCCCGGCGCTCCAGGGAGTCGACCTGCCGGCGGTACTGCGTGTCCTGCGCGTCGAGCCGCTCCTCGGCGTCACGCCGGGCTGCGTCGAGCTGGGAGCGGAGGCCGTCCGCCGTCGCGTTCGCGGTGGCGGCGTCCACGCCGGCCCGGGACCGGGCGAGTGACCACGCGACCACGGCGCCGACGGCGATGCCGATCACGAGACCGATGACCAGGGCGAGGATCTGCATGACGCGACCCTGGCAGGTCCCACCGACACCGGGCCTCCCGGCCGGCGGCGAGCCGTGCGACGCACCGGTCGGGCCCGCCGGACCGGCGGTCAGTCCGAGAAGACCATGGGGCGGCGGGACAGCCGGGGCTGCGGCGTGGTGGCCTTCGGCTTCTCGGCACGGGCCCGGACCGGGTTGATCGTGACCCGGGTCACGGCGCCGAGCGCCTCCACCGTCGGGACGCCGTGGAACCCGGCCGCGTGCACGACGATGGCGGCGCAGGCCTCGGCGTCGGCGGCCGCGTCGTGGTGCTGGAAGCCGGAGAAGCCGGCTGCCGTCGCGGCGACCGGCAGGCGGTAGGAGTCGAGCGTGTAGGTCTTGCGGGCGACCGCCAGCGAGCACATCGAGTGGTGCTCGGCGATGTCGATCCCCGTCGCCGCGCACCCGCCGGCGATCACGCCCATGTCGAAGCGGGCGTTGTGGGCGACGAGCACGTCCCCCTCGGCGAACGCGACGAGGTCCGGGTACTGCTGCTCCCACGTCTTGGCGTGGGTCACGTCCGACTCGACGATGCCGTGGATCCGCGTGTTCCACTCGAGGAACGCGCCGTGCCCGGCGGGCGGACGGATGAACCAGGAGGCCCGTTCCACGACGCGGCCGCCGCGCACCTTGACGAGACCCACGGAACACGCGCTGGCGGGCGAGTTGTTCGCGGTCTCGAAGTCGATCGCGGTGAAGTTCAACACGTCATCGATCGTCGCACGGAGATACGACATCACCGGAATCGGGCGCGGCGTGGTGCCGGCGGCGGGAGCCCCCGCTCGTACGCTGGGGCGATGGAGACCGGTCCCGCGCACGCCCCGCTCGTCCTCGTCCTGGCGGGGGCGGGGTACGGGCAGCAGGCGCCGCTCCTCTGGTGGTCGGCGGCAGTGACGCGACAGGCCGACTGCGAGCTCATCGCGCCCGCGTGGACAGTCGATGACGCGGCCCGTGCTGACCCGGTCGGTTTCGTCACGCAGCACGTCGAGACCGCGCTCGGAGGGCGTCGACCCGACCTCGTCATCGCCAAGTCCTTCGGGTGCTTCGCGCTCCCGTGGGCGGTGGCGAACGACGTCCCGGGCGTCTGGCTGACGCCGGTGCTCACCGACGACGTGGTGCGGGACGCGCTCGCCGCGGTCGGTTTCCCGCACGTCGCCGTCGGCGGCTCCGCTGATCCCATGTGGCAGCCGGGGCGCGTCGCACGGACGGAGGCGCGGCTCGTGACCGTCGACGGAGCCGACCACGCGCTCGAGGTCCCCGGTGACTGGCGGCGCTCCCAGCGCCTCCAGGCCGACGTGCTCGACATCGTCGACCGCGCGGTCCGCGCGGCGCTCTGACCGTCGGCCGGGAGGCCCGGGTCGGCCCCGGCGGGTCGCCGCCGGTAGGCTGTGCTCCCGTGGCTCTCACCATCGGAATCGTCGGTCTCCCGAACGTCGGCAAGTCGACCCTGTTCAACGCCCTGACCAAGAACCAGGTGCTCGCGGCCAACTACCCGTTCGCCACCATCGAGCCGAACGTCGGCGTGGTGAACCTGCCCGACCCACGCCTCGACCAGCTCGCGGAGCTGTTCGGCTCGGAGAAGACCGTGCCCGCGCCGGTGTCGTTCGTCGACATCGCCGGCATCGTCAAGGGTGCGAGCGAGGGCGAAGGGCTCGGCAACAAGTTCCTCGCCAACATCCGTGAGGCCGACGCGATCGCACAGGTCGTCCGCGGGTTCACCGACGACGACGTCGTGCACGTGGCGAACAAGGTCTCGCCGGCGGACGACCTCGAGGTCATCAACACCGAGCTGATCCTCGCCGACATGGAGACCATCGACAAGGCGCTCCCGCGGTACGAGAAGATGCTCAAGCTGAAGCAGGCCGAGCCGATCGTGCTCGAGACCGCTCGTCAGGCCCGCGCCGAGCTCGAGAAGGGCGTGCTGCTCTCCGCCACCTCGATCGACCTCGAGCCGATCAAGGAGCTCGGGCTGCTCAGCGCCAAGCCCTTCATCTTCGTGTTCAACGTCGACGAGGCGATCCTGACCGACGAGGCCCGCAAGGCCGAGCTCGCCGCACTCGTCGCCCCGGCCAACGCGGTGTTCCTCGACGCCCAGGTGGAGTCCGAGCTCATCGACCTCGACCCGGCGGACGCCGCGGAGCTCCTCGAGTCCACCGGTCAGACGGAGTCCGGTCTGGACCAGCTCGCCCGCATCGGGTTCGAGACCCTCGGGCTGCAGACCTACCTGACGGCCGGCCCGAAGGAGTCCCGCGCGTGGACGATCGGCAAGGGGTGGAAGGCTCCCCAGGCCGCCGGCGTCATCCACACGGACTTCGAGAAGGGCTTCATCAAGGCGGAGGTCATCTCGTTCGACGACCTCATCGCCACCGGCTCGATCGCGGAGGCCCGCGCGCAGGGCAAGGCCCGCATCGAGGGCAAGGACTACGTCATGCAGGACGGCGACGTGGTGGAGTTCCGCTTCAACAACTGACCACCGTGCCCCGCAGGGGTCGACCGGTTTGGACCGAGCCGGTACCACGACATGGAGGGGAGCCGATTGTTCGGGTACTCCCAGGGCCCCCAGCTCGGTCGGGACCTGCGATGACATCACCTTCTCCGTCACCCGCATCGGAGACGCGGTACTTCCGGGTCGTAGGACGACCGGGACGCCGGTTCGTGCTCACGTCCAGCGTCGCCACGTGGGAGGTGTCGAGCGGAGCAGGGGCGTCGGCGGTCGTGGAGACGGCGGGACTGCGCGACGCGCTCGGCATCGCGCCCGGCGGTGCGCGGAACGATGAACAGCACTGCCGTTCCCGGGCGATCGAGCTGTTCGAGTCGGGCGACCGAGAGCACTGGGTGCAGTACCCGTTCGGCGGCATCGCCACGACGGACCAGGTCCTGGGCGGGCATGCCCGGCCTTGAGGCGGACTTCCGCTTCGACGACTGAGCCCCCGATCGGGAAGCTCCACCAGGGGAGACCGACAGAGGCGACCCAGCCGCGCCGCGATCAGCGCCGGGATCCGCTGCCCGACGGCTGTTCCGGACGTGCACCGAGCGCTGCGTTGTCCACTGCCCGCGCCTCCGACCCGATCCTGTGCCACCCGGAGCACCCCGGTGCCTACCGTCGGTGTCTGGGAGGTCGGATCGTGAAGTACATCCACTACGACGGCACTGACGTCCTGACAGGGGACCTCATCGCGGACGCGGTCGCGGACTACGCGGCGGTCCTCGGGGCGAACACCCGGACGGACACCATCGCCGTACCGTCCATCGGGGACGACGGAGCACTGGAACGGACCACGATGCTCGTCGGTCCGGCGAGCGAACTCGTCGTGCGGGAGGCGCCGGACGACGAGCTCGAGCCGGAGGACCCGTCGTTCATCCGCCGACTCCGGGACGCCGCCGAGCAGTGCGGCGATCAACGCCCGGTGAACGCGGACGGCCGACGGCGGTTCGTCGGAGCCGCCGAGGACGACTAGCCACGACGACGAGACGCCGCCCCGACGGGACGGCGTCTCGTGTCCGAGTGTCGGGGCGCCCCGACCTCGGGGTCAGGCGGCCAGCGCCAGTTCCGGCGCGTGCACGGCCCGCGCCTGGAGGATCGTGCGGCTGGCTTCGCCGCGCCAGGAGCGGCCGGGGACGACCCAGCCCGCTTCGCCCTCGACCGCGACGCGGGCGCCGGGGGTGAGGAAGAGGCCGAGGTCGTCGGCCGGCAGGCGCACGAGGTACTCGCGCTGCGAGCGGTCGTCACGCACGGGGAACTCGGCGATGCGGTCGGGGGTGACGGTGGGAGCCGCGATGGCGGTCCCGGTGATGATGGTGTGTTCGTTCGTGGTCATGGTGCTGTCTTTCTTCAGTCGTTCGGCGTCGCGCGGGGCCGGACGGACTCGATGGTCTCGTCGGCCGCAGGAGCACGGACGCGCACGTCGACACTCGACGTGCATGCTCGCCAGTCGGGGAGCGGTGGTCTCGCTGGAATGCGATCCAGGGGGATCGGTTCGAGACGGTCGGTGTGCGCGAGTCAGATGGGTTCGCTGCAATGCACCAACTAGGAACTGTACTCCGCCCAAGCCCGTCTGTCCACTCGTGCGGTCAGCTCCCGGCCCTGCCGGTCGCACTCGCAACGCGTAACACGTGGGAAACCGACCGGGCCTGAGCGCGAAACACCCCGTCGTTACGGTTCGAGCACTGAGCAAGCGTTCAGCCCGAACCCCGACGAAGGACCCGCACGGATGCAGCACCGCACTCGGCTCCGCTCCCGCACGACCACCCGCCTGACCACCACACTCCGCACGGCCGTCATCACCGCCGGAGGCATCGGACTCGCCGTCCTCGCCGCGTCACCGGCCGCCGCGGCCCCGGCCGCCACCACGGCCACGATCACCGCACCGGCCGTGGTGACGGTCGGCGACACCATCGACGTCGCCCTGACCCTGCCCGCCACGTCCGATGTCTTCGCCTACCAGATCGACGTCGCGGCGGACGCCGACGCCGTCGAGGTCGTCGACGGCAGCGCGACCGGCCCGGACGGCGGGTTCGACTCGGTCGAGCAGGACGGCGATACCGTCACGCTCCTGCACACCCGCCTCGGCACCTCGCCCGCGGTGTCCGGTGACCTGGCCGCCTCGTTCGACCTGACCGCGACGAGCCCCGCCACGGTCGACCTCGCCGTCACGAGCGTCACCCTGGTCGCCACCGACGGCAGCACCACCACCCTGACCGACCCGACCTCGACGACGATCACGATCACAGCGGTCCCGACGCCGAGCCCGACTCCGACCGCCGGGCCCACCAGCGTCCCGACGGCGGCCCCCACCGCCGCACCGGGCGGTGCCGGTGGAACCGGGAGCGGGAGCGGGAGCGGGACCGGCACGGGAACCGGCGGGTCCGTCGATCCGGTGACCGACACCTCGTCGGCGCCCGCTGGCGGTGCCCTCGCCTGGACCGGTGCCGACCTCACACCCTGGGTCGCCGCCAGCGTCGTCCTGCTGCTCGCCGGAGCAGGCCTCGTCGTCGCCCGTCGCCGTGCCTCCCGTGCCCGGGCGGAGGACGCGCGATGACCGCCACCGACCGCACCCGCACGACCGACGCCAGCTCGACCCGAACCCCCGGAGGAACCCCCGTGACCCGCCGTCGTCGCACCACCGTCGCCGGAGCCGCGCTCCTGGCCCTCGTCGGCACCGCCGTCGTCGCGACCCCGTCCCTCGCCGCGAGCGCCGCGCCGGCCGCGGTCGACACGAGCCCCGCGGCGATGCTCGCGCCGTACTACACAGCGCTCGACCTGACCGGCGACGACCAGGTCACGACCGCCGACCTCGCCGTCCTGTCCGACCACCTCGGTGCGACCTCGACGGACCCGGACTGGTCCGCCGTCTCAGCCGCGGACAGCGACACTGACGGCACGATCACGTTGCAGGACGTCGCCACGTCGTCCCAGCGCATGATCTACGACGACGGACCGTTCACGCTCGTCGAGGCGTCGACGCTCGACATGCAGGCCGCCATGAACGCGGGCGTCACGACCTCAGCCGAGATCACCCAGGACTACCTCGACCGCATCGCCGCCTACGACCGGACCACCACGGACACCGGGGCGGGCGGGCGGCCGCTCAACTCGATCGTCACGACCAACGCCGGGGCGATCGCCGCCGCGAAGGCCGCCGACGCCGAGCGTGCCGCACACGGGATGACGAGCATGCTCCTCGGCGTCCCGATCGCGCTGAAGGACAACTACGACACGAAGGACATGCCGACCACCGGCGGCTGCGGCTGCTGGGACGACAACCAGACCACGACCGACGCGGCCATGATCGCCGGCCTCCGCGAGGCGGGGGCGGTCGTCCTCGCCAAGGCGAGCCTCGACGAGTTCGCCTTCGGCTTCGTGTCCGAGTTCTCCTCGAACCAGCCGGCGGGCTCGTCCCTCCTCGTCGCGAGCCCGTACGTCACGACGCAGACCGCCGGCGGTTCGAGCGGCGGCACGGGCGCGGCGATCGCGGCGAACCTGGCGGGCATCGGGTTCGGCACCGACACCGGTGGCTCGATCCGCGTCCCGTCGTCGTACAACCAGCTCGTCGGCATCCGCCCGACGGTCGGTCTCGCGAGCCGCGACGGCATCATCCCGCTCGCGCTGTCCCAGGACACCGGTGGCCCGCTCGCCCGCTCGGTCACCGACGCCGCCGTGGCGCTCGACGCCGTCACCGGTATCGACGCCGCCGACCCGGTCACGCAGGGCCAGGCGGGCAAGGTCCCGACCTCGTACACGCAGTTCCTCGACCCGACGGCCCTGCACGGCAAGCGGATCGGCTACGTCACGTCGATGGTCGGGTCGAACCGCACCACCGCGCGGCTCTTCGCCGAGGCCCGGGCCACCCTGGAGGCCCAGGGTGCGACCGTCGTGCCGATCACCGCGACGCCCGAGTTCAACCGGGTGCTCAGCGAGGGCAGCGGCAGCACGAACGAGTTCAAGCACGACCTCGACCAGTACGTGGCGAAGCACCTCGACCCCGACGTCACGGCGCGCTCGCTGCAGGGCATCCTCGACTCCGGGAAGTACGTTCCCAGCCGGAAGAGCACGTACCAGCAGCGGAACGCGATCACGGAGGCGCAGTACCAGGCCTGGGCGGGACCGGAGGGCTCGCACACCACGCAGATCGCGACGGGCAAGCAGGTCGTCACCGGGATGATGGACGCGCAGGACCTCGACGCGCTCGTCTACCCGTCGGGCACCCCGTACGGCACGCAGGGCACGAACATGCGCCTCAGCCCGAACACCGGCATGCCGGCCGTGACCGTCCCGATGGGACAGGCCACCGCGGCGGACGCCACGATCACCGGGGCGGGCGTGAACCTCGAGTTCCTCGGCCGCTCCTACGACGAGGGCACCGTCATCGGCCTCGGTTACAGCTTCGAGCAGGCGACCCACGCCCGCACCAGTCCGGCGCTGTACCCGGCACTCGGGTAGGTCGCTGCCGCGACCGTGGACGGACGGGAGGCCCGGGTACCAGCTGGTGCCCGGGCCTTGCGTCCGTCGTCGGTTCAGTTGAGCGTCGGGGTGTCCTCCGGCACGACGCCACCGAGGTAGAGGTCCGCGGCGAGGTCGCGGAGCGCCCGCAGGGCGACGCGCTGCGTGAGCGGGCCGTAGGAGATGCGGGCGACGCCGAGCGCCTCGTACTCCGACGCGGGCAGCGCGCCCGGCAGGCCGATGACGCTGAGCTTTCCGTGGCCGAGGCCCTCGACGAGCTGTTCGACGACCTCGCGCTGGTGCCCGCCCGGCACGAACACGAGCGGTGCGCCCGCGTCGAGGAACGCTTTGCCGCGGGCGATGGCGTCCGCGATGCTCTCCGCGATCGGGCGGTCGCCGCCGCGGGCGATGGCGTCGGTGCGGGCGTTCAGCTGGAAGTCGACACCCTCCTGCTCCGCGGCCTTCATGATCGCGGCGACGCGGGCGACGGACTCGTCGAACGGGCGGAGGCGGTCCTCGACGTTCGCGCCGACGATGCCGAGGCCGATCGCGCGGCGGATCGTCTCGGCCGGGTCCTCGTACCCGTCGTCGAGGTCGGCGGTCACCGGCAGGTCGACAGCGTCCACGACGGTCTTCGCGCCGGCGAGGGCGAGGTCGAGCGGCATGCCGCCGTCCTGGTACCCGTACGACGCGGCGATCGAGTGCCCGGCGGTGGCGATCGCGTGCGTCTCGGGCAGGGCCGCGACCGTCTTCGCGCTGATCGCGTCCCAGACGTTGACGACCCGCAGGATCTGCGGTGCTTCGTGCAGGGACTTGAGTGTCGTCGCCTTCTCGGCGGTGCTCGTGGTCATGCCGCCGACAGTAGGCGGATGGCTGCCCTCCGGTGCGCAGGCGCTCAGCCGAGACTCGGCCTGGGACGCGGACGCAGACGACGCAGGATGACGGACCGAGTCGCACCAGGCCTCCCGGCGGGGCATGCTGGAAGGCATGGCGAGCGACGAACAGGACCCGGTCGGCACGCTCCGTGGGGTCCGCACGAGCATCAAGTGGACGCGGTACGCGCCCGACGTGCTGCCCCTGTTCGTCGCCGAGATGGACCACGAGGTCGCGCCGGAGATCCGGCAGGCCCTCGTCGAGCGGGTGCAGCAGTCGGACCTCGGGTACCTGGACGGGCCGGGGCCGCTCGCGCCGGCGTTCGCCGGGTTCGCCCGCGACCGCTGGGGCTGGGACGTCGCCCCGGAGCGCGTGTACCTCGCGACGGACGTCAGCGTCGGGATCGTGGAGACGCTCCGGCTCGCGTTGCCGGACGGTGGGCGCGTGGCGATCGCGCCGCCGGTGTACCCGCCGTTCTTCGAACTCGTCGAGGAGGCCCGATGTCAGGTCGAGGAGGTACCCCTCACTGAGCGGTGGGGCGTCTACCGCCTCGACCTCGACGGGCTCGAGCGGGCGTTCGCCGACGGGGTCCGCGTGTTCCTGCTCTGCAACCCGCACAACCCGATCGGGCTCGTGCACGACCGAGCGGACCTCGTGGCGCTCGCCGAACTCGCCGCGCGGTACGACGTGCTCGTGATCAGCGACGAGATCCACGCGCCGCTGACGCACCCGGGCGTGCAGTTCACGCCGTTCGCGACGGTCGCCGAGCCCGCCGGTGCGCGCAGCGTCTGCGTGACGAGCGCGAGCAAGGGCTGGAACCTCGCCGGCGTGAAGTGCTCGGTCATCGTCGCCGGGGACGCCCGCACCGCCGAGCTCCTCGACACGCTGTGGGAAGAGGTGGCCTGTCGGACGAGCATCCTCGGGCTGCACGCGAACGTCGCGGCCTTCAGCCTGGCCGTCGGGTGGCTCGACGACGTCATCGACCGCATCGTCGCGAACGACCGGCTGCTGGCGAAGCTCCTCGCCGAGCACCTGCCCGGCGTCGTCTACGCGCGACCCCGAGCCGGGTACCTGGCCTGGCTCGACTTCCGGGGGCTCGGGCTCGGCGACGACCCGGCGGTGCAGCTCCGGGAGCACGCGTTCGTGGCGCTCAACTCCGGGCTGCCCTTCGGCGCGCAGGGGAGGGGCTTCGCCCGGATCAACCTGGCGTGCTCGCCGGAGACGCTGCGCGAGGCGGTGTTCCGCATCGCTGCCGCGTACCCGTCCAGTGCGCAGGAGGGGGTCGTCTGGCACGTCGCCTGACGGACCGCTGCTCGACGTCTCGTACCGGCGAGCGCAGCAGTTGGTGGCCGCCGCGGAGTGACCCGTGCTCAGGCGACGGGCGCGAAGTGGTTGCGTCCGATGACGGTCACGTGCAGGTCGACCTGGCGCGAGGGCACCTGGTCGGTGAGGGAGATCCACTCGCGGGCCACGAAGGCGACCGACGGCCACCGACGGACCTCGGTCACGGGGAACCCGTCGATGAACACCTGCCACATGCCCTGCTCGCGGACGGCCTGGACCTCGTGCGTCGCCATGCCCGAAGCGTAGCAACGGCACCACCGGACCGACCAGGACAGGAGCGCCCCGGTCGGTCAGCGGGTGGGAACGGTCACGGCGTGACCATGCCGCCGTTCACGTTGAGCGTCTCGCCGACGACGAAGCTCGACTCGTGCGAGGCCAGGAACACGTACGCGGGTGCGAGTTCGGCGGGCTGTCCCGGGCGTCCCATCGGGGACTCGCTCGACCCGAAGTCCGGCAGCGTCTCGGGGTCGACCCCGGCGGACACCTGCAACACCGACCAGGTCGGCCCCGGGGCGACGACGTTGACGCGGATGCCGCGCGGGATGAGCTGCTGCGCGAGCCCCTTCGAGAAGTTGTTGACGGCTGCCTTCGACGCCGCGTAGTCGAGCCGGTCCGGAGCGGGCTGGTAGGCCTCCATCGACGCGGTGGTGATGATCGTCGAGCCCGGCTCGAGGTGGGGGAGCGCCGCCTGCACGAGCCGGAAGAGCGAGAGCACGTTGACGGTGAAGGTGTCGACGAGCTGGTCGTCGGGGATGTCGGTGACCTCGGCGCGCCAGTGCTGCTTGCCGGCGCAGCTGACGATGGCGTCGAGTCCGCCGAGTTCCGTGACGGCCCGTTCCACGAGGGCCGCGGGGTAGTTCGGGGCGGTGAGGTCACCGGGGATCGTGACGGCCGTGCGACCGGCGGCCTCGACGAGGGCGACGATCCGCTGTGCGTCCTCCTCCTCGTCGGGCAGGTAGGCGAGGGCGATGTCGGCGCCTTCTCGGGCGTAGGCGATCGCGACGGCCGCGCCGATGCCGGAGTCGGCGCCGGTGATCAGCGCACGACGCCCGGTGAGACGCCCGGTGCCGCGGTAGGAGTCCTCGCCGTGGTCCGGCTCCGGGTCCATCCGCGACTCCAGGCCCGGCTCGGGCTGCTGCTGCGGTTCCGGGCTGGTGTTCGGGTACCGGGTCGTCGGGTCGCTGTACTCGTACTGGTCACGGGGCATGCCGAGGACCGTACGCGGACCGGCCGGGAGGCCCGTCGACCGGTGCGCGCTCCGGCCTGCGTCGCCGGCGTCAGAGGTCGAGCGCCATCGCCACGTCCGCCCGGACGTACGGGCTCGGCGGGTGCTCGTCGGCTCCGAGGTGGCGGAACCCGGTCGTCTCGTACAGGTGCACGGCGCTCGCGAGTGCGCTGTTCGTCTCGAGGAGCACCCGGCGGGCGCCGAGCTCCCGAGCGCGGTCCACCGCGGCGCGGATGAGCTGGCGTCCGGTGCCGTGTCCCTGGTGGTCCGGGTCGACGGCCATCTTCACGAGTTCGAACGCGTCGGCGCCGTGCGGGGCCAGTCCGACGCAGCCGACCACGGCGGTGCCGAGACGGGCGACGAGGACGACGCCGCCGGGCTCGACGATGTGCTGGACGGGGTCGCCGAGGAGCCGACGGTCCTCGTCCTCGAGCGTGAAGAACGTCGTGATCCAGCGCTCGTTGAGGGACCGGAACGCGGCGGCGTCGGCGGCGGAGGAGATGTCGTCGATGACGACCTGGGTGGTGACGGGCATGCCTCCATCCTGGTTCGACGAACCAGACACGTCCAATACTCGTTCGATCGGATCGATAGCATCGATGTATGGAACGCGCTCCTGAGGTCGACCTCCGCCAACTCCGGGCCTTCCTGGCGCTCGCCGACGAACTGCACTTCGGTCGGGCGGCCGTCGACCTGGGGATCGCGCAGCCCGCGCTGTCGCAGCTCATCCGCCGGGTCGAGGTCGCCCTCGGCGTGGAGCTGTTCGCGCGCACCTCGCGGAGTGTCGCCCTCACGCCCGCCGGCCGGGTGCTGCAGGGGCGGGCGCGGTCCCTCTTGGCGCAGGCCCGACGGGACCTCGACGAGACCGTGCGGGTCGGGCGAGGCGAGGCCGGCCGCCTGGACGTGGGGTTCGTCGTCTCGGCACTGCCACTCGGTCCGATCGAACGCGTGCAACGGTTCCGGGAGCGCTTCCCCCTCGTGCGCGTCGAGCTCACCGAGGGCTTCTCCTCCCGTCTCGTGGCTGCCGTCCAACGCGGTGAGCTCGACCTCGCCGTGGTGCGCGACCCGGACCCGGTCGACGGCGTGCGGTTCACCCGGTTCCGGAGCGAGCCGTTCGTGGCCGCGGTGCCGCGTGACCACCGGTTCGCCGAACGGAAGACCATCCGGGGACCGGAACTGCTCGACGACCCGTTCGTGTTCTTCCCTGCCGAGGCCGGCGCGCTCGCCACGGAGCGGAACACCGCCCCCGTCGCGTCCGGTGGTCGACGACCCGTCATCGTGCAGGAAGCCACGACCTGGGCGACCGTGCTGCACCTGGTCGGCGTCGGCCTCGGGGTGACGGTGCTACCGGAGAGCGCGGCGCTCGCGGCACCGGACACGGTGGTGCTCCTGCCGCTCGAGGGCAGCCCGCACCGCAGTGAACTCGTCTGGGCATCGCGCGCGGACGACGACCGGGAGGTCCTCCGCAACTTCGCCGCCGCGGACTGACCCGGAGCGACGTCAGCGGAGTGGCAGGACCGGGGCGCGCTGGTCGCCGAGCTCGTCCTCGCGCCACGGCCGGGCGCCGGTCAGTGCGAGCCCGAGCTGCACGAGCACGAACGCCACGTGGGGTTCGACGTCGGGGTCCCACGGCCCCTCGACGCCGAGGCCGAACGCACCGAGCTCGTCGTCGGCCTCGTCCCGGATCGTGAGACGCCAGCGGCCGTCGCCGAGCTCCTCGACGACGGCCCACCGTGCGGTGCGGAAGCGGTCCGCGGTCACGCCGTCTTCATGATGTCGGCCGTGAAGTTGTGCAGCCGCGCGAGCAGCGACTCGGACCGCATCGCGATGGTCGCCGGCGGGTTGAGGTGCGGCGGTGCCGTGCGGATGAGCATCGAGCAGCCGAGGTCCTCGCAGATGTACGAGCCGATCGTGTTGCCGTTCCGCCCGGCCTCACCCGCGCGGGCCGCGGAGAACAGGCGCACCTGCGTCGCCGGCTGGGGGGAGTGGCAGAACGAGCACATCGCCGCGATGCCCGGACGGAGCGAGCCGCCCGCGGCCCGGACGACGATGCCGACGGGCTTGCCGTCCATCCACGACACCATGTAGCCGCGTCGGGCTGCCTGCGGGTCGCGCCAGCCGAGGTACTCGCGCTCGTTCCACAACGTCTCGTGCAGCCCCGGGATCGGGAGCTGGGCGAGCTCGTCGGGCGTCGCGTTGACGAAGGACGATCGGATGTCGGATTCGGTGAGCGGCTGCACGGTTCCCCTCGCGGTGGCGGACCGGACCAGGCTAGCCCCGTGCGCCGACAGGCGGACGCAGAGCGGGCCTCCCGGCCGCTTCAGGACAGTCTGGAGGCCCGGACCGCGCCGAGTGCACCTGTCCCGTCCGCCACCAGGACCGCCCGGCGGAGCGCGTCACGGCCGACGCGACGAGCGGCGGCGTCGTCGGCGGCGAACTCGACGAGGACCCGTGTCGAGCGGGCCATCGCGCGCGCGCCCGGCACCCACGGGACCGCCCGCTCGACCGACTCGGCGAACCCGACGACGGACGCGTGGTGCTGCCGGAGGTGGGCGCGCTCGTGCGCGACCACCGCCTCGAGCTCGTCGGTGCGCAGCCGGTCCGCCAGGCCGCTGCTGACGAGGACACCGCCGGAGCGGCCGGGCACCGCGCAGGCCAGCGCGGTGTCGGCCTGCAGGACGGCGACGAGCGTGCCGTCGACCTCGCGGTGCCCGGCGGCACCGGTGCGGATCGCCTCGCGCACGGCCTCGTGCTCGGGACCGGGCCGGACGCGGACCGCGACGGCGAACGCGATGACCGCGAGGACGGCGACACCGACGTTCAGCCCGTGACTCGGGGAGTCCCCGATGCCGAAGGGGTCACCGAGCGGGCGACCTGCGAGGACGACCAGCGCGATGCCGACGACGAAACCGACGATCCCGACGACCACCGCGGCCTGCCACGCCAGGATCGCGGTCCGTGGACGGTCGATCGTCCAGCCGGACCTCGTGAGCACGCGTGGGACGAACGCGACCACGACGAGGGCGAGCACGACCAGGCAGACGCCGGTGACGACCACGGGGCCGGACCGGTCAGGAGCGCGTTCGGGAGTCGATCGCGCGGCGGAGGACCTCGAGGTCCCCGGACGCGAGCGAACCGGTGAACTGGAGGAGCGCGGCCTCACGGTCGGAGGCGGCGGCCAGCGCGTTCGACATCAGCGACGCGGTGTGGTCCTCGCGCGAGTGCGCTGCCCGGAACGTCAGCGGAGCATCGGCGTGTTCCTCGCGGAGGACGGCACCCTTGCGGCCGAGCCGGTCGAGCACGGTGAGGACCGTCGTCAGCGCCGGCCGGGGTTCGGCGAAGGCATCGAGGACCTGGCGGGCGGTGAGC
This sequence comes from Curtobacterium sp. MCSS17_015, assembly GCF_003234265.2. Taxonomy (NCBI): domain Bacteria; kingdom Bacillati; phylum Actinomycetota; class Actinomycetes; order Micrococcales; family Microbacteriaceae; genus Curtobacterium; species Curtobacterium sp. MCSS17_015. The sequence continues at coordinate 821,627 of NZ_CP126256.1, forward strand.
CCGTCGCCCGCCGAGGCGTCGGCGGACCAGAGCGTGTCGAGCACCGCCTGCTCGAGCTGCCCACGGGGGCGCGATCGCTGTCCAGCCACGTCGTCACTCTACGTGACGTCGAAGGGCGGTCGGCGGGGTCTCGCCGGCCTGGCACAGGCGGTCGTCCTCGCCGCCCCTGGGCAGGCGCCGGACGCTGCGCCACGACACATGCCCGTAACGCGGGCTCGGTATGCTCGCCGGACAACAGAACACGACGGCCGACCACCCGCCGCGGGAGAGCCCGACCGGACCGACGAGCACCAGCGATGCTCGTCACCGGTCCCGGGCACCGAAGGAGCAAGCTCCCCGCCAATCTCTCAGGTCCAACACCGCAGCGGACAGGCCACTCTGAAAAGCAGACGCGATCGACGTGGGCGCATCCCGCGGTGGTCCGCCTCGCCCACGGTGAAAGCCGACGGACCTCGCGGGCCGCGGTGAAACTCTCAGGCCCATGACAGAGGGGGAGTTCCCACCCGACGAGCGTCGTCGGGCCCTGCCGATGCCAGGAGAACTCCGTCATGTCAGAACCGCTGCGCTCGTCGCCGCTCGAGGCCGCGCACGAGGCCGCCGGTGCCACGTTCACCGACTTCGCCGGGCACCGCATGCCGGTCCGGTACTCGTCCGACCTCGCCGAACACCACGCCGTGCGCCAGACCGCGGGTGTCTTCGACCTCTCGCACATGGCCGAGATCGGTGTGCAGGGGCCCGAGGCCGTGGCGTACCTCGACGCTGCGCTCGCCGGGTCGTTCGGCGCGATGCCGGTCGGTCGCGCGAAGTACTCGTTGCTCCTGACCGCGGACGGCGGGATCCTCGACGACCTCGTCGTCTACCGCACCGGTGACGACGTCTTCCTCGTCGTCGCGAACGCCGGCAACCGGGACGTCGCCGTCCGGGCCATGCAGGAGCGCGCCGCCGGCCACGACGTCCTCGTGACGGACGACTCCGACCGGACGGCCCTCGTCGCGATCCAGGGGCCGGCCGCGGCGGGTACGCTCGACGCCCTCGTCGTCGCCGACCGGCTGCAGCCGGAGACCCCGCTCGACGAACTCCGCTACTACCGCGTGCTCCACGCACTGTTCGACGGCAGCGAGGTCCTCATCGCCCGCACCGGGTACACCGGCGAGGACGGCTTCGAGCTGTACAGCGACACCGAGGTCGCCACGGTGATCTGGGACGCCCTGCTCGACGCCGGAGCCGAGCGTGGGGTCGTGCCCGCCGGACTCGCGGCGCGCGACACCCTCCGTCTCGAAGCAGGCATGCCGCTCTACGGCCACGAGCTCGACACCTCGGTCCGCCCGGCGCAGGCCGGGCTCGGCCGCGTCGTCGCCACCTCGGGCTCCTTCGTCGGCGACGCCGGCGTGCAGCCCGCCCCCGACGCCCGCGTGCTCGTCGGCATCGTGATGGAAGGACGCCGCGCTGCCCGTGCGGGGTACGACCTCCTGCGCGACGGAGCGGTCGTCGGCACCGTGACCTCCGGCGCCCTCTCGCCGACGCTCGGTCACCCGGTCGCGATGGCGTTCATCGACCCCGACTGCGCCGACGGGGGACAGGTCCTCCACATCGACGTCCGCGGTACCGCCATCCCCGGAACCGTCACCGCCCTCCCCTTCTACCGCCGCGCCTCGAAAGGCTGATCCCATGACCGACCAGACCGCACTGCAGTACACCAAGGACCACGAGTGGATCCTCGTCGAGGGCGACGTCGTCACCGTCGGCATCACCGACCACGCGGCCGAGCAGCTCGGTGACGTGGTCTACGTCGAGCTCCCCGCCGTGGGCACCACCACGACCGCCGGCGAGCAGCTCGGCGAGATCGAGTCCACCAAGAGCGTCGGCGAGCTCTTCGCCCCGATCGAGGGCGAGGTCGTCGAGGTCAACGACGCCGTCGTCGCCACCCCGGACACCGTCAACCAGGACCCGTTCGGCGCCGGCTGGCTCGTCAAGCTCAAGGTCGACGGGACCTCCTTCCCCGAGGACCTCATGGACCACGACACGTACCGGGCCTCGATCGCATGACCGCGGACCAGGACCTCACCACGTCGACGAACCTGCAGACCACCTTCGCCGACCGTCACATCGGGACGACCTCGGCCGAGCAGCAGGCCATGCTCGACGTCGTCGGGCAGCCGTCCCTCGACGCCCTCGTCCGCGCCGCCGTGCCCGAGTCGATCCACGCCGCCCCGATCGCGCACTCCTCCGTGCCGGCCGCGGTGGGGGAGACCGAGGCGCTCGCCGAGCTGCGTGGCGTCGCCGGGCGCAACACCGTCCGCCGCGCCATGATCGGCCTGGGGTACTCCGACACGCACACGCCAGCCGTCATCCAGCGGAACGTCCTCGAGAACCCGAGCTGGTACACGGCCTACACGCCGTACCAGCCCGAGATCTCGCAGGGACGCCTCGAAGCCCTCATCAACTTCCAGACGATGGTCTCCGACCTCACCGGCATGGCCACCGCGGGCGCCTCGATGCTCGACGAGGGCACGGCCGTGGTCGAGGGGATGCTCCTCGCCCGACGTGCCTCCAAGGTGCAGGGCGACGCGTTCCTCGTGGACGCCGACCTCCTGCCGCAGACCGCGGCGCTCCTCGGGCACCGTGCCGAAGCCGTCGGCATCACCCTGCGCGGCTTCGACGCTGCCGACGGTCCCACCGACGAGCAGCTCGACGGCGCGTTCGGCGTGGTCCTGCAGTACCCCGGTGCCTCCGGTCGGATCGTCGACCCGAGCCGGACCATCGAGCGCGTCCACGCCGGAGGCGGCATCGCCGTCGTCGCGGCCGACCTGCTCGCGATGACGCTGCTCGCGAGCCCCGGCGACCTCGGGGCGGACGTCGCGGTCGGGACCAGCCAGCGCTTCGGCGTCCCGCTCGGCTTCGGCGGCCCGCACGCCGGGTACCTCGCCGTCCGCGCGGGCCTCGAGCGCCAGCTGCCCGGCCGACTCGTCGGGGTCTCCTTCGACGCCGACGGCAGCATGGCCTACCGGCTCAGCCTGCAGACCCGCGAGCAGCACATCCGGCGGGAGAAGGCGACGAGCAACATCTGCACCGCGCAGGTGCTCCTCGCCGTCATGGCCTCGATGTACGCGGTCTACCACGGGCCCGAGGGCTTGCGCTTCATCGCGCAGCGGGTCGCCCGGACGACGACGGTGCTCGCCGAGGTCGCCCGTGCCGCCGGTGCCGACCTCGCGCACCACGGGTTCTTCGACACCCTGACGCTCCGGTTCGCCGGGCGTGCGGAGTCCGTCGTCGCCGCCGCGCACGACGCCGGCTACCTGCTCCACCTGGTGGACGCCGACACCCTGCAGCTGTCCGTCGACGAGACCACCACGCCGGAGGACCTCGTCGCCCTCGCCGCGGTGTTCGGTGCGACGGACGCGACCGTCCCGGCGACCGAGACCGCCGTGCGCGACGCTGTCCCGGGCCTCCCGGCCGGTCTCGAGCGTGCGAGTGCGTTCCTCACCCACCCGGTGTTCAGCGCCCACCGCAGCGAGACCCGGATGATGCGGTACCTCAAGCACCTGTCCGACAAGGACTACGCGCTCGACCGGGGCATGATCCCGCTCGGCAGCTGCACGATGAAGCTCAACGCGGCGACCGAGATGGCCGCCGTCACCTGGCCGGAGTTCGCCCGCCTGCACCCGTTCGCCCCGCGTGAGGACGTGCAGGGCTACCTCGCCATGATCGGTGACCTCGAGACCTGGCTCGCCGAGGTCACCGGGTACGACACCGTCTCGGTCCAGCCGAACGCCGGCAGCCAGGGCGAGCTCGCCGGACTCCTGGCGATCCGTGGGTACCACCGCTCGCGCGGGGACGAAGCACGCACGGTCTGCCTCATCCCGTCGAGCGCGCACGGGACGAACGCTGCGTCGGCGGTCCTCGCGGGCATGCGGGTCGTCGTCGTGGCGTGCGACGAGGACGGCAACGTCGACCTCGACGACCTGCGCGCGAAGACGGCCCAGCACGCCGAGCAGCTCGCCGCGCTCATGATCACCTACCCGTCGACGCACGGCGTGTACGAGCACGACATCACCGAGATCTGCGCCGCCGTGCACGACGCCGGCGGTCAGGTGTACGTCGACGGTGCGAACCTCAACGCGCTCCTCGGGCACGCCCGCTTCGGGGACTTCGGCGGGGACGTCTCGCACCTCAACCTGCACAAGACGTTCTGCATCCCGCACGGCGGTGGTGGTCCGGGCGTCGGGCCGGTCGCAGCCAAGGCGCACCTGGCACCGTTCCTGCCCGGGCACCCGATGGCACAGGACGCCGACCGTCGCACCGGCGCGGACGCGAACGCCGACGGCGACCGTCTCGCCCACGCCGGCGGACCGGTCTCGGCCGCGCCCTACGGCAGCCCGAGCATCCTGCCGATCACCTGGACCTACGTGCGGATGATGGGCGTCGAGGGGCTCACCCGCGCCACCGAGGTCGCCGTGCTCGGCGCGAACTACCTGGCGGCACGACTGCGCGAGGCGTTCCCGGTCCTCTACACGGGGGAGTCCGGCCTGGTCGCGCACGAGTGCATCCTCGACCTCCGTCCCCTGCGAGAGGCGACGGGCATCACGGTGGACGACGTCGCCAAGCGGCTCATCGACCACGGGTTCCACGCTCCGACGATGTCGTTCCCGGTCGCGGGCACGCTCATGGTCGAACCCACCGAGAGCGAGGACCTCGCCGAGCTCGACCGGTTCGTCGACGCGATGCTCGCCATCCGCGCGGAGGCCGACGCGGTCGCTCGCGGCGAGTGGCCGGCCGAGGACAACCCGCTCGTCAACGCGCCACACACCGCCGCGTCGGTGATCACGGGCGAGTGGCAGCACGCCTACACGCGTGAGCAGGCGGTCTACCCGTCGGCCGGGCAGGCCGGGCGGAAGTACTGGCCGCCGGTGCGCCGGATCGACCAGGCGTACGGCGACCGAAACCTCGTGTGCGCCTGCCCGCCGATCGAGGCGTTCGCGTAGTCGTCAGCGACGGCGACGACGGACGCAAGGCCCGTGGCGACCATGCCACGGGCCTCCCGTCCGTCGTGGTCCGGTACCGTGACGACGGGTGGAGCGCTCCGAACACGAGCCGTCGCCGATGGCACCTGTGGTTCATCGGAACGTCACCTGGACGATGCACGGACCTCGATGCAAACGCAACAGATCGAGCGCGGGATGACGAGGGACGCGCGGATGTTGCACTTTGCCGCAACGATCGTGCAACTTGGTTTCGGGCGTGTAACCGATGCGCGCTGGGTTTGGACGGGCCTGTCAGCACTGCCTACAGTTCAGGAGTCAAACGCGGCGGGAGGGACCTCTGTGCCCGGCGCGTCCCATGCACCAGGAGGAACTCTTGATCAAGAAGCGCGCTGGGCTCTCTGCCCTCGCCGTGCTCGGGGCCACAGCACTCGCCCTGACCGGCTGCTCCGGCAACGGTGGCGGAAGTGACTCGGGCTCCGGCTCGGGCTCCACGAACGCGAACGGCATCGTCACCACCAACGGCAGCGAGCCGCAGAACCCGCTCATCCCGTCGAACACCACCGAGACCGGTGGCGGCAAGATCATCACGTCGCTGTTCGATGGTCTGTTCACGTACGACGCCGACGGCAAGCCCGTCAAGGAACTGGCCAAGGACGTCTCGACCGACGACTCCAAGACCTTCGACATCACGATCAACACCGGGTGGAAGTTCACCAACGGTGAGGAGATCACCGCCGAGTCCTTCACGAAGGCGTGGAACTGGGCAGCGCAGAAGTCGAACGCGCAGGGCGCGAGCTACTTCTTCGAGAACATCGAGGGCTACGACGCCGAGAAGGACTCCGAGCTCACCGGCCTGAAGGTCGTCGACGACGACGAGTTCACCGTCACGCTCAAGTCGGCCCAGTCGGACTTCCCGCTGTCGCTCGGCTACAACGCCTTCGTGCCGCTCCCCTCGGCGTTCTACGACGACCCCAAGGCGTTCGGTGAGAACCCGATCGGCAACGGCCCGTACAAGCTCGACGGCGAAGGCGCCTGGACGCACAACCAGGACATCAAGCTCGTCGCGAACGAGGACTACCAGGGCAAGCGCAAGCCGAAGAACGGTGGTCTCACGATCACGTTCTACAGCTCGCAGGACACCGCGTACTCCGACGCACAGGGCGGCAACCTCGACGTCCTCGACGCCGTGCCGGACGCCGCGTTCTCGACCTACAAGTCGGACTTCCCCGACTCGAACGTCAACCAGGCCGCCGCGATCTTCCAGGCGATCTACCTGCCCTACTACCTCGACCACTGGAAGGGTGAAGAGGGCAAGCTCCGCCGCGAGGCGATCTCGATGTCGATCAACCGCAAGCAGATCACCGACAAGATCTTCCAGGGCACCCGCACCCCGGCCAAGGACTTCACCTCGCCGGTCATCGACGGTTGGTCGGACGACCTCGAGGGCTCTGACGTCCTGAAGTACGACAAGGCCGAGGCCAAGAAGCTCTGGGCCCAGGCCGACGAGATCTCGAAGTACGACGACACCCTCACCATCTCGTACAACGCCGACGGCGGGCACGAGGCGTGGGTGACCGCGGTCACCAACTCGATCTCGAACACGCTGGGCATCAAGGCCGAGGGCAACGCGCTCCCGACCTTCGCCGAGGCGCTCGCGCTCCAGACGGACGACAAGCTCACGGGCGGAAGCCGCACCGGTTGGCAGGCCGACTACCCGTCGCTGTACAACTTCCTCGGCCCGACCATGGGTGAGGGCTCGTCGAACAACTACTCGCGCTACGACTCGGCCGAGTTCAACGAGCTGCTCGACAAGGGCCGCTCGGCCTCGACCGTCGAAGAGGGCAACAAGTACTTCGACCAGGCGCAGGAGCTGCTGTTCGAGGACCTCCCCGAGATCCCGCTCTGGTACTCCAACGTGACCGGCGTGTGGGCTGCTGACAACGTCAAGAACGTCAAGTTCGGCTGGGACTCGGTGCCGCTGTACTACGACATCGAAGTCACCAAGTAACACCGGTCCTCTCAGAGGACCCATCGCGAGCAGGTATCCTGCTCCGCGGCCAACCGGACGGGGGTTCGGGGACCACACTGTCCCCGAACCCCCGTACCACGGCGGCTACACCTTCCCCCACGAACGCGGGCGCCGCCGCCCGCACCGGACACCCGTGCCGACCCTCGGACCGTCCACCCCACACGACATGAACCTGAACGACATGCGCGCAGCGAACCAGGCAGGGATCTGATGCTCTGGTACCTCGGCAAGCGCCTCCTGCAACTCATCCCCGTGTTCTTCGGGGCCACGTTCCTCATCTACTTCATGGTCTTCTCGCTGCCCGGCGACCCGATCGCCGCGCTGTTCGGCGACCGACAGCCGTCGCCGCAGGTGATCGAGCAGCTCCGGGCGCAGTACAACCTGGACAAGCCGTTCCTCGTCCAGTACCTCCTGTGGGTCGGCGGTCTCTTCCGCGGTGACCTCGGGCTGACGTACTCGGGCCTCCCGGTCAGCCAGCAGCTCGCGACCGCGTTCCCGATCACGGCTCGACTCGCGCTCCTCGCCCTCGTCTTCGAGGCCGTCGCCGGCATCGTCGTCGGCGTCATCGCGGGTCTCCGCAAGGGCAAGTGGTTCGACGCCACCGCGCTCGTCGTGTCGCTCCTGCTCATCTCGGTCCCGACCTTCGTCGTCGGCTTCGTGCTGCAGTACGTCTTCGGCATCAACCTCGGGCTCTTCCGGGTGACGGTGTCCGGTCAGGCGCCGTGGTCCGAACTCGTGCTGCCGGCGATCGTGCTCGCGACCGTGTCGTTCGCGTACATCGTGCGTCTGACGCGTGCGAGCGTCAGCGAGAACACCAGCGCCGACTTCGTCCGGACCGCGACCGCGAAGGGCCTGTCCCGTCGCCGTGTGGTCAGCGTCCACATCTTCCGGAACTCGCTCATCCCGGTCGTCACGTACCTCGGTGTCGACATCGGCAGCCTGATGGTCGGCGCGATCGTGACCGAGGGCATCTTCAACATCAACGGCGTCGGTGGGACGGTCTACAAGGCCGTCACCCTCGGCGAAGGCCCGACGGTCGTGTCGTTCGTCGCCGTGATGGTCATCATCTTCATGCTCGCCAACCTCCTGGTCGACCTGCTCTACGCCGTCCTGGACCCGAGGATCCGCTATGCCAAGTAACACCGAACCCCGTTCGGCGACGCACTACGTCGCACCGATCGAGGAGACCCCGCTGCAGGCGGTCGACCAGGTCAACGAGGACGAGAAGACCCGTTCCCTCTGGACCGACGCCTGGGAGTCGATGCGTCGTCGTCCGACGTTCTGGATCTCCGCCGTCCTCATCCTGCTCATCGTCGTCGTCGCCGTCGTGCCGGGGCTGTTCACGCACATCGACCCGCGTGCCGCGAACCTCGACTACAGCGACGAGGGCCCTCGCGCCGGTCACCCGCTCGGGTACACCCGCCAGGGTTCCGACGTGTACGCCCGCGTCATCTGGGGTGCGCAGAACTCCCTGATCGTCGGCCTGCTCGCGACCGTCCTCGTGACGATCGTCGGCATCGTCGTCGGTTCCATCGCCGGGTTCTACGGCGGATGGCTCGACGCGGTCGTGTCCCGCATCGCGGACATCTTCTTCTCGATCCCGACCGTCCTCGGCGCGATCGTCATCATGTCCGTGATCCCGCAGCGCAACGCGGTGACCGTGTCCCTCGTGCTCGCGGTGTTCGCCTGGCCGCAGATCGCCCGCATCATGCGTGGCGCCGTGCTCAGCGCCAGGCAGGCCGACTACGTGACCGCCTCCGCGGCCCTCGGCGTCGGGCGCTTCCAGACCCTGGTCAAGCACGTCATCCCGAACTCGCTCGCACCGGTCATCGTCGTCGCCACCGTCTCGCTCGGCACGTTCATCGTGGCCGAGGCGACGCTGTCGTTCCTCGGTATCGGTCTGCCGCCGTCGGCGCTCAGCTGGGGCCTCGACATCGGCACGGCGCGCACGTCGATCCGCACGAACCCGTCGACGATCTTCTGGCCGTCCGCCGCCCTGTCCATCACCGTGCTCGCGTTCCTCCTCCTCGGTGACGTGGTCCGCGACGCGCTCGACCCGAAGGCGAGGGCCCGCCGATGAGCGAGACACTCACCCAGCCGAACGCCCGCACGTCCGGCACCCCCGGCGCGCCGCTGCTCGAGATCACCGACCTGCACGTGGGGTTCCAGACGCAGAGCGGCCTCGTCCAGGCAGTCCGTGGCGTGAACATGACCCTCGAGCAGGGCGAGCGCCTCGCGATCGTGGGCGAGTCCGGCTCGGGCAAGTCCACCAGCGCCCAGGCGATCATCAAGTTGCTCCCGGGCACCGGCACGATCACCGGCGGCTCGATCAAGCTGAACGGGCGCGAGCTCGTCGGCCTCAGCGAGAAGCAGCTCGCCGAGATCCGCGGCACCGAGATCGGGTACGTCCCGCAGGACCCGATGTCGAACCTCAACCCGCTCTGGAAGATCGGGTTCCAGGTCGAGGAGGCCATCAAGGCGAACGGCATGGCGACCGGCAAGTCCGCCATCCGCGCCCGGGCGATCGAGGTCCTGCAGGAGGCCGGGCTCGGTGACGCCGAGAGCCGCCTCAAGCAGTACCCGCACGAGTTCTCCGGCGGCATGCGCCAGCGTGTGCTCATCGGAATCGGTCTGTCGAGCCGTCCGAAGCTGCTCATCGCCGACGAGCCGACCTCCGCGCTCGACGTCACCGTGCAGCGGGTCATCCTCGACCACCTCGAGAGCCTGACGCGCGACTTCGGCACCTCGGTGCTGTTCATCACCCACGACCTCGGTCTCGCCGCCGAGCGCGCCGAGAAGCTCGTGGTGATGTACAAGGGGCAGGTCGTCGAGGCCGGTCCGTCGAAGGAGATCCTGGCGAACCCGCAGCACCCGTACACACAGCGCCTCGTCGCTGCTGCGCCGTCGCTCGCGAGCCGCCGCATCCAGTCGAAGGTCCAGCACCAGTCGGTCGACATCGCTTTCGGTACCGGCAGCGAGGACGACGAACTCCTCGCCCGTGCCCACGAGCGTGAGAGCAAGCCGACCGAGGACCTCATCGTCGTCAAGGACCTGCAGAAGGTCTACAAGCTGCGCGGGCAGGGCGTCGCCACGCGTGAGCTGAAGGCCGTCGACGGTGTCTCGTTCTCGATCCCGAAGGGCACCACCACGGCGCTCGTCGGCGAGTCCGGCTCCGGCAAGTCGACGGTGGCGAAGCTCGTGCTGCAGCTGGAGTCGATCACGTCGGGCTCGGTGCAGTTCGACGGCATCGACATCGGCGCGCTCAAGGGCAAGGACCTGTTCGACTTCCGTCGTCGCGTCCAGCCGGTGTTCCAGGACCCGTACGGCTCGCTGGACCCGATGTACAACGTCGGGAACACGATCGCGGAGCCGCTCACCACGCACAAGGTCGGCGACAAGGCCTCCCGTCGTGCGCGGGTGCTCGAGCTGCTCGACCAGGTCGCGCTGCCGAAGTCGATGGTGAACCGCTACCCGAGCGAGCTGTCCGGTGGACAGCGCCAGCGCATCGCCGTCGCGCGTGCGCTCGCGCTCAAGCCCGAGGTCATCGTGCTCGACGAGGCGGTCTCGGCTCTCGACGTGCTCGTGCAGGGGCAGATCCTCGACCTGCTGACCGAGCTGCAGTCCGAGCTCGGCTTGACCTACCTGTTCATCACGCACGACCTCGCGGTGGTCCGCCTCGTCGCGGACAACGTCTGCGTCATGCGCAAGGGCCAGATCGTCGAGAAGGCGACGACTGACGAGGTCTTCGCCAACCCGCGTGAGCAGTACACGAAGGACCTGCTGGCCGCCATCCCCGGCGCGGGCTTCGAGTTCGGCCGCTGACCCGGACCGCTCCGCCGCCACCACGGAACGCGCCGCCCCGGTACCGGGGCGGCGCGTTCCGTCGTCTGCGGAGCGGACGGGAGGCACGTCCTGCCGCCGCCACACATCGTCCGGTCGTCGGACGGGTTCCGCCGTCCGACTGATGTGACGAGGACCCGTCGCTCCTAGCCTGGAAGCCGCGCACCGGCGCGACGGACGGTGGGCCCGTCGTGTTCGGCGCTCCCACCGACCTGCCCACCGACGCCGACCTCACCCGGGTCGGAGATGACGAGTCACACGATGAGTAGTGTCGCCGAGAAGCTCCAGCAGAAGACGAGACGTCCCAGTGGGACGCGTCAGGTCCGACTCCGCCTGGTGTACGTCGACTTCTGGTCGATGGTGAAGCTGTCGTTCCTCATCGCCCTGGCCGTGTCGATCGTGCTCGTCGTCGCCACGGCGCTCGTGTGGGGCGTCCTCGACCAGACCGGGGTGTTCGACAAGGCCGACGGGCTGTTGCAGGACGTCACCGGGCAGAGCAGCTACTCGCTCATGGACCAGTTCTCGCTGGGCCAGGTCGTCGGGTTCTCGATCGTGGTCGGCGTCCTCGACGTCGTCGTCGGGACCGTGCTGGGCGCCGTGGTCAGCGTCCTGTACAACCTCAGCGTGCGGATCACGGGCGGCGTCCTCGTGGGCCTCGCCAACGACTGAGACGTGTCGGGACCGCCGGCTCAGAGACGAGCGCCGGCCAGGCTCCCGGCGATGCCGAGCACCACCAGGGCCACGATCGCCCAGCCGTGCGCCTCGTGCACGATCGGCGCGGCCGTCACCGTGGCGGGGGGATCACCGTCGTACACGAGCGGCGGCGGGACGACGGCACGGATCTCGTCGGCCGCTGCGTCGACGTCCACCGGCACCGAGCCTCCCGGTCGGACGAGCGTGAGCCGGGCGTTCGGCCGGGGCGCGATCCAGACGCGGTGTTCACCCTGGTCGGTGACGACCTCGAGCCCGTACTTCGTCCGCACCGCCCGCACGCGCCGCCAGGCGAACCGGGTGGTGCGACGGACGTCCACGACGACCAGGGCGTCCGCCGTGAGTTCGATCCGCGGTCGCCACAGCACGACCCAGGCGAACCATGCGGTGAACAGTGACGGGACGGGGACGAGCAGCGCGGCACTCGGCCCGTTGGTGACGAGGCCGATGACGACGAGGGCTGCGGCGACGACCCAGAGGGCGACGGCGAAGCGGCGCATGTTCGTCGCGACGATCCGGGCGGGCATGGGGCAAGCCTATGAGACGACCTGCGCGAGGGCGACGAGAGCGCCTCCTCGGGACCACCAACCGAGCGGACCAGACAGGCCGTGCGCGTACCGGCGGAAGACCCGATGTCCCGAGGAGGCGAACCCGGAGGTCTTCGTCAGACCATGGTCACCCCGACGGGTCCGGCTGTCAACGGGTCGGACTGTCAACGGGTCGGACTGTCGGCGGATCAGGCGACGAGCAGCTCGATCTGCTCGCGGATGACCTCGGCGCGCGGGAACCGCAGTCCCACGAGCCCGACGTGTCGCCAGCGGACCACACCGTCGGGACCGATGACAAACACGGAACGACGGAGTCCGAGGCCCGGGACGTGGACGCCGTAGGCACGGATGACGTCCCCACCGACGTCCGAGAGCAGGGGGAAGGTGAGCGACGACCCGCGGGCGAAGCCCTCGTGCGAGTCGAGTCCCTGCGGACTGATGCCCCACACGACCGCGCCGAGGTCGCGGAAGTCGTCGAGTTCCTCCTGGTAGGAGCAGAGCTGCGCCGTGCAGACCGGGGTCGCGTCGCCGGGGTAGAAGGCGAGCACGACGGGGCGACCGATCTCGGACGCGAGCGAGTACTCGGCGTCGGTGCGGACGCCCTGGCGGACGAGCATGCCGGGGAGTGTGAAGCCCGGCGCCGCGGACCCGGTCTCGGGGATGGCCATGGCCCAACAGTACGGTCGGTCGGTGCACTGACCCGGGGACGGCACCGCGAATCGGCTGCGAGAGCGCACACCGGATCCGACGAGGGGCCGGACGCGATGCGTCCGGCCCCTCGTGGTTCGATCAGCGGCGTCCGCTAGCCGGTGAACCCGACCTTGGTCCAGTCGATGTTCTGCGCGCCCGCGAAGGCGCCGTAGTTGGCGAGCTTCGGGTTCTGCGCGACCAGCGCCGGCTTCGCGGTGATCGGCATCGAGTGCCCGATCGCCCACACCTGCTCGTCGATCTGGTTCCAGATGGCGTTCGCCTTGTCGGTGTCCGGCTCGGACAGGGCCTTCTCGGTCAGCTTGTCGATCGCGTTCGAGCTGACGCGGCCGTAGTTCTGACCGGTGTCGCCCGAGGTGTAGATCGTCGCGCTGCTCGAGTGGAAGCCGGTCCCACCCCAGACGAAGATCGTCATGTCGTAGTTGCCCGGTGTGACGTACTGCTCGAAGAAGTCGTCGGTGGCGACGGACTTCAGCTTCAGCTCGACGCCGACCTCCTTCAGCTGCTGCTGCATGACCTGCGCCAGCTGCTGGGACGTCGGAGCGCCGGACGGAATGGTGATCGCGATGGACAGCTTCTTCCCACCCTTCGACCGGTACTCACCGTCGGTCTTCCAACCGTCGTCGTCGAGCAGTTGCTTCGCCTTCTCGACGTCGAACGTGGCGTTCGGCTTGGTGTTCGACGTGTAGCCCTTGTCCGTGGACAGGAACAGGTGGTTGTCGAGCGTGCCGAGCTTGTAGGGAAGGGTGCCGCCGATGACCTGCGCGAGCGCGTCGCGGTTCACCGCGTGCTGGATCGCCAGCCGGAGCTGCTTGTCCTTGAGCAGGCCGTTGGACGAGAAGTCCACGTGCGTGTACTGGGCCGAGGTCGACGCGAGGATCTTCGTGTTCTTCGCGTCCTTCACCCGGTCGAACCGCTCCGACGTCGTGGTCAGGACGGAGTCGATCTCCTTGTTGAGGTACGCGTCCACGTCGGCGTTGCCGTCCAGCGAGCGGAAGATGACCTGGTCGAGCTTCGGCTCGTCGCCCCACCAGTTGTCGTCCGGCTTCATCGTGACGGTGCCGGCCGTCTCGTCGAGGTCCGTGATCTCGTAGGGACCCGAGGAGACCGGGACCTTGCCCTTGTAGCCGTTGTTGAACTGCTCGGGCGTACTCGTCTGGCTCGCGGGGTAGAGCGGGCTGAACAGCGACTTCCAGTCCGAGAACGGCGTCGCGAACCGCACGACGACGTCACGGTCGGTCGCGCCCTTCGTGACGGACTCGATGTCCTCGTAGCCGGTCGCGCCGGCGATCAGGTACGCCTCGTCCTCGCCGTTCGTGGTCTTCCACTCGTTCTCGAAGTCACGCCAGGTGATCGGCGTGCCGTCGTTCCACTGCGCCTGGTCGTTGATCGTGTACTCGATCGTGAGCGGGTCGTCGCTCGTGACCTCGGCCTTGGTCACGTAGTCCCTGTTGAGCGTCGGAGCGCCCTTCGCGTCGATCGTGTAGATGAACGGCATCGTCGCCTGTTCGATCGTCGACGCGTCGACGAGTGGGCCGTCGACCTGGTTGTAGTTCCACTGCGAGACCCACTGCGAGATCGGCAGACGGAGCGTGCCACCGTCCTGCAGGTCGGACACCGGCGTGGCGTTGATCTGAGCCGAGGTCGGCAGCGTCTTCTTGCCCGAGTCGTTCCCGCTGGTTCCGCCGGAGTCGCCGGAGCCGCCTGCGCAGCCGGTCACGGCGAGGGCGATGCCGGCGAGGGCCGCCGTCACCGCGAGGACTTTCCTGTGCTTCATGTGGTTCCCCTCTGGAAGTTGTCGTCGAGCCTAGGGCCCTCCGACGGGGGTAGAGCGCTTTTTCTGCACACGACGTCCGTTCGTTACGCAGCGGGTCGTCCGGCGACATGTACCGGAAACAAACCAGGCCCTATGGTGGCCTCCATGATCCGCTTCCTGGCGCGTCGACTCGTGTACTACGTCGTGCTCGTGTTCCTCGCGACCTCGCTGACGTACTTCCTGGCCTCGGCGACGTTCAGCCCTCGATCCGTCTACGCGGAGCGCAACCCCGCACCCTCGGCCCAGGTCATCGACGCGAAGCTCGACGACATCGGCGTCAACGACAAGACGCCGGTCGTGGTGCGGTACACGCACTGGCTCGGTGACGTCGTGCATGGCGACCTCGGGCAGACGATCCAGGACCGTTCGGTGAACGAGCAGTTCTTCCCGCGGCTCGGGGTGAGTCTCCGGCTGTTGCTCGTCGGGTCGGTCGCGGGCATCGTGCTCGGAGTGCTCGTGGGCGTGTGGAACGCGATCCGCCAGTACCGGATCTCGGACCGCGTGAGCGCGGCGATCTCGATCGTGCTGTTCTCCACGCCCGTCTTCCTCACCGCGGTGTTCCTCAAGATCGGAGCGACGAAGCTCAACCAGGACGCCGGCCGGCAGCTCGTCAACTTCACCGGAGAGGCGACCCCGGGGCTCGACGGGACACCGTGGACACTGCTCGTCGACCGCGGGGTGCACCTGCTCCTGCCGACGATCTCGATCGCCGTCGGCCTCATCGCGATCTACAGCCGGTACCAGCGGGCGACGATGCTCGACGTGCTCGGCTCCGACTTCCTCCGGACCGCCAGGGCGAAGGGACTCACGCGCGGACGGGCGACGTTCAAGCACGGCCTCCGCACCGCGCTCATCCCGATGACCACGCTCTTCGCCTACGGGTTCCTCGGCATCCTGACCGGTGCGACCCTCACCGAGAAGATCTTCGCCTGGAACGGGCTCGGGTCGTGGTTCATCGACGCGGTGAACAACAACGACGTCAACGTGGTCACGGCGTACACGCTGTTCGCGGCCGTGGTGGTGCTCGTCGCCGGGTTCCTCGCGGACCTCGCGACCGCAGCGCTCGACCCGCGCGTCAGGAGGGCATGACATGACCGACACCCGGATCGAACCCGTCGACCCGACGCTCGTCGCGCGCAGCGACGTGCCGGCCCGACCGACGGGGCAGGGCAACCGGCTCCTCCAGACGGTGCGCCGGCTCTTCATGAACCGCGGTGCCGGGATCGGCGTCGTCGTCGTCCTGCTGCTGTTCGCCTTCGCCTTCATCGGGCCGCTCGTCAGCCCGTGGCAGTACTCCGAGATCGACTACACGTCGTTCACCCGGCCCCCGAGCGGCGCGCACTGGTTCGGGACGAACGGCATCGGGCAGGACGTCTTCGCCCAGACCGCGCGGGGCATGCAGAAGAGCCTGCTCATCGGGCTGCTCGTCGCGGTGTTCTCGACCGCGATCGCGGCGATCACCGGGGCAGCGGCGGGCTACTTCGGCGGCTGGGTCGACCGCATCGTGATGTTCTTCGTCGACATGCTGCTCGTGCTGCCGTCGTTCCTCATCATCGCCATCATCAGCCCGCGCATCCAGAACGCCGGGTGGATCGTGCTCGTGGTCCTCATCACCGTCTTCGGCTGGATGATCACGGCACGGGTCGTGCGGGCCATGACGCTGTCGGTGAAGGAACGCGAGTTCGTGCGGGCCGCCCGGTACATGGGCATCGGGCCGTTCCGGATCATCTTCCGCCACATCCTTCCGAACGTGGCGTCGTTCCTCATCATCGACGGCACCATCCAGGTCGCGACCGCGGTGCTCGGCGAGACGACGCTGAGCTACTTCGGCTTCGGTGTCCAGGCGCCGGACGTCTCACTCGGGACGCTCATCGCCCAGAACCAGGACAACGCCCTGACGAGTCCGTGGCTGTTCTACTTCGCCGCCGGGGCGCTCGTGGTCTTCGCGATCGCGGCGAACCTCATCGGGGACGGGCTCCGCGACGCGCTGGACCCGACCTCGACGACCGGCAAGCGGCAGAAGCGCAACCGCCGTCGGGACCAGAACCAGGCGGCCGTCGACGTGGCCGCGCTGAACACACAGGCCGGATCGGGCGCATGAGCGTCGCGGACGACCGGGGAAGCAGCATGAGCACCATCACGAACGGCTCGACCACGGGCGCGACCACCACGGAGCCGATCGTGCGGGTCCGGGACCTGCACGTCCGGTTCCCGACCCCGCGGGGGACCGTGCACGCGGTCCGGGGCGTGGACCTCGAACTCCGCCGGGGCGAGGTGCTCGGCATCGTCGGCGAGTCCGGGTCGGGCAAGTCGGTGACGAGCATGGCGGTCCTCGGACTCCTGCCCGACACCACGAAGGTCAGCGGGTCGGTCGAGCTCGACGGTGAGGAGCTGCTCGGCCGGTCGGACAAGCAGCTGAGCCGGCTCCGCGGGGACAAGGTCGCGATGGTCTTCCAGGACCCGCTGTCCGCGTTCACGCCGGTGTACACGATCGGCGACCAGATCGCCGAGACGGTCCGACTGCACCGCGGAGCCTCGAAGGCGGAGGCGCGAGCACGGGCCATCGAACTCCTCGAACTCGTCGGCATCCCGGAACCGAGCCGCCGCGTGGACGCCTTCCCGCACGAGTTCTCCGGCGGCATGCGCCAGCGTGCCATGATCGCGATGGCCATGGCGAACGACCC
The DNA here is from genome assembly GCF_003234265.2 of Curtobacterium sp. MCSS17_015. Taxonomy (NCBI): domain Bacteria; kingdom Bacillati; phylum Actinomycetota; class Actinomycetes; order Micrococcales; family Microbacteriaceae; genus Curtobacterium; species Curtobacterium sp. MCSS17_015. The sequence continues at coordinate 838,945 of NZ_CP126256.1, forward strand.
GGACGTGATCCTGGCGGACGAGCCGACCACCGCGCTGGACGTGACGATCCAGGCACAGATCATCGAGGTGCTCCGGACCGCGCAACGCGAGACCGGTGCCGCGCTGGTGTTCGTCAGCCACGACCTCGGCGTCATCGCGGGGATCGCCGACCGGATCGCGGTCATGTACGCCGGTCGGATCGTCGAGACGGCCACGGCCGAGGAGCTCTTCGCCCGCCCGCGGATGCCGTACACGATCGGGCTCATCGGCGCGCTGCCGAGGCTCGACGCCACCGACCGGTCACCGCTCGTGCCGATCCCAGGCGCACCGCCGTCGCTCATCGGCCTGCCGGACGCCTGCCCCTTCGCGGATCGGTGCCCGTTGGTCAGCGAGGTCTGCCGGTCCACCGAGCCGGTGCTCGCGCCGCCCGTCGGCGTCGGTGACGGCGCGGACACGATCGCCGCGGCCGCCCGGACGGCGTCGGCCGGACACACCGCCGCCTGCCACCGCACGGCGGAGGTCGCCGCCGAGCAAGCCGATGCCGGCCGGATCTTCTCGCTCCCCGTCATCCCGCAGGACGCCGATGCCGTCGCGTTCGAGGCGGCGCGGACCGCCCGCGAGCCCGTCGTGCACGTCGAGGGCCTGACGAAGACGTTCCCGCTCGTCAAGGGGTCCGTCTTCCGCCGCAAGGTCGGTGACGTCTACGCCGTCGACGGGGTCGACCTCGACATCCGCCGCGGTGAGACCCTCGGCCTCGTCGGGGAGTCCGGCTCCGGCAAGTCGACGACCCTGCACCAGCTCATGGACCTCGACCGGCCCGAGGCCGGCACGGTCGAGCTGTTCGGGGAGTCACTCGCCGAAGCGACCGCCCGGGGTGCTGCCGGCACCCGTGCCCTGCGGCAGCGCATCTCGATGGTGTTCCAGGACCCCTCCGCCAGCCTGGATCCGCGCATGTCGGTGTACGACGTCGTCGCCGAACCGCTCCGCGCGGTCGGTGCGCCGGCGTCGCGCATCAGCGAGCGCGTGCCGGAGCTGCTCGAGCTCGTCGGTCTGCGGGCAGCCGAGGCCGACCGGTACCCGCACGAGTTCTCCGGCGGCCAGCGGCAGCGCATCTCGATCGCGCGCGCCCTCGCCGTCGAGCCGGACCTCGTGGTGCTGGACGAGCCGGTCTCCGCGCTCGACGTCTCCATCCAGGCCGGCGTGCTCAACCTGCTCGCCGAGCTCAAGGCACGGCTCGGACTGTCCTACCTGTTCGTGTCGCACGACCTGTCGGTCATCCGACACGTCGCCGACCGCGTCAGCGTGATGTACCTCGGTCGCACCGTCGAGGAAGGCGCCGTCGACGACGTCTTCGAGCGCCCGATGCACCCGTACACCGCGGCACTCATGTCGGCGGTGCCGGTACCGGACCCGGTCGTCGAGCGCGCACGGAAGACGATCCTGCTGCCGGGGGACCCGCCCAGCCCGACCGAGCGCCCGACCGGGTGCCGGTTCCGGTCGCGCTGCCCGCTCTACGCGCTCCTTCCGGAGGACGAGCGGCGCCGGTGCGAGCAGGAGGAGCCGGAGAAGGCGCCGCGTCGCGGCGAGGACGTCGACCACCGGGCGGCGTGCCACTACCCGGAGAAGGTGCCCTCGATCGCGGCGTAACCGGATGCCGGACGGGAGGCGGTGCGCACGGACTGCACGCCGCCTCCCGTCCGTCTCCGTGCACCGACCGCCTGCTCAGATCTTCGGGTGGTTGACGACCGGATCGTCCCACGTCGGCGGCGTCGGGTACTCACCCGGTCGGGACTCGGTCGGCCAGTTCAGCGTTGCTCGACCGTAGACGGCTGCGGACAGCGCATCGGAGTCGTTGGTCCAGAACGGTTCGCTGTAGACGTCGAGGGAGTACCGGCCGTCGACGTCGAGGGAGTACTGGATCTGCCACCCGTCCCCGGTTCACGCCCAGACCTCGTGACTGCCCGAGATCGCTCGCACTCGGAACGTCCATCCCTTCGTCCTGAAGTACTCGAGCATCGGATCGAGGTCACGCTTCGCGCCCGATGCGCCGGGCGGTGCCCACGTACGTGGCGCGTGGAGGTAGTAGCTGTTGACGAAGGTCGCGCCGAGGAGCGGTGCGACACCGTTCGATCCATCCAATGGAAGGTCGTCGCCCCTGTCCCACTCCCATTCTCCGTGGTGTACCTGGTTCTGCGTCTCCGCGAGGAGGTGCTGCATGTGTCGGTAGCGATCCCGGTACCGGTCGAATTCCTCGTGCAGCGTGAGTTCCGCGACGTCGTCCTGCGTGAGTCCGGCTGCGTCCTCCGTCGTGTGCGCTGCTCCCGCTGCGCAGCCGGCCAGGAGTACGACCACGACGAGGGTGACGAGGGTGAGCGTCCGTCTTCGTGACTGCATCAGATCGTGGGGCGATTGATGATCGGCGTGTCCCACTCGGGCGGCTTCGGGTACTCGCCGGGAGAAGAGCGATCCGGCCATCGCAGCGGTGCTCGTCCGAACACCGCCCGGGAGAGTGCGTCGGCGTTGTTGGTCCAGAAGAGGTCGCTCGAAACGGTGAGGGAGTAGCGGCCGCTCGGTTGGATGAAGTACTCGACGTGCCAGCCGTCGTGGGCGGTGCCGTCGAGGTAGTAGGTGTCCGCGACCCGCTCGACGTGGGTGTCCCAGCCCCGTTGTGCGAAGTAGTCGATCATCGGGTCGAGGTCTGTTCTGGATCCCGTGGCTCCTTCCGGAGTCCACGCTCGGCTCGACTCGAGGAAGTAGCTGTTGTCGACGTCTGCACCGGGAAGGGGAGTGCGACCGTCTCCACCGATCCCCGGGTTGTCGTCACCACCGTTCCAGTCCCACTCGCCCTGGTGGACCGCACGCTGTGCCGCGGCCAGCACCCGCTGCATCTCCTCGTAGTGCTCCCGGTACCGGTCGAACTCCTGGTGCAAGCTGAGCTCGGCGACGTCAGCACGTGTCAGTCCAGCCGCGTCCTTCGGCATGGGGGTTCCTCCTGCTGCGCAGCTGACCGTCAGCCCGAGTGTCAGGGCAGCGACGACGATCGCGCGCAGTTCCGTCTTCATGGCCTTCATGCTGGCTCTCCGTCCGCGATGATCTCGGCGATGTGCCGTTGCGCCGTCGACCCGGACGAGAGGTACCCGACTCCGTGCCGTGGACACATCTCGTGGCCCGTGACGGCCTTCGTGCCGGGGCCGACTTCCGAGGAGAAGACCTCGACCCCACGGAGATCCCGTGGGTCTGTACGGTTCGACCGACCGAGGGCCGCGACGTGGTCGTCCCGACCCTCGGTCGCGAACACGCGGTGGGCGTTGAGGTGGTCCGGCTTCGTGGTCTCGGTGAAGCCGACCGAGCCGTACGTGACGAAGGAGTCGATCCTGTGCCGTGCCTGCGCGAGTGCTTCCGCAGCGGTCGTCGATCCGTAGGAATGACCGAGGACGGTCGTCGACCGCGGAGGGCGATCTGCGCGAGCGTCGACGACGCCGTCGAGGAACGAAGCCAGGTTCGCTCCACCAGTGCTGGCCCGGCCTCGGCCCGGCACCTCGGGGAAGGACGGTGCGCGGTAGCCGAACCAGGAGACGACAGCGAACGACGACTTCTGGTCCAGACGCGCTGCCGTCGAGAGGAGCCCGTGTGCAGCGCGTACCTTCTCCGACGCACTCCCGACCGTCGTCGTCGCGCCCGGCACGTTCACCGTCACGTTCGACGCCGTGTCGAGGTCCCCGAGCGAGATCGCGGCCACCAGGGCGCCGTTCGAGGCTCCGAACCCGACCAGCTGAGCGACCTTCGCCGACGGCGGGGCGAGTCTGGCAGCCGACTGGTCAGCGCGCTCGAGCCCGTCCCGCAACGCCACGACCTGCCGCGTGAACTCCTCGAGGTCGACCGCGCCGTACGTGTACGGCAGCCCGAGCATCCGGTACACCCGCCCCGGGTCCGCGACCGCTGCACGGAGCACCGCGCGCGAGGCGATGTCCCGCACCGCTGCCGGGAGCCCGTCGATCCCGGCGAGCTGCAGCTTCGTCGTCAGCGGCAGCGCATCGACGTCCTGGTCGGACAGGCCGAGCGCGTGCCAGGCCGCCGCGACCTCGACGGTGGTCGACGACGGGTCGAGGACGCGCTGGAGCTCCCCGGGCAGTCGGGACGCCCCGGCCACGTCGAGCACGCCGTCGGACAGGGACCCGCCTCCGGCAGCGGCGAAGGCGTCCGCGATCCGGTCGAGCCACGCAGCGTCCGCAGCGTTCTCGGCGAGGTGGTCCTCGAACCCCGGCACGAGGGTCGCGTCGTCCACCGGCACCCATGCGCACGTCCGGGTGAAGGTCACCCAGGCGTTCCGTACCCGGGTGAGTTCCTGGGCGGTGGCCGCGTCCTGTGCGCGGGCGCGTGCAGCGGACCGGCGCAGGCGTTCCGGGTCCGCGCCACTGCGGCCGCCGGACCCGCCGCTGCTCGTCCGGACCCGGGCCCGCGCGCGGAACCACGCCGTGAGCGGCGTCGGGCGGACCGGCATCTCGGACGGCTTCGGGTCGATCACCGCGTCGCTCCAGTCCAGCGCGGATCGCACCGGCGCCCCGATGCCGACGAGCACCTGGTCGCGCTGCCGTTCACGCTCGCGCCATGCCGCCAGGTCGTGCTGCCGACGCTGCTCGTCGTGCGCCTGACGCCGGAGGACGTGGAGCTGCCCGGCGAGGTCGTCGAGCGCCCGGACCAGGCGGACGCGGTCCTCCGACTCGATCGTGCGCGCCTGCTCGAACAGTCGTGCGTAGGCGCCGTGGAAGTCGTGCAGGGCGTGCTCGGCGGCAGCGCGTCGAGCGGCGCCACTCGCTCGGAGTGACAGCGCGACCTCGGTCGCGCACGAGAGCAGCCGCACGGCCGCGGCGTCGTCGAACTCGATCCCCATCGTCCCCCACATCGCTCTTGCTGACGTGTAGAACGTAGCATTTCACGAGCGAGGCGACCGTCGCGGTGTGGAGAACCGAGCGCACGCCGGACCGGAGGTCCGGCGCCGGACCGGGAACTCAGCTCCGGACCCGCACCGGGCCTCCCGGCCGGACGGGCGGGGTGGACGTGGGGCCACCGCACCGCCAGGACGGGCTAGGAGAACAGTCCGGGGAACGCCCGCGCGACGAACGGGTAGCCGACGAAGACCGTCGCGTCGAGCAGCACGTGCGTGATGACGAGGGGGAGCAGCCGCCCCCACTTCGTGTAGATCCATCCGAAGACGACGCCCATCACGGCGTTCCCGATGAACGCGCCGAACCCCTGGTACAGGTGGTAACTCCCACGCAGGACGGCGGTGGACAGGACCACCTGCCAGCGGCCCCACCCCAGGTCGCCGAGGCGGGCGTACAGGTAGCCGACGACGATGACCTCCTCCTGCAGCCCGGACCGGACGGCGGAGAGCAGCAGCACCGGGATCGTCCACCAGTACGAGTCGAGTGCAGCCGGGTCCACCGCGACGGTGATGCCGAGCGCACGTCCGGTGAAGTAGAGCGCCAGCCCGGGGACGCCGATGCCCAGGGCGATGAGCGCCGCGCCGCCGAGGTCCGGCCGAGCCCGGAACCGGTCGATGCCGAGCCGGCCGAGGTGCGGGCGGGAGGAGCTCCAGAGCAGCATGCACACGAGCGCGACGGGGGCGAGGTCGACCGCGATGCCGAGCAGCTGTCGCGCCAGGTCGACGTACTGCACCGTCGTCGTCGAGCTGTTGAGCGCCGTGGACTGGTCACCCAGGGGTGTCGTCTGCGACAGGTCGTCGACGATCTGCAGGATCGAGTACAGCGCGCTGGCACCGAGCGAGAGCATCAGCACGACGGTGATCTCGGTCCACGTTCGCCGTCGGCTCATGCGGTGTACTCCTCCTGGTTGCGCAACTACCGGTAGACTGGCGAGTCGGGCATGGTCCCGAACTCCGTCGGGCACGTCCCGCACTCCTCGGGCTGGTCCCGAACACCTTCGGGCCGGTCCCGAAACCGGGCGCTCGCCCGATCATCTTCCGAACACAAAAGGATGTCCTGTATGGCGCTCGCCACTCGGTCCGACCTGCGCAACGTCGCCATCGTGGCACACGTCGACCACGGCAAGACCACCCTCGTCGACGCGATGCTCACGCAGACCAACTCGTTCGACGCCCACTTCGAGGGCGAAGACCGGATGATGGACTCGAACGACCTCGAGCGCGAGAAGGGCATCACCATCCTCGCGAAGAACACGTCGGTGCTCTACAACGGCAAGCACGCCGCTGAGTACGGCGCGGGTGGTCCCATCACCATCAACGTGATCGACACCCCCGGCCACGCCGACTTCGGCGGTGAGGTCGAGCGCGGCCTCTCCATGGTCGACGGTGTCGTGCTGCTCGTCGACGCGTCAGAGGGCCCCCTGCCGCAGACCCGCTTCGTGCTCCGCAAGGCGCTCGCCGCCAAGCTCCCGGTGATCCTGCTCGTCAACAAGACGGACCGGCCCGACTCCCGCATCGACGAGGTCGTCTCCGAGTCCCAGGACCTGCTCCTCGGCCTCGCGTCCGACATGGCGGACGAGGTCGACGACCTCGACCTCGACGCGATCCTCGACGTCCCGGTGGTGTACGCCTCCGGCCGTGCCGGTGCCGCCAGCCGCAACAAGCCGAACGACGGCGAGCTGCCCGACAACGCCGACCTCGAGCCGCTCTTCGAAGCGATCCTCCAGCACGTGCCGGCCCCGACGTACGACGACGAGCACCCGCTGCAGGCGCACGTCACGAACCTCGACGCCTCGCCGTTCCTCGGCCGCCTCGCCCTGCTCCGCATCTTCCACGGCACGATGAAGAAGGGCCAGACGGTCGCGTGGGTCAAGCACGACGGCACCGTCCAGAACGCCCGCATCACCGAGCTCCTCATCACCAAGGCGCTCAACCGGTTCCCGGCCGAGTCCGCGGGCCCCGGTGACATCGTCGCCGTCGCCGGCTTCGACACGATCACCATCGGTGAGACCCTGAGCGACCCGGAGGACGTCCGTCCGCTGCCGACCATCACGGTCGACGACCCGGCGATCTCGATGACGATCGGCACCAACACCTCGCCGCTCGTCGGCAAGGTCAAGGGCCACAAGCTCACCGCGCGTCTCGTCAAGGACCGTCTGGACCGCGAGCTCGTCGGCAACGTCTCGCTCAAGGTCGTCGACATCGGCCGGCCGGACGCCTGGGAGGTCCAGGGTCGTGGTGAGCTCGCGCTCGCCATCCTGGTGGAGCAGATGCGTCGCGAGGGCTTCGAGCTCACGGTCGGCAAGCCGCAGGTCGTCACCAAGCGTGACGAGAACGGCAAGCTGCAGGAGCCGTACGAGCACATGACGATCGACACGCCGGAGGAGCACCTCGGCGCCATCACCCAGCTCATGGCCGCCCGCAAGGGCCGCATGGAGAACATGGTGAACCACGGCACCGGGTGGATCCGGATGGAGTTCATCGTCCCGTCGCGCGGCCTGATCGGCTTCCGGACGTCGTTCCTCACCGAGACCCGTGGCACCGGCATCGCGAACGCGATCTTCCACGGTTACGACGACTGGGCCGGCTCGATCCAGACCCGAATCAACGGCTCGATCGTCTCGGACCGTTCCGGTGTGGTCACGCCGTTCGCCATCACGAACCTCCAGGAGCGGATGACGTTCTTCGTCAACCCCACCGAGGAGGTCTACGAGGGCATGGTCATCGGCGAGAACTCGCGCGCCGACGACATGGACGTGAACATCACCAAGGAGAAGAAGCTCACCAACATGCGGTCGGCCAACGCCGACACGTTCGAGTCGATGACGCCGTCCCGGCAGCTGTCGCTCGAGGAGTGCCTGGAGTTCGCCCGCGAGGACGAGTGCGTCGAGGTCACGCCGGACGCCGTCCGCATCCGCAAGGTCGAGCTCGACGCGCAGGCACGCCAGCGCGCCTACGCCCGCCTGAAGCGCCAGGACGCCTGAGCACCAGCACCGCCCAGGAGGCCCGTCCTCCGTCCGTCGGCCCGGTCACCTCTCCAGGTGGCCGGGCCGTCGGCGTCCGTGCAGGACGCGTCCGAGCCGGGGGATACGGTGGTCGGGTGACTCTCGACCTGCTCTCGATCTACCAGGACCTGCACGCCCACCCGGAGCTCGGGTTCCAGGAGCACCGGACCGCCGGTGTCATCGCCGACCGGCTGGCGGAGATCGGTGGCGTCACGGTGACGCCCGGGGTCGGTGGCACCGGGGTCGTCGGGGTGCTCGAGAACGGCGACGGCCCGGTCCTCTGGCTCCGCGCCGACATGGACGGTCTGCCCGTGCAGGAACGCACCGGACTGCCGTATGCCAGCACGTACCGCGGCACCGACGAGGACGGCAACGAGGGCCCGACGATGCACGCCTGCGGACACGACATGCACGTGACCTGGCTGCTCGGGGCCCTGGAGCGCCTCGTCGCCACCACCGGGGACTGGCGTGGCACGGTGGTGGCGGTGTTCCAGCCGGCGGAAGAGGTCATCTCCGGTGCACGGGCCATGATCGAGGACGGCCTCGTCGAGCGCTTCCCGGAGCCGACCGTCGTGCTCGGACAGCACTCCGCTCCGGCGCCGGTCGGGGTGGTCGCGGTCGGTGCCGGTGCCGTGATGGCGTCGAGCGACCGCTTCACGGTGACGTTCAACGGCCGTGGGGCGCACGGCTCGGCCCCCCAGGCGTCCCTCGACCCGATCGTCACCGCTGCGTCCGCCGTCGTCCGGCTGCAGACGATCGTGTCGCGCGAGGTCTCCCCGAGCGACGCCGGTGTCGTCACGGTCGGCTCGTTCCACGCCGGCACACGGCCGAACATCATCCCGGACACCGCCGTGATCGAGATCTCGACCCGAGCCCGCAACGAGGAGACCCGGGCGCGGATCATCGCGTCGATCGAGCGGATCGTCCGGGCCGAGAGCGAGGCCGGGGGACTGGCCGAGCCGACGATCGAGCGTGCGCCGGGAGCGGACGTCCTCGTCAACGACCCCGAGCAGGCCGCCGTCGTCCTGGCCGCCGTGCGCGCCGTCGTGCCGCACGCCGTCGACATGGAGTCGGGGCTGGCGATGGCGTCGGAGGACGTCGGACAGCTCGCCACCGCAGCCGGCGCCCCGATCGTGTACTGGTTCACCGGCATCACCGACCCCGAGCTGTTCCGCCGCGGTGCGGAGATCCCGAGCAACCACTCGCCGTTCTACGCACCGCAGGCGGAGACGTCGATCCCGGTCGGGGTCGACGCCCTCGTCGCGGCGGCCCGGGCCTACCTCTCCTGACGCCCGCCGAGGCGACTTCCCAGCGAACGCACCACGAGTGCGCCGTCCGGCCGGTTACGGTACCGGCATGCGTCGCCCGATCCGCACCTCACTGACCGCCGCCGTCGCCGCCGGCATCGCACTCGCCGGTCTCAGCGGCTGCTCGTCGGACGCCGTGCGCCAGGCGACCGACCTCGGCTCCTCGGTCGCGTCGAGCGTGAGCGAGGGGGTCGACGGCATCGACGGAGCCGCGATCGAGCGGGGCATGGCGGACGTCGCGGGCGGGATCGACGGCGCGCTCGACACCGCCCTGCGCGGTGCGGACGTGACGAGCGACGGCCAGGTCCCCGACGGGTTCCCGTCGTCGGCCGTCCCGCTCGTCGACGGGAGCGTGCTCGGTGGTGGATCCGGCCCGGGAGGCTCTGGCTGGGTCGTGCAGGTCCGCACGGCCTCGGTCGACGACTTCGCAGCCGCGGCCCAGCAGCTCGCGGACGCCGGGTTCACGGCGTCGGCGGAGCGGACCGACCGGTCGAGCGCGTTCGGGATGTTCCGGAGCGAGGACCACCGCGTCGTCCTGACGTTCTCGCAGGCGGACGGCGGCGCCACCGCGACGTACATCGTCACCTCGCGCTGACGCCGGGTCTGGGCGGCCGACACCGGGCTCCCGGACCGCTTCCCGTACGCTTGCAGGCGATGTCCACGGCACCGACCACGCGCCCCGAACGCGTCCTCTTCGTCCACGCGCACCCCGACGACGAGACGCTGTCGTCCGGCGGCACGATCGCGACCCTGCTCGAGCTCGGCGCCCACGTCACGGTCCTCACCGCCACCCGGGGGGAGCGCGGCGAGATGCTCACCGCGGAACTCGCACCGCTCGCCGGGGACGGCCGGCGCGTCGCGGCCCACCGTGAGACCGAGATCGCGGCGGCGCTCGCGGCCCTCGGCGGCCCGGCGCACCTGTGGCTCGGCGGCCCGGGTGCCCGGCCGACGGACCTGCCCGAGCGTCGCTACACCGACTCGGGCATGCAGTGGGGCCCGGACGGCCGCGCCACGGCCGCGGGTGACGCCCCCGCGGACTCCCTGACCCGGGCGGACCTCGGCGAGGTCGTCGACGACATCCGTGCGGCGATCCGGTCGACGGGTGCCGACGCGGTGGTGAGCTACGCGGACGACGGCGGCTACGGACACCCGGACCACCTCCGCGTGCACGCTGCCGCCCGGTACGCGGCCCGGGCGGAGGAGGTCGCGTTCTCGATGATCGTCGACGCGGACTCCGGGCTCGCGGACGCCACGGTCGACGTCCTCCCGGTCCGCGGCAAGGTCCGAGCCGCGCTCGAGCAGTACCGGAGCCAGATCACGGTCGACCCCGCCGACCCGTCCGAGCCCGGCAGGTTGTCCTACGTGATGCCACACGGCGTGCGCCAGGCCGTACCGGCGCAGGAGGGCTTCCGCCACGACCAGGCCCCCGTCCCGACGGCACCGCAGACCTTCGTCGAGATGTCCGGCCCCGGTCGGGCTGCCGCCGTCGTCGTCACCGCGGCGGTCGGGCTGCTCGTCGGCGGCCTCGGCACGATCACGCACCAGCAGACCGTCGCGCTCGGGTCGTGGAGCGCCGCACCGATCGGCATGGTCCTCACCGCGCTCATCGTCATCGGGGTCGTGGTGGGCGTCCGCTTGTTGTACCGGTCGCGTCTGCTCGTCGCGGCCGTGGGCATCGGGATCATCCTCGCCACCCAGGTGCTCGTGGCCGTCGCCGGATCGAGCTCGCCGCTCGTGCTCGCGAACACCGCCGGGTACGTCTGGACCTTCGGGCCGGCGGTCGTCGCGATGCTCGTGCTGGCCTGGCCGGACCTCTCCGGGCTCCGGGTCCGTCCCGCGCCGGAGGCCGCCCGGTCCGAGGTCGCAGCCCCGCACGGGTAGACTCGCAGTCGCTCAACCCCGGAAGGGAGCACCCGCTCGTGACCTACGTGATCGCTCAGCCCTGTGTCGACGTGAAGGACCGTGCGTGCATCGACGAATGCCCCGTGGACTGCATCTACGAGGGTGACCGGTCGCTCTACATCCACCCCGACGAATGCGTCGACTGCGGTGCGTGTGAGCCGGTCTGCCCGGTCGAGGCCATTTACTACGAGGACGACCTCCCCGAGGAGTGGGCCGACTACTACAAGGCGAACGTCGAGTTCTTCTCCGAGATCGGGTCGCCCGGCGGTGCCGCCAAGGTCGGCGTGATCCACGCGGACCACCCGGTCGTCATGGCCCAGCCCCGGGCCTGACGCCCGTGGCGCTCGACCTGCCCGACTTCCCCTGGGACCAGCTCGCTCCGTACAAGCAGCGGGCGACGGCGTACGAGGGCGGGATCGTCGACCTCAGTGTCGGTTCGCCGGTCGACCCGACGCCCGACGTCGTCCGTCGCGCGCTGGCCGAGGCGACCGACGCCCACGCCTACCCGCAGGTCGCCGGCACCCCGGCCCTGCGCGAGGCCATCGCCGCCTGGTACGGCCGACGTCAGGGCGTGCAGCTCACCGCCGACCACGTCCTGCCGACCATCGGCTCGAAGGAGTTCATCGCCGGCCTCGCGCTCTGGCTGGGGCTCGGCCCGGGGGACACCGTCGTCTTCCCCGAGGCCGCGTACCCGACCTACGAGCTGGGCGCCGCACTCGTGCGCGCCGAGGCCCTCGCGGCCGACGACCCGGCGTCGTGGCCGACGAGCACGAAGCTCGTCTGGCTGAACTCCCCGGGCAACCCCGACGGGCGCGTCCTCTCGGTCGAGCAGCTCCGTGCCGCCGTCGAGCGCGCGCGGGAGCTCGGTGCCGTCATCGTCGGCGACGAGTGCTACGCCGAGCTCGGCTGGGACGCCCCCCACCACACCACGCCCACCCCGACGATCCTCGACGCCCGCGTGGTGGGCGACTCGTTCGACGGTGTCCTCAGCGTGTACTCGCTCTCGAAGCAGTCGAACCTCGCCGGGTACCGGGCGGCCTTCGTCGCCGGTGACCCCCGACTCCTCGCAGACGTGCTCGCGATCCGCAAGCACACCGGCATGATGCCGCCACTGCCCGTGCAGCAGGCGATGGTCGTCGCGCTCGAGGACCAGACCCACGTGCAGCAGCAGAAGGCCCGGTACCGCAACCGGCGCACCGTGCTCAGGACGGCACTGGAGCGAGCGGGGTTCCGCATCGACGCCAGCGGCGCCGGCCTGTACCTGTGGGCGACCCGCGACGAGCCCGCCCTCGACACCGTCGCGTGGCTCGCCGACCGCGGCATCCTCGTCGCTCCGGGGACGTTCTACGGTGCCGCCGGAGCGCGGCACGTCCGCGTCGCCCTGACGGCGACGGACGACCGGATCGCGGCGGCCGCCCAGCGACTCGCCAGCGCAGGGCGCGTGACGGGCGGCTGACGGGCCTCCAGACCGACTCCACCCACCGACCCGGCGTCCGCGCAACCGTGGTTCCACACCAACCGACGGTCTCCGGGCTGTACCGGATCGACAGTCGCCGCCGTTAGGCTGTCCAGCGTGACTGACACTGCCAACGACGCTCAGAAGACGGCCACACCGCCCACGACGCCCGTCCCCGTGAGCCCCGGCGCCGGACAGGCGACCGAGACGGCCACGCTGACGTACCCGGGCGGGCAGGCGGAGTTCCCGATCCTGCCGAGCGTCGACGGCGCCTCGACCGTGGACATCTCCACGTTCAAGAAGCAGACCGGGATGAACACGCTCGACTACGGCTTCGTGAACACCGGCTCGACGAAGAGCGCCATCACGTACATCGATGGCGACCAGGGCATCCTGCGGTACCGCGGCTACCCGATCGACCAGGTCGCCTCGAACTGCACCTTCCTCGAGGTCGCCTGGCTTCTGATCTACGGCGAACTGCCGACGCCCACCGAACTCGAGGCGTTCGACAGCAGGATCCGGCGGCACACGCTGCTGCACGAGGACCTCCGCCGGCTGTTCGACGCGCTCCCGCACTCGGCGCACCCGATGTCCGTCCTGTCCAGCGCGGTCAGCGCCCTGTCGACGTACTACGAGGACGACATGGACGTCGACGACCCCGAGAAGGTCGAGCTGCAGACCGTCCGGCTCCTCGCCAAGCTGCCGGTCATCGCCGCGTACGCCCACAAGAAGGCCATCGGGCAGGCGTTCCTGTACCCGGACAACTCGCTGTCCTTCGTCGACAACTTCCTCCGGCTCAACTTCGGCACCATGGCCGAGCCGTACGAGCCGAACCCGGTGCTCTCGAAGGCGCTCGACCGGCTGCTCATCCTGCACGAGGACCACGAGCAGAACGCCTCGACCGCCACGGTGCGCCTGGTGGGGTCGACGAAGGCGAACATGTTCGCGTCGATCTCCGCGGGCATCAACGCGCTCTACGGGCCGCTGCACGGCGGTGCGAACGAGGCCGTGCTCGAGATGCTCCAGCAGATCAAGGACTCCGGCGAGCCCGTCACCCGCTTCGTCGAGCGCGTGAAGAACAAGGAGCGCGGGGTCAAGCTCATGGGCTTCGGACACCGCGTGTACAAGAACTACGACCCGCGCGCGAAGCTCGTCAAGGAGTCCGCCGACGAGGTGCTCGAGGCGCTCGGGGTGCAGGACGACCTGCTCGACATCGCGAAGGAGCTCGAGCAGATCGCGCTCGAGGACGAGTACTTCGTCAGCCGCAAGCTCTACCCGAACGTCGACTTCTACACCGGCATCATCTACAAGGCGATGGGGTTCCCGCCGCGCATGTTCACGGTGCTGTTCGCCATCGGCCGCCTGCCGGGTTGGATCGCCCAGTGGCGCGAGCTCAACAACGACCCGCTCAACAAGATCGGGCGCCCGCAGCAGCTGTACGTGGGGCACCCGAAGCGGGACCTGCCGCACCGCTGACACCCTGACGGGCTGACGCACGTCCTGCAGGAGGTCTCGCTCTCGCTCGCCGACTGGGTCAGCGCCCACCAGCACGAGATCGTGGACCACCGTGAGCGGTTCGACGCCGTGCGCGAACAGGGAGCGAGCGGCGCCACGGACGCGTCGAGCACGCCCTAGGCGTGCAGCGCCGTGTTGAGCTGGATCCCCTCGCCCTTCCGCTGCAGCGCCTCCACCGCACCCGTCAGGGAGTTGCGGCGGAACAGGACGTTCGGCGCGTCCGACAGCTCGGCGGCCTTGACGGTGCGTGGCGTGCCGTCCGGGTTCGGGGCGGCTCCGACCAGGACGACCTTCGTCCCCGCGGTGACGTACAGCCCCGCCTCGACCACCGAGTCGTCCCCGAGCGAGATGCCGAGGCCGGCGTTCGCCCCGAGGAGCGCGCGGGCGCCGAGTCGGACACGGTGCGTGCCGCCGCCGGACAGGGTGCCCATGATCGACGCGCCGCCGCCGATGTCGGTGCCGTCGCCGACGACGACGCCCTGCGAGACCCGGCCCTCGATCATCGCCTCACCGAGGGTGCCGGCGTTGAAGTTGACGAAGCCCTCGTGCATGACGGTGGTACCCGGGGCGAGGTGCGCTCCGAGCCGCACCCGGTTCGCGTCACCGATCCGGACCCGGTCCGGCACGACGTAGTCCACCAGCCGGGGGAACTTGTCGATCGCGTGCACGGCGATGCCGGCGCGCTGCAGGGCCGGGCGGAGGCGGGTGAGCGCTCCGGGGTGCACCGGGCCGGCGTTGGTCCAGGCGACGATCGGCAGGTGGCCGAACACGCCGTCGAGGGAGATCTCGTTCGGCCGCACGTGCAGGTGGCTGAGCAGGTGGAGGCGGAGGTAGGCGTCGGGCGTGCTCGTCGGAGCGTCGTCGATCACGATGTCGACGGTGACGACCTCGAGCCGGACCTCGCGGACGGGGTCCTCCCCGGCCGCGGCCTGCAGGCCGGCGGGCACCGCTGCGTCCGCTGGGCGCTCGCCGAGGGACGTCGACGGGAACCAGGTGTCGAGGACCGTGCCGTCGGCGGCGATCGTCGCGAGGCCGTGGCCCCAAGCGGAGGTCGGGCGGGGGTCGGCGGTCGTGTCGGTCGAGTCGGTCACGGCACCAGGGTACCGAGGTGCCGGACCGGACCTCCGGACCGGCCGGACGGACGCTGCGGGGCCGGACCGGGCCTCCCGAGCGGAGCGCCGCCGCGCCAGCGGGACGCCAGGGCTGCCGGATAAGGTGACCGCATGCCGCAGCCGCTCGACCTCAGTGCCTCGTCCATCGACATCACCCGCGCGATCTGCGACATCGAATCGGTGTCCGGCAACGAGGGCGCGCTCGCCGACGGGATCGAAGCCGCCCTGGCCCCGCTCGACCACCTCGACGTGGTCCGCGACGGCGACGCGATCGTCGCCAGGACGCAGCTCGGTCGGGAGCGCCGGGTCGTGATCGCCGGGCACATCGACACCGTGCCGCTCAACGACAACCTGCCGACCGAGTTGCGCACCACCGAGGACGGCACCGAGATCCTCTGGGGTCGCGGGACGGTCGACATGAAGGCCGGCTGCGCGGTGCAGCTCAAGCTCGCGGTGGACCTCGTCGCCCCGAACGTCGACGTGACCTGGGTCTTCTACGACCACGAGGAGGTCAGCGACGCCCTGAACGGTCTCGGCCGCCTGGCGAGGACGCGTCCTGAACTCCTGGCCGGCGACTTCGCGATCCTCGGCGAGCCCTCGGGCGCACAGATCGAGGGCGGCTGCAACGGCAACCTCCGGGCCGAGATCCGCACCTCCGGCAAGCGTTCGCACAGTGCCCGGAGCTGGATCGGCGACAACGCCATCCACAAGACGGCCCCGATCCTGGCCACCCTCGCCGCCTACGAGCCCCGCACGGTCACGGTCGACGGACTCGAGTACCGCGAGGGCCTCAACGCCGTCGGGATCTCGGGCGGCATCGCCGGCAACGTCATCCCGGACGAGGCGATGGTGCACGTCAACTACCGGTTCGCCCCCTCCCGTTCCGCGGACGAGGCGGTCGAGCACATCCGCGAGCTCTTCGACGGCTACGACGTCACGATCGTCGACCTCGCCGCCGGTGCCCGCCCGGGCCTCGACGCACCGCTGGCGCAGCAGTTCGTCGCAGCCGTGGGCGGTCCCGCGCCGCGCCCGAAGTACGGCTGGACCGACGTCGCGCGGTTCTCGGCGCTCGGCGTCCCGGCCGTGAACTACGGCCCCGGCGAGCCCGTCTTCGCGCACCACGACGACGAGCAGGTCCCCGTCGCCCAGATCACGGCCGTCGAGGACGGGCTGCGGCGGTGGCTGACGGCGTGACCACCGCCTCATCGGCCGTGCCGCGTGCACGGTCGTCGCGAGCGGCGCCGACGTGGGTGGTCGTCCGGTGGCGGCTCGTGCCGTGGTGGTTGCGCATCACGGCGGTCTACGCGCTCTCGCGGGTCCTGACGACGGCGCTCATGTCCGGCTTCGCGAGGATCCAGCCCGCCAACTCGTTCACGGTGCAGCACCCGACGTACCTGTCGTTCGCGTCAATCTGGGACGGCGCCTGGTACCGGGTCATCGCGGCGAGCGGGTACCCGTCGACGCTGCCGGTGGACGCCGCCGGACACGTGACGGAGAACGCATGGGCGTTCATGCCCGTGTACCCGTTCACGGTCCGCGCGTTGATGACCCTGACGGGCGCCTCGTTCGAGTTCGTCGCCGTGTGGGTCTCGTTGCTCGCCGGGTGGGGTGCCGCCCTGGTGTTCCGGCGGCTGATGGGACGGTTCCTCGACCCGACGCGCGCGACCTTCGCCACGGTGCTGTTCTGTGTCGCGCCGGTCTCCGTGGTGTTCCAGGTCGCGTACGCCGAGGCGCTCGGCCTCCTGCTGCTCCTCGTCGCGCTGCTCCTGCTCGTGCAGCGGCGCTTCTGGGCGATGCTGCCCGTGGTGCTGCTGCTCGGCATGACCCGACCGACCGGCCTGGCCTTCGCGCTCCTCATGGGCCTGTTCGTGCTCGTCGGGGTGCTCCGGCCGGCCTGGCTGCGGATGTCCGAGCGGCTGACCCTCCGCACCGCTCTCGCCCCGGCCGTGGTCGCGGTGGTGTCCGGACTCGTCGGCCTCGCCTGGCCCGCGATCGCGTGGGCGGCGACCGGGGTCCCGAAGGCGTACACCGACACCGAGCTCGCCTGGCGGTCGTCTTACATCGGCTGGGGAGAACTCGTCCCGTTCACGCCGTGGGTGCAGGGCTTCGAGTGGTGGTTCCGGCAGCCGGCGGGCACGATCCTGCTCGTCGTGGTGCTCGTCGGGTTCGCGGCCGTGGTGTTCCAGCCGGCCGCCCGTCGCATCGGCCTCGAACTGCGGCTCTGGGGCGTGGCGTACCTGGTGTACCTGCTCGCGGTGTTCTTCCCGCAGTCGAGCACGTGGCGGATCCTGCTCCCGATCGCACCCCTGCTGGGCGTCGTGGCGTTGCCGCGATCGCGGGTCTACCGTGTCGTCCTCGTGGTCCTCGCGGTCGTGTCGCAGTGGACCTGGCTGTACTTCTGTTGGTGGGTCGACGGGTACGACTGGACGCCACCGTGACCGTTCCGGGTGCCCGCCGCGGACACCCCCGAGCCGGGCGGTTTCGCAGTCGCGCCTGTCTACGGGATAATGGCCCCTGTTCGTACTGCACGAAAGGGGACATCTGATGGCAGCGATGAAGCCGAGGACCGGCGACGGGCCGATGGAGGCTGTCAAGGAGGGTCGACTCATCATCGTGCGGGTTCCGCTCGAGGGTGGAGGCCGCCTGGTGGTCTCGGTCAACGACGCCGAGGCCAAGGAACTCCACGACGCACTGGCAGAGGTCGTCTCGGCCTAGTACGTCGACGCACCACCACGGAAGGCCCGGGACGCGTACGTCCCGGGCCTTCCGTGCGTCCGGCCCTGGCCTGGAGCTGTCGGTCGCGCCCGCCATGATGGTCACGTGCCCCGGGACCGCATCCGCAACCTGCCGATCCGCCGTGTCGAGGAGTACCTCGACCCGAGTCCCATGCCCCGCGACGAGTGGCCGGCGACGCTACCACCGGTCCGGCAGCTCCTCGACGACGGCCTCGAACTCGGCCCCGTGACGGTCCTGGTCGGCGAGAACGGTGTCGGCAAGTCCACCCTGGTCGAGGCGATGGCCCTCGCGTTCGGCATGTCGCCGGAGGGCGGATCGACGGGATCGGGGCACTCGACCCGTCCCTCGGAGTCGTCCCTGTCGGAGCACATCCGCGTGGTCCGCGACTTCGGTGCCGCGCGGAGTGGGTTCTTCCTCCGGGCCGAGACCATGCACGGGCTCTTCACCTCCCTCGAGCAGCACCCGGGCGCCCGACCCGAGACGCGGTACCACGAGCGCAGTCACGGGGAGTCGTTCCTGGAGTTCGTCATCGACCGCGCACGGTGGCCCGGTCTGTGGCTCCTCGACGAGCCGGAGTCGGCGCTGTCGTTCTCGGGCTGCCTGACGCTCATCGCGCTCCTGCGGTCCATCGTCGAGGACGGGGTCGGGCAGGTGGTTCTGTCGACCCACTCGCCGGTGCTCGCGGCGTTCCCGGACGCGACGGTCCTCGAGGTCGGGGAGTGGGGCATCCGGCGGTCCGACTGGGCGGACCTGGACCTCGTCCGGAACCAGCGCGCGTTCCTGCAGGACCCGGGACGGTACCTGCGGCACCTGGAGTGACCCGGGTCTCCCGGCGGACGCACCGACCCGACGCACCCGGTGCCGACCGCGTCAGGCCGTGAGCTTCGTCATCTGCAGCAGCCCGTCGCCCGCGGGGGACAGGGCGCTGCGGACCGCGCCGGAGGTGGAGACCTCGGTGAGGAGCAGGCGGAAGTCCGTGGTCGCACGGTCCCGCTTGACGGGGTCGGCGACCTTGCCGCGCCACAGCGCGTGCGGGACGAGCACGGTGCCGCCGGTCTTCGCCAGGCGCAGGCCGTGCTCGACGTACTCGATGACGTGCTCCGGATCGGCGTCGATGAGGACGACGTCGTAGCTGGCGTCGTTCATCCGCGGCAGCACCTGGGCCGCACGACCCGGGATGAGGCGGACCCGACCGGGAGCGGTACCGGCGGCGATGAAGGCGTCCCGCGCGTACTGCTGGTGGTCGATCTCGACGTCGATCGTCGTCAGCGTGGCGTCGGGCGCACCCGCGAGCAGGTACAGCCCGGACACGCCGAGGCCGGTCCCGATCTCGATGATGCTCGTCGCACGCGATGCGGCGGCGATGACGCTCATCTGCGCCCCGATGGCCGGGGAGACCGGTTCGACCCCGAGCTCGAGGGAGTGCTCACGCGCACGGGCGACACCGTCGGGTTCGGAGACGATGTCCTCCGCGAACTTCCAGTTCGAGTCTTTCTCTGACACGCACACTCCTCGTCGGTCAACTCTACGGGTGACTCGCCGACTCCACGCGTTAGGCTCGCTCCCGTGAACATCCAGCTCGACAAGATCCTGATCATCGGGATCATCGCCGTGCTGTTGCTCGGGCCGCAGCGGCTGCCCCTCTACGCCCAGAAACTCGCCGACTTCGTCAAGGCCGTCCGCCGGTTCGCGGACAACGCCAAGGACCGGATGCGCGAGGAGATGGGCCCCGACTTCGACGACGTGGACTGGCAGAAGCTCGACCCGCGTCAGTACGACCCGCGCCGGATCATCCGGGACGCCCTGCTCGACTCGCCCTCGTCGGGGGCGGAAGCAGCGACGGCGGCGACCGTGACCGCCGCCAAGGTGCGGGCGCCCGCGCCGGTCGTGCCACTCACTGCGGGTGAACCCGCGCCGTTCGACGCCGAAGCGACCTGACGTCGGCACACACGGGCACCGGGGGTCAGGACAGCGTCAAGCCGAGCTTCCGGCCGGCGAGTCCCCGACCCATCGCGGTGAGCCGGTCTGCCACGGCGTCGAGCGCGACCGCCGCGGGGTCCGCCGGGTCCCCGAGGACGACCGGGAGGCCCGCATCACCCCCGGCGCGCAGCGGCACCGAGAGCGGGACCCGGCCGAGCACCGGCACGGGGGCGTCCTGCCCGCGGGACAGGCGCCGAGCGGTCTCGTCCCCGCCGCCCTCGCCGAACAGGTGCAACACGCTGCCGTCGGGCTGCACGAGCCCCGCCATGTTCTCGACGACGCCGATGACCTTCTGACCGGTCTGCCGCGCGACGATCCCGCTGCGCTCGGCCACGTCCGCCGCTGCCGCCTGGGGGGTGGTCACGACGAGCACCTCGGCGTGCGGGAGCAGTTGGCCGACCGAGATCGCCACGTCCCCGGTGCCCGGCGGCATGTCGAGCAGGAGCACGTCGAGGTCGCCGAACCACACGTCGGACAGGAACTGGTTCACGGTCCGGTGCAGCATCGGGCCACGCCAGGACACCGCGGTCGAGACGTCGTCGACGAACATGCCGATCGAGACGACCTTCACCTCGTGGGCGACCGGCGGCAGGATCATGCTGTCGACGCGGGTCGGCCGCGGGGCGACGCCGTGCTCGTCGGTGAGGCCCATCAGGCCCGGGATGCTGAAACCGTGCACGTCGACGTCGACGATGCCGACGCGCTGCCCTCGACGGGCGAGCGCCACGGCGAGGTTCGCCGTGACCGTGGACTTGCCGACGCCGCCCTTGCCGCTCGTCACCGCGATCACCCGGGTCAGCGAATCCGGGGTGAACTGCACGCCCTGGGGACGACCCTCGCGCAGCCGCTCCGTGAGGGCCCGACGCACGGCCGGGTCCATCACGGACACGTCCACGTCGACCGTCGCGACGCCCGCCACGGAAGCGGCGGCGGACCGCACGTCCCGCTCGATGGTGTCCGCAGCCGGGCACCCCACGATCGTGAGCTGCAGGTCGACGCGCACCGAGCCTCCCGGCTGGACGTCCACGCCGCGGATCATGTCGAGCTCGGTGACGGGCCGGCGGATCTCGGGGTCGAGGACGCGGCCGAGCGCGGTGAGGACCGCGGCGGCGAGCTGGTCCTCGGTGGTGGTGCCGTCAGCCACGCGTCACCGAACGCTCGTGGCCGTGCCCGCGGTCGTCCAGGTCGTCGAGGTCCTCGGGGTCGCCGTCGCGACGGTCGAGTTCCTCGAGCAGGGAGCGGAGCTCGGCGCGGATGAAGTCCTTCGAGGCCATGTCGCGCATCGCCAGGCGGAGGGCGACGACCTCGCGGGCCAGGTACTCGGTGTCGGCCAGGTTCCGCTCGGCCCGCTGCCGGTCCTGCTCGAACTGCACGCGGTCGCGGTCGTCCTGCCGGTTCTGCGCGAGCAGGATCAGCGGTGCCGCGTACGAAGCCTGCAGCGAGAGCACCAGGGTCAGCGCGGTGAAGCCGATCGCCGCGGAGTCGAACTGCCACGACTTCGGTGACAGCGTGTTCCAGCCCATCCAGAGCACGCAGAACAGGGTCAGGCCGATCAGGAACCAGGGCGTGCCCATCGCACGAGCGATGCCCTCGGTCGCGCGACCGAACGCGTCACCGCGTCCACGTCGACGGGTCGGCAGGACGCGGGTGCGCATGCCCTTCGGGGAGTCGAGGCGTTCCTCCGGCCGCTCCCGGCGGTTCTCATCTGGGCGTGCCACGATTCGTCCTCCTTCCCGAGGGGACCGCCGTGCGGCGGGTGCGGGTCCGCGGTCGCGACGCGGCGCCGGGGTTGGCGTCGGCCGCGTCCTGACTCCGCCAGTCGTCCGGGAGGACGTGGTCGAGGACGTCGTCGATGGTCACCACCCCGACGAGTCGGTGGGCGTCGTCGACCACGGGGACGGACAGGAGGTTGTAGGTCGCCATCACGCGCGTGACCTCGGCGGCGCTCGCGTCGACCTTGACCGGCTCGGTCTGCTGGTCGATGAGGGTGCCGAGACGCTCGTTCGGCGGGTACCGGAGCATGCGCTGGAAGTGCACGAGGCCGAGGAACCGGCCGGTCGGCGGCTCGTACGGCGGCAGCGTGACGCACACCGCGGCGCCGAGCACCGGGGCGAGTTCGTGGCGACGCACCAGGGCCAGGCCCTCGGCGACGGTCGAGTCGGCGGACAGGATCACCGGCTCGGTCGTCATGAGACCACCCGCGGTGTCCGGCTCGTACTCGAGCAGCATGCGGACGTCCTGCGCCTCCTCCGGCTCCATCAGCTCGAGGAGGGCCTCACTGCGCTCGTCGGGCAGCTGCGCCAGCAGGTCGGCTGCGTCGTCCGGCTGCATCTGGTCGAGGACGTCGGCGGCGCGGGCGTCCCGCAGCGCGGACAGGATCTCGATCCGCTCCTGGTCCGGCATCTCCTCGAGCACGTCGGCGAGCCGGTTGTCCGGCAGCTCCTCGGCCACTTCGAAGCGGCGCTCGGACGGCAGGTCGAGCAGGGTCGACGCCAGGTCGGCGGGCACCAGGTCGGAGTAGGCGGCGATGACGTGCTCGGCGGACTGGGACTCACCGGGGAGCTCGTCCTCGGTGACCTCGTTCCACGTGGCGAAGGTGGTCGGCCCCTTGCCGAACGGCGAGGGCGTGGTCTTCGGCTTGCGCAGGAACAGCTGCGCGATCGACCAGTCGCCCTGCCCGTGGTCCTCGATCGCGACGTCCTCGATGGTCGCCCGGATCTGCTCCTTCTTGATGAGCACCTTGCGGCCGAGGATCTCCGCGATCACCCGGACCTCACCGCCGCGCTGCTCGAAGCGGCGCATGTTGACCAGTCCGGTCGTGATGACCTGCCCGGCACCGATCGAGGTGATCCGGCCGATGCTGACGAAGATACGGCGCTTGCCGGGGACCTCGACGATCAGGCCGACGACCTGCGGGGCGTCGACGCGGCGGTACACGACGAGGACGTCACGCACCCGGCCGACACGGTCGCCCGCGGGGTCGAAGACGGAGCACCCGGCGAGGCGGGCGACGAAGACCTTCGAGGCGCTCACCCGTCCAGCGTAGTCGCTCGCCCGCCCCTGCTCGCCGCCCCTTCCCTGGTGGTTCTCGTGTGATCGCAAGGACTCCGGTGGATGATGACTGGGTGAGCACTCAAAGCCCCTTCGGCGGCCGCACGGCACAGGCGTTCCCCACGCTGCCCCGCGGTGACGTCCTCGGCACCTTCGACAGCTACCCCGAAGCACAGCGCGTGGTCGCGAAGCTCGCCGAGGCGGACTTCCCGGTCGCCAAACTGTCCATCGTCGGCAACGACCTCAAGACCGTCGAGCGGGTCACCGGCAAGATGACCTACGGGCGGGCCGCCCTGGCGGGTGCGCTCTCCGGGCTCTGGCTCGGGTTCTTCTTCGGCATCGTCCTGACGCTCTTCTCGCCGCAGGCCGGCGGGCTCTTCTTCGCCGCGGCCGTCATCGGTGCGGGCTTCGGCATGCTGTACGGGATCGTCTCGTTCGCGATCACGAAGCGGCAGCGGGACTTCACGAGCATCCACCAGGTCCTCGCCACCACCTACCAGATCGTCGTCGATCCGCAGCTGTCGGGTCAGGCGCAGCGCATCCTCGGTCAGGGCGGCGCGATCGAGCACACGTCGTGGGACCAGCCCGGCGGGCCCGGGTACCGCGGGCAGCAGCAGCAGCAGCAGCAGCAGCAGGGCCAGGGGCAGCTCGGCGGGCCCGGCCAGCAGCAGTGGGGTCCCGGTCCCGGCGTCCCGCCGCAGAGTGCGCCGCCGCAGTACGGCCAGCCTGGTCAGCAGTGGCGTCCGGGCGCTGCGCCGCAGGGGTCGCCGTACGGCGGTCACGCGACGCCGCACCAGCCGGGAGGCCCGGGGCGGCCCGCCGGACCGGACCAGCAGCAGGGTGGGGACGGAGCAGCGCCGAGCGCTCCGGGCGGACAGGGGCCGGCGACGCCCCGGTACGGCACGAACGACGGGCCCCGCTACGGCACGAACGACGGAGCGGTCCGTCCGGCTCCGACCGGTGACGGTCCCGCGCACCGCCCCGCCGCGCCGCGGTACGGGACGAACGAGGGGGCCGCCCGGACACCCGGATCCGACGGCGGTGCCGGTGCCGACCAGGCGCAGCGTCCGTCCGGGTCGACCCGGAGCTACGGCACGAACGACGGGCCCCGCTACGGCGAGCAGGCTCCGACGTCGGCGGGCGGCACCGGTCCCGCCGCTGAGGGGGACCCGGCGACCCCGGACGCCGGGCATCGTCAGGACGACGGCACGGACCGGCGAGCGGGTGACGACCGGCGGGCATGACGTCCCGTCGCTGCTGCAGGCCGACTGCGCGCGTCGACCGCGTCGCCGGCACGTGTCGGATGCGCCGCCGTTCCGGCGGACACCACAGATGACGACGGGCTCCCGGTCGACGCCGATCGACCGGGAGCCCGTCGTCGTTCCCGGAGCACTCCGGGTCCGACTCGGTGGGTCGTCAGAGGATCTTCGAGAAGCAGACCGACTGTGCAGCGCCCACGTACGGCCCGAAGTTCGCGATGCGGCGGAAGCCCTCGCGCTCGTAGAACCGGATCGCGCCCTTCTGCTCCGTCCCCGTCTCGAGGACGAGCGCCGGGGATCCGAGGTCGAGCGCCGCCTCCTCCAGCCGACGCAGGATCAGCGCCGCGACGCCGGACCCGCGGGACTCGGTCCGCACGTACATCCGCTTCACCTCGGCGATCCCGTCGTCCACCATCCGCAGCCCACCGCACCCGACCGGCGTCCCCGCTTCGTCGCGCGCGACGAAGAACACGGCGATCGAGTCGGCGGTCGGCTTCGGGCCCGGCTCGGTGTCCGCTCCGTACGTGCTCTCGATCTCGATGCGCTGTGCTGCTCGCAGCCGCTGTGCGTCGGGCGAGTCGAAGTGCTCGACGTCGATCAGGAAGGTACTCGAGGGGGCTTCAGCGCTCACGAGGCTCAGGCTAGCGCGCAGAACGGGCGATCCACCCCTCCACTTCCGAGGGGGTCCGGGGGATGCCGACGGACAGGTTCTCGGCGCCGTCCTCGGTCACCAGGATGTCGTCCTCGATCCGGACGCCGATCCCGCGGAACTCCTCGGGCACGGTGAGGTCGTCCTGCTGGAAGTACAGGCCGGGCTCGATCGTGAAGACCATCCCGGGCTGCACGATGCCGTCGAGGTACATCTCCCGCCGGGCCTTCGCGCAGTCGTGGACGTCGAGGCCGAGGTGGTGGCTCGTGCCGTGCACCATGTAGCGACGGTGGAACTGGTTGTCCGGCTGCAGCGACTCCTCGGCGGAGACCGGCAGGAAGCCCCACTCGGCGGTCTTCCGCGCGATGACCTCCATCGCGGTGGCGTGCACCTGCCGGAACGTGATGCCCGGCTCGACGATCGCGAACGCGGCGTCGGCGGCCTCGAGCACGGCCTCGTAGACCATCCGCTGCACGGGGGAGAACGTGCCGCTCACGGGTAGCGTGCGGGTGATGTCGGCCGTGTAGAACGAGTCGACCTCGACCCCGGCATCGATGAGGATGAGGTCGCCCGGCTGGACGGCGCCGTCGTTGCGGGTCCAGTGCAGGATGCAGGCGTGGTGGCCGGCGGCGGCGATGGTGTCGTAGCCGACCGTGTTGCCGTCCGCGCGGGCGCGACGGTTGAACGTGCCCTCGACGATGCGCTCGCCGCGGGGGTGCGCGAGCACCGCGTCGAAGTCCGCGATGACGTCGTCGAAGCCGTACTGGGTCGCGTCGACGGCCTTGCGCAGCTCGTGCACCTCGTAGGGGTCCTTCACGAGGCGGAGTTCGGACAGGTCGCGCGACAGGACGTCGTCGGTCGCGGGGGTACCGTCCTGCTCCGCCGCTCCGCCGACCGTCGTGCCGAGACGCTCGTCGAGTGCGCGCGTGAAGTCGGGGTCGGCGTCACGGACCACGAGCACGGAGGCGTCGAGCCCGGCGAGCGCGTCGTCGAGCTCACCGAGGTCGGCGGTCGCGACGCCGAGGTCGGCCGCGACCTCGGCCAGGGAGGGGCGCGGCCCGACCCAGAACTCGCCGATCTCCGGGTTGGCGTAGAACTCCTCCGAGTCGCGGCCCGCCGTCGCACGGAAGTACAGGGTGGCGTCGTGTCCGCTGCCGTTCGGCGCGAGGACGAGCACGGAGCCGACCACGGTGTCCGTGCCCCACCCGGTCAGGTGGGCGAAGGCGGAGTGCGGGCGGAACGGGTAGTCGCAGTCGTTCGAGCGGACCTTCGCCTGTCCCGCCGGCACGACGATCGTGCGGCCGGTGTGCAGCTCGGACAGACGGGCACGACGTGCGGCGGCGAAGGCCGACTGCTCGCGTGGCGCCGGCAGCGGACGCTCCCGTTCGGCCCAGTTCGAAGCGATGTGGTCCTTGAACACGGACGAGCCGGGAGTGGTGGAGCGGTTGCTCGTCGCGCGGGGAGTGGTGTCGGCCATGTCCCCCATCATCGCACCGCGCTTCCGGGTCTTCGCGTGGCGGGCGTCCGATCGGATCGACCCGGCCGGTTCCGCGACGCAGGGGGAGCGTTCCGCGGCCACCTGTGGCGGCATCGGAACACGGAGGGCGGGCCGTTCCGGGATCGGAACGGCCCGCCCTCGCGTCGCCGGTCAGACGACCTGCGACACCGGTGCCTGCCCGCCGGGTCCGTCGGGGGACCACCGGCTGGACGAGTGGTGCTCGATGGTCAGTTCGAGCGTCCGTTGACGTCGCGTCGGTCGTCGTCGTTCCAGTCGGGCTTGCGCACGCCGGACTTGGCGACACCGCGACTGAGGATGTAGGCGGCCGTCACGATCGCGACGTACAGCCAGGCCTGGTCGGCGCCGAAGCCGCTGTGGCCTTCGTCCGCGTTGTCGACGACCGCCGACGCGATGAGGATCGCGATCGACACGACCAGCCACGCGTAGAACTCGGTCGTCTTGAGCGCGGACTTGGTCTCGTTCCAGGTGGCACGGACGACTGAGTCGTGTCGTGCGGGATTCCCTGCCGTGTTCGACATGGTCACTCCTTCTGATCTCCGCCACCGCACTTCGATGGCGTCATGCACGCGACATTTGTCTCGCTCGGTTGATTACTCACTCAGCTTCGGTTCACAGCGACGCCGAGGAGGATGGCGATCATCCAGGACACGAGGGGACGATCGACGATGAAGTCCGAAGGCGACGCGCACAAGACACCCGGCCTGTTCACCAGCGAGCCCCGGACCAGCGGGGGTGCCGCCGCCATCGCGAGCCTGCAGGAACTCAGCGACAGCGTCCACGACGCGGACGAGCGGGCGCTGCGCGCATTGGGGATGTTGCCCATCGATGCTCTCGCCCTGCGGTACCTCGTGCTCGCCCGGCACGAGGCGCGAACGGTGAAGCCGACGCAGCTCGCACAGGCATTGCGGCTCTCGACCGCTGGGATCACGAAGCTCGTCGATCGACTCGTCCGCGACGGCCGGGCGGCTCGCGGACCGAACCCGCGTGACCGTCGCAGTGTCGTCGTCACCGCAGCTGGAACAGCGGAGCAGGACCTCGCAGCTGCCTACGGACACATCCATGCTCCACTGATCGCGACCATCGACGCGCTCAGCGACGACGAAGCGGCCGCCGTGGAACGCTTCGCGTCCCGGCTCGCGGCCGCCCTCCGCGACGGATCCAGCACGCCGAGGACTCCGCCCGTGGTCGAGATGCACCCCGGCAACGGCGGCAGCGGCGGCAGCGGTGGGTGATCGGCCACGCGTCCGTGAACGGCGTGCGACCGGCCGGTGACCTGTGGATAGCATTGCCGCGTGCCTGAAGCGTTCATCGACCTGCACGCTCACTCGAGCGTCTCCGACGGCACCGAGCGCCCTGCTGACCTCGTCCGTGCGGCGGCGGTGAGCGGGCTCGACTGCGTCGCCCTCACGGACCACGACACCACCGCCGGATGGGCAGAGGCGTCCGACGCCGCTCGAGAGCTCCCGCTCACCCTGGTGCCCGGGCTCGAGTTGAGCACCCGGACGGGCTGGCGGAGCGTGCATGTGCTCGGGTACCTCGTCGACCCGACGGATCCCGCACTCGTCGCCGAGACCGACGCCATCCGTGACGGTCGGCTCACGCGTGCCCGCAGCATGGTCGATGCCATCGGCCGTGACCACCCCATCACCTGGGACGACGTCCTGGCCGAGGCGAGCGTCGGAGCGACCATCGGGCGCCCGCACATCGCCGATGCGCTCGTCCGGCTGGGGCTCGAGACGGACCGGAGTGCTGCGTTCGGCGGGATCCTGCACCCGTCGTCCGGGTACTACGAACCCCACGACGCCCCGACGCCCCTGCGCGGCGTGGAACTCGTCCGCGCGGCCGGTGGCGTCCCGGTGATCGCGCACCCGGCGGCCTCGTCGCGTGGCATCGTGATCGACGAACCGATGCTCCGGGAACTCGTCGACGCCGGCCTCGGCGGGCTCGAGGTCGACCACCGGGAGAACGTCGCCGAGGGCAAGCGGACGCTGCTGGAGTGGGCTGAGCGCTACGGCCTGTTCGTCACCGGTTCGAGCGACTACCACGGCACCGGCAAGCCGAACCGCCTCGGGGAGCACCGGACGGCGCGCCGTTCCTTCGACACGATCGTCGGCCAGGCGACCGGTAGCGTGCCCGTCGTCGGCCCTGGTTCGCGCCTGTCCTGACCCGGTCGGCCGGTCCGTCGGCCGGGTCACGGGCCTCCCGTCCGAGGGTGCGTCGAGCCGCCGCAGGGGCCGGAACCGCGGTTTCCACAGGCGAGCCGGCCGTGTCGGTCGCAGCCGCGCCACGGGCCCCGGGACGACGAAGGCCCCGTCACGCTCGTGACGGGGCCTTCGGCCTGGAGGCGCTACTCGCCGTCCGTGGATCCCTGCGGTGCCGACGCGGCCGCCTCCGACGAGCCACCGCCGCCGCGACGGCGGCGACGCCGACGGCGCTTCTGCACGCCGTCGGCGGCGTCGTCACCGGCGGGGGAGGTGGGTGCCGACGCAGTGGCCGGGGCAGCGGCGTCCGCTGCCGGGGCGGAGCGCTCCGGAGCCGGGCGGTCACCCGAGGTGCGGCGGGAGCCGGTCTGCTCGGAGCCCGACGACCGGGTGCGGCTGCGCGACCGCGACCCGCTGGCGCTGCCGGAGCCCGAACCGGACCCGGAGCGTCCACCGGAAGCCGGCTTCTCGGCGCCGGCGGTGGCGGCGTGCGACGACGCGCCGGGCAGGCGGCCCTTGGTGCCGGCCGGGATGTCCAGGTCGGTGAAGAGGTGCGGCGACGACGAGTACGTCTCGACGGGCTCGGGGATGCCAAACTCGAGCGCCTTGTCGATGAGCGTCCACTTGTGCAGGTCGTCCCAGTCGACGAAGGTGACGGCGATGCCGGTCTTGCCGGCACGACCGGTGCGGCCCGCGCGGTGCAGGTACGTGTCGGGGTCGTCCGGGATCGTGTGGTTGATGACGTGCGTGACGTCGTCCACGTCGATGCCCCGCGCGGCCACGTCGGTCGCGATGAGGACGTCGCGCTTGCCGGCCTTGAAGGCGGCCATCGCGCGCTCGCGCTGCTCCTGGTTGAGGTCGCCGTGGACGGCCGCGGCGTTGAAGCCACGGTCCTTCAGCTCCTCGACGATGCGTGCGGCGGCACGCTTGGTGCGCGTGAAGATGACGGTCTTGCCGCGGCCCTCCGCCTGGAGGATGCGGGCGATGACCTCGTCCTTGTCCAGGGAGTGCGCGCGGTAGATGACGTGCTTGATGTTCGCCTGCATCAGACCCTCGTCGGGGTCCGTCGCGCGGATGTGCACCGGGCGGGACATGAAGCGACGCGCGAGTGCGACGATCGGCGCGGGCATCGTCGCCGAGAAGAGCATGGTGTGGCGGACCGCCGGGACCGACTGGAAGATGCGCTCGATGTCGGAGAGGAACCCGAGGTCGAGCATGCGGTCGGCCTCGTCGAGGACGATCTCCTGTACCTGCGAGAGGTCGAGGAGGCGCTGCCGCTGCAGGTCGATGAGACGGCCGGGCGTCCCGACGACGATCTGGGCGCCGGCCTTGAGCTGCTCGACCTGGCCTTCGTAGGCCTTGCCGCCGTAGATCGAGACGAGCTTCGTCGACCGGTTGACCATCGCGGACTCGAGGTCCTCGGACACCTGCACCGCGAGTTCCCGCGTGGGCACGACGACGAGCGCCTTCACCCCCGGCCCGGGGTCTGCGCCGAGGCGCTGGATCAGCGGCAGGCCGAACCCGAAGGTCTTGCCGGTGCCGGTCTTGGCCTGACCGATGATGTCCTGGCCGGTCAGGGCGAGCGGGATCGTCTGCTGCTGGATCGGGAAGGGCTCGATGATGCCCTTGCTCGCGAGCGCATCGACGATGTCCTGCTCGATCTGGAGTTCTGAGAAAGTCAAGAAGTTCACCCTGTTCGTGGGGAGGAGTCCCGCCCAGTCTACCGACGTGCCGGACGGGGATGAGCCGACCCGTATGCTGGTCGTGTGGTGTCGTGGTGGAACCGGAAGCGCGCTGCGCAGCTCGCCGCGGCCTGGCTCGCGTCGCGGAACCCGCGCGGCGGTGCCGTCGAGCGTCTGCGACTCGACGACGTCAGTCCCGAGCTCGACGTCTACCTCGGTCAGGCCGCCTACCTCCAGCTGTCGCTGTACGAGACGATGGGGCGTGCCGGAGCCGGTGCGCCGACGCTCTCGGGCCGTCTGGTGACCGGGGTGCTCGCGACGACCGCCCTCGAGCGGCACCGGACCATCGTCGCCGAGATCGAGCGCGGCGGTGAGGAACCCGCCGAGCTGATGGCGCCGCACCGGGACGCGATCGACACGTTCCTCGAGCGGACGAGTGGTGCGGACTGGTACGAGTCGATGCTGACCGGCTACGTGACCGCGGGCATCCTCAACGACCTGTTCGCCAACCTGCTCCGGTCACTCCCGATCGACGTCCGGCAGCGCCTGCGCACGGTGTTCGACGCGCGGGAGGAACCCGCCGTGGTCGAGGAGCTCACCGCCCGCATCGACGAGGACCCGGTCGTGGCGTCCCGTCTGGCGATGTGGGGACGACGGCTGGTCGGGGACACGCTGCTCGTGGCCCGGTCCGCGTTGGCGTCACACGCCCGGGAGGACCAGGAGCGCCTCGAGCCGGTCTGGACCGAGCTCATCGCGGCGCACACCCGGCGGATGGACGCGCTCGGCCTGACGGCCTGACAGTCAGCCTGTCGGGGCTGACCCGCCGGTGCGACGCGACCGCGCAGCGGGCGTCAGACGCCCTGCTTGACCGAACGCTCGTAGTGCGCCTGGTCGGCGGCGGTGCGACGGCGGCCGAGGACGACCTCGACCACCAGGGCGACCGCGGCGGCACCGAGCAGGGGGACGACCCAGATCCAGGTGCCGTCGTACGGCCACCCGGCCCAGGTCAGCGCCTCCCACAGCACGGCCGCGACGATGCCGCCGACCACCGGGCCGACCACGACGCCACGGGTCCTGCGCCACGGCACGACCACGTGGGCGACGGCCCCGAGCAGGATCCCGCCGAGGACGGCGAAGAGGAGCTCCACGCCAGGAGCGTCAGGCGACGAAGCCGATGCGGCGCGACTCTTCCGAGCCCACCTCGACGTACGCGAGAGCAGCGACCGGCACGATGAACCGGCGGCCCTTGTCGTCCTTGAGTGACAGGTGCGTCGCCTGGGAGGCGAGGGCCTCGGAGACGGCGGTCTCGATCTCGTCGGCGGACTGCGCCGTCTCGAAACCGATCTCACGCGGGCTGTTGATGATGCCGATCTTGATGTCCACGAAGCTCAGCGTAGTCGAGCGCCCCCTGCCCGCCCGGCTCGTTCGCCGCGGGCGCACACCCCGCCCGGCACCCGGCGCGGGCGGCACAGGATGTCGGCCGCGCTCGGTACCGTACGACCGTGCCACCGACCACCCTGACGCCCGCGCCGGACCTCGGCACGGTCACGCGCGCGCTCGTGGCGGACCCCGGCCAGCAGGCCGTCCTGGCACTGCCGGACGGGGTGCACGCGGCGGTGTCCGGTGCCCCGGGCACGGGCAAGACGAGCACGCTCACGCGTCTGGTGGCCGACCGCTTCGCCCGTCCCGACGCCGTCGACGCCGCGGGCAACGCGACCGTCCTGGCGCTGACCTCGGCGCGCGTGGCCGCCACCGCCCTCCGCGACCGGCTCGCCGCCGCCGTGGACCGGGTCACGCCGGGAGCGCTCGCCCGCACCGTGAACTCCCTGGCCTTCCAGGTCGTGGCGCACGCGGCGACCGTGCAGGGGCAGGAGGCGCCGACCCTCCTGACCGGTGGTGAGCAGGACCGCATCCTCGCCGACCTCCTCGCCGGCCACGAGCTCGACGGCACCGGCCCGGACTGGCCGGCCCCGATCACCGCGGTGGTGCGGGAGCGCGCCGGCTTCCGCACGGCCCTCCGCGACCTCATGATGCGGGCGGTCGCCGCCGGCATCGAACCCGACGACATGCGCGAGCTCGGCGACGAGACGGGCCACCCCGAGTGGCGTGCGGTGGGCGACCTCGTCGACGAGTACCGCGCCACCGTGACCGCGTTCCGTGCGACGAACCTCGACGCGGCCGAACTCGTTGCCTTCGCGACCGCCGCGGTGCTCCGCGGCGACCTCCCGCCCGCGGTGGCCGCACTGCGCCTGGTGGTCGTCGACGACGTCCAGGAACTCGTCGAGGGCGAGATCGCCCTGCTCGGTGCGCTCGCCCGCTCCGGCGTGCAGGTCGTGGCGTTCGGGGACCCGGACATCGCCGCATCCGCCTTCCGCGGTGGGGTCCCCGACGTGCTCGGACGGCTCGGTCCACGCCTCGGCGTCGAGCACGTGCAGGAGATCGTGCTCGGCACGGTGCACCGGCACGCGGCCCCGATCCGGTCCCTCGTCACCGGCGTCACGGGGCGCATCGGCACCGCGGCCGCCGGTCGGCAACGCGCTGCCGCATCGCGGGAGGCCCGTGGCCGCTCCGACGCCGTCCTGCACCTGGAAGCCCCCAGCCGTTCCGCGATGGTGGCGGCGGTGGCGAGACGTCTCCGCGAACACCGGCTGCTCGACGGGGTGCCGTGGCACCGGATGGTCGTCGTCACCCGCAGCGGCGCCGCGATCCCGGAACTCGTCCGGGCGCTCTCGGTCGCCGAGGTCCCCGCGACCGCCGGAGCCGCGCCCACCCGTCCCCGCGACGAGACGGCCTCCCGGGCGCTCGTCGACGCGGCCGCCGTCGCACTCGGCGTGGTGCCGCTCGACGCCGCACTCGCGACGTCCTTCGCGACGGGGCCGCTCGGTGGGCTCGACACCCTGGCGATCCGCCGACTCCGTCTGGCGCTCCGGCGCGAGGAGCTGGCCGGTGGCGGGACCCGCACGGCCGACGAGCTCCTCGTCGACGCCCTCGGCGCCCCGGAACGGCTCGCGACGATCGACGCCGCCTTCGCCCGACGGGCCGCGCGGCTGGCGACGAGCTTCGTGACCGCCCGTCACGACGCCGAGACCGGCGCGAGCATCGAGGAGATCCTCTGGGGGCTGTGGGAACGCAGCGGCCTCGCCGGTGTCTGGCGGTCGCAGTCGGTCGCCGGCGGTGTCGGTGCTGCCGAGGCGGACCGTCACCTCGACGCCGTGGTGGGGCTCTTCACCGCCGCCAAGCGCTTCGTCGAGCGGACGCCGGACGCCCCGGCGCGCGTGTTCATCGACGACCTCCTCGGTGCCGACCTCCCCGAGGACTCGATCGGGCCGGACCGGACCGCCGGGCGCGTCCGGGTGCTGACCCCCTCGGCCACCGTCGGACTGGAGTGCGACGTCGTCGTGGTGACGGGCCTCCAGGACGGTGTCTGGCCGAACACCCGCGTGCGCGGCAGCCTGCTCGACCCGGACGGGTTGGTCCGTGCCGCCGCCGGGATCCCGCACTCGCCGACGGACGACCGGGCGGCGGTCATCGGGGACGAGCTGCGGTTGTTCGCCCGTGCCGTGTCCCGGGCGACGACCCAGGTCGTCATCGCGACCGTGGCGAACGACGACGAGTCGCCGTCACCGTTCGTCCGGCTCGTGCCGGTGCCGCCGGACCGGCAGCCGTCGGCGCACCCGCTCTCGCTGCGCGGACTGGCCGGGTCACTGCGCCGCCGCGTGGTCGCCACGGGCGACTCCGAGGCCGCCTCGGCGCTCGCACGACTCGCCGCCGAGGACGTCCCCGGCGCGTCGCCCGACGACTGGTACGGCCTGGCCGAGCCCACGACGGATGCGCCGCTCGTCGACCTGGACGCCGAGCCGGTCGTGCCCGACGGCGGCGACGAGCCGGTCCCGCCGACCGTGTCGGTGTCGCCGTCGCGCATCGGCACCTTCGAGGAGTGCCCGGTGCACTGGTTCGCGCAGACGTTCGGCGGCGGTGCCCCGAGCCCCGCGATGGGCATCGGGACGATCGTGCACGAGGCCATGGAGCACGCGACCGACGTCGACGTCGAGTCGCTGTGGCAGCGCGTCGAGGACCGGTGGGACGAGCTGACGTTCGAGTCGCCGTGGATCGCCGACCGCGAGCGCGCCCGGACCCGGCGGATGATCGAGGGCCTCAGCGACTACCTGCGGACCTTCGCGAGCGCGGGGCGTCGTCTGCTCGGCGCGGAGTCGTCGTTCGCGCTCGTGACCGGCCCGGCCCGGGTGCGGGGGAGCATCGACCGCATCGAGGTCGACCCGGACGGGCGGATCAGCATCGTCGACCTCAAGACCGGACGTTCCATGCCGAGCGAGAAGAACGACATGCCTGGGCACCCGCAGCTCGCCGCCTACCAGCTCGCCGTCGCCGACGGTGCGGTCGAGGGCGTCCCGGCGGGCTCGGAGACCACTGACGCGCGGCTCGTGTTCGTGCAGAACCCGAAGGGCGTGCACGCCTACTCCGAGCGGACGCAACGGGCACTCGACCCGGAGTCCCGCGAGGCGTACCGCGAGCGGTTGCACGACGTCGCCCGCGGCATGGCGGGGCGGACGTTCCTGGCGAACGTCGACGACCACTGCGACCGCGCCCGGACGGGTACCGAGTGCCGGATCCACGTGGTGGGCGAAGTGACCTGGTGAGCGCGGAGGAGACGACGGCGCTGGACGGTCCCGCGACCGACAGCGCCCTGGAGCGGCTCCCGCGGGTCGGTGCCGACGCGATCGCCGACGCGCTCGGCAAGCCCCGACCGACCGAGCAGCAGCGCGCGGTCATCGAGTCACCGCTCGCGCCCGCCCTCGTCGTCGCGGGGGCCGGCAGCGGGAAGACCGAGACGATGGCCTCCCGGGTCGTCTGGCTGCTCGCGAACGGGTACGTCCAGCCGGACCAGGTGCTCGGTCTGACCTTCACCCGCAAGGCGGCGGGTGAGCTCGGCGTCCGCATCAACGACCGGATCGCCGCGCTCGAGGACGCCGGACTCATCCCGACCGGCGACGCCTTCCTCGCGCCGACGGTGTCGACGTACAACGCGTTCGCCAACGCCGTGTTCCGCGAGAACGCCCTGCTCGTCGGCCGGGACGGCGAGTCCCAGGTGCTCACCGAACCCTCCGCCTGGCAGCTCGCCCGCCGGGTGGTGGTCGCCGCGCGGGACGACCGCCTGGCCGGCCTCGACCGGAACGTCGACACCATCACCGCGGCGGTCGTCGCGCTCGCCGGGGCCGCGTCCGAGCACCTCGTCGACCCGGCGGACCTCCGACGCTTCGCCATCGACTTCGGGGAGCTGCTGGAACTGCCCGGGTCGAGCCGGGGCACGCCGTACCGGGCCGTCACCGACGCCGTCGCCGCGATCGGGTCGCTCGAGCCGCTCGCCGACCTCGTGGAGGAGTTCCGCCGGCAGAAGGTGGACCGCGGCTTCGTCGAGTTCTCCGACCAGATCGCCCTGGCGCTCGCCGCGGCCGACGCAGCCCCCCGGGTGGCCACCGACCTGCGCGCACGCTTCGCGGTGGTGCTCCTCGACGAGTACCAGGACACGTCGGTCGTGCAGACGCGGTTCCTCGCTCGGCTGTTCCGGGACCACCCGGTGATGGCGGTCGGGGACCCGCACCAGTCCATCTACGGGTTCCGCGGTGCGAGCGCCGCGAACCTCGCCCGCTTCCCGGCGGACTTCGGCGAGCCGGCCGCCGGACCCGTCGTGACGTACGCCCTGTCGACGAGTTGGCGGAACCCCGTCGACGTGCTCGCCGCCGCGAACGCGGTCGTGCACCCGCTCTCGGCCGCGTCCGAGGTCCGGGTCGAGCAGCTCGCACCCCGGCCGGGAGCCGACCGCGGCACCGTCGCCGTCGTCTTCCCGGAGACCCTGCCGGAAGAGGCCGATGCGGTCGCCGCCTGGTTCGCGGACCACCGCGCACGGAACCCCGGTGGGTCGATGGCGCTCCTGCTGCGCGCGCGGAAGGACCTGGCGGCCTTCACCGCGGCCCTCGCGGCCCGGGCGGTGCCGTACCACGTGCTCGGCACCGGCGGACTGCTGCAGCGGCCGGAGATCGTCGACCTGGTCGCGTGCCTCCGCGTGCTCCACGACCCGGCCGCCGGCAACGACCTCATCCGGTTGCTCGCCGGGGCCCGGTGGCGGGTCGGCGCCGCGGACGTCGTCGCCCTGCACGGCCTCGCCCGCTGGTTGTTCGGGCGCGACCACACGCACCGGCGCCTCGACGACGACGTCACGGCGGCGTTCCGGGCCTCCGTCGCCGCGGGGGAGCAGGGCTCCGTGGTCGACGCCCTCGACTTCGTCACGACCGCCCCGGACGACCACTCCGCGCTGGCCGACATCAGCCCGACCGGGCGCGAGCGGATGCGTGCCCTCGGTGCCCAGCTGGCCTCGCTCCGCGCGCGGGCCGGCGGTGACCTGGTCGACTTCGTCACCCTCGTCGTGCAGGAGATGCGGCTCGACATCGAGGTCGCCGCACACGAGCAGGGCGGCTCGGCGTACCTCGACGCCTTCGTCGACGAGCTGAGCGGGTTCGTGCAGACGGACGACCGCGCCGACCTCGGCGCGTTCCTCGGTTGGATCGACGCGGCCGCTCGTCGTGACGACATGGGCCCGCGGTCCGAGGAGCCCGAGGGCGGCACGGTCCAGATCCTGACGATCCACGGGTCGAAGGGCCTGGAGTGGGACGCCGTCGCCGTGCCCCGGATGGTGGAGGGCGCCCTGCCGGCGCGTCCGCAGGAGGGCTCGACGGGCTGGCTCGGCTTCGGCCGTCTGCCGTACGAGTTCCGCGGTGACGCCGAGGAGCTGCCGCGCCTCGCCTGGCGCGGGCAGGAGACCCAGAAGGACGTCGTCGACGCGATCGACGCGTTCAAGGACGAGGTCAAGGCGCGGAACGAGGACGAGGAGCGTCGGTTGACGTACGTCGCACTCACCCGCGCCAAGCACGAGCTGCTCGTGACCGGGTCGTCATGGTCGACGGGCGTGAAGCCCACGGCTCCGAGCCGGTACCTGCACGACCTCGTCGACGCCGGGGTGCTGCCGGCCGACCGGATCCCGGAGGGCTCCGCGCACGAGTCGAACCCGCTCGGCGACCAGGGGGCGTCGCAGACCTGGCCCCACGTGCCGTTCGGCTCGCGGGGGCCACGGGTGCTCGCGGCCGCTGAGCGCGTGCGCAACGCCAACCCCGGAGCCGCCGGTCGCCACGCCGCCGACATCGACCTGTTGCTCGCGGAACGACGGGCGTCGCGATCGGCCACGCACGCGGTGGCCGTCCCGCACCGCGTGCCGGCGTCCGGGTTCAAGGACTACCTCGGTGAGCCCGACCGGGTCGCGGAGCGGTTGCGCCGCCCGATGCCGGAACGGCCCTACCGTGCGACCCGCCTCGGCACGCTGTTCCACCAGTGGGTCGAGCAGCGTGCTCGTGGTGGAGGTGCCGTGGCGCCGCTCGGTGGGTGGGACGGCGGTCTCGACGCGTGGGACGGCGAGCTCGACCTCGACCTCGGCGAGACCGCGCCCGCCGTCGACGGCGACCTCGCGGTGACCGACGACGACGCCCGGCGCCTGGCCGCCTTCCAGGACACCTTCGCCCGTTCGCGGTGGGCCGGCCTGACCCCCCTCGAGGTCGAGCGGGAGATCCACATCCCGTTCCTCGGGCACAGCGTCGTGTGCAAGCTCGACGCCGTGTACGAGATCGACGGTCGCATCGAGGTCGTCGACTGGAAGACCGGCGGGGCCCCGACCGGAGCGGACGACCTCGATCGTCGGCAGTTGCAGCTCGCGCTCTACCGGGTCGCGTACGCCGAGTTCACCGGGCGTCCGATCGAGGACGTCGACGCGGTGTTCTACTTCGTCGCGGACGACCTCGAGGTCCGACCGACGTCACTGCTCGACCGTGCCGGGCTGGAGCGCGCCTGGCGCGAGGCGATCGGCTGAACCGCGCCGAGCGTCCGGGCCCGACGAGGCCCTGTCAGCCGTGCCGGCGTTCGGTGGAGGACAGGAGCTGCTCGACCTCGCCGATCTCCATGGTCTCCGGCGACACCGCCTGCAGGGGAGCGGCGGTGGGGGCGTGCACCGCTTCGGCAAGGCGGTGCATCATCGCGACCGCGTCGTCGACGACCTCGGTGCTCTTCACCTGCACGCCGTGCAGGAGCCACTGCGCGGTCTCGAGTTCGTGGTGCACGCGGGCGCGCTGGCCGAGCTGGCGGTCACGGCCGCCGCCACCGGCGGTGTAGGCGCTGAGGACGGTGTCGAAGGCCGCACGACGGCCGGCGAGCACCCAGGCGAGGTCCTTCGCCGGGTCGCCGAGGCGGAGTTCGCCCCAGCCGAGCACACCGGTGACCTCGTCGCCCTGCACGAGCAGCGAGTCGACGCCGAGCGAGCCGTGCACGACGGTGGGGGTGAACTGCCAGAGCTGCTGGTCGCGGGCGGCACCCTCCCAGCGCTCCTGGAGCGCGGCCGGCACGAGCTTCGTCGCGACGGCGCGGTCCATCACGGACACGGCGGAGCGGAGCACCTCGAAGGGCGTCAACGAGGGCAGGCCGGCGTCCGTGACGAAGCTCGTCGGCAGGACGTGGAGTGCGGCGACCGCACGACCGACGCTGGTGGCCAGCTCCGGGCGGTCGGTCAGGTCACGGAGCGCGGGGTGCTCACCCTCGACGTACGAGGTCAGGATCGCGCGGGTCGAGCCGATCGGCGCCTGACCGCGGTACTCCGGGACGGCGAACGGGAGGCGCGTGCGGATCCCGGCGCTGAGGGCCCGGATCGCGACGAGGTCGGCGGACTGACGCGCCTCGGCGCGCTGGTTCCGGGGTCGGCGGATGGCCGAGCTCCGGCCCTCGTCGTCGCGGACGACCGCCGACTCGTAGTCACCGGCGGCCACCGAGCCGAGCGTGCGCGTCCCGGTCAGGACGAGCCCGGGCACGGCCGTCGTCGCCAACGCGGCTAGAGTGAACTGCGATCCCGCCATGCCCATCAGGGTAGGTCCGCGGCGCATCCGATCGGTGCGCGCCACGCTGACCCGGGACGTGTCGACCACGAGGAGATCCGTGTGACCGTGGAGTTCGCCGCCCGGCTGCCGCTCGCCCGCAACGAGCTCGACCGCGACGCGGAGTACCGGTCGACGCCGGACCTCGACCGCGTGCTGCGCGACGACCCGGCGACCCGGTTCCTGCCCGTCCACGGTGGTGCGATGCTCCGGAACGGCGACGGCACGCTCCGCTTCGTCGACGCCGGGCAGGTGCCCGACGACGCCACGCTGCTCTACCTCGGACGGGCGATCGCCGACGCCGCGGACGCTCCGGCCGGCACCCGCTTCGTCGCCGCGCTCGTCGACGACGACGCCGCTGCCCGCATCGAACCGGACACCGCGGCGTGGGAGAACCTCCGCATGTTCGGCACCGAACTGTCCGCCCGCGACCAGGGGCTCGCGGTCGAGGCCGTCGCGATGGCGAACTGGCACGCCGTGCACGGGTTCTCGCCGCGGACCGGCTCGGCGACCGAGTCGACCGTCGGCGGGTGGGTCCGCCGCGACCCCGAGGGCCACCAGCACTTCCCGCGCACCGACGCGGCGGTCATCGTCGGCATCACGGACGGCCAGGACCGCATCCTGCTCGGCTCGAACGCCGCGTGGGACGCGAACCGCTACTCGCTCCTCGCCGGGTTCGTCGAGCCGGGGGAGTCCCTCGAGGACGCCGTCCGACGCGAGGTCTTCGAGGAGGCCGGTGTCGCGATCGAGGAGCCCGAGTACCTCGGGTCGCAGCCGTGGCCGTTCCCGGCGTCCCTGATGGTCGGGTTCCGCGCCCGTGCCGTCGACGGCGACCCCTCCACCGCGCGTCCGGACGGCGTGGAGATCATCGACGTCCGCTGGTTCTCGCGCGACGAGATCCGCGAGCACGCCGGTGACACCGTCCTGCTGCCCGGCCGGACCTCGATCGCCCGCGTCATCATCGAGGAGTGGTACGGCGGGCCGCTCGATCTGCCGTGACCGGCGCACCCGGCGCCGTCGACCCGGCGACCCCGTCGCCCGACGCCCTGCTCGCCGCGCTCGACGCCGAGCAGCGGACGGTCGCCCGGACGCTCCTCGGTCCGGTCGCCGTCCTGGCCGGCGCGGGGACCGGCAAGACCCGTGCGATCACGCACCGCATCGCCTACGGCGTCGCGACCGGCACCTACTCGCCGAACCACGTCCTCGCGCTGACCTTCACCACCCGGGCGGCCGGTGAGCTGCGGTCCCGGCTGCGTGCCCTCGGCGCCGGCGCGGTGCAGGCCAGGACGTTCCACGCCGCGGCGATGTCCCAGCTGGGGTACTTCTGGCCGGACACCGTCGGCGGGCACGCCCCGGGGCTGGTGGAGTCCAAGGGCCGGATGATCGCGCACGCCGCGGACACCATCGGCCTGCGGGTCGACACCCCGACGCTGCGCGACCTGGCGGGCGAGGTCGAGTGGCGGAAGGTGCAGCGCCTGACCTACGACGAGTACGAGTCCGCTGCGACCGGACGGACGATGCCGCGCGACACCTCGCCGTCCCGGGTGGTCGACCTCATGCGCGCGTACGAGCGGCTGAAGGACGACCGTCGGCAGATGGACTTCGAGGACGTGCTCCTCGCGACCCTCGGCATGGTCGAGTCCGAGCCCCGGGTGGCCTCGTACGTGCGGCAGCAGTACCGGTTCTTCGTGGTGGACGAGTACCAGGACGTCTCGCCCGTGCAGCACGACCTGCTCCGCGCCTGGCTCGGCGGCCGGGACGACCTGTGCGTGGTCGGCGACGCCAGCCAGACGATCTACTCGTTCACCGGCGCGTCCAGCCGCTACCTGCTCGGGTTCGGCTCCGAGTTCCCGCGCGCGTCGGTGCTCCGGCTCGAACGCAACTACCGCTCGACGCGCGAGGTCGTGCACGCCGCCAACGCCCTGATGCGCGGGCAGCCGGGCGCGCTCGACCTCGTCGCGCAGCAGGCCGAGTCGGGTCCGGACCCGACCGTGCTGGCGTGCGCGCACGACGGTGACGAGGCCGCCACGATCACCAGGCGGATCACGGAACTCGTCGACGGCGGAGCCGCGTACGGCGACTGCGCCGTGCTGTTCCGGGTCGGCGCGCAGTCCGCTGCGATCGAGTCGGCGCTCGGCCGCAACGGGATCCCGTACCGGGTGCAGGGCGGCAAGCGCTTCTTCGACCGACCCGAGGTCAAGCTCGCCGTCCACCACATGCGCGGGGAGGCGGTCCGGCAGACGGACGACGAGCTCCTGCGCCGGGTGGAGCTCGTGTTGCAGATCAGCGGCTGGACCCGCACCGCTCCGGAGGGCACCGGCGCCGTCCGCGAGCAGTGGGAGGCGCTGCAGGCGATCATGCAGCTCGCCGAGGCCGCGCCGGCCGGGACGACCATGCAGCAGTTCACGGCCGACCTGGTCGACCGTGCCGCGACCCACCACGAGCCGGAACTCGACGCCGTCACCCTCGCGACGCTGCACTCGTCGAAGGGCCTGGAGTGGCCGCACGTGGTGCTGGCCGGCGTCGCCGAGGGGCTGCTCCCGATCTCGTACGCGACGACCGACGAGGGCATCGACGAGGAACGACGGCTGTTCTACGTCGGCATCACCCGTGCCCGTCGTTCCCTGACCATGACGTGGTCCGCGCAGGGCTCCACACGGGGCGGGGCCCGGGTGGCGAGCCGGTTCCTGGCAGCCCTCGGCACGCACACCGCGGATGCGGAGCGACCCGCCGGACCGTGACCGACAGGTCCGTCCGGTCGACCAGCAGCTGCTGCGCGTCCGGGTACTGCGCCACGAGGGGGAGGCGCTCGAGCACCAGACGGGTCACCGTCGTGGCGATCGTCGCCGCACGGTAGGGCGACAGCGCGGCCGCCGGTCGGCCCCACACCTGTGCGGCGATCGCCGGCCAGGCCGGATCGGCGTCGGTGCGTTCGAGCTCGACGCACTGGAGGCACGGCCCCGCGCCCGGCACGAGGAACGGACCGACGCGGACCCGGCCGTCGCCCACCACCACCGGCAGGTGCGGCACCGACCGGCGACACCACGCGGCGCGGACCGCCGGGTCCGTCACGTGGTCGGCCACGAGGACGGCGAGCACCGGCGGCGGCTCGGGCTCGGGCACCGGACCGCCCCGAGGAGCGGACGTCCGGACGACCGTCACCCCGTCACCGGTGAGCATCCGGTCGAGTTCCTGCGCGAGCGGACCGGTGCCGGAGACCTCGACCCGGGCGGTCGGTTCCGGGCGGATGTCGACCACAGCGGGGGCCGCGTCACCGAGCAGCCGGGCGGCGACCGCCGGCGCACACCCGACGCTCTGGGCGACGCCCGACATGGCATCCCGACCGGTCTCACGGCGGAGTGCGCAGAGGAAGCGTTCCTCGGCCGTCGTCGGGACCGGCACCACGGAGCGCGGCGGGTCGACCCCGAGCTGGACGGTGCAGGGATCGCGCCAGACGAACTCGAGGGCCGGATCGATGCGGATGCCCATGGGTCAACGCTGGTGCATCCGGCGCCGGAGGTGGTACGGAGACGGCCGATCTGTGGACAAGCCGGCTGGGTCGGGCGGTGTGGACAGGAGGCGGGTCGCACCTCCCGGCCACACCACCGGCGTGGTCGACTAGTGCCGCGGACCGCCGTCGGCCGGGCCGCCGTCGCCAGGACCACCGTCGGCGGACCCGTCCGTCGGGCCACTGCCGGGGCCGTCGATGCCGCCGTCCTCGTCCTCGTGCGGGCGGTCGTCCGTCGCGTCGTTGAGCAGGTCCTCGAGCGCGCGGTCGAACGCGTCGTCCTCCGGCGTCTGCGACGGGTCGCGGAGTCGGGCGACCAGGGCCTCCGGGGCGTCGATGTCGTCGGAGCCGGGCACCAGGTCGAACGCGGCCCAGAGCGCGTCGCGCTCCCCGGCGCCGAGCTCGTCGGTGACCCGCTGCCACATCGCCGCCGCCTCGCGCAGACGACGCGGCCGCAGCTCGAGGCCGACCAGTGTCGCGAAGGCGGACTCGGCGGGGCCGCCGGCGGCACGGCGACGCCGGACCATCTCGGCGATCGCACCGGAGCGGGGGAGTCGGGCGGTCGCGGCGGCAGTGACGGTGTCGACCCAGCCCTCGACGAGCGCGAGCATCGTCTCGAGTCGGGCGAGGGCGGCGTCCTGCTCCGGCGTCCGCGGCGGGATGAGCGCTCCGGAGGCCAGTGCGTCGCGCAACTGCTCCTGGTCGGTCGGGTCGATCCCGGACAGCGACTCCTCGACGCGGTCGAACGGGATGTGGACGCCCTTCGCGTACTCCGTGATCGACGAGATGATGTGCAGACGCAGCCAGCGAGCCGAGCGGAACAGCCGGGCGTGTGCGAGCTCGCGGACGGCCAGGTAGATCCGGACCTCGTCGGCGGGGACGTCCAGGCCGTCGGCGAACTCGGCGACGTTCTGCGGCACGAGCGCGGCGACCTGCTCGTCGAGGAGCGGCACGCCGACGTCACCGCCGGACACGACCTCCTTCGCGAGCTGTCCGACGACCTGGCCGAGCTGGATCGCGAAGAGCGCGCCACCGACCCCGCGCATGGCCTTCGAGACGTCGCCGAGCATGAGCTTCAGCTCCTCGGGCGCGCGCTGGTCGATCGCCTCGGTGAGGGCGGTCGCGATGCTCGACGCGACGGGCTCGGCGATCTGCGACCACACGGGTGCCGTCGCCTTCGCCCACTGCTCGCGGGTGTAGACGCTCGGCGTCGAGGTGAGCTCCGCGACGGTCGTCACCTCGTCGAGCCAGAGTGCGGCGACCTGGAAGGCCTGCGCTGCGGCCTGGGCGGTGGCGGGGTCGAGCGGCTGTTCACCCTCGCGGGCGATCGCGGCGGCGCGCTCGGCCGTCACGGTGAAGTCGATGCCGTCGCCGCCGTTCTGCGCGGCCCGCTGGAGCTGGCTCATCAGGTTCGCGACGAAGGCCGGGTCGTTCGGCAGGCCGGCGGCGCCGGCGAGCTGCGACGGGTCGATCTGGCCCTCGCCGGAGAGGAGCTTGCGGAGCATCTCCTGGAAGTCGTCGTCCGGCCCCGGCTGCGGTTCATCAGGCATGCCGACTACGCTAACCGCTGCCCGCGGGCCCGGACCTGGGACCGGCCCGGGCATCCGCCCGTCCGGCTGCGCCGTGGGCGAACAGCCCCCGGAAGGACCCGTGTGACCCTCTTCGCCCCCGCCCCACGCCGTCGCTCGCGATCACGGACCATCGGCTGGGCCTTCGTCATCGGCGCCCTCGTGCTGGCGGTCGTCGCGAGCCTGCTGCCGAGCCCCTACGTGATCGAGATGCCCGGTCCGGTGTTCAACACGATCGGCACGCAGCGGCAGGGGACGGGCGAGGACGCGAAGGACGTCGAGCTCATCCAGATCGACGGGCACCGCACCTACCCGACCTCCGGTGCGCTCGACATGCTCACCGTCAGCGTGCAGGGCACGGCGACGGAGCGGCCGCCGTGGACGAGTGTCATCCGGGCCCTGTTCACGAAGTCGCAGGCCGTGGTGCCCGCCAGTGCGATCTACCCGCCGGGGCGCACGACCGAGCAGGTGAAC
Source organism: Curtobacterium sp. MCSS17_015 (assembly GCF_003234265.2). Classification (NCBI taxonomy): domain Bacteria; kingdom Bacillati; phylum Actinomycetota; class Actinomycetes; order Micrococcales; family Microbacteriaceae; genus Curtobacterium; species Curtobacterium sp. MCSS17_015. Next base: position 883,778 of record NZ_CP126256.1, read on the forward strand.
GAGCAGGACGCCGCCGACATGACGAACTCGCAGCAGTCCGCCGTCGCCGCGGCCCTCGTCGAGCAGGGGTTCGAGATCCCGAGCGAGCTCGAGGTCGGCACCGTGCAGGAGGGGTCGCCCGCCGACGGGGTCATCCGCACCGGGGACATCGTCACGGCGTTCGACGGCACCTCGCTCACGACGAACTCCGACGCCACGGCCCTCCGGGAACTCGTCGCGCGGCACGGCACCGGCTCGCCCGCCACGGTCACGGTCGAGCGCGACGGAGCCACCAGGGAGCTCTCGGTCACCCCCCGGTCCGAGCAGGGCACAGCGCTCCTCGGCGTCGGCGTGGTCGAGCGCTACGACTTCCCCTTCGAGGTCGACATCGAGCTGCAGGACGTCGGCGGACCCTCGGCCGGCATGATGTTCGCCCTCGGGATCATCGACGAGATCACGCCGGGCGAGCTGAACGGCGGCAAGCACGTCGCGGGCACCGGCACGATCACCGCCGCAGGCGACGTCGGCCCGATCGGCGGCATCCGACAGAAGCTCTACGGGGCCCAGGCCGCGGGCGCGACCGTGTTCCTCGCGCCACAGGAGAACTGCGACGAGGTCGTCGGGCACGTTCCGGACGGACTCGACGTGTACGCGGTCTCGACCCTCGACCAGGCGGTGACGGACCTCGAGACGCTCGCGGCGGGCCGGAGCACGGCCGGTCTCGAGCGCTGCACGGCCTGACGGGGGCTGCGGGGCGGACGGCGGACGGGCCTCCAGGGCGTCGTGCCGGGGCGCCGCACGGCACGGACGGGAGGCCCGGAGCGCGTTCCTGAGACGCGGCACAGGTTGACTGTCGGTCAGGACGAATAGGATCGTCAGCACTGACGGCTCGGCCTGCCGGCGCCGCCGGTCCGACACGTCTGGAGCACAACAAGTGACGAACACCTCGTCCACCGCGGGACGGCGCTCGCCGCGTGTCCCGATCGTGGTCACGATCATCGTGCTGGCCGCACTGGTGATCGGCTTCTTCATCTTCGCCAGCCTGTACACCGACTACGCGTGGTTCGCGCAGCTCGGGTTCGAGCGCGTCCTGACCACCCGGTGGCTCGCCGGGACGGCCATGTTCGTCGCCGGCTTCCTGGGCATGGCGATCCCGGTCTGGGTGAGCATCGCGCTCGCCTTCCGGTTCCGTCCGGTCTACGCGAAGCTCAACTCGCAGCTCGACCGGTACCAGCAGGTCATCGAGCCGCTCCGTCGCGTCGTGATGCTCGGCATCCCCGCGGTCCTCGGCGTCTTCGCCGGGCTCGCCACGGCACCGCGCTGGAGCATGGTCCTCGAGTACTTCAACCGCACGCCGTTCGGCAAGACCGACCCGCAGTTCGGGCTCGACATCGGGTTCTACGTCTTCGAGCTGCCGTTCTGGCGCGCCCTCGTGGCCTACTCGTCGGCGGTCGTGCTCATCGCCGGCCTCGCGGCCCTGGCCGCGACCTACCTGTACGGCGCGATCCGGTTCGGCGGGCGCGACGTCCGCATCTCGAAGGCCGCGCGCATCCAGCTCGCCGTCACGGCCGGGCTGTACATCGCCCTGCAGGCCGCCAGTCTCTGGCTCGACCAGTACGCGGCGCTCACCAAGGACAACTCGCTCATCACCGGTGCCCAGTACACCGAGGTGAACGCCACCATCCCGGGCCGCGAGATCATGGCCGGCATCGCGGCGATCGTGGCGATCCTGTTCATCGTGACGGCGGTCATCGGCCGTTGGCGCGTGTCCATCATCGGCACCGGCCTGCTCCTGGTGTCCGCCATCGTCATCGGCGGCATCTACCCGTGGATCGTCCAGCGCCTGCAGGTCGCCCCGAGCGAGCGGTCGTTCGAGTCCGCCTTCATCCAGCGGAACATCGACGCCACGCGCGACGCCTACAACGTGGCCGACGTGCAGGAGCAGGACTACGACGCCACCACCACGGCGACGACCGGCGCGCTGTCCGAGGACGCCCAGACCACCGCGAACATCCGCATCATCGACCCGAAGATCGTCGCGGACACGTACAGCCAGCTCCAGCAGTACCGGCAGTACTACAAGTTCCCGGACCAGCTCGACGTCGACCGGTACCAGGTGGACGGCAAGACCGAGGACACCGTGCTGGCAGTGCGCGACATCGACCTCGACGGGCTCGGCGCCTCGGCCACGCAGTACAACCGGACCTTCGTCTACACGCACGGCTACGGCGTCGTCGCGGCCTACGGCAACCAGCGCGCGACCGACGGCAAGCCGGTGTTCATCGAGTCGGGCATCCCGTCCGGTGACGCCCTGGGCAAGTACCAGCCGCGCGTGTACTTCGGCGAGAACTCGCCGGCGTACTCGATCGTCGGTGCGCCCGAGGGCACGAAGGACGTCGAACTCGACTACCCGTCGGGCTCGGACGACAACGACGGCAACGCCACCACGACGTACGCGGCGGACGGCGGCCCCACCATCGGGAACTTCTTCAACCGCCTGGTCTACGCGGCGAAGTTCCAGTCCGAGCAGATCCTGCTGTCGAACGCCGTGAACGCCGACTCGCAGATCCTGTACGACCGCGACCCGGTGCAGCGTGTCCAGAAGGTCGCCCCGTACCTGAAGCTCGACAGCGACGCCTACCCGGCGATCGTCGACAACCGCATCCAGTGGGTCGTCGACGGCTACACGACGAGCAACGCGTACCCGTACTCGCAGAGCCAGAGCATGACGGACAGCATCAACGGCACCGACTCCGGCAGCTTCCGGACCGACCAGGTGAACTACATCCGGAACTCGGTCAAGGCCACGGTCGACGCGTACACGGGCAAGGTCACGCTCTACGCCTGGGACACGAAGGACCCGGTGCTGAAGACGTGGCAGAAGGTCTTCCCGACCTCGCTCGAGCCGGTCTCCGCGATGAGCGCCGACCTGCTGGCCCACGTCCGCTACCCGACCGACCTGTTCAAGGTCCAGCGGAGCATCCTCGGCACCTACCACGTCACCAACGCCAACTCGTTCTACTCGGGCGACGACGCGTGGACGACGCCGGTCGACCCGACCTCGACCTCGACCAGCGCGGGGGACGCCGACTCGGCGGGCACGACCACCGGGACGAACGCGAACACCACGAACGCGCTCGGGACGCAGACCACCGCCACCGACCCGGACCAGCAGGACCCGTACTACCTGACGATGAAGGTGCCGGGCGCGGGCACGGCGTACTCGCTGTACAGCACCTACATCCCGAAGCAGAACTCGTCGTCGAACGCGCGGAACGTGCTGACGGGGTACCTGGCCGTCGGTTCGGACGCCAGCGGGGCCGGCGAGGGCAAGAAGGGCGAGGGCTACGGCAAGCTCACGCTGCTGACAATCCCGAAGACCGACAGCATCCCCGGCCCGTCGCAGGTGCAGAACCTGTTCAACTCGGACCCGACCGTCTCGCAGGAGCTCAACATCCTCAAGCGCGGCAACAGCACCGTCAAGCAGGGCAACCTGCTGACGCTGCCGGTCGGCGGTGGGTTCCTCTACGTGCAGCCGGTGTACGTGCAGTCGACGTCGAGCGGGTCGTACCCGCTGCTGCAGAAGGTGCTCGTGGCGTTCGGCGACAAGATCGCCTTCGAGGACACCCTCGACCAGGCGCTCGACGAGCTCTTCGGCGGCAACTCCGGGGCTGCCGCGGGTGACTCCGAGGCCGCCGCGGGCACGCCGGACTCCGGGACGGACGACGACGGTTCGGACACGTCGACGGGCGGCAGCTCGACCGGCGGGGCCACGGGCGGCGCGACCGGCGGCTCGTCCGCCGGCAGCGCGAGCCCGGACCTGCAGCAGGCGCTGTCCGAGGCCGACGAGGCGCTCCGGGCTCGTGAGCAGGCGTACGCCGACAACGACCTGGTCGCCGCGGCCGAGGCCGACAAGCGACTGCAGGAGGCCATCGAGGCCGCCATCGCAGCGCAGGGCGGTAGCGGCTCCGACGGCTGATCCGGGCGGGCGGGGTGCTCGATTTGGCACCCCGCCCGAACCCGTGTAGTGTTTTCCATGTGCCGCGGGGTGGAGCAGTTCGGTAGCTCGCTGGGCTCATAACCCAGAGGTCGTAGGTTCAAATCCTGCCCCCGCAACCAACGCGACACGAGAAGCCCCGGTCCTGACGGACCGGGGCTTCTTGGCGTTCGCGGGCCGGTGCGTCCCGTGCCGCTCGGACGCGACGGGAGGCCCGGTGCCGCCGGGCACCGGGCCTCCCGTAGCCTGGCACCGTGACGACACTGACCATCGCCTCGGCGCAGTTCGCTCCGGTCGACGACACCGCGGCCAACCTCGAGACCGTCCGGGCAGCCGCGGTGGACGCCGTGGCCCGGGGCGCCCAGCTGCTGGTCACGCCCGAGTACACGTCGTACTTCACCCCGGAGATCGACGACCGCTTCGTCGCAGCCGCCGAACCGCTCGACGGTCCGTTCGTCACCGGGCTCCGGCGCATCGCCCGCAGCACCGGGGTCGCACTCGTCGTCGGCGTCGCCGAGGCGGGGGAGACACCCGACCGGTTCCGGAACACCCTCGTGGCCGTCGCTCCCGACGGCTCACTCTTGAGCACGTACCGGAAGGTGCACCTCTACGACGCCTTCGGCTCGCGCGAGTCCGACCGCATCGAGCCGGGCGACCCGGCACAGCTGCCCGTCATCGAGGTCGGCGGCGTCCGGGTCGGACTCGAGACCTGCTACGACCTGCGGTTCCCGGAGGTCACCCGCCGCCTGGCCGGAGCCGAGGACGGTGCTGCGGACGTCGTCGTCCTCCCGGCCGAGTGGGTGCGCGGTCCGGGCAAGGAGCACCACTGGCGGACGCTGTTGACCGCTCGGGCGATCGAGAACACCGTCTGGGTGGTCGGCGTCGGGCAGGCACCGCCGACCGGGATCGGCGGCTCGGTGGCGCTCGACCCGAGCGGCACGGCGGTGGCAGCACTCGGTGCGGAGCCCGGCCTGCTCGTCGTGACCGTCGACACTGCCGTCACGCGCCGGGTGCGCGGGGTGAACCCGTCGCTGTCGCTGCGTCGCTACGCGGTCGTTCCCCGCGACTGAGCGACTCCCGTCAGACGGGACACGGCCTCCTCGAGCACCGTCCGTCGTTTGCAGAACGCGAAGCGGATCAGCGACCGGTACCCGGCGACGTGCTCGGGCCGGACGAAGGCCGACACCGGGACACCGACGACGCCGGCCAGTCGGGGCAGCTCGAGGCAGAGCGCTCGGGCGTCGTCGTGTCCGAGCGGGGCGGCGTCCGCGATGACGAAGTAGCCCGCATCCGGGCGGAGCACCCCGAACCCCGCCTCGGCCAGCCCCGTGGCCAGGATCTCCTGCTTCGCCCCGAGCTCGGTGGCGATCCCGGTGAAGACCGCGTCGGGCAGCCGCAGACCGGTCGCGACGGCCGGTTGGAAGGGCGCCCCGTTGACGAAGGTCAGGTACTGCTTGACCGTCGTGATGGCCTCGACCAGTGCCGCCGGAGCCGTGAGCCAGCCGATCTTCCAGCCCGTGGTGTTGAAGGTCTTGCCGGCGCTCGAGATCGACACCGTGCGGTCCCGTGCCCCCGGGAGCGCTGCGGGCGGGACGTGCGACCCTGCGAAGGCCAGGTGCTCGTAGACCTCGTCGGTGACGATCACGGCATCGTGCCGTTCGGCCAGCTCGACGACGGTGCGGAGGACCTCCACCGGCAACACCCGTCCGGTCGGGTTGTGCGGGGTGTTCACGAGGACGACCCGGGTGCGGTCCGAGAACGCCGCGCGGAGGTCCGCTTCGGCGGGCAGGAAGTCGGGCGCCCGAAGCGGGACGGTGACGTGCTCCGCGCCGGTGAGTCGGATGAGCGCGCCGTACGCGTCGTAGAAGGGCTCGAACGTCACGACCTCGTCGCCCGGCTCCACGAGGGCCAGCAGGGTCGCTGCCAGCGCCTCGGTGGCCCCGGCGGTGACGAGGACCTCGCGGTCAGGGTCGACGACGAGCCCGTACCAGCGTGCCTGGTGCTCGGCGACGGCGGCGCGCAGGTCCGGTGTCCCGCGGCCCGGCGGGTACTGGTTGGCGCCGGCGCGGATGGCCTGGACCGCGGCCTCGAGGACCTCGGCCGGCCCGTCCTCGTCGGGGAACCCCTGTCCCAGGTTGATCGCTCCCGTCGCGGCGGCGAGCGCGCTCATCTCCGCGAACACGGTGGGTGCCGGCACCCCGTCGGGCCCGAGCAGCATGGCGCCTTCGGCGGCTCGGAGCCACGGACCGGTCTGCCGCATGTGCGACCCCTCTCAGCCTCCCGGGCACCGACCGGGAGGCTCGGCGCGCGTCGCACCCCAACCTAGCGTCCGCCTCCCGTCGCCTCCGGTGGACAGTCGTCCGGAACCTCCACACAGCTGACGCATACGATCGGCTTGGTCAGCTCGCAGCTGCGCCATCACGACCGCCCAGGTCGGTGGGGAAGACTGCAGGAGCTTTGGAAGGAGCACGTCCAGCATGAGCGACACCACGCCCCACGGGCACGGCGACGACGACCGTCGCGACGAGACCACCGGTCCGGACGAGTCGAACGGGGCCCGTCACGGGCACCACGGCGCCGACGACACGGACGTGGTGGGGACGACTCCGGCGCAGGAGACCGAGCAGTTCGCTGCCGCCTCGGACCACCGCACCGACCGCTCCACCGCGCCGTACCCGACCGCGGACGGTGGATCCGCGCCGACCGCCGAGTACGGCCAGTACGGCCAGTACGCGCAGCAGGGCCAGTACGGCCAGGGCACGCAGTACGGGCAGGACCAGTACGGCCAGGGCCAGTACGGCCAGCAGAGCCAGTACGGCCAGGGCCAGTACGGCCAGGGCCAGTACGGCCAGCAGGGCCAGTACGGCCAGCAGAGCGAGTACGGCCAGGGCCAGTACGGCCAGTACGGCCAGCAGAGCGAGTACGGCCAGTACGGCCAGTACGGGCAGGGCCAGTACGGCCAGGACCGCCCGCAGTACGGCGAGTACTCCGCCGCGTCCGCTCCGGCCCGGTCCTCCGAGCAGCGTCCGACCTCGGCGACGAGCGCGTTCGGCGAGGCAGCCGACCAGCAGCGTGCGAACGGCCACTACTTCAGCGGTGCCCCGGCGTCGGCCGGTACCGCCACACGTGAACGCTCCGGGAAGAACCGGCTCGTCCTGCCGCTCGTCGCGGCCGCGGTGATCGCCGGTCTCGTCGGCGGCGGCGCCGGCTGGGCCGCCGGTGCGGCCTCCGACGGCGGCACGGTGGTGGGCGGCTCGGGCACCTCGCAGAGCGGCGGCAACCTCACCGTCAACGACTACGACTCCGCCACCGTCGTGACCGCGGTCGCCGCCAAGGCCACCCCGTCGGTCGTCACGATCAACGTCTCCGCGAGCAGCGAGGCCGGCACCGGGTCGGGCGTCGTGCTGAACAAGGAGGGGTACATCGTCACGAACACGCACGTGGTGACCCTCGACGGTGACAGCGCGAACGGCACGATCTCGGTGACGACCTCGAACGGCAAGGTCTACAAGGGCACGCTCGTCGGCACCGACCCGACGGTGGACCTCGCGGTGGTCAAGATCGACGCGCCCGACCTCACCCCGATCGACTTCGCCGACTCGTCGAAGCTCAACGTGGGTGACACGGCGGTCGCGATCGGTGCCCCGCTCGGCCTGTCGAACACCGTCACGGACGGCATCGTCTCGACCCTGAACCGAAGCATCCAGGTCACGTCGAGCGACCCGAACGCCGGTGGCGACACGAACGAGGGCCAGGGCAACAACGGCAACGGCCCGTTCGACTTCTGGGGCAACGGCGACAACGGCAGTAGTTCCGGGGCCAGCACGACCGTTTCGCTGCCCGTGATCCAGACCGACGCATCGATCAACCCCGGCAACTCGGGTGGTGCGCTCCTCGACGACAAGGGCGCGCTCATCGGGATCAACGTCGCGATCGCCAGTGCCGGCAGCTCGGACTCGTCCAGCTCGCAGGCCGGCAGCATCGGCGTGGGCTTCTCGATCCCGTCGAACCTGGTCAAGCGCGTCGCGACCGAGATCGTCGAGAACGGCAAGGCCACCCACGGTCTGCTCGGCGCGTCGGTCGGTGACGCGACCGAGGACGCGAACGCCTCGCAGGTCGGCGCGCTCATCAAGTCGGTGACCTCGGGCGGCGCGGCCGCCGAGGCCGGTCTGCAGAAGGGCGACGTCGTGACCAAGCTCGGCGACGCCTCGATCGCCGACGCGACCGACCTCACCGCCCAGGTCCGCTTCTACGCCGGAGGCGCGACGACCAAGGTCACCTACGTCCGCGACGGGCAGACCCGCACGGCGGACGTGGAACTCGGCACGTACGACAGCTCGAACTGACCCGGCACATTCCGGACGGGAGGCTCCCCACCAGGTGGTGGGGAGCCTCCCGTCCGTCCGTCGGGCACGCGGGGTGCGGCCAGGTGGGTGCCGCAGGTGCTTGATAGGCTCGGGTCCGCTCTGCGAGGCGGCCCAGGCGGGCCGTGCCGCGCCCGCCGGACCCCGAGGATCACATGCAGCACGACGACGGACAGGCCCTGCCGGGTGTCTCCTACGTCATGCCCGTGCTCAACGAGGTGACCGAGGTCCGCGCGGCGGTGGGCAGTCTGCTCGAGCAGGACTACCAGGGTCCCTTCGAGGTGATCCTCGCCCTCGGGCCCTCGATCGACGGCACGAACGAACTCGTCGCCGAGATGAGCGCCGCCGACCCGCGGATCCGTGCGGTCGACAACCCCGTCGGCTCGACGCCCGCCGGTCTCAACGTGGCGATCCGGGCCTCCGAACACCCGATCGTGGTGCGCGTCGACGCGCACAGCGTCCTGCCGCAGGACTACACGCGGATCGCCGTCCGGACCCTGCAGGAGTCCGGAGCGGACAACGTCGGCGGCATCATGCGTGCCGAGGGCCGCACGCCGTTCGAGAAGGCCGTCGCGCTGGCCTACGGCAGCCGGGTGGGCCTCGGCGGCACGCCGCACCACGTCGGCGGGCAGGCCGGTCCGGCCGAGACGGCCTACCTCGGGGTGTTCCGGCGCGAGCGGCTGTTCGCCGTCGGGCTCTTCGACGAGGGCATCAAGCGCGGCCAGGACTGGGAGCTCAACCGACGGCTGCGGACCACCGGCGGCACCGTGTGGTTCACCCCGGAGCTCGTCGTCACCTACCGGCCCCGACCGAGCCTGCGCCGCCTGGTGCGGCAGTTCGTCGCGACCGGGCTGTGGCGCGGTGAGCTGGCCCGGCGGTTCCCCGCCGGCAACGGCCTGCGCTACTTCGTCCCGCCGCTCATGGTCGTCGCCGTCGCACTCGGCCTCGTCGCCGGTCTCGTCGGCGTCGTCGGAGCGCTGCTCGGCGGCCCGCTCGCGTGGGCACTGACCGGCTTCGCGATCCCGGCGACCTACCTGCTCTTCGTCGTCGTCGGCGCGCTCGCGGTGTCGCGACGATCGGATCCGGCGACCCGGGCGTGGTTGCTCGTCGTGCTGCCGTGCATCCACGTCGGCTGGGGCGTCGGCTTCATCATCGGGTTCCTCACCCGGACCTCCGATCTGACCACGCACACGGGACGGTGACCGACATGGCCGACGACGACCTCGGGAACGGCGCTGCGCCGGGTCCCCGGGACAGCCACGGGTTCGCACGTCCCACCTCGATCGCGGAACTCCGCGCCGTGGCCCAGCCGGACGAGGTCCGCGCACGCGCCAACGCCGAGCACTGGACGGCCTCGCTCTACCTGCGGGACATCTCGCCCTACCTGACGTCCGTGCTGCTCCGGACCCGGGTCAGCGCGAACCAGGTCACGGGCCTGATGATCCTGGTCGGCTGGTCGACCGCGGCCGCACTGCTCATCCCGGGCATCTGGGGTGCGCTCATCGCCCTCGTGCTCGGTCAGCTCCAGATGCTCGTCGACTGCTCCGACGGCGAGGTCGCTCGGTGGCGCGGCACCCGGTCGCCCGCCGGCATCTTCCTCGACAAGGTCGGGCACTACACGACCGAGGGACTCATCCCGATCGCCCTCGGTGTCCGCGCCGCGACGTGGCCGATCGAGGGCGTCGACTGGATGTGGACGACGATCGGGTGCGCCCTCGGTCTGGTGATCGTGCTCAACAAGGCCCTCAACGACATGGTTCACGTCGCCCGGGCGCACGGCGGGATGGAGAAGCTCGCCGACCGCCGTGACGGTGCGACCGCGCCGTCGGGTGCCCGCCTGGCCTCGCTCCGCCGCGTCGCGCGGTTCCTGCCGTTCCACCGGCTCTACCACTCGGTCGAGCTGACGATCATCACGTTCGTCGTGGCCCTGGTGGCGCTCGTCATCGGGCACCCGCTGGCCGACCGGATCCTGGTCGGGGCGCTCCTGCCGCTCGCCGTCCTGGCGACCGCCGGCCACTTCCTGGCCATCATCTCCTCGAAGCGGGTCCGCGCGTGACCGGCGGCACCGACCGACGCCACGCGGTACCGCACCGCGACCGCCCTCGGGTCGCCGTCGTCAGTCTCACGCAGGGCACCCGGCCGGAGGACCTCCGGCGCGGGCTCGACAGCGTGCTGGCGCAGCAGGACGTCGAACTCGACGTGGTCTGCGTCGGCAACGGCTGGGAGCCCGTCGACCTGCCCGACGGGGTCCGGGCACTGGCGCTGCCGGAGAACCTCGGCATCCCCGCCGGCCGGAACGCCGGGGCGGCCGTGGTGGACGGCGACTACCTGTTCTTCCTCGACGACGACGCGTCGGTGCCGTCGCCGACGTTCCTGCGGGACACCATCGCGTTGTTCGAGCAGGACCCGTCGCTCGGCCTCGTGCAGCCGCGGGTCGTCGATCCGAGCGGCGCGGCGAACCCCCGGCGCTGGGTGCCCCGCATCCGGAAGGGCGACCCGGAGCAGAGCTCGCCGGTGTTCTCCGTGTGGGAGGGCGCCGTCGTCCTGCCGATGGACGTCTGGCGTGCCGTCGGCGGCTGGGGAGCGGAGTACTTCTACGCGCACGAGGGCATCGAGCTCGCGTGGCGGGTGTGGGACGCCGGACGACGGACCTGGTACGCGGGGGACCTCGTGGCGAACCACCCAGCGATCGATCCCGCACGGCACCGCGAGTACGTGCGGCTGAACGCCCGGAACCGGGTGTGGTTGGCGCGACGGAACCTCCCAGCGGTCCTGCAACCGCTCTACGTGGGCAGTTGGGCCGCGATCCAGGCGCTCCGGTGGTGGCGCTCGCCGCGACGCCTCGCGACCTGGCTCGCCGGCGTCGCCGAGGGCTGGCGGACGGACTGCGGTCCGGTGCACGTGATGGGATGGCTGACGATCGGACGGATGACGCTGGCGGGCCGACCGCCCGTCGTCTGATCCCGCAGCCGACCCGTCCCGACACGGTCCACACCGTGCCGACCCGACTCCACCGAACCAGCGCCCAGGAGCACAGCATGGCCATCGTCAACGACGCCCGCACCGCGATCCGTCTCGTGCTCCGGCTGGTGCGGTCGCGGCAGGTGCGCGGCCGGTTGGCCCGCCGGCTGCCCTCGGCACCGACGCCCGCGCCCGGCTCCGTCGAGATCGCCGTGTACTTCGCCGACGGACCGGTGAACATGTACCAGATCCGGCAGTGGTACGGCCCGCTGGCCGAACTGTCCCGACACCGCGGGGTCGCGATCGTGTCGCGGAGCCCCGGCACCATGCTGGCGCTGCTCGACGAGTCGCCGGTCCCCGTCGTCTACGCACGGCAGGTGGTGGACCTCGAGCGGTTCGTCGCGGAGCAGTCGCCGAAGACGGTGCTCTACGTCAACCAGAACGCCCGGAACTTCCAGATGATGCGGTACGGGCGCATGTGGCACGTCTTCGTGAACCACGGTGAGAGCGACAAGATGTACATGACGACGAACCAGTTCAAGGCGTACGACTACGCCCTGATCGCCGGTGACGCCGCCCGTGACCGGCTCGCCGATGCGCTGTGGGACTACGACCTGGACGCCAGGACGATCGCCATCGGCCGTCCCCAGGCGGACCACTTCGTGGGGGAGCCCCCGTACCCCGCCGACGAGCGGACCGTCGTGCTCTACGCACCGACGTGGGAGGGAGACCGCGGCGCTGCGGCCTACGGGTCCATCGCGAGCCACGGGACGACGATCGCCGAGCGGGTGCTCGCGTCGCCGCAGCACCGCTTCGTGTACCGGCCGCATCCCCGGAGCGGCGTGGTCGACCCCGGGTACAAGGCCGCCCACGAGCGGATCGTCGCCGCCATCGCCGCGGCCAACGCCGCCGACCCGTCGGCGCACCACGTGTACGACGACGGGCCGACGCTGGGCTGGCAGCTCGCGGGCGCCGACGTCGCGATCACCGACATCAGCGCGATGATCTACGACCGGCTCGCCGTGGGGCGGCCCCTGCTCGTGACCCGTCCGGTGTCCGCGGACGCCGAGGTCGACGAGCGCGGGTACCTGTCCGACGCCGACTGGCTCCGGGCCGAGGACGCCGGAGACGTGCTCGCGCGCGTGGACCGGGCCGCGAACGACGCCGAGCAGCTCGCTCGCCTGCGGCACTGGGTCGAGCGCTACTTCGGCGACACGACGCCCGGTGCGGCGACCTCGCGCTTCCACGCCGCGGTCGACCGCCTGGTCGCACGCTGGCACGAGGTCGCCGCCGAGCGCTCCGGTCGCTGAGGACCCGGACCGACTGCGGATCAGGGAGCGAGCCCGGGCCCGGCCAGGGACATCCGCCACAGGTACTCGGAGCGGTCCGGTCGGCGCCACCGCACGATGACGACGCCGGTCTCGTCCGGGGCGGCACCGAACACGGCGAGGGACAACCCACGGCCGGGCTCGAGCCGACGCACGACGAGCGGCGGGGAGTACCCCGTGCCCAGATGCGTCAGGTCGATGCCGTCGAGGGTCTCGCTGCTGGTGTTGGTGATCTCGTACCGCCGTGGGGCGGCCGATCGGTCGACGGTGAACGGGACTGGGTAGGCGGTGCTGGGGTGGTGCATGGGCAGCACGCTAGGGGTGGGGTCCGACGTCGGGGCCCCGCCGGCCCCCCGGAGGACACCGGGCTGTGGAGCGCGCTGCGGGAGGCCCGGGTTGTGGAGGAGAGGCGCTCAGGCCCCGTGGTCCGCGTTGTAGCGGTCGAGGGCCTCGTCGATCGGCCCGTCGAACTGCAGACGGCCCTTGTCGAGGTACAGCCCGCGGTCGCAGAAACGGCGCAGGTCCTTGTCGCTGTGCGAGACGAAGAACAGCGTGCGCCCGCCGGCCAGCAGCTCCTCGATGCGCTTGTAACACTTCTCGCGGAAGGCCTTGTCGCCGACGGCCAGGACCTCGTCGACCAGGATCACCGGCTCGTCCAGCCGCGAGATCACGGCGAAGGCGATCCGCACCTTCATGCCACTGGAGAGGTGCTTGTACGGGGTGTCCACGAAGTCGCCGATCTCGGCGAAGGCGATGATCTCGTCGAACGCGTCGCGGATCTCGGCCCGCGACATGCCGTGCAGGCCGGCGGTCAGGAAGACGTTGTCGCGGACGGTGAGGTCCCCGACGAACCCGCCGGTGATCTCGATGAGGGGGGCGACACCGGCACCGACGTGCACGCGACCCTCGTCCGGGAGCATCACCTGCGCCACGAGCTTCAGCAGCGTGGACTTGCCCTGTCCGTTCCGACCGACGACGCCGATCGCCTCGCCCGGGCGCACGTCGAACGACACGTTCCGCAACGCCCAGAACTCGTCGGCCTTGCGGCGGCGCTGTCCGCGTCCGAACAGGTCCTTGAAGCTCCGGCTCGCCCGACGGTTGCGCTTGAACCGGATGCCGGCGTCGGTGACGGAGATCACCGGTGCGGTGGTGCTCGCGGTCACGGAGGGTTCGGTCGTGGCCATCACAGCTCCTTGAGGACGCGGTGCTCGCTTCGGCGGAAGACGACGACCCCGACGACGAGCACGACCGCGGTGACGACGACCGATGCGGCCACCTCCACCCAGTCGAGCTGGCCCGGGAAGAACGCCGAGCGGTAGATGCCGAAGATGCCGCTGAGCGGGTTGATCGCGGCGAGGTCGTGCAGCACCGGGGGGAGCGCCTGCGTGCCGTAGATGATCGGGGACGCGTAGAACATGAACCGGAGCACGAGCTTCACCGCGCGCTCGAGGTCCCGGAAGAAGACCACGAGCGGCGCCACGATGAGCCCCAGACCGTAGACGAGGGTGGCCTGCAGCACGATCGCGAGCGGCCAGAGCACGGCCTGCCAGTGCAGGTGCGCGCCGGTGGCGACCGCGAAGACGGCGAGCACCGGGATGCTCAGCAGGAACTCGACGGCCTTCGACGCGTCGATCCGCGCCACCCAGATGCTCCGCGGGATCGTCGTCGAGCGGATGAGCTTCGACTCCTTGATGAAGGCACGGGTCGAGTCCGAGACGCCGCCGGTGAACCACATCCAGGGCAGCAGGGCCGTGAGCAGGAACACGATGTACGGTTCCTCACCCACCGACCCGCGGTGGAACACCTGCGTGAAGACGAACCAGTAGATCGCCGACATCACCAGTGGGTCGAGGATCGACCAGAAGTACCCGAGGGCCGACGTCGAGTACCGCACACGCAGGTCGCGGACGGTCAGCAGCCAGAGCGCCTGACGGTACCGGCGGCCCGCGCCACGGGACCGCATCGGTGACGCCGCGACGGCGGCTGACTGCGTGCGCGTTCCACTCATGGGTTCCCTCCGGCCGTGACGACGCCGGAGGGAGGAGACGACCAGGGGGTCCTGACGCTGGTCAGGCGAACAGGTCGTTCGCGCGCTCGAGGTCCTCGGCGAAGTCGATCTCGACCGCGTAGAGGTCCGAGATGTCGATCGGCGTCCAGCGTAGCCCGTCCTCGGCGATGGCAGCCTCGATGCCGCCCTCGAAGTACTCCTGGTCGTCGACCCGGCCGAGCTGGCGCACGAGGGCCTGCTTGTCGGCCGCCGAGACGTAGTTGATGCCGACGGCTTCACCGAGCCCACCGACGACCTTCTTCGACAGCTTCGCGATGAAGCCCTCGGCGTCGACGGTGTACTTGACCTCTTCGTCGGAGACCTTCTCGGTGTTGACGCTGACGAACGAGCGACCTTCGTCGATCATGTCGGCGGCACGGACGAGGGCCATCGGATCGAAGACGACGTCGCCGTTCATCCAGAGGACGCCGCTCTTGCCGGTCGCCTTGAGGGCGCGCAGCAGGCTCTTCGAGGTGTTCGTGGAGTCGTAGGACTCGTTGTAGACGAAGTTCGCCTCGGGGAACGCCTCGACGATGTACTCCGACTTGTAGCCGACGACGATGGTCACCCGGGCGCTCGACCCGAAGGCGGCGCGGATGTTGTCGAACTGCTGCTGCATGATGGTGCGGCCGTCGCTGAGTTCGGTGAGCGGCTTCGGCAGGCTGCGCCCGAGGCGGCTGCCCATCCCCGCTGCGAGGATCACGATCTGCGTGGTCATGCTTGTCCCTTCCGGTGTCCGCCCGCCCCGTGCGGTGGAGTCGCCCGGGGGGCGCTCCGTGTGGGGCTGGGTGGACTCTTCGAGTCTGCTCGTCATCCGTGCGAGAACGCCGCGGATCGCGTGATCCGGAGCGACGTGCGCTCCGTACGGCGACCGCTCCGGCTCGTCCGGACGGGTTTCCGAGTGGTGAACACTGCATCGTGTCTCGGTGAATGATACGGAACGAGCCGGGATCGGGGTACGGCTCGCCCGGCATCGTGTTCGGATCGTGACCCGGCCGGACGCGGCCCAGCGGGCGGTCGGAACCGTTGGTACGGTTGGGCTCGTGTCGGCAGGAACAACGGGAGACGACGACGTGTACAGCACGTCGGACGCCACATGGACGGCCGATCAGGACGACGACGCGAACGCTGCCCCGGGGACGGGCAGTACCGCTGGCTCGAGGACGGGCAGCGGCGACCACGACGACACGGGGGACACGGGTGCGCAGGGTGCGCCCGCGGGTGACGAGATGACGGACGAGACGACCGGCAGTGCGGTCCAGGCCCCGGAAGGCGCCGGGGCGGACGCCCCGCCGACGGCCGCCGCGGGGGCGACCCCGGCGCGACCGGTGAAGAAGGGCAAGAAGCGCTCCGGACGGGCGACACGCCCGCAGGGGGCAGCAGCGGCGCGCACGCCCGAGCAGCGGGCCGAGCGCGGCGGACAGGAGGCGCGGGACGGTTCGGGCACGGGCGCTCGGGACGCGTCCGGTGCATCCGGCGCCTCGACGAGCGCACGGCCGTCGACCAAGCGGCCCACCGCGCGTCCGAACGTGCCACAGCAGCCCGTCGTGCTCCGTGCCGACGGCCTCGTCAAGCGGTACGGACAGACCCTGGCGGCGGACGATGTCGACCTCGAGATCCGCAAGGGCTCGATCTTCGGCGTGGTCGGTCCGAACGGGGCGGGCAAGACGACGACGCTGTCCATCCTCACGGGCCTCCTGCGTCCCGACGCCGGCTCGGTGACCGTGCTCGACCACGACGTGTGGGCGGACCCGACCGCTGCCAAGCGGGCGATGGGCGTCCTGCCGGACCGGCTCCGGCTCTTCGACCGCCTGACCGGCGCGCAGATGCTGTTCTACTCGGCGACGCTCCGCGGGCTCGACGGTGCGACCGCTCGCAGCCGGAGCGCCGACCTCGCCGAAGCGTTCGGTCTCGGCGACGCCCTCGGCCGACCCGTCGCGGACTACTCCGTCGGCATGGCGAAGAAGATCGCCCTCGCCGCCACGCTCATCCACTCGCCGCGCGTGCTCGTGCTCGACGAACCGTTCGAGTCCGTCGACCCGGTCAGCGCGACGACCATCACCGACATCCTGCGGCGGTACACCGCCGGGGGCGGCACCGTCGTGCTCTCCAGCCACTCCATGGAGCTGGTCCAGCGCACCTGCGACTCCGTGGCGATCATCGTCGGTGGCAAGGTCCTGGCCGCCGGCACCATGGCGCAGGTGCGCGGGCGCCGCAGCCTCGAGGACACGTTCGTCGAACTCGCCGGCGGTCGCCCCGTCGCGGAGAGCATGGAATGGTTGCACAGCTTCTCCGGCTGAGGGCCGACCTGCTCGCGGGCGAGGTCCGCAGGGGAGCCCGCCGGTCCGTGGCCGTCGTGCTCGGCAGTCTCGCCGCCCTCGTCGTCGCCGTCTGGGTCGCGTCCGTGTTCGTCGACCTCCGCGCCGCCGACCCCGCGGCCGCCCGGGCCGTCGTGGTGCTGGTCGGTGCCGCCGTCGCCGTCGGCTGCACGGTCGTCCCGCTCGCCGTCGGGGTGGCGGACCCGCTCGACCCGCGGCGCTTCGCCGTGCACGGCATCGGTCGCAAGGACCTCGCCGTCGGGTTGGGGCTCGCCGGACTCCTGGGCATCCCGGTGCTCGCGGTCGCGGTGCTCGCCGTCGCACAGGTGGTGACGTGGAGCCGTGGGGTCGGCCCGGCGCTCCTCGGCGTCCTCGCGGCCGTCCTCGTCGTCGCGACGACCGCGCTGCTCCTCCGGGTCGGCAGCGCCGTCGGCGCGTGGCTCTTCCCGGCACACCGCGTCCAGGACGCTGCCTGGTCCGTCGCGTTCGTCGTGGTCGTGCTGCTCGTGGCCACGGTGCCGCTGCTGCTCCGTCCCGACTGGATCGACGCCTCCGGCGCCGAACTGCAGCGCATCGCCGACGTCGCCGGCTGGACGCCGTGGGGCGCCGCGTGGGCCGTCCCGGCAGACGCGGCGAGCGGACACGTCGGCGCCGCCGTCGGCAAGCTCGCCGTCGCACTCGCCGTCGTCGGGGTGCTCACGCTCGCCTGGTGGGGGCTGGTCGGACGGTTGCTCGTCACGGTGTCGGGGCAGACCCGGGCGCGCCACCACCGCACGCTCGGCTGGTTCGACCGGCTCGGGTCCACCCCCCTCGGTGCGGTCGCCGCCCGGGCGCTGACCTACTGGGGTCGCGACCCGCGGTACCGCAGCTCGTACCTCATCCTGGTCTTCGTGCCACTCGTGGTGGTGCCGCTCGGCGTCGCCGGGGTGCCGTGGGCGTGGACCGCGCTCGCACCGCTGCCGCTCATGGCGCTCATCGCCGGGTTCCTGCCGCACAACGACGTCTCCTACGACAACACGGCCGTCTGGCTGCACGTCGCCTCGGGTGCCCCGGGGTGGACGGACCGCCTCGGCCGTCTGGTCCCGCTCATCGTGGTCGGCCTGCCGCTGCTCGTCGTCGGAGCCTGGCTGTCGGCCACCCTGTACGGCGACCCGATCGCCTTCCCGCTGCTCGTCGGGGTCTCGGTCAGTGCGCTGCTCGGCGGACTCGGCCTGTCGAGCATCGTGTCGGTCGTGCTGCCCTACCCGACGGTCCGGCCCGGCGACCACCCCTTCCAGCAGCCGCAGGCCGCCGGCGCCACGGCCACCGTCGCGCAGACGCTGATGGTGCTCGGCACCCTCGTCTGCATGGTCCCCGCCGGCTGGTCCGCGGCCGTGGTCCTGCTCGACGGCGGCGACGCCTGGCCCACCCTCTGGCTCGGCGTCGGCGTCGGGCTGGTGCTGCTCGTGGTCGGCGTCGTCGTCGGCGGTGCGGTGTTCGACCGACGCGGTCCGGACCTCCTGGCCGCTGCGCAGCGCAACTGACGCGGCGCACCGCGGACCGGACCGCGGCGCCCGACCCGGCGCACCGGACCCCGGGCGCCCCACCCGGCGCACGCGACCGGGCAGGGCGGGACCGGAGCCCGCGGAGGCAGCGCGACCGCGGACGGCGACGTACGCTGGTGTCATGAGCACGACGGAACCCGGTGGTGGCGGCCTCGACGTGATGGACCGCGAACTCGAGAAGCTCCTGGAAGAGGAGGCGATCGAGCCCGGCGACCACGAGCGGTTCTCGCACTACGTCAAGAAGGACAAGATCCTCGAGTCCGCCCTGACCGGCAAGGCCGTCAAGGCGCTGTGCGGCAAGAAGTGGATCCCGGGCCGCGACCCCGAGAAGTTCCCGGTCTGCCCCGACTGCAAGAAGATCTACGAGCGGATGAAGTCCGAGTAGCACCGGGCTGCAGGCGCGCCCGCCCGCGGGGTCAGATGACGAGCGTCGGGATCGCCGGGTCGCCGCGACCGATGCGCTCCGCGTCCGCCGGCAGTTCGGCCTTCGCCCGCTTGTGGTGCGCCCGCGCCGCCTCGACGCCCGCGACGCCGAGGAACGCCGGGTCCACCTCGCCGTGCGTGACCACGGGCACGAGCAGGTCGCGCTCGTCCGGCCCGACCGAGCCGGAGGTGAGCACGACCTCCGCCGTCGCGATGCCGTTCCGCAGACGGCGTCCCGCCTCCTTGCGGCCGCCGGTCGACGCCTTGTCGGCCGACTTCTTGGCGACCGGCACCCACTCGCCGGCGGGGGAGTGGTGCGCGACGAGCTTGAACACCATGCCGGCTGCCGGGTGTCCCGAGCCCGACACGACCGAGGTGCCGACGCCGTAGGAGTCCACCGGCGCGGCACGGAGCGCGGCGATCGTGTACTCGTCCAGGTCGTTCGTGACCGTGATCTTCGTGCCGGTCGCGCCGAGCCGGTCGAGTTGCGCGCGGACGCTCGCGACGACCGACGGCAGGTCGCCGCTGTCGATGCGGACCGCGCCGAGCTTGCCGTCCGTCAGGCGGACCGCCGTCTCGACCGCGGCCTCGATGTCGTACGTGTCGACGAGCAGCGTCGTGCCGCTGCCGAGGGCGTCGAGTTGCGACCGGAAGGCGGCCTCCTCGGAGTCGTGCAGGAGCGTGAAGGCGTGCGCGGCGGTGCCCATCGTGGGGATCCCCCAGGTGCGCCCGGCCTCGAGGTTGCTCGTCGCGCCGAAGCCCGCGATGTACGCGGCCCGGGCAGCGGCGACCGCGTTCCACTCGCCGGTGCGGCGCGAGCCCATCTCGGCGAGCGGTCGGCGGTCGGCGGCGGAGACCATGCGGGCCGCGGCGGAGGCGATCGCCGAGTCGGCGTTGAACACGCTGAGCGCGAGGGTCTCGAGCATCACGGCCTCGGCGAAGGTGCCCTCGATCTGCAGGACGGGGGAGTTCGGGAAGAACACCTCGCCCTCGCGGTAGGCGCGGACGTCGCCGGTGAACCGGTAGTCGGCGAGCCAGCGTGCGGTGCCCTCGTCGATCACCCGACGGTCACGGAGGAAGCCGATCTCCTCGTCGCCGAACCGGAACTCCGTGAGCTGGGTGAGGAACCGCCCGAGCCCGGCGGCGACGCCGTACCGGCGCCCGTCCGGCAGGCGGCGGGCGAACACCTCGAAGACGCAGCGGCGGTCGGCGGTGCCGTCCTTCAACGCGGCGTCGACCATGGTGAGTTCGTACTGGTCGGTGAGGAGCGCGGTGGTCACCCCACCGACCCTAGCCAGGACCGGGCCGACAGGCACGGATCGGACCCTGGAGGCCCGGAGCGCGACGGCGGGTCGGCGCGCGTCGGTACGCTGGTCACCGTGACGGATGCACCGATCGGAGTCTTCGACAGCGGCGTCGGCGGGCTCACGGTGGCCCGGGCGATCATCGACCAGCTGCCCCGCGAGAGCGTCCGCTACGTCGGGGACACCCTGCACTCGCCGTACGGCCCGAAGCCGATCGCCGACGTCCGGCGGTACGCGCTGCAGGTGATGGACGACCTGGTCGACCAGGGCGTCAAGGCGCTCGTCATCGCCTGCAACACCGCGTCCTCGGCCGTGCTCCGCGACGCCCGGGAACGGTACGAGCAGGCCGTCGGGATCCCCGTCGTCGAGGTCATCCAGCCTGCGGCCCGCGCCGCCGTCAAGCAGACCCGCACCGGCCGCATCGGTGTGATCGGCACGATCGGGACGATCGCCTCCCGTGCCTACGAGGACGCCTTCGCGGTCGCCGCCGACGTCACCCTCACCACCGCGGCCTGCCCCCGTTTCGTCGAGTTCGTCGAGGCGGGGGACACCTCGTCCGCCGGTCTCCGCGAGGTCGCCGCCGGCTACCTCGCCCCGGTGCGGGACGCCGGCGTCGACACCCTCGTGCTCGGCTGCACGCACTACCCGCTCATGTCCGCCGCGATCCAGTACGTCATGGGGCCGGACGTCACGCTGGTCTCGAGCGCCGAGGAGACCGCGAGCGACGTCTACCGACGCCTGGTCGAACACGGGCTCGAGCGCACGAGCACCGAGCCCCCGAGCCACTCGTTCGAGGCGACCGGCGCCGACCCGGCCGGCTTCATCCGACTCGCCCGCCGGTTCCTCGGGCCCGAGGTCGCGAGCGTCGGCCACCTCGAGACCGGCGCCATCACGCTCCCGCGCGCCCCGCGCTGACCATGCCCGCGCCGCCACCCGGCGGGCGCACGACGACCGGACCACCCGCACCGAGCCTCCAGGCCGGACCGAGAGGAACACCATGAACGCCACCGACGGACCCGCCCGCATCGACGGCCGCACCACCACCGACCACCGACCCGTCACCATCGAGCGCGGCTGGAGCACCCAGGCCGAGGGCAGCGCCCTCATCTCGTTCGGCAACACGAAGGTCCTCTGCACCGCCTCGTTCACCAACGGGGTGCCGCGGTGGATGGCCGGCAAGGGGACCGGCTGGGTCACCGCCGAGTACTCGATGCTGCCGCGGTCGACCAACGAGCGCATGCAGCGCGAGTCGATCAAGGGCAAGGTCGGCGGCCGCACGCACGAGATCTCGCGGCTCATCGGCCGCTCGCTGCGTGCCGTGGTCGACATGAAGGGCCTGGGGGAGAACACCCTCGTCCTCGACTGCGACGTGCTGCAGGCCGACGGCGGCACCCGCACCGCGTCGATCACCGGCGCGTACGTCGCGATGGCGGACGCGATCGAGTGGGGCCGGTCGAAGGGCTTCATCGGCAAGAAGGCGACGCCGCTGACCGACAGCGTGCAGGCGATCTCGGTCGGGATCGTCGGCGGGGTGCCGATGCTCGACCTGGCGTACGAGGAGGACAGCCGCGCCGACACCGACATGAACATCGTCACGACCGGGTCGGGGAAGTTCATCGAGGTCCAGGGCACCGCCGAGCACGCGCCGTTCGACCGTGACGAGCTGGACGCGCTGCTCGACCTCGGGCTCGCCGGCAACGCCTCGCTCGCCGCGGTCCAGCGCGCGGCCCTGGGGCTGGCCTCGTGACCGGCACGGTCGTCCTCGCGACGCACAACCAGGGGAAGGTCGTCGAGCTGCGGGACATCCTCGGGGACGCGCTCGGCGGGATCGAACTCGTCGCCTACGACGGGCCCGAGCCGGTCGAGGACGGTGACAGCTACGCGGCGAACGCCCTCATCAAGGCCCGTGCTGCGGTCGCGCACACGGGGCTGCCCGCGCTCGCGGACGACTCCGGCATCGCGGTCGACGCGCTCGGCGGTGCACCGGGCATCCACTCCGCCCGGTACGCCGGGACCCGGGTGGACGCGGACAACATCGCGCTCCTCCTGCAGAACCTGGAGGGCGTGGTCGAGCGGACCGCGGCCTTCGTCTGCGCCGCGGCGTTCGTGACGCCGTCCGGTACCGAGCATGTGTTCGAGGCGGTCTGGAACGGCGAGGTCGCGACCGAGCCCGTCGGTGACGGCGGTCACGGCTACGACCCGGTGTTCCGACCGGACGACGCGGACGGATCGGCGGCGCAGCTGACCCGCGCCGAGAAGAACGCGCTGAGCCACCGGTCGAAGGCGTTCCGGGGCATCGCGCCCATCGTCCGCGAGTGGTTCCAGGGCGCGGAGCGGTAGCCGCACGGCGCGTCCGGGTGTCGGCCGAGACGCCTCCGTCGGGGCGCGACGCCGCCGAGGACGTGAGACGCCGCCGGGTCCGGCGGCGTCTCGGTGCTCTCGCGGCGTCCCGCACCGACGGGCCCGTCTCGCACGCGGGCCCGCCGGCTCCTACTGCTCGGCCTGCTTCGCCTTTCGGGAGTTGCGGAAGTAGGTGAGGAGGGCGGGGACCACCGTGACGACGACGGCCGCCAGCAGGATCACGTCGATGTAGTTGCGCACGATGTACGCGACGGCGGGGATGTAGCCGAGGAAGTACCCGAGGAAGGTCACACCGACCCCCCAGACGACGGCGCCGACGGCGTTGTACAGCGAGTACTTGCGGTAGTCCATCCGACCGACCCCGGCCGCGATCGGTGCGAAGGTCCGCACGACGGGGACGAAGCGGGCGAGGATCACCGCGAGGGCGCCGTACCGGTGGAAGAACGCGTTCGTCCGGTCGACGTTCGCCTTCGAGAACAGTCCGCTGTCCTTGCGCTCGAAGACCGGCGGTCCGGCCTTCTTGCCGATGTAGTAGCCGAGTTCCCCGCCGATGAACGCGGCGGCACCGATCATCAGCGCGACGGCCCAGATCGGGATCCCGCCGATCTGCCCGTCACGGTCGAAGGCGAACAGGCCCGTGATGACGAGCAGGCTGTCCCCGGGGAAGATGAAACCGACCAGCAGGCCGGTCTCGGCGAAGATGATCGCGCAGACGACGAGCACGGCGAACGCCCCGAAGTGGTCGAGGATGTACTGCGGATCCAGCCAGGGGATCAGGGCGAGTGCGACGGAGTGCATGGTTCTTCCGGTCGGCGGACGAGGGCGGACAGTGCACCCGCCGGACCGAGGGTACCGTGCGGGCGTGTCCGGCCCATCCGTCGCGAGGGTGACGTCGTCGGCCCCGCCGCACGGCGAGCGGACGGGCACGGCGCCGCTCGCCGACACGGCGGTCCCCGGTGCGGAAGGAGGGACTCGAACCCTCACGCCGAAGCACAGGAACCTAAATCCTGCGTGTCTACCGATTCCACCACTCCCGCTGGCCGACCCAGTGTACGCAGGAGCCCGTCCGGCGGACGGTGGGCGGTCCTCCCGGACGGTGCCGACGTCACGTCGGGACCGGCTACGCCGCGACCGGGGCGCGCGGGGCTCGTCAGCGCAGCGACCGCGGCAGGTACCGCGGCACGTACCGGAGCAGGATGCCCGCGCCGAGCAGACCGAGCACGCCCATCACACCGCTCGCGACCGCGATCGTCGCGACCGCGGTGACGCCCGAGATGACGAGCGGTGCCGCGGCGGAACCGAGGTCGCCGGTGAAGCGCCACGCGCCGAGGAACGGCGCCGGACGGTCGGCCGGCGCGAGGTCGGCGCCGAGCGTCATGAGGATGCCGGAGCCGACACCGTTCGCGAGGGACATGGCCATCGCGACCGCGATGAACCAGCCGACGCGGGCGTCGAGGTGGTCGCTCCAGGCGAGCAGGAAGTAGCAGATGCTCAGGCCGAGCATGCAGGGCAGGGCGCTCGCCAGGCGGCCCCAGCGGTCCATGATCTGCCCGCTCGTGTAGAACAGCGCGAAGTCGACGGCCCCCGCGATGCCGATCACGAGCGCGGCCGCCGAGTCGTCGAGGCCGACGGCGACCGCCCAGAGCGGCAGGATCACCTGGCGACCGGCGCGCATCGCGCCGATGAGCGCGGCGCCGCTGCCGAGCCGGACGAGGACCCGGTGGTGGGAACGGAGGGTGCGGAAGAGGCCTTCGGACTCCTCCTTGACGAACTGCTCGCCCTCGTGGTCGGGCGTCCCCGTCGCGGACCCGTCCGTCGTGCGGGGTCCGTCCGTCGCGTCGGCGGGTGCCGGCCGGGAGGCCCGGGTCGGCCGCTGCAGGCCGCGCGCGCCCGTCGCGGGGTCGCGGATGACGAGGAGCACCACGGCTGCGCCGAGGCAGCACACGACGTGCACCCAGAACGCGCTCTGCGTCGTCCCGGTGAGGTGCACGACGCCGGCCGCGAGGAACGGTCCGACGAAGTACCCGAACCGGAACACGCCGCCGAGGCTCGACAGTGCCCGCGCCCGGATCCGCAGCGGGATCGCGGTGGTCATGTAGGCGTGTCGGGCGAGTGCGAACACGGCGGTCGACAGGCCGACCAGGAAGACCCCGACCGCGAGCACGAGCGGGTTCGGGGCCGCCGTGCAGACGAGCAGGCCGAGCACCGAGACGACGGCGGCGCCGATCATCGCGTTCCGCTCGCCGATCCTCGCGACCACGACGCCGGAGGGGACGTCTCCGATGAGCTCGCCGACCAGGATCAGCGAGGCGACGAAGCCGGCGATCGCCAGGCTGGCTCCGAGGGAGTCCGCCGCGATCGGGATGATCGGGATGATCGCGCCCTCGCCGATCGCGAAGAGCGCCGCGGGCAGGAACCCGGACAGCAGGACGCCCCGCAGGTCGAAGGAGTCGTTCGGAGTGCTCGTCATCGTCGAGCAACGGTACGCCGGTGTCGGAGTTACCCTGGACGCATGCGTGTTCTGGCGGCGATGAGCGGTGGGGTCGACTCGGCGGTGGCGGCTGCCCGGGCGGTCGAGGCCGGTCACGACGTGGTCGGCGTGCACCTGGCGCTCAGCCGGATGCCGGGCACTCTCCGGACCGGCAGCCGCGGGTGCTGCACCATCGAGGACTCGATGGACGCTCAGCGGGCCGCCGCCGCACTCGGCATCCCCTACTACGTCTGGGACTTCTCGGCGCGGTTCAAGGAGGACGTCGTCGACGACTTCGTGGCCGAGTACCAGGCCGGCCGCACCCCGAACCCCTGCATGCGGTGCAACGAGCGCATCAAGTTCGCCGCGCTGCTCGAGAAGGCGCTCGCCCTCGGCTTCGACGCCGTCTGCACGGGCCACTACGCCTCCATCGTCACCGGCCCGGACGGGTCGCGTGAACTGCACCGTTCGGCGGCGTGGGCGAAGGACCAGTCCTACGTGCTCGGCGTCCTGACCGCCGAGCAACTCCGGCACGCGATGTTCCCGCTCGGGGCCACGCCCTCGAAGGACGAGGTCCGGGCCGAGGCTGCTGCCCGCGGCCTCACCGTCGCGCAGAAGCCCGACTCGTACGACATCTGCTTCATCCCCGACGGCGACACCCGTGGCTGGTTGGCCGACCGCGTGGGCAGCGCGACCGGTGACGTCGTCGAGCGTGACGGCACCGTGGTCGGCTCGCACGAGGGTGCGCACGGCTACACGGTCGGGCAGCGCCGCGGGCTGGCCCTCGGTCGTCCCGCTGCCGACGGCAAGCCCCGGTTCGTGCTCGAGATCCGGCCGAAGGACAACACCGTCGTCGTCGGACCGAAGGAGGCGCTCGACGTCGCCTCGCTCTCCGGCACGCGCTACACCTGGGCCGGTGCGGCACCGGCCGACCCGTCGGAGCCGTTCCGGTGCGACGTGCAGATCCGCGCCCACGCCGATCCGGAGCCCGCCACCGCACGGGTCGAGGACGGCGCGCTCGTGATCGTCCCCGACGCGCCGCTCTCCGGCGTCGCGCCCGGGCAGACCGCGGTCGTGTACGTCGGGACGCGGGTGCTCGGGCAGTGCACGATCGACACCACCGTGTCGGCGGCGCCCGTCCCCGCCTGACTCCCGTCCCACGCCGTCCGCGTGCGGCGCTCCCGGCCAGCGCGGACGGTGCGACCAGGGTCGGTGGCGCGCGGTAGAACTGACACATGAGCGACACCGACGCGACCTTCGAGACCATCGACCCCGCGGGGCTCGACGCCGCGCAGGCCGCTCGGGAGGTCGAACGGCTGCGCGCCCGCGTCACGGAGCTCCGACACGCCTACTACGAGGGCAACGGTTCCCCGGTCGCCGATGCCGAGTACGACGCCATGATGCGCCGGTTGGACGCGATCGAGCAGCGGTTCCCGGAGCTGCTGACCGAGGACAGCCCGACGCAGACCGTGGGCGGGCAGGCGCAGACGACGCAGTTCGCCCCGGTCGAGCACGCCGAACGCATGCTCAGCCTCGACAACGTGTTCAGCCCGGACGAGCTGACGGACTGGGCGCTCAAGGTCCAGCGTGACGCCGGGGCGGAGCGGGTCCGGTTCCTGACCGAGCTGAAGATCGACGGGCTCGCGATCAACCTGCGGTACGAGCACGGCCGGCTCGTCTCGGCGGCGACCCGTGGCGACGGCGTCGTGGGCGAGGACGTCACCGGCAACGTCCGCACGATGGGCACCATCCCGGACCGGCTCGCCGGCACCGGACACCCGCCCCTCGTGGAGGTCCGTGGCGAGATCTTCTTCCCGGTCGCGCAGTTCGACGAACTGAACGCCCGGCAGCGTGATGCGGGTGAGCGCGTGTTCGCGAACCCACGGAACGCCGCCGCGGGGTCGCTCCGGCAGAAGGAAGAGGGCAAGTCGCCGGCGAAGCGCGAGCTCATGGTCGACCGGCTCCGCCGACTGCGGATGCTCGTGCACGGCATCGGCGCCTGGCCGGTCCGCGAACTCGAGCGTGACACCGACGTCCGGGCGCAGTCCGAGGTCTACGAGCTCCTGCACGAGTGGGGACTGCCGACCGGCACGCACCACCGCGTGTTCGACTCGGTGGAGGACGTCCTGGGGTTCGTCACGGACTACGGGGAGCGCCGGTCGGCGGTCGAGCACCAGATCGACGGCATCGTCATCAAGGTCGACGACCTCGCGTTGCACGAGGAGCTCGGCTCGACCTCCCGTGCCCCGCGCTGGGCAATCGCCTACAAGTACCCGCCGGAAGAGGTCCACACGAAGCTCCTCGACATCGTCGTGAGCGTCGGACGGACCGGGCGTGCCACCCCGTTCGCGTCGATGGAGCCGGCCGAGGTCGCCGGGTCCGTCGTGCGCCAGGCCACCCTGCACAACCAGCAGGTCGTCAAGGCGAAGGGCGTCCTGATCGGCGACACGGTCGTGCTCCGCAAGGCGGGGGACGTCATCCCCGAGGTCCTCGGGCCCGTCGTCGAACTCCGTGACGGCACCGAGCGCGAGTTCGTGATGCCGACCGAGTGCCCGGAGTGCGGCACGCCCCTGCGCCCGGCGAAGGAGGGCGACATCGACCTCCGCTGCCCGAACGCCGAGAGCTGCCCGGCCCAGGTGCGCGGGCGGGTGGAGCACATCGCCTCGCGCGGCTCACTCGACATCGAGGGCCTCGGCGAGGTCGCGGCGGCCGCCCTGACGCAGCCGGTCCACCCGGAGACCCCGCCGCTCGTGACCGAGGCCGGTCTCTTCGACCTCACGATGGAGGACATCGTCCCGATCGAGGTCATCGTGCGGGACGCCGAGACCGGCATGGAGAAGACCGAGGACGGCGGCGGCCCGAAGCGGGTGACCCCGTTCAGCCGGGCGCGCAAGAAGACCGACCCGCCGTACGACCCTGACGCCCGCGGCGCCGACTACACCGGCGAGCCGACCCGCTACCCGTCGAAGAACGCGTTCGAGATGCTCGCGAACATCGACGCCGCGAAGACCAAGCCGCTGTGGCGCATCCTGGTCGGCCTCAACATCCGACACGTGGGGCCGGTGGCCGCCCGGGCCCTGGCGAACCACTTCGGCTCGCTCGACGCCATCCGTTCGTCCTCGCGCGAGGACCTGGCCGCGGTGGACGGCGTCGGCGGCATCATCGCGGATGCGCTGCTCGACTGGTTCGAGGTCGACTGGCACCGCGAGATCGTCGACCGTTGGACGGCCGCGGGCGTGCAGCTCAGCACGCCGGGTCACCCGGGTCCCGGTGCCGCGGTCGCCGAGGGCGGCGTCCTCAGCGGTGTGACCGTCGTCGCGACGGGGTCCCTCGAGGGCTTCACGCGAGAGGGCGCACTCGAGGCGATCATGGCCGCCGGTGGGAAGGCAGCCTCGAGCGTCAGCAAGAAGACCGACTTCGTCGCCGCCGGTCCGGGTGCGGGCTCGAAGCTCGCGAAGGCCGAGCAGCTCGGCGTCCGGGTCATCGATGCCGCCCAGTTCGCCGTCCTCGTCACCGAGGGGCCGGCGGCACTCGCCGACGCTCCGGCGGAGGGCACGGACGAGGACGGTGGAACCGGGGCCGTCACCGCAACCGACGCCGAGGCAGCAGCCGACGACGCCCGCTGACCCGACCGCTTGCACGTCGGAGCGGGATCCGGCCGCTGCGACGCGCCCGCGGGTGTCCCCAGTTCGAGGGACAAGTTGCATCCCGCATGACCCCCGAAGGGCCGTTCTCCCTACACTCGACAGAGCATCACCTGTCGTCTGCAGGGGAACGACAGGCTGGCCTTCCAGGGGGAGACCCGTTTGCTGTTCATCGCCGCGGCGCTGCTGACCGCCTCGATGCACTCACTGGGAGTGGTCGAGGCCACGGCCGTGCCCACGAGTACCGACGCCCGGGTGGCGGCGTCCGCGCCCATGCGACACGCGCCTCCCGAGATCGCGCCCGGCCCAGCCGTCGACGCCCTGGCGGCCGCGTCCGGCCAGGCCTGGCTCGACGTCCTCGCGGCAGCGCCGCCGACGGTCCTCCGGGCGGCCGACTCGGACGCCCGGGTGACCGCGACCGCGATGGACGACCCGCCGAGCAGCACGCTCGTCACCGCATGGTGGGCAGCGCTCACTCCCGCGAGCCGGACGGTCCTCACCGATGACGCCCCGGTGGTGGTCGGGAACCTCGACGGCGTGCCGTTCGACGTCCGGGATGCCGCGAACCGCGCGGTCTTGACGTCGAGGCTCGCCGATCCGCAGGCCTCGACCGCGCTCACCGCGATGCTCGGGCAGGTGCAGGAGTCACTGGCGCAGGAGCCGGGGGACCCCCGCAAGTACCTCGTCACCCTCGACACCCGGGGGAGCGGTCGGTGTGCGATCTCGGTGGGGGACATCGGCACGGCCGGGCACGTCTCGGTCGTCGTCCCGGGCATCTTCTTCACCGTCAACGGGCAGATGGCGGACTTCACCGCGACGGCCGGCGACGTGTACCGGGAGCAGGCGACCCTCGCTCCCGTGGCGGCTCCGGCGGACGGCGCCGGGGTGGCGGTCCTGGCCTGGATGGGGTACCGCACGCCGGGCATCTCGGACTTCATGTCGCTCGACCTCGCGCACCTCGGCGCGGACCGGCTCGTCCGGACGCTCGACGGCATCCGTTCCGTCCGCACCGGCCACGAACCGCGGCTCGGTGTCGTGGCGCACTCGTACGGGTCGACCACGGCGATGATCGCGCTGTCGTCGGGACGGGTCTCCGTCGACAGCCTCACCATGCTCGGATCCCCCGGGAGCTCGGTGACGACGGCCGACCAGCTCGCGGTGACCCCGGGAGAGGTGTACGTCGGTGGAGCCCACTGGGATCCGGTCGCCGGGACGGGCTTCTTCGGCACCGACCCCGGACTCGCCGCCTTCGGGGCGGCACGGCTCGACCTCCTCGCCACCGACGACCCGGACGGACGCGGCGACGTGTTCCGCCAGCCCTTCGGGCACAACGACTACTTGAAACCGGGCACCGCCTCGCTGCACGACGTGGCGCTCATCGCGGTGGGGCGGGGTGACCTGGTCCGGGGCGAGCACCGCGAGGGCGACGGGCCGGACGGCGGTGTCGTGCAGGCGACCCCGGACATGTACCTCGTCCGCCCGCAGGACCTCCAGCCTCGCGACTGACCGTCACCCGGGGCAGGCAGACGTGACCAGATCGTGACCGGAGGCGCGCTGGCAGGCGATCCGTGCCTCCAAGCCGCGGCGTCGGGGTCGGTCCGGGCCGGTCTCGGCCCTTCCTGTGGGGCTGCGCAGTCGCGGGGCGCCGCGCAGCAGACCGGACCCAGCACGGCTCCTTACCGTCCTCGACATGCGAATCGCGCGCCGGCCGGGGGCCTTCCTGATGTTCGTCGTCATGTCCGTGCTCGCCGGGCTGCTGGTCGCCGTCGCGGTGACGCCGACGGTGGCGGTGGCGGGCGAGGGGGCCTCGGGGGCCGCGGAGTTCTTCGAGGACCTGCCGAGCTACCTCGACATCCAGACCCCGCAGCAACTCTCGACGGTGTACGCGAAGCAGGGCGGCAAGGACGTCCCGATCGCCTCGTTCTACGCGGAGAACCGCACGGACGTGACGTCCTCGCAGATCGCCGACACCCTCAAGCAGGCCGCGATCGACACCGAGGACCCGCGGTTCCGCGACGAGGGCGGCATCGACGTCGTCGGCACCATCCGAGCCACCATCGCCGACGCCCTGCACGCGGGGGTCCAGGGCGGGTCGAGCATCACGCAGCAGTACGTGAAGAACGTGCTCGTGCAGCAGTGTGAGCAGCTCACCGGCACGGACCCGGCGTCGACCAAGACGAAGGTGGACGCCTGCTACGACAAGGTCGCCGGCCAGACCAAGGCCCGGAAGCTCCAGGAGATCCGGTACGCGATCGCGGTGGACGAGAAGTACACGAAGGACCAGGTCCTGACCGGGTACCTCAACATCGTCGGCCTCGGCGGACGCGTCTACGGGGCGGAAGCCGGAGCGGAGTACTACTTCGGCGTGCACGCGGCGGACCTCTCCCTCGTGCAGTCCGCGACCCTCGTGGCGATCCTCAACAACCCGTCGTACCTGCGCATCGACGAGCCGGACAGCACGGCGAACGGTGCCGCGAACGGGTACCGGCTGACGAAGGTCCGGCGTGACTACGTCCTGCGCCGGATGCACGCCCACGGGACGATCTCGTCGGCGGAGCTGCGCAAGGCCGTGGCGACGCCGATCACCCCGCGGATCACCGACACCGCGAACGGGTGCTCGAGCGCCGCGACGGAGTACGACGCGGGGTACTTCTGCGACGCCGTCCGGTCACAGGTGCTCGCGGACCCCGCGTTCGGCAAGACGGCCTCGGACCGGATCGCGACGCTCGACACGAAGGGGCTGTCGATCCACACCTCGCTCGACCTCGACCTGCAGCACACCGCGCAGGCAGCGCTGTCGTCGTACGTCCCCACCACCATGGCGGGCGTCGACGCCGGCGGCGCGAACGTCACCGTCGAGCCGGGGACCGGGCGCGTGCTGTCGATGGTGCAGAACACGGACTACACGCAGTCGGACGCGCCGGCCGCCGGTGCCACGGCGGTCGACTACAACGCCGACCAGGCCGTCGGCAGCTCGGGCGGCTTCCCGACCGGCTCCACCTACAAGGTCTTCACGCTGGCGGACTGGCTGGCGAACGGACACACGTTGTCCGAGTCGGTGTCGACGACCGAGCACAGGTTCCCGCAGTCGGAGTTCACGAACTCCTGCAGCCCGCTCGGCGGCGAGCCGTGGCAGGTGGCCAACGCCGAGGTCGTGCCGGCGTCGATGAGCGTGCTCGAGGCCACCGTGGAGTCGATCAACACCGCGTTCGGTGCGATGGCGAAGCGACTCGACCTGTGCGGCATCCAGAAGACCGCCGAGGCGATGGGCATCCACCAGGCCGACGGCAGTGCGCCCGACTCGAACCCGGCATCGGTCCTGGGGACGAACCCGCTGTCACCGATCGACCTCGCGGAGGCCTACGCCGGCTTCGCGAACGGCGGCGTCGTCTGCACGCCGACCACGATCGACTCCGTCACGACCGCCAGCGGCGCCACGATCCGACCGACCCCGTCGACGTGCACGCGCGGCGTCAGCGCCCAGGTCGCGGGCACCGTCGACTCCGCGCTCCAGGGCGTGCTGGCGGGGAAGGGGACCGCCGCGAGTGCGGACCCCGGCGACGCGGTGCCCAAGTTCGCGAAGACGGGCACCACCGACGGCGACGAGCAGAACTGGCTCGTCACCTCGTCGACGAAGTACACGAACGCCACGTGGATCGGCAACGTGCAGGGGCACGTGCGGTTGGCGGACTGGCCGTTCCTGCAGGGCAGGACCGGGTACAGCGCGAAGTTCGGGGTCGGCAAGCAGATGATGGCCTACCTGGACGGCGTCATCGGCGGGGACGCGCTGCCGGCACCGGACCCGGCGATGATCGGCACTCGTGTGGCGGCGGGAGCGGCGCCCGGAGCGAGTGCGCAGCAGGGGACGCAGGTGCCGTCGCCGCAGTCGCCGGCGCCGACGAGCCCGGAGTCGGCCGGCGGCGCCGGGCAGGCGGCGCTGCCCGGCGTGGGTGACCCGACCCCCGCTCAGCGCTCCCAATAGACTGGGCGGCATTCCACGAACCGATCGACGGAGCACCATGCCTGACATCACGAGCGAGCAGGTCGCCCACCTGGCGAACCTCGCACGTATCGCACTCACGCCCGACGAGATCGAGAAGATGACCGAGGAGCTGTCACTCATCGTCGACAGCGTCGCGAAGGTCACCGAGGTCGCGACCCCGGACGTCCCCGCGACGAGCCACCCGGTCCCGCTCGAGAACGTCTCCCGCCCCGACGTGGTCGGCCAGACGCTGACCCAGGAGCAGGCGCTCTCCGGCGCCCCCGACTCGGACGGCGAGCGCTTCCGGGTGACCGCGATCCTCGGCGAAGAACAGTAGGCGGAAGAACAGTGACCGACGACATCACCACGCTGAGCGCCGCTGCGCTCGCCGACGCCCTCGTGGCCCGCGACGTCTCGAGCGTCGAGGCCACCCAGGCGCACCTCGACCGCATCGCCGCCGTCGACGGGGACGTCCACGCGTTCCTGCACGTCAACCAGAACGCCCTCGCCGCGGCGAAGTCGATCGACTCGCGCCGTGCCGCCGGGGACGACCTCGGGCCGCTCGCGGGCGTGCCCATCGCCGTGAAGGACGTCCTGTGCACGCAGGACATGCCCACCACCTCCGGGTCGAAGATCCTCGAGGGCTGGGTGCCGCCGTACGACGCCACCCCGGTCGCCAAGCTCCGCCGCGCGGGCCTGGTGCCGCTCGGCAAGACCAACATGGACGAGTTCGCGATGGGCTCGTCGACCGAGTTCTCGGCGTACGGTCCGACCCGCAACCCCTGGGACCTCGACCGGATCCCCGGCGGGTCCGGCGGTGGTTCGGCCGCCGCGGTCGCCGCGCACGAAGCGCCGATCGCCCTCGGCTCCGACACCGGCGGGTCCATCCGCCAGCCCGGTGCCGTCACCGGCACGGTGGGCGTCAAGCCGACCTACGGCGGCGTCAGCCGGTACGGCGCGATCGCGCTCGCGTCGAGCCTCGACCAGATCGGCCCGGTGTCCCGCACCGTCCTCGACGCCGCGCTCCTGCACGACGTCATCGGCGGGCACGACCCGAAGGACTCCACGTCGCTCCGCCAGGAGTGGCCGTCGTTCGCCGCCGCCGCACGGGAGGGCCTGCAGGCCGACTCGCTCCGGGGCGTCCGCATCGGCGTCGTCAAGGAGCTCGCCGGTGGCGAGGGCTTCCAGGCCGGCGTCACCCAGCGCTTCCAGGAGACCGTCGCGCTGCTCGAGTCCGCCGGTGCGGTCGTCGTCGAGATCGACGCTCCGTCGTTCGCCTACGCGATCAGCGCGTACTACCTGATCCTCCCGGCCGAGGCGTCGTCGAACCTCGCCAAGTTCGACTCCGTGCGCTTCGGCCTGCGGGTCACCCCCGAGGGCGGGGCCACGGTGGAGGACGTCATGGCCGCCACGCGTGAGGCCGGCTTCGGTCCCGAGGTCAAGCGCCGCATCATCCTCGGCACGTACGCGCTGAGCGCCGGCTACTACGACGCCTACTACGGCAGCGCGCAGAAGGTCCGCACGCTGGTGCAGCGGGACTTCGCCGCCGCGTTCGACCAGGTCGACCTGCTCATCAGCCCGTCGGCGCCCACCACGGCGTTCAAGATCGGTGAGCGCATCGACGACCCGCTCGCGATGTACCTCAACGACCTCACCACGATCCCGGCGAACCTGGCCGGCGTGCCCGGCATGAGCATCCCGAACGGCCTGGCTCCCGAGGACTCCCTGCCGACCGGTGTCCAGCTGATGGCCCCGCAGCGCGAGGACGCCCGGCTCTACCGGGTCGGCGCCGCCCTCGAGCGCCTGCTCGAACAGCAGTGGGGCGCCCCGCTCATCTCCCGGATCCCGAACCTGGACGCCGCACAGCAGTCCGCCGCAGAGGAAGGTGTCATCTGATGGCCAAGGACGCACTCATGGACTTCGACGAGGCGATCGAGCGGTTCGAACCGGTCCTCGGCTTCGAGGTGCACGTCGAACTCGCGACGGCGACCAAGATGTTCTCGGACGCGCCGAACTTCTTCGGCGGCGAACCGAACACGAACGTGACCCCGGTCGACCTCGGGCTGCCCGGGTCACTGCCGGTCGTCAACGAGCAGGCCGTGCGCTACTCGATCCAGCTCGGGCTCGCGCTCGGCTGCTCGATCGCCGAGAGCTCGCGGTTCGCGCGGAAGAACTACTTCTACCCGGACAACCCGAAGAACTACCAGATCTCGCAGTACGACGAGCCCATCGCGTTCGAGGGCGAGGTCGAGGTCGAACTCGCCGACGGCACGATCTTCCAGGTGCCGATCGAGCGCGCCCACATGGAGGAGGACGCGGGCAAGTTGACGCACGTCGGCGGTGCCACCGGTCGCATCCAGGGCGCCGAGTACTCCCTGGTCGACTACAACCGTGCCGGCGTCCCGCTCGTCGAGATCGTCACGAAGCCGATCATCGGCGCGAAGGAGCGCGCGCCCGAGCTCGGTGCCGCGTACGTGCAGGTCATCCGTGACCTCGTGCGTGCGCTCGGCGTCTCCGAGGCCCGGATGGAGCGCGGGAACCTGCGCTGCGACGCGAACATCTCGCTGCGCCCCTGGGGCCAGGAGAAGCTCGGCACCCGCACCGAGACGAAGAACGTCAACTCGTTCCGGGCGGTCGAACGTGCCATCCGCTACGAGATCCAGCGCCAGGCTGCGATCCTCGCCGCCGGGGGGACGATCACGCAGGAGACCCGGCACTGGCACGAGGACACCGGGCGCACGTCGGCGGGACGACCGAAGTCGGACGCGGACGACTACCGGTACTTCCCGGAGCCGGACCTGCTGCCCGTGGTGCCCGACCCCGCCCTGATCGAGGAACTGCGCGCCGCGCTGCCCGAGGCTCCGGTCGCACGTCGTCGTCGTCTCAAGGGCGAGTGGGGCTTCGCCGACCTCGAGTTCCAGGACGTCGTCAACGGCGGGCTCCTCGACGAGGTCCAGGCCACCCTCGCCGCCGGTGCCGCTCCGCAGGCCGCCCGCAAGTGGTGGACCGGCGAGATCAGCCGCGTCGCCAACGCCCAGGACGCCGCTCCCGGTGACCTCGTGTCCCCGGAGCACGTCGCCGAGGTCATCGCGCTCGTCGAGTCCGGCGACCTCACCGACCGGCTCGCGCGTCAGGTCCTCGAGGGCGTCATCGCCGGCGAGGGCTCGCCGGCCCAGGTCGTCGAGGCACGTGGGCTGAAGGTCGTCTCGGACGACTCGGCGTTGACCGCCGCGGTCGACGAGGCCCTGGCCGGACAGCCCGACGTGCTGCAGAAGATCCGTGACGGCAAGGTGCAGGCCGCCGGCGCGATCATCGGCTCCGTGATGAAGGCCATGAAGGGCCAGGCGGACGCGGCGCGTGTCCGTGAGCTGGTCCTGGAGCGCGCACAGCAGCAGTAGGCACGTCCCCCTGACCGGAGGCCCGTGGCGGATCCGCCACGGGCCTCCGGTCCGTCCGGCGACAGCTGCGCGACCGGTCCGCGTCCGCGTTCCATGGCCTCCGGCTCATCCTGGGGACACGTCAGCGATCCGGTGACAGGATGGAGCGTGTCAGCAACGATCCGAGCCATCGGTACCGCCGTCCCGCGGACCACCCTCGGGCAGGCCGAGGTCCGTGACCTCTTCGCCGCCCAGCCTGGTCTGGGGCGGCTGGCGTCGCGGCTCGTCCCGGCGGCGTTCGGCGCGTCCGAGGTGGAGCACCGGCACAGCGTCCTGCCGGAGCTCGATGCCGCCGCGGCGCCCGGCCCCTTCCGTGATGTGGACGGCGTCCTCACCTCGCCGAGCACCGGGATGCGCAACGACCGGTTCCGCGAGCTCGCGCCACCGCTCTTCGTCGGCGCCGCCCGTGACGCCCTCGACCGCGCCGCCGTCGACCCGGGGACGGTCACCCACGTCGTGACGGTGTCCTGTACCGGGTTCACGCAGCCAGGGCCGGACCTGGCGATCGTGGAGGAACTCGGGTTGCCGCGGAACGTCTTCCGTCAGCACATCGGCTTCATGGGCTGCTTCGCGGCGTTCCCCGCGCTCCGGATCGCCGACGCGTTCGTCGGCGCCGACCCGTCAGCGGTCGTGCTCGTCGTCTGCGCCGAGCTCTGCACGCTGCACGTGCGGAACTCCGAGGACCCGGACCAGATCGTCGCGAACAGCATCTTCGGGGACGGCGCGGCCGCCGCGGTCGTCACCGCCGACGGCCCGGGCCTGCGGCTCGACGCGTTCACGACCATGGTGCTGCCCGAAGGGGCGAGCGAGATGGCGTGGAACATCGGCGACGAGGGCTTCGAGATGGTCCTCAGCACCGCGGTGCCGAAGCTCATCGGTGTGCACGCCGAGGCGGCGGTCGCGCCGCTGCTCGACCCGCGCGGCTGGACGCCGGACGACGTGCCGGTGTGGGCCGTGCACCCGGGCGGCCGGGCCATCCTCGACCGCACGCAGGACGCCCTCCACCTGCCCGACAGTGCGTTGACGGCCAGCCGCACGGTGCTGCGGGAGCACGGCAACATGTCGAGCGCGACGGTCCTGTTCGTCCTCCGGGAGGCGCTGGCGGCGGACCCCGCCGACGGCACCCCCGTCGTCGCGCTGGCCTTCGGGCCGGGGCTGACGGTGGAGGCCGCGGCCCTCACGGTGGTGGAGGCGTGACGGACCGGATCGACCTGTCCACCCGTGCCGTCGACCTGCGGGAACTCATGGACGATCCGGACTGTGACGCCGCGACCCTCGACCGCACCTTCCGACGGTTCGCGGTCGTCAACGCCGCCGTGAGCGGCTGGCGATCCGTGTGGCAGACGCACGTGGTGCCGGCGCTGCCGGCGACCGGCCGGGCACGCGTGCTCGACCTCGGCTGCGGGGGCGGAGACCTCGCCCGGTCGCTGACCCGGTGGGCTCGGGGTGACGGCTTCGACCTCGAGGTCGTCGGTGTCGACCCGGACCCGCGGGCGATCCGGGCGGCCGAGCGGCGGTCCGCGCCCGGGGTCACCTTCCGGCAGCAGTCGAGCGCCGAGCTCGTGGCCGCCGGGGAGCGGTTCGACGTGGTCGTCTCGAACCACGTGCTGCACCACCTCGGCGACACCGAGCGCGACGCGTTCCTGCGCGACTCCGCGGCGCTCGCCGTGTCACGGAGCGTGCACTCCGACATCCGGCGGTCCGCAGCCGCCTACCGGCTGTACGCGGTCGGGTCGGTGCTCGTCACCGCGGGGACGTTCATCCGTGAGGACGGGCTGCGCTCCATCCGACGGAGCTTCACGGTGCCGGAGCTCGCCGCCGCCCTGCCACCCGGGTGGCGCGCCGAGCCGGCGTCCCCGCACCGGGTCCTCGCGGTCAGCGACTGACCCCCCCCGCTGTGGCGAGACAGGGACCCCTACGGCCGCAGCAGCACCTTGATCGCCCGGCGCTCGTCCATCGCGGCGTACGCCTCGGCGGCGTCGTCGAGCGGGAGCTCGAGGTCGAACACGCGGCCCGGGTCGATCGTGCGCGCGAGCACGTCGGGGAGCAGCTCCTCGATGTAGGCGCGGGCCGGGGCCATCCCACCGCCGACCGTGATGTTCCGGGCGAACAAGAACGGCATCGGCAGTTCCGGGTCACCCGCGGGCACGCCGACGTAGCCGACGTTGCCGCCCGGACGGACGACCCGCAGTGCCTGGTCCATGCTCTCCGCCGTGCCGACGGCCTCGAGCGCGCAGTCGGCCAGGTCGCCGCCGAGCAGGTCGCGCACCGCCTGGACGCCATCGTCGCCGCGGGCCTCGACGATGTCGGTCGCCCCGAACTCGCGTGCGAGGGCCTGCCGGTCGGCGTGCCGGCTCATGGCGATGATCCGCTCCGCGCCGAGTCGCGCCGCGGCCAGCACACCCGACAGGCCGACCGCGCCGTCACCGACCACGACGACGGTCTTGCCGGGGCCGACCTCGGCGGAGACCGCCGCGTGGTGTCCGGTCGAGAAGACGTCCGACAGCGTCAGCAGGGACGGCACGAGGTCGTCGTCCACGGGGCCCGGCACGACGACCAGGGTGGCCGCGGCATCCGGCACGCGGACGTACTCGGCCTGCGCGCCGCCGAGCGGGTGGCCGTACGCGTCCGGCGTCACGCCGAAGGTGGAGCGGTGGTCACAGCCGCTCGTCATGCCGTGCGCGCAGGCCTGGCAGGTCCCGTCGTTCGTGGTGAACGGCGCGATGACGAAGTCCCCGACGTGCAGGTCGGTCACCTCGTCGCCGACCTGGTCGACGACGCCGACGAACTCGTGGCCGATCGCGCGCGGCTCCGCGGTGTCGCGGACGCCCCGGTACGGCCAGAGGTCGGAGCCGCACACGCAGGCGGCGG
Organism: Curtobacterium sp. MCSS17_015; assembly: GCF_003234265.2. Taxonomy (NCBI): domain Bacteria; kingdom Bacillati; phylum Actinomycetota; class Actinomycetes; order Micrococcales; family Microbacteriaceae; genus Curtobacterium; species Curtobacterium sp. MCSS17_015. Next base: position 922,808 of record NZ_CP126256.1, read on the forward strand.
TGATGCGGACGACGGCGTCGGTCGGCTCGATGATCGTCGGGGCGTCACGCTCCTCGACGCGGATGTCGCGAGGGGCGTGGATGACTGTTGCGCGCACGGGGAGTGCCTTCCGTCGTGATGGTGGGGGACCGGCCGGTCGACGTCGTCCGGCCGCCCGTCGACAGTACGCTCGTGCGGGTGGACGAGGACCGGTACGGCAGTGACGTGCTCTCGGGCGACTGGCGCTCGCGCGGCGTGCGGAAGGTGCGGCAGGTGCCGCTCGAACGGGACATGGTGCTCGAGGACCCCTCCTCCGGGTGGGCCGGCGCCGTGGTCGGGCTCGAGGCGGGCACCGTGTCGCTCGAGGACTGGAAGGGCCGCACCCGCGCCTTCCCCTTCACCGGGCAGTTCCTGCTCGAGGGCGAACTCGTCACGCTGACCCGCCCGCAGGCACCCGTCGGCCGCTCCGCCGCCGCGGCGCCGCCGGCCAGGACGAGCGGGCCTGCCGGGAGGCCCGACCCGGCCCCGGCGGTCCGGCGTGCGCCCGAGGGTGGTCGCCTCCGCACCGCGTCCGGGTCGTTCGCGGTCGAGCAGCAGCGCGCCCGCGTGGCCCTGCCGAGCCGGATCATGGTGGAGGGCAAGCACGACGCCGAACTCGTCGAGAAGGTGTGGGGCGCGGACCTCCGGGTCGAGGGCGTCGTGGTCGAGGAGCTCTCCGGCGTCGACAACCTCGCCGACGTCCTCGACGACTTCCGGCCGACCCGGGAGCGCCGGGTCGGCGTGCTCGTGGACCACCTGGTGCCGGGCTCGAAGGAGTCCCGGTTCGCGGACGCCGTGATGCGCGGGAAGTGGGGCGCACACGTGCTCGTCGTCGGGCACCCGTTCGTGGACGTCTGGCAGTCGGTGAAGCCCGCGCGGGTCGGACTGCGCGAGTGGCCGACGATCCCGCGGTCGATCGAGTGGAAAGCCGGCATCTGCCAGGCGCTCGGGTGGCCGCACGCGGAGCAGGCCGACATCGCCCGGGCGTGGCAGCGGATCCTCGGACAGGTGCGGACCTTCGCCGACCTCGAGCCGCAGCTGCTCGGCCGGGTCGAGGAGTTGATCGACTTCGTGACCGAAGCAGCCTGATCCGCTGCCTGCCGGCGGCGCCCCGCGCCTCCCGGCCGAGACGCCGTCGCCGGACCGGCGCGCTCCGACCGACGAGTTCCGTCGTCCGCCCCGAGCCTCGGCGCAGATCCCGGGCGCGCCGCTTACGCTGACGGGATGGACGGCATCGACGGACGCGTGCGGAACGCCGTCGACGTCTGGCTGCGCTGGCTGCCGCGGTGGCAGATCGGCTCCGCCCGCCCGCGCACCCGGATCTGCCGACGCTGCACCGGCTCGCCGGTCGCTGCGGCAGCGGGATTCGGCCCGGACGTGCCGCACCCCGTCCAGCACGCGTTGATCGGTCGGATGTCGGTGATCGTCGAGGACGCCGTCGACGAGTACACTGCGAGGAACCTGCCGCTGCTCCAGCGCGAACTCGAGCGCGCCGCGGCCCGCAGGCGGCGCGCCGGGTACCAGCCGGCCGAGGGGCTCGAGCCGGAGTTCCAGGGCCTCGACGTCGACCCGCAGCCGCAGCCCGGGGAGCCGTTCCTGTTCACGCTCGGTGAGCTCGCCGGCACCGGCGCGAGCGAGCAGGAGCCGCGGGAGCCGCTGTCGGACGAAGCGAAGGCCGCGCTCCGGCACGAGATCGAGCTGTCCGACGAGTGTGCTCGGTCCACCGGCACGGCCGTGTGCCTGGCGCTCATCGACCACCGGGAGCGGATCGCCGAAGCGGTCGAGCGCCTGGTGGAACCGCAGATCGCGGCGCTCGTGTCCGACATGTTCCGCGGGCTGGACGGCCCGGACGAGGGCCGTCGCGGCGGACTGTTCTAGCGCCGGGCGGGGCGCTCCGCGCCGTGCGCCGGGCTCCGGCGGTCCCGGGCACGCAGGACGAGCCGGGCGAGCAGCCGCCACCCGACCAGGAACACCCCGAGCACGATCGTCGTGACGACGACGAACGAGATCGGCAGTGGGTTCCCGTCGACCACGCCCTGGCCGGTGGCGACCCGGATCGCCAGGCCGACGAACACCGTCAGGACCCACACCACGACCCCGGTGGGCCAGGTCGCCAGCGGACGCGACCACGCCCCGGACGTCACGTACGCGATCGCCCAGCCCGCCAGGAACGGGAAGGCGGTCGTCCACAGTCCGAGCGGCGCGAACGGTTCGCCGTGCGAACTCCGCCCGATCACGGCGAACGCCACGATGAGCACGACGTCGACGACCGCCGCGAGCCAACCCCAGGTACGAGTCTCCACACGTCCATCCTCGCAGGCGACCGGGTGTCCACAGGCAGCCGGCTGTTCACCGTCCCGTCACGTGCCGTTGGGACGGCCCTCCCACCATGGAGCGGTGACGACGCTCGAGAGCCCGGCCCCCGCGCCCACCGGGAGGCCCGCCCTCCGTCCGCCACGGGTCGTCGCCTCCCGCGGTGCGCCGCGCGTCCGCCGCGAGAACACCCTGCCGGCCGTCGCGGTCGCCGAGGCGCTCGGCGCGGACGTCATCGCGGTCGACGTGCGCCGCACGGCCGACGACGTCGCGGTGCTGCTGCACGACGCGACCCTCGGCCGGATGTGGGGCGACGGACGCCGGGTGTCGGACGTCTCGTGGTGCGACGTCGCCAGGCTCGGCAACGGGCTCGACCGCATCCCGCGGCTCGACGCCGTGCTCGAACGGTTGGAGGGCTGCTCGGCGACGCTGCTGGTCGGGCTCGCCGACCCCGCCGACGCCGAGGCGGCGGTCCGCACGGTGCAGGGCGTCACCGGCACCGCGGTCGTCGCCTGGCGCGGATCCACCGCCGCGATGCGAGCGGTCCGGGCGCTGCTGCCCGAAGCAGACGTGTGGATGCCGTGGGACGCGCTCGAGCCCCCGACCGCCGCGCACCTGACGGCGCTGCGACCCTCGACCCTCGACCTCGACGTCGCCTTCCTCACGCCGGCGACCGTCCGCGCGGCACACGCACTGGGCCTGTGCGTCGCGGTGTGGACCGTCGACGACCCGGAGCCGACGCGGTGGGCGACACGACTCGGCGCCGACCTGCTCCTCACCGAGGACGTGGCGACCGTGCACGCCGTGCTCGCCGCTGCGGAGCGGGACGGGTGGGACGTACCCCGACGCGAGCCGACCGAGCCGGAGGTCGCCGGGCGTGCGCAGGCCCTGGCCCACCGGATCGCACACGAGGTGATCGCGTTCACCCGGGAGCACCGGGTCAGCACGGACGCCGGGGACGCGGCCGCCCGGGTCGTCGACGTGGACCGGTCGATCGAGCAGCACGTCCGCGGACGGGTCCGGGCAGCGTTCCCGGAGCACGGTTTCACGGGCGAGGAGTACGGCGTCGCCCCCGGGGACAAGCACCGGTGGTACCTCGACCCCGTCGACGGCAGCACCAACCTGGCGAACGGCGTGCCCTGGACGAGCACGTCGCTTTGCCTGACGCGCTCCGGGCGACCCGTCGTCGGCGTCGTCGCGGACCCGTGGCGGGGCGAGGTCCTGGAGGCCCGACGCGGCCGGGGCGCGACCGAACGCGACCGCGTCCTGCGACTCGACGACGCTCCGCGGGCACTGGCCGGTGCCGTCGTCGGCACCGAGCTCGACGGGCACCGGCCGTGGCCCGGCTTCACCGCGTTCGTGGCGGCGCTCGCCGCGAGGTCCTGCTCGGTCCGGGTGACGGGGTCCGGCACGCTGACCATCGCCCAGGTCGCCGCCGGACGGGGGATCGGCGCGTGCACGCCGGCGTTCGACCCGGTCGACCACGGCGCCGCGGTCCTGCTCGTGCACGAGGCCGGCGGCCTCGTCCTGACCCTCGACGGCCCGGTGTCGGAGTTCCCGCCGGTGGGCGCGCCGTTCCTCGTGGCGCACCCCGGCGCGGCCGACGAGTTGCACGAGGTGTGGGCGGCGGCGTTGCGCGGCTCCGAGTCGTGACCGTGACGCTCCGCGGCTGCTTCTGAGCACACACCCAGTCAGCCGGAGCCGTCGGTGCCTACCGTGGGCGCCAGCGGGCACGGTGTCCGCACGAAGGAGCACGTCATGGGATTCCTCGACCGTCTGCTCGGCCGCGAGGAGCGTCCGCAGCAGCCACGACCCGGTGCAGGCCAGCAGGGGTACCAGTACGGCCAGCAGTCCTACCAGCAGCCGTACGGCGCGACCGGACAGCCGTACGGCGCAACCGGACAGCCGTACGGCGCACCGCAGCAGCCGGGCGGTGCCGACGACGAGCGCGCCGTCGCCCGCTACCGCTACCTGCTCCGGACCGCTCCGCCCGAGCGCATCGAGGAGGTCCACGCCGAGGCCTTCGCGCAGCTGACGCCCGAGCAGCGCCGGATGGTCTACGAGGAGTTCACGCGCACCGCACCCGCCGGTGACGCCCCGCGTGGCGACGACCCGCGCTCCCTCGCCCAGTCGGCGACCCGTTCGGAGCTCCGGCAGCCCGGGTACATGGAGCGGTCGCTCGGCGGCATCGGCGGCGGTGGTGGGTTCGGTGGTCGACAGGGTTCCGGCTTCGGCAGCATGCTCGGTGCCTCGCTGCTCGGCACCGTCGGCGGGTACGTGATCGGGTCCGCCCTGATGAGCGCCTTCCTGCCCGACCCCGGTTCGTTCGACGGTGGAACCGATGCAGGGGGTGCGGATGACGGCGGCGCGGGGGACACTGGTGACGGATCCGGCGACGGCGGTGCGACCGACGGCGGCGGGACCGAGAACGCCTCCTGGGGCGATGGTGGATCCGACTGGGGCGGTGCGTCCGACGGCGGTGGGTTCGACCAGGGCTTCAGCGACTTCGGTGGCGGCGACTTCGACGTCTGAGTGACGCCGGTCGCTCCTCCGACCCACTGGTGTCCGGCCGGTCACGAAGGAGCGACATGGCGATCATCGAGGCCTCCGGCCTGACCAAGACCTACCGATCGAAGTCGGGGCCGGTGCACGCCCTGACCGGTCTCGACCTCTCGGTGCCCGAGGGCACCGTCACCGCGCTGCTCGGGCCGAACGGCGCCGGCAAGACGACCACCGTCAAGGTGCTCACCACGCTCGTCGAACCCGACACGGGGTCGGCCCGGGTCGCCGGTGTCGACGTCGTCGCCGATCCCCAGGGCACCCGCCGTGCGATCGGCGTCTCGGGGCAGTACGCCGCGGTCGACGAGAACCTGACCGGGTTCGAGAACCTCGAGATGATCGGGCGGCTGTACCACCTCGGTCGGCGGGCCGCCCGGGACCGGGCGCGCGAACTCATCGACGTCTTCGGGCTGTCCGAGGCGGGCGACCGCCCGGTCAAGGGCTTCTCCGGGGGCATGCGGCGGCGCATCGACCTGGCCGGAGCGCTCGTGATGAACCCGCGCGTGCTGTTCCTCGACGAACCGACGACGGGGCTCGACCCCCGCAGCCGTCTCGCGCTCTGGGGCATCATCGAGGACCTCGTGACCGACGGTGCCACGGTGCTCCTCACCACGCAGTACCTGGAGGAGGCCGACCAGCTCGCCGACGACATCGCCGTGATCGACGACCGCCGGGTGATCGCCGAGGGCACCGCGGACGAGCTCAAGGCGCAGGTCGGCGGGCACCGCGTGGTCGTCACCCTCGTCGACGCCGCGGACGGGGACGCCGCCTCGACCGTGCTCGCGCGGTACGGCACGGGTGACGTCGAGACGAGCGGGGACGGGCGGACCCGGGCGATCGCGGTCGACGCCGGGCCGGCTGCCCTCCAGCGGGTGCTCGCCGACCTCGGTGCGGCCGGGGTCGGACTCCACGACGCGGGCATGCGACGGCCGACGCTCGACGACGTCTTCCTCCGGCTCACCGGGCACGTTGCCACCGAGGACGAGGACGACACGACGACCGTGGCGGGCGGCGGACGGGCCTCCCGGCCTGGCACGAGCGACCGACCACCCGGCGGCGACGACCGGACCACCGTCCCGGCGGACACCACCGGAGCGGAGCACGTCCGATGACCGCCACCACGTCCGCCCTCGGGCGGCAGCTGCCCGTCGTCGTCACCTCGCCGGTCGCGGTCTGGTTCGAGGACGGCTGGACCGTCACGAAGCGGAACCTGACGAAGATCAAGCGGTCGCCGGACATGCTCGTGTTCGCCGTCCTGCAGCCGATCATGTTCGTCCTGCTGTTCAGTCAGGTCTACGGCGGCGCGATCAGCGTCCAGGGCACGGACTACACGCAGTTCCTGATGGCGGGGATCTTCGCGCAGACCGTCGTCTTCGGGGCGACCTTCTCGGGATCGGCCATGGCGCAGGACCTCAAGGAGGGGCTCATCGACCGGTTCCGGACGCTGCCGATGTCGGCGTCCGCGGTGCTCGTCGGGCGGACCAACTCCGACCTGGTGCTCAACGGCATCTCGATGGTCATCATGATGGCGACCGGACTGGCCGTCGGCTGGCGCGTCAACTCGTCACCCCTCGAGTTCGTCGGTGGGCTCGCGCTCCTGCTGCTGTTCAGCTACGCGTTCAGCTGGGTGATGGCGCTGCTCGGGATGAGCGTCAAGTCCCCCGAGGTGATCAACAACGCCTCGTTCATGATCCTGTTCCCGCTGACGTTCATCTCGAACGCGTTCGTGCCGAGCGAGACCATGCCGCTGGTGCTGCGGGTCTTCGCGGAGTGGAACCCGGTCTCCTCGCTCGTGCAGGCCGCCCGGCAGCTGTTCGGCAACGCCGGCTCGGCGCCCGTACCCGACGTCTGGACGATGCAGCACCCGATCGCGACCGTGCTCATCGGCATCGCGGTGATGCTGGTCGTGTTCGTGCCCTGGGCGGTGAACAAGTACACCCGGATCAGCAGCAAGTGACGAGGGCTAGTCGCCGCCGAGGATCGCGTCACGCACCTTCCGGCGCAGCACCTTGCCGATCATCGACCGGGGGAGGTCCTCCACGACCACCACGCGGCGCGGCACCTTGTACGCCGCCAACTGGTCGCGGCACCACGAGCGCAGGGCGTCGGCGTCGAACGAGGCGGGGTCGGACGGGACCACCGCGGCGACGACCTGCTCGTTGCCGGCCTGCGTGATGCCGACCACCGCGACCTCCTTCACGCTGGGGTGCTTGAGGAGTGTGTCCTCGACCTCGGACGGCGAGACGTTGAAGCCGCCCGTGATGATGAGTTCCTTGAGCCGGTCGACGATCCGCACGAAGCCGTCCGCGTCGATCGCGACGATGTCGCCGGTGCGGAACCAGCCGTCGGGGGTGAAGACCTCGTCGGTGGCGTCCGCCTTGCCCCAGTAGCCGCTGAACACCTGTGGCCCACGGACCTGCAGCTCGCCGGACTCATCGGTGCCGAGGACCTTCGTCGGGTCGTCGGGGTCCACCACGCGGCACTCGGTCGACGGCAGCGGGAGGCCGATCGCGCCGAGGCGTCGCGCGTCGGACACCGGGTTCGCCATGAGCACGGGAGAGCACTCGGACAGGCCGTACCCCTCGACCAGGAACCCGCCGGTCCGGGCCTCCCACGGCTCGATGACGTCCTTCGACAGCGGCATGGCACCGGAGATGCCGATGTCGATGCCCTGCAGCGACACCCCGGCGGAGTCGGCGGCGTGCTGCAGTCGGGCGTAGATCGGGGGCACGGCGGGCAGGAACGTCGGCGGACGCTTCTTGATCGCGGCCAGGACGAGCGCGGGGTCGAACGCCGGGAAGAGCACGAGTCGGCCGGCGATGCTCATCGCGAAGGTGAGGCAGAGCGTCAGGCCGTACGCGTGGAACATCGGCAGGACGGCGTGCACGACGCTGCCGTCGCCGGCGCTGATCTGCGGGATCCACGCCCGCGCCTGTGCGGCGTTCGCGAGCAGGTTGCGGTGGGTCAGGACGGCGCCCTTCGGGGTGCCCGTGGTGCCCGAGGTGTACTGGATGAGGGCGACGTCGTCGGTCTCGGGGCGCGGGTGCCGCTTCGACAGCTTCCGGGCGGACACGAGGTCGTCCCAGCGGGTCGTGCCGCTCACCGTGGTGGTGAGCTTCGCCCGGGACTCGCGGGCCTTCGCGACCGGCAGCGAGAGTGCGAGCCGGGTGCTCCGCGGCATCGCCCGGGTCAGGTCGACCGAGACGATCGCGTCGAGGGCGACGTCCTTCGGGAAGTCCTGCAGCGTCGCCACCGATTTGTCCCACGCGATCGCCACCCGGGCGCCGTGGTCCTCGAACTGGTGCCGGAGTTCGCGCGGCGTGTAGAGCGGGTTGTGCTCGACGACGATCGCCCCGAGCCGCAGGACCGCGTAGAACGCGACCACGTGCTGCGGGCAGTTCGGCAACACCAGGGCCACGCGGTCGCCCTTCGTGACGCCGAGCTTCCGCAGGCCGTTCGCCGCACGGGCGATCTGCTCGTCGAGTTCGGCGTACGTCGTCGTCCGCTTGAAGAACTCCAGCGCCACCGCCTTCGGGAAGCGTTCTGCCGACTGCTCGACCAGGTCCGGCAGGGACCCCGTCATCGGCTCGATGTCGTTCGGGACCCCTGAGGCGTACGAGGCAAGCCAGGGACGAGGCGTGTCGATGCTCACGCCGTCCAACCTAGCGGGCGGATCCGAGCCGTTGTCAGGCGCCTTCCGTGGCCGAGGTCAGGGCTCGCTGTCAGGGGCCCGACGGACCATGGAGCATGTCGTTCGTCACCGATGCGTTCCGCACCCGTCTGCAGGCCACGTTCACGGGCAGCACCTCCGGCACCAGCCCCGAGTGGGTCGACGACCTCGAGCAGGGGACCGACGCCGGGTTCTTCGGCCCCGGGTCGGCCACGTGGTCGGTGCACGGCGGCAACCAGACCATCGTCGCCGGCGTGCGCGCGCTGCTCGTCCAGGCGCTGCACCCGGGTGCCCTGGCGGGTGTGGCCGACCACTCCCGCTACCGAGAGGACCCGTTCGGGCGGCTCGCCGGCACGATCCGCTGGATCTACACGGTCACGCACGGCGACACCGCGACGGCCAGGGCGGGGAGCGAGTGGGTGCTCCGGCTGCACGAACGCGTGCGGGGGCAGTACGTCGACGGGCACGGGATCGGCCGACCGTACACGGCGAACGACCCCGACCTGGCGCGCTGGGTGCACCTGGCGTTCACGGACGCCTTCCTCCGGACCGCGCAGCGCTGGGGTGAGCCCATCCCCGGCGGTGCCGACGCGTACGTCCGCGAGTGGGCGATCGCCGGGCGACTCATGCGCGTCGAGGACGCTCCGGAGACCGAAGCCGCACTCCGGGCGCAGATGGACGGCTACCTCGACCGCGGGGAGCTCGCCGTGACGCCCCGGACCCGCGAGGTCCTCCGCTTCATCAAGAACCCGCCGCTCGCGCAGATGCTCCGGCCCGGGTACCGCGCCATCTACCAGGGCGCGGTGTCCACCCTCGACCCGCGGCACCGGTCGCTCCTCGGCGTCCGCACGCCGTCGATCGGCCCGGTCGAACTGCCGGTCGACCGGGCCACGGGACTCGTCCTCGGCGGCATCAGCAGCGTGCTCGGCGCCCAGACGGGCAGCGAGCGCGCTGCACTGGCCCGCATCGCGCGGCTCGAGCGTGAGGCCACGGGAGAGCAGGGCATCGGCGCGGCCTGAGGCTCTCGTCGGCCGCCGGAGCACGGACGCCAGGCCCGGTGTCGGCTGGCCCGGGCCTGCCGCCGCCGTTCCCGGGCCGACGCCTGCGCGACGGTCCCGGCGTGCCGGTGCGGAGCCTCGTGCCCGAGGGGACGACGCCGCGTCAGAAGCCGGACGGCACCCGCGGCGTGTACGCCTGCTCGAGTCGCGCGACCTCGTCCTCGGTCAGGGTGATCGCGGTGGCCGCGACCGCGTCGTCGATGTGGTGCTCCTTCGTCGCGCCGATGATCGGCGCGGAGACCGCGGGCTTGCCGGCGACCCACGCCAGGGCGATCTGCGCCATGCTGGCACCGCGCTCCTCGGCGACCTGACCGACGGCGTCCACGATCGCACGGTTCGCGTCCTCGTCCTGGCGGTACAGGGTCTTGCCGAACTCGTCCGTGTCGGCACGTGAGCCGGACCCCTGCGCGTCCCATGGTCGGGTGACCTTGCCGCGGGCGAGCGGGCTCCACGGGATCACACCGACACCCGTGTGCGCGCAGAACGGGTGCATCTCGCGCTCCTCCTCGCGTTCGAGCAGGTTGTACTGGTCCTGCATCGCGACGAACTGCGTCCACCCGTGCCGCTCGGCGACGTGCTGCATCTCGGCGAACTGCCACGCCCACATGCTCGACGCACCGATGTAGCGCGCCTTGCCGGACTTGACGACGTCGTGCAGTGCCTCCATCGTCTCCTCGACCGGGGTGGCCGGGTCGAACCGGTGGATCTGGTAGAGGTCGACGTAGTCCGTGCCCAGGCGGGTCAGCGACGCGTCGATCTCGTGCATGATCGCCGCACGCGACAACCCCGCGCCGTTCCGGCCGGGGCGCATGCGGTTGAAGACCTTCGTGAAGACCTGGACCTCCTCGCGCGGGGCGAGTTCCTTGAGGAGCGTCCCGGTGATCTCCTCGCTGCTGCCCGCGGAGTAGACGTTCGCGGTGTCGAACGTCGTGATGCCGGACTCGAAGGCGCGGCGGACGAAGGGGCGGGCGTCGTCGAGGCCGACGCTCCAGGCATGCGAGCCCTCGGCCGGGTCGCCGTAGGACATCATCCCGAGGATCACACTCGAGATCTCGAGGCCGGTGCTGCCGAGGCGGGTGGTGGGGACGGTCGTGTCGGACATACGGGGTCCTTCCGTGACGTGTGTGGTGCGGCGTCAGGCGTCGGTACGGGCGTCGCGCCCGGTCACCGCGAGGAGCTTCACCTGCAGCGGAGCATCGTCGTCTACCTGCACTGGTGCCGCGTACAGGCCGGTCGCGGCGAGCGACTGGATCTGCGGCTCGAAGTGGGTCCACACCGCCTCGACGAGCTCGCCCGGCAGGTGCTCGTCGCTGCCGGTGGCCCGGGCGAGGTCCCAGGTGTGGATCGCGATGTCGCTCGTCTGCTCGACGAGGTACTCGCCGGCGCTCACCACGTCGGTCGACAGGTGAACCGGGGTGTCCTGCGGTGCCTGGTGCCAGGCCTCGATCGCGGCGCTCGAGTGCCGCTGCCACTCGGCCACGAGGTCGTCGCCGATCGGCTCGAGGTCCGCAGCGGCCTGCTCGTGGTCGCACCCCGTCAGCAGCTTCGGGATCCACCGCTGCTCGTCCACCACGTGGGCGACGAGGTCGCGGGTGGTCCACTCAGAGTCGGGGGTGGGCGCGTCCCAGTCGGTGACGGCGGCGACGCGGCGGCCGAACTCCGCGGCCGCGAGGGTCTGCAGGGCGATCCAGTCGGTGGGCATCGTGATGACTCCTGTTCGGCCGTTGTCCAGCGGTGCTGCGTGCAACTCCCGGGCTGCGGGGAGGATTCCCGCGGGCGGCTCGGGCGCGGTCCACGCTACCGCTCGTCGTGGTCCGCTCGGGGTCGGCGCGTCCTGGGTCCGAACGGTGCGTCGGGGGACTGTGCGGGCCCTCCGGGCTGCCCGCGCGTCCGAGCCCGGACAGCACGGAGCCCCGACGCCGAGGGCGCCGGGGCTCCGTGTCGGGGGAGGGGTCAGGCCGCCTGGAGGACGAACTGGACGTCGAGGTTGATGGTGACGTCGTTGCCGAGCGTGAAGCCGCCGGCCTCGAGGGCCGCGTTCCAGTTCACGCCGAACTCGGTGCGGTCGATCTTGGTGGTCGCCTCGGCGCCGAGCTTGACCTGGCCGTAGCCGTCGGTGGTGACGCCGCCGAACTCGGTCTTCAGGGTGACGGGCTTGGTGACGCCGCGCAGCGAGAGCTCGCCGTCGATGAGCATGTCGTCGCCGTCCTCGCGGATGCCGGTCGAGCGGAAGGTCATGTGCGGGTGCTCCTCGGTGAGGAAGAAGTCACCGGTGGCCAGGTGCTGGTCGCGCTGCGGCTGGTTGGTGTTGATGCTCGAGACGTCGATCGAGGCCTCGAGGGTGGTGTCGAGGGGGTTCTCGGCGGTGACGAGCGTCGCGTCGAACTGCTCGAACTTGCCCTTGACCTTGCTGATCGCGAGGTGGCGGACCGAGAAGCTGACCTCGGAGTGGGTCGGGTCGAGCTTCCAGGTGCCGGTGACGTAGCCGGGGATGGCGGAGGCGGTGAGAGCCATGGTGTGTCCTTCTTCGAGCGGTGAGTGCTGGGGCGGACGCGATGGTGCATGCGCCTGCATCGAACCTGATGGTAGCCCATTCTGCACGCGTTTGGTTGAAGCGTCAACCATTGTTCACCGGGTCGTCGACCCGGGTACTGCCGAGACCCCTCACGGGAGCGCTCACTCCAGTAGCGTCGCACCCATGGAATTCAGGTACCTGGGCAACTCCGGACTCAAGATCTCCGAGATCACCTACGGCAACTGGCTGACGCACGGCTCGCAGGTCGAGAACGACGTCGCCACCCAGTGCGTCCGGGCAGCGCTCGACGCCGGCATCACCACGTTCGACACCGCGGACACCTACGCCAACACGGCCGCTGAGACCGTCCTCGGCGAAGCGCTCAAGGGTGAGCGTCGGCAGTCGCTCGAGGTCTTCACGAAGGTGTACTGGCCGACCGGGCCGAAGGGGCACAACGACGTCGGCCTCAGCCGCAAGCACATCATGGAGTCGATCAACGGCTCGCTCGAGCGTCTGCAGACCGACTACGTCGACCTGTACCAGGCGCACCGCTACGACTACGAGACCCCGCTGGAAGAGACGATGCAGGCCTTCGCCGACGTCGTCCGCCAGGGCAAGGCGCTCTACATCGGCGTCAGCGAGTGGAACGCCGAGCAGATCCGCGCGGGTGCTGCACTCGCGAAGGAGCTCGGCTTCCGGCTCATCTCGAACCAGCCGCAGTACTCCATGCTCTGGCGTGTCATCGAGGGCGAGGTCGTCCCCGCCTCGAAGCAGCTCGGGCTGTCGCAGATCGTCTGGTCGCCGATCGCGCAGGGCGTCCTCACCGGCAAGTACAAGCCGGGTCAGCCGCTGCCCGAGGGCTCCCGCGCCACGGACGAGAAGGGCGGCGCGGACATGATCAAGCGGTTCATGCGCGACGAGGTCCTCGAGGCCGTCCAGCGCCTGCAGCCCGTCGCCGACCAGGCCGGCCTGACGCTCGCCCAGCTCGCCATCGCGTGGACGCTGCAGAACGAGAACGTCGCCTCGGCCATCGTCGGCGCATCCCGTCCGGAGCAGGTCACCGACAACGTCAAGGCCGCCGGCGTGGAGCTCGATGCTGACGCCCTCGCAGCCATCGACGAGGCGCTCGGGGACATCCCGGAGCGCGACGCCTCGAAGAGCGTCAGCCCCGCGTCGCGCCCCGCGTAGTCGCGGGCCCGTCCGCGCGGACGCCCCCGACGGCAGACGGGAGGCCCGGTACCGACTGGTACCGGGCCTCCCGTCCGTCTGTCGGTGACGTGTGCCGTCAGCGCACCACGACCAGTCCGCGACCGCCGAAGCGGACGCCGTCCGTGTCGAAATCGGCGTCACCGAAACTGAAGAGCACCTCGCCCGTGGCGCCGACGAGCGGGACCTCGGCCGCACCGTCGGACAGGTTCACGACCACGTGCACCGGTGCCGCGGTCGGCCCGAGGAGCCCCCGGGTGAGCACGAGCCAGCGCTCGTCCTCGCTGAACCGGACGGCGTTCGCCTCGTACCGGTGGTCGATGAAGGCCTCGTCGGTCCGGCGGAGGGCGACGAGCACGCGGTAGGCGTTGAGGATCCGGGCGCCACGCTCCGACTCGGCGTCGGCCCAGACGAGCTTCGAGTTCGTGAACGTCGTCGGGTCCTGCGGGTCCGGGACCGTCGACTCGTCCCAGCCGTGCTCCGCGAACTCCTTGATGCGACCCTCGGCCGTCACCTTGCCGAGCTCGGGCTCCGGGTGCGACGTGAAGAACTGCCACGGGGTCGTCGCGGCGAACTCCTCGCCCATGAACAGCATCGGCGTGAACGGGCCGAGCAGGGTCAGGGCCGCCGCGATGACGAGCCCCTCGTCCGACACCGTCGCGGCCAGGCGGTCACCGGCTGCCCGGTTGCCGATCTGGTCGTGGTTCTGGTTCGCGACGACGAGCGCCGTGGTGGGGGAGGTGCCCCGGTCGATCGGACGACCGTGCCGCTTGCCCCGGAACGAGGACCACGTGCCGTCGTGGAAGAACCCCTGGTCGAGGACCTTCGCCAGCGCCGTCAGGGGAGCGAAGTCGGCGTAGTAGCCGTTCGTCTCGCCCGTGACGGCGACGTGCACGGCGTGGTGGAAGTCATCCGACCACTGCCCGGCGAGCCCGTAGCCCGCGGCCTCGCGCGGACGGAACATGACCGGGTCGTTGAGGTCCGACTCCGCGATGAGCGAGAGCGGCTTGCCCGTGAACGCCGAGTACGCGTCGGTCTCGCTCGCCATCTCCGCCAGGATGTGCGGTCGCGTGGTGTCGCGGATGGCGTGCACGGCGTCGAGCCGGAGCCCGTCGACGTGGTGGTCGCGGAACCACATGCGCACGTTGTCCAGGACGTACCGGCGCACCTCGGGGTGCTCGACGTTGACGGAGTCGCCCCACGTGTTCGCCAGGCCCTGCACCAGGTACGGACCGTACAGCGGCAGGTAGTTGCCGCTCGGGCCGAGGTGGTTGTACACGACGTCCTGGATGACCCCGAGACCGAGCGCGTGCGCCCGGTCGACGAAGCGGTCGTAGGCGTCCGGGCCGCCGTACGGCGCGTGCACCGCGTACCAGGCGACACCGTCGTAGCCCCAGTTCCACTCGCCGTTGACGCCGTTCACCGGCAGGAGCTCGACGAACTCCACGCCGAGCTCGACGAGGTGCTCGAGCTTGGCGGCGGCGGCGTCGAGGGTGCCCTCGGGGGTGAAGGTGCCGACATGCATCTCGTAGACGACCCCACCGCGGGCCGGGCGACCGGTCCAGGCGTCGTCGGTCCAGGCGAAGCGGGCGGGGTCGACGACCTCGGACGGGCCGTGCACGCCCTCGGGCTGGAACCGGCTGCGCGGGTCGGGACGGACGGCGTCGTCGTCGCCGATGCGGAAGCCGTAGCGAGCGCCGACGACGGGGACGACCTCGTCGGTGGTCCACCAGTCGTCGTCACCGCGCGTCAACGGGTACTCGGTCCCGTCGACGACGAGGCGGACGTTCTCGGGCTCGGGGGCCCAGACGCCGTAGCGGTCAGGACTGGTCATGCGTGACCCTCCAGGATCTCGACCTCGGCCTGCGCGTCGGTCTCGGTGTCATCGGTGGTGGTGCTGGTGGTCGTGCCGGCGCTGGCGCCGGTGCCGGCGTGCCGGGCGTCCTCGGCGCCGAGGGCCGCGTCGTGCCCGGCGCCGTCGACGACGTCGGCCGGGACGAGGAGCGCGACCGGGAAGTCGGTGAGCAGCTCGTCGAGCAGCAGGTCGCGGTCGGCCGGGAAACGCCTGCCGGTCAACAGGTCGACGCGCTCGACGGGGACGACGTGCAGCAGGGTGTCCGCCCAGCCGCCGACGGCCGCCAGACCGAGCGGCAACCGGGTGGCGACCGTCACGGCACCGCCACGGTCGAACGCGACCACGTGGTCGGCCGCCGTGCCCGTGGCGTCGAGCGGGACGTACCGGGTGAAGAGCTCCGGGTGGTCTCGGCGGAGGCGGAGCGCCCGACTCGTGACCAGGGTCTTCGCGGCGGCGTCGAGGTCGATGCCGGGCAGGGCGTCGGGGCCGTCGTGGTCCGCACCGTCGAGCGTGGCGAGGACCCGCCGACGCTCGGCGTAGTCCACCGGACGACGGTTGTCGGGGTCGACGAG
This sequence comes from Curtobacterium sp. MCSS17_015, assembly GCF_003234265.2. Classification (NCBI taxonomy): domain Bacteria; kingdom Bacillati; phylum Actinomycetota; class Actinomycetes; order Micrococcales; family Microbacteriaceae; genus Curtobacterium; species Curtobacterium sp. MCSS17_015. Next base: position 938,574 of record NZ_CP126256.1, read on the forward strand.
GGAGCGGTCCCACGCCTCGGTGCCCTGGTAGACGTCGGGGACGCCGGGCGCGGTCAGGTGCAGGATCTTCGCGCCGAGGCCGTTCGACCAGCCCGCCGCGGTGACCCGCTCGTCGAGGGCGTCCAGCTCGGCGACCACGGCCGGATCGTCGAACGACGCGTCGACCAGTGCGTGCATCTGCTGCTCGAACGCCTCGTCCGGCTCGGTCCACGTCGTGCTGTCGCCGGCTTCGCGCGAGGCCTTCTCGGCGTAGGCGTGCAGACGCTCGCGAGAGGCCGGGCGGGCGCCGACGATCGCCTGCCAGAGCAGGTTCGCGAACACGCCGTCCTCGAGCGGGGCGAGGGCGTTCAGCCGGTCGAACGTCGCCGTCCACTCCTCGCCGAGTTCAGCGAGGACCGCGATGCGGGCGCGGGTGTCCTCGCTTCGCTTCGTGTCGTGCGTGGTGAGCGTGGTCATGGCGAGCGGCCAGCTGGCCAGGCGCTCGCGCTGGGCCGCGTGGAACTCGTCGAGGGTGACCGCGAAGACGCTCGGGTCGCCGCCGACCTCGCTCAGCGAGGACAGGCGGGAGGTCCGGTAGAACGCGGTGTCCTCGACGCCCTTCGCCATCACCATGCCGCTGGTCTGCTGCAGGCGGATCGCGGCGGCGTCGTCCCCGTCGCACAGCGCAGGCGCGATGCGGTCGATGACGTCGGCGAGGTCCGGACGGGACTCTGCGGCGACCTCGAGCGCCTCGATGAGGTGGTGGATGCCCTCCGGCAGGTAGGTCCGGTAGACCTCGAAGCTCGCCACGACCTCGGCGACGGCGTCGACGATCCGCTCCTCGTCCAGCGGCGCACCGTCGGCCTGCACGACCGGGTCGACGACGAGCAGGCGGGCGAGACGACGGACCTCGCTGTTGAGGATGCCGTCGGCGATGCCGCGGCGCGTGCCGCGGGTCAGGTCCTGCCAGGCCACGTGCGCACCGCGGAGACGGTCCTCGAGCGCGGTGAGGGGGGCCTCACCCGCGGGGTCGACGAACACGCGGTCGATGTACCCGAGCGCGTCGTAGCCGGTCGTGCCGTCGACGGGCCACGACGAGGGCAGGAGTTCCCCGGGCTCGAGGATCTTCTCGACGAGCGTGTAGGCGCCGCCGGTCAGGTCAGCGAGGTCGTCGAGGTAGCCGGCCGGGTCGGTCAGACCGTCCGGGTGGTCGATGCGCAGACCGTCGACGAGGCCGTCCCGGAACCAGGAGCCGATCACGCCGTGCGAGGCGGCGAACACCTCGGGCTCCTCGACGCGGATCGCCGCGAGGGTGTTCACCGCGAAGAACCGGCGGTAGTTGAGCTCCGAGTCGGCACGCTTCCAGTGCACGAACTCGTAGTGCTGCCGCGCGTGCACGGTCTCGACGTCGTCGCCGTCGTGCACGGTCCCGGGAGCGGTCGGGTACGCGGTCTCGCCGACGAGCAGGCGGGGCGCGCCGTCAGCGTCGCCGGTGTCGAGCGTGACGCCGTCGAGCAGTCGGTCGTCGAGCACCGGGATGCGGATGCGTCCGCCGCGGGCCGCCCAGTCGACGTCGAACGCCGACGCCAGCGGGGACTCCTGGCCGTGCTCGAGGAGCGACCACCACCACGGGTTCACCGCGGGCGTGGCCACACCGACGTGGTTCGGCACGACGTCGACCAGGACACCGAGGCCCGCCGCGTGTGCGGCCTCGGCCAGCGCCCGGAGGGCGTCGTCGCCACCGCGTTCGGTGTCGACGTGCGTGTGGTCGACGACGTCGTACCCGTGGCCGGAGCCCGGCTCGGCCTGCAGGACGGGGGAGAGGTACAGCCAGTCGGCGCCGAGGTCCCGGACGTAGTCCACGACGTCGCGGGCGGCGTCGAGGTCGAAGTCGGCCGTGACCTGGAGGCGGTAGGTGGAGGTCGGGTTGCGGCGGGTCATGCGGCACTTCCAGGGGTGTCGGCTCCGGCGGCGCCGGGCGCGTCGCGCTCGGACGCAGCGTCGTCGGAGGGGGATGTGGCAGGGGTCTCGGTTCCGGCGTCGGCGTCCGTCGTCGCGGACGAAGCCGGCTCGGGTTCTGCGGGCGGGGTGCTCGCCGCCGTCGTGTTCGTCGGCGTGCTCGACATCGTCGGGGCGACGCCGGCGGCACCGGGCGTCCCGGCGGCACTGGATGTCCCGGCAGCGCCGGGTGTCCCCGCGGCACTGGGCGTTGCCGATCCCGCGGGGTTCGCCGGGCTGGCGGCGGGGTGCGCCGGCTCGTCCTGCTGCGCGGTGTCGACGGGCGTCCGCTGGATCTCGTGCTCCGGTTCGGCGCGGAGCACGATCATCGACCGGGCGGGCACGTCGAGCGCGTCGCCGGCCTCGAGCACGTCGTCGCGGGCACCCGGCTGCGCGGTGTCGATCCGGACGGTCCAGCCGGGGGAGTACTCCTCCGGTGGGAGGGTGAACGTGACGACCCCGTCGTGGGCGTTGAAGTACGTCAGGAACGCCACGTCGGTCACCCGCTCGCCGCGGGCGTCGCGGCCGCGGATGCCCTCGCCGTTCAGGTACATGCCGACGCTCTTGCCGAAGCCGGAGTCCCACTCCTCGGGCTGCATGGCGTCGCCGGCCGGGGTCAGCCACACCACGTCGGGCAACGGCTCGCCCTCGCCACGACGGACCGGACGGCCGTTGAAGTACCGGGTCCGGCGGAACGTCGGGTGGTCGTGGCGGAGCTTGACGACGTCGGCGGTGAACTGGATCAGTTCGTCGTCGGCGGCGGCCCAGTCGATCCAGCTCAGCTCGGAGTCCTGCGCGTAGACGTTGTTGTTGCCCTGCTGGGTGCGTCCGAGTTCGTCGCCGTGCGCGATCATCGGGACGCCCTGGCTGAGGAGCAGCGTCGCGAGGAAGTTGCGTCGGCGCTGGAGACGGAGTTCGTTCACGGCGGGGTCGTCCGTCGGTCCCTCCACGCCGGAGTTCCAGGACCGGTTGTGGCTCTCGCCGTCGTTGTTGTCCTCGCCGTTGGCGTCGTTGTGCTTCTCGTTGTAGGCGACCAGGTCGTACAGCGTGAAGCCGTCGTGCGCGGTGATGAAGTTGATGCTCGCCTTGGGCGTGCGGCCGTCGTGCTCGTAGAGGTCGGCGGACCCGGAGATGCGCGACGCGAACTCGCCGAGCGTCGAGGGCTCACCCCGCCAGAAGTCGCGCACCGTGTCGCGGTACTTGCCGTTCCACTCCGACCACTGCGGCGGGAAGTTGCCCACCTGGTAGCCCCCGGGGCCGACGTCCCACGGCTCGGCGATGAGCTTGACCTGGGACACGATCGGGTCCTGCTGCACCAGTTCGAAGAACGCCGCGAGCCGGTCCACCTCGTAGAACTCACGGGCGAGCGCGGCAGCGAGGTCGAAGCGGAAGCCGTCGACGTGCATCTCGGTCACCCAGTAGCGGAGCGAGTCCATGATGAGCTGCAGCGAGTGCGGGTGGCCGACGTTGAGCGAGTTGCCCGTGCCCGTGTAGTCGCGGTAGTACCGCTTGTCGTCCTCCATCAGGCGGTAGTACGCGGCGTTGTCGATCCCGCGGAAGGACAGCGTCGGGCCGAGGTGGTTGCCCTCGGCCGTGTGGTTGTAGACCACGTCGAGCACGACTTCGATGCCGGCCAGGTGCAGCTCGCGCACCATCGCCTTGAACTCCTGCACCTGCTGGCCCTTGTCGCCCGCGGCGGAGTAGTGCGAGTGCGGCGCGAAGAACCCGATCGTGTTGTAGCCCCAGTAGTTCGACAGTCCCTTGTCCTGCAGGGTCGAGTCGTTCACGAACTGGTGCACCGGCATGAGTTCGAGGGTGGTGACGCCGAGCCGCTTCAGGTGCTCGATGACCGCCGGGTGGGCCACGCCGGCGTAGGTGCCGCGCTGTTCTTCGGGGACGTCGGGGTGCGTCTCGGTGAGGCCCTTGACGTGCGCTTCGTAGATGACCGTCTCGCCGTAGGGGATCCGCGGTGCGCGGTCGCCCTGCCAGTCGAAGAACGGGTTGATGACGACGCCCTTCATCATGTGGGACGCCGAGTCCTCGTCGTTCGTCGAGTCCGGGTCGCCGAACGTGTACGAGAACAGGGACTGGTCCCAGTCGATGTCGCCGCTCGTCGCCTTGGCGTACGGGTCGAGCAGGAGCTTCGCCGGGTTCGAGCGCAGGCCGTTCGCCGGGTCGTACGGGGCGTGGACGCGGAAGCCGTACTCCTGCCCGGGGCCGACGGTGGGCAGGTACGCGTGCCACACGTGCGCGTCGACCTCGACGAGGCGGACGCGTTCTTCGGTGCCGTCGGCGTCGAACAGGCAGAGCTCGACCCGTTCGGCGACCTCGCTGAACACGGCGAAGTTGGTGCCGCTGCCGTCGTAGGTCGCGCCGAGCGGGTAGGGGTTGCCGGGCCAGGTGTGCAAACGTGCCTCCAGAAGGGGTGAACGTGGCCAACGTATCGGCGGGCCCCTGTGATGTCCGGGCTCGGACCGCGCACTGTGGAGCGTTCTCCCTCCCCACCGCGTCGTGCCGTGCAGTGGCCCTGTCCGCCACCGCTGACGGCCTCGCACGACTTCTCCACAGTTCGTCACGGACGACCGGACAGCCAGCGCTCGCGGAGTAGCGTCGCCGCCATGACCAACATCGTCACGCAGATCGCAGACAAGGTGCGGCCCGTCGGCGTCGCCTCGAACTACGGCGACCCGGTGGACGTCGGGGACAGCACGCTGATCCCCGTCTCCGTCAACTGGTACGGCTTCGGCGGCGGCTCCGACGCCGACGAGGACGGCGCTGGCGGCGGTGGCGGCGGTGCCGTCTCGCTCCCGGTCGGCGCGTACGTCCGCCGCCCTGGGCAGGACCTGGCCTTCGAGCCCAACCTCATCTCGCTCCTCACCGTGAGCATCCCGGTCATCTGGGTCACCGGCAAGGTGCTCGCCAAGTTGATCCGCGCGCTCAAGAAGTGACGGTCTGACCCCTGTGACGGCCGGGAGGCACGGTGCGGATCCGCACCGTGCCTCCCGGCCGTCAGTGGTCGCGTCCCATGACCTCATCGCCACTACACTGGCGGGACACACACGGGAGTCCGGGTTCACCGGGCTGAGAGGGAGCGAACGGCGCTCCGACCGTCGAACCTGATCCGGATCATGCCGGCGCAGGGAGGAGTCCAGGTCATGCCTGCTGTCATGCAGTCCGCAGTACCGTCCACCAAGGCCACCCGCTCGCTGCGGTGGCGCGTCGTGGACATCGTCGTCGCGAGCGTCCTCGCCGTCGCGATCGGCGTCGTCTTCAAGCTCTGGGAGTTCGGCTACGAGCCGATCAGCGCCGCCGCCGCGCTCGTGCTCCCCGGGTCCCAGTCGCTCTTCGGCGGTGTCTGGCTGCTCGCCGGCCCGATCGTCGCGATCGTCGTCCGGAAGCCCGGGGCCGCCCTGTACGCCGAGATGGTCGCGGCGTCGGTCGAGGCCCTGCTCGGGACCCAGTGGGGCTGGCTCACGCTCGAGGCCGGTCTCGTGCAGGGCCTCGGCGCCGAACTCGTCCTGGCGGTGTTCCTCTACCGCGTCTACCGACTGCCGGTGATCGTCCTCGCCGGGGCCGCCGCGGGCCTCGCGCTCGGGATCAACGACTCGCTGCTCTGGTACGCGGGGCTCGACGCCGGCTTCAAGGCCGTGTACGTCGTGTGCGCCGTCATCTCGGGTGCCGTGATCGCGGGCCTCGGCTCGTGGCTCATCGTCCGCGCGCTCGCGGCCACGGGCGTGCTCTCGTCGTTCGCCGCCGGCCGTGAGCACACCAAGCGTGCGGCCCGAACCCCGGCGTGACGACCGCACCGGCAGCCGCTGCCGGCCCTGGGTCCGTGACCGCCACACCAGCGGCCCGCATCACCTTCCGCGACTGGGGCTGGCGGTACGCATCGCGTGACGCCTGGGCCGTGCGCGGGGTCGAGCTGACCGTCGAACCCGGCGAACGCGTGGCGATCGTCGGACCGTCCGGCGCCGGCAAGTCGACCCTGCTCCGAGCCGTCGCCGCCGTGTTGCCCGACGAGCCCGATCCGGACGACGACACGGCCGCCGCGGTCCAGGGTGAGGTGCTCGTCGACGGGACCGCACCCGGCAGCGCGCGCGGCCGGGTGGGTCTGGTGATGCAGGACCCCGAGGCGCACACCGTGATGTCCCGGATCGGCGACGACGTGGCCTTCGGGTGCGAGAACACCGGTGTGCCACCGGAGGCCATCTGGCCACGGGTCCGCGCTGCGCTCGACGTCGTGGGGCTCGACCTGCCGCTCGACCGGTCCACCACGGCGATGTCGGGCGGGCAGCGGCAGCGGCTGGCACTCGCCGGGGTGCTCGCGATGCGCCCGGGGGCCCTCGTGCTCGACGAGCCGTGCGCGAACCTCGACCCGGACGGGGTCGCGCAGGTCCACGACGCCGTCCGTGCCGTGCTGGAGGAGTCCGGAGCGACGCTCCTGGTCGTCGAACACCGGATCAGCACCTGGCTCGACCTGGTCGACCGCCTGGTGCTGCTCGAACCGGCCGGCGGCGTCGTGGCCGACGGGCCTCCGGCCGAGGTGCTCGCCGCCCACGGGCCGGCGCTCACCGCGGCCGGCGTCTGGGTGCCGGGCAGCGAGCCCGCACCCGGTTCGGCACGTCGCCGCACGGACCGTGCCCACGCGGCAGACCGGTCGGGAGGCACCGATCGCCTGGTCGCGTCGGCCCTCGGGACGGCGCGGGGCCGGGGACCGCAGATCGGCAGGGGGATCGACCTCACCGTCCGCGCCGGCCGGGTCATCGCGATCACCGGTCCGAACGGCGTCGGGAAGTCCACGCTCGGGCTGACTCTCGGCGGGCTCCTCGGACCCGCAGCGGGTTCGCTCCGTGCGACCACAGCGCTCCGAGGGGACGCGGGGGAGGACCCCTCGGCGTGGTCCAGCCGCGAGCTCGCCGCCCGGATCGGCACCGTCTTCCAGGACCCCGAACACCAGTTCATCGCCCGGACCGTCCGCGAGGAGCTCGCCGCCGGTCCGCGCGCCGTCGGTCACCACGACGTCGACGACCGGGTGGACCGGGTGCTCGCCGACTTCGACCTGGCGCACCTCGCCGACCAGCACCCGTTCAGCCTGTCCGGTGGTGAGCAGCGCCGGCTCGCGATCGGGGCCGTGATCGCCGCCGAGCCACCCGTGCTCGTGCTCGACGAACCGACCTCGGGGCAGGACCGGGCGACCTGGCAGGCGGTGGTCGAGCGGATCGGCGCACTCGCCGACGCCGGCACCACCGTGGTCGCCGTGACGCACGACCGCGACCTCGTGCGGGCGCTCGACGCGGACGAGGTCGTGCTCGGTGCCGACGGGGTCCGCGCAGCGGGGTCGCGGAGGCAGGACCCGCTGCGGCACACGGGAGTGGTAGCCGCCGGTCGGACGGTCGCGGCGGTCGCGGAGACCGACTCGGTCGCGGAGACCGACTCGGCCACCGCCACCGACTCGGCTGCTCGCTCCGGGGTGGCCGCCCGGACCGACCCGGCCGCGCCGGTCGACTCGGCCGTCGCGGTCGGCCGGCGCAGCAGCACGAGCACCGAGCGCACCAGCGCGACGACCCCCGGGGCCGCGGCCGGACCGCCCGGGTGGGCCGAGCCTCCCGTCCGCCCCCGCGGTGTCGGTGGCGTGCAGCCCGTGGCGTCGCTGCTCGGCGTGCTGGCACTCGGCCTGTGCCTCGTGCTGAGTCTCGACGTCGTGTCGGCGGCCGTCGCGCTCGCGCTCGAGGTGCTGCTGCTGCCGCTCCTCCGGATCCCGCCCCGGACGCTGCTGCTGCGGACGGTCCCCCTGCTGGCAGCGGTGCCGCTGACGGCGGTGAGCATCGCCCTGTACGGCCGTCCCTCTGGACGGGAGTGGTTCGACGTCGGCTTCGCGCACGTGACGGACGGGTCGTTGGTCCTCGCCCTCGCGACCGCGCTGCGCGTGCTCGCGGTCGGACTGCCCGCGATCGCGCTGTTCGTGCGGGTGGACCCGACGGACCTCGCCGACGGACTCGCGCAACTGCTCCGGCTGCCGTCGCGGTTCGTGCTCGGCGCCCTCGCGGCGATCCGGATGACCACCCTGCTCGGTGACGACTGGCGACAGCTCGGCAGCGCACGGCGAGCCCGGGGCGTGGCCGACACCGGTCGTCTGCGGCGCGGCGCGTCGATGGCGTTCGCGCTGCTCGTGCTGGCGCTCCGGCGGGCGACGACGCTCGCGGTGGCGATGGAGTCGCGCGGGTTCGGCGCTCCCGGACGGCGGACCTGGGCGCGCAGCGTCCGGTTCGCCGGTCCCGAGTGGGCCATGGTCGGCGCACTGGTCGGCGTCGGAGCGGTGGCCGTCACCGTCGCGGTGGCCGCGGGGACCTGGCGTGCCTGAGGAGCCGGCGGGGAGCACGTCCGACGTCGGGGGTGTGGTCGACGAGGTCGTGGCACGGGTCCACGCCGCCGGTGCGGACGGTGTCGGTCGTGCCGGTGCCCGTGCCCGCGTGGTGGTGCTCGTCGACGGACGGTCGGGGACGGGCAAGACCACGCTCGGGAACGCGCTCGCCGCCGCGCTCGGCGCGCAGGTGGTGCACCTCGACGACCTCTACCCCGGGTGGGACGGTCTGCGGGCCGCCGCCGAGGCCGTGGTGACCGACGTGCTCGGCTCCCCGTCCGGGTACCGCAGGTGGGACTGGCAGGCCGACCGGCCGTCCGGATGGCGGGCGCTCGACCCCGACGCGGCGCTGGTCGTCGAAGGGTGCGGAGCGCTCTCCCGCGCCGCCGCGCCGCTGGCCACCGTGCGGGTGTGGCTCGAGGCCGACGACGCGGTGCGGTGGGACCGGGCGATCGGCCGGGACGGCGCCGCGTTCGCGCGCGAGTGGGAGCGATGGGCCGCGCAGGAGGAGGCGTTCATCGCGGCGGAGCAGCCGGTGGCACTCGCCGACCTGGTGGTGCGGACCTGAGCATCGAGCGGTCGTCGCCCTCGACTCATGCCCAACCGAGCTCGTGCAGCCGCTCGTCGTCGATGCCGTAGAAGTGTCCGATCTCGTGGACGAGCGTGGTGTGCACCTCGTCCTTGAGGTCGTCGAGGGTGTCGCACTCCGCCAGGTGCTGCTTCCGGAAGACGACGATCCGGTCGGGCAGCTCACCGAACCCGTACTGGCCGCGCTCGGTCGTGGCGACGCCGTCGTACACGCCGAACAGGTCAGAGCCGTCCTCGGGTTCGTCCTCGACGACGAAGACGACGTTGTCGAGCCCGTCGACCATCTCGTCCGGCAGCAGGTCGAGTTCGTCGGTCACCAGCTGCTCGAAGTCCTCGGCCGACATCTCCATCACGAGGTGATCGTGACACAGCTGCCCGGGGGAGAGCTGGCCGCGGCGGGCTCCGCTCCTTCCGGGACACCATCGACATCACGAAGGCCCCCGTCCGTCGGACGAGGGCCTTCGTGTCGCTGTGTCAGCGATGCTGGGGTGAGTAACGGGGCTTGAACCCGCGACCTCCTGGACCACAACCAGGCGCTCTACCAGCTGAGCTATACCCACCACGTGTCGGTCCGGCGAGCCGGAGCAACCACTCGATTGTAGTACATCCGAGCGCCTGCCCGGACCACGATCGCTACTCGGCGGGTGTCGGGCTCGGCTGCGGGGTCAGGCGCGGTTCCCACTTCGCGACGACCTCGGCCGCGATGGTCTTGACGTCGTCGCTCGCCGGCCCGGGCTCGGGCGTGAACCCGGCGCGGCGGTAGTACTCGAGCTCCCGGATCGACTCGAGGATGTCGGCGAGGGCGCGGTGCCCGCCGTGCTTCTCGGGCGAGTTGAAGTACACGCGCGGGAACCAGCGACGGCAGAGCTCCTTGACGCTCGACACGTCGACGCTTCGGTAGTGCAGGTGGTTGTCGATGCGCGGCATGTACTTCGCCAGGAAGGCCCGGTCAGTGCCGATGGTGTTGCCGGCCAGGGGAGCGGTGCCCTCGGCGGGGACGTGGGCGAGGATGTACTCGAGCACCTGGTACTCGGCATCGGCCAGGGAGACGCCGTTCGGGATCTCCTCGATCAGGCCCGAGGTGGTGTGCATCTTCGTCACGAACTCGTTCATGTTGTCGAGCGCTGACTGGTCGGGCTTGATGACGATGTCGAAGCCGGGGTGCACGGGGTTCAGGTCGAAGTCCGTGACGACGACCGCGACCTCCACGAGCTCGTCGACCTCGACGTCGAGACCGGTCATCTCGCAGTCGATCCAGACGAGGCGGTCATTCGCTGCAGACATGCCCTGATCCTACTTCCGCCCGCCGACGCCGCCGCGCCCCTGTGGAGGACGAGTGTCCCACCGGTCTACGCCATCTCGCCGGCTGAGATCGCCTCGGCCTCGACGCGCTCCGGCTCGGCCCCGTCGTCGACGCGACGCAGCACCTTCGTGGTGAGCACGACGACCAGGAACGCCACGGCGACGGCCACGCCGGCGAAGACGTAGGCGGCGCTCGGCGAGTACGCGTCGGCGAGCAGGGTGGCGACGGGCGGGGCGATGGCACCACCGATGAAGCGGACGGCCGAGTAGGCGCTGGACGCCACGGAGCGGGGCAGGTCGGTCGCTTCCATGACGCACTCCGTCAGCACGGTGTTGAGGACACCGAGGACGAGACCGCCGATGACGACGCAGACGATGAGCCCGGCCTGTGACCGGACGACGACGGCGGCGGCGAACAGGTCGAGGGCGAGCAGCGGTAGCGCGAGCTTGAGGACGCTGGTGCGGCGCATCCGCGCGGTGAGCATCGGGGCGACCCACACCGAGGTGATCGCGAGTCCGACGCCCCAGCCGAAGAACGTGAACCCGATGCCGAGCGCCCCGAAGCCGAGCGGGAACGGCGTGTAGGCGAGGAGGACGAAGAACCCGATGTTGTAGAACAGCGCGGTCGCGGCGAGGGCGGCCAGGGCCGGTCGACCGAGGGCGCGGAACGGTGCCGAGAGCTTGGTCGGGGTGGGCTTCTCGAGGCTCCCGGACTTGAGGAGCACGAGGATCGCGATGAACGCGACGGCCATCAGGGTGGTGACGCCGAAGAAGGGTCCGCGCCAGCTGACGGAACCGAGCAGGCCGCCGACCAGGGGGCCCACCGCGATGCCGAGGCCGAGTGCGGCCTCGTACAGGATGATCGCCGACGCGGTCCCGCCCGACGCTGCACCGACGATGGTCGCGAGTGCGGTCGAGATGAAGAGGGCGTTGCCGAGACCCCATCCGGCACGGAAGCCGATGATCGTCCAGACGTCGTTCGACACGGCGGCGAGGACCGAGAACAGCACGATGAGGGCGAGCCCGGTCATCAGGGTCTTCTTCGCACCGATGCGGCTCGACACCCAGCTCGTGAAGAACATCGCGATGCCGGTGACGGCCAGGTAGCTCGTGAAGAGGAGCTCGGTCTGCGCGGGGGTGGCCCGGAGCGACTCGGCGATCGCGGGGAGGATCGGGTCGACGAGGCCGATGCCCATGAAGGCGACGACGCAGGCGAAGGCGATGGCCCACACCGCGGACGACTGCTTGAGGATCGAGCCGGCGGGTGCGTGCGAGGCGGCCTGTCCGGCGGGTGCGTGCGTGTTCACGCGGTGGTCTCCGTTCTGGTCCTCGCTGCGATGAGGGCCGATGCGTGGTGCAGGATGTCCCAGTCGTCGTCGCTGAGGTCCGCGAACAGGGGACCGACGGTGCTGGTGAGGGCGGCCCGCCAGGCCGCGAGACGCTCGCGGCCGGCGTCGGTGATCTCGATGAGCTGCCCGCGGGAGTCGTCCGGGTCGACGGTGCGCGAGATCAGCCCGTCGGCGGTCATGCCGGCGACCAGGCGGGTCATGGTCGGCTGGGACACCCGCGACGCCCGGGCGAGTTCGCCGAGTCGGAGGGACTCCTCCGTCTCGAGGATGCCGAGGGTCCGCCAGACGGCGGTCGAGGTGGTGTGCCCCGTGGCCTGGAGCGCGGACCGGATGAGCCGGTTGACGGAGACGAGGAGCGTCTCGATGGTCTGGTCCCGCGCTTGTTCCATACCGGAACTATATAGCCGAGCTATGGATTCGGCAAGGGGGTCCGGGGCACGCCCGCCGGACCGTTCGGGTCGCGCCCCTGGTCACCGCGCGCTGGACCGGGCTGCTCCGGGTGCTGGTAGAAGGGACACATGAGCGACATCACGATCCACGAGGGTGACGAGTTCACCGCCATCTTCCACGGGGGCCCCTTCGACGGGACCACGGACACCCGCACCGCCACGAGCGATGCGTTGGACGACGAGGTGACGGTGTTCGCGGACGTCGAGGGCCTCCAGACGGCCTTCACCTACAAGTCCACCGGTTCGCGCCAGGTGCTCGACCAGATCTCGGTCGACTACACCTTCGCGCCCGACGAGTCCGACCCGGTCGACGACCTGCAGGACCGCGGCGACCGCAGCGGCGAGTTCGACCGCGAGTAGCCAGCGCCCCGGACAGCCCCGGACAGCCCCGGTCGTCGTCGACGGCCGGGGCGCTCCGCTGCCCACTCCGTCCGTGGCCCGACGCCGATCGGGAGTGCCGGGGCCGCGGTCCGCGTTGGAGGAGGACATGCAGGTCGATCTCTGGACGTCCGCGTTCTGCGCGCCGTGTGCCGCCGCGCGCCGTGTGGTCGGCGACGCCGCCCGCCTGGTCCCGGCGCTCGCCGTGACGGAGCGGGACGCCGCGGCCGAACCCGAGGTCGTCGAGGAGCTCGGCATCCGTTCGACGCCCACCGTCATCGTGCGCTGCGACGACGGGACCGAGGTGTTCCGGTCAGCGGGCGTCCCGACCCGCGACCAGTTCCTCGTCGCGGTCGCGAAGGCGCTGGACTGACTCCGGCCGCACCTCGGGCGCGACCGGGGCCGTGCGTCGTCGCAGTGTCCTGAGCGCACGCCGACGGAGTCGCTTCACGGCACGGATCGGCGTGCCGATGGACAGTGCGACCTGCCCGATCACCGAGCGGTCGTGGTCACCGAGCGCGTTCCGCCGTTCCCAGGCACGTCGGAGCACCCCGCCGCGACTCCGCCGGGCGGCCGGGCGGTCGACCAGGGCGCCGGCGTCGCGGAGCGCCATCAACGTCTCGGTGCGGTCGGCCCAGTCGTCGTCCTCCGGATCGTGGAAGTAGTTGTCCGTCATCCACCCCGGTCGGACCGTGCCGAAGCGTCCACGGACCAGGTCGTCCGCGTCGCCCTCGAGCCCGCTGTCCACGAAGACCTCGTTGATGAGGGACCGGGACGTGCCGAAGTCGGTCAGCGTCAGTGCCGGCACGCCACGGGCCGCCGCCTCGAGGACGGCGGTCGAACTGATCGTCACGAGCGCCACGGCCCGGTCGAGGTGCACCGACATCGGACCGGCCTCGACCACGAGGTTCGACGGCGCGTCCGCCGGCACCAGGTCCGCGTACGGGTACGTCTCACGGTGGGTCTGGTGCTCGCCCGCGGCAGCCCGGGTCTTGACGACCACGCGCCACTCCGGGTGCGCCCGGGCGGTCTCGACGAGCCACCCCACGACTCGGCGGCGGTCGTCCTCGTCCTTCGGCACGCTCGGTTGCGCCGCGAAGACCACCGAGTCGCGCGTGACGCCCGCCCGGTCCGCGACGGTCGGCCGTGCGAACGGCAGCGTGGCGAGTGCGAAGGACGGCTCGATCCCGCCGGCCGTCGACATCGCGGTGTACTCGCGGACCTCGCGGTGGCTGTGCAGCACGAACAGGTCGGCGCGGGCGCGGAGGAACACGCCCTTCCACTTCGCCGGGAACGAGATGCCCGGGAGCCCGCTCACCAGCACGGGTCGGCGCGGGACCGAACGCGTCACCTCGTCGATGACCACCTCGGCCACCGGACCGATGCAGGACACCAGGACGGCGTCCGGCGGTTCGGCCTGGAGGCGCGCCACCACGTCGTCCACGCTCATCGGCTCGGGAGGCGCGAGGTCGATCGGGCCCAACCGTGCGTCGACGTCGCGGAAGGCCGCACGCAGTTGCGCGGGGCTCGCCGACCGCGGCGTCGCCACGGTCAGCAGCTCGAGCGACCAGTTCGGCGGGGCTGCGGAGAGCAGGTGTGCGCCCCACTTCGCGAACGAGTCGGTGTCGACCAGACCGACCACTCGCCGCCGGCGAGGCCGCGGGGCGGACGGGAGGCGGGCCTGACGTCCGTCAGCGACCGCGTCGAGGTCGTTCCCCGGAGCGCTCACGCACCCACCCGGCGGAGCTTGGCGAGGGGCGCCTCCTCGCCGGGGAAGATGCGCTTGACGCCGTCGCCCATCGCGGTCTCGATGATGCGGATGTCCCGGACGAGCGTGCGGAGGCCGTGTGGCTCGAGCGAGGCGGCGTGGTCCGAGCCCCACATCGTGCGGTCCAGCGTGATGTGGCGTTCGACCGCCGTGGCACCGAGCGCGACGGCGGCGAGCGAGATCTGCAGGCCCGGCTCGTGACCCGAGTAGCCGACCGGGACGCCGGCGTAGGCGTAGCGCGTGCGGAGCGTGTCGATCATGCGGAGGTTCGCCTCCTCTGCGGGGAGCGGGTACGTCGACGTGGCGTGCATGAGGACGAGCCGCTCGGTGCCGAGGGTCTGCACCGCACGGTCGATCTGATCGAGCGTGGACATGCCCGTCGACAGAATCACCGGCTTGCCGGTCGCGGCGACGGCGGCGAGCATGCCGAGGTCGGTCACCGACGCCGAGGCGATCTTGTAGGCGACGACGTTGAGGTCCTCGAGGAAGGCCACCGACGGCTCGTCCCACGGTGACGCGAACCAGTCGAGGCCGCGGAGGGTCGCGTGGTCACCGATCTCGATGTACTGGTCGCGGTCGAACTCGACGCGGTAGCGGTAGTCGAGGTAGGTCATCTCGCCCCACGGCGTGCTGCGCGGCATCGACTTCATGTGCTCGGGCGTGGAGATCTCGGGAGTGCGCTTCTGGAACTTGACCGCCTGCATGCCGGCGTCGGCCGCGACGTCGATGAGCTGCTTGGCGATCTCGACGTCACCGTTGTGGTTGAGGCCGATCTCGCCGATGAGGTAGGCGGGGTTCCCGGTGCCGATGGTGGACAGGCCGATGCGGACGCTCATGGTGCTCCGTTCTCCGCTGCGGGGGTCCGCGCGGGGTGGGGGTCGGTGGGGTCGGGTTCGGTGGGGCCGGGGGGCGACGCCGGTGCCGCCGACCGCGACGCACCGGTCGAGGGCGCACGGCCCTCCGGTTCCACCAGCGGTGCCAGCGCCGACGCGAGGTCGAGGTCGTGGGCGTCGTCGATGTCGACAGCGGTGCGCGCCGGGACGATCGCGAGTCCGACCCGGCCGAAGAAGCGGTGACGCGCCTGTCGGAAGCCCGCCACGCGGACCACGTAGAACGCGCCGGTCTCGCGGTACTCGGGCTCCCGGTCCTGTCGCCGCGGTCGGGTGGCGGCGTCGTGGTTGACGGCGATCGCCGAGCCGTCCTCGGCCACGCGCCAGAGGAACGCGTGCGAGGGCGCGGCGGCGAGGACCGCGTCGGCTCGACCGGCGAGCACGCGGTCGACCGCGGCGTCGACGTCCGCCGGGTCGGTGAAGGGCGAGGTGGCCTGCAGGAAGACGAGGACCTCGGGATCCGCGGCGTCCTGGCTGACCACGTCGAGGGTGTGCAGCAGCGCGGACTCGGACGACGCCTCGTCCCCGGCGAGTTCCACGGGACGACGGACCACGCGCGCACCGGCTGCGACGGCCTCGGCCGCGATGGCGTCGCCGTCCGTGCTGACGACGACCTCGTCGACCGTCCGGGTCGCCAGCGCGACCTCGATCGACCGCGCGACGAGCGAGCGGCCGGCGACCTCTCGGAGGTTCTTGCCGGGGATGCCCTTCGAGCCCGCCCGCGCCGGGATCACCGCGATCACGCGGGGGAAGGAGCTCATGGGGGAAACGTAGGGAGCGGTGGTGACGCCGAGGGGAACGACAGGGGGACGGGCGACGAACCGTTCCGGAAGGTGGTCGGCGCCGGCACGTCCTCGACCACCTGGTGGGGGAGCCGACCGCGGCCTAGGGTCGAGGGGTGCTCGGAGCCGGAGACGTCCTCGATCCACCGCCCCGACGGGTCCTCGTCGCCGGGACCGCCGGCGTCGGCAAGACCACCACCGCACGGCGCATCGCGCAGGCCGTCGGAGTGCCGCACACGGAGCTCGACGCGCTGTACCACGGGCCCGGCTGGACGGTCCTGCCGACGTTCGAGCAGGAGGTCGAGGACTTCACCGCCCGGGGGACGTGGGTCTCCGAGTGGCAGTACCGGCAGGTCCGCGCGCTCCTCGTCGAGCGAGCGGACACCATGGTGTGGCTCGACCTCCCGAGACGGGTCGCGTTCTGGCGCCTGCTCCGGCGGACCGTTCGACGACGTCTGCGGCGCACCGTCCTGTGGAACGGCAACGTCGAACCACCGCTGTGGACGTTCGTCACCCGCAGGGAGCACATCCTCCGGTGGGGGATCGCGAAGCGGAACGAGATGCGGAGGCAGGTCCCGGCGCTCGCCGACTCGGCTCCGCACCTGCGTGTCGTGCACCTGCGCTCGCAGCGGGAGGTCGAGCGGTTCGTCGACCGCCTGCTGGTCGGTACCGAATAAGATCGTCGGCGTCCGCCTCCGTAGCTCAGTGGATAGAGCAGGTGGTTTCTACCCACCGTGCCGCGGGTTCGATTCCTGCCGGGGGCACCGACGACGAAGGCCGTCACCCTGCCCGGGTGGCGGCCTTCGTCGTGACGGTCTCGTCAGGAGTGACGTCGGGTCACTCGTCGTCGGAGTCAGCGCGTCGCCGGAGTTCGCTGGCGCTGACCGGGTTGGCGTACGGCGTGCCGGACGTCTCGTCGGCGTCGGCGGGGACGGCAGTGCCGTCGGCCGCGCCCCTCGGGTCCGTGGTCGTGGTCGTCGATCCGAAGCCGTGCGCCCGGGGGGAGGCATCGCGGCGGTCCTGCTCGTCGCGGACCGGGGAGCGGTCGCCGGAGGCAGCACGGTCGTCGGGACCGGGACGGTCTGCACCGCCGATCCGGACGTCGTCGACCACGTCGTCGTTGTCGGCGTCGCGCGACGCCGACCAACCGCCGCCGTTCGACCCCGGAGAGACGGCGGGGGCACGGAACGCGGGGGAGCCGAGCGTCGGGCGGATCGGGGTCGTCTCACCGTCGGAGTACGGCCGGGTGGCGTCGTCGCCGATCGGCACGGTCGCGTCGTGCCCGCTCGTGGGAGCCATCGCCGTGACGTCGGCCTGGCCCGGGTGCACGCTCGAACGGGCCGGGCCCGCGCTCGGCTGCTGCGGGATCGTGCTCCGCTGCGCCGGGCTCGCGCTCGGTTGTGCCGGGGTCACGTTCGGCTGCGCCGGGCGGAGGGAGGTGGTCGTCGGCGTCGGGGCCGGCTCGGGGGCCCGGGAGGAGTCGACCCTGTCCGCGTTCCACTCCTGCTGACGCGTGATGAGGTCGGCGTCCGGATCGGGGGAATCGAACTTCCACCGCTCGAGGTCGCTCTTGAAGAGCTTGCGAGCCCGGTTGGGCCGCGCCTGCCACTCGAGCATCCGGTCGCGGAACTCGGCGAGGGAGTTGTCCGCGTGGGAGGTGAAGGTCGAGGAGTTCTTCTTGATGTCCGCGATCTCGTGCTTCGCCCAGTCCGCGGCGACCGGTGCGCCGGCGATCGGGAGCAGACGCAGCCGGATGTCCGCGTCCTCGGCCAGGTGGTCCGCGTAGGCACGTTCGTCGTGTCCGAGCGAGCCCCAGCTGACGGCCTTCCGCGCGGCCGAGACGAGGCCGGCGACGGCGGCGTTCCTGGCCTCGCGCTCCTGGTGGGCGACGATGCGCTTGACAGCACCACGACCGATCAGTGCGGCGATGATGCCCGCCACGAGGATCGCGACGAAGGGGATGACCGCCCCCGACAGCACGCGCCAGCCCGTGTCGGACGAGGTCCAGTCGATCAGGTCGTTCCACCACTGCATGCGCGTACCGTACTTGTGGATCGGTCAGGTGCCGGGGACGACAGGCGGACGGGACGGACATCCGCCGCATCCGATCCCGTCGCGCGCCACGATCACCAGCGGAGGGTGTCCACCGCGTCCTCGGCGTTCCAGACGTTCGGGAGCTCGACGAACCGTCGCTCGGCGGCCACGTAGCGACGTGCCCGGTAGGCGGTGCCCCCTGCCACGTCCACGCGGTCGACGTACCCGACGATCTCCCCGTTCGCCCGGGTGACCCGGCTCAGGTCGTCGCGGACGTCGAGGATGCGGAGGTCGCCCCGCGACCGCGCCGTCGGGCGGGGCGAGTGGATGCTGAGCCGGGCGTCCGTCGTGGACTGCATGTGGGCCTCCTGGTCGTGTGATCTGTGACGACCGTACGACCGACCACCGACACGCCGGAGGTGACGAGCCCGTGCTGGGGAACACGCACGAGCGTCGCCGTGTTGTGGAGGGGAGTCCAGTACCGCGCTCTCCGGAGCCAGGAAGGCAGGTCCCCATGACCACGTTCGTCCTCGCCGGTGGCTGTTTCTGGTGTCTCGACGCCGTCTACCGCACGCTTCAGGGCGTGCAGGACGTGGTGTCCGGGTACATCGGCGGCAGTGACCCGCACCCGACCTACGAGCAGGTGTGCACGGGCACGACCGGCCACGCCGAGGCGGTCGCCGTGACCTTCGACGAGGCCGTGATCCCCGCCGACGTCGTCCTCGACGTCTTCTTCACCCTGCACGACCCGCGGCAGCTCAACCGCCAGGGCGCCGACGTCGGTACGCAGTACCGCTCGGCGATGTTCCCGGCCGACGACGAGCAGCGAGCCCTCTTCGAGGAGGCGCTCGAGCGGGCGTCGGAGATGTGGGACGGCGGGATCGTGACGACCCTCGAGCCGCTCGGCGAGTTCCACCGGGCCGAGGAGTACCACCAGGACTTCTTCGCGAAGAACCCGGGCCAGGGGTACTGCCTCGCCGTCGCACTGCCCAAGGTGAACAAGGTCCGGAAGGCGTACGGTCAGTACATCCTGGCGTCCTGACGGAGGGGCGTCGGGGCCACGAGGAGGTGGTCGGACGATGACGAACGACACGACGACGGCGACAGCGACGACGGAGACCTGGGTCGCCGTCGGTCCGGCCGGTGCGGTGGGCACGATCCACCGGGCGGCTGACGGGTTCCGGGTCGAGCTCTACGGACGACGGGGTCCGGGCGGGACGTACCCGTCGCTGCAGTCGGCCAAGGGCGCGGTGCACAAGGCGATGGGTCCGCTCGCGGACCGGCCGGAGTTCCACGCGCACTGACCGAGGAGTCCGCGGACGCGGCCCTCGACCGGGAGGCCCGGATCACCTTCCCTCCACAGGGACCGTGGTCCGGGCCTCCTGTCCACAGGTCGACTCTGCGCTGCCGTCGAGGCGGAGCGCCGACCGACGATCGGTGCATGAACGACACGATCACGGTCTGCGGCATCATCGCCACCGAACCCCGCCACCTCGTCACCGAGACGGGCGTCGCCATCACGAGCATGCGTCTCGCCTCGCCTTCGCGCCGCTGGGACCGCAGCACGTCCAGCTGGGCCAACGGCCCCACGAACTGGTACACCGTCACGGCGTTCCGGTCGCTCGCGGCCAACGTGCACAAGTCCGTGAAGAAGGGCGACCGCATCGTCGTCACCGGGCGCGTCCGGATCCGGAACTGGGAGCGCGACGGCCGGGGCGGCACCTCCGTCGAGGTCGACGCCGATGCGCTCGGCCACGACCTCGCCTGGGGCATCAGCAACTGGATCCGCGTCCCGCGGCACGTCGGCGACGCGCCCTCCGCGTACGGGGCGGGCCCGGACGTCGACCCCCGGACCGGCGAGGTCGGCGACGACGACCCGGTCGACGGGGACCTCCACGATCGCGGCCCGGCCGCGGACACGACCGGGTCCGTCGACCCCGTCCGGGGGCGCGACGAGCACGGTGACGACGTGCTCGTCGACGCGTCGTACGACGCCGGAGGCGTCGGAGCGCACGACACCGCGTCGCACACCGACGGCTCCGTGTCACCCGTCGATCTGTTCCCCGGGCAGGAGCCGGGGTGACGCCGCGACCGTCGCCGCGGGGTCCGGCGCAGCGCCGACCGCGCCGACACCGGGAGCGGGGCAGCGCTGAGGGCCTCGGATCGGTAGACTCGGTCCGATATGGCTGAGTACATCTACCAGATGGTCCGCGCCCGCAAGGCGGTCGGCGACAAGCTGATCCTCGACGACGTCACGATGTCGTTCCTCCCCGGCGCCAAGATCGGCGTCGTCGGGCCGAACGGTGCGGGCAAGTCGACGATCCTGAAGATCATGGCGGGGCTCGACCAGCCGTCCAACGGCGAGGCGAAGCTGACCCCGGGCTTCACCGTCGGCATCCTCATGCAGGAGCCCGAGCTCGACGAGACCAAGACGGTGCTCGAGAACGTGCAGGAGGGCGTCGGCGAGATCCACGGCAAGCTCACGCGCTTCAACGAGATCTCGGCCGCGATGGCCGAGCCCGACGCGGACTTCGACGCGCTCCTCGCCGAGATGGGGACCCTGCAGGAAGAGATCGACGCCGCCGACGCGTGGGACCTCGATTCGCAGCTCGAGCAGGCGATGGCCGCGCTCCAGTGCCCCCCGGGGGACGAGCTCGTCACGCACCTCTCCGGCGGTGAGAAGCGCCGCGTCGCGCTCTGCAAGCTCCTGCTCCAGAAGCCCGACCTGCTCCTGCTCGACGAGCCCACCAACCACCTCGACGCCGAGAGCGTGCAGTGGCTCGAGCAGCACCTGCAGCAGTACCACGGTGCGGTCCTCGCCGTGACCCACGACCGGTACTTCCTCGACCACGTCGCACAGTGGATCGCCGAGGTCGACCGAGGCCGTCTCTACCCGTACGAGGGCAACTACTCGACCTACCTCGAGAAGAAGCGCGCTCGTCTCGAGGTCCAGGGCAAGAAGGACGCCAAGCTCGCCAAGCGCCTGTCGTCCGAGCTCGACTGGGTCCGCAGCAACGCGAAGGGCCGCCAGGCGAAGTCCAAGGCGCGCCTGGCCCGCTACGAGGAGATGGTCAACGAAGCCGAGCGCACGCGCAAGCTCGACTTCGAGGAGATCGTGATCCCCGTCGGCCCGCGTCTCGGGTCCCAGGTCATCGACGCCGAGCACCTGCACAAGCAGTTCGGTGAGCGCGTCATCATCGGCGACCTGTCGTTCACGCTGCCGCGGAACGGCATCGTCGGGGTCATCGGCCCGAACGGCGTCGGCAAGACGACGCTGTTCAAGACGATCGTCGGGCTCGAGCCCCTCGACGGCGGCCAGCTGAAGATCGGTGACACGGTCGACATCTCCTACGTCGACCAGAGCCGCGGCGGCATCGACCCGAACAAGAACCTGTGGGAGGTCGTGTCGGACGGTCTCGACTACATCCAGGTCGGCAAGACCGAGATCCCGTCGCGTGCCTACGTCTCGCAGTTCGGGTTCAAGGGCCCGGACCAGCAGAAGCGTGCGGGCATCCTGTCGGGTGGTGAGCGCAACCGTCTGAACCTCGCGCTGACGCTCAAGCAGGGCGGCAACCTGCTGCTCCTCGACGAGCCCACGAACGACCTGGACGTCGAGACCCTCGGCAGCCTCGAGAACGCCCTGCTCGAGTACCCCGGTTGCGCCGTGGTCATCACGCACGACCGGTGGTTCCTCGACCGCATCGCGACGCACATCCTCGCGTGGGAAGGCCTCAACGAGGACGGCACGCCGATCTGGTACTGGTTCGAGGGCAACTTCGAGGCGTACGAAGAGAACAAGGTCGAGCGCCTCGGTGCCGACGCCGCGAAGCCCGGACGCGCGACGTACCGCAAGCTCACGCGGGACTAGCCCCCGTGGCGAGACTGCACGCGCCGGTCCGCATCCGCTGGAGCGACATCGACGCCTACGGGCACGTCAACAATTCGGCGATGCTCCGGCTGCTCGAAGAAGCACGCGTGCTGGCGTTCTGGGCGCCGGACCCCGACGAGGTGGACGAGTCGGGGTCCGCGCCGGAACCCGTGATCGACGGGCGCCCGGGTTCCGGGACGATGACGGTCATCGCGGCGCAGCGGCTCGAGTACCTGGCATCCACGCCGTACTTCCGTCGGCCGCTCGACATCCAGTTGTGGATCGGGCGGATCGGTGGGGCCAGCCTGGACATCTCGTACGAGGTCTGGTCGCCCGCCGGACACGAGCCGGCGGAGCTATACACGCGCGCCACCACGGCGCTCGTCCTCGTGGACGCGACGACCAACCGACCGCGACGGCTCACTGAAGCCGAGCGAGCGGCGTGCCAGCCGTACATCGAGCCACCCGTGCGGTTCTCCCGGCCGTGAGACTCCCGCAGCGACCTCGGCCGTGACCTCGGTCCGCCGCTGACCGACGTCGCTGAGACAGGCCCCGCTCGTCGAGCGGGGCCAGTCTCACTCGGTGGGCAGGCGCATCATGCCCTCTTGTGCGACGGTCGCCAGCAGCCGTCCGTCGCGGGAGAACATGCGACCGAGCGCGAGGCCCCGACCGCCCTGGGCGCTCGGCGACTCCTGCGCGTAGAGCACCCAGTCGTCAGCGCGCCCGTCGCGGTGCCACCACATCGCGTGGTCGAGGCTCGCGAGTTTCACGCCCGGTGTGCCCCACGCGACCCCGTGCCGACGCATGATCGGTTCGAGGAGGGACAGGTCGCTCGCGTAGGCCAGGACCGCGCGGTGCAACGCGGGGTCGTCCGGCAGGTCCCCTTCGACCCGGAACCACACCGCCTGGTGGGCGACGCGAGCGCCCTGCACGTCGAAGTAGACCGGGCCGTCGACGTGCCGCAGGTCGATCGAGCGCTCGGCCCAGGCCTGGGCCGTGGGGTGGTCGACCGCGCCCAGCACCGACGCCGCCGACGGGAGCGACTCCGGGTCGGGGACGTCCACGGGGAACGGATCCTGGTGCTCCGCGCCGGTGTCCGGGACCTGGAACGACGCGATCATCGAGAAGATCGGGAGACCGTTCTGGTACGCCTGGGCTCGTCGGGTCGCGAACGAGCGTCCGTCGTGGATGCGCTCGACGCCGAACGTGATCGGGACGTCGATCGCACCGGGGCGCAGGAAGTAGCCGTGCACGGAGTGGATGTCCCGGCCCTCGATGGTGGTCTGCGCTGCGACGATGCACTGCGCGAGCACCTGGCCGCCGAACACCCGTCCTCCGGGGGACCAGTGGCTGGCACCGGTCAGGATCGTCTCCCTGGTGCTCGCCCCGGTGTCCTCGAGTCGCAGGGTCGTGAGGAAGTCGGGTTCGCGGATCACGCCGCCAGTCTACGAACGGGACCCGGTGTGGCCGAGGAGGGCGCGGGGGGCCTGCCCGCCGTACCGAGGTCGATGACGTCCGACGGGACCGGCTCCTCCTGGTCGGCTGGGTCGCCCGCCACGTCCTGGAGGGCCGCTGCATCCGGATCGACGAGGCTCGCCGCCGTCGGGGAGGTCCGGAGCAGGCTCCAGATCGCCACCGCGACGAGTGCTCCGCTGACGCTGGCCGCCCATGGTGTGAGCACATGGGACCAGAGAACGGGTGCGGCCAGCCAGACGAGGTGGTTGGCGATGACCGAGCCCGTCACGCCGAGGAACAGGGCGAGACGGGGACGGAGGCTCGGGCCGGCCAGCAGACCGGTGACGACGAGGACGGAGAGCAGTGCGTTGACGAGGTGCGGCATGGGCGGGACCGTGGTGACGAGACGAGACGAGACGAGACGAGACGAGACGAGACGAGACGAGACGAGTCGGCGAGGACGTCGACTGTGACAGTGGGAGGCGGAGCCGACGGGCCGACCCGCTCCGGGTCGGCCCGTCGGCCCCGGGAGATGCCGGCTCAGCTGCCGGAGCCACCCTGCCCGACCGCGAGCGGCTGCGCTCCGGCGGCGGAACCGGCGTCCGCACCGCTCGTGCTGACGGCGATCTTCCGGGGCTTCGACGACTCCTGGACGGGGATCGTGACGCTCAGCACACCGTTGTCGTAGTGCGCGGCGATCCGCTCGACGTCCAGGCCGTCGCCGAGGGTGAGCTGGCGGACGAACGAGCCGGGCTGGCGTTCCCGCGTGAGCCACTGCGCTCCGTCGGGAGCGCCGAGGGTGCGCTCGGCCCGGATGGTGAGGACCGACCCGTCGACGTCGATGTCGACGGAGCCTGGATCGACTCCGGGCAGGTCGACGTCCATCACGTAGTGGTCACCGGCACGGTAGAGGTCCATCGGCATCGAGCGCGGCCCGGCTGCTGCGCCGCTGAGGAGGGATCCGGCGAGGCGGTCGAGCTCGCGGAACGGATCGAAGGTCATGGCCATCTGCATCAACTCCTTCACTGAGTGCTTCGCGGTTGAGTCGCCCTGACTCAACTGCCTCCCGTTTTAGCACTCGAACCCGGAGAGTGCCAAAAACGGGCTCAGAGCTCGCTGAGCGCCGGGGACCAGGGAGCGGAAGGTCGTGCGCGGCTAGGATCGAACGTGACATGAGCAGCTCGTTCACCCTTCCCGACGCCGCCTCGCTCGGTGACCTCCGCACCTACCTCGGGCGAGCCGCTCGGATCGAGGACGGGTCGGTCCGCCTCATCGCCGACTCCGGTGTCCTGGCCGTGTACACGGCGATCCTCTACCCGCTCGGGCTGCTCGACGAACTGCCCACCGTGCTCGGATTGCGCACGTTCGCCCTCACCCAGCCGGAGCACATCGACGTCGTGGTGCCGCTCCGCTCGTTCCAGGAGCGCCTGCGCCTGCTCGCCGAGGCGAACGACGTCGAGCACGCCGATGCAGCGGACCCCACGCGGGCGACCCCGATCGAGGTCGAACTCCCGCTCGAGGTGCACACCGTGACCTGGGCTGCGATCTCCCCGCCCCGGGGCGGTTGGGTGCCGCTCCCCGACGTCTCGGCGGAACTGCTGCACCGTGCCGCGCGCCAGGGGATCGACGAGGTCGCCGCCTCCGTGCCGACGAGCTCGGGGGAGTCCATCGTCCGCCGCGTCCGCTCCGAGGTGTGGGGTCGACCGATCGCGGGCGTCGAGCACCTGCCGGCCGGCGCGGGCTTCGCCGCCGAGAGCCTCGGCTTCCTCGGGACCGAGCCGGTCCGGCTGTTCGAGACGGGCCCGTGGAGCCGGTTGACGACCTCCAGGGGGCACGTGCTCGTGAAGCGCCGAGCCTGGACGCTCAGTTCCTGACCGAGGGACGCAAGGCCCGTGGCGTGCTCGCCAGGGGCCTCCCGTCGGTTCGTCGGCACGCCGCTGCGGCGGCACCCGGCGCTCCCGTCAGTCGAAGGAGTTCGTCATCGCGTGCGCCGCACGGTCGAGGTAGGCCCACAGCTCGGCCTCGTCGAGCGGAGCGAGGTCGAGTGACTCGACGGCGTCGTGCATGTGCTGGAGCCAGTGCTCGCGCGCCTCGGGCGTGATGCGGAACGGGTGGTGTCGCATCCGGAGTCGGGGGTGGCCGCGCTGCTCGCTGTAGGTCGACGGGCCGCCCCAGTACTGCTGGAGGAACTGCGAGAGCCGCCAGACCGCGCCCTCGAGGTCGTCGGCCGGGTACATCGGCCAGATGACCTCGTCCTGCTGCACACCCTCGTAGAAGCGGCGGACCAGGCGGTCGAAGGTCGGGGCGCCACCGATCCGGTCGAACAGGGAACCGCTCGCCGCAGCCCCGCCCGGTCCCACACGGAGGGTGACGGGCTGCGCGGGGACGCCGCCTGTCCGCTCGCCCGCAGGCGGGCCGAGGGGGATGGACGGTCCGGTCATGGCGTGTCCTCAGGGTCCTTGCTGTCGTCCCCGGTCCGGATCGCCCGGCCCAGGATGTTCATCCGGCCGCGGCGGGCCCGCGGCGCGGGGGTGGGCACCGGCGCGGTGCGGACGGGACGGAGGCCGTTCACCGACGTGGCGTTCTCCCATCCCTCGGGCATGATCATCGCCATCGCCGGCAGGGTGACGCCGAGTTCGTCGACGCTGCGCTTCAGGCGGACGCGGAGTTCCCGACCGACGACGTCGAGTTCCGAAGCGCGGGTCTTCACGACCAGGCGGAACACCATGCCCGAGTCGGTGACGGACTGCAGACCCCAGATCTCCGGCTTCTCCACGATGCGCTGCCGCCAGCGGGACTCCTGGGACATCGTGACCGCGGCGTGCAGGAGGGCGTCCTGCACGGCGTCGATGTCGGTGTCGTACGGCACGGTGATGTCGACGAGGACGCGCGACCACCCCTGCGACAGGTTGCCGACGCGGAGGATCTGACCGTTCGGCACGAACCAGAGGATGCCGTTCACGTCGCGGATCTGCATGACCCGGAGGCCGACGGACTCGACGACCCCGGTCGCCTGTCCGGTGTCGACGACGTCCCCGACGCCGGCCTGGTCCTCGAGGATCATGAAGATGCCGGACAGGATGTCGCGGACGATGCTCTGCGCGCCCACGGCGAGGCCGGCGGCGACCACGGAGGCGCCACCGACGATCCCGACCGCTGCGGTCGGGAACACCGTCGAGATGATGATCGCGAACGCGATCACCGCGACCACGACGGTCGCGAGGTTCTCGAGCACGCTGCCGAGCGTCCGGGTGCGTTGGACGACGCGGGCGGTCTGCAGTGGGGAGGCCACCAGGGCCTGGGTGTCCGCGGCGCCCTGCCGCTTCTTCACGCCGTTGACGATGCGGTCGACGACCTGCTTGATCGTCCGGCGGAGGACGAGGCGGATGATGACCGCCGCGAGCAGGACGATGAGGATCGTGATCGGGACGTGCCAGGTGTCGACGAACTGGGTGAACGTGTTCGACGCCCACTTCGAGACGTCGTCGGTGGTGTCTGCTGCCGAGATCATGTCCGGACGATGCTAAACGGCGAGGCTCCGACGCCCCTGGAGGAACGCCGGAGCCTCGCCCCTGCTCACATCGGGATCAGGCGTCCGCTGCCTGGACGCGGAGCGCGCGCTCGGTGCCGGCGAGGTTCTCGCTGACGATCCGGCGCAGCGCCGGCGTCTCCGGGTGCGCGTCGAGCCAGGCCCGGGCGGCGTCGCGCAGCTCCGTCGACGCCAGCGGTGCCGGGTACAGGCCCGTGACGACGGTGTCGGCGATGTGGTAGCTGCGCTCGTCCCAGATCCGCGTGATCACGTCGAAGTACCGCTGCACGAGGCCCTCGAGCACGACCGGGGCGTTCACGTGCTGGAAGCCGATCGTGGTCTGCCGGACGATCGCGTTCGGCGCGTCGTCACTGTCGACGAGCGACGAGAACGCTGCGAGCTTGCCCTCGGCGGTCGGGATCGTCGCCCGGGCACGAGCGGCTGCCTGCTCACCGGAGGCCGTGCGGTCGGCGGCGAGCTCGGTGTCGATCTCGTCGTTGCCCGCAGCGCCCGCGAGCACGAGGCCCTCGAGCAGCTCCCAGCGGAGGTCGGTGTCGACCTCGAGCCCCTGCAGCGTCACCGAGCCGTCACGCAGGCCCTGCAGCGTCGCCACGTGCTCGGGCGTCGACGGGATCTGCGCGAAGAACTTCACGAACTGGAACTGCGCATCCGAACCGGACTCGGCCGACGAGGCCAGCTGCCACAGCGTGTCACCGACGGTGCGCACCGTGGCGTCCGACTTCGACGGGGCGACGTAGTTGCGTGCCGCCAGGAGCAGCTGTGACAACGTGGTGCGGATCGTGGTGGACTCGGTCTCGGTGGCGATGTTGCCGAGCACCAGGGTGACGTAGTCGCTGGCGGGGGACTCGGCGTCACGCGTGGCGTCCCAGACGGCACCCCAGACGATCGACCGGGCGAGCGGGTTCGCGATCGCCGCGAGGTGCTCGATCGCGGTGCGACGCGACTGCTCGTCGAGACGGATCTTGGCGTACGCCAGGTCGTCGTCGTTGAGCAGCACGAGGTCGCCGCGGTGCACGCCGACCAGCTCGGGGACCTCGGTGCGGGCACCGTCGACGTCGATCTCGACGCGGTGGACGCGGTCGAGCTTGCCGCCGGACGAAGCCGTGTCCGCACCGAAGGGTGCCGACGGGTCGTTCGTGAAGGCGTACACGCCGATGGCCAGACGGTGCGGGCGCAGCGTCGGGTAGTCCGACGGAGCTTCCTGCAGGACGGCGAACGAGGTGATGACACCGTCGTCGTCGGTCTCGATCTCGGGGCGCAGGGTGTTCACGCCGGCGGTCTCGAGCCAGAGCTTCGACCACTCGGACAGGTCGCGACCGCTGGTGGCCTCGAGCTCGACGAGCAGGTCCTTCAGCTCGGTGTTGGAGTGGTGGTGCTTCCCGAAGTACGCCGAGACACCCGCGAAGAACGCGTCGATGCCGACCCACGCGACGAGCTGCTTGAGGACCGAGCCACCCTTGGCGTAGGTGATGCCGTCGAAGTTGACCTGGACGTCCTCGAGGTCGTTGATCGTCGCGACGATCGGGTGCGTCGAGGGGAGCTGGTCCTGGCGGTAGGCCCAGGACTTCTCCATCGCCTGGAACGTCGTCCAGGCGCCGGTCCACTCGGTGGCCTCGGCCGTCGCGATGGTCGAGGCCCACTCGGCGAACGACTCGTTCAGCCAGAGGTCGTTCCACCACTTCATGGTGACGAGGTCGCCGAACCACATGTGCGCGAGCTCGTGCAGGATCGTGACGACCCGGCGCTCCTTGATGGCGTCGGTGACCTTCGAGCGGAAGACGTAGGTCTCGGTGAAGGTGACCGCGCCCGCGTTCTCCATCGCGCCGGCGTTGAACTCCGGCACGAAGAGCTGGTCGTACTTCTCGAAGGGGTAGGCGACGTCGAACTTCTCCTCGAAGTACGCGAAGCCCTTCCGCGTCGTCTCGAAGACGTAGTCCGGGTCGAGGTACTCGGCGAGCGACTTGCGCGCGAAGACGCCGAGCGGGATGGTCCGACCGTCGCGGCTGGTCAGCTCGCTGCGGACGACCTCGTACGGGCCCGCGATGAGCGCGGTGATGTAGCTCGAGATGCGCGCGGTCGGCGGGAAGGTCCATGTGGCGTGGTCGCCGTCGACGTGCGGCTCCGGCGTCGGGGCGTTCGAGACGACCTGCCAGCGGGCCGGTGCGGTGACGGTGAAGGAGAACTCGGCCTTGAGGTCGGGCTGCTCGAACACGGCGAACATCCGGCGGCTGTCCGGCACCTCGAACTGCGAGTACAGGTAGACCTCGTCGTCGACGGGGTCGACGAAGCGGTGCAGTCCTTCACCGGTGTTCGTGTACAGCGCGTCGGCGACGACGACGAGCTCGTTCTGCTCCTGCAGGTCGGCGAGCTGGATGCGGACGCCGTCGTTCACCGCGTCGACGTCGAGCGCCGTGCCGTTCAGGGTGACCGAGTGCACGGTCTTCGTGATGGCGTCGATGAAGGTCGATGCGCCGGCGGTGGCGGTGAAGCGCACGCGGGTGGTGCTGCCGAAGGTCTCGGCTCCGCGCGTCAGGTCGAGCTCGACGTCGTACGTCTGCACGCTGACGATGCCGGCGCGTTCCTGGGCTTCGATTCGGGTGAGGTTCTCTCCGGGCACGGACGCTCCATCTTCGCTGCGGACGCGGACGATCGATGTCCGCGTGTCGGGTGTCCCGGCCGGCGTCGTGCACCGGTGGGACGGCTCGGCGACCAGCCTAGCGAGCGGGCGTACGCTGCGATCCGTGACCGACACGACTGTGGAGAAGACCCCTGGGACCCGGACTGCTGTGGAGTTCTGGTTCGACCCGACCTGCCCCTGGGCCTGGATGACGAGCCGCTGGGTGGGGGAGGTCGAGCGGCACCGCGACCTCGACGTCACCTGGAACGTGATGAGCCTGTTCGTCCTCAACGAGCACAACGAGGACATGCCCGCCGAGTACCGCGACGCCCTGGAACGGAACCAGGTGTACGCGCGCCTGGTGACCGCCGCGAAGACCCGCAACGGCCAGGCGGTCGTGAAGCCGCTCTACGACGCGCTCGGCGAGCAGGTCCACCACCGCCAGCAGAAGGACCCGCAGCAGGTCGTGCCGGCCGTGCTCGAACAGCTCGGCCTCGACGCCGACCTCGCCGATGCCGCCTGGACGGACGAGACCGACGCCGCGATGCGGGAGAGTCACCGGGACGGGATCGAGCGCGTCGGCCAGGACGTCGGCACGCCCGTCATCGCCGTCGACGGCGTCGCGTTCTTCGGGCCGGTCATCTCGCCGGCGCCGAAGGGGCAGGAGGCGCTCAACCTCTGGGACGGCGTCGTCGCCGCGGCCCGCTACCCGGGCTTCTTCGAACTCAAGCGCTCCCGCACCACCGGCCCGGTCTTCGACACCGTCGAGGACTGACCGCCCGTTCGCGCCCCGCACGCGCATCGCGCCGCGTTCCGACGGGGCGCGACGTGCGACCGGGGCGAACGGGCGGACCGGGGCGCGGCCCCCGCGCCGCTCAGGTGAGCGGCAACCGCATCAGCGTCAGGTCGAGCCACCGGTCGAACTTGCGCCCGACCTCCGGGACGACGGCGACCGTCTCGAACCCGAGCCGCTCGTGCAGCGCGATCGACCCCGTGTTCGTGCTGCAGATCCCGGCGATCATGACGTGTCGGCCCTCCGCCGTCGCACGCGTCACGAGTGCGCCCATGAGCGTCGAGGCGACACCTCGTCCGCGGAAGCCCTGGACGACGTAGACGCTGTGTTCGACGGTGTGCCGGTAGCCCGGGTGTGGCCGCCACTGCGAGTACGAGGCGTACCCGGCGACGACACCGTCGACCTCGGCGACGACGACCGGCCACCCGTCGGCCTGGCGCTCCGCCAACCACGTGTCGAACCACGCCCGGGGGTGCGGTTCCTCCTGCCAGATCACGGTGGAGTGCAGGACGGCGTCGACGTGGAGGGCGTGCACGACGTCGAGGTCGGCGGGGGTGCAGTCGCGGACCGTCACCGCGTTCGTCGCATATGCTGTCGCCATGTCTCACATCGTAGACGAGCAGGAGGCTCCGGCTGCAACCCGGGACGCCGTCGAGGACCCGGACGACGCCGACCAGCGCCGCCTCGGCGAACGCCTGCAGCGCCTCCGCACCGAACGTCGCTGGAGCCTCACCGAGCTCGCCGAGGAGTCCGGCGTCTCCCGCGCGATGATCAACCGCGTCGAGCGGGGCGTCTCGAGTCCGACCGCCACGATCCTCGGCCGACTGTCCGGCGCCTTCGGACTGACCGTCTCGCAGCTGCTCGACGAAGCCCTCGAGCACGAGGTCCCGCGCACGAGCGACCCGGACGAGGCCAGGGGTGTGCAGCGTGCGGCCTCGGCCGACTCGTGGACCGACCCCGAGACCGGGTACCGCCGTCGCCCGCTGTCGAGCGCCGACTTCCCCGCCGACGTGACCGAGGTCCGGCTGCCGTCCGGCCGCGAGGTCGCGTACCCCGCCAGCGCCTACGCCTTCCTCCGGCACTGCATCTGGGTCGTCGACGGCACCCTTGAACTCCAGGTCGGCGACACGACGACCCGTCTCGGCGCCGGCGACCGCATCGAGCTCGGTGAGCCCGCCGACGTCGTCTACCGGAACCCTGGCGACGAGCCGTGCCGGTACGTCGTGGTCGTGGTTCGACAGCGCTGACGGGAGGCCCGTCCCGCGTCCGCCGGACAGGGCCGTCCGGCCCGCACACAGGAATAGGATCGGTCCCATGCGCATCCACCTCGGAACGGACCACGCTGGCCTCGAGTTCAACAAGACCCTCGCGACGCACCTCACCGAAGCCGGTCACGAGGTCGTGGACCACGGACCGACCGAGTACGAGCCGCTCGACGACTACCCCTCGTTCTGCATCAACGCGGCCCATGCGGTGGTGCAGGACCAGCGCGCCGGCGTCCAGGCGCTCGGTGTCGTCTTCGGCGGGTCGGGCAACGGCGAGCAGATCGCCGCGAACAAGGTCGAGGGCATCCGCGCGGCCCTGGTGTGGAACGAGTCCACCGCGCTGCTCGCCCGTCAGCACAACGACGCGAACGTCATCTCGATCGGCGCCCGTCAGCACACCGAGGACGAGGCGATCCGCTTCGTCGACCTGTTCATCGCCGAGCCGTTCTCGGGCGAGGAGCGTCACGCCCGCCGGATCGCGCAGCTCGCGGAGTACGAGACCACCGGGCTCATCGCCGGCAAGCAGATCGACCAGTAGGGCCGAGTAGACAAGAGCAATGCCCGAGGGTCACTCCGTCCACCGCATCGCCCGTCAGTTCGAGCTGCACTTCGTCGGCCAGGTCTGCGAGGTCTCGAGCCCGCAGGGCCGCTTCGCCGCCGGGGCCGCGCAGCTCGACGGCCGGAAGATGGTCGCGGCACGAGCCGTGGCGAAGCAGATGTTCCTGGAGTTCGAGGGCGACCTGTTCCTCCGCGTGCACCTCGGCCTGTACGGGGCGTGGGACTTCGCGGGTGACATCTCGACCGACGCGACGATGCGCAGCGCGAAGGGGCGGATCGGGCAGACCAACCAGCGCGGCACGGTCACGGAGGACAGCGACGCGGGCGACGGCGCCGAGCACGTCCCCGACGACGCCGGCGAGGACTCCCTCCGCTCCATCGGCGCCCCGCGGCGCTCCCGCTACCGGATGGCCGAGCAGGAGAAGGTCGAGGACCCCATCGAGGCGTTCCCACCGGACCCGGTCGGCCAGGTCCGCGTGCGGATCCTCACCGAGACCGCCGTGGCCGACCTCCGCGGGCCGACCGCCTGCGTGGTCGAGGACCCGGCCGGGGTGCAGCGGGCGCTCGACAAGCTCGGCCCGGACCCGATGAACGACGACGGACCCGAGGCCGAGAAGGTCTTCGTGGACAACGTCCGGAAGCGCAACGTCGCGATCGGCCAGCTGCTCATGGACCAGTCCGTGGTGAGCGGCATCGGGAACGTCTACCGTGCGGAGCTGTTGTTCCGGCAGCGCATCGACCCGTACAAGCCCGGGAAGAAGATCACCGTCAAGCAGGCGAAGGCGCTGTGGCAGGACTGGTCGACGCTCCTGCACGACGGGGTCCGCATCGGTCAGATGATGACGATGGACGGCCTGACCGACGCCGAGTACCGGAAGGCGATGCGCTCCCGGGCCGACCGCCACTGGGTCTACCACCGCGCGGGGGAGCCGTGTCGGGTGTGCGGCACCGAGATCCGCGTCGCCGACATGGCCGGCCGCAAGCTCTACTGGTGCCCGAAGGACCAGAAGTAGCCCCTGGCGTCACAGGTTGCGGTGCGTCCAGCGGCCGGCGAGCGCCGTGCCGAGGACCGGCATGTCCCGGAGCGCGGACGACGACGCCGCGAGCGGGTCGGTCGGTACGAGGACGAGGTCCGCGACGTCGCCGACCGTGACCGACACCCGCCCGTCCGTCGAGCCACGCCACGCGGCGAGCGCCGACATCCGCTGCTCGGGGTGCCACGGGTCGCGGCCGTCCCGGTCGCGCCCGACGGCGGCGGCCATCGACACCCACGGGTCGAGCGGCGCGACCGGAGCGTCCGAGCCGAGCACCATCGCGCCGCCCGCACGTTCGAGCGCGGCGAAGGGGAAGGCCCGGTCGGTGCGGCCCGCCCAGTAGTGGTCGGCGATGTCCCGGTCGTCCATGGCGTGTTCGGGCTGCACGGACGCGACGACTCCGAGCCGGGCGAAGCGCTCGACGTCGAGAGCGGAGAGCAGCTGCGCGTGCTCGATCGAGCCACGGCTGCCGACGGTCTCGAGGGCGTCGAGGGCGAGCGTGACGGCCCGGTCGCCGATGGCGTGCACGGCGGGGACGAGCCCGGCGTCCACCGCCCGACGGAGCAGGGGGACGAGGTCCTCCGGCGTCCAGGTGAGGACGCCCTCGCCGTCGGCGGTCGCGGCGGTCCGGGTGCCGAGCGACCCGTCGGTGATCACCTTGAACGGCCCGACGGTGAGCAGGCCGCGGGTTCCGTCGACGACGTCGCCCGTCCGCAACCCGCGCCGGACCGCCTCGTCGAGCCGTGCCGGGTACACCCCGGAGGCGATGCGCAGCCCGTCCGTCCCGGCGTGGATCCGCCGCACCCACCGGTCGATGTCGGCGTCCATCTCGAGGTCGACGACCCCGGTGACGCCCCGTGCCGCGGCCGCCTCGACCGCGTCCGCGACGGAGGCGTCGAGCTGGTCGTCCGGCGCGCGGGACAGCGCGCCGGTCACGTCGAAGGCGTCCTGCTCGCGGAGCACGCCGTCGGCACCGGCGGGGAGCGCCCGGCCGAGCACGGCACCGAAGTGCGCCAGGGCGAGCTCGTTGCACCAGACCGCGTGCAGGTCCGCGCTCACGACGACGACCGGGAGGCCCGGCGCGGCCTGGTCGAGCAACTCGCGTCGGGCGGGACGCGGCCAGAGCCCGTCCCGGTAGCCGTGTCCGACGAGCACGCGGTCCGGGTCGCCGCTCCGGGCTGCGGCAGCGAGTCGGTCCGCGGTCTGCTCGGCGGAGCCGCAGTCCGTCACGTCGATCCGGCGACGCACGAGTGCCCACTGGTCGAGGTGCACGTGGTGGTCGCGCAGGCCCGGTCCGAGCCAGGCACCCTCCGCCTCGACGACCTCGGTGTCGGTCCCGCGGTCGAGCGGGTCGAGCGTGCCGGCCGGGGCGATCGCGGCGACCCGACCGTCGATGACCAGGACGTCGGCGGGGGCGCCCGAGGTGCCCACGCGTCGGACGGTGCGGAGCAGGGTCGCGTTCATCGTGCCTCCCGGCCGGTGGTCGTGGTGTCGTGGACGCGCGCCATCTCGTCGGCGAGCGCGGGGGAGGCGTAGGGGCCGTCGGCGCGCAGGCCGGCGATGATCCGCTCCACCACCTCGGGTGCCTTGTTCTGGCTGAGCTTCGCGCGGGCGTCGAAGCGGCTGACCCGGAGGCGGATGCCCACGGTGCCGCGGGCGATGCGCCGGGCGGTGTCCTCGTCGACGTCGAGGGACGCCGGTGACGGCATCTCCCGCTCGAAGTGGTCCACCAGGTCGCCGAGGACGCGGAAGTTGTCGTCGTCGGACAGGATCTCCGGCGTGCCCCAGAGGTGCGCGGTGGTGTGGTTCCAGGTCGGCACGAACTGCTCGGGCGGGTACCAGGCGGGGGAGACGTACCCGTGCGGGCCCTGCACGATGACCAGGACCTCGTGCTGCCCCAGTTCGTGGGCGACCTCGTCCGGACGGCCGACGTGGGACACGAGGACGATGTCGTCGCTGCCGTCGGGCTGCTCCTCGAGCAGGAACGGGTAGTGCGACGCGACGAGCCCCGCCGCGGTGGAGGACACGATCGTCGCCCAGGGGTTCCCGCGGACGAGTCGTCGGACCTCGTCGACCTCGGTCATCAGGAAGGAGGGTGTGTGCCGCATGCGACGAGCGTGGCACATGCCAGGCTGGTCGGCATGGAGAAGCGCGCCGCCTACGAGTCCGTCCTGCCGTACGTCCGCGAGTGGATCGCCTACAAGGTGTGGCAGCTCCGGCTGCCGGGCGTGCAGGTCGCCGTCGGGTTCGAGGGCGAGGAGCTGTTCGCCGGGGCGTGGGGGTACGCGGACGTCGAGGCCGGACGTCGCCTCACCACGTCGGACCTGTTCCGGATCGCCTCGCACTCGAAGACGTTCACCGCGACCGCGCTGCTGCAGCTCGCCGACTCCGGTGCGCTGCGCCTCGACGACACCGTCGGCTCGTTCGTCCCCGCCCTCGTCGAGGCCGGGTCCCCGATCGCAGACGCCACCGTCCGCGAACTCATGGAGATGGGCGCCGGGGTCGTCCGCGACGGCGCTGACGGGGACCACTGGGCGCTCGCGCACCCGTTCCCGGACGCCGACGAACTCGTCGCGCTCGTCGTGGCGGGCGGCGCGAAGGTCCCCGTCGGGTCGGCGTTCAACTACTCGAACCTCGGGTACGGCCTGCTCGGTCTCGTCATCGAGGCCGTCACCGGCACCTCGTACGCCGAACACGTCCGCGCCGCGATCACCGAGCCGCTCGGGCTGACCGGCACCGGCCCCGAGTTCGACCCCGCCCGCGAGGACGAGTTCGTCGTCGGCTACACCGGGCTGCACACCGCCCGTACCCGGCAGCGCGTCCCGCACGTGACGACGGGGGCGCTCGCCGCGGCCACCGGGTTCCACGGCACCGCCTCGGACCTGGTCCGGTACTTCTCCGCACACGTCCCGGGCCGCGGATCGCTGCTGTCCGACCGCGCCAAGCGGCTCGCCCAGCGGAAGGCGTGGAGTGCGCTCGACTCCGACCCGGCGGCCCGCGGGTACGGCGCCGGGTTCGTCGTCGACCGGATCAACGGCCGGGAGGTCCGTGGTCACTCCGGCGGGTTCCCCGGGCAGATCACGCAGTCGGTCTTCGATCCCGAGTCCTCGTTGGTCGTGTCCGTCCTGACGAGCAGCGCCACGGGACCCGCGACGATGCTCGCGTACGGGATCGTGCACCTGCTCGACGCCGCCGCCGACGAGCACGCTGCCGGTGCGCCGGTCCCCGCGGACGTCGACCCCGACCGGTACACCGGCCGCTTCACCACGTTCGAGGGGATCACCGACATCGCCCGCGTCGGGGACCGCCTGCTCGCGATCGACCCGACCCAGCCGGTGCCGACCGAGTCACCGGTCCGGCTCGAGGTCCTCGACGCCGACACGGTCCGGATGGCGTCCGGCAACCGGTTCGGGTCGATCGACGAGGACATCGTGTTCACGCGCGACGCATCGGGCGCGATCGTGTCCGTGCGGGGTGACAGCGGCATGACGCAGCGGCCGTGGTCGGTTCCGGACGAGACGCCGGAGGTCGCGGCCGCGCTCGTGTGACGCCCCGTCGGGCCGAACCGGTCCGCACGGCGGCGGGTCACCGCACGTCGGCGGGGTCACCGCACGTCGGCGGTGTCCCAGAGCCGGCGCACGCCCGCGCCGACCGGTCGGACGAGCGGCGGGACGAACACCAGTGCGGCCGCGGCGAAGCCCACGAACTCGCCGGCCTGCGGCACGGTGAAGAGGGGCATGAGCGCTTCCTGCGGCGGGATCCAGACCCGGAACAGCACGTTCGTCGCTGCTTCGGAGAGCAGCCAGACGCCGGCGCCGACCGTGACGAACCAGCCCGCGGTGCGGCGCGACCCGGACGACCGCACCACGAGCACGACGCCGAACACCACGAGCAGGACGCGCGCGAGGAGCAGCAGCACCGTCCCGACGGGGTGCAGCACGGTGGGCAGCAGGACACCGAGCGGGAGGGCGACGGCTGCGAGCCCGAAGCCGAGCGTCGCGCGGTCACCGCGTCGGGCGGCGAGGAGCGCCGTGACGGCTCCCGCCACCAGACCGACGACGCCGAGTCCGGACGACACGGGCCACTCGGCCATCGGGTCCAGCCACCCGACGACGACGGCGAAGGCCGGGACGAGCGCGGCCAGGACGGCGGCCAGCGCGGACAGTCGTTCGTACTGGGTCTGGTCCACGGTTCCCCCTCGTGCCTCGATGCAGTAGCGGAACTCTACACATCACCCGGCGACCTGCGCCAGGGCGCGGGGTGGGGGTGGGGACAACCCCACCCCCGGTCCGGGAGACGGCAGGATGGGACCGAGCGCTCGTCTCCGCGAGGCTCGATGCATGACCGACACCGACCGGCTCGACCTGGCACGCACCGTCCCCCTGGGCGACGCAGTGGCCTCGCCCGACCACGCCGAGACCGTTCCGCTGCACGACGTGACGGGCTCGCCCGACACCGCCGAGACCACCCCGCTCGACGGAGCGACCGCCGCCCCCGGGAACGACACCGACCCGGAGCGACACACCTCCACCACGACCCCGAGAGCGACCGCACCGATGCCCTCCCAGCCCGCCCACGACGGGGGCGGGCCGTCGTGGGACGCCACCCCGCCGCCGTCGGCCCCACGGGGCTCCGGGCAGGGACCGGCGTCGCCGGTGCGTCGTGGTGGCGGCAGCGGCATGTCGGCCGGCGCGTTCTACCGGGAGGCCTGGCGTCGGTCACCGCGGGACTTCGGGTACATGGCCCTCACCGCTGTGCTGCTCTGCACGCTGTACTTCGCGTTCCCGGCGGTCCTCGGCATCGGAGGCCTCGGCTCGCGCGACGTGTTCAACCCCTTCACCCTGCTGCTCTTCTTCGTGGCGCTGTTCGTCGCGCGTTGGCTCGGCCAGTTCGAGAAGCTCCGGATGAGCTGGGCGGAGCCGCGGCCGATCCGCCCGGTGGACTGGACACCCCGCTGGCAGCAGAACTGGTGGACGCGCACCGGCTCCGCCGTCGCGAACCCGCACTACTGGCTGTACCTGCTGCACGCGGTCGTCGTCTACCCGATGGCGGCGGTGGTCACGGTCGGTGCCGGTCTGCTCCTGGCGGTCGGGTTCCTCTGGCCGGTCGCCGTCGTGCTGGCCTACGTCGTCCTGGGGCAGTACATGATCGACCCGAACCAGATCGGCTCGATCGCCGGGCTCGTCTTCCTCGCCCTCCTGTCGATGGCGGCGAGCGTCGTGCTGTTCCCGCTCTGGCTGCGCGGTTCGGTGCTCGCCCACTACTGGATCGACCACGGGCTGCTCGGGGGCTTCCGCGCCGAGGTGCTCGAGCAGCGGGTCGCGGGCCTGCAGGCCTCCCGCGCGGGCGCCGTGACGGCCGAGGGGCAGGCGCTCCGCCAGATCGAACGCGACCTGCACGACGGCCCGCAGCAGCGGCTCGTCCGGCTCCGGATGGACCTGGCATCGGCGGAACGGTCGTTCGAGAAGGACCCGGAGCGCGCCAAGCGTCTCATCTCCGAGGCGTCCGGCCACGCCCAGGACGCACTCGACGAACTCCGGGCGCTGTCCCGTGGGTTCGCACCGCCGATCCTGCTCGACCGCGGGCTCATCGCGGCCCTCGAAGCCCTGTGCTCCCGCTCGCCGATCCCCGTCGGGCTCGACGTCCGCCTGCCCGACGGGCTCGAGCTCGGGTCCGAGGTCCAGCGGAACGTGTACTTCACGGTGAGCGAGCTGCTGACGAACACCGCGAAGCACGCCGGTGCCTCGGCGGCCGGGGTGTACCTCGGGCTGCTCGTCGACCCGTCTGGGACGTGGTTCCTCACCGTCAGCGTCACCGACGACGGCCGCGGCGGCGCGAGCCCGCGCGAGGGACACGGCATCGAGGGCCTGATGGGCCGCATGCGCGCGCTCGACGGCGAACTGACCGTGTCGAGCCCTCCCGGTGGTCCCACCGAGGCGACCGCGAGGATCCCGCTCGGCGCACTGAACGGCGTGCCCACCCCGCGCGCCTGACCGCTGCCGGTCGCCGCTAGGCTGACCGCATGACCGACGGCCCGGATGCAGCACGCATCCGGGCCGTCGTCGTCGACGACGCCGTCCTGCTCCGCGAGGGACTGGCCCGCGTCCTCGACGAAGCCGGCATCGACGTCGTCGGTCAGTTCGGCGACCCGGCCTCGTTCCTGGCGGCGCTGCCCGCGCTCGCGCCCGACGTCGTCGTGATGGACGTGCGGATGCCGCCGACGTTCACGGACGA
This sequence comes from Curtobacterium sp. MCSS17_015, assembly GCF_003234265.2. Taxonomy (NCBI): domain Bacteria; kingdom Bacillati; phylum Actinomycetota; class Actinomycetes; order Micrococcales; family Microbacteriaceae; genus Curtobacterium; species Curtobacterium sp. MCSS17_015. The sequence goes on from NZ_CP126256.1 coordinate 977,826, forward strand.
AGGGGTCCGGGCCGCCGTGCAGGCCCGGCGGATCGCGCCCCGGACCGGGATCCTGCTCCTCTCGCAGTACGTCGAGGCGACCTACGCGGAAGACGTCCTCGCCGCCGGCAGCTCGGGCATCGGCTACCTGCTCAAGGACCGCGTCACCCGGCTCGACGAGATCGACGACGCCGTACGCCGGGTGGCCTCGGGCGGCACGGTGCTCGACCCCGAGGTCGTCACGCAGCTCATGAGCCGCCGCCGCGATCCGCTCGCGGCCCTGACCCCGCGCGAACGCGAGGTCCTCGGGCTGATGGCGGAGGGCCGCACGAACGCCGCCATCGCCCGCGCCCTGGTGATCGGCACCGGAGCGGTCGAGAAGCACGTGTCGAGCATCTTCGCCAAGCTCGCGCTCGAGGACACCGGCGAGGACCACCGCCGGGTCCTGGCCGTCCTGGCGTACCTCGGATGAACCGGGTCCCGGCACCGCTGCTGGCGCTCGCCGCGATGGTGTCGGTCCAGATCGGTGCCGCGGTCGCGAAGACCCGGTTCGAGGAGGTCGGCTCGCTCGGCGCCGTCACCCTCCGGCTCGTCATCGGCGCCCTGGTCCTGGCGTCGGTCGTCCGCCCGCGGGTGCGGCACTGGACGCGTGCCCAGTGGCGCGGGGCCGTCGTGCTCGGTCTCGCCCTGGGCGGCATGAACGTCTTCATCTACCTGGCGTTCGCGACGATCCCGATCGGGGTCGCCGTGACGATCGAGTTCCTCGGCCCGCTGGCGCTGTCCCTCGTGCACACCCGCCGGTGGCGTGACGCCGTCTGGGCCGCCCTCGCGCTCGCCGGCGTGGTGCTGCTCGGCGTCGGGCCCGCAGCGGTCGGTGACGCCGGGGGAGTCGTCGCCGCGGTGCTCGCCGCAGCGTGCTGGGCCGCCTACATCGTGATGAACCGGCGCGTCGGCGCGGCGATCCCCGGGATCGACGGCCTGAGCGTCTCGATGCTCGTCGCGATGGTCGTGGCGCTCCCGTTCGGGATCCGGCCCGCGGTCGAGGGCGTCGTCGCGGCCCCGGTGCTCCTGGTGGTCTTCGGCGTCGTGGCGGTCCTGTCGAGCGTGCTGCCGTACGCGCTCGAGATGACCGCGCTCCGCCGGATGCCGACGCGGGTGTTCGGCGTGCTGCAGAGCCTCGGTCCGGCGATCGCGGCCCTCGCCGGACTCGTCGTCCTCCACGAGGCGCTCTCACCCCTGGAGGTCGTGGCCCTCGCCTGCGTCACCGCGGCGAGCGCCGGTGTCACGCTCACCGCGCGCCGCGGAGCGGCGCCGCTCTGATCGACGGTGGTCGTGACCACCGACTGCGGTGTCCGGGACCTGACGCGGGCCTCCTGGCCGGCCAGGAGGCCCGAACCACGTCGGCGGTGCGACCGACGTCGGTCGCACCGGGCCATCCGTCTACTCGCCGCGGAGGAAGTCCGCGTACGTGGGTTCCGCCTGCACACCCGACAGGAGCGACGGGTCGTTGACCCGCCGGTCGACGTAGGCCGCGATGACCTCGGGCGGGGTGAGCACGTGGGCCACCCAGGACGGCACCTCGGTCTTCTTCATGGTGCCTCCTTCCGATCCCCGGTCCGGACGGACTGCTCGAAAGTCGAGCATCTTCGCGAACCGGTGTGTCGGGAACGATCCTCGCGGTCGTCCGCGAAGTCAACGCAGTGCGTCAGGCGGACTCCGGTGAGCGCTGTCGGACCGGTCGGGGATCGGAGCGTGCGCCGTTCGTCGGGGTGTGCCCGGTACGGGGGTCGGCGGCGCGGAGGGTGCGGTGCTTGACCGCTGAGCGCCAGATCCACGCGTCGGCCTGCTGCCCGAACTGGGCCCACTCGACGAGCACGGCGTCCCGTGTCCAGCTGCGGGCGAACGCCTTGACGCGGACGTGGAACGTCGGGAACTGCACCCACGCCCAGACGGGGATCGGGGTGACGGCGTGACAGACGTCACCGCCCCTGGCCTCCTCCGACAACGAGAAGGCGCGGGGGCGTTCGACCTCCGGGTGTTCCGGGGGCTGCCACCGGTTCTCGCGACGCCGTCCCACCCTCGTATTCGAACGTGTGTTCGAATGCTGCGTCAAGTCCGAGGTGCGTTCCGGCGTGTCCGCGTCGGCGCTTCCTCGGGTCGGAGGCGGCGCCGACGTCACCGACCCCGGTGTCGATGGGACCGGCATCCGTGCGGGACGGGCGATGACCCGTCGTCACCGGCCTGCCACACTGGACGCAGCCCGACCCGAGGTGGCAGTTCGGCACGAGCGGGTGACGCGCGGGTGGTCCGGCGCGGGGAGCAGCGGGCTGTGGACGGAGGCGGTGATGGCGGAGCATCACGAGGGGGTACCGGTGGGTGTGCTGCTGCTGGAGTCCGTGAACCGGTTGCGGGCGGCGGAGACGATGCTCCAGACCCGCGCCCGTGCTCGGATGGCCCTGCGTGCCAGCGACTTCCAGGCACTCCAGTTCCTCGCTGCCCGCGGATCCGTCGGGGCGCCCGCTCGAGCGACGGACCTCGCGGACGTGCTCGGTGTCACCAGTGCTGCTGCGACCCAGACGGTCGATCGCCTCGTCGGCCGTGGCCTCGTCGAGCGGCAGCCCGATCCGGACGACCGCCGGTCTCGGATCATCCGCCTGACCGCCGACGGGGAGCGCGGTCTGTCGGAGGCGTACGAGGACCTCCCCGGCGCCGTGCAGGAGTTGCTCGACGCGGTGCCGACCGCCGAAGCAGAGCGCATGATCGCGCTCGCAGCCGCGGTGCAGGTCGTCGTCGACCGCACCGCCACCCGATCCCTCTGACCAGATAGCGCTTCTGGTTAAGAAAGTTAGGCGCACGGCGGGCTGGTTCGTAGCCTGATCCCCGTCAGGAACCCAGCGCCCCTCGCGACGACCCCGGCAGTCACGCCGGAAGCACGACCCGGGTAGCGCCTGCACAGTCGTCGTGGCCGCCGTGCCACGGGAAAGGCCGTACTGCATGACCGTCCTCCTGGACCGCCCCGCGACCGCCGTCACCACGCAGCCCGAGCTCCGATGGGCTGCAGCGGACGACGGTTTCTGGGTCGCCGATGACGCCGGTGCCTTCGCCGGCACGGTCGACCAGCACGGGCGTCACTTCTTCGTCCGGAACGGGTTCGGGGAGTACCTCGGCGACTACCGCACCCTGCGCGCGGCGCAGACCGCGCTCGCCGAGCACGCCCGTCGGGCCCGGGCCTCCTCGTGCTGACCGTCCCCGACGGTCTGACGAGCGCCCATCGCCGCGTGTACTACCGGCTCGTGGCCGTCGACACGGCACTGCACTACCGCTCGACCGGCGTCCGATCCGTCGACGCCTCGCGGAGCACCTCACCCGGAAGCTGGCCGAACTCGGACCGGTAGGCGCTCGCGAAGCGGCTCAGGTGGTGCATCCCGACGGACCGCGCCACCGCCGCGACCGATCCGGCAGCCCCCGATTCGAGCTGCTCGCGCGCGAGCAGCAGTCGGATGCCCTTCAGGTAGGTCAGCGGGGACGTTCCGTGGACGCGTTGGAAGGCGCCCTGCAGCCCACGGACGCTGAGCCCGGCCGCCGCCGCGACGTCGTCGATCGTGATGCGGTCCGGGACGTGGTCCAGCAGGAAGGCCTCCGCCTTGGCCAGTCGTGTCCGCGCTGGTGCCTCCCGTCCCTGCCCGACGGGCCAGTGCGGCACCGCGGTCAGCAACCCCGCGGCCGCGTACCGGGTCAGTTCCCGTTCCCGTTCCGCCGAGACCGGGCCGACGCTGCCGAGGATCTCTCCCGCGATCGAGCGGACGATGAGCCACCAGGCCGCCAGGGGTGCGCCTTCCGGCACGTGGTGCGGCTTGAACTCCAGCGGGGCCTGGTTCCACCCGCCGCGCTCGGCGGCGACCCGTTCGACGGTGTCCCGGTCGATGCGTATCACGTCCTCGGCGAAGTCGTCCCAGCGGAACGACTGTCGGCCTTCCCGGTAGATCACCGGACGGCCGACCAGCAACTCGTCACCGTCCACCGTGCCCCGTCCGGACTTCAACCAGGCCACGATCACCTCGCCGTCCCCCTCGACCTCGCCCCGGACGGTCCCGGTGCTCTTCGTGGACTCCAGGGACAGCAGCTCCGTCCCGGTCACCGTCTCCTCGAAGGAGAACGGCTTCTCGCCCGCCGTCACCTGCAGGCCGTGGGTGCGGTACGCCCGCGCGACCAGTTCCCGCGCGTGCGCGATGTCCCGGGTCTGCTCGACCGTTCGCGTCCGTTCCACCGTCGCTTCGTCCACCAGCTGATTCTGACGGATGCACGACGAAGGGCGTGACCGGCTGCACACCATGTCGGACCGGTGTCCATCCGGGTGGTCGTGGCCGGCGGGGGCGATCGGATGTGAGGATGTGCCCATGGGAACTGACGGCGCGGATGTCTCGGCGATCCACGGGCCGGCCTGGGAACGCACGGTGCTGCTCGTGGTCCCGCCGAACGACGTGGACGAGGTGCACGAGTCGGTGGACGACCTCTGGCACCTCAACGCCGACCTCGGCACCGCGGAACGCATCCGGTTCGAGACCGCGCTGCTCGAACTCGCGGGCAACGTCATCGAGCACGCCGAAGGGAGCGAGCGCCTGCTGTGCCAGTTGACGCTCCGGCGGACGTCGACCGCGTTGGAGGCGGTGCTCAGTGACAGCGGAGCAGAGGTGCACGTGCCGTTCCGCACGGAGATGCCGGACCCCGAGGAGATGGCGGAGTCCGGGCGCGGGATCGCGATGATCGAGTTGCTGATGGACGACTTCTCGTACGAGCGCGACCCCGAGGGGAACCGATGGCGCCTCGTGATGGGCCTCCCCGAGCCGCTCCGACGCGAGCGTGACGTGGCCGCCGACGAGGGCGGCGCGGGCTGAGCGCACCGTGGAGCGGCCTCGATCGAGCCGCGATCGCGGGACCGCAACGCGCACACACGGGCCGGGGAGCAAGCTCTGGGTCATGTCGATGAGTGGTCCTTTCAATCCCGTTGGTCAACCCGATCCCGGTGACGCGCCGGTCGACTCGACGTCGCTCAGTGAGATCGACCGAGAGCGTGGTCAGGCTGAGCAGGTGACGTCGGGGATCGACGACCAGAGCCCGACCGGGGCGGACGGCCCTGCTGCCGACGGAACGGACGGGCAGCCCGTGTTCCGCACGCCGCAGCCGGGCGACCGGTTGCACCCCGAGGACCTCGGTTGAGCCGGGCCGGAGCCGTTGCACCGGGTGTGGGCCGACAGGACCTACCCTGAGCGGATGCTCTCCCGACGCGACGCCGCTGTCCGGCTCGACATCCCCCTCGAGATGGCGACCCACCACGGGATCCCGGCGCGCCTGAGCGAGGCGGAGCTCGAGGCGATCGAGCAGGACCCGCCCGCCTGGCTCGTCCAGTCGCGGGCGAACCGCACCGGCGCCAAGAAGGTGTGGGTGCACCTCGAGTGCGTGGTCTGCGGGTTCGCCGAGGTCGCCCGGCCGAAGAAGTGGTGGCCCGACTGGGACCACCTGATGTGCGACTACCACGCGCCGTACCAGGCACCCGAACCTCCCGCGGGGTTCACCCGGCACGAGGTGGAGGGGATCGGCAGCCGGTTCGTCGCCCTCGTCGACGAGCGGTCGTAGCCCAGCCGGAGTCCGCCCCGGTGCTCGAGGGCTCGCCGAGCGGGTCCTCAGCTCCCGACGCGCGCCGTGGACTCCCGCACGCTCAGCGTCAGCTCCGGCCCCGGCCGTGACGGCAGTGGGCCGTCCGCCTCGATCTGCTCGCGGAGCAGGACCGCCGCCCGCTGCCCGAGTTCGACGGTGTCGCGGGTCAGGGACGTGATCGCGGGGCGGACCAGGCGGATCATGGCCGAGTCGTCGAACGACACGATCGACACGTCCTGCGGGACCCGGACCCCCATCTCACTCGCGACGCCGAGGCCCGCGACGGCCAACACGTCGTTGTCGAACACGATCGCGGTCGGTCGTCGCGCGCCGGACAGCAGGCGGCGGGTCGCAGCGGCACCGGCCTCGGCGGAGTAGTCGGTGGGCACGGACTCGGTGCGGTCGTCGTCGCTGGCGTCGGGGAAGGTGCCCGCGAAGGCCCGGACGCGTTCGATCCGCAGCGCTGTGTGCTCGAACTCCGGCGGGCCGGAGACGTGGGCGATGCGGCGGTGCCCGAGTGCCCGGAGGTACCGCAGGACGGTGTCGGTGGCGTCCGAGTCGTCGATCCAGACGCTCGGTGCCGATCCGGCCGGAGTGGGGTGCGACCCGACGACGACCGACGGCATCCCGAGCTGGGCGAGCAGGCGGAGCCGCTCGTCGTCCCGGCGCGGGTCGATCACGATGACGCCGTCCACCCGGTGCCCACGCCACCAGTCCCGGTAGGTCTCGAGCTCCTCGTCGGCATCGCGGGCGACGAGCAGCGTCATGCCGATGTGGGTCCCCGTGAGCCCGAGCTGGATCCCCGAGATGAGGTCGCCGAAGAACGACTCGGTGCCGAGGGTGCGTGCCGGCCGGTTCAGCACGAAGCCGATCGACCCGGCCTTCGCGCCGCCGAGTGCACGGGCGGCGGTGTGCGGCTGCCAGTCGAGTTCTCGTGCCGCCTGGCGGACCCGCTCGCGGGTCGCCTCGGAGACGCCGGGGCGCCCGTTCAGCGCGAAGGACACGGCGCTGATCGAAACGCCAGCCCGTGCCGCGATGTCGGCGATCGTCGTCCGGCGTCCTGTGGCCACAGGCTTGACTATAGCGCTTTAGTCAGGCATCGTCGCCGTCACGCAGCGGTTCACCGATGACGGCTGAACCGGTTCAGTAGCTCGACGAAGGAGTCAGCAACGATGAGAACCACCCCACGCACGACGTCGGGCCGAGTGGCCGCGATCCTCGCCGGCGCTGCCGCCGCAGCGCTCGTCCTCACCGGTTGCTCGAGCGGCAGCGGGGCGGCCACCGGTGGAGGTGGCGACGGAGAGGTCAGCGGGTCGATCACCCTGCAGACCTGGGCACTCACACCGACGTACACGGACTACCTCGACGGCGTCGTGAAGGCGTTCGAGGAGAAGTACCCCGACGCGGAGGTCGAGCTCGTCGACCAGCCAGGCGACGGCTACGCCGAGAAGGTGCTCAGCCAGGCGTCGTCGAACTCCCTGCCCGACGTCGTCAACCTGCCGCCGGACATCGCCCTGCCCCTCGCCAAGCGCGGGTTCCTGCAGGACGTCGCGAAGGACGACTCCACGCTCGGGAAGACCTACGTCGAGGGCGCACTCGCGGCCTACCGGTACAAGGGCGTCGACGGCACGTTCGGGTACCCGTGGTACCTCAACACCGACATCGACTACTGGAACAAGACGATGTTCCAGCAGTGCGGCCTCGACCCCGAGAACCCGCCGACGACCACCGACGAGCTCTTCGACCAGGCCGCGACCATGCACGAGCAGTGCCCGGACGACTACCTCATGAGCCGCAAGCCCGGCCTGTCCGACTTCTCACTGGCCGGCGTGAAGATCCTGAACGCAGACGGCACGAAGTTCACGTTCGCAGACTCCTCGAAGGCCGCCGACCTCATCGCGAAGTACGCGAAGGCCTACCAGGACGGCCTCATGCCGTCCTCGGTCCTCAACACCGACTACCTCGGCAACTCGACCCTGTTCACGCAGGGCAAGGTCGCCTGGACCACCGGCGGCGCGACCGCGATCAGCGACTTCGAGAAGAACAACCCGTCGCTCAAGGGCAACATCATCGTCTCGCCGGCCCTCGACAACCCGCCGCTGTACGTGCAGGGCCTCAGCGTCTCGGCGAAGAGCAAGCACCTCGCCACCGCTGAAGCGCTCGCCGCGTTCATGACCAACGCGGAGAACCAGGAGGAGTTCGCCCACCTGGTGAACATCTTCCCGTCGACCAAGTCCTCGCAGTCCGACCCGTTCTTCTCGGAGGACGACGGCACCGTGCAGGCGAAGGCCCGCGTCCTCGCGAACGACGCCTTGAAGACCGCGAAGAACCTCAACCCGGTCGAGGCGAACTCGGCGATGACCGACTTCCTCGACCAGCAGATCGCGCTGGCCATGAAGGGCGGCACGAGCCCGGAGAAGGCGCTGCAGAACGCCCAGACCAAGATGAACACCCTGCTCGCCAACGGCTGATCGAGCCCGCCACACGAAGGAAGAGGGAGGATCGTCATGCGTGCGAACCGTTGGTTCACGCCCTGGCTGCTGGTGCTGCCCGCACTGGTCTGGCTGCTCGCGTTCAGTCTCTGGCCGTCGATCAACACCGTGCGGCTGTCGTTCACGAACGCCAGCCCGCTCGGCGGGGTCAGTGCGTGGGTGGGGACGGCGAACTTCCGGACCCTGCTCGCGGACCCGCAGGTGTGGGAGGCGCTGCTCAACAGCGTCATCTACATGGTGGTGTGCCTGCCGCTGCTGACGGTCCTCCCGCTCCTCATGGCCGTGCTCGTGCAGCACAAGATGCCCGGCATCGCGTTCTTCCGGACCGCGTACTACACGCCGGTCATCGCGAGCGCGGTCGTCGTCGGGCTCATCTGGAACTGGATCCTCGACGACCGTGGTGTCGTCAACGAGATGGCGCAGTCGCTCGGTGTCGTGCAGGGCGCGATCCCGTTCCTGTCCGACCGGTGGCTGCTGCTCTTCAGTGCGATCAGCCTGACCGTGTGGAAGGGCCTCGGCTACTACATGATCATCTTCCTGGCGGCCCTCGGCAACGTCGGGAAGGACCTGCACGAGGCAGCCGCGCTCGACGGCGCCGGGGCGGTTCGCCGGTTCTGGTCGGTCACGATGCCGGGCGTGCGCGGCACCATGACGCTCGTCGGCATCCTCGTGTGCGTGAGCGCCCTCCGGGTGTTCAGCGAGCTCTACATCCTGACGAACGGGACGGGTGGCCCCGGCGGCCAGGACAACTCCCTCGTCATGCTCATCCAGCAGTACGCCCGCGGCTTCACCGGCAACCTCGGCTACGCGTCCGCCCTGAGCCTCCTGCTCTTCGCCGTGACGCTGATCCCGATGCTCGCCCTCGCCCGGATGAACAGCAAGGCGGACAAGTGACGAACACGACCAGCACCAGCGAACCGGCCATCGGCGGCAACGCCGGTGTCGCCGCACCGACACCCGACGTGGCCGGCGCGACGGACGCGGGCCGTGCCTCCCGGCAGTCCCTGCCAGGGAGCCGCAAGCGCCGCCGCGCCGTCTGGGGCGTCATGTCCACCCGCGAGAAGGTGCTCCGCTACGTCCTGCTCGTCGTGGTGCTCTTCATCACGATCGGTCCGTTCCTCTGGCAGCTCTCGACCTCGCTCAAGGGCACCGGCGAGGACATCTACACCGCGAACCCGTCGTTCATCCCGTCGCAGCCGACGTTCGGCAACTACCTCCGCGTGGGCGACGCCATCCCGGTCTTCGGGTACATCGGGAACTCGCTCATCGTCGCCGCGATCGACGTCATCGGGAACATCGTGTTCGCCACGCTCGCCGGTTTCGCCATCGCCCGCCTGCAGTGGAAGGGCCGCAAGGTCGTCCTCGGCCTCTTCCTCGCCACCCTCGTGCTGCCGGGCGAGGCGACGATCATCTCCCAGTTCGTCACGGTCAAGGACCTCGGTCTCGCCGACTCCCTGGTCGGTGTCGCCCTGCCCGGCATGATCGCGGCGCTCAACGTGCTGCTCATGTACAACGCCTTCCGGCAGGTGCCCGAGGAGATCGACCAGGCCGCCGTGATGGACGGCGCGAACGCCATGCAGCGGCTCCGGTACATCTCGTTGCCCGCCGTACAGGGGACGATCGCCGTGATCGCGATCTTCTCGTTCATCGGCGCGTGGGACGACTTCCTCTGGCCGCTCATCGTGCTGCAGTCGCCGGACAAGCTCACGCTGACCGTCGGACTGCAGTACCTGCAGGGCACCTTCGCCACCGACCAGCGCATGATCGCCGCCGGCACGATGATCGCCTTCATCCCGATCGCGGTGATCTTCGCGGTGCTCCAGCGCTTCTTCTTCAAGGGCGTGGAAGAGGGCGGGGTGAAGGGCTGATGCGCTTCGGGGTGAACCACACGCCGTCGGTGGGCTGGTTCCACTCGTGGCTCGACTTCTCGGCCTCGGACACCGCGCGGGACCTCGAGGCGATCGCGTCACTCGGCGCCGACCACGTGCGGATCTTCCCGCTCTGGCCGGTCGTGCAGCCGAACCGCACCCTGATCCGGCCGTCCGCGCTGGAGGACGTCGCCACGGTCGTCGACATCGCCGGCTCCTTCGGGCTCGACGTGAACGTCGACGCCCTGCAGGGCCACCTGTCGAGCTTCGACTTCGTGCCGTCATGGCTGGACAGCTGGCACCGCCGGAACATGTTCACGGACCCGGACGTCGTCGCCTCGACCGCGGACTACGTGCGGGCGCTCGCCGGGGCGGTGGCCGACCGGCCGAACCTGCTCGGTGTGACCATCGGCAACGAGGTCAACCAGTTCGCGCACGCGCCGCACCCGTCGCCGTTCGAGACGAGCCCGGCGCAGGGGCACGCGTGGGCGGCGGCGATGGTCACCGCGGCGCGCGCCGGCCTCGGCATCGGTACCGGTACCGACAGCAGACGGGAGGCCCGTGGTGCCTCCGTCCCGCCGGCCCGGCAGCCGCTGGTCACCCTCGCCCAGTACGACGCCGCCTGGTACGACGACGCCCAACCGTTCGGCCCCGAACACGCGGCCGAGCACGGTGACGCGACGGTCACCCACTCGTGGGTGTTCAACGGTGCCGCCCGCCTCCACGGCGCCCTCGGCCCCGGGTCCGTCCGCCACGGCGAGTACCTGCTCCAGCTCGCCGCCGCGTGGAACGGACGCGCAGACCGGCCGAACTGGTTGCAGGAGGTCGGCGCACCGACCAACGTGGTGGACGTGGCCGACGCCCCGACGTTCACCGAGCAGACGATCCGGCACGCCCTCGACGTGCAGGAGCTGTCCGGCATCACGTGGTGGTGCTCGCACGACGTCTCCCGGTCGCTGGCAGACTTCCCGGAGCTGGAGTACGACCTCGGGCTGCTCACGAACGACGGCCGCGTGAAGCCGACGGGGGAGCGGTTCCGCGAGATGGCCCTGTTCGGCGACGGCCGGTACCAGCCCCCGACCCCGCCCTCGACTGCGCTCGTGCTCGACGACGTCGCCCCGGACGGGGCGCCGCTCGGCGGGACGCGGGCCGACTCCGCCCCCGGTGGCCGGTTCGCGGTGGCATGGCTCGCGATCGCCGAGCAGGACGGCCGCGGCCCCCAGGTCGCGCTGCGCTCGCGACTCGGCGACACCGCACTCCTCGCCGCGCGGGGGATCACCACCTGCGTCGACGTCCCGACCGGCACGGCGTCGGCGACCGTCTCCGTCGCACACCCCGCGACGATGCCCTGACCGCACTGATCGCACTGACCGCACTGACCGCACTGACCGCACCACCCCGCACGACGCCCCACGCCCCGACGACCCGGACGCGCACCGCCGTCCCCCGGAGGACCCCATGCACGACGACATCCCGCTCACCATCGGCCGCGCGCGACGCGTGCTCGACGAGCGCATCCTGCCCGAGGTGCACGCCACCGCCGTCCCGCTCGACACCGCCTGGCACGAGCTGCCCGGCGAGCCGATCGCCCCCGCCGAGGGGCTGTCGCTCACGTTCGAGCCGTACGAGGTCGGCACGCCGTGGGGCGCCGCCTGGGGCACCACGTGGTTCCGGCTCTCCGGCACCGTGCCCGAGAGCTGGGCCGGGCAGCGGGTCGAGGCCGTCGTCGACCTCGGCTTCGACAAGAACATGCCCGGCTTCCAGTGCGAGGGGCTCGTCTACCTGTCCGACGGCACCCCCGTGAAGTCGATCAACCCGCGCAACCAGTGGGTGCTCATCACGGAAGCAGCCGCCGGTGGCGAGACTGTCGAGTTCTTCGTCGAGGCAGCGTCCAACCCGGTGCTGCTCGACTACCACCCCTTCCTCGTCACGCAGGAGGGCGACATCCGGACGTCGTCCCCGGAGCGGCTGTACACGAGCCGCCGGATGGACCTCGCCGTGTTCGCCGCCGAGGTGCACGAACTCGCGCTCGACATCGACGTCCTGCTCGAACTGCAGGAGGAGCTGCCGCAGGGCCCCCGCCGGATGCGGATCCTCCAGGCGCTCGACGACGCCCTCGACGCCCTCGACCTGCAGCACATCCCGGAGACCGCGCCCGATGCACGCGCCGCGCTCGCCGAGGTGCTCGCCGCACCCGCCGAGGCCTCCGCGCACCGGATCTCCGCCGTCGGCCACGCGCACATCGACTCCGCCTGGCTCTGGCCGGTGCGCGAGACGATCCGCAAGGTCGCCCGCACCACCTCGAGCATGACCGAGCTCATCGGCCAGACCGACGACTTCCTCTACGGCATGTCGAGCGCCCAGCAGTACGCTTGGATCAAGGAGCACCGCCCCGAGGTCTACGCGAAGGTCAAGGACGCCGTCGCCGCCGGCCGGTTCTTGCCGCTCGGCGGGATGTGGGTCGAGTCCGACACCGTGATGCCGACCGGCGAGAGCATCGTCCGTCAGTTCTCGCAGGGCCAGCGGTTCTTCGAGCGCGAGTTCGGCATCCGGCCGAAGGGCGTCTGGCTGCCGGACAGCTTCGGGTACTCGCCGGCGCTGCCGCAGCTGATGCGCCGCGCGGGCTTCGAGTGGTTCTTCACGCAGAAGATCTCGTGGAACCAGGTGAACAAGTTCCCGCACCACACGTTCCTCTGGGAGGGCATCGACGGGTCGCGGGTGTTCTCGCACTTCCCGTCGATGGACACCTACAACTCGCGCTTGTCAGGGTCCGAGGTCGCCAAGGCGTCCCGCCAGTTCCGCGAGAACCGCCTGGCCACCGGATCGATCGCCCCGGTCGGCTGGGGCGACGGCGGCGGCGGCACGACCCGCGAGATGACCGGCACGGCGGCGCGGTTGGCCGCCCTCGAGGGCAGCGCCCGCGTCACGTGGGAGCACCCGGACGCGTTCTTCGACCGCGCGAAGTCCGAGCTCGAGAACCCGCCGGTCTGGGTCGGCGAGCTCTACCTCGAGCTGCACCGGGCGACCCTCACCAGCCAGCACCAGACCAAGCAGGGCAACCGCCGCAGCGAGCACCTGCTCGTCGAGGCCGAGCTGTGGTGCGCCACGGCCGCCGCCCGCACCGACTTCGCCTACCCGTACGACGAGCTCGACGCGCTCTGGCAGCAGGTGCTCCTGCAGCAGTTCCACGACATCCTGCCGGGCACCTCGATCGCCTGGGTGCACCGCGAGGCCGTCGAACGGTACGCGGAGATCGCGGAGCGCCTGGAGGCCCTCATCACGTCCGCCCTGTCGGCGCTCGCCGGCGACGGGGACCGGTCGGTCGTCGTGAACCCGGCCCCGAGCCTCCAGGGCGGTGCCCTCGCCCACAGCGCCGTCCTGACGACGGACCTGGAGGCGACGACCCCGGTCACGCTCGCCGAGGCGGACGGCGGCTTCGTGCTGACGAACGACCTGGTCCGGGTCGTCATCGACGGCCGTGGGCTCGTCCCGAGCGCGATCGACCTGGCCACCGGTCGGGACGCGATCGCCCCCGGGCAGGTCGCGAACCTGCTCCAGCTCCACCAGGACTTCCCGAACATGTGGGACGCGTGGGACGTCGACCGGTACTACCGGAACCGGGTCGACGACCTGGTCGACGTGACCGCCCTGCGCGGGTCGGTCGACGAGGACGGCACCGCCCGCGTCACGGTGTCGCGCACGTTCAGCGAGTCGACGGTCACCCAGGAGATCACGCTCGCTCCCGGAAGGCGGACGCTCGAGTTCGACCAGGTGACGGACTGGCACGAGACCGAGAAGTTCCTCAAGGTGGCGTTCCCGCTCGACGTCCGCGCCGAGCACACCATCGCGGAGACCCAGTTCGGTGCGCAGAAGCGGGTGACCCACACGAACACGTCGTGGGAGGCCGCGAAGTTCGAGACGTCGATGCACCGCTACGTGCTCGTCGAGGAGCCCGGGTTCGGCGTCGCCCTGGTGAACGACTCGATCCACGGGTTCGACGTGACGCGCGACGCGGTCGACGGCCACGTCACGACGACGCTGCGACTGTCGCTCCTGCGGGCCCCGCGGTTCCCCGACCCGGAGACCGACCAGGGCGTGCAGACCCACCGGTACGGCCTGGTGATCGGGACGGACGTCGTCGGTGCGACCGCGGCCGGCACCGTGATGAACACCGCGGCCCGACGGGTGACCGGTGCGCACGGGTTCGACTCGCTCGTGCAGGCGTCCGGCGACGTGGTGGTCTCGGCGGTCAAGCTCGCCGACGACCGCTCGGGTGACCTGGTCGTCCGCGTGTACGAGCCCGAGGGCCGCCGTGGCACCGGAGGCCTGTCGGTCGACGGGCCGTTCGGCGATCCGGTCGAGGTGACGCTGCTCGAGGAGACCGACCCGGCGCTGCCGGGCGTCGCCGCGGTGACGGACGGGGGCGCGGCCTTCCCGGTCGACGCCTTCGAGGTCCGCACTTTCCGGTTCCCCCGACGGGGCGAGGCGCACTGACGACCGGCTCAGAAGACCCCCGCCGCCGGGACTTCGGGTGTCCCGGCGGTGGGTCCCACGGCCGGACCGGTCGTGGGCCCGCGGCGGCACCTCGCCGCCGCGGACACCACTCGAAGAGGAGTGTCATGCAGAAGACCATGAAGATCGGGATCGTGGCGGCGCTCGTCGCCATGGTGGCGGCACCGATGGTGCCCGCCGCCGCGTCGGCAGCACCGGGCGGACCGGCAGCAGCCCAGGGCCACGGTTCGGGGCACGGCAACGGCCACGGCCACGGCCACGGGCGACCGGGGCAGCACGCTCCGACCAAGTCGGGGCCGACGAGCATCGCCTACGTCGAGGTGAACAACGACGAACTCCGGAACGTCGGCCGGTACACGCTCGAGAACGGCGCGAACGCCTTCGACGTGGCGATCATCTTCGCCGCGAACATCAACCGAGACGCGGACGGCGACGCGGTCCTGTACGCCAACGAGAACGTGCAGCGCACCCTCGACCAGGCGGCCACGCAGATCCGTCCGCTGCAGGCCAAGGGCATCAAGGTGACGCTCTCGGTGCTCGGGAACCACCAGGGCACCGGCCTGGCGAACTTCACCTCGAAGGCGGACGCGCGCGACTTCGCGGCGCAGGTGTCGGCGACCGTGGAGAAGTACGGGCTCGACGGCGTCGACCTCGACGACGAGTACTCGGACTACGGCGTGGACGGCACACCGCAGCCGAACGACCAGTCGATCGGCTGGCTCATCTCCGCGCTCCGCGCGGACATGCCCGGCAAGATCATCTCCTTCTACGACATCGGCCCGTCGTCGACGTCACTGCAGCAGGAGAAGCCGTCGATCGGCCACAAGCTCGACTACGCGTGGAACCCGTACTACGGCACCTACACGGCGCCGACCATCCCGGGTCTGCCGAAGTCGAAGCTCTCGGCTGCGGCGGTCGACATCCAGAACACCCCGGTGGACCTCGCGGTCACGCTCGCGGAGCGCACGAAGGCCGACGGGTACGGCGTCTTCATGACGTACAACCTGCCGGACGGTGACGTCAGCCCGTACGTGTCGCAGTTCACGCAGGTGCTCTACGGTCAGTCCGCCGTCTACAAGTAGGGGAACGATCGATCCATGAGTGACGAACGCCGTGGCGGCCCGACCGCTGACAGCCCGACGAACACCGGTCCCGTGACCGCGGTCGCGGCCCGGAACGGGGTCGGGTTCGTCTCCCAGCAGGCGACCCTGGTCGAACAGACCGACCCGAGGGGGACCGTGCAGGTCGTCCCGGGGTTCGCGGGACGCGAGGTCGGCCGCGCCGACGTCCTGACCTGGGTCTGGTTCCCAGAGCGGTCGCTGCCCGAGGGGCAGACCGAACCGGCAGTCCGGGACCTCGACGGGTTCTGGGCCGCCACGGCGTTCGCACTCGACATCGTCTTCACCGACGGCACCCGACTGAGCGAGGGCGGCGCCCGAGACCAGTACGGCGAGCCCGTCACGCCCGAGGCGCAGGACGACGCCCGCAAGCAGTGGGTCGACCAGTGGAACCGGCGGACCGTCGACCTGTCGGCGGTCGCCGGCCGGGTGGTGGACCGCCTGGAGGCTCGGCTCGGGAGGGCAGACCGGCCAGCGACCGTCGACGGGTCAGACAGCGCCGTGCGCGGCTGGCTGGACGACGTCCGCATCGAGCCGGCCGGTCTCAGGACCGGCGCCGTGCCTCCTGGCTGTCGCCCGCTCGACCACGTCCGCACCACCCGAGGGACGCACTCGTCGGGTACGTTCTCGCGCGGGAACAACGCCCCGCTCGTCGGACTCCCGCACGGCGGGGTGTTCGGCCTGCCGATGACGAACGCGTCCGACAACCGGTGGCCGTACGCCTACCAGGAGCACAACCGTCCGAGCGACAACCGGCCCACGATCCAGGCGTTCGCGACGAGCCACCTGCCCTCGCCCTGGATGGCCGACCGCGGGGTGTTCCAGGTCATGCCGTCCCCGCTCGTCTCGCCCGACGTGGACCGGGCCGCCCGCGCGCTCGGGTTCGACCACGTCGACGAACTCGACGGACCGCACCGCTACCGGGTCACCCTCGACGAGGGCGTGGCCGCCGAGATGACCGCGGGGGAGTTCGCCCTGGCGTGGCGGTTCACCGGCATCCGCAGCGTCGTGCTCGACCACCACGGCGTGCTCCGCTCGTGCTCGGTCCGACTCGAGGACGGGACGGCCGTCGTGGATGCCCTGCTCGACGACCGGGCCGAGACCCCGCCGCACCACGTGTACGTGCGGATCGCGCACGCCGTCGCCGACAACACGGCGTTCGTCGACGGCGAGCTCCGGGGGTGGATCGAGGTCGCCGGGGACACCGACGTGCTCCTCGGCATCTCGACCGTCTCCGCCGAGGACGCCGTCGCGAACCTCGCCGCCGCGGGCGACTTCGACACGATGCGCGAGCACGCCGAGGAACGCTGGGTCGCGGAACTCGACGTGCTGCGGGTCGAGGGTGCCACCGAGGACCAGCTCGTCTCGCTGTACTCCGGTTTGTACCGCGCGTTCCTCTACCCGACGCGGGCGGGGGAGACCGCCCTGGACGGGACACCGCGCCACCGTTCCCCCTACGGCGACGTCCTGACCGAGCCGATCCGGGACGAGCCCGGTCCCGAGGTCGTCGACGGACCGCTCACCACGACGAACGGGTTCTGGGACACCTACCGCACGGCCTGGCCGCTGCTCGCGCTCCTCACCCCGGACACGGCGGCCGACCTCGCCGAGGGCGTCGTCGGACACTTCGCCGACGGCGGCTGGACCCCGCGCTGGAGTGCCCCCGGCGCCGAGGACGTCATGACCGGCACCACGAGCGACACGGTCTTCGCCGACCTCGTCGCGAAGGGCGTCGACGGGTTCGACGTCGAGCAGGCCTACCGGTCCGCGGTGCGGAACGCGACCGTCCCGGCACGGGACCGGCGGGTCGGACGGAAGGGGAGCCTCCCGGGCCTGTTCCGCGGGTACGTCGACACGGCGACCGGCGAGGGCATGTCGTGGACCCTCGACGCAGCCATTAACGACTGGGGTGTCGCCGTCCTGGCCCGGGTGATGGCGGAGCGTGCCGCGGCCGCGGGCGACGCGGGCGGCGAAGCGCGCTACCGGGCCGAGCACGAGTGGTTCGCCCGCCGGTCCCTGCAGTACCGGAACGTCTTCGACCGAGAGCGCGGGTTCTTCATCGGCCGGACGCCCGACGGCTGCTGGCGGGACGACTTCGACCCCGACGTGTGGGGGAGCGACTACACCGAGACGAACGCCTGGGGCACGATGTTCACCGCCCCGCACGACGGTGCCGGGGTCGTCGACCTGCACGGCGGCCCCGCGGCGTTCGACGAGGCGTTCGCCCGCTTCTCCGAGCGCCGCGAGACGGGCGGCACCGAGCACTCCGGCTCGTACGGGTTCGCGATCCACGAGATGACCGAGGCCCGCGACATCCGGATGGGCATGCTCGGTCTGTCGAACCAGCCCGCACACCACATCCCGTTCTTCCCGATGTTCACCGGCCGGCACGACGACGCGCACCGCATCGTCCGCGAGTGCCTCGACCGGCTGTTCGTCGGCTCCGACCTCGGCCAGGGGTACCCCGGTGACGAGGACAACGGCGAGATGAGCGCCTGGTACGTCTTCGCGACCATCGGGCTGTACCCGCTGGCGCCGTCGACCGGCACCTACGTGCTCGTGCCGCCGTCGGTCCGGAGGACGGTGCTGCGTCCGCCGGGGAACGGTTCGCCCACCGTCATCGAGACCACCGGCACCGGTCGGTTCATCGCCGCCGTCACGGTCGACGACGAACCGTGGGAGTCGATCAGCATCCCGCACGCGGTCGTGGTCGGGGCGTCGCGGATCGTCGTCGCGCTGTCGGAGACCCCGGTCGGCTGGGCAGCGGACACGCGCCCGACCTCGGCGTCCGAGCATCACGGGTACCGGGACACCCCGGACGACGTCCTGCCCGTGGGAGTGTCGCCGCTGACCGACGACACCGGGCTGACCCGGGTAGCACTCGCCGCGGGGGAGTCCGTCGTGGTGCCGGTCACGGTCGCGGCGGCCTCGCTCGTCACGGTGACGGCGGCCGAGGCCGGACGGTCGTCGTGGCGGATCACCCTGCGGGACGCCGACGATCGCGTGGTCCACCAGTTGGACGCGCAAGACGAGGAGTTCGTGTGGGCCGGCCAGACGCGGGTCTTCCCGTTCGCCGGCGGTGTCAGCGCGGGGACGCTCTCGTTCGAGGCCGTGACGCCCGTCACCCTGACGCAGCTGCAGCTCGTCGCCGCCGACGGGAGTGCGTCCTGACCGGGCGTTGACACCTCTTGGCTAAGGGTGTTAGCTTATGGCTAACACTCGTAGCCGGGAGGCGCTCATGCTTGAACACATCGCACTGGATGGCGGCACCATCGCCGTCGACGTCAGTGGCACCGGTCCGCTCGTCGTCCTCGCCCACGGCATGGGCGACAGCCGACACTCGTACCGGTTCCTCGTCCCGGAGCTCGTTGCTGCCGGCTACCGGGTCGCGAACGTCGACATCCGCGGCTGCGGCGACTCGAGCACCGGCTGGTCCGGCTACGAGCGTGCCGACATCGCCGCCGACCTCGTGGCCGTCGTCCGGCACCTCGGTGGGCCCGCCGTCATCGTCGGGCAGTCGATCAGCGGTGGCGCTGCCACGATCGCCGCCGCGGACGCACCCGACGTCGTCGCCGGCATCGTCGAGCTCGCCCCCTTCACCCGCGCGCAGTCGTTCGACCTCGGTGGGTTCCTCCGCAACCGGAACCAGCACCGCGCCGGGACGTTCCAGCTCCTCAAGGTCATGACGATGGGCCGCCTGCCGGGTTGGCTCGCCTACCTCGACATCGCGGTGCACACCAAGCCCGCGGACTGGACGGAGGAGCGTCGCCGCATCGAGGAGACGCTCCAGCAGCCCGAGCGCATGGCCGTCCTCCACGCCATGACGAAGACCTCCCCGGCCGACGCCGGCGCCCGGCTCGCGGACGTCCGCTGCCCGGTCCTCGTCGTCGAGGGCAGCGCCGACCCGGACTGGGCCGACCCCGCCGCCGAGGGCCGACGGGTCCTCGCCGACCTGCCGTCCGGTCTCGGCGAGCTCGCCGTCATCGACGGTGCCGGGCACTACCCGCACACCGAGACCCCGGCCGAGGTCCTGGCCCTCCTGCTCCCGTTCCTCGGTCGCACGCTCACCGCGATCCCCACCGGCGACGACCGTGCCTAGGGCGGGACTCGACGCGGCGGTCGTCACCGAGGCCGCCGCTGCGCTCGCGGACGAGAACGGTCTCGCGCAGGTGAGCATGAGCACCGTCGCGGAACGGCTCGGCGTCAAGGCGCCGTCGCTCTACAAGCACGTCGGCGGGCTCACCGACCTCACCCGACGGATCGCCGTCCTCGCGGTCGCGGAACTCAGTGAGGCGCTGCGGGACGCGACGCAGGGGCGAGCCGGGAGGGACGCCCTGGCCGCCGCCGCCGGCGCGGTCCGCCGGTACGTGCGCGAGCATCCCGGTCGCTACGCGGCCACGACCGGCGCCCGTCCCGCGGACGCCGACGACCCGCTCACCCTCGCGCTCGACCGGACACTGTCGTCGTTCTCCGCCGTCCTCCGCGACTACGGCCTCGACCCGGCGGACGAGGTCCACGCGCTCCGGATGCTCCGGAGCGTGCTGCACGGCTTCGCGACGCTCGAGGTGTCGGGCGGGTTCCAGATGGGGACCGACGTCGACGAGAGCTTCACGTGGATGATCGACTTCCTCGACCGCGGCCTGCGCGCCGGCCCGACACGATGAGCGTCGGACACGACCCCGTCCGCGGTGGCCTCCGCGCCGGTGCCGAACTCGTCGCCTGGGTCGCCGTGCCGTGGGCACTCTGGCCGCACTCGATCCCGCTCGCGATCGTGGCCGTGCTCCTGCTGCTCGTCCCGCCCGCCGTGTTCTCGACGCCCGGTGACCGGCCGGGAGGCGATGCACCGATCGCGACGCACGGCACCGTCACGATCGTGTCGGTCCTGGCACACCTCGTCGGCGCGACCGTCGCCGCATGGGCGATCTGGCCCTCCTGGCTGGCCGTCGTCGTCACCGCGCTGTGCGGAACCGTCGTGGTCACCGAAGTCCCCCGGTGGCGGTCGCTGCTGGCCTGGCGGCGGACGCCGCAGCCAGCGGTCTCCTGACCCTCGTCCCCGCACCGGCGCTCGGCGGTCGCTGCTCGCCCGACGCCCGGACTCCCGCACCCCCGGTGGCGAGCGGTGGGACGCTGGGTCCGTGATCGACCCGCGCTCGCCCGACTCAGCCGTCTTCGTCGCACCCGACGGGGACGTGTACGTGGACCGCGACGGCCCCGGTGCCGCGACGCTGCGGCGGTGGCGGGACCGGTACGACCCCGTTGCCGTCCGCCGGCGACAGCGACGGACGGTATGGGGTCGGACGCTGCTCGCCCTCGTGACCGTCGCACTGGTGGCGGCAGCGGGCCTCGGGGTCGGCGTCCTGGTGGCGGGCCCGTCCCTGCGCGCGACGACGTTCGGAGCGGGCGGGGCGTTGATCGGGGTCTGGATCTGCATCGGAACCGCGTTCGTGGTCACCTCGGGCGGACCGCGGAGCACCCCCGGGGCGGTCGTGCCCGTCCCGGCCGAGGTGCTGGCCGCAGCGCCGGCGAACGCCAGCCCAGCCGACGTGTGGCGGTGGAGCGTCGCCGTCACGGCCGAGGCCGACCGACGTCGGACGATCGGGTACGAGACGTACGTCGAGCGCCCCTTCATGCAGGAGCAGGCTGATCGGGCACGGGAGCAGTACGCGGCGGTCTACCGGGCGTACGTCGAGACCGCGCGGGAGTTGGGCCTACCGCTCCGCGAGCCGGAGATCCCCCTCGACGTCACCGACTGAAGCGGCGCGCGCAACGAGCGGCTCGTGAGGTGGCGGTGGCACCGGTACCGTCGCTCGCATGGACACCGCGTTCACCATCCGCCGGACCGTCGAGGACGACTGGCCGCTGGTCCGCGAGCTCCGGATCGAGAACGCGACCGACAACCCGATCTCGTACGGGGCGACCCTGGAGACCACCCTCGGCATGACGGAGGACGACTGGCGTCTCCGCGCTCGGCGCGGCCAGGGGAACGACACGACCAGCCTCGCCGCGGTCGACGACCTGTCCGGCCGGTGGATCGGGATGATGAGCGCCCAGATCGGGGACGAGGACGGTCCGGGCCCGGTCCTGACCGGGGTCTTCGTCTCGCCGGCGTTCCGCGGTCGGACGCACGGTGTCGCCGACGCCCTCCTCGCGGGCATCATGGACTGGGCGGGTCGCCGCGCGGACCACCTCAGGTTGTACGTGTACGAGCACGGGACGCCGGCGCGGCGCTTCTACTCCCGTCACGGGTTCGTCGAGACCGGCCGGACCCGACCGGTGGGCTTCACGGACGGGTCGACGCTGGAGATGGTCCGGGCACTCGAGCAGGCCGGTCGGCCGGAAGGCGCTCCCCGGTGAGCCCGATCCGTCTGGTCTCACCGGAGGACAGCACGGCGCTCGCCGACCTGCTCGTCCGCAACCGGGAGTTCCTGGCACCGTGGAGCCCGATCCGGGCCGACGGCCACGAAACCGTCGAGGGCCAGCGCTCGGAGATCGCGCTCGTGCTGGACCGACACCAGCGGGGCGAAGCCGCTCCGTTCGTGATCCTCGACGACGACGGCGCGGTCGCCGGCCGGCTGACGCTGAGCGGCATCGTGCGGGGACCCTTCCGGTCGTGCGCGATGGGGTACTGGCTGTCGGAGGACCGCACCGGACGCGGGCTGGCCACCCGGGCTGTGGCGGCGGCGCTCGGCCACGCGTTCGACGAGCTCGGCCTCCACCGGGTCCAGGCCGAGACACTGGTCCACAACACCGCCTCGCAGCGGGTGCTGGCCCGCAACGGCTTCCTGCAGTACGGCCTGGCGCCGCGGTACCTCGAGATCGCGGGCCGGTGGCAGGATCACCTCATGTTCCAACGCCTCCGCGATGACCCGCCGGTGGCGCTGATCCGTTGACTTTCCGGAAAGGCAAGTGATTGACTTGCCGACATGGAAAACGACGAAGACCTGGATCGAGCACGTGCGGCGCTCGCCGCGGTCGACGCCACCCGCGCCTCCGTCGCCGACCGCCTCGTGACGCCCTGGTGGTACCACCCGACGCTCGGGCTGCTGACCGCCGCCTACCTCGTCGGCTACACGCTCGGCGGCACAGTCGTCCGGATGAGCGTCCTCATCGCCTTCTTCGTCGGACTCGGCGCCCTCGTCTCCGTCTACCGTCGCCGGACCGGTGTCTGGGTCTCCGGACACCGGGCAGGCGCCGCCACGCGATGGGCGGTGGCGATGGGGGTGTCGGGCGTCGTCGTGGTGGTGACCGCCATGGTCGTCCATGCCGCAACGGGGCTCCTCTGGCCGGTGTGGGTGTGCGCCGGGGTCCTGTTCGTCCTGATCGTCGCTCTCGGGCGGCGGTTCGACGCGCGCTTGCGGTCGGAGTTGCGCAGCGGCCACGTGGTCGCGTCCTGATGGCCTCCCCGCTCGACGAGCCGGCGAGCAGCGCGTCTCCGACCTTCGACGAGGTCGTGCATGCCCCGAACCGTCTGCAGATCTGCGCCTTCCTCGACCCGCTCGACGAAGCCGAGTTCTCGGTCGTCCGCGACGCACTCGGTGTGAGTGACTCGGTGACGAGCAAACAGGTGAAGGTGCTGCAGTCGGCCGGCTACCTCACGGTGAGCAAGCCCACCGGCAACGGCCGTGTCAAGACGTGGCTCGCCCTCACCCCGGAGGGTCGGCGCGCGTACCGAGCGCACGTCGCCGCCCTGCGGGCACTGCTGGGCTGAGTCAGCCTGTGACGGAGCGTCAGGCGTGGTCGGCCAGGTGCGCGCCCCACACGGCGTAGGTGTCCCGGTAGCGGTGTTCCTCCGCTTCCGGGCGCCAGACCGACCGTGTCAGTTCCTCGGGGAAGTCCACCACGTCGACCCGTGCGTGGTCCGCTGCCACCGCGCACGACCGGCGGTTGAGCTCCCGCCCGTGCGCTCCTGCGGCGATCCGAGCGGGCCGGGACAGGCTCCCCGCGTTGTCGAGGGGCGGGATCGCTCCGACGAGGACCCGGGCTCCGGGCGGCAGTGCGTCGAGGAGCGCGGTGAGGGTGTCGCTGAGGTGCTGTTCCCAGGTGAGCGGCGACATCACCCGCAGGGCGTCGGTGATGCCGACCATGACGACGACGACCTCGCACGCGCCCAGGTGCTCCCGGTGTCCCTCGACCACGGACGGCAGGTCCCGGACGCTCGACGACGGCGCGCTCGCGATCGACCACGACGTCCCGCGACCCCTTGCTGCACGGTGCCGGGCGAAGAACGCCGGCAGGGACAGCTCGTGGGTGCGCACGCCGAGGGAGAGCTCGCCGCGTTCGCCGAGGAACCAGACTCGTCCGACGTCCGGACCGGGGACCGTCCCCTCCGCGGGGTCGTCCGGGTAGACGTCGAAGGCCGCGTCGGAACGGCGGAACAGGAACTCGCTGAACCGTCCGACGCGGGCGGGGAGCGTGACGGCGGACCGGACGGCCGTGCGGACTCGTGACATGGTTGCGCCGCCGTCGATCCTCACGGCAGCGGAGTGCTCCGCACGGTCGACGTCCTTCCGGCCAGCGCCACGGTAGTCCCCGGGAATGTGGACCATCGGGGTACAGCGTGCTTCTTCGGAGGGGATGACGGGAATCGAACCCGCGTAGCCAGTTTGGAAGACTGGGGCTCTACCATTGAGCTACATCCCCGCAGCCGCGCACGAGTCGCAGCCCCACCACCATACCGGACGATCGACACCGCCATGATCCTGCCGCCGCCCGACGAGTCGTCGCAGCGCACGATCAAGCGCTCCCGGGTGCTGTCCTTCGTGCTCGTCGCCGTCGCGGCGGTGGTGCTGTCCCTGCGACCGGAGCTGTTCGGCGACCCGCGGGCACAGCCGTGGCACGCGCTCCTGCACGTCTGGCGGATCGTCGTCGGTCTGCTGCTCGGGGTCGCGGCGCTGGCGGTGCAGGTCGTCGTCGGGGTGCAGTGGCGTCGGGGCCTGCGGAAGTCCGCGGACGACTGACTTCCCACAACCGAGGGTCCTACCGGGGATCGCGCATCGCGAGCCCGCTAGACTCATCGAGGTCGTGGGGCCGGACTCGTCCTGCCCGCGCGTCAACAGGCGCACACGACGATCCTGGCCCTCGTACCGGGGCGTAGCTCAGCTTGGTAGAGCGCCCGCTTTGGGAGCGGGAGGTCGCAGGTTCAAATCCTGTCGCCCCGACCAGGTCACATCGAACGTCAACCAACAGGAGAACATCCCTTGGCCACCAGCACCGTCGACAAGGTGAGCGACACCCGCGTCAAGCTCACCGTGAACGTGACGCCGGAAGATCTCAAGCCGAGCATCGACCACGCGTACAAGCACATCGCCGAGCAGATCAACATCCCCGGCTTCCGCAAGGGCAAGGTCCCGCCGGCGATCGTCGACCAGCGTGTCGGTCGGGGCGAGGTCCTGAACCACGCCGTCGGCGACGCGATCGACACCTTCTACCGCCAGGCGGTGGACGAGCAGGAGCTGCGCATCCTCGGCCGTGCCGAGGCCGACGTCGCCGAGCTCCCGAACGTCAAGGACTTCTCCGGCGACCTCGTCCTCACCTTCGAGGTCGACGTCCGGCCCGAGTTCGACCTGCCCGACTACGGCTCCATGGAGATCGAGGTCGACGCGGTCGAGGTCTCCGACGAGGAGATCGACGAGGAACTGCAGAACCTCCGCACGCGCTTCGGCACCCTCGTGACCGTCGACCGTCCGGCGAAGACCGGCGACTTCGCGCAGCTCGACCTCACCGCCACCATCGGTGACGACGAGGTCGACTCGGCCACCGGCGTCTCCTACGAGATCGGCTCGGGCGACCTGCTCGAGGGCATCGACGAGGCACTCGAGTCGCTCACCGCCGGCGAGTCCACCACCTTCGAGTCGAAGCTCGTCGGTGGCGACCGCGAGGGCGAGACCGCCCAGATCGCCGTGACCGTCACCGCCGTCAAGGAGCGCGAGCTCCCCGAGGCCGACGACGAGTTC
Source organism: Curtobacterium sp. MCSS17_015 (assembly GCF_003234265.2). Lineage (NCBI taxonomy): Bacteria > Bacillati > Actinomycetota > Actinomycetes > Micrococcales > Microbacteriaceae > Curtobacterium > Curtobacterium sp. MCSS17_015. The sequence goes on from NZ_CP126256.1 coordinate 1,003,403, forward strand.
GCCCAGATCGCGAGCCAGTTCGACACGCTCGACGAGCTCAAGGCCGACCTCAAGGAGCAGATCGCCAAGTCGAAGACCTTCGGCCAGGGCGCAGCCGCTCGCGACAAGCTCGTCGAGCAGCTCCTCGAGTCGGTGAACATCCCGATCTCCGAGAAGCTCATCGAGGACGAGGTGCACCGCCACCTCGAGCAGGAGAACCGTCTCGAGGACGACGAGCACCGCAAGGAGGTCGCCGAGTCCAGCGAGACGGCGTTCCGCTCGCAGATCCTGCTCGACTCCATCGCCGAGAAGGAGCAGATCCAGGTCTCGCAGGAGGAGCTCACGCAGTACCTCATCCAGGCCGCTGCGCAGTACGGCATGGAGCCCGCCGAGTTCATCAAGGTCATCGACCAGAACGGCCAGATCCCCGGCATGGTCGGCGAGGTCGCTCGTTCGAAGGCCGTCGCCACGGTCCTGTCGAAGGTCACCGTGAAGGACACCGCCGGCAACCCGGTCGACCTCTCCGCCTTCACCGCGGGTGTCGCCCAGGGTGACGACGTCGACGCCGACGAGACCGACGACGAGTCGGCCGAGGCCGACGCGAAGTAGTCGCGACCATCCTCACGAACGGGAGGCACGGAGCCAGCTGGCACCGTGCCTCCCGTTCGCTTTCCCACACGTTCCGACCGTGTTCCCGGTCTGCCTGACCGCCGACAGCGAACACACGAGACCACGTGCGTTGCAACCGATAAGTTCGACAACAAGCGACAACTGAACGGGAGCTTTTCCATGGCCGAAGCAACACTGAACCCCAGTGTTTTTGACCGCCTTCTGAGAGACCGGATCGTGTGGCTCGGCTCCGAGGTCCGCGACGACAACTCGAACGAGATCGCAGCCAAGCTGCTGCTCCTCGCCGCCGAGGACCCTGAGAAGGACATCTACCTCTACATCAACTCGCCCGGTGGCTCGATCACCGCCGGCATGGCGATCTACGACACGATGAAGTTCGTGCCGAACGACATCGTCACGGTGGGCATCGGCCTCGCCGCCTCGATGGGGCAGTTCCTGCTCTCGTCCGGCACGCCCGGCAAGCGCTACATCACGCCGAACGCGCGCGTGCTCCTGCACCAGCCGTCGGGTGGGTTCGGTGGTACCGCCGCCGACATCCAGACGCAGGCGAAGGTCATCCTCGACATGAAGCAGCGGATGGCCGAGCTCACGGCTGAGCAGACCGGCAAGTCGATCGAGCAGATCCTCAAGGACAACGACCGTGACAACTGGTTCACGGCGCAGGAAGCCCTCGAGTACGGGTTCGTCGACCACCTGCGTGCTTCGTCCGCCGAGGTCATCGGTGGTGGCGGCACGGTCAGCGACGGCGAGACGCCGACCCCGGCCGCCGAGCCCGACGCCCAGTCCTGATCCCCACCGAAGAAAAGGAAACGAGAATGCATCTCCCCATGCTCGGTGGCGCGCAGAACGTCCCGGCCCCCACTGATCGGTACATCCTCCCGAGCTTCGAGGAGCGCACGGCCTACGGCTACAAGCGCCAGGACCCGTACGCGAAGCTCTTCGAGGACCGCATCGTGTTCCTCGGCGTCCAGGTCGACGACGCGTCGGCCGACGACGTCATGGCCCAGCTCCTCGTGCTCGAGTCGATGGACCCCGACCGCGACATCGTGATGTACATCAACTCGCCCGGTGGCTCGTTCACCGCGATGACGGCGATCTACGACACGATGCAGTACATCCGTCCGCAGATCCAGACGGTCTGCCTCGGCCAGGCTGCCTCGGCCGCCTCGGTGCTCCTCGCCGGTGGTACCCCGGGCAAGCGCCTCGCGCTCCCGAACGCCCGTGTGCTCATCCACCAGCCCGCGACCCAGCAGGGTGGCGGTCAGGCGTCCGACATCGAGATCCAGGCGGCGGAGATCCTCCGCATGCGCACCTGGCTCGAGGAGACCCTGTCGAAGCACTCCAACAAGACGCCGGAGGAGATCAACCACGACATCGAGCGCGACAAGATCATGTCCGCGCAGGAAGCCGTGGAGTACGGCCTGATCGACCAGGTCCTCACCAGCCGCAAGAACCTGCCGGCGCTCGTCAAGTAGCGCTCGGACGACGACGGCCCCGCACCTCATCGGTGCGGGGCCGTCGTCGTGTCCACGGCGTGCGGAGCGGCCAGGACAGCAGGCGTCACGCTGCAGCGGAGCCGCGCGGCGTCAGCCCTCGTCGGGGTCGTCGGCGGCCGGCGCCGGGCGACGACGGACGAGCAGCAGGACGGCGACGACCGCGGCGACGACGACGAGCCCGCCGGCGCCGATCCACAGCGCGTCCGAGGTGGTCGACGAGGACTCGCCGGACTCCGACCCCGTCGTGGTCGCGGCAGCGGACGACCCGTCGCCGGCGGTGGCGCAGGCCGGGGGTGTCGCCGAACCCTCGGCGGGGGAGTACCCGGCCGGGGCATCCCAGGTGAAGTCGTACGCGTCCGAGACGGTGTGGCCGTCGGCGGAGATGATCTGCCACTCCACCTGGTACTCGCCCGGGTCACCGAGCGACGCCGCGGTGGACATCGTCGGACCGTCGACGTCGACGCAGCCGTCCTCGAAGTACTTCCCGTCGGGGCCGACGATGCGCATGGCGAACCCGGAGTCGGTGTCGCCGATGTCGAGCAACCGGTCGTTCGTCGTGATCGCGAACGTGTCCGGCAGCTCGGTCAGGGTGCTGTCGGCCGCCGGCGTCGCCGAGACGAGGTAGTTGTGCGCGCTGGCGGGCGCGGCGAGGCCGAGGACCGCACCACCCGCGATCGCGAGGACAGCGGCGGACGCGGCGCCGAGCCTCCCGGCCCGGCGCCGAGGCTGCGCCGGGCGGGAGTGGCTCTTCGTGGTGCCGGACGTCACTTGCTGCTGCCGCGGCGGCGCGAGGCCGCGACGGAGACGACGAGCGCGACGGCACCGAGGAGGAGACCGCCGAGGCCGAGGAAGCGGCCGACCAGGTCCGGGTCGGCGGGCATGGACGAGGACGAACTGGAGGCGGTGGTCGCCGCCGCCTCGTCGGACTCGGTCGACTCCGTGGCCCCGTGCGCGTGCTCGTCGGCCGCGTCCGCTGCGGTCAGCGTGATGATCGGTGCCGGGTGCTCCGGTTCCGCCTCGCCGGCGGTCGTCGCCTGGTCCCACTCGGTGGAGCCCTCTTCGCAGGTCTGGGAGACCGGCATGGCGACGGTGTCGCCGGCCTTGCCGTCGGGCAACGCGAACGACAGTGCGAAGGTGTCGCGCTCGTCGGCGGGGAGCGGGGTCTTCGCGGTGTAGGTGACGCTGGTGACGCGCTCGGCCGCTGCTTCGGACTCGTCCTCGCCCGCTGCGGTGGTGGCGGCGGCGTAGGGCTCGGTGTGCTTCGTGATCGTCCAGTTCGGGTTGACCGTCGGCGTGACCTCGATCACGGACTCGGGCACGTGGAACTGCAGCTTCGTCGTGGGGGATCCGTCGCAGCCGTGCGGGACGGAGAACGTGACCGTGGTGTACGAGTTGGCCGCCGTCGAGGTGGCTTCCGCGCCGACGTGGGCGCTGGCCGATGCCGCGGAGCCGAGGACGATCGCGGCGGCGACACCGAGGGTCGCGACGCCGCCGGTGGCGAGGCGCTTCTGCATGGTTCCTCCAGGAGCCGTTCTCTACAACTTGTAGAGCAACGCGGTCCACGCTACCAGGCCGGCGACGCCGTGGGCGAACGCGGCCGGGGGTCCCGCTCTGTGTCGCCGGATGCGGTTAGGCTCGGTGACACGACGACCTCGTGTACCGCACTGGCGGCGCACGTCGACCAGGGAAGGCCGAGAGCATGGCACGCATCGGAGAGAGCGCCGACCTCCTGAAGTGCTCCTTCTGTGGGAAGAGCCAGAAGCAGGTGCAGCAGCTGATCGCCGGTCCCGGCGTGTACATCTGTGACGAATGCGTCGAGCTCTGCAACGAGATCATCGAAGAGCGCCTCGCCGAAGCGAGCGAGGACACCGGCAGCGGTGAGTTCGACCTCCCGAAGCCGCGCGAGATCTTCGACTTCCTGCAGGAGTACGTCATCGGGCAGGACCCGGCCAAGCGAGCGCTCGCGGTCGCCGTCTACAACCACTACAAGCGCGTCCGGGCGCAGGGGCAGATCACCGCCGCAGAGGACCGCGACGACGTCGAGATCGCGAAGTCGAACATCCTGCTGATCGGGCCGACCGGCTGTGGCAAGACCTACCTGGCACAGACGCTCGCGAAGCGTCTCAACGTGCCGTTCGCCGTCGCCGACGCCACGGCCCTGACCGAGGCCGGCTACGTCGGCGAGGACGTCGAGAACATCCTCCTCAAGCTCATCCAGGCCGCCGACTACGACGTCAAGCGCGCTGAGACCGGCATCATCTACATCGACGAGGTCGACAAGATCGCGCGGAAGGCCGAGAACCCCTCGATCACGCGGGACGTCTCCGGTGAAGGCGTGCAGCAGGCGCTGCTCAAGATCCTCGAGGGCACGGTCGCCTCGGTCCCCCCGCAGGGCGGCCGGAAGCACCCGCACCAGGAGTTCATCCAGATCGACACGACGAACGTGCTGTTCATCGTCGCCGGTGCGTTCGCGGGGCTGGAGGAGATCGTGTCGTCGCGTGTCGGCAAGCACGGCATCGGCTTCGGCGCGCAGCTGCACAGCCCGCTCGACCAGCAGGACCTGTACGCCGACGTCCTGCCGGAGGACCTGCACAAGTTCGGGCTCATCCCGGAGTTCATCGGTCGTCTGCCCGTCGTGACCACGGTGTCGAAGCTCGACCAGGCCGCGCTCATGCAGATCCTGACGGAGCCGAAGAACGCCCTCGTGCGCCAGTACCAGCGGATGTTCCAGATCGACGGCGTCGAGCTGGAGTTCGACCAGGGCGCGCTCGAGGCCATCGCGGACCTCGCCGTCCTGCGCCAGACCGGCGCCCGTGGACTCCGCGCGATCATGGAAGAGGTCCTCGGGCCGATCATGTTCGACATCCCGTCGGATGACGACGTGGCGCGTGTGGTCATCAACCGGGCCACCGTGCTCGAGAACGCCGCACCGACGATCGTGCCGCGCTCCGCACCGAAGCGCGTCGAGAAGTCCGCGTAGCAGCGGTCGGCCGCGCGGGCTACTCGAGCCCGCGACGGCGCAGCAGCGGCCCGACCTCGGCGTCGCGGCCCCGGAACTCGCGGTAGGCCTCGAGCGGGTCCTTCGCCCCACCGACGCCGAGCAGCAGGCGTGCGAAGCGTTCCCCGGCCTCGCGCGACAGCCCGCCGTGCTCGCGGAACCACTCCACGGTGTCCGCGTCGAGCACCTCGCTCCAGATGTACCCGTAGTACCCGGCGTCGTACCCGCCGGAGAACGTGTGTGCGAAGTACGTCGACGAGTAGCGGGGCGGGACGGCCAGAGCGTCGATGCCGGCCGCGGCCAGGGCCTGGCGTTCGAACGCCTCGACGTCGGTGACCGCTGCGGCCTCGGCGGCGGTCAGCCGGTGCCAGGCCTGGTCGAGGAGCGCGGCGGCGAGGTACTCGGTCGTGCCGAACCCCTCGTTGAAGCCCTCGGAGTCGCTCAGCCCGAGGACGAGCTCGGGCGGCATCGGTTCGCCCGTCTCGTGGTGCTTGGCGTAGTTCGCGAGCACAGAGGGCCAGGTGACCCACATCTCGTTCACCTGGGACGGGAACTCCACGAAGTCCCGCTCCACGTTCGTGCCGGAGAAGCGCGGGTAGGTCGTCCGTGCGATGAGCCCGTGCAACGCGTGTCCGAACTCGTGGAACAGCGTCTCCACCTCGTCCTGCGTCAGGAGCGTGGCGGAACCGGGCGCGGGCTTCGGCACGTTGAGGTTGTTCACGACGACGGGGAGCGTGCCGAGCAGGTACGACTGCTCCACCACGGGGTTCATCCACGCCCCGCCGCGCTTGCCGTCCCGCGTGTACAGGTCGAGCAGGTACAGCCCCACGGGCCCGTCCTGCTCGTCGGTGACCTCGAAGACCCGGACGTCGTCGTTGTAGCCGCGCAGGTCGGGACGCTCGGCGAAGCGGAGCCCGTACAGGGCCGACGCCGCGTGGAAGACCCCGTCGGTGAGGACCCGGTCGGCCTCCAGGTAGGGGCGGAGCGCTCCGCCGTCGGCGGCGAACTGCTCCCCGCGCAGGACCTCGGTGGCGTACGCCCAGTCCCACGACTCGACCTCGAAGCCGACGGTGCGGGAGCGGACGGCCCGTTCGTCCCGTGCGTTCGCGGTGGCCGCCGTGACGAGCGACGACAGCAGCCCGGCGACCGCGTCCGGGTCGCCGGCGGTCTCGTCCGCGGTGACGACCGAGGCGTGGTCACGGAATCCGAGCAGCTCGGCTCGTTCGGCACGGAGGCGCACGATCCGCAGCAGGACGGCACGGTTGTCGAACGCGTTGCCCCGACGCCCGCGGGAGAGCGACGCCTCCATGATCCGCTGCCGGATCCCCCGGTCCGTGAGCGAGGCGAGCCACGGGTGGCCGGTGTACAGCGGCAGCGTGACGAGCCAGCCGTCCAGGCCCCGGTCGGCGGCGGCACCGGCAGCGGCGGACTTCGCCCCGTCGTCGAGCCCGGCGAGTCCGGCCTCGTCGGTGACGTGCACGGCGGCGTCGTTCGTGTCCTCGAGCAGGTTCCGTTCGAACGTCGTCGTCAGTGACGACAGCTCCTGGTTGATCGCGGTGAGACGCTCCTTGCCGGCGCCGTCGAGTCCGGCGCCGGCCAGGGTCATCTCGGTGAGGGTGCGGTCGACCAAGCGTCGGTCCTCGTCCGACAGCCCCTCGACGCCGTCGAGGTCGTCGTGCACGGCACGGACCCGGGCGAACAGCCGGGCGTCCAGGACGATCGCGTCCCGGTGGGCGGCGAGGAGCGGGGAGAGTTCGGCCTCGAGGTCACGGAGTTCATCCGTGGAGTCGGCCGAGGTGACGGTGGAGAAGACCATCTCGACGCGCTGGAGCAGCTGCCCCGACCGTTCCAGGGCCACGAGGGTGTTCTCGAACGTCGGCGGGTGCGGGTCGTTGGCGATCGCCTCGACCTCGGCCCGGTGCTCGGCCATGCCGGCGTCGAAGGCCGGCCGGTAGTGCTCGGTCCGGACGCCGTCGAACGGCGGGAGGGCGTAGGGGAGTGTGCTCGGTTCGTCGAACGGAGTGTCCATCGCCCCAACCTAGCGACGCGGGCGACGACCGGGTGGGGCGCGGAGCGGGCCGGCGTCCTCACCGGGCCGCTGCGTCGATGAGCACCGCCGCCGCACGTCGGGCGTGCACGGCTGCCTCGGTCGTCCCCGCGATCGCCGCCGTGGTCTGCGCCCCCTCGGCGAGCAGGGCGAGCTGCGCTGCGAGTTCCTCGGCACGGCCGGTGTCGGCCACGGCCCGTGCGGTGATCCCGGCGACGAAGCGCTGGAAGGAGTCCTTGTGCTCGCGGGCGATCTCGGCGATGGCCGGGGAGGTCGCGCCGAGCTCACCGAATGCGTTGATGAAGCCGCAGCCGCGGAACGTGTCGTCCCCGAACCAGGACTCGAGGAAGTCGTACACGGCGAGCAACTGCGCGCGGGGGCCGTCGGCCGCGTCGACGGCGGCCCGGATGCCGTGCTCCCAGACCGCGTGGCGTCCGGCGAGCACGGCGGCGACGAGCTGCTCCTTGCCGGGGAACGCGGCGTAGAGCTTCTTCAGGGAGACACCGGCGGCCGAACGGATCTCGTCCATGCCGACCGCCTGGATGCCGCGCGCGTAGAACAGGGCGTCGGCGGCGTCGAGGATCCGCGATGCCGTCTCCGACTCGACCGTGGTCGTCGCCATCCGTTTCCCCGTCCGCTCGTCCGTCCGCCGGGCCCCTGGTGGTCCGGGAACGTGCGTTCTCGATCGTACTCGCGCGCCACACCGCCGACCTGCGCCGGACGGCGGACGCGGTCCGGCGCCTACGGACCCTGCCGGACCGTGCAGCATCCGGCAGCTGCGCGCCCACCCGTGGTCCGTGGTCAGTCCTCGGACCCCGCGTCGTTCGGGTCGGTCACCTGCGCGTGCCCGAGCGGGTCGAGGTGGATCGACGTTCCGTCGTCCAGCTCGACCATCGGTTTGCCCTCCAGGAACGTCATCGTCCAGCGCCAGGTCGAGGCGTCGACCGACTCCGCGGCCAACTCGTCCTCGACCCGCCGGACGGCGACGACCATCGTCTCGGGCAGTCGCGCGGGTGGTTCCGCACCGACGTTCCATCTCGTTCCCAGCTGCATCCGTGCCTCCAGTCCGTGCCGGCGGGTTCGTGTCCACGGCGGAGTCCGTCGGGACGACGGACGCCCCGCCCGTGTCTCCACGGTAACGGGGCGTCCGTCGTCGGGTTCAGGCCCGGGCGGTCCGCCTAGGCGGAGGGCTGTTCCGCCAGCTCGATCTCGGTGACGGCGAACTCGTCACCGTCGATGAACGACAGGTCCTGGATCCGGCCCACGGCCGCCAGGTCGACGGCGGCACGCTCGACGAGCTCGCGCACCCCCGCGGGCGCCTGCACGACGGCCCGGGTGACGGGCGTCTTCTGGGACGCCTTCGCCGCGGTCTTCGCGCCACGGATGCCGATGAGTGCCTGTCCGACGGCGGCGAGCAGCCCCGTCTCGGCCTGGTCGACCGGCAGGTCGGCGCGCGTCGGCCAGGAGGCCCGGTGCACGCTGGTCTCGTGGGTCCAGGCCCACACCTCCTCCGTCGCGTACGGGAGGAACGGCGCGAGCAGGCGGAGCAGGACGTCGATCGCGCCGCGGAGCGCGAGGACCGCGCTCGCCTGCGTCTCGTGGCTCGCGTCGAGAGCGGTGCCGTAGGCGCGCTCCTTGACGAGCTCGAGGTAGTCGTCGCAGAAGGTCCAGAAGAACCGCTCGGTGATCTCCAGTGCACGGGCGTGGTCGTAGGCGTCGAACGCGGCCGTGGCCTGGTCGACGACGGTGCCGAGCGCGGCGAGCATGTCGACGTCGAGCGCCTCCGTCACCTGGTGGGCGCCGGTGGGGAGCTCGAAGCCGTAGACGAACTTCGCCGCGTTGAGGACCTTGATCGCCAGACGACGGCCGACCTTGATCTGCTTCGGGTTCTGCGGGTCGAACGCCGCGTCCGTCCCGAGCTTCGACGAGGCCGCCCAGTACCGGACCGCGTCGGCACCGTGCTGCTCGAGGATCGACAGCGGCGTGACGACGTTGCCCTTCGACTTCGACATCTTCTTGCGGTCGGGATCGACGATGAAGCCGGAGATCGAGGCGTTCGTCCACGGCACCACGTCCGCTTCGAGCTGGCTGCGGAGCACGGTCGTGAACAGCCACGTCCGGATGATGTCTTGCGCCTGCGGGCGGACGTCGTACGGGTACACCAGGCCGTAGAGCTCCGGGTCGGTCTCCCACTTGCCGGCGAGCTGCGGGGTGAGGGACGAGGTCGCCCAGGTGTCCATCACGTCGAGTTCGCCCTGGAACCCACCGGCGACGCCGCGCTGCGACTCGTCGTACCCCGGGGCCGGGTCGGACGACGGGTCGACGGGCAGCTGCGCCTCGGTCGGGACGATCGGCTGGTCGAAGACCGGGTTGCCGTCGGCGTCGAGCGGGTACCAGACCGGGATCGGCACGCCGAAGAAGCGCTGGCGGGAGATGAGCCAGTCGCCGGACAGACCGCCGACCCAGTTCTCGTACCGGACCTTCATGAAGTCGGGGTGGAACGCGATCTGGTTCCCTCGCTCGAGCAGGGTCTGCTTGAGCTGCTCGTCGCGGGCGCCGTTGACGATGTACCACTGGCGGGTGGAGACGATCTCGAGCGGCTTGTCGCCCTTCTCGAAGAACTTCACCGGGTGGTTGATGGTCTTCACGTCGCCGACGAGCTCGCCGGACTCGGTGAGGGCGTCCACGACGACCTTCTTGGCGGAGAAGACCGTCTTGCCGGCCATCTCGGCGTAGAGCGCGCGGCCCTCGGCGGACTCGATCCACGCCGGCTCCTCCGAGCGGATGCGGCCGTCGAAGCCGATCACCGAGCGGTTCGGCAGCTGCAGCTCGCGCCACCACACGACGTCGGTGGTGTCACCGAACGTGCAGATCATGGCGATGCCGGCACCCTTGTCCTTCTGCGCGAGGTGGTGCGCGAGCACCGGGACCTCGACGTCGAACAGGGGGGAGCGGACCGTCGTGCCGAACAGGTCCTGGAACCGCTCGTCGTCCGGGTGGGCCACGAGGGCGACACAGGCCGGCAGAAGCTCGGGGCGGGTGGTCTGGATGACGACGTCACCGCTGCCGTCGGACTTGTGGAAGGCGAGGCCGTGGTACGCGCCCGGCATCTCCTTGTCCTCGAGCTCGGCCTGCGCGACCGCGGTGCGGAAGGTCACGTCCCACAGGGTCGGGGCGTCGGCCTGGTACGCCTCGCCGCGCTCGAGGTTGCGGAGGAAGGCGCGCTGGGCACTGGCGCGGGAGGTCGCGTCGATCGTGCGGTACGACTGCGTCCAGTCGACGGAGAGCCCGAGGGTGCGGAAGAGCTCCTCGAACTGCTGCTCGTCCTGGACGGTCAGCTGGTCGCACAGCTCGATGAAGTTGCGACGGGAGATCGGCAGCTGGTCGGCGGCCTTGCTCGACTTGCCGTCGCCGCCCTCGAACGGCGGCGTGAAGTCGGGGTCGTAGGGGAGCGACGGGTCGCAGCGGACGCCGTAGTAGTTCTGCACGCGACGCTCGGTGGGGAGACCGTTGTCGTCCCAGCCCATCGGGTAGAACACGTGCTTGCCGCGCATGCGCTCGTACCGGGCCTTGAGGTCGGTGTGTGTGTACGAGAACACGTGTCCGATGTGCAGCGAGCCGGAGGCGGTCGGCGGCGGGGTGTCGATCGAGAAGACGGCGGAGCGGTCACCCGCGGCGGCGCGGTCGAACCGGTAGGTGCCGTCCTGCTCCCACTGCGGTCCCCAGACCTGCTCGAGTCCGTCCACCGATGGCTTGTCGGGCATGGGCTTGGTCATGGCTGCGCCTTCCGTTCGTATGTGCGGCACCGAGTCCGTGATGAGGTGCCTGAGTGTCCCCGCGCTCGACGGGGTCTGCTCAGCGTAGCGGTCACGCCGCTGCCACGAGCCTGCCGGGCGGCACTGACATGCCACCCGCGACCGCCCGCCTGGTAGGCTTCCGGGGTTTGTCCGGCGAGCGCGGCTCGCAGGTCGCCAGTGTCGCCGTCTTCGTCGGACGCCCGAAGGACGCACAGCACACCGGAGGAACGCTCTTGCCAGCCAACGAGACACCGAAGCAGACGCACGGGGACCGCCCGCTGCGGACGAAGGGCGCCGTCAAGCGCGCACGACGGAAACTCACCGAGGACGACGTCACCGTCGTCGAGGAGTCGCTGCTCAAGCGTGCCGTCGCCGCAGCGGCCCTCGGCAACGCCATGGAGTGGTTCGACTTCGGCATCTTCGCCTACCTGACGGTCACGATCTCGAAGGTGTTCCTGCCGGCGGGCGACCCGACCTCGAACCTGGTCGCCACGTTCGGCTTCTTCGCCGCCGCGTTCATCGTCCGTCCGATCGGCGGCGCGGTGTTCGGCCCGATCGGCGACAGGATCGGCCGGCAGAAGGTCCTCGCGCTGACGATGATCCTGATGGCCGCGGGCACGCTCATGATCGGCCTGATCCCGTCCTACGACACGATCGGCTTCTGGGCCCCGGTGCTGCTGCTCGTCGCCCGCTTCGTGCAGGGGTTCTCGACCGGCGGTGAGTACGGCGGTGCGGCGACCTTCATCGCGGAGTACTCGCCCGACAAGCGCCGCGGCTTCATGGGCTCCTGGCTCGAGTTTGGCACGCTCGCTGGCTACGTGCTCGGCGCGTCGATCGTGACGATCCTGCAGTACACGTTGCCCGAGGACGCCCTGCTCAGCTGGGGCTGGCGCATCCCGTTCATCGTCGCCGGACCGCTCGGCCTCATCGGGCTCTACCTGCGTCTCAAGCTGGAGGAGACCCCGGCGTTCCAGAAGCAGCAGGAGCAGGCGGCCGAGCGCGAGTCGCAGAAGACGCCGTTCCTCAAGCTCTTCGCCGAGAACTGGCGCTCGCTCATCGTCTGCATCGGCCTGGTCCTCGTGTTCAACGTGACCGACTACATGCTGCTGTCGTACATGCCGACCTACCTCGAGACGAACCTCGGGCAGAACGCCACGTTCGGCCTCATCCTCATCGTGATCGTGATGATCCTCATGATGGTCGTCATCACGTTCGGCGGACGGCTGTCGGACCGGTTCGGGCGTCGCCCCGTGCTGGCCGCGGGGTGCATCGGGTTCATCGTGCTGTCCTGGCCGGCACTCGAGCTCGTGCAGACCGGCACCGGCCCCGGGGTCTTCGCCGGCCTGCTCATCCTCGGTCTGGTCCTGGTCACGTTCACCTCGACCATGCCGTCGACCCTGCCGGCGCTCTTCCCGACGATCATCCGCTACGGCGCACTGGCGATCGCCTTCAACGTGTCGGTGTCGCTGTTCGGCGGTACGACACCGCTCGCGACGCAGGCGCTCATCGCGGGCGCGAAGGACGCGGGCTTCGGGTGGGCCGAGGACATCCCCGCCTTCTACCTCATGCTCGCCGCCGTCATCGGGCTGGTCGCGGTGTACTTCACGAAGGAGACCGCGAGCTCACCGCTGATGGGCTCCGGCCCGACGGTCGCGCACGAGGACGAGGTCGCCGACGTCATCGCGGACTACAACGACCCGACGTCGGAGCTCGCGCAGTCCGACTGGGCGAAGGACTTCTCGACGAGCCAGATCCCGATCGTGTCCGCCGACGGTCCGGTGGACACGCAAGACAGGGCACCCGCCGGCTCCTGACCCTTCCCCCCGGGGCGCCGTCGGGTCGCACGCGCGTCAGGCGGTGGGGCCGGCGGCGAGCCGCTCGGCCGCGCGGACCAACTGCGCGGTGACCGCGTGCTGCGGCCGCTCGAACACGTCCGCCGCAGTGCCGTGCTCGACGACCGCGCCCTCGTGCACCACGAGCACCTCGTCGGACAGGCGGCGGACTGCACGGAGGTCGTGCGACACGAAGACCATCGCGACCCCGGTGTCGTCGCGGAGCCGTTCGAGGAGCCCGAGCACGGCGTCCTGCACGGTGGCGTCGAGGGCGGTCACCGGCTCGTCGAGCACGAGCACCTCGGGGTCGGTGGCCAGCGCGCGGGCGATCGCGAGTCGCTGCCGCTGCCCGCCGGAGAGCGTGCGGGGTGACCGCCGCCGGAGGACGGGGTCGAGGTCGACCTCCCGCAGCGCCTCCGCCACGCGGTCGCCGAGCGCGCCCGTCGCTCGTCGAGCCCGTCCACCGGTCAGCGCGTCGGCGAGCACCCGGTCCACGTCCCACCGCTCGTCGAACGTGGCACCCGGGTCCTGCACGACGGCGGCGACCCGGTGCCGGCGGCCGCGGCGCTCACACTCCGGCAACGGCGCCCACGGCTGCCCGCTCAACTGCACGGTGCCGGCGTCGGGCGTCTCGAGGCCGAGCAGCATCCGGGCGACGGTGGTCTTGCCGGACCCGGACGCGCCGACCACCCCGAGCACCTGCCCGGGTGCGACCCGGAGGGAGACATCGGCGACGGCGGCGACGCCCGGGTAGGAGCGTCGGAGCCCCTCGGCGGCGAGCACCGGGGCGGCCGAGCGCGCGGGGGTCGTCCTGACCGCGGCCGTCGCCCGACCGGGGGGACGCGGAGCACGGGCTGCGCGCACCAGCGATCGCGTGGCCGGGTGCGCCGGCGCGGCCAGGACCTGGTCGGTGGAGCCCTCCTCGACGATCCGTCCGCCGTCCATCACGGCGACCCGGTCGGCCCACCCGGCGACGAGTCCGAGGTCGTGCGTGACGACGAGCAGCCCGGTCCCACGCTCCTGCGCGGCGTGCAGCTGCTCCATCACGCGCAGTGCGATGCCGGCGTCGAGCGCGGTGGTGGGTTCGTCCGCGACCAGGAGGCCCGGCCGACCGATCGTCGCAGCGGCGATGAGGGCGCGCTGCCGCATCCCGCCCGACAGCGTGCCCGCCGTGCGCCCGTCGGAGGCCAGCGCGGGATCCAGCCCCACGGCCTCGAGCTCGGCGTGGACGGCCTCGACGCGCTCACGCGCGGACAGTGCCGTGTGCAACCGGAGGGCGTCGGCGACCTCGCGCCCGACCGGGCGGAGCGGGTCCAACGCGCCCAGGGCCTCCTGTCCGACGTACCCGACGTGCCGACCGCGGACCGCGCGCCAACGGCGTTCCGACAGACCACGGACGTCCTGCGCAGCGACCATGAGCCGGGAGGCGGCGACCACGGCACCCGGGGCGGAGAGTCCGAGCGCGGCCCGGACGGTCACGGACTTGCCGGAGCCGGACGCGCCGACGAGTGCGACGCACTCCCCGGCGGAGACGCGGAGCGCGACGTCCGTGACGAGGGGGACGTCGCCGATCACGACGGAGAGCCCGGCGACCTCGAGTGCCGGGGCCGAGGACACCGGGAGCCCGTCGGCCGCGCGCGCCGTCACCGTGCCGCTCCCGCTCGGCGGAGGGCGCGACCCAGCACCGTCACGGCGGTCGCGAGGACCACGATCGCGAGACCGGGGAACGTGCTCATCCACGGCGCGGTCTGCAGGTAGGTACGGCCGTCGGCGAGCATCGCACCCCACTCCGGTGCCGGCGGGGGCGTGCCGACGCCGAGGTAGCTCAGCGCCGACGCCCAGACGACCGCCTGTCCGATGCCGAGCGTGCCGACGGCGACGATCGGCCACAGGGCCGCGGGCAGCACGTGGCGGAACACGATGGTGGTGGGGGAGCGGCCGAGCAGCACGGCGGTCTCCACGACCTGCGAGGACCGGGCCGTCCGGACCAGGCCCCGGACGATCCGGGCGTAGCCGGGAGCCGTCGCGAACCCGACCGCGAGCATCGCCGGCACCGGCCCGGGCCCGGTCACGGCGATGACCACGAGCGCCACGAGCAGCAGCGGCAGGGCGAAGGCGACCTCGGTCACCCGTCCCACGACGGCGTCGACGACCCGTCCGCCGAGGCCGGCCAGGACGCCGAGCACGACACCGGTCCCGCCACCGACGAGCGTGGCGACGACCCCGACCAGGAGCGACGCCCGCGTGCCGGCGACCACCCGTGCCAGCACGTCACGGCCCGACTCGTCCGTCCCGAAGGGGTGGCCGGCACCGGGCGGCAGGAGCGCCTCCGACGGCTGCACCGCGAGCGGGTGCGCGCCGCCGAGCAGCGCGGGCCACAGCGCGGCGACCACCGCGACCGCCACCACGGCGGCCGCGGTGGTCCCTGCCGGCCCGAGCGTCCCCCCACGAGATCGCTCGGACCGGCGTCCGGCGCGGGCACCGGAGTCCTGGGGCGGCGGCGTGCTGCCGGGCACGCCGTCCACGGGGGCGGGCCGGGACGGGAGGCCCGGGTCGGCGATGCCGCTCATCGTGCCTCCGCCCCGTCACGCGTCGACCCCGGCGGGTCGTGCCGTTCGGCGCCCCGCGGGTCGACGGCCCGTTCGACGAGGTCCGCGACCGCCAGCACGACGACGTACGCCGCCGCCGACACGAGGGCGATCCCCGCGACGAGGGGCATGTCCCGCTGCGTCACGGCGGTCACCAGCGCCCGGCCGATCCCGGGGAGGGCGAACACCGACTCGACGACGACCGCACCGGACACGAGCGACCCGAAGGCCCAGGCGGACAGGGCGATCCCGGGGAGCGCGGCGTGCCGGAGCAGGTGTCGGCCGAAGAGCCCCGCGCGGGACTCCCCACGGCCGCGGGCGGCGAGCGCGAAGGCGGACCGCTGGGCGTCCACCACGCCGTCGCGGATCGTCTCGGCCAGGTACCCGGCGACCGGCACCGCGACGACCAGCACCGGCAGGACCCACCCGCGCAGCGTGCCGTCGCTCACGGCGGGGACCCACCCGAGGCCGCTCGCGAACACCACGATGAGGACGCTGCCGAGCCAGAAGTGCGGCATCACGCTGGCGGTCACCGAGAGCCCGGTCGTCAGCAGTGCCGCCGTTCGGCCCCGCTGTGTCGACCACCACGCGGCGACGACGGCCAGCACCCACGCCACGACGAGCCCCGCCACCGCGAGGGTGAGCGTGACCGGGAGCTGCTGGGCCAGCAGCGTCGACACCGGTGTGCGGAACGCGTACGAGTCGCCGAGCTGTCCGGTGGCCAGGCGGCTGAGGAACACCAGGTACTGCAGGAGCACCGGTCGGTCGAGGCCGTACTCGCTGCGGACCTGTGCCACCGCGTCGGCGGAGGCCTGCGACCCGGGCCCTCCGAGGATCGCCAGGGCGGGGTCACCCGGGATGAGGCGGATCGCGACGAACACGATCGTGGCGACCGCCCAGAGGACCCCGACGCCGCCGAGGAGCCGGCGCATGACCCAGCGCGCCCACCCCACGCGGGGGGCGCGACGCGGGGGACGCGTGCCGGGCCTCCCGGGCGACACCGGTGTGCTGGTCACCGCTGCGTCAGCGGGCGAGCCACGCCGTCCCGAACCACGGCGTGGAGACCGACGTGGTCGAGATGCCGTGCACGGCCGAGCGGTACAGGAAGTGGTTCTGCTGGTCGTAGAGCGGCAGGACCGTCCGGCTCTCGAGGATGGTCTCCTGCGCCTGCTCGACCAGACCGGCGCGCTCGGAGGAGTCCGACGTCTGCGCGGCCCTCTGGAGCAGCTGGTCGAGGGCCGGGTCGTCGAGCTGGGCGAGGTTCGCGAAGTACCCCGACGGGGCCGGCGTGATCGACGCGGAGTCGTAGAGGATCCGGAGGACGTCCGGGCCGACCTTCGTGTACGGGGCGCTCACGACGTCGTACCGGTTCGCCGCCAGTGCCGCGTACCAGCTGGACAGGTCGAGTTCCTGCAGCTCGACCCGGATGCCGACCTCGGCCTCGGAGGCCTGGATCTGCTGGAACAGGCTGCGCTCGGCGGGCACCGACTGGTTCGTCGAGACCGGGAAGGTCACGGTGAGGGGCGTGCCGTCCTTCTCGCGCACGCCGTCGCTGTTCGTCTTCCAGCCGGCCTCGTCGAGCAGGCGCTTCGCCTCGGACGGGTCGTAGGCGAAGAGCGACTCGTCCGAGTACGACGTCGGCTCGACGCTCGACAGCACCGAGTACGAGCGCTTCGCGGTGCCGAGGAACAGCGATTGTAGGCCGGGGTCGATCTCGGCGGCGGCGATGAACGCCTTGCGGACGGCCTCGTCGCGGAACACACCGTGACCGGAGTTGAGCTCCAGCCGGTTCGAGGCGCCGGGGCGGGGAGCGTCGAGGTCGCGGATGGCGGCCTTCGACGACGCGGCCTTGAGCTGGTCGGGCTGGGCGTTGTCGATCACGTCGACCTGGCCGGACTGCAACGCCGCGTAGCGGGAGGTCGAGTCCGGCAGGAACCGCCACGTCAGGCCGTCGAGCCGGGGCTTCGTGGTGGAGCCGCCGAGCGGGGTGTAGTCCGCGTTCTTCGTCAGCGTCACGCGGTCGCCGTGCTTCCAGTCGGACACCGCGAACGGACCGGTGCCGACCGGGGACTCGCAGTTCGTCGCCTGGTCGCGCTCGAGGGCCTTCGGTGACTCCATGCCGACCCAGGGCTGCGAGAAGGACTCGAGGAGCGCTGCGTCGGGCCGGCTCAGCGTGAGCGTCACCGTGCGGTCGTCGGTGGCCGTGGCCTCCTCGATCGACTGCAGGGCGAGGTACCCGGTGCTCGAGGCCGTCGCCGGGTCCTGCACGTGCTCGATGTTCGCGACCACGGCCTCGGCGTCGAAGGGCGTGCCGTCCGTGAAGGTGACGTCGTCACGCAGCGTGAAGGTGAGGGTCGTGCCGTCGTCGCTCGTCGTCCACTCCTGGGCGAGCTCGGGCGTCGGCTCGCCGTCGTCGTCGAGGCCGACGAGCTCCTCGATGTACTGCGTCGCCAGCAGCGCCTGCGGGTAGTTGCCGCCGACGTGCGGGTCGAGGCAGGTCGGCTCGGCGTCACCGGAGGCGTACGTCAGCGTGCCGCCGCGGACCGGCGTGCTGCTGTCGCTGGGAGCGCCGCCGGAGCACGCGGCGACGGCCAGGAGGATCGTGGCCGCGCCGGCGACGCCGGTCACGATGCGCCGCAGCGCCGGGCTTTTCTGTACTGGGTCCAAGATCATGGCTGGTCGAGTCTAGCGCTTTACTGGGCGCATGGACGAACCGATCCGCCGCGGGGGCCGCCCCCGCCGCTCGAGCGCCGAGGTGCTCGCGGACGCGGCCGCCGAACTCTTCCTCGAGCAGGGCTACGCGCGCACGACGGTCGACCAGATCGCCGCCCGGGCCGGGGTCAGCCGGGCCACGTTCTTCAACTACTTCACCGCGAAGTCCGACGTCATGTGGCTCGACCTCGACGCCGCCGTCACGGACCTGCCGCAGCACCTGGCCTCCTCCACCGAGCCGAGCGCCGTCCGCGCCGTCGAGGACGCCCTGCTCGCCGCTGCCCGCGCACACGACCCCGAGCGCGTCCCGTGGGCGATCGCGCAGGCCGAGGTGATGGACGTCGGCGCCGAACTCGTGGCGAGCGTGGCCACACGGGTGACGGCCCAGCACCAGGCCGTGGCGTCCTTCGTCGCCGGGCGGACGGGCGAGCACCCCGGGTCCCTCTGGCCGCAGACCGTGGCGGGGTCGATGCTCGGCGCGGCGGCTGCGGCGTTCGGCGTGTGGGTGACCGACGGGGTCGCACGGCGGCCGCTCGTCGAGTACGTCGGGGCGGCGCTGACGCCGGTGGCGGCGGGGCTCGACGCACGCTGACGCCGCGGTCGTGGGCGTCGGTGTGACGCGTCCGGGCGACTCGCGGTCGGACGGCTCCGCGGGGCCGCGCCGCTGGTAGGTTCCCAGGTGCGCCGTCCGAGGGGGACGGGCACCGACACCAGGGGGACCCTTGTCCGACACACCCGCACAGCAGCCGTCGTCGTCCGGACCGGGCGGACCGGACCCCGAGCGTCCCGAGGGGCAGGAGCGCCCGGCAGGCCAGGGGCAGGTGCCGCCGCCGCAGTGGACCGGCGGGCGTGACGCGCAGACCGGCGCTCCCCAGGGCCCCGCGGCGCAGGCGTCGCCGATGCCCGGGCAGCAGCAGTACCCGGCCGGGCCACAGGGTCAGCAGCAGTGGCAGGGCCCTGGTCCCGTGCCGCAGCCCGGCGGCGCTGCCGCCTTCGGTGCCCAGCCCCCGCAGCAGTCCCGCGGACGCCGGGTCCTGGTGACGGTGGCCGGCATCCTCGCGTTCGTGATCGCCGCCGCGCTGGTCCGGTGGGGCTTCGCGTCCTTCGGCGGTCCGTCCAAGCAGGAGCTGGTCGACGAGGGCGTCGCGAAGATCTCCGAGCAGACGACGTTCCCGAAGCAGGTCGACTCGATCACCACGTGGACCGGGGTGGAGGCCGAGGACGAGGCGATCCACTACCGCTACAGCGTGGACGCCGATCCCACGGCGATCTCCGAGCAGTCGATCCGTGACTCCGTGCTGTCGAACCTCTGCTCGACGACGGCGACCCGCGACATCCTCGAGGAGGACATCGCGATGCGGTACTCCTACGTGTTCCCGGGCTCCGACCAGACCGTCGACCTGGAGTTCACGAACGACGACTGTTGAGCGGCGCCGTCGGCCGGTCAGGCCCGCAGCGTCCCTGCGCCGCCGGCGGCCACGTCCTCGACCGTCCCGTCCCGCACGACCTCCGGGATCTCGTCGCTCGTCGGCTGCAGCACCGGTGCGCCCGGCACGGACAGCGTGAGCACCGCCTCCTCGACGTACTGGCTCTCCTCCAGCGACTCCTCGATCCGGCGGAGTCGCCCGGCCACGTGCTCCTCGGTGTCGTTGCCGACCAGGTCGACCGCGGCGACGAGGTACACGCGCGACGGGCCGACGAACTCGAGGTGCAGGTAGCTCACGCTCTCGACCTGCTCCCGGGCGAGCAGCTCGACGAGGACCGCGTTCTCGAGCTCGGGTGAGGTGCTCTCGCCGAGCAGGAACCGCCGGTTGCGGTCGATGAGCACGACCGCGACCACTCCGAGCAACAGCCCGACGGCGATGGACCCGATCGCATCGAACACGGCGAGCCCGGTGACCTGGTGCAGGAAGACCCCGAGGAACGCGATGACCAGGCCGATGAGGGCGGCCGCGTCCTCGGCGAAGACGGCTCGGAGCGTCGGGTTCGACGACTGCAGCACGTGGCGGAGCACCGGGACCCGACGCTTCGTCGCGGCGCCGCGCGCCTGTCGGTACGCCTGCAGGAAGCTCGTGCCCTCGAGCAGGAACGAGACGCCGAGCACGATGTAGTTCAGCGTGACGTCCTCGGCCGGGCCGGTGTCCCCGAGCTCGCCGATGCCGTGGGTGATGGAGACGATCGCGCCCGCGGTGAAGAGCCCGAACGCGGCGAACATCGACCAGATGTACGTCTCGCGGCCGTAGCCGAGCGGGTGCCTCGCATCGCGCTTCCGGGCACCCCGCCGTTCCGCGACGAGCAGGAAGACCTCGTTGCCGGTGTCCGCCCACGAGTGCGCGGCCTCGGCGACCATCGACGCCGAGCCCGACACGAGGGCGGCGACCGACTTCGCGATCGCGACGAGCAGGTTCGCCCCGAAGGCGATGAGGACGGTGAGCAGCGACTCGGGCTTCTGCTGCGAGGACGAGGCGTCCGGAGCGGTTCCCGGAGCCTCGGGGGACGACGACGAGGGCATCGCTCCAGCATGCTCCCGTCCGGTAGAGTCGGACCCACAGGCATCGATCCGGCCATCACCGGGGAGCCTCCCGGAAGAACGCGGCACCCGACGGGGGTCGTCAGTAGAACCAGGCGGGTTCGGGACCGACACCACCCCGACGCAGAGTGGTCACGAGCAGGCGTTGCGCCGGTCCGTGGCAAGCGAGGTGGTACCGCGGAGCGCAGGCTCCGTCCTCGTGGTCCAGTTCCACCGACCTCCAGGAGCCTCCCGTGCGGTACCCGCTGAACTCCGACTCCGACGGCGTGACCCCGTCCCCGTCCTTCCCCGCGGTCGAGGACGGCATCCTCGCCTTCTGGAAGGGCGACGACACCTTCCGTGCCTCCGTCGCGCAGCGCGAGGGATCGGACGAGTGGACCTTCTACGACGGCCCGCCGTTCGCGAACGGCCTGCCGCACTACGGCCACCTGCTGACCGGCTACGCCAAGGACGTCTTCCCGCGCTACCAGACCATGCGCGGCAAGCAGGTGCACCGCCGCTTCGGCTGGGACACCCACGGCCTCCCCGCCGAGCTCGAGGCGATGCGCCAGCTCGGCATCACGGAGAAGCACGAGATCGACGCCATGGGCATCGACGTCTTCAACGCCGCCGCCAAGAGCTCGGTGCTGCAGTACACCGACGAGTGGCAGCAGTACGTCACCCGGCAGGCGCGCTGGGTCGACTTCGAGGACGACTACAAGACCCTCGACGTCACCTACATGGAGAGCGTCCTCTGGGCGTGGAAGACCCTCTGGGACAAGGGCCTGGCGTACGAGGGCTTCCGTGTCCTGCCCTACTGCTGGAACGACCAGACCCCGCTGTCGAACCACGAGCTCCGCATGGACGACGACGTCTACAAGACGCGTCAGGACCAGTCCGTCACGGTCGCGTTCCCGCTGACGGGTGCGCGGGCGGACGAGCTCGGGCTGACCGGCGTCCGCGCCCTCGCCTGGACGACCACCCCGTGGACGCTGCCGACCAACGCCGCGCTCGCGGTCGGTCCGGCGATCGCGTACGCGGTCCTGCCGGCCGGTCCGGGAGGCGCATCTGACGGTGGCGCCGCCGGTTCCGCCACGTACCTGCTCGCGTCCGACACGGTCGCCGCGCACGCGAAGGACCTCGGCTACGCCTCGGCCGAGGAGGCCGTCGACGCCGTCACCCGGACGATCGAGGGCCGGGAGCTCGACGGCGTCACCTACGAGCGCCTGTTCGACTTCCTGTCGGAGACCGAGGGCATGGAGAACGGCTGGAAGGTCCTCGTCGCCGAGTACGTCGAGACGGGCGAGGGCACCGGGATCGTGCACCAGGCCCCGGCCTACGGTGCCGACGACCAGGAGGTCTGCGCGGCCGCGGGCATCCCCGTGGTGCTCTCCCTCGATGAGGGCGGCCTCTTCACGTCGCAGTTCGGCGAGGTCGCCGGGATGCTCTGGTCCGACGCGAACAAGCCGCTGACGAAGGCCGTCCGCGACGCCGGCCGGCTCCTCCGCCAGGCCTCGTACGAGCACAGCTACCCGCACTGCTGGCGCTGCCGCAAGCCCCTCATCTACAAGGCGGTCTCGTCGTGGTTCGTCCGCGTCACCGAGTTCCGCGACCGCATGGGCGAGCTGAACCAGGACATCACCTGGGTGCCGGACAACGTGAAGGACGGTCAGTTCGGCAAGTGGGTCGGCAACGCCATCGACTGGTCGGTCTCCCGCAACCGTTACTTCGGCACGCCGATCCCGGTGTGGGTGTCCGACGACCCCGAGTACCCGCGCCAGGACGTCTACGGCTCGCTCGAGGAGATCGAGCGCGACTTCGGCCGCCTGCCCCGGAACGCCGAAGGCGAGGTCGACCTGCACCGCCCGTTCATCGACGAGCTGACCCGGCCGAACCCGGACGACCCCACCGGGCGGTCGACCATGCGCCGGATCACCGACGTGTTCGACGTCTGGTTCGACTCCGGGTCGATGCCCTACGCGCAGGTGCACTACCCGTTCGAGAACCGCGAGTGGTTCGACACCCACAGCCCGGCGGACTTCATCGTCGAGTACATCGGGCAGACCCGCGGCTGGTTCTACGTCATGCACGCGCTGTCCACCGCCCTGTTCGACCGTCCGGCCTTCACGAACGTGATCAGCCACGGCATCGTGCTCGGGTCCGACGGGCAGAAGATGTCGAAGAGCCTGCGGAACTACCCGGACGTGTCCGAGGTGTTCGACCGCGACGGCGCCGACGCCATGCGCTGGTTCCTCATGTCGTCGTCGGTGATCCGCGGCGGCAACCTCGTCGTCACCGAAGAGGGCATCCGCCAGGGCGTCCGCGAGTTCCTGCTCCCGCTGTGGTCGACGTACTACTTCTTCACGCTCTACTCGAACGCGTCGGGCGGGTCCGGCTACGGTGCCGAGCGCCGGACGGACTCGACCGACGTGCTCGACCGGTACCTGCTCGCCAAGACCCGCGTGCTCGTCGCCGACGTCACGACGCACCTCGACGCGCTCGACACCCCGCTGGCCGCGCAGGCGATCCGCGACTTCGCCGACGTGTTGACGAACTGGTACGTCCGCCGCTCGCGGGACAAGTTCTGGGCCGGCGCGGAGACCTCCGCGGAGGCCCGGGCTGCGTTCGACACGCTGTTCACGGTCCTCGAGACGCTCGCCCGGGTGGCGGCGCCGCTGGCACCGCTCGTCACCGAGGAGGTCTGGAAGGGCCTGACCGGTGACCGCAGCGTGCACCTGACGGACTGGCCGTCGGCCGACGAGTTCCCCGCTGACGACGCCCTCGTCGCCGCGATGGACCGGGTGCGGGACGTCGCGTCGAAGGGTCTCGCGCTCCGCAAGGCGACCGGCAAGCGCGTCCGCCTGCCCCTCGCCACGCTGACCCTCGTCGTGCCGGACACCGCCGCCGTCGAGCCGTTCTCGGACATCCTCCGCGACGAGCTCAACGTGAAGCGGGTCGTGCTCGAGCAGCAGGCCGAGGAGTCCCTGGCGCAGTACGGCATCGAGCGGAAGCTCACCGTCAACGCCCGCGCGGCCGGCCCCCGCATCGGCAAGGCCGTGCAGCAGGTGATCCCGGCCGCCAAGAAGGGCGACTGGACCGCGACCGAGACCGGTGTGACCGTCGGCGGCATCGACCTCGTCGAGGGCGAGTTCACGCTCGACCTCACCGTGGCCGACACGTCGAAGGCCGTGGCGTTCCTCGACGGCGGCGGGTTCGTCGTCCTCGACACCGTCACCACGCCGGAGCTCGAGGCCGAGGGCATCGCCCGCGACGTCGTGCGCGCGGTGCAGCAGGCTCGTCGTGACGCCGGTCTGGACGTCGGCGACCGGATCGTCCTGACGCTCCGCGCCGACGAGACGGCCGCTGCCGCGATCGGCGTGCACGAGACGCTCATCGCGAACGAGACCCTCGCCGGCGGAGTGCAGGTCGTGCCGACGGTGTTCGGTCAGGACGAGGACACCGTCGCGGTCGGCGACGGAGCGAAGGTGACCGTGGAGGTCCAGCGCGCATGACTGACAGCAACGAGTACGAGGTCCCGGCGGAGGACGCGGACGGGATCGAGATCCCCGTCGGTCCGGCGGGCGACACCGCTCCCGGCGAGGAACTGCCGTACGGCGGCGACGACGACGAGGTCCGCCGTGTCGAGGCAGCGCTCATCGCCAGGATCGGGGAGCAGGCTCCCGAACGGCGCCTGACCGCCACCCGACGTGCCGTCGAGCTCCTCGGCGACCCGCACCTGGCGTACCCGGTCATCCACATCACCGGGACGAACGGCAAGACGTCGACCGCTCGGATGACCGAGAGCATCGTCCGCGCCCACGGGCTCCGGACCGGTCTCATGACGAGCCCGCACCTGGTGTCGATCCGGGAGCGCATCGTCATCGACGGCGAGCCCATCGCCGCCGACCGGTTCGTCGAGAACTGGGACGACATCACCCCCATCCTCGAGATGACCGACGCCGAGCTCACCGCGAAGGGCGAGCAGCCGCTGACGTTCTTCGAGGCGCTGACCGTGCTGGCGCTCGCGTGCTTCGCCGAGGCGCCCGTCGACGTCGCCGTGATCGAGGTCGGCATGGGCGGCGAGTGGGACTCCACCAACGTCGTGCAGAGCCAGGTGCAGGTCTTCACCCCGATCGCCATCGACCACGCGAAGCAGCTCGGCAGCACCGTCGCCGAGATCGCCCGCACGAAGTCCGGCATCGTGAAGCCGTCCTCGTCGGTGGTCACGAGCGCGCAGACCGCAGAGGCCCTCGCGGAGCTCGAGCGCGCGGCCGAACTCACCGAGTCGACCCTCGCGGTCGAGGGCACCGTGGGCCCCTCCGAGCCGGTACCTGACCGTCGGGGAGCGGCAGGCAGGCCGAGCTCGCAGGGATTCCGGGTCACGAGCGACACCCCGGCCGTCGGCGGGCAGCTCGTCAGCGTGCAGGGCATCGCCGGCACGTACGACGACCTGTTCGTGCCGCTGTTCGGTGCGCACCAGGCGCACAACGCGGCGGTCGCGATCGCTGCGGTCGAGTCGTTCCTCGGGCGGGGGAGTCAGGCGCTCGACGAGGACGTCCTCAGCGAGGGGCTGGCCAACGCCACGAGCCCCGGGCGCCTCCAGCCGATCGCGACCGGACCGACCGTCGTGGTCGACGCCGCGCACAACCCGCACGGGGCGAAGGCACTCGCCGATGCGCTCCCGGTGGCGTTCCCGTCCGGGCACGTCGTCGGCGTCGTCGGGATCCTCCGCGACAAGGACGCCCGCGGGTTCGTCCGGGCGCTGAAGGACACCGTCGCGACCTTCGTCGTCACGCAGCCGCCGGGGGAGCGCGCCCTGGACGCGGACGAGTTCGCCCGGGTCGTCGTCGACGAGGTCGGCAACGACCGCGTCGTCGTCGAGCCCTCGCTCGCCGGTGCCCTGCAGGAGGCTCGCGACCTGGCCGAGGACGCCGACGCCGAGGACGCGATGGTCCTGGTCGCCGGCTCGATCGTCATGGTCGGTGCGGTCATGGACCTGGTCCACCGGGAAGGCGGGACGAAGTGACGGACGCCGGCGGGGCCTCCCGGCCACCCCGCACCCGCCGACCGCGTCGCGACCGCGGAGCCCGCGAGAGCCTGCTGTCGATCACGCTCGTGCTCGAGGCGATCATGTTCTTCTTCCCGATGCTCGTCGTCTACGGCAAGCACACCCTGCCGGCCGCACTCGCGTTCGGCGGGGGACTCGCGGCGATCGTCGTGCTCGCCCTCGCGTCCCGGATGACGGGTTCCCCGGCCGGTGTATGGTTCGGGTGGCTGCTGCAGGCGGCCATCCTCGCCACCGGGTTCATCGAGCCCTTCATGGTCGTGGTGGGCCTGGTGTTCCTGGCGTTGTGGGTCTTCTGCTTCGTCAAGGGCGGTCAGCTCGACCGGCAGAACGCCGCCCGTCGCGCCGCACTCGGCGAGGACTGATCCATCCCACCTCGAACCGCAGGGAGTCCCGCTGTGTCCGAACTCGAAGAGACCCTCGTCCTCGTCAAGCCCGACGGCGTCGCCCGCCAGCTCACCGGTGAGATCCTCCGCCGGATCGAGGCGAAGGGCTACGAGATCGTCGACCTGAAGATGCTGACCGCGCCGCGCGAGCTGCTCGACAGCCACTACGAGGAGCACCAGGGCAAGCCGTTCTTCGAGCCGCTCGTCGAGTTCATGCAGTCCGGACCGGTCGTCGCCGTCCGCGTCGCGGGCAACGGCGTCATCGCCGGGTTCCGCTCGCTGGCCGGCACCACCGACCCGACCTCGGCCGCGCCTGGCACCATCCGTGGTGACCTCGGTCGCGACTGGGGCCTCAAGGTCCAGCAGAACCTCGTGCACGGCTCCGACTCGGCCGAGTCCGCCGCCCGTGAGCTCGGTCTCTGGTTCGCCTGACGCGACCTGATCGGACCAGTTCCGCTCGGTACGGCAACGGCCCCGCACTCCTCGGAGTGCGGGGCCGTCGTCGTGCGGTGCGGGTGTTACTGGCCCGAGGCGCCGTTCGCCTCGACGAAGGCGGCGAACGCCTGCGCGTCGGCCCACGAGTTCGTGCCCTGGCCGTTGTACTGCTTCCCGTTGACGATGACCGTCGGTGTGCCGGTCAGCTTCGGCAGGTCCGAGTTCGGCAGCGGCTCGGTGAGCGCCCGGTTCGTGGCGTCCGCGACCCAGCCGGCGAACTCCTGGTCGGTGATGCACGACTCGACCTTCGCGTTCGTCGCGCCGGCCTCCTTCGCGATGTCGGCCAGCTCGTCGTTGCTGAGCCCGCGGGTGTTCTCCGACGGCTGGTTCTCGTAGAACGCGCTGTTGACGTCGAGGAAGGCCTCGGGGTCGTAGTTCGCGACGCAGGCGGCGGCGGCAGCCGAGCGGGTGGAGTACTTCGAGCCGAGCGACGCGCGGTCGAGCAGGTTGAACGGGCGCACCTCGAGCGTGGCGGTGCCGTCCTGGACCCACTGCTTGATCTGGTCCATGTTGCCGGTCTCGAACTGGTTGCAGATCGGGCACATGTAGTCCTCGTACACGGTGATGTTCGTGACCGAGTCGTCCTGCTTCGTCGGTGTCGGCTCCCCGCCCTCGGGGATGGCCTTCGTCTCGACGGGGACGATCTTGCCGCTCTCACCGGTCAGGACGATGCCGTCACTCGCCATGTTCTTCGGTCCGGGCCCGACGGGCTGGATCGAGTTGGCGATCACCAGCACGACGACCGCGACGAGCGCGAGCGACCCGACGATGATCCCGCTGATCGTGAGCGTCTTGTTCCGACGCCGACGGGCCTGCTCCTTCTGGCGGGCCTCGCGGGCACGCTCGCGCGCAGCGTTCCGGCGCGCCTTCTTGCTCTCGTTGTCGCTCATCGGGAACGAGCGTAATGCCCGCGGGCAACACGATCGGGCCGCTGTGCTGGGAAGCACCCAGGAATCCGGTGACGCGTCACCGGCGTTGTCGGCGGACGGTCACGACCGCCGGGGTCGGACGGGGCACCGACCCGGGCTCAGAGCGTGGTCAGGACCGTCGGGAACGTGACGAGGATCACCACGATGATGAACAGGTAGTTCGCCAGCGGGAACGCCCAGCAGAACGGCAGCAGTGCTCTGCCGACGCGGCGGGCGCCGGCACCGAAGGGCAGGTTCCCCTTCGCCAGGTTCCAGATCGTGAACACCCAGAACATCGGGATGGTCATCGCCCACACGAGCATGCACCAGGGGCACAGGTACCCGATGAACCACACGGTCTGGGTGAAGAGCCACGTGACGAACACCCAGGCCAGGAGCAGCCCGGCGTTGAAGAGCGTCCAGAACCACTTCGTCCCGCGGAAGCCCGCCAGCAGCACCGCGCCGACGGCGATCGGGGCGACGAAGCCCATGACGCCGAGCACCGGGTTGGGGAAGCCGAACAGGTGTCCCTGCGCGCTCGCCATGACGTTCGAGCAGTTCACGAAGGGGCTGACGTCACACGACAGCACGGCCTGCGGGTTCTCGTACTTCTCGAACTCGTCGAGGACCAGCCGGAAGGCCGCGTAGAGCCCGACCACACCGGTGACGAGCAGCAGGATCGCGACGGCGACGGGGCGGCGGGGAGCGACAGGCGTGGAACTCACGGCGTCATCTTCGCACGGGGCTCCCGACGTTCTCCGTGACCGCGTGCGATGATGGGGGAGTCACCCGGCCGATCCGGGCGACGACGAGAACTTGCCGGGCCACCGCCCGGACGTGATGGTGCTGTGAGAGAGCACCGTGACCGGACGACGCGTCACCTCCGACGCCGAGCCGCCGTGAGCCGGGTGCCCACGACGACGGACGCGGAGACGACGGACCGGTCACGCAACAGCAGCGAGCGCGGGGGCGGAGTCGCCGCCCGCACCGAAACGAGAGAATTCCCGCCACCCTCCGGGTGCGTGCGGGGTCGAGGAGTGCACCAGTCCATGGTGGATCAGAACGAGAACCAGAACCAGAACACCGACGACGCGCCGAAGCGCCGGACCCGCCTCTTCGGCGGCCGCCGCGCCCGGTCCGGCGGCCTGGAGGCCCACGAGCCGTCCGACACGTCGACGGACGCGGTCGAGACGGTCAGCTCGGACGACGAGCCGGATGTCGCCGGGTCGGTCGACGTGACCGAGACGGTCAACGTCGCCGAGACGGTCAACGTCGCCGAGACCGTCGACGTCGCCGAGACGGTCGACGTCGTGGACGGCGTGGACGTCGTCGACACCGCCGACGTGACGGACACGGCCGAGGCGGACGTCGAGCAGACGTCCGAGGCCGACGAGCTCGTGCTCGACACCGCCACCGGTCCCGTGCCCGTCGCCGTGGACACGACCTCGGGTGCGGGCACCGCGCCCGAGGACGTCAGCACCCGCACCGGAGACGCCACCGTCGCGGACACGGCCGGCACCGCCGCGCAGGCCGGTACCGCAACGCCGACCGGCACCGCTGCGCAGGACGAGACGGCCGCGCAGGACGAGACCGCGGGCCAGGACGTGACGGCCGGCCAGGACGACACGGCGGCCGGCCCGGACGAGTCCGGTGCCGCACCGACCGTCAGCGCGGCGGACGCGAGCGACGAGGCGGACGCGGAGCGGGCCTCCCGTCCGGCCCGGACCGGCGAGACCGCCGAGCCGACCCCCGCCGAGCCGTTCGTCCCGAAGGCCACGAGCACGCTCAGCCTGATCTTCCACGCCCCGGTGCTGCCCGACCTGCCGGCCCGCCCTGAGCGCGACCGCTCCGGCCGCGACCGGTACGAGCGCAGTGAGCGTCCGGAGCGTGGCGGCCGTGGTGACGGCTACGGCCGTGCGGACCGTTTCGACCGCGACGACCGCGACGACCGTCCGGAGCGCAGCGAGCGCGCCGACCGGACCGATCGCTGGGACGACGAGGACCGCGACGAGCAGGGTGGCGGCCGCCGCCGGACCCGCCGCCGGGGGAGCAGCAGCGACCGCGAGCAGGCCGAGCCGCGCCACCGCGAGCCGGAGCTCATCACCGAGCCGCAGCGCATCAAGGGTTCGACGCGCCTCGAGGCGAAGAAGCAGCGCCGCCGGGACGGGCGTGACGCCGGGCGTCGCCGTCAGGTCGTCACCGAGGACGAGTTCCTCGCCCGCCGCGAGAGCGTCGACCGCCAGATGATCGTCCGGTCGAGTTCCTCCACGATCGAGATCGGCGTGCTCGAGGACAACGTCCTCGCGGAGCACTACGTCACCAAGTCGCAGAACGTCTCGCTCATCGGGAACGTCTACCTCGGCAAGGTGCAGAACGTCCTGCCGTCGATGGAGGCCGCCTTCGTCGACATCGGCCGCGGCCGCAACGCCGTGCTCTACGCCGGCGAGGTCGACTGGAACTCGGTCGACACCAGCCACGGTCGTCGTATCGAGGCCGCCCTCAAGCCGGGCGACAAGGTCCTCGTGCAGGTCACGAAGGACCCGGTCGGCCACAAGGGCGCCCGCCTGACCAGCCAGGTGTCGCTGCCGGGCCGCTACCTGGTCTACGTGCCGAACGGCTCGATGAACGGCATCTCCCGCAAGCTGCCGGACACCGAGCGTGCCCGCCTCAAGAAGATCCTCAAGGAGGTCCTCCCGGAGCACGCCGGCGTCATCGTCCGCACGGCTGCCGAGGGCGCCACCGAGGACCAGCTCACCCGTGACGTGCAGCGCCTCACCAGCCAGTGGGAGGCCATCGAGAAGAAGGTGCAGAGCGGGCAGGCCCCGGTCATGCTGCACTCGGAGCCCGACCTGCTCGTCAAGATCGTCCGCGACGTCTTCAACGAGGACTTCACGAAGCTCATCATCGACGGCGAGTCCGCCCGCCAGACGATCGACGAGTACCTGACGGCCGTGGCGCCGGACCTCAAGGACCGCGTCGAGATCTACGACGGACCGGACTCGTTCGAGGAGTACCGGCTCAACGAGCAGATCGAGAAGGCCCTCGACCGCAAGGTGTGGCTGCCCTCCGGCGGTTCGCTCGTGATCGACCGCACCGAGGCCATGACGGTCGTCGACGTCAACACCGGCAAGTTCGTCGGCTCCGGGGGCAACCTCGAAGAGACGGTGACGAAGAACAACCTCGAGGCCGCCGAGGAGATCGTCCGCCAGCTCCGCCTGCGCGACATCGGCGGGATCATCGTCGTCGACTTCATCGACATGGTCCTCGAGGAGAACCGGGACCTCGTGCTCCGCCGCCTCGTCGAGTGCCTGAGCCGGGACCGCACGAAGCACCAGGTGGCCGAGGTCACCTCGCTCGGCCTCGTGCAGATGACCCGCAAGAAGATCGGTGTCGGCCTGCGCGAGTCGCTCGACGAGGTCAACGCGAAGGTCAACGACAACAACGCCGATCCCGGTCCGAGCAAGGGCCGCCGCAAGGCCAGGGGCGGCAACGGGAACGGGAACGGCGGGGCCGCCAACGGCGGCAACGGCGGGTCCGAGCAGAAGTCGTCGGCGCACCAGATCACGGACGACGTCAAGCACGCGCTCTCCCGGATCGCCGCGTCGACCATCGCGCACGAGGAGTCCGGCGAGCCCCTGACGGGGATCGCCACGACCGTGTCGCCGGTGTCGCCGGTGACGGTCGCCT
Source organism: Curtobacterium sp. MCSS17_015 (assembly GCF_003234265.2). Taxonomy (NCBI): domain Bacteria; kingdom Bacillati; phylum Actinomycetota; class Actinomycetes; order Micrococcales; family Microbacteriaceae; genus Curtobacterium; species Curtobacterium sp. MCSS17_015. The sequence goes on from NZ_CP126256.1 coordinate 1,034,532, forward strand.
CGCCGACGTCGCCGGTCGCCCCGGCGGCCGAGACGCCGAGTGAGTCCACCGGTGGGTCGAAGCGTCGTCGTCGTCGCGGGAGCCGGGCCGGTGACGCGCAGCAGGCGTCCACGCTCGAGACCCCCGCGGCCGAGGCCGTCCTGCCGGGCACGACGTCCAGCAGTGACACGACCGCCGCGCAGCAGGCCGCTGCCGCACCCGAGGAGCAGCAGCCCGCTGCCGTCTCCGGCACCCGGGAACCCGCCATGCAGCAGCCCGTCACGCAGCAGCCGGTCGCAGCGGAGCCCGTCACGCCGGTCGTGCCGAAGGAACGCCCCGCCGGCCGTCGACGGGTCAGCTCCTCGGCTGCGATCACGCCGGCGGACACCACGGTCGCCATCCTCGACATCCCGGTCGGCGTCGCGAAGCGCGAGCCGCGCCGGGTCAGCGAGGAGGCAGCGGAGTCCCTCCTCGACTCCGTCCTGCAAGCACTCCCGGAGCCCAAGCAGCCCGGTCAGGGACGCTCGCGGTCGCGTCGCGTCTCCTCCGGCAGCATCAGTGCTCCGGCGAACCCCACCGGCACCGAGGACGACGGCACCGTCATCGTCGGGCGGTGACGTGACCGACGAGCGCCGTCCGGGTGGTCACGGTCCCGTGCCGGACCGTGACCGCCAGGACGGCGGCTGGACCGCCGTGCCCCCGCGCGCCCCGCAGCCGGCAGGGACGTACACCGGGTACCGGACGCCGGTCGTCGTGCCAGGAGCCTCCTCGCTGGCCACGACGGGCGCGGCCCTCACGGTCGTGAGCGTCGTCGTGGTGGAGTTCGTGGCGGGCCTGGTCGGCCTGATCGGGACGAGCACGATCGTCGGGCCCTTCCGGAACCACGGCGGGACCAGCCTGGTCGAGGCGTTCGTCCAGAACGTCTTCGTCGCACGCTTCCCGTTCCACCTGGCTGCCTTCCTCGTGCTGGCGTTCCTGGTGCCGGTCGTACCCAGGGCTCCGTTGCCGGTGGTCCTGCTGCGCACCGTGCTCGCCGGTGCGGGCGGCACCCTCGCGCTCGCACTCGTGGGCGTCGCCACCGGGGCGTACGAAGCCGTCCGTCAGGGGACGCTCGGGCAGGGCATCGGCCGGCTGCTCGTCGACGTGGTGACCACGCCGGTGCAGATCGGGCTGCCGCTCACCCTCATGCTCCTCGGGTCGTCCACAGTGGCCTGGCTCTGGCTCGGACGAGCGCGCTCCCGACCGTCCCACCCGTCCGGGCCGCCGGAGGGCTGAGGTCGGCGGTCGCGCCTCGACACGACGTGGCGCGCCGTCCTCCCGGCCCCGTCCCGGCGCACTGACGACGTGACCAGAGCCCGGGGGAGCGACCGATCGCGTCGCCGGAGCCGTCTCAGCGCCGTTTGTCGCGCTGTGGGACCCGCAGCCCGCTCGCGATGAGCCGCAGCACGAGCTCGCGACCGGTCACCGGCGAGGCCCCGGAGGCCACCAGCTCGGCGTACCGGGCCTGCGGCACGTCGTAGTGGTCGTGGTCGAACGCACGTCGTGGGACACCTGCCCGGTCGGCGAAGGCGTGGAGCTCGTCGTAGGATGAGTCACTGACCAGGTGTGACCAGAGCGTGTCGTGCGCGGGCCAGGCCGGAGGATCGATCAGCACGGTCATCCCGCCATGGTACGTGTGTCGGCGTTTGACCCACCTGGTCGGATCGAGTATTCTCGATCCCTGGTGTCAGCGGGCCGTTCTGCCTGCGTCGCCGATCCACTCGGGGTGACCCGGGATCCGGGGTGACCCGGGCAGTCCGGGGCGACCCGGGCGGATCGCGCAGAAGTGGGCACCCGAGACTTCCCTCAAGCAGAGTTACGTAAGGAATCCACGTGGTTTACGCAGTAGTGCGCGCCGGCGGCCGTCAGGAGAAGGTCGAGGTCGGCTCGATCATCACCATCGACCGCATCAAGGCCGACGACAATGGCAACATCGACCTCGCGCCGGTGCTCCTCGTGGACGGGGACAAGATCACCTCCGCCGCGGCCGAGCTCGCGAACGTGACGGTCACCGCCGAGGTCCTGGCCGACCTCCGCGGCCCGAAGGTCATCATCCAGAAGTTCAAGAACAAGACCGGTTACAAGAAGCGCCAGGGCTTCCGCGCGGACCTCACGCGCGTCAAGGTCACGAAGATCGCGTAAGGCGGGAGCAGAGACATGGCACACAAGAAGGGTGCGAGTTCCACTCGCAACGGTCGCGACTCGAACGCACAGCGCCTCGGCGTGAAGCGCTTCGGTGGCGAGGTCGTCAACGCCGGCGAGATCATCGTCCGCCAGCGTGGCACGCACTTCCACCCCGGCGCGAACGTCGGCCGCGGTGGCGACGACACGCTGTTCGCCCTCTCGGCCGGTTCGGTCGAGTTCGGCACCAAGGGTGGCCGCAAGGTCATCAACATCGTCAACGCGTAGTCGCTGACGAACGACATCAGCGGGAGGGGCAGGCCGTGTGCCTGCCCCTCTTCTGTATTCCCCCACGACAACCAGGAGTGAACCCATGGCGACGTTCGTCGACCGCGTGACCCTGCACCTGACGGCAGGCAACGGTGGCAACGGCTGTGTGTCCGTCCGTCGCGAGAAGTTCAAGCCCCTCGCCGGGCCCGACGGTGGCAACGGCGGTGACGGCGGCGACATCGTGCTCGTCTCCGATCCGCAGGTCACCACACTCCTGGGCTACCACCGGTCGCCGCACCGCTCCAGCCGCAACGGGCAACCGGGCATGGGGGACCACCGCAGCGGTGTCAGCGGTGAGACGCTCGAGCTCCCGGTCCCCGTCGGCACGGTCGTGTACGACGAGGACGGCGAGGTGCTCGCGGACCTCACCGAGCCGGGCATCCGCGTCGTCGTGGCCCCCGGTGGGCAGGGCGGGCTCGGCAACGCCGCGCTGGCGACCACGAAGCGCAAGGCCCCGGGGTTCGCGCTGCTCGGCACCGACGGCTGGAGCGGGGACGTCAGCCTCGAGCTGAAGACCATCGCCGACGTGGCCCTGGTCGGGTACCCGAGCGCGGGGAAGTCGTCGCTCATCGCCGCGATCTCGGCAGCGAAGCCGAAGATCGCCGACTACCCGTTCACGACCCTCACGCCGAACCTCGGCGTCGTCGAGTCCGGCACGACCCGCTTCACCGTCGCCGACGTCCCCGGCCTCATCGAGGGCGCATCGGAGGGCAAGGGCCTCGGGCTCGAGTTCCTCCGGCACGTGGAGCGCTGCGAGGCACTCCTGCACGTCATCGACTGCGCGACGCTCGACGCCGGCCGCGACCCGGTGAGCGACCTCGACGTCATCCTCCGTGAGCTCGAGCAGTACCCGGTCCCCGAGGGACAGGTGCCGCTCCTCGAACGTCCGCAGCTCATCGCGCTCAACAAGATCGACGTGCCGGACGCCGCCGAACTCGCAGCCTTCGTGACCGCCGAGTTCGAGTCGCGCGGCTACCGCGTCTTCCCGATCTCGACCGCTTCGCACAAGGGCCTGCGCGAGTTGACGTTCGCCCTGGCCGACGTCGTCGAGCAGGCGCGGGCCGAACGTGCGGCCGAGCCCGAGGTCGAGCGCATCGTCATCCGCCCGAAGGCCGTCGACGCGAAGCCGTTCACGGTGCGTGCCGAGGGCGGCGAGGAGCACCGCTTCTACCGCGTCCGCGGCGCGAAGCCGGAGCGCTGGGTCCAGCAGACCGACTTCACCAACGAAGAGGCGATCGGCTACCTGGCCGACCGCCTCGCGAAGCTCGGCGTCGAGGACGGCCTGTTCAAGGCCGGTGCCGTCGCCGGCTCGACCGTCGTGATCGGCGGTGAGGGCGGGATGGTCTTCGACTGGGAGCCCACGCTCACGTCCACCGCCGAGCTCATCACGAGCGCCCGCGGCACCGACGCCCGACTCGACCTCAACGCCCGTCCGACGCGCAACGAGCGTCGCGCGGACTACTTCGAGCGGATGGACGCCAAGGCCGCAGCCCGCGCCGAGCTCGAGCAGGAGCGCCGGGCCGGGCTCTGGGCGGACGACGACGCCGTCGACACGGACGCGACCCCGACCGGCGCCGACACGGCTGCTGCCGAGCCCCTCGAGCAGGCGGCCGGCGAGCGGGACTGACCCGGGAGCGACCATGACCGACACGAGCGAGCGCACCGCCGGAGCCGTCATCGAGCGAACGGACATCCCGCGCGCGCGTCGGATCGTCGTGAAGGTCGGGTCGTCCTCGGTCAGCGGGGACAACGCCGCCCAGATCGGCCCACTGGTGGACGCCCTGGTCGGCGCGTACCGCCGTGGGACCGAGGTCGTCCTCGTGTCCTCCGGCGCGATCGCGACGGGCTTCCCGTTCCTCGGGCTCGAGGGACGACCGGACGACCTCGCGACCCAGCAGGCGGCCGCGGCGACCGGGCAGGCCGTGCTCGTGTTCCGGTACCAGAAGGAGCTCGACCGTCACGGCGTCACGGCGGCCCAGGTGCTGCTCACCGCGGGGGACCTGCAGAACCCGACGCACCGGGTGAACGCCCGCCGTGCGATGAACCGGCTGCTCGAGCTCCGGGTCCTCCCGATCGTCAACGAGAACGACACCGTCGCCACCCACGAGATCCGGTTCGGCGACAACGACCGGCTCGCAGCCCTGGTGGCCCGTCAGCTCGAGGCGGACGTCCTCGTCCTGCTGTCCGACGTCGAAGCCCTGTACACCAAGCCGCCGGAGCAGCCCGGTGCCACCCGCATCGACGAGGTCCCGTTCGGGGACGAACTCGCCGGGGTGACCTTCGGCTCGATCGGTGCAGCCGGTGTCGGCACCGGAGGGGCCGGCACGAAGGTCGCCGCTGCACGGCTCGCGGCCGAGGCCGGCACCGCGGTCCTCGTCACGGCCACCGCGCTCGTCGAGCGCGCGCTCGGCGGCGAGCACGTCGGCACCTGGTTCCGGGCCGCACCCCGCGCCTGAGCGCGGGGCCCCGCCGGCCTGGAGGCACGCCTCCCGTCCGTCCACAGGCCGCGTCACGCGGCCGGTCGCCGGACTACGATCGGTCCATGTCCCTCACCGCCACCGCTCCGACCCTCGTCGACGTCCTGACCGACGCCCGGTCGGCGTCCACGGCGCTCGCGACCGCGACGACCGCCGTGAAGGACGCCGCCCTCCGGGCGATCGCGCACGAGCTGCGCGCCGGCACCGCCAACATCGTCACGGCCAACCACGAGGACCTCGTCGCGGGTGAGGACGGCGGGCTGTCCTCGGGCCTGCTCGACCGGTTGCGGCTCGACGTGGCCCGGGTCGACGCCCTCGCCGACGCGGTCGAGCAGGTCGTCGGGTTGACCGACCCGGTCGGACAGCACGTGCGCGGATCGGTCCTGCCGAACGGCCTGCAGCTCACCCAGGTCCGCGTGCCGTTCGGGGTCGTCGGGGCGATCTACGAAGCGCGACCGAACGTGACGGTCGACATCGCCTCGCTGGCCCTGAAGTCCGGCAACGCCGTCGTTCTGCGCGGGGGATCGGCCGCGCAGCGGACGAACGCGGTGCTCGTCCGACGTATCCAGGACGCCGTCGCGTCGGTCGGACTCCCGCGCGCACTCGTCCAGACCATCGACGAGTTCGGACGTCAGGGAGCAACCGAGCTCATGCGCGCACGGGGGCTCGTCGACGTGCTCATCCCGCGGGGGAGCGCCTCCCTCATCCAGACCGTCGTGACCGAGTCCCAGGTCCCGGTGATCGAGACCGGCGCCGGAGTCGTGCACGTGTTCCTCGACGAGTCCGCGCCGCTCGACCGCGCCGTCGACATCGTCCTCAACAGCAAGGTCCAGCGGCCGAGCGTGTGCAACGCGCTCGAGACCCTGTTGGTGCACGAGCGGGCTGCCGAGCGGCTGCTGCCCGTGCTCGCCGACCGGCTCCGCGCCGCCGGGGTGACCCTCCGCGGTGACGACCCCACGCGGACGATCGTCCCCGGGGTCCTCCGCGCCACCGACGCCGACTGGGCGACCGAGTCGATGGACCTCGACCTGTCGATCCGCGTCGTGCCGGACGTCGACGCGGCGATGGCGCACATCGCCGAGTGGTCGACACACCACACCGAGTCGATCGTCACGAACGACGTCGACACCGCGGAGCGCTTCCTGGCCGGCGTCGACTCCGCCGTGGTGATGGTCAACGCCTCCACCCGGTTCACCGACGGTGGCGAGTTCGGCTTCGGCGCCGAGGTCGGGATCTCCACGCAGAAGTTGCACGCCAGGGGGCCGATGGGGCTGCCGGAGCTCACGAGCACCAAGTGGCTCGTGCGCGGGCAGGGACACATCCGCGGCTAGGATGGTCCGGAGTCTTCCTCGACCGATCGGAGCACTGCCAGATGTCACTCCTCGCTGAGGCCGCCGAGCACGCGGCCGGCGTCCCCGCGATCGTCTACCCGATCGTCGCCGCCTGCTTCTTCACCTTCCTCGGGTTCGTCACGTGGAGCTTCCGTGACGTCGCCTACCGTCACTCGCACAAGTTCCAGGCCACCCGGCAGCACGAGACCGGCGTGGACGAGTTCGGCCACTCGAAGATCTGACCCGACCCCCGATGCTCGAGAGCACGGGTCGGCCGCGCATCGGGGTGATGGGCGGGACGTTCGACCCGATCCACCACGGTCACCTCGTGGCGGCTTCCGAGGTCGCGAAGCACTTCGACCTCGACGAGGTCGTGTTCGTCCCGACCGGTCAGCCGTACATGAAGGCCGACGTCACCGACGCCGAACACCGGTACCTGATGACGGTCATCGCGACCGCGTCGAACCCGATGTTCACGGTCAGCCGGGTGGACATCGACCGCCCGGGCCCGACCTACACGGTGGACACTCTGCGCGACCTCCGCGAACAGCGGCCCGACGCGCAGCTCGTGTTCATCTCGGGCGCCGACGCGGTCCAGCAGATCCTGGACTGGAAGGACCACGACGGGCTCTGGGACCTGGCGCACTTCGTGGCCGTGACACGACCGGGACACGCGCTGAGCATCACCGGACTCCCAGAACGGGACGTTAGTGTTCTCGAGGTCCCCGCGCTGGCGATATCCTCGACCGATTGCCGCGACCGGGTGAGAAGCGGGTTCCCCGTCTGGTACCTGGTTCCGGACGGCGTCGTCCAGTACATCTCGAAGCACCATCTGTATCGGAGCGTTGCATGAGTTCGTCCGACGCGCAGCCGCCGCTGTCGCGGCGCCAGATGCGCGAGCGCGAGCGCGCCGCCTCGGGCGGTGCCCAGCCCGTCACGCCGCCGCCGACCGTCGCCGCGGACAGCGCCCCGGAGGGCCGTCGTCGACCCGGTTCGCACGTCGCCCCCGGGTCGGCCGCGCCCGCGCAGTCGGCAGTGCCGCGGTCCGCGGGTGTGCCCGACCTGCCGCCGGCGTCCGCCACCGAGATCGTGCCCGGCACCGGCGGGATGTCCCGTCGCCAGCTGCGGCTGCTCCGCGAGGCGCAGGAGCAGGGGGGCCGACCGGTCCCACTGCAGAACCCCACCCCGGCCTCCTCGGACCGGACGGTGCAGGACGTCCTCGGCACCCTGTCCGACCCGGCCCCCGACGCGCAGGTCCCGTCGCTGCCGACCCCGGAGGAGACGGCCTCGTCGGGCGCCGGACGGACCCCGCTGGTGCCCCTCGGGTTCACCGCTCCCACCGACACCGCGGACCGTTCGGCCGACGACTCCGCCGAGGACGACGACCGGTCGGGAGACGCCGCTGCCGGTGACGAGGGCGAGTCCTCGCACTGGCAGGACCCGAACCCCGAGGTCTCGCACCTCGACCCTGCGGCCGTCGAGCAGGCCACGTCCGCCGACGGTTCGCCGGACGCCATCGAGCCCCTCGAGGCGGCTGCGGCGCACGCTGAGGAGCCGCGTCAGCACCGCACCACCTGGGCGCCCCACGACGCCGACCCGGAAGACCTCCGGGCGGCGGACGAGGGTGGTGCCGTCGACGGCACCGGTGCGACTGCCGACGTCGTCCCCGCGACCGGTACGCCCGCCGCGGCGCCGGGCGTGTTCCCGCTCGACCTCGACGACGACGACACGAACGAGGTCCCGCTCCCCGTCGTGCCCGCCGTGCCGGTCGAGGCTCCGGTTGTACAGCCGGCCTCCGCCGCCCGTCCGGGATCCGCGTCGCAGCCCGGTTCGGCGTCGCGTCCGGCGTCGTCCGACGCCACGCGGGAGCCCAAGCCCGTCACCACCGCGTTCGAGGCGCCGGCCGGCCACTGGTCGACCTTCGCGCACGACTCGAACGATGCCGAGGTGCACGACGAGGAGACCGGTACGCGCCGCGTCGCCGAGGCCCGGTCGAGCGCGATCATCCTGCCGAACTCGGCACTGGCGGACCCGACCGGTGCGCTGAACGCGACCGGCGAGGTCATTCTCACCGGGTCGATCGACCTGCCGTCGTCGCTGTCCTCGACCGGGTCGCACCGGCCGATCGACGGCGCCGAGGTCGACCGGATGCTCGACCAGCAGGACGAGCAGCCGGACACCGACGCCAGCCCCGTCCGTGCCAGCCGTGCGGTTTCCAGCCACACCTCGACGCGGCAGGTCGTCCTCGCCGCGGCGAAGCCGAAGGACTCGAAGACGCCCGTCGTGCTCGCCGTCGCGGCCAGCGCGGTCGGCGTGGTCGCGGCCGGTGTGATCGTGATCGCCCTCGTCGCCACCAACTTCTTCGGCTCCTGAGCCGCTGTCCGGTCGCTGCGCCGCGCTGCTCGTCTCACACCGGGCGTGACCGTGTCAGCGGTCTGACCTATGATCGTGACCCATCATGAACATCGCGACGCCTGACGTCGTGATGACCACCGGAAGGAATCCGTGACCGCCTCCGCTCGCGCACTCGAACTCGTGCAGATCGCCGCTCAAGCGGCCGACTCCAAGCAGGCCGAGGACCTCGTCGCCCTCGACGTCACCCGACCGCTCCAGCTCACCGACGTCTTCCTGCTCGCCACCGGCCGCAACGAGCGCAACGTGCTCGCCATCGCGGACGAGATCGAGGACCGCATGCTCGAGGCCGGCTCCAAGCCGTTGCGTCGCGAAGGTCGGAGCGAAGGCCGCTGGGCACTCATCGACTTCGGGGACATCGTCGTGCACGTCTTCCACGAAGAAGAGCGCCAGTACTACTCGCTCGAGCGTCTCTGGTCGGACTGCCCGGTCATCCCGCTCGAGCTGCCGGTCGACCAGACGCAGGCGGCCGAACACTCCGCCTGAGCGGCGACGCGCCCGGGGGGCGACGACGATTTCGTCACCCCGTGTTCGCGTGGTGTACGCTGTACTGGTGCCTCCGGGGAACCGGGGGAACACCAACAGGCCGCTTGCGGCCGATGGGTCTGTGGCGCAGCTGGTAGCGCACCTGCATGGCATGCAGGGGGTCAGGGGTTCGAGTCCCCTCAGATCCACCACCGAAGCCCCGTTGCTGGTCGAGAACGCTCGTCAGCCGCGGGGCTTCTGTCATTCCCGCTGGGCTCGTGGAACCACCTTCTCCACAGGGCCTCGTCAGGACGCCCGGAGGGCCGCGGTCGGCCGATACGCTGACCGCATGAGCAGCGCAGCGCCCCGGTCCGGGTCCCAGACGACGATCGCCTCCTCCGGCTACACCGCCGACATCGCGAGCGTCGGTGCGACGTTGCGGGCGCTCCGTCACGACGGCCGTGACCTCGTCACCACGTTCGACGCGGACGACGTCCGTCCGGTCTTCCGTGGTGCAGTCCTGGCACCGTGGCCGAACCGCGTCGTGGACGGCCGGTACACCTTCGGTGGCATCGAGCACGAACTCGCCCTGACCGAGCCCAAGCGCTCCCACGCCCTGCACGGGCTCGTCGCCTGGACCGACTTCGCGGTGCTCGAGCACGACGCCGAGCGCGTGCTGCTCGCCACGACCGTGCAGCCGCAGGAGGGCTACCCCTACCGGGTCGAGGTCCGGGTGGAGTACCGGCTCGACGCCGATGGTCTGCACACGACCGTCACCGGCACGAACACCGGCGACGACCGGGCGCCCTGGGGGACCGGCCCGCACCCGTACCTCGTCGCCGGCGCCGGGACGGTCGACGACTGGACGCTGACGCTCCCCGCGGCCGAGGTGCTCGAGGTCACCGAGGACCGCCTCATCCCGACCGGGCTCGTGCCCGTGCACGACGAGTTCGACCTCCGCACGCCGACGCCGATCGGGCAGCGCTTCATCGACCACGCCTTCACCGGGTTCGACCGCGGCGCGGACGGCACCGCGGCCGTCACCGTGACGGCCGCGGACGGGCACGGCGTGCGGGTCGTCTTCGGTCCGGAGTGCGGATGGGCCCAGGTGCACACCGCCGACCACGTCGTCCCCGAGTACCACCGCGCGGGTCTGGCCGTCGAGCCGATGACCTGCGCTCCGAACGCCTTCAACGCCGACGCCTTCGCGGGCGACGTGGACGCCGGTCTCGTCGTCCTCGAGCCGGGCGCCGCCCACGCTGCCGCATGGACGATCTCGGCGGTCTGACGGCCGAGCGGGACCTGGTGCCGTCGGCCGGGCCACGGCTCGAGACCCGCTGGATCGGCTCCGTCGACCTCGGGGCGCTCGCCCTCGGCAGCACCTCGGACCTGGTGTGGTTCGACTCCGCCCTGCCGGAGGGGGCACCGGGGTCGGCAGCGGCGCGCGCAGCGTGGTCGGTCCTCGCGCTCACGGACGGACCGTTCGCCGCGCGCCTCCGCCACCAGGACCGCGTCGCCCGCGTCGACGTGTCGCCCCCGGCCGAGCGCTGGTTCGGGCCGCCCCGGGCCGAGGGGCGCCCGGCGTTCACCGTCCTCGAGGGCCTGCTGCGGCGCACACCGGCGCTCGACGCCCCGGTCGACGGCTGCGCGTTCGCGCTCGGGTGGGTCGGCTTCCTCGGGTACGAGCTCGGACGTGAGGTCGACGGGCCGGACCGGGTCGCGGACGGACACGCAGATGCCGACCTCCGGTTCGTGGACCGTGCGGTCATCGTGCGGGGGGACGGTGCCGCGTGGGCGGTGACGCTGGTCGACGACGACGAGCCGACTGCCTCCGCGGCGAACCGGGCCTGGTCGTCGGGGCTGCGTGTGCCGGAGCCGCTCGTGTGGGAGTCCGCCGTGCCGGGAGCATCCGTCCCGGCGTCGTCCCGCGACCGGGCGGACGTCACCACGGGCCTCCCGGACGTCACTGCCGGCATCCCGGTGGGGGTGCCGGCACCGGACCAGCCTGTCCTGGAGGCCCGTGGTCGCGTCGACCGAGCGGTCTACGAACGCGCGGTGGACGCGTGCCGGCACGAGATCCGCGAGGGGAACGCGTTCCAGGTGTGCCTGACGACGGCGTTCGCCGTCCCGGACGCATCGGCGGCGGCAGGTGACCGGTACCTGGCCGAGTACCTGCGGGTCCGTGGGGCCGACCCGGTGCCGTTCGGGGCCTACCTGCGGACCGGTGACCTGCGGATCGCCAGCCGGTCACCCGAGCGCTTCCTGCGCATCGACGCCGACGGTGCTGTGGTGGCCGAGCCGATCAAGGGGACCCGACCGCGACGGGCGGACCCGGTCGCGGACGCCGAGACCCGTGGCGAACTGTCGGCCAGCGGGAAGGACCGCGCCGAGAACGTCATGATCGTGGACCTGCTGCGGAACGACCTGCAGCGGACGGCGCGCCCGGGGTCCGTACGCGTCGAGCGGCTCTGCGACGTGGAGACGTACGCGAGTGTGCACCAGATGGTGTCGACGATCGCCGGCCGGTTGCCGTCGGGGGCCTCCCGGGCCGCGGTCGTGCGGGCGGCGTTCCCGCCCGGGTCGATGACGGGCGCGCCGAAGCGCAGTGCGACGGCGATCGCGGACCGGCTCGAGGGCGCGCCGCGCGGGGTGTACTCGGGGGCGATCGGGTACTTCTCGGCCAACGGGGCGGTCGATCTGTCGGTGGCCATCCGGACACTGGTGACGGTCCTCCACCCGGACGGGTCCGTACGGCGGAGGTCGCTCGGAGCGGGCGGTGCCGTGACGTGGTCGTCCACCGCGGCGGACGAGGCCGACGAGGTCGAGACGAAGACGGTGTCGGTGCTCGGTGGGGTGGGGGCAGCGGTGCACTGGTGACCTGATCGAACGCGTGTTCGATGCAGTTGTCCGCGGCATGTCGGTGCCGGTTGACATCATCGAACACATGTTCGAACATGAGGGCATGCAGACGGCGGCGGCACTCCGGTCGCCCGATGAGCGCGGCGACCGCGGACGCGGCGATCGTGAGCACATCGGGCGGAACGGTGCTGTCCGGGGGAGCGCGGGCGGTGCCCGTGGGGCCGGGGACGGCAGCCGGGGGCCGGACCACGTCGGAGCAGCACGGGCAGCACTCGACCAGATCACCGCGCTGCGCTCCCGGGTGGCCGACCTGGAGTCGACCCGGGTGGACACCGACGGGCTGCCCACCGCGGACGCCCTCGCCCCGCTGCTGCCCGGCGGTGCGATCCGCGCGGGCGGGACCTACGCCGTCCCGGAGTCCGTGCTGCTCGCCCAGACCATGCTGCAGGCGGCCTCGGCAGCAGGCGCCTGGTGTGCGGTGGTCGGTGTGCCGTCCTTCGGCGTGGAAGCGGCGGCCGCGGCGGGGATCGACCTCGAACGACTCGTGCTCGTGCCGGACCCGGGCGACCAGTGGCTCGCGGTGACCGCGGCCCTCGCCGACGTCGCCCAGATCGTGCTCACCCGACCCCTCGGCCGCGTGGTGCCCGGTGACGTCGCCCGGCTCTCCGCGCGCCTCCGGCAGCGTGGGGCGGCCCTCGTCGCACTCGGGTCCTGGCCGGGGGCGGACGTCACCCTGCGGGTCACCGAGTCGCGCTGGAGCGGCATCGGCCTCGGTCACGGGTACCTCACCGAACGGCGGGTGACCGTCACGGCCTCGGGGCGTGCCGGTGCGGTCCGACCGACGAGCGCCGAACTGCTGCTGCCCGCTGCCGACGGTTCGGTCCGTGCGGCGGTCCCGACGGCTGCCGTCACGGCGGTGCCGGCCGACGGACGGGTCCTGCGTCCCGTGGCGGTGGCCTCGTGAGCCCCCGCGGACGCCGCGCGCTGGTCGGCACGCCGAAGGCGGGCGGAGGTGCCGGCGCCGCGCTGGCCGGGGCCGCGCTGCCCGGCGTCGGTCTGCCGGGGGTCGGTGCGGTCAGGGCCGACGCGCTCAGCCGCGGAGCGGGGCTGCCGGAACCCCCGCCGACCCGCACGATCGTCCTCTGGTGCCCGGACTGGCCCGTCATCGCGGCCGCCCGGGCTGCCGGAACGCCACCGGAGCAGCCGTTCGCCCTCATCGCCAAGGGCCTGGTCTTCGCCAGCTCCGCTTCAGCACGGCAGGTCGGGGTGGTCCGGGGGTTGCGCGTGCGGGAAGCGCAGGCGCGCTGCACCGACCTCGTCACGCAGCCCTACGACGACGCACTCGACCACCGTGCGTTCGAGCCGGTCATCCGCGCGATCGAGGCGGCCGCACCCGGGGTCGAGGTCCTGCGTCCCGGCACGATCGCGCTCCGAGCCCGCGGTCCGGCGCGCTACCACGGTGGCGAACGGGCGGCGGCGACGATCCTGGCGGGCATCGCGGCCGACCACGGTGCGCCGGGGGTCCGAGCCGGGGTGGCCGACACCCCGTTCGCCGCCGAACAGGCCGCACGGGCACGACCTCGGCGTCCCGGGGAGCGCGTCCGGATGGTACCGGTGGGCGGATCGGCGGAGTTCCTCGCCCCGTTGCCGCTCAGTGTGCTCGGCGATCCCGACCTCGCGATGGTGCTCGGCCGACTCGGGATCGCGACGCTCGGGGACTTCGCCGCGCTCACCGACGAACAGGTGCGCGACCGGTTCGGCGTCCCCGGTGCGTTCCTGCACCGACTCGCCGGCGGGCGCGACCCCCGAGAGGTCTCCGCGCGTGAGGTCCCGCCCGACCTCGAGGTCCAGGCGTCCTTCGAACCACCCCTCGACCGTGCCGACCAGATCGCCTTCGCCTTCCGCCGCTCCGCTGACGAGTTCGCCGCGAAGCTCCGCGCAGCCGGGCTCGTCGCGACGACGATCCGGGTCGGCATCGTCGACGAGCGGGACGTCCTGCTCGAACGGGTGTGGGCGCACCCACGGTGGTTCGACGCCGCTGACGTGGTGGACCGGGTGCGCTGGCAGCTCGCGGGCGGGGTCGACCCCACGGGGCTCGAGGCACCGGTCACCACGGTCGTGCTCGAACCCGTCGCCGTGGACGACGTCGCGAACCACGAGCGGGGACTCTGGGGCTCCGGGCCGGACGAACGGGTGCACCACGGACTGGCCCGGGTGCAGGGCATGGTCGGACACGACGGCGTCGTCACCCCCCGGATCGGCGGCGGTCGCACGCTCGCCGAGCGCATCGTGCTCGTGCCGTGGGGCGACGCGCCGGCCGGGGGTGAACGCGCCCTCGCGGTGGTCCGGGACCGTCCGTGGCCCGGCAAGCTGCCCGGGCCGCCGCCGGCGACGGTCCTCGAGCGCCCCCGGCCGGTGGACGTCGTCACGGCGGACGGCGGCGCGGTGGACGTCGACGACCGGGGTGCCCTGACCGGGGAACCCGGACGGTTCCGCTCCGACGGTGACCGCGGTGGGCGGTTCGCGCCGGTCACGGCGTGGGCGGGGCCGTGGCCGCTCGTCGTGCGGTGGTGGGAGTCGGGCGGACGGCGACTGCACCGCCTGCAACTCGTCGACGCCGAGGGGCGGGCGTGGTACCTGGTCCTCGCCGACCACCGCTGGTGGGCAGAGGCGATCGCGACGTGAAGGACGGACACTGATGGGCTACAGCAACCCGCCGATCCCGTGGTCGCAGTTCGAGCACGCCCTGTCCGACAAGCGGAGTCCCGGCACGACCCCCGAGGGCGACGGCGGCGACAGTCCGGCCTGGTCTCGGAAGCGCGCGCCGTACCGCCCGACGGACGTCGCCGCGCCGGACGCGCCGCCCGCCGTGCCGTACGCCGAACTCCACGCGCACTCCACCTTCAGCTTCCTGGACGGTGCGAGCCCACCGGAACACCTGTTGGAAGAGGCCGCACGCCTGGGCCTGCACGGCCTGGCGATCACCGACCACGACGGCTTCTACGGTGCTGCGCGGATGGCCGAGGTCGCCGAGACGTACCCGAGTGTCACCACCGTCTACGGTGCCGAACTGTCCCTCGGGCTGACCGAACCCCAGAACGGCGTCCCGGACCCGGAGGGTTCGCACCTGCTGCTCCTGGCCGACGGGCAGGACGGGTACCACCGGATGGCCGGCGCGGTGACGGCCGCGCACCTCGCCGCCGGTTCCGAGAAAGGGCGTCCCCGCTACGACCTCGACGACCTCGCGGAGCGGTCCGGTGGGCGCTGGCGGGTGCTCACCGGCTGTCGGAAGGGCACCGTCAGACAGGCCCTCGAACGCGACGGGGAGAGCGCTGCCGAGCGGGCACTCCGGGCACTGCTGGACCGGTTCGGCACCGGGGCCGTCGTCGTGGAACTCTCCGACCACGGCGGTCCGCTCGACAGTGCCCGGAACGACGTCCTCGCCGCGCTCGCCGCCCGGCACGCGCTGCCGGTCGTGGCGACCGGGAACGTGCACTACGCGACCCCCGACCGGTTCCCGGTGGCGACCGCACTGGCCGCTGTCCGGGCCCGGCGCAGTCTCGACGAGATCGACGGGTGGCTGCCGGCCGCCGACACCGCGCACCTGCGCTCGGGCGCCGAGATGGCCCGGCGGTTCGCCCGGTGGCCGGGTGCCGTCGAGCAGAGCGTGGTGCTCGCCGACGAACTCGGCTTCCAGCTGAAGACGGCGAAGCCCGGGCTGCCCGACCTCGACGTGCCCGAGGGCCACACGCCGATGAGTTGGCTCCGGGAACTCACCTGGCGAGGAGCCCGTCGGTTCTACCCCGGCGACGCGGACGGTGTCGACGCCCACAAGCGGGAACGCATCGAACGCGAACTGGCGGTCATCGAGGACAAGGGGTTCCCCGGGTACTTCCTCATCGTGCGGGACATGGTGCAGTACGCCCGCGGGCGGGGGATCCTGTGCCAGGGTCGGGGCTCGGCCGCGAACTCGGCGGTCTGCTACCTGCTCGAGATCACCGCCGTCGACTCGATCCGGTACGGGCTGCCGTTCGAACGGTTCCTGTCGGCCATGCGCGACGAGGAACCCGACATCGACGTCGACTTCGACTCCGACCGGCGGGAAGAGGTCATCCAGTACGTCTACGACAAGTACGGCCGGTTCAACGCGGCGCAGGTCGCGAACGTCATCACCTACCGGCCGAAGGGGGCCGTGCGGGACATGGCGAAGGCACTCGGCCACAGCCCCGGCCAGCAGGACGCCTGGTCGAAGCAGGTCGAACGGTGGGGGTCGGTCACCGAGAGCCAGGACCACGACATCCCGGAGCCGGTGGTCGACCTGGCCCAGCAGGTCCTCGGGTTCCCGCGGCACCTCGGCATCCACTCCGGCGGGATGGTCCTGACCGACCGGCCGGTGGGCGAGGTCGTGCCGATCGAGCACGCCCGGATGGACGGTCGGACCGTGCTGCAGTGGGACAAGGACGACTGCGCCTACATGGGACTCGTCAAGTTCGACATGCTCGGGCTCGGCATGCTCGCCGCCCTGCAGTACTCGTTCGACCTGGCCGCCGAGCACTGCGGGGAGCGGTGGGACATGCACTCCATCCCGAAGGAGGAGCAGGGCGTCTACGACCAGCTCTGCCGGGCCGACACGATCGGCGTCTTCCAGGTCGAGTCCCGAGCGCAGATGGGCACGCTGCCCCGGCTGCTGCCGCGTCGGTTCTACGACCTGGTGATCGAGGTCGCCCTCGTACGTCCCGGGCCGATCCAGGGCGGCGCGGTGCACCCGTACATCCGTCGACGCACCGGTGAGGAACCGGTGACCTACATCCACCCCGCTCTCGAACCGGTGCTGGAACGGACGCTCGGGGTGCCGCTGTTCCAGGAGCAGCTCATGCAGATGGCCATCGCCGTCGGCAACTGCTCCGGCGATGACGCCGACCTGCTCCGGCGGGCGATGGGGTCCAAGCGCGGCCTCGAGAAGATCGACCGGCTGCGCGAGAAGCTCTACCGGGGGATGGCGGAGAACGACATCCACGGCGAGGACGCCGACGCCATCTACGCCAAGATCCAGGCGTTCGCGAACTTCGGCTTCGCGGAGAGCCACTCGATCAGCTTCGCGCTCATCGTCTACGCCAGCGCCTGGATGCGGTTGCACTACCCGGGCGCGTTCCTGGCGGCGCTGCTCCGGGCACAGCCGATGGGGTTCTACTCGCCGCAGACCCTCGTCGCCGATGCCAGACGGCACGGTGTGCGGGTGCTCCGGCCGGACATCCTGCGGTCGGAGGTCGATGCGACGCTCGAGCCGATCGAGGGTCGGACGGACACGGACACGGACACGGACGCGGCCACGGCAGACGCGGCCACCGCCGGCGGGCCCACGGCAGGCGGACACGACGCGTGCCTCGCCACCGAACAGCCACCGGTGCTGCCCTTCGACCGGGATGCTCCGGACGACACCGCCGACCACCGTCGCGACGGCGCCTTCGCCGTGCGGCTGGGACTCGCCGAGGTGGCGTCGCTCGGTCGCCGGAGCGCTGAGCGGATCGTCGCCGAACGCCGCGCGAACGGCCCGTTCACGGACATGTCCGACCTCGCCCGTCGGGTCGGCCTCACGACCGCGCAGCTCGAGGCGCTCGCGGCCGCGGACGCGTTCGAGTCACTCGGGATCGACCGACGTGGTGGGATGTGGTCGGCGGCACAGGCGGCGGCGGAACGGCCCGACCAGCTGCCGGACACGCAGGTCGTCGTGCAACCGCCGCTGTTCGGGCAGATGACGAGCGGTGACGTCCTCATCGCGGACATGTGGTCCACGGGGATGTCCACCGACGACCACCCCGTCGGGCACCTCCGCGAGCGGTTGTCGGCGCGGGGTGTGCTCAGCGTCGAGGACACCCGGACGGCGGAGACCGGTCGGCGCGTGGAGGTCGGCGGCATCGTGACGCACCGGCAGCGTCCCGCGACGGCATCGGGGATCACCTTCCTCAACGTCGAGGACGAGTCCGGCCTGGTGAACGTGATCTGCAGCGTCGGGGTGTGGGGGCGGTACCGACGGGTGGCGCGGGAGTCCCCGGCGGTCATCGTGCGGGGCATCCTCGAGCGGTCGCCGGACGGGGTGGTCAACCTCGTCGCGGACCGGATCGAGCACCTACCGCTCGCCGTCCGGACCCGGTCGCGGGACTTCCAGTGACACGGACGCGGTCAGGACGGACGCGGTCAGACGGACGCGGGCAGACGGACGCGGGCAGGACGGATGCAGGCAGGACGGGCACACCGGCCGTGCCGTCACGAGGGGGACGCCCCCAGGAACACCGGCCGACAGCGGCTCAGTGCGCTGCCCGCACCTCCGGCGCTCCTCGCACCTCCGGCACCCGCACCGTCACCTCGAGACCACCGGCCGGCAGGTTGCGGAGGGAGGCCGAGCCTCCCGCCCGTTCCGCGACCGCGCGCACGATCGCGAGTCCGAGGCCGGACCCGCCCGGCATCGGGATCCCGCCGGTCGCCGGGTCCGGGTCGCGGCGCGAGGTGCGGGCTTCGTCGGGCCGGGTGAAGCGGTCGAACGCGACGGGCACGAACGACTCCGGCACGCCGGGCCCGTCGTCGGTGACCCGCAGCACGCCCTCGCCGGGGGTCGCCCGCCACGTGACGAGCACGGTGCCGCCGCGGGGGAGCGCAGCGACCGCGTTCCCGGCGGTGTTCGTGACGAGCTGCGCCATCCCCCCGGTGTCGAGCCGGTACCGCGGCTCGTCGGGACCGGGACCGGGACCGGAACCGGAACCGGAACCGGAACCCGAACGGGAACCCGAGCCGGAGCCGCTCCCGTCGGGGCCGTCGACCGGAACCGGCGGCTCGAGTTCGAAGTCGACGGTGACGTCCTTCGCGCTCGCGATGAGCCGGACCCGGTCGACGGCGGCCATCACCTCGTCACCGAGGTCGGACCAGGACGTGGCGGACTGCGGCGCACCGTCGGCGGCACGGCGTTCCGACTCCTCGATGCGGGACAGCGTGAGCAGGTCGTTCGCCAGTCGGGAGAGCCGGGCGACGCTGTTCTTCGCACGCTCGATGTGCGCGGCGAGGGCACGCGCGTCGCCACGGTCGAGGGCGGCGAGGTCGAGCTGCGTGGTGAGGATCGCGAGCGGGGTACGGAGCTCGTGGCTGGCGTCCGACACCATCTGCCGTTCGCGCTCGGTGGCCTGCCGCGTCCGGGCGAGGAAGGCGTTGAGGGTGGTCGCGAGTGACGCGAGCTCGTCCTGCGCCGGCCCGACCGGCAGTTCGGCACGCTCCGAGGCGACGGAGAGTCGGTCGGCCTCGCGGCGCATCCGGTTGACCGGTCGGAGGGCGGTGGTGGCGAGCACCCACGACGCGACGCCGAAGGCCAGGAGGATCGCCAACCCGGTGAACGACAGGGTGGTGGTGAGCTCGTCGACGACGATCGCCTCGGCCTGCGAGTTGCGGGCGGCGACCACGGTCCACCGTCCGGCCTGGTTGACCGGGTGTTCGACGACCACACGGTACTGGGACCCGCCGAGCTCGACCACCGAGGTGCCCGCCGGCGTCGTGCGGAGGCTGCCGAGCGACTGTTCGAGCCGGCGGGGCATCGAGGAGAGGGTGATGTCGCCGGTGGGGGAGACGACGGCGACGAACTGGGCGTTGCCGGGCGGCGAGAGGTTCGGGTCGCTGTCCACCTCGAGCGTGGCGACGTACGGGTCGGTGTCGGCGTCGAGCAGGGTCTCGGTGGCACTCGCGACGACGTTGACGACCTGCAGACGCATCACGAGCACGAGCAGCGCGATGACGACGGCCGCGATCACGGTCGACCCGATGGTGATCCGGGCACGGAGGGACAGCGACCGCAGGGACAGCGACCGCGACGACGACGGACGCGACGTCCGCAGCCACCTGGTCCCCGGCCCACGGCGCCACCCCGGAGCCCCGCGCGACCCTGGAGTCCGTCGCGCCGTCTCCCCGTCGTCCGACCGCATCACGCGGTCGTCAGGCGCTGACGAGGTCGAGTCGGTAGCCGCGACCGCGCACGGTGCTGATGACGACCGTCGCCTCGTGCGCGACGAGCTTCTTCCGCAGGTACGAGATGTACTGCTCGACGACGTTCGGGTCGACGTGCTGCGACCCGTCCCAGACCTCTTCGAGGATCTTCGGACGGTCGACGACGGTGCCGACCGAACGTGCGAGCAAGCGCAGCAGCGCGAACTCCGTCGGGCTCATGGCGACTCGCTGGCCCTTGACGGAGACGCGTCGGGCCTCGGAGTCGATCGAGACGTCCCCGACCTCGATGGTCCGGGGAGCGCCGGCGGGTTCGCGGCGACCGAGGGCACGGAGGCGAGCGGTGAGCTCGGCGAACGCGAAGGGCTTGGTGAGGTAGTCGTCGGCGCCGGCGTCGAGCCCGAAGACCCGGTCGTCGACGGCGTCGCGCGCGGTGACGAGCAGGATCCGGACCGGGTCCTCACGCTCGCGGACGCGGCGCGCCAGCTCGAATCCGGACATGCCGGGCATCATCACGTCGACCACGGCGATGTCGTAGGCCTGCTCGCCCAGGGCGATGAGCGCCTCCACGCCGTTCTCGACCGCGGTGACGCGGTACCCCTCGGCGGCGAGCCCGCGCTCCATGAGCGCGCGCATCTCGTCGTCGTCCTCGACCACCAACAAGCGCATCTGGACCTCCTGCGACCATCGTGGCATCGAACACGGACCGTGTGGGCGGATCCGGCTGCGCGACGCCTGAGCAGCGTCACAGCCCGCTGCTGCCGAGCTGCGGTCAGTGGACACCCGAGACTGACGGGTACTGACAGTACCCCCGTCGTTGCTATGCTCCGCCTCGGACGCTGTACCCGACAGACCGTCCTGTACTTGGGGGCACGATGCACGACCCGGACCTTCCGGAGATCGTCCGCCTGCGCGCCGAACTCGACGCCGCCTGGAAGGGCGTCGTCAGCCTCGGCTCGTCGGACGGACCACACCGCGACCGCGTGGTCGCCTACCTGCGCACGGCCGTGCCGGACAGCGCGGGTCGAGCGGCACGGACCGCCGGACAGGAGGCCGTGGTCGCCGAGATCCGCCGGTTCGCCGACGTCGAGGTGGTCACCTCCGACCCGACCTGGCCGGCGTCCGAAGTGTGGGTCGACGTGCTGGCGACCGCGGTCGAGGCCGCGAACGCAGCGGGCGAACCCGTCCGCTGAAACGCCCGTCGGCCGTCCGCGCTCGTCGTCAGCGCCCGTCGGGCGTCAGTCGTCCTCGCCGAGGATCTCCTCACGCACCCGTCGGACGTCCTCGAGCAGGGCACCGATGAGCACCCAGTGTCGGGAGTTCGGGCGGACCACCTCGAGCGGTGCCGTCAACGCGTGCTCGAGGTCCGTGTCGTCCTGCCCGTCGGCGAGCTCGCCCGGCGTCAGGCGCGCGGACTCCACCTGCGCGCCGAGACGACGGACGTCCGCGCCGATCCGGGCGACCTCGGTGGCGATCCGGCCGACCATCGGGTCCGCGCGGAGGTCCGGAGCGGTGTTGTCCCGGACGGCGCGGGTCATGCCGGTCACCCGGGTGACGAGGACGCGCAGGTGCTCGGCGACCGCGACGTCGCGCTCGAGGATCGTGCGGTGTCGACCCCCGCGCGGGTTCATCGTCAGCGAGTCCCGGGCCGACGTCAGCGCCGCCTCGGTCCGGGCGTGCTGCTGCCGGAGCGCCCGCGCCTGCAGCAGGGCCTCGTCCCACCGTGCAGCGTCCCACCCCTCGGTGAGCCCGACGGCGATCCGCTCGAACGCGGCGGCGGTGTCCCGCGCGAGCCGGGCGACGGCGAGGTGGGCGGGCTCGAGGAGCACCGGCGGCACGATGACGGCGTTCACCGCGAGGGCGACCACCGCGCCGATCACGGTCTCGAGGATCCGGTCGGCCGAGTAGTTCGGGGTGACGACCCCGGCGGTGAGCACGAGCATCCCGCTGATGCCGACCTGCGTCGCCGACGTCGGGGTGAGTCGCAGCGCCCAGGCGAGCAGGATCGCGAGGACGACGACGAGCAGGACGACCGCCACGGCATCGCCGAGGAGCAGGTGCACCCCGGTCGCCAGCACCACCCCGAGCAGGACCCCGGCGCTCCGCTCGAGGCCCTTCACGAACGACTGGTTGATGTTCGGTTGCACCACGAGCAGCGCGGCGATGGCGGCGAAGGTGGGGAAGGGCCCGCGGATGAGGAGTTCGCACAGGAGCACCGCCGCGACCACCGCCACCGCGGTCTTCACGACCTGCAGGAACGGGGTGCGGCTCGAGCTGCGGAGGCGCGCGACCGGGTTCACCCCTCCACGGTAGCCACGAGCCGCACGCCGAGCCGTGCACGAACGCGACGAAACCCCGGCGACACGGTTGACTGTCGCTGTGTGGCCGAACCATGAGCGAGTCATCCCCGAGGCCTTCGCCGGGTCCGGGACGACCGTCGTGGCCGCCCGCGCGCACTCGGTCGAACCGTCCGGCAACGGGTACCTGTACGGGTACGAGGTGGACACGGTCGACCGGGCCGGTCAGCGTGCCACCGTCCTGACGTACGTCGACACCGGCGGTGCGCACGACCAGAACAGTGCCATCGTCACCGACCCCGCCACCGGGGACCCGGTGTCGGTGTGGGCCTACCCGAACGACCCGGGCCTCCCGGTCCTGCCGCAGGTGACGTACCGTGACGCCGTCGCGGAGCTCCTCACCACGCTCGGGATGCCGGTGACGAACCCGACGCTGACGGTCGCCGCCTACCGGCCCGGCAAGCGTGCAGTCGTCCGCGTGGACGCACCGGAGCGGACCCTGTTCATCAAGATCGTCCGCCCACACCGCGTCGCCCCGATCGTCCGGACGCACGAGCAGTTCGCCGCAGCCGGCCTGCCGGTCCCACGTGTGCTGTCGAGCCGCGGCGACGGGCTGCTCGTCCTCGAACTCGTCCGCGGCGTACCAGCGGGCAGCCGGATCACCGAGATCGCCGACGACCCCCGGTTCGTGGCGTCCCTCGCCGCCCTCACCGGGCGGATCGCGACCGTGCCGATGACGCAGCAGGCCCGCGCCGACGCGATGGACCACGCCGACTGGCACCGCCGGACCCTGACGACCGCGTTGCCGGCGGAGGCCGAGGAGATCGACCGCCTGTACGACGCCATCGGACGTCGGTCGATCGGCTGGGCCGCCGGAGCGAAGCAGGTCGTGCACGGGGACCTGCACCTCGAGCAGGTGTTCGTCGACGAGGACGAGCCCTGGCGCATCTCGGGGCTGCTCGACATCGACACCGCGGGGTGGGGGCACCCGGTGCGGGACATCGGTGCCGTGGTCGCGCACCTCGTCGTCACCGGGCTGTGGCACCGGTCACGAGGGGACGCCGAGCGCGGTGCGGCTGCCGAGCGCCTCGCGGACGCCGTCGCCCGCGACTGGGTGGCGCGCAACCCGCAGGAGGCCGAGCGCATCGGTCCCGCGATCGGCGCGCAGCTCCTCGCCCACGCCGGCGGGCAGGCCACGACCGGGTCGGCGAACGGGATCGCGACGGCGGAACAGCTGCTCGCGGCGACGCGGGCCGCGCTGGCGGAACCGGCCCCGAGCCTCCCGTCCGGCACCGGCCGTCCGCGGTCCGCGCCGCGCGTCTGAGCGTCCGTCGCTCGTCGCCTGCGGGGCCGGCCGCTGCCGGGCACTGCTCCGGACGCGACCGAATCGGCAGCTTCCCGCCGGGAGGCCCGCCACGCGCGGGCTGTGGAGAGTCGCCCCCGTCGGCGGCTGGGGAGTAAACTGACCGCGCACGCACCGCGTGTTCGCATGTGGCGTCGATTCCTGACGCGACGACCGGTCACCTGACCGGTGCGGGCACCGGATCCGCGTCGTCTGAGTTCGGACCGCTCGGGGCAGGCCTTCCGAGGCGTGGCCTCCCGGTGGTCGGAGTTCGCTGGGGCACACCCAGGACGGGGCGTGCGTGTGACGGCGCCGGACCCCCGCGCAGACCGGCACATCGACCACCGGCCCACACCCTGGGCCCTCGATGCGGTCAGCCGGACGATCCGGCGTACTGCGGGCCACGGCGGCCCGTGGTGGACCCGGGTGCGACGGACGCACCGACACGACTTCCGCCCGTACCGGGTGGCTCGCCCCGACGAGGGCGGAACAGGAGGAGCCTTGGCTCGATCAGGTACCCGCCGCGCTGCCGGTGGCACGCGGACGGCGTCGCGCCGGACCCGGCCGCTCGACAACGACGGTCTCATCCCCGTCCTCGCCCGCGCCGTCCGCGAGGTCGAGGCCGCCGCGCAGCGTGGAGCCCTCAAGGCCACGAACCGCACGAAGTTCCAGGCGGTCGCCCTGCTCATGCGCGAGGAGCGTGCCCGCGTGAAGGCGGACACGACCCTCACCGACGCCCAGCGCGCCGAGCAGCTCAAGCGTCTCGACGGTGTCGCCACGATCCTGGCGAAGACCGCCGCCCGTGACACCAGCGTCATCCAGCTCCTCACCGAGGAGGCAGCGGTCTCCGAGGCCACCCGCACCGTCAAGCGCGACATGATGATCGCCGCCGGCATGGAGCTCCAGCCCGAGGACCTCGTCATCGCGACCGAGCCCGCCGCCGCGGTCGAGACCCCCGAACGCGCCGTGGTGCCCCAGGCCGTCGTGCAGCGCCAGCTCGCGAACCCGTTCCTGCCGCCGGACTTCGCCCTCGCCGACCAGCCCGTCGCGCACCCGCGCCGGCTGGCGAACTGGGAACTGTTCGGCCCCCTGTTCAAGTCCTTCGAGTACGGCGCGGGCGGGGGAGCTGCCTCGATGCCGCTGCCCGAACCGTCCTCGCTGCACACGCCCTCCGGTGTGACCCTGATGAAGCACCAGGCCGAACTCGTCACCGCCGCCGCGCAGGGACACCGCACGTTCCTGCTCGCCGACGAGCCGGGTCTCGGCAAGACCGCGCAGTCGCTGCTCGCGGCGGACGCGGCCAAGGCGTTCCCGCTGCTCGTCGTCGTCCCGAACGTCGTCAAGACGAACTGGGCGCGTGAAGCCGAGCGCTGGGTCCCGAACCACCGTGCGACCGTCATCCACGGTGACGGCCAGGACCTCGACGGGTTCGCGGACATCCTCATCGTCAACTACGAGATCCTCGACCGGCACGTCGGTTGGCTCGGCACGTTCGGGTTCAAGGGCATGGTCGTCGACGAGGCGCACTTCATCAAGAACAAGGAGTCGCAGCGCTCGAAGTACGTGCTGCAGCTCGCCGAGAAGATCCGGGAGCGGACGGCGAACCCGCTGCTCATGGCCCTGACCGGTACCCCGCTCATCAACTCCGTCGAGGACTTCCGCACCATCTGGGAGTTCCTCGGCTGGATCGACGACAAGAAGCCCCGCGCGCAGCTCATGAACGAGCTCGAGGAGATCGGGCTCACCCCGGCCGACCAGGGCTTCTTCACCGAAGCGCGGAAGGCCGTGATCGACCTCGGCATCGTCCGACGGCGCAAGGTCGACGTCGCGGCGGACATCCCCGCCCGCCGGATCGCCGACATCCCCGTCGAGCTCGACGGTGACGAGGGTCGCTCCATCCGCGACGCCGAGCGCGAGCTCACCGCGAAGCTCGTCAAGCGGTACCACCAGGCGCTCGCCGCCCGGACCGGCCAGGACCCGGTCGTCGGCATCGACGAGAAGCTCGTCCGCCAGGTCGCCCGCTGGGAGCTCGAGGACCAGGACGCTTCGTCCACCGGCGAGAACGTGTTCTCCATGGTGCGCCGCATCGGCCGGGCCAAGGCGCAGCTCGCGGCGGACTACGCGGCGCAGCTCGCCTCGAACGTCGGCAAGGTGGTGTTCTTCGCGAAGCACCTCGACGTGATGGACCAGGCGGAAGAGGTCTTCGCCCGTCGGCACCTGCGCACGGCGACGATCCGCGGCGACCAGACGCCGGCGCAGCGCACGGCCGAGATCGACTCGTTCGTGAACGACCCGGACGTGGCCGTCATCGTCTGCTCGCTCACCGCGGCGGGTGTCGGGCTCAACCTGCAGGTGGCGTCCAACGTCGTCCTCGCCGAGCTGTCCTGGACGAGCGCCGAGCAGACCCAGGCGATCGACCGCGTGCACCGGATCGGGCAGGAGGAGCCCGTCACCGCGTGGCGCATCATCGCCGCGCAGACGATCGACACGAAGATCGCCGAGCTCATCGACAGCAAGGCCGGGCTGGCCGCGCGGGCGCTCGACGGTTCCGACGAAGAGGTCGTCGACTCCGGCGACATCCAGCTCGACGCCATGGCTGCGCTGCTGATGGACGCCCTCAGCCGCTAGCGGCTCGGCTCCGCGCCCCGCAACGAACAACGCGCCCCGTCGGAACGGGGCGCGTGCTCGTGTGCGGCTCGCGCGGGGTGCGGGAGTGCCGTGCGCGTCAGACGCGCGACTGGACCTCCGCCAGGGACGGGTTCGTCGCGGTGCTGCCGTCCGGGAACACCAGGGTCGGCACGGTCTGGTTGCCGCCGTTGACTTCGGCGACCAGCTCGGCGGTGCCCGGCGTCTGCTCGATGTCGACCTCGCGGAAGGGCACACCGGCCTTGGCCATCTGGTTCTTCAGCCGCGCGCAGTAGCCGCACCAGCTCGTGGTGAACATGGTGACGCCGCCGGCCTCGGGCACGAACGCGTCACGGGTGATCGTCTCGCTCATGTGCTCATTCTCGCCCCGCTCCCCGGGAAGCCCTTGACCGGCTTGTCCTACATAGCTAGGTTACCAACATGGAACCGCTGCTCCGCGTCACCGCTCCGACGCTCGACGTCGTCGCCGCCCTGCTCGCGGCAGAGGGCCCGGCCTGGGGTCTGCAACTCATCAAGGTGATCGGACGGCCGTCCGGCACGGTCTACCCGATCCTCGAACGACTCGAGCGTCAGGGATGGATCGACTCCAGCTGGGACGACGACGCCGAGCGTTCCGGCCCCCGACGCCGCCTCTACGAGTTCACCGCCGACGGACGACAGGCAGCGGCCGAGCTCATCGACGCCCGACGAGCAGCCGACGCCGCAGCCGCCCGTCCCGCACCGCGCCCGAGCTCCCGCCCGGTGACCTCGTGATCGCGCTCGGTCGCGCCCTCGTCGCCACCGCAGTGGCCATCTCACCCGCCGAGGACCGCCTGGTCCGCCGCGAGCAGTGGCAGGCGGACCTGCGCGACGCGGCCGACTTCGGGCTCTCGCCGACGGCGTTGGCCTTCGGCGCCTTGACCACCGCACTGTTCCACCGCCGAGGGGTTCGGCGTACCACCTGGGGAGAGACCATGACCACCACACCGTTCTCGACAGCGGCGACACCGCACACCATCCGCACCGTTCCCGTGCTGGTCACGGTCGCCGTCCTCGCGATCCTGATGACCGGACCGTGGCTGATCCTGCAGCCCAACTACGGGTACGAGAGCGACCTCGACCGCACCGTCGGTCTGGTCGGCATCTGGCTCCTGTCGTACCTGGTGCCGGGGGCAGCGGTGACCGCGGCGGCCCTGCTCCTGTCCGGATCGGGTCCCGGTCGCCGTCGCCTCGGCGCCGCGCTGGTCGCCGCCGCTGCGGCCGGTGCAGTCGTCACCCCGCTCGTCGTCCCGGGCTCCGGCTGGCCCGTCAGCATCCTCCCGGCGGTGCTGCCGTTCCTCCTCGCGCTCGCCGGCTGGCTCGTCGCGATCGAGGCGCCACGACGCGCGTGGCTGCTCCTGCTGCTCCCGCTCGGAGTGGCCACCCTGGTCGAGAGCGGCGCGCTGTGGGCGGTCGTGCCGATCCGGCTGCAGCCGTGCATCGTCTCCCTGCCCGGGCTCTCGGTGGTCGTCGCCGGGTTTCTCGCCTGGCGGACCGCCCGGTCCAGTCGAAGCACCCGCGGTGAGGAGCACGCCGTCACCCTGGTAGACAAGACCGTGTGAGCGACACCCACCTCGAGATCGAGCGCACCTACGACCTACCCGACGGCGCGGCACTGCCCGACCTCATCGGAGTCGGTGGCGTCATGCGCATCGAGCACCAGGAGCCCTTCCAGCTCGACGCCACCTACTGGGACACGCAGCGGTACGACCTCGTCGCCGCGCTCGTCACCGTCCGCCGCCGCACCGGGGGGCACGACGCCGGCTGGCACATCAAGCGCGCCGAGTCCGACACCGTCCGGCACGAGCAGCACTTCCCGCTCACCGACGACCCGGACACCGTTCCCGACGAGGTCCTCGCCGCCCTGTTCACCGAGCGCCGGGGCCGCGGCCTGCACCCGGTCGTCCGGATCACCACCACCCGCACCGTCACGCGACTGCTCGACGAGGACGGCGACCAGATCGCCGAGCTCGCGGACGACCGGGTCGTCGCCGAACGCCTCGACGCCGACGCGCCGGCCGACGCGCGCACCTGGCGGGAGGTCGAGGTCGAAGCCGTCGAGGGTGTGGACGCACAGGTCGCCGGCGAGCTCTTCGCCGCCCTCGACGACCGGTTCGCCGCCGTCGGCGCCGGCCCCGCCGCCGTCGCGTCCAAGTTGGCACGCGGGCTCGCCGGCGCACCGGCACCGCGCCTCCAGACCGAGGAGAAGCCGCAGAAGGGCACCGCGGCGCGTGCACTCACCAAGCGGCTCCGCAAGCTGCGGACCGCGTTGCTCCGACAGGAGGCCCGGCTCCGGTCCGGTGCGCCCACCGACCTCACCGAGACGGCCGAGACCGCACTCGGCATCGCCGCCGTCCTCGGCTCCTACCGGCCCGCCTTCGCCGACGGGGAGACCATGGACCGTGCCGCCGCAGCGGCCGACACCCTCGCAGCGGTCACGGCGCGAGCCGCACTCGCCGAGTACCTGGTCGACCGACTGCCACGCGCGTCGAGCCCAGCACAGGAGGCCCTCGTCGACTCGGTCACCCGCGAACGCATCCTCGCCTCCACCCGGCAGCGCCGGGACGACGCCACCCGTGAAGTCGTGCTCGCCCTCCACGAGGAGTCGTTCCTCGAACTCCTCGAGGCCCTCGACGACGCCGTCGAACGTCCGCAGCCGACGACGTGGGCCCTGCGCGACCCGAAGCAGGTCGCGCAGGACGTGTCCGCCGTCGAGAAGCCGCGCGTCCGCGAGCTCGTCCGGGCCGCCGTCGGGGACGACCCTGCCGACGAGACCGGCGACCGCGAGGCGACCGAGCGCGCGTGGCACGCGACGCTCCGCGCCCGGATGGCGATGGACGTCCTCGGCGACGACGCGTTCCCGCACGCCCTCTGGAAGCGCATCGGCACGGCAGCCGACGTCCTCACCGAGCGGGTGCGGTCCCTGCACGCGCTCGAGCAGCTGCGTGTGCAGTCCGGGATCGCCGAGCGCGGCGGTGAGGGAACGTTCGGGTACGGCGTCCTCGCGGGCGACCGGGTGCGGCTGGCGGAGGAGTCCTACGACGAGGCGGTACACGCGCTGGACCGCGTCTGACGTCGAACTCCGACACGACGACGGCGCGCACCCGACCAGGGTGCGCGCCGTCGTCGTGTCGGCTCCGGGGCGGTGTCAGCCCGCCGCGATCGGGTTCGCCGTCGCCGCGGCGGGGGAGACGTCGGCGAGACCGAGGACGTCGAGCAGCCAGGCCAGCTCGAACGCCCGCTCCTTCCACGAGTCGTACCGGCCGCTGACACCACCGTGCCCGGCAGCCATCTCGGTCTTCAGCAGCACAGGTGCCCCGACCTCGCGGAGCTTCGCGGTCCACTTCGCGGGCTCGACGTACAGCACCCGGGTGTCGTTGATGGAGGTCACGGCGAGGATGCGCGGGTACTGCACGTCGTCGCGGACGTTCTCGTACGGCGAGTACTCGCTCATGTACCGGTAGACCTCGGCGTCGTGCAACGGGTCGCCCCACTCGTCCCACTCGATGACGGTCAGCGGGAGGTCCGGGTCGAGGATGCTCGTCAACGCGTCGACGAACGGCACCGCGGCGAGGATGCCCGCGAAGCGCTCGGGGGCCAGGTTCGCGACGGCGCCCATCAGGAGCCCACCGGCGCTCCCGCCCTCGGCCACGAGCTGGTCCGCGCTCGTCCGACCGGTGTCGATGAGGTGCTCGGCGACGGCGACGAAGTCCGTGAAGGTGTTCTTCTTCGTCAGGGTCTTGCCGTCCTCGTACCAGTGCCGGCCCATCTCACCACCACCGCGGACGTGCGCGACCGCGAAGACGACCCCACGGTCGAGCATCGACAGGCGCATGACGCTGAAGCCCGGGTCGATCGAGTGCTCGTACGACCCGTAGCCGTACAGGTGCAGCGGCGCCGGGGCGTCCGCGTCCACAGCGTCCTTGCGCCAGACCAGCGAGATCGGGACCCGGGTGCCGTCGGCCGCGGACGCCCAGTCACGCTCCTGCACGTAGTCGGCCGCGTCGTACCCGCCCAACACCGGCTGCCGCTTGAGGACGGTCACCTGTCCGGTCGCGAGGTCAAGGTCGCTCACCTCGGACGGGGTCACGAAGGACGTGTACCCGAGGCGGAGGGTCGGCTGGTCCCACTCGGGGTTGCCGCCGAGCCCGGCCGAGAACAGCGCCTCGTCGAAGGGCACCTCGTGCGGCTCGCCGTAGCCGTCGCCCTCGATCGGGATGACGGCGATCCGGGGGAGTGCCTCGGAGCGGTACTCGAGCGCCAGGTGCCCGGCGAACGCGTCCACCGACTCGATGCGACGCTCCGGGTGGTGCGTGACGACGACCCGGCGGTCGGACGCCGAGGTGGGGTCGTCCGCGGGGACGTCGACCAGCTCGAAGTTCTCGGCACCGTCGTTGTGCAGGACGAGCAGACGGTCGCTGCCCCCGACGATGGCGTGCTCGATCTCGTACTCCACGCCCTCGCGGCGCGGCCAGACGACGCGGAACTCGCCGGTCGGGTCGGATGCGTCGAGGACGAGCGCCTCGGAGGTGATCTTCGACCCGAGCTCGATGACGATGTACTGCGACGAGCGGGTGACCCCGACGCCGACCCAGTACCGGTCGTCCGGCTCCTCGAACACGACGACGTCGGCCTCGGCGGGAGTTCCGACCTCGTGCCGCCAGATGCGGTCCGGGCGCCAGGACTCGTCCACCGTCGGGTAGAAGACGTACCGACCGGAGGGGTCGAACGTCGCGCCGGCTCCGGTGTTCGGGATCGTGTCGGCGAGGTCCTGCCCGGTCTCGAGGTCGCGGACGGCGAGCGTGTACCGCTCGTCGCCCTCGACGTCGACGCCGTACACGAGGCGGCTGCCGTCGTCACTGATGTCGTACGTGCCGAGCGAGAAGAAGTCGTGTCCGTCGGCGAGGGCGTTTCCGTCGAGGACGACCTCTTCACCCGGGAGGGTGGCGGCACCGTCGTCGAGGGACGGCGGCGTCCAGTCGTCCGGCCCGCTGATCGGGGCGCGGCACTGCACGCCGTACTGGCTGCCCTCGCTCGTGCGGGTGAAGTACCACCATTGCCCCATCCGCACCGGCACCGAGAGATCGGTCTCCTGCACGCGGCTCTTCACCTCGTCGAAGAGGCGGTCGCGGAGCGCGCCGAGGTGCTCGGTCTGCGCTTCGGTGTACCGGTTCTCGGCCTCGAGGTACGCGACGGTGTCTGGGGACTCCTTGTCCCGGAGCCACTCGTAGTCGTCGACGAAGTCGATGCCGTGGTGGGTCCGCGTCACGGGCCGCTTGGCTGCGGTCGGCGGGGTGGTCACGTCGTGCTCGCTGGTCACCGGCCCACCCTATGCGCTCGGGGTGGAGGCCCGACCCGGCTCCGTCCGGCGGCGGCGCTCGCCGCTGCGGTCACCGCCCGCTCCGGTCACGCTGCCGCCCCGTCACGCTGCCGCTGGGATCAGGCTGGACATGCCCGGTGCCGCTGGGATCAGGCTGGACATGCCCGGTGCCGCTGCCGCCCGGATCCGCTCGGCCAGTGCGTCGAGTTCTGCCAGGACGTCGGACGCGACCCATGCCCGGTCCCGCCGACGTGCCGTGACGGGCCGGAGCACGCCGGCGTCGACGAACTCCCCGATCACCGCGTCGGTCCACGGCAGGTCCGCCGGGAGCGCTGCGCTGACCGCGGCCTCGGTCAGGACCGGGTCGGCCAGGAGGACGCGGAGGAGGTCCGAGTGGTGTGTGACCTGCTGCCCGTTGCCCGACGGGCGGACCGCGCTCCGGTCGTGCTCGACCTCGTCGAGTCGGAGCGCGGTGAACTCGACCTCGTCGCAGACGACCCCGACCGCCCGCGCCGTCAGGGCGATGATCCCGTCGACGTGGCCGTCCCGGTAGCGTTCGAGCTCGGTGAAGTAGCCCGCTCGATCGGCGACCAGGGCAGCGGCCACGGGCACGACGAGTGCGGTCGTGACGCCACGCCGTCGCAGGACCGCGTTGACCAGCGCTCGTCCGATCCTTCCGTTGCCGTCGGTGAACGGGTGGACGGACTCGAACTGGGCGTGCGCGATCGCGGCCTGCGCCAGGGCGTCGACGTCGTCCCGCGCGAGGAACGCGAAGAGGTCGGCCATCGCAGCGGGGACGTCGTCGGCAGGCGGCGGCACGTACGCGGCGTCCCGGGGAGAGGCCCCGCCGCCGATCCAGTTCTGCACCCGACGCCACTGTCCGGCGACGGGACCGTCCACCGGGTCGTCCCGCATGAGCACCGCGTGGGCGTCGAGCACGGACCGCTCGGTGATGCGGCCGCGTCCGGCGGCCGTGATCATCCCGCGCAGCGCGGCGGTCGCACCGACCATGGCCGTGGCACTGCCGTTCGCCCGGATGCCGACGAGTGCCCGGGCGTAGTCGTCGAGCGTGGCGTGCTCCTCCTCGATCCGGGACGACGAGACCGCCTCGGTGCGGGCGAGGAGCAGGTCGAAGGCGGCCGTGCGGTCCCCGAGCCGGCGGTCGACGTCGACCAGACGGTCGGTCGCGCGCGCCAGCAGGTCGGCGAGGTGGGGCGGCGCCACGAACGCCTGATCCGCGATCGCGGGCGGCAGCGAGCACCGCACCGACCGCGTCATGCGGTCGGCCCGCGGCGGGCGTCCGGTGCTCCGCCACGGACGCGTGGTCGAGCCGTGGCGCGGCCACCCGGCTCCGCCATGACCACGCCCGGTCGCCGCGAGCGCGACGCCGTCGCAGGCGCGCTCGGTCATCGCGATGCCGTCCTCCGTCGCGCCGGTCCGGTCCGTCGCGCCGGTCCGGTCGGTCGCAGCCGTCCTGCCGGTCGCAGCCGTGTTTCCCGTCGTGTCGGTCCTCCTCGTGTCGGTCCTGGCCGTCGTTTCCGTGTTGCCCGTCATGCTGCCTCCCGCTCCTCGCGGCCGTCGACGGTAGTGGCCGGGCTGCCCCGACAGCGAGGAATCGGGATGTCGTGTGCACGAGCGGCACTCGGTACACGCTCGGCGGCGCTCCGGGCCCCGATCGGTACCGTTGTAGAATGACTGACAACTCGTTCGTGATCACCGGTGCCCACGTCGTCCCCGTCGACCGCGACGAGTTCGACGGCGGTGCCGTCGTCGTGCAGGACGGCCGGATCACGGCCGTCGGCCCGGACGTGACACCGCCCGACGGCCTGCCGGTCGTCGACGCCGCCGGTGCCTGGCTCCTGCCCGGCTTCGTCGAGGCGCACGGCCACGTCGGCATCCACGAAGAGGCGAACGGCTCGGCCGGCAACGACACGAACGAGATGACCGGCCCGAACATGGCCGCCGTCCGGGCGATCGACGCGGTCGACATCGAGGACGAGGGCTTCCGCGACGCCCTGTCCGGCGGCATCACGAGCATCGTCGTCAAGCCCGGCTCCGGCAACCCGATCGGAGGGCAGACGGTCGCGATCAAGACCTGGGGCGGGCGGACGATCGACGAACAGCTCATCTCGGACAGCGTCAGCGTGAAGAGCGCCCTCGGCGAGAACCCGAAGCGGGTCTACGGCGAGAAGGGCCAGACGCCGTCGACGCGGTTGGGCGTGGCGAAGGTGATCCGCGAAGCCTTCCTCGCAGCCGACCACTACCGGCACGCCCGGGCAGCGGCCGAGACGAAGGGGGAGCCCTTCGAGCGCGACCTGACGAAGGAGACGCTCGCGCGCGTCCTCGACGGCGAACTCGCCTGGGACCAGCACACCCACCGCCACGACGACATCGCCACCGCTGTCCGTCTCGCCGAGGAGTTCGGCTACCGCCTGGTCGTCAACCACGGCACCGAGGCCCACAAGCTCGCCGACCTGCTCGCCGAGAAGGGCATCCCGGTGGTCTACGGACCGCTGTTCACCAGCCGGTCGAAGGTCGAACTCCGTGACCGCGGCATCCCGAACCTCGCCACGATCGCCGCCGCCGGGGTCCGCGTCGCGATCACCACCGACGCCCCGGTCGTCCCGATCAACATGCTCGTGACCCAGGCCACGATGGCCGTCCGCGACGGCCTGCCCCGGCAGACCGCGCTCGAGGCGATCACCTCCGCCCCCGCGGACATCCTCGGCTTCGGCGACCGTGTCGGCCGCCTCGCCGTGGGGTACGACGCCGACCTCGTCCTCTGGGACGACGACCCGCTCGACGCGACCAGCCGCGCCCAGCGCGTCTGGATCGAGGGCCGCCAGGTCTTCGCCTACGTCGACGGTCAGGGCGTCACGACGCCGCGCTGGTGACACCGTGTCGGACGGGAGGCGCGACGCGGCGCCGCCCCGCGCCTCCCGTCCGACGCCGCGTCAGTCCTCGCGCGCCAGCAGGAAGTCGTTGATGCGCTCCGTCATGCCGAGGTCCATGTCGATCCGCACCCCGTTGACGGTGTGGATCGGCGCCGCCTGCCGGATGCTGGAGACGAGCCACAGCGCGTCGGCGGCCCGCAGGTCGTCGAGCGTGACGAGTTCGTAGCCGGTCTCGATGCCCTCCTGCTCGGCGAAGCGGAAGACGTCGGCCTGTGTGGTGCCGTCGAGGATGCCGATGTCGGTACGGGGCGTGACGAACCGCCCGCCGACGGACATGACGAGGTTCGCCCGCGTGCCCTCGAGCACGTAGCCGTCGGTCGAGACGAAGAGCGCGTCGTCGGCGCCGCGCCGGACGGCCTCGCGGAGCGCCGCCATGTTGATCGCGTAGGACAGCGTCTTCGCACCCTGCAGCAGCCACGGCGAGGTCCGCTCGACGTCGTGCCGGTAGCCGCGGTCGAGCGTGACGACCCCGATGCCCTCGGTGCGGTCACGGGTCTGATCGGCGGACGGTGCCGCGTAGACCCAGCCGGTCGGCCGACCCAGCCCCTCGACACCGCGCGTCAGGACGGTCTTGGCGTACGCCTCGCGCACCGGGTCGAGGCGGGCGCAGACGGCCTCGATCGCTCGTCGCCAGGCGTCCAGGTCCGGCTCGGGCAGGTCGAGCCTGGCGGCGGAGCGACCGAAGCGGGCCAGGTGCGCCTCGAGCGCCTGCGGTCGACCGTCGATCACCGTGATCGTCTCGAACACGCCGTCCCCGCGGGTGAGCCCGAGGTCCATCACCTGGACGTGCTCTTCGAGCGGCTTCTCCCACGTGAAGGCGTCCGCCTCGGGGTCGTGCGGCGCTGCGTCGCGCGAGGGCTGGTTCAGGACGGCGAGGACGGTGTCGGTCATGGTCCCCATCCAACCCCAGGTCAGTGACCGCCGGGCAGCGTGTCCATGAGTTTCCAGACCGCCTGCGTCAGCTCCGGGTGCTGGAGCGCGATGCGGCGGAGGCGGTGGTACTCCTCGCCGTGCTCGGTGCCGTGACCGGAGGCAGGGTGCGCCGACCACTGCGAGCTCCGGCGGCCGATCCGGACGTCGACCTCCATCGCCTCGGCACGGAGGATGAGCACGACCTGCTCGTCGACACTCGGCAGCGTGTGCATGAAGTCCCACGGGTCGTCGCCCTGCCGACAGCGGTGTTCGACGATGACCGAGATCTCCTCGGCGGCTTCGGCGCGCAGCACCTCGAGGCTGCGCCCCGCCCTCCGGGACTCAGCCATGACGCCCCCAGAGCACGCCTGCCATGCATCGAGCGTACGTCATCGGATCGGCCACACTGGACCACATGACCGAGCGCGACGAGAGCAAGTCCCAGCACCCGGCCGTGGTCGTCGTGTACCTGCTCCGGGACGGTGCGACCGGGCCGGAGGTCCTGCTCGGCGAGAAGCGACGCGGGCTCGGCACGGGCCGCGTGGTCGGTCCGGGCGGCAAGCGCGAGGGTGACGAGACGGCGGTCGAGACCGCCGTCCGCGAGGTCGCAGAGGAGGTCGGTCTCCGCGTCGACGCTGCCGACCTGGAGGCCCGTGGCACGTTGCGCTACCGGTTCCCGTTCCGCCCGTCCTGGTCCCAGGTCTCGGACGTCTTCGTCTGCCGCCGCTGGCAGGGCGACCCGTCGGGCGGCGACGAGCTGGAGCCGCGGTGGGTGCCGGTCGACGCCGTACCCTACGACGCGATGTGGGACGACGCCCGCTACTGGCTGCCCGGTGTGCTCGCGGGCGGACGGGTCGACGCGCGCGTGGTGTTCGCGGAGGACAACGCCTCGGTCGCGGGGTTCACTGGGACGGGCATCGGGGAGCCGGGCTGAGGCGCGCCGCGACCGAGCGGCGATCGATCGTCGTCAGCGGCTGCGCTGGGTGCGCGTGCTGCCGGTCCGGGCCTCCTCGGCCGCCGCCATGACGTCCGCGTCACCGCTCTGGCCGCCGAGCGGGCGGACGAAGAAGTCCACGACACCGAAGGCGATCGCGGCCACGAGCGAGAACATCGCCCAGCCGTCCCAGAGTCCGGCGACGCTGCGGCCACCGCTCGGGGCGAGGACGATGCTCGTCACGTACGACATCGCCGCGATGACGAGGAAGACGACGACGATCGTGACGAGGAGGCGGTGCCAGGCGGTACGCGACATGATCGCCCCAGGATACCGATCCCCGGAACCGCTACCGGCCGGGGTTCAGCGGTTCGTTCTCGAGGCCGTCGCGTCCACCGGTGAAGACGTCCCCGGAGGCCCGTTCGTCCTCCCACCCGTCGTCGGGCACCACCTGCAGTGTGCCGGTCGCGGTCGAGGTGAGGCCGTGCCGCTCGAGCTCGGCGTCGCGCTCACGGCCGAGGAACTCGCGGTTCGCCGTGTTCGCGTCCTGGAACATCGTCGTCCGGCCGGTGACGATCGCCCGGATGCGACGGCGCTCCCACCACTTCTTGCCGAAGTACATGAGCACGAGTCCGGCGGCCGCGTAACAGGCCATCGTGACGAGGCCGCGGGCGGGACCGGGGCCGACGCCGTAGACCTGGTGCTTGATCATGTCGACCATGCTCGAGCCCACCACGACGTGGTTGAGCCACGCGAACGGCTCCGGCATGAACCACTTCGGGTAGGCCCCGCCGGACGACGGCATCGACAGGAAGACGAAGCAGATCATCGCGGGGGCGGCGACGAAGCGTCCGACGAAGTAGCTCAGCCCGTTCACCGCGAGGCCGATGGCGACGATCCAGCCCCAGGCGATGAGCACGAGCGGCAGGAAGTGTCCGTGGATCGCCCCGACCACCGGGCCCGCGAGGGTGTTCGTGATGACGGAGATGACGAGGCCGCCGACGACGATCACGGTCATGCGGGTGCGGTGCCGCAGCGGGCCGCCCATGATGCCGATGAACATCGCCACCATGTAGCCGCCGATGCACCACGCGAGCATGACGTACATCGGAACCGTGCCGTACTCGTCCCACGCCGGGAGCGCGGCGAGTTCGGTGACCTCCGGCGTCGCGACCCCGATGCCGGTCAGCACCGCCGTGAGCGTTGCCGGGACGAGGTTCGCGACCTGGAACTGGTGCGCGCTGGCCTTGGAGAACTCGTTCGTCGACGGGTCGTACGCCACCGCCATCGAACCGGCGAGGACATCGCGCTTCGCCGCCGCGAGGGAGTCGTAGGAGTGGAAGACGAACTCACCCGGCAGGGCCTTCTGCACGGCGGCGACGAACGTCGGGTCGCTGCCGACGAGCGCCACCGGGACGTCGTGCGGGTGCGGTGCGTGGAAGGCGAAGACGTAGCAGAGACAGAACCCGACGATGAAGAACAGCGGCATCCAGAGCTGCAGGCCGATGAGCTGGAGCGACGGGTGCAGCGTGGAGTACCAGCGGCGGTAACGGCCGATGTGCTGCTTCGGTGGCGGCGTGGGCCGGGTCGCGCGCGGTGGACGTGGCGACCGCGGCGACCGTGGCGGCGCGGACGGCGTTCCGCTCACCACGGTGTCGGCGCTGGGCGCCGGCAGGTCGTTGTTCCTGCGTTCGTGGTTCCGCGGGGTGCTCACTCGGCGCTGCGCTCCTGTCTCGTCGTCTGGCGACCCAGGATACGCCGCGTCGGCCGGGCGGCTCGGGGGAGGAGGGCGGCGATCAGGAGCGGCTGCGTGAGGCCTGCGCGGAGTCCATCGCGAGCTCTTCGGCGTCGAGCGTCACGAGCACGCGGCGCATGACCTCTTCGTCCAGGTTGCCCTTCTCGCGTTCCTCGAGCACGATCTCGCGGCGACGGTCGAGCAGTTCACGCCGGATGTCCTGGATCTGGGTGCCGCGGAGCCGTGCGGGGGCGTTGCGCTCCTCGGTCTCCTCTTCTTCTGCGTCCTGCCGGAAGGTCTCGGCCTGCCGTTCCAGACGGGCCTTCAGCCGGGCGACGACCGAGTCGACCGCCTGGTGGCCGTAGCGCTCGGCCCAGTCCGGGCGACGACGGTCGAGGAGCTCGATCGCGGCCACCGTCGTGCGCTGGTTGAGCAGCATCTCGCTGCGGCGGTCCTGGTCGTCCTCGGCGGGGTCCTGCACCTTGAGGGCGCGGATCACGAGCGGCAGCGTCAGGCCCTGCAGCAGGAGGGTGCCGACCGTGACGATGAACGCGATGACGACGATGGTGTCCTGCGCGGGGATCTCGATCGGGTTGTCGATGACGGAGGCCGCCGCAGCGAGCGTCACCACTCCGCGCATGCCGGTCCACGAGATCACGGTGAGTTCCCGCCAGTTGAGCTTCGGTTCGGCCGAGCCGCGGATCCACCGGAGGGACCGGTGCCCCCGGGAGGCGCGGATCCGGAGCGGTCGGATGAACCGGCCGTGCAGGCGGTTCCGTGCGTACGACTCGAAGATGAAGAGGGGACGCACGACGATGACGACCGCGAGCACGACGGCCGCCGCGGTCAGGGTCTGGCCGAGGCTCCGCTCGCTCTCGACGAGGTCCTGCACGACGGTGCTGAGCTGCAGGCCGATGAGCGCGAAGACGAAGCCCTCGAGGATGACGTCGACGCTCGTCCACAGCGGGCGTTCCTGCAGCCGGGTCGCGTAGCCCTCCTTGGGGGAGTTGTAGCCGATGTAGAGACCGGCCGTGACGACCGCGATGACTCCGGAGCCGGACAGTTCCTCCGCCAGGATGTACGCGACGAACGGCAGCAGGATGCTCATGATCGTCTCGACGACGGGGTCGTTGATCCGCATCCGGATCCAGTGCACGACGACGCCGAGCACGCCGCCGACGACGAGGCCGACGCCGATCGCGAGTCCGAAGATCCCGAGGTCCTGCCAGATGGTCAGGGACGTCCCGGCGATGATGAGCGTGAACACCCGGACCAGCGTGAGCGACGCGGCGTCGTTGATGAGGCTCTCGCCGGACAGGACCGTCATCACCCGACGGGGGAGTCCGAGCTTCCGTCCGATCGCGGCGGCGGAGACCGCGTCCGGCGGGGCGACGATGGCACCGAGCAGGATCGCTGCGGGCCACGTCATGTCCGGGATGATCAGGTACGCGGCCAGGCCCACGGCCAGCGCCGTGACGATGACGAGGAAGACGCCGAGTCGTCGGATCTGCTTGATCGACCCCCGGAAGCTCTGCCACGACACGTCGAGCGCGGCGGAGTAGAGCAGCGGCGGCAGGACGACCGTCAGGATGACCTCGGAGTCGATCTCGATGTGCGGCAGGCCAGGGATGAACGACACCCCGAGCGCGACCGCCGTCACGAGCAGCGGAGCGGGGAGACCCCAGGCGCGGGCGAACCCGGTGACGGCGAGCGATCCGACCAACAGGATGAGCAACTCGGCGATGTCCACGGGCTCCATCCTCCCATCGGTTCCGTCCCGACCTGAGCGGATGTGAAGCCCGGGTGAACACCAGGTGACCACTCGGCTTGCTCAGCACCGCCCGGCCTGGGACACTTGCCCGCGGTGGACATCACGCTCATAGTCGTCCTGGTCATTGCGTTGGCCCTCTTCTTCGACTTCACAAACGGTTTTCACGACACCGCCAACGCAATGGCGACCCCGATCGCGACCGGCGCCATGAAGCCCACGGTGGCGGTCTCCGTCGCAGCGGTGCTCAACCTCGTCGGGGCGTTCCTCAGCACCGCTGTGGCGACGTCGATCTCGCACGGGCTCATCAACGAGGGACCCGGTGGCGTCGCCATCAGTCCGGAGATGATCTTCGCCGGCCTGATCGGGGCGGTGGTCTGGAACATGATCACGTGGCTGCGCGGACTGCCGTCGTCGTCCTCGCACGCGCTGTTCGGCGGGCTCATCGGTGCCGCGATCGTCGGTGCTGGCTTCGACTCGGTGAACTACGCGGCCCTGCTGACGGTGGTGATCATCCCGGCGTTCCTGTCGCCGGTGATCGCGGCCCTGGTGTCGCTGCTCGCCACGCGGATCGCGTACCGGATCACCCGGCGACCCGTGTTCCCGAACGAGCGCGGCGGCTTCCGGATCGGCCAGGTGTTCACCAGTTCGATGGTGTCGCTGGCGCACGGCACGAACGACGCGCAGAAGACGATGGGCGTCATCACGCTGACGCTCATCGCCTCGGGAGCGCAGTCCGCCGACCAGGGCGTGCAGTTCTGGGTCGTCGCCGCCTGCGCCCTGGCGATCGCGCTCGGCACGTACACGGGCGGCTGGCGGATCATCCGAACGCTCGGATCGGGCATCACCGAGATCCGGGCGACGCAGGGCTTCGCGGCCGAGGCGTCGACCGCCGCGACGATCCTCGCCTCGAGCCACCTCGGGTTCGCCCTGTCGACGACCCAGGTGTCGTCCGGGTCCATCATCGGTGCCGGCCTCGGCCGCCGCGGGTCGAAGATCCAGTGGTCGACGGCGGGCAAGATCGTCATCGCCTGGTTCATCACGCTCCCGGCTGCCGCAGCGGTCGGCGCGGTCGCCTCGGGCATCGCGCACTTCGGCGTGGTCGGCCTCGTCATCGACGCCGTGGTCGGCGGTGCGGTGGTCCTCGGCCTGTACCTCTGGTCGCTGCGCAAACCGCACGAGCACGCCTCGGCGATCGAGGTGGACGTCGCCGCGAACGCCGTGCTGACCCGCAAGGAGCAGCGCGACCTGCAGCGCGCCAAGCGTGCCGAGGCGGTCGCCGCCCGACGCGCAGAACTGAGCCGCGAGCGGACCCTCCGTCGCATGGCCGGACGCAAGGGAGGCCGTCGCTGATGGGCATCACCGTGGACGGACGCTGTGGAGCGTTCCTGCTGGGGAGGACCTGCTGATGGGCATCGACTGGGGAGCCTTCCTGCTCGTGGCGTTGGTCGCCGTCGTCTCGGCCTGCTTCGTCGTCGCCGTGTACTCGGTCGGCCTCCGGTTCTGGAGCGCCGCCGACGCCCGCGCCGGCAAGTACACCGTGAAGGACGACGGGACGATCGGCCCCGCCACCGCCGGGTTCCCGGACCCGACCGCGGCCGCGACGGCGATCCGGCTGTTCCGGGCGCTCGCCGTGGTCTGCTTCGCGCTCTGCGGCGCGGCCGTGCTGTACGGCATCTACCTGATCGTCCCCGCCTTCCACTGACGCCGACCGCACGGCCACGTCCCGCCGAGCACGCCGCGCCGTACCGACCGGACGGTCGCGGACTACCCTCGGGATCTGACCGCGACGGAGAGGACCACGACGTTGACGAGCGCTGCCACCCGCACCGAGACCGATTCGCTGGGCTCGAGGGAGGTGCCGGTCGACTCCTACTGGGGAATCAACACGTTGCGGGCGATGGAGAACTTCCCGATCGCGTCGGTGCCGATCGCGGTGTACCCGGACCTCGTCGCCGCCCTCGTCACCGTGAAGCAGGCCGCCGCCCGCGCGAACCGGGCGATCGGGGTGCTCGACGCCGAGCGTGCCGACGCCATCGACCGGGCCGCGCAGGAGGTCCGTGACGGGGCGCTGCGCGACCAGTTCGTCGTCGACGTCGTGCAGGGCGGCGCGGGCACCAGCACGAACATGAACACGAACGAGGTCCTGGCGAACCGGGCCCTCGAACTGCTCGGCCGGGAGCGCGGGGACTACGCGTACCTGCACCCGATCGACCACGTGAACCGCAGCCAGTCGACGAACGACACGTACCCGACGAGCATCAAGATCGCGATGATCTACGGGGTGCGCCGTCTGGCCGACCAGCTCGAGCAGCTCTCGGCCGCGTTCGCCGAGCGGGGGAACGCGTTCGCCGACGTCCTCAAGGTCGGCCGCACCCAGCTGCAGGACGCCGTGCCGATGACCCTCGGGCAGGAGTTCACCGGCTTCGCGCACACCATCCAGGAGGACGTCGTCCAGCTCCGCCGGGTGGTGCCGCTGCTGGCGGAGATGAACCTCGGCGCGACGGCCATCGGGACCGGCATCACCGCCGATCCGCTCTACCGCGACGAGGTGCGCCGGCAGCTGCAGGAGGCGAGCGGCATCGACGTCGTCACCGCTCCGGACCTCATCGAGGCGACGAGTGACGCCGGTTCGTTCATGACCCTCTCCGGCACGGTGAAGCGCAGTGCCGCCAAGCTCTCGAAGATCTGCAACGACCTGCGGCTGCTGGCGTCCGGTCCGCAGGCGGGCCTCGGCGAGATCACGCTGCCGGCACGCCAGGCCGGCTCGTCGATCATGCCGGGCAAGGTGAACCCGGTGATCCCGGAGGTCGTGAACCAGATCGCGTTCGCCGTCGCCGGCGCCGACACGACCGTGACGATGGCGGCCGAGGGCGGACAGCTCCAGCTCAACGCCTTCGAGCCGATCATCGCGCACTCGATCCTGCAGTCGTTGCAGTGGATGGCGCGGGGCTGCGCGACCCTCCGCGAGCACTGTGTCACCGGCATCGAGGCGAACGAGGCCAAGCTCGCCGCTCAGGTCGACACGAACGTCGGCGTCGTCACCGCGCTGACGCCGTACATCGGCTACGCGGCCGCCGCCTCGATCGCGCACACGGCGCTGACGACCTCGACGCCGATCTCGACACTGGTGATCGCGGCCGGCCTGATGGACGAGCACCAGGTGCACCGCGTCCTCAGCCCGGCCCGGTTGTCCGGCATCGAACTGGCGACCGGCGCGATGCCGGTGGTCACCGAGGCGATGCTCGAGCAGCACGAGCGCGAGGCGGCCTCCCGCCCCCGCCAGCCCTGACCTGGGAGGCGAGCGGCGGGTCCCCGTCCGACGTCGGACGGCAGGCCCGTGGCGGCCGCTCCCCGCGCCTCCCGTCCGTCAGCCGGTGACGTGCCGGGCGCCTCAGTTCGCGTTCGGGTGCAGGGCGTCGTACCGCCGGAAGGACGGGACGAGCCGGAGCAACAGCGCCACGAGCGCGATGATGAGCACCCCGCCGATCACCGGCGGGTACGCGAACCCGGCGGCGACCACGAGCCCGGCGTACAGGTCGCCGACCCGCGGTCCACCGGTCACGACCACGATGAAGATGCCCTGCAACCGGCCGCGCATCCCGTCCGGCGCGGCGGCCTGGAGGATCGTCCCGCGGAACACGCTGCTCACGTTGTCCGCGCCGCCGGCCACGGCGAGGAAGAGCGCGCAGAGCGCCAGCGCCGGCAGGATGCCCGCCGAGAACGTCTCGGAGGCCCGGCCGCCGAGGAGGTGCGCGCAGGCGACGACGACGCCGAACGCAGCGATCGCTCCGCCGTAGACCGTGATCGCCCAGCCGACCGCCTCGCCCTGGCGGCGCACGTGGCCGAGCGGGCCGGAGAAGATCCCCGAGAGCAGCGCGCCGATGGCGTAGGCCGCCGTCAGGGTCCCGACGGTGATCGACCCGCCGCCGACGACGAGGGCGCCGATCGCGGGGAACAGCACCCGGGGCTGCCCGAAGGTCATCGCGATGATGTCGAGCACGAACGTCATCGTGATGTTGCGCGAGCGGCGGAGGAACTTCGCCCCCTCGATCAGCGACGACAGCCCGGGGCGCAGGGCGTCGTGCTCCGGGGCCATCCGCGGCAGGGTGACCACCCCGAGGAACGCCGCGCTGAACAGGACGACGTCGACCGTGTAGGTGGGCGCGAAGCCGAACGCGGCGACGAGCACGCCGCCGACGGCAGGACCGACGGTCACCGAGAACCCGGCACTGATGCTGTTGAGGGCGCTCGCCGCGGGGAGCAGCTCGATGCCGACCAGGCGGGGCACGATCGCCGCCCGCGACGCCCCGATCACGGTGCCGGCGACGGCGTTCACGGTGACGAGGACGTACAGCAGCGTGACGCTGTCGAAGCCGAGCCACGCGTGGGCGGCGATGAGCGCGGTCGACACCCACGCCAGGACCGCGGAGACCAGGGCCACGGTGCGGCGGTCGAAGGCGTCGGCGAGCATCCCGCCGTACAGGCCGGCGAGGATCATCGGGACGAGGGAGATGACGCCGACGAGCGACACCATGAAGGTGGACCGGGTGATCTCGTACACCTCGAGGCCCACCGTGACGCTCGTCATCATGGTGCCGATGCCGGCGATCGAGCTGCCGATCCAGAGCCGCGCGAACGCGGGGGAGCGGCGGAGCGGGGTCAGGTCGGCGAGCAGGGAACGGCGGAGCTTCGCGGGGGCATCTGGTGTCACGATGGAACCATTCTGTGGCCTGGAGGGCTCCTGCGGGGCACGTGCGCGTCCTCTGGTTGACTGGCGGGCATGACTGACCTGAACAGCAAGCCCGAGTTCGACGCCCCCGAGGGCCCGGCCCCCACCGACCTCGTCATCACCGACATCGTCGAGGGCGACGGCGAGGTCGCCGAGGCCGGCTCGACCGTCAAGGTGCACTACGCCGGCGTCGAGTACGAGTCCGGCGAGGAGTTCGACAGCTCCTGGGGCCGCGGCGAGCCGATCGACTTCCCCCTCGCGG
Organism: Curtobacterium sp. MCSS17_015; assembly: GCF_003234265.2. Classification (NCBI taxonomy): domain Bacteria; kingdom Bacillati; phylum Actinomycetota; class Actinomycetes; order Micrococcales; family Microbacteriaceae; genus Curtobacterium; species Curtobacterium sp. MCSS17_015. Next base: position 1,079,445 of record NZ_CP126256.1, read on the forward strand.
CACTCGTCCGCGGCTGGCAGGAGGGCATCCCCGGCATGAAGGTCGGCGGTCGCCGCAAGCTCGTCGTCCCGCCGGAGCTCGCCTACGGCCCGGCCGGTGGCGGACACTTCCTCTCCGGCAAGACGCTCATCTTCGTCATCGACCTGCTCGGGGTCCGCTGATGGCGGGCGTCCCGGAGGTCCCGACCCTCGAGCTGAACGACGGGCACCGGATCCCGGCGCTCGGTCTCGGCACGTACTCGCTCGACGGGGACGACGGGGTCGCGGCGGTCGGCGCAGCGATCACGAGCGGGTACCGCCTGCTCGACACCGCGCTGAACTACGGCAACGAGGACGCGGTGGGCCGCGCGGTCCGCGAGTCCGACGTGCCGCGCGACGAGTTCGTCGTGACGTCGAAGCTGCCGGGACGCCACCACGGCTACGACGAGGCGCACCGGTCCGTGGACGAGACCCTGGCGAACCTGGGGCTCGACCACCTCGACCTGTACCTCATCCACTGGCCGAACCCCTCGGTCGGGAAGTTCGTCGAGACCTGGAAGGCGTTCGTCGACCTCCGCGACAGCGGCAAGGTGCGCTCGATCGGCGTCTCGAACTTCACGCCGGAGCACCTCGACCGCATCCTCGACGCCACCGGGGTCGCCCCCGCGGTGAACCAGGTCGAGCTGCACCCGTACTTCCCGCAGGCCGGGCTCCGCGCCGTGCACGAGCGTCTCGGCATCGCGACCGAGAGCTGGAGCCCGCTGGCGAAGCAGTCGGAGCTCCTCACCGAGGAGCCCGTCACCGCCGCCGCCACGGCACACGGGGTGTCGGCCGGCCAGGTCGTGCTCCGCTGGCACGTCCAGCTCGGCGCCGTCCCGGTCCCGAAGTCGGGCGACCCGGACCGCCAGCGCGAGAACCTCGACGTGTTCGGCTTCACGCTGACCGACGACGAGGTCCGGGCCATCTCGGCGCTCGAGCGCGGTCGGCTCTGGGACGGCGACCCGGACACGCACGAGGAGATGTAGACGCCGCACACGCGTCGAACCCGACCGGGGCAGGGGGATACCATTGGTACCCCTGTCCCGAAGGGTTGCGAGTGTCCGAAGCGCGTGTGTCCGAACCGACCGAGATCGACCGCGAGCGCGGGTACGTCGACGGGCTGTTCCGCCGTCTCGACGAGCTGACCGCCGACGCCGAACAGCGCCTCGTCGAGACCCGTCGCCAGGCCGTCGGGGGCAACCACCAGAGCCGCACCGAGCGTGACGCCTTCGCCAGGCTGTACGAGGACACCGTCGCCACGCTCCGACAGGTGGGCGACCGCCTGGTGTTCGGGCGACTCGAGGTCCAGGACCCGCCCGCCGACGAGGACACGTTCCGGTACATCGGCCGGGTCGGCCTGCGGGACGCCGATCACCGTCCGCTGCTCCTCGACTGGCGCGTGCCCGGGGCCAGTGCCTTCTACCAGGCGACGGCGGCTCACCCGATGGGCATGCGTGCCCGTCGCCACCTGACGCTCGAGGGCCGGTCGGTCGTCGGCGTCGAGGACGAGGTGTTCGACGCCTCGCTGTACGACGACGAGCGGACGCACCTGCAGGGCGAAGGAGCCCTGCTCGCGGCCGTCACCGCCGAGCGCACCGGCCGGATGACCGACATCGTCGCGACGATCCAGGGTGAGCAGGACCGCATCATCCGGTCGCCGCTCGAGGGCGTCCTCATCGTGCAGGGTGGTCCCGGCACCGGCAAGACCGCCGTCGCCCTGCACCGGGCGGCGTACCTGCTCTACTCGTACCGCGAGCGGCTGCGCGGGTCCGGCGTGCTCGTCGTGGGACCGTCGCCGGCGTTCCTCACCTACATCGAGCAGGTGCTCCCGTCCCTCGGTGAGACCGGCGTCGTGATGGCGTCCCTCGGTTCGCTGTACCCGGGGCTGCACACCACGGTCCACGACCGCCGTGACGTCGCCGCCGTGAAGGGCTCCGCCGAGATGGCCGACCTGCTCCGTCGAGCCGTCCGTTCGCGTCAGGTCGTCCCGACCGAGACCGTGACGCTCGACGTCGAGGGCGAGCGACTGGTCGTCCCGCCGCAGCTCGTCGCCGAGGCGATGCGTCGGGCGCAGGACCGCGGGAAGCCGCACAACGTCGCTCGGGTCACCTTCAACAAGACCGCGCTCGACGCGATGACGCGTCTCCTGGCCGAGCAGCTGCGGCAGCGTGGGACGACGGTCGACGAGGCCGACGAGAAGGTCCTGCGCGAGGACATCCGGAGCTCGCACGATGCCCGCGTCCTGCTCAACACCGCATGGCTGCCGCTGCCCGCCGAGAAGCTCCTCGAGGACCTGTACGCCCGGCCGAACTGGCTCGAGTCCCTGACGCCGAACTGGACCCCCGAGCGTCGGGCACTGCTCCGCCGTGCGCGCGGCTCCGGGTTCACGGTGGAGGACGTCCCGCTCCTCGATGAGGCCGCCGAGCTGCTCGGCGTGTTCGACCCGACCGGTGGTGCGGCGAAGCGGCAGGCGAAGGCGAGCCGGAACCGGGACATCGAGAACGCCCGGCAGGCCATCGAGAACATGGGTGTCGAGGGGATCGTCAGCGCCGAGCAGGTCGCCGGGGCGTTCGCCGAGGGCGGGGACCCCCGCTCCACGGCCGAGCGCGCCGCCGAGGACCGCGAATGGACCTACGGGCACATCGTCGTCGACGAGGCGCAGGAGCTTTCGCCGATGCAGTGGCGGATCCTCGCCCGGCGCAACCCGCTCCGGTCCTTCACCATCGTCGGGGACATGGCGCAGGGGTCGTCGCCCGGTGCCGCCCGGACCTGGGACGACGTGCGCGGGGCGCTGGCCCGTCGTCGTCGTGGTCGTGCTCCGCAGGTGCCGCTCGACTCGCGGGTCGAGGAGCTCACCGTCAACTACCGCACGCCGCGCTCCATCGTCGAGGCCGCCGGTGCCTTCGCCGAGTCGGCGGGCCTCACCGTGACCGCGAACGAGGCGGTGCGCGACGGCGACCCGGTCGAGGAGCTGACGGTCGCCCGTGCGGACCTCCTCGACGCGGTCGCCGAGCGCGTCGACGCCGAGCGGGACCTGATCGGGTCGGGGACGATCGGCGTCATCGTGCCGGAGGCCGACGTCACCGCCGTCCGGGAGCGCCTCGCCCGGACCGACGCCGACGTCCGTGGTCTGGGTTCGCCGCGCCCGGGGTCGGTGACCGTGCTCACCGGCGCGGACGCGAAGGGGCTGGAGTTCGACGGCGTCCTGCTCGTCGACCCGGACCGGGTCGGGTCCGACGCGGCCCGGGCGGCGGCAGCGGTCTACGTCGCGATGACGCGTCCGACGCGGCGGTTGACGGTCCTGACGGTCGCCTGAACCTGCCTCCGACCAAGGGCAGCGGTCCCCGAACCGCTCTGGCCGCCCTCGCTCAGCGAACAGCGAGCAGCGAGCGGTGCGCAGCCGTCGGCGCGGCGGCTGCCCGTCCGGGCGGACGGGAGGCCCGGCGCTCGCCCGTCAGCCCGGCTCGCCCTGGTCGCGCACGCGCTCCACGAGCGTCGCCCACGGGCCGTCGAGCCGCCGCCCGGGGATCGTCACCGTCGTCCGGGCCACGCTCACCGTCCAGACGAAGTCGTCCCGGACACCGTCGTCGTCCGCCGGCCCGGCGACGTCGCGGGGGAGTGCCCCCACGAGCGCGTCCCACCGGTCCTGGTCGGGTCGGGAGTCGGTGTCGACCCGCCAGCTCCGCGTCGTCCCGGCGAACCCACCGCTGCGGCGCACGACGATCTGCATGCTGCGGAACCTACGCCGTCAGCACGCGGTCGGTCCAGCCGTCGGGCCGCGGGTCAGGGCCGCACCCCGACGCTCCGCCACGCCTCGGCCACCGCGGTGTGCTCGCGGGAGCGGCCACCGAACCGGTCGGCGGCCACCCGCACGGTGACGGCCGCGAACCCCGCGAAGTCGATCGACGCGCCGACCTCGGCGGACGTCAGCGCGTCCCACCACACGGCACCGGCCCCGGTCCAGGTCGGACCGCCGATCGCCGTCGCCGCCAGGAAGAACGCGTGGTTCGGGATGCCGGAGTTGAGGTGCACCCCGCCCTGGTCCTCGGTCGTGTCGACGTAGTCCGCCATCGTCGCCGGCTGGGGGTCCTTCCCGAGCACCGGGTCGTCGTACGCCGTGCCGGGCGCCCGCATCGAGCGGAGGGCCACCCCCTGCACGGCGTCGGTGAAGAGGCCGGCGCCGATGAGCCAGGTCGCCTGCTCCGCCGTCTGCCCGGCCGCGTACTGGGCCACGAGCGACCCGAACACGTCGCTCATCGACTCGTTGAGCGCGCCCGACTGCCCCTGGTAGACGAGGTCGGCGGTGTACTGGGTGACACCGTGTGCGAGCTCGTGCCCGATCACGTCGAGGGCGATCGTGAAGCGCCGGAAGACCTCGCCGTCCCCGTCACCGAACACCATCCGTCGACCGTCCCAGTAGGCGTTGTCGTACTGCTGTCCGTAGTGCACGGTGGCGTCGAGGGGGAGTCCGGCGCCGTCGATCGACGCACGGCCGAACACGTCGAGCCAGAACGCGTGCGTGGCGCCGAGCCCGGCGTACGCTTCGTCGACGGCCGGGTCGCCGGTGTCGCCCTCGCCCTCGAGCCGGACCGCCCTGCCCGGCAGGGTGGTGGTGCCGGCAGCGTCCGAGACCGTCCGCTGCGGCGACGTGTCCGTCCGACCGACGGTCCGGGCAGCCCGGAGGCCGGTCGCCTGCTTCGGCTCCTGGACGAGGTCGATCGTGGCGAGCGCCGTGCGTGCGGCCGAGGTGGCCCGTGGGAAGCGGTCCTCCGGCGCGTCGGCGACGGCACGGAGCAGGTACGGCGGGACGACGGAGCGCCGGGTGCGGCTGGTCATGGCGACATGCAACCACCGGCGGCCGACAGCGCGACCGGGCTGTCGTCAGTCCCGCTTGCGGTTGGCGACCAGGGCGAGCGCGTACGACTCCCACCACTCGCCGGCGGCCGGACCGCCGTTGCAGCTGCCGTCGCTCAGTCCGGGCGTCTTCACCCAGAGCAGTGCGTCGAGCCGCGTCGTGCCGCGGGTGACGTGCGGCGTCTGCCCGAGGCCGGCGCCGTCGGGGTTGCACCAGTCACCGCGCCAGCCCTGCCCGTTCCGCGAGACGTCGATGACGAAGTGCGGGTCACCGCCGATCGTGTCGGCCAGCTCGTCGGCGTAGGCACGCTCCTGGTCGACGCGGTAGAAGTTCGACACGTTCGTGGCGAAGCCCTGCACCCGGTCGACGCCCGCGCGCCGCAGCCAGTCGGCCATCGTCGGCACCGGTACGCGGTTCTCGTTGCCGCCGTCGAGGTACACCGTCAGCCCGTGGCCGCTCAGGGCGCCGACGGCCTCCCGGAGGAGCGGCAGCCGGGTGTCGCGCAGGCGCGCGCAGACGGCGATCTGCGCGATCGAGTCGGGCTCGACGAGGACGACCGCCTGCGAGCCCGCGAGCGCCCGCACGACCGCCCGGACCCACGGCAGGTAGGCGTCGGCCGTCGTGCCGCCGCGGGACCAGTGTCCGCAGTCGCGGTCCGGGATCGCGTACAGCACGAACACCGGCGTCTTCTGCTGTGTCCGGGCGGCGGCGAGGACGCGCTCCACGGTGGCGACCGTCTCCGGTACCGAGGGGTCGGTGAGCCAGGTCGCGATGGGTTGGTCGGCGATCACGGCCAGCCGCTCCGCCGTGGCCACCTGTCCCGCCTCGCGCGCGGCCGTCACGTGCCAGCGCGGCTGGTTGGCGCTGGAGGGCTGGTGCGCGAGCCCGCCGGGCCAGGCCTCGGCGACGCTCTTGCGGTGCACGACCTGCCGGTCCCCGGTCCGGGGCAGGACCACGGTCACCGCGACGACCACCGCGACGACGAGCGCGGCCACGACCCCGATCCACACCCACTGTCTCGCGGTCGACGCCCGTTGCGCTCCCGGCATCGGCCGATCCTCCCTGTCGCGCGCCGCCCCCGATCGACGCCGCTGCTGTCGGCCATGTTCCCATCCGATCGGCACCGGATGCCAGGGCACTGCCCAGCACCCGGCCAGCAGCGGTGCCGCAGACTGACGTGATGCTGCGGAAACTGCTCCTCCTCGCCCTGACGGCGGGCTACGCCTGGGTGATCTGGCGCATGACGCTGACGCCGCACGTCTTCACCGAGGCCGAGAACTCCCTCGTCCTGCACGCGGTCGCCTGGGTCCAGCAGCTGCCGCACGGCGCGTGGTTCACCTACGACCGGACGGAGTTCCTCGCGAACGTCGCGATGTTCGTGCCGGTCGGGCTGATCGCCGCGCTGTGGCTGCCCCGACGCTGGTGGATCCTCGGCGCGGTCGTCGCCGTCGGGTTGTCGGTCGGGATCGAGTTCGCGCAGGCCGTGTACCTGCCCTACCGGGTCGCCGACCCCCGCGACGTGCTGTCGAACGGCATGGGCGGCCTGCTCGGTGCGACGTTCGTCGGGTTCGTCCGGAGCCTGCTGCCCGAGCGGCGTCGGCGTCGACCCCTGCGTGCCCGGACCGCCTGAGCCCGCCGGCTCGTCCTGGCCTGCTCCCGCTCTGGTATGCTCGTTCGGTTGCCGTCGAACGGCCGCGGATCAAGAGCGCTCACACAGCAGGTGTGGGCACCGCGCAACGGACACGCTCTCACGCAGAGCAGGAAAGGGGATCCTCCATGGCACTTGACGCGAAGATCAAGCAGGAGATCATCGAAGAGTACGCGACCCACCCGGGCGACACCGGATCCCCCGAGGTCCAGGTCGCCGTTCTGACGCGTCGTATCAACGACCTGAACGAGCACCTCAAGGAGCACAAGCACGACCACCACTCGCGTCGTGGCCTGCTGCTCATGGTCGGTCAGCGTCGCCGTCTCCTCGGTTACCTCTCCGACGTCGACATCGCCCGCTACCGCGCGCTCATCGAGCGCCTCGGCCTGCGCCGCTAGTCATCGTCAGGGTGCTGCCTCGTCGCAGCCCTGCTGGTCCGGAGCCCCGGTCCTCCTCGTGAGGGTCGGGGCTCCGTCGTTCCCGGAGTTCCGTCGTCCAGGGTGCCCGGTCGCCGACCAGTGCCCCGTTCCGCCACGTGCCCGCACGAGCACCGCGGGAATGCCGACGGGTCCGGCCCGGTTCCGTGTACTGTTCATGCAAACGCATTGAAAGTCGGGAGCTCCCATGACCACCATCGCCGTCGTCTCCGCCGGTCTCTCCGAGCCCAGCTCGACCCGCCTCCTCGCCGACCGCCTCGCGGCCGCCGCCGTCGCCGCGCTCGAGGGCGAGCCGGGAGGCCCGGTCCAGGTCCGCAACGTCGACCTCCGCCCGCTCGCGCACGAGATCACCGACGCGATGCTGACCCGCTTCTCCGCACCGGCACTCGCGGCCGCGACGGCAACGGTCGTCGAGGCGGACGCGGTCGTGTTCGTCACGCCGGTCTTCACGGCAGGCATGAGCGGCCTGGCGAAGTCCTTCCTCGACGTGCTGGACAAGGACGCCCTCACCGACATGCCGGTGCTGCTCGGCGCGACCGGCGGGACCGCACGGCACTCGCTCGCCCTCGAGCACGGCATCCGGCCGGTGTTCGCCTACCTCCGCGCCGCCGTCGTCCCCACCGCGGTCTTCGCGGCCACGGACGACTGGGGGAGCGACGACGCGGGCGCGCTCGACGCACGGATCCGGCGGGGTGGGGCCGACCTCGCCTGGGCGGTCCGGGCCTCCCGGCGGCAGCCGCAGTCGGCGGACACGCTGCCGGCGGTCACCGACTTCGCGTCGCTGCTCGGCGGCCTGCGGAACTAGGCCGCCGGGATCGACCCGCCCGAGCTGCAGGCCGCTGGGGCCCGCACGGTCAGTACCAGTGCGGGTCGACGCTCATCTCGTGGTCCCACGCACCGCACGGTGACCCGTAGCGGTCCTGGATGTACGCCAGGCCCCAGTCGATCTGCGTCTCGGCGTTCGTCCGCCAGTCCGCGCCCGCGGCGGCGAGCTTCGACGCCGGCAGGGCCTGCGGGATCCCGTACGCACCGCTCGAGGAGTTGAGCGCGTTCGCCCGCCAGCCGGACTCCTGCGTCCACAGCGAGACGAGACAGCCGAACTGGTCGTCCCCCCACCCGTGGCTGCCGAGGGCACTGTGCGCGTAGGCCTGCGCGGCCGCCGGGTCGACCGTGACACCGTCGGTGCTCGGGTAGGCGTTGTCCGACGACGTCGCAGCCCCCGATGCCGACCGTGCCGCAGCCTCGGCGGCGGCCCGTGCCGCGGCTGCCTGCGCCGCCGCCTGTGCCGCGACCGCCTGCCCGACCTCGTAGCGGCGCTGGGTCTCGGCGGTGGAGTCCTCGAGCTCGGCGAGCTGCGCGTACAGCTCGTCGCTGTGCGACCGGGTCCGGGCCACGGCCGCGTCCGCCCGGCGCTTCGCCGCGCGCGCGGTCGACGCCGTCGTCTCCGCCGCGGCCGCGAGGGACGCACGCTCGTGTTCGGCCCGCGCCGCCTGGTCGTGCAGTGCGGATGCGGTCCCGGCGGCGACCTCGGCCTCGTCCATCACCCCGTCCCACGTCGTCGACAGCTGGTCGAGCGCGCCGAGCTGGTAGAGCAGCTGCTCGGGGTCGTCGGCCGTCGCGATCCGCGTCGTCATCTGGTCGGTCGAGCCGTCCCGGTACAGGTCGGCGGCCAGCTGCCCGGCCCGGGTGCGGGCGCGCTCGGCGGTCGCGGACGCTTCGTCGGCCTGGGCCTGGAGGCCCGTCGCGGTCCGCGTGGCCTCGGTCAGGTCCGCCTCGGCCGCAGCGGCGTCGGCTGCGGCCTCGAGGGCGGCCTGCGACGTCTCGGCCGCGTCGGCCTGGACCGCGCGCAGCGCCGCGCGCACCTTCGTCACCTCGGCCTGCTTCGCCTGTTCGTCGCCCTTCGCCCGCTCGACGTCCTGCCACGTCGGGTACTCGGTCGCCGAGGACGGCGCCGCGGTCACGGCGGGGACCAGGAGGGCGCCGACCAGCACGCCCGCGACGAGGAGGGCACGACGGGCCCCCGTCCGCCGAGGGACGTCGCCCGGTGCTGCGACCCGTGGTCCGGCGTTCCGTCGTGCTGCTTCCCCGCGCATGGGTGCAGGCTACCGAGGACACGCCCGTTCGCCGTCAGCGCCGCCGCTGGTCCACCGCAGAATGCTAAGGTCGGCTCGTCTGGGGACCGTTCCCCGAGACGACACACAACACCGCACGCAGACCGGCACGAAGCTGGTCATCGGTGGTGGCATCCGGGCCGGACATGCGTCCCGAGTGCTTCTACTGCTGGCCAGACATGCGTTCCGCGTCGTGGAGCGCACGTGCACGCGTGTGCCCGAGGCCGGGTCTGCTGCATCACACACGCAAGGAGGCATCCTCTTGGAGGGTCCCGAGATCAAGTTCGCCGAAGCGATCATCGACAACGGTCGCTTCGGCACCAGGACGGTCCGGTTCGAGACCGGTCGTCTCGCGCAGCAGGCACAGGGTGCCGTCGCCGCGTACCTGGACGAAGAAACCATGCTGCTGTCGGCCACCAGCGCCGGCAAGCACCCGCGCGAGGGCTTCGACTTCTTCCCCCTGACGGTCGACGTCGAGGAGCGCTCGTACGCCGCGGGCAAGATCCCCGGCTCGTTCTTCCGCCGCGAGGGCCGCCCCAGCACCGAGGCGATCCTCGTCTGCCGACTCATCGACCGGCCGCTGCGCCCGTCGTTCGTCGACGGCCTCCGCAACGAGGTCCAGATCGTCATCACCGTCCTGAGCATCGCGCCGGACGAGTTCTACGACGCGCTCGCGATCAACGCGGCCTCCGCGTCGACGCAGATCTCCGGTCTGCCGTTCTCCGGCCCGATCGCCGGTGTGCGCCTCGCCCTGATCCCGGGTGCGAACGGCACCGACCAGTGGGTCGCGTTCCCGAAGGCCTCGCAGCTCGCCGACGCCGTCTTCGACCTCACCGTCGCCGGCCGTGTCGTCACCGACGAGGCGGGCAACGAGGACGTCGCGATCATGATGGTCGAGGCCGAGGCCACCGAGCACAGCTGGGACCTCATCGAGGGCGGTGCGACGAAGCCGGACGAGGCCGTCGTGGCGCAGGGCCTCGAAGCGGCCAAGCCGTTCCTCAAGGTGCTCGTCGAGGCGCAGGCGAAGATGGCCGCGCAGTCGGCCAAGGAGATCCAGGACTACCCGGTCTTCCCGCCGTACGCCGACGAGGTCTACGCCGCCGTCGAGTCCATCGCGCTCGAGGACCTCACGGGCGTCTACCAGATCGCCGGCAAGCTCGAGCGCCAGGACGCCGACGACGCCCTCAAGGCCCGCGTCAAGGCGGCCATCGCCGAGCAGGTCGCCGCGGGCACGCTGCCCGAGACCGCCAACGGCCAGGTCAGCGCCGCGTACAAGTCGGTCACGAAGAAGGTCGTCCGCGACCGCATCCTGACCGAGCAGGTCCGCATGGACGGCCGCGGCCTCGCCGACATCCGTCCGCTCGACGCCGAGGTCGCCGTGATCCCGCGCGTCCACGGTTCCGCGATCTTCCAGCGCGGCGAGACCCAGATCCTGGGCGTCACCACGCTGAACATGCTCAAGATGGAGCAGCAGATCGACTCGCTGTCGCCCGTCACGAAGAAGCGCTACCTGCACCACTACAACTTCCCGCCCTACTCGACCGGTGAGACCGGCCGCGTCGGGTCGCCGAAGCGTCGTGAGATCGGGCACGGCTTCCTGGCCGAGCGCGCCCTCGTGCCGGTGCTGCCGTCGCGCGAGGAGTTCCCGTACGCCATCCGTCAGGTGTCCGAGGCCCTCGGCTCCAACGGTTCGACGTCGATGGGCTCCGTCTGCGCCTCGACCCTGTCGCTCCTCAACGCCGGTGTGCCCCTCAAGGCGCCGGTCGCGGGCATCGCGATGGGCCTCGTCTCCGACACCGTCGACGGTCAGACCCGCTACGCGGCGCTGACCGACATCCTCGGTGCCGAGGACGCCCTCGGCGACATGGACTTCAAGGTCGCCGGCACCGCGGACTTCGTCACCGCGATCCAGCTCGACACCAAGCTCGACGGCATCCCGTCGTCGGTCCTCGACGCCGCCCTCAAGCAGGCCAAGGAGGCCCGCTCGGCCATCCTCGGCGTGCTGACCGAGGCGATCGACGCCCCCGACGAGATGGCCGACACCGCCCCGCGCGTGATCTCGGTCACCATCCCGGTCGACAAGATCGGCGAGCTGATCGGCCCGAAGGGCAAGACGATCAACGGGATCCAGGACACCACCGGTGCCGACATCTCGATCGAGGACGACGGCACGGTCTACATCGGTGCCGTCGACGGTCCGTCGGCCGAGGCCGCCCGTGCCCAGGTCAACGCGATCGCGAACCCGACGAACCCGGAGATCGGGGACCAGTTCCTCGGCACCGTCGTGAAGATCGCCACCTTCGGCGCCTTCGTGTCGCTGCTGCCGGGCCGTGACGGTCTGCTGCACGTCTCCGAGGTGCGCAAGCTCGCCGGAGGCAAGCGCGTCGAGAACGTCGAGGACGTCCTGGGCGTCGGCCAGAAGATCCTGGTCGAGGTCACCAAGGTCGACGACCGCGGCAAGCTGTCGCTCGCCCCGGTCGTGGCCGACGAGGTGGACACCGAGGGTCGCGACGACCACGGCACCCACGCGGAGATGCCCGCCGAAGGCTGATCACCGATCGCCGGAACACCACGACGGCCGCTGTCCTGATGGACGGCGGCCGTCGTCGTGTCGCGGGGCGGGCCTCCCGACGGTCCGTCGCCGGGCGGCGGCGGGGTCAGGAGGCGGGCGTCTCCTGGATGCCGACGAGCTGCGCGCGACCCAGCAGGTGTTCGCGGAGCATGAAGCCGACGACGGCCGGCGTCGCGTCGGCGGGGACCTCGAGCGTCGGGACGGCGAGCGCGCTCAGCGTGAAGAAGTAGCGGTGCGGGCCGTGGCCGGCAGGCGGGGCCGCACCGAGGAAGGTGTCCGTCCCGTACTCGTTGCGGCGACGGGTCGCGCCCTCGGGCAGCAGCGTGTCGTCGGTGCCGGCGCCCTGCGGCAGGGACGTGACCGACGCGGGGATGTCCGAGACCGTCCAGTGCCAGAAGCCCGAGCCGGTGGGGGCGTCGGGGTCGTACACCGTGAGCACGAAGCTCTGCGTGCCCTCGGGTGCCCCGGACCACGTCAGCGCGGGGGAGCGGTCCTCGCCGCCGGCGTCGGTGCCGCGCGCCCATCCGGGCAGCTGTCCACCGTCGGTGAAGTCGGGGCTGGAGAGGGCGAAGGACGCCACGTCGGGCAGGTTCCAGTTGGGGTCGTTGGTCATGCTCCGAGCCAACACCCGCACGCCCCACGGACACCGGGAACGGTCGACCGGCCCCTCAGGCGGACAGGACCCGGTCCGCGACCCGGGTGAGCGCCGCGGTCGCCGCGATCGCGTCACCGGCGTAGGCGCCGGACATCGCACCGTCGCGGGCGAGCATGAGCTCGTCGGCACCGTCCCCGGCGAGCGGGTGTCCGGCGGCCTGCAGCAGGTCGCCGAGTCGTTCGGTGTACCAGTCGCGGTGCATCGCGACGACCTCGCGCACCGGGTCACGCGGGTCGTGGTACTCGGCGGCGGCGTTGAGGAACGCGCAACCGCGGAAGCCAGAGCGGTTCACGTCGGCAGCGAGGGCGTCGACCCAGGCGCGGACGGCCGACTCGGGGGTGTCCGCGTCGGCGACGACGGACTCCATCCAGGCCTGCACGCGCGTGTGCTGCTCACGCACGTAGGCGAGGATCAGGTTGTCCTTCGAGCCGTAGTGCTTGTAGAACGTCGCCTTCGTGACGCTCGCCTCGGAGATGAGACGGTCGACGCCGACGCCGTGGATGCCCTCTTCGTAGAACAGACGGGTCGCCGTCTCGAGGATGCGGACCTTCGCGCCGCCGGAGCGGGGAGCCGGGGGGACGCTCGACCCGTCCGGCGACGCGAGGTTCTGGTTGCTCGAGACCGGTCCTTGCAGACGCTGGCCCAGGAGACGCTGGACGGTCGGTTGGGGGGAATCGACCGTCACAGCGTGGCTCTCCTTGGGTCATCGGCTCCGCGGCGGAGTGGGGGGACTCGTTGCCGCGCAGGACTGATGTCCCGAGCCACCGGATCGAGATCTAGGGGGGCTCCCGATCCGGTGACATCACTGTAGCACAAGGAGGACAGACAGACGAGTCCGTCTGTCCTTCTTTTTTGTACCCCTGATCGAGTGACCTCCCCACACGGGCGGGAAACTGGGCGGTGCACCCGACGGCCTTCAGTAGAGTCATCACGATGAACCGCCCAGTGCCGCTGCCGCTCGAGGCTCCGGAAACGTCCTTCGTGACGTCCGGTGGAGCCCTCGTCCGGCGCACCGTTCTCGCCTCGGGCGTCCGTGTGCTCACCGAGTCCGTCCCGTCCGTCCACTCCACGAGCATCGGGTACTGGGTGGGAGTCGGCTCTCGAGACGAGCGCGCCGGGCAGTACGGTTCCACGCACTTCCTCGAGCACCTCCTCTTCAAGGGCACCGCGAACCGCAGCGCGCTCGACATCGCGGTGGCGTTCGACTCCGTCGGTGGCGAGCACAACGCCGCGACCGCGAAGGAGTACACCTGCTACTACGCCCGCGTCCGGGACACCGACGTCCCGATGGCGGTGGGCGTCATCGGCGACATGGTGACGAACTCGACACTCGACCCCGCGGCCTTCGACGTCGAGCGCGGCGTCATCCTCGAAGAACTCGCGATGGCTGCGGACGACCCGGCCGACGTCGCCGGAGAGGCGTTCTTCGCCGCGACCTTCGACGGACACGCCCTCGGCCGACCGATCGGTGGAACCCCGGAGTCGATCCGCGAGGTCCAGCGCGACGAGGTGATGGCGCACTACGCCGAGCACTACGAGCCGAACGGCATCGTCGTGACCGCCGCCGGCGCCGTCGACCACGACCACTTCTGTGCGCTCGTGGAGTCCGTCTTCGCCGACGCCGCGGCAGCCGCGCCGCTCGGACGGCGCACCGCGCAGCCCGTGGCGGACCCGGTGCAGTCCTCGGTGCGGGTCGTGCACCGCCCCACCGAGCAGGTCAGCATGCTCCGCGGATCCCAGGGTCTCGACCTCCGCGACGACCGCCGCCCGGTGCTCAGTGTCCTCAACGCCGTGCTCGGCGGCGGGATGAGTTCACGGCTCTTCCAGGAGGTCCGTGAGCGCCGCGGACTGGCCTACGCGGTCTCGTCCTTCGCGCCCGCCTACCTCGACAACGGTGCCTTCGGGGTCTACGCCGGCTGCGCTCCGGACAACGTCACCGGCGTCGTCGAGATCATCGACGGCGAGTTCCGCCGCATGGTCGACGACGGCATCACCGAGGACGAGCTCCGCCGTGCCAAGGGCCAGATCGAAGGCGCGCTGACCCTCTCGCTCGAGGACTCCGACGCGCGGATGACCCGCCTCGGCCGCGCCGAGCTCGGCACCGGTGAGTTCACCGACCTCGCAACCGCCCTGGAGCGCGTCGACCGCGTCACCGCCGCCGACGTGCTCGACCTGTCCCGCGACCTCCTGACCCGGCCGACGGTGACCGCCGTCGTCGGCGACGTGCAGCGCGACCGTCTGGCGGCCGCACTCGGGATCGACGGTTGACCTCCACGATGTCGCACTACCTCTACCTCGTCCGGCACGGTGAACACCAGGACGCCGAGCACGGTCTGCGGGACGGCAAGCTCTCGGAACGCGGCAAGCGGCAGGCGATGCTCATCGCGGACCGACTGGGTGGCGTGCCCTTCGACGGCGTCTGGCACTCCCCGCTCGACGCCCCGAGCGAGACCGCGTCCTTCCTGCAGCAGCGGCTGCCGGCCATCCAGCCGGAGCCGTCCACCCTCTTGTTCGACTGCATCCCGTCCGGACCGACGCCCGACATGCCGCACGCCTACAAGGGCTGGTACGGCGGTGTCACCGAGGAGGAGATCGCTGCCGGGCAGGCGCAGATGGGCGACGCGGTCGCCGAGTGGTTCACCCCCGCCATGGAGGACCGGCACGACCTCCTCATCACGCACAACGCCGTGATCGGCTGGTTCGTGCGCGAGGTCTTCCAGGCCCCGGAGTGGCGCTGGATGGGCACGAACGTCGCGCACGGGTCGCTCACGATCGTCCGCATCCGTTCGGCGAAGCCCGCCGAGCTCGTCACACTCAACGACCTGGCGCACCTGCCGGTGGAGCTCCGCACCGGACTGCCCGTCCCGCAGCCGCTCTGACGGGACGCCGGCCGCCCGTCCCGTGGACGATCCCGGACGGGAGGCTGCCGGCCGTGTCAGCGCACCGGCTTGCGGTACCAGGCGGTCGCGTTGGGGTTCTCGTTGAACGCCGCCACCCGCTCGTAGCCGCGACCGCGGTACATCGCCCCCGCTGCGACGAGCGAGTCGTTGGTGTCGAGGACGACGCCGGTCGCCCCGAACTCCACCGCGGCGGCTTCGAGCACGTCCATGACGGCGGTCGCGACCCCGCGGCCCCGGCCCTCCGGCGCGACGAACACGTGCTTCACCTCGAAGCGCACGTCGCCGTCGGCGTCCGGGATGCGCCGGAGCCCACCACAGCCCACCGCGGTGTCACCGTCGAACGCGACCACGAACACACCGTTCGGCGGGACGAACTCGGCGGCCGGGGTGCGCTTGCGTGAGTAGCTGCCCTGCGCGCTCGGGAACGTCGCCTCGCGTTCGTCGAGGTACCGGTCGAGCAGGTCGTCGACCTCGGGGAGGTCGGCGGGGACGACGCGGACGCTGACCTGACTGCGATCCTCGGGCATGCTCCGATCCTAGGATGGGGGCATGGTCACTCCCGTCGCCGTCGTCGGCGCCTCCGGTCGGCTCGGGGGTCTCGTGGCCTCCGTCGTCGAGGAACTCCACGACTTCGAACTCGTCGCACGGTTGTCCTCGCGGGACAGCGCACACGACGCCCCCGGGTCGGTCTTCGCGGGCGCCCGGATCGTCGTCGACGTCACCGTCCCGGCTCTGAGTCCCGCGATCGTCGAGAACGCCCTGGCCACGGGCGCGAACGTGCTGGTGGGCACCTCCGGCTGGTCGGGGGAGCGGCTCGGCAGGCTGCGGACGTCACTCGCCGACCGGCCCGAGCAGGGCGCCTTCGTCGTGCCGAACTTCTCGATCGGGTCGGTGATCGGCACGCACCTGGCGACGATCGCCGCACCCTGGTTCCCCTCGGTCGAGATCGTCGAGAGCCACCACGCGGGCAAGATCGACTCGCCGTCGGGCACCGCGGTCCGCACGGCCGAGCTCATCGCCGAGGCCCGGCGGGACGTCGGCCCGGTCGAGGCGCCACACGTCGACCAGCGCGCCCGCGGACAGCAGGTCGCGAGCGTGCCGGTCCACTCGCTCCGGCTGCCCGGGGTGAAGGCCGTGCAGGACGTCGTGCTGAGCGGCCCCGGCGAGACCCTGACCATCCGGCACGACACCGGGGACGACGCGGCGTACCTGCCCGGCATCCGTGCCGCACTGCAGGCCGTCGGTCCGATGCGCGGGTTGACGGTCGGACTCGGCTCCGTGCTCGGCATCGGCTAGGAGACGCTCGTGCGAGGCCTGCGGTCACCGCTCTGGGGCGTGCTGCTCATGACCGTCCTGCTCGTGGTCTACATCGTGCTCGTCGGGCAGCGGGCGGTGGCGTTCGTCGCGACGGGCATCCCGGTCGGGATCGGCATCGGCGTCGCGCTCATCGTCGTCGCCGTGGTCGGGGCGCTGCTCCTCGTGCTGGAGCTCCGCTTCGGGGTGCGCATCACCCGCCTCGGCGCCCGGCTCGAACGCGACGGCGGAGCGCCGGACGACGTGGTCCCCGTCCGCCCGTCCGGACGTCCGGACCGCAGCGCCGCCGACGACCTGTTCCCGCGCTACCGGGCAGCGGTCGAGGCCGACCCGTCCGACTGGCGCGCCTGGTACCGCCTCGGGGTCGTCTACGACGCGGCGGGGGACCGGAAGCGCGCCCGCGCGGCCATGCGCACCGCCCTGACGCACGCGCCCTGACGCACGCGCGCTGACGCAGCGCGCTGACGCGGGTCCGTCGACGCGGGTCCGTCGACGCAGGCGCGTCGGCGCAGGTCCGTCGCCGCGACGCTCAGAACGCGGCGTCGACGGCGTCCTCGGCCCGCGTGTACCGGAATGTGTAGCCGGACCCCAGCAGCTTGGTCGGGACCAATCGCTGGTTGGACAGGAGCATCTCGTCCGCCGCGTCCCGGAGCAGCGTGCGGAGGGCGAACGCCGGCACGCGGAACAGGTACGGGCGGTGCAGGGCCTCGGCGACGCGCTTGGTGATGCGGTCCGCCACCGCCGGTTCCGGACCGGCCAGGTTGACCGGGCCGGAGACGTCCTCGGCGGTGACCAGGTGCACGATCGCGCCGACCTCGTCCTCGAGGGCGATCCAGGGCCACCACTGACCGCCCGTGCCGAGGCGGCCGCTCAGGCCGGCCTTCGTGAGCGGGACGAGCGGGGCGAGGGCCCCGCCGCCCTGCCCGACCACGATGCCGGTCCGCAGGAGCACGACGCGGACGCCCTCCGGTGCGCGGGTCGCAGCGGCCTCCCACGCGGTGCAGACGTCGGCGAGGAACCCGCTGCCACTCGTCGCGTCGTCCTCCAACACGTCGGCCGGCCGGTCGCCGTACACGCCCGACGCCGAGCCGGACAGGAAGGCGCGGGGCGGTGTCGTCGCGGCGTGCATCGCCTCGACCAGGGTCGTGGTGGCGTCGATGCGGGACGACAGGATCTCGCGACGGTACGCGTCCGTCCAGGGCAACTTGCCGAGGTTGGCCCCCGAGAGGTTGACGACGACGTCGGCGCCGTCCAGGACGGTCGGGTCGAGCGGCCGCTCGCCCGGCGACCACCGGAACTCGGTCGGCGTCCGCGGTTCGCGGCGCACCAGCGTCGAGACGTGGTGTCCGGCGTCGCGGAGGGCGCGGACGAGCGGGGTGCCGATGAAGCCGGACGCGCCGGCCACCAGGATCGAGAGCGGCTGTGACGTCATGCCGCCACGGTACTCAGCCAGCTGCCGGGGGCCCGGTGCGACCCCGTACCCCGGCTCGCGGGCGCGGACCACGTCCGGAACGGACGCCCCCGTGATGTCCCTGCGGTCGCTTAGGCTCGTCGTCGTGACCGAGAACCCCACGCCGTACGAAGACCTGCTGCGCCGAGTGCTCGAGGAGGGCTCCCCGAAGGGCGACCGGACCGGCACCGGGACCCGCAGCCTGTTCGGTGCCCAGCTGCGCTACGACCTGTCGCAGGGCTTCCCGCTCGTCACCACGAAGCGTGTGCACATGAAGTCGATCGCGTACGAGCTGCTCTGGTTCCTCCGCGGCGACTCGAACGTCGGTTGGCTGCAGGAGCACGGCGTCCGGATCTGGAACGAGTGGGCCGGCGAGGACGGCGACCTCGGACCGGTCTACGGCGTGCAGTGGCGATCCTGGCCGACCCCGTCCGGCGAACACGTCGACCAGGTCGCCCAGGTCATCGAGCAGATCCGCTCGGACCCCGACTCGCGTCGGCTCATCGTGTCGGCATGGAACGTGGCGGACATCCCGAGCATGGCGCTCGCCCCGTGCCACGCGTTCTTCCAGTTCTACGTCAACGACGGCAAGCTCTCGTGCCAGCTGTACCAGCGGAGCGCGGACATGTTCCTCGGTGTCCCGTTCAACATCGCCTCGTACGCGCTGCTGACGCACATGGTCGCGGCCCAGACCGGGCTCGAGGTCGGCGACTTCATCTGGACCGGCGGCGACTGCCACATCTACGACAACCACGTCGAGCAGGTACAGGAGCAGCTGTCCCGGACGGCGTTCCCACTGCCGACGCTCGAGCTCGCCGCCCGCGACTCGATTGACGACTACGAGTACGAGGACATCACCGTCGTCGGCTACGAGCACCACCCGGCGATCTCCGGCAAGGTCGCGGTCTGATGGAGTCCCACGGCACCGGTGTCGGCATGGTGTGGGCCCGCACGGCTTCGGGGGTGATCGGTGCGGACGGGAGCATCCCGTGGCACGTGCCGGAGGACCTCGCGCACTTCCGGCAGGTCACGGGTGACGGCGTCGTGGTGATGGGCCGACGCACGTGGGAGTCGCTGCCCGAACGGTTCCGGCCGCTGCCGGGCCGGCGGAACGTGGTGCTCACCCGTGACGACACCTGGTCCGCGGCCGGTGCCGAGGTCGTCCACGACCTCGCGACCGCACTCGACACCGACGAGCCCGTCTGGGTGATCGGTGGCGGTGCGGTCTACGCCGACGCCGTGGCCTTCGCCGACCGCGTCTCCGAGACCGTCGTCGACGTCGAGGTCGACGGGGACACGGTCGCGCCGACCCTCGGCGACGACTGGACCCTCGTCGACGAGGGGCCCTGGCAGGAGTCCCGCGTCGACGGCACCCGCTACCGCTTCCTCGAGTGGCGGCGCGGCGCCTGAACCCGCGCTCCCGCGCCGCCCGCCGGAGGTGATCCGAGCCTCCCGGCCGCCCACCGTCCGGGCGGACGGCGGTGCTCGCGCGCATCCCCGGTACGCTGGACCCCGTGTCCACGCGTGAGAATCCCTTCGGTCAGGTCCTCGTCGCGCTCGTGACCCCGTTCACCGCCGACGGCGAGGTGGACTGGCCGGGCGTCGAACAGCACATCGACGACTGCATCACCGCCGGTGCCGACGGCATCGTCGTGACCGGGACGACCGGTGAGACGAGCACGCTCACCGACCCCGAGAAGCTCCGCCTGGTCGAGGTCGGCAAGTCCGTCGCCGCCGGACGCGCGAAGATCATCACGGGCGGTGGCTCGAACGAGACCGCGCACGCGATCCACCTGTACAAGCAGAGCGAGCGGGCCGGCGCCGACGGGGTGATGATCGTCACGCCGTACTACAACAAGCCGACGCAGGCCGGCGTCCTGACGCACTTCCGGATGATCGCCGACGCGACCGACCTGCCGGTCATCCTCTACGACATCCCGGGCCGCACCGGCATCCCGATCACGTACGACACGATCCTCCGAGCCTCGAAGCACCCCAACATCCTCGCCGTGAAGGACGCCAAGGGCGACTTCGCCGAGGTCTCCCGCGTGCTCAACAACACCGACCTCATGTACTTCTCGGGCGACGACACGAACGTGCTCCCGCACCTGTCGATCGGTGCCACCGGGCTCATCGGCGTCACCGCCAACATCACCAGCGCGCCGTACCGGACCATCGTCGACGCCGTGAACCGTGGTGACCTGGCGACCGCGACCGCCGAGCACAAGCGGCTCGAGCCCCTCGTCCGCGCGATCATGACCCACGTGCCCGGCACCGTCGCCGCCAAGTACGTGCTGCACGGCCTCGGCCGGATCGGCAGCCCGCGTGTCCGCCTGCCCCTCGTCGGGCCCGAGGACTCCGAGGCGTACGCCATCGAGACCTCGCTCGAAGCCGTCCAGGGCGTCCCGGGCGCCGACTTCTCCAACTTCCGCCCCGACCGCAACGCCGCGGCCGGAGGCGCTCTACCGAAGGTGCCAGGCACCACCCGTTGACAGGACGCGGCGCACCACGGTGCGCCGCCGGAAGCAGCAAGGACCGAATGCCCACACAGATCTCCACACCCCAGCCGCTCGAACCCGGAACGCTCCGAGTCATCCCCGTCGGGGGACTCGGCGAGATCGGTCGCAACATGACCGTCTACGAGTTCGAGGGCAAGATCCTCATCGTCGACGCCGGGGTGCTCTTCCCCGAGGAGCACCAGCCCGGTGTCGACCTGATCCTGCCGGACTTCGCGCCGATCCGGGACCGCCTCGACGACGTCCTCGGTGTCGTGCTCACGCACGGCCACGAGGACCACATCGGCGCCGTCCCGTACCTGCTGAAGCTCCGCGGTGACATCCCGCTGATCGGCTCCACGCTGACCCTCGCGCTCGTCGAGGCGAAGCTCAAGGAACACCGGATCAAGCCCTACACGTTGAACGTGGCCGAGGACCAGACCGAGCAGATCGGCCCGTTCCACCTCGAGTTCGTCGCCGTGAACCACTCGATCCCGGACGCTCTCGCCGTCGCCATCACGACGCCGGCCGGCCGCGTGCTGCACACCGGTGACTTCAAGATGGACCAGCTGCCGCTCGACGACCGGATCACGGACCTCCGTGCGTTCGCGCGTCTCGGCGAGCAGGGCGTCGACCTGTTCCTGCCGGACTCGACCAACGCCGACGTGCCGGGCTTCACCGCTCCGGAGCGCGACATCGGACCGGTCCTCGAGAACATCATCACGCGCGCCCGCAAGAAGGTCGTCGTGGCG
Source organism: Curtobacterium sp. MCSS17_015 (assembly GCF_003234265.2). Lineage (NCBI taxonomy): Bacteria > Bacillati > Actinomycetota > Actinomycetes > Micrococcales > Microbacteriaceae > Curtobacterium > Curtobacterium sp. MCSS17_015. Next base: position 1,100,651 of record NZ_CP126256.1, read on the forward strand.
AGCTTCTCGTCGCACGTGCACCGCGTCCAGCAGGTCCTCGACGCCGCCGCCGCTGCGGACCGCAAGGTCGCGTTCATGGGCCGGTCGATGATCCGCAACATGACGATCGCCGCCGAGCTCGGGTACCTGCGGGTGCCGGAGAACGTGCTCATCGACACGAAGAAGGCGAAGAACGTCCCCGACGACCAGATCGTCTACATGTCGACGGGGTCACAGGGCGAGCCGATGGCGGTCCTGGCACGCATGGCGAACCTCGAGCACCAGATCGAGATCGGCGAGGGCGACACCGTCATCCTCGCCTCGTCGCTGATCCCGGGCAACGAGAACGCCGTCTACCGGGTCATCGACGGCCTGACGAAGCTCGGCGCGAAGGTCGTGCACAAGGGCAACGCCAAGGTGCACGTCTCCGGACACGCCTCCGCCGGCGAACTGCTCTACTGCTACAACATCCTGCGTCCGCGCAACGTCATGCCCGTGCACGGCGAGCACCGCCACCTGTTCGCGAACGCCGACCTGGCGATCCAGACGGGTGTCCCGCCGCGCAACGTCATCCTCGGCGAGGACGGCACCGTCGTCGACCTCAAGGACGGCCAGGTCACCGTCGCCGGGCAGCTCGACATCGCGTACGTCTACGTCGACGGCTCCACGGTCGGCGAGATCACGGACGCCGACCTCAAGGACCGCCGGGTCCTCGCCGAAGAGGGCTTCATCACCGTCTTCTGCGCGGTCGACTTCACCACGGGGCAGTGCGTCATCGGCCCGGAGATCCAGTCGCGGGGCTTCGCCGAGGACGACTCGGTCTTCGACGAGGTCCGGCCGCAGATCGCCAAGGCCCTGGCCGACGCCGCCGGCAACGGCACGCGCGACGCGCACGCGTTCAGCCAGGTCGTCCGCCGCACCGTGGGTCGCTGGGTGAACACGAAGCACCGCCGACGTCCGATGATCGTCCCGGTGGTCATCGAGGCGTAGGTCCCGTCACACGGCCAGGAGGCCCGTCGCACGTCCACCACGGACGCTGCGGCGGGCCTCGCGTCGTTCGTCGCCCGCTGGCGTTAGGGTCTCCCCATGGCCGGAGGCACCAAGTCGACCACGCGCTCGCGCGCGTCCTCGTCGTCGACCCGTGGAGGCGGGTCGCGCGGGACGTCGCGCACCCAGGCCACGACGAAGAAACTGCCACAGGCGGCACCGACACCGGTGTTCCGCGAGCAGAACCCGCTGGTCACCGCGTGGCTGGGCATGGCGCACGGCGTCGGCGCCGGCTTCCGGTTGCTCGGCAAGGAGTCGCTCGAGAAGGACCAGCGTCGGGACGGGTTCCCGTTCCTGCTGTTCGTCCTCGCGGTGGTCGGGGCCGTCGTGGAGTGGCTCAACCCCACCAACCCGGTCTCCGTCGCGCTCGACGCGTACACGTTCGGCGGCCTGTTCGGGCGTCTGGCGTTCGCGCTGCCGGTGATCATGGTCGTCTTCGCGGGCTGGCTCTTCCGGCACCCGGCGTCCGTGCACGACAACACCAGGATCGGCATCGGCCTCGGTCTGATGGTGGTGTCGATCGCCTCGCTCTGCCACGTGTTCGGTGGCCAGCCGAACGCGTCGGACGGCATGCCGGCCCTGGCCGCGGCCGGGGGTGTGCTCGGCTGGGTCGTCATCGGCTGGCTCGTCGCCGTCGCCACGGCGTGGGTCGCGGTCCCGGTGGCGATCGTGCTGCTGGCGCTCTCGCTCTTCATCATCACGAAGACGCCGCCGAACAAGCTCGGCCGACGTCTGCACGAGTTGTACGCGTACCTGTTCGGTGCGCCCGGTCCCGCCGCCGAGGCGCCGGTCGCCGAGGACGCGGCAGCGCCCGCGACGAAGCCGACCCGCAAGCGCGGTGCGAAGGGGCAGTCGCAGGACTTCCCGCTGTTCGAGGACCTCGGGTTCGACGAGGACGGCGCTCCCGCCGGCGAGGACGCCGACGAGCACCTGCCGTGGTGGCGTCGCAACAAGTCCGGGCGGGAAGAGGACCCGGCGTACGACAGCCCCGTCATCCCGCCGACCGGTACCGGGGTCGCTCCGGCCGCTGCTGCCGCCGCACCTGCCACCGGCGCTGCCGGCGGCCTGCGCGACCTGACGCCGGCCGAGCCCGTGTCGGTCAACCTCAACGACTCACTCGAGCAGGACGTCGCCGACGACCTGGACCGGGCGGAGCAGGCGCTTCGCGACTTCGGGTCACCCGCACCGTCGTCCCCGACCGAGGCGTTCCGTCCGGACCGCGACGTCGCGGCGGCCGTCGCCACGGGCCTCGCGACCGGTCCCGCGCCGGAGGCTCCCTCCGTCCCCGTCGTGGCGGCGGAGTCGGACCTCGGCGACGTCGGCGTCGACGACGAGCCCGACGGGCTCCCGCCCGTCGCGGCGGAGGAGGACCCGGCGCACCCCTACCGCCTGCCTGCGGCGACGACGCTCAGCGCCGGCACGCCGTCCGTGGCGCGCAGCCAGGCCAACGACGAGATCGTCGCGGCGATCACCGGCGTGCTCACGGAGTTCAAGGTGGACGCGAAGGTCACCGGCTTCTCGCGCGGGCCGACGGTGACCCGGTACGAGATCGAGCTCGGCCCCGGTGTCAAGGTCGAGCGGGTCACGGCGCTGTCGAAGAACCTGTCGTACGCGGTCGCCTCGAACGAGGTCCGGATCCTCTCGCCGATCCCGGGCAAGAGCGCGATCGGTGTCGAGATCCCGAACACCGACCGCGAGATCGTGTCCCTCGGCGACGTGCTGCGCTCGAGCGCCGCCACGAAGTCGAAGCACCCGATGACCATCGGTGTCGGCAAGGACGTCGAGGGCGGGTTCGTCGTCGCGAACCTCGCGAAGATGCCGCACCTGCTCGTCGCGGGCTCCACCGGCTCCGGCAAGTCGGTGTTCATCAACTCGATGATCACCTCGCTGCTCATGCGCGCGAAGCCGTCCGAGGTCCGCATGGTCCTCGTCGACCCGAAGCGCGTGGAGCTGTCCATCTACGCGGGCGTGCCGCACCTCATCACCCCCATCATCACGAACCCGAAGAAGGCGGCCGAAGCGCTGCAGTGGGTCGTGAAGGAGATGGACATGCGGTACGACGACCTGGCGTCCTTCGGGTTCCGGCACGTCGACGACTTCAACAAGGCCGTCCAGAACGAGGAGATCGTGCTGCCGGCCGGCAGTGAGCGGAAGCTCAAGCCGTACCCGTACCTGCTCGTCGTCGTGGACGAGCTCGCCGACCTCATGCTCGTCGCCCCACGCGACGTCGAGGAGTCGATCGTCCGCATCACCCAGCTCGCCCGCGCCGCCGGCATCCACCTGGTGCTCGCGACGCAGCGCCCGTCGGTGGACGTCATCACCGGGCTCATCAAGGCGAACGTGCCGTCGCGCATCGCGTTCGCCGTCACGAGCGTCACGGACTCCCGCGTCATCCTCGACCAGCCCGGTGCCGACAAGCTCATCGGCCAGGGTGACGGACTGTTCCTGCCGATGGGGTCGTCGAAGGCCGTCCGCGTGCAGGGCGCGTGGGTGCAGGAGACCGAGGTCGCCGAGGTCGTCCAGCACGTCACCCGGCAGGCCCAGCCCGAGTACCGGCAGGACGTCGCCGCCGTGGTCGAGCGCAAGGAGATCGACGCGGACATCGGCGACGACCTCGAACTGCTGCTCGCGGCGGTCGAGCAGGTCGTCTCGACGCAGTTCGGTTCGACGTCCATGCTGCAGCGCAAGCTCCGGGTCGGCTTCGCCAAGGCCGGGCGTCTCATGGACCTCATGGAGTCCCGCGACATCGTGGGGCCGTCCGAGGGCTCCAAGGCCCGCGACGTGCTCGTCACCGGGGACCAGCTGCCGGCGGTGCTCGCGAAGCTGCGCGGTGAGGAACCCCCGGCGGCGCCCGCCGCTCCCGCTGCGCCAGCAGCGGCTGCGCCGTCCGGCGACGGCTCCGACGACCGCTACGGAGACGACCCGGTGGCCGGCATGACGCGCGGGTACGATGAGGTGGAGGGCGACACCGACGAGGACGCCTGGGGCCTGACGGGCAGGGAGTGAGACCATGACCGCCTCCGACGGCACGACCAATCGATTCCCGTGGCGAGGCCGGATCCTCCGCAAGGGGCCCGGTCCGGCATCGACCGCGAACGTCGCCAACATCATCACCGTGGTGCGCATCCTCATGGCACCGCTGTTCTTCGTCCTGCTCCTGGCGGACGCCGGTGCCGACGGGCCGGTGCGCCTCTGGGCGGCCGTGCTGTTCGTCGTGGCGATCGTCACCGACAGTGCGGACGGCATCATCGCCCGGCGCCAGAACCTGGTCACGGACTTCGGGAAGCTCGTCGACCCGATCGCCGACAAGGTCCTCATCGGCGGCGCACTCGTTGCCCTGTCGATCCTCGGTGAACTGCCCTGGTACGTGACCGTGCTCATCATGGTCCGCGAGATCGGGATCACCGTCTTCCGGTTCGCCGTGCTGTCGGACCGGGTGATCCCGGCCAGCCGCGGCGGCAAGGTCAAGACCGTGTTGCAGGCCGTCGCGATCACCCTCGCGCTGTTCCCGTGGTGGCACCTGGTCGGTGACCTCGCCCACTGGGCGAACGGCATCACCATGACCGCGGCCGTCGTCGCGACGGTGGCGAGCGGCATCGACTACCTCGTGCAGGCGTGGAAGCACAACCGGACCACTGCGTGACCGCGCCCGTCGGAGCCGCGGCTGCCGTCGTGGGCGAGCTGACCGCGCGCGGTGAGACGGTCGCCGTCGCGGAGTCCCTGACCGGGGGGCTCGTCGTCGCCGAACTCGTCGGGGTGCCCGGTGCGAGTGCCGTGGTCCGCGGTGGTGTCGTGGCCTACGCGACCCCGGTGAAGGCGACGGTCCTCGGCGTCGACGCCGACCTGCTCGCCACACGTGGAGCCGTCGACCCCGAGGTGGCCCGGCAGATGGCAGCCGGTGTGCGGATGGCGCTGACCGTCGACGGCGTCCCGGCCACGTGGGGGATCAGCACGACGGGGGTCGCCGGCCCTGACCCGCAGGACGGCCAGCCCGTCGGCACCGTGTTCATCGGGATCGCGACGGGGACCGGCAGCGAGGCGGTCGAACTCCACCTGGACGGGGACCGCGGAGCAATCCGAGCGGCGGTCGTCTCCGAACTCCTGGCACGACTGCGATCCAGGCTCCGGAGCGTGGAATAGGCGGCGTGACCGCCAGGTTACATCTCACGCAATCTCCAGCAGGACGGCAGCCGTACTGGCTAACATGCTGCAACCGGCAACGTCAGCGTTGCCGGACCCGAGCTCGGTCATCCGGACCGAGCGGGCGCGGAGATGACAGGAAGGAGGAGTTCTCATGGTTCTCGTTCGTCAGGAAATCGGCGATGTGCTGCGGGACTTCCGCTTGCAGAAGGGCCGGACCCTCCGTCAGGTCGCGTCCAAGGCCAGCGTTGCCCTCGGGTACCTCAGTGAGGTCGAGCGCGGTCAGAAAGAAGCCAGCTCGGAGATCCTCGCGTCGGTGGCGGATGCACTCGACACTCCGATCTCGACGATCATGCGCGAAGTGGGCGACCGCCTCGCCGTGGTCGAAGGCCTCGCCCGTGTCCCGGACACGCTTCCCGATGAACTCGTCGCCGAGTTCGACAACGACCTCGCGGTGCGCTGAGCAGCACCGCACGAACGCCCCCGCCGGTCCGCCGGCGGGGGCGTTCGCCGTTGTTAGGGTGGCCTGATGCGGGTGAGTGAGTTCTGGCGGGCCGTCGACCAGGTGTTCGGGGACGCCTACGGTGCGGTCGTCGCCCGTGACGTCGTGCTCGAGCAGCTCGGCGGTCGGTCGGCGGCGGACGCCCTGGCGGCGGGCATCGACGCCCGCGCGGTGTGGGACGCGCTCTGCGACTCGCAGGACGTCCCGCTCGAACGACGGCACGGCAAGGGGCTGCAGGAACCGCGCGACTGACCGACCGAGCGGTTCCGGGTACACGCACCCGTGCCGAACGTGTGTTCGGCGTGTCGCTCGAACACCTGTTCGGACGGTGCTACGTTCCTGCACAGCGACGTTGACCGGGTGCTCCATCCACAACCGACGCGCTCGTCGGCAGCGATGTCGGTGGGCGGCCGTAGGTTCATGGACATCGGAACACGTCCGAAGCCTTGTCGCAGAACGAGTGGCCTTGCACCATCGGCCGGTCCGGACGCGACAGCCTACAGGCGGCCGCCACCAGTACGAAGGAGCACCCCGTGCCATCACCAGTAGACCGCGAGAAGGCCCTCGAGACCGCACTCGCCCAGATCGACCGTCAGTTCGGCAAGGGTGCCGTGATGCGCCTCGGCACGGACGAACGTGCTCCGGTCGCCGTCATCCCGACCGGCTCCGTCGCGCTGGACGTCGCGCTCGGGATCGGTGGGCTCCCGCGTGGCCGCATCATCGAGATCTACGGTCCGGAGTCCTCCGGCAAGACGACGCTGACGATCCACGCCATCGCGAACGCGCAGCGCAACGGCGGCATCGCGGCGTTCATCGACGCCGAGCACGCGCTCGACCCGGAGTACGCCAAGAAGCTCGGTGTCGACATCGACGCCCTCCTGGTGTCCCAGCCGGACACCGCCGAACAGGCCCTCGAGATCGCTGACATGCTCGTCCGCTCGGGGTCCATCGACCTCATCGTCATCGACTCCGTCGCGGCGCTCGTGCCACGCGCCGAGATCGAGGGCGAGATGGGTGACTCCCACGTCGGTCTGCAGGCGCGACTCATGTCGCAGGCGCTCCGCAAGCTCGCCGGTGGTCTCAACCAGACGCAGACCACGATGATCTTCATCAACCAGCTGCGCGAGAAGATCGGCGTGTTCTTCGGGTCGCCCGAGACGACGTCCGGTGGTAAGGCGCTCAAGTTCTACGCGTCGGTCCGCCTCGACATCCGTCGCATCGAGACGCTGAAGAGCGGGACCGACGCCGTCGGTAACCGCACGCGCGTCAAGGTCGTCAAGAACAAGATGGCGCCGCCCTTCAAGCAGGCCGAGTTCGACATCCTCTACGGGGTGGGCATCTCGCGAGAGGGCTCGCTGCTCGACTTCGGTGTCGACCACGGGATCGTGAAGAAGTCCGGTGCCTGGTACACCTACGACGGCGACCAGCTCGGACAGGGCAAGGAGAACTCGCGGTCGTTCCTCATCCAGAACCCCGAGATCGCCGCTGAGATCGAGGGCAAGATCCTCGCCAAGCTCGGCGTCGGTGGGGCGAAGGAAGAAGCGCCGGTCGATTCGATCGCTCCGAAGCTCGCGGAGCGCAAGGGCGCGTGACGACCGACCACGACGACGACGACCTCGCACCGGTCACCGACCTGTTCGGTGCGAGGTCACGTCGTCGATCCCGCACCACGGAGTCCGATGCGGGTACGGGTCCCACGGACACCCGTGGCACTGGCGCAGGGACTGGCCGCAGCGGGGAGGCTGACGGGGGCACCGATGCCGACGCCGGGGGTGCTCCGGAGCCCACGTCGTTCGACGCCGACACGCCGGTCCCGTTACCCGTCCGAGGTGCACAGACGGCCTGGCTGTCTCCGGTCGTCGGGGACGGCTCCGGTGCGAGTTCCCGCGCCGAGCAGCGAGGCTACGACGGTGACGAGGCGGAGGCGAAGTCGGCCTCCGTCTTCTCGATCGCCGGCGACGAGCTCGATCCGGCGGATGCCCCTCGGCCACTCGACGAGCAGCGTGCGGACGCCGAGCGCATCAGCATGCGGGCCCTCGGGCGACGCGGGGTGAGCACCTCCGAACTGCGCACGATGCTGTCCGCGCACGACGACCTCGACGCCGACGTGGTCGAGCACGAGATCGAGCGGTTGACCCGTGTCGGTCTGCTCAACGACGTCGCGCTCGCCACCGACCTCGTCGACCGGCTGCACGCGCGGAAGGGCCTCGGACGCCAGGCGATCGTCGCCGATCTCCGCCGCCGCGGCATCGACCAAGTCGCGATCGACGCCGCCCTCGAGGCGGCTGCCGACGACGAGGACGACGAGTTCGTCCGGGCGATCGAGCTCGCGGCCAAGCGAGCCGGCCAGATGCGCGGCCTCGACCGTGCGACCGCCGAGCGCCGGCTGTCCGGCTTCCTGATGCGCAAGGGCTACAACGGCGGCGTCGTGCGCATCGCCGTCGCGCGGGCCCTCGACGGTCCGCGCCGTCCGCCGACCGGTGGCGGGACCGTCCGGTTCGAGTAGTCCGCACCGGAGCACGTGCTCCGGACGCACGGGCTCCTGAGCACGTGCTCCGGACGCACGGGCTCCTGCCCGGTCCCGTGCACGCCCGGTTCTACACTGGGACGATCATGGACACCGTCGCCTCGCGCCCGCGTACCTACGAAGTCCGCACCTACGGGTGCCAGATGAACGTGCACGACTCCGAGCGCCTCAGCGGCTCCCTCCGCGCCGCCGGGTACGTCGCTGCCGAGGGCGAGCAGGCCGACGTCGTGGTCATCAACACCTGTGCCGTGCGTGAGAACGCCGACAACCGGTTGTACGGCAACCTCGGCCGTCTGGCGTCGATCAAGCGTGAGCGGCCGGGCATGCAGATCGCCGTCGGCGGGTGCCTGGCGCAGAAGGACAAGAACGTCATCCTCGAGAAGGCGCCCTGGGTCGACGTCGTCTTCGGCACGCACAACATGGGGTCGTTGCCGACCCTGCTCGAGCGGGCCCGCCACAACGACGAGGCGCAGCTCGAGATCCTCGAGTCGCTCGACGTCTTCCCGTCGACCCTGCCGACCAAGCGCGAGTCGACCTCCAGCGGCTGGGTGTCGATCTCCGTCGGTTGCAACAACACCTGCACGTTCTGCATCGTGCCGTCCCTCCGCGGCAAGGAGAAGGACCGTCGCCCGGGGGACGTCCTCGCCGAGATCCAGGCCCTCGTCGACGACGGCGCCATCGAGGTCGCGCTGCTCGGGCAGAACGTCAACTCGTACGGGGTGGAGTTCGGGGACCGACAGGCGTTCGGGAAGCTCCTCCGCGCGACCGGGCAGATCGCGGGCCTCGAACGCGTCCGCTTCACCAGCCCGCACCCGGCGGCCTTCACCGACGACGTCATCGCGGCGATGGCGGAGACCCCCAACGTCATGCCGCAGCTGCACATGCCGCTGCAGTCCGGATCCGACCGGGTCCTCAAGGCGATGCGGCGCAGCTACCGGAGCGAGCGTTTCCTCGGCATCCTCGACCGCGTCCGGGCTGCGATCCCGCACGCCGCCATCTCGACCGACGTCATCGTCGGGTTCCCCGGCGAGACGGACGAGGACTTCGAGGACACCATGCGTGTCGTCGAGCAGGCCCGGTTCGCGACGGCCTTCACGTTCCAGTACTCCATCCGCCCCGGCACCCCGGCGGCGACGATGCCCGAGCAGCTGCCCAAGCACGTCGTGCAGGAGCGGTACGAGCGGCTCATCGCGCTGCAGGAACGGATCACCACGGAGGAGAACGCCGCTCAGCTCGGTCGCACCCTGGAGGTCCTCGTGGCCACCGGGGAGGGCAAGAAGGACGCCAGCACGCACCGGCTCTCGGGGCGTGCGGAGGACTCCCGGCTCGTGCACTTCTCGGTGCCGAGCGGGTCCGACGTTCCGCGACCAGGCGACGTCGTCTCGGTCGAGGTGACCCGGACGGCACCGCACTTCCTCGTCGCCGACTCGGACGCACCCCTGCGCATCCGCCGGACCCGTGCGGGTGACGCCTGGGACCGGGCGCAGGCAGAGTCGTGCGGGGTGCCCACCCCGACGGTGCCGGGCGACGGACCGCGTCCGGTCTCGCTCGGCCTCCCCACACTCCGTGTCGGCCGCTGACCCGGGCGCCGCTGCCGACGTCGACCCGAGCGTCGGGGACGGGCAGGGCGCACCGGTCGAGGCGGCCGGTGCCGCGGAGCTCGTCGCCGTGGTCGGCGCGACCGGCACCGGCAAGTCGGAGCTCGCCCTCGCACTCGCCGAACGGCATCGTGCCCAGGGCCGTCGGGCGGAGATCGTCAACGCCGACGCCATGCAGCTCTACCGCGGCATGGACATCGGGACCGCGAAGGTGCCGGAGTCCGACCGCCGCGGTGTCCCGCACCACCAGCTCGACGTGCTCGACGTCACGGACGAGGCCAGTGTGGCGGCGTACCAGCGCGATGCGCGCGCGGTGATCGCGGAGATCACCGCGGACGGCGGGGTCGCGGTACTCGTCGGTGGCAGCGGGCTGTACGTCTCCGCGGTGCTCTTCGACCTCGACTTCCCCGGCACGGACCCGGTGCTCCGGGAGCAGCTCGAGCGGGAGCACCTGGAGCTCGGTCCGAACGTCCTCCTCGAACGGCTCCGCCGACTCGACCCGGCGGCAGCCGCCGCGATCGACGCCCGGAACCCGCGCCGCCTGATCCGCGCCGTCGAGATCGCGAGCCGGTCCGACCGCGTCACCCCGAGCCTCCCGGCAGCCCCGCGACTGTGGCGGCCGGCGCACGTGCTGCACCTGCGCCGTGACCGGGAGCAGCTCGTCGCCGCCCTGCGGACCCGAGCCGAGCGGATGTTCGCCACCGGGCTCGTGGACGAGGTCGCGGGCCTGCGGGAGCGGGGACTGGAACAGGGGCGGACCGCGCGGGCCGCCATCGGCTACTCCCAGGCGCTCGAGGTCCTCCGCGGCGGGGCGACCATCGACGACGCCGTCGAGGCGACCAGCATCGCGACGCGGAAGTACGCGCGCCGGCAGGTGTCCTGGTTCAAGCGGTACGCCGACACGGACACGACCCGCGTCACCGCGCTCGACGTCACGGGTGCCGGGGCCGCGGAGCTGTCGGGACTGGCCCGTAGGATCGTCCCGTGACCGAGCTGCACTTCACCAAGGGACACGGGACCGGCAACGACTTCGTCCTGTTCGCCGACCCCGACGCCACGGTCGACCTCACCCCCGACCGCATCCGCGCCATCGCGGACCGCCGCTTCGGCGTCGGGGCCGACGGGGTCATCCGCGCGGTGCGCTCCGACGCCATCCCCGAGGGGCAGGCGATCCTCGCCGAGGACCCGGACGCGACCTGGTTCATGGACTACCACAACGCCGACGGCTCGGTCGCCGAGATGTGCGGCAACGGCATCCGCGTGTTCGCGCGGTACCTGACCGAGGCGGGGCTCGTCGACCTCGCTCCCGGGCGGACCCTGACCGTCGGCAGCCGGAAGGGCGTCGTCGACATCCAGCGTTCCTCGACCGGGTTCGCCGCGGACCTCGGCCGCTGGCGGCTCGGCATCGACGGCGGCGGATCGGACGACGTCCTCGTGCGGGCGAAGGACCTCGACCGGGCCCGACCCGGTCTCGGCATCGACGTCGGCAACCCCCACGTCGTCGTGGCCGTCGCCAGCGAGGAAGAGCTCGCCGGGATCGACCTCACCTACGTGCCCGTCCTCGACCCGGCGCCGGCCTCGGGAGCGAACGTGGAGTTCGTGCTGCCCGGTGACCCGCTCGTCACCGACGGCGTCGGCGAGATCACCATGCGTGTGCACGAGCGCGGCAGCGGCGAGACCCTGTCGTGCGGCACGGGGGCGGTCGCCGCTGCTCTCGCGACCCGCTACTGGGCAGGATCCGCGGCACCGGACACCTGGCGTGTGCGCGTCCCCGGTGGGGTCCTGACGGTGCGGATGACGGCGACGGAGGACGGCGAGCACGTGTCGCTCGCCGGCCCGGCGGAGCTCGTGTTCTCGGGCGACCTCACGGTCTGAACCCGGGTCTGCCGGCGCAGGGCCGCCCGCGTCAGGCGGTCCGGTGCACCCGGATGACGCGGAACCCCTTGTCCGTCGTGGCGCGGGTGACCGTGAAGCCGTCGGCCAGGGTCTGCTGCAGCCACCGCTGCAGGGAGTCACCGCCCAGGTCCTTCGACACGACGAGCCAGGCGTCGCCGCCGACCTCGAGCCGCGGGATCCAGGTGCGGAGGATGTCGTGCAGTTCGTCCTTGCCGACACGGATCGGCGGGTTCGACCAGATGGTCCGGAACGACTTGTCGGCGGGGACGTCGGCGGGGAGTCCGACCGTCACGTTGCCGGCCCCGGCGGCGGCGGCGTTGGTCCGGGCGAGGTCGAGGACCCGCTCGTTGACGTCGACGCCCCACACGTGCGCGTCGGGGGAACGGAGCGCCATCGTGATCGCCAGCGGACCCCATCCGCACCCGACGTCGAGGAGGTCGCCGTCGACGGCGGGGGCGGGGACGTTGTGGAGCAGCACACTCGTGCCGCGGTCGATGCCGTCGGGGCTGAAGACACCGGCGGCGGTGGTGAGTTCGAGCGTCCGACCGGCGAGCGTGACACGGATCTGCCGCGGACGCGCCTGGCTCTCCGGGGTGGCCGAGAAGTAGTGGTCGTTCGCCATGGAAGAACCGTACCGGGAACCCCGTGTGTCCAGAGGGCTCCGGAGGTAGCCTGTGCACAGCATGACGGAATCCCATCAGCAGGACGAACAGACCATCCACGACGACAGCGCAGACGGTGTCGTCGAACGGGTGCTGCGCAACGCCGACAAGCGTGCGGCATCCTCCATCTTCGCGCCGGCACAGGCGATCCAGACCCGCTCGGTGGACGAGCAGGGTTGGGACGGTGACGGCGAACAGTACGACCGTGAGGACCGTGCGGCGTTGCGGCGCGTCGGCGGTCTCTCCACCGAACTCGAGGACGTCACCGAGGTCGAGTACCGGCAACTCCGGCTCGAGCGCGTCGTCCTCATCGGCGTGTACGCGCAGGGCGACGCCTCCGACGCCGAGAACTCCCTCCGCGAGCTGTCGGCCCTCGCCGAGACCGCGGGTGCCGTGGTCCTCGACGGGCTCCTGCAGCGCCGGCCGAACCCCGACCCGGCGACGTACCTCGGCAAGGGCAAGGCCCAGGAGCTCGCGATGGTCGTCAAGGCCACCGGTGCCGACACGGTCATCGCCGACACCGAACTGGCGCCCTCGCAGCGCCGTGCGCTCGAGGACGTCGTCAAGGTGAAGGTCATCGACCGGACCGCGGTCATCCTCGACATCTTCAGCCAGCACGCCACCACGCGCGAGGGCAAGGCCCAGGTCGAGCTCGCGCAGCTCGAGTACCTCCTCCCGCGTCTGCGCGGTTGGGGTGAGTCGATGTCCCGCCAGGCCGGTGGTCAGGTCTCCGGCGGTGCCGGTATGGGCTCCCGTGGTCCTGGTGAGACGAAGATCGAGCTCGACCGTCGCCGCATCCACACCCGGATGGCCAAGTTGCGCCGCCAGATCGCGTCGTTCACACCCGCGCGCGAGGCCAAGCGAGCGGACCGCGACCGCAACGACGTCCCGAGCGTCGCGATCGCCGGCTACACGAACGCGGGGAAGTCCTCGCTGCTCAACCGCCTCACGAGTGCCGGTGTCCTGGTGCAGAACCAGCTGTTCGCCACGCTCGACTCGACGGTGCGTCGGACCGAGACGTCGAAGGGCCGGGAGTTCACCTTCACCGACACCGTCGGCTTCGTGCGCAACCTGCCGCACCAGCTGGTCGAGGCGTTCCGTTCCACCCTCGAAGAGGTCGGGAACGCGGACGTCATCGTGCACGTGGTCGACGGGTCGCACCCGGACCCGGCAGCGCAGCTCGCCACCGTCCGCGAGGTGATCGGCGACGTCGGCGCCCGCGACATCCCCGAGGTCGTCGTCTTCAACAAGGCCGACTTGGTCGACGACACGCAGCGCATGGTGCTCGTCGGGCTCGCGCCCGACGCGGTGTTCGTGTCGGCCCGGACGGGCGAAGGGATCTCCGACCTGCTCGCGGCGATCGAGTCCCGCCTGCCCGAGCCCGACGTCGAGCTCACCGTCGTGCTGCCGTTCTCGCGCGGTGACCTCGTCTCGCAGCTGCACGACTCCGGCGCGGTCGAGTCGCTCGACTACGTACCGGAGGGCACGCGCCTGCGGGTGCGGGTCTTCCAGCGCGAGGTCGCAGAACTCGACCCGTACGTGGTCGCGCCCGTCGCCTCGGCCTGACGACTGGTCTGACCCACGGGAGGCGCGGTGCCGGCTGGCACCGCGCCTCCCGTCCGTCCGCCCCGTCCCGTCCAGGGGCCGACCGGGGGTCAGATGGAGCGGAGGACCGCCACGACCTTGCCGAGGACCGTCGCCGCGTCGCCGAGGATCGGTTCGAACGCGGTGTTGCGGGGCAGCAGCCAGGTGTGACCGTCGCGCTGCCGGAAGACCTTGACGGTGGCTTCCTCGTCGAGCATCGCCGCGACGACGTCACCGTTCTCGGCGGTCTGCTGCGACCGGACGACGACCCAGTCGCCGTCGCAGATCGCGGCGTCGATCATGGACTCGCCGACGACCTTGAGCATGAAGAGGTCGCCGGTCCCGACGAGCTGTCGGGGGAGCGGGATGATCTCGTCGACGTGCTGCTCGGCGGTGATCGGGACACCGGCGGCGATGCGGCCGACCAGGGGCACGAGCGTCGTGGCGTCGACGTCCGGGCCGTCGGAGTCCGGGGTGGGCTCGTCGACCAGGACCTCGAGGGCGCGGGGGCGGTTCGGGTCACGGCGGATCCAGCCGCCGAGCTCCAGCTGCCCGAGCTGGTGGGAGACGCTCGAGAGGGACGACAGCCCGGCGGCGTCGCCGATCTCGCGCATGCTCGGCGGGTAACCCCGGCTGGCGATCGACGCGCGGATGGCGTCGAGGATCGACTGCTGCTTCGCGGTCAACGGTTTCTGTCCGCGCAGTTCGTCCGTCACGTCTCGCCCTTCGTCGGAAGTGGAACGGTGCCCGCGGGAATGTCGGTGGTCCCGTGAAGACTTGCTCCAGTCGCTCGAAACAGTATCCGACCGTGACATGTCGGACAAACACCTGTTCGAGCGTGTCGCACGAAAAACCCACACCGATCCCCTCAGGGGACTTGTGTATCCACTGAGTCGAACGTATGTTCGGTACACGGCTTCGGTTGACCCATTCCCGGGCGACCGGCACCGACGGCAAGCAGGAAGGCAACGACATGAGCACCAACGCCATCGCGGACTCGCAGCACACCGCAGCACCCGTCGCGCGCACGCGCCTCCGTCTCACCCGCCGTGGCCGGGTCGTCTTCACGACCCTCGCCGCCCTTCCGGTGCTGCTCTGCGTCGGGCTCGCCATGCTGAACGGCGGTCAGGCGTCGGCCGGGGACCGTGCGGCGGACGTGCACTTCGACACCGTCACGATCCAGTCCGGTGAGACCCTCTGGCAGCTGGCCGAGCAGACCGCTCCGGACTCCGACCCCCGTGACTTCATCCAGGACGTCGTGAACCTCAACGCGCTCGACGGCTCGGGCGTGCAGGCCGGGCAGGAGATCTCGATCCCGGCTCAGTACGACCGCTGATCCGAGGGCCGTCGTGCTCCGGTGACCGTCCGGACGGGCGGTCGTCGCAGAGCCGGAGCGGCCTACGATGGATCGGTGGCAACCACGCTCGAAGACCTCCCCATCCGCGACGACCTGCGCGGGCAGAGCCCGTACGGCGCTCCGCAGAAGCACGTGCGCGTGCAGCTCAACGTCAACGAGAACACGCATCCCGTGCCGGAGGACGTGGCCGAGGACATC
This sequence comes from Curtobacterium sp. MCSS17_015, assembly GCF_003234265.2. NCBI lineage: Bacteria > Bacillati > Actinomycetota > Actinomycetes > Micrococcales > Microbacteriaceae > Curtobacterium > Curtobacterium sp. MCSS17_015. The sequence goes on from NZ_CP126256.1 coordinate 1,116,141, forward strand.
GTCGCCTCGATCCGTCAGGCCCTGGGCACGGTCAACCGGTACCCCGACCGCGAGTTCACCCAGCTGCGGCAGTCCCTCGCCGGGTACCTCGGGCACGGCCTGAGCGCGGAGTCGATCTGGGCGGCGAACGGCTCCAACGAGGTCATCCAGCAGCTGCTCCAGGCGTTCGGGGGCCCGGGGCGCAGCGTGCTGGGCTTCCCGCCGACCTATTCGATGCACTCGATCATCGCGTCGGGGACCGGGACCCGGTGGATCCCCGCCGACCGCGACGCCGAGTTCCGGATCTCACCCGAGACCGCCGTCGCCGCGGTGGATGCCCACCAGCCCGACCTCGTGTTCCTGTGCGGCCCGAACAACCCGACGGGGACCCCGCTCGAACTCGCGACGATCGAGGCCGTGTACGACGCCACCGACGGGATCGTGATGGTCGACGAGGCCTACGCCGAGTTCATGCCGCCCGGGCAGCCCACAGCCCTGACCCTCCTGCCGGGTCGGGAGCGCCTCGTGGTGTCGCGGACCATGAGCAAGGCGTTCGCCTTCGCCGGCGCCCGTGTCGGCTACCTCGCCGCCGATCCGGCCGTGATCGACGCCCTCCGCCTGGTCCGGCTGCCGTACCACCTGTCCGCCCTGACACAGGCGGCAGCGGTCGCCGCGCTCCGGCACGCCCCGGAGATGCTCCGCATGGTCGACGACATCCGTGGGCAGCGCGACCGCATGGTGGCGGAGCTGGGTGCCATGGGGTACCAGCCGCACGAGACGTGGTCGAACTTCGTCCTGTTCGGTGGCGTCGCCGACCCGCGGGCAGCGTTCGAGTCGCTGCTGGAGCAGGACGTGATCGTGCGCGACCTCGGCATCCCGAACCACCTCCGCGTCAGCGCCGGGACGGCGGAGGAGACCACCGCCTTCCTCGACGCCATGCGGCAGGTCGCCGCCGAGCAGCCGCCCGTTAGGGTTGCAGCATGACCGCGCGCACCGCCGAGATCACCCGCTCGACGAGCGAATCGACCGTCTCCCTGTCGCTCGACCTCGACGGCACCGGCAGGTCCGAGATCTCGACGAGCGTGCCGTTCTTCGACCACATGCTGACGGCGTTCAGCAAGCACTCCCTGATCGACCTGCGCGTGCAGAGCTCGGGCGACACCGACATCGACGTGCACCACACGGTCGAGGACACGGGCATCGTGCTCGGCCAGGCGCTCCGGCAGGCGCTCGGGGACCGCGCGGGGATCGGCCGCTACGGCGACGCCCTCGTCCCCCTCGACGAAGCCCTCGCGCAGGCCGTCGTCGACGTGTCCGGTCGCCCGTTCCTCGTGCACACGGGGGAGCCCGCGGGCTTCGAGTTCCACCGCATCGGTGGCCACTTCACCGGGTCGCTCGTCCGCCACGTGTTCGAGGCGATCACGATGAACGCCGGCATCACCGTCCACCTGCGCGTCCTCGACGGGCGCGACCCCCACCACATCGCGGAGGCCGAGTTCAAGGCCTTCGCCCGAGCGATGCGCCGCGCCGTCGAACTCGACCCGCGCGTCGACGGCATCCCGTCCACGAAGGGCAAGCTGTGAGCACCACCCGGCCGAACGTCGTCGTCCTCGACTACGGCTCCGGCAACGTCCACTCCGCCGCGAAGGCCCTCGAGCGGGCCGGCGCCGACGTGACGCTCTCGAACGACAAGCAGGCCGCGCTCAAGGCCGACGGACTCCTCGTCCCGGGTGTCGGTGCGTTCGCCGCGGTCGTCGACCAGCTCGAGGGGGTGCGCGGCGGCGAGATCGTCGATCACCGCCTGGCCGGTGGTCGCCCTGTGCTCGGCATCTGCGTCGGCATGCAGGTGCTCTTCGAGCGCGGGGTCGAGCGTGGCGCCGACGTCGAGGGCCTCGGCCAGTGGCCCGGCGTCGTCGAACCGATCGAGGCCGAGGTGCTGCCGCACATGGGGTGGAACACGGTCGAGGCCCCGGAGGACTCGGTCCTGTTCGACGGTCTCCGTGACGAACGGTTCTACTTCGTGCACTCCTACGGCGTCACGGACTTCCCGCTCGAGGCGTACGGGCCGTTCCGCGCGCCGAAGCTCACCTGGGCCGAGCACGGGGAACGCTTCGTCGCCGCCGTCGAGAACGGCCCGCTGAGTGCCACGCAGTTCCACCCGGAGAAGTCCGGTGAGCCGGGCATCCGCCTCCTCCGCAACTGGGTCTCGTCGCTGTGACCCCCGATCCCGACGGGACCATGACCGAGCTCTCCACCACCCAACCCCTCGTCCTGCTGCCGGCCGTCGACGTCGTCGACGGCCAGGCGGTGCGCCTCACCCAGGGCGAAGCCGGCAGTGAGACCGGGTACGGCGACCCCGTCGTCGCGGCACGCACCTGGCGCGACCAGGGCGCGGAGTGGATCCACCTCGTCGACCTCGACGCGGCCTTCGGTCGTGGCGACAACCGACGGGTGATCGCGCACGCCATCCGCGAGGTCGAGGGTGTCTCGGTCGAGCTCTCCGGCGGCATCCGCGACGACGCCTCGCTCGAGGCCGCCCTCGCCACCGGCGCCGCCCGGGTGAACCTCGGCACCGCCGCGCTGGAGAACCCCGACTGGGCCGCACGCGTCATCGGGCAGTACGGCGAGCAGATCGCCGTCGGCCTGGACGTCCGTGGCACGACCCTCGCGAGCCGCGGGTGGACCGAGGAGGCCGGGGACCTGTGGGAGGTGCTCGACCGGCTCGAGGACGCCGGGTGCGCGCGGTACGTGGTCACCGACGTGACGAAGGACGGCACGCTGCAGGGGCCCAACGTCGACCTCCTGCGCCAGGTGTGCGACCGGACCGACCAGCCCGTCGTTGCGTCCGGGGGCATCTCGACGCTCGACGACCTGCGGGCGCTCCGCGAGCTCGTGCCGCACGGCCTCGAGGGCGCCATCATCGGCAAGGCGCTCTACTCCGGCGCGTTCACGCTGCCGGCCGCGCTCGACATCGCGTCGGAGTAGTCGTTCCGTGGCGGGCATCTCGAACGGCCGCGGCGCGGGTCCGGACGCCGACGAGCAGGCAGTGCACGACCACGCGCACGCCGCTGACTCGGCGGGCAACCCGTGGGCCGGCCGTACCTTCGACGCGCACGACACGACGTTCACCGAGGACGACGGGCTGGCCGACCCGGCCCTCGTCGCGGCGATCACCGCCGTCGCCGACGGCGGGTCCCACGCGGCGGTCGTGGCGGCACTCCGGACGGCACGACTGCTCATCCCGCTCGTCGCCGAGGCAGGTGACGTCGGCGAGACCCCGGACGGTCGGATCGTCGACAAGACCCAGGAGCTCTCGATCGTCACGGTCGCAGGGCCGGACGGTCGCGCGGTGATGCCGGCGTTCACCTCGGTCGAGGCGATGCGCGCCTGGGACGCGGACGCGCGCCCGATCCCGGTCGAGTCCCGCCGGGTCGCGATGGCCGCGGCCAGCGAGGACACGCAGCTGGTCGTGCTCGACCCGACGGCCACGACCGAGTTCGTCCTGCGCCGCCCCGCGGTGTGGGCACTCGGCCAGGACCTGCCGTGGACGCCGTGCTCGGAGGACCCTGAGGTGGCGCGGGCCTTCGCGGGCACGATCGAGACCGAGCCCGCCGTGGTCCGGGTCGAACTGTCGCCGGGGGACCCGCTGTCGCGCTTCGCCGGGCCCGAACTCACGGTCGGCCTCCGGCTCGTCGCCGGACTCGACCGGGAGCAGATCGGTGAACTGGTCGGCCGCCTGCAGCAGCGATGGGCCACCGATCCGGTGATCGCCGAGCGGGTCGACAGCATGCGCGTCGCGCTGCGCGCCGCCTGACACGCGCGACCGCGCGGCCGTCCACCCCGGTGTGTCGGCCGGGAGGACCCGCCCGCGCAACCACCGCCGCTCGCCCCGACCGGCGGTGCGGCCCGGCCACCCGCGGCCACGCCGGTACGATGGCCGAGTGAGCAGCATCCCGACGACAGCCTCCGGTACCGGCGACATCGTCACGGGTCCGACCGGTCGGCCCGTGCGGGCGTTCCCCGTGCCGGACGAGCTGGACGGCCACGGTCCCGCGCGCATCATCTCGCTGTGCAACCAGAAGGGCGGGGTCGGCAAGACCACCACCGCCATCAACCTCGGCGCGGCGCTCGCCGAGTACGGTCGCCGGGTCCTGGCGGTCGACTTCGATCCGCAGGGCGCCCTCTCCGCCGGTCTCGGGGTGCGGACGCACGACATCCCCACCGTCTACGACCTGCTCATGGGCGCCGTGAAGGACCCGAACCAGGTCATCCAGCCGACCAACGTGCCCCTGCTGGACGTCATCCCGGCGAACATCGACCTGTCCGCGGCCGAGGTGCACCTGGTCAACGAGGTCGCCCGGGAGCAGATCCTCGCGAGCGTGCTGCGGAAGGTGTCGAACGACTACGACGTCATCCTCATCGACTGCCAGCCCTCGCTCGGCCTCCTCACCGTGAACGCCCTGACGGCGGCGCACGGCGTGCTCATCCCGCTCGAGTGCGAGTTCTTCGCGCTCCGCGGTGTCGCCCTGCTCATCGAGACGATCGACAAGGTGCGGGACCGCCTGAACCCCGCGCTCACGCTCGACGGCATCCTGCCGACGATGTACGACTCGCGGACCCTGCACTCGCGCGAGGTCATGGAGCGGGTCGTGGAGACGTTCGGCGACCGTGTCCTCGACACCGTCATCGGGCGCACCGTGAAGTTCCCGGACGCCACGGTGTCCGCACGGCCGATCACGCAGACGGCTCCCGAGCACGCCGCGGCGCACGCCTACCGGCAGCTGGCCCGAGAGCTCGTCCAGCGTGGCGCCGTCGCCTGAGGACCCGGCCACGAGCCTCCCGTCCGGCACGCCCGGACCCGTCGATAACGCGCGCGACGCGCCGGTCGGCACCACGACGGCACCCGGGTTCCGGGTGCGTCTCAGCAACTTCGACGGACCGTTCGACCTGCTGCTCTCGCTCATCACGAAGCACGAGCTCGACATCACCGAGGTCGCCCTGAGTGCGGTCACGGGGGAGTTCATCGCGTACGTGCGCCAGGCCGAGTCGAGCGATGAACTCGACGAGGCGAGCGAGTTCCTCGTCGTCGCGGCGACGCTCCTCGACCTGAAGATCGTCGGACTGCTGCCGCAGGGCGAACTCGTCGACGCCGAGGACGTCGCGCTCCTCGAGGCCCGTGACCTGCTGTTCGCACGACTGCTGCAGTACCGGGCGTTCAAGCAGGCCGCGGAATGGTTCGGCGACCGCTGGGCGACCGAGTCCCGACGGCACGTCCGGAGCGTCCGGCTCGAGGAACGGTTCCGGGCCCGGACGCCGGAACTGGTGTGGACGTTGTCCGTGCAGGACTTCGCGGCGATGGCGGCGCTGGCCTTCGCCCCACGGGAGATCCCGACCGTCGGACTCGACCACCTGCACGCCCCCGCGGTGAGCATCCGGGAGCAGGCCGCCATCGTCGTGTCGGTCCTCCGCACCCGCGCGGAAGAGGGAGCCCCGGAGGTGACCTTCCGCGAGTTGATCGCGGGCGTCGACCAGGCGGGTATCGTGGTGGCTCGTTTCCTCGCGATCCTGGAGCTGTACCGGAACGCCTCCATCTCGTTCGAGCAACTCGAACCACTCGGGGAACTGATCCTCCGGTGGACCGCGCTCGACTGGACGGACGAGAGCCTCGCGAACCTGGGAGCCGACTATGACGGATGACGTGCATGCTCGCGGTGCTCGCGCCCGCGCCGGTGGGTCCGCCGAGCCGGGTGGTTCCGACGAGATCGAGGACGCCCGAGCGCTCGAACTCGCGCTCCGGGCAACGACAGCGGGTCGTGCTGAGGTCGGCGCCGATGTCGAGGACGCGGACGCTGCGTCCGGCGATGTGGGCACTGCTCCGGTCGACGCCCCCGTCGACCGACAGCTCGAAGCCATCCTCATGATCGCGGACCAACCGCAGTCCCTCGTCGCGCTCGCCGCCGCCGTCGGGGAACCGGTGGCCGTCGTCCGACAGGCGGTCGACCGTCTGGTCGCCGACTTCGACGGTGTCGACGGGACCGTCCGTCGCGGCTTCGAACTCCGCGAGGTCGGCGGCGGCTGGCGCTTCTACGTCCGCGCCGAACTCGACGCGGTCGTCGAGCAGTTCGTCGAGGCCGAGCGTCCCGCACGGCTGTCCCAGGCAGCCCTCGAGACCCTGGCCGTGGTCGCCTACAAGCAGCCGATCACCCGCTCCCAGATCGCCGCGATCCGGGCCGTCAACGTCGACGGCGTGGTCCGGACCCTCGTCGCGCGCGGCCTCATCGAGGAGTCGTTCACCGACTCCGAGACCGGCGCCATCAACTACGTCACCTCCGAGTTGCTGCTCCAGCAGCTCGGCATCAACTCGCTCGACGAGCTTCCGCTCATCTCGCCCCTCCTCGAGGACGGCGCGGACGGCTTCGGGCAGACCGAAGGGATCCCCGATGGCCGGGTTTGACCAGAACGACAGACCACGACGAGACGGCGACCGCCGCGGCGGCTCCGGACGCGCGGGCGGTGACCGGCCGGGAGGCGCGGGTCGCCGTGACGACGCACCTCGCGGACGTGACGGGGCCGGCTCCGGTGGGTACCGCGGGCGCGACGACCGCGGGCGCGACGACCGCGGGCGCGACGACCGTGGTGCGGGTGCCGGTGACCGCAGTGGGTACCGCGGGCGCGACGACCGTGGTGCGGGTGCCGGTGACCGCGGTGGGTACCGCGGGCGCGACGAGCGTGCTGGCGGCGACCGTGGTGGGTACCGCGGCGGCGACGACCGGGGTGCCGGTGGGTACCGCGGGCGTGACGACCGATCGGGCGGCGGCGACCGTCCGACGGGCGGGTACCGCGGGCGCGACGACCGTGCCGGTGGCGACCGTCCGACGGGTGGCTTCCGAGGTCGCGACGACCGCGGGTCCTCAGACCGCGGTGGGTCCCGCGGGCGCGACGAGCGTGGTGCCGGCGACCGGGGCGGGTACCGCGGGAACGACGCCCGCGGGGCCGGTGGGTTCCGTGGGCGTGACGACCGGGGCGGGGATCGTCCGACCGGTGGGTTCCGTGGGCGTGACGACCGGGGCGGGGATCGTCCGACCGGTGGCTTCCGTGGGCGGGACGACCGGTCCTCCGGTGGCTTCCGAGGGCGGGACGACCGTGGTGGCGACCGTCCGACGGGTGGCTTCCGAGGCCGTGACGACCGTTCCGGTGGGTACCGCGGCGGTGACGACCGGTCTTCCGGTGGGTTCCGCGGACGTCCGGACCGCGACGCGCGCAGCTCCGACCGTCGATCGGACGACCGTGGTGGCTTCGTGAGCCGGGACGACGACCGCGGCCGCTTCGTGCGCCGCGACGACTCCGACCGTCGGCCCGGCGCCGGTGGTCGTGACGACCAGCGCGGCGGGTACCGCGGCGGTGACCGGCCGCGCGACGACCGCGGCGCCGAGCGTGGCGGCTACCAGGGACGTGACTCCCGCGGTGGCGGTGAGCGTGGCGGCTACCAGGGACGTGACTCCCGCGGTGGCGGTGAGCGTGGCGGCTACCAGGGACGTGACTCCCGCGGTGGCGGTGAGCGTGGCGGCTACCAGGGACGTGACTCCCGCGGTGGCGCTGAGCGTGGCGGCTACCAGGGACGTGACTCCCGCGGTGGCGGCCGCGACGACCAGCGCGGTGGCTACCGAGGCCGTGACGACCGCGGGGCGACCCGTCGCCCGGACGACCGGGGTGCCGAGCGTGGTGGCGACCCGCGCCGCGACGACCGTCGGAGCCCGGACGGTGCCCCGAGCAGCGTCTGGCACAACGGCCGCCGCTACGTCGGTGGCACGACCAGCCCGCGCAATGACCCCGCACGCAAGCGCACGACGCCCCTGCCCGCCGGCGAGCGGGACGACGCGGGTCGTCCCGCCGAGGGCACGCCCGAACGCCCGATCATCCCGGACTGGGACCCGGCGGACGGGACGACGACCGACGGAGGCGAGCCGGACCTCCAGGAGGGTGGTGAGCGCCTGCAGAAGGTCATCGCCGCTGCGGGCGTCGCCAGCCGTCGTGTCGCGGAGAACCTGATCGCCGAGGGACGTGTCACCGTCAACGGCGAGGTCGCCGACATGCTCGGTCGTCGCGTCGACCCGGACACCGACGAGGTCGCCGTCGACGGTGTGCCGGTGCAGACCGACACCTCCCGCCGCTACGTCGTCCTCAACAAGCCGACCGGTGTGGTCTCGAGCATGCAGGACGAGCACGACCGTCCGGACCTCTCCCGGTTCGTCGACCGGTTCGAGGAGCGACTGTTCAACGTCGGCCGCCTCGACTACGACACCGCCGGCCTGCTCATCCTGACGAATGACGGCGCACTCGCGCACGTGCTGGCCCACCCGTCGTTCGGTGTGACGAAGACGTACGTCGCGAAGGTGGACGGCACGATGACGCCGTCCACCCTGCAGCTGTTGCTCGACGGTATCGAGTTGGAGGACGGGCCGATCGCCGCCGACAAGGCGCGTCTGCTCGAGTCCTCGCGCGGGGAGTCCCTGGTCGAGATCACGCTGCACTCCGGTCGCAACCGGATCGTCCGCCGCATGCTCGAAGCGGTCGGGCACCCGGTCCTCGAGCTCGTCCGACGGTCCTTCGGACCGCTGCAGCTCGGCAGCCTCGCGCCCGGTCAGGTGCGCGAGCTGACCACGGTCGAGCTCGGCAAGCTGCTCGGCATCGCGCGGACGGCGGGGACCCGCACGGGCGACGAAGACGCGGAGAGCACGGACTGACGAGGCCACGGACGGCGCCGGGAGCGTGTGGGGAGTTCTCCACAGGCCCGGCGCCGTCCCGCTGCCGAGCAGCACCCCTCGCTAGGCTTGCCGCGTGACCGACGCCAGCACGAACACCCCCGACGCACCGGTCTCCGACGACCGCTCGCCGTCGGAGACGGACCGGCGCCTCCGCGGGCCGGTCCGGATCGTCGGCACCGGGCTGCTCGGCGCCTCGATCGGGCTCGCCCTGCGTGACAAGGGGGTGGACGTCGTCCTCGACGACGTGTCCCCGGCCGCGCTGGCGCTCGCCGTCGACTACGGTGCCGGGCGTCGTCCGTCGCCGGGTGACGCGCCGGAGCTCATCGTCGTCGCGGTGCCGCCGGACGTCACGGCCGCCGTCGTCGAACGCGAACTGGCCGCCTTCCCGGACGCCGTCGTCACCGACGTCGCCAGCGTCAAGTCGGGGCCGCTCGAACGGCTCCGTGCCGTCGGCGCCGACGTCTCGCGGTACATCGGCTCGCACCCGATGGCCGGTCGAGAGCGTAGCGGCCCCACCGCCGCCCGGGCCGACCTGTTCATCGGTCGACCGTGGGTGATCGCCGGACACGACGACATCACCTACCACCGAGCTGCCGCGGTGGAGGACCTGGCGCTCGACCTCGGTGCGACCGTCGTCCCGATGGACCCCGAGTCGCACGACCAGGCGGTCGCCGTCGTCTCGCACGTGCCGCAGCTGGTGTCGACGCTGATGGCGTCTCGGCTCCGTGACGCTCCCGGGGAGGCCCTCGGGCTCGCTGGCGGCGGGGTGCGTGACGTCACCCGCATCGCTGCGAGCGACCCCGGGCTCTGGGTACAGATCATCGGGGCGAACGCCGCCCACATCCGACCGGTGCTGACGGACCTGCGGGACGAACTCGACCGGGTGATCGGCGCCCTCGCCGATCCGACGGCCCCCGGGTCGCCCCGGAGCCTGGCCGAGACCATCGCATCCGGCAACCGCGGGGTCGAGCGGCTGCCCGGCAAGCACGGCTCCACCACCCGCTTCGCCCGGGTCGTCGTCCTCATCGATGACCGGCCCGGGCAGTTCGCCGCACTCCTCACCACCATCGGGGAGCTCGGCATCAACCTCGAGGACCTGCACCTCGAGCACTCGCCACGGGCGCAGATCGGCATCGTCGAGGTGTCGGTCGTCCCCGAGCACGAACAGCGACTCGTCGAGGAACTCGAGGGTCGCGGATGGAGGATCGCAGCAGCATGGGCCTGAACGACCACGACACCGCACTCGAGTCCGGCGTGACCGGAGGCCCGGACGGGCCCGACGCCGGTCTGCCGACCCCCGCCGACCAGCCCGGCCCGCTCGGCGGTGGGGACGTCACCGGCGGTCCGGACGGTCAGGGCGCCGGTGAACTGGGCTCGACGCGCGACCCGATGCCCGCCGGGCTCCCGGCCGGCGCGTTCGTCGCGAAGTTCGTCATCGCCGTGGACGGTCCCGCCGGCAGCGGCAAGTCGAGCGTGTCCCGTGCTGCGGCCCGTGCGCTCGGCTTCGGGTACCAGGACACCGGCGCGGCCTACCGTGCGCTCGCCTGGCACGCACTGCAGCAGGGCATCGACCTCGACGACCCGACAGCGGTGCTCGCGAGCTGGGACCACTTCGACTACGAGATCGGAACCGATCCCGACGACTACTACGTGCGCGTCGGCGGTGTCGACGTCACCGACGCCATCCGCACGCCCGAGGTCACGGCCGCGGTCGCGCACATCTCGAAGCTGCCCGACGTCCGCGCGAAGCTCGTCTCGCTGTTCCGCCAGGTCATGCGGATGGCCGATGGGCAGGGGATCATCACCGAGGGGCGCGACATCACGACGGTCGTCGCGCCGGACGCCGAAGTCCGCATCCTGTTGACCGCCGACGAATCCGTTAGGATGGCACGTCGGTCGGCAGAGGTCACGACCCAGTCGGCCGAAGAGACCTCGGCCGCCCTCGCCCGTCGGGATGCTGCCGATGCGAAGGTCGTCGACTTCATGAACGCCGCCGACGGCGTCACCACCCTCGACTCCACCGACCTCGACTTCGACCAGACCGTGCAGGCGGTGGTCGATCTGGCCCGCTCGGCCACGAACTGACGACAAGGCGGCCACACGGCCGCAACTGGACCACGAACACGCGGCCGCCCGGCCGCCGGCAAGGAAACCACCATGGCGCAGCTGGACGACCGAAGCGACGACGACTTCCCCGAGTACGACGACTCCCTCGGCGAGCGGCTCGCTGACATCGACGAGGCCGAAGCGGACCAGCGTGCGAGCGCGCTCCGCGCCGGGCTCGAGGACTACGAGCTCGACGACGAGGACATCGCGCTCCTCGAAGCCGGCAAGCTCGGTGTCGACGGGGTCGCGTACCTGCCGGCCCTCCCGGTGCTCGCGATCGTCGGACGGCCGAACGTCGGCAAGTCGCAGCTCGTGAACCGCATCCTCGGCCGCCGTGAAGCCGTCGTGCAGGACACGCCGGGCGTCACGCGAGACCGGGTCAGCTACAAGGCCGAGTGGAACGACAAGCGCTTCACCATCGTCGACACCGGCGGATGGGAGCCCGACGCGAAGGGCATCAACGCCTCGGTCGCCGCTCAGGCCGAGGTCGCGATCGACCTCGCCGACGCGGTCCTCTTCGTCGTGGACGTCACGGTCGGCATCACCGCGACCGACGAGCACGTCGTCAAGATGCTGCGCGGCACCGACCGCCCCGTGATCGTCGTCGCCAACAAGTCCGACGACGAGCGCCGCGACCTCGAGGCCCACGCGCTGTGGAACCTCGGGCTGGGCGAGCCGCACCCGGTGTCGGCCCTGCACGGTCGCGGTGTCGCAGACCTGCTCGACCTCATCATCGCGACGCTGCCGGACGTGTCCGCGGTCGCGAAGCAGGAGATCGGTGGGCCGCGTCGCGTGGCGATCCTCGGACGCCCGAACGTCGGCAAGAGCTCGCTGCTCAACAAGGCCGCCGGCGAGGAGCGCGTCGTCGTCAACGAGCTCGCGGGGACGACCCGTGACCCGGTCGACGAGCAGATCGAGCTCGGCGGCAAGACCTGGCGCTTCGTCGACACCGCGGGTATCCGCAAGCGCGTGCACATGCAGCAGGGCGCCGACTTCTACGCTTCGCTCCGCACGACGGCCGCGCTGGAGAAGGCCGAGGTCGCCGTCGTCGTCCTCGACGTCACGGAGCCGGTCTCGGTGCAGGACCTCCGCATCATCGACCTCGTGCTCGAGTCCGGACGCGCCCTCGTCCTCGCCTACAACAAATGGGACCTGCTCGACGACGAGCGACGCCGCTACCTCGAGCGCGAGATCGAGCAGGACCTGGCGCACGTCGCCTGGGCTCCTCGTGTGAACATCTCGGCCCGTACCGGACGTCACCTCGAGAAGCTCGTGCCCGCCCTCGAGACCGCACTCGAGTCGTGGGACACCCGCATCCCGACGGGCAAGGTCAACGCCTTCGTCGCCGAACTCGTGCAGGAGCACCCGCACCCGGTGCGCGGCGGCAAGCAGCCCCGCATCCTGTTCGCCACGCAGGCGTCGAGCCAGCCGCCGACCTTCGTCCTGTTCACGTCGGCGTTCCTCGACCCGCAGTACCGCCGCTTCATCACCCGACGTCTCCGCGAGGTCTGGGGCTTCGACGGCACTCCGATCGTGGTCAACATGCGCGTCCGCGAGCGCCGGAAGCGCTGACCCCGCAACGGGGAGCCGGAGCGCTCCCCGCGGCACCGGTCACGAACGGCCATCGACGTCACCGCGTTGGTGGCCGTTCGTGTTCTCAGCCGGAGCCGTGCTCCCTGCCGGACCTGTGCTCCCTGCCGGACCTGTGCTGCCTACCGGGGCCGCGTTGCCACTGGGAGACCCGCGGGCCGGAAGCCGGACTGGATACGGCACGATGGGACGGTGACGCAGCATCTTCCCGCCCTCTCCGTCCGAGCGGACCGTGCGTGGACCCGTCTCCGGCTCGACCGGTTGGCTGGCGGACGTCAGGGCAGCTACGTCATCCGCGAGGACATGCTCGCCCATGCCGACACCGTGCGGTCGTTCCGGTGGATCCGGTGGCTGCTCATCGCCGAGACCGTCGTCGGACTGACCGCGATCGTCGTCGCCGCGGTCCTGACCCGGGCCGGGCAGGACGTTCCGTGGGCGGTCTGGTTCCGCGCGACGGTCGTGCTGCTCATCACCCTGACGCTCTCCGTGTTCGCGTGGCGGGCGCAGCTCGGGTACTACTGGGCGTACCAGCGGCTGCGGCTCTTCAGTCGCATCTTCCCGATCGTGACGTTGGTGGTCGCTGCGATCCCGGGCCTTTACCCGTTCTGGATGGTCATCGAGCAGATCGTGTTCTCGGTGCTCATGGTCGGCGTCGGGGACGTCCTGACCAGCGACCACATGCGGACCACCTTCCCGAAGCCGACGCGGGGGGCCACTCGGGATCGCTGACCGCGATCGTCTCGTCCCACTCGTCGGCCGAGCATCGTGATCCCGCGTCGTGGATCAGGCCACCGTGGCGAGCGCGAACGGCAGCACGGCCGATGCACCGGCTCGGCGGAGTTCGCGCCCCGCGACGGTGATCGTCCACCGGCTGTCGACCAGGTCGTCGACGAGCAGCACCGGCCCCTCGTGCGCCTGCAGTGCGGCTGCCAGCTCGGGACCGACCACGAAGGTGTCCCAGACGCCGGACAGTCGGTAGGCGCTGTTCGTCGCACCGTCCCCACGGGGAACCCCGCCGTCGCGGTCGAGGGTCCCGAGGTGCTGCAGCCGCCCGATGGACGACAGGGCCTGCGCGAGCGACGAGACGAGTTGCGGGCGGGAGTGTGAGGGCATCGCGACGACACCGGTCGGCCGGACCTCCCATGGCCAGTCCTTCAGCGCGCGGACACAGCCGTCGACGAGTTCCCGCGAGACCGGCCCGTCGGGCGTCCCCGGAGAGAACAGCGCACGGAGCGGCCCGCCCCACCCGAGGTCGGTGAGGCGGGCGACCGCACGGCCCGGCGCGACCAGTTCGCCGGCCGGGATCTTCCCCTTCACCGCGACCCCGAGCGACGCCATGCCCGAGGGCCACTGCGCACGCGGGGCGATCTCGACGCCGACCTGGTCCAGTGCGGTCGCGGCGCCGGAGCGGTCGGCGTCGGAGACGTCCGTCGGGTACCAGGCGCCGGCGCAGTTGTCGCACCGGCCGCACGGTTCGGCCGAGGGGTCGTCGAGGTCCTGCTGGAGCAGCTGCATCCGGCACGCGCTGGTCGACTCGTACGCCAGCATCGACGCGGCTTCGGCGGCACGGGCAGCGGCGACACGCTCGTAGCGGGCGGCGTCGTACTCCCACGGGCGGCCGGTCGTGACCCAGCCCCCGCCGACACGACGGACGGCGCCGTCGACGTCGAGCACCTTGAGCAGGAGCTCGAGCGTCGATCGCTTGATGTCGACGAGCCCTTCGAGGGCGACGGTCGACATGGCGCTGTCGGGGGAGAGCGCGCCGAGCACTGCCGAGGCGCGCGACTCGGTCGGCATGGACGCGCTGGCGAAGTACTGCCAGATTTCCTGGTCCTCACGTCCGGGCAGCAGCAGCACGTCGGCGTTGTCCGTCGCGCGGCCGGCACGACCGATCTGCTGGTAGTACGCGACGGGGGAGGACGGCGCGCCGATGTGCACGACGAAGCCGAGGTCGGGCTTGTCGAACCCCATGCCGAGCGCACTCGTCGCGACCAGTGCCTTCAGCTCGTTGCCCTTCAGCTGCCCTTCGAGCTGTTCGCGTTCCTCGTTGTCGGTGCGGCCCGTGTAGGCGCGGACCGCGTACCCGGACTCGCGCAGCAGGCGGGCGATGTCCTCGGCAGCTGAGACCGTGAGCGTGTAGATGATGCCGCTGCCGGGCAGGTCGCCGAGGTGCGCGAGCAACCAGCCGAGCCGGGCACGGGCATCGGGCAGCGTGAGCACGCCGAGCCGCAGGGAGGCCCGGGCGAGCGACCCGCGGATGGTGAACACCGGGTCATCAGGGCCGGCCGTGAGCTGTTCGGCGACGTCCTCGACCACGCGCTCGTTGGCGGTCGCCGTCGTCGCGAGCACCGGGACGCCGTGCGGCAGGGAGCGGATGAGCTCGGCCAGGCGCCGGTAGTCCGGCCGGAAGTCGTGCCCCCAATCGGAGATGCAGTGCGCTTCGTCGACGACGAGCATCCCCATCCGCCCGATGAGCGCGGGCAGCTGTTCGTCGCGGAACTTCGGGTTGTTGAGCCGCTCGGGGGAGACGAGGAGCACGTCGACCTCGTCGCGGGCGAGGGCGGCCTGCGTCTCGGTCCACTCGTGCGCGTTCGCCGAGTTGATGGACACCGCTCGCACCCCGGCCCGCGCGGCCGCGGCGACCTGGTCCCGCATGAGCGCGAGCAAGGGCGACACGAGCACGGTCGGCCCGCCGCCCCGGCGCCGGAGCAGCAGGGTCGCGAGGAAGTAGACCGCCGACTTGCCCCATCCGGTGCGCTGCACGACGAGGGCACGCTGCCGGTGCTCGACGAGCGCGGAGATCGCCTCGAGTTGCCCCGGGTGGAAGACGGCGTCGACCCGACCGGTCAACGCCTGCAGGGCCTCCTGTGCCTCGGCAGCGATCGCAGCCGATGGTGCCGGACCGGCCGACGGTGCCGCATCCGCGGCGGCGGTCGGACCCGCGGTCGGCGCGACCCCCGCAGCCGGCGGGACGGAGGAAGCAGCAGCTGAACTCATGCCCCCATGCTGTCAGCAGCGACCGACGAACCCGGCCCCTCCCTCGCAGGCTCGGTCGGCGCGCCCCGCGCAACGCTCCGCGTCGCCGCTGAGCGGGCGCGCCAGGCTGTGGAGGATCCGCGACCAGTCACTGGTAGGTGACCAGCGACGGGGTCGGCTGCACCTCGGACATCGTCTGCTCCGGCGTCAGCATCGGCGAGTCCTCGTCGTGGAAGTTCTTCCACCCCCAGTGCAGCCCCTCCGGACCGCCCTCGTGCAGCGCCTTCCACGTCGCCTGCTTGTCCGGCTGCGCCCCCTGCCCGTCGACGTGCACGAGCAGGTCGAGCTCCGGGTGTGACGTGAGCGATCCCCGGTCGGCGATCATCGACGACCGGAACTGGTGCAGCACGAGCGCCTTCGGCGGCAGCCCCTCACGCCGGACGAGCTCCGCGAGCCACTCCGACACCTCGTCCACCTCTCGCGCACTGACCGAGCCGATCTGCTCGAGCGGGACCTGGTCCGGCCCGAGCCGCCACTCCGGGTCGAGCGCCAACCACACGTCCGGCCGCCGGAGCAGCGACTCGTACCGCTGCGCCTGGGAGAGGAAGTCGCTCCGTCCGGGCTGGAGGTCGATGATCGTCGGCATGCCGGCCTCGTGCGCGGCGTCGACGTACGGCTCGAGGGTGGACACGGGCAGCTCACGCGAGTAGTCGCCGTCGTCCCCGGCCTCGCCGGCAGCGACGGTCGCGATCACCTCGAACGCGGGCGTCACGGGTACGTCCGAGATGCCGCGGTACTCCTGCGCGAGCGTCTTCGCGCGCTCGACGCTCGCCGCCGGGTCCTGTTCGCCGAGCACCCCGAGCACCGACGCCCCCGGAGCGCCGTACAGAGCCGTGTACCGGTGTCCGTCGAAGGGCCGCTGCCCGCCGTCACCGATCCGGTACCCGGTCTGCGCCGCCCGGACGACCCACTCGGGGTCGCCGAGGTCCGCGAAGGCGGCACCGAGCAGCAGCGTCGGCCGACCCTCCGCACCGTGCAGCGCACGCACGACGTCACCCGACGCGGCAGGGTCCGACACGCCCGAGGGCATCTCCACCAGCTGAGCACCGGCAGCGCGGGCGGTCGCCACCGCAGCGGCGTCCGCTGACCGGTCCGCCACGAGCACCGTCTGCCGGGAGGCACGTCCCCCCTCCGCCCGCTGGCCCGCCTCCGGCGCGTCCCGCTCCGCGACGTCCGTGTCGAGCGAGACCCTGCCGACCGCCTGATACCAGGACGCATCGAGTCGTTCGAGCTCGGCGTCGACCGCCTCCGGTCCCGTCCCCACGAGGAGCGCGGGCACGTGCGCGCGGACCGCGGCGCTCGCGGCCCGTCGCACCGCGTCGGCGTCGTCCGCCGGCGCCACGACCGCCCCGGGAGCCGACCGGAACAGCGCTCGACTCGTCCGGATCGACCGTTCCACTCCTGAGTCCTGCGCGACCACCGTCACGGCGTCGGACGCTGCGCGGGCCAAGGTCGGGCGCGGGACCGGCGTGGCACCGGAACAGGCGGTGACACCGAGGACGAGGCCGGTCACCGCGAGCGCGAGCAGGGAACGAACGGGTCGGGAACGCATCGAGCCACCATAGGAGCCGGACGACCACCAGCCTGGGAACCGGGTCCGTCCGGTCGGTAGAACGGGAGCATGCTCCGACAGGCCGACGACCGACCGACCATCGGGCCGGTGTCGCCTCCCGATCTGCACTGCATGACCCTCAACCTGCGCCGTCAGGTCCCTCGCCCTGCCGGGCACCCGGACGCGTGGGAGCACCGACGGGACGCCGTCGTCGCGCTCGTCGCCTCCGAGCAGCCGACCGTGCTCGCCGTCCAGGAGGCCCTGCGTCCGCAGGCGGTGGACCTCGCCACCGGCATCGGCGAACGCTGGGAAGCCGTCCTGCTCGGGCGGGACCGCCACGGGGACGGCGAGGCCGTCGGGGTCCTCGTCGACCCCGAGCGCTGCACCGTCGTCGAACGCCGCTCGTGGGCGCTCTCCCGCCGCCCGCTCCGCCCGGGCAGCCGCGCCTGGGCCACCGCCTTCCCCCGCCACGCGGTCGGGGTGGTCCTCGACGACCACGCCACCGGCAGACGCTTCCTCGCCCTGGCGACGCACCTCGACGTCGCCTCACCGTGGGCGCGGCTCCGGTCCGCGCAGCTCCTCGGCAGGATCGTGGCCGAATCCGGGCTGCCGGCCGTCGTGATGGCCGACTTCAACGCCGCCGCCGGGTCGGCGCCGTGGCGCGCGCTGGCGGACGCAGGCGTGTCCGACACCTGGGGGCGGGCCTCCCGTCAGGAGACGCCGGAGGTCGGGACGTACGCCGCCTACCGCGAGCCACGTGCCGACCGGCCGCGCATCGACGGTGTGCTCGCGACCGAGGACGCCGTCGTGTCCCGCGTCGCCGTGTCCACCAGACGGCCCGGGGGAGTGTGGCCCTCGGACCACCTCGCCGTGCACGCCGTCCTGTCGTTCGGAGCGCCCGCGTGATCGCCACGCTCGGGCTGACGTTCCTCCGCCGGCCGCACGGCGCCGTCTGGGCCGCCGACGTGCTCCGGATCCTGACGCTCGCCAGCGTGCCCGTCGCCGCCGTCGGATGGGGCGCGGTGGCGTTCGCCGTGATGGCGCTCGCACTCCTCGGCGCCGTCGTCCCGCGCATGCTCGGACTCCGGCCGACGTTCGACGCAGCCGTCGTCCTGCTGAGCCTGGTCGCCGCGTGGAGCAGCATGCTCGACTGGTACACGACCGTGTTCCTGTGGGACAAGGTCGTCCACGTCATCCTTGTCGGGCTGCTCGCCGGACTGCTGTACGTCATCGCCTCGGACGCCGGGGTCATCGCCTCGGCCCCACGCGCCGGGGTGCTGCTGTCCGCCCTCGTGGCGCTCGCCGCCGGGATGGCGACCGGCTCGGTGTGGGAGATCGGGGAGTGGCTCGGGCACAACTTCGTCGACGAGACGATCGTCGTCGGCTACGACGACACCATCGGGGACCTGGCCGCGGACGGGTTCGGCGCGTTGCTCGCCGGGTTCGCGCTGCCGTGGTTGTCGCGGGAGCGGCGGGTCGTGCGACCTGGTCACGTTGCCCAGGGTGTCGGCGCTCACCGCGAGGGCACGTCGGCGCTGCACCCCCAGGGCTGACGCGCGCGGGCTGCGGGCCGTGGCGCGGTGGGGCTCGCGCTTCCGCTATGCTGGATGGGCTGCTCCGCGCTCGGTCGGGTGGGGAGCAGGGCCTGCAGCATCCTTCGTGGACGCGGGGTCTGGGTCTTCACGGACTCACGGGCTGTGGCGCAGCTTGGTAGCGCACTTGACTGGGGGTCAAGGGGTCGCAGGTTCAAATCCTGTCAGCCCGACCGGACAGCCCCGACGGAATACAGGTTCCGCCGGGGCTCTCTCGTGCTCAGGCTGCGTCTGCCCGTCCGCGTCGACTTCCGGTGTTGGCAGCCAGCGACTGTCGGGTCTGCTCGAACTGCCGTCGCCGCGCGCAGGACCGCCAACTCCGGTGGGAGACTCGGGCCGTGCCCTCGACCGTGCTGCTCGTCATCGACCTCCAGACGGGGGTCGTCGACGGGTGCTTCGATGTCGTCGCGGTGCTACGTCGGATCGCCCGTCTGGTCGACCGTGCGCGAGCGGAGGGCGTCCCCGTCGTCTGGGTCCAGGACCACGAGGGCTTCGCGGAGGGGACCCCTGGGTGGGAGCTGGCGGAGCCGCTGAGCCGGAGCGAGGACGAGCCGCTCGTGCGGAAACACTTCCGCGACTCCTTCGCGGGTACCGACCTGGCGGAGGTACTCGAAGGTCTGGGTGCCGAGCACCTCGTCGTCGCCGGCGCGCAGAGCGACTACTGCGTCCGCACGACCACGCAGGCAGCAGCTGTTCGAGGGTACGACGTGACGCTGGTCTCCGATGCCCACACCACCACGGACGCCGAGCACGACGGCGTCGTCATCACCGGTGAGCAGATCGTCGCCCACACCAACATGTACTTCGCGGGACTGCGGTACCCCGGTCGACGCTTCGCCGCCGTGAAACACGTCGACGTGGCCCTCACGGCGGAGGGCGGCGGCTGCCCTGGCAGGATCGAGGCGTGATCCTCCACTGAACTCGGATGATGGCCGGACCGATCGCGCCAGAACTGGCAGGTGGCGGCCAGGACATCGAGCTCCTCGTGCGTGCTCGTTCTTTTGACCGGTCTGCCGGAGCCGCGCGGGCCTCCTGGACGCGCAACGGAATGCGCGGGCAGACTGATCGGAGGGGAACGATCGACCAGGGGGAGCGCATGACGGAACCGGCACGGGACGCGGACGCATCGGCGGCACCGACCGGACCGGGGGAGCAGCCGACGTCGTCCGGCCGCGGTGAGCAGGTGTTCGCGCTCGTCGTCCTCGCGGCCGACATCGTGGTCGTCGCCGCGCTCCTCAGCATGGCGTTCTCGAGCGTCCTGCGGCTTCCGGAGGCCGCTGGCGAACTGGTCCTCGGGCTCGTCTTCACCGGGGTGCCGATCGCGACGGTCCTGACGGCCTTCGGGCTGCTGGTGCGGGCCCCGGCACGCCGGTTCGTGCACGCCGGGATCATCCTGGTGTGCATCCCGCTCTCGGTCGGCGGCGGTCTCGCCCTCGCGCTCGGCTGGAGTTTCGGCCCGGGCGGCTTCGTCGCCGCGTTCGTGCTCTTCGGCGTGGTCCTGGCGTTCGTGCTGGTCCTCGCCCGACGAGCGTTGCGCCGCCCCGGACCGCGCTACGCGTCGAACGAGCTGGCGGCTCGGGACCAGCGGCTCACCCGCCTGGTCGTCGGCGGCTGGGTCGTGACGGCGCTCGCCGGGGCGTACCTGTCGAACGGACCGTTGCTCCTGCTGGCGGCTGCGGTGTCCGGCAGTCCGTACGACCACGTGCCGTTGGTCCTGGTGGTGCCGCTGGTGTTCCTCGCGGTGACGGTCGTGTTCATGATCCGTCGGCACGGACTGCGACGGCTCACCGTGTCCGATGACGGCGGCGCTCCCGTCGGCTGACCTGTCAGTCCGCTGGTGCCACGACCGGCGTGGGGTGCGTCGGCGCCTCGGCCTGCGGGACCGCGCTCGACCGGCGCAGGCCCAGTGTCAGCAGCACGACCGCTCCCACCACGGCGACCGCTCCGGAGAACCAGAAGTCCGCCGAGAGGCCGAACGAGGTCACCGCCGCGCCGCCGAGCACCGACCCCGCGGCGATCGCGAGCTGGATCGTCGTGACGAACAACGCCAGCCCGCTCTCCGCGCCCGCCGGCGAGGCGGTCGACATCCACGTCTGCGTCCCGAGTGGCAGCGCACCCCAGACGAATCCCCAGACCAGGAGCAGCGCGAACACCCCGACGACCGAGTGTGCGGCGAAGGGCAGCAGGACCACGGCCGCGGCGAGCACGATCTTCGCGACACCGATGGTGCCGATGACGTTCCGGCTCAGCGTGACGCCGGCGACGAAGTTCCCGGCGATGCCAGCGATCCCGAACACGAGCAGCGCCAGGGTGACGGTGTCCGGACCGACCCGGACGAGCTCCTCCAGGTACGGGGCGACGTAGGTGTAGGCAGCGAACTGCGCGACGAAGAGGAACGCGGCCGCGATGAGGCCGACGCGGGCACGCTGGACCCGGAGCAGGCCCGCGAGTGTCGAGAACCGGACCCGCTGCGACGACGGGATGCTCGGCAGCATCATCACCTGGAGCACCAGCGCCACCAGCCCCAGCGCGCCACCGATCACGAACGCGAGCCGCCAGCTGGCCAGCGACGACACGAAGGCGCCGAGCGGCAGGCTCACCACCGTGGCGACGGAGACCCCCGCGGTGATGAAGGAGGTCGCACGGATCACCGCGGACGGTGCCACGAGCCTCCCGGCGATGCCCGCGCCGATCGCCCAGAACCCGCCGATGCCGACGCCGAGGAGCATCCGGGCGACGAGCAGGACGCCGAAGGTCGGCGCGAGTGCCGCGAGGGCGTCCGCCACCACCAACAGGACCGTCAGGGCGAGCAGGACCGTCCGGCGGTCCAGGCGTGACGTCGCGACCGTGACGACCGGAGCGGCCACGGCCCCGGTGAGGCCCGTGAACACCACCATGAGTCCCGCCGTGCCGGTGTCGACGTCGAGGTCCCTGGCGATCGACGGCAGCAGACCGATGGGCAGGAACTCCGAGAGGACGAGGACGAACGAGCCGAGGGCGACCGACAGGACGCTCAGCCAGCCGCGGCGGTCCGAAGGGGTGGTCATGGACGCAACAAGCGCCGACGCCGAAGGGCCATTCCTCCGTTGCGACGAGACCACGCGGCAACGGCGACCGCCCGGCGATCGGACGAGCACGATGCGGCTGCGCGGCACTCGACCGGACGGCTAGCATCGACCAGGGTCGGGACCACCGACCGCCCAGGACGAGGAGCAGCGTGCGAGGACCGTTCCGCCGACTGCGCGTCCTCGCGCAGCCGAGCCGGGTGATCGCGGCCGCCTTCGCCGCCGCGATCCTCGTCGGCACGGTCCTCTTGCTCCTGCCGGTGTCGACGACCCCCGGCAACCGGGCGACCGTGGTCGAGGCGCTCTTCACCGCGACGAGTGCCCTGTGCGTGACCGGCCACGTCGTCGTCGACACCGGGACGTTCTGGTCACCGTTCGGGCAGGTGGTCATCCTGGCGTTGATCCAGGTCGGTGGGTTCGGGGTGATGTCCCTCGCGACACTGCTCGGGCTGCTCGTGGCCCGGCGACTCGGCCTGCGGACCCGCCTCACAGCCGTGAGCGAGACCCACGGCGTCGGGCCGGGGGACGTGGCGCGCGTCCTCCGCGGTGTCGGGCTCATCACCGTGGTGGTCGAGGCGTCGGTGGCTGTGCTGCTCACCGCACGGTGGGCACTCGCGTACGACGAGTCACCAGGCCGTGCGCTCTGGCTCGGCGTCTTCCACAGCATCTCCGGGTTCAACAACGCCGGCTTCGCGCTCCGGGCGGACAGCCTGGTCAGCTACGCCGCCGACCCCTGGATCTGCCTGCCGATCTGCGCCGCCATCATCCTCGGCGGGCTCGGGTTCCCGGTCATCATGGAGCTGCGCCGCCGGTTCCTCGTCCCGCGCACGTGGACGCTCAACACGACGACGGTCGTCGTCGGCACCGTCGTGCTGCTCGTCGTCGGAGCCGCGACCATCACGGCCCTGGAGTGGCGCAACCCGGCGACGCTCGGTGCCTACGATCCGCTGCAGCGCCTCCTGGTCGGGTTCACCGCCGGCGTCATGCCGCGCACGGCGGGGTTCAACAACATCGACATCGGCGCGATGCACCCGGCGAGCTGGCTCGTGACGGACGTGCTCATGTTCATCGGCACCGGACCGGCCGGGACCGGTGGTGGGCTGAAGATCACCACGTTCGCGGTGCTCCTCTTCATCGTGATCGCAGAACTGCGCGGTGACACCGCCGTCAACATGTTCAACAAGCGGCTGCCGCGGTCGACGCACCGGGAGGCCCTCACCGTCGCGCTCCTGTCCGTCGCGTTGGTCGTCACCTCCACGTTCGTCATCATGCTCATGACCGACGTCCGGCTCGACCGCGTCCTGTTCGAGGTGATCTCCGCCTTCTCGACGGTCGGACTGTCGACCGGGATCACTGCGGACCTGCCGGCGGCGGCGCAGCTCGTCCTCGTGGCACTGATGTTCATCGGCCGTCTCGGGCCGGTCGCGCTCGGTTCCGCGCTCGCCTTGTCCCGGGGCACCCGCGTCTACGAACTCCCGAAGGAGCGTCCGATCATTGGTTGACAACCCGTTCTCCCGCAAGGCGGCGTCCCGTACCGCCTCCGCCGTGGCCGTCATCGGCCTCGGACGCTTCGGCGGTGCACTCGCCGTCGAGCTCGCCCGGTCCGGCACCGAGGTCCTCGGGATCGACACCGACGAGGACATCGTGCAGGCGCACAACGGCGTCCTGACGCACGTCGTCCGCGCCGACGCCACCCGTCAGGCGACCCTCGACCAGCTCGGGCTGCGCGAGTTCGACCGTGTGGTCATCGGCATCGGGACCGACATCCAAGCGAGCATCCTCACGACGTCGCTGCTGAAACGGATGGGCGGGCCCACGATCTGGGCGAAGGCGATCAGCGAGCAGCACGGCCTCATCCTCGAGCAGCTCGCCGTCGACCACGTGGTGTACCCGGAGGCCGACATGGGGCGGCGCGTCGCGCACCTGGTACGCGGGTCGATGCTCGACTACGTGGAGTTCGACCAGGACCTCGTCGTGGCGAAGACCGTGGTGCCGGAGGAGGTCGTCGGCCACCGCTTGGACGAATCGGTCCTCCGACGGCGGTTCGGGATCACCGTGGTGAAGATCAAGGGTGCCGACGGGCAGTGGCACAGCGCCGCCGGGGACACAGTCCCGCAGGCCGGGGACACCCTGATCGTCATCGGGCCGGTCGCACGGACCGAACGGTTCTGCGCCCTGCGCTGAGGGCGAGCGCGTCAGCCACCGAACGCGGAGATCTCCTCCACCAGCGGCTCGTGCATCGCCCGCCGGAGCGCGGCCGCCCCCGCGACGACGCTCGCCCGCTCGGCCTCCGGGATCGCGTCGAGGAGCCCGACGATCTCGACCCGGCGCCGCTCCATCACGTCCGCGACCAGGGCGCGCCCCTGCCCGGTCGCTCCGACGAGGACCTCGCGGCGGCTCTCGGTGCTCGGCAGCCGCTCGACCCACCCGTCCTCGACGAGACGGTCGACGATCCGCGTGAGCGTCGACGCGCCGACCGCGAGGCGCTCGGCGAGGTCGCCCGACCGTGTGGGACCGAGGGTCGTCACGAGGACGATGAGGCGGAACTGCGGGACGGTGACGTGCTCGAGTGCGGGTGCGAGTGACCGGGCGACGACTCCCAGCAGTCCGCGTGATGCTGCGAGCAACTCGTCGATGCCCTCTGATGGTGCGTGTGGCATGGGTCCATCCTGCCGGACGGGGCCGGCCTGGTCGTGCAGACGGGAGGCCCGGTGCCAGCTGGCACCGGGCCTCCCGTCTGCGGCAGGTCGCGTCTCAGACGCGCACGGCGCGCTCGTCGGGCACGCAGTGCGTCATCATGAGGCCCTCGACGTCACGCGAGCCGTTGTGCCCGAGGTTCGCCAGGCGCGCGAACTCGGCCTCGTCGAGGGTCTGGGACTGCAGCGGCGGCAGGTCCTTCACCTCGTCGAGCGTGATGCCGAGGCCCTCGCCGACGCGGCGGCCGAGGTCGTCCTCGACCATGTAGAAGTGCCAGAGCATGCGCTCCTGCACCGGTCGGGCCGCCTGCGAGATGAGGTCGACGAAGTTGGCGACCAGGTCGTCGCGCTCCCAGTCCTCGAGCAGCAGGTACCGCTGACCGGCCTGCGTGTAGTCGTTCGTCCGCGGGATGCGCTTGCGGGTGAGTCGGCCGACGATCTCCGGACCCTGGTCGTCGTGCGTCGGGTACTCGGCCTCGCGCAGTCCGCCGGTGATCGAGGGCTCGTAGTTGACGTGGGGGTTCTCGCCACCGTGGTCCTGGTGGTACGCCATCTGCCCGTCGCGCTGGTTCGTGGCGACGTTCCCGTTCTTCGGCGCGTTCACCGGCAGCTGCAGGTAGTTCGGGCCGACGCGGTACCGCTGCGTGTCCGAGTAGGAGAACGTGCGGCCGACGAGCATCTTGTCGTCGGAGAAGTCGAGTCCGTCGACCAGCACGCCGGTGCCGAACGAGAGCTGCTCGTTCTCGGCGAAGTGGTTCGTGACGTTCCGGTTGAGCACCATCTTGCCGACGACCTTCGGCGGGAACTCGTTCTCGGGCCACACCTTGGTGTCGTCGAGCGGGTCGAAGTCGAGCTCGGGGTGGTCGTGGTCGTCCATGAGCTGCACGCGGAGCTCCCACTCCGGGTACTCGCCCCGTTCGATGGCCTCGTACAGGTCCTTCGACGCGTGGCCGAGGTCACCGCCCTGCACCACGGCCGCGTCGGCCTCGGTCATCGAGCTGACGCCGACCGACGGGATCCAGTGGTACTTGACGAGCTTGGTGTCGCCGTCGCCGTTCACCCACTTGTAGGTGTTCACGCCGAAGCCCTGCTGCGTCCGGTAGTTCGCGGGGATGCCGCGCGGGCTGAACAGGTTGACGAGCATGTGCATCGCCTCGGGCGTCTGCGACATGAAGTCGAAGATGCGGGCCGGCTCCTGACGGAACGTGACGGGGTCCGGCTTGAGGGAGTGGATGACGTCCGGGAACTTGATGGCGTCGCGGATGAAGAAGACACCGAGGTTGTTGCCGACGAGGTCCCAGTTGCCGTCCTCGGTGTAGAACTTCACCGCGAAGCCGCGGGGGTCGCGAGCGGCTTCTGACGAGTCGCGCCCGCCGATCACGGTCGAGAACCGGATGGCGACGTCGGTGCGCTTGCCGGCCTCCTGGAAGAGCTTCGCGCGGGTGTACTGCGCGATCGGCTCGTCACCCCAGGTGCCGGTGGCCTCGAAGTACCCGAAGGCGACCGCGCCGCGGGCGTGCACGACCCGCTCCGGGATCCGCTCGCGGTCGAAGTGGCTGATCTTCTCGAGGAACTGGTAGTTCTCGAGCGTCGCCGGGCCGCGGGCCCCGACCGTGCGCTGGTTCTGGTTGTCGTAGACGGGGTGGCCCTGCCGGTTGGTGAGCACCCGGCGGTCGTCACCCTCGGCGGGTGGCTGGCTGGAGACGTCGGTCATGGCGTCGTCCTCTCTGCGTTCTGGTCACGGACTCGGGTTCACGCCCGAGTGTGGCCTGCGGGGGAGACGACTGTTCCCAGCGGTGATGGGGTTCCCAGGAGTTCAGAGCCCGTTCAGCTCCGGCCGCGGTTCCGCCGACGCACGGCCTTGGGGGCACGCCCCGCCATGAACGAGCGGGCCGGGTCGACGACGAACCCCTGCCGCAGCGCCTCGCGCCCGACGAGCATCCGGAAGCCCATCTGGTCGCGGTTGCTCAGCGTCACCTCGGCCAGGACCGTGCGCCCGGCGAGCTCGATCGACATCAGCACCACGATCCGCTCCTGCGTGTGACCGCTCGAGCTGCGGATCACGCGGCGGTCGTGGATCGCGCACTCGACGGTCTGCGGGTCGACGTCGGAGTCCTGCCACGGGTGCACCGAGAACCGGACGCGGCCGCCGGGGAGCTCCTCGACGTCGAAGGCGTGCAGCGCCGAACTCCGGGCACCGGTGTCGAGCTTGACCTTGATCCAGGGGATGCCGATGTCCGGCAGCGCCGCCCACTCCCGCCACCCGGCGACGATCCGCACACGGGACGCGGACTTCCCGCCGTCGGGGCGCTTCGCGGGGTCGGCCATGCCCCTATCTTGGCAGTGATGAAACTCGCCATCCTGTCGCGCGCTCCGCACGCGTACTCGACGCAGCGTCTCCGCACCGCTGCCGCCGAACGCGGTCACACCGTCAAGGTGCTGAACACCCTCCGGTTCGCGATCGACCTCACCGGTGAGCAGCCGGACCTGCAGTACCGCGGCAAGCTGCTGTCCGACTACGACGCCGTCCTGCCGCGCATCGGCAACTCCATCACGTACTACGGCACCGCGGTCGTCCGACAGTTCGAGCAGATGGACGTCTACACGCCGAACACCGCGAACGGCATCACGAACTCGCGCGACAAGCTCCGCGCGAACCAGATCCTGTCCCGGCACGACATCGGCATGCCGGCGACGACGTTCGTCAACAGCCGGGCGGACGTCCGCGGTGCGATCGAGCGGGTCGGTGGCGCCCCGGTCGTCATCAAGCTGCTCGAGGGCACGCAGGGGATCGGGGTGATCCTGGCGCCCGAGGCGAAGGTCGCCGAGTCCATCGTCGAGACCCTCCACTCGACGAAGCAGAACGTGCTCATCCAGAGCTTCATCTCGGAGAGCCGCGGCAAGGACATCCGCGCGCTCGTGGTGGGGGACCGGGTGGTCGCGGCGATGCGCCGGTCCGCGTCCGGCGACGAGTTCCGCTCGAACGTGCACCGCGGCGGCACCGTCGAGCAGGTCACGCTGACGCCGGAGTACGAGGAGGCCGCCGTGCGCTCCGCCCAGATCATGGGGCTCCGGGTCGCCGGCGTCGACATGCTCGAGGGCAACGAGGGACCGCTCGTGATGGAGGTCAACTCCTCCCCGGGCCTGGAGGGCATCGAGCGCGCCACCGGCCTCGACGTCGCCGGTGCGATCATCGACTTCATCGCGAACCAGGTCGCGTTCCCCGAGATCGACGTCCGGCAGCGCCTCAGTGTCTCGACGGGGTACGGCGTCGCCGAGCTGCTCGTGCACACGAACGCGGACCTGGTCGGCAAGACGATCAAAGACTCGGGGCTGTGGGACCGCGACATCACGGTCCTCACGCTGCACCGCGGGACGTCGGTCATCCCGAACCCCCGCAGTGGCGTGGTGCTCGAGCCCGGTGACCGGCTGCTGTGCTTCGGCAAGCTCGAGGAGATGCGCTCGATGATCCCGGACCGCCGTCGTCGACGCACGAAGCTGCGGAAGCTCCCGAAGGAAGCGCTGCCCGACAGCTGACCCCGGTCCTGACCGGGCGGCTGTCGCGGACCCCCGCGTGCCCTCGTCCGGATGGCGCGGGCCCTCGGGCCGGGCGGCGCACCCCGGCCCGGTGCCGCGTACCGTCCGAGCAGAAGAGAGTTCGTCTCGTGTCCCGCGGTCCATGATCGTCCCGGGGAGGACGGCACCGGAGCGCGGGCGCCGTGAACAGGGAGCACGCCATGACGAAGTACGAATCGAACCAGGACGTGGAGCCGCTCCACGTGACCACCTACCGTTCCGCCCGCAAGGCCGCTCGCCGCGGGTGGGCGGTCCCGGCGGACGTGCCGGTGCCGTCGCTCGAGGACGTCTGGCGCAGCGACCGCACCCCGGCGGACCGGGCCCGACAGCGCTGACCCCGTCGCGATGAGCTCCGGAGCACGGCCGACCACGGCCCGGCTCCGGCGAGACCGTCCTCAGCCCGGACCGGACGACCCCGCCCGGACCGCGGTGAGTACGACGTCGAGCGCCCGGTCGAGTTCGGGCAGTGTCACGGCCCCGTACCCGAGCACGATCCCGTTGCCCG
Source organism: Curtobacterium sp. MCSS17_015 (assembly GCF_003234265.2). Taxonomy (NCBI): domain Bacteria; kingdom Bacillati; phylum Actinomycetota; class Actinomycetes; order Micrococcales; family Microbacteriaceae; genus Curtobacterium; species Curtobacterium sp. MCSS17_015. The sequence continues at coordinate 1,144,603 of NZ_CP126256.1, forward strand.
ACCGTCCCCGCTCGAGCTCGTAGTCGGCGAGGTCGGCCAGCAGGACACCGTCCGCCGCCGCGCGGGTGACCACGGCAGCGCCGGTCGGTGTACCCGGCCACGTCAGGACCGCGTGTAGACCGCCGGTGAGGGCACGGGCCTCCAGGCCGGGGATGCCCGTGTCGGCGAGCCGGACCGCGATCCGTTCCCGTCGGTGCGTGTAGTCCCGGCGCACCCGGCCGAGGTGGCGGCGGAACGCCCCGGTGCGGAGCAGGTGCGCGAGCGTGACCTGTACCGGCTCGGCGACGACCGCACCGCGGGCCGTCCGGGCCGATCGGACCGCTTCGCCGACCGGACCGGCGGGCACGACGACGTAGGCACACCGGAGCCGCGGGTCGAGGGTCTTCGAGAAGCCGCCGAGGTGCACCACGACGCCGTCGGTGTCGAGCGCGGCGAGGGCCGGGACGGGACTGCCCCGGTGGCGGAACTCGGAGTCGTAGTCGTCCTCGACCACGACCATGCCGACCGCCGAGGCGTGCGCGAGCAGCGCTCGCCGGTGCCCGACCGGCATCACGGAGCCGAGCGGGTACTGGTGCGTGGGGGAGACGACGACCGCGTCGACGTCGACCGCGGCGAGGGCGGCGAGGTCGACGCCGTCCGGTCCGACGGGGACGGCCACCAGGTCCGCGCCGGCACTCGTCAGGGCGCGGTGGCCGGAACGGTACCCGGGGTCCTCGACGGCGATCCGGGGCGCGCGGCCGAGCAGGGTGCCCAGTGCCTCGGCGACGAGGGACAGCGCCTCCGAGGTCCCGGCAGCGACGAGGACCTGCGACACCGACGGGGAGAACCCGCGCGCGAGACCGAGCTGCACGACCAGTTGCTCGCGCAGGGCGGGCAGCCCCGCGGGCTCGGACAGCGCGTTGCGGAGCGGCGCGTCGGCCGCGGCCCGCCAGGCCGCTCGCCAGTCCCGGTCGCTGATCGCGGCGACGGCCGGGATCCCCGGTCGGCAGTCGACGCCGAGTCGCTCCGGCGCCTCGGCAGGTGCGACATCCGGCGCCGGCCCCCGCTGCCCGCGGCTCACCCCGGGCGCACCGCCCGCTCCGGCCACGACCCGGGCCGCCGCGCCCTGCCGCGTCCGGAGGTACCCCTCGCCGTCGAGCTGCTCGTAGGCCGCCACGACTGTGCCGCGCGCGACCCCGAGCTCGCCCGCCAGGGACCGCGTCGACGGCAGCGGGTCACCGGCGCCGAGGGTCCCGTCGTGCACCAGGGCCCGCACCCGTGCGACGACGGCGGCCACCTTGCTCGACTGGTCCACCTGGAGCGCCCCGATCTGGTCTACGTGCTGGTCCAGTCCCGACCCTAGCGTCGAGACATGCCCGCTCCCGACGCACTGCCTTCCCTCACCGTCCGCCGTCTCCGCGAGCGCCAGCAGACCGATCCGGAGGCGCTCCGTCAGGTCCTCGCCGAGGGCTTCGTCGCCCACGTCGCCCTCGTCCGTGACGGCTTCCCGATCGTCCTGCCGTACCTGTACGGCGTCGGCGACCTCGGTGCCGGACCGGTCCTGCTGTTGCACGGGTCGACGGGCGGCGGGCTCTTCCTCGACGCCGGCGCGGAGGGCGTCCCCGTCTCCGCCACGGTCACCCACCTGGACGGCATCGTCTTCGCCCGCTCGACCTTCGACAGCTCCGCGAACTACCGCAGCGCGATGGTCGTCGGCCGCGCGACTGTGGTGCCGACCGAGCAGCGTGCCGAGGCGCTCCGCCAGGTCGCGGACCACCTCATGCCCGGCCGGCGCGCCGAGGTGCGCGAGATGACCGCCAAGGAGGTCCGCCAGACCCAGGTCCTGCAACTCCCGCTCGACACGGCGAGCGTCAAGGTCCGTGCCGCCGGCGTCGGTGAGGCACCCGACGACGGTGAGGACCACCGTGTCTGGGCGGGTGTCCTGCCGGTCGCGGTGCGTGCCGGCGCACCGGTGTCGGGAGCGCTCGCCGCCGCGTCGGCCACGGCTCCCGACCCGTCCGTGCTCGCGCTCGCCGCACGGCTCGACGCGCTCGCCGACGACCGGGAGGCCGCGTGTCTGTGACGGACCGCAGGAACTCGCCGAGGTTCCCCAGCCGTGGTCAGGTTCCTGACCGATACGTTGTCTCTCCGGGTCGCCGCCCGAGACGGGCGGTCCAGACACGGAAGGAACCATGGGACGCCAAGCACTGCCCGCTGACGACGACCGTCGATCGGGCGCCGGCACCGTCCCCACAACCGTCGCCCCCGTGACCCGGGCACGCGGCCGCCGCGCCGCCGCCGGACCATCCGTCGCCCGCAGCACCTGGGTGGCGCACGAGCGCCCGGCCCGCGTCGTGACGCTCTCCCCGGCGCGGACCGCCCACCCGGTCGCCGACCCCGTGACCGGCACGCTCGTCTCCCGGACCGCCGCGCTCCGCGCCGAGCGCGCGGCCGACCCGCGGCACGTGCGACGTGCCGCCACCGCCAGACGCGCCGCACTGCTGATCGCCCCGGCACTGGCGGTCACCTCGACCCTGTCCCTCTCGATCCCGGCCGAGGCCGCCACGGCCGCACCGGCTGCGGTGCCCACGACGACCTCCCTCGAGCTGCAGACCTACACCGTCGCCCACGACGTCGAGGTCCCGATCACGTCGTCCGACGGCGTGACGACGACATCGGTCGTGTCGTACCCGACCCTGGTCCTCCGCTTCGGCGTGACCGAGGCCCAGGCGCAGTCGGCACTGTCCGCGGCGCTCTCGGCAGGCGGCGACCGCGCCACGGTGCTGCAGACGGCACTGCAGTACCTCGGCGACCCGTACCTCGAGGGCGGAGCGGACCACGCGGGCATCGACTGCTCCGGCCTGACGATGGTGGCGTACCAGGCGGTCGGGATCGAGCTCGCCCACTACGTCCCCACGCAGGACGCCGCCGCGGAGACCGTCCCCGAGTCCGAGGCGGCGCCGGGGGACCTGGTGGTCTTCGACGACGAGGACCACGTCGGCCTGTACCTCGGGCAGGGACTCGTGCTCCAGGCACCGCACCCGGGCGAGGTCGTGGACATCGTCCCGATGTACTCGATGCCGCACCACTTCGCCCGGCTCCTGCCTGCCGGTTCCTGAGCGGCGGGGTCGTCGCCGTGCAGGCCGACGGCTCCGACCGGCCACGTGTTCCCCGTGCGTGTGCTCACGGAGGCCGGGACCGTCGTGCAGTCGGTCTGACCAGCCCGACCACGCAGGATCGCTGGGCTGACTCGCGAAGGGTTGCGGGCCTCCCGTAAGCTGGAGTGATGGCCACCGACACCCGCACCCCGTTCGAGGAGCAGAGCGCAGCACGCTCCGTCCGCCCGCAGGTGCGCCCGCGCACCGAGGGCTGGCAGCAGGCCACGGGGACCGACGGCCGACCACTGCTGCAGTTCGCGTCGCCGAAGCGGGGCAAGCCGCCCGTGCACCTGGCCGACCTGACGGCCGAGGAGCGCGAAGCCAAGGTCAAGGAACTCGGTCTGCCCGGGTTCCGCGCCAAGCAGCTCGCCACCCACTACTTCACGCACTACACGTCCGACCCGGCCAAGATGACCGACCTGCCGGCGGCCCAGCGCGACGAACTCGTCGCCGGCATGCTGCCGCCCCTGCTGACCGAGACCCGTCGTCTCGAGACGGACAAGGGCGACACGATCAAGTTCCTCTGGAAGCTGCACGACGGCGCCCTCGTGGAGTCGGTGCTCATGCGGTACCCGGGGCGCATCACGCTCTGCGTCTCGTCCCAGGCCGGCTGCGGGATGAACTGCCCGTTCTGCGCGACCGGCCAGGCAGGCCTGACGCGCAACATGTCGACGGCCGAGATCATCGAGCAGATCGTCCGGGCGAACGAGGCGATCGCTGCCGGGGAACTCGGCGGCGATCCTCGCAAGGGCGGCAAGGACCGGGTCGATGCCGAGCGCGTCACGAACATCGTCTTCATGGGCATGGGGGAGCCGCTCGCGAACTACAAGCGCGTGATGGACGCGGTGCGGATCATGACCGCGCCCCAGCCGAACGGCCTCGGCATGAGCGCCCGCGGCATCACGATCTCGACGGTCGGCCTGGTGCCCGCGATCCTGAAGCTCGCCGACGAGGACATCCCGGTGACCTTCGCGCTGTCGTTGCACGCGCCGGACGACGAACTCCGCGACGAGCTCATCCCGGTGAACTCGAAGTGGAAGGTCGACGAGGCGATCGACGCCGCCCACAACTACTACGTCAAGACCGGTCGCCGCGTCTCGATCGAGTACGCGCTCATCAAGGACATGAACGACCACGCCTGGCGTGCGGATCTGTTGGCGGAGAAGCTCAACAAGCGCGGCAAGGGCTGGGTGCACGTCAACCCGATCCCGCTCAACCCGACGCCCGGGTCTGTGTGGACCTCGTCCGAGGTGCACGTGCAGGACGAGTTCGTCCGCCGACTCAACGCCGCCGGCATCCCGACCACCCTCCGCGACACCCGCGGCAAGGAGATCGACGGTGCCTGCGGGCAGTTGGCAGCGGCCGACTGACGGCTGACCGACTCGTCGGTCAGGTGAGCGACGGCTCTGACGGGAGGCGCGGTGCGAGTACGCATCTGGGCCCACGACGGCCGGTTCCAGACCGACGCGCCAGCGGCGGGCTGGCCGTGCCCGGTGGGGAGCCTTCTGTCGTTCCCAGGGACGGTCAGCGGCCGCGATCGCGTACGGCTTCCGCCGCCCGGAACAGCAGGGGAGCAGGCGCGACACGCCCGGGAGTCGAGCTGGCTTGGCGCTGCCGTTCACCCGTGCGTAAAGTAATCACTCGTTGCCGCTGAGGCGGAGAACGGATCGGCCGAGACGCTGACCGGGTCAACGACCTGGGAGATGCAGTCTGGCTCCGATCTTCCCCGGGCAACGAACCAGCCTCTCTGGCGAGACATCGTGATGATGTCGAGTGGGGAGTGCGTCTGGTCCTTGAGAACTCAACAGCGTGCACATTGTCAATGCCAATTTTATTGACCCCGTGCCTGGTCGGTTTCGGCTGATCGGGTGTGGAGCAATTCCTTTTGGATTGAAGATTGTCAGTAGACAGTCAACAGTCAAGATCAACTCGCTGACACTTCGGTGTTGGTTGTAATTTTTTACGGAGAGTTTGATCCTGGCTCAGGACGAACGCTGGCGGCGTGCTTAACACATGCAAGTCGAACGATGATGCCCAGCTTGCTGGGCGGATTAGTGGCGAACGGGTGAGTAACACGTGAGTAACCTGCCCCTGACTCTGGGATAAGCGTTGGAAACGACGTCTAATACTGGATATGACTACTGGTCGCATGGCCTGGTGGTGGAAAGATTTTTTGGTTGGGGATGGACTCGCGGCCTATCAGCTTGTTGGTGAGGTAATGGCTCACCAAGGCGACGACGGGTAGCCGGCCTGAGAGGGTGACCGGCCACACTGGGACTGAGACACGGCCCAGACTCCTACGGGAGGCAGCAGTGGGGAATATTGCACAATGGGCGAAAGCCTGATGCAGCAACGCCGCGTGAGGGATGACGGCCTTCGGGTTGTAAACCTCTTTTAGTAGGGAAGAAGCGAAAGTGACGGTACCTGCAGAAAAAGCACCGGCTAACTACGTGCCAGCAGCCGCGGTAATACGTAGGGTGCAAGCGTTGTCCGGAATTATTGGGCGTAAAGAGCTCGTAGGCGGTTTGTCGCGTCTGCTGTGAAATCCCGAGGCTCAACCTCGGGCTTGCAGTGGGTACGGGCAGACTAGAGTGCGGTAGGGGAGATTGGAATTCCTGGTGTAGCGGTGGAATGCGCAGATATCAGGAGGAACACCGATGGCGAAGGCAGATCTCTGGGCCGTAACTGACGCTGAGGAGCGAAAGCATGGGGAGCGAACAGGATTAGATACCCTGGTAGTCCATGCCGTAAACGTTGGGCGCTAGATGTAGGGACCTTTCCACGGTTTCTGTGTCGTAGCTAACGCATTAAGCGCCCCGCCTGGGGAGTACGGCCGCAAGGCTAAAACTCAAAGGAATTGACGGGGGCCCGCACAAGCGGCGGAGCATGCGGATTAATTCGATGCAACGCGAAGAACCTTACCAAGGCTTGACATACACCGGAAACGGCCAGAGATGGTCGCCCCCTTGTGGTCGGTGTACAGGTGGTGCATGGTTGTCGTCAGCTCGTGTCGTGAGATGTTGGGTTAAGTCCCGCAACGAGCGCAACCCTCGTTCTATGTTGCCAGCGGGTTATGCCGGGGACTCATAGGAGACTGCCGGGGTCAACTCGGAGGAAGGTGGGGATGACGTCAAATCATCATGCCCCTTATGTCTTGGGCTTCACGCATGCTACAATGGCCGGTACAAAGGGCTGCGATACCGTAAGGTGGAGCGAATCCCAAAAAGCCGGTCTCAGTTCGGATTGAGGTCTGCAACTCGACCTCATGAAGTCGGAGTCGCTAGTAATCGCAGATCAGCAACGCTGCGGTGAATACGTTCCCGGGCCTTGTACACACCGCCCGTCAAGTCATGAAAGTCGGTAACACCCGAAGCCGGTGGCCTAACCCTTGTGGAAGGAGCCGTCGAAGGTGGGATCGGTGATTAGGACTAAGTCGTAACAAGGTAGCCGTACCGGAAGGTGCGGCTGGATCACCTCCTTTCTAAGGAGCATCTGGTCAGCGCTGCTCACCGTGTGGTGGGTTGGTTGCTGGTCCAGGCGCCCGGTTCGGACCGAACGTGTCCGACGGGTAGCTCATGGGTGGAACATTGACAGTGCAGTCGGGAGCGCGTCTTCCGGTCTCAGTACGTCCCGCTTGCGGGGTTGGAACGGGTCGGGTGGGAGCGGGTCGGCTGGTGCACGTTGTTGGGTCCTGAGGGACCAGGCTTCCTGGCCACGGTGGGTCACTTTCGGGTGGTTCGGTGGTTGGGGGTTGGGCCGGAAGGTCCTTCGGTGGGCCGCATGATGTCAGACCGGTTGGTCTGGGGGAGTGTGGTGCCGATCGTATGTTGAGAACTACACAGTGGACGCGAGCATCTTTAGATTCGCGTCATCCGAGACCGGTTGGTTGCCTTTGTGGTGATCGGCGTGGTGTTGGTGTGGCGTTGGATCGCAATTTTAATCTTTGTGGTCAAGTTTCTAAGAGCAAACGGTGGATGCCTTGGCATCTGGAGCCGAAGAAGGACGTAGAAATCTGCGATAAGCCTCGGGGAGCTGATAATCGAGCTTCGATCCGAGGATTTCCGAATGGGGAAACCCCGCCAGGCGACTTGTCGACCTGGTGACTCCCGCCTGAATATATAGGGCGGGTAGAGGGAACGTGGGGAAGTGAAACATCTCAGTACCCACAGGAAGAGAAAACAACATGTGATTCCGTGAGTAGTGGCGAGCGAAAACGGATGAGGCTAAACCGATCATGTGTGATAGCCGGCGGGCGTTGCATGGTCGGGGTTGTGGGACACGTCGCTCAGTTCTGCCGGACTGGGGCGGTTACAGCGCATCATAGTCGAACCGGTTTGAAAGCCGGGCCGTAGTGGGTGCCAGCCCCGTAGACGAAATGGTGTTATGGCCGGATGTGTATCCCAAGTAGCACGGGGCCCGAGAAATCCCGTGTGAATCTGTCAGGACCACCTGATAAGCCTAAATACTCCCAGATGACCGATAGCGGACAAGTACCGTGAGGGAAAGGTGAAAAGTACCCCGGGAGGGGAGTGAAATAGTACCTGAAACCGTTTGCTTACAAACCGTCGGAGCCTCCTTGTAGGGGTGACGGCGTGCCTTTTGAAGAATGAGCCTGCGAGTTAGCGATATGTGGCGAGGTTAACCCGTGTGGGGTAGCCGTAGCGAAAGCGAGTCTGAATAGGGCGATTTCAGTCGCATGTCCTAGACCCGAAGCGAAGTGATCTATCCATGGCCAGGTTGAAGCGACGGTAAGACGTCGTGGAGGACCGAACCCACTTCAGTTGAAAATGGAGGGGATGAGCTGTGGATAGGGGTGAAAGGCCAATCAAACTTCGTGATAGCTGGTTCTCTCCGAAATGCATTTAGGTGCAGCGTTGCGTGTTTCTCGCCGGAGGTAGAGCTACTGGATGGCCGATGGGCCTCAACAGGTTACTGACGTCAGCCAAACTCCGAATGCCGGTGAGTGAGAGCGCAGCAGTGAGACGGTGGGGGATAAGCTTCATCGTCGAGAGGGAAACAACCCAGACTACCAACTAAGGCCCCTAAGCGTGTGCTAAGTGGGAAAGGATGTGGAGTTGCACAGACAACCAGGAGGTTGGCTTAGAAGCAGCCACCCTTGAAAGAGTGCGTAATAGCTCACTGGTCAAGTGATTCCGCGCCGACAATGTAACGGGGCTCAAGCACACCGCCGAAGTTGTAGATTTCGCACACTAGACAAGCCTTCGTGGTTCAGTCGTGCGGAGTGGTAGGAGAGCGTCGTGTGGCGAGTGAAGCGGCGGAGTGATCCAGCCGTGGACGCCACACGAGTGAGAATGCAGGCATGAGTAGCGAAAGACGGGTGAGAAACCCGTCCTCCGAAAGACCAAGGGTTCCAGGGCCAGGTTAATCCGCCCTGGGTAAGTCGGGACCTAAGGCGAGGCCGACAGGCGTAGTCGATGGACAACGGGTTGATATTCCCGTACCGGCGAACAACCGCCCAAGCTAATCCAGTGGTGCTAAGAGTCCTAACCCGGACGTACCGGATCCCTTCGGGGTGATGGTCGCCGGTCTAACGCTCGACCCCATGCTGGTGCGGTTAGCGTATGAACAGGTGTGACGCAGGAAGGTAGCTGAGCCAGGCGATGGTATCCGTAAGGTGAACCTGGTGTAAGGATGTAGGGCTGACGATAGGCAAATCCGTCGTCTGTATGCCTGAGACCCGACGCGTACCCGTAAGGGGAAATCAGTGATCCTATGCTGCCGAGAAAAGCATCGACGCGAGGTTGCAGCCGCCCGTACCCGAAACCGACTCAGGTGGTCAGGTAGAGAATACCAAGGAGATCGAGATAATCGTGGTTAAGGAACTCGGCAAAATGCCCCCGTAACTTCGGGAGAAGGGGGGCCGGACACGTGACCGGATTCACTCCGTGAGCGTTGAAGGCCGCAGAGACCAGTGGGAAGCGACTGTTTACTAAAAACACAGGTCCGTGCGAAGTCGCAAGACGATGTATACGGACTGACGCCTGCCCGGTGCTGGAAGGTTAAGAGGAAGGGTCAGCCTCACGGCGAAGCTCTGAATTTAAGCCCCAGTAAACGGCGGTGGTAACTATAACCATCCTAAGGTAGCGAAATTCCTTGTCGGGTAAGTTCCGACCTGCACGAATGGCGTAACGACTTCCCAGCTGTCTCAACCGCGAACTCGGCGAAATTGCACTACGAGTAAAGATGCTCGTTACGCGCAGCAGGACGGAAAGACCCCGTGACCTTTACTACAGTTTGGTATTGGTGTTCGGAGTGGCTTGTGTAGGATAGGTGGGAGACTGTGAAGCGGGCACGCTAGTGTTCGTGGAGTCATTGTTGAAATACCACTCTGGTCACTTTGGATGTCTAACGTAGGACCCTGATCGGGTTCATGGACAGTGCCTGATGGGTAGTTTAACTGGGGCGGTTGCCTCCCAAAGAGTAACGGAGGCGCCCAAAGGTTCCCTCAACCTGGTTGGCAATCAGGTGGCGAGTGTAAGTGCACAAGGGAGCTTGACTGTGAGACTGACAGGTCGAGCAGGGACGAAAGTCGGGACTAGTGATCCGGCAGTGGCTTGTGGAAGCGCTGTCGCTCAACGGATAAAAGGTACCTCGGGGATAACAGGCTGATCTTGCCCAAGAGTCCATATCGACGGCATGGTTTGGCACCTCGATGTCGGCTCGTCGCATCCTGGGGCTGGAGTAGGTCCCAAGGGTTGGGCTGTTCGCCCATTAAAGCGGTACGCGAGCTGGGTTTAGAACGTCGTGAGACAGTTCGGTCCCTATCCGCTGCGCGCGTTGGAAATTTGAGAAGATCTATCCCTAGTACGAGAGGACCGGGATGGACGAACCTCTGGTGTGTCAGTTGTTCTGCCAAGGGCACCGCTGATTAGCTACGTTCGGACCGGATAACCGCTGAAAGCATCTAAGCGGGAAGCCGTCTTCGAGATGAGATTTCCATGCACCTTGAGTGTGAGAGGCTCCCAGCAGACTACTGGGTTGATAGGCCGGATGTGGAAGCGGGGACTAACGACCCGTGGAGCTGACCGGTACTAATAAGCCGAAGACTTGACACACACTTTTTTCCCACACTTCGGTGTGGGGCTCGCGTCCACTTTGTGGTTCCCGACAGACGATCGGGAACAACTGAAACTGAACACCGCGCATGCGCGGAACTGTTTCGAACCTTCCCTGGTAGAAGTGTCGAACGTGTTCCGGTGGTCATAGCGAGAGGGAAACGCCCGGTCACATTCCGAACCCGGAAGCTAAGCCTCTCAGCGCCGATGGTACTGCAAGGGGGACCTTGTGGGAGAGTAGGACGCCGCCGGACTCCTTTTCACAACAAAGAGCCCCTGGACGGGCGAGCAGAAATGCTCACCCGCCCAGGGGCTCTTTTGCGTCCCCGGACGCATTCTCGATCCCGGTCGGAACGAGGTACACCGCGGCTGAGCAGGCGGTGACGGGCTCCGGGTAGACCGGAGACATGAAGGTCGTCGGAGTCGAAACATTCGGAGGGCCCCGCGCCCTCGCCGTCCATGAAGTACCCGAGGTGCACGCCGGTGCCGGCTCCGTCCGCATCGCCGTCCGCGCGTTCGCGGTGAACCCCACGGACACCGGGGTGCGAGCGGGGGAGCGTGACAGCTCGAAGGCCACGGCGCCGTACGTCCCCGGCATGGACGCCGCCGGCGTCATCGACGAGGTCGGACCCGACGTCGAGGGATGGTCCGTCGGTGACGAGGTGATGGCGATCGCCTTGCCGCTCACCGGGCACGGCGGTGCGTACGTCGAGTACCTCGTCGCCCCGGTCGGGTCGTTCACGCGGATCCCGCGCGGGACCACGATCGAGGAAGCATCCACCGTGCCGATGAACGGGCTCACCGCCATCCAGATGCTCGAGCTCGCCGGGCTCGAACGTGGGCAGACGCTCGCCGTGACCGGCGCCGCCGGACTCCTCGGCAACTACGTCGTGCAACTCGCCAAGGCCGCCGGCATCACCGTGATCGCTGACAGCTCCGAGAAGGACCAGGCCCTCGTCCGCTCGCTCGGTCCGGACCACGTGGTGCCGCGGGGGGATGGCTTCGCTGCCTCCGTTCGGTCGATCGTGCCCGAGGGTGTCGACGCCCTGTTCGACTGTGCGCTGCAGCGCGAACTGGTGGTCCCGGCGATCCGCGACGGCGGTGTGTTCGTCGACGTCCGTGGCTGGGAGGGCAACGGTGCCCCCACCATCCGGTTCGAGCGGGTGTCCGTGTTCAGCGAGTACCGGTCGTTCGACAAGCTCGAGCGGCTGCGCCACGGCGTCGAGGGTGGCACGATCGTGCCCCGGGTAGCCGAGGTCCTGCCGGCCGAGCGCGCACCCGAGGCGCACGAGCGGCTCGAGGCCGGCGGGACGCGCGGTCGCTTCGTCCTCACCTGGTGACGCAGCTGCGGTGACCGCATGACGGACGGGAGGGTCGGTACCAGCCGGTGCCGGGCCTCGCGTCCGTTCGTCGTTCGCCATCGCACGCAGTCGTTGCGACGGCGCTGGCCACGTCGCGCCTCGTGACGCACAAGGCGGCGCCTGCGGCTCCGGACCGGGAACCGCTCGCTGCGACGGGTGTGTCCCCTGGCCACGGTGCCGGTGGTGCCCGCCGGTGATCTGGTCCCAGCGGTCGAGCGCTGCCTCGACGGTGTCCGCAGCCGTCTGCACGTCGTCGTGGTCCCAGACGCGGATGACGCTCCACCCCTCGCTGCGGAGGACGGCGTCGTGCCAGGCGTCACGTTGCCGGTTCGCGAGCAGCTTCCTCCGCCACAGCTCGGCATTGGCCTTCGGCAGGTGGGCGTGCTCCTCGCACCAGTGCCAGAAGCAGCCGTCCACGAACACCGCGACACGGGCACGGGGGAACACGACGTCGGGACGCGCCCGTGTCCGGGTGCTGATGCGGCGGTCGACGAAGAACCGTCGGCCGCGGGCGTGGAGGGTGCGGCGCAGGGCGAGTTCCGGCGCGGTGTCACGGCGCCCGAACCGGGCCATGTGGCGGCTGCGCTCCTCGTCGGCGTCCCAGTGCTGCATGCCGTGACGGTACCGAGGGAGTGGAGCCCCCCGAGTCGCATCGGCGGGATCCGTGGAGGACTCCGGCGGTCAGCCCTCGAGCTCGGCGCGGAGGTACGGCGCCGTGCGGCTCGAGGGGGAAGCAGCGACCTCGGCCGGTGTGCCCGCCGCGACGATCTGGCCGCCCGCATCGCCGCCGGACGGACCCATGTCGATGACGTGGTCAGCTGCCGCCACGACGGACATCGCGTGCTCGACCACGACGACCGTGTTGCCCGCGTCCGTCAAGCGAGACAGCTGCTCGGTCAGGCGCTCGACGTCGGCGGGGTGCAGGCCAGTGGTGGGTTCGTCGAGCAGGTACAGCGTGTGGCCGGAGCGGGCGCGCTGGAGTTCGGTGGCGAGCTTGATGCGCTGGGCCTCTCCGCCCGACAGCTCCGGCGCGGGCTGACCCAGCCGCAGGTAGCCGAGACCGACCTGACGGAGGGCATCGAGGGCGCGGGCAGCGGCGGGGAGGTCGGCGAGGGACTCAGCGGCATCGTCGACCGTCATGCCGAGCACCTCGGCGATGGTCGATCCGTTCCAGCGGACCTCGAGCGTCTCGTCGTTGTACCGGGAGCCGTGGCACTCCGGGCACGGCGCCCAACTGCCCGGCAGGAACAGCAGCTCGACCGACACCGAGCCCTCGCCCTGGCACACCTCGCACCGGCCGCCGACGACGTTGAACGAGAACCGGCCGGCCGTCCACCCACGGGCCTTCGCGTCGTCGGTCGCGGCGAACGCGGCACGGACCGCGTCGAACAGGCCCGTGTAGGTGGCGAGGTTCGAGCGGGGCGTGCGGCCGATCGGCTTCTGATCGACCTCGACGACGCGGCTGACCTGTGGGTGCTCGGCGGCCCGGTCGGCGAGGACGCCTCCGACCAGTGACGACTTGCCGGAGCCGGACACTCCCGTGACCGCGGTGAGGACGCCGAGCGGGACGTCGACGTCGAGGTCCCGGAGGTTGTGCTGCGTGACGCCGCGCAGTTCCAGGGTGCCGATCCGTTGTCGAGGAGGGCGGGCCTCCAGGCCGGAGGCACGTGGCTGCAGGAAGCGGCGAGTGACGGACGCCTCGACGTCGGCGAGCCCCTCGACGGGGCCGCTGTAGAGGACGGTGCCGCCGGCGGAGCCGGCTCCGGGGCCGACGTCGACGACCCAGTCGGCCTGGCGGACGATGCGCATGTCGTGCTCGACGACGAAGACGCTGTTGCCGCTGGCGCGGAGGTCCTCGAGGACCTGGACGAGCGGCTCGGCGTCGGCCGGGTGGAGGCCGGCACTCGGCTCGTCGAGCACGTAGACGACACCGAACAGACCGCTGCGGAGCTGCGTGGCGATGCGGAGGCGCTGCATCTCGCCGGGGGAGAGTGTCGGGGTTGCGCGGTCGAGGCTGAGGTACCCGAGACCGAGGCCGGTGAGGACCTCGACCCGGCCGAGGAGGTCGCGGGCGATGGCGACGGCGACCTCGGTGCGCTCGCCTGATGACGTCCGCGACGTGGCGGCAGCGGCGTCGGTCAGCTCGGCCGTCGGGCGGAGGACCTCGGCGACGCCCGAGAGCGGCAGGGCGTTCAGCTCGGCGATGGTCCTGCCGCCGAACGTCACCGCGAGCGCTGCCCGCGTCAGCCCGGAGCCGCCGCACAGTGCACACGGGCCGGACTCGACGAACTGCAGGACCTTGTTCCGCTGGGTCTCGCTCTGCGAGTCGGCGAGCGTGTGCATGACGAACTGGCGGGCGCTCCAGAACCGCCCCTTGTAGGGCTTGGCGACGCGGTCACGCTTCGGGTTGACCTCGACCACGGGCTGCTCCTCGGTGAAGAGGAGCCAGTCGCGGTCCTCCTGCGGGAGGTCCCGCCAGGGGCGCTCGATGTCGTAGCCGAGGACGGCCGTCACGTCGCGGAGGTTCTTGCCCTGCCAAGCACCGGGCCACGCCGTGATCGCACCGTCGCGGATGCTCAGCGACGGATCGCGGACGGCGGATGCCTCGGTCACCTCGTGGGCGACGCCGAGGCCGTGGCAGCGCGGGCAGGCGCCGGCGACCGTGTTCGGTGAGAACGAGTCCGAGTACAGCTGCTCGGCGCCCTCCAGGTACGTGCCGGCGCGGGAGTAGAGCATGCGCGTCGAGTTGCTCAGCGTCGTGAGCGTACCGACCGTCGAGCGGGAGCTCGGGGCACCGCGGCGCTGCTGCAGGGCCACCGCCGGCGGGAGGCCCGTGATCGAGTCGACGTGCGGGGTGGAGCCCTGCGCGATGAGGCGGCGGGCGTAGGGGGCGACGGACTCGAGGAAGCGGCGCTGAGCTTCGGCGAACACCGTGCCGAACGCGAGACTCGACTTGCCGGAGCCGGAGATGCCCGTGAAGGCGACGATGCGGTCACGGGGGATGTCGACGTCGACGTCGCGGAGGTTGTTCTCGCGGGCGCCGCGGACGCGGATGAAGCCGTCGGGGGCCGGGGTCGCGATGGTGTCCCGCTCGCTGGTCGGATCCGTTGTGGTTCGTGGTGCGGGCATTCGTTCGAGCGTACGCGGACCGGCTGCGGTGTGCCGGGCCGCCCTCGGCTCCGGCAGCTACGGATCCGGTGTTGATGTCTGATGTTTCAGCCGGTAGGTTCGTCTCCCGAACCGTCCACACCACGAGGGGAACGACCATGAAGAGGACCACCACGACGATCGCCGGACTCGGAGCAGCCGTGCTCGTCGCGGCGCTGACGTGCGGGACCGCGTCTGCGGCGCCGAACACGCCGGCGGTGACGACGACGAGTGGAAGCGCGTCGGCCGACGCCACGCGGGAAACCCGTGGCGGTACGCACGTGGTCGGCGGTGGGATCTGGACGTACGGGGTCGGCGCGGGAGCGGTCACGTCGGTGTACGACAACCACCGGTTCGTCCACAGCACGGCGGTGAAGTCGTCCGGAGTGACCAAGTCGTCCGGCCGGGTGGCCAAGGGGAAGCTGGCCGTCGCGAGCCGTCCTTCCGCTCGTAGCGGGAACCAGGCGTTCTGGAACATCTACTGATCCGGGGCTTCGCGGCTGCCACCGTCACCGCGGTGGCAGCCGTCGCACTGTTCGCGGCCGGCCTGGTCGTCCTCGCCGTCGGGAGCGTGGAAGCCCTCGGGTCTGTGTCCGCTCGCTCCACGATCGACCTGATCGACCTGCCGCTCGGACCGTCGAAGCGCGAACACGTCGAGATGCTCGAGCAGATCGCAGCCGATGCTGACGTGTCCCTCGTCCTCCTCACACCGGAGCGGTCGGGCGCGCCGAACGAACTCGACGCGTACGTGCTCCATGGAGGACTGCCCCGACCGGTGTTCTGGGGCGAGATCACGGAGCGACCCGCGAGCGCGATCGACGATGCGGTCATCGCGTGGACCTACGCCGTCGACGGCGAACCGACCGACGTCGCACGGTTCTTCGAAGACCTGCACGACCGAGGGTTCGCCTTCGTCGACTCGACTCCGCAGGCGGTCCCGACGCTGGTCGACGTCTTCAGGACACCCGGCGTCGCCATCGTCGGTGTCGCCGTGGCGGTCGGTGTGGTGGTCGCGCTCGTCGCTGACTCGCACCGGCGCGCCTCACGCCAGCGGGTCCGCCGCCTCGCCGGTCGGACGTCGCGGCGGATCGCGGTGTGCGAGCTGGTCGACCTCATGGTGCTCATCGCGGCCGTGTTCGGCACGGTCTTCGGGGCGCTGAGCCTGTTCCTCGTCGTGCGGAGTGCCGGTCATGCCGTGTGGGTCTTCTCCGCGCTGTCCGCCGCACTCGTGGTCCCCGCGGCCGTGTCGCTGGTGGCCGCGTTGCACGTCGTGCTCGCGATGGTCAGTGGGTACCGACTGGACGGCGTCGATGCAGGACGCTGGCGCGCCGTCGTCGTCGGGGTGTCCGGCGTGGTCCTCGTGGCGCTCATCGCCGCAGGGGCGTCGGGCGCCGTCGTCGAGAACAGCAGGGCCCGACAGCTGGAGCGGTCGCTCAGCGCCGAAGCCGAGCACGGTGACGACGTCGTGTTGGGCGTGGGCTTCAGCGACGAGGAGCAAGAAGACCTGCTCGGAGACATCGGTCGTCGGGCGCTCGTCAGCGGCACCGCACGGATGGCGATGACGAACGCGATCCCGGAGGCGCTCCTCGTCATCGGTGACGGCACCCCGGGCGTCGCCAGCGACGTCGTGCACCGGGACGGCGTCACCGTCCTCATTCCGCACGCTCTCGCAGGGCGGGCTCGTGCCGTCGAGGACACGGTGCTCGACGGCATCGCGGAAGGATGGGAAGTGGACGACAGCGACCCGCCGCGCCGGCCACGTGTCCGCTCCGAGATCGTCCCGAGCACGGATGCCATCGTGCACGCGGCGGGTCGATGGGTCGAACTCGGGTTCCCGGACAGCACTGGTCCGCTGGACACGGTGGTCGTGGTGGCAGGGGTCGAGGACATCGCTCCGAACCGCATCGCCACAGCGACCCGCAACGGCGAGGTCCGGTTCTCCGACCGAGCGGCCCTCGTCCGAGCGCTCCATCGGTCAGGCGTCTTCGACGTCGTGACACAGGTCAACCGTGTCGGCGCTGTGGTGGATCGACGCTTGGCGGAGGTGCGCGCCGAGCAGCTCGGCCTCGCAGGCGCGACGATCGCAGCTGGGCTCGCGGCACTCTTCGTGGCGTCGAGCCTCGTGGCCGACCATCGGACCCGTCGTCGGGACGCCGCCGCGGTCCGTTCGCTGACAGGACGCCACCCCGCAGTGCACCACGTGCCGTTCGTGCTCGGCGCCGCAGGTGTGACCGGCGTGACCGTCTTCGCGACGCTCGGGGCGACGGGCCTGGTCGGAGCCGCGGTGGTCGTTCCCGCAGCCGGCGCCGTGTGCCTCGCCACACTCGTCCTCACGATCCAGATCGTCGTCGACCGTCTGCGCGGGAAGGACCAGCCATGACCAACCGGCGACCGCTCTTGACTGCATCGAACCTCGGGTACGACCTGGGGACGAGGACGCTCTGGGACGGCCTCGACCTGGTCGTCACGCCCGGAGACGTCATCGCGATCGGTGGTCCGTCCGGGGCTGGGAAGAGCACACTGCTCCGGTGCCTGGGCGGGCTCGATCGACCGCACCGCGGCATGGTCCGCATCGGTGATGTCGAGCTCCACCAGTCATCCGCCCGGGTCCGGCGCCGCCTCCGACGTGAGGTGCTCGGCTTCGTCATGCAGGACCATGCGGTCGTCCCCGACTGGACTGTCGGGCAGAACCTCCGGGTCGTCCGTCCGGCTGGCGTCCCGCGGGCCGTGCTCGAGGCGAGGGTGCAGGACGCCCTGGTCGTGGTCGGCCTGGGCGGTCGGTCTCGTGCGCGGGTCGGCCGACTCAGTGGTGGCGAACAGCAGCGGGTCGCCGTCGCCAGGGTCCTCGTGCAACGGCCCCGCGTGGTCCTGGCGGACGAGCCGACAGCGTCCCTCGACGAGGGCAGCGCCGAGCGCGTCCGCCTCGGGCTCGACGTACTCCGCACCGCGGGCAGCGCGATCTTGGTCGCGACGCACGATCCGGCGCTCGTCGCGTGGGCGGGCGAGTCATTGCATGTCGGCGCGAGCACGGCCCCTCATTGACGGGGCGTCTGGACGACCGGCGGTTCGGAGCAGGCGATCGGCGGAGGACCGGTGGCCGCGTGCCGGTGACCGGGGGACGGACAGGAGGCGGTGCGGGCCGGTACCGTGCCTCCCGTCGGACGGACAGGAGGCGGTGCGGGCCGGTGCCGTGCCTCCCGTCCGGCGGGTGCGGACGGGAGGGGCGTGGCGGTCGGGTGCCGCGCCTCCCGGGCCGTCGGTACGGTGGACGCGGGGAACGGGGGACGGATGATGGACGACATCGCGTGGTCGCCGCCGAGGCGGCGGAACGGAATCTGGTGGATCGTGGCGAGCGGACTACTGCTGCCGGCCGGGTGGATCGCCTGGCTGCTCGTCGCGCTCGCTGGCTACAACGGCGCTGGGAACTCGACCCACTCACTGGCAACGCAGACGACAAGGAGCATCGTCGTCACGGCCGTGTGTGCGGGGGTGCCGTTGACCGGAGTGGTCGTGCTGCTGGTGCAGCGACGACGGGACCGGTCGGTGACGCTGGTCGGGCCGGTGGCGTGCACGGTGTTCGCGGTCCTCGCGGCCGGGAGCCTCGGCTACCCGACGGTGGGGGTCGCGGAGACCTTGGCTGCGGATGCGGATCGCCGGGCGCAGCCGCTCACCGAGCTCGAGACGAGCAGGACGCAGACGGAGGCAGAGCACGACCTCGCGGGCGTCGGAGAGCGTGCCGTGCGCGCACTGAGTGAAGACCTGCGCGCCGGCGAGGTCGGGCGGTACACGCGCCAGTGCCCGTTGTCGAACCTGCAGCAGGGCACGGAGTACACGTGGGAGTGGTCCGCATCGTCAGTGCCGGACGGTGACCCGCGCTCCGACGCGGAGCGGAAGGCAGACGAACTGCCGGCGGCCGAGGTCGAGCGGCGGATCGCTCCCGTCCGCGAGGTCTTCCGCGACGCCGGACTCCGCGAGGTCGACCCGTACGGCTGGGACGTCCGCGCGATCGGTGACGACTGGCTGCGCGAGGCGTACGCGGGTGTGACCGAGGTGTCGGGCGACGTGTCCATCGAGACGACGTGCCTTGCCGGAGGGCCTGGCGATGGGTACGACGATGAGTGAGAAGGACGAGATCGCTGTCCCGCGCCACCGAACGTCGTCCGGCGTGTGGGTCGCGCTCGCGGTGTCGACAGCGTGCACCGTGTACGAACTGCTCGCCGGCGCGCTCGTGGAGTGGACCGGGCTCGGCTTCGTGCCGCTGCTGTTCGTCCCGCCGCTGTACCTCTCGGCGATCCTGCTGCTCGTGTGGGTCGGGCAGCAGGGGGTCAGGGCAGCGAGGATCCTGGCGATCGTCGTGGGGATCGTGCTCGCGGTGTCGCTGCCGATCGCGGTGATCCTGGCGTTGGCGACGTGGGACTGACCGCAGCGACGTGATGCCCGGCCGGTACCGCCACTTCAAGGGCGGGGAGTACGAGGCCGTGCTCGTCGCGAAGGACGTGGAAACCGAGGAACCGATGGTCGTGTACCAGGCGCTGTACGGGGAGCGGGGGCATTGGGTGCGTTCCCTCGCGGACTTCACGGCGCACGTGTCGCGTGACGGGTACGAGGGGCCGCGCTTCGTACCGATCGGATGACGGTCAGCGGTGCGTTGCGGGCGGACCTCGATGGCGGAGGATGCCCCTCCGTGCTGGTCGGGGGCCTGGCGCCCGGTCCGGGACCATGGCTTGGGCCGAGGGCTCGGGCGGACGCCCCTCGAACAGGTGGTCGCCGCGGGTCACCATCGCGGTGATGATGGGGCAGCGCCGCGCGGGACCGTGGCCCTGAGGAGGAGTGCACGATGCACAACGGCTACGCGGTGATCGACCTCGAAACGACCGGACTCGCTCCGTCGTACGGGCACCGCATCATCGAGATCGGGATCGTCCATGTCACGCCGGACGGCGAGGTCGAGCAGACCTTCGAGACCGTCGTCAATCCGAACCGCGACCTCGGCCCCGTGCACATCCACCGCCTCCGTGGTGCCGACATGGCGGGCGCTCCGACCTTCGCGGACGTCGCCGGTGACCTGGCAGAGCGTCTGCAGGGTCGCGTCGTCGTCGCGCACAACGCCTCGTTCGAGGCGCGGTTCCTGCACGCCGAGTACGAACGGCTCGGACATCGCTCGCCCCTGAAGCAAGCGAGCAGTGCGCTCTGCACCATGCGGCTCGCGCAGGAGTTCCTCCCCGGGTCCGGCCGGAAGCTGGCTGACTGCTGCAGCGCCTACGACATCGAGCTCGTCGACGCCCACGAGGCGCTCGCCGACGCGCACGCCACCGCCCGCCTGCTCGGCGCCTACATCGGATCGTCACGGCGTGACCCGCGGTGGGCGACCTGGGGCACCCTGGCCGGCGGGCAGCGCTGGCCCGGAGTCCCGCGGAGTGGCCGGGCGTGGACCGCGCGCAACCGCTCGACCGGAGCAGCGCCCCGGACCCGCGTCGACGTGGCGACGGACCGACTGCCCGCCGTCGACGGCAGCGCGGAGGCCACGCTCTACGCGGCCGTCCTCGACCGGGCGGTGTCCGAGGACCTGCTCGCCGCGAGTGACGCCGATCAGCTCAGCGCGTACGCGACCGAGTTCGGGCTGGACGCGGGTGCCCGCGCGAACCTGCACCGGCGGTACTTCGGCGACCTGGTCGAAGCGGTCTGGGCAGACGGCGTCTTGACCATCCAGGACCACATCCAGCTCGAGCGGGTGGCGCGGCTGCTCGACGTGACCGACGACGAGCTCGAGCACGCGGTGCACAGCCGGCAGCCCGCCCGCATGGGTGCACGGTCGTACTCCGCCGCGCAGCAGCCGACGTCGACCGCGGCAGCTGCCGAGCCGTCGATCGACCTGGGCGAAGGCAGCATCGTCACCCTCACCGGCGAGATGCGTCGCAGTCGTCCCGAGATCGAGGCGGACCTCGCACGGCTCGGCATCAAGTCGGCGCCGAACGTCACGAAGAAGACCGCGGTGCTCATCGCAGCGGACGTCGACAGCCTGTCCGGCAAGGCGCGGAAGGCGCGCCAGTACGGCATCCCCATCATCGAAGAGGACGTCCTGGAGGCGGCGCTCGCCGCCGCCGGTCAGGGCTCAGCCGGATAGACGGCCAGCTCCGGCGTCGCCACGGCACCGGCCAGCCGCGCACGCTCCTCGGCGAGCACCTGCGCGATGAGCTGCGACTCGGAGATGTCGAAGGCCTGCGCCGACGCGCTCGCCGTCTCGCTGACGGCGGCGAAGTCCGCGAAGGTCCTGGTCTTCCGCGCGAGCATCCGCACGAGCGCAGCGTCGACACCGTCCTCGGACAGGAGGCGGTGCACCTGCACCACGTCGAGCTGGCCCATCCGACGGGCTCGGGCGATGGCCTGCCACTCCGTGGTCGGCTTCAGCTGTGGCTCGCAGATCACGACGACCGACGCCGCCTGGATGTTCAAGCCGACGCCGCCGGCGATGATCTGCGCGACCAGCACCGCGCCGGGTGCCGCGGCGGAGAACGCGTCGATCATGTCCTGCCGCCCGGAGGGCGTCATCGAGCCGCTGAGCGGACCGAAGACGGTTCCGTCGACGGAGGCGAGCACCGCCTCCAGGACGGCGCGGTAGTGCGAGAAGACGATCGTCTTGCGGCCGGTGGAACGCGCTTCGGCGATGACGTCGCGCAGCGACGCGATCTTGCTCGACGCGGCGCCGTCGAGCATCGCGAGCTGGCGCATCGTGTGGAAGCTGTCGCCGGCCACTGCGGTGGCGTAGCGCTCGGCCTCGGCAGGGGTCAGGTCGGTCCACTCCTCGACCTCGACGAGTTCGGGGAGCTCGGTGAGGACGTCCTCCTGGCTTCGGCGGAGGTAGACCGGCGCGATCTGCTTCCGGAACGTCAGCGGGTCGTGGTCCTGATCGTCGACGAGGAGGTCCGGGCGGATGTGGTCGATGAGGACGCGGAACTCCTCGACCCGGTTCTCGAGCGGGGTGCCGGACATGAGCAGGGCGCGGTCGGCGCGTTCGAGGAGTGCGCGGGTGTGCTTCGTGCGCTTCGCGTCGGGGTTCTTGACGTAATGCGCTTCGTCGACGATGACCGCGGCGAAGCGCTGCTCCTCGGGCACCTGTGAGCGGAACCACTCGAGGGTCTCGAAGGTGGTGACGGCGACACCGCCGTCGCGGAGCCAGCCGGTGATGCCGCGCACCCGCTCCGGGCCGTGGAGGCGGAACGCCGGGACGGACGTGTGCTTCTCCGTCTCACGGAGCCAGTTCACCACCACCGCGGCGGGGCACACGACCACGAACCGCGGCATGCCGTCCTGCGCGGTGGCGGCCATGTGAGCGATCGCAGCGAGTGCCTCGACGGTCTTGCCGAGGCCCATCTCGTCGCCGATCACGACCCGCTCCTGCACGAGGGCGAACGCGGCGCCGAAGCGCTGGTACCCGCGGAGGGAGGCAGAGAGGAGGGACGTGTCGAGGTGGAACTGTTCGATCTGCTCGATCAGGCCCTCGGGCAGTGACCCGCGGCCGGCCGTCGTCGAGTCGGTGAGGCCGACCTCGTCGAGGAGGGCGAAGTAGCTCGCCGGGCGGTCGAGGAAGTCGCTCCAGTCGTCCGTGGTCGCGATCCGGTCACGGTCGCCGGCTGCGCGGACAGCACGCTGGCGGGCGTCGTCGACGTCCGCCTCGATGCGCTCGACGGCACCTTCGGCCGGGTTGAACGAGCCGGAGGCCAGTGCTCCCGGCTGGTGCACGATGCCCAGGACCGCGTGTTGCGCGACCGCGTCGGCCAGGGGAGCGAGCTCCTCGACGAGGACGGCGGCTCGCGGGCCACCACCGTTCTTCGCGGCCTCCCACTGACGGAGCGCCGAGACCAACGCCACGCTCGCGGTGTCCTGGCGGCGGGCGTCGATCTGGACGGCGGCGTCCTCGCGGGCAGCGTCCTGGATCGACCGGGCGGCGGCGTTGATGCGTGCGGCGGTGGTCTCGCCGACGCCGGGGAGCTGACCGGCGGTGATCGGGGCACGCAGGAGTTCGCCGACCGACTGGATGCCGGCGTCCCGGGCCGCGCTGAGCCGGAGCTGGTCGCGGGTGACGTCGCGGAGGCGGTCGATGTCCATCGCGTTCAACTCGCGCCGGGCGGCGACGTCCCGCACGCGGTGGCCGGCGTCGAGGACGCGGGCCCGTGCCTCCTGTTCCGTCTCGACCACCGACCGGAGCGTCGCGATCGTCGTGGGGAGGTGCGCCATCGGGGCGAGGTCGATCAGTGCGACCGGGCCGAGGTGCGCGGTGGCGGTGAGGAGCGGGCCCTCGGTGTCGAGCAGGGCGTCGAGTGTGACGTCGGGACGGGGGAGGTGGCGGGTGTCGACGGCTTGGAGGGAGGTGAGGGCGCCGCTGGCGTCGAGCCATGCGCTGGTCTCGGCCAGGTAGTACTCGGCTCGTGCGGCTGCTTCGCGGCGTTCCTTGCCGGCGAAGATGCCGGCGATGCCGGAGGTGGCGTCCATGTCGGCGAGGGCGAGTGGGACGTCTTTCGTCAGGACGGTGAGGACGTTGTCGGCGGGGGCGTCGAGGTGGGGGAGCGTCGCGGCGTGCTGCATGGCAGCGGCGAGGGTGGTGTCGGCGGCGCGGAGGGGGAGGACGGAGCACGAGAGGGCTGGGCCGGTGATCGTCAGGCGGCGGGCGAGGAGGGTGTCCTTCGCCGTTGAGGCGGCGTCCTGAATGGAGGCGCGGTGGTGGCGGACCTCTGC
The DNA here is from genome assembly GCF_003234265.2 of Curtobacterium sp. MCSS17_015. Taxonomy (NCBI): domain Bacteria; kingdom Bacillati; phylum Actinomycetota; class Actinomycetes; order Micrococcales; family Microbacteriaceae; genus Curtobacterium; species Curtobacterium sp. MCSS17_015. The sequence goes on from NZ_CP126256.1 coordinate 1,168,057, forward strand.
CGCAACGGTGGAGAGCATCTGCAGTCGGTCACGGAGTGCTTTGTCGACCATTGGTGCCCCTCTCCGGGTCGTGGGTCTCATCGTGGCATGCGTCGCTCCGCCGCCGTGCGACGAAGGGCGGCTCGTCGTGTCGAACGGGCAGGAGTCAGCTCACTGAGGCACCCTTCCGCCGATTGCAGGAGCCGCAGAGGATCTGGAGGTTCTCGGGCTCGCTACTGCCACCGCGCGACACCGGGATGACGTGGTCGTACTGGAGTTCTGTGACGGACCCGCACAACGTGCACCTGCCGCCGTCGCGTGCCCAGACGTACTGCTTCACATCGGCCGGGATCGCCCCCCTCCGGTACCGCGTCGGCTGCTCGGGAGCGAAAGCCGTGGTCTGCGCCCGTGCCAGCGTCGCCGCCTGTCGACGGTCGCGCGTGACGAGCAGAGCGAAGACGTCTTCGGCCTGGAGGCCGTCGTTGTCCCAGAACCACCGGTCGCGGAACCACCAGTACTGACGTTCTTTGATCCGGCCGATACGCGCCGGTCGGTCGTTCGACTGCGCGAAGATCTCCTGGAGCTCGTCCTTCCGGAGCTTCGGACCCACGAGGTACGTGTCCCTGCCGATTCGAAGCTGAACCCGGCCCCTCCTGGTGAACAAGTTCACCCGATGCGTGAATCCGACATTCTCGACCCTACGAAGCACTCGAGGTCCTTTCTCCTAGGTGATCAGGTGACGACTGCTCGTCGACCCACACACGTCTCATCGGTCTTGCGAGGTACGAACCCACAGACCAGCGATGCTCTTCTCCGGCCTCGCGGCCAGCGGCGACGAAGGAGGTCACCGCACCCCGACCCAGAGCCCGTCCCGCGCCCGCGTCATCCCGACGTACAGTTCCCGTCGGTCGAGCTCGCGCCGCTCCTTCGCTGACTCCGACTCCGTGAGCGGCGGGTCGGCGAGCAGCTTCGCGGGCACGTGCGGGAGGAGCACCTGCTTGAACTCCAGGCCCTTCGCCCGCTTGATCGTGCCGACACGGATCATGTCGGAACTCTTGCCGGCGTAGTTCTTCAGCGAGACGGTCGGCACCCCGGCATCGGCGAGCAGCGCCATCACCTTGTCGGCCTGCGGGTTCGTCGCCGTCAGGATGCCGACGTCACCACGTCCCGTGCCCACCAGGCGGAGGACCTCCTCCACACGGGTGAGCAGTGCGTCGTCGTGCTCCGCCCGACTCGAGAACCGGTTGATGCCTGGCTGCGGTCCGGAGCGCGTGACCGCGGAGACCGAGTCGCCGGCACCGTCGACGCCCTCGATGTCGACGAACTGGTCGTCGGCCACCATCTGCTTGGCGAACTCGAGGATCTCCGCCGTGTTGCGGTGGTTCACGTCGAGCACGACACCGCGTCCGGCGAGGCTGATGCCGACCTCTCCGAGTGTGTAGCCGCCCGGGTAGATGGTCTGCTGCCCATCGCCGATGAGGGTGAGCCCGTCGGAGCGGTCGCCGACGAGCGAGTGGAGCAGCGAGACCATCGCGCAGGACAGGTCCTGCGCTTCGTCGACTATCACCGCGTCGTACCGGTCGAGCGGGACCTCCCGCAGTGCGTCGCGGGCGAGGAGGATGACGTCTTCCCAGTCGCAGCCGCCGCGCTCGCGGAGACCGGCCGAGTACGCCTCGTACAGGTCCCACACGGCCTGGCGGTCGTCCACGGTCAACCGGTGCTTGCGGCCCACACGCGCAAGGTCCGCGTACTCGTCGAAGTGCGTCAGCCCGCGTCCCTTGATGACGTGGCTGATCTCCTCCTCCCAGTAGCGACGCGTGAAGCGCGTCGCCTTCAACGGACTGGAGGCGCTGATCGCGTTCCATGCATCGGCGAACGCCAACTGGGCCTCCCGTCCGGGCGTGCGGAACGCGATCCCGCGTTCCTTGAGGAGGCGGGTGGCGAATGCGTGCACGTTGACGAAGTCGACGCGGCCGACCATCTCCGGGGCCAGGCGCTCGAGGAGCGACTCGAGCACTGCCGGCAGCGTGCGGATGTAGGTGGTGAAGAGGATGCGGCCGCCCGTCGAGCGGGCCAGGTAGGCGGCCCGATGCAGGCCGACCACGGTCTTGCCCGTGCCGGCTGCCCCGCGGATACGGGCCGGGCCGTTGAAGCTGCGACGGACGAGCTTCGCCTGTGCGGGGTCGAGCGAGGCCATCCACTCCTCGATCGGCGCCTCGAGGATGCCGTCGAGGAGGTGACGGTCGAGCTCGTCCTGATCGACCGGCTCCGGTTGCGGCTCGGGCGTGCGAGAGATGACGGTCTGCGGGACGATCACTTGCTGGGTACTTGCGGCCGCGCCGTCCATCACCGGGAAGTGCGAGATGATGGCGGCGAGGACCTCGTCGACGCGCCTGGGGGAGAGTCGAGCCTTCGGGCGGGTGATGTGTCCGATGAGGTCGTGCGTGCCGACGATGTCGACCGAGGCCACACGCGCCTCGATGCCCTTCTTGCCTGCGAGCGCGACGACGGCGTGCACCTCACCGGGAGCGAGGCCGACGTCGGCCAGGACCTTCTCGGTGTCCCACGCGAGGTCGGCGAGGCGTGCAACGTCGTCCGTGACGTCCTCCTGGCCGCGCCTGATGCGGTCGTTGTCGATCGCGACCTCGCGCCAAGCCTTCGTGTCGACGATCCAGACGCCGGAGTTGCCGACGACGACCATGTCGACGTTCGCGGTGCCACTACCAGGCCAGCGGCGGTCGGCGAGGAGGTGGTAGCCGACGCCGGCCAGGGGCGCGAGCGTGCGTGCTGTCTCGGCCTCGGTGCGGTGGGCGATCTCGAAGCGGCCTGCGCGCTGCTCGGCTTCGTCGGCCTGTCGGCGGAGTTCGCTTGCTCGGCCGCGCTGACGGCGTGCTTCGACGCCTGCCGATTCCCCTGCGATCGTCATCGTGATGTGCCCCTCGGGGACGCATCGAGACGGGCACCGCCTGTGGTCCCCGGAACTGGCGGTGCTGACTCATCCTCGGGGAGCGGGCGCGGCGGCGGGAGCACCTGTTGTGGGGGGTGGGGCGGCCACGGAACAGTCGACCCGACCAATTCCTGCTTGGCACGAGCCCGTGTCGATGGAGGAAAGATGAACATGCACCCGGCCGTAGAGGCTTCATACAGACTGCTAGCGTTCCGACATGACGGATGAGGGACTGCGCGACGAGCTTCGCGAGTTCGTGGCGGAACGCGACTGGGAACAGTTTCACACACCGGAGAACCTGGCAAAGAGCATCGCGATCGAGGCCGGGGAACTCCTCGAATGCTTCCAGTGGTCGGGAGACGGAGACATCACGCGGGTTGAATCGGAGCTCGCAGACGTTCTCACCTACTGTCATTTGCTGGCCGACCGTCTTGGCCTCGATCCGGACGCTGTGGTCAGGGGCAAGCTCGCCGTGACGAGGGTGAAGTACCCCTCAGACATAGCACGCGGACGGAGCACGAAACATGACCGACTTTGAGATCATGCGATGGCCGTTCACTGAGCAACATCTTCGATCATGGCGGGACGCCGACCCGCGCTTCGTGAATTGGCCCGTTGTGTACATTCTCGACGACGGACGGCGTGTCTACGTCGGTGAGACCTTGAACACTGCCGCGCGCATGCGGCAGCACCTGGAATCGGAAGACCGCCGCTCACTCAAGGCAGTCCGGTTGGTGCTCGACAGCACGTTCAACAAGTCGGTCTGCCTCGACCTTGAATCCCAACTCATCGGGCTGTTCGCGGGCGACGACAAGTACGTGGTGATGAACAGTAACAAGGGCATCGTCAACGGCGACTACTACGACCGCGATCAGTACCGCGACAAGTTCACCGAAATATTCGAAGCTCTTCGCCGACAGAACCTGTTCACCCGGAGCATCCCGGAGATCGAGAACAGCGAGCTGTTCAAGCTGTCGCCGTTCAAGGCGCTCAACCGGGACCAGGCGATCGTCATGGAGGACATCCTCGAGGGCTTGTTCGCCGACCGTGCCAGTGGTGCTGGCGGCAGCACCATCGTCGTGCAAGGTGATCCAGGTACGGGGAAGACGGTCGTCGCCGTCTTCTTGCTCAAGCTCCTGCGGGACATCTCGGACGGCACCGGTGTCGATGACGTCGGTGGAGATTCGTTGTTCGCCGACTTCTTCACGGAGGAGAACCGCCGTCTCCTGGCTGGCTTCCGTTTCGGACTGGTGGTGCCGCAACAGGCGTTGCGTGCGTCGTTGAAGCGTGTTTTCCGGAAGACGCCGGGTCTCGATCAGACGATGGTGCTCACGCCGTTTGAGGTGGGTAAGAGCGATGAGAAGTGGGATCTGCTGGTCGTCGACGAGTCGCACCGCCTGAATCATCGGGCGAATCAGGCGTCGGGACCGCAGAACAAAAGCTTCGGTGACATCAATGCGAAGTTGTTCGGCGCTGACGCGGATCACTGGACCCAGCTGGACTGGATCCGCGAGCAGAGCACGAATCAATTGTTTCTGCTCGACTCGGAACAAAGCGTTCGTCCTGCGGATCTGCCGCAGAGAGTCCAGGCTGATCTGGTTCGTTCCGCGCGCGACCGCGATCGGTACTACCGCCTGTTCACGCAAATGCGAGTGCAGGGAGGGGCCGACTACGTCTCCTACGTCCGAGCAATAATGAGGGGAGAGTCGCCGGAGCGTCGAACATTCGGAGACTACGAGTTCCGCATGTTCGATGACGTCGGAGAGATGCACGAGGCGATCCGTGCTCGGGACTCGGAAGTAGGTCTGTCGCGTCTCGTCGCAGGTTACGCGTGGGAGTGGAAGAGCAAGAGGGACAGTGAGGCGTTCGACATCGAGATTGACGGCCAGCACCTGCAGTGGAACCAGGCGCAGACCGACTGGATCAACTCGCCTGGCGCGATCGATCAGGTCGGATCAATCCACACGGTTCAGGGCTATGACCTGAACTACGTCGGTGTCATCATCGGGCCGGACCTTCGCTTCGACGCTGACGCGCAGCGGCTCGTGTTCGAGCGCTCGAGTTACTTCGACAAGAAGGGCATGGAGAACAACCCCCGCCTGGGCATCACGTACTCAGATGAAGACCTTCTCGTCCTGGTCGCCAATGTGTACGCAGTTCTACTCACTCGCGGTGTTCGCGGAACGTACCTCTTCGTCAGTGACCCGTCTCTCCGAGCATGGCTTCGCAGATTCCTCTGACAGGGTGCTTCAAGTGCCACCACTGAGCTCGGAGAGGACCATCCTCCGAAGCGGATCCAATCGCCTAGCGTTGAGCGGCTACCATTCCCATCACAGGGGGTATGGGAATGGTCTGGGAGATCACCGTCGGGCAGACGCTCAGGCGTCGAGAGGTCCACAAGCTGGTCGGCGGGGGTAGTCGTCAGAACGGTATCGCGCCCGTTGCGGGTTCTCCGGAGATTCTCGTGTTCACTGACCCCCGCATTTGGCGCTCATCACGGGTACGACCGGTTTGAGGGGTTGCGCGAGGACGGGACGTACGCCTACACCGGCGAGGGGCAGAACGGCGACCAGACGTTCCAGCGTGGGAACCGCGCGCTGCGCGACGCGCAGGCGGAGGGCCGCGACATCCGTTTGTTCCGCACTGCTGGCGTCATGGCTACCTACGTCGGGGCTTTCACGCTCGGTGAGCCTGCTTTCGAGATCAGACGCATTCCGTCGACGGCAGGTCCCGATCGCGATGGCATCATCTTCAACCTCGAGCCGATCGAAGCTGCAGCGTGCGACGTTCTCCCTGCCTACGGAGGGATTGAGAAGTCGACCGGGATTCGGGACTGGATTGCGCCGTCGAGCAACCAGTACCTCACGGCGTCTTCGGGCACGGTGGCGCGCGCGGCGATGCGTGACGAGTTCAGGCTGCAGGCTCAATTCGGGCGATGGCTGATCGCGCGTGGGGATCGAGTGAGAGCGCTGAGGCTCGCCACCGCCGGCACCTTCATCGAGCCCGACCTCTACAACTCGTCGACCGGTGAGGTAGTCGAGGCGAAGAGATCGGTAGCTCGACACGATGTCCGCATGGCGATTGGTCAGGCCCTGGACTACTCCAACGTCGCCCGCCTCAACGGCTTCCAAGTGGCCCCGTCGATCCTCTTGCCGGCTCGGCCAGGTGAGGACCTGCTTGAGCTCTGCCATTCTCTCGGGATAACGGTCTGGCACTCGGATCGTGGCGGTTTTACGCGGCTCAGTCCTCTATAGGAGGCCGCGCTGTGGTTCGTTCCCTACTCGCTCCTGACCGATGCGTGGTTTGAAGGCCTGCCGCACCATCAACGTCCGAACGCGATGCCGCCATGAGTCACTGGGCCCTCGAGCCGCGAGGACAACTCAGCGGCGTTACCCTCGACCCGCTCTAGGACCCCATTCGGCGCTCGGCGCCCGGCGCCGAACTCGGTTCTACGCCACGCTGCTGCGGCCCCGGAACACCCCGGCACGCACCAGCCAGACGTACATCAGGCACCCGATGCAGACGTCGAACGCGGCGTTGAGGAAGGCTGCGACCAGTGCGACGGCAGCGCCGACCGGAGCTGCGTACGGAACGCCGATGAGCGCCAGAACGAGTGCGACCCCGGTCACCACGAGTCCGACCCGCTGCGCGAACGTCGGGGGCTCGGGTGCCTCGAGTTCGGCGGGCGGGCCGAGCCGCGGGCGCACCAGGCGGCGGAACAATGCGCCGTACGGGTGCCGCGTGATACCGGCCAGGCCTCCCCAGGCGAAGAGCGCGGCGATGACGGCGAGCAGCACGATGCCGATCGTCCGAGTGCTGTCGTTGAGGGTGAGGACGATGTCGAGCGCGAGCAGGACCGTCGTGATCGCGGCGCCGAAGCGGGGCGAACGCGGGTCGATCCCTCGGGAGGGTGCAGGGCTGGTGGTCATGAGTGCTCCTCGGTGAGGACGGCGTCGAGTGCGGCGACGAGTTCGGGCTGGCGGGGCGGTCCACCGAAGCGGGCACGGACGGTCTGTGTTCCGTCCACGAGGAGCACGGTCGGCGTCTGCATCACGTCGAAGCGCCGGGCGAGCTCCGGGCGTTCGGCGAGGTCGATCTCGAGTCGGCGGACGCGGTCCGGACCCGGCGCCGTCGTCGACATTGACGCGGCGACCGCGTCGAGTTGTCTCGCGGTGGCGGGGCAGCGTGCGCACGTGGGCGTCGAGAACTGGAGGAGCGTGGCGGCGGTGCCGAACGCCTCCCGGCTGGCGAGGTCGGCAACTGTGGTCGCATCGCTGACGCCTGAGGAGACCACTCGTGCTCGGCCGGTGCGGCTACGGAGCAGCAGACCCAGGACCGTCGCGACGGCGAGGACGCCGGCGACGATCGCGAGTGAGAGGGCGACGGTCATGGCCTGGACCCTACGTCGCCCGGGCCGCCGGACCAAGGATGTTGAGCGGTGTGACTAGTCGGGCAGCCCGAGCCGCTCGCACTCCGCCCACTGCTCGGGGCGGCGCTTGTCGAGCCAAGCGGTGAACTCGCGGTAGCCGCGGTAGTTCGTGAAGACCATGAACTGCTTCTTCCGCTGCTCATTCCAAGCGGTGAGGCTGATGAACGTCACGCTGCCGTTCGACTGCTTGCCGAGGCGGAGCGTGTGGATGTCGTCGACCTCGCGGCGGCGGAACTTGCCGAACCCCGACTTCACGTCGTAGTGCCGGTCGTACACGTTGATGCGGCCGGCGGCGAGGGCCAGGCCGAACAGGAGGAAGACGGCTCCGAGGCCGAAGAGGATCCCGAACGCGGGGCTGTCATCGGAGCCGGCGGTGAGCTGGAAGAGGATCCCCGGAATCCCGATGACCAGGCCGAACACCCCGAGGGCCAAGAAGATCACCCCGGGGAACAGCGGCCGGCGCACGACGATCATCGGCGCCACCTCCGCCTTGGTCGTGCTTCCGCCCCACTGGTTGATGCTGTCGCTCATCGTTCCCCCTTCGACGGAAACCGTACCGGGAACCGCGGCGCACGGTCGGCTGTTGTCTCCGTACCATCGGGAGGATGAGCGACGACGTGACCCCAGGGCGGTACCGGCACTTCAAGGGCGGCGAGTACCAGGTGGTGCTCCTGGCGCAGGACGTCGAGACCGAGGACCCCGTCGTCGTTTACCAGGCGCTGTACGGCGAGCACGGGCACTGGGTGCGGGCCCTCGCGGACTTCAGCGCACACGTGTCGCGCGACGGGTACGACGGACCGAGGTTCGTGCGCCTGGAAGCCTGAGGCGGCGGGGCGCGGCCCCGGCCGCGACCTCGGCTCAGAGCGCGGCGCGGGCTTCTTCGATCGCCGCGATGAGCCCCGGCACACCCCAGACCACGAAGCGCCCGTGCACACCGCTCCGCAGTTCGACCCGGAGCTGCCGCGACAGGCCGCGTGAAACGTCGCTGAGGGACGCGATCTCGGACAGGGGGAAGCCGAACTGCGGACGGACGCGGTTCACCGCGTGCCCCTCGAAGAACAGCGCGGTCGAGGTGAGGACGAGCTTGCCGCCGATGCCCTCCGTGCCCTTCCGCCCCGGCACGAGCAGGCCCAGCTCAGCCGCGACGGACTGGTCCTTCGCACCGTGGTCGATGAGCAGGTTGGCGTTCTTCCGCAGCAGTTCGGTGCTGGAGTCCCCGGGATCCATGGGGCAACCGTAGGGCAGCGAGCAGCGCGCCTGGCGTTGCCCTCCTCAGACCTCGCAGCCCACGCCGTCCCCATCGCGGTCGAGCTTCCGCGAGTATCCGGGGTCTCCAACGGTGATCGGTGCTGCGCCCGCTGCCCGGACTGCGTCGCAGTTCTCGTAGTAGGCGGAGCCACCGGCCGGTGCGGGCTGCGCGAGCGGTGCCGGTGCTGCCGCGGCGGCCGCGGCGGCTTGGGCGGCAGCGGCATCGGCCGCAGCCTTCGCATCCGCGGCGGCCTTGGCGGCCGCTGCATCTGCCGCTGCCTTCGCGTCGGCCGCCGCCTTCGCCGCAGCGGCGTCTGCCGCAGCCTTGGCGTCCGCCTCGGCCTTGGCCTGCACCGCAGCGGCTTCTTCTGCTGCCTTCTTCTCGGCTGCTTCCTTCGCTGCCGCTGCTTCCTCCGCCGCCGCTCGGAGTGCCGCTGCCGTCGCTGACGCCGAGCTGGTGGAGGTCGGCGTCGTGGTGCCGGCAGCCGCTTCGGTTTCGCCCGGGGAGCTGCAGGCGCTGAGCGCGAGGACGACGGCGAGAGCACCTCCGGCGATCACAGCTGTGCGACGGTGCTTCAGGTTCCTGATCACGAAGTGCTCCCCAGAGTTGGTGTGCGCTCAGTTTCGGAGCTTCGGTCACGTTTCGCCAGGCCCCGTTCGAGGGTTGCGCGATCGCGCACGATGACGGCGGTGGTCGGTGGTGCCGGGCACGTCGGTGCCCGCCCCTACCCTGGACGGACACCGACAGCAGGGAGCGCAGTGCAGATCACCGAGGACGGCCGAGCCCTGCTCAGCCCGAGCGACCTCACCACGTGGGCGACCTGCGAGTGGGCGTTCCTCCGCCGCCTCGACGCCAAGCTCGGCCGCGGCGAACCCCTGCCCGACGAGCACGACGACATGCTCGACCGGACGGCCCGCCTGGGGGACCAGCACGAGCTCGGCTACCTCGAGATCCTCAAGGAAACCCACGACGTCGTGGAGTTCGACCGCCCGGCCCCGCCGCAGTACGCCGAAGCCGCCGAACAAGCGCGGAACGCGATGCGGAACGGCGCGAACGTCCTCTTCCAACCGACGTTCCACGTCCCGGCGTCCGCAGACGGCACGGGCTTCATCGGCTTCGCGGACTTCATCATCCGCAACGACCGCGGTGAGTACGAGGTCTACGACACCAAGCTCGCCCGCCACGCCAAGATCAGCGCCCTGCTCCAGCTCGCCGCCTACGCCGAGCAGATGCGGGCGAACGACATCCCGACCGGGCAGCAGGTGCACCTGGTCCTCGGCGACCGCACGACGACCACACACGAGCTGGCCGACATCGTGCCGGTGTACCGCACGCAGCGGACCGAGCTGATCCGGGTGATCTCCGAGCGCCTGGCCGCCGACGAGCCGATGCAGTGGGGCGACCCGCGCTACTCGAGCTGTGGCCGGTGCGCCGCCTGCCAGCAGGAGGTGCAGCTGCACCGCGACCTGGTCCTCGTCGCCGGCATGCGCCTGGACCAGCGGACGAAGCTGATCCGGCAGGGCGTCCGGTCGATCGACGACCTGGCGGTCCGGACCGCGCCGGTGGCGACCATGTCGAAGACGACGCTGGATCGTCTGGTGCGGCAGGCGAGCCTCCAGATCGAGACGGAGCGCGCAGCGAACCTGAGCGACGGGACGGACGCGGGACGGACCGGTCCTGCCTTCGAGGTCCGCGACCCGCGTGCCCTCGACGCGATCCCGGCACCCGATCCTGGCGACGTCTTCTTCGACTTCGAGGGCGACCCGCTCCACACCGAGGACGGCGTGCACTGGGGCCTCGACTACCTGTTCGGCCTCGTCGACGACCAAGCCGAGTTCCGCGCGTTCTGGGCGCACACGATCCGCGACGAGCGGCAGGCGCTGCTGGACTTCCTCGCGTTCGTCGCCGAGCGCCGCGAGCAGTACCCGGACATGCACATCTACCACTACGCCGCCTACGAGCGGACGCACCTGCTGTCCCTCGCCGCCCGGCATGGAGTGGGGGAGGACGCGGTCGACGACCTGTTGCGCGCGGGCGTCCTGGTCGACCTGTACCCGATCGTGCGGAAGGCCCTGGTGGTCGGCAGCCGCAGCTACTCGATCAAGAAGCTCGAGCCGCTGTACATGGGCGACGACCTCCGCCTGAGCGACGTGACGAACGCCGCCGACAGCATCACCGCCTACGTCGACGCGATCAAGGAGCTCCGGACCGGCGACCCCGCCGAGGGGCAGCGGCAGCTCGACCAGGTCGCCGACTACAACGCCTACGACTGCCGGTCGACGTTGCGCCTCCGCGACTGGCTGCTCGGCCTCCGCGCCGAACACGCGCCGGACGCCACCACCACGACCGAGCTCGAGGGCCTCCCGCCGATCCCGGTCGAGCGCGAGCCGAACCCGGTGACCGTCGCGCTCACCGAGTACCTCGGCGACGTGGACGCCCTCGACCGGACGCCCGACCAGACCGCGCTGGCGCTCGCCGCGGCCGCGATCGACTACCACCGCCGCGAGGCGAAGACCTTCTGGCAGGACCACTTCGACCGGCTCCGCAACCCCGTCGACGAGTGGGCCGACACCCGGGACGTCCTGGTCGTCGAGCGCGCCTCCACCGAGCGGGACTGGGCGACGCTGCCGCGCGCCCGCTCGGTGTCACGGGAGATCCGGGTGTCGGGGACGCTCGCGCCCGGCTCGCGGCTCCGGCCGGGAGGCTCGCCCCACCTCGTGTACGACGACCCACTCCCGGCGTCGATCGCCGCCCCCGGGCCCGGCTCGAAGGGTGCGACGGACCGCGCCTCGATCCTGGAGGTGTGGGACAACGGCGACGCCACCGAGGTACTCCTCCTGGAACGCATGCCGGTCGGCGGGGGAGAACCGCACACCGACTACCCGGTCGCGCTCGCGCCGTCGTCGCCCCCTCGGGCGAAGCCGCAGCCCGAGGCCATCGCCGAGTGGGGCGCCGAGGTGCTCGACGCCCTGCCCGAGATGCTGCCCGACCCGGCGCTCGACCTCCTCCGACGGGTGCCGCCTCGTGGGGCCCTCGTACCGGTCGCGGGTGACGACACGGTGGGCGCCGTGGTGGCGACCCTGCTCGGACTGGACCGGTCGTACCTGGCGATCCAGGGGCCTCCCGGCACCGGCAAGACGTACGTCGGATCGAACGTGGTGGCGAAGCTCGTGCGCGAGCACGGGTGGCGGGTGGGCGTCGTCGGGCAGTCGCACGCGACCAGCGAGAACTTCCTCGACGCCGTCATCGCCGCCGGTGTGCCGGCGGAGCGCGTGGTGAAGCAGCCGAAGAGCGGTGCCGACGCCGACGAGATCGAGGCCGCCCAGTGGACGCCCGTGAAGAACGGCGCGGCGATCGCGGCATTCCTGCAGTCCTGCGCCGACACGGGCACCGGCGGCGTCGTCGGCGGGACGGCGTGGACCTTCGCGAACGACGCGACCATCGGCCGGCGTTCCCTGGACCTGCTCGTCGTCGACGAGGCCGGGCAGTTCTCCCTCGCGCCGACCATCGCCTCCGCGATCGCCGCATCACGACTGCTCCTGCTCGGCGATCCGCAGCAGCTCCCGCAGGTGTCGCAGGGGTCGCACCCCGAGCCGGTCGACGAGTCCGCGCTGGGGTGGTTGGCGGACGGCGAGCACGTGCTGCCGCCGGAGTTCGGGTACTTCCTGGCGAAGACCCGGCGGATGGAGCCGGCGCTGACCGCGGCGGTGTCGGGGCTGTCCTACGACGGGCAGCTCGCGTCGATGGTGTCCGGGCGGCACCTAGACGGCATCGACGCCGGCGTCCACCCGGTGCCGGTCGTGCACGCGGGCAACACGACCTCGTCCCCGGAGGAAGCGGCGCAGGTCGTCGCCCTCGTCGCGGACGTCGTCGGTCGGACGTGGACCGACGACCGCGGCACCCGCCAGCTGACCGACGAGGACGTGATCGTCGTCGCGCCGTACAACGCGCAGGGTGCAGTCATCCGGGACGCGCTCGACCGGGCAGGCTTCGGCCGCACGCAGGTCGGGACCGTGGACCTGTTCCAGGGCCGGGAGGCGGTGGTCTCGATCACCTCGCTGGCCGCGTCCTCGGCGGCGGACATCCCGCGCGGGCTCGACTTCCTGCTCATGCCGAACCGGCTCAACGTGGCGCTGTCGCGGGCCAAGTGGGCGGCGTACCTCGTGCACTCGCCGGCGTTGACGACGGCGCTGCCGCCGTCGATCCCGGGTCTGGCGCTGTTGTCGCGGTTCATCGAGCTGGTCGCGCCGCGGGAGTGAGCCCGTAGGCCGGCGGTGGGATCAGTCGCCGCCGCCGCCCCCGTCGCTGCCTCCGCCGTCGCCTCCGCTGTCGCCGCCGAACCCGCTACCCGCTGACTGCGCCTGCTGCACGACGGTCCGGACCGCCGCGGCGACCCAGGCGCCCTCCGTGATCGACCGCACCCGCGTCCGGTCCTGCGTCCCGAACTGCGTCCGCAGCGTGCGGGTCGCCTTGAGCAGCCCGATGAGCGCCGCCGGGAACGGCATGGGCGCAACGTGTCCCTGCAGGACGTCCCCAGACCTCTGCGCGCAGCGCCTTCTCCGGCCCGCTGTCACGCTCCGGCCAGCGCAGGGACGGGAAGACCCCCAGCACCCGCCGTTCCTCCCGACCCAGGACACCGCGCTCGGCGAGCCCGCCGAGGACCGCGTCGCGGAGGTTGCGGTTCCCCAGGCGGGAGACCCAGCTGGTGGGGCGGCGTGGCGACGGTGCGGTTTCGAGGAACCCGACGAAGCCGTCGAGTGTCGGTTCGCCCGAGGGCGGCGCTTTCGTGACGACGACGCGCCCACGATCGAGGGAGATCCGGCCGCGCAGAGCGAGTTCGCCGAGCATCGCTCCGGCGAGACCGGCGTCCACGACCTGTCCGGTGGTCGTCAGTCGGCCGTCGGGAGCGAGCAGCAGGAGCGCCAGCGCCTCTGGCAGCGTGAGCCGGCCTGGCATCAGGACGGGTCGGAGCCCGACGGGCGGAGGTCGTCCGGCGTGACGCCGCCGATGCCGGCCCGCAGCCCGGCGAGCACGTCGGCCTGCAGGAAGTTCGCCGCCTGGGCGCTGGTCGGGTCGACGACGATCCCGAAGTCTTCGGGCAGTGCCGTCACGAGCTCGGCCATCGGCATCGCACGTGCTTCCAGGCCCGGGAGGCTCGTCCGCAGCTCCGACGGGTCGGTGAAGACCGGTACGAACTGGCGTTCGCGGATGACGACGTGCGCGACACTGCCGTCCGCGGGGTCACCGCCGGCCCCGTCGGTCTTCCACGGCACCCAAGCGGCGCTGCCGAGGAAGCCCTCGGCAGACTCGCTCATGCGTCGCCGCAGCTGGCCGGCGTCGTTCGGCACCGCGTCATCGGCACCCGGGCCGAAGCTCGACCCGGTCGTTCCGTTCGCGCTCATCGCGTTCCCCCTCCAGGGTCGTGTCACCGGCCATGCTGCCACGCAGGAGGGTCTGGACGGGTGGGGCGCGCCTCCCGTCAGGACGGCGCGCCCCACCCGCATGGACCGTGGGGGTCAGTACTTGGCGGACTGCCCGCCGTCGATCGGGACGACCGCGGCGTTGATGTAGGACGCGTCGTCGGACAGCAGGAACGCGACGACCGACGCGATCTCGGGTGCCTCACCGTAGCGCTTGGTGGGGTTGACCTGGATGAACTCCTCGGCGGCCTTGCGCGGGTTCTCCGGGTCGATCTGCTTCATCGAGTTCTCGACCATCGGCGTCCAGATCGCGCCCGGGGCGATCGCGTTGATGCGGATGCCGTACTGGCCGTACTCGACGGCGGAGTTGCGGGTCAGTCCGACCACGCCGTGCTTGGCGGCGGCGTAGCCGGACTGGTTGCCGACGCCCCGGATGCCGCCGACGCTCGCGGTGTTGACGACCATGCCGGAGCCCTGCTCGCGCATCACGGCGAGGACCTTCTCGAGCCCGAGGAACACACCACGGAGGTTGATCGAGACGACCTTGTCGAACTCGGCGGCGGTGAACGACTCGGTGAGGTTCTGCTTGCCCTCGATGCCGGCGTTGTTGAAGAAGCCGTCGATGCGGCCGAAGCGCTCGCGGGTGGCGGCGACGTACGCGTCGACCTGCGCCTCGTCAGCGACGTCGGCGATGGTCGTGAGGACCTCGGCATCCGGAGCGGCTTCGAGGACGGCGGCCTTCGTCGCCTCGAGGCCCTGCTCGGAGACGTCGACGAGGGCGAGCTTCGCGCCCTCGGTGGCGAGACGCACGGCGGTGGCGCGGCCGAGGCCGGAGCCGCCGCCGGTGATGAGCACGACGCGGTCGGTGAAACGCGTGCTGGTGGAACTGGTGCTGGTCATGAGGGCCTCCTGCGGTCTTCGACGATGAAGGGCTCGGGGTCCGGGAACGGTGCGCTGGGTCGCGGCACCGGGCGGCGAGTCCGGTCCGACGGTGTCCGCCGGACACGAGTTACGCTACAGGTGTCGTCTGACTGCGAGCGGTGTGGCGAGGTCTCTCAGCAGGCCGCGAGCACCCGCTCCATCGCGTCGCGTTCGGCCGGCACGACCCACAGTCGGTACTCCGCCTTCACGGCGATCTGGTGTTCGACGTACTCGCAGCGGAAGCCCTTCGCCGCCGGCAGCCAGGTCGCCGCGTCCGCCGACCGCTTCTGCGCGTTCGACCGCCCGTCGACGGCGAACAGGTTGTCCGGGTCGTTCGCCAGTGCCTGCCGTTCGGCCTGGCTGAGCTGCTGTGCCCCGGTGCGCCACGCGTTCTCGAGCGCCACGACGTGGTCGATCTGCACGAGGGTCGACGTCGTGTTCCCCCGCACGAAGGTGATCGGAGCGCCCGTGTAGGGGGAGACGAGGTCGCCGGACATGACCTTGCAGGGGCCCTGCCGCACGATGTCGGTCAGGTCGCGAGCCAGGACGTCGTTCCTCGTGTCGCAGCCGTTGTGGTCGACGTCGAGCCACGCGGTGCCGAAGTCCGCCTCGCGGTCGTAGCCCGTCGACGGCGCCTTCCCCTTCACGGGCAGGGCGGCGAGGGTCGCCCGGGCTGCCGCGGCATCGGTCCCGTCGCTGCTCCCGTCGCTGCTCCCGCCAGCCGACGGACTGGAGGCCCGGCTCGGCTCTGGTGCGCCGGGCGTCGGTGTCGACGCGGTCGCGATGGTCGGCTCGTCAGCGGGATCGATCGTGGCGCTGGTGGTCGCGGCGCTCGTCGAAGCACCGGCGTCGGTGGTGAGGACCCCCGACGCGAACAGCGCCCAGATGCCCAGGGCGAGGGCGAGCGCGACGATCGAGGACTGGACGGTGGTGCGGGTGCGGCGTCGACGGGACGTCATGCTCGGTGGTGCTCCTGGTGGTGCTCCTGGTGGTGCTCGGGGGACCCGTCGATCCTGGCGGAGGCCGCCGACACGGTCGGGAAGCCGCACCGTGCACGGACGAAGGGACCTGGGTCCGCCGTCCCGCACCGCGCGTAGAGAGGAGCCATGACCGACTACGCACAACCGTCCGTACCCGTCACCGGAGGCTCGATGCCGCTCCTCGGCTTCGGCACCTGGCAGATCGAGGAGCCCGACGCTCCCGCCGCGGTCGCCGCCGCCCTCCAGGCCGGCTACCGCCACATCGACACCGCCACCGGATACCGCAACCAGCGCGGTGTCGGGAAGGCGATCGCCGACTCCGGCCTCGCCCGCGAGGACCTGTTCATCACCACGAAGCTCCCGCCGGACAACGCCGACCGCGTCCGGCAGACCATCGAGGAGAGCCTCGACCAGCTCGGCCTCGACCACCTCGACCTGTGGCTCGTGCACTGGCCGCCGAACGGCGAGGCCCGTCCGGACGTCTGGCAGCAGCTCGTCGAGGCGCAGCAGGCCGGCCTGACGAAGGCGATCGGTGTGAGCAACTACTCGCTCGACCAGATCGACGAGCTCATCGACGCGACCGGTGCGACCCCGGCCGTGAACCAGATCCGCTGGAGCCCGGTGGAGTTCGATCGTGCCGTGGCCGACGGCTTGCGCGACCGGGGTGTCGTCCTCGAGGGCTACAGCCCCTTCAAGGCGAGCAACCTGCAGGACCCGACGCTGGTCGAGATCGCCCAGGCGCACGACGCCGACGCCGCGCAGGTCATCGTCGCGTGGCACGTTGCGCACCAGTTCGTCGTCATACCGAAGTCGTCGAACCCGGACCGCATCCGGTCGAACGCCGCCGGGGCGACGCTGGAGCTGAGCGCGGACGAGATCGCGCGGATCGACGGCCTCGGCAACTGACCGACCGCTGCACCGTCACCGGCCTGGTGGGACCCACACCCGCCAGGCCGGTTCTCTGTGGGGATCCGTCTCGCTGCAGTCGATCACGGGGAACCCGAGTTTGCGCGTAGGTCGTGGCGAAGCCCTCCCACTCGTACGACTCGACGACGTCCAGCGCTCGCGCGTGCGCCGCGTCCTCCGCGTCGGTGCCGCGATGATGACGTTGGCGTCGAGCGTCAGCATCCGCCCGTGGTCCGCACGCGGGTGGCGGCGTGCGGAGCAGGGCTGGCGAGGAGCATGGCGAGACGGTAGCGAGCAGGTCCGGCCAGGGCCAACGAATCGGTACTTCGTATGTCGCTGCAGCCCGGTCTCGGGCTCACGCCAGCAACGACCGGATGTCCTCCGCGCTCAACCCCTCGGCGAACAGCGCGTCGTCGTCGATCATCGTCGCGAAGAGCTGCGCCTTCCGCTGCGCCAGCGCGAGCACCTTCTCCTCGATGGTGTCCTCGGCGATGAGCCGTTCGACCGTTACCGACCGGGTCTGTCCGATCCGGTGCGTCCGGTCGACCGCCTGGTTCTCGGCGGCCGGGTTCCACCAGGGGTCGAGCACGAAGACCGTGTCCGCCTCGGTCAGGGTGAGTCCGAACCCGCCGGCCTTGAGCGAGATGAGGAACGCCGGGGCCGTGCCGTCCCGGAAGCGGTCGATGACGACCCCTCGGCGCCGGGTGGACCCGTCGAGGTACTCGTACGCGACACCACGCTCGTCGAGGGCGGTCGCCACGATCGTGAGGAACGAGGTGAACTGGCTGAACACGAGCGCCCGCCGGCCCTCCGCCGCGAGCTGTTCGAGTTCGTCGAGCAGCAGGTCGAGCTTGGCGCTCGGCACGTCGTCGTGGTCGTCGGACACGAGCGCGGGGGAGAGCGCGAGCATCCGGAGCAGGGTGAGGGACCGGAACACGATCATCCGGTTGCGGTCGAGGTCGTCCACCAGGTCGAGGACCTTGAGCCGCTCCCGGTTCAGCGTCGTCTCGTACAGGTCGCGGTGAGCGGGGTCGAGGGTGACGCGCACGACCTGTTCGACCTTCTCGGGCAGGTCAGCGGCGACGCTCTCCTTCGTCCGTCGGAGCATGAGCGGCCGGATCCGACGCCGGAGTCGGTCGGTCAGTTCCTTCCGCGCCGCACCACGGAGGTCGGGCGAGGCGAGGGGCTTCACGTAGTCGTCGCCGAAGCGCGTCCACGACGACAGCAGCCCGGGCGCGACGATCGAGAACAGCGCCCAGAGGTCGGCGAGCCCGTTCTCGAGCGGTGTCCCGGTCACGGCGATCTTGACGGGAGCACGGAGCTCCGCGGCGACCCGGTGCGTCTGGGACTGCGGGTTCTTCACGAACTGCGCTTCGTCGAGCAGCAGCGCCGACCAGGTCCGGTCGAGGTAGGCGGCCGCATCGAGGCGGAGCAGCGCGTACGAGGTGACGACGACGTCGGACGCTGCGGCGGCTCGCGCGACCCGGGCGTGGTCCTTCAGCGAGGTCCCCGCGACCGTCGTGACGCGCAGCGACGGCACGAACTTCGCCGCTTCGTCCGCCCAGTTGCCGACGACGGAGGTCGGCGCGACGACGAGGAACGGCGGCGCCTCCGGGTCGGCGGCCCGACGGTCCGCGATCATCGCGAGTGCTTGCAGTGTCTTGCCGAGGCCCATGTCGTCGGCGAGCACGCCGCCGACACCGTGCTCGACGAGGAACGTCAGCCAGGCGTAGCCGTCACGCTGGTAGGGCCGGAGCTCGGCGTGGACCGTCGCGGGGACGACGGCGTCGGCCGGAGCGGTCGCGTCGAGCAGGCGGCCGGCGATCTCCTTCCACCGCTCGTCGTGCTCGGTCTCGTCGGCGAGCTGGTCGAACTCCGACCAGAGTGCGGCACGGTACGGGGTGACGGTCAGGGGCTGGTCGGGCTCCCACTCGTCGAGCTCGCGCGCTTCCTCGATGATCTCCTTGAGCCGGTCGAACGCCGGGTCCGCCAAGGACAGGTAGGAGTTGTCGACGAGCTTCAGCCGCCGGTCGCGCTTCGCGAGCGCCCGGAGCAGCGGTGTGAACGGGATCTCCTTGCCGTTGACGCTGACGATGATCCCGAGGTCGAACCAGTCGTGCTTCTCCGACGGCATCGTCGTCACACGGATGTGCGGCCGGCCGCTCAGGCGCTCGTAGTCGACCCGTTCGCCCTGCACGACGACGCGGACGCCGAGGGCCGGCAGCGCGGGCAACAGCTCGTTCGCGAGGACCGCGACGTCGGCGCCGTCGATGGTCCCGTCCTCGAACCAGGCGAGGCCGCCGCCCGGTCCGGGAGGCTCGGATCGCCCCGCCGCCGCGTCCTGCGTCTCCGGCTCGGCCGGCTCCAGGGCGGCATCTGCGCCCGCGTTCGCCGCCGGATCGGCCGCAGCGTCCGCGTCCGCATCAGCAGCAGGAGCGTCCGCACCCGCAGCATCGTCCGCGGCCAGGACGCTCCCGAGGTCGGGCAGCGGCCCGTGCAGCGCGACCGGGTCCTTCCGCCCGTCGACGCTCCACCGCCACTGCAGATGCGCCCGGTCGTCGGTCCGCGGCGCCCGTGCCGGTTCGAACGTCACGGTGAGCACGAGTTCCGGCGGCGTCCGTTCCGGCAGCTCGAGCGACCCGTCGGAGCTGACGAGCCCGAGCGACCCGCGCAGGCGCGGCGACCAGTCGGCCAGGAACTCGTCGACCTCGTCTGCGGGGACGGTGATCCGGGCCGCTTCGACCAGCATCCGGCGTTGGTCCTCCGGCACCGGTGCCGGGGTGGGGGCGAGCGCGACGTGCAACTCGGGGGACTCCCGGAACGCGTACACACCGTGGTCCCCGACGACGCGTGCGGCGCCCTCGGCGACCGGCCGCCCGTCGATGACGGCGCTCGCGCCGATGACCAACCCGTCGGCGGTGCGGACGGCGTCGAGCAGCACGCGGGCGTCAGCGCCGAGGTCGACCCCGGCCTCCCGCTTGCCGGTGACGAACGCGATGCCGAGTGGTCCGGCCTGGCGGAGCAGCGGCCAGAGCAGGGGACTCCGGAAGTCGTCGAGGTGGATCCAGTCGCTCTCACCCGGCAGGCCGGCGAGCTGCCCGGCGCGGTGCAGTGCCGCGAACTGCATGAACCAGGCGTGCTGCTCCGGTTCGAGGCCGAGACGGTTCATCGAGTAGGGGAGTGCGCCCCAGGTCAGCTGTCCACGCACCCAGTTGCCGGCGGCGCTCCGACTCACCGGCCGCACTCCGAGTCGCACTGCGCGGGACGCGACGGGCATCGTCCGCCCCGCCGCCCGCGCTCGACCGGCGAGTCGGGCCGGTACGGCGTCCCGGAGTTCGAACTGGAGGCCCATCCCGCCGGTCGCGGGCAGGGTTCCTGACCCGGCGGGGCCGTCGTCGCCGGCGAGGCGGGCGAGGTCGCGCCTCCAGTCCGGGGTCGGCGGCGTCGGGGCCTGTGTGCGCGGGCCGGCCTGCGCGGCCAGGGCCCGGGCGTTGACGGTGAGGAGTGCGGCGGCGACGTGCTTGCACTCGCCGCCGAGGGGGCACGTGCAGCGGCTGCGGACCGGGCGGACGAACTCACCGCGGGCGGTCGTCGTGTCGACGTGCACGTCGTACGGGTGGTCACCGCTGCCGCTCACGGTCGCGGTGATGGTGCCGTCCTCGTGCCAGGTGGCGTGCTCGACCAGACCGGCGCGCACGACGTCACGGGCCCGCCCGAAGGTCTGCGGCCCGACGAACCGGATGACGTCGACGGCGTCGATCATCGGGGCAGCTGGCACAGGGCCATCGTGCCAGGCGCCGCCGACGCTCCGGTACCAGGCCGGCGGGCGGCACGCGGTCGGTCTGTCCGCATCGTGTCAGGCCCGTTCGGGGGCTGGTCGGTGGCCGCGTCGTTGAGCCATCATCGGGATCACCATGCTGCAGTCACTCGTTTACATGAGCTCGGCCACCCAGCCGTTCGATGACGACGCCCTCGACGAGGTGCTCGAGTACTCGCGCGAGCGGAACACCCAGGACGGCCTGACCGGTCTCCTGGTGCACCGCGCCGGGCGCTTCATGCAGCTGCTCGAGGGGCCGCACGACGCCGTCGTCGCGACCTACGGCCGGATCGTCACCGACCCGCGCCACGACGAGGTCCGGCTGCTGGTGGAGGAGTCGATCCACACGCGCCGGTTCCCGGAGTGGAAGATGGCCTTCGACCGGGACGAGCAGGTCGAACCGCCCTCGGGCTTCAGCGACTTCCTCGGGACGGGGGACACCAGCGC
Source organism: Curtobacterium sp. MCSS17_015 (assembly GCF_003234265.2). Lineage (NCBI taxonomy): Bacteria > Bacillati > Actinomycetota > Actinomycetes > Micrococcales > Microbacteriaceae > Curtobacterium > Curtobacterium sp. MCSS17_015. Next base: position 1,189,152 of record NZ_CP126256.1, read on the forward strand.
CGACGCGAGCCGGTCGCGCGAGCTCCTCCGCTGGTTCCGGAACCACCCGATGGCGGCGCCGACGGCCTCGCTCGGCAAGCACCGGCGCGACTGACCGCCGCCGAAAACGGGCGCTCACCGGGGAGGGGGTCCGGCGAGTTCGCTGTGCTTCCGCGAGTACGCGAAGTACACGACCAGGCCGATCGCGAACCAGATCCCGAAGCGCACCCACGTCTCCCACTGCAGGAACGAGACGAGCCACAGCGACGCCAGCACGCCGACCGCCGGCACGATCGGCATGAGGGGCAGCCGGAACTGCCGGTCGAGGTCGGGCTGCCGGTAGCGGAGCACGATGACCGCGGTGCACACGACCACGAACGCGAGCAGGATCCCGATGTTCGTCAGCTCGGCGACGACCCCGATCGGCAGCACGCCGGCCAGGACCGCCGACGCGATCCCGAGGATCCAGGTCACCCGGGTCGGCACGTGGCGCTTCGGGTCGGTCTTCGCGAACCACTTGGGCATCAGGCCGTCGCGGCTCATCGAGAACCAGACGCGAGAAGCCCCGAGCATGAACGTCACCAGGACCGTCACGATGCCGACGATCGCCCCGATCGCGATCACGTTCGCGATCCCGCCGAGGCCGACCGACGCGAACGCCGACGAAAAGCCGGAGGCCGGGTCGATGTCCCGGTAGTCCTGCATCCCGGTCAGGACGAGCGTCGCGAGCACGTAGAGGACCATCGAGATGCCGAGGGACAGCAGGATCGCCTTCGGCATGTGCTTGCGGGCGTCGGTGGACTCCTCGGCGGCGGTGGACATCGCGTCGTAGCCGAACACGGCGAAGAACACCGTCGCGGCACCGGTCATCACGCCGCCGAAGCCGAACGGGAAGTACGGCGAGTAGTTGGCGCTGTCGATGTGGAAGACCCCGAGCACGATGATGAGCACGACGAGTCCGACCTTGATGCCGACCGCGACGAACTCGAACCGGGCGGCACTCCGGATGCCGCGCGTGAGGACGAACGCCGTCAGCAGACACAGCACGATCGCGAAGACGTCGACGACGTGGCCCTGCCCGGTGCCGGGTGCACCGAGCATCCAGGCGGGCAGCTCGATGCCGAACTGTCCGACCAGGAACCCGACGTACCCGGAGATGCCGATCGCGACCACCGCCACGATCGCGGTGTACTCGAGCAGCAGGTCCCAGCCGATGAACCACCCGACGATCTCGCCGAGCACCGCGTAGCCGTACGTGTAGGCGCTGCCGGCCTTCGGGATGAGGCCCGCGAACTCCGCGTACGACAGTGCCGCCGCCGCACTGGCCACGCCGGCGACCAGGAAGCTGATGAGGACGGCGGGCCCGGCGACGCCGTTCGCGACGGTACCGGCGAGGGTGAAGATCCCCGCGCCGATGATGCCGCCGATGCCGATCGCGGTGAGCTGCCACAGCCCGAGGTGGCGTTTCAGGCCGCCCTCGCCCCCGGAGTCGTCGTCGATCGTGTCGATCGGCTTCCGGCGGAACACGGTGGAGGAGCGCGGCGTCGTTGCCATGCGGCCCATCCTGCACCCGTCACGGCGGATCGGCACCCGCCGCACCGGAGGCGGGTCGGGCCTCCCGTCCGGTCGGTGGCCGAGCACGGCCGGACGGCTGCCCGTCCCTCACCGTCGCGCGTAGGGCCACCAGAACGGCGGCGGCAGCGCTCCGCCCGTCAGGATGACGAGCCCCTGGTAGGCGAGCATCCCGACCCCGAGCATCCCCAGCGCGGCCGCGAACCACGCCCACCGGCGAGCGGCACGTCGGCGACGGCCGATCCTGATCGCCCGCCACGCCGACAACAGGCCGAGTCCGCCGAACAGGAACCCGATCGCCAGGTGCCGGCCGACACCCTCGGCGGGCAGGATCAGCCCCTGCAGGAACGCGAACCCGCCGAGCAGCACGGCTGCGGTGGCAGGAGCTGCCGGGGGTTCGTGGTCGCGCGCACGGGCCATGCCCCGACCGTAGCGGCAACCGGCGCGGCGGCGACGAGGCACGATGGACCCATGCGTTCCTCCGCTCGGGTGCTCCTGCGTCCTGTCCTCGTGCTCGCGGCCGCCCTGTGGTCGAGCCGCCGGACGCGTGGCCGTCGATGACGCCCGCCGACGGTGACGGCCGGGAGGCCCGGACCGGCCCGCGCGGGGCCCGCCGCGCCGCCGACGTGGTCGCCTCCGTCGTCCTGCTGGTGGTCGACGCGCTCGCCGCGGTGACCGCCGGGTGGGGGATCTCGCTGCTCGCACTCGGGTTCGGCTCGTGCGAGGCCCCCGGCAACCGGTGCGACGAGGGGCTCGGCGGGACGGTCGTGACGCTCGCGCCGGTGCTCGTCGCGCTGGTGTTCCTCGCGACGGTCCTCTGCTGCGTGCGCCGCCTGGTCCGGCGGCGGATCGCGTGGCCGGTGGCGCTGCTCGGACTCGGGGTGCTCGTCGTCGTGTTCCTGGTGGCGCGGCTCGTCGTGGGCGGCACGGTCACGATCGGGATCTGAGCCGACAGTCCTGCACAGCTGCTCCGACGGGCGTGGTCGTCCACAGGTCGATCGCCGAGGAGGCCTGGTCCGGCCTCGAGCGGTGACGCTGAGGGCATGCCAGACACCGACGTGCTCGAACGACTCGAGCGAACCGCAGTCCGTACCGACGACGACGTGGTCGACCTCGTCGTCGCCCTCCTCGAGACCCCTGTCCGACGACAGTGCTGGGTGTTGTTCCTCAGCGAGCGGGGCGTCCCCGTCCACCTGGTGATGCCCGTCGCGGACCTGCCCTACGAGCCCGACGACCGGGTCGCCGACTTCGGCGCCCTGATCGAGGACGTCGTCGCGCAGGTCGGCGCCGCCCAGGTCGTCATCGCCTGGGAACGGCCGGGCGCCACGGGGTTGTTCCCCGTCGACTGGGAGTGGGTCGACGCGATGGCGTGCAGCCTCGACGAGCACGGCGTCCGGCTGCGCGGTCAGGTCGTCGTGCACGACGACGGCGCGTCGATGATCGAACTCGACGACGACGAACCCGTCACCGCGGCGGTGGCGTGACCGCGGCGCCGGGGGCTGCCCACGGCGGCCAGCGGGCCCCTCGCAGCCGTGGCGTGCTGCTACCCCTGCGGTGCCACGTCCGGTACGGTCTCGCCGGTCAGGCCCTCGACCACGCGCTTCGCCGTCGGCCAGTACTTCGCGTAGTGGTCCGGATCGGCGTTCACCTGCACCGCGTGTGCCATCTGCGTCGGCGTCATGGTCTTCCACCCGGGCACCTTGACGAGCTTGGCGTAGAACATCGACGCCGCCGTGTACGGGTCCATCCGCTGCTCGTACGTGCCCCAGGCGCCGTTGTCGCGCTGCTGGAACAGCCCGCGGCTGTCCGGTCCGACGGCGTCGCCGTGGTCGAGGTTGACGAGACCGGACTCCCCGATGGCGGTCATGACCCCGACCGCCTGCGTGTGCGGGCCGATGCCGAGGGCACGGGCGGCGCGGATGACCTCGGCGGCGTTCACCAGGCGGTCCTGGCAGAAGCCGGCGACCGGGCCGGCCGGCACCACGAGACCGCCCACCGTCCGGGCGGGAGCGGCCGGGCAGGTCAGCGCCTGCGGGGTCGCCGACGACGACAGGACCCCGGACAGCGAGTTCACCGCGATGACGACGAGGACGATCACCCCGATGACGGCAGCGACGACGCCCACGCCGAACACCGATGCGAGTGCGATGCCGGCACGGCGCATGGGCGGGTCCTCCGTCAGGGTGGGCGGGTCGGAACGGGACCGGACGGATCGGGCACCCTCCGGTACCACGAGGCTAAGCGCTCCTGCTGGACGGCGGGCGTGCCGACATGCCCCCGGTTCGCGGCACTACCGTGGGGCGCGGAGGGAACGATGGACACAGCGATGCAGGACCGGGCGCTCGGCGCCGTGTTGGCGAGTGCGTGCGGGGACGCGCTCGGAGCCCCGTACGAGTTCGGTCCGCCACTGGCGGCCGACCACCCGGTCGAGATGCGCGGCGGCGGGCCGTTCGGTTGGGGGCCGGGGGAGTGGACCGACGACACCAGCATGGCGATCCCGGTCCTCGAAGCGGTCGCGAACGGCGCTCGGTGGAACGAGACCCGGACCCACGGACGGCTCCTGGCCGCGTGGTCGGACTGGGCGCAGGACGCTCCCGACGTCGGCGCGCAGACCCGTGCCGTCCTCGGCCGGATGACCGCGAACACCGAGGACGCCGCGAAGACCGCCGCTCGGGCCGTGCACGACCAGCGCGGACAGTCGGCGGGGAACGGCTCGCTCATGCGGACGACGCCACTCGTGCTCGGGTTCCTCGGCGACGGCACGAAGCGCTCCCTCGCCGTCGCCGCCCGGCGGGTGAGCGACCTCACGCACCACGAGGACGACGCCGGCGACGCCTGCGTGCTCTGGACGGTGGCGATCCGGCACGCAATCCGCCGCGGGCGGCTCGACGTCCGCCGAGGGGTGCCGCTGCTGCCGCGGGAACGCCGCACCCTGTGGCTCGACCGGATCGCGGAGGCCGAGGCCTCGACGCCGGCGGACCACACCGGACGGAACGGCTGGGTCGTCGCGTCGCTGCAGGGCGCCGTCGCGGCGATCACGCACGGGGACGGCGTCGTCGACACCCTCGAGCGGGCCGTCCGCGGGGGTGGGGACACCGACACCGTCGCCGCGATCACCGGCGGACTGGCCGGAGCGCTCGCCGGGGCGTCGGCGCTGCCCGAGCACTGGACCGTGCTCGTGCACGGGTGGCCGGGCAAGCGGCTCGACTGGGTCCGGGCGCTGGCCGTCCGGGCGATCGAGCGGACCCCGGGCCCGCTCGGGCTGCCGGCCCGCCGGGCCTGAGCCGGGTGGGCCTGAGTCGGGCGGGCCACCGGGGTCGTCGGTGCCGTCGGTGCGCCGGGCTGAGCCCGGCGCACGGGTCCGGGTCAGCGGTGGTCGTCGCTGCGGTCGCGCTGTACGGCGGTCGGCTCCGTGACGAGGCCGGTCGGCGCCTTGTCCGCGACCTTGCGGCCGTGCGTGAACCAGGTCACGAGCCACAGCACGACGCCGAGCGCGAGCAGCGCCCCGGCGATCTGGTACTGCTCACCGGCGCGGCCCGACGAGAACGGCAGCACCAGCCACAGGCACGCCACCACCCCGATGACGGGGAGGACGACGCCCGCCCTGAAGTGCTTGTGCCCGACCTTGTCCCGTCGCAGCACGAGCACCGAGGTGTTGACGACCGCGAACACGGCCAGCAGCAGCAGCGAGGTCGTCCCGCCCAGGATCACCACGATCGGCGACTCCGGGTCGAGCGACACCCAGCCGATGAGCACCAGGGAGATGAGGGTCGTGAAGACGATCGCGGTCGACGGGGTCCGACGCGTGGGGGAGACCCGTCCGAGGAAGCCCGGCAGCACGCCCTGCTTGCTCATGCCGTACAGCAACCGGGACGCCATCATCATGTTGATGAGCGCGGTGTTCGCGACCGCGAACATCGAGATGAACGGCAGGACCGCACCGATCGGGAAGTCCGGCGCCGCGGTCTGCACGACGGTCACCAGCGGGGTCTCGTTGCCCGCGAGCTGGCCGATCGGGACCACGGCGACGGCACAGATCGACACGAGGACGTAGATGACGGCGGTGATGCCGAGGCCGGTCAGCATCACGCGGGGGAAGATCCGCGACGGGTCCTTCGTCTCCTCCGCCATGTTCACCGAGTCCTCGAACCCGACCATCGCGAAGAACGCCAGCGACGTCGCCGTCGAGACGCTGAGCAGCAGGCTCTTGTCCTCCGGGGTCTCGAACATCACCACCCGCGAGAAGTCCGCGTTGCCCCCGGCGATGGCGGCGAAGCCCACCAGGATGACGAGCACGAGACCCGAGAGCTCGACGAGGGTGAGCACGACGTTGGTCTTCACGCTCTCGCTGACCCCGCGGAAGTTCACCGCCATCACCGCGAGCATGAACCCCATCGCGATGAGCATCACCACGGTGTTCGGCAGCTCGAGCCCGAAGCCGACGCCGAGGTTCGCCGCGAACGCCCGCGACGCCGTCGACGCCGACGTGATCCCCGAGCACATCACGATGAAGGTGACGATGAACGTGACGAAGTGGATGCCGAACGCCTTGTGCACGTAGAGGGCGGCACCGGCCGTCTGCGGGTACTTCGTCACGAGCTCCAGGTACGAGAACACCGTGAGCAGCGCCACCGAGAAGGCGATGAGGAACGGCAGCCACGCAGCACCGCCGACCTCCGCCGCCACCTGCCCGGTGAGCGCGTACACCCCCGTTCCGAGGATGTCGCCGACGATGAACAGCAGCAGGAGTTTCGGACCGATGACGCGACGGAGCTCGGTCTGCTGCCCCGGGTCGTGCTCGGTCTTCGTGGTGGTCGCCATGCCTCACCCTGGTCCTGCTGACCGCTCCCTGTCCAGTCCCACAGGGAAATCCGCCGGCCCGGGCACGTGCAGCGGTCCGTCGATACGCTGCCCTGCATGGACGAGGAGTCGACGACCACCGAAGAACCCATCGAGTTCGCGGACTTCAACGCGAAGCTGCTCGTGCTCGACGTGCTTTGCTACGACCTCGACGTCATCGAGCCCTACGACGGGGACGACGACGAGGACGTCGTCGCGGAGGAGGACGTCGACGGGCAGGACGACCGGGCGCGGGAGTACTACGACGAGCTCGACCTCCTGCCGTCGCAGCTCGACCTGGTGACGGAGCTCACCGTCGACTCGGACCTGGAGATCCTGCAGGACCTGCACCCCGGGTGGGACGGGTCCGACGACCGCTACGACCCGCAGAACTGGGACGACCTCGTCGACCTGCCGGCCCTCCGGGTCGTGTACGCGGCAGCGCCGTTGCCGGCGCACGTGTCCGAGGCGCTCACCGCGAAGGGCGTCGAGGTCCGCTCGGCCTGACGCCGACGCACCGTGGGGCACCGCCCGCCTGCGACGCCTGACCGCGCACCGACCGGTCGAACACCGCCCGGCCGCACACCACGCGTCAGCGTAGTTCGGCGAGCTGCGCGGTGAACTGCGCCGCGCCTCCCTGAGCGGGGTGCCGCACGGCGATCGCGTCGATGCCCGCTGCCGCCAGGGCGCCCTGTGCCTTCCGCCCCACCGCGACGAACCGACGCGCTCCGACGGCCTCGGCCAGGGCGAGTGCGACGGGAGCGCCGTCCCGCACCTCGGCCGGCCGCGGCGTCCGGTTCGTCAGCCGGTCCGGGGCGACGAAGGGGTGGTGCGGGAACACCGCCCACAGCACCGGGAGTGGGCCGTGCCATCCGCGGAGGGCGGCGTGCACCACCCGGGAGGACGCCTCCCACGGCGCGGTCGGGGCGTCGGGGACGGTGAGGGGGACGTCGGCGAAGAGCCCGTCCGGGTCCTGCAGCTCCCGCATGCTCGTGAAGGGCACGCCGGTGTTCGTCATGCCGCGCCAGCCGGAAGCCTCCGCGACCAGGATCGTGTCGGCGCCCGGCCCGGACCGCTGCAGGTAGCGGTCGAGGTTCGCGCGCCGGAGGGTCCCCGCCCCGCCGACGCCGTCGACGTCGAACAAGCGCTCGGCGTCCGCCGCTGCCGGGACGGCGTCGAGCGCCGCCCAGAACGCGGCCAGGTCGACCGGTGCGGTGTCGAGCGTCACGTCGCCCTCAGCGTCCGAGGACCCGCAGGTACACGCGCTCGAGCCCGGCGGCCGACCGTTCCCAGCTCAGGCGCTCCGCGTGCTCGCGACCGGCGGAGGCCAGCGCGGCGGCGTACTCCGGCTCGGTCAGGATGCGCTGGATCTCCGAGGCCCAGACAGCGGGGTCGCGGGACTCGAGGACGACACCGGTCTCCCCGTCGACGACGGCTTCGCGGAGGCCGCCGGCAGCGGCTGCCACGACGGGCACACCGGACGCGGAACCCTCGAGCGCCACCAGGCCGTAGGTCTCGGAGTGCGACGGCACCAGCACGGCTGCCGCCCCGCGGAACAGGAACGCCAGGTCGGCGCGCGACTGCGGCCCGATGAAGGTGACACGGTCGGCGATGCCCCGCGACTTGGCGAGCCGACGCAGTTCGGCCACGTGGTCGCCCGCCTCGCTCGAGGCATCCCCGGCGATGACGAGGGTGGGACGGGCCTCCCGGTCGATGCCGGCGACGGCCTCGATCGCGAGGTCCAGGCCCTTGAGCGGTTGCACGCGTGCGGCGGCGACGACGTACGGGGCGGCCGCGCGGCGGGCACCGAGGCCGGCGGGTCGGAACACCGACCCGTCCACCCCCGGCGGGACGATCCAGACGCGCGACGGGTCGCCGCCGAGCCGGGCGCGGACGGTCTCGGCCTCGGCCTCGCTCACGACGACGATCGCGTCGGAGTCGCGGGCGAGCTGCTGCTCGGCGGCCATCCGCCCGGCCGACTCCGGTCGCTCGCCCTCCGACAGGGGCGTCGCGGCGTCGGCGGCGATCGAGTGGAAGGACTGCACGTGCGGCACGCCGCGATCACGGGCTACGGGCAGTGCGGCTGCGCCGGAGAACCAGTGGTGCGAGTGGAACACGTCGAACGGTCCGAGGGCGGCGAGTCCCTGTCGGAATGGTTCGATGAAGCCGTCGTGCTCGCCCTTCGGGACCGGTTCGGCAGGGCCGGCGGAGAGGAACCGCAGGCAGACCCCGGGGACGAGGGCCACGGAGTCGGGCTGCGTCGGAGCCGACCGGCGGGTGATGATGTCGACCTGGTGGCCCCGGTCGGCGAGGGCCTCGGCCTGGTGCCGCACGACGACGTTCATGCCGCCCACCTCGCCGGAACCCGGTTCGTCACCGGGGGAGGTGTGCAGCGAGACCAGCCCGATGCGCAGCGGTTCGGTCGTCGTGCTCACCGGACCAGCCTAGCGAGCGGGTGGCCGCGGCCAGGCCGCGGGACGCTGCTCCCGGCGCACAGGAGCGACGACGGCGGGCTGCCGGCCCACGTCGTCCACCGGGTCGGACGGGAGGCCCGGACCGGTCCCGAGCACCTGCACCCGCGCCGAGGGAGTAGGTTCCGCAGCATGGCGACACCGGCGACGACGCTGACCGTGCCCGGACCCGCTGGCGACCGGGAGGTCCGGATCTCCAGTCCGTCCCGCGTGCTCTGGCCGGACCTCGGCATCACCAAGCTCGACCTGGCGCAGTACCTCGTCGACGTGGGCGAGCCCTTCGTCCGGGCGAACGGCGACCGGCCGATCTCGCTGCAGCGGTTCCCGGACGGCGTCGACGGCGAGCAGTTCTTCTCGAAGAACCCGCCGAAGGGCGCCCCCGACTACGTCCGCGCCGTGACGGTGACCTACCCGAGCGCCCGGAGTCACCCGCAACTCGTGGTCGATGAGCCGGCCGTCGCGGTCTGGGCGGCGCAGATGAACACCGTCGTCTTCCACCCGTGGGCGTCCCGAGCCGAGGACAGCGACCACCCGGACCAGCTCCGCATCGACCTGGACCCGCAGCCCGGTACCGACTTCCACGACGCCGTCCCCGCCGCGCACGAGTTGCGGAAGGTCCTGGCCGAGGTCGGTCTGGAGGCATGGGTGAAGACGAGCGGCAACCGTGGCCTGCACGTGTTCACACCGATCGAGCCCGCGTACGAGTTCCTCGACGTCCGGCACGCGGTGATCGCGGCGGCACGCGAACTCGAGCGACGGATGCCCGAGCAGGTGACGACGGCGTGGTGGAAGGAGGAGCGCGGCCAGCGCGTCTTCGTCGACTTCAACCAGGCGAACCGCGACCGGACGATGGCCGGCGCGTACAGTCCGCGCGCACTGCCGCACGCCGCGGTGTCGACCCCGCTCGCCTGGGACGAGCTGGACGCAGCCGACCCGACCGCGTTCACGATCCGGACCGTGCCCGAGCGGCTCGCCACGGTCGGCGACCCGTGGGAGGCGATGTCCGCTGCGCCGCGGAGCATCGACCCCCTGCTCGAGTGGTGGCGACGGGACCTGGAGGACGGTCTCGGCGAACTGCCGTTCCCGCCGGACTTCCCGAAGATGCCCGGCGAGCCGCCCCGCGTGCAGCCGTCCCGAGCCAGGAAGGCCTAGACGAACGAGGAAGCGTCCTCGCGACGGGCCCCGTCGTCCTCGACGCGGGAGGTCTGCAGCGGCAGGCCGACCGTGGCGGTGTGCAGTCGGGTGAGGCGCGACCAGGTGCGGCGGTTGCCCTGCGTGACGCCGTCGAGGACGATCATGCGCCGAGCCCGACCGTGACGAAGGCGAGCGCTGCGGCGGTGACGCCGGCGATGCCGCTGACGACCGCGCTGGTCTGGAGGGCACGCTGGTGACGCGCCTCGCGGACCTCGCTGAGAGGGCTGCGCTGTGCTCGGCGTACGAGGATCTCGTTGCTCATGTCCACTCCGATCCGTGGTGTCGAGACGGTGGCGGGCCACCGTTCCCCTGGTATCTCGAATGCTTCCACAGTTTCACTAGTTCGGCTAACTACTGATGGGACCGAAGCGCCAATCGGACAACTGCTCGCCCGTTGCTGCCCTGTCAGGACAGGACGTCGCTGAGGTCGTACGCCGCCGGGACCTCCAGCTGGTCGAACCCGCACGAGCGCGCCTCGCGGTCCGGCCGCCATCGCGAGAACTGCACCGTGTGCCGGAACCGGTCGCCCTCCATCTGGTCGTACCGGACCTCCAGCACGCGCTCCGGTGCCAACCGGACGAAGGACGTGTCGCGGCCGGACGAGAACCGCGACCGTTCCCCGTCGCCGGTGACGGGCCTCCCGTCCGCGTCCCGCTCGACGAGCGGCTCCAACTCGTCGACCAGCTCGCGACGGCGCTTGTCGGAGAACGCGGACACGCCGCCGACCATCCGCAGCTCGCCGTCCTCGTCGTACAGGCCGAGCAACAGCGACCCGACGCCGGTCCCGCTCTTGTGGACCCGGTACCCGACCGCCACCACGTCGGCCTCGCGGTGGTGCTTCACCTTGAGCATCGTCCGCTTGGCCGGCTCGTAGGGACGACGCCGCGGCTTCGCCACCACCCCGTCCAGTCCCGCCCCCTCGAAGGTCGTCAACCACCGGCGGGCGGTCTCCACGTCGAGCGTCGTCCGGGTCACGAACAGGGGAGCCGTCAGACCGTCGCCGAGTCCCTCGAGCGCCGCCCGTCGGTCGTCGAACGGTCGACCGGTCAGGTCCTCGCCGTCCAGGTGCAGCACGTCGAACGCGACGAACTGCGCGGGTGTCTCCACCGACAGCTTCGCGATCCGGGACGCCGCCGGGTGGATCCGCTGCGACAACGCCTCCCAGTCCAGCCGTTCGTGCCCGGGCTCGCCCGAGCGGACGATCACCTCACCGTCGAGCACGACCGGGTGGTCGCGACCGCCGAACTGGTCGCGGAACGCCTTGACCAGCTCCGGGAAGTACCGGGTCAGCGGCTTCGACCCGCGGCTGCCGATCTCGACCTCGTCGCCCTCGATCGTCACGATGCCGCGGAAGCCGTCCCACTTCGGCTCGTACCGCAGGCCGCCGGCGACGCTGTCGGGGTCGGGCACGGTGGCGACGGCCTTGGCGAGCATGGGCGCGATGGTCTCCATGCGGCCTGTCTACGCGCAGACGACGGGTCCGGCCTGGAGGCGCGACCCGGGCCCGCCAGGACGCCGTCGGTCGTTATGGTGGTCGCGTGTCGATCCCGCCGCCCGTCAGCAGCGTGCAGGCCGAGGCGCTCGCCGCCGGTGTCCTGCCGCCCGTCGAGGAGGTCCGGCCCGGCATCTGGACCGTCGCCGTCCCCTTCCGCGGCGGTGTCCCCGACGCGACGCTCGCGTACGTCGTCGAGGGCGCCGACGGATCGCTCGCGGTGATCGACCCCGGGGGGAGCGGGGACGGGGCGCTCGACGTGCTGTCCGAGGGGTTCCGGGCCATCGGTCGGGCCGTCGAGGACGTCACCCTGATCGCGGTCACGCACCTGCACGCCGACCACCTCGGTGCTGCCGCCCACGTGCGACGGGTCTCCGGCGCCCCGGTCGCGATGCACGCGGCGGAGGTCCGGGCGCTCGAGCACGAGCGTGACGACGCCGAGCAGGACGAGCGGGACGTCCGGACGTGGGGCGTGCCCGAGCACCTGCTCGGCGGGGTGCTGGCTGCGTGGGGGACCGGTCGGCGCATCGGCTCCGGCGCCACGGGGGCTCCGGTCGCCGACCTGCTGCTCGCGGACGGCGACGTGCTGCCGATCCCGGGCCGGTCGATCCGCACACTGTGGACGCCGGGGCACACCGGGGGACACGTCTGCTTCGTGGACGAGCCGGACGGGCTGCTCTTCACGGGCGACCACGTGCTGCCGCGCATCAACTCCGGCATCGGACTCGGTGGCCGGACGGAGTCGAACCCGCTGCGCGACTCGCTCGACTCCTTGGCCGCACTGGCCGGGTTCGCCGCGTTCGAGGTGTGCCCGGGGCACGAGTACCGCTTCCGTGACGTCGTGTCGCGGGGCCGGGAGCTGGTGCGGCACCGGGACGAACGCACCCGGCACGTGGCGGACGCCCTCGACCGACTCGACCGCCCCACACTGTTCGAGGTGGCGTCCCGCGTGCCGTTCACGGGCGGGATCGGAGCGCTGTCGGGGTACCTGCTCGGCAGCGCTCTGCGGCAGACCGCGTACCACGTCGACCTGCTCGGTCGCGCCGACGAGGTCCGACCCGTCTGACCCGCCGGCGGGCAGCCGACCGATCGCGCTGCCGAACGGGAACGGCCCCGTCGATCCGTGACGGGATCGACGGGGCCGCGGGATGAGCCTCCCGTCCGGGTCAGCGCTGGGCGCGACGACGGACGATGCGCAGGCCCACCATGGCCGCACCGGCGGCGAGCATGCCGAGCGCCCAGGGCAGGGCGTCGGTGCTGTCGGAGCCGGTGTAGGCAAGACGGCCGTGCGAGGCGGACCGGACCGGGACGGTGCCGATCGGGGCCGCGGCCGTCGGCGGGGTGACGATCGGGGGCGTCGCGACCGGGGCGGTGGCGGTCGGGACGACCTCGACCGGGAACGAGGTGGCGAACTGCTCCGACGCCACCGTCAGGGTGTGCGTCGACGCGTGCGGGAAGGTCACGTCCACGAAGTTCGTGAAGCCCCCGAAATCCTCGTCGACCGTGACGACGTCCGACGCGACGTCGGACGTCACGGTGACCGGGGAGAGGTCCCCCTCCTCGTCGATCACCTGGTTCCCGAAGCGGTCGACGACCCCGCCGTTCACCAGGAGGGTCCCGCCCTGGGCCACGGTGGGCTGCCCACCGGGAGTGACGACGGGCATGACGTCACCACCCTCCGGGCCGGTGCTCCAGTTGAGGTCGAGCGTGTCGATGTCACCGTCCGCGTCGATGATCCAGCTCCGGACGCTGCCCTCGCGGGCCGCGTCGTCCTCGAAGCCGAACGCCAGACCGTCCTCGATGAACTCGATGTAGTCGGCGCGGTCGGAGGCGAACACCTCGACACCGACCGGTGCTGCGGCGTCGACCGTCAGCTCGACGTACTGCGTGACGGAGTCGGTGCCGTTCGACGCGGTGACGGCGAAGTCGTAGGAAGACGCCCACTCGGCCGTCCCGGACAGGACGCCGGTCTCCGCGTCGAAGGTGATGCCCTCGGGAAGCTGACCCTCGGGGGTGTCCTCCGGGAACTCGGGGTCCGCTTCGAGCCCGTCGTAGAACCACGCGAGCGTCAGCTCCGGAGCGGGGAACCCGACGGTCCGGAAGGTGTACGAGAAGGCCTCGCCGGCGGTCGTCCCGAGGGGCAGGACGTCCTCGTCGGCATCGGTCCCGCCGACGACGGGCGCACCGGCGGCGTCGACGAACACCGGGGCCTGCCGCACGACGGCACTGCTCGTGGTCGCCGTCTCGTCGGTGTGCCCGGTCGAGGTGTTCTGCACGGTCACCGAGACGACCTTGCCGGCGTCCGCTGCGACCACGTCGTAGGTCGATCCCTGGTCGCCGGTCACGACGCCGTCGACGGACCACCGGTACGCGAGGGCGGCCGGGTCGGTGAAGCCCTTCGGCTTCGCGTTGAGCGTCTCACCCACCTTGGCGGTGCCGGAGATCGTGACGGTCGCAGCAGCCGCTGCCGCGGGAGCGGCCTCGGCGGGGCTGGTGGCGCTCGGCTTCGTGCTGGTCGACCCGGACGGCGCCGGTGCGGCGGTCACGGGAGCCATCGGGGTGGTGCCGCCGGGTGCGCTGGTCGCGCCGTCGGCGGGGAGGCCCGGCTCGGCCGGCGCGGTCGCGCCGGCTCCCGGGGTGGTGGCGTCTGCGCCGGGCGCGGTCGTGTCGGCTCCCGGGGGGACGGGAGCAGCGACCGACGAGCCGGTCGTCGGGGCCTCGGCCGCGGACGCGGTCGTGGCGGTCATGACACCGAGGCCGGTCGTGAGGCCGATCAGGGCGGTTGCGGTGCCGACGGCGCAGGCGCGTCGGACGAAGGAGGTGCTGCGGTGCACGGGTCTTCCCCCAGGTCGAGTCCGGCCGGGTGCCGGAATACAAGAGTTCGCCGAGAATCCTCGGGTGGTCGGAGCGTATTGGGCTCTGAAGGTGTAACGGGACGCGCAACAGCAGAAGTACCCCGGGTTGGGGGTACGCATGCGTCGCCGACACGGATCGTGCGGTTTCCCGCAAACCGCCCGATCCGGTTCCCGCACGCTCGGTCAGGACGCGCCCCTCGTCTTCCCCCGGTCGGGCCCGTCGGCGCCACGGCCGCGCACGGGAGGAGGGGCGTGCCCACACGGACACGCCCCTCCTCCCCGTGCGGTGGTCAGGCCCGCCGGCGGCGCGCCCGTACCGTGAGCAGCGCCACTCCCGAAGCGAGCAGGCCGAGCCCCCACGTGACCGGGCCGGTCGTGTCGGCGCCGGTGAAGGCAAGGCTGCCGGTCGTCCCGGTCGTCCCGGTCGTCCCGGTGGGGGTGGACGGGACCACCGTGACGGGGAACGTGGTCGAGACGCCCTGGCTCGTCACGGTCAACGTGTGCGTCGACGCGTGGGGGAAGGTGATCTCCGCGTTCCACCCGACCCGCTGAACCACGTCGGTCGCGACGTCACTCGTCACGGTGACGGGGGTCCTGCCGTCCCAGTCGCCGTCCAACGGGACGGTGATGTTGCCGAAGGCGTCGACCGGTGCTGCTGCGATCCGCAACGTCGAGCCCTGCGCGGCGGTGGGACGACCGCCGACCTCCCGCTCGATCTCGTGCTGCGGTCCGTTCGGGAACCAGGTGCTCTCCACCGAGCCGTCGGGCTGGATGACCCAGGTGCGCTGCTCCCACCGGTCCCCGGGGCGGGTCACCGTCACGAGGGCGCCGACGGCCGGAGCGGGAGCCGTGCGGAGGTCGACGTACTGCACGGCCGTCTGCCCGCCGGAGGTCGCGACCACGGCGAAGGAGTAGAAGGCCGCCTGGTCGTCCGTGCCGCTGAGGACCCCGGTGGTCCGGTCGAGCGTGATGCCCGCGGGGAAGGAGGCGCCGACGTCCGACGCCGGGAACGGCTGCCCGTCCGTCCGCAGGATCGAGTAGCGCACCGGCTCGTCGACGGGGCCGCCCGTGGCGCGGAAGGTGTGTGAGAACGGCTCGCCGGCCTGGGCGTGGAGCTGCACGGCGTGGTCCTCGGTCGTCCCGCCCGCGAAGGACAGTCCGCCGGTGTTCTCCGGGGGCGCGGCCGAGAGCAGGATGCGCTCCGACAGCCCGCCGCCCGGGTGGTACGGCGTCGAGACGTGGACCCAGATCTGGTCGCGGAGCGGCGTCGAGGAGTCGAGCGTCCCGGAGATCACCCCGTTCGCCGACAGGGTGACGCCCTCGGGCAGCACGCTCGGGTCCGCCGTTCCGCCGATGGAGCCGTTCACGAAGAAGGACAGGTCCGGGTTGTCGGCCGGGGCGAGGTCCACGGAGAACGGCTCCCCGCTCGTGACGGGGATGACGCGTTGACCGTAGATGAACTGGCGGTCCGAGTCCTCGACGACGACCGGTGTGCTCGGTGCGCTGGTGACGGACGTGGGCGTCAGGCCGGGAGCCGTGCCGGTGACGGTGACCGTGAAGGTGCCGTCGGCCTGCTCGGGGTCGACGATGTACGTCCGCTCGGTGCCCTGGTCACGGTTGGTGAGGACCGGGTGGTGGAAGTCCCACCGGTAGGTGAAGGTCGTGCCGGCGGGCCAGCCGGCGGTGTCCGCCGAGACGGTACGCCACGCTCGGGTCGTGCCGCTGATCGTGACGGTCCCGGCGGGAGTCGCCGTCGCGGCGGCGTCGTCGCTCGGCGCGGGGGTTGCCGCAGCGGGGGCGGCCGGGGCTGCAGCGGCCGGAGTCGTCGGTGCCGTCGGCGTGGTCGTCGGCGCCGGTGCAGCGGTCACGGCAGGAGCTGGCTCGGCCGGCATCTCGGCGGCGGCGCTGGCCGGGTCGGCAGCGGGGTCCGTGGTCGGGCTCGCGGTCGGTGCGTCGACGCTGGTGGAGGTGCCGACGCCGGTGGTCGGTGCGAGCTCGTCGGCGGAGGCGCTGGTGACGCCGATGCCGAATGCCGACGACGCCGCGACGATCGCGACGGCGGAGCCGATGGCCGCGATCCGGTGGATCGGCGGCAGGCAGGTCTTGTGCATGTGTTCCCCCCTGGGATGAACGTGTGGTTGGGTCGCCCTGGTGGTGCCCGTGAGCTGATCGTAGGGTCGTCAGGCGCCCCGGGAAGGCCGTTCCCGGTCACGAATCCGTCACGGAAAAAACGGCTGGACAGTCGTCATGATCGGGGGTTTTCCGACATGGTGTGCTCAGGTTCGCGGTGCGTTCGCCGCCCGCTCGAGCGCAGCGCGGAACGCGGTCACCGCGGGGGACTCCGCACTCGCGATCCGCTGCGCCGTGAAGATCGTCCGACGGCCCGGTTCCGGCAACTCGAGCAGTCGGCAGCTCGTCGACCGACCGGCCCAGACCAGGTCGGGCATGAGCGCCACGGCGTTGCCCGACTCGATGAGCCGGATCTGCGCCTGCAGGTCCGCGGTCTCGTACCGGACGTCGGGCTCGAACCCGGCACGACGACAAGTCTGCTCGGCGAAGTGCCGGGAGGCGGCACCGCGCGGTTCCATCACCCACGGCAGGGTCGCCGCCTCGTCGAGGGACGTCACCGGCCACAGCGCCGTCGCCACCGGTGGCAGCGCCAGGCGCACCGGGTCCGTGGTCAGGTCGCGCCGGTCCAGTCCGGGGAAGCGGGGAGCGGCGTGCGCCGGGTACTGCTCGGCGACCACCATGTCGAAGTCCCGGGCCCAGGTCTCGTTGAGGGCCGTCTCCGGTTCGCGCTGCACCATCTCGACCCGCACGTCCGGGTGTTCGAGGGCCATCGTGCGGAGCGCGGACGGCATGAGGGCCAGCGCCGCCGACTGGAACACGGCGACCCGGATCCGCCCCTGCACGCTCGTCAGCGTCGACTCCACCGACGCCTGTGCGCGCTCCAGCGTGTCGAGCACCTCGCTCGCCGCTGCCACGAGTACCTCGGCCTGCGGAGTGAGCTGCAGGCGCCGACCGGCGCGGCGGAGGAGCTGGACGCCGGCCTCGCGCTCGAGCACCGCGAGCTGCTGCGACACCGCCGACGGGGTGAAGTTCATCGCCTCGCCGACCGCGGCCACGGTGCCGCGGATCGACAGCTCGCGCAGGAGCACCAGGCGACGGACGTCGAGCATGCCGAAAGCGTAGCTGAGCTGAACGGAATGCATCAGGAAGAGTTGCTTCCGCTACCGAAAGAGCGCCCGTCACACTGTCCCCATGACCGACGTCCAGCCGCGCACCGACGCCGCCACCTCGCCCGCATCCGACGACCTCGCCGACGAGTCCGTCGCCCTCGTCCGGCAGTGGCTCGCCGAGGCCGAGACGTACCCGGTCGACGGCTCCGCGAAGCAGCTCGCCGGCGTGCTGGCCGACCCCAAGGGCCTCGCGTTCGCGGTCGGGTTCGTCGACGGTGTCGTCCGTCCTGAGGACCTCGGCGTCGCCGCACGCAAACTTCGCACCATCGCGCCGGACGCCCCCGGTTTCCTGCCGGCCGCGCTCCGCGGCCTGGTGCGCCTCGGCGGCGGACTGGCACCGAGCCTCCCGGGTGTCGTCGTCCCCGTCGCCCGACGGGTCCTCCGGAACATGGTCGGCCACCTCATCGTCGACGCCACCGACGCCAAGCTCGGTCCGGCGATCGCGAAGATCAAGCAGGACGGCATCCGCCTCAACGTGAACCTGCTCGGTGAAGCCGTGCTCGGCGAGCGCGAAGCCGCCAGGCGCCTCGCTGGCACGCACGCGCTGCTGAGCCGCGGTGACGTCGACTACGTCTCGATCAAGGTCTCGTCGACCGTGCACCCGCACTCGCCGTGGGCGTTCGACCACGCCGTCGAGGACATCGTCGGGCAGCTCCGGCCGCTGTTCGAGCGTGCGGCAGCGGCGACGCCGAAGAAGTTCATCAACCTCGACATGGAGGAGTACAAGGACCTCGACCTCACCATCGCGGTCTTCACGAAGCTCCTCGACGAGCCGCAGTTCACCGACCTCGAAGCGGGGATCGTGCTGCAGGCGTACCTGCCTGACGCGCTCGCCGCGATGGAGCACCTGCAGGAGTGGTCCGCCGCCCGCCGTGCCCGCGGAGGCGCTGACATCAAGGTCCGCCTGGTCAAGGGCGCGAACCTGCCGATGGAGCAGGTCGAGGCCTCCGTGCACGGGTGGCCACTCGCGACCTGGCACACGAAGCAGGACTCCGACACGAACTACAAGCGCGTACTCGACTGGGCACTGACGCCCGAGCGGATCGCGAACGTGCGGGTCGGGGTCGCCGGG
Organism: Curtobacterium sp. MCSS17_015; assembly: GCF_003234265.2. Taxonomy (NCBI): domain Bacteria; kingdom Bacillati; phylum Actinomycetota; class Actinomycetes; order Micrococcales; family Microbacteriaceae; genus Curtobacterium; species Curtobacterium sp. MCSS17_015. Next base: position 1,207,865 of record NZ_CP126256.1, read on the forward strand.
CACAACCTGTTCGACGTCGCACACGCCTGGCTCCTGGCCGGGCAGCGCGGGGTCCGGAACGGCATCGAGTTCGAGATGCTCCTCGGCATGGCGCAGGGACAGGCGGCCGCGGTGAAGAAGACCGTCGGCTCGCTGCTCCTCTACACGCCGGTCGTGCACCCGGGGGAGTTCGACGTCGCCATCGCCTACCTGATCCGTCGCCTCGAGGAGGGTGCGTCGCAGGACAACTTCATGTCCGCGGTGTTCTCCCTCGCCTCGTCCCCGACGCTGTTCGCCCGCGAAGAGGCACGTTTCCGCGACTCCCTCGCGCCGCTCGCGTTGCCCGGCGGACTCGACGCTCCCGCGTCGCACCGCGTCGCCGACCGCTACGCGGCCGTCGAGCGTCCGGTCCCCGGCCACTTCGAGAACACCCCGGACAGCGATCCGTCCGTCGGCGCCGTCCGCGAGTGGGGCGCCGCCATCACCGAGCGGATCGCCACCTCCACGCTCGGCGTCTCCGCCGTCCGGGAGGCCCGCATCACCTCCGCCACGACCCTCGAGTCCGCCCTGCAGCGCGTCCGCGCTGCCGGCACGACCTGGGGTTCGTGGTCGGGCGCGGCTCGCGGCGCCGTCCTGCACGCCGTCGGTGACGCCCTCGAGGCGAACCGTGCCGCTCTCATCGAGGTCATGGCGTCGGAGACCGGCAAGACCATCGACCAGGCCGATCCGGAGGTGTCCGAGGCGATCGACTTCGCGCACTTCTACGGCGAACTGGCCGCGTCGCTCGACGCCGTCGACGGTGCGTCGTTCACCCCCGCTGCGCTGACGCTCGTCACACCGCCGTGGAACTTCCCCGTCGCGATCCCGGCCGGGTCGACGCTGGCCGCCCTCGCCGCCGGGTCCGCCGTCGTGCTGAAGCCCGCGCCGCCGGCCGCCCGCAGCGGCGCCGTGCTGGCGTCGGTGATCGAGACCGCCCTCGACGCGCACGGTGCTCCGGCCGACGTCCTGGCGTTCCTCGACGTCGAGGAGTCGGAGCTCGGCAAGGACCTCATCGCGTCACCGCTCGTCGACCGCGTGATCCTGACCGGCGCGTACGAGACGGCCGAGCTGTTCCGGTCCTTCCGTCCGGACCTGCCCCTGCTCGCCGAGACCTCCGGCAAGAACGCCGTCATCGTCACCCCGTCGGCGGACCTCGACCTGGCCGTGAAGGACGTCGTCGCCTCGGCCTTCGGACACGCGGGGCAGAAGTGCTCGGCCGCGTCGCTCGTCGTCATGGTGGGCTCGGTCGCGAAGTCCAAGCGCTTCCGGAACCAGCTGCTCGACGCGGTGTCCTCGCTGACCGTCGGCTACCCGACCGACCCGACGACGCAGATGGGGCCGATCATCGAACCGGCGTCGGGCAAGCTGCTCGACGGCCTCACGACGCTCGGCGCGGGGGAGTCCTGGGCGATCGAGCCGAAGCAGCTCGACGAGACCGGGAAGCTCTGGAGCCCCGGTGTCCGGCAGGGAGTCCGGCGCGGCTCGGAGTACCACCGCACGGAGTACTTCGGGCCGATCCTCGGTGTGATGGTCGCGGAGACCCTCGACGAGGCGATCGACATCGTCAACGAGGTCGACTACGGCCTGACCTCCGGCCTGCACTCGCTCGACCCGGGCGAGATCGGGACGTGGCTCCGACGCATCCAAGCGGGCAACCTCTACGTGAACCGCAGCATCACCGGCGCGATCGTCCGCCGTCAGCCCTTCGGCGGGTGGAAGAAGTCGGCGGTCGGTGCGGGCACCAAGGCCGGCGGCGTGAACTACCTGGTCGGCCTCGGCTCGTGGGCGCCCTCCGTCGCCACTGCGGGCTCGACGCCCTCGTCCGACGTGTCGGCCTTCGTCCGGGCGACCGGTGTGGCGTCCGAGTCGGTCGACCGTGCGATCGCGTCCGACGAGCTCGCGTGGACGTCCGAGTTCGGGACCGCGGCTGACGTGTCCGCACTCTCGGCCGAGCGCAACGTCTTCCGGTACCTGCCGTTCCCGAGCGTGCACGTGCGCCTGGGTGCCGAGGGCACGACCGAGGACCTCGTGCGGGTCGTCGCCGCGGCGCTCCGTGCGGGCACCGCCGTCGAGGTCTCCACTGCCGTCGCGCTCCCGGACGCGGTGGCCACCGCGCTCCGAGCCCTCCCGGTCGTCGAGTCCGTGCGGCAGACCGAGTCGGACGAGACGTTCGCCGCTCGGATCGCTGCCGGCCCGTCCACGCGCGTCCGAGTCATCGCCGGGGACGCTGCCGCGCTCGCCGTCGGGACGGACGGGCGGCCCGACGTCGCCGTCTACGCGGAGCCCGTGACCGAGGCCGGCCGCATCGAGATGCTGCCGTTCCTCCGGGAGCAGGCGGTGTCCATCACGGCGCACCGCTTCGGGACGCCGAACCACCTGTCGGACGACCTCATCTGACGGCTGCTGCCGGCTCGACACCGCAGAACGCCACACAGCACCGCGCATCGTCGTGGTGCTGTGTCCGTTCCGCGGTGCGTGCCGTGGGAAGGGCCCGGCGGAGGCAGGGAGCAGCCGGTCGACGCTCTCCGGGTCCGCCCTCGGCGAGGCGTCGGTAGAACGGGTGCATGTGTGAGTCGGTGCAGTGCCTGGTGTGTGGGAAGGCGACGTGGACCGGGTGCGGAGAGCACGTCCGCGAGGTCCTCCGTGGCGTCCGCCGTCGTGACCGCTGTCCGGGCCACGGGGTGCCGCGTTCGGTCGACGGGGACGGGTTCCACTGAGCTGCTGGCTCACCACTGGCCGTCACCGTGCAGGGCGCAGGATGTACTCGAACGTCGTGCGTGCCCGCTCGGAGTCGGGGATGTCACCCGAGATCAGGTCCGCGTAGGTGAACGACTCCGAGACGCGGACGAGCAGTCGACCGAGTTCCTCGGGGGAGAGCGGCGACGGGTCGAATGCCCCCGACTCCTGCTCGGTGGCGACCAGGGTCGAGACCACGGCGACGAACCGGCGCTGCACGTCGCTGTCGGTCGTCGTCAGGAGTCGCAGTGCCCGGGCCGGCTCGCGGGTCAGGAACGCGCGGAAGTACGGCGCCCGGATGAGGTCCGCGGTGAAGTGGTCGAGGACGTCGACGATCCGTGCCGCTCCCGACGGTGCAGCTGCTCGGCCGGCGGCGTCGAGCGTCGGGACGGCCAGCGACCAGAGGATCTCGGACAGGAGCTGGTCGCGGTTGCCGACCCAGCGGAACAACGAGGTCCGGTCGACCCCGAGCGACGACGCGAGCGCTCCCATGTCGACGCGGGCGCCGTCGATGAAGCTGTGGCGGGCGGCGCGGAAGGCACGTCGGGCGTCGGGATGGGCCTCCAGGCGGGTGGCGAGCGCGCTCGGGACGAGCGCCGACCCGAGGGCACCGAGTGGCTGTCTGCTCACGGTTGCCCCCAAGTCGTCGTCAGCGTCTTGCAACGTTTCTGAGAATGATGCATCGTTGGATCCATGTCAACGACGGCTGCGCGGACGCCCCTGCTGGAATCCGACTTCTACCGGTTCCAGGAGCAGCTGACCGACCAGGAGCGCGACTCGCTCGGTAGGCTCCGCGAGTACCTCGAGCGCGACGTCGCGCCGATCGCGGACGAGTACTGGGCCCGCGCCGAGTTCCCGAAGCAGGTCATCGCACCGCTCGCCGAGCTCGGCATGTACGGGCCCGGCGTGCCGCTCGTGCGTCAGTTCGAGAACTCCGCGGTGTACCGCGGCTGGGCGGCGCTCGAACTCGGTCGGGTCGACGCCGGCGTCGCGACCTTCATCGGCGTGCAGTCCGGCCTGGCGATGAACTCGGTCGCGGTCGCGGGCAGCGACGAGCAGCAGCGCGAGTGGCTGCCGCGCATGGCGTCCGGCGAACTCGTCGGGGCGTTCGGGCTCACTGAGCCGCTCTCCGGCAGCGACTCCGCCCGCGGCCTCCGCACCACCGCCCGGCGCGAGGGTGACACCTGGGTGCTCAACGGCTCGAAGCGCTGGATCGGCAACGCCACCTTCGCCGACGTCGTCGTCATCTGGGCGAAGGACGAAGCCGACGGCCAGGTCAAGGGCTTCCTCGTGACCTCCGACACCGCGGGGTTCACCGCGACGAAGATCGAGGACAAGATCGCGCTCCGGTCCGTGCAGAACGCCGACATCACGCTCCAGGACGTCCGCGTGCCGGAGTCGCGTCGTCTGCAGCGCGCCGACTCGTTCCGGTCCACGGCTGCGGTGCTCCGCCTGACCCGCACCGAGGTCGCGTGGCAGGCCGTCGGCATCTCGGTCGGTGCCTACGAGGCCGCCCTGCGGTATGCCCGGGAGCGGGAGCAGTTCGGCAAGCCGATCGCGTCGCACCAGCTCATCCAGGACCTGCTCGTGAAGTCCCTCATGAACATCACCGCGTCGATCGCCCTGTGCACCCAGGCGTCCGCGCTGCAGGACCAGGGCCTCGGCGGCGACGAGCACTCGGCGATGGCAAAGGCGTTCGCCACGGCGAAGATGCGCGAGACCGTCGGCTGGTGCCGCGAGGTCCAGGGCGGCAACGGCATCGTCCTCGACAAGGGCGTCGCCCGGTTCTTCGCCGACGCCGAAGCGATCTACTCGTACGAGGGGACGCGGGAGGTCAACACGCTCATCGTCGGGCGCGCCGTCACCGGTCAGGCGGCGTTCGTCTGAGCTGATCCCCGCCGGGTCGGCTCAGCGCCAGAACGCGACGATCCGGTCAGCGACCCGCTCCGCCTGCGCACGCCCGGCCTCCGCGGCGGGTCGCTGCGTGGACAGCGCCAGCGAGTTCGTGCCGAAGGCCCGCTGCGACGCCTCGTCGGCGACGAGGACCTCCACCTGCGAGCCGCCGTCGCGCAGCGTCGCCACGGCCCGGTCGAGCCACGGCCCGAGCGGGGACGGTCCCTCGGGGCTGCAGGCGATCACTAGCACGCGCTCGTACCCGGCCGCCACGTCCGCGTTGGTCGCCGACCTGGCTCCGCCGTCGACGTACGGGTGCCCGTCGATGCGCACCGGTGACCACACCATCGGTACCGAGCAGCTCGCGGCGACGGCCCGCTCGAGCGGGACGCCGTCCTCGGCGCGGAGGACGCGGAAGGAGCCGTCGACGGCGTCGACCGCGGTCACCGCGTACGGGCGGTCCGGCCACTCGGCCGTGGGCAGCGTCTCGCGGAAGGTGGCCACGCGCTCGTCGTCGCTCTGTCCGCCGGTGACCTCCTGCGCGGCGGCGCCGATGCGTGCCCGGGCGTCCTGCTCCGAGGTGGCACCCTGCAGTGCGGCGGCGAACCGCTGCTCGACCGCGGTGACGTCGACGGGTGCGGGCTCCTCGTAGGTGGTCGGGAGCGGGCTCAGTTGCTGCTCGTAGGCCCCGCGGACCCCTCCGGCGCGGAGGAAGGCCCCGACGACGCTGCCGGCGCTCGTGCCGACCACGAGGTCCGCGGCCCCGAGGTCGGCCCCCGCGTCCTCGAGGGCGGAGAGGACGCCGAGCTCCCAGGCGATGCCGGCGACACCACCCCCTCCGAGGACGACTGCTCTGGTTCCGGGCGTGGGAGGGGGCGTTGCGACGTCGGTCATGCCTCCTGCATACCAAGCCCACCGATGAGCGGGCACCGTGTCGGTCCTGCCGGCCCCGTCACGCGACGGACGGGAGGCGCGGACCAACACCGCCACGCGCCTCCCGACCGTTCCGGTCGTCGGTGTTCGGTCGTCGGTGGTCGGCCGTACCGTGCTCGTGTGGGACAGGGGAACGGACGGCGAGGGCGCGCCGGCGACGTGGCGCTGCCGATCGTCGCGGCGGCGCTGCCGACGGCGGTCTTCCAACTGCCGAACCTGGTCGGCGTGCCGGTCGGCCGCGCCTGGCTCGTCGTCTCGGGCCTCGTGGTGTTCGTCGCCGTCGTCCTCTGGCAGGTCCTCCGGGCCCGACACGCTGCACGGGCCCGTGCCTCCGCCGAGGAGACCGGTGCGGCTGCGCTCGCCGCGTACGAGGTCGCCGTGCAGTACGGCTTCGGGCAGATCGCCACGCGGTTGGCGCGGTTCGCCGGGCACGACCCGGTCGTCCGACGGACCGAGCTGAGCGCGTTCGCGGACCGGGCGGCCGCGGCCCTGGCCTTCTACCTGCTGCCGCACGTCCCCGACGTCCGGGCGAACGTGTACCTGCTCGCACCGGCGCTGGACGCCCTCGAACCGATCGGGCACGGTGGCGCCGGCGACACCGCCGGGACCTTCCGTGCGGGCACCCCGTACGGCGACCGGAACCTGGAATGGGTGCTGCAGGGCGGTCCGCCGCGGGTCGTCGGTGACCGTGAGTCCGACGTCGACGCCGAGGACGACGATCCCGAGTTCGAGCCGCGCTGGCGCTCCTACGTCGCGGTCGTGGTGCGGTCGGAGGACTACTCGTTCGGCATGCTCACCGTCGACAGTCCGGCGCCGGACGCGTTCGTCGACCTCGACGTGCGGAACGTCGCCGTCATCGCGGAGTTCGTCGCGACCGCCTGTGTGCTCGCCTTCCCACCGGTGCTGGACCCGGTGTCGGCGGCTGGCACGGAACCCGTCCGGTGAGCAGCGTCCTCGTGTCGGGGCCGAGACGTAGCATGACGCCATGACGAGCATCAGTCCGTCGGGCGCTGCCGGGTTCGGCCGCGCTCGGGTGACGCCGCCGCGATCCGTCGGCGGCGACGACCGGGACTACGACGACCCGCGCGTCGTCGCAGCCAACCTGCAACGTGCCGTCGCTGCCGCACGGACGCGGCTCGCTCGTGCGACGGGCGGGCGCGCGACCGGTGGGCACCGGCCGCGCTGACCCGTCCTACTCCACCGACTGCACGTCGATGAGCACCTTGCCGACCGCGTCGCCCTGCACCGCGTCGTGGGCCGCCGCGGTCTCCTCGAGCGGGAAGCGGATCAGTGCGAGCCCGGCGTCCTCGCCCACTGCCAGCACCCCGTCCCGCAGCGCAGCCGTGATGTCCTCGGCCGCCGCTGCGAGGGCGGCGTCGCCGATCGTGTACAGCAGCAGGAACTGGTAGCGCGCGTTGATGCCCATGTTCGGCCGGACCGGGATCGAGGCCGCGTCGCCGCCGTTGTCCGCGTACATCGAGACGACACCGTGGTTCGCCAGGACCGCGGCGTCGAGGTCGGCGTTCGCGGGGATCGAGACCTCGACGACGATGTCCACGCCGTCCGGGGCGATCGACCGGATGCGGTCGGACGCGCCGTCCTCGCGGTAGTTCACGGTGTGGTGCGCGCCGGCAGCGGTGGCGAGGGCTGCCTTGTCGTCCGAGCTGACCGTCGCGATGACGGTCGCGCCGGCCCAGCGGGCGAGCTGGATCGCGGCGTGTCCGACGGCCCCCGCGCCGCCGGCGACGAGCACGGTCTTGCCGGACAGGGAGCCGGGGGACAGGCGGGTGGGGCCGTCCTCGTGCACGGTGAGGGCACGGTGTGCGGTCATCGCCGGGACGCCCAGGCTGGCACCGACGTCGAACGAGACGCCCTCGGGCAGCGGGACGACGCGGGCGGCGGGCACGGCGGTGAACTCCTGCGCGGTGCCGGTCGGGCGGGACGCGGCGGCCATGAACAGCCAGACGCGGTCGCCGACGGACAGACCCTCGACGCCGTCGCCGACTGCATCGACCACGCCGGCGCCGTCCTGGTTCGGCGTGATCTCCGGGAACGGCAGACCGTCGCCGTACGTGCCGCCCTGCCGGGCCTTCCAGTCAGTGGGGTTCACCCCGGAGACGACGACGCGGACGCGGACCTCACCGGCGCCGGGCTCGGGGACAGGACGGTCGGCGAGGGAGAGGACGGCGGACGTTCCGGGCTGGGAGTAGACGATGGATCGCATGCCTCCACGCAACCACCCGCGGTCGGCGACGATTCCAGACCGGGTGCGGTCAGGAGCGGGAGTCGTACCCCGTGCGTGCCTCGGCGACCCCGTCCATGTGGTCGATCGCCCACTGTTCGAGCGGCACGAGCACCGCGCGCAGGGACCTGCCGACGTCGGTGAGCTCGTACTCGACGTGCGGCGGGATCTCGGGGAAGACCGTCCGGGTGACGAAGCCGTCACGCTCGAGGGCCCGGAGCGTCTGCGTGAGCATCTTCTGCGACACACCCTGCACCCGCGTCGCGATCGCGGAGTACCGTCGCGGTCCGTCGGCGAGGGCACCGATCGTCAGGACGCTCCAGCGGTCCCCGATCCGGTCGAGGAGCTGCCGCGAGGGGCAGTCCGCCGCGTAGGGGCTGTACTCGAGCGCACTCATCCGGACCTCCGTCACGCACCGCGAGGTGCCTACTCACCGAAAGAGAGTAACACCCGTACAGTGAGTGACACGGCGCGCGATCGCGTCGGCACCACCACCACGAAGGAGCTCGTATGTCCACCATCGTCGTCTTCGGGGGTACCGGCTACGCCGGCTCCGCCATTGTCCGTGAAGCCCTCTCCCGCGGCCACGAGGTCATCGCCGTCGCGCGTGACACCTCCAAGCTCGACGCGGCCGAGCACCTCACCCTCGCCCAGGGCGACGCGTTCGACGCCGGCTTCGTCTCGGACGTCACGAAGGACGCCGACGTCGTCATCGTCGCCCTGCACGCGGTCCAGTCGGACGGTACCGAGTTGAAGGACCGGTTCCAGCACTTCGTCGACGCCGCGGCCGCTGCCGGTGCGCGCCTCGGCATCGTCGGCGGTGCCGGCTCGCTCCTCGTCGCCGAGGGCGGCCCGGCCCTCTACGACACGGCCGAGTTCCCCGACGCGTTCAAGGGCGAGGCGAAGAGCCACGGTCAGGTCCTCGAGTCCCTCCGCGCCGGTGGCACCGACGTCGACTGGTTCTACGTCAGCCCCGCCGCCGCCTTCGGCAGCTACAACCCGGGCGAGCGTCGCGGCACGTACCGCACCTCGGACGACGTCCTCCTCACCGACGCCGACGGCAACTCGGACATCTCGGGCGCCGACTATGCGATCGCGGTCGTCGACGAGATCGAGGAGCCGAAGCACCACCAGGCGCGGTTCGGCGTCGCCTACTGAGCGCAGGCACTCGCGTCACCACGGGACGGACGGGAGGCCCGTGACCGGCTGGTCACGGGCCTCCCGTCCGTCACGGCCGCCCCGCCGCTGGCGCGTCGGTCCGGTACCGGCGGCGTGGGGGGGGGGCGCACCGTCCGCGGTCAGCGGTCGCCGACGATGGCCGGCAGCGGCAGGTGGTGGCGCATCCGCACTTCGAGGTGCAGGCCGCCTCGCCGGGCCAGGACGAGGGCGATCACCGCGGCCGCCGCGGCCGGCACGCCACCGGCGACCACCATCCCGACGTGCGCGCCGAAGTGGTCGACGACCTGGCCCATCACCGGACCACCGACGGCCTGGCCGCCGAGCAGTACGAGGACGTACAACGACATGACCCGCCCGCGGATCGCGACGTTCGACGACAGCTGGACGAGCGAGTTCGACGCCGTCATGAAGAGCAGCTGCGACAGGCCGACCACGACGAGCAGGACGGTGAACGGCGCGATGGTCGGCGCCGACCCGGCGACCACGAGCAACAGCCCGGTCCAGAACACCCCGCCGACGATGGTGCGCAGGCGCACCACCGCGCGACGGGTGGAGAGGACCGCGCCGGTCAGCGCGCCCACCGCGACGGCGGAGTTGAACAGGCCGTAGCCGCCGGCACCGACTCCGTACACGTCGGACGCGAAGGCGGACAGCAGCACCGGCATCGTCAGCGCGAAGACGGAGAAGAACGCGAGCAGGACGACGGGCACGATGATCGTCGGCTTGGCCGCGGCGTACCGCAGCCCCTCGACGAGCTGCCCCTTCGCCCGGGCGGCCGGCGGTGTGCGGTGGAGTTCGGAGACGCGGAGGAACCCGAGCGTCACGACCACCGCGACACAGGCGACGGCGTTGATGCCGAACGACCACCCGGCCCCGACGGCGACGAGCAGGATCCCGGACAGCGCCGGACCGATCATCCCGCCGAGCTGGAACACCGACGAGTTGACGCTGATCGCGTTGCGGAGGTGCTGGTGCCCGACGATCTCGGTGACGAACACCTGCCGCGCCGGGTTGTCGATCACGGTGACCATGCCGACCAGGAACGCGATCACCCAGATGTGCCACGCCTCCACCACCCCGGCCAGGGTGAGGACGGCGAGGAGCAGGGAGAGGACCGCGAAGGCGCCCTGCGTGATCATCATCAGCGCGCGCTTCGAGTACCGGTCGACGAAGACCCCGCCGAGGAGCCCGAACAGCAGCATCGGGGCGAACTGGCACGCGACCGTGATGCCGACCTGCGCGACCGAGCTGGTGAGCTGCAGCACGAGCCAGTCCTGGGCGATCCGCTGCATCCACCCGGCGGTCATCGCCACCAGGTTGGTGGCGGTGAAGAGCCGGAAGTTCGGCACCGACAGCGCGATGAAGGAGCGTCGCCACGGAGGGCGGGTCGTGCTGATCGGGAGCGGCTCGGTGGGCGGGTGGACGGTCGTCGGGGACGGACGCACGGTGTGGGGGACTCCGGCTGTCGAGGGCGGGAACGGTACCCGATCGAAACTAACCGTTCCGAACCCATTCGATCCTCCTATGATCGGCATCACTCCATTGCGATGTCGAATGAAGGGCCCGCTGTGCTCGATCCCGTCCTGCTCCGGACCTTCCTCGCCGTCGCCGAGACGAGCAGCTTCACGCAGGCCGGTGTCCGTCTCGGCATCAGCCAACCGACGGTCTCGCAACACGTGCGCCGGCTCGAGTCCGCGGTCGCCCGGACCCTCGTCGCCCGGGACACCCGCGGCGTGCGCCTGACCGACAACGGCGACGCGATGGCGGGGTTCGCCAGGACGATCCTGGCGGCGCACGCGACCGCGGACGCCTACTTCTCCGGGGTGGCCGCTCGCGGGCGTCTCCGGTTCGGCGCGGCCGACGACCTCGCGATCACGCAGCTGCCGCGCATCCTCCGCGACTTCCGGAAGCTGCACCCGCAGGTGGACCTCGAGCTGACGGTGAACCAGTCCGCACCGCTGCTCCGACGGGTGCACGCGGGGCAGCTCGACCTCGTCTTCATCAAGCGGACGGCGGGGGAGTCCGCCGAGGGCACCCGGGTCGCGTCGGACCAGATGGTGTGGATGGCCCAGGACGGCATCGCGCTCGAGGTCGATGACCCGGTGCCGTTGATCGCGTACCAGGCGCCGAGCATCAGCCGACAGATGGCCATCGACGCCCTCGAGGCCGGGGGCCGCACCTGGCGGATCACCTGCAACACCCGCGACGTCAACGGGGTGCTCGCCGCGGTCCGTGCCGGCATCGGCGTCGCTGCCGGACCTGCCGGCGGTCGACTACGTCCTCATCGCGAACCCGACCGTGCAGCGCGAGCCGATCGAGGCGCTGACGAACGCGATCCTGTCGCGCGGCGTCGTCCGTGCCGTGTGAGGGGGTGAGCCCGGAGTGGACTCAGGGCACGATCGTCGGCGTGGTTCCCGTGCCGGTCAGGTCCGGTAGCGGCGCACCGAGCGCGGATGCGGCCGCCCAGAGCAGCACGAGCGCGCCGACCGCGCCGAGCACGGTGCCGAGGAGCGCGACCGGCCTCTGCCAGGTCGACGCCGGATTCCGCATCGCCATCGAGGACACCACGACCGCGATCACGCCGAGCAGGACACCGACGGCGTGCACGGTCGCGGTGGCGGTGAACCACCAGGCGGCCAGGCCGAGCGTGCCGAGACCGGCCAGGGCGCCGAGCACGGCACCCGGCGTCGACCCGAGCGGACGTCCCGCGCGCGCGGCGGAGCGAGCCGTGCTGGCTGGTCGGCCTGTGGTGGCTTCCGACACGGGCGCCGCCGTCGGGGCGTGTTCCGGCGTCGTCGTCCCGGCGAGGGGAACCGCGGTGGAGCGCGTCTTGGCGGGCGGGGCCGTCGGTCGCCGAGGCAGGAAGGGACGTCGGCTGCTCGTGGCGCGGCCACGGGCAGCGTTCCGGTGCTCGCGGGCAGGGGTCGGGAGGTGCGTCGCCGCACCGTCGGACGCCACGGTCTCCGTCGCGATGTCCTGGGTCGGCGTGACGGCCGGGAGGGCGCGCGTGACCGCGGGGACGACCGGCGCGGTGACGGGCTGCGCCTCGGCCGCCGGACCGGGGAACCGGGCTGCGGTGCTCTGTGCCGGGCTGGCGAGCACGGCGTCGAACGTCGGCGGTGCGGTGACCGCGGGCGGGACGACACGTGCCTGCTGTCGGGCGAAGCGGGCCGGAGTGCGGTACCCGATGGGTCCGACGGGCTCGGGCTCGACACCCTCGACGACGACGTGTTCGAGTCCGGGCACCGAGAACCGCGGCTGACCGGGCGCGGGCACCACGGGGAGCACGGGTGCCGGCGGCATGGCCGGGGCCGGTGCGCTGCCGGCTGCCCGAGTGCCGACGGTGGTCGCTCCCGCCGCAGTGCCCTGGTCGCTGCCGACGGTGGGCAGCGGTGACCCGGCGGGGAGTGAGCCGCTCGGGAGCAGCCCGTGCGGAGCGGTCGGCAGCGAGGTGGGCGTGGCGGGCTGGACCTCGTGGGTGCCCGGCGCGCGGGCGGTCGAGCGCGTGTGGGCAGCGTGGGCACCACCGAGGACGGGTGCGACCGGCAGGGCCATCCCGCTGCCGGCAGCGACGTCCTGTCGATCGCCCGAGGCGACCCGGGCAGCCCCGTGTCGCCCGGCGGCGCGCGTGCTGTCGGCGTTCCCGGCCTCCCCCCGGTCACCGGCGACCTGCACACCGGAGCCATCGGCCGGGCCGGGACCCGCGACGACCGCGCGAGCACTGGCGAGCGCCGAGAAGGGGACCGTGTCGACGTTGGGCGACGTCGGAGCCGGCGGCAGCAGTTCCGGTGTCGGCGGGAAGTCGGGGACGACCGCGTCCGGGTCGAGGACCGGCGGGGCGGCAGTGGGGCGTGCCTCCAGGACCGGCGCCGCCTCGGCACCGGGCCGGGTGCGGTCGGTGACCGGATCGGCACCGGCGCGGTCGGCGACGACGACCGCGGGGACGACGCTGCTCGGGGCAGGTGCACCGGCGTCCTCCGGGGGCGCGGTCACCCAGGCGGGCACCGCGCGACGGGGTCGCTCGGACTCGGGCATGCGATGAGACGCCACGGCCGCTGTTCCTCTCCCTGGATCGATCCAGTGTCAGTTCTACCGGGAGGGACCAGCGGCCGAACGCCCCAGTCAGAGGGGGTGGAACGGTCGGTGCAGGACCGTCACATGTCGCGGTACCGCTTCGCGGCGGCGAGGGCGTCACGCAGCTCGTCCGCGGTCATGCGCACGCCGTAGCCCGGGGTGTCGCGCTGGATGCGCCACCCCTCGGCGAGCGGACCGGCGTCGACGGTGTCGAACCCGAACTCGTCGATGAGGTCCGCGACCGTGCGCTTGGCGCCCTCGTCGTCACCGGCCACGACGAGGGCGCGGCGGCCCTCGGTGCCGCGGGCGGCGCCGTCCGTGGTGAGGTCGGCGGCGACGATGTGGTTGAAGGCCTTGACGACGTGCGCGCCGACCAGGCGCTCCTGCAGCATCTCGGCCGTGGTGGTCGTCTCGTCGTCGAGGGCCGCGATGTGCCCGTCGCGCTGCGGGTAGTAGTTGTCCGTGTCGATGACGACCTTGCCGACGAGCGGCTCGACCGGGATCGTCTCGACGGCACCGAGCGGCACCGTCACGACGACGATCTCACCCTGCGCGGCCGCGTCCTCGCGGGTGCCGGCGGTGGCGTGCTCGCCGAGCTCCGCCACGAGGTCCGTCAGCGTCTCCGGTCCCCGTGAGTTCGCGATCACGACCTGGTGGCCGTGCTGCACCGCGAGGCGTGCGAGCTGGGATCCGATGTTGCCTGCTCCGATGATTCCGATGGTGGTCATGAGGGGTGCAACACGCTCGCGCACCGGTCATTCCACGCGCACCGCCACGCCTTCGGGACCGACGCATGACCGGCCGTGCGTGCGCGGTGCAGGATGGCGCCATGACACACGAGTTCCGGAACGAGGCCGAGCGCGACCGCTACGCGATGTACGTCGACGGGGCGCTCGTGAGCGTCCTCGACTACCGCGTGAACGGTGACGCGATCGCCTTCCCGCACACGTACACGGTCCCGGCGCACCGCGGGCACGGGTACGCCGGTGAGCTCGTGGAGCACGCCGTCACGGACGTCGAGACGACGTCCACGAAGCGCATCGTCCCGATGTGCTGGTTCGTCAGCCAGTGGTTCGACGAGCACCCCGACAAGGTCGACCTGCTCAGCCGCGGCGTCGCGGACTGAGGCCGAGACCGGCAGGGACCGCCGCACGGAGGTCCGGGCTCGTCCCGTCACACCGGTCCCCGTTCCGGGGGACCGTCGTTATCGTGGGGTCGACACCGTCGGCGGAGGGGCCCTCGCGACACCGACGCGGGGGACCGCCGACGCAGCACCGCGCTCCGTACCGGGGCGACCCGCCACCGGCCGACGGCCGGACGACAGACTGGAACACCATGGCCGACCCGAGGGGCCCGGGGATCCGCGAAGCGGACATCGGACGGGCGTACACCGAGCTCTCCCGCATCACCCGACGCGCGAGTGTCCGGGCCCGCGGGACCGCGGACGTGCTGAGTGTCGTCGACCAGTCCCTGGTCGACTTCGTGGTGCAGCACCCGGGGTGCATGGCCATCGACATCGCCCGGTACCTGCGTCTGAACCGGTCGACCATCTCGCGCCAGTTGTCCGGGCTCCTCGCCGCCGGGCTCGTCCGCACCGTCGACGGCGGCACCGGCAACGCCAAGCCGCTCGAGGCGACCGATGCCGGCCGCCAGGCCCTCGACCGATCCGTCCAGCTCCACCGCGACGCCCTGGTGGAGCGGTTGGCCGACTGGTCCGACGACGACGTCGCGCTGCTCGCCGGGATGCTCGAGCGGCTCGGTGCCGCGGACGAGGCCGAGCTGCCGATGCCGGCCAGATCGACCGAGCCGTGACCACCTCGCTCGTCCTGCTGTCCGACACGCACCTGCCGAAGCGGGCGAAGGACCTGCCACCGGAACTCTGGGCGGACATCGACGCCGCCGACCTCGTCGTGCACGCGGGGGACTGGGTGGACCTGGCGACGGTCGACCTCCTGGCGGCCCGGTCCCGTGACCTCCTCGCGGTGCGGGGGAACAACGACGTCGGGTTCGAGGACCGGCTGCCGCTCGTCGCCTCCCGCCGCGTCGAGGGGCTGCGGTTCGCGGTCGTGCACGAGACCGGCGCGGCGACGGGACGCGAACGACGAGCGGTCGTCGACCACCCGGACGTCGACGTGCTCGTGTTCGGGCACTCGCACATCCCGTGGGACTCGACAGCAGCGAACGGCATGCGCCTGCTCAACCCAGGGTCGCCCACCGACCGTCGTCGTCAACCGGACCACACGTGGATGCGCTGCTCGGTGGACGGCACCGACGTGCAGGTCACCCTCGTGCGGCGCGGGCCCGGTGCGGACGGGGTCCGCACCGCCCGCTCACACCCGGCCTGACCCCGCACCCGCGGTCGGACCCGGAAGGGGCGCACCGGCCGGGAGGCCCGCCCCGCCTCCGTCGGGCAGGGGACCGGTGAACTGCTCGGGCATGCGGAAGAACGCGAGCTCCTGCGCGACCGACTCCCGGAAGGCGCGGGCCATCCGCCCGCGCAGTTCCGGGTCCGCTCGTGCCGCGAGCTCCTCGACGAGGTCGGTCGCCCGCGCACTCGACGTCGCGAATGCCGGATCCCCGTACGCCGTGATCCAGTCCGCGAACGGATGCCCGACCGGCGCCGTGCCGAGCCGTTCCCCGACCCACGCGTACACCCGGAAGCAGGGCAGCACGGCGGCGGCGAGCACCGAGACGTCACCCGTCCGAGCGGCCTCGTCGGCGGCCGACGACAGGTGAGCGAGGTAGCCGGCGCAGACCGGGTGCACCGGGTCGTCGGCGTGCGAGCCGGCCAACCGGCGGTGGTGCAGGTCGCGGGCCTCGTCCGCGCAGCCCTCGCTCGCCGAGGTCCAGAACGCCGCGGCGTCACCCGTCGACCCCGCTGCGACCGCCCGGAGGTGCTGCTCGTACGCGCGGAGGTAGTGCACGTCCTGCGCGAGGTACCCGGCGAAGACCTCGGCGTCGAGCGTGCCGTCGGCGAGGCCCCGGAGGAACGTGCACGCGAGGGTGTCGTCGAGCACCGCCGTGGCATCGGTCCACCACACGTCGGTCACCCGCGGCGTCGGCAGTGCAGCACGCACGACGGCGTTGTGGTCGACGGGTCCGTGACCCTGTCCGACCGCGAGCGCGTCCGCCCCGAGGAGTGCCGCGGTGAGCCACGTCTTGGCGGTGCCGACGGCGAGCTCCCAGTCCCCGTGCCGGGCCACGGTCGTCGCGATCGCACTCGAGAGCGAGCAGCCCGTCCCGTGCGTGTTCTCCGTCGCCACCCGTGGCCCGGTGAACACCCGCACGGAGCCGTCCGGCGTGACCAGGGCGTCGTCCGACGTGGGACCGCCGTCGTGTCCGCCCTTCGCGAGGACCCGGACGTCGAAGTGCCGGGCGACCGCCAGGGCCGCGTCGAGGGGGTCGGTGGCGTCGGACCCGGCGAGGTCGGCGAGGACCCGCAGTTCGTCGCGGTTCGGGGTGACGAGGTCAGCGAGGGCGAAGAGGTCCACCATCGCCGCCTCGGCGTCACGGTCGAGCAGGCGGTCCCCGCTCGTCGCCACCATCACGGGGTCGACGACCAGCCACCGCGGCCGGTGCCGTCGCAACCCGTCGACGACGACCCGGACGACCTCGGCGGTGCCGAGCATGCCGGTCTTCACCGCGTCGACCGTGACGTCGTCCCACACCGCGTCGAGCTGCTCGCCCAGGAACGCCGAGTCGGGGACGTGCACGGACCGCACGCCGCGGGTGTTCTGCGCGACCAGGGCCGTGACCACCGCCATGCCGTACCCGTCGTGCGCGGCGATCGACTTGAGGTCCGCCTGGATGCCCGCCCCACCGGTCGGGTCCGTGCCGGCGATGCTGAGCACCCGCGGCACCCGCGGCATCGGCGACGGACCCGCCGTGGTGACCGTCCCCGCGGTCATCGCCCCGCTCCGTCCCACGCAGCGACGAACGCCGCAGCAGCAGCCGCCGGGTCCGGCGCCGCGCAGATCCCCGACACGACCGCCACCCCCGCGGCCCCGGCGTCCCGCAGCGGTCCGACGTCAGCCAACCCGACACCGCCGATGCCGACGCACGGGACGGTCGTCGTCACCGCGATCCGAGCGAACCCGTCCACGCCGAGCGCCGGCGGGTGGTCCGCTTTCGTGCTCGTCGGGTGCACGACCCCGACACCGAGCAGGTCCACCGTCCCGGTCGGCAGGGCCGCGACCGCCACCAGGTGCTCGGTCGTGTTCGCCGTCAACCCCACGTGGCCGTCCGGACCGAGCAGTGCCCTGGCGGCGCTCGCCGGGACGTCCGACTGGCCGAGGTGCACCCCGGCCACCCGGTGACCCGCGTGCCGGGCCGCCAACGCCACGTCGAGCCGGTCGTCCACGACGACGAGGGCACGGTCGCCCACCGCGTCGGCAACCGCGGCCGTCAGCGCGAGGAGGTCCCGCGCCGACGCCGTCTTGTCCCGCACCTGCACGATCCGCACCCCCGCTCCCACGGCAGCCCGCACGACACCGACGACCCCGTGCCCGTGCCGCTCGGCCATGGCGGTGTCGGTGACCAGGTAGACGCCCAGGCCGGCGCTCCCGGAGGTCGCAGCAGCGGTGTCGGGCGTGCTCACGACGTCGGTCCGCTCGTCGCGGCAGCGGCCGTGGTGGCCGGACCGTGGGCGGTGATCCGGGCCTCCCGGACCACGTCCTCCGGCGTCAGTGACGCGAGCCGGTCGAGGAACAGCGGCTGGAAGGTGCCGGGGCCGCCGGCGTCCCGCGCGGCGAGCTCCGCGGCGATCGTGTGCACCGCCGTCGCGGCGACCGCCGCGTCGAGCGGGCGGCCGGGGGCCACCGCGGCGAAGGCGGCGACCACCGCACCCAGCGCGCACCCACCACCCGTGATCCGGGTGAGGAGCTCGGTCCCGTTCGCGACGCGGACCAGCCCGTCCGGAGCCACCAGGAGGTCCACCGCGCCGGACACCGCCACCGCCTGGACGGTGCCGGCGTCCACGGCGGCGGTCGCGGCGTCGCGGGCGTCCTCCGTGCCCACCGTGCTGTCGACGCCCCGACCACCCGCCGAGGCCCCGAGGACCGCGAGCACCTCCGACGCGTTCCCGCGCAGCACCGTCGGCCGCAGCGCGAGCAGGTCACGTGCCAGGGCCGTCCGCACCGGCAACGACCCGACCGCCACCGGGTCGAGGACCCACGGCGTCCCGGCGACGACGGCTGCGGCAGCGGCCTCGAGCGACGCGGCCGACGGCTCGGCGTGCGGCGTGCCGGTGTTGACGAGCAGACCGTCGGCGACGCCGGCGAACGGCCCCGCCTCGGTCGGCACGTCGACCATCGCGGCCGACGCCCCCAGCGCGAGCAACACGTTCGCGGTGACGTTCTGCACCACCGTGTTCGTGATGCACTGCACCAGCGGCGCCCGGGTACGGACGGCCTCCAGCAGGTCGGCGGTGCGGTGTGCCCAGTCGGTCGTGGGCGCAGCGTGCTCCATGGACGATCCCTTCGCGAGTACGAGCTCGAGCAGGTTCGACGGGTGTGATCTCAGCCGCTCGGATGCGGCACCCCGTGTCTCGGACGACACCGTACACGCTCCCGCGCCCACGTCCAGGGGCACGTGCACGACCGGTGTGGGAGGCTGGGGCCGTGGACGACGAACGACGGACCGCGACCCCGGCGGGACCGCCACCCGGACCCCCGACCGGGCCGCGCGACCCCGGTGACGCCTGGGCGATCGGACCCGACGGCACCAAGGCCTGGGGTCGCTTCGGTGCGGCCGGCCTGCTCGTCGACGACGGCGACGGCCGCGTGCTCCTGCAGCACCGCGTCGAGTGGAGCCACCACGGCGGCACCTGGGGCATCCCCGGCGGCGCCCGCCACCAGCACGAGGACCCGGTCACCGCCGCCCTCCGCGAGTCCGCCGAGGAAGCCGGCGTCCCGGAGGACGGCATCGACCTCCGCCACACCGCCGTGCTCGACCTCGGGTTCTGGACCTACACGACCGTCGTGGGGCGGGCCTCCCGGCCGTTCCAGCCGGTCGTGGCCGACCGCGAGAGCCTCGCGCTCGCGTGGGTCCCCGTCGCAGAGGTCCAGGACCTGCCGCTCCACCCCGGCTTCGGCGCCTCGTGGCCGGCGTTGCGCGCCACCCTCGACCGGACACCTCACGTCGTCGTCGACGCGGCGAACGTCGTCGGGAGTGTCCCGGACGGCTGGTGGGCGGACCGTGCCGGCGCCGCCTCCCGACTCGTCGCCCGGGTGTCGGCGCTCGCCGCGTCCGGGGTCGACGGCGGAGCCCTCGACCTGCCGCCGGCCAGGTGGTGGCCGCGGTGGACCGTGGTGCTCGAGGGGGAGGCCCGCGGTGCATCCCCGACCGACGTCGACGGCCGCCCGGGTCTGCCCACGGTCGTCATCCACCGCGCGCCCGCGGCGGGGGACGACGCGATCGTCACCGCGGCCGAGGCCGCCGTCGTCGCCGGGGACGGGCCGGTCGTCGTCGTGACCGCGGACCGGGGGCTCCGCGAGCGGGTGACGGCCGTCGGTGCCGACGTGCGCGGGCCCTCGTGGCTGCGGGAGCTCCTGCCCGCCTGAGGACCACGCGCGCGAGTCGTCGCACCAGAGCGCGTCCTCCGGATGGTGTCCGCACCAGCCGGACACCGCCAGGGGTGCAGCCACTACAGTTGCGGGCACGTCGACGACGACGCTCAGGAGGTTCCCCCATGGAACGGATCACCAAGACCGACGACCGGGTGCACCGCCCTGCCGGTCCGTGGACCCCGACGGTCCACCGGTTGCTCGCGCACCTGCACGAGCAGGGGTTCGTCGCGGCCCCGGCACCGATCGCCCTCGGCGACGCGCTCGAGACGGTGTCGTTCGTGCCGGGTGTGGCGGGCGAGTACCCCTGGACCGAGGACGTCGCCAGCGAGGCCGCGCTCGTCACGAGTGCGCGGCTCCTCCGTCAGTTCCACGACGCCGCGGCGAGCTTCCCCCTGGACGACTCCGTCGACGTCTGGTCGCAGGCCGCCCGCGTGCCGGTCGAGACGGTCGTGCACGGCGACTTCGCCCCGTACAACGTCGTCTACGACGGCATCGCAGCGGTCGGCGTGATCGACTTCGACACCGCCCACCCGGGCCCTCGCGTCTGGGACGTCGCCAGTGCCGTGTACCGGTTCGCGCCGTTCACGACGGGGGCGGACGAGGGTCGACCCGTGCCGGCGTTCGAGGACCGGATCACCCGTGCCGCCGAGTTCTGCCGCGCCTACGGCCTCGACGACCGTTCACGCGGCATGCTCGTCGAGACGATCACCGCCGGACTGGTGGCCCTCGTGACGACCCTCGAGACCGAGGCCGCCGCCGGCAACCCGAAGTTCGTGAGCGACCTGGCGCACGGGCACGCCGACCTGTACCGGGCCGACGTCGCCTGGCTCGAGGAGCACGGGGACCGGATCACGGCCGCGCTGCGCTGAGGGCGGTCCCGCACCGCAGGAGCCCGTCCGGCCCCGGCGGCTCAGCGCGTGTCCAGCGCGCTCGCGGCGGACACCGACGCTGCGTCGGGTAGCGTTCCAGGGCCATGACCGACAGCCCGGCGGACGCCACCCCGTACGAGGTCCTCGGGGTCCCCGCGACCGCCGACGACGACACCCTCCGCCGCGCCTACCGGCGTGCCGCGCGGGAGAGCCACCCCGACCTCGGTGGGGACGCGCAGCGGTTCCGCCGGGTGCAGGTGGCCTGGGAGCGCATCGGCACACCTGCGGCCCGCCGTGCCTACGACTCCGGCGCGGTCCGGCCGGGTACGTCGTCGCCGACCTCCGCCCCGACGGGCTCCGCCGCCTGGAGGCCCGACGCCGGTCGCGACGCCTACGCACCCCCGTCGGCCCGTCGCGACTCCCGCCCGCGGGCCCGGTCGTACGGGCATCCCGGCGGGCGCTCGCGCGAGGTCTTCCTCGCCGCGGAGCGCGAGTGGGTCGGTCTCGGCGACCCGATCGAGGACCCCTACGACCCGGTGCTCGTGCGCTCGGCGCCCCGGCACGTCCGGCGGCTCCTCGGCGAGGCGCTGGCCGAGGAGGCCACGGCGGCGATCGTCGCGGACATGGGCATCGGCGTCACCGTGTGGCACGACCTCGACGCCGGGGCCGAGGGCAAGCTCGACCACGCGATCCTCACGCCGACCGGGCTGTGGGCCGTCGAGTCGATCGACTGGGGTGGCCCGGTCACGGTGGAGCACGGCGAGGTCGTGGGCGAGACGCTCGGGTCGGGGGAACGGCCGGTCAAGGAACTGGTCCGTGCGGCCCGTGCCGTGCAGAAGCAGACCAGGGTCCGGTTCACCGGCCGGGTCCTCGTGGTGGCGGACTCCGCCGTCGACGAGGACGTCGAGCTCATCGGCACGCCCCGGAAGCCCACGGCGTTCATCGTCCGCCGGAGTGCGCTCGGGCAGGTGCTCTCCGGCGTCTGGTCGCCCGAGGGTTCGGTCGACGTCTTCGCGATCCGCGACCGACTGCAGCAGACCGTCCGGTTCGTCTGAGCGGCGGGGCTCAGTAGCCCCGGAGCTTCTCGAGGTCGCGGCGCTCCCGCTTGCTCGGCCGTCCGGCCCCGCGCTCCCGGATCGGGACGAAGCCGGCCTCCTCGCGCGGCAGGCGCGGCGGGGTCTTGTCCTCGAGGTGCTTCGCCGCCTCGGTCGCACCGACCCGCTTGAGGATGATGCTCTTCACGACGACGATCCGGTCGAAGCCGGACTGGCGCACGCGGACCTCGTCCCCGGGGCCGACCGGCTGGGACGGCTTCGCGCGCTCCCCGTTGACGCGGACGTGCCCGGCCTTGCACGCCGTCGTCGCCGCGGACCGGGTCTTGGTGATCCGGACCGCCCAGATCCAGCTGTCCACCCGGGCCTTGTCCATCCCGCCACCCTAGCCGCGCCGGTCCCGCGTCCCCTCGACGTCCGTCCCGTCCCCACCCGACCCGTCCGCGCCCGTACCCTCGGAGCCATGACCGACCCCGACCTGCCGACGACGGGTCCGTCCCAGGCGGCGCTCGCCCGCGCGCGGGCACTCGCCGCACTCGACGGGGCGGAGCTCGGCGACCGGCTCGTCGTCCGGGCGCACGACGGTGACGGTGCGCGGGACGCACTCGGTGAACTGACCGACCGGACCGCGGACACCGTGACGATCGCCACCCGTCGCGGACCGGTCACCGTCCGCCGCTCGGACGTCGTCGCCGCGAAGCCCGTGCCGCCGCCCCCACCGCGCCGGGCGCGTCGGTCGGAGGTCGAGCCGTCGAGCTGACCGTCCGACGCGATCCGACCGGTCCCGGCGAGCCGCTGACCGCTCTCCACCAGGGCGCACGTAGCCTCGCAACATGGCCGTCCCCGACCCACCCGCCGCCGCTGCCGGGACCACCGAGGACCGCACCGCCCGCGTCCGGTTCACCCGTCCGACCGGCTGGCGTGCCGAGGAGGCCCCCGGCGCCGACCTCCGGGTGCGCGGTGACGACGTCGTCCTCACCGTCCGGTCCCGGCCGAGCGACCGGGCGATCGGGGACGAGAACGCCTCGCTGCTGGAACGACTGCCGGGCTCGGTCGACGGACTGCTCCTGCTCGGTTGTGACGTCTGGACGACCGCGGGGGCTCCTGCTCGTCTCGTCGAGTACGTCCGCCCGGACGAAGCGGGGGACGTCGTCGGCGCGCACCTGTTGCTCGTGACGGGTCGGCACCGGGTCGACGTCACGGTGGAACGACCGCTCGCCCGCATGACCGCGACCGACGACGGCGTGTTCGCCGTCCTCGACTCCGTCCGGGTGCTCGACCATGTCACCGCCACCGAGACCCGCACCCTCGAGGCGCTGCCGGTCCTGCTCTCGGGGTCGACACTGACCGGTCCGTCGCTCGGCGCCGAGGCCGTCGCCACGCTGCAGAACCTCGCCGGCAGGCGCTGGAACCCCGCCCTGCTCCGCACCGACGGCGGCCGGGAGCTCGTCGCGGCCGACCTCGTGGGCCGCTTCGGCACGGTGCCGCCCGAGACCGCCGCGGTCCTCGCCCCCTGGGCCGAGGGCGTCCAGCCGACCACGCTCGACCAGCACGACGACGACGGGCGCGTGACGCGCCTCCAGGCCTGGGCCGGGACGGTCGTGGACACGGGGGCCGACGGCCGGTCGGTCGTCGCGTCCGTTCCGGCGGACCGCGTGGTCGGGCTGCTGGCCGGGAGGCTCGGGGTCCGCCCGACGTGGACCTGGCCGTTCCGCACACCCGTCCTGTCGAGCGACCTGTTGGACCGTCGTCTGGCGGGTGGCGCGTCCGCACCCGACCTTCCCGCCGCTCTGGCCGCGGAGGACCCGACGCTCGCTGCCTTCTGGGCGGCCCCGTGGACCGTGTCGGCGCTCCTCCGCCCGGGACGGACACGTCCGGTCGTGGTCGTGTCGGCCGAGGGGATCGGCTTCGCGCGCGTCGGTCGCTCCGAGGGCGGGGCGACGGCGTTCACCGCCGAGGCGTCCGCGAACGTCTACCGGTCGGTCGTCCGGGCCGTGCTCGGCTGACGCTGCTCGTCCCGCGGCCACGATCGACCCGGCCGTCCCCGGCCCGGGTCACACTGTGCCGGCCCGGGTCACTGCGCCGGGCCGGCGGTCAGGGTGACGGTGGCCGTCGTCGCGGTCCCGTCGGCCGTCGTGTAGCCGACGGTGACCCGGTCGCCGACCTCGTGCTGCCCGATCGCCGCGGTCAGCTGCTCCGGGCTCGTGACCGTGGTGCCGTCGATGCTCGTGATCGTGTCGCCCGCGGCGAGCCCGGCGGTGGCGGCGCCGGAACCCTCGACGGTGCCGGCGACCGGGACACCGCTGGTGGTGCCGGTCGCACTGCTGCTGACCTGCACGCCGAGGAACGCCGGCAGGCCGATCGTGATGGTGTCCGAGGACCGGCCCGCCAGGATCTCGTCCGCGATGCTCTTCGCCGTGCTGATCGGGATCGCGTAGCCGGTGACCTCCGCCGAGCCCGACGACGCGGCGGTCGCCATGCCGACGACCTCGCCCTCGCTGTCCAGGACCGGGCCGCCCGAGTCGCCCGAGACGATCTGTGCGGCGACCTCGATGAGCCCGGTCAGCGACTCGGTGCCGGTACCGGACTCGCTCTGCACCTGGATGTCCTGGTCCGTCGCGGTCACGGTGCCCTCGGCGGCGACGAGGTCACCGGTGCCCTCGGCGTTGCCGACGTCGGTGACGGCGTCGCCGGTGCTGACCCCGCCGTCGTCGTCGAGCGCGACGGTCGACAGCCCGGAGGCGTTCCGCAGCTTCAGCACCGCGACGTCGTTCGTCGCGTCGGCCCCCACCACGTCGGCCGTGTACTGCTTCCCGGTCGTCTCGTCCGTCACCTCGATGGCGGTGGCGCCCTGGATGACGTGGTTGTTCGTGAGCACCGTGCCGTCCGAGGTGAGCACCATGCCGGTACCGGCGGCCCGCTGGGAGTCGTCGTAGCCGATCACGGTGTCGATCGTCACGACGCCCTCCGTCTGCGCCGCGGTGGCCGCCGTCGCGGCCGACTGCGAGGTGCCGCCGCTGCCGCCGGTGCCCGTGCCGCCGTCGGTGCCCGTGCCGCCGTCGGTGCCCGTCCCGCCGCTCGTCCCGCCCGGTCCGGGGACCGTGAAGCCGTCGGTGCCGCTGCCGTCCCCGGCCGACCCCGAGCCGGTGCCGGGGACGGTCGTGGTGCCCTGCGACTGGCTCGACGTCGTCGTGGTGTGTGGGGACGACAGGCCGAGTGCGGTGCCGCCGGCGGCCCCGACGATCGCGAGGGCGGCGATGCCCGACCCGATCACGAGCCCGAGACGACGCGGTCGTCGACCCGTCCCACGAGCGGCACCGGGAACAGCGCCGAAGGCCCCCGTCCACCCCTCCGGTGCGGTGGCGACCCCGAGGGCCGCGCTGCCGACCCGGTAGGGGCCGCGACCGTCGGGGGAGTAGGCGTACGGGCCGGAACCGTCCGGGCCGAACAGGTACGGACCCGAGCCGTCGAAGGCGTGGGCGGGACGGAGGGTCGCCGGGTCCGCGTGCGGCGACTCCCACGCCGTCCCGTGCTGCTCGTCACGGGGCTGCCCGGCGTCGTCCGCGGCTCGGTTCGGGGTCTCGTTCATGGTGCTCTCCGGTCGTCCTCACGGCCCGGTCGGCCGTCGATGGAGACCAGTACAGGTCCGCTTCCGATGACCAACCCATGAACGAACCGTGGCCTGGCCGTGCACACCCTCGGGAGCCGCCGAACGCGGCCCCCCCGTGCTGCGTGCGTGATCGGTTAGGCTCGCCGCACCTCCCATGCGTTCCCGAACCGTCGTGCGTCCCGCGCCCGCTCCCGTGTCCCGGCTCGTGCTGGCCGTCGTCCTCGCGGTCGTCGTGCTGGCCGTCGCCTGTGCCCTGAGCATCGCCGTCGGGTCCCGGCCGATCCCACTCGGAGTCGTCCTCGACACGCTCGCCCACCCGCGGCGTGACGACGAGGTCGGTCTCATCGTCGTCGGCAACCGCGTACCGCGCACCGTCGTCGGCCTCCTCGCCGGTGCCGCACTCGGCGTCGCCGGCGCGGTGATGCAGGGGATCACCCGCAACCCGCTGGCCGACCCGAGCATCCTCGGTGTCAACGCGGGAGCCGCCCTGGCCGTCGTCGTCGGGATTGCCGTGTTCGGTGTGAGCGGGACCGCCGCCTACCTGCCGTTCGCGTTCGCCGGGGCCGCCCTCGCCGCCCTGCTCGTGTACGGCATCGCCGCGGTCGCCCGCGGCGGTCTCACCCCGGTCGGCCTCGCGCTCTCCGGGGCGGTCACCGCCGCCGCCCTGTCCTCGATCACGACCGCGGTGCTCGTCACGAACGCGTCGCTCCTCGACCAGCTGCGATTCTGGCAGGTCGGTGCGCTCGCCGGCGGGGACCTCGGCACGGCCGGCGTGGTCGTCGCTCCGGTCGTCCTCGGGCTCGTCGTCGCGGTCGGGCTCGGGCGCTCGCTGAACACCCTCGCGCTCGGCGACGAACTCGCCGCCTCGCTCGGTCAGCGCGTGGTGCTCGTCCGCGCGGTCGGGGCGGTCGTCACGGTGCTGCTCGCCGGGTCGGCCGTCGCGGCCGCCGGGCCGATCGCCTTCGTCGGACTGGCCGTCCCGCACGCCGTCCGTCGGCTGTCGGGGCCCGACCACCGCTGGACGATCCTCCTGTCCGCCGTGGTCGCGCCCGCGCTGCTGCTCGTCGCCGACGTCATCGGCCGTGTCGTGGCGTACCCGGGGGAGCTGCAGGTCGGCATCGTCACGGCGCTGATCGGCGCGCCGGTCTTCATCGCCCTGGTCCGGTCCCGGGCGGTGCGGGGCCTGTGAGCACGACACCGACCAGGACCACCGCCCGGGGGACCGGCGACGTCCCCCGCCGTGGTGCCGCCCGCCGTGAGGTCCTCGTGCTCGCCGGCGCCCTCGTCGTGCTGCTCGGCCTCGTGCTCGTCGGCCTCGGCGTCGGCGACATCCCGCTGTCCCCCGGACAGGTCCTCGGCGCCCTCCTCGGACGCGGCGACGCGGTGTCGGACTTCGTGCTCGGGCAGCTGCGCGGCCCACGGGTCCTCGCCGCACTGCTCGTCGGCGCGAGTCTCGGCACGGCCGGTGCCATCGTGCAGAGCGTCGTCCGGAACCCGATCGCGAGCCCGGACATCATCGGCATCACGGCCGGGGCGAGCGCCTCGGGACTGGTCGCGATCGTGCTGTTCGGCGCATCCGGAGTCGCCCTCTTCGGCGTGGTGCTCGTCGGCGCCGTCACGGTCGCGGTGCTCATCGCCGCGCTCGCCTGGCGCCGGGGGATCACCGGCAACCGCGTCGTCCTCGTCGGCGTCGGTGTCGGCGCGGTCTCGCTGAGCATCACCGGGTGGCTCCTCACCAGTGGCAGCGTGCAGCAGGCGGGGACCGCGCTGCTGTGGCTCTCCGGCAGTCTCAACGCGGTCGACCGTGTCGTCGTCGGGGCGCTGCTCGTCGGCTTCGTCGTGCTCATGGCGCTCGCACTCCTGCAGGCGCCGCGCCTCGGCGTGCTGTCGCTCGGGGACGAGGTCGCGGCCTCGCTCGGGCTCCGGCCGGACCGCGCCAAGGTGCTGCTGCTCCTCACCGCCGTGCTCCTCACCGCGGGGGCCGTCGCCACCGCCGGGCCGGTGTCGTTCGTCGCGCTCATGGCCGCCCCGATCGCCAGGAGGCTCGTCGGCGGGGGACGCACCGCCCTCGGCCCGGCGGCCGCGGTCGGTGCGGTCGTGACGCTGGGGTCCGACCTCGTCGCGCAGTTCGCACTGCCCGGTGTGACCCTGCCCGTCGGGGTCGTCACCGGGGTGGTCGGCGCGCCGTACCTGCTCTGGCTCCTCGCGCGCGGACGCTGACCGGGTGCCACCGGGACGCTGACCGGCCGGAGCCGACCCGGATAGCCCGCGCGTGCTGGGAAGCCGAGCGGATGCGGTCCGGGACGCGCTCGACCTGCGTGGACCGGGCCTCCAGGCGGGGCGCAGCCCCCGGTCGGACTCGCCGGTCCGGCACAGGCGACCGGGTGCTGTTCGACGGCACGCCGTACCAGGCGGAGTGGTGGAACACCGGCGACAGCCCCGAGGCGTCGACCAGCGACCCGGACGGCTCGCCCTGGATCCGGTTGCACACCTGCGTGGACGGGTCCGGCAGGCTCCGGACGGGAGGCTCCCCACCGGTCGGTGGGGAGCCTCCCGTGTCCCCTGTGGACGGGGCTCTCGCCGACCCGCCGGTTTCCGATACGCTGGACGACCAAGAGGAGGAGGTCCACGATGCCAGATCCAGTGGTCCCGCAGCCGGGACGACGAACCCCGGAGCAGCGGCTGGTCGACACCACGCTGACCTTCAGCATGGAGAACGCCGCGGCGCTCACGCCCGAGGCCGGAGTCTCTGCGGAAGAACGCGACGCGATCTCGGCGCTGCCGTCGGGGTCGGCGCTGCTCGTCGTCCGACGCGGTCCCAACGTCGGAGCGCGTTTCCTCCTCGACTCGGACGTCACGACGGCCGGTCGACACCCGGACGCCGACATCTTCCTCGACGACGTCACGGTCTCACGCAAGCACGCCGACTTCGTCCGCCGCGGGACGTCGTTCAGCGTGAAGGACCTCGGGTCCCTCAACGGGACGTACTTCGACGGTGTGCGCATCGACGAAGCACTGCTCGTCGACGGGTCCGAAGTCCAGGTGGGCAAGTTCCGCCTGACGTTCTACGCTTCCCGGGTCGACCTGGCGCGCCTGGCGAACGCGTAGTGGCCCCCCGCTCCGCTGCGGCGCGGGCGGTGTCGCCGGCGCCGGACCTGCTCACGATCGGTCAGGTGCTGGCACGACTGAAGCCGGACTTCCCGGATCTGTCGAGCTCGAAGCTCCGGTTCCTCGAGGAGCGTGAGCTCGTCACGCCCGTCCGGACACAGAGCGGCTACCGGAAGTTCTCGCCCGCCGACGTCGACCGGCTGCGCATCGTCCTCGGCCTGCAGCGGGACCACTACCTGCCGCTCAAGGTCATCAAGGAGTACCTCGCCGACCTCGACGCGGGGCGCGAGCCGGCCCTGCCGGGTGGTGGGGACGTCCCCCGTCCGTCGATGCTCGGGCGCGAGCGTCGGTACTCGCGGGACGAACTCCAGCGTGCGGCGGGTGCGTCCCCGATGCTGGTGGGGGACGCGGTGTCGTCATCGCTCATCCCGGCGGCGGACACCTACGGCGAGGAGTCCGTCGGCGTCCTCAAGGCCCTCGTCGAGCTGCAGCGCTCCGGGATCGAGCCGCGACACCTCCGGACCTTCCGTGCCACCGCCGAGCGCGAGGTCGGACTCATCGAGTCCGCGCTCATGCCGGTGTCTCGCCGGGGTGACGCCACCTCGCGTGCGAAGGCGCTCGAACTCGCCCGGGAGATCGCCGGACACCTCGAGGTCATCCGTTCGTCACTCATCCGAGCGGCCATCGGTCGGCTCGACTCGTGAGCGCTCAGGGCGTCGTCGACCCTCGACGTGGGTCGGTGCCGGGGCATATCCTCGACACGCCGGACGCGCCGGAGCGGATGTCCCGCCTCCACGCCGCCCGACTCGCTACCGTGGACCTCGGAACAACTCTCAACCCGCTGTTGAAGCTTCGGGTGGGAGCTCGATCGTCGTGGAAGGCAAGCTGATGAGTGGGAACGATGTCCCCGGTACCCCGTCTGACATGACGCGGTACGACCTCGGGCTGCTGTTCACCGACGGCCTGCCCGAGCACGACGAGCAGAACGGCTACCGCGGCACCGTCGCCGCGAAGGCAGCCGGCATCAGCTACCGCCAGCTCGACTACTGGGCCCGCACCGAGCTCGTCCAGCCCACCATCCGCGGCGCTGCCGGATCCGGGTCGCAGCGGCTCTACGGCTTCCGCGACATCCTCGTGCTCAAGCTCGTCAAGCGCCTGCTCGACACCGGCATCTCCCTGCAGCAGATCCGCACCGCCGTGAACCAGCTCCGCGAAGCCGGCGTGAGCGACCTGGCGCAGACCACCCTCATGTCGGACGGCGCCTCGGTCTACCTGTGCACCTCGGACGACGAGGTCATCGACCTGGTGTCCCGCGGCCAGGGCGTGTTCGGCATCGCGGTCGGCAAGGTCCTGCGCGAGGTCGAGTCCTCGCTGGTCGAGCTCGACGCCACCCCGGCGGAGGACCCGAGCGACGAACTCGCGGCGCGCCGCGCGACGCGCGCCTCCTGACGCCGCCGGCGTCCTGACGCGGCCGCTCGGCGCCTCCCGGGCCGCCAGCCAGCTCCAGGTTCCGGGATCGCGGCATCTCGGCGTCCGAGATGCCGGACTTCTGGAACCGCGACGACCGCATGCGGCACGTCGTGGAACCGTGACGTACCGCATGCGGTGAGCCGCAGGGGCTCAGACTCGAGCCCCAGCAGTGGCAGCACCGCACCGGGAACGACGATGGGCCGCCCGCGGGCGACCCTCCGGATGACGAACCCGCGTCAGGCGATCGCGCCCGCGCCGTCGGCGTACGGCCCGATCTTGCCCGTGCGCATGATCCGCTCGAGCAGCTGGTCGAAGTTCCGCGCCATCTCCTGCGCCGACTCACCCGGCCACACGTGCAGCGGCTTCGCAGCACCCTGCGCCTGCTGGAGCGAGGTGCGCTCGGGCAGCTGCGGGGAGAGCACGAGCGGGCCGAACATGTCGCGCAGTTCCTTGATGCGGAACTGGTGCTCGAGGGACTGCACCCGCGCGCGGTTCACGATGATGCCGAGCGGCTGGAGGCGCGGCGAGAGTCCGCGACGGATCTCCTCGATCGCACGGAGGGCGCGGTCGGCGGCGGCGACGGAGAACAGGCCGGGCTCAGTGACGACCGAGACCCGGTCAGAGGCAGCCCAGGCGGTGCGGGTCAGCGCGTTCAGCGAGGGAGCGCAGTCGATGAGGACGAGGTCGTAGTCGGCCTCGACGTTCGCCAGCGCCTCCTCCAGCTTCCAGATGTCGCGGATCGACGGGTGCGGCCCGTCGAAGTTGATGGCCGAGGGGGAGCCGACCATCACGTCGATCTTGCCCTGGGACCCCTTCGTCCACCCGGACGGGGCGATCGCCTGACGGACGATCTTCTCCTTCGGGTTCTCGAGGACGTCGGCCACGTTGAGGTGCCCGGTCAGGTCGATGTCGAGGCCCGTCGAGACGTCCGACTGCGGATCGAGGTCCACCACCAGGGTGCGCAGACCCTTGGCGAACGCTGCCGAGGTCAGGCCGAGTGTCACGGTCGTCTTGCCGACACCGCCCTTGAGGGAGCTCACGCTGAGTACATGCACGATGAGCAACGTTACCGCCAGTAGGGTTGTGACACCTCAACCCGGGCTGAAAGGGACCTCGTGTTCGACAAGATCCTGGTCGCCAACCGTGGCGAGATCGCCATCCGAGCATTCCGTGCGGCGTACGAGCTCGGTGCCCGCACCGTGGCCGTCTACCCGTACGAGGACCGCAACTCCCTGCACCGGTTGAAGGCCGACGAGGCGTACCTCATCGGGGAGCGCGGGCATCCGGTCCGGGCCTACCTGGACGTCTCCGAGATCATCCGGGTCGCGCGCGAGTCGGGTGCCGACGCGATCTACCCGGGCTACGGCTTCCTGTCCGAGAACCCGGAGCTCGCCGCTGCGGCCGCGGCCGCGGGCATCACGTTCATCGGCCCGGGCGAGCACGTGCTCGAGATGGCCGGCAACAAGGTCACCGCGAAGGAGCACGCGATCGCCGCCGGAGTCCCGGTCCTGGCGAGCACGCCGGCCAGCCGCGAC
This sequence comes from Curtobacterium sp. MCSS17_015, assembly GCF_003234265.2. Taxonomy (NCBI): domain Bacteria; kingdom Bacillati; phylum Actinomycetota; class Actinomycetes; order Micrococcales; family Microbacteriaceae; genus Curtobacterium; species Curtobacterium sp. MCSS17_015. Next base: position 1,239,150 of record NZ_CP126256.1, read on the forward strand.
GTCGACGAACTCGTCGCCGGGGCCGAGGCGATCGGCTTCCCGGTGTTCGCGAAGGCGGTCGCCGGTGGTGGCGGTCGCGGCATGCGCCGGGTGGAGACGCCCGCGGAGCTCCGTCCGGCCCTCGAGGAAGCGATGCGCGAAGCCGACAGCGCGTTCGGCGACCCGACGATGTTCCTCGAGCAGGCGGTCCTGCGTCCGCGGCACATCGAGGTGCAGATCCTGGCCGACGCCACGGGCAGCGAGACCGGCACGATCCACCTGTTCGAGCGGGACTGCTCCGTGCAGCGCCGCAACCAGAAGGTCGTCGAGATCGCCCCGGCGCCCGACCTCGACCCGTCGATCGCGGCGGCGCTCCACCGCGACGCCGTGGCCTTCGCGCGGTCGATCGGGTACGTCAACGCCGGCACCGTGGAGTTCCTCCTCGACACGGTGGGGGAACGAGCGGGGCAGCACGTCTTCATCGAGATGAACCCCCGCATCCAGGTCGAGCACACCGTCACCGAAGAGGTGACCGACGTCGACCTCGTGCAGTCGCAGATGCGCATCGCCGCCGGAGCGACGCTCGCCGAGCTCGGCCTGACCCAGGACACCGTCTCGGTGCACGGCGCGGCGCTGCAGACCCGCATCACGACCGAGGACCCGACGCAGGGCTTCCGCCCGGACACCGGCCGGATCACGACCTACCGCAGTCCGGGCGGCGCCGGTGTCCGCCTCGACGGCGGCACCGTGGCCACCGGCGCCCAGATCAGCCCGCACTTCGACTCGATGCTCGCGAAGATGACGTGCCGCGGTCGGGACTTCCCCGCCGCGGTCGCGCGGGCGCGCCGTGCCCTCGCCGAGTTCCGGATCCGCGGCGTCAGCACGAACATCCCGTTCCTGCAGGCCGTCCTCGAGGACCCGGACTTCGCCCGCGGTGACGTCTCGACCGCGTTCATCGCCGAGCGTCCGCAGCTGTTCGACGGCCACGTGTCGAAGGACCGCGGCACGAAGGTCCTCAACTGGCTCGCCGACGTCACCGTCAACAAGCCCAACGGCTCACCCGCCGCGCACGTGGTCGACCCGGCGCTGAAGCTGCCGACCACGGACCTCGCGGCACCGGTGCCGGAGGGACAGCGCGACCTGCTGCTGCGCGTCGGTCCGGCCGCGTGGTCCGAGGCGCTCCGCGCGCAGACCGCCCTCGCGGTGACCGAGACGACGATGCGGGACGCACACCAGTCGTTGCTCGCCACCCGGGTCCGCACGAAGGACCTCGTCGCGGTCGCCCCGCACGTCGCGCGGCTCACCCCGCAGCTGCTCAGCGTCGAGGCCTGGGGCGGTGCGACCTACGACGTCGCGCTCCGGTTCCTCGGCGAGGACCCCTGGGAGCGCCTGACCGCGCTGCGTCAGGCGATGCCGAACATCCCGATCCAGATGCTGCTGCGCGGTCGCAACACCGTCGGCTACACGCCGTACCCGACCGAGGTGACGGACGCGTTCGTCGCCGAGGCCGCCGCCACCGGCGTCGACGTGTTCCGGGTCTTCGACGCGCTGAACGACGTCGGTCAGCTGCGTCCCGCCCTGGAGGCCGTGCTCGCCACCGGCACGGCGGTCGCGGAAGCGGCGCTCTGCTACACGGGCGACCTCCTCGACCCGGCCGAGGACCTGTACACGCTCGACTACTACCTGCGACTCGCGGAGCAGATGGTCGAGGCGGGCGCGCACGTCATCGGGATCAAGGACATGGCGGGGCTCCTCCGCGCGGGTGCTGCGGAGAAGCTCGTCGGCGCGCTGCGCGAGCGCTTCGACCAGCCCGTCCACGTGCACACGCACGACACCGCCGGTGGTCAGCTCGCGACGCTCCTCGCGGCCTCCCGTGCCGGTGCGGACGCCGTCGACGTCGCCGCGGCACCGATGGCCGGGACGACCAGCCAGCCGAGCATGTCGGCCCTCGTCGCCGCACTGGCCCACACCGAACGCGACACCGGCATCGACCTCGGTGCCGTCGGGGACCTCGAGCCCTACTGGGAAGCGGTCCGCCGCGCCTACGCCCCGTTCGAGTCCGGGCTCGCCGGGCCGACCGGCCGCGTGTACAAGCACGAGATCCCGGGCGGACAGTTGTCGAACCTCCGACAGCAGGCCATCGCCCTCGGGCTCGGCGACCGGTTCGAGCAGGTCGAGGACTGGTACGCCGAGGCGAACCGGATCCTCGGCCGTCCGACGAAGGTCACGCCGTCGTCGAAGGTCGTCGGCGACCTCGCGCTCCAGCTCGCCGCGGTCGACGCCGACCCTGCCGACTTCGAGCAACACCCGGAGAAGTACGACGTGCCGGACTCGGTGATCGGCTTCATGGCGGGCGAACTCGGCGACCTGCCGGGCGGGTGGCCGGAGCCGTTCCGGTCGAAGGTCCTGGCCGGGCGGGACATCCGGATCGAGGTCACCCCGGTCCCGGAGCACGAGCGAGCAGCCCTCGGTACTCCGGGCACCGTCCGCCAGCAGGCCCTCAACCGGCTGCTGTTCGAGCAGCCGACCCGGCAGTTCCAGCAGGTCCGCGACGAGTTCGGCGACCTGTCGGTGGTCCCGACCGTCGACTACCTCTACGGCCTGCGCCAGGGGGAGGAGCACGTGGTGCCGCTCGGCAAGGGCGTGAACCTGCTCGTCGGGCTCGAGGCGATCGGCGAGGTCGACGCCCGGGGCATCCGGACCGTGATGGCCACCATGAACGGGCAGCTGCGGCCGGTGGCCGTGCGTGACCGGTCGGTCGTCGTCGAGACCAAGGCCGCCGAGAAGGCGGACCGGTCCGACCCGAAGCACGTCGCAGCCCCGTTCTCCGGGGTCGTGACGCTCAAGGTCGCCGTCGGTGACGTCGTCGAGGCCGGTCAGGCCGTGGCGAGCATCGAGGCGATGAAGATGGAAGCGGCCATCACGGCTCCCGTCGCGGGGACCGTCGGCCGTCTCGCGATCCCGGTGACCCAGCAGGTGGACGCCGGCGACCTCCTGGTGGTGCTGCAGTAACGTGACCGTCCGTCCCATCCGCCTGTTCGGCGACCCCGTCCTCCGTTCGCCCGCCGACCCGGTCCGCATCGGGTCCGACGGAGTCCGCGAGCTCGTGCAGGACCTCATCGACACCGTCAAGGAACCCGGTCGTGCCGGCGTCGCGGCGCCACAGATCGGCGTCGGGCTCCGGGCCTTCTCGTACAACGTCGACGGCGAGGTCGGGTACGTCCTCAACCCGGAACTCGTCGAGACCGCTGGCGAGCCCGAGCTCATGGACGAGGGGTGCCTGTCGGTGCCCGGCCTGGCGTACCCCACGAAGCGGTTCCCGTACGCGAAGGTGCGCGGTGTCGACGTCGACGGCGCCGAGGTCGTGCTCGAGGGCACCGGCCTGATGGCGGAGGCACTGCAGCACGAGTGCGACCACCTCGACGGCACCGTCTACGTGATGACGCTCGACCCGGAGACCCGTCGTCAGGCGCTCCGCGACATCCGCGCGCAGGACTGGTTCCACTAGGGCTCGACCGACCACTGCGCGCCGCGGATCGTCACGCTTCCGTTGCCGCCCTGGGCGTCGTAGGCTCCGGTCGACGGCCTCGTGCACTCCCGACGTGCCGCGCCCGGAACGGGGGCTCGGCGCGGCCGGGCCGTCTGCGTACCGTTGCCCCGTCCACAGGGCACCGGATGACCAGGCAGGGGACAGCACATGCACGACCACACTCCCATCTCGCGCGCCACACGACGAGCGTTGGCCGTCGCCACGGCCGTCGCGGTCGCGGCGGGTCTCGCCGTCGGCGTGACCGTCGGCTCACCGGGCCGCGCGACCGCGGCGCCCGCGAGCGAGTCCGAGGCCGCGGACTACGCCAGCGACGTCCACGGCGACGCCTGGGACTTCACCAACTCCTCGGACTTCAACACGGACTTCTCGGGGACCCCGGCTCGGGTCACGGGCGGCGCACTCAAGGTCGACCTCGCACCCGGCAACCGCCTGTTCATGGTGCACTCCATCTCGGGCAGCCTGGCGACCGGTCGGGACGGCGCGCGGCAGCCGGTGGACCCCGCGCGGTACTCGCGACTGACCTTCTCGATGGACCAGCCGCTCACGAAGCACATCGGCGCGGTCTACTGGTTCACCTGCCGTGAGCAGACCTCGGCCTGCGGCGGTGGGTTCACGTTCCCCATCGTGCAGGGCCCGCACGTGTACAGCTTCGACCTGACGGCGAAGTCGAACCTGCTCGCGAAGGTGCCGTGGCGATCGGCGAAGAAGGTGGTCTTCCGCGTCGACCCCGTGATCCTCGCCAACGGCTCCGGGAACACCGGGAAGCAGGCAAGCATCGACTGGATGCGCCTGCACGCCGCACCGGATGCGACGCACCCGCAGGCGGGCATGCCGGCCGGGACCTACAGCGGGTACACGGTGACGCCGCGACCGCAGCTCGTCGTCGACAGCCCGAACCCGACGCAGGGGCAGGACTACGCGACCGCCACGACCGGTCGGCCGTGGAACTTCACGTCGGCCGCGGCCACGTCGCGGGTCAGGTACTCGAACACGACGGTGTTGGCGCGCGACAGCCGTGGCATCACCGCCCGCAACAACGGCCCGCGGCAGAACGACCCGCAGGTGCACCTCCCGGTCTCCCGGCTCGCCGGCAGCACCTACCACCACCTGCAGTTCGACCTGACCTACGACGGCCCGTTCGACCTGTCCGGTTCGGCGGGCGGCGGCAAGATGGCGAGGGCGATCTGGAACGTCTCGGGCACCGGGACCCCGCAGATCAGCAACGACATCCTCACCTACTCGTCGGGCAACGCCGCCGAGACGACCGTCGACCTCACGGCGCAGAACCCGCTCGACGAGGACGCCATCGCGCCGAAGGCCGGCTGGGGTGGGCAGACGATCACCGGGCTGCGCTTCGACCCGAACGAGGACCCGGGCAAGGCGGTGTGGCACCTGAAGTCCGTGCACCTGCGCGCCGATCCGGCGGCGACCGGGTCGACGAACGTGACGTTCCACGACAACGCCTGGGTCGCGGGGAGCACGGCGGACGTCGCGGTGAGGACCGGCAGCGGCGGATGGCAGCGGATCGCATCGGGCGTGGCCGTGACGAAGGGGTCGAACACCGTGCCCTTCCGGCTCGGGTCACGGCCAGCCGGCAAGTACGCCGTCCAGGTGACGCTGCGTCACCCCGACGGCAGCTCGGACAGCGAGACCGCGAGCGCTCCCGTCGTGATGAAGGCGGGTGCCGCGGTGGACCCGGCGACGTCGCACGACCCGATCGGCAACTTCGAGCGCGGCACCGGCACCACGAGCGGCGTCACCTTGACCGGGTGGGCCTACGACCCCGACGCGAGCGCGGTGCAGGTCCGGGTGTACGACCGCACCTCGGGCTCCCGCTCCCTCGGCACGGTCACGACGTCGATCGCCCGGAGCGACGTCCGGCGTGCGCGTCCGGCTGCCCCGGCGAACAGCGGATGGTCGCTCACCGTGCCGCTCTCCGCCGGCTCGCACAAGATCTGCGCCTACGGCCTCAACACCGGTCCCGGCACGACCAACCCCCTGCTGGGCGCCTGCCGGCAGGTGACGGTGGGCGTGGACCGGTCACACGACCCGGTCGGCCGCCTCGACACCGCGACCGTGGGCAGCGGCGGCGTCACCGTCACGGGCTGGGCGTACGACCCCGACACGCGCGATCCGCTCTCCGTCGCCTTCTACGACCGCACCTCGGGGTCGCGGCACCTCGGCCGGGTGTCGACCTCGGTGGCACGTCCGGACGTGGTCCGAGCGCACCCGGCAGCGCCGGCGAACTCCGGGTACGCACGCACGATCGCCCTGTCGAAGGGCACCCACGAGCTCTGCACGTACGGCATCAACGTCGGTGCCGGGACGACCAACCCGCTGCTCGGGTGTCGGTCCGTCACCGTCCGCTGACGCGCGCTCCGGCACCCCCGGTGACCGGGGCGGGGGACGCCCGTGGGGGACGGTCCGTGACACCCGGACGCGGGATTGTCGCGCTGTCCTGATCGCGAGGTACCGTGTTGCCCAGTCGGTCACCCGCCGGCGGTCCCCACTCACCCAGGACGAGCACGATGGCACCCCAGAACGACGAGCTCAGCTCGCACCGCACCCGCACCAACCGCCGCCCCGAGCAGGTCTCGACGAGCACCGCCGCGACCGCGGTCCTCGACCCGATCGACGCTCCCGAGGTCCCGCAGGCCTGATCCGTCCGGCCTGTCGCCGCCAGGCGACGCACTGGAGGCCCGTCACCCGTCTCATGGACAGGTGACGGGCCTCCAGGCGGTTGCGGGGTCCTGCGGACGCGGCGGTCAGTGCCGACGCCGCGACGGCACGACCGGCGTCGACGTGGTCTGCACCGCAGAGCCCGAGTAGATGTGCTCGATGTCGGCGGCGAAGTCGCGGAGCACGACCGACCGCTTGACGGTGAGCTTCGGCGTGAGGTGACCCGAGCCCTCCGTCAGCTCCACGTCCACGACCGAGAATGACCGGATCGACTCGGCGCGGGACACGCGTCCGTTCGCGGCGTCCACCGCCTCCTGGACCGCCTGCTGCACGCGGTCGTCACGGGCGGCCTGGCCAGGGGTCAGCGCGGGCGTGATGCCGCGGGCCTCGCACCAGCCGGGGAGCATCTCGCGGTCGAGCGTGACGAGCGCGGCGACGAAGGGCTTGCCCTCGCCGACCACGACGACCTGGGCGACCAGCGGGTGCTCGCGGATGGCGTCCTCGAGCGGGGCCGGCGCGACGTTCTTGCCGCTCGCCGTGACGATGAGCTCCTTCGCCCGCCCGGTCACCGTGAGGACGCCGTCCGGGTCGAGCCGGCCGAGGTCGCCCGTACGGAACCAGCCGTCCCGGAACGCGGCGGCGGTCGCCTCCGGGTTCTGCCAGTAGCGGTCGAAGACGTCGACGCCACGGATGAGGATCTCCTGGTCGTCGGCGATCCGGACCTCGACGCCGGGGAGGGCCCGGCCGACGGTGCCGATCCGGAGCTCGGTGGCACGGTTCACGGTCGCCGGGGCGGTCGTCTCGGTGAGCCCGTACCCCTCGAGGATGTGCACGCCGATGGACCGGAAGAAGTGCGACAGCCGGGGAGAGAGCGGCGCGGACCCGCTGATCGCGTAGCGGACCCGGCCGCCGAGCGCGTCCCGGAGCTTCGCGTACACGAGCTTGTCGAAGAGCCGGAAGCGCAGCGCGAGTCCGAACGGCACACGACCGGCGGCGACGGCCTCGGAGTGCGCGACGGCGGTGGCGGCGGCGGCACGGAAGACCCGGCCCTTGCCGCCGAGGTCGGCCTTCTGCTCCGACGAGTTGTAGATCTTCTCGAACACCCGGGGGACGGCGAGCAGGAAGGTCGGCTTGAAGGTCGACACCGCCTTGAGCAGGTCCTTCGTGTCCGGTTCGTGCCCGACGAGCACCCCGGCCGAGACGGACATCGCCGCGATGAACCGGGCGAAGACGTGGGCCATCGGGATGAAGAGGAGCGTGGACGCATCGCCGGAGACGACCTCGGACATCGCCTCGGTGGAGTTCTCGACCGTGGCGGTGAAGTTGTCGTGCCGGAGCACACAGCCCTTCGGCCGACCGGTCGTGCCCGAGGTGTAGATGATCGTCGCGTCGTCACGGCCCGAGACCGTGGCGGTCCGACCGTCCAGTTCCGCGTCGCTGACGTCCTCGCCGAGCCGTGTCAGGTCGTCGAGGCCGCCGCCGTCGATCGTCCAGTGCTGGCCGAGGTGCGGCAGGTCGGGGGCGATGCCCGCGACACGACGAGCGTGCTCCTCCTTCTCCACCACGATCGCGACGGACTCGGAGTCGGACAGGATGTGCCGGATCTGGTCGGGCGCGCTCGTCTCGTACACCGGGACGGACACCAACCCCGCGGTCCAGACCGCGAAGTCGACGAGCGTCCACTCCATCCGGGTCCGCGACAGGATCGCGACGTGGGCGCCCGGTTGCAGGCCCGCGGCCACGAAGCCCTTCGCGATGCCACGGACGCGAGCCAGGACGTCGGCGGCGCTGATGCCGGTCCAGGTGTCACCGGTGCGCTCGGCGAGGATCGGGCGGTCCGGGGTGAGCCGCGCCCGGTCGGAGAGCAGGCGCGCCGCCGAGCCGTGGTCGGGAGCGACCGGGCCGGTGTCGTGTTCGGCGGGTGTCCCGCCCCTGCTGGTGGACGTGGTGCGGTCGGCACGCTGATCGGTCACGGCAACTCCCTCGTCGGCCGGTTCGATGTGAGTCCGCTCATCGTCGAGTCGGCTCACACTCAGCATAGGACGACTCCTCCCGAGTTCGGTGAGCGTCCGACCGTTCGGTGCGGACGCGTCGACCCGGTAGGCTCCGTGTTCGTGCATGCCATCGGAATCGACATCGGGGGCACCAAGATCGCGGGAGCGGTCGTCACGGAGCTCGGCGAGATCCTCGCCGAGGACCGCGTCGCCACGAACGCTGCGGACCCGATCGCCATGCTCGACGACGTCGTGTCGATGGTCGAGCGCCTCAGACTCCAGCACCAGGTCGGTGCGGTGGGGGTCGCGGCGCCGGGCTTCATCGACGCCTCGCAGTCGATCGTCTACTACACGCCGAACATCCGGTGGCGGAACGAGCCGCTCCGCCAGAAGCTGCAGGAGCGCCTGGGCGACCTGCACATCACGGTCGACAACGACGCGAACGCCGCCGGCTGGGCCGAGTTCCGATTCGGCGCCGGCCGTCTGGTGTCGGACATGACCATGCTCACCATCGGCACCGGGGTCGGTGGCGCGATCGTCACCGAGGACCGCCTGTTCCGGGGCGGGTTCGGCACCGGCGGCGAGATCGGCCACCTGCGCATCGTCCCGAACGGCCTGCCGTGCGGGTGCGGCGCCCGCGGCTGCATCGAGCAGTACGGCTCCGGTCGCGCGCTGCAGCGGATGGCGAACGACGTCGCGGACGCCGGCGGCATCGGCGTGGCGTTGGCCGAGGCCCGTGACGCGAACGGCGGGCACCTCGACGGCGCGGTCGTCGGGGACCTCATCCTCGCCGACGACCCTGGCGCCCTCGCGGCACTCCGCCGCCTCGGTCGGCACCTGGGCGAGGCGTGTGCGTCGCTGTCCGCGGTGCTCGACCCGCAGCTGTTCGTCTTCGGTGGCGGGGTCGCGAGCGCGGGGGACCGGCTGCTCGAACCGATCAAGCAGGCGTACCTCAACAACCTGCCGGCGCGTGGATACCACCCGGAGCCCGACTTCGTCATCGCCGAGCTCGTCAACGACGCCGGCGTGGTCGGAGCCGCCGACCTCGCCCGCATCCACGCCCGCACGGCCTGACCCGCACCCCCACCCGACGGAGTCGACGATGCTCTACTGGCTGCTGAAGAACTTCGTGCTCGGCCCGCTCATCCTGACGCTGTTCCGACCGTGGGTGATCGGACGCGAGAACGTCCCCCGCTCCGGCCCGGTCATCTTCGCCTCGAACCACGTGTCGTTCATCGACTCGGTGATCCTGCCCGCCGTGCTCGACCGGCGGATGTCGTTCCTCGCCAAGAGCGACTACTTCACCGGACGCGGGCTCAAGGGCTGGGCGACGAAGACGTTCTTCAACGCCATCGGTCAGCTGCCCATCGACCGCTCCGGCGGCAAGGCGTCCGAGGCGTCGCTCCGCACCGGGCTGCAGGTCCTGGCCCGCGGCGAGCAGCTCGGCATCTACCCCGAGGGCACCCGCAGCCCGGACGGCAAGCTGTACCGCGGCCGGACCGGCATCGCCCGGATGGTGCTCGAGGGTCGCGTCGTCGTCGTGCCCGTCGCCATGGTCGGCACCCGCGAGGTCCAGCAGATCGGCCAGAAGTTCCCGAAGTTCAAGCGGGTGGGCGTCGTCTTCGGCAAGCCGCTGGACTTCTCGCGCTTCGAGGGGCTCGAGACCGACCGGTTCATCCTCCGGAGCGTCACGGACGAGATCATGCACGAGCTCCGCGGCCTGAGCCGGCAGGAGTACGAGGACGTCTACGCGACGAGCGTCAAGGAGCGCGCGACGACCGCACGCGAGACCGTCATGCGGGAGCGTCGGGTCACCCCCGGACGGTAGGCTCGGACAGTCCCGCAACCGCCGGGGCGCCGTCCGCGTGACGGCCGCGTGCGACCAGAACACCGAGGTGCAGCCTTGTCCGAGTCGATCGACTCCCTCACCCTGCAGGATCCGGACGTGATCGAGGGCCTCGACCACTGGCGCACGCTCCCGATCAAGCAGCAGCCGACGTGGCCGGACCCCACCGCTGCCGAGGCCGCCTCCGCCGAGATCGCCACGCTGCCGCCGCTCGTGTTCGCGGGTGAGGTCGACCAGTTGCGCGACCGTCTGGCCGCCGCCGCCCAGGGCAAGGCGTTCCTGCTGCAGGGCGGCGACTGCGCCGAGACCTTCGCCGGGGCGACCGCCGACTCCATCCGTGACCGGGTGAAGACGATCCTGCAGATGGCCGTCGTGCTGACCTACGGTGCGTCGACGCCGGTCATCAAGATGGGCCGGATGGCGGGACAGTTCGCCAAGCCGCGTTCGAGCGACTTCGAGACGCGCGGGGACGTGACCCTGCCGGCGTACCGTGGCGACATCGTCAACGGCTACGACTTCACCCCGGAGTCCCGACAGGCTGACCCCCGTCGCCTGGTGCAGGGCTACCACACGGCCGCGTCGACGCTGAACCTCGTCCGCGCCTTCACGCAGGGCGGGTTCGCGGACCTGCGCCAGGTGCACTCGTGGAACAAGGGCTTCGCCGCCAACCCGGCGAACGCGCGCTACGAGAACCTCGCGGCCGAGATCGACCGTGCGATCCAGTTCATGGCGGCCTGCGGCGCGGACTTCGAGGCCCTCAAGCACGTCGAGTTCTACGCCTCGCACGAGGGCCTGCTCATGGACTACGAGCGCCCGATGACCCGCATCGACTCGCGCTCCGGCCAGGCGTACGACACGTCCGGTCACTTCATCTGGATCGGGGAGCGCACCCGCGACCTCGACGGAGCGCACGTCGACTTCCTGTCGCGCGTCCGGAACCCGATCGGCGTCAAGCTCGGTCCGACCACCACGGTCGCCGACATGGAAGCACTCATCGAGAAGCTCGACCCGGAGCGCGAACCGGGCCGTCTGACGTTCATCACCCGCATGGGTGCCGGCAAGATCCGCGACGAGCTGCCGAAGCTGCTCGAGGCGGTCAAGGGCATGGACGCGAACCCGCTCTGGGTGACGGACCCGATGCACGGCAACGGCCTCACCACGCCGAACGGGTACAAGACCCGCCGGTTCGACGACGTCGTGGACGAGGTCCTCGGGTTCTTCGAGGTGCACCGCGCGGTCGGCACGTACCCGGGCGGCATGCACGTCGAGCTCACGGGCGACGACGTGACGGAGTGCCTGGGCGGTTCCGAGCACATCGACGAGGCGACCCTGGCCACCCGCTACGAGTCGCTCTGCGACCCGCGGCTCAACCACATGCAGTCCCTCGAACTCGCCTTCCTGGTGGCCGAGGAGCTCCGCGCGCACCCCTCCGTCGCCCGCTGACAGCCGTCCTGCGGACGCAGGTCCCGGACGGACGGGAGGCCCGACACCGGGACCGGTGTCGGGCCTCCCGTCCGTCCGGGCCGGGCTGCGCCTACTGCTGGTAGGTGAGGGTGACGGTGTCACCCTTGTGCACCGTCGTCCCGGGGGCGGGGTCGGTGGACCGCACGGGGAGCTTGCTCTCCCAGTCGTAGAAGCCACAGAGGATGTTGGTGCAGTCGGGGTAGGTCACCTCGAGGCCGCTCGCCTCGAGGGTCGCCCGCGCCTCGTCGATGGTCGCCCCGCGGACGTCCGGCAGGGCGATCGGGACCGGCCCGTCCGAGACGACGACGTCGACGGCGGTGCCCTCCACGGCGGGGTCGGCGGCGGGGGTGGCCGAGATGACCTGACCAGCGGGCACCGTGTCGCTGAACTGCCGTGCCTGGGCGCCCAGTGCCAGGCCGACGCCCTCGAGCGTGGCCCTGGCGTCGTCGACGGTCTTCCCGGTGACGTCCGGAACGGCCCCGAGTGACACGGTGAGTGCCACGGGGGCCCCCTCGGGGTACCGCTCCACGGTGGTGAGGTCCACCGGACCGTCGTCACCACGTCCGGTCGCCGCGATCACCGTGTCGGCGCCGACGTCAGCCGAGAACTGGTACCGGACGTCCTGCAGGTCGAAGTCGTCGTCGAGCGCCGCCTGCGCGGTGGTGACCGACTGGCCGACGATCGCGGGCAGGGCGATCATCCGCGGTCCGCTCGAGACGACGATGCGGATCGCGGTGCCCTTGCGCACCGTCCGGTCGGCCGGCGGCTGCGTCGCGGTGACCAGGCCGGCCTCGATGGTCCGGTCCGGCTCGCTCCGGGTCGCGGCGGCGGCCTGCAGGCCGTTGGAGGCGAGCACCTGCCGGACCTGCTGCACGGTCTTGCCGGCGACGGCGGGGATCCGGACGTTGCCGCCGGGGCCCGGCCCGTACCAAGCGGCGATCCCGGCGCCGACGAGCGCGAGGACGACGACGACGACGAGGGCGATCCAGCCGCGCTTGCGCCGCTTGGCGGACTTGTCGGCGAGGCGCTGCCCGGCCGGGGAGAGCGTCGCGGCGACCGCGCCGGTCCGTCGGGGCCCCGGAGCGGAACGGCCACCCGGGCGGCGTGGCGGGGTCTCCTGCGTGCCGCGGCGGTCGAGGACGGTGGTGTCGTGCTCGCTCGCGTCCTCGACGTCGTCGTCGCCGAACGCCACGGCCCCGGCGCTGCCACCGGACGGGAGGATCGCGGTCGCGTTCTCGGGGCGTAGCACGGCCGTGCGGTACTGCCCGGTCGCGCGCTGCTGCGCGACGGCCATGTGGTCGAGCATCTCGCGGGCGTCGCGGGGGCGGTCGCGGGGGTCCCTGGCGGTGGCCCAGGCGACGAGGTCGTCGAGTTCGGACGGGACACCGGGCAGCGCGGCACTGGGCGCGGGGACGGTGTCGTTCGCGTGCTGGTAGGCGATCTGCATCGGCTGTTCGCCCTTGTAGGGCTGTTCGCCGGTGAGCATCTCGTAGAGCATGATGCCGAGCGCGTAGATGTCGCTGCGCGAGTCGGCTGCCCCGCGGGTGACGAGTTCGGGGGAGAGGTAGGCGATGGTGCCGAGCAGCGCCGCACCGGTGGCCGTGTTGGCGGTGGTGGCACGGGCGAGTCCGAAGTCGCCGAGCTTGATCCGGCCGTCGTCGGCGAGCAGCACGTTCTCGGGCTTGAGGTCGCGGTGCACGATCCCGGCGCGGTGCGCGGAGGCCAGACCGGCGAGCACGGCACGCAGGATGTCGGTCGCCTGCTCCGGGGTGAGCGCCCGGTGCTCCTGCAGGAGGTCGCGGAGCGTGATGCCCGGGATGTACTCCATGACGATGTACACGCAGTCGTCCTCGGCGCCCTGGTCGTAGACGCCCACGAGGTTCGGGTGCGAGAGCCGGGCGGCCGAACGGGCCTCCTGGATGAAGCGCTCCCGGAAGGCCTGGTCGTCGGCGAGGTGGCCGTGCATGATCTTGACCGCGACGCGGCGCTCGAGACGCACGTCGGTGGCGAGGTACACCGTCGCCATGCCCCCACGCGCGATGCGGGAGCGCACGCGGTACCGCTGATCGATCATGCGACCGATCATCGGGTCCGTGGCGGCGTTCGTGGTCATCTGCGGCATTCTACGAAGCGGCGCGGCGGACGGCTGCACCGGCGCTCCGGTCGTTACACGATCTCGACCGGAGGGATGACCCGGGCGACGCGGTCAGACCCGGTGGAGTCGGCTCAGAGCGAGCGCAACCAGGTGGTGGCCGACTGCTCCCACTGGGCGTACGCCTTCGGGTAGGCCGACAGCTGTACGGCCTGCGCGGCCTCGGTGACGCTCATCGACGACCATCCGGGGATGTCGAGGAGCCCCCGGGTGACACCGGCGTTCGGGTTCCGCGACCCGCCGAAGAACAGCTCGGTGGCGTAGGCGGTGTCCTGGAGCTGCCCGGGCGTCCCCCAGCCCTGGCTCGGCCGCTGCTGGAAGAGCCCGACGGAGTCGCGGTCGCCGTGCGCGAGGTTGCGCAGGCTCGACTCCTGCATGGCGGTCGCCAGCGCGATGACGAGCCCGCGGTCGGACACGCCGAGGGAACGTCCGACGCGGACGATCGTCGCGGCGTTCGTGCGCTGCTCGCTCGTCAGGGACGGGCCGCTCGTCGGCAGGACCAGGGTGCCGCCGGCGTAGATCGTGCTCGTGTAGGTCAGGCCGTTCGCGGCGAGGAGCGACGCGACGGACACCCCGTGCGTCGTCGCGACCGAGGCGATGGTGTCACCGTTGCCGATGGTGACCGAGCCGCCGCGCGAGACCGCGGCGGACGTGGTCGGAGCGCCGGGGGACGCGACCGCCGGTCCTGCGGTGGTCGACGTCTTCGGGGTGCTGGCCGTGCCCGCGGGGACCTTGAGGCTCTGCCCGGGGTAGATGACGCTGCGCTGGGACAGGTCGTTCGCGGTGAGGAGTGCAGCGGTCGGGACGCCGACCTTCGCGGCGATGCCGGACACCGTGTCGCCCTGCTTGACGTGGTAGCTCGCCGTGCTGGCGGTCGTCGACACCGCCGCGCCGACCGGGGTCGAGGCGAGGCGCAGCGTCTGACCGGCGTGGATGATCGTGTTCCAGCCGAGGCCGTTGCGGACGAGGATCTCCTGTGCGGAGAGGCCGTACCGGGCCGCGATGCCGGAGACGGTGTCGCCCTGCTGCACCGTGTACGTGGTGGGGGTGGCGGTGCGCGTCGCGGCGACGGTGGTGGCGACCGGCGTCGAGGGCCGAGCCACGGCGGTCCCGAACACCGGGCGCGACCCGACGTTCCGGTCCTCGTCCACGTGACGCCCGCCGGCCTGGTCGTCGTGGCGCTGGTCGGCGTGCGCGATCGGTCCGGTGAGCCCGGCGGTCACGGCGATCGTGCCGGCCAGGACGATCGGCATCGTCGCGAAGCGCGCCGAGCGGATGCGGCGAGCCGCCTCGTCTGCGGTCGTGTCCCTGTCCACGGTCGTTCTCCTGTCTCCGCACGTCGTCGGCACGGGGTGGGTCTGGCGGCCGTGCGCGCACGCACGGCACGCACAGGTGACCACACGCTGACATGCTGTGAATCCCAAGTCAACCAGAGAGTCGGATGTTGTGGGTGTGACTGATGGGACATCAGTGGTCGTCCTGGCGCAGGCCACGGTGGTCCTCGAGGCAGCCCGGTGCTGTGCGCGCCCGTCCGCCTCTGGCACGATGGACCTCGTGAGTGCCACCCTTCCCGGAGACGACGCCCTGTCCGAACGTTGGTTGACCGTGCCCGACCTGGTCGACCTGCTGGGGGTGAGCCCCGGCCGAGTCCACCGTCTGTTCGAGCAGCGCACCCTGCTGCCCGCCCGCGTCGACGGCGTGCTCCGCGTGCCGGTCGAGTTCCTCGAGGACGACGAACCGCTGCCCGAACTCCGCGGGACCCTCATCGTGCTCGGTGACAACGGTTTCACCGACGACGAGGCCGTCCGCTGGATGCTCACCGTCGACGACTCCATGGGCACGACGCCCATCGCCGCGCTCCGCGCCGGACGCAAGGCGGAAGTGCGCCGCGTGGCGCAGTCGCTGCTGTAGGCACAGCGCGCAGTCGCTGCTGTCGGCGCAGCGAGCAGTCGTTCCGCTCAGGAGGCCCGGCGGCTGACGGTGTCGGCGAGGGCCGCGAGCTGTTCACGTGCCGACGGGGTGAGCGGGGCGGCGTCGAGTGCGGCCTTGGCGCGCTGGACGTGCCGGTCGATCGACCGTTCGACCGCGCTGACCGCGCCGGACTCGGTGAGCGTCGCGCGCAGCATCTGCACCTGGTCGTCGTCGAGGTCCGGGTCGCCGAGCAGCTCGTCGAGGAGCTGGCGTGCCCCGACCGGCAGCGCCTTCCGGGCGGTGGCCACGAGGACGGTGCGCTTGCCCTCGCGGAGGTCGTCGCCCGCGGGCTTGCCGGTCACCTCCGGGTCGCCGAAGACCCCGAGCATGTCGTCGCGCAGCTGGTAGGCGACGCCCAGGGGGAGGCCGAACGAGCGCAGGCCGTCGAGCTGGTTCTCGCCCGCGCCGGCGATGAGGGCGCCGATGAGGAGCGGTGCTTCGACGGAGTACTTGGCGGACTTGAAGACGATGACGCGCTGGGCGCGGACGAGCTGTTCGGCGTCGTCCACCGTCGGCCAGGCGGTCTCCTCGTGGATGTCGAGGTACTGACCGGCCGTGACCTCGAGCCGCATCGCGTGGAACTCCTGGCGGACGATGCGCGCCCGCACCGGGTCGAGGAGTGCGAGGGCCTCGTCGAAGACCGCGTCGCTCAGCGAGAGCAGCAGGTCACCGAGGAGGAGGGCGGCGTTCGTGCCGTAGAGCGCACGGTCGCCCACCCAGCCGGACTCGGCGTGCAGCGACTCGTAACGGCGGTGCGCGGCGGGACGCCCGCGCCGGGTGTCCGAGCGGTCCATGATGTCGTCGTGCACGAGGGCCGCGGCGTGGAAGACCTCGAGTGCGGCGGCGGCGGTGACGACGGCCTCCGCGGTGGTCTGGCGTGAGCCCTCGGACAGCGGGTCGAACGACCCCGACCGGCCGGCGACGGACTGCCAGCCCCAGTAGCAGAACAGGGCCCGGAAGCGCTTGCCGCCGGCGAGCAGGTCGCGGGCGAACGTGTCGAACGGGAGCAGGTCCGGACTGATCGCCGCGAGGCGGTCGCGCTGCTCGTCGAGAGCCCGATCGATCCGCGCCGAGACGAGGTCCACTAATCGCGTACTCTCAGCCACGGTCCTTACCTTAGTGGGTGGTCCGGTCGTAAGATCGATCCACCCCTTCCACCGCGTCGATCCCAGGAACAAGAGGGAACCAAGATGCCACTCTCGGAGCAAGAGCAGCGCCTCCTCGAAGAGATGGAGCGGAGCCTCTACCAGAACGACTCCGACTTCGTGGCGCGCGTCACCCGCCGCCAGGGACGTCCGACGTACACCGCCATCACGATCGGTGTCCTGATCGGTCTCGTCGGCGTCGGTGTGATCGTCCTCGGGCTGGTCGTCAAGCAGCCCCTGATCGGGGTGCTCGGCTTCGTCGTGATGCTCGGCGGGGTGCTGTTCGCCCTCCGGCCCGGCGGTCGTACCCCGACCGCCCGCCCCACCCGGACCGCGTCCTCCGGACCGGCAGCGCGTGGCGGCTCCCGTCCCGCACGCGGGTCGTCCGGCGGCTCCTTCATCGACCGGATGAACGAGCGCTGGGACAAGCGCAACCAGCAGGACTAGCTCCACCGGTCCTCCACGATCCTCCACGGGGTCGGCCCTCCCGGGCCGGCCCCGTTTTCCGTGCCCGCCGGACTCATCGACCCTGGCGGACCCCCGGTGTCCGTCGTCGGCGCCGCCGCATCGCGCGGTCCGATCGACGGTCACCGGTGTTCGCTGCGCCCTGGTCTCCCTCCACTGCCCTCCACCCGGGCTCCAGGCCCGTCACAGCGCGGATCGAGCGGCCCACGCCGGGCTCTCATGTGCCCCCAGTAGGGGTGGCTGAGGCTGAGAGTGGGGCAGATCAGCAGCGAAGTGGAGGGAAGTGGAGTACGGTGGGGCACGACGAAGACCGGTGGAGCTGAGGGGAGGCCCCGACGTGCTGCTCGGTACCCATGCCCCGAAGCTCGACGAGAAGGGTCGCGTGATCCTCCCGGCCAAGTTCCGGGACGAACTGTCCGGCGGTCTCGTCATGACCCGCGGCCAGGAGCGGTGCGTGGTCGTCTTCAGCGCCAGGACCTTCGAGGAACTCCACGAACGGATCCGCCAGGCGCCGATGACGTCGAAGCGCACCCGCGACTACATGCGCCTGTTCCTCTCCGGAGCGAGCGCCGAACAACCCGACAAGCAGAACCGCGTCACGATCCCGCAGAACCTCCGCGAGTACGCGGGGCTCGAGCGGGACCTGACGGTCATCGGCAGCGGTGACCGTGCCGAGATCTGGTCGACCAGCGCATGGGAGGCCTACTACGCCGAGGCCGAGGAGGCCTTCGCCGAGAACGACGAGGAGGTGATCCCGGGGATCTTCTGATCCGCGGATCGGGACTCCCAGCCGTGAAGCCCTGACACACCTTCCCCGGTGTCAGGTCGCATGGATGGGGATCCGGACCCGCGGCCCAGGAGTCCAGGGGCGCACATGGCAGCACCGGAGAAGTTCCCGCACACCCCCGTGATGCTCGAACGGATCGTCGACCTCTTCACCCCGACGCTCGAGGGGCCGGGCAAGGTCGTCGTCGACGCCACGCTCGGCATGGGTGGACACTCCGCCGGCCTGCTCGAGCGGTTCCCGGAGCTCACGCTCGTCGGGCTCGACCGCGACACCGATGCACTCGGCATCGCGGGTGAGCGGCTGGCCCGGTTCGGCGACCGTGTCCACCTCGTGCACACCGTCTACGACGAACTCCCGGCCGCGCTCGACGGTCTCGGGATCGCCGAGGTCGACGGCGTCCTGTTCGACCTCGGCGTCTCGTCGCTGCAACTCGACCGCGCCGAACGCGGCTTCGCCTACAGCCAGGACGCCCCGCTCGACATGCGGATGGACCGCACGCAGGGCATCACCGCGGCGGAGGTCCTGGCCGAGTACGACGAGGGTGAACTCCGCCGGATCTTCCAGCGGTACGGCGAGGAGAAGCTGGCGGGCCGGTACGCGAAGGCCATCGTCGAGCGGCGCGCGACCGCCCCGTTCACGATGTCCGGCGACCTGGTGCAGGTGCTGCACGACGCGACGCCGGTCGCCGTGCAGCGTCAGGGCCACCCCGCCAAGCGCGTGTTCCAGGCGCTCCGGATCGAGGTCAACACCGAGTTGAGCGTCCTCGAGCGCGCGATCCCCGCCGCACTCGACCGCATCCGGGTCGCCGGGCGCCTCGTCGTCGAGTCCTACCAGTCGCTCGAGGACCGCATCGTCAAGCGGGCCCTCGTCGAGCGCACCACCTCGAGCGCCCCGGCGGACCTGCCGGTGGAGCTCCCCGAGCACGCGCCGACCTTCGCCCTCGTCGTCAAGGGCGCGGAACAGGCCGACGAGGCCGAACGCGCCGCCAACCCCCGAGCTACCCCCGTGCGCCTGCGCGCGGCCGAGCGGATCCGGAAGTGACATGAGCACGAACCTCGCACTCGTCGACCCTGCCGTCGCCCCGTCGCGTGCCCCGCGTCCGGAGCACGACCGTCCGGCACGGAACCGCCCCGAACTCGTCGAGGTCACCCCGACCAAGGCGCAGCGTCGGGCCCGGCCGCGGGTCGCCTACGCCGTGGTGGCGATCGCCGCGCTCGGCGTCCTGCTCCTCGCGCAGCTCGGCATCAGCATGGCGCTCAGTCAGGGGGCCTACACGCTCAGTTCCCTGAAGAGCGAGCAGACCGGCCTCAACCGGACGCAGGCCTCGCTGTCCGAGGACCTCAAGGTGCTCGAGTCGCCGCAGAACCTGGCCCGGAACGCGCAGGCCCTCGGGATGATCGCCAACTCCACGCCCGTCTACCTCGACCCGAAGACCGGCACGGTGTACGGCACGCCCAAGCCCGCGACCCCGGAAGAGGCCACCGGCAACACCGCGAACCAGGTGCCGAACTCCCTGCTCGGGGACGTCCCGCTCGCGGCGCAGGCGGGCGACACCGCCACGAGCAAGGAGACCGGCGCGGACCCTGCCACCGCTGCCGACGCCCCTGCTGCCGGCGCGTCGGCCAACGACGCTGGGAACACCGGTGGGGCCAGCGCGTCGGACCAGGGTTCCGCGAAGTCGTCCGTAGAGTCCGACGCGAACCAGCTCCAGGCACCCACGACCCGGTGACCCACGGCTCAGCTCCATCCCGGAAAGGCCGCTCGTGACGAAGACCCTCCGCAACCGCCGACTCCGCTACAGCGTGGTGATGATCGCGGTCATCGCGCTCGTGGCGGTGTTCGTCGTCCGCCTGGTCGACATCCAGGTCGTGCAGGCCGCCGAACTCACGAAGGCCGCCGAGTCGAAGCGCAGCATCCCGGTGACCCTCTACGGCACGCGTGGCGCGATCGTCGACCGGGACGGCACCGCGCTGGCGGAGAGCGTGATCCGCTACAACATCACGACCTCGCCCCGGCTCGTCAAGGGCTTCGAGGGCAAGCTCGGCGGCACCCGCGTCAAGGACGTCACCGTCGAGCAGGCGCTGAGCGCCGTCGCCCAGGCCTCGGGCGGGGACGTCGACACCATGCGGAAGAACATCGCCGCCGACCGGAAGTCGGACTTCGCCTACCTGGTCAAGGGCATCGACGCGAAGCACTACGAGGCCGTCACCGCACTCGGGATCCCGTGGGTCTACAAGGAGCAGCAGGCGTCCCGCACGTACCCGACGGCTGCGGCGACGGGCAACATCACCGGCTTCATGGGCACGGACGGTGCCCAGGCCGGCCTCGAGCTGGCGTACCAGGAGTGCCTCGCCGGGACGAACGGCTCCGAGACGTACGAGCGCGGCGAGGACGGCGTGCAACTGCCGGGCAGCACCGTCACGAAGAAGCGGGCGAAGGACGGCGGCACGCTCGTCACCACGATCGACAGTGACCTGCAGTACATGGCCTCGCAGGACATCGCCGACGCCGCGCAGCAGCTGAAGGCCGAGTCGGCGACCGCCACGGTGATCAAGGCGAAGACCGGCGAGGTCCTCGCCGTCGCGGACTACCCGACGGTGGACCCGAACGACGTCGACGCCACGACGGACCCGGGCGCGTACGGCTCCCGGGCGCTGACAGCGGCCTACGAGCCCGGATCGACCATCAAGGCCGCGATCGCCGCCGCCCTGATCGACAGGGGGCTCGCGAGCCCGACGACGCCGGTCGTGGTGCCGTACTCCAAGACGTTCCCGTGGGGCGGCACCATCCACGACTCGGAGTTCCACCCGACCGAGAACCTGACGCTGACCGGCATCCTGCGCGACTCCTCGAACGTCGGGATCACCGACCTCGGTGCGCAGATGTCGACCCAGCAGCGGTACGACGTGATGCGCGAGTTCGGGCTCTTCGAGCCGGAGCCCGCGATCGACTACCCGGGCCAACCGACGATGGACTACGGCTCGAGCCCGCAGTGGGACCAGCAGACCGACATCAACTCGATGTTCGGCCAGGGCATCCTGACCACCGCCATGCAGGTCTCCAGCGTCTACCAGACCCTCGCCAACGACGGCGTCCGGATCCCGCTGCACATGGTGAAGGGCTGCGAGGCCGAGGACGGCACGGTGACCGACGCGCCCGACGTGCAGAGCAAGCGCGTCGTCTCCGAGCAGGCGGCGAGCCAGACGGTCGACATGCTGCAGAGCGTCGTCACCGGCGGCACGCTCGTCGGCATGAAGCCGATCTCCGGCTACAACATCGCCGCGAAGACCGGTACCGCCGAGGTCGCGGACGGCGCGAAGGGCTACGGCGCGGACCGTATCATCTCGGTGGCCGGAATGGCACCCGCCGAAGACCCCCAGTATGTTGTCACGGTGACGTTCACGAAGCCGCAGACCACCAAGTGGTCGAGCGGAGCGGCTCCGGCGTTCCGCACACTCATGTCCCAGGTGCTCGAGAAGTACCGAGTCGCCCCCTCCACGACGCAGCCACGGACCTACCCGTCGACCTGGTAGGCCTGCCCGTCCACGTGGTGAGGAAGAAGGAGCACTTGTCAGCACGGATCCCCCCGGTCCTCCGGCCCGAACACCCGACCCCGCGGCCCGTCGCCGAACTCGCGAACGCCTTCGGGCTCCGGGTCGTCGGCTCGCTCGACGGTGTCGAGACGACCGGCGTCACCCTGAGCGCCGCCGAGGTGCAGCCCGGTGACCTGTTCGTCGGTGTGCACGGCGCGAACCGCCACGGCGCGGAGTTCGCCACGGACGCCGCCGAGCGCGGCGCCGTCGCGGTGCTGACCGACGCCGACGGTGTCGCGATCGCCGAGGCCTCCGGCTTGCCGGTCCTCGTCGTCGACGACCCCCGGGCAGCGCTCGGCGACGTCTCGGCCTGGGTGTACCGCACGAACCCCGACGAGGCCGAGCTGCCGCAGCTCTTCGCCGTCACCGGGACGAACGGCAAGACGAGCACGTCGTACATCCTCGAGGGCGTCCTCAAGCAGCTCGGGCTGGTCACCGGTCTGAGTTCCACCGCCGAGCGCCACATCGGGTCGCTCAGCGTGACGAGCCGCCTCACCACGCCCGAGGCCAGCGAGATGCACGCGCTCCTCGCCCGGATGCGCGAGAGCGAGGTGCGCGCGGTCGCCGTCGAGGTCAGCGCGCAGGCCCTCAGCCGGCACCGGGTCGACGGCATCGTGTTCGACGTCGTCGCCTTCACGAACCTCAGCCACGACCACCTCGACGACTACGCCGACATGGAGGAGTACTTCCAGGCGAAGCTGCCGCTGTTCCAGCCGGAGCACGGCCGCCGCGGGGTCGTCTCGCTCGACACCGACTGGGGTCACCGCGTCGTGCAGGACTCCCGCATCCCGGTCACCACCATCACGGTGCACCCGGACGTCGAGGCGGAGTGGCACGTCGACATCCTCGAGGCGCACGCCGCGTACACCGAGTTCCGGCTGACCGGTCCGGAGGGCCGCGGCCTCACCACCCGCGTGCCGCTCATCGGCTGGCACATGGCGGCGAACGCCGCACTCGCGATCGTGATGCTCGTCGAGGGCGGGTTCGAGCTCGGGGCCATCGCGCACGCGCTCGAGACCAACCACCGTCGCTACCCCGACGAGACCGACGGCACCGTGGTGAGCGCCATCGAGTGCTACCTGCCCGGGCGCACCGAGCGCGTCTCCGGCGACACCGGGCCGAGCGTCTACGTCGACTTCGGGCACAGCCCGGACGCGTTCCTCAACACGCTCGCGGCGGTCCGACAGTTCACGCCCGGCAAGGTCGTCATGCTCTTCGGTGCCGACGGTGACCGCGACACGACGAAGCGCGCCGACATGGCCCGGGTCGCGGCAGCGGGCTCCGACATCCTCGTCGTGACCGACCACCACCCGCGCTTCGAGGACGCCGCGTCGATCCGGAAGACCCTGGTCGACGCCGCCCGCGCCGCGTACCCCGACCACGAGATCCACGAGGTCAGCCCGCCCGAAGCGGCGATCCGCGCCGCCGTCGCGCTCGTCGGCGACGGGGACTCGATCCTCTGGGCCGGCCCCGGCCACCAGGACTACCGCGACATCCAGGGTGTCCGGACGCCGTACTCGGCCCGCGACGAGGCCCGTGCGGCGCTCCGTGAAGCCGGCTGGGAACCGAACTCCGGTCCGGCGGAGGACGCCCGATGATCGCTCTGACCCTCGCCGAGATCGCTGCCGCGGTCGACGGCGAGCTCGTCCGCGGTGCCGCCGACACGACCGTCGACGGCTCGGTGGAGACGGACTCGCGTCTCGTCGGGCCGGGCAGCGTCTTCTTCGCCCTGCTCGGCGAGGAGACGGACGGACACCGGTTCGTGCCGGCCGCGGCCACCGCCGGGGCCGCCCTGGTCGTCACCGAGCGTGCCGTCGACCTGCCGACGGACTCCACCACCGCGCAGATCGTGGTGACCGACGGGTACGCCGCGCTGGCCGCCCTCGCGCACGACGTCGTCGCGCGCGTCCGCGCCGGCGGTGCCCTGCGGGTCGTCGGCATCACCGGCTCGAACGGCAAGACGAGCACGAAGAACATGCTCCGCACGATCCTGTCCCGCGCGGGCGAGACCGTCGCGCCGGAGGGGTCCTTCAACAACCACGTCGGCGCACCGATCTCGATGCTCCGGATCACGGTCGACACCCGGTTCCTGGTGGTCGAGATGGGCGCGAGCGGCATCGGTCACATCGCCAGCCTCGTCCGCATCGCGGAGCCGGACGTCGGCGTCGTCCTCAAGGTCGGGCTCGCCCATGCCGGTGAATTCGGCGGGATCGAAGCCACCGAGCGCGCGAAGTCGGAGATGGTCACCGATCTGCCGACCACCGCCACCGCGCTCCTCAACGTCGACGACGACCGCGTCGCGCGGATGCGCGAGCGCACCGCCGCCCGCGTGGTCGGCTTCGGCACGTCCGCCGGGGCGGACTACCGCATCAGCGGGGTCACCACGGACCGCGAGGGCACCCGCTTCACGCTCACCGCGCCTCCCGTCGGTGACGGTGCACCGGCACCCGACGACGTGACGCAAGGCCCGTCCGACGCTCTCGAGACCGTCGACGTCCGCCTCGCCATCCTCGGTGAGCACCACGCCATGAACGCGGCCGCCGCCCTGACGGTGGCGCACCTCTGGGGTGTGCCACTCGCCGACGGCGCCGACGCGCTGGCGTCCATGACGCGCGCCGAGCGCTGGCGGATGGAGCTGCTGCAGGGCCCGGACGGCGTCACCGTCATCAACGACGCGTACAACGCGTCACCCGACTCGACCGCTGCGGCGCTCCGGACGCTCGCGCAGGTCGCCCGCCCGGGGGAGCGCACGGTCGCCGTCCTCGGCGAGATGGCCGAGCTGGGCGAGTTCTCGGTGGAGGAGCACGACCGGATCGGTCGGCTCGTCGTCCGTCTCGGCATCGGACAGCTCGTGGTCGTCGGCCGCGGCGCGATGGCCGTCCACCAGGCCGCCACCCTCGAGGGATCGTGGGACGGCGAGTCCGTGTACATCGAGGACGTCGACGACGCCGTCCGTGCCCTCCAGGAGATCGTGCGTCCGGGTGACGTCGTCCTGGTCAAGTCCTCGAAGTCGGCCGGGCTGCGGTTCCTCGGCGACCGCCTCGGAGGTGTCCCCGAATGATCGCGCTCCTCGTCGCCGGCGCCGTGTCGCTGGTGTTCACACTGCTGCTCACGCCGCTGTTCATCAAGCTGTTCCACCGTCTCGGGTGGGGACAGTTCATCCGAGACGACGGCCCGCAGTCGCACCACACCAAGCGCGGCACCGCCACGATGGGCGGCATCGTCCTCATCCTCGGCGCCGTCCTCGGGTACTTCGTCGGGCACCTGGCCGGTCGTGACCCGCTGACGCTGTCCGGCCTGCTCGTGCTGTTCCTCATGGTGGGGCTCGGCGTGGTCGGGTTCGTGGACGACTTCCTCAAGGTGCGTCGTCAGCGCAGCCTGGGTCTCGGCGGTTGGGCGAAGGTCCTCGGTCAGGTCATCGTCGGCGTCGTCTTCGCGACGATCGCCCTCGTCGTGCCGACCGACAGCGGCAAGCCGCCGGCGTCGACCATGATCTCGGCCATCCGGGACGTGCCGTGGCTCGACTTCATGGCACTCGGCACGGTCATCGGGACGATCCTGTTCCTGGCGTGGATCGTGCTGCTGACGGTGTCGACCTCGAACGGCGTGAACGTCGCGGACGGCCTCGACGGCCTCGCGACCGGATCGAGCATCCTCGCGATCGGCTCCTACGTCGTCATCGGGTTCTGGCAGTCGAACCAGATCTGCGGCGGTGCCCGCATCGACGAGAGCACCCGGCACGCCTGCTACACCGTCACCGACCCGCTCGACCTCGCGGTCGTCGCGGCCGCGGTCTGCGGTGGGCTGATCGGGTTCCTCTGGTACAACACCTCGCCGGCCCAGATCTTCCTCGGCGACACCGGTTCGCTCGGTCTCGGCGGTGCCCTCGCCGGTCTCGCGATCCTCAGCCGCACCGAGCTCCTGCTCATCCTCATCGGTGGCCTGTTCTTCATCGTCACCGGGTCGGTGATCCTGCAGCGCGCGTACTTCAAGATCACGCACGGCAAGCGCATCTTCCGGATGAGCCCCCTCCACCACCACTTCGAGCTCAAGGGCTGGGCCGAGGTGACCGTCGTCGTCCGGTTCTGGATCATCGCGGGGCTCTGCGTCGCGGCCGGGGTCGGACTGTTCTACCTGGAATGGATCGCACGAGTCCAATGAGCGAACGCCTGAACGGTCTCGACAGCTGGTACTCCGGAGGCTGGAAGGGCCTGCGGGTCGCCGTGCTCGGACTCGGTGCCACGGGGTTCTCCGTCGCCGACACGCTCGCCGAACTCGGCAGCGACGTGGTGGTGTACTCGACCGACGCGCCGGACGACAGCGTGGAGCTGCTCGACGTGATCGGTGCCCGGTTCGTGCAGACGCCGCTCGACACCGTGCCACCGGAACTCGTCGCGCACGCGCCGGACCTCGTGGTCGTGTCGCCCGGGCTGCCGCCGCACAACGCGACGGTCGCGTGGGCCGTCGCGAACAGCACCGTGTGGGGGGACATCGAGCTCGCCTGGCGGGTGCGGGACAAGGTCGTGAAGGGACCCGTCGCCGCGCCGTGGGTCACGATCACCGGCACGAACGGGAAGACCACCACGACGCAGCTCGCGACGGCGATGTACACCGCGGGTGGCCTGCGGGCCGTCGCCTGCGGCAACATCGGGGTCCCCGTGCTCGACGTCGTCCGTGACCCCGAGGGCTTCGACGTCCTCGTCGTCGAGCTGTCCAGTCACCAGCTGCACTACATGCCGACCACCGGGCCGGGCGCCGTGGTCCCGCTCGCGTCGGCGTGCCTGAACATCGCCGACGACCACCTCGAGTGGCACGGCTCGGCCGAGGCCTACCGGGCCGCCAAGGCCAAGGTGTACGAGCGCACCGTCATGGCGTGCGTGTACAACACCGCAGACGAGGTCACCCGACGCATGGTCGAGGAGGCCGACGTCGTGGAGGGCTGCCGCGCGGTCGGCTTCTCACTCGGCGTGCCTGCGCCCGGCGACGTCGGCGTCGTGGACGACGTGCTCTGCGACCGAGCGTTCACCGAGGACCGCCGCAACAGCGCGCTCGAGCTCGCGACCGTGGCGGACCTCGAGCTCGCCGGTCTCGACAGCCCGCACATGACGGCGAACGTGCTCGCCGCGGCCGCACTCGCACGCGCGGCGGCCGTGCAGCCGAGCGCCGTCCGGGCCGCGGTGCAGGGCTTCCGTGCCGACCACCACCGCACCGAGTCGGTCGCGAGCTCCGACGGCGTCGCCTGGGTCGACGACTCGAAGGCCACGAACCCGCACGCGGCGACGGCGTCGCTGTCGGCGTTCGAATCCGTGGTGTGGATCGTCGGCGGGCTGTTCAAGGGCGTTGACGTCGACGGGCTGGTCGAGCGGTTCGGTCCCGGCATCCGAGGCGTCGTCGTCATCGGCACCGACCGCGCCCCGGTACTCGAGGCATTCGCACGACACGCGCCCGCGGTCCCGGTGCTCCAGGTGGAAGCGACGGACACTGAGCAGGTCATGCCCGAGGCGGTCCGGCATGCCGCATCGGTCGCGCGACCGGGCGACACGGTCCTCCTCGCCCCGGCGGCGGCGTCGTTCGACCAGTTCGCTTCCTACGCCGACCGGGGCGAGCGTTTCGCGGCTGCGGTCCACGAGCACCTGGGAGGCGACGCCGATGGCGACACCGACGGATCTGCCGACGAACGGCCGTAGCCCCCGAGCACGAGCGAGCGCCGCGGGGGCCGCTGCTGGTGCCCGCGTCACGTCCGGTGTCGACGGTGCACGACGCCGCTCGAACGGGGCCGTCGTGGCGGTGAAGAACGTGTTCGTCGCCGAGTCGACGACCTTCTACACGATCCTCGGCGTCACGCTCTTCCTCGTCGTCTTCGGCGTGGTGATGGTCCTGTCGTCGTCGAGCGTCGAGGAGTACCGCTACAAGCACGGCTTCTTCGGCGCGTTCGCGAAGCAGGGCCTCTACGCGCTCATCGGCGTGCCGCTCATGCTCGTGGTGAGCCGGCTCTCCGCGGAGTTCTGGCGTCGGTGGGCGATGCGGATCCTCGGCGCGGGGCTCGTGCTCCAGCTGCTCGTCTTCACCCCGATCGGCATCTCGGTGCAGGGCAACCGGAACTGGATCGGTCTGGGCGGGTTCACCGCGCAGCCGTCCGAGATCCTCAAGCTCGCGCTCGTGCTCGGCATCGGTGCGGTGCTCTTCCGGAAGCGCGAGAAGCTCCACGACTGGCGCGAGGTCTTCATCCCCGTCGGGCTGGCGACGGCCGTGTCGATCGGCCTCGTGCTGCTCGGCGGTGACCAGGGCACGGCGATGATCATGATGATCCTCGTGTTCGGCAGTCTGTTCGTCGGGGGCGCGCGCCTCCGGCACCTCGCCGTCGGCATCGTCGCGATCGCGGTGATGCTGCCCGTCGTCACGATGGCCTCGAGCTCCCGGCAGTCGCGCATCAGCGCGTGGCTCTCCGGCTGCACCGACTCGAACCAGGCCCAGGACCTCTGCTGGCAGCCCGTGCACGGCATGTGGGCCCTGGCGTCCGGCGGAGTGTTCGGCGTCGGGCTCGGCAACTCGAAGCTGAAGTGGTCGTGGCTGCCCGAGGCGGACAACGACTACATCTTCGCGATCGTCGGCGAAGAGCTCGGACTCATCGGCGCGGTCGTCGTGCTCGCGCTGTTCGTCGTGCTGGCGATCGGCATGGTGCGGGTCATCCGACTCTCCCCGGACCCGTTCGTCCGGACCGTCACGGGCGGCGTGCTCGCGTGGGTGATCGGGCAGGCGCTCGTCAACATCGCCGTCGTCCTCGGCCTGCTGCCCGTCCTCGGCGTCCCCCTGCCGCTGATCTCCGCCGGCGGATCGGCCCTCATCATGACCCTCGTCGCGATCGGCATCGTGCTGTCCTTCGCCCGCGACCTGCCCACCCGGACCGGGTCGGGCGGGGCCGGCAGCTCCACCGGTCGCACCACCGTCCCGGCTGCCGGGACGCAGAACGGAGCCCTGCGGTGAGCCGCTACCTCTTCGCCGGCGGCGGGACCGCCGGCCACGTGAACCCCCTGCTCGCGGTGGCCGACCGGCTGACCCAGCGGTCCCCGGAGGACGAGGTCCTGGTGCTCGGCACCGCCGAGGGGCTCGAGTCCCGGCTGGTGCCGATGCGCGGGTACGAGCTCGTGACCATCCCGCGCCTGCCGTTCCCACGCAGGCCGAACGCCGC
Organism: Curtobacterium sp. MCSS17_015; assembly: GCF_003234265.2. Lineage (NCBI taxonomy): Bacteria > Bacillati > Actinomycetota > Actinomycetes > Micrococcales > Microbacteriaceae > Curtobacterium > Curtobacterium sp. MCSS17_015. The sequence continues at coordinate 1,267,964 of NZ_CP126256.1, forward strand.
AGCGCTCCGGTTCCCGGGTGCCTTCTGGTCGGCCGTCCGCCGCACCGAGCGGATCATCCGCGAGCGCGAGATCGCCGTCGTCCTCGGTGTCGGCGGGTACGCAGCCGCCCCGGCCTACGTCGCGGCCAAGCGCACCGGGACCCCGATCGTCGTGCACGAGCAGAACGCCAAGCCGGGGCTCGCGAACCGGATGGCGGCGGTGTTGACCGAGCACGTCGGGGTGACGTTCTCGAACACCCGTCTGCCGCACTCGCGGGTCGTCGGCATGCCGCTGCGCCGGGAGATCGAGCGCCTGGACCGGCGTGCCGAACGCGCCGCCGGCTTCGCGGAGTTCGGGCTCGACCCGGACAGGCCCGTCCTGCTCGTCACGGGCGGTTCCTCGGGCGCACGGAGCATCAACCGCACGGTGCACCGTGCGGCGGCGACGATCCTCGGCGCGGGCTGGCAGATCCTGCACGTGGTGGGCGCCGCCTCCGACATCGGCGCGAGCGACCTGGACGGCTACCACGTGCTGCCGTACTGCGACCGCATGGACCTGGCGTACGCCGCCGCGGACTTCGTGGTCTCGCGGTCGGGTGCCGGCATGGTGTGCGAGCTCACGGCCGTCGGCCTGCCGAGCGTCCTGGTGCCGTACCCGGTGGGGAACGGCGAGCAGCGGCACAACGCGCGCGACGTCGTGGCCGCCGGGGGAGCGGTGCTCGTCGCCGACCAGGAATTCACGCCGGAGTGGATCACGTTGCAGCTGCTGAGCATCCTGGAGGACCGTGCCGGCATCGCGGACATGGCCGTCCGGTCCGGCAGCGTCGGACACCGCGACGGCGCCGACCGCATGACCGAGCTCGTCCTCGGTGCCGCGGAGGCCAGCGGACGCAGCACGGGCAGGACCGGGAACGCCCGCGGCACCAGCACCACCAGCACCACGGAGGAACCATGACCATCAAGCCGGACCTCACGCAGCCGATCCCGGAGGACCTGGGGACGGTGCACTTCGTCGGCATCGGCGGCTCCGGCATGAGCGGCATCGCCCGGATGTTCCTCGCCGCCGGCCACCGCGTCACGGGCAGTGACTCCCGCGAGACCGCGACGACGGGCCGCATGCGCGAGCTCGGCGCCGACGTCCGGATCGGCCACGACGCCGCGAACCTCGGCGACGCCGACACGGTGGTCGTCACCAGCGCGCTCTGGCCGGACAACCCGGAACTGCTCGAGGCGAAGCGCCGGGGGCTGCCGGTGCTGCACCGGTCGCAGGCCCTCGCCGCCCTCATCTCGGAACACCGCCTGGTCGCCGTCGCCGGTGCGCACGGCAAGACCACCTCGACGGGGATGATCGTGACCGCGCTCGTCGAACTCGGTCTCGACCCGAGCTTCGTCAACGGGGGCGTCATCCAGTCCCTCGGCACCAGTTCGGCACCGGGCAGCAGCGACCTGTTCGTCGTCGAGGCGGACGAGTCCGACGGTTCCTTCCTGCTCTACGACGTCGCGATCGCGCTCATCACGAACGTCGACCCGGACCACCTCGACCACTACGGCAGTGAGCAGGCCTTCATCGACGCGTTCGTCGCGTTCGCCGCCGAGGCACGCGAACGCGTCGTGGTCTCGAGTGACGACGCCGGCGCCGTGCGGGTCACCGAGGGCCTCCGGGCACGGTCGGACGCCCCCGAGATCGTCACCTTCGGTGTGGCCGAGGACGCCGACGTCCGGATCGAACGCATCGACGAGGGCGTCGGCGTCGGCGTCGACCTCCGCTGGGGCGGCTCCTCGTACCACCTCGCTCTCCGGGTGCCGGGTCGTCACAACGCGGTGAACGCCGTGGGCGCCTTCGCGGTACTGGTCGGCCTGGGGGTCGAGCCGTCCGACGCGGTCCGCGGCATCGAGGCGTTCGGCGGGACCGAACGACGCTTCGAACTGCACGGCGTCGAGCGCGGGGTGTCGGTCTACGACGACTACGCGCACCACCCGACCGAGGTCGCCGCGGCGCTCCGGGCCGCGCGCAACGTCGTCGGCGACGGCCGGATCATCGCGATCCACCAGCCGCACCTGTACTCGCGCACCCGCATGATGGCCGGCGAGTTCGCGGCGGTGTACGAGGAGCTCGCCGACCACACCGTGGTCCTCGACGTCTACGGCGCCCGTGAGGACCCGGAGCCCGGCGTCACCGGCGCACTGGTGCAGGAGCGCTTCGCCGACCAGGAACGGGTGGACTACCTGCCCGACTGGGCCGAGGCTTCCGCCCGTGCCGCCGCGGTGGCCCGGGAGGGCGACATCGTGATGACCCTGAGCTGTGGTGACGTGTACCGCATCATCCCGCAGGTGCTGACCGCGCTGCAGAGCGGCCCGGGAGCCGCGGGCCGGTGAAGCGTCCCGAGGGCTTCGACGAGCACGCCGGGGCCGACGACCGCCGCACCGGACCGAGCGCTGCGGCGGACCGGCCACGGAAGCCGCCGCGTCCGTCCCGGGGTGCCGGTCTGCGCGCAGCGCTGGACGGCGTCCGGGAGGCCCGCCGCGGCTCCGGGACACCGGCTGGGGACGAGGACGCCCTGCGCGGAGCGGGTCCGGCACGGGATGCCGCCGACGGCGACCGTGTCGTACGGCGCCGCGGCGAAGATGCCGTCCGCGGCGCCGCTGAGCAGCCGGCGGGTCTGCCGGAGCTGCCGGTGGTCGACGTCACGGAGGACGACCGCGTCGTCGAACCGACGGCGGAGCCGGAGCCGGCCGGTGGACCGGACGCGCGCGTCGACGAGGGCGCGACCCCGGGCGTCGCACCGCACGTCCCCTCGACCACCACCCCGATCGGTGCCCGTGTCCGCGCTGCCGAGACGGCCCGCGAGGCCCGGGTCGCCCGCAAGCGTCGCCGTCTGCTCGAGCGCGCAGAGGTCCGTCGGTTCACGCGTCGCAGCCGACACCGCCGCGCTGCGTGGACCGCGGCGGGCGGTGTCGTCGCGGTGCTCGTCGTGTCGATCCTCGTCGCGGTGTACTCGCCGCTCATGGCGCTCCGCACGATCGAGGTGAAGGGCACCGACCGGGTCGACGCCGCACAGGTGCGAGCAGCGCTGTCCGGGCAGCTCGGCACGCCGCTCGCCCGGATCGACCTCGACGAGGTGCAGCAGCGGATCGCCGGGTTCCCGCTCATCGAGAGCTACGTGACGGAAGAGGAGCCACCGCACACCCTCGTCGTCACGGTCACCGAGCGGACCCCGGTCGTCGCGGTGCAGTCCGGGCGCACCTTCGACCTGGTCGACCCGGCCGGCATCGTCGTGCAGTCGACGACGAAGCGACCGGGCGACATGCCGGTCGCGGACATCGGACGCGCGAAGCTCGGGAGCCCGGTCTTCCGGACCATGACCGAGGTCGTCCTCGCGATGCCGGAGGCCGTCCGGGCCCAGGTGTCGGGCATCGGCGCCTCGACGACCGACGACGTGACCCTGAGCATGCGCGACGGGTCGAGCGTGGTGTGGGGGAGTCCGGACGAGTCCGCGGCGAAGGCCGAGCTCCTCGCCGCCCTCGTGGCGGACCACGCGAAGCGGTCGCCGGACTCGAAGGTCGAGTTCGACGTGTCGGCACCCGACAACGGGATCATCCGGCCGCGGTCCTGACACCGTCGGACAAAAGCCGGGCGGCATCGGCGACACGCGGCGTGGCGGGTCGTCACGAGCACGACGGCACCCGTAGCGTCGGGGCCAGCACCATTCGTAGCAGCTAGAACTCTGAACTTCAAGCACAGGTTGAGGGTTTTGACCGGAGGCCGGACAGACGTGACCACGAACCACAACTACCTCGCCGTCATCAAGGTGGTCGGTGTCGGCGGCGGCGGTGTCAACGCCGTCAACCGCATGATCGAACTCGGACTCCGCGGGGTCGAGTTCATCGCCATCAACACCGACGCGCAGGCGCTGCTCCTGAGCGACGCCGACGTGAAGCTCGACGTGGGTCGCGAGATCACCCGCGGGCTCGGCGCCGGTGCCGACCCCGAGGTGGGCCGCCGTGCCGCCGAGGACCACGCGGAGGAGATCGAGGAAGCGCTCGCGGGCGCCGACATGGTCTTCGTCACCGCAGGCGAGGGTGGTGGCACCGGGACGGGCGGCGCCCCGGTCGTCGCGCGCATCGCGAAGTCCATCGGTGCGCTGACCATCGGTGTCGTCACGAAGCCGTTCGGCTTCGAGGGCAAGCGCCGCCAGTCCCAGGCCGAGAACGGCGTCGCGAGCCTGAAGGACGAGGTCGACACGCTCATCGTCGTGCCGAACGACCGCCTGCTCGAGATCTCCGACCGCGGGATCTCCATGGTCGAGGCCTTCGCCACGGCCGACCAGGTGCTCCTCGCCGGTGTCCAGGGCATCACGGACCTCATCACGACCCCGGGTTTGATCAACCTCGACTTCGCCGACGTCAAGAGCGTCATGCAGGGTGCCGGCTCGGCGCTCATGGGCATCGGCTCCTCGCGGGGTGCCGACCGTGCGATCAAGGCGGCCGAGCTCGCCGTCGCGTCGCCGCTGCTCGAGGCTTCGATCGACGGTGCGCACGGCGTGCTGCTGTCGATCCAGGGCGGCTCGAACCTCGGCATCTTCGAGATCAACGACGCGGCCCGCCTGGTGCAGGAGGCCGTCCACCCCGAGGCCAACATCATCTTCGGTGCGGTGATCGACGACACACTCGGTGACGAGGTGCGCGTGACCGTCATCGCCGCCGGCTTCGACGGCGGCGAGCCGTCGCAGCAGCAGCACCAGGAGCGGCGCTCGAGCTACGTCGACCCGGATGCCGGTGCCACCGTGCCGGTCACCACCGGCTCGTCCAACCGCATCGAGGACTCCGGCCACTCGACCCCGTCCTGGGCGTCGCAGGAGCACGAGCCGCCGGCGCAGCGCGCCGCCGACCCGGCCTTCGACGACGACGACGACGAGCTCGACGTCCCCGACTTCCTGAAGTGAGCCGTCCGCGCACGTGAGTGACGCCGACCAGCGTGAGCCGAGCCTCCCGTCCGACCCCGGACCGGAGGCTCGGCCCGTGTCCGCAGCGTCCGACACCGGTCTGGAGGCTCGGCTCGAGTCCGTCCGGGCGGGCATCGCAGACGCCGCCCGCGCCGCCGGTCGCTCCGCCGACGAGCTGACGCTCGTCGTCGTCACGAAGTACCACCCGGCAACCCTGGTCCGGCAGCTCGCCGCGCTCGGGGTGACCGACGTGGGGGAGAACCGCCACCAGGAGGCGCAGGCCAAGGCCGCGGAACTCGCAGACCTCGGCCTGACCTGGCACTTCGTCGGGCAGTTGCAGTCGAAGAAGGCCCGGCAGGCGCGTCGGTACGCCCACGTGGTGCAGTCCCTCGACCGCGCGAGCGTCGTCGACGCCTTCGCCCCGACCGAGACCGAACCGGAGCCCCGTGTGCTCGACGGGTTCGTCCAGGTGAACCTGACGGACGACCCCGGTCGTGGCGGGGTCGCGCCGGACGACGTCGACGCGCTGGCCGAGCGGGTCCTGGCGACCGGGACCCTCCGACTCCGCGGCGTGATGGCGGTCGCCCCGCTCGACGAGGAGCCCCGCGCCGCGTTCGCCCGGCTCCGTGTGGTCTCCGAGCGGGTCCGTCTGCTCGATCCCGCGGCGACGGACATCTCCGCCGGCATGAGCGGCGACTACGCCGAGGCGATCGCGGAGGGCGCGACACACCTGCGGATCGGGACCGCAATCACCGGGAATCGCCCCGCCGCGCCCTAGCCTCGACGCAGGGCACCAACGAGCACGCACTCCCCGGAGGAACCATGGCCAACCCCCTGAAGAAGACGATGGTCTACCTCGGCCTCGCCGATGAGGAACTCGAGTACGAGGACGAGCAGCAGACCGCGCCAACGCAGACGCGGCAGCAGGCTCCGGGCGCGGCAGCGCAGCAGGAGGCCCCGGCCGCCGCGACGCCCGCTGCCGCTCCGGCCGCCGCAGCACCGGCGGCTGCCGCTCCGGCCGCCGTCGCCGTGAAGCCCCAGCACACCTCCCAGCGCGGCGCGCAGGTCACCCCGCTCCGCCGCTCGCACACGACCGCACAGAAGGCGACCCCGGTCCAGGAAATGAACGAGATCCTCACCGTCCACCCGCGCGAGTACAAGGACGCCCAGTCCATCGCCGAGAGCTTCCGCGACGGCATCCCCGTCATCATCAACCTCTCGCAGATGACCGAGACGGACGCCCGTCGCATGATCGACTTCGCGAGCGGCCTGTCGCTCGGCTTGTACGGCAAGATCGAGCGTGTCACAAACAAGGTCTTCCTGCTGTCGCCCGCGCACATCGCAGTGAGTGGCGAGCCTGCTGAGGTAGAGTCCGACATCGAGGCGAACTTCTTCGCCCAGTCCTGAGCCGCCCGTGCGGTGCCGGTGCCCGCGGGTCCCGGAACACCGCTCGGCACCCAGGCCCACCCGCCCCGTGACCGGCCCACCCCGGCCCCGGTCACACGAGACGAGCGAGCCGAACCGTGTTCATCTTCACGATCCTCTCCTTACTCCTCACGCTGTACTTCTTCATCATGTGGGGTCGCTTCGCCCTCGACATGGTCCAGGCGTTCAACCGCACCTGGCGTCCGCAGCGTGTGCTGCTCGTCATCGCGGAGTTCGTGTACACCGTCACGGACCCGCCGATCAAGGCCGTCCGACGCGTCCTGCCGCCGCTCCGGCTCGGTCCCGTGGCGCTCGACTTCGGGTGGACGATCGTGATGCTCGTCGTGATCATCCTGCGTGTCGTGGTCCAGTCCCTGGCCTACCGATTCGTCTGATCCCGACCACCCCGACACGCGCCACGCGGCGAACCGACACGGTTCCGAGCCGCCCTCGGTGTACGGTGGTCGGGATCGATGCCCCGCCCTGGCGGGACATCCGCACCGGGAGCCCCGGCTGGTAGGTTCAGCACGGACGGCCAGCAGGGCCCCGGTTCCACACGTTCAGCAGTTCTATTGAGGTGACGGCAATGGCTTTGACGCCGGAAGACGTAGTCAACAAGCGGTTCCAGCCGACCAAGTTCCGCGAGGGCTACGACCAGGACGAGGTCGACGACTTCCTCGACGAGATCGTGGCCGAGCTGCGTCGCCTGAACCAGGAGAACGAGGAGCTGCGCCAGCGCCTCCAGTCGGCCGACTCCGCGCCGTCGCTCGCCAAGGACGACGAGTCCGCGCCGGCACCGGCTCCGGAGCCGGCCCCGGTCGCCGCCGCGCCCGAGCCCACCCCGGTGCCCGCCGCCGCGCCGACCACCACGGTCAACCCGGACGAGGACACCGAGGGCACGACGAACCTGCTCACGCTGGCCCGCCGCCTCCACGAAGAGCACGTCCGTGAAGGTGTCGAGAAGCGCGACGCCCTGATCGCCGAGGGCCAGGCCCAGGCCGCCCGCCTCGTCTCCGAGGCCGAAGCCAAGCAGCGCCAGATCATCGCGGACACCGAGAACCAGAACCGTCAGCGCGTCGCGGTGCTCGACCAGGAGCGCACGCAGCTCGAGGGCAAGATCGACGAACTCCGCACGTTCGAGCGCGACTACCGTGCGCAGCTCAAGAGCTACATCCAGAGCCAGCTCGCCGAGCTCGACTCGTCTGCCAGCACCGAGCAGTCCGGCTTCACTCCGGCCCCGGCCTCGGCGCAGGGCTTCGGCAACTGACGTTGGACCGACCCGTCCCACGAGCGAAGGTCAGTGCACGCGCGATCGCGGCACTGGCCTTCGCCGCTGTCGTGGTGGTGACGCTCGACCAGGTCACGAAGGCGCTCGTCGTCGCGAACCTGCCCGAGGGCGTCGTCGTCCCCGTGCTCGGGGACGCACTGCAGTTGCTGTCCGTCCGGAACCCCGGAGCGGCGTTCTCCTTCGCGGTCAACATGACCTGGGTGTTCTCGGTCATCTCGGCAGCCGTCGTCGTCGCGATCGTCGTGTACGCCCGTCGCATCCGCTCGATGTGGTGGGCGCTCGTGCTCGGCATGCTCCTCGGCGGTGCGCTCGGGAACCTGACCGACCGGCTCTTCCGTGAGCCCGGCTTCGGCCGCGGACACGTGGTCGACTTCATCTCGACGCCGTGGATGATGCCCGCGATCTACAACGTCGCCGACTCGTTCATCTGCGTCAGCATGGTCGTCTTCGTGCTGCTGGTGGTCCTCGGGGTCAACCTCGACGGAACGCGAGCGGTGTCGGAGAAGCAGCAGGCGCGTGCCGCTGCCGACGCGACCGACGTGCCGGACGAGGGACGGGCCTCCCGGACGGACCGCGACGGCACCGTGCACGACGGCCGCCCCCACGACGGCCGTCCGCACGACGCCCTCGGCCACGACGCGACGTGACGCCGGCATCATGACCGAGTCCCGCAGCCTCCCCGTGCCCGACGGGCTCGCCGGTGAGCGCGTCGACACCGCCATCGCCAAGCTCCTCGGCTTCAGCCGCTCCTTCGCCGCCGAGGTGGTCGCAGCCGGCGGGGTCCGGGTCGACGGCGCGGTCGTCGACAAGTCCGACCGTCTGCACGCCGACACCTGGCTCGAGGTCGAGTGGCAGCCGAAGGAGCCGCCCCGCATCGTCCCGGCCGCCGTCCCCGGCATGACCGTCGTGCACGACGACGAGGACATCGTCGTCGTCGACAAGCCGGTCGGCGTCGCCGCGCACCCGTCACCCGGGTGGGACGGTCCGACCGTGCCCGGCGGTCTCGCCGCCGCCGGCTTCACGATCGCCACGTCGGGTGCCGCCGAGCGCGCCGGGATCGTGCACCGACTCGACGTCGGCACCTCGGGGTTGATGGTGGTCGCGAAGACGGAGCTGGCGTACACGCACCTGAAGCGGGCGTTCAAGGAGCGGACCGTCGAGAAGGTCTACCACGCGCTCGCGCAGGGCCACCCGGACCCGACGTCGGGCACGATCGACGCCCCCATCGGACGGCACCCGTCGAGCGACTGGAAGTTCGCGGTCACGGCGGACGGCAAGCCGAGCGTCACGCACTACGAGACCCTCGAGGCGTTCCGCTCCGCGACCCTGCTCGAGGTGCACCTGGAGACGGGGCGCACGCACCAGATCCGGGTCCACATGGCGGCGACGCGGCACCCGCTCGTGGGCGACACCACGTACGGCGCCGACCCGGTGCTCGCAGCGGAGCTCGGCCTGACCCGGCAGTGGCTCGACGCCGTCCGGCTCGGGTTCGCGCACCCGCGGACCGGGGACTGGGTCGAGTTCCAGGCGTCCTACCCCGACGACCTGCAGCAGGCACTCGACCGGATCCGCGCGGCCTGACCCGCGTCGTCGCGCGGCCCGTGCTGCTCCCGACGCGACACGCTCGGGTTCGTCACCGGTCGCGGTTAGGCTGTTCCCACCCCGCCGCAGACCGTACGAACCGGAGGTTCCGTGTCGGATTCCGACTCCTTCGTCCACCTGCACGTGCACAGCGAGTACTCGATGCTCGACGGTGCCGCCAGGCTCTCCGACCTCGTGGCCGAGACCGCCGCGCAGGGCATGCCGGCCGTGGCGGTGACCGACCACGGCAACATGTTCGGGGCGTTCGAGTTCTGGAAGACCGCGAAGGCGGGTGGCGTCAAGCCGATCATCGGGACAGAGGCGTACATCACGCCGCGCACGCACCGCTCCGACAAGACCCGTGTCCGCTGGGGCGACGGCGGCGGGGACGACGTGTCCGGGTCGGGCGCGTACACGCACATGACGATGTTCGCCGAGAACACGACGGGCATGCACAACCTGTTCCGCCTCTCGTCGCGGGCGTCGATCGAGGGCTACTACTTCAAGCCCCGCATGGACATCGAGCTGCTGCAGGAGTACCACGAGGGCGTCATCGCCACCACGGGCTGCCCCTCGGGGGAGATCCAGACGCGGCTGCGCCTCGGGCAGTACGACGAAGCCGTCCAGGCAGCGGCGGACTACCGGGACATCTTCGGCAAGGAGAACTACTTCGCCGAGGTCATGGACCACGGGCTCGAGATCGAGCGGCGCATCATGAGCGACCTCATCCGCCTGGCGAAGGACCTCGACATCCCGCTCGTCGGCACGAACGACCTGCACTACACCCACGCACACGACGCCACCTCGCACGCGGCCCTGCTCTGCGTGCAGTCCGGGTCCACGCTCAACGACCCGAACCGCTTCAAGTTCGACGCCGACGAGTTCTACCTCAAGACCCCGGCGCAGATGCGGCACGTCTTCCGCGACAACCTCGAAGCGTGTGACAACACGCTGCTCATCGCCGAGCGCTGCAACGTCGAGTTCGACACCGCGGCGAACTACATGCCGAAGTTCCCGGTGCCCGAGGGCGAGACCGAGCACTCCTGGTTCGAGAAGGAAGTGGCGAAGGGGCTGGAGTACCGGTACCCGGGCGGCATCCCGGAAGAGGTCCAGCAGCGCGCCGACTACGAGGTCGGCATCATCAACCAGATGGGGTTCCCGGGCTACTTCCTGGTGGTCGCGGACTTCATCAACTGGTCGAAGAACAACGGCATCCGGGTCGGCCCCGGCCGTGGTTCCGGCGCTGGCTCCATGGTCGCCTACGCGATGCGCATCACCGACCTCGACCCGATCCGGCACGGCCTGATCTTCGAGCGGTTCCTCAACCCGGACCGCGTCTCGATGCCCGACTTCGACGTCGACTTCGACGACCGGCGCCGCGGTGAGGCGATCAAGTACGTCACCGAGAAGTACGGGTCGGAACGCGTCGCGCAGATCGTCACCTACGGCACGATCAAGGCGAAGCAGGCCCTCAAGGACTCCTCGCGCGTGCTCGGCTTCCCCTTCGGCATGGGCGAGAAGCTCACGAAGGCGATGCCGCCGCCCGTGATGGGCAAGGACATCCCGCTCACCGGGATCTTCGACAAGGACCACCCCCGGTTCAAGGAAGCCGTCGACGTCCGCACCGTCGTCGAGACCGATCCGGAGGCCAAGACGGTGTTCGACACCGCGCTCGGGCTCGAGGGGCTGAAGCGGCAGTGGGGCGTGCACGCCGCCGGCGTCATCATGTCGAGCGACCCGCTGATCGACATCATCCCGATCATGAAGCGGGAGCAGGACGGCCAGATCGTCACGCAGTTCGACTACCCGGCAGCGGAGTCGCTCGGCCTGATCAAGATGGACTTCCTGGGGTTGCGGAACCTCACGATCATCAGTGACGCCCTCGACAACATCAAGACCAACCGGGGGATCGACCTCGACCTCGAGAACATGGGGCTCGAGGACCCCGAGGCCTACGCGCTCCTGCAGCGCGGCGACACCCTCGGCGTGTTCCAGCTCGACGGTGGGCCCATGCGCGGGCTGCTCCGCCTCATGAAGCCGGACAACTTCGAGGACATCTCCGCGCTCATCGCCCTGTACCGGCCGGGGCCGATGGGTGCGAACTCGCACACGAACTACGCGCTGCGCAAGAACGGCGAGCAGGCGATCACCCCGATCCACCCGGAACTCGAGGAGCCGCTGGCGGAGATCCTCGGCGGGACCTACGGCCTGATCATCTACCAGGAGCAGGTCATGGCCATCGCGCAGAAGGTCGCCGGGTTCTCCCTCGGCCAGGCGGACATCCTCCGCCGCGCGATGGGCAAGAAGAAGAAGTCCGAGCTGGACAAGCAGTACGCCGGGTTCCAGCAGGGCATGAAGGACAACGGGTACTCCGACGCGGCGATCAAGACGCTGTGGGACATCCTGCTGCCCTTCTCCGACTACGCGTTCAACAAGGCGCACTCGGCGGCGTACGGTGTGGTGTCGTTCTGGACCGCCTACCTCAAGGCCCACTACCCGGCCGAGTACATGGCCGCGCTGCTGACGAGTGTCGGGGACGCGCGGGACAAGCTCGCGCTCTACCTCAACGAGTGCCGCCGGATGGGCATCCGGGTCATGCCGCCGGACGTCAACGAGTCGATCGGCTTCTTCGCGGCCGTCGGGGACGACATCCGCTTCGGCATGGGCGCGATCCGCAACGTCGGGTTCAACGTCGTCGACGACATCGTGAAGGCGCGCACCGAGAAGGGCGCCTTCGAGTCCTTCCACGACTTCCTCCGCAAGATCCCGATCTCGTCCGCGAACAAGCGGACGGTGGAGTCGCTCATCAAGGCGGGTGCGTTCGACGAGTTCGGCGACAGTCGGCGCGCGCTCGTCGAGATCCACGAGGGCGCGGTCGAGGCCGCGGTGAAGGTCAAGCGCGACGAGGCCCACGGCAACGTCGGGTTCGACTTCGACTCGCTCTTCGCCGAGGTCGCCGAGGAGCACCCGGCATCGCTGACGGTGTCGCAGGTGCCGGAGCGCCCCGAGTGGTCGAAGCGCGACAAGCTGGCGTTCGAGCGGGACATGCTCGGGCTCTACGTGTCCGACCACCCGCTCGCCGGACTCGAGATCGAACTCGCCAAGCACCAGTCGATCACGATCGCCGACCTGCTGGTGGCCGACGACTCGGTCGAGGGCGAGACGGTCACGGTCGCCGGACTGCTGACCAGCGTGCAGCACCGTGTGGCGAAGACGAGCGGCAACCCGTACGGCATCGTCGACATCGAGGACTTCGGCGGCCAGATCGGCGTGATGTTCCTCGGCAAGACGTACCAGGAGTTCGGCCCGTCGCTCGTCCCGGACTCGATCGTGGTCCTGCGCGGCCGCGTCAACGTCCGCGACGACGGCAAGGCCCTGCACGCGGTGAGCATGTTCCAGCCGAACGTCGGCGACGCGATGGGCTCCGGGCCGCTCACGCTGTCCCTGCCGGAGCGGCAGGCCACCACGCAGACGGTGACCGAGCTGGCGGCCGTGCTCGGTCGGCACCAGGGCGACACCGAGGTGCGGCTGAAGCTCCTCAAGGACGACGTGGCCCGGACGTTCGAGCTGCCGTTCCCGGTGGCCCTGACGCCGGACCTGTTCGGCGAACTGAAGAGCCTGCTCGGTCCGCGCTGCCTGGTCTGACCGGCTCGTCGCTGCCCGACGCCCGAGCACCGCTGCCGGTCACCGACCGACGGCGGTGCTCGGTACGCTGGGGGCCTCATGATGCAGCGAATCGACCTCCGCGGCGGGCTCCCGCCCCGCGCCGAACTCCTCCGTCTCATGCCGCGGGCCGCCGGTGACGTCAGCAGTGCCACGGCCGCGGCCCAGGAGCTGGTGGATGCCGTCCGCGAGCACGGGGCCGCCGCGCTGCACGAGCAGGCGGAGCGTTTCGACGGGGGAGCGCCCGAGCACGTCCGGGTGCCGGCCGCCGAGATCGCAGCGGCCGTGGCCGGTCTCGCACCCGAGCTCCGGGTCGCCCTCGACGAAGCGATCCGCCGGGTCCGCGCGGCCAGCGCCGCGCAGGTCCCCACCGGATCGGTGACCTCCCTCGCCGACGGGGCAGCGGTCCACCAGCGCTGGCAGCCGATGCGTCGCGTCGGCCTCTACGTCCCCGGTGGCAAGGCCGTCTACCCGTCGAGCGTCGTCATGAACGTCGTCCCGGCGCAGGTCGCCGGCGTCGGGTCGATCGCACTCGTCTCCCCGCCGCAGCGTGACCACGGGGGCCGCGTGCACCCGACGATCCTCGCCGCCGCCGGACTGCTCGGCGTGGACGAGGTCTATGCGATGGGCGGCGCCGGAGCCGTCGGCGCGCTCGCGTACGGCGTGCCCGAGATCGACCTCGAGCCGGTCGACCTGGTCACCGGTCCGGGCAACAACTACGTGGCCGCGGCGAAGCGTCTCGTCCGCGGTGTCGTCGGCATCGACTCCGAGGCCGGTGCCTCCGAGATCCTCGTGATCGCGGACGACACGGCCGACCCCGGGTACGTCGCCGCCGACCTCATCAGCCAGGCCGAGCACGACGAACAGGCCGGGAGCGTCCTCGTGACGACGTCGGCCGCGTTCGCCGACGCGGTCGAGGCCGCGATCCCGGAACGCACGGCGGTGCTCGGGACCGCGACGCGCCTCCAGGCAGCCCTGGACGGGCCACAGTCGGCGATCGTCCTCGTGGACTCGCTCGCCGATGCCGCGACCGTCAGCAACGCGTACGGGCCGGAGCACCTCGAGATCCAGACGGCCGACGACGACGCCGTACTCGCCGACATCGACGCGGCGGGGGCGGTGTTCGTCGGGCCGGACTCGCCCGTCAGCCTCGGCGACTACCTGGCCGGCTCGAACCACGTCCTGCCGACCGGCGGTCAGGCGCGGTTCGGAGCGGGGTTGTCCGCGTCCACGTTCCTCCGGCCCCAGCAGGTCGTCCGGTACACGGCGGCCGCCCTGGCCGAGGTGGTCCCGCACATCGTGGCGCTCTGCACCGAAGAGCAGCTGCCGGCGCACGGGGCCGCCGTGTCGGAACGCACGAACCGGTAGCCTGAGGGCGACATGTTCTGCCCCTTCTGCCGCCACCCGGATTCCCGCGTCGTCGACTCCCGGACGAGCGACGACGGAACCTCCATCCGCCGACGCCGTCAGTGCCCGAACTGCGGACGGCGGTTCTCGACCACCGAGACCGCGTCGCTGAGCGTCGTGAAGCGCAACGGCGTCCTCGAGCCGTTCAGCCGCGAGAAGATCATCTCGGGTGTGCGGAAGGCCTGTCAGGGGCGGCCGGTGACGGACTCGGACCTGGCGGTGCTCGCGCAGCGCGTCGAGGAGATCGTCCGGTCCTCCGGCGCGAGCCAGATCGAGGCGAACGACATCGGACTGGCGATCCTCAGCCCGCTCCGGGAGCTCGACGAGGTGGCCTACCTCCGCTACGCCAGCGTCTACCAGGCGTTCGACTCGCTCGAGGACTTCGAGGACGCGATCGGCCAGCTCCGGATCGACCACCACGCCGGGCCCGGCACGGTCGGCGCACCGGGCCGTACCACGGACGGCGCCAGCGCGTGACCGGCGTCGAGGCGCTCGTCCGGGCCGGGTACGGCGTCGTGTTCCGCTCCGTGTTCGCGAAGATGGAGCCGGAACGGGCGCACCACCTGGCGTTCGCCGTGATCCGCGTCCTCCCGAAGGTGCCCTTCCTCGCCAGCACGGTCGAGCGGTACGCTCGGCCCCCCGCCGAGGACGGCATCACCACCATGGGGATCCACTTCCCGTCGCGCTTCGGCATGGCCGCCGGCTTCGACAAGGACGCTCGGGGCATCGCCGGCCTCGGTCTGCTCGGCTTCGGACACGTCGAGGTCGGCACCGTCACCGCCAGGGCGCAGCCGGGCAACGAACGCCCCCGGCTGTTCCGGCTCATCGCCGACCGCGCGCTCATCAACCGGATGGGCTTCAACAACCACGGGGCCGTCAAGGCCGCCGGTCGCCTGGAACGTGCCCGCCGCAACCCCGGTCGCCCGGTCATCGGCGTGAACATCGGCAAGAGCCGCGTGGTCTCCGTCGAGGACGCCGCCGAGGACTACCGCGAGTCCACGCGGCTGCTGGCCCCCTTCGCCGACTACCTGGCCGTCAACGTCAGTTCGCCGAACACGCCGGGTCTGCGCGGACTGCAGGAACTGGACCAGCTCCGGCCGCTGCTCGCCGCCGTGCACGAGACCGCCGGACGGACTCCCGTGCTCGTGAAGATCGCGCCGGACCTCACCGACGATCAGATCGACGCGATCGCGGGGCTCGCGGTCGAACTCGGACTGGCCGGCGTCATCGCGACGAACACGACCATCGAGCGCAACGGCCTGACGACGCCGGACGCCGAGGTGGCGGCGATGGGCGCCGGGGGACTGTCCGGTGCGCCGCTCGGGGAGCGCTCGCTCGCGGTGCTCCGTCGCGTCCGCGCTGCCGTTCCCGCCGGGTTCTGCGTCATCGCCGTCGGCGGGGTCACGACCGAGGCGGACGTCCAGGCGCGCATCGACGCGGGGGCGACGCTCGTGCAGGGCTACACGGCGTTCCTCTACGAGGGGCCGACCTGGGCCATGCGGATCAACCGGCTCCGGCGGCGGCGGTTGCGCCGCCGCTGACGCCGCACCTGGCGAGTGGCCGTGTGGCGGCGCGTCGGGCCCGGGGTCGGACGTCGGCCCGGGCGGCGCGTGGTCGCGAGCCGCTGGCGGCCCGGCCGGAAGGCTCGGACCTGGCCGGCACGGTCCTCCCGTCCGGCACCTGGTCGCGACCGCGCGGCCGCGGGGTCCCGGACGACGCCGACGACGCCCGGACGGACGACGAAGCGCCGCCGACCCGGAGGTCGACGGCGCTCGCACGGCACACGCTCGGTCAGAGCGTCGGGTACTGCCCGCGCTTGACCTGCGGCTTGGGCAGACGGAGGAACCGCAGCTGCCACCCGCGGGTGAGGATGTAGAGGAAGTTGCCGCGCTGGAAGTCCTGCCCGGCCGCGGCGAACTTGCGACGCAGCGCGAACCAGAGCACGGTGCAGTCGAGCACGAAGAGCAACACGAACGCCCAGATGAACAGCAGCGAGTACGACGCCGCGGGCGTCTGCGCGGCGACGAAACCCACGATGAGGAAGAGCACGAGGACCGGCATCATGACCTCGCCCACGTTCCAGCGGGCGTCGATGAAGTCGCGGATGAAGCGACGCTGGTCACCGCGGTCCTTCGCCGGCAGGTAGCGCTCTTCACCGTTCGCCATGCCGACGCGCGCACGCTCGCGCTCGCTGTTCAGACGCGCCCGAGCGGCCTTCTTGTCGGCGGGGGAGTTGCCGACGATCGGACGCCGGTTGGCGGCCTCTCGCTCACGTCGTGAGGGCGTCGGGCGACCCTTGCCGTGCGCGACGAGCTCGTCGTCACCGGGGTTCACGGTCACGTTGGTCTTGGGGGATGCCTTCGCCACGGTGGTTCCTAACGGCGCTCTGCGTGCTGGACGTCCTCTAGATTACCGGCCATGACCGACACCGAGAAGCACCGTCCCGACGCCGGGTCGCAGGCACCCGCGACCGACCCCGCTCTGCTCGAGGCGCTGCGCGAGCACGTGCACGGCGCACTGCCCACCACGATCGCCGACCTGTCCGCCCTCGTCCGCATCCCCTCGGTGTCGTGGTCGGCCTTCGACCCGGCCCACGTCGAGCGCAGCGCCGAGGCGGTCGCCGACCTGGTCCGCTCGACCGGGGTCTTCGACGAGGTACGCGTCGTCCGGTCGGCCGTCGAGGGCGACACGCCGATCGACGGCGGGTCCACTGCGGCGGACGCCGAGCTCGGCCAGCCGGCGGTGCTCGCCGTCCGCCCCGCCCGCAACGGCAGGCCGACCGTGATGCTCTACGCGCACCACGACGTGCAGCCGCAGGGCGATGACGCGCTGTGGGAGACACCTCCCTTCGAGCCGACGCTCCGCGGCGACCGCCTGTACGGCCGCGGCGCCTCCGACGACAAGGCCGGCGTGATGACCCACGTGGCAGCGCTCCGAGCGGTGCACGCACAGTTCGGCGACGACCTGGACGTCGGCATCGTGCTGTTCGTCGAGGGCGAGGAGGAGTTCGGGTCCCGCTCGTTCCGCACGTTCCTGCGCGAGCAGCGGGAGCACCTCGCCGCCGACGTCATCGTGGTGGCCGACAGCGACAACTGGTCGACCGAGGTCCCCGCGATCACCGTCTCGCTCCGGGGCAACACGACGTTCAAGCTCACCGTGACGACGCTCGAGCACGCCAGCCACAGCGGCATGTACGGGGGAGCGGCGCCGGACGCGATGATGCCGATGGTCCGCCTGCTCGCGTCGCTGCACGACGACGACGGGGCGGTCGCGGTCGCGGGCCTCAGCGCGCACGACGCCCCCGTGCCGGAGCGCTCCGAGGACGAGTTCGCGGCCGAGGCCGCCCTGGTCGACGGTGCGCGTCCGGTCGGCAGCGGTCCGGTGCTGTCCCGGATGTGGTTCCAGCCGTCGATCACGGTGACCGGCCTCGACGTCCCGAGCGTCGCGAACGCGTCCAACACGCTGCTGCCCACCGTCGCCGCTCGGGTGTCCGTGCGGGTCGCGCCCGGTCAGCCCGCCACGGAGGCCTTCGCCGCCGTGGAGGCGCACCTGCGCAGCCACGTCCCCTTCGGCGCCCGGATCGAGATCACCGAGGTCGACACCGGTGACGGCTTCCTGGTAGACGCGTCCGGCTGGGCCGTCCAGGAGGCCCGGACCGCGATGTCGGAGGGCTGGGGCGCGGCACCCGTGGAGCAGGGCATCGGCGGGTCGATCCCGTTCGTGTCCGACCTGGCCGCCGAGTTCCCGGAGGCCCAGATCCTGGTCACCGGGGTCGAGGACCCGGACACCCGCGCACACAGCCCGAACGAGTCGCAGCACCTGGGCGTGCTGCACCGCGCGGTGCTGTCGGAGGCCGTCCTGCTCGCCCGACTGCAGGGTCGCGCGTGACGTCCGTCCTCCACAGGTCCTGGACCCGGGTGTCGGTCGTCGGTGCGCGTGCTTAGAATCGACGCGACAGCCGGTGAAGGTCACCGCCAACGAGGGAGACGCCGATGAGCGACACCATCACGACCGAAGCAGCGACCGACGCCACGTCGCACGGTGTGCTGCTGAGCGACGCGGCCTCGGCGAAGGTCGCCAGCCTGCTCGAACAGGAGGGCCGCGATGACCTGCGCCTCCGTCTCGCCGTCCAGCCGGGCGGGTGCTCGGGCTTGATCTACCAGCTGTACTTCGACGAGCGACTGCTCGACGGCGACGCCACGGCGGAGTTCGACGGCGTGGAAGTCGTCGTCGACAAGATGAGCGTGCCCTACCTCGACGGTGCGACGATCGACTTCGAGGACACCATCCAGAAGCAGGGCTTCACCATCGACAACCCGAACGCGCAGGGCAGCTGCGCGTGTGGCGACAGCTTCCACTGATCGCCCGTCAGTCCGACACGCGAGTGGGGAGCGACCGACACGGTCGCTCCCCACTCGCGTCTCCGCATCGCCGTCCCGACGCCGATGACCAGGGCAAACCCGCTGCCGCAGGCCTCGTTCCGTCCACAACGCGTGTCGGTTGTGCGCTCGGTGTCGACAGCTGCGAGTAAGCTAGGAGTGTTCCAACCAAGCTGGGAGCCACCCATGCGCCGGCCTCGTGCCGACCGCGGTGCTCGTCGACGGGGTCCCCGTCGTCAGCCAGTCGCACGACGACTGGATCCGGCCCACGTCTTTCCGAGAGGTAACAGTGCGTTCGAATCGCCGTATACGTTGGGCGGCCGTCCCGGTGGCCGTCGGTCTGGTCATCGCACTGGCTGGCTGCTCGCAGCAGCAGCTGAACGGATGGCTCCCCGGCACGGGAGAGACGAAGGACGTCACCAACCACACGAGCCGCATCGTCGGCCTGTGGACCACGAGCTGGATCGTCCTGCTGGCGGTCGGTCTGATCGTGTGGGGCCTCGTCATCTGGGCCGCGATCGTCTACCGCCGCCGGAAGGGCCAGACCGGCCTGCCCGTGCAGATGCGGTACAACATGCCGCTCGAGATCTTCTACACGCTCGTGCCGCTGATCCTCGTGCTCGGCTTCTTCGCGTTCACCGCGAAGGACCAGGAAGCGATCGAGAAGCCCTTCGCGCAGCCGGACGCCACCGTGCACGTCTACGGCAAGCGCTGGGGCTGGGACTTCAACTACATCGACCAGAAGAACCCGAACGAGAGCGTCTACTACCAGGGCATCCAGGCCCAGGAAGAAGAGAACGGCGGCGGGGCGATCGACGAGTCGCTGCTCCCCACGCTGTACCTCCCGGTCGGCAAGAAGGTCGAGATCGAGCTCAGCTCGCGCGACGTCAACCACTCGTTCTGGGTCATCGACTTCCTCTACAAGAAGGACATGCTCCCGGGCAAGACGAACTACGAGTACTTCATCCCGCAGAAGGAAGGCACGTTCCAGGGCAAGTGCGCCGAGCTCTGCGGTGAGTACCACTCCCTGATGCTCTTCCAGGTGAAGGTCGTGTCGCAGGCGGAGTACGACGACTACCTCGCGTCCCTGCGGGACGAGGGCAAGGTCGGTCTGCTCGGCAACGAGTACGACACCAACACGAACCAGCCGAACAACGAGGCGCCTGCCGAGGCGTCGAGCGACAAGAAGTAAGGGCGCGTCTCAATGACAACGTCATTCGTCGGCCAGGCGACCACCAGGCCCTCGACGCCGGACTTCCAGGCGTCGAAGGTCGGTCGCAAGGGCAACATCATCGTGCGGTGGGCGACGTCCACCGACCACAAGACGATCGGGTACATGTACCTGATCACCTCGTTCCTCTACTTCCTGCTCGCCGGCATCATGGCGCTCGTCATCCGCGCGCAGCTGTTCGAACCGGGTCTCCAGGTCCTCGCGACCAAGGAGCAGTACAACCAGCTGTTCACGATGCACGGCACGATCATGCTGCTGATGTTCGCGACGCCGCTCTTCTCGGGCTTCGCGAACGCGATCATGCCGCTCCAGATCGGTGCACCGGATGTCGCGTTCCCGCGTCTGAACGGCCTCGCGTTCTGGATGTACTTCTTCGGCAGCGCGATCGCCGTCGGTGGGTTCCTCACCCCGCAGGGTGCCGCCTCGTTCGGGTGGTTCGCCTACGCGCCGCTGAGTGACACCACGTTCACGCCGGGGCTCGGCGGGACGCTCTGGGTGTTCGGGCTCGGCATGACCGGCTTCTCGACGATCCTCGGTGCGGTGAACTTCATCACCACGATCATCACGATGCGTGCTCCGGGCATGACGATGTTCCGCATGTCGATCTTCACGTGGAACGTCCTCGTGACGAGCCTCCTCGTGCTGATGGCCTTCCCGGTCCTGGCGGCGGCGCTGTTCGGCCTCGGGCTCGACCGTGTGTTCGACGCACAGATCTTCAACCCGGCCAACGGTGGCGCCTTGCTCTGGCAGCACCTGTTCTGGTTCTTCGGGCACCCCGAGGTGTACATCATCGCGCTGCCGTTCTTCGGCATCGTGTCCGAAGTCTTCCCGGTGTTCAGCCGCAAGCCGATCTTCGGCTACAAGACCCTCGTCTACGCGACCATCACCATCGCTGCCCTGTCGATCACCGTGTGGGCGCACCACATGTACGTCACCGGCGGTGTCCTGCTGCCGTGGTTCTCGCTCATGACGATGCTCATCGCGGTCCCGACCGGCGTGAAGATCTTCAACTGGGTCGGCACCATGTGGCGCGGTTCGGTCACCTTCGAGACCCCGATCCTCTGGGCGATCGGGTTCCTCGTGACGTTCACGTTCGGTGGTCTCACCGGCGTGATCCTCGCCTCGCCGCCGCTCGACTTCCACGTCTCCGACTCGTACTTCGTCGTGGCGCACTTCCACTACGTGGTCTTCGGCACCGTCGTGTTCGCGATGTTCTCCGGCTTTTACTTCTGGTGGCCGAAGTTCACCGGCAAGATGCTCAACGAGCGTCTCGGCAAGATCCACTTCTGGCTGCTGTTCATCGGGTTCCACACGACGTTCCTCATCCAGCACTGGCTCGGCGTCGTGGGCATGCCCCGCCGCTACGCGACCTACCTGCCGGACGACGGCTTCACGTGGATGAACCAGGTGTCGACGGTCGGCTCGATGATCCTCGGCATCTCCTTCCTGCCGTTCATCTTCAACGTCTACGTCACCGCGCGGAACGCGCCGAAGGTCGCCGTGAACGACCCGTGGGGTTACGGTCGCTCGCTCGAGTGGGCCACGAGCTGCCCGCCGCCGCGGCACAACTTCACGTCGATCCCGCGGATCCGTTCCGAGTCCCCGGCGTTCGACCTGAACCACCCCGAGGCCGGCGTGCCGGTCGGTGTGGGCCCGGCGAAGGACGCTCCGGACGCTCCGACCTACGACGCCGCGAAGGGCGAGGTGAAGTAACCGCCATGCGCGCGAACACCAACCTGTTCTGGATCCTGTTCATCTTCTTCGTGATCGCGGATGCCGCGTACACGATCTGGTCCGTGATCTACTACGGCAGCATCGAGTGGGTCGGCACCCTGTCGATCGGCCTGACCGGGATCATGTCCGCCTTCATCGCCTTCTACCTGGGTCGCGTCATGTCGGCTCAGGGCGGAGTGCTGCCGGAGGACCGCCAGGACGCCAACATCGAGGACGGCGACGCCGAGCTCGGGCACTTCAGCCCGTGGTCGTGGTGGCCGATCTTCCTGGCCGCGGCGATCGCGGTCTGCTTCCTCGGAGTCGCAGCCGGCCTCTGGATCGTGCCGATCGGTCTCGCCCTCGTCGCGATCACCCTCGTCGGCTGGGTCTACGAGTACTACCGCGGCAACTTCGGTCACTGACCCACACCACACGCGCTTCGGGCGGCACCATCTCGGTGCCGCCCGAACTGCGTCCGGGGCAGTTCGGGTCCCCGTCCGGGGCACCCCTCCGCCCCGCCCACCGACACACATCGACCACATCTCGAAACGGTCCGGGAATCACCCGGGCACGATGGGCCTTGGGTCCTGAGGACCGCATGCTCGCGGCCTGAGGTCCTGCGGACCGTCCACAAGCGAAAGGAGTCACCTCAGGTGACCGACAAGCGCACCCTCATCATCTTCGGCGCGACGGGCGACCTCGCCTCCCGCCTCCTCCTGCCCGGTCTCGGCACGTTCCTGCAGAGCGGTCGGTCCGTCCCGGTGCAGCTCATCGGCACGGGGCGCAGCGCCCGCAGTGAGGAGCAGTGGAAGGACGTCGTCACGAAGTCGTTCGCCTCGCAGGACGTGAAGGGCCCGGAGGTCGACGCGACCATCGAGTCGACGAAGTTCATCCAGGGCGACCCGACCGACCCGGAGCACCTGACGGCACTGCTCGACGCCGCCGAGGCCGAGCCGATCCTCTACTTCGCGCTCCCGCCGCAGATCGCGTCGGACATCTGCGAGGCCCTGCAGCACGTCGAGCTCCCGGAGGGCACCACCCTCGCCTTCGAGAAGCCGTTCGGCACCGACGTCGCGAGTGCCGAGGCCCTCAACAAGACCGTCCTCGAGCTCGTGCCCGAGGAGCGCGTGCACCGCACCGACCACTTCCTCGGTCGCACCACCGTGCTCAACATCATCGGTCTGCGCTTCGCGAACCGTCTGTTCGAACCGATCTGGAACGCCGACAACATCGAGAAGGTCGACGTCTTCTACGACGAGACGCTCGGCCTCGAGAACCGCGCCCAGTACTACGACGAGGCCGGCGCGCTCGTCGACATGATCCAGTCGCACCTGCTGCAGATCCTGGCCCTCGTGACGATGGACGCCCCGGCAGCGATCGACTCGGTCGAGTTCCGTTCGTCGCTGGCCCGTGTGCTCCGGTCGACCCGCCTCAAGGGCGACGACGCGACGATCGCCTCGCGTCGCGCGGTCTACACCGCCGGCACGATCGACGGCAAGGACCTGCCGTCGTACCAGCAGGAGGACGGCGTCGACCCCTCGCGCGGTACCGAGACGCTCGCCGAGATCGAGGTCGAGGTCGACACCGCTCGCTGGGCCGGTGTCCCCTTCACGCTCCGTTCCGGCAAGGCGCTCGGCGCCAGCCGCAAGGAGGTCCTCATCACCTTCAAGCCGGTGACGCGCCTCCCGTCCGGCCTGACGGGCCGGCCGAAGGCGGACACGCTGCGCATCGTCCTCAACCCCGACGAGATCGAGCTGTCGGTGTCGGCGAACGGTGGCGGCAACCCGTTCGAGATGGGGCAGGTCACGCTGTCGTCGTCCTTCGACGACGGCGAGCTGACGCCCTACGGCGAGGTCCTCAACGGCATCTTCCACGACGACCCGCTGCTCTCCATCCGTGGTGACGTCGCGGAGCGCTGCTGGGAGATCGTCGAGCCGGTCGTCTCGGCGTGGAAGGCCGACCAGGTCCCGCTCGAGGAGTACCGCGCGGGCTCGCGCGGCCCGGCGGACTGGGTCAGCTCGTCCTGACCGATCGGGGCGGCGCCTGCCCTGACGGACGTTCCCACCCCTGATGACGGGAGGCCCGGTGCCAGCTGGCACCGGGCCTCCCGTCGTGTCCGCGCCCGTGGTCAGCCGGCGCGCCCGGCCTGCTCGCCGGCCCCGGTGACGCTCCAGGTGCCGCCGCTGCGCCGGGCCGCGCGCGTCCGGTGCCCAGCCGCAGCGCCCTGGGCCCGGGCGATCGCGTCCGCCGCGGTCACGAGCGTGAGGTGCGAGAGCGCCTGCGGGGTGTTGCCGATGTGGTGGCCGGTGGCGACGTCGACCTCCTCGGAGAGCATGCCGACGTCGTTCGCGAACCCGACCAGCACGTCCATGAGGCGTTCGGCGTCCGCTGACCGGCCGGAACCGGCGTACTGCTCGACGAGCCAGAACGAGCAGGCCAGGAACGGGTGTTCCGCGCCGCGCAGGCCGTCGAAGCCGGAGGAGGTCCGGTAGCGGAGGAGGAGCCCGTCGTCGCCGACGCGGAGGTCCTCCTCGATCGCCGCGACGGTCCCGAGCATCCGGGGGTCGTCCGGCCGGCAGTAGCCGATCTGGGGCAGGACGAGCAGGCTGGCGTCGACCTCGTCGGTGTCGTAGTGCTGGCGGTACGAGCCGCGTCCGGCGTTCCAGCCGTGCTCCTCGATCTCGGCGCGCACCTGGTCGCGGAGGGTCCGCCACCGTTCGACCGGTCCCTCGAGCCCGAACTCCTCGCACGCGGCGACACCGCGGTCGAAGGCCGCCCAGATCATGGCCCGGGAGTGGGTGAAGTGCCGTCGGGGACCACGCATCTCCCAGATGCCGTTGTCCGGGTCCTGCCAGTGCTCCTCCACGTACCGCAGGAGGGCCCGCTGGAGGGACCAGGACGCCCCGCTCTCCTCGACGCCCAGTTCTCGGGCGTCGTGCAGCGCCGACAGGACCTCGCCGAAGACGTCACCCTGGTACTGCGTGGAGGCGCCGTTGCCGACGCGGACGGGCGTGGACCCGGCGTACCCGGTGAGGTGCTCGAGCGTCCGTTCGGGCAGCTCGCGTTCGCCGGCGATGCCGTACATGATCTGCACGTCCTCCGGGTCGCCGGCGATGGCCCGCAGGAGCCAGGACCGCCAGTCGGACGCCTCGTCGCGGTAGCCGTGTGCGATGAGGGACGCGAGCGCCAACGAGGCGTCTCGTAGCCACACGAAGCGGTAGTCCCAGTTGCGTTCGCCGCCGGGGTCCTCCGGGAGGCTCGTGGTCGCGGCCGCCACGACGCCGCCGGTCTCCGCATGGGTCATCGCGCGCAGGTACATGAGGGACCTGCGGACGGCGGGTGCGTACTTCCCCTCGGCGCGGGTGCGGGAGGTCCAGTCGTGCCACCAGTCGCGCGTGTGGTGGAGGGCGGCGGTGACGTCGAACGGCTCCGGTGGTTCACGGTGCGACGGGTACCACGTGAGGGTGGTGTCGAGGACGTCCCCGTCGGCGATCGTCGTCGTCGTGACGTGGCGGTGGTCGTCCGGGCGGAACCGGGGCCCCCGGACGACGACGGCGTCCGGGCCGGCGGTCGCGACGAGAACCGGTCCGTCGTCGTCGCCGACCTGGCGGATCCAGGGGAGGACGTCGCCGTAGCCGAACCGGATGCGGAGCACCTGCTGCACCTCGACCGTGCCGGAGAGACCGCGCACCCGGCGGACGATCGTGGCTCGGTGCGCGTCGACGGGCATGAAGTCGGTGACCTCGACGACGCCGGTCGGTGTCGTCCAGACCGTCGAGAGCACGAGGGAGTCGCCGTCGTGTCGTCGGACCGAGGTGGCCGCCGGGTCGGTCGGGCGGAGGGACCACTGCCCGTCGTGTTCGTCGCCGAGCAGGGCGGCGAAGGTGGACGCGCTGTCGAAGCGGGGGAGGCACGCCCAGTCGATCTCACCGTCCCGCGTCACGAGTGCGGCGGTGTGACAGTCCCCGATGAGGGCGTGGTCCTCGATGCGCTGAGCCATGTCCCCGATCGAACCACCCGGCCCCCGAGGGCACCTGCGCTGAGGGTGCGTTCAGATCACGCCCGGCAGGACCTCGGCCGACGGGAATCCCGAGGATCCCGCTGGCAGCAGGCCCGCCGACGGCTCGGTTCAGTCGACGTCGGCGATCCCGACCCGGCCGAGTTCGGTCCAGAGCCCGGCGCCGTCCGGGGCGTACACCCAGGGCTTCGTGGAGTCCCGCGTGCGCTCCTGCGCCCGGGAACGACCACCGGCGAGCACGGCCTCGCTCGTCGACAGCTGTCGGATCGCCACGGCGGCGACGTTGTCCGGGTGCTCGCGGACGAACTCGCCGTAGAGCTGTTCGTCGTGCTGGCCGTCGTCACCGACCAGGAGCCACTGGACGTCCGGGAAGTCCCGCGCGAGCCGCCGCAGGTTGTCCTGCTTGTGCTGCTGCCCGCTGCGGAAGAAGCGGTCGTGCGTCGGGCCCCAGTCGGTGAGCAGCAGCGTGCCGGACGGGTACATGTTGCGGGAGAGGAACCGTCCGAGCGTGGGCGCGACGTTCCACGCCCCGGTGGACAGGTACACGGTCGGCGCGCCCGGGTGCTGCGCGAGGACGCGTTCGTAGAGCACCGACATGCCGGGCACCGGACGGCGGGCGTGCTCGGTGAGCACGAAGGAGTTCCAGGCGGCGAGCATCGGGCGGGGGAGGCTCGTGACCATGACGGTGTCGTCGATGTCGGAGAGCAGGCCGAAGCGGGTGTCCGGGTGCACCACGAAGACGTCGGCGTCGACATCGCGCATGCCCCCGGCGGACAGGCGGATCTTCTGCCAGCCCGGCTCGAGGTCGATCGGGACGATCGTGTCGACCACGCCACCGCGGTCACTCGTCACGGTGTGCGTCGTTCCCCCGGCCGTGATGGTGACCTCGGCGTGGTCGACGGCGACGCTCGTGAAGCTGCGCCACCCGCGGACCCCGGAGTACGAGACGTCCGACGCCAAGCCGCGACGGGTGAGCAGCACCCGGCAGAGCACACGGACCCACCCGGGTGCGCCGTACCCCGTGTACGGGATGACCGTCGGGACCTGGCCGCGCTTCCGGGCGTGCTGCTCGCGGAACTCCTGCACGGCGTCCTCGATCCGGGCAGCCCGGTGCAGGATCGGCTCCGGGATCGCCGTCTCCCACTGCTGGATGCCCCACGGCGCCTGCTCCCGGCGGTCGTGTTCCCGCTCGACGGACCGGGCGTCCCGCTGTGGGGGAGTGCTGGTGTCCCGGGGCGCAGAAGGGTCCGGAGGCGTCGTCTCGGGCATCTGGCCATCATCCCATGCGGGGGTGTCCAGGAGCCCGGTCCGCGTCCGACACCCCGGGAATCGCAGCCAAGACCAAGGCGGTCTCTGTCAGAGTTGCCGTCTCAGTCACCAAGCCCGCGGTCACCGCGAGAAGGAGAACACGTGCTCGTCACCGAGGTTCCGAACGCTCTGCCAGGGGGATCATCACTGCTCAGGAACGAGCCGGTCCAGGCACGGAGCTCGGCCCGCCTCGCAGGTCTGCTCGACGCCGCCGCGGCGGTGATCGACGAGATCGGGTTCGAGCGCCTGACGACGGCCATGGTCGCCGAGCGCGCCGGGGCGTCCATCGGCACGGTCTACCGGTACTTCCCGGACCGCATCGCCGTGGTCGAGGCGCTGGCGATCCGCTGCACGCAGCGTCTCGCCTCCCGGTTCGTCGAGACGCTCGACGCGTCCGGTGCCACCACCTGGCAGGAGGGCTGTGACGCCCTCATCGAGATGACCGCCGAGATGTACCGCACCGAGCCGGGCTTCCGGGCGATCCGGTTCGCCGACATCGACACCACCTCCGGAGACGAGGACGCCGACCGGCTCGCCGCGCTCGGCGGAGCCGTCGGTACCGTCATGCGCGAACGCTTCGGCCTGCCCCAGTCCGAGGCACTCGCACGGGCCTGGGTGGTGCTGGCCGAATCGGCGCACGCCGTCCTCGCCCGGGCCCACGTCGACCGCGAGCACCCGGACCAGGCGCTCATCGACGCCTACCGCGCGATGAGCCGGCCCTACCTGGAGTCGGTGATCCGAGCCTCCTGACCGGTTGCCCAGACCCGACCCAACCCGGACGCCCGTCCCTTCCGAACAGGAGGGGCGGGCGTCCGTGTGTCCGGAGCTGTCCGGACTGCGCGGGAACCGCCCCGATGTCCGCCAGACGTCATGCGCCGACACGAGAGAACCGGTATGGACTCCGGCCTGTACTGTCGTCCGGAGTCGGGCTACCTCCACCAAGAAGGGCACCCATGATCGAGTTCCGCTCGGTGCGCAAGACCTACCCGGACGGCACGACCGCCGTCGAGTCGTTCGACCTCGTGATCCCCTCGCGGACCACGACGGTGTTCGTCGGTTCGAGCGGATGCGGCAAGACCACGCTGCTCCGGATGATCAACCGGATGATCGACCCCACGGCGGGCTCCGTCCAGATCGACGGCGAGGACATCGCCGGCGTCGACCCCGTGCAGCTCCGGCGCCGGATCGGCTACGTCATGCAGAACGCCGGTCTGCTGCCGCACCGGAAGGTCGCGGACAACATCGCCACCGTGCCGCTCCTGACGGGGGTGTCCAAGGGCGACGCGCGGAAGCGCGCGCTCGAGCTCATGGACACCGTCGGTCTCGACCGCTCGCTCGCGGACCGGTACCCCTCCCAGCTCTCCGGCGGCCAGCAGCAGCGCGTCGGTGTGGCCCGCGGTCTGGCCGTGGACCCGAACATCCTCCTCATGGACGAGCCGTTCGGTGCCGTCGATCCCCTCGTACGCAACGACCTGCAGGACGAGCTGATCCGGCTGCAGCGTGAGCTCGGCAAGACCGTGGTCTTCGTGACGCACGACATCGACGAGGCCTTCAAGCTCGGTGACCAGGTCGTCATCCTCAAGAAGGGCGGCGAGATCGCCCAGCTCGGCACACCGGCGGAGATCCTGTCCGAGCCGGCCGACGACTTCGTCGCGAACTTCATCGGTGCCGGGCGGGGACGCCGCTCGCTCCGGGTCGAACAGACCCCGACCGGTCCGATCGTCGTGGACGGTGACGGCCGCGCCGCCGGCGTCCTGACCGGTCCCACGGGCGTCGTCGACGCCGCTGCCGCTGTCCGCTCCGAGGCCGGGACGCCCGCACGCGTCCCGGGTGCTGCGGCGCAGGGTGGGAGCACCCGGTGAAGTGGGTGCTGTCGAACCTCGACACGATCGGGGACGACACGCTGGCGCACCTGGCCGTCGCCCTGCCGCCGATCGTCATCGCGTTCCTGCTGTCGATCCCGATCGGTTGGCTGGTGGTCCGACTCCGGCGACCCGGCGCTCGGCGGCTCAGCAGCGGCGTGGGCGGCGGCATCGTCACGTTCGCGGGACTGCTGTACGCCGTCCCGTCCCTCCCGCTGTTCATCGCACTGCCCGGGCTGATCGGTACCGGTCTGCAGGACCCGGTCAACGTCGTGATCGGATTGACGCTGTACGGTCTCGCGCTCATGGTCCGGTCGACCGTGGACGGGCTCGGGTCGGTCGACCCGGCCACCACGTCGGCGGCGACGGCGATGGGCTACTCGGGCGTGCAGCGCTTCTTCCGTGTCGACCTCCCGCTCGCCGGTCCGGTCCTGCTCGCCGGCCTCCGGGTCGTGTCGGTGTCGACCATCTCGCTCACCACGGTCGGCGCAGTACTCGGCATCCAGAGCCTCGGGTCGCTGTTCACCGACGGCATCGGGCGGAACATCCCGGAGGAGATCGTTGCCGGCATCGTCATGGTCCTCGTCCTCGCGTTCGTGCTCGACGGGCTGCTCGTGCTGCTCGGTCGGATCGTGATGCCGTGGACGCGTCGGTCGGTCCCGTCGAAGCGGGCGGCCCGACGGATGCTGCAGACCGCGGAGGTCTCGTCGTGATCATCGGACAGGCCTTCGCCTGGGTGCTCGACCCCGCCAACCACCCCGGCCCGAACGGCATCCCCGTCCGGCTGTGGGAGCACGTCTGGATCTCGCTCCTCGCGGTCGTCATCGCCGCGGTGATCGCGGTGCCGATCGGCTACCTCATCGGTCACACCGGCAAGGCCAGGGGGCTCGCGATCGCGTTGTCCGGCGGCGTCCGTGCGCTCCCGACGCTCGGGGTGCTCACGCTGTTCGGCCTGCTGCTCGGCGTGAACCTGCAGGCGCCGCTGCTCGCGCTCGTCATCCTGGCGATCCCGTCGGTGCTCGCCGGTGCCTACGCCGGGATCGAGTCCGTCGACCCGGTCACCGTCGACGCCGCGCGCGCGCAGGGCATGACCGGGTGGCAGATCCTGACGAAGGTCGAGATCCCCCTCGGACTCCCGTTGCTCGTCGGCGGCATCCGTGCCGCCGTGCTGCAGGTCGTCGCGACCGCCACGCTCGCCGCGTACGTCGGATCCGGTGGTCTCGGCGGCTACGTGTTCCTCGGGCTCAAGACCCAGGACTACGCCATGATGCTCGGCGCCTCCGTCCTCGTGATCGCCCTGGCGATCGCGTTCGAAGCCGTCTTCGCCGTGCTCCAGCGGGCGGTGGTGCCCGCGGGCGTCGCCGAGCGCGCGACACGGCGACGCTCGGGATCGCGCGAGCGGCCCCGCAAACCCATCCCGGAAGGAACCCCCTCGTGATCACAGCACCCAAGCTCCGCGCCGGCATCGCCGCCGCGGTCGCCCTGGGCGTCGCAGCCGCCCTCGCCGGCTGCTCGTCCAGCAGCCCGCTCGACAGCGGCTCCAGCGCCTCGTCGGACTCGAAGACCATCGTCATCGGGTCGCAGGCCTACTACTCGAACGAGATCATCGCCGAGCTCTACGCGCAGGTCCTCGAGAAGGACGGCTTCACCGTCGAGCGCAACTACCAGATCGGTCAGCGCGAGGTCTACCTGCCCCAGCTGCAGAAGGGCGCGATCGACGTCATGCCGGAGTACAGCGGCAACCTGCTGCAGTACTACGACAAGGACTCGACCGCGAAGAGCGAGTCCGACATCGCCGACGAGCTCGAGTCGGCGCTGCCGGAGGGCATCCGCGCCCTCGACGCCGCCGAGGCCACCGACCAGGACAGCTACACCGTCACGAAGGAGTTCTCCGAACAGAACGACGTGACGAGCCTGGCCGACCTGAAGAACGTCGACGAGAAGCTGACCGTCGGGGCGAACTCCGAGAACCAGACGCGGCCGTACGGCCCGAAGGGGCTCAAGTCCGTGTACGGCGTCGACGTCGAGTCGAAGGCGATCGAGGACTCGGGCGGCGCGCTCACGGTCAAGGCGCTCAAGGACGGCACCGTCCAGCTCGCCGACATCTACACCGCGGACCCGAGCATCAAGGCGAACGGCTTCGTCACGCTGAAGGACCCGGAGAACCTCATCGTCCCGCAGAACGTCACGCCGGTCGTGTCGGACAAGGTCGACGAGAAGGCCGCCGACGCCATCGACGAGGTGAGCGAGGTCCTGACGACCGAGGCGCTCATCGACCTCAACACGAAGAGCACGGTCGACAAGGAGAAGTCCTCGGACATCGCCGAGGAGTTCCTGACGGAGAAGGGCCTCCTCTAGGCGGCACATCCTCCATCTCGTGGACAGGCGTCGGGCTCCCAGCCCGGCGCCTGTCCGCGTTCCCGGAGGGGCTCGACCGGGCACAGCTGTTCAGCACGAATGTGCCCCTGGAGCGACATCGGTTCCGCACGGTTGTGCCGTGCAGGGCCCGTGCACGTATGTGCAGGAGAGGCCTCTACAACTTGTCGAAGTGAGTCGCCGAGCAGTACCGTCGAAGGGTCCCGACGACGTGACGGCAACGAGCAGAACCCCTTCCACAGGAAGCATCTCAACGTGCACGAACAGCGCGCGGCGACCCCGACGGGCCCGGCCGCATGAACGACCTCCTCGATCCGCTCCTCCTGTCGCGGTGGCAGTTCGGTCTGACGACGATCTACCACTTCCTCTTCGTCCCGCTGACGATCGGCATGGCGGTCGTCGTCGCGGTGTTCCAGACGGCCTGGGTCCGCACCGGTCGCGCGCACTACCTGCAGCTCACCCGCTTCTTCGGGCGCATCTTCCTCATCAACTTCGCGATGGGTGTCGTCACCGGCATCGTGCAGGAGTTCCAGTTCGGGATGAACTGGTCGGACTACTCGCGGTTCGTCGGCGACGTCTTCGGTGCCCCGCTCGCGCTCGAGGGCATCCTGGCGTTCTTCTTCGAAGCAGCCTTCATCGGCGTCTGGATCTTCGGTTGGGACCGGCTGCCGAAGAAGCTCCACCTCGCGAGCATCTGGTGCGTCAGCGCGGGCACGATCATGTCGGCGTACTTCATCATCGCCGCCAACGCGTTCATGCAGCACCCGGTCGGGTACGCGCTCAACGAGGCCAAGGGCCGCGCGGAGCTCACCGACATCTGGGCCGTCCTCGGCAACAAGGTCGCCCTCGCCGCGTTCCCGCACACGGTCTTCGCGTGCTTCATGGTCGCAGCCGGCGTGATCATCTCCGTCGCGGCGTTCCACCTGTCGCGCAACCAGAACCTCGAGACGATGATGCCAGCACTGAAGTTCGGGCTGTGGACGATGGTCGCGGCCGGTGCGCTCACGGTCCTCACCGGTGACCAGCTCGGCCTGACCATGGTCGAGACGCAGCCGATGAAGATGGCCGCGGCCGAGGCGCTCTACGGCACCGCGACCGGCAAGGACGCCTCGTTCTCGGTCTTCACCCTCGGCACACCCGACGGTGTCCGCGAGCTGTTCTCGATCCGCATCCCGTACCTGCTGTCCTTCCTGTCCACGCACACCTTCACCGGCACCGTCGAGGGGATCAACGACCTGCAGGCGCAGTACACGCAGGTCTACGGCCCTGGTGACTACAAGCCGGTCATCTGGGTGACCTACTGGTCCTTCCGCTGGATGATCGCGCTCGGTGTCGGTGCCGTGATGGTGTCGCTCGCCGGGCTCTGGCTGACCCGCAAGGGCCGCTTCCCGCAGCAGCGGTGGATGTGGCGCATCGCGATCTGGGCGGTGCCGCTGCCGATGGCCGCGATGATCGTCGGCTGGGTCTTCACCGAGATGGGCCGTCAGCCATGGCTCGTGTTCGGGCTGCTCAAGACCGCAGACGGCGTCTCCCCGAACGTGACGGGCGTCGAGGTGCTCATCTCGCTCGTCGTGTTCACGCTCATCTACGGATCCCTCGCGGTGGTCGAGTTCCGACTCATCAAGAAGGTCGCCCAGGAGGGGCCGGCCGCTCCGGCCGAGGTCGACCAGGGGACCGGCGAGGTCAAGCACGAAGTGACGGTGTACTGAGATGGACCTGCCCGTTCTCTGGTTCGCGATCGTCGGGGCGTTCTTCGTCGGGTACTTCGTGCTCGACGGGTTCGACTTCGGAGTCGGGATGTCCCTGCCGTTCCTCGGCAAGGACGACACCGACCGCCGTGTCCTCATCAACACCATCGGCCCGGTCTGGGACCTCAACGAGACCTGGGTCATCGTCGCCGGCGCCTGCCTGTTCGCCGCGTTCCCCGAGTGGTACGCCACGATGTTCTCCGGCTTCTACCTGGCACTGCTGCTCATCCTCGCCGCCCTCATCGCCCGCGGGGTGTCGTTCGAGTACCGCCACCAGGGCAAGCACCCCGAGTGGAAGCGCCGCTTCGACCGCATGATCGTCATCGGCAGCGCCGTGCCCTCGTTCCTCTGGGGGGTCGCGTTCGGCAATGTCGTCCGCGGCATCCCGATGGACGCCGGCCACAACCACACCGGCACCCTGTTCGACCTGCTCAACCCGTTCGCGCTGCTCACCGGCGCGGCGACACTGCTGGTGTTCTTCACCCACGGCGTCGTGTTCGTCGCGCTGAAGACCGAGGGCGAGATGCGCCAGCGGGCGATCCACCTCGCGAAGCGATCCGGCGTCCTCACCATCGCCGTGGCCGCCGCGTTCCTCGTCACGATGGCGTTCGTGCGCGCCACCCCGGCGTCGCTGGTGCTCTCCGCCGTCGCCGCGGTCGCGTTGATCATCGCCGTCCTGTGCGCCGCACGCGGGCGGGAGGGCCGTGCGTTCACCCTCATGGCCGTCACGATCGCCGCGGTCGTCATGGCCATGTTCACCGCGGTGTTCCCCGACGTCATGCCCGCGTCGAACGACCCGGCGAACAGCCTCACCGTCGCGAACGCCTCCTCCGGCAGCTACACGTTGACCGTGATGAGCTGGGTCGCGGTCGTGTTCATCCCCCTCGTGCTCGCCTACCAGGCGTGGACGTACTGGGTCTTCCGCAAACGGGTCTCACGCGCCACCGTCGCGCAGGCCGCGCACTGAGCCGGAGGCCCGGATGAAGCCGCTCGACCCCCGTCTGCTCCGGCTGTCCCGGACCGCGCGCGGGTTCGTCCTCGCCGCCGCCGGGACCGGCGCGGTGCGGACCACCGCCACCATCGGGATCGCCTGGGGCATCGCCGCGGCGGTGACCCAGGTCGTCGACGCGGTCCGGTCCGGGCAGGTGCCCACGACCTTCGGGGGCACGCTCGCCCTCCTCGGCGCCGCCTTCCTGCTCCGGGCGGTCGCGGCGTGGGCCACGGACGACCTGGCGGCGCGTGCCGGCGCCCGGGTGAAGAGCGAACTCCGCGCGGCCGTGCTCCGGCGCGCGGCCGACCGGGGGCCGGGATGGCTCGCCGGTCGGTCGAGCGCCGGGTTCGCCACGACGCTCGGGCCCGGTCTCGACGCCCTCGACGCGTACTTCGGCCGCTACCTCCCGCAGCTCGCGCTCACGGCGGTCGCGACCCCGGTCCTCCTGGTCGCGATCGCACTCGGCGACCTGACGAGCGCGATCGTCATCGTGTGCGCGATGCCCGTCATCCCGGTCTTCATGATCCTCATCGGCCTGGCGACGCAGACGCTCCAGCGCCGTCAGGCGGACGCGCTGGCGCGACTCGGCGGCGCGTTCACCGAGGCGGTCGAGGGGCTCGCGACGCTCAAGGTCTTCGGGCGGGCCCGACGGCAGGTCAGCCGGATCGGACGCGTCACGGACGAGTACCGCCGCGGGACCCTCGGGGTGCTCCGGCTGTCCTTCGTGAGCGGGTTCGCGCTCGAGCTCGCGGCCAGCCTCTCCGTCGCCCTGGTCGCGGTGTCGATCGGCATCCGGTTGGTCGACGGCTCGCTCGGCCTCGGTGCGGCGTTGTTCGTGCTCGTCCTCGCGCCCGAGGCGTTCGCCCCGCTCCGACAGGTCGGTGCCGACTTCCATGCGGCGCAGGACGGGGTCGAGGCCTCGCGGACCGTGCTCGACGTGCTCGACGACCCGCAGCGGGACACGTCCGACGCCTCGGCACCAGCCGCGCGGAGCGCGGACGACGCTGCCGCCGACGCACTGGTCCTCCGGGGCCTCACCGTCCACCGTCCCGACGTCGTCGTCGGTCCGGTCGACCTGACCGCCCCGGTCGGCACCGTCGTCGCGGTGGCCGGCCCGAGCGGGTCCGGCAAGTCGAGCCTCCTCGCCGCGCTCCGTGGCGTCCTCCCGCACGACGGCACGGTCGTCGTCCCCGGCGCGGCGGGCACACCCGTGACGGAGCGCACCACCTGGGTCGACCAGCGCCCCCGCCTCGTCCGGGGCACGGTCGCCGAGAACGTCGCCCTGTCCGCGACCCCCGACGTCGAGCGCGTGCGGACCGCGCTCGGTGCGGTCGGGCTGGGACTGGAGCCGGGCCTCCCGGTCGGTTCCGGTGGCACGGGGCTGTCCGGCGGTCAGGCGCAGCGGGTCGCGGTGGCCCGCGGCCTGTACCGGGCCGCGGCCCGCCGGACCCCGCTGGTGCTCCTCGACGAGCCGACGTCCGCCCTCGACGCGGAGTCCGAGTCGCTCGTCGTCGCCGCGGCGCGCCGACTGGCGGACGACGGGGCCGTCGTCGTCGTCGCGAGCCACCGGCGTGCGGTCATCGCTGCCGCCGACGTCGTGGCGACCGTCGACCCCTCGGGTGCCGTCACGATCCGGACCGCCCGGGTGGTGTCCGCATGACGGCGACGCGCGGCAGTGCCGCCGGGACCGACCGGGAGGCCCGTCCCGGCTCCGTCCTCCGGCTCGCCATGCCCCGCGGGCGCGGCTGGGCGAAGGCGGTCGCCGCCGGCGTGCTCAGCGCGCTGTGCGGCGTCGCCCTGCTCGCCGCGAGCGGGTACCTCATCACCCGTGCAGCGGAACACCCGCCGATCCTCTACCTGACGCTCGTCATGGTCGGGGTCCGCGCCTTCGCACTCGGCCGCGCCGTCTTCCGGTACGTGGACCGCCTGGCCGGGCACGACGCGTCCTTCCGTCAACTCGCCGTCGTCCGCACCGAGATGTACCGCCGGTTGGCGTCGGTCGCCCCCGCCGGGCTCGGGTCGACCGGTCGCGGCGACCTCATGACCCGGCTCGTCACCGACACCGACCGGCTGCAGGACCTGCCGATCCGGGTGGTCGGTCCGCTCGTCTCGGCCGGTGCCACCGCGCTCCTCTCGGTGGTCGCGGTCGCGTTCGTGTCCCTGCCGGCGGCCCTCGTGCTCCTCCTGGCGCTCGGCGTCGCCGCGCTCGTCGGGACGGTCGTCACGAGCGTCGTGGCGACGCGGTCCGACCGGCAGACCGCGGCCGACCGGGGGCACGTCGCCGACCTCGTGCTCGACACCGTGCGGACGCTCGACGTCTTCGCCGCGTACGGCACGCTCGAGGAGCGACTCACGCACCTCGGCCGCCTCGACGACCGGGTGACCCGTGCGGTCCGTCGGCGCGGCGCCGTCGAGTCCCTCGTCGGTGCGCTCGTGGGGCTCGTCGGCGGTGCCGCGGTCCTCGGTGTGCTCGCCGTCGGGGCCCCCACTGTGGTGGCGGGCGCCCTGGACGGTCCGCTCTGGGCCCTGGCGGTGTTCGTCCCGCTCGCGCTGTTCGAGGTCGTCGGGAGCGTCCCGCTGGCGGTCCTCACCCTCCGCCGGGTCCGTGCCGCCGCCGAGCGCGTCGAGCAGGTCGTGCCCGCCGAGCTGCCCGCCGGACTCGTGCCGGAGCCGGACCGGGCCGCGACGGCCGAGGAACTCGCCGTGCCGTCGGCCGTGACAGTCCGGGTGCGCGACCTGTCCGTCCGGTGGCCCGGCGCACCGGCGCCCGCAGTCGACGGCGTGTCGTTCGACCTGGAGCCCGGCGAGGTCGTCGTGCTGAGCGGTCCGAGCGGCGCGGGCAAGTCGACCCTCGTCGATGCACTCGTCCGGTTCGTTGACCACACCGGCGGGTACACGCTCGACGGCGTCGCGGCGCGGACCCTGCACCCGGACGCGGTCCGCGCCCGCGTCGGGCTCATCGAGCAGGACCCGTTCGTCTTCGACCAGTCGGTCCGTCAGAACCTGCTGTTCGCCCGCGAGGGCTCCACCGACGCCGAACTGCTCGACGTGCTCCACCGGGTCGGGCTCGGTGACTGGGTGGCACGACGCGGGGGACTCGACGCCAGCGTCGGGGAGCGCGGGTCGCTCGTGTCCGGCGGGCAGGCGCACCGGCTGGCGCTGGCCCGGGCGCTCCTCCACGCGTTCCCGGTCCTCGTGCTCGACGAACCGACCGCCGACATCGACCCCGACCTCGGCGACGCCGTGCTCCGCGACCTGGTCACGACCGTCCGGGCCGCGGGCCGCACGCTGCTCGTCGTGTCCCACGTGCCGGTTCCGGCCGACCTGGTCGACCGCACCCTGCGGATGGCGGACGGACGCCTGCTCGCGCGGTGAGCCGATGCGCGGACGCGGGGGGAGCCTCCCGGCTTGTATCGTTGTGGACCGTGACCATCGAGCAGCACGTCGAGGACCCGCACACCTACGACTTCCGGCGCATCCAGCAGAAGTGGCAGGCACGGTGGGAAGAGCTCGGCCTCTTCACCGCCGACCCCGACGACAAGCGCCCGCGCAAGTACATCCTCGAGATGTTCCCGTACCCGTCCGGTGACCTGCACATGGGGCACGCCGAGAACTGGGCGCTCGGCGACTTCGTGGCGCGGTACTGGCGCCAGCAGGGCTTCAACGTGCTGCACCCGATCGGCTGGGACTCCTTCGGCCTGCCCGCCGAGAACGCCGCCATCAAGCGCGGGGTCGACCCGAAGGACTGGACCTACGCGAACATCGCGCAGCAGAAGGCCTCGTTCAAGCGGTACGCGCCCTCGTTCGACTGGTCGACCGAGATCCACACCTCGGACCCCGAGTACTACAAGTGGAACCAGTGGCTGTTCCTCAAGATGTACGAGAAGGGCCTGGCGTACCGGAAGGACAGCTGGGTCAACTGGGACCCGGTGGACCAGACCGTCCTCGCCAACGAGCAGGTCCTGCCCGACGGCACCTCGGACCGCTCCGGTGCCGTCGTCGTCAAGAAGAAGCTGACGCAGTGGTACTTCAAGATCACCGACTACGCGGACCGCCTGCTCGACGACCTCAACCAGCTCGAGGGCCGGTGGCCGTCGAAGGTCATCGCGATGCAGCGCAACTGGATCGGGCGCTCGGTCGGTGCCGACGTCGACTTCCTCATCGAGGGGCGGAACGAGCCCGTCACGGTGTTCACCACGCGTCCCGACACGATCCACGGCGTGACCTTCCTGGTCGTCGCACCCGACTCGGACCTCGCCGCGGAGCTCGTCGCGGACCCCTCGGTCGACGACGCCACCCGTGCCGCGTTCCAGGAGTACCTGGTCGCCACGCAGAAGGCGTCGGACATCGACCGCCAGAACGCGGACCGACCGAAGACGGGTGTGCCGCTCGGTCGTTCGGCGATCCACCCGCTGACCGGGGAGCGCCTGCCGCTGTGGGCCGCCGACTACGTCCTCGCCGACTACGGTCACGGCGCCGTGATGGCCGTTCCGGCGCACGACCAGCGCGACCTCGACTTCGCCCGCGCCTTCGACCTGCCGGTCAAGGTCGTCGTCGACACGAACCAGCCCGTCACCGGTGCGATCCCGGTCATCGCCGAGGGCGCGACCCTCGACGACCTGCCGTCGCTCGACCCGACCACCACGGGCGAGGCCCTCACCGGACAGGGCCGGATGATCAACTCCGGCCCGCTCGACGGCATGAGCAAGCAGCACGCCATCACCGCCGCCATCGGGCTGCTCGAGGAGCGCGGGACCGGCCGTGCCGCCAAGACGTACCGGCTGCGCGACTGGCTCATCTCCCGCCAGCGCTTCTGGGGCACCCCGATCCCGATCATCCACGGTGAGGACGGCACGCAGTACCCGGTCCCGGAGGACCAGCTGCCCGTCGTCCTGCCCGACACCGAGGGCCTGGACCTCAAGCCGAAGGGCACCTCGCCCCTCGGCGGTGCCACCGACTGGGTGAACGTGCCGAACCCGGTGGACGGCACCCCGGCCCGCCGTGACCCGGACACGATGGACACGTTCGTCGACTCGTCCTGGTACTTCCTGCGCTTCCTGTCGCCGAACGACGAGACCCAGGCGTTCGACCCGGCGCTGGTCAACAAGTGGGCGCCCGTCGACCAGTACATCGGCGGCGTCGAGCACGCGATCCTGCACCTGCTCTACGCACGCTTCGTGACGAAGGTGCTCTTCGACCTCGGCTACCTCGACTTCACCGAGCCGTTCTCGGCGCTGCTCAACCAGGGCATGGTGCTCTCCGGCGGTTCGAAGATGTCGAAGTCGAAGGGCGGGGTGTCGCTCGGCGACGAGCTCGACGCACACGGTGTCGACGCCATCCGCCTCGTGATGGGCTTCGCCGGTCCGCCGGAGGACGACATCAACTGGGAGGACGTCTCGCCGGCGGCCTCGGCTCGGTTCCTGGCCCGGGCGTACCGCATCGCGGTCGACGTCACCTCGACGCCGGACGCCGTCTGGTCGACCGGTGACCGCAGCGTGCGACAGGCGACCCACCGGTTCCTGGCGGACGCCCCCGGGCTCATGG
Source organism: Curtobacterium sp. MCSS17_015 (assembly GCF_003234265.2). Taxonomy (NCBI): domain Bacteria; kingdom Bacillati; phylum Actinomycetota; class Actinomycetes; order Micrococcales; family Microbacteriaceae; genus Curtobacterium; species Curtobacterium sp. MCSS17_015. The sequence continues at coordinate 1,307,420 of NZ_CP126256.1, forward strand.
AGTCGTTCAAGTTCAACGTCGTGATCGCGCGGCTGATGGACCTGGTGAACGTCACCCGCAAGGCGATCGACAGCGGCCCCGGTGCCGCCGATCCCGCCGTGCGGGAGGCCGCCGAGACCATCGCCCTGGGCCTCAGCGTCTTCGCGCCGTACACCGGTGAGGAGATGTGGCAGACGCTCGGCTACGACTCGCCGGTCGCGACGTTCGGGTGGCGGAAGGCCGACCCGACGCTGCTCGTGCAGGAGACCCTGACCGCCGTCGTGCAGGTCAACGGCAAGGTGCGCGACTCGTTCGAGGTGTCGAAGTCGATCGAGGCCGACGAGCTCGAGCAGCTCGCCCGGACCTCGGCAGCGGTGCAGCGGTACATCGGGGACCGCGAGATCGTGAAGGTCATCGTGCGGGCGCCGAAGCTCGTCAACATCGCCATCAAGGGGTAACGCCCCTCCACAGCACCGGTACGGCTGACGCCGTCCACAGGGGTGTCGCTACGGAGCCCGGTCGGGAGACCGGGCTCCGTAGCGTTCCGGCATGTCCCGCTTCGTGCTCACTCCCCGCGCCGCCCTGGTGCTCGTCGGCATCGTGCTGGTGCTCGCGCTCGGGGTCGTCCTGGCCGGATCATGGACGGGTGACGGCGGAGGAGCGTCGGCCGACGGGGTAACGGTCGTCTCCGGAGCGCCGACGGTGGCGGGTGGGGGCGAGCCGTCGAGGCGCTCCCCGTCGTCTCCGGCCACCGGTGGGTCCTCACCGGTGGCCGGGCTGTCCGGCGCCCCCTCCGGCTCGCCGTCGCGCGCGCCCGCCGTGGCCGTGGTGTACGTCGTCGGGGCCGTCGGTCGGGCGGGAGTCGTCACGGTGCCGCCGGATGCACGGGTCTCGGACGCGCTGACGGCGGCCGGGGGAGCGTCGGCGGACGCGGACCTCTCCCGGCTCAACCTGGCCCGGCCCGTCGTCGACGGGGAGCGACTGTACGTGCCGCGGGCCGGGGAGACCGAGATCCCCGCCGAGATCCCGGCGGGTGGTGGCGGGGGTGCGGGCGCCGGCCCTGGTGGCAGCGTGGCCGCGCCGGGAGGCGGTGGGGCCGGGGGCGCGGGAGCCGGCGGTGCTCCGGCGGTCGTCGACCTCAACGTCGCCGACGCCACTGCCCTCGAGACGTTGCCCGGCATCGGGCCCGCGCTGGCCGAGCGGATCCTGGCGTGGCGGGAGGAGCACGGTGGCTTCCGTTCGGTGGAGGACCTGCTCGAGGTCAGCGGCATCGGGGAAGGCCGCTTCGCCGAGTTGCAGGACCGGGTGCGGGTGTGAGCGCGGAGACGTCGACCGGTGCCGGTCTCGCTCGCGGCGGTCCGCCGCGGACCTCCGTGGCGGACCTGCGACTGGCCGGCCCGGTCGCGGTGACGTGGATCGTGGTGGTCGTGCTCGTCGGGGTGCCGCAGGTGGGGGTGGTGGTCGCCGCAGTCGCGACTGCCGTGGCGGGGCTGGTGTCCGGTGCGCTCCTGTTCGGGAGTGGTCCGTCCGCGACCGGTCCGGTCGGGGACGGTCGGTACCGAGCGGGCTGGCTCCGTCCCGCTCGCGCGGTCCCGGTCGACGCCGTGCGCGGCACCGCCGCGCTCGTGCTCACCACGGCCCTCCTGGTCGCCCTGGCGGCCGGTGCGGTCGCTGCCGGCCAGGGTGCCCGGGCTCCCGCGATCGTGCTCGACGCGACCGACCACAGGGTGGAGACCCGTGTCCGGCTCGACCGCGACCTCGCCGCCGACGACCGGTCCGTGGTCGGCACGCTCGAGACGGTCGTGGTGCGCGCCGAGTTGCACACGGGTCTGCGCGTGCCGGTCCGGCTCGTCCCGCCGGCCGACGAGCCACGCGCGCCCGTGGTGCCGGCCGGAGCACTCGTGACCGTCCGGGGTCAGCTCCAGGCGGACGATCCCGGTGCACCGACGTCCGTCGTCGTCTTCGCCCAAGGTCCGATCGAGACCACGGCGGGTCCGACGGGTGTCCTCGGCGTCAGTGCCGTCGCGCGGGCGGCCTTCGTGACGGTCACCACGGGCCTCCCGGAGCCGGGCGGCGCGCTCCTCCGCGGGCTCGCGATCGGTGACCGGTCCGGGCTGGACCCGGAGACCGAGCAGGCGATGGAGACGTCGGCGCTGACGCACCTGACGGCGGTCTCCGGCTCGAACTGCGCAGTCGTCGTCGCCCTGGTGGTCCTGCTCGGCCGTGCGCTGGGCGTCCCGCGGATCGTGCGGGCCACAGTCGCGGTCGCGGTGCTGCTCGGCTTCGTCGTCCTGGTCCGCCCCGACCCGTCGATCACCCGGGCTGCCGTGATGGCCGTGGTGGTCCTCGTCGTGCACCTGACCGGACGGCCGGTGCGCGGCGTGCCGCTCATCGCGATCGCGGTCCTCGGCATGCTCGTGGTCGACCCGTGGGTCGCCCGCTCGTTCGCGTTCGCGCTCTCGGTCCTGGCGACGACCGGCATCGTGGTCCTCGCCCCGCCGCTCACCGACCTGCTCGCCCGTCGGACCTGGCCCCCGGTCGCGGCAGCCGTGTCGGTGCCGGTCGCGGCGCAGATCGCGTGCTGGCCGGTCACCATCCCGTTGTCGCCGACGGTGCCGACCTACGCGGTGCCGGCGAACCTGCTCGCGGAGTTCCTGGCCCCGGTCGCCACCGTCGTCGGCCTCGGCGCATGTCTGCTCGCACCGCTGTGGCCCACCGGCGCGGGGGTGCTCGCGGGCGTGGGATGGGTCCCGGCAGCGGCCATCGGAGCCGTCGCCCACGGGGCGGCCGCGCTGCCGGTGGCATCGGTGCCGTGGCCGTCCGGCACGGGCGGGATCGTCGGCGCCGCCGCGGTGAGTGTCGCGCTGGCGGTGGGGGTGCTCGCGCCGGGTCGGGTCCGCCGCAGCCTGTTCGTCCTGGCAGCCGTCATCGCTGCGGTCGGCGTCGGTTCGGTCGCGGTGCCCGAGGTCCTGGTGCGCGGCAGCGTGCCGACGGGGTGGACGATCGCGATGTGTGACGTCGGGCAGGGGGACGCCACCGTGCTCCGGAGTGCCGGCCGGACGGCGCTCGTCGACACCGGGGACGATCCCGGACGGCTCCGGGACTGCCTCGCGCTGCTCGGCGTGGACCACCTCGACCTGCTCGTCCTGACGCACTTCGACCGCGACCACGTCGGTGCCGTGGCCGAGGTCTCCCGCCAGGTCGACACCGCCCTCGTCGGACCCGTCGGCAGGCCCGCGGACGCCCGCGTCGTGTCCGATCTGCGGGCGGCGCAGGTCGACGTCCGCCAGGCTGCCGACGGGACCAGCGGGCTGCTCGGCGAGCTCGGGTGGCGCGTGCTGTGGCCGCCGAGCGGGGACGAGCGCGCCGGCAACGCGGCGAGCATCGTCCTCCGGGTCGACCCGGCGCCGGGAGAGCCCTGCCCCGGGTGCCTCAGCACGGTGCTGCTCGGCGACCTGGGCGAGGACGCGCAACGCCGACTCCTCCGGACCGCGGCGCCGGACGCGCTCGCGCCGGTCGACGTGGTCAAGGTCGCGCACCACGGATCCGCCGACCAGGACCCGGAGCTGTACCGCGTGCTCGCTGCCCGCGTCGGCCTGATCGGGGTCGGGGCGGACAACGACTACGGGCACCCGACGGAACGGGCGCTGGAGATGCTCGTGGCGGCCGGCACCACTCCGTACCGGACGGACCGGTCGGGCACGATCGTCATCCGGGGCGGCGAGCCTCCGGACAGGGGCGCCGGCGACGATGCCGATGACGGGGCAATCGGGGGAGACGTCAGCGGCCCGGCCGAGGCGATCGGTCTTCGCCCGCTCGAGGTGTGGACGGAACGTCGCGATGACGACACAGGTTCCGGCCAGAGCATGTCCGGCACCAGCAGCAGGCCCGCAGCCCTGGTCGCCGTCGTCGGCCGGGCTCGTCGGCTGTCGCCCGTAGGATCGAGGCGACCTCGACCGTTCCTGCCGACTGTGCAGCGGAAGGGCCGGCGTCGCCACCCAGCACCACCGGAAGGACCCGCATGCCTGCCAAGAAGCCCGCGCGCGCCGCAGCGAAGATCGACCAGGTCCCGTGGTCGGCGATCCGGCCGGCACCGGTCGTCCTGGTCACGGGCGCGGAGACGTTCCTCGCCGAGCGGTCGATCGGCATGCTCCGGGACCTGCTCGTCGGCGAGGACCCGGCGCTCGAGGTGCACGACCTCGAAGCCGACCAGTACGCGCCCGGCCTGCTGGCCACGCTGGCGAGCCCGTCGCTGTTCGGTGAACCCCGGCTCGTGCGCGTCACGCACGTCGAGAAGTGCACGGACGCCTTCATCACCGAGAGCATCTCGTACCTGCAGGCCCCGGCGGACGACGTCACCCTGGTGCTCCGACACGGTGGGGGAGTCCGGGGCAAGAAGCTCCTCGACACCATCCGCAGCGGGGTCGGTGGCGGCATCGAGGTCCAGTGCGACGAGATCAAGCGCGACACCGACCGGATCGACTTCGTCAACGCGGAGTTCCGCGCCGCCCGCCGGAAGATCGCACCCTCGGCCGTCCGCACCCTGGTCGCCGCGTTCGCCGACGACCTCGCCGAACTCGCCGCTGCATGTCGCCAGCTCCTCGCGGACGAGGCCGACGAGATCACCGACCGCACCGTCGACAAGTACTACGGCGGCCGGGTCGAGACGAACGCGTTCAAGGTGGCCGACATCGCCCTCGCCGGTCGTTCCGCTCCGGCGATCGTCGAACTGCGGCACGCCCTCGCGACCGGTGAGGCCCCGGTCCCGATCGTCGCCGCCTTCGCGAGCAAGATCCGCACGATGGCGAAGGTGAGTTCCTACCGCGGGTCGAGCGGGCAGGCCGCTTCCGCACTCGGTCTGGCGCCGTGGCAGGTGCAGCGTGCCCAGCGCGACGTCGCCGGGTGGAGCGAAGCCGGTCTCGCGAACGCCATCATGAGCATCGCAGCGGCCGATGCGGCCGTGAAGGGCGGTTCCCGCGACGCCCACTTCGCGCTGGAGCTGATGGTCCGTACCATCGCCCGACGCGGCGAGGAACGTTGACGGGCACCGAGCCTCCCGGCCGTGCCGACAGCGAGCCTCACAGCCGTGGCGACCCCCGGGAACGACGAAGGCCCCGCACCACCGGTGCGGGGCCTTCGTCGTCAGCGACTCAGATCAGAGCGCGGAGACCTTCTTCGCGATGGCCGACTTGCGGTTCGCGGCCTGGTTCTTGTGGATGACACCCTTGCTCACGGCCTTGTCGAGCTTCTTCGCGGCGAGCGACAGGGCGGCGACGGCCTTGTCCTTGTCGCCCGAGGCGATGGCCTCGTTGGTGTGACGGATGTACGTCTTCAGCTCCGACTTGTACGCCTTGTTGCGGTCGGTGGCCTTCTGGTTGGTCTTGATGCGCTTGAGCTGCGACTTGATGTTCGCCATGCGTGTTGCTCCTGGTTTCGTCTCGGACGGGTGGTTGCGATCCCGGGTAGAGGGGCCCTTCGTCGCATCGCGTTCCACCCGTGGGCGACGGAACGCGTAAGCCAGCGACAAACGTTACCAGGCCGACCCGTCCCGACCAAAGCCCGACACGGTCCGCGTGGCGCCACGAGCGGAGCGGATACGGTGTCGACATGCCGTCCCTCGCACCCCGCATCGACACCGTCCCGCCGTCGGGCATCCGCCGGGTGTTCGAGCAGGCCGCACTCCTCGACGACGTCACCATGCTCGTCATCGGTGAGCCGGACGTCCCGGTCGCGAAGCACATCGGTGACGCCGCGCGCCGCGCCTGGGCCGAGGACCGCACCGACTACGGCCCGAACGGCGGCATCCCGCAGCTGCGGCAGGCGATCCAGGACAAGCTGCGGCGCGAGAACCGGATGGAGGTCGACCTCGAGCAGGTGTGGGTCACGGTCGGCGCCACGCAGGCGCTGTTCACCGCGATGACGCTCGTGCTCTCGCCCGGCGACGAGGTGCTGGTGCCCGACCCCGGCTACACGACCTTCACGATGAACGCGCACATCATCGGCGCGGACCCGGTGCCGTACCAGCTGTCCCCGGCGCACGGGTTCGAGCCGGACCTGGCGGCCCTGGAGGCGCGGATCACCGACCGTACGCGCGCGATCGTCGTCAACTCGCCGTCCAACCCCCTCGGCTCCGTCTTCGGCGAGCAGACACTGCGGGACCTGCTGGCACTGGCGAAGCGGCACGACCTGTGGGTGATCAGCGACGAGGTCTACGAGTACTTCACCTACGGCACCCGGCACGTCAGCCTGGCCTCGCTCGACGAGGACGACCGGGTGTTCTCGGCCTTCTCGCTGAGCAAGACGTACGCGATGACGGGCGTGCGGGTCGGGTACCTGGTGACGCCGAAGGGCCTCGGCCCGACGATGCGCACCGTGCAGGAGTCGATCATCAGCTGCGTGGCGGAGCCCGACCAGTGGGCTGCGCTGGCGGCGATCGTGGGCGACCACTCGCCCGTGCAGGACGCCCGCGAGCACTACCGCCGGAACCTCGAGATCGCGACCGGGGTGCTCGACGCCGCCGGCATCCGGTACAACGACCCGAAGGGCGCGTTCTACCTCTGGATCGACGTGTCGCACGCGACCGACGGCGACGTGGCCGAGTGGGCGCTCGCCTTCCTGCAGCGCGAACGGGTGGCGGTCGCGCCGGGCAGCGCGTTCGGCCGCACCGGCGAGGGGTGGATCCGCGTGTGCCTGGCGGCCACGGCCGAGGACCTCCGCCGCGGGCTCGGCGCCCTGCCCGTCCCGACCGTCGGAGCGCACGCGACCGACGTCTGAGCAGCGTCGTCGCGGGGACGCGCCGGCCCGACCGGTGTCGGGTGCCGGTCGGCGCCTCCCGTCCGTGCGCGCCGCCGAGGCGCGAGCATGGGACAATCGACGAACCGTCCGACCCACCCCGAGGAACCGTGAGCCCACAAGCATCTGCGCCGCTCGAGCCCGCCTCGACGCCGGCCGCCGCGATCCGCAACTTCTGCATCATCGCGCACATCGACCACGGCAAGTCCACGCTGGCCGACCGCATGCTGTCGATCACCGGCATCGTCGAGGACCGGGCGATGCGTGCGCAGTACCTCGACCGGATGGACATCGAGCGCGAACGCGGCATCACGATCAAGTCGCAGGCCGTGCGCATGCCGTGGGAGCTCGACGGCGAGACCTTCGCGCTGAACATGATCGACACGCCGGGGCACGTCGACTTCTCGTACGAGGTCTCGCGGTCCCTCGCGGCGTGCGAGGGCGCGATCCTCCTCGTGGACGCGGCGCAGGGCATCGAGGCCCAGACGCTCGCGAACCTGTACCTGGCGCTCGAGAACGACCTCGAGATCATCCCGGTCCTCAACAAGATCGACCTGCCGGCCGCCGAGCCGGAGAAGTACGCGGCCGAGCTGGCGCAGCTCATCGGCGGCAAGCCGGAGGACGTCCTCCGGGTGTCCGGCAAGACCGGCGAAGGTGTCGCGGAGCTGCTCGACCGGGTGGTCCGGACGGTGCCGGCCCCGGTCGGGACCGTCGACGCCGCACCCCGCGCGATGATCTTCGACTCCGTCTACGACAGCTACCGCGGTGTCGTGACCTACGTGCGCATGATCGACGGCTCGATCAAGCCGCGCGAGAAGGTCCAGATGATGTCGACCAAGTCGACGCACGAGATCCTCGAGATCGGGGTGTCGAGCCCCGAGCCGAGCCCGACGAAGGGCCTGTCGGTCGGCGAGGTCGGGTACCTCATCACGGGCGTGAAGGACGTGCGCCAGTCCAAGGTCGGCGACACCGTGACGAGCGCGCAGCGTCCCGCGACGGACGCCCTGGCCGGGTACACCGACCCGAAGCCGATGGTGTTCTCTGGCCTGTACCCGATCGACGGCAGCGACTACCCGGTCCTCCGCGAAGCGCTCGACAAGCTCAAGCTGTCCGACGCCGCCCTGGTGTACGAGCCGGAGACCTCGGTGGCGCTCGGCTTCGGCTTCCGCTGCGGGTTCCTCGGCCTGCTGCACCTCGAGATCATCACCGAGCGCCTGCGTCGTGAGTTCGACCTCGACCTCATCACCACCGCGCCGAGCGTCGTCTACGAGGTCACGACCGAGGACAACACCGTCACCGAGGTCACGAACCCGTCCGAGTTCCCGACGGGGCGCATCGTCGAGGTCCGCGAACCGATGGTGCGCGCGGCGATCCTCGCGCCGAAGGACTACGTCGGCGCGATCATGGAGCTCTGCCAGCAGCGCCGTGGCTCCCTGCTCGGCATGGAGTACCTCGGCGAGGACCGCGTCGAGATCCGCTACGAGATCCCGCTCGGCGAGATCGTCTTCGACTTCTTCGACCAGCTGAAGAGCAAGACGCAGGGGTACGCGAGTCTCGACTACGAGCCCACCGGTGACCAGGCCGCCGACCTCGTCAAGGTCGACATCCTGCTGCAGGGCGACCAGGTCGACGCGTTCAGCGCGATCGTGCACCGCGAGAAGGCCTACGCGTACGGCACGCTCATGACCGAGCGCCTGCGGAAACTCATCCCGCGTCAGCAGTTCGAGGTGCCGATCCAGGCCGCGATCGGTGCCCGCATCATCGCCCGCGAGAGCATCCGCGCGATGCGCAAGGACGTCCTCGCGAAGTGCTACGGCGGCGACATCACCCGCAAGCGCAAGCTCCTCGAGAAGCAGAAGGAGGGCAAGAAGCGCATGAAGACCATCGGCCGGGTCGAGGTCCCGCAGGAGGCCTTCATCGCGGCGCTCTCCGGCGACGTGGAAGAGAAGAAGAAGTGAGCCGCGGCCAGCACCGGACGGCGCTGACGTACGGCGCGGTCGGCGCCACGCAGGCCTCCGACCTCATGACCTACCCGCCGGAGGGCTTCACCCCGGCCGAGTCCCGCGCCCGCATCGGACACGGCGACCAGCGCTTCGAGACCGCGGTCATGCAGGCGCTGACCTGGCAGATCCAGGAGCGCAGCGGCATGGGCGTCCGGGTCGAGGACATGCCCGAGGACGACGAGGTCCGCTACAACCCCGTCACCTTCGACGAGCAGGGCGTCCCCATCGCTCCGGCCTCGATCGGCACCCCGCGAGTGGAGAAGACCACGCCGGACGGCACGCCGCTGCTGACCGCGGGCACGACGGCGACGCTGACGATGCACGCGTTCGGGCAGACGGTGCAGGCACCGGTCCGCGTCGTGGCGATCATCGACGAGCGCGACCGCAAGGGTTTCGCCTACGGCACGCTCGAGGGGCACCCGCTGTCGGGTGAGGAGTCGTTCGTCGTCGAGCGCACGTCGGACGGCTCGGTCTGGTTGCAGGTCCGGCAGTTCTCCCAGCCGGCGAGTCGCAAGTGGCGCTTCGTGGCGCCGTTGCTGCGTCGTCAGCAGCGCGTGATGGCCGAGAAGTACCTGGCCGCGCTCCGCGGCGACTGACCGGGCGGGACCGCCAGCTCCGGCGACACCGGCAGACCCGGCCGCATCCGGCCGGAGCGGCAGCACCCGTCGAGCCGACCACGCTCAACGCTGCCCGGGAGGCCCGCCATCGAACGACGGGCGGGCCGGCTGTGCCTCGGCGAGCGGCGGGAGCCCCGCGATCGCCTCCTCGATGAGGCGCGCGTCCTCGACGCAGTCGCGCGCGACCGCCACCGCGCTCGTCGACCGCAGGGCGTCGACGTCGTAGACGCCGGTGGCGACCGCCAGGAACGGTATCCCCACGGCGTCCGCGGCCTCGCCGTCACGTGGTGTGTCCCCGACGATCACGGCGCGGGTGCCCGAGAGCGCGGCGGCCGCGAGGGCGGTCACCCCGGAGCGTTCGACCTGCTCGTCGCCGAAGTACGAGTGCTCCCAGTCGAAGGCGTCGACGTCGAAGCCCGCGCCGAGCAGCTTGATCCGGGCGCGGTGCGCGGAGTTGCCGGTGAGCAGCCCGTTCCGCCACCCGAGCGCGGCGAAGCGCCGGACGAGGTCGATCGCGCCCGGCGCGGGCGTGCGGCGGTCCCCGGACCGGTGACGCTCCTCCGACAGGTCGCGCAGGTGCCCGCTCACGGTCGGCACGAGGTCGTCCTCCAGGTGGTGCGCTCGGACGTGCTCGACGATGATGCCGGCGTCGGTCCGGCCGTGCTGGTGGCCGACGAGCAGTGGCAGGTCCCGTCCGAGGGCGCGCTCGAGGGCCAGGTGGTAGAGGTTGCCCGGTGAGGCGGCGTTGCGCACGAGGGTGCCGTCGATGTCCCAGAGGACCGTGGTGGGGACGGGGTGGTGCTCCATGCCGTCCATGATGACGGACAATGGACTCCATGCCGAGTGCTCTCCCGATCGCCGATCCCGCTCCGTCGGACGGGCTGGTCGCACCGGCACCCGGAGCGGGCGAGGTCCCGTTCGGCGTCTACGTGCACGTGCCCTTCTGCCGGGTGCGCTGCGGCTACTGCGACTTCAACACGTACACGGCGTCCGAGCTCCGCGGGGTGCGCCGTGACGACTACGCCGGCCATGCCCTGCGTGAGATCGCGTTCGCCGACCGGGTGCTCGAGCGCTCCGGGGTCCCGCGACGCCCGGTCTCGACGGTGTTCTTCGGTGGCGGCACCCCGACGATGCTGCCGGCGTCCGACCTGGCGATGATCCTGCGGGCGATCGACGACACGTGGGGAATCGTCCCCGGGGCCGAGGTCACGACCGAGGCGAACCCGGACTCCGTCGACGCCGACTCGATCGCCACCCTGCAGCGGGCCGGCTTCACGCGGATGAGCTACGGCATGCAGTCCGCGGTCCCGCACGTGCTCGCGACCCTCGACCGCACGCACGACCCCGAGCGGGTGCCGGTCGTCGTCGACCTCGCGAAGCAGCAGGGTCTCGACGTCAGCCTCGACCTCATCTACTCGACGCCGGGGGAGTCCCTGGACGACTGGCGCACCTCGCTCGACGCCGCGATCGCGTGCGCGCCGGACCACGTCTCGGCGTACTCGCTCATCGTCGAGGACGGGACCGCGATGGGCCGCGCCGTCTCGCGGGGGGAACTCCCCGCACCGGACGACGACCTGGCCGCGGACATGTACGAGCTCGCCGACCGGGTGCTCGGCGACGCCGGCTACGACTGGTACGAGGTCTCGAACTGGGCGCGCGGCCCACAGCACGCCAGCCGGCACAACCTGTCCTACTGGAAGGGTCACGACTGGTGGGGCATCGGCCCCGGTGCGCACTCCGCGGTCGCCGGGACGCGCTGGTGGAACGTCAAGCACCCGGCCGCGTACGCAAACCGGGTGCTGCAGGACGAGTCGCCAGCCGCCGGTCGCGAGACGCTGGACGACGAGACGCGGTACGTGGAGCGCGTGCTCCTGGCCGCTCGCGTGCGAGGCGAGTTGCGCATCGACGAGCTCCGCCAGGAGGCCCGGAGCCGCGTCGCCGGGCTCATCGCGCGCGGTCTCGTGGACGGACGGGCCGCCCTCGGCGGCTCCCTGGAGCTGACGGTCCAGGGCCGCCTGCTGGCGGACGCCGTCGTGCGCGACCTGCTCGACGAGCCGGCCGACGACGTCAGGGCTTGAAGAACTCGATCGAGAGCGGGTACTTGTAGAACTGGCCCTGGTTCGCGGCGATGGCGGCCATGATGCCGAACACGATCGACACGATCGCGACGGCCGCGATGACGAGGAACCCGATGCCGAGCACGGACGTCAGGCCGCCGGCGAAGTAGGCGATGGCCATCGTGATGTGGAAGTTCAGTGCCACCCGGGTGTGCTCGCGGACGAACTGTCCGCGGTCCCGCAGGACGAGGTAGGCGACGAGCGGGACCAGGAGGTTGAAGAAGATGCCGCCGACGTGCGTCAGGGTCGCCCAGAGGCGCTGGTCCTCGGGGGTCATCGGCTGCGGCGGCTGGTAGCCGTTCGGGTACTGCTGGCCGGGCTGCTGCCACCCGCCGTACTGCGACCCGCCGGCCGGGCCCGGGTACCCGCCGCCGGCCTGCTGAGCGCCCGGGTACTGCCCGGGGTACTGCTGTCCGTCGGGCTTGCCGCCGGCGCGGTCGTCGCGGTGCTGCTCGGGGCCGCCGGGCTCCTGTCCGTAGCTCATGCCCGCAGCGTACCGAGGCTGCTGTGCAGAAGTCCCGTGCCGTCGGTGGTCGGGCGTAAGATCAGCACTCGACCAGTGAGAGTGCCAGCACGAGCGGAAGGGGAACCGATGGTCAGCGAACGCAGCCTCGAGGTCCTCAAGGCCATCGTGCGTGACTACGTCGCCTCGCGGGAGCCGGTCGGGTCGAAGACCATCGTCGAGCGTCACGCCTTCGGGGTGAGTGCGGCCACGATCCGCAACGACATGGCGCAGCTCGAGGACGAGCAGCTCATCATCGCTCCGCACACCTCCTCCGGTCGGGTCCCGACCGACAAGGGCTACCGGGTGTTCGTCGACCACCTCGCGGCCGCGCGCCCGCTCTCCGGTGCCCAGCGCCAGGCGATCGAGACCTTCCTCGGCGCCTCGAACGACCTCGACGACGTCCTCACCCGCACGGTCCGGCTGTTGAGCCAGCTGACGAACCAGGTCGCGCTCGTGCAGTACCCGACCATGGGGCACGCGCGCGTCCAGCACGTCGAACTCGTCCGGCTGGCCGACACCCGGCTGATGGTCGTCCTCATCACCGACACCGCCAGGGTCGAGCAGCGCGTCATCGAGACCGACGTCGCCGTCGGTGAATCCGCGCTGGCCGAGGTCCGTTCCGTCGTGAACGGCGCCACGGTCGGACTGCCGCTGCAGGACGCCCCGCAGGCGCTCCGGGCGATCCCGGGTCAGCTGCGCCCCGAGGTCCAGCCGCTCGCCGGCGTGGTCGTCGCGAGCCTCGTCGAGCAGGTCGCGGCGAACCGACAGGACCGCCTGCTGATGGCCGGAGCGGCCAACCTCGCCAAGAGCGAGCAGGACTTCTCCGGCGGCCTCTTCCCGGTGCTCGAGGCGATCGAGGAACAGGTCACCCTGCTCCGGTTGTTCGGCGAGATGCAGGTCGACGACATCGCGGTCGCCGCCAGCATCGGTGCCGAGAACGCCGAGTACGGTCTCGACGCCACGAGCATCGTCGCGGGCGGCTACCTGGCCGCCCGCGGTGAGATCGCCCGGCTGGGCGTCCTCGGCCCGACCAGGATGGACTACGGCACGAACATGGCCGCGGTCCGTGCGGTCGCCCGCTACCTGTCCCGGCTGCTCGGCGAGAACTGATCGCCCGGCGCGCTTCCCACCCCGTCCACCCACGCACCCCCTGAGGAACACTTGGCAGACCACTACGACGTCCTCGGCGTCCCGCGCGACGCCTCCGATGCCGACATCAAGAAGGCGTACCGGCGGCTCGCCCGTGAACTCCACCCGGACGTGAACCCGAGCCCCGACGCCGCGGAGCGTTTCAAGGACGTCACGCACGCGTACGACGTGCTGAGCGACCCGGAGCAGCGCCGCCGCTTCGACGCCGGCGGCCAGGACGGCCCGTTCGGCGGTGGCGGAGCCGCCGGCTTCAGCGACATCTTCGACGCCTTCTTCGGCGGCGGGGGCGGCGGCGGTGGCCGGGGGACCGGCCCGCGCAGTCGCGCCGAGCGCGGTCAGGACGCCCTGCTGCGGCTCGAGGTCGACCTCGACGAGGTCGTCTTCGGCACGCACAAGGACCTCGAGGTCGACACCGCCGTGCTCTGCGAGACGTGTGGCGGCTCCTGCTGTGCACCCGGCACGAGCCCGCAGACCTGCGACATCTGCGGCGGATCCGGACACATCCAGCGCCAGGTCCGTTCGCTGCTCGGCAACGTCGTCACGAGCGCCCCGTGCGGGACCTGCCGCGGCTACGGCACCGTCATCCCGAACCCCTGCCCGACGTGCCAGGGTCAGGGCCGGGTCCGCGCCCGCCGCACGGTCCCGGTGGACGTGCCCGCCGGGGTCGACTCCGGGCTCCGCCTGCAGATGCCCGGCCAGGGCGAGGTCGGTCCGGCCGGTGGTCCCGCGGGCGACCTGTACCTCGAGGTCCGGGTCCGCCACCACGACGTGTTCAGCCGCGACGGCGACGACCTGCTCGCCACGCTCGAGGTCCCGATGACCGACGCGATCCTCGGCGCCACGACGACCATCGACGGCCTCGACGGTCCGGTGGAACTCGAACTCCGACCGGGCGTGCAGAGCGCTGACGTCCTCGTCATCAAGGACCGCGGCGTCACGAAGCTGCGGGGCTCGGGTCGCGGCGACCTGAAGGTCGGCGTGCAGGTGGTCACCCCGACGAAGCTCTCCCACAAGGAGCGCCAGCTCGTCGAGCAGCTCGCGAAGACGCACAAGGCCGGTTCGCCGCAGCTGTCCCGCTTCCAGCAGGGCATGTTCGGCAAGCTCCGCGACCGGTTCTTCAACTTCTGATGGCCTCGCTCTACCTCGTCGGCGCGCTCGACGACGTCACGGTGGGCGGCACGGTGTCGCTCGACGGCGCCGAGGGTCGCCACGCCGTGACGGTCGCGCGCGTCCGGGTCGGCGAACAGCTCCGGCTGTCCGACGGGCGCGGCACGGTCGTCGCGGGTGCGGTGAGCGCGGTGGGCAAGGACTCGCTCGTGCTCACCGTCGCCGCGGTGGACGTGGACCCGGCACCGCGGCCCTCGCTGACGCTCGTGCAGGCGCTCGCCAAGGGCGGTCGCGACGAGATGGCCGTCCAGGCGGCCACCGAGATCGGGGTCGACCGCGTGGTGCCGTGGGCCGCCGCCCGGAGCGTCTCGCGGTGGGAGGGCCCGAAGATCGAGAAGGGCCGTGCCCGCTGGGCGGCGATCGCGCAGGAAGCAGCGAAGCAGGCCGTGCGCTCGCGGGTCCCCGACGTCGTCGCCCCGGTGACGACGGCGCAGCTCGCCGGTGGCGCGGGAACGGCAGCAGTGGAAGCCGGCCAGGAGGCGCGTCGGCAGCTGGTCCTGCTCGAACCGACCGCCTCGGGTCGGCTCGCGACCTGGGAACCGCCGGTCGATGCGGACGAGATCGCCCTCGTGGTCGGTCCGGAGGGCGGGATCGACCCCGCCGAACTCGACCGGCTCGAAGCGGCCGGTGCCGTCCGGGTGCGGCTCGGCGACAGCGTGCTGCGGACCTCGACGGCGGGACCCGCCGCCCTGGCGGTCCTGCAGACGCGACTCGGACGCTGGTGACCCGGACGCTGGTGACCCGGACGCTGGTGGCCCGGACGCTGGATCGCCAGGACGGCGATCCGTACCCCGACGTCACGGTCCGGCGCGGATCGGACCGCGTCGACGGACCGGGAAGGCGCGGCGCGGGTCGTGCGTTCTACGATGGAGTCATGACCAGCACCGAGCCAAGCGTCTTCACGAAGATCGTCGCGCGCGAGATCCCGGCGACCATCGTCGCCGAGGACGACCGCGTCATCGCCTTCGAGGACATCGCCCCCAAGGCCCCGGTCCACGTGCTCGTCGTCCCCAAGACCCAGGCGTACGCGAACGTCGGCGAACTCGCGGACGCGGATCCCGAGCTGCTCGCGCACGTCGTGGTGACGGCGCAGCGCATCGCCGACGAACGCGCCGGCGGCCAGTTCCGACTCGTGTTCAACACCGGCGAAGCCGCCGGGCAGACCGTGTTCCACGTGCATGCGCACGTACTCGCAGGAGACCTGCAGGAAGGCACCCTTGCCAGCTGACGAACCAGCCACCACCGAGCCGGAGTCCGTCTCCGTCTCGGAACTCACCGTCGACGGCATCGCCATGGTGCAGTTGCTCGGACCGCAGGACCGCCTGCTGAAGACCGTCGAGCGCCAGTACCCGGGCGTCCGCGTCCTGGTGCGCGGCAACCAGGTCTCGCTCTCCGGCCCCGAGCGCGACGTCACCCGGGCCCGCGCCCTCGTCGACGAACTCGTCGGCATGGTCCGGCGTGGTCAGGACATCGGGCAGTCGGACATCCCGACGTCGGCGCGGATCATCGACGACGAGCGCAGCCCGTCGAACGTGTTCGGGACCCCGATCGTGTCGAGCCGAGGCAAATCCGTGCGCCCGAAGACCGACGGGCAGCGTGCGTACGTCGACGCGATCGACGAGAACACGATCACGTTCGGCATCGGCCCCGCCGGCACCGGCAAGACCTACCTGGCGATGGCGAAGGCCGTCCAGGCGTTGCAGCGGCGCGAGGTCACCCGGATCATCCTCACCCGCCCCGCGGTGGAGGCCGGCGAGCGGCTGGGGTTCCTGCCCGGGACGCTCACGGACAAGATCGACCCGTACCTCCGTCCGCTGTACGACGCGCTCAACGAGATGATGGACCCCGAGCTGGTCCCGAAGCTCCTGGCCGCCGGCACGGTCGAGGTCGCTCCGTTGGCGTACATGCGTGGGCGGACGCTGAACGACTCGTTCGTCGTGCTCGACGAGGCGCAGAACACCACGCCCGAGCAGATGAAGATGTTCCTGACGCGTCTCGGCTTCGGCTCGAAGATGGTGGTCACGGGTGACATCACCCAGATCGACCTGCCCGGCAACGTCTCGGGTCTGCGCCTCGTCACGCGCATCCTCGACGACGTCGACGACATCCACTTCGCCCGGCTCGGCAGCGAGGACGTCGTCCGCCACACGCTGGTGGGCCGCATCGTCGACGCGTACACGCAGTACGACGAAGAACGTCTCGCCGAGCAGGCCGGGCACCGCTCCCAGCACCAGGACGACCGCCGAGGAGGCAACCGGTGAGCATCGAGCTCAACAACGAGTCGGGCGTGGCGGTCGACGAGGACGCGGTGCAGCGCCTCGCCGCGTTCGCGCTGGACGCCATGCACGTGCACGCGGATGCCGAGCTCGCGATCGTCTTCGTGGACGAGGGCGCGATGGAGCAGTTGCACATCCGGTGGATGGACGAGCCCGGTCCGACCGACGTCCTGAGCTTCCCGATGGACGAACTCCGCCCGGGCACCGAGGACGAGCCGACCCCCGCCGGGCTCCTCGGCGACATCGTGGTCTGCCCGCAGGTGGCCGAGGAGCAGGCGAAGACCGCCGGACACTCGACCCTCGACGAGATCCTGTTGCTCACGTGCCACGGGGTGCTCCACCTGCTCGGCTTCGACCACGCGGAGCCGGACGAGAAGGCCGAGATGTTCGGCCTGCAGGGCGAGATCCTCCGTGGTTTCGCCGCCGCGCGCCGGGGGCGGTGACCGCAGTGTTCCTCGTCGCCGTCCTGCTCGCGGTGGCGTTCGTGCTGGTGGTCCTCGGCGGACTGCTCGCGGCCGCCGACTCCGCCCTGTCGGTGCTCTCGCGCGCCGACCTCGAGGAGATCGCCCGCGGCAGCAAGCGTCGTCGCGCGATCGAGGCGCTGGCGGACGACCCCGGTGCCCACGTCAACGCCCTCAACTTCTTCCGCGTGCTCGCCGAGACGGCGGCGGCGGTGCTCGTGACGATCGCGCTCGTCACGGTGTTCGACACGTGGTGGCTCGCGCTGATCGTGTCGGCAGCCGTGATGACCGCGGTGTCGTTCGTGCTCGTCGGCTCGAGCCCGCGAAGCGTCGGTCGGGCCCATGCCGAGGGCATCATCGCCGCCACCGGAGGCCTCGTCCGCGGCGTGCGCATCGTGCTCGGACCGCTCGCCGGTCTCCTCGTGGCGATCGGTGACCGGGTGACGCCGGGTCGTGTCCGCAGCGCCTCGAGCGTCTCGAGCGAGGAGCAGCTGCTCTCACTCGTCGACGAGGCGACCGAGAGCAACGTGCTCGAAGCGGACGACCGTGAGCTCATCCACTCGGTCTTCGCGTTCAGCGACACCCTCGTCCGCGAGGTCATGGTGCCCCGGACCGACATGGTGACCGCGGACGCGCACGACACCGTCGCCGCGGTGATGGAGCAGTTCCTCGCGACCGGCGTCTCCCGGATGCCGGTGACCGGCCGGGACAGCGACGACGTGCTCGGCGTGGCCTACCTCCGCGACCTCGCCCGCGCCCTGTACGAGCGGCCCGAGGTGGGCACGCGGGCCGTGCGGACGATGCTCCGCCCGGCGGAGTTCCTGCCGGAGTCGAAACCGGCGGACGAGACCCTCCGGCACATGCAGCTGGCCAAGAACCACCTCGTCCTCGTGGTCGACGAGTACGGCGGCGTCGCGGGGCTCGTGACGATGGAGGACCTCATCGAGGAGCTCGTCGGCGACATCTCCGACGAGTACGACCGCACCGTGGTCGACCGGGCCGAGATCGGACCCGGGCACTGGCGCATCTCCGCCCGGCTGTCCATCGACGAGCTCGGGGACCTGTTCGGCATCGAGCTCGACGACGACGACGTCGACACCGTCGGCGGCCTGCTCACCAAGGAACTCGGGCACCTGCCGTCCGCCGGGGACACCGTGACGGTGTCCGGCGTCGTGCTGACGGCCGACCGGGTCGAGGGCAAGCGGCGTCACCTCATCACGGTCCTGGCGGAGCGCACCGCCGACCTCGAGTCCGCCGAGCAGGCCTTCGGCGACACCGACCACTCCACGACGGGAACACGAACCACATGACCGACTCCGGAACCGACGCCGCGCCCGAGACCACCGCGCCCTACCGCGCGGGGTTCGTCTCCTTCGTCGGTCGTCCGAACGTCGGCAAGTCGACGCTGACGAACGCCCTCGTCGGGCAGAAGGTCGCGATCACCTCGTCGAAGCCGCAGACGACACGACGGGCGATCCGCGGGATCGTGCACCGTCCGCACGGACAGGTGATCGTCGTGGACACCCCCGGGGTGCACCGCCCCCGGACCCTCCTCGGGGAGCGCCTCAACGACCTCGTGCAGTCCACGCTCGGTGACGTCGACGTCATCGGGTTCTGCGTCCCCGCGAACGAGCCGATCGGGCCGGGCGACCGGTTCATCAACGACACGCTCGACCAGTACCCGCGGGCCAAGAAGGTCGCGATCGTCACGAAGATCGACCGCGCCGGCAAGGAGAAGGTCGCCGAGCAGCTGCTCGCGGTGTCGCGGTTGCGGGAGTGGGACGCGATCATCCCGACCTCCGGCACCGAGGGACTGCAGCTCGAGGACCTCCTCGACGAGGTCGTGTCGCTGCTGCCGGAGTCGCCGCAGCTGTACGACGACCTGGCCGTGACGGAGGAGACCGACGAGGAGCGCATCGGCGAGCTCATCCGCGAAGCCGCGCTCGAGGGCGTCCGCGACGAACTGCCGCACTCGCTCGCCGTCGTCATCGAGGACGTGGTCGAGCCGGACGACGACGACCCGGACGGCCCGCTGCGCATCTTCGCCAACCTGTTCGTCGAGCGGGACAGCCAGAAGGCGATCGTCATCGGGCACAAGGGCGGGCGACTCAAGGACGTCGGGACACGGGCCCGTGCGGAGATCGAGGCGCTCGTGGGTCGCCACGTCTACCTCAACATCCGCGTGAAGGTCGCCAAGGAGTGGCAGCGCGACCCGAAGCAGCTGGGACGTCTCGGCTTCTGACCCGGATCATCCCGCCGTCGGACGCGGGGTCGGGTCGAGCGCCGTACCGTGGACTGGTGTTCCGCCCACTCCTGCGCACCCAGATCGTCGTCGACGTCTCGGTGGCCATCGTGTTGGGCGGCCTCATCACGGTCCTGTCCGGCGCGGACGTCGGTGGGGTGGCCGGGCTCGGGACGATCGCCGGGCTGACGCTGGCGCTCGCCCTCCGCCGGATGGCACCGGGACCCGGTCTGGCCGTCGCATGGGTGACGGCCGCATTCCAGATGGCCACGCTGCAGGACCCGAACATCGCCGACGCGATGGTCGCCGGGGTCGTGTACACCACCAGCGTCTACGGCAGCCGACGCGTCCGGGTGCTCGGACTGGTCTCCGCCGTGGTCGGCGCGGTCCTGGCCGGCGTCTACACGGGGGTCCGGATCTACGGTGTCTCCGGCATCGGCGGCCGTCCGGAGTCCCTCATGGAGTCGGTGAACTACGGCGTCACGTGGTTCGTCTTCACCCTGGCCGTCCTGCTGCTGCCGTGGCTCGCCGGCCTCGCCGTCCGCGCCCGCCGTTCCGCGCGGATGAGCCGGGAGGCGCAACTGCTCGCCGAGCGCGACGCCGCCCGAGCAGACCGAGCCGTCGCGATCGAGCAGGAGCGGGTGCGCATCGCGCGGGACATGCACGACATCGTGGCGCACTCGCTCGCGGTCGTCATCGCGCAGGCGGACGGCGCCCGGTACGCGCTGCGCGCCGACCCCGCGGTCGCCGACGAAGCGCTCGGCACGATCGGCTCCACGGCCCGTCGCGCCCTGGGAGACGTCCGCGAACTGCTCGGCGCCCTCCGGCACGAGCAGGGCACGGCCCCCACCCCGGACGTCGACGACATCGAACAGCTCGTCGGACAGATGCGGGACGTCGGCCTCGACGTGCAGGTGGAACGACAGGGCGACCCGTCGGCGCTGCCCACCACGACGCAGCTCGCCGTCTACCGCATCGTGCAGGAGAGCCTGACGAACGCGTACAAGCACGGGGAGCGCGGTGCCCCGGTCCGCGCGCGGCTGACCTACCGCCCCGACACGGTCGAGATCGACGTCGTGAACCGGCGGGCCGAGGGCGACCGCCCGGGCCCCGGGACCGGGCACGGGCTCGTCGGCATGCGCGAACGTGCCACGATGTCCGGCGGGAGCATGACAGCGGGACCCCGCGGCGAGGACTTCGCCGTGGCCGTCCGGATGCCGGCCCAGCCGTCGACCGGGCAGATGCCCCGGAACACGATCCCGTCCACGAACCAGGAGCGGAGCCCCAGGTGACGAGCAACACGGTGACGAGCAACACGGTGACGAGCACACGATGACGAGCGAGCACACCACGACCGCCGACGCGCCGCGCATCCGCGTCGCCCTCGTCGACGACCAGGCGCTGTTCCGCACGGGCATCAGGATGCTCATCGGCTCCCAGCCGGACCTGCAGTTCGTGGGGGAGGCCGGGGACGGTGCCGAGGGGATCGAACTCGTCCGACAGAGCCGGCCCGACGTCGTGCTCATGGACGTCCGCATGCCCGTCATGGACGGCATCACCGCCACCGCCGGCATCATCGCCAGCGGGTCCGCCGCCAAGGTGCTCGTCCTCACCACCTTCGACTTCGACGAGGCCGCGGCGAAGGCCATCCGGGCCGGGGCGAGCGGGTTCGTGCTCAAGGACGCGGACCCCGAGTTCCTGCTCGCCGCCATCCGGACCGTGCACGCGGGCACCACGGTCTTCGCGGCCTCGGCGACGCGGGAACTCCTCCGCCGGTACGAGGACCCGGCCGAGCAGCGTGCCAGCGCGCCGGCCGCCTTCGCCGACCTGACGCCACGGGAACGCGAGATCTTCGACCTCGCGGCGCGGGGGCTCAGCAACGCCGAGATCGCCAAGCACGAGTACGTCAGCGAGGCCACGGTGAAGACCCACATCTCCCGCGTCCTCACGAAGCTCGAGCTGCGGGACCGCGTCCGCTTGGTCGTCTTCGCGCACGAGCACGGACTCGTCACCAAGGGCGACTGACACCTCATCCGTCAGGGGGACGCCGTCCGCCGATCCGAGCCGAGCGGATGACGGACGCGAGTCGGGCGACGGACGCGCCGCGGGCCTCCCGGACGCGATCGTGGAGCCATGACCAACCACGCTCCGATCATCCGCCTCGACCACGTTTCCAAGCACTACGGCGACGCCGCGCGCCGGGTGACGGCGCTCGACGACGTCAGCGTCGACATCGGGGCAGGTGAGTTCACCGCCGTGATGGGGCCGTCCGGCTCCGGCAAGTCGACGCTCATGCACGTCGCGGCCGGGCTCGACCAGGTGTCCTCCGGGCGCATCACGATCGACGGCGCGGACATCACCGGCCTCGGCGACCGGGAGCTCACCGAACTCCGGCGTCGCCGCCTCGGGTTCGTCTTCCAGTCCTTCAACCTCGTGCCGACCCTCGACGTCAGCGAGAACATCCGACTGCCGTTCCTGCTCGGCGGGCACAAGCCCGACCGCGAGGAGTCGGCGTGGATCGACCGGCTCGTCGAGATGCTCGGGCTCGGCAACCGCCTCACACATCGGCCGCACCAGCTCTCCGGCGGACAGCAGCAGCGCGTCGCGATCGCGCGTGCGCTGGCTTCGCGGCCCGCGGTCGTGGTCGCCGACGAACCGACGGGCGCCCTCGACTCCCGCACGGGTCGCGACGTGCTCGCGATCCTCCGCGGTGCCGTGGCCGACTGGGGGCAGAGCGTCGTGATGGTCACGCACGACCCGGTCGCGGCGGCGAACGCGGACCGCATCCTGTTCCTCGCCGACGGCCGCATCGTCGGGGACCGTCCGGGCATGTCCGCCGCGGACATCTCGGCGACGATGCTCGGGATGGAGGCGGCAGCGTGAACGGGATCCGGCAGTTCGCGCCCACCGTCCTGGTCGCGGCGCTGGGCACCACCTTCGGCTCGGCGCTCGTCATCGCGCCGGGCATCGTCACCGAGGCGATGTCCGCCACCGGGCTCGACGACGTCGGGGCGGTCGAGGAGATCCTGTCCGTGATCGGGTGGCTCTTCCTCGGGATCGCCCTCTACGTCGGCGCCATCGTCACCGCGAACACCTGCGCGACGCTCATCGCAGGGCAGACCCGCGTGATCGCACTCCAGCGGCTCGTCGGTGCCTCGGGCGCGACCCTCCGGGCGCGGATCACCCGGACCGGGTTGCTCGTCGGACTGCTCGGCGCCGTCACCGGTGCCGTGGTCGGCACCGGCCTGTCCGCCGTCTTCGTCGCGGTCCTGCGCGGCAACGGCTTCCTGCCCGACCGCTCCTACACGCTCCTGCCGTGGGAACTCGTGCTGCCCGTCGTCGCCGTCGTCCTCGCCACGTGGGGGGCCTTCGCGGCCGGCTCGCGTCGCGTGCTCACGGTCACGCCGCTCCAGGCGCTGTCCTCGAGCGTCGAACCCAGCCACGAGGACGTCCGGTCGGGCACCGCACGCAAGGTCTGGGCCATCGTCCTCATGGCCGGCGGCGCGCTCCTCGCCCTGGTCGGGCTCGCCCTCAGCGCCCTCACGCCGCTCGCCGTGCTGCCGGCTGCCCTCGGCGGCTTCGTGTCCTTCGCCGGGGTCGCGGTCGGTGCGACGATCGTGATGCCCCCGGTCCTGCAGGCCATCGGCCGGATCGGGGCGAACGACCCCGTGGTCCTGCTCGCGGGCCGCAACGCCATGCGCGCGCCGGCCCGGTCCTCCCGCGCCACGATCGGCCTCGTGATCGGCGTCACGCTCCTGGTGACCTTCGCCGTCGCGCTGGGCATCATGCAGCACGTCACCGAGTCCACGCTGTCCGGGCAGAGCGGCATCACGCCGGCGATGCTCGAGGAGCAGCGGGGCTTCTTCGCGCAGCTCAACGCGGTGGTCAGCGTCATCGTCGGGTTCTCCGCCGTGATCGCCGCCGTCGGGGTCGTCAACGCGCTCGCGCTCGGGGTGCTGCAGCGCCGTCGGGAGCTCGGGCTGCTCCGCGTGCTGGGCCTGACCGGCGCGCAGGTCCGCCGGATGATCGTCACCGAGGCCGTGCAGATGGTCGTGGCGGCCGTCGTCACCGGGCTCGTGCTCGGCACCGCGTACGGCTGGCTCGGCGGACAGACGCTGCTCGGGACGCTCGGCTCGCCGGTCACGCCGGTCCTGCCGCCGCTGACGATCGCGATCGTGGTCGTCGGCGCGCTCGTCCTCGCGGTCGTCGCGACCGTGGCACCCGTCCGGCGGGCGATGCGCGTGCCGCCGACCGAGGCGCTCGCGGTCGACTGACCGGTCGAGGTCGTCGCCGGGACGACGGACGGGAGGCACGGTGCCGGTCGGCACCGCGCCTTCCGTCCGTCGTCCACGCGTCACACGGTGGGCCGTGCGCCGCCTCCGGTGCTAGCGTGATCTCGATGTCCTCGGCACTCCTCCTCCTTCGTCGCCGCGACGAGGCCTGACAACCGGCCCACCTCGTCGCGGAGTCCGTCGTGGCCGCTCCTGAACCACACCGACGAAAGCGAACCGATGCAGAACGCACAGCGCCCCTCCGGGATGCCGATCCACAAGTACGTGCCCTTCTCCGAGCAGATCACCGTCGACCTGCCCGACCGCACCTGGCCGACCAAGCGCATCGACCGTGCACCGCGCTGGTGTGCCGTCGACCTGCGTGACGGCAACCAGGCGCTCATCGACCCGATGGACGCCGAACGCAAGCGGGCCATGTTCGACCTGCTCGTGCAGATGGGCTACAAGGAGATCGAGGTCGGGTTCCCCAGCGCCTCGCAGACCGACTTCGACTTCGTCCGCTCGCTCATCGACGAGGGCGCGATCCCCGACGACGTCACCATCCAGGTCCTGACCCAGGCGCGCGAACACCTCATCGACCGCACGTACGAGGCGATCGACGGCGCGAAGCAGGCCATCGTGCACCTCTACAACTCGACGAGCATCGTCCAGCGTGAGGTCGTGTTCCGCACCGACGTGCAGGGCGTCATCGACATCGCGGTCGCCGGGGCGCACATGTGCAAGGCGGCCGAGGCCCGGCTGCAGCACGACACCGCGGTGTTCTACGAGTACTCGCCGGAGTCGTACACGGGCACCGAGCTCGAGGTCGCGGTGCAGATCTGCAACGCCGTGCTCGAGGTGTTCGAGCCGACCCCCGATCGCAAGGTGATCATCAACCTGCCCGCGACGGTCGAGATGGCGACGCCGAACGTGTACGCCGACTCGATCGAGTGGATGTCGCGCAACCTCGCCCACCGGCAGGACGTCATCCTGTCGCTGCACCCGCACAACGACCGCGGCACCGCCGTCGCCGCCGCAGAGCTCGGTTACATGGCCGGGGCCGACCGCATCGAGGGGTGCCTGTTCGGCAACGGGGAGCGCACCGGCAACGTCGACCTCGTCGCCCTCGGCATGAACCTGTTCACGCAGGGCATCGACCCGGAGATCGACCTCTCGGACATCGACCAGGTCAAGCGCACGGTCGAGTACTGCAACCAGCTGCCGGTGCCCGAGCGCCAGCCGTGGGCGGGCGACCTCGTCTACACGGCCTTCAGCGGCTCGCACCAGGACGCCATCAAGAAGGGCCTCGAGGCGCTCGAGGCCCGGGCAGAGGCCGAGGGCGTCGGTGTCGACGACGTGGTCTGGGCGGTGCCGTACCTGCCGGTCGACCCGAAGGACATCGGCCGCTCGTACGAGGCCGTCATCCGCGTCAACTCCCAGTCGGGCAAGGGCGGCGTCGCCTACCTGCTGAAGACCGACCACGCGCTCGACCTGCCCCGCAAGCTGCAGATCGAGTTCTCCGGGGTCGTCCAACGGCGCACGGACGCCGAGGGTGGCGAGTTCACCTCGGAGCGGATCTGGGACCTGTTCCACGACGAGTACCTGCCCGCGCACGTCGACGACGACAAGTGGGGCCGCTACGAGATCACGAAGACCGCGACGTCGAGCGACTTCGACGGCACGACGAAGCTCTCGGTCGCGATGCGCGTCGACGAGGGCACCGTCACCGCCGAAGCCGTCGGGACCGGTCCCATCGACGCCTTCCTGACGGTGATGAAGGAGCAGGGCGTCGCCGTCACGCTGTACGACTACTCGGAGCACACGATGAGTGCCTCCGGGGACGCGCAGGCCGCGTCCTACGTCGAGCTCGACGTCGACGGGGTCCGTCTCTGGGGCGTCGGGATCGACGCCGACATCGCGACCGCGTCGCTCAAGGCGATCGTCTCCGCGGTGAACCGTGCCGTCCGCGCGGGCGCGGCCTCCGGCACGCCGGAGCTCGTCTCCGCCTGACGCCGCGGCGGCTCACTCGCCGTGGTCGCACCCGTTCCGCCCATCGCGCCCCGTTCCGACGGGGCGCGATGTGCGTCCGGTGGCGCATCGCAGCGCAGCCGGGAGGCGCGGTGCGGCTCGGCAGTGTCGGCGGTGGCGAGCGGGAGGTGTCGGCGGCGCGGGGGATACTGGGGACATGCCGCTGTACCGGGACGAGTGCGTCGTGCTGCGCACCCACAAGCTCGGTGAAGCCGACCGCATCGTCACGATGCTCAGCCGGGAGCACGGCAAGATCCGCGCCGTCGCGAAGGGCGTCCGGCGCACGGCATCGAAGTTCGGCTCGCGGCTCGAACCGTTCATGGTCGTCGACGCCCAGTTCTACGAGGGCCGGTCGCTCGACATCGTCACGCAGGCCGAGTCCCTGGGCGCGTACGGCGCCCGCATCGTGGCCGACTACGGCGCGTACACGGCAGCGAGCGCGATGGTCGAGACCGCGGACCGGCTGAGCGAGGCGGACGCCGGACTGCAGCAGTACCTGTTGCTCGTCGGGGCCCTGCGGTCGCTGTCGCGCGGGGAGCACCAACCGAGCGCGACCCTCGACTCGTACCTGCTCCGGGCGATGAGCATCGCCGGCTGGGCGCCCTCGTTCAGCGACTGCGCGGTCACCGGGGAGCCCGGGCCGCACTCGGCCTTCGTCGTGCAGCTCGGCGGCGTCGTGGCGGACGCGGCCGCGCCTCCCGGCACGCCCCGCCTGGACCCGGCGACGCTGGCCGTCCTCGGGCAGCTGCTGGCGGGGGACTGGGGCAGTGTCGACGCGACCGACGAGCGCACCAGGTCGCGGGCCTCCGGCGTGGTGGCGGCGTACGCCCAGTGGCACCTGGAACGATCGCTCAGGTCGTTGCCGCACGTCGACCGCACCGAGCACCCCTCGCCGCTGGCGCCGCACCCCGGCGGAGTGCCGGCGGCGGTCGCAGCGGTGCCGGCGCCTCCCGTGCCGACCCCGGACGACCACGGCCCTGATCCCGCCCCCGGCCCCGAAGGAACCCGCGCATGAACCCTCGCCGTCCCGCCGCCGAGCCGGAACCCTTCCTGCCGGTCGACTGGACGGGCGAGCAGCCGCCCACCATCCCGAAGCGCTTCGTCCCGGAGCACGTCGCGATCGTGATGGACGGCAACGGCCGGTGGGCGAACCAGCGCGGGCTGACGCGGATCGAGGGGCACAAGGCCGGCGAGGCCTCGTTGCTCGACGTCGTCGCCGGGGCGATCCAGATCGGCGTGACGCACGTGTCGGCCTACGCGTTCTCGACGGAGAACTGGAAGCGGTCACCCGAAGAGGTCCGCTTCCTCATGGGCTTCAACCGGGACGTCATCCGTCGCCGCCGCGACCAGCTGCACGAGTGGGGCGTCCGCGTCCGGTGGGCCGGTCGGACCCCGCGGTTGTGGCGCAGCGTCATCGACGAGTTGCAGACCGCGGAGCAGATGACCGCGGACAACGACGTCCTCACGCTGACCATGTGCGTCAACTACGGCGGCCGCAACGAGATCGCGGACGCCGTGCGCTCGATCGCGGACGACGTCGCCGCCGGACGCATCAAGCCGAGCCAGGTCACGGAGAAGACCCTGGCGAAGCGGCTGTACGTCCCCGAGCTGCCGGACGTCGACCTGTTCCTCCGGAGTTCCGGCGAGCAGCGGACGAGCAACTTCCTGCTCTGGCAGTCGGCCTACGCCGAGATGGTGTTCCTCGACCGGCTCTGGCCGGACTTCCGCCGCTCCGACCTCTGGGGAGCGATCGAGGAGTACGCCAGCCGCGACCGTCGGTACGGCGGCGCGGTGGACACCCCGACGGCCTAGCCGCCCGCCCCGACGGGCGGCGCCGAGCCCCGGCTCGCGCAGCGGACCGACCATCCGGTCAGGCGAGGAGGTGCGCCGCGGAGCGCACGGCGTCGAGCGCCGCCCGGACGCTCGGCACCCGGTCGGCCCCGCGGGCGACGACGACCTCGACACGGCGGGCAAGGTCGTCGTCCACGGGGTCGACGGCGACACCGGCGGGGACGACCGCGGTGGCGAGCGCCAGCCGGGGGAGCAGTGCGACCCCGAGTCCGGCAGCCACGAGCCCCACGACCGCGGCCGCGTTGTCGGTCTCGAGAACGATGTCCGGCGTGAACCCCGCCGTCGCGCACGAGGCGAGCAGGTGACCACGGCAGCGCGGGCAACCGCCGATCCAGCGGGCGTCGCGGTGGGACGCGAGGTCCACGACGGTGGAGCCACCGGCGCGGACGGGGCCCGGGCCTCCCGGTCGGCTCGCATCGGCCGGCGTCACCAGCGCCAGCGGGTCGCGGCCGAGCGCGCGGGTGACGAGGCCGGGGTCCGGGACGGTTCCGACCTCGTCGCCGACGTAGGTGAAGGTGAGGGCGACGTCGACCGCGCCACTGCGCACCAGGT
The DNA here is from genome assembly GCF_003234265.2 of Curtobacterium sp. MCSS17_015. NCBI lineage: Bacteria > Bacillati > Actinomycetota > Actinomycetes > Micrococcales > Microbacteriaceae > Curtobacterium > Curtobacterium sp. MCSS17_015. Next base: position 1,335,430 of record NZ_CP126256.1, read on the forward strand.
CGAGCGCCTCGGGTGGTTCGACCTCGACGTACGAGGTGTGCACACCCGGGGCCGTCGCCGCCATCCGGGCGAGCACCGCGGGGACGAGGGCCGACGAAGCGCTCGGGAACCCGGCGAGCCGGACGCGGCCGCGGGTGAGTCCGCCGACCGCGTCGAGGTCCTCCCGTGCGGCCGTCAGCGCCGCCTGCACGTGCAGGGCGTGGTCGGCGAGCACCTGGCCGGCGTGCGTGAGTGTCGCACCACGTCCACCGCGGAGGACGAGTGCGTGCCCGAGGCGCTGCTCGGCCCGGGTCAGCAGCTGGCTCACGGCGGGCTGGCTCGACCCGAGTGCGGCGGCGGCGCGGGTGATCGAGCCACCGTCGGCCACGGCGCGGAGCACCCGGAGCAGCTGCGGGTCGATCTCGTCCATCACGTGATGTTACCGGTGGCACAACGAACAGCCCCTGGTGTGATGACGTCTGCGGGGGGAGCCTGTCGGACATGGACTCGTTCCCCGACGGCCGCGGCTACCTCGCGGCGTGCACTGCAGGCCTCCCGACGCTCGGCACCCTCGCCGCGCAGCGCGCCGACCTCGACGCGTGGTCGCGCGCCGAGACGTCCCCCGCCCGCTACGGCGCCCTCGTCGAGGAGGGGCGCGCCCTGTTCGCCGACCTCGTCGGCGTCCCGGCGGCGCGGGTCGCGACCGGCTCCCAGACGTCGGTGATGGCCGCCGTCGTGGCCGACGCCCTGCCCGACGGGGCCGAGGTGGTCGTCCCCGACGGCGACTTCAGCTCCGTCGTGTTCCCCTTCCTCGTCCAGTCCCATCGCGGCGTCCGCGTCCGCAGTGTCCCCCTCGACCGCCTCGCCGACTCCGTCGGACCCGACACCGCACTCGTCGCCTGGTCCGCCGTGCAGTCCGCCACCGGGGTCGTCACCGATCCCGAGCCGGTCGTCGCGGCCGCCCGACGCGTCGGTGCGCTCACCCTGTGCGACCTCACCCAGGCCGCCGGCGTGCTGCCCGTGTCGGCGGCGCCGTTCGACGTGACGCTCACGCACGCGTACAAGTGGCTCTGCGCCCCGCGCGGCGTCGCCTTCATGACACTGTCCGACACCGCGCTCGGCCGGCTCCGCCCCGTCCAGGCCGGGTGGTACGCGGGCGAGGACGTGTGGTCCTCCTGCTACGGCCCGACGATGCGCCTGGCCGACGACGCCCGCCGCTTCGACGTCTCCCCGGCCTGGCAGGCGTGGCCGGGCGCCGTGGCGGCGCTCCGGCACGCGGTCTCGCTCGACCCGGGTGCGGCCTGGAGGCACGCCACCGGTCTCGCGGACCGGCTCTGCGACGCGCTCGGGTCACCGCGGCAAGGTCGCACTGACGCTGCCGCTGCCGCGGTCGGCACCGGCGTCGCGGCCGGCAGCGGTGCGGACGGGCAGGCGATCGTCACGTTCCCGGATGCCGACGGGACCCGGCTGCGCGGCCTCACCGCCGCAGGGCTCACGGCCTCGGGACGGGCCGGACGGCTCCGCATCGCGTTCCACCACTGGAACGACGAGGACGACGTGACCGCCGTGGCGGCGGCGTTGGCGGGGCTGGAGCCGGCCACGTCGTGACCGGGACGAGCGGTGGCGGAGCCGGGGCGGGCCTCCCGGGCCGCTAGCATTGCCGGGTCCGCCCGCAACACCGAGCACCCAGCTCGGCGAACACAGGAGCTCCCCGTGGCACAGCCCTCCCGTCTCGACAGCGTCATCGCCCTGGCCAAGCGCCGTGGGTTCGTCTTCCAGTCGGGGGAGATCTACGGTGGCTCTCGTTCCGCGTGGGACTACGGGCCCCTCGGCGTGGAGCTCAAGGAGAACATCAAGCGCCAGTGGTGGCAGCGGTTCGTCCGCGGCCGTGGCGACATGGTCGGCCTCGACTCCGCCGTCATCCTGCCCCGTAAGGTGTGGGAGGCCTCCGGCCACGTCGCGACCTTCACCGACCCGCTGGTGGAGTGCCTGCACTGCCACCACCGGTTCCGCGAGGACCACCTGCTCGAGGCGTTCGAGGCGAAGAAGGGCCGCGCCCCCGAGGGCGGCATGGCCGAGATCGCCTGCCCGAACTGCGGCACCCGCGGCGAGTGGACCGAGCCCCGCGAGTTCAGCGGCATGCTCAAGACCTACCTCGGCCCGGTGGAGTCGGAAGAGGGCCTGAACTTCCTCCGCCCCGAGACCGCGCAGGGCATCTTCGTCGACTTCGCGCAGGTCGTGACGACCAGCCGCATGAAGCCCCCGTTCGGCATCGGCCAGGTCGGCAAGGCGTTCCGCAACGAGATCACACCGGGCAACTTCATCTTCCGCACCCGTGAGTTCGAGCAGATGGAGATCGAGTACTTCGTGCCGCCGGCCTCGGCCCAGGAGCACTACGAGCAGTGGATCGCCGACGCCGTCGCGTTCTACACCGACCTCGGCATCGACCCGGAGAACCTGCGCCGCTTCGACGTGCCGGACGGAGAGCGCGCGCACTACTCCGACGCGACCGCCGACATCGAGTACCGCTTCGGCTTCGCCGGCACCGAGTGGGGCGAGCTCATGGGCGTCGCGAACCGCACCGACTTCGACCTGAAAAACCACATCGAGGCGTCGGGGCAGGACCTCCGGTACTTCGACCAGGCCGCCAACGAGAAGTACGTGCCGTACGTCATCGAGCCGTCGTTCGGTTTGACCCGTGCGCTCATGGCGTTCCTGCTCGACTCGTACTCCGAGGACGAGGCTCCGAACGCGAAGGGCGGCGTCGACAAGCGCACGGTCCTGCGTCTCGACCCGCGCCTGGCGCCCGTCAAGGCCGCGGTCCTGCCGCTGTCCCGGAACGAGCAGCTCTCGCCGGTCGCCCGCGGCCTGGCCGACGACCTGCGCAAGAACTGGAACGTCGACTTCGACGACGCCGGGGCGATCGGTCGCCGCTACCGTCGCCACGACGAGATCGGCACGCCGTTCTGCATCACGGTGGACTTCGACACGCTCGAGGACAAGGCCGTGACCGTGCGCGAGCGCGACACCATGGGCCAGGAGCGTGTCTCGCTCGACCGCCTGCAGGGGTACCTGGCGGAGCGGCTGCTCGGCGCGTAGCGCGCTGCGTTCGACGCCCGCGGCCCTTCCGGCGCCGATCGGACTCGCACGACAGGAACCGCCCCGGACCACGGGATCCCGTGGTCCGGGGCGGTTCCTGTCGTGCCCAGTCGGACGACGCCGGGCCGCCCGACCCACGGGGAATGCCGCGCCCGTGCCCGCGTTGAGCTCAGCATGAACGACTCCGTGAAGGTCGATGTCTGGTCGGACATCGCCTGCCCCTGGTGCTACATCGGCAAGCGCAAGTTCGAGGCGGGCGTCGCCGCGTTCGGCGGACCGGTCGAGGTCGAGTACCACTCCTTCGAACTGAGCCCGGACACGCCCGTCGACTTCGAGGGCACCGAGGCCGAGTTCCTCTCGCAGCACAAGGGCCTGCCGGTGCAGCAGGCCCAGCAGATGATCGACCAGGTCGCCGGCATCGCCGCCCAGGTCGACCTGCACTACGACTACGACGCCCTGCGGCACACGAACACCGTCAAGGCGCACCAGGTGATCCACGTCGCCAAGCAGCACGGCAAGCAGCTCGAGATGGTCGAGCGCCTCTTCGCAGGCTACTTCGAGCGCGGCGAGCACGTGGGCCAGGACGAGTCCCTCGCCGACCTCGCCGCCGAGGTCGGACTCGACCGCGACGAGGTGATCGCCACCCTCCGCGACGACGCGCAGCTCGCGGCCGTCCGTGCGGACCAGGCGCAGGCGCAGGCGTACGGCATCAACGGTGTCCCGTTCTTCGTCATCGACGGCAAGTACGGCGTCTCCGGCGCGCAGGACCCGGCCGCGTTCGAGCAGGTCCTCCGCCAGGTGGTGGCGCTCCGGGAGTCGACCCCGGCCGAGATGGCCGAGGCCGCCCAGCGCGCCGAGGACGACGCGGCAGCGGACGCCGAGGTGACCCGATGACGGGCGCGTCGGTCCCGCTGTCCGGTGGGTCGGGCCTCCCGGCTGGCTCCGAGAGCCGGCCTGCGCTGCTGACGTTCGTGACGCCCGGCGGCGCCCCCGTCTGCGAGGGCGACTCGTGCTTCGTGCCGGGTGCCGAGGGGGACTGGTCCGAGGTCCCGGACTGACGCCGTCCTCGTTCGCGCCCCGGTCCGCACACTGCGCCGGGTTCCCGCGGGGTGCCGTCGGCGGAGCCGGGCCGATCGCCGGTCCGGGCGCGTGGCCGGCGATGCGGGACGCTCCTCAGGGGCGCGCCGGCTCCTCGTCGGTGATGTCGGCGACCGTCGCACCGTAGGCCGCGACGAGTGCGTCGCCGTCCACGAAGGCGCTCGCGCCGTGGCGCCCCGCGCCGAGGGCGACCCGCCGACCGAGCACGCGCTCGTCGGCGAAGACCGGCAGCTCGCCCGTCGCGCCGATCGGGGTGATGGTGCCGCGTTCGTAGCCGCTGGCCTCGAGGGCGGTGGCCGCGTCGGGCATCGACAGCTTGTTCACGCCGACGACGGTGCGGAGCTTCTTCCAGGCGATGCTCCGGCCCCCGGGGACCAGCGCGAGCAGGAACCCGCCGTCGTGCCGTTTCACGACCAGGGTCTTCACGATGTCGCCCGGGTCGATGCCGAGCAGGGCCGCGGCGCCCTCGAGGGAGTCGGCTGCGGGACGCTCGACGACCTGGACGTCCAGGCCTCGGGCGGCGGCGTCGGCATCGAAGCGGGCGACGGCGGCGGGAACGGTCATGTGGAGAACGCTACCGGCGGGCGGCGACGTGGGAGGATGAGGAAGGTATGACGATCACACAAGCAGCAGCGCCCCTGCGCATCGGACCGATCCAGGTCGATGCGCCCGTCGTGCTCGCCCCGATGGCCGGCATCACGAACATGGCGTACCGCCGCCTCTGCCGTGAGTACGGCGCCGGGTTGTACGTGTGCGAGATGATCACCTCCCGTGCCCTGGTCGAGCGGACACCCGAGTCGATGCGGCTCATCCGGCACCACGAGTCCGAGACCCCGCGGTCGATCCAGCTGTACGGCGTCGAGCCGAACACCGTCGCCGAAGCCGCCACGATCCTGGTCGGCGAGGACCGGGCGGACCACATCGACCTCAACTTCGGCTGCCCCGTGCCGAAGGTCACGCGCAAGGGCGGCGGGGCAGCCCTCCCCTGGAAGCTCGAGCTGTTCCGCGACCTCGTCACCAAGACGGTCAAGGCCGCGGGGGACGTGCCGGTGACCGTCAAGATGCGCAAGGGCATCGACGGCGACCACCTGACGTACCTCGACGCTGCGAAGATCGCCCGCGACGCCGGTGTCGCGAGCGTCGCGCTGCACGCTCGGACCGCCAACGAGCACTACTCGGGGCAGGCGGACTGGTCGGCGATCGCGACCCTCAAGGAGACCGTCACCGACATCCCGGTGCTCGGCAACGGCGACATCTGGTCCGCCGCCGACGCCCTGCGGATGGTCGACGAGACCGGCTGCGACGGCGTCGTGGTCGGACGCGGCTGCCTGGGCCGACCCTGGCTCTTCGGCGACCTCGCGGCCGCCTTCCGGGGTGAGGACCTCCGCGCGGCCCCGAGCCTCGGCGACGTCGCGGTCGCGTTCCGTCGGCACGCCGAACTGCTCGTCGAGTTCTTCGAGTCCGAGGAGCACGGCTGCCGGGACATCCGGAAGCACGTGGCCTGGTACTTCAAGGGCTACCCGATCGGTGGTGAGGTCCGATCCGGCCTGGCGATGGCGTCCAGCCTGCAGGAGATCGACGACCTGCTCGGCAAGCTCGACTGGAGCGCCCCGTACCCGGGCGCCGACGTCGAGGGCCCGCGCGGTCGTGCCGGGCACCCCAAGAAGACCGCGCTGCCGGACCGTTGGCTCGAGAGCCGCGACGTCGACGCCGAGTTCCGCAAGGTCCTCGCCGCCGCCGAGATGCACCACAGCGGCGGATGAGCGCCACCTCGTCGTACGGTCCGGCCGATGCGGACCGGTGGTTCCCCGAGCAGCACAGCAGCCGGCGGAGCGACTTCGCGCGGGACCGCGCGCGCCTGCTGCACTCCAGCGCGCTCCGCCGACTCGCCGCCAAGACGCAGGTCCTCAGTCCGACGACCGGGCTCGACTTCGCCCGCAACCGCCTGACGCACTCTCTCGAGGTCGCCCAGGTCGGGCGTGAGCTCGCCGACAGCCTGGGTCTCGACCCGGACGTCGTCGACACCGCCTGCCTGGCGCACGACATCGGGCACCCGCCCTTCGGACACAACGGCGAGACCGCGGTGAACGCGTGGGCAGCCGACATCGGCGGGTTCGAGGGGAACGCCCAGACCCTCCGCCTGCTCACCCGCCTCGAGCCGAAGGTCTACGGCGACGACGGGCGTGCGTACGGGCTCAACCTCACCCGTGCGTCCCTCGACGCGAGCTGCAAGTACCCGTGGCCGGCGTCGCAGGGCGTCGGTGAAGCGTCCTCGGGTCGCACGAAGTTCGGCTTCTACGACGACGACCACGAGGCGTTCGCCTGGCTCCGCGCCGGCGCACCCCGCCGCCAACGCTGCATCGAGGCGCAGGTGATGGACCTGTCCGACGACATCGCGTACTCCGTGCACGACTTCGAGGACGCCGTCGTCGCGGGGTTCATCGACGTCGCCGCGCTCGGGGACCGCGTCGGGGAGAACGACATCGTCACGGCCATGCACGCCTGGGTCGGTGACGACCTGAGCCGGGACGAACTGCTCGAGGCGTTCGACCGGCTACGCGGGATGTCGCTGTGGATGACCTCGTACGACGGCTCGCGGCAGGACCAGGCACGTCTGAAGAACCTGACGAGCCAGCTCATCGGGCGGTTCGCCCGCACCGCGACGACCGCGACCCGGGAGTCCTACGCCTCGGGCTCGCTCGTGCGGTTCGCGGCGAGCGTCGTCACCCCACCCGAGATCATCGGCGAGATCGCGGTCCTCAAGGGCATCGTCGCGGCCTTCGTGATGACGCACGGCGACCGTCAGCCGGTCTACGAGGACCAGCGCCGGATCCTGACCGAGCTGCTCGACGCACTGGCGGCACGTGGTGACGGCGCCCTCGAGCCGGGCTTCGCCGCGGACTGGCGTGCCGCCGACGACGACCAGGGCAGGTCGCGCGCGGTCGTCGACCAGGTCGCCAGCCTCACGGACCAGGGGGCGCTCGCCTGGCACAAGCGGATGGTCGTGGGGGAGCGCGAAACGGTCCACATCGCCGTCTGAGCGGCCGCGCGGCCCCGGCCGCTCTGCACCGGTCGGCCGGCGTCGGTCCGTGCGAACTAGAATCGTGGGGTGGCTGGCCTGATCGCGCGGAACGACATCGACGAGGTCCGCGCGCGCGTGGACATCGCCGACGTCGTGGGCGACTACGTCACACTGAAGTCCGCCGGCGTCGGCTCGCTGAAGGGCCTCTGCCCCTTCCACGACGAGCGGACGCCCTCGTTCCACGTGCGGCCTCAGGTCGGTCGCTACCACTGCTTCGGGTGCGGCGAGGACGGCGACGTCTTCAGCTTCCTGATGTCGCAGGACCACACGACGTTCCAGGAGGCCGTCGAGCGGATGGCCGCCAAGATCGGCTTCACGCTCCACTACGAGGAGGGCGACGGGCCCCGCACCGACTACAACGCCCGCGCCCGGCTCATCGCGGCGAACGAGGCAGCGCAGTCGTTCTTCACCGCGCAGCTGACGACCGCTGCGGCCGAGCCGGCTCGCCGGTTCCTCGGGGAGCGCGGCTTCGACCCGGCGGCGGCGCAGCACTTCGGCGTCGGCTTCGCCCCGAAGTCCTTCGACGCGCTCAAGGACCACCTGCGCGGCCTCCGCTTCAGCATCGACGAGATCGTCGCCGCGGGCCTGGTCAGCCAGGGCGACCGCTCCCCGTACGACCGGTTCCGCGGACGGCTCATGTGGCCGATCCGGGACGTCACGGGGGCCACGATCGGTTTCGGCGCACGGCGGCTGCTCGAGGACGACAAGGGGCCGAAGTACCTCAACACGCCGGAGACGCCGATCTACCACAAGAGCCAGGTGCTCTACGGCATCGACCTCGCCCGCAAGGAGATCGCGAAGGGCAAGCAGGTCGTCATCGTCGAGGGCTACACCGACGTCATGGCCTGCCATCTGGCGGGCATCACGACGGCAGTGGCGACCTGCGGGACGTCGTTCGGCGTCGACCACATCAAGGTCCTCCGCCCGATGCTCGGTGACTCGGCCGCACAGCACGTGTCGCAGCTCGGTCAGATCGTCTTCACGTTCGACCCGGACGAGGCCGGTCAGCGCGCGGCGTCGCGCGCCTTCGCCGAGGAGCAGCGCTTCGCGTCGCAGACCTACGTCGCGGTCGCTCCGGGCGGGCTCGACCCCTGCGACCTGCGGCTGGCCCGCGGGGACGACGCGATCCGGCGGCTCGTCGAGAACCGCCGACCGATGTTCGAGTTCATGATCCGGCGACGCCTGGACGGCCACGACCTCGACACCGTCGAGGGCCGGGTCGGTGGGCTCCGCGAGTCCGCTCCGGTGATCGCGGGCATCCGAGACCGCGCCCTCGCCGACGGATACATCCGGAACACCGCCGGATGGCTCGGGATGGACATCGAGGACGTCCGACGCGCGGTCGCGGCCGCGCGTCGCCGTCCGGCCGACAGCGGCTCGGACCACCGCACAGGAGGCTCGGCCAGCGCCGGACACGTCGGCCCGGCCGGCGGACACGGCGGCCAGGGTGAGGCGTCGAGCATCCCCGAGGAACCGCAGGCGAGCCTGCGCTCCCTGCCGGACGACCCGATCGCCCGCATGGAGCGCGACGCCGTGATGGCGATGGTGCAGCAGCCGCAGTCCGTCGGCGCGCCGCTGCTCGGTCTGGCGGCGTCGGCGACGTTCTCGGCCCGGATGCTGTCGGTGGTGCGCGACGCCGTCGTGGCGAACATCGACGCGGTGGGGGACCGGGCGTGGCTCGACAAGCTGATCAGTGACGTGCCGACGCCGTTCCGGTCGCTCGTGCAGGAGCTCGCGCTCGCGCCCATCCCGGCGCGGTCCGACGAGGACCTCGCCATCTACTGCCGGGGGATCGTCGTCGCCCTCGTGGAACGCGACCTGCTCGCACGGAAGGCGTCGCTGCTCGGACAGCTGCAGCGCACCGACCCGTCCGACCAGGAGCGCCGGGCGGATGTGCAGCGGCAACTCGTCGACCTCGACGCGCAGCGGATGCGCCTCCGCGCGGACACCCCGGGAGCCTGATCCCGACCAGCGGTCGCGCGTCCGCCCGCGGCCCGTCAGGCCCGTCATCTCGCGGAGTTGCCCGACGCAACTCACCGCCACGGGCGCAACGAACCTGCGCGCCGCGCCGGGCACACTGCCTCCGATCGTGCCCCGCGAGACGCGATCGTGCGTTACAGCGGTGTAAACAATCCGCTCCCGGGGCCGCCAGTTGTCTGACAGGGTGTGACCATTGAACGTCCCCGCGACCGGTCACAGCCCGTTCCACCTCGGTCCCGGGACTCTTGCAACCACATCAGAGAGGCAATCGGACATGGCATCCGTTTCCACATGGGGCAAGCGCACCCTGGCGCTCGGCGCCGGAGCAGCGGCGACCGCGCTCGTGCTCACCGGCTGCGCAGGCGGCACCAGCGGCGGCTCCGGCGACCTGAACGGCCTGATCATCGGCACGACCGACAAGATCACGTCGCTCGACCCGGCCGGCTCGTACGACAACGGCTCGTTCGCCGTGCAGAACCAGGTCTTCCCGTTCCTCATGAACACGCCGACCGGCAGCCCGGACGTCGAGCCGGACATCGCCACCAAGGGCGAGTTCACCGACCCGACGACGTACGAGGTCACCCTGAAGGAGGGCCTCGAGTTCGCCAACGGCAACCCGCTCACGTCGAGCGACGTCAAGTTCTCGTTCGACCGCGACCTGAAGATCAAGAACGACAACGGCCCCTGGTCGCTGCTCGCGAACCTCAAGAGCATCGACACGCCGGACGACACCACCGTCGTGTTCAACCTCGACCACGCCGACCAGACCTGGCCCCAGGTGCTCTCGAGCCCCGCCGGCCCGATCGTCGACGAGGACGTCTTCTCGGCGACCGAGCTGACGAGCGCGGACGACATCGTCAAGGGCAACGCCTTCGCCGGCCAGTACAAGATCACCTCCTACAAGGAGAACGACCTCATCGCCTACGAGGCGAACGAGAAGTACGACGGCGTGCTCGACAAGGCGAAGACGAAGGACGTCACCGCCCAGTACTTCACCAAGGAGACGGACCTCAAGCTCGCGGTGCAGCAGGGCGACGTCGACGTGGCGTACCGCTCGCTGACCCCGACCGACATCTCCTCGCTCCGCAAGGACGAGGACCTGCAGGTCATCGACGGCCCCGGCGGTGAGATCCGCTACGTCGTCTTCAACTTCGCGACGCAGCCGTTCGGCACCGACCAGGACGGCGCCGACGAGGCCAAGGCCCTCGCCGTGCGTCAGGCCGTGGCGGACGTCGTCGACCGTGACGAGCTCGCGGAGGAGGTCTACGACAACACCTACACGCCCGTCTACTCGATGGTGCCGGACGGCCTGACCGGTGCCGCGACGCCGTTCAAGTCGCTCTACGGCGACGGCAACGGTGCCCCGGACGTCGACAAGGCGAAGAAGACCCTCGCCGACGCGGGTGTCACCGGCAAGGTCGAGCTCGACATCCAGTACTCGCCGGACCACTACGGTTCGGCCTCGGACGACGAGTACGCCACGCTGAAGACCCAGCTCGAGGACTCGGGCCTGTTCACCGTCAACATCCAGTCGACGGTGTACACGACCTACGCGGTCGAGCGCACGAAGGACGCCTACCCGCTGTACCAGCTCGGCTGGTTCCCGGACTTCTCGGACGCCGACAACTACCTCTCGCCGTTCTTCACGAAGGACAATTTCGTGCAGAACCACTACGACGACCCGACCATCCAGGGTCTGATCGCCGACGAGCAGCAGGAGTCGGACCCGGCCAAGCGCGCCGAGATCATCGAGCAGGCCCAGGAGCGTGAGGCCGAGCAGATCTCGACCCTGCCGCTCCTCCAGGGCAAGTCGGTGGCCGTCGCAGGCAAGGACGTCAAGGGTGTCACCCTCGACGCGTCGTTCAAGTTCCGCTACGGGACGATCACCAAGTAACCCGATGCACGACCGGGGGCGCTCCCACGAGGAGCGCCCCCTCTCGGCGTCATGCGAAAGGCACCCACCCCGTGACCCTCACGAACCCCGAGGCGATCGACACGGAGCCCACGAAGCCACAGGCACAGCGACGTGCCAGTGGCGGCGGCGGACTCGGTCGGTACGTCCTCGTCCGCTTCCTCCTCATCTTCCCGACGGTCTTCATCCTGGTGACGCTCGTCTTCTTCCTGATGCGCGTCGTCGGGAACCCGATCACCGCCTCGGTCGGCGGACGGCTCACCCCGAGCCAGCTGCAGGAACGCCTGCACGACGCCGGCTACGACCGCCCGGTCATCGTCCAGTACCTCGAGTACCTCGGCCAGATCGTCCGCGGTGACTTCGGCACGACGGCCACCGACAACCGGCCGGTGACCGAGATCATCCTGCAGTACGGCGGCGCGACCGCGGAGCTTGTGTTCTACGCGCTCATCGTCGCCCTCGTGCTCGGCATCCCGCTCGGCATGCTCGCCGCCTACCTGCGCGACAAGTGGCCCGACGTGCTGCTCCGCGCGCTGGCGATCCTGACCTACGCGACCCCGGTCTTCTTCGGTGGCCTGCTGCTCAAGCTCGTCTTCTCGGTCTGGCTGGGCTGGCTGCCCCTCGGCGACCGTGCGTCGACCCGGGCGCAGCTGGTGCTCGACCGCATCGAGAACCCCACGGGCATCTACATCATCGACGCGATCCGGACGGGCAACGGGCAGATCATCAGCGACGTGCTCCAGCACGCCGTGCTGCCGGCGCTCACCCTGGGTCTCCTCACCGCGGGCATCTTCCTCCGCCTGGTCCGCGCGAACATGATCGGTTCGCTCGGCTCGGAGTACGTCGACGCGGCCCGCTCCCGGGGTGTCCGCGAGTCGCGGCTCGTCCGCACGCACGCGTTCCGCCCGGCCCTCGTGCCGATCATCACCGTCATGGGGTTGCAGATCGCCATGTTGCTCGGCGGCTCGGTGCTCACCGAGACCACCTTCGGGTGGCGCGGGCTCGGCTTCGAACTCAACCAGTACCTGTCCGCCCGTGACTTCATCGCGGTCCAGGGCATCGTCGCGATGCTGGCGGTGATCGTCGCCGTCACCAACTTCGTCGTCGACGTCGTCGCAGCGCTCATCGACCCGAGAGTGAGGTTCTGACGATGTCCGACATCACACTCGTCGACCGCCACGAGCCGCTGTGGAAGCGGCTCCCCGTCGTGGTCCAGCTCCGTCGCAGCACGGGTTGGCAGCGTGCCATGCTCATCGTCGGCGTCGTCATCTGTGCGGTGTACCTGCTCGTCGCGCTGTTCGCCCCGCTCCTGGCACCGTACGGCTTCGGGCAGCAGCAGGGCGCCGACGGCGTCAACTTCCCGCGCACCGCTGAACCGAGCGCCGAGCACATCTGGGGCACGACCGTTGGTGGCCTCGACGTCTTCAGTCGTGTCGTCTTCGGGGCCCGGACCGCGGTCCTCGTCGTCATCGTCGCCGTCATCGTGTCGATCGCGATCGGCGTCCTGCTCGGCATGGTCTCCGGCTACATCGGCGGCTGGCTCGACCGGATCCTCGTGGTCGTCGCCGACGCGATCTACGCGTTCCCGTCGCTGCTGCTCGCGATCGTCGTCTCGATCGTGGTGTCCGGCGGCAACTCGAGTTACTTCGGCGGCATCACGGCGGCGGCGATCTCGATCACGGTCGTGTACATCCCGCAGTACTTCCGCGTGGTGCGCGCCGAGGCCGTGCGGCTCAAGAACGACGCGTTCGTGGAGTCCGCGCGCGTGATCGGCACGAACCCGTGGCGGATCATGACACGCCACGTGCTCCGGAACTCCACCCGGTCGCTGCCGCTCATCCTCACGCTCAACGCGAGTGACGCGGTGCTCACCCTGGCCGGCCTCGGCTTCCTCGGGTTCGGCATCGGTCCGACGCAGGGCGCCGAGTGGGGATACGACCTCAGCCGGGCGCTCTCCGACGTCGCGAGCGGTGTCTGGTGGACGGGCGTCTACCCGGGCGTCGCGATCGTCGTGCTCGTGCTCGGCGTGACCTTCATCGGGGAGAGCCTCAACGACATCTCCGACCCGCGTCTGCGTGCGCGTCGTCGGCTCAAGCAGCTGGTCTCCACGCGGCGCGCGGCGGCCACGACGGAAGGAACGGGCGCATGACGGGCATCCCCACGGGCCTCCGGTCCGGCTCGGGCCGAACCGCAGCCGACCCGGTGGTCGTCGTCGACGACCTCACCGTCACCTTCGCGACGGACGGCGGCGCCGTCGACGCGGTGAAGGGCGTCAGCCTCGACGTCCGGCCGGGCGAGGTCCTGGCCCTGGTCGGCGAGTCCGGCTCCGGCAAGTCGGTGACCGCGCGGAGCATGCTCCGGCTCATGCCGGAGACCGCCACGCTCGGCGGCGCGGTGCTGCTCGACGGCACCGACGTCGTGTCGGTCGGCGCCCAGAAGCTGCGCGACCTGCGCGGCACGGCGGGCGCGATGGTGTTCCAGGAGCCCTCGACCGCGCTCAACCCCGTCTTCACGGTCGGGTGGCAGATCGCCGAGGGCCTCCGAGCGCACGGCGGCATGTCGAAGAAGGAGGCGCGGGCGAAGGCGATCGACTACCTCGGCCGCGTCGGCATCCCCGACCCGGAGACGCGCGTCGACCACTACCCGCACCAGTTCTCGGGCGGGCAGAAGCAGCGTGTCGTCATCGCGTCGGCGCTCGCCCTCGAACCGTCGGTGATCATCGCCGACGAGCCGACCACCGCGCTCGACGTCACGGTGCAGGCCGAGATCCTCGACCTGCTCCGCCGGTGCCGCGACGAGTTCGGTGCCGCGATCGTCGTCATCACGCACAACATGGGTGTCGTCGCCGACCTGGCCGACCGGGTCGCCGTGATGTACCAGGGCGAGATCGTCGAGGAGGCCCCGGTGCACCAGCTCTTCGCTGCGCCGCAGGCCGACTACACGAAGCGGCTGCTCGCCGCGGTGCCCCGCCTCGAGGCGTCGACGGGTGATGCCCGCCGTGCCGCCGTCACCGAGGACGTCGAACCCGTCGTGTCGGCGAAGGGCCTCGAGATCGTCTACCCGGGCCGGCTCGGATCGGCGGCGTTCCGCGCGGTGAAGGGCGTGGACCTGGCGATCCGTCCCGGCGAGGTCCTCGGGCTCGTGGGCGAGTCCGGATCGGGCAAGACCACCATCGGTCGGGCCATCGCCGGCCTCACGAAGATCACCGGCGGCTCGCTCAACGTCCTCGGCACCGAGATGCTCGGGTACAAGGAGCGCGACTTCAAGCGGCTGCGCAAGGACATCGGGTTCGTCTTCCAGGACCCCGCGACGTCGTTCAACCCGCTGCTGACGATCGCCGAGGCCGTCGCCGAGCCGCTCGTCGTGCACGGCGTGGCCGCGTCACCGCGCGCGGCCCGGAAGCAGGTGGACGAGCTCATGGAGGCCGTGCAGCTGCCCGCCGCGTACGGCGACCGGTACCCGCACGAGCTCTCGGGCGGACAGCGACAGCGCGCCTCGCTCGCACGGTCGCTGGCGCTCCGGCCGAAGCTGCTCATCGCCGACGAGCCGACCAGTGCGCTCGACGTGTCGGTGCAGGCACGCGTGCTCGAGCTGTTCCTCGAGTTGCAGCAGGACTTCGGGTTCGCGTCGCTGTTCATCAGCCACGACCTGGCCGTCGTCGGGGCGCTCTCCGACCGGATCGCGGTGCTGTACCGCGGCGACCTGGTCGAGACCGGCACGACCGCGCAGGTCCTCGGCGCCCCGCAGCACCCGTACACGCAGCGGCTGCTCGCGTCGTTGCCGGTGCCGGACCCGGAGGAGCAGGCCGAGCGACGGCGTACGCTGGAGCGACTGGAGCAGGCCGGCGCCTGACCGCTCGGTCACGACCGACGGCAGCACGACCAGCCAGGAGGCCCGGCCCCCGTCCGCGACGACCGTCGCGTCGGCGGGGCGGCCGGGCCTTGCGACATGGTGCCGCCGCAGGGCGCGCGTGGCACGAGAAGGGGTTGCATGACCGGGGAGAACGAGCCGGCCGTCGTCGCGGACGACGTCAGCATCGAGTACCGGGGCGGTGCGGTCACCAGCCCCATCCGTGCCGTCGACGGCGTGAGCCTGTCACTCGGGTGGGGCGAGGTCCTCGCGGTGCTCGGGGCCTCCGGATCCGGCAAGTCGACCTTCGCCGCGGCGGTCGCCGGGCAGCTCGGGACCCACGGTGAGGGCGAGGGGGCCCACCGTCGTCGCATCATCGGCGGGGAGCTCACCGTCCTCGGGCAGCAGACCCGCCGGATCCGGCAGTCGTCGCGGCGGTACTCGCGGTTGACCGGTCGGATCGGGTACCTGCCGCAGGACGGCGCCGACCGGCTCCGTCCCGACCTGCTCGTCGGCGAGGCGATCGCCGAACCCATCTACGCGCGGGACCGCCGGTTCGACCGGAAGGAAGCCGGCCTCATCGTCGCGCGCCTCGTCGACGCCGTGCACCTGCCGCTCGGGGTCCTCCGGCTCAACACGTGGGAGCTCTCGAGCGGACAACGGCAGCGCGTCGCACTGGCTCGGGCGCTCGTGCTCGAGCCGCAGCTGCTCGTCGCCGACGAACCGGCGCGGGGTGTCGACGTGCTCGTCCGCCAGTCCGTGCTCGAGGCCCTGGTCGGACTGCAGCGGAAGCGACGGTTCTCGGCGATCGTGGTGTCGAGTGACCTCCGCGAGGCCCGGGCCCTCGCCGACCGTGTGGCGATCATGAACGAGGGTCGGCTGGTCGGGCTCGGGACCTTCGACGAGGTCCTCGACAACCCGCTCGACCCGTACGTCCGGACGCTCGCGGCGACCGCGTCGCGTCCGGTGAAGCGCAAGCCGGCCACCGCCGGCCGAGGAGGGGTCCGCCAGGCATGAGCGAGCAGCACCAGTCACGAGGCCACCGGGCCGTCGTCACCGACGAGGGCCGTCCGCTCCCCGTCGGCACGCCCGCACCGGGGGCCATCACGATCCTGCCGACACCCACCGACCTGCACGAGGACGCGGTCCGGCAGGCCGGCGGCACCCTCGCCGACCTCGGCGGTGACACGCGGGGGATCGTCTGGCTCGATGCGAGCGACCCCGACGGGTTGCAGCGTGCGCTGACGACGGCCCCGGACGTGTCCTGGGTGCAGCTGCCGTTCGCCGGAGTGGACGCGTTCGCGCACCTCATCGCCGAGCACGGGGACCGTGTCCTGTTCACCTCCGCCAAGGGCGCCTACGCCGAGCCGGTCGCCGAGCACGCCCTCGCGCTGACGCTCGCCACCCTGCGCGTGCTGCAGAAGCGCGCACGCACGACGTCATGGGGTCGCGAGCCCGAGGGCGTGTCGCTCTACGGCCGCTCGATCGTCCTCATCGGTGCGGGCGGCATCGCGCTCGAGTACCTGCGCCTCGTGGCGCCCTTCGACGTCCGCGTGACCGTCGTCCGGCGGTCCGCCGAGGCCGTGCCCGGGGCCGAACGCACCGTGACGACGGACCAGCTCGACGAGGTGCTGCCCGGCGCCGACGTCGTCGTGGTCGCCGCGGCCATGACCTCGGGGACGTCGGGGCTGCTCGGTGCGCACCAGTTCGCGATCATGCCGGAGCACGCCCGGCTGGTGAACATCGCCCGCGGCGGGCTCGTCGACACGGACGCGCTCGTCGACGCCCTGCGCTCCGGGAGCATCGCCGCCGCGGGACTCGACGTGACCGATCCCGAGCCGCTGCCCGACGGTCACCCGCTGTGGGACGAGCCCGGCGCGCTCATCACCCCGCACCAGGCGGACACCCCGGAGATGGTGGCGCCGCTGCTGGCCGAGCGGGTCGGGGCGAACGTCGCGGCCTTCCTCCGTGGCGACGGCACCGGTTTCATCGGCGTGGTCGACCCGGCCGCAGGGTACTGACGCACCGCGGCTGACCAGGGCTTCCGCCACGGCGCGCCCGGGATGCGCAACCGATGCGCGGGACGCTGGACGTTTGCTGCTATGCTGTTACCCGCTGTTCAACCGCCTTCCAGCGGAACCGGCAGTGATCCTCGATAGCTCAATTGGCAGAGCAGCCGGCTGTTAACCGGCAGGTTGTTGGTTCGAGTCCAACTCGGGGAGCGACAGGCCCTCACCCTTCGGGGTGGGGGCCTCTTGCGTTCTCCGGCCGTCCCCACTGTCGCACTGTCGCAGGTGGTCGGTGCGGTTCTCGGGCGTCGTGGTGCGCGTGCTCAGCCGTCACCGCGCCCGATGCTGTTAACGTCCACAGGTGCCCCGTCCTCCCCGCCGCTCCGCGACCCTCGTCGCCGTGCTGTCGGCCGGGTTCGTCGTCGCGGCCCTGACCGGGTGCTCGTCGACGGACGACCGGGCCGGCCTGGCTGATGCGGAGGGCCCCATCTCGTCATCCGCTGCCGATCCGTCCGGCCCGACCGGGTCGTCGCCGATCGTCTTCGCCTTCACCTGCGACACCGGCGACGGCGCCGAGCAGGAGACCTACACGACGGCCGCGGCGGTGTGGGAGGACGGCCGGACCTCGTGCACGGCGGCCCCGATCACCGGCACCGAACCGTCGGAGCAGCAGCGCTCCGCCCTGGACGCCGCCGCCGGTGACGTGACCCTCGAGCAGCTCGCCGCCGGATGCGCCGTCAGCGGTACCGCCCCGTGGACGAGTGCGGTGACGAACCCGTCGCAGGCGCACCTGGCATCGGGGCTGGAACGGTACTGCCCGGGGCACCCGGAGATCGAACGGCTCCGCCGGGCCCTGGCGGCGTACCAGCGCTGAGGCGCGGAACCGAGCCGCAACCGGCGCGGTCGGAGCGCTCAGCCCTCGGGGTGGTCCCGCCCCGGCAACCACGACCTGCCCGGGCCGCCCCAGCTGTTCTTCCGCACGGCCTTCTGCGCCTGCTTCGCGTACGGGTGGACGAGACGGTCCGCGTACAGCAGGCCGTCCAGGTGGTCGTACTCATGCTGGAACACCCGGGCGAGCCAGCCGTGCGCCTCGATCTCGAACGGCGCACCGTGCTCGTCCACCGCGCGGAGGAGGGCTCCCTCGGCGCGACGGAGCGGGAAGCGCTCACCGGGGATGGACAGGCAGCCCTCGGACTCCTCGTCCTCGTCGAGCTCCTCGACCGACTCCGGCACCGGGGGAGTGGTCCAGAGCACCGGGTTGACCGCGACGCCCCGCCAGAGCACGTCCTCGTCGTCCGTCCACGAGTAGACGAACAGGCGCTTGTCGACGCCGACCTGCGGACCGGCGAGCCCGACGCCCGGCGCCAGGTCCATCGTCTCGAACATGTCGGCGACGAGCGCGCGGAGGGCGTCGTCGAAGACGGTCACCTCGGTCGCGGGGGTGTGCAGGACGGGTTCACCGGTGATCCGGATCGGGAGGACGGCCATGCAACCAGGTTATCTGCGCCCGTCGGATAGCCTCGACGCGTGACACCGGACCTGCCGATCCCCGACGTGGTGCAGAACCTGACCCCGTTCCAGGCCCTGATGATCCCCGTCGCACTGATCGGAGCGGTGTTCCTGTCCCTCGGTGCGCAGTTCCAGAGCCGCGGGGTCCAGCGGGTGGAGGCCCGGCTCGGGCAGCAGTCGAAGGGCCTGTCCGTCCGGCACGTCCTGGCGTTGCTCGGCAGCGGCAACTGGGTGCTCGGCACGCTCATGCTCGGAGCCGCCATCGTGCTCCAGCTCGTCAGCATCACCTACGCGCCACTCATCGTCGTGCAACCGCTCGGAGCCGTCGCCCTCGTCGTCACGACCTGGTTCTCCTCCCGGAGCTCCGGCGTCCCGCTCGGCACCCAGGCACGGCGGGCGGTCTGGACCTGCATCGGCGGCGTCGGCCTGTTCGTGCTCATCGCCGCCCTGTACGGCCGTGAGAGTCCGATCGGACGCGGGCAGCTCATCACCGTCCTCGTGGTCCTCGCGGTCGTCCTCGTGCTCGTCGTCGTCTCGTTCCGTCTCGTCGCCAAGCGACGGAATGCGCTCTACTACATCATCGGTGCCGGTGTCCTCTACGGCTTCGTGGCGACCCTCGCCAAGGTGACCCTGAACCGCCTCGTGAACGGCAGCTTCGACTGGGTGACGGTGTTCGCGATCGTGGGCGTCGTGGTGGCCTCGGCCGTCGGTGCGTACTTCGTGCAGAACGCCTACTCGAGCGGGTCCGCCGACCTGGTGATCGCCGGACTCACCGTGGTCGACCCGATCGTCGCCGTCGGCATCGGCGTGATCGTCCTCGACGAGGCGGCGGGCGCACCCGTCGGGGCCGGGATCGGTTTCCTCGTCGCCGGCGCCATCGCGATCACCGGGGTGTTCCTGCTCGCGAAGCACCACCCCGACACGCGCCGGTAGCGACAGCCGGGAGGCATGCCTCCCGTCCGTCTCCGGACCCGCGTCCGCGACGTGGCGCACGCCGACCCGCTGCACGTCCTGGTCCCCACCGGGCGGTACCACGGGATGACGCAGGTCAGCCGCGCGGCGGAGGCGGGCGGCCAGAGGGGTGCGGTAGCGTTCCGAACCGACCAGTCCGGCGTGCTGCGACGACGTACGCCGGTGATCGCGACGAGAGGACGACCCCCGCCGTGTCAGCAGACGCCACGACCGAGACGACCGACACCACGGCCGCCACCGGGGGGCGACGGCCGCTGCGGGTCCTCATCGCCGCCGACACGTTCGCCCCCGACGTGAACGGCGCGGCGACCTTCACCGAAGAGCTCGCCGTCGGGCTGGCCGAGCGCGGGCACGAGGTGCACGTCATCGCGCCGTCCTGGAACCGCACGCACCACGGCTCCTTCGACGAGGAGCACCGCGGCGTCACCCTGACCGTCCACCGCCTCGCGTCGTACCGGTGGCCCGCCCACGCCTGGTACCGCTTCGCCTGGCCCTGGACGGTCCGCAAGCACACCGCTCCGGTCATCGACGCCCTGCAGCCCGACGTCGTGCACATCCAGTCCCACATCGTGGTCGGTCGCGGCGTCGCCCGCGAGGCGCACGACCGGGGCATCCGGATCATCGGCACGAACCACTTCATGCCCGAGAACCTGCTCGAGTACACGCCGTTCGGCAAGCGCACGACGCCGATCGCCCTCAAGGTCGCGTGGGCGGACGCTGCGAAGACGTACCGGCTGGCCGAGGCGATCACCACGCCGACCGAGCTCGCGGCCGACTACCTGCGCGATGCGATCGCCGGTCAGCCGGTCCTCGCGATCTCGTGCGGGATCGACGCCACCCGCTACACCCCGGCGACGGGCCGGCCGGCGGGCAACGACATCGTCTTCGTCGGACGCGTGGCACCGGAGAAGAACCTCGACGTCGTCATCCGGGCGCTCCCGCTCCTGCCCGCCTCGCTCGACGCGCACTTCACGGTCGTCGGTGACGGCGACATGATCCCGAAGCTCACGGCGCTCGCGCAGGAGCTCGGTGTCGAGGACCGCGTCCGCTTCCTCGGGTTCGTCCCGGACGAGGTCAAGCTCCGCACGCTGACGAACGGGACCGTGTTCGTGATGCCGTCGACCGCCGAGCTGCAGAGCATCTCGTCGCTCGAGGCGATGGCCTCCGGGCTGCCCGTCGTGGCGGCGGACGCCATGGCGCTCCCGCACCTGGTCGACGGCAACGGCGCCCTCTTCGCGCCCGGTGACGAGCACGACCTCGCGGCGAAGCTCACCTCGGTGCTCACCGCTCCGGACGACGAGTACGCACGGATGCGGGAGCGCAGCCTGACGATGATCGAGGCACACGACATCAACCGCACGCTCTCGACGTTCGAGGCGCTGTATCGTGGGGAGCCGGTGGCCGCTGGCCCCGAGGGGCGGTAGCCAAGCTGGTCAAGGCAGTCGGCTCATAACCGAACGATTCGCGGGTTCAAGTCCCGCCCGCCCTACGTGCACCTGCCGTCCAAGAAGCGCCCACCCGAAGACACGAGTCACGCGCCCACCCCGAACGTGGTGTTCGAGGTGAGCCGGGCCGGTACGGGCGTGCGCGTCAACGCCTTCCGCATCGGGTTCATGGGCGCGATCGGCGTGCTCGTCGCCCTGTTGGCCGGCACCCTCATCCACCAGCTGAGCACCGTCCTCGTCTACATCGGTGTCGCGCTGTTCATCGCTCTCGGTCTCGACCCGCTCGTCACGCTGCTCGAGCGCTACATCCCGCGGTGGTCGGCGATCACGATCGTGGTGGTCGCGGTGCTGGGCGCCTTCGTCGGGGTCGTCTTCGCGATCGTGCCCCTCCTGGTCGAGCAGGCCACGAACCTCGTGCAGAACTTCCCCGAGATCGTCGCGGACATCTCGCAACAGGGTTGGGTGCAGGACCTGTCGCGCCAGTTCGACGGGTCGTTCGACATCGACCACGCCCTCGAGTCGGTGCAGACCTTCGTCGAGAACCCGGGCAACCTGCTCTCGCTCGGCGGCGGGATCCTGGCCGTCGGCAGCGGCATCCTCTCCGGGCTGACCGGCGCGCTCATCGTGATCATCCTGATGCTGTACTTCCTGGCGTCCATGCGCGGACTTAAGACGATGGCGTACCGCTTCGTGCCGGCGTCCCGTCGCGAGAACTTCGTCGCCGTGAGCGAGGAGGTCACGTCCTCGGTCGGCCGTTACGTCGTCGGGCAGATCACCCAGGCGGGCATCAACGGCGTGCTGAGCATCATCTGGCTGCTCATCATCGGCGCCCCGCTGCCCGTGCTGCTCGCGACCTTCGCGTTCCTCGGGTCGCTCATCCCGCTCGTCGGGACGATCGGTGCCGCGGTGCTCATCTCACTGCTCTGCCTGTTCGCCTCGCCCGCGACGGCGCTGGCGGCGGCGATCTACTACCTCGTGTACATGCAGGTCGAGGCGTACATCATCTCGCCGCGCATCATGTCCCGTGCCGTCCAGGTCCCGGGAGCCCTCGTGGTCATCGCCGCCGTGGCCGGTGCGACGATCGGCGGGGTGCTCGGCGCACTCGTGGCGGTGCCGGCCGCCGCGTCGGTGATCATCATCGTGCAGAAGGTCATCTACCCGCGCCAGGAACTCGCGTAGCGGCAGTCCGCGGGCGGCCGGTCGGACCGGGTTCGTCGGGGTGCTTGCCGTTCCCGGTCGGCACCTGGCATGATGAGCGTGTCCTCCGGGACATCACAATCGCATACCGATGGTCCCGAACGGGTCCTCCGCTGTACAGGTCGATGGGGAAGTCGCACCTGACGATCGGAGGAATCGTGACTGGGACAACGTCAGGAGTGCTCTACGTGCACTCCTCACCGCGCGCGCTCTGCCCGCACGTCGAATGGGCGGCAGGTCGCGCGATGAGTCGCGCCGTCAACTTCTCGTGGCTCGACCAGCCCGCGCTGGACGGTTCCCGCCGCACGGAGTTCACCTGGACCGGTCCGGTGGGCTCAGGCGCCGCGA
The DNA here is from genome assembly GCF_003234265.2 of Curtobacterium sp. MCSS17_015. Classification (NCBI taxonomy): domain Bacteria; kingdom Bacillati; phylum Actinomycetota; class Actinomycetes; order Micrococcales; family Microbacteriaceae; genus Curtobacterium; species Curtobacterium sp. MCSS17_015. Next base: position 1,357,909 of record NZ_CP126256.1, read on the forward strand.
TCGCCTCTGCGCTGCGCGGGTGGGAGCACCTCCGCTTCGAGGTCACCGAGGACGCCACCGCGGAATCGGACGGTGGACGGTGGATGCACACGCCCGACCTCGGTGTCTTCTACGCGCAGACCGACGTCACCGGGAACATGGTCGTGCCGGAGGACCGGATCCGCTACGCGATGGAGGTCGCGGGCAGCAACGCCCTCGAGCTGCACCGTGAACTGCGACTCGCGCTCGGCCAGGCGTGGGACGACGAACTCGAGCCCTTCCGGCACGCTGCCGAGGGCAACCCGGTCGTCTGGCTGCACCGCGTGGGCTAGTCCCCGACTCAGGTTCCTCCGATCGACGGCGTCGTCTCTGCTGAGGCGGCGCCGTCGCCCGCGTGACGAGGAGCCGCGGGAAGCGCTGACCGCCAGGGCGGCCGCACGGACAGGAGGCCCGCCCCGCGACGCGGGACGGGCCTCCTGGACGAGCGTGGATCAGACCGAGCGGAACGCGACCACCGCGTTGTGCCCGCCGAAGCCGAACGAGTTGCTCACCGCGAGCAGGTCGCCCTGGGGCAGGTCGCGCGGCGCGGTTGCGACGTCCATCACGATCTCCGGGTCCTGCTCGGTGAGGTTGATCGTCGGCGGTGCGACGCGGTTCTCGAGCGCGAGGACGGTGAAGACCGCCTCGATCGCGCCGGCGCCACCGAGCAGGTGCCCCGTGGACGCCTTCGTGGCGGACACGACGACCTGGTCGAGGTGGTCACCGAAGACCCGACGCATGGCGTGGTACTCGGCGACGTCGCCGACCGGCGTCGACGTCGCGTGCGCGTTGACGTGCGCGACGTCGGACCGGCTGGCGTCCGCGTGCTCGAGCGCCATGATGACGGCACGGGCAGCCGCCGAACCCTCGGGGTCCGGCGCGGTGATGTGGAACGCGTCGGAGGTGATGCCGGAGCCGGCGACCTCGGCGTAGATGTGGGCGCCCCGGGCCTCGGCGTGCTCCTTCGTCTCGAGGATGAGCGCGGCCGCACCGTCGGCGAGCACGAAGCCGTCACGGGTGACGTCGTACGGACGCGAGGCCGTCTCGGGGGAGTCGTTCCGACGGGACAGCGCCTGCATCGCGGCGAACGAGGCGAGCGGCAGCGGGTGCAGCGCAGCCTCGGCACCACCGGCGATGACGATGTCCGCGTCACCGAAGGCGACGTGACGGTAGGCCTCGGCCAGGGACTCGGTGGAGGAGGCGCAGGCGGAGAGGTAGGTGCGGGCGCCACCACGGGCGCCGAACTCCATCTCGATGGCGGCGGCGGGGCCGTTCGCCATGAGCATCGGGACCGTCATCGGCATGACGCGACGCGGGCCCTTCTCGCGGAGGGTGTCCCACGCGTCGAGCAGCGTGTTGACGCCACCGATGCCGGTCGCCCAGTCGACGACGAGGCGCTCGGGCACGACGGACTCGGCGTCGATGCCGGCGTCCGCCCATGCTTCGCGCGCGGCGATGAGGGACAGCTGCGACGAGGGGTCGAGACGCTTCGACTCCGGGCGGGTGAGCTGGTCGGTGACGAAGCGACGCGCCTGGCCGGCGAACTCGACGGGGAGCTCGAGCTCGGCGTAGCGCGGGTCCTCGATGCGGCTGATGCCGGACTCACCGGCGAGCAGTGCCGCCCAGGATTCCTTGGCGGTCGCAGCGAGGGGACTGATCGCACCGATCCCGGTGACGACGACGGTTCTCTTGGTCATGAACGACGGTTCTTTCTGCGAGGGACAAGACGAGCGCCGCGGGCCACGACTCGAGGGTCAGCGGCCCGCGGCGCTCAGGAAGCTCGACTCAGGCCTGGGCCTTGACGATGAAGTCGACGGCGTCGCCGACGGTCTTGAGGTTCTTGACCTCTTCGTCGGGGATCTTGACGTCGAACTTCTCTTCGGCGTTCACGACGATGGTCATCATCGAGATCGAGTCGATGTCGAGGTCGTCGGTGAACGACTTGTCAGCGGCGACGGTGTCGGTGGCGATACCGGTCTCGTCGTTGATCAGCTCGGCCAGGCCGGCGAGGACTTCTTCGTTGGACAGGGCCATGGGTGTTCTCCTTGAGGGGGGTGTCGTTTGACCGTGGGACAGCCTAGGGCACGGGCACTGCCCGCGCCCGGAGGCACGAGGGGCTAGGGGAGGACGACCACCTGTGCGCCGAACACGAGTCCGGCGCCGAACCCGATCTGCAGGGCGAGGCCGCCGGACAGTTCCGGGTGCTCGGAGAGCAGGCGGTGCGTGGCGAGCGGGATGCTCGCGGCCGAGGTGTTGCCGGTGGTGGTGATGTCGCGGGCGATCGCCACCGTGTCCGGGATCCCGAGCTGCTTCGCGAACTCGTCGATGATCCGGATGTTCGCCTGGTGCGGGACGAAGGCCGAGAGCTGGTCGGCGCGGACGCCGGCGGCCTCGAGTGCCTGACGCGCGACCTTGACCATCTCCCAGACGGCCCAGCGGAACACGGTCTGTCCGGCCTGGCGCATGGTCGGGCGGGGCGCGCCGGCCTCCCACTCGTTGTAGGTCGCGGTCATGCCGATGGCGTCCCACTTCGAGCCGTCGGAGCCCCAGATGCTCGGGCCGATGCCGGCCGTGTCGCTCGGACCGACGACCGCGGCGCCCGCGCCGTCCCCGAGGAGGAACGAGATGGAGCGGTCGGTCGGGTCGACGACGTCGCTGAGCTTCTCCGCGCCGATGACGAGCACGTGGTCGGCGATGCCGGACTTGATGAACGAGTCGGCCTGCGCGATGCCGTAGGCGTAGCCGGCGCACGCGGCGCTGATGTCGTAGGCAGCGGCCGGTGCGGCGCCGATGCGCTCGGCGAGCAACGAGGCCATCGACGGGGTCGCGACGGTGTGGGTGACGGTCGCGACGAGGACGACGCCGATCTGGTCGGGGGTGAGCCCGGCCTTCTCGATCGCCTCACGTGCGGCGGCCTCGGCGAGGTCCACGGCCTCGACGTCACGGCCGGCCCGCATGCGGGTCACGATGCCGGTCCGCTGGCGGATCCACTCGTCGGACGAGTCGATCGGGCCGACCAGGTCGTTGTTCGGGACCACGTTCTCGCCGCGGGCGGCGCCGAAGGCGAGGATGCGCGTGAAGTCGTGGCCGCGTCGCTGGGCAAGGACGGGCCGGGCGCCCGCCTGGAGGCCCTGGGTCGCGTCCGCCGCACCGGCCTCTGCGGCCGGCGTGGTGGCGCCTGGGCCGGTCGTGCTCGTGTCGGTCATCGGGTGGCCTCGGTGGCGCTCAGCAGCTCGACGGCCGCGGGCAGGTCGTCCGGCGTCTTGATCGCGACGGTCGGCGTGCCGCGGAGTCCGCGCTTCGCCAGGCCGACGAGGGCACCGGCCGGGGCGAGCTCGATGATCCCGGTGACGCCGGCCTGCTGGAACGACGTCATGACGGCGTCCCAGTGCACGGGGCTGGCGATCTGTCGGACCATGAGGTCCACGAACCGGCGTCCGTCGTCCACCCGGGAGCCGTCGGCGTTCGTCCAGAGCGGGAGCGTCGGGTCCTGCACGGTCGCGGCCGCGGCGACGGGGGCGACACGATCGACGGCCGGGGCCATGAAGCGGGTGTGGAAGGCGCCGGCGACCGCCAGGGGCACCACTCGGGCCTTGGCGGGCGGCTGCTCCGCCAGGCGCGCGATCGCGTCGGCGGGTCCGGCGACGACCGTCTGGCCACCACCGTTGTGGTTCGCGGCGGTGAGGCCCAAGGACTCGAGGGCGGCTGCGAGTTCGTCGGCGTTACCGCCGAGCACTGCTGCCATCGAGGTCGGCTCCAGCGCCGCGGCGTCGGCCATCGCCCGCCCGCGCTCGGCGACCAGCGACACGGCGTCGGTCGGCGTGAGGACCCCGGCGACGGCGGCGGCCGTGAATTCACCCACCGAGTGCCCCGCGACCCCGCCGACGAAGGCGCGACGGCCGTCGGCGAGCAGGGCGTCGGCGGTGACGAGTCCGGCAGCCACGATGAGCGGCTGCGCCAGGGCGGTGTCCTTGATGGTGTCCGCGTCGGAGTTCGTGCCGTGCTCGGCGAGGTCGACGCCGATCGCCTCGGACCACTGGCCGACTCGTTCACGGACGGCGGCGTCCTCGAGCCAGGGGGCGAGGAATCCGGGGGTCTGGGAGCCCTGTCCGGGCGCGACGACGACGATCACCGGTCAATCCTGCACGGCCACCACCCCGGGATCCGTGTGGACTCCCCACACGGATTGCGGGGACGGGTTGTAGGAACCCCTACGGGTGGAGCGGGTGAGGCGGCAGGACCGGGGTCTACCGGCGGGTCGGACGACGGCGGGTGGACGCCGACTCGGACATCGCTCCGAGGATGAGCGCCGACTGCACGATCAACGCGTCGCGGGCGTGGGTGGCGTCCCACCCGATGATGTCCGCGACCCGTCGGAGCCGGTAGCGCACGGTGTTCGGGTGCACGAACAGTTCCCGCGCGGTGGCCTCGAGTGACCGTCCGGTGTCGAGGTAGCACCACAGGGTCTGCAGGAGCTCGGTCGACTGGTCCTTGAGGGGTGTGTAGATCCGCTGCACGAGTGCCGACCGGGCGAGCGGGTCGCCGGCCAGTGCCCGCTCGGGGAGCAGGTCGTCGGCCAGCGCCGGGCGGGGTGCCCCGCGCCAGGCGCGTGCGACCGCGAACCCGGCGAGGGCGGCCTTCGCGCTGGTCGACGCGTCGACGACCCCGGGCACCTCGTTGCCGAGCACCAGGTGTCCCTCCCCGAAGAGCGGTTCGAGTTCCTGCGCGATCGACATGAACGACACCGGCTCTTCCCCCTCGGGCACGTCGTCCCGCGGGGTGGCCCGGCCGATGACGACGACGAGCCGCGACCCCTGGACGCCGATGAGCACGTCCGCGTCCTGGTGCCGGGCCGTCCGGCGGACCTGGTCGACCTCGAGCTGCTTCGGCGCCGTGCCGACGAGCACCGCGACCTCGCCGTGTCCGTGCCAGCCGAGCGCGGCGATGCGCGACGGCAGCTCGTCGTCGTACTCGCCCGACAGGATCGAGTCGACCACGAGGGCCTCGAGACGGGCGTCCCAGAGCCCGCGGGCCTCCGCGGCGCGGGCGTAGACGTCCGCAGCCGCGAAGGCGATGTCACGCGAGTACTTGAGGATCGCCTCCTGCAGCATCTCGTCGTCGGCAGCGCGCTCCTCGACCACGGTGACCACGACGCGGATGAGCTGCAGGGTCTGCTGCAGACTCACCGAGCGCAGGAGCTCACGTGGCGCCGAGCCGAAGACGTCTGCGGCGGCGATCCACGGGGTGGAGGCGCTGCCCTCGAGCCATGAGATGAACGAGGTGATGCCGGCCTGGGCCACCATGCCGACGGCCGAGCGACGGCCGGGAGGCATCTCGCTGTACCAGGGCAGGGTGTCCTCGAGCCGCTTGATCGTCGCGGTCGAGAGTTCGCCCGACACCTGCCGGAGCCAGGAGAGCGCCCGTTGCCGGTCGTCCTCCCGGCCCGCGGCGGTGGCGGTGCGGGGTGTGGTCACGCCCAGATCAGCTCTCGCCGCCCGCGCTGCCGGTGGTGCCGGCCGTCACGTCGTGCAGGCGGTACTTGTCGATCGCCTGCTGCAGGACGGAGGCGTCGAGCTTGCCCTGGCGGACCAGCTGCTGCAGCGTCCGCACGACGACCGAGGGACCGTCGATGTGGAAGAAGCGGCGTGCTGCCGGACGGGTGTCCGAGAAGCCGAAGCCGTCCGCGCCGAGCGTGGCGTAGTCGGCCGGGACGAACGGGCGGATCTGCTCCTGCACGGCGTGCATGAAGTCGCTCACCGCCACGACCGGACCCTCGGTACCGAGCAGGCGCTCGGTGACGTACGGGGTGCGCGGCTGTTCGTTCGGGTTGAGGAACGCGTGCTGCTCGGCGTCCACACCGTCGCGGTAGAGCTCACCCCAGCTGGTGACGCTCCAGACGTCAGCCGACACGCCCCAGTCCGAGGCCAGGAGCTCCTGCGCCTCGAGGATCCACGGCACGGCGACACCGGACGCGAGCAGCTGGGCCTTGGGGCCGTCGTGTTCGCTCGCCTTGAGCAGGTACATGCCCTTGACGATGCCGTCGACGTCGACGCCCTCCGGCTCGGCCGGCTGCACGAGCGGCTCGTTGTAGACCGTGAGGTAGTACATGACGTTCGGGTCGTCGTGCGACGGCGTGCCGTCCTCGTTCGTGCCGTACATGCGCTCGAGGCCGGAGCGGACGATGTGCCCGATCTCGTACCCGTACGCGGGGTCGTACGAGACGACGGCCGGGTTCGACGCCGCGAGGAGCGGCGAGTGGCCGTCCGCGTGCTGCAGACCCTCGCCGGTCAGGGTGGTGCGACCGGCGGTGGCACCGATCATGAACCCGCGGGCCATCTGGTCGCCGGCGGCCCAGATCGCGTCGCCGGTGCGCTGGAAGCCGAACATCGAGTAGAAGACGTAGACCGGGATGAGCGGTTCGCCCTGCGTCGAGTACGAGGTGCCGACCGCGGTGAAGGCCGCGAGGGCGCCCGCCTCGTTGATGCCGACGTGGATGATCTGGCCCTGCGGGCTCTCCTTGTAGGCCAGGAGGAGTTCGCGGTCGACCGACGTGTAGTGCTGGCCGTTCGGGTTGTAGATCTTCGCGGTCGGGAAGTACGCGTCCATGCCGAACGTGCGCGCCTCGTCCGGGATGATCGGGACCACGCGGTTGCCGAAGTCCGGCGACCGGAGCAGGTCCTTCAGCAGGCGGGCGAACGCCATCGTCGTGGCGACCTCCTGCTTGCCGGAGCCCTTCTTGACGACCTGGTACTTCGACTCGTCGGGCAGGTTGACCTGCGTGTACTTCGTGCGACGCTCCGGCACGTAGCCACCGAGTTCACGGCGGCGCTCGTGCATGTACTGGATCGCCTCGTCGTCGTTGCCCGGGTGGTAGTACGGCGGGGTGTACGGGTTCTCCTCGAGCTGCGCGTCGGTGACCGGGATGCGCATCTCGTCGCGGAACTGCTTGAGGTTGTCGAGCGTGAGCTTCTTCATCTGGTGGGTCGCGTTGCGCCCCTCGAAGCTCGGGCCGAGGCCGTAGCCCTTGACCGTCTTGGCCAGGATGACGGTCGGCTGGCCCTTGTGCTCGGTCGCGGCCTTGAACGCGGCGTAGACCTTGCGGTAGTCGTGGCCACCGCGCTTGAGGTTCCAGATCTGGTCGTCGGTGTAGTCCTCGACCAGCTCGAGCGCCTTCGGGTCACGCCCGAAGAAGTTCTCGCGCACGTAGGCACCGTTCTCGGCCTTGTACGTCTGGTAGTCGCCGTCCGGCGTCTGGTTCATGAGGTTGAGGAGCGCGCCCTCGGTGTCGCGGGCGAGCAGGTCGTCCCACTCGCGGCCCCAGACGACCTTGATGACGTTCCAGCCCGCACCGCGGAAGAACGCCTCGAGCTCCTGGATGATCTTGCCGTTGCCACGGACGGGGCCGTCGAGGCGCTGCAGGTTGCAGTTGATGACGAAGTTGAGGTTGTCGAGACCGTCGTTCGCCGCGACCTGGAGCTGACCGCGGGACTCGACCTCGTCCATCTCGCCGTCGCCGAGGAACGCCCAGACCTGCTGCTCCGAGGCGTCCTTGATGCCACGGTTCGACAGGTACTTGGCCTGCTGTGCCTGGTAGATCGCGTTGATCGGACCGATGCCCATCGACACGGTCGGGAACTGCCAGAAGTGCGGCATGAGGCGCGGGTGCGGGTACGAGGAGAGTCCGCCGCCGGCGTGCGACTTCTCCTGTCGGAAGCCGTCGAGCTGGTCTTCGCTGAGACGCCCCTCCATGTAGGCGCGGGCGTACATGCCGGGGGAGGCGTGGCCCTGGAAGAAGACCTGGTCGCCGCCGGACGGGTGGTCCTGCGCACGGAAGAAGTGGTTGTAGCCGACCTCGTACATGGCAGCACTCGACGCGTACGTCGAGATGTGGCCGCCGACCGAGATGCCGGGGCGCTGCGCGCGGTGCACGGTGACGGCCGCGTTCCAGCGGATCCACCGGCGGTAGCGGCGTTCGAGCTCTTCGTCGCCCGGGAACTCGGGCTCGTCCTCGGGGGCGATCGTGTTGACGTAGTCCGTCGTCGGGACCATCGGCACGCCGAGGTGCAGCTCGTTCGAGCGCTTCAGCAGGCTCTGCATGATCTCGCGCGCCCGCTGGTGCCCGTGCGTCGCGACGAGACCGTCGAGGGACTCACGCCACTCGGCGGTCTCCTCCGGGTCCTGGTCCTGCCCTGCGGTGCTGCGCGGGTCCTGGTCGTTCACCGTCACCGTTGACCTCGTTCGTTCTCGTGGTGGTGGACATGTCGAGCCGTCGGTGGTCGGATCACGACCGGGGACGGGCCGCGTCCACTCTAGGCCCCCGCACCGACGGCGATGCTGATGACGACGCGGTGCGGACGGCACTTGCGTTCGCCTGCCGTCGGCGTAGCATGGCCGATCGTGCGTCCGCGACCGGCGGACGTGTGGAACCGACGGGCACACCCAACGCCCGGGGAGAGAAGCACCACCACGATGGCACTGGAGATCGGCTCACTCGCGCCGGACTTCGAGCTCCCGAACCAGTTCGGTGAGCACGTCCGACTCAGCGACCACCGCGGACGCCGCCCGGTCGCCCTCGTCTTCTTCCCGCTCGCGTTCTCGTCCACCTGCACTGATGAGCTCTGCACGCTGCAGGACAACATCGCGATGTTCCAGGACCAGCGCATCGAGCTGATCGGCATCTCGGTCGACTCCAAGGCGACGCTGCGTTCCTTCGCGCAGGTCAACGGCTACGACTTCGAGCTGCTCGCGGACTTCTGGCCGCACGGTGCCGTGTCCAAGGAGTACGGCGTCTTCCTCGAGCAGAAGGGCTTCGCCACCCGCGCGACCTTCGTCATCGACGTGGACGGTCGCATCAAGGCCTCGATCATCACCGAGCCGGGCGTCGCCCGGGACGTGACGGAGTACCGGGCGGCCCTCGACCGCCTCGCGGCCTGTGCCGCGCCGGTCTCCGTCGGCTGAGCGTCGCCCCTTCCCCGACGGCGTCGGTTCCGAACTCCGGGTGACGTCACGAGACGTCGGACTGGAGGCACGGTGGCCGTCACCGACACCGGCGCGGTCCCTCAGGTGGGATCCGTGCACCCCGACGCGTACGCGCCGTACCCCGTCGTCGGCGACCCTGCTCGGTGGGGCCTCACCACGACGACGGTGTCGACGAGTGCCGGCCCGACCGTGGTCCGGCACCGACCGGGTGCGCGTCCGCTGTTGTTCCTGCACGGTGTCGCCGGGTCGTGGACCACGTGGACGCCGCTCCTGTCCGCAGCGGGTAACGTCGTCGGCCGTGGACTCGTCCTGGTCGACCTGCCGGGGTGGGGTTCCTCACCCGCGCCGGCGGTCCCGCTCGACGTCGACGAGTCGTCACAGGTGATCGTCGAGGTGCTCGACGCCCTCGGCCTCGACCAGGCCGACGTCGTCGGGCACTCCATGGGGGCCTTCGTCGGCCTCCACCTCGCGGTGACCCGGCCGGACCGGGTGCGCTCCCTCGGCCTCGTCTCCGGCACCACCTTCGCCACGGCGACCGCCGCGCGCCACCCGGTCCGGGCCCTCCGGACACTGCCGGCCTTCACGCTCCTGCGCGCCGGGCTCGCCGTGACCCGGCGGGCTGCCCACGGCCTCCTGCGCGGACTCGCCCGGATCGGACTGCTCCCGCTGCTCGCCGGGCCGGTGTTCGCCACCGTCCGGCGACTCGACCCGAGTGTGCTGCGGGCGTTCGTCGAGGAGTTCCGTCCGGTGGGCTTCCTCGGCGCGGCCCGGTCGGCCGCCCGCTACGACACCCGGCGATGGGCCGGGGTGCGATGCCCGGTCGTGGCGGTCTCGGGGCGGCAGGACGTGTTCGCTCGGGTCGACGACCTCGCGCGTCTGGGTGGTGTCCTGCCGGACGTCCGCACGGTCCTCCTGGAGGACTGCGGGCACTTCGCGCACGTCGAACGTCCCGGCGCGGTGGTCCGCGAACTGTTCAGCTGAACTCGATCGGCGTGCCGATCGGCAGCGTCGCGAGCGCGTCCGTCATCGCGGCCGTGACGCGGACGCAGCCGTGCGACGAGCCGGTCGGGTCCGGGTAGAAGTGCAGCGCGGTGAGGGCCGCGTTGCCGCCGTACCCGGCGAGCTTCGACGAGTGCGCCCCGGTCAGTGCGATCGGGTGTCCCTGCGTGTACGGGACCTGCGGATCGACGTAGTTCGCCTCCATGTAGGTCTTCGTGTCAGCGGGTGTCGGGTCTTCCGGGGTGCCGAGCCGTGCGGTCTCGCTCGTCTCCGTGGTGCCGTCGCGGTGCACGATCGCGATCGTGGACGTCGCGTTGTCGATCCGGACCTCGCGGTCGATGCTCGCGAGCGTGAAGTCGGCGGCGCGGGCCCAGGCGAAGGTCGAACTCGGGGCTTCGGCGACCCCGCCGTCACCCGGGGTCCGGTTCCGGGAGGGCGTCGAGACGAGGACCATGCCACCGTCTTCGCCAGCCGTACGACCCCACACGGCGGTCGCGGTCGGCGTGTTCAGGGTCGACACCGACGAGGACAGTGTCGCGACCGGGGCAGCGTCGGCGTCGGGTGCGGCGTAGAGCGGGACGAGGGGGGCCTTCGGCGTCGCGGTCGTCCACTGGTTGCGGGCGTCGACCTGGGAACCGTCGAGGAGCTGGCTGATCACGGCGTCGTGGAACGCCAGGGGCAGTGCGGCGAGTGACCACGCAACCGTGCCGGCGGCGACCACGACGGCGAGCGCCCCGGCCCCGACGATCCACCAGCGTCGTGGGTTGCCGTGCGGCGGTGCTGACGGTTCCGTCATCGAAGTCCCCGTTCCCCTGTCCCGGTGATCCGGGCCCACGACCGCGGCCTGGTCCGCTGTCGTTCCTCCACAGCATCCCAGATGGTGCTGCGTCGTCCACAGGCTGCCGCCCGTGGCGTCCTGCCCGTACCGGAGGGAGCCGGTCCGGAAGCGCACGAGTGCGTGGCAACTCGGACCAGGCTCGGCGGACGAGAGGGACCTGGACCTCGGGTGGGTGGCACCGAAGGAGGACTGAGCGGGTGGTCCGGTCCGGTCCGGCTCTGCGGGTCGGTCAGCGGTACTGCGGCGGCCAGTCGAACGGCGCCGGACGATGCGGGACCTCACCGATCGTCGTCACGCCGAGCCCGATGTCGCGCCGGTTCGTCAGCTCGATGGACCGCGGGTTGCCGAAGTACCGCTTGCCGTCCACCCACACCGTGAGCTCACCGCGCAGCCCGCCGACGTGTGCCGGCCCCAGCGAGACGCCCCACTCGTCGAAGAACTGCCCGAGCGTGAACGTCCAACGGGTCGGGGACTCGACGTGCAGGATGCCCGACGTGTCGTGCGTGTGCAGCTGTGCGGCGAAGCGCTGCGACTTCGAGTGGCCCACGTTCCCCGGCACCACGACCGGGGTGTCACCGTCGGTGATGGTCAGGTGCGTGTGGACGTGCTTGACCAGACGTTCGCCCCAGACGTCCTCGAGTCCGGCCTCGTCGGCACGGTGCGCCAGGTCCGTCGGACGTGGCCACGGCGGTGCGACCGAACTCGTGTCGGCCGCGGGCGCCGAGCAACCGGTGAGCAGGGCGACGAGCACGGCGGCGACGACGACGGCGGGGGAGCGGCGCATGCGGCCGAGCGTAGTCAGGCGAGCGGCGTCGCTCTCGGCGCACCCGTAGGATGTGGGGTGCACCGGCAGCGGTGCGAGGGCCTTTAGCTCAGCTGGTAGAGCGCCACGTTTACACCGTGGATGTCGTCGGTTCGATCCCGGCAGGGCCCACCACGAGGAGCCGAGGTCGGAGGGCACCAGGGCGAGATCAGCGGGCGGTCAGTTCGGACGGCAAGACGATCCTCCTGCTCCTGCTCCTGCTGCTGCTGCTGCGGGCGGCGCTGCGCGGCGTCCTGCGAACCGACGGCTGACCCTCCTCGCGCGGGAGGGCGAGCAGGGTCAGGCCCGCAGCGCCTGCAACGCCGGGTGCTCCGCTGGGGGTCGTGCCCGTGTGTCAGCATCACGGCCATCGTCGCCGACGGCGGTGCCATCGCGCCCGTGGAGGACAGCGGCGACGTCTGCTCACCGAACTCGAGGACCACGTTGTCCTGCTCGGCGTCCGGGCGGACGGCCGTGTGGGTCTCCGGGCGCAGTTCCTCCGGCATCAGTGCGACGAACGCCACCTACCCGATGGGCGCCGGAGCGGCCGGCACCACCCGTGCCGGTGCCGCGCCCGTCGACGAGCCAGTATGCGACCAGATGACGTGTGGTATGTTACCCTCACGAGGGCCTTCGACGCACGACACCCGCTCGTGCTGGTTCAGGGTCATCGAGCTGACTCCCGTCGTGATGAGAGGCAAGTTGACTGAGCAAGGACGACCGACGGTGGCGATCATCGGCACGCGTGGCTACCCGAGTTCCTACGGCGGGTTCGAGACCGCCGTCCGGTACATCGCGCCGTACCTCGCCGACCACGGATGGGACGTCACCGTCTACGGCCGCCCTGGGACCACTTCGGAGGAGCTCGAGGCAGACGAGCGCATCGGAACCGTCACCACCCGTGGTGTGCAGAGCAAGTCGCTCAGCACCCTGAGCTTCGGTCTGACGTCGTCGCTCCATGCCCTCTGGAAGCGGCCCGACGTCGCACTCGTGATGAACGTCGCGAACGGCTTCTGGCTGCCGCTCCTCCGTGCTCGCGGGATCCGGACCGTCGTGAACGTCGACGGCATCGAGTGGGAACGCGCGAAGTGGGGCCGCTTGGCACGGACGACGTTCCGGACGGGCGCCCGCTTCACCGCTCGGTGGGCAACGGAGATCATCGTCGACGCGAAGGCGATCGGAGCACACTGGCTGGAGGACTTCGGGCGCGCCGGTCACTTCATCCCCTACGGGGGCGAAGCGAAGGAGTCGACGGATCCGGCGCCACTGCCCAAGGGCACCTACGTCCTCGTCGTCGCTCGCTTCGTCCCGGAGAACACCATCGCCGAGTTCTTCGAGGCCGCGCCTGCACTCGCAGAGACCCACGAAGTCGTGATGGTCGGTTCCACGGGCTTCGGAGGCGATCTGGACGACCGTGCTCGGCAGCTGGCAGAGCAGCATCCTCGCATCAGCTGGCTCGGACACGTGAGCGACGACGACCTCCTGCACGCACTCTGGGCCGACGCCGGCGCGTACTTCCACGGACACAGTGTCGGTGGGACGAACCCCGCGCTCGTCCAGGCGATGGCACTGGGCGCCCCGGTCGTCGCACGGGACACGCTGTACAACCGTGAAGTCCTCGGCGAGGAAGCGGAGTTCACGGACCCTGACGCCGCCTCCATCGTCACGTCGATCCGATCGGTCCTCGCTGATCCGCAACGCCGGGCCGCTCTGAGCACGTCGGCGAAGCGTCGAGCCGCCGAGGTCTACACCTGGGAGAAGGTCTGTGCAGCGTACGAGCAGCTCCTGCGGGCGCAGTGCGGACCGGGACGCCCCACAGAGCGTGACGCCGTGGACGAACGTGCCGCCGATGACGAGCCGACATCCGACCTGGCGCAACGACGTCTCCGCAGCAACGCGCGAGGGATGGGCGCTCGACGGCCTCGCCGCCGTCGGGTCGGGTGATCCCCTCGGCCACGGTGCCGAGGTCCTCGGCGCGCCGGAAGGGGTTCTCCGCACCGATCGGGGTGACCGCCGTGCCGAGCTCGTCCGCCCGGCTGGTGTCGGTGATCAGTGCACCTCAGTGGATGCGGAGCTGCGAGACCATCGGGCAGGTGAACGGGTCACGGGCGGCGAGGCCGACGCGGTTCAGGTAGCGGACGACGATGCCGTACGAACGGAGGAGGGTCGTCTCGGTGTACGGGACGTCGAGCGTCTCGCAGTGCTCGCGGACGAGCAAGCGGGCCTGCTTGAGCGCCGGGCGCGGCATGGACGGGAACAGGTGGTGCTCGACCTGGTAGTTCAGGCCGCCCATGAGGAAGGACACCCACCATCCGCCGCGGATGTTCCGCGATGTGCGGACCTGGCGCGAGAAGAAGTCGACCTTCGCGTCGTGGGCGATGGTCGGCATGCCCTTGTGGTTCGGGGCGAAGGAAGCGCCCATCATCACGCCGAAGACGGCGAGCTGCACCCCGAGGAACGCGCACGCCATCCCGAAGGGCAGGAACCAGAACACGATGGTGAGGTAGATGCCGAAGCGCAGGACGAGGAGCGTGGCCTCGAGCATGCGGTTGCGGAGGTCGGCCTTGGTGTCACCGCCCGTCAGCACGGTCCGGACGGCGGACCAGTGCAGGTTGACGCCCTCGAGCGTCAGGAGTGGGAAGAACAGCCACCCCTGGAACCGGGTGAAGAGCCCTCGCGGCCCCTTGGTGACCGCCGCGTCCTCCGGGGTGAAGCGGATGACACCGGGGGCGATGTCGGGGTCCTTGCCGATCGTGTTCGGGTTGCCGTGATGGCGGGTGTGCTTGTTCATCCACCACGAGTAGCTCAGACCGACCAGGAACGTGCCGACGTACCGGCCCGCACGGTCGTTCCAGCGCTGCGAGGCGAACACCTGACGGTGCGCGGCCTCGTGCGACAGGAAGGCGAACTGCGTGAAGAGCACGCCGAGCGCGCCGGCGACGATGAGCTGGAACCACGAGTGACCGAGGAGGGCGAACGCCACCCAGGCGAGGGCGAGTGTGCCGACGAGCGAGCCGAACAGGGACCAGTAGAAACCGGTGCGGCGGCGGAGCAGGTCGTGTTCCTTGACCTGCGCGAGGACCGCCGAGTACGTGGAGGTGCTGGACCCGCGATTGCCGACGGCGGGGCGGGTGCGGGTGTAGCCGGCCTGGATCGGGGTGGTGGTCAACGCAGACCGACCTTCCGTCGCCGCCGGTCCTGCGACCGACGTGGGGTGTTCGCGCGATCGCGCTGGTGGTCACGATAGGCGATCACGATGCGAAGTGGCATGACTGTCCGCATCCGACCGGGGTGTGGCCGCTCGGTCGGCGGAACCGGGGGTGGGCCGCCGCGTCCGGGAGCGGTGGCTCGTGAGCACCAGGACGCCCGACGCGACCACGATCCACAGGGCGAGCGTGACGAGCGCGCGTGCGGCCCCGGCGCCGTCGAAGTAGCTGAAGGACGTCAGCGCGCCGAACGCGGCCCCGGGCGGCAACGCGCTGCCCACGGCGGCCAGTGCCGGCGGCAGGAGGTGGGTGCTCACCGTGGCGCCGCTGGTCGCGTTGCCGAGGGTGGTGAACACGAGGGTGGACACGACCACCCCCATCGGGCCGAGGAGCGCGGTGATGGCGAGGGTGGACATCGAGACGGCCACGGCGAGGAGCGACAGCACGGCGATGACGACTCCGGTCCCGGCGGGTACGGCTCCGTCGACCGGACCGGCGATGACGGCCACGACGATGGCGGCGGCGATGCTCCCGACGACGGTGACGAGGACCCGGACACGCAAGCGGGCGAGGGCGCCCAGGGAGTTCATGACCTGGGCGAGGATGAAGGCCGCGAGTGTCGTGCCGAAGACGAGGTAGAACCCCGCGATGCCCTGCGCGTCACTCGTCGTGAGGGGCACGAGGTCCTGCGTCCGCGACACCGGGGCGCCGCCGGCCTGCGCCACCCGGATGAGCATCGCCGAGGCGGCGGCGCTCGCGCTCCGCCCGTTCGCGCCAGCGGTGGCGAGTGTCGAGCCGTCCGCGCTGGGGAGGAGGGCCGCGACGACCTCGCGGGAGCGGACGAGTTCGCGAGCCGCCGTGGCCGAGGAGACGGGGCGTACGTCGGCCGAGTCGCCCAGCGCCGCGGACGCTGCGTCGGCGAGTCGAGCGTCCGCGACGGCGACCGGGAGGTGGTGCGGGACGGGGGCCTTCTGCAGCCCGACGTACAGCCCGACGAAGGCTCCGGCGACGGTCATGGCGACGAGGACCTGGACCACGAGGACGGGGAGGACCCGGCCCAGCGGCGGCAGGACCCCGGCGGGGGAAGTGACATTAGTAATCGATTCATTACTTATGGCATCGGATGATACCCTCGAGCCATGGCGACAGCAAGCGGCCCGATCCCGAAGGCAACGGAGCGCATGGCCGGCAGTCGACGGCGAGAGTCCACCCTCGCCGCTGCGGCCACCGTGTTCGCGCGCGAGGGGTACCACGGCGCCACCACCGAGCGGATCGCGAAGGCCGCCGGGATCAGCCAGCCCTACGTCGTCCGCATGTTCGGCTCCAAGGAGAACCTGTTCCTCGCGGTCATCGAAGGGTGCCTCGAGGCGGTGCTCGACGCGTTCCGCGCAGCACTCGACGAGGACCGGCCCGGCACCGTCGAGTCGCGGCTCGGCGAGGCGTACCAGGCCCTGGCGACCGAGGACGGCGTCCACCTCATCGTCATGCAGTCGTACATGCTCGGCGCGGACCCTGTCATCGGCCCCGTGGCGCGGGACGGGTTCACGCGGATCCTCCGCTTCCTGGTCGACGAGGCCGGACTCGCACCGTCGGCAGCCGAGACCTTCCTCGCGAAGGGCATGCTCATCAACACGCTGCTCGGCATGCGCCTGTACGACCACGACGACGACCTCGCGCGTCGCTTCACCGCGACGGTGTTCGGCCCGGGTCCGGCAGGGCCCGGGCCGAGCGGAGCGTGACGGGGACCGGGATCAGCCCTGCTCGGCGATCGCCACCCGTCGCACGCGGGCGACGAGCTCGCTGATCGCGTCGGTGGCACTCGGCCGCTGCTCGGTCTCCGCACGCAACCGTCGGGCGGCGTCGGCGTGCGCGGATCCGGCGAGCATCCGGTGCACCGCGGAACCGACGGCCTCCGCGCGGTCCACGACGACGGCCATGCCGGTTTCCGCCGCGCGGGCGGCGTTGATGAACTGGTCCGCACCCTGGGGCAGCAGCACCATCGGGACGCCGGCACTCGCCGCCGCGAGCACGGTACCGGCACCGGCAGCGCTGACCACGACGTCGACGCCGTCCAACAGCTCGCGCATCGGTCGGAACGGGACGAAGTGGACGTGCTCGCTGTCGGCGAGGTGGTCCCCGATGACGCCGACGGTCGCGAGGACGTCTGCTTCGTCGGGGTGGAACCCGTCGATGATCGTCTGCAACAGCGCAGCGTCACCGAAGACGGTCCCCAGTGTCACGAGGACGCGTGGCCGCCGGTGCGACGCCGGGAACGGCGCCAGGGGTGCGCGCTCGCCGGGCCGGCTGTGCGGCTCGGACCGGAAGGGGACGGTCACGGGGTGCTGCGTCCACCCGGGCGCCTGGAGCGACGCCGGGGTCGGGTCGAGCAGCGCCACCGGCGGCGACGGGACGAGGCCGCGCTGGGTGTAGCGGGGGAGGACGAGGTCCGTCATGGGCCGGCGGAACGCGTCGGGGACCTCCGGGCCGAACGCGACGACGGCGTACGGGATGCCGAGTGCCGCCGCGACGAGCGGCCCGACCAGGTCGACGGCGTCGGCCACGACGACGTCGGGCGACCAGGTGGTCGCCTCTCGCAGGGCGTCGTCGACGGTCAGGTCGACGCGGGTGCCGGCGAAGAACTCGGCGACGTCGGCGGGTTCCGGTCGGTTCGCGGGGTCGCTGCCCGGGATGCGTCGGGCCACCTCGGCGAACAGCGCCGACGGCATCGGCCCGGCCGCCAGGAGCGGCACCGTCGGCAGCTCGGCAGCGAGTGCATCACGCATGCCCCCGCTGGTGAGGAGGGCGACGTCGTGCCCCGCCGCCTGGGCGGTGCGGGCGAGCGGGACGAGGGGGAGCAGGTGTCCGAGTGCGGGAACACCGGAGAAGAGGATGCGCATGGGTTCTTCCTGGTGGGGTCGGCGAAGCGGTTGGAGGGGAGGACGGAGGGGGCACCCGGGCAGTCCGGGCAGCCGGGTGTGGGCTGGAGGCCCGGAACGGCAGGGAGCGCCGGCGTCAGTCCGCCGCGAGGACGAGCGGGACGCTGCGGCGCCCTCCGACGACGAGCGGGAGCGTGCCCGCCACCACCATGAGGACCAGGCTCACCAGCGCGGCGGGGGCGGCGGCCTGCAGGCCGAGGTGCGGGAGGGTCCCGGGGGCGGTGACGCCGAGTGCGACGGCCTGCGCGCAGCTGGTCACCACCAGGACGGCGCTCGACACGAGGACCGCTGTCCCGACCAGGATGACCGACTCCCAGGCGGCGCGCGCGAGGACGACACCGCGGGACCCACCCGCGGCCTCGACGAGCGCCCCCTCCTGCTCTCGGGTCCGTCCCGCCATGAGCACGGTCGCGGCGGCCCCGGACAGCGAGACCAGGAGCGGCCCGCCGAGCATGAGGAGGAAGCTCTGTGGCGCCAGGCCGCTGATCTCGGAACCGGTGGTGCGTCGGACGGCGTCGCCGAGCGTCGCGAAGCCCGACGTGATGCTGGCCGGCAGGGCGATCGTGATGACGAGTGCGCTGACGGTCGCGCTGCTGCGGCTCACCGCGGCGGCGGCCGCGTTCCGGGCCAGGAACCACGAGGCGGAGGCGTGCGCGGGCACGACCGCGGTCCAGGCGCGGAGGAGGGCGGGGAAGACCGACGGTCCGACGGCGATGACGGCCCCGGTGACGAGGGGCCCGATGAGCAGGACCTGGGACCCGGCACGGACCCCCGCCCCGGCGAGTGCGAGGGTCATCAGGCTCGCGAGGAGGAGCGCGACGGCCGCGCCCGTCCATCGTGTCCACCCCGTCCGCCCCTCGACGGCCTCCGGTTCGCGGAGGACCTCGACGGGACGGACCCGGCCCGCCCGGCGGGAGGGCCGGAGACTGCTGAGCACCACCACCGCGGTCACCCCGACGACGACCGCGGCCCCGCTGACCGCGCCGAACCGTTCGTCGAGGCCCCGCAGCCCGTCGGACTCGGAGAGCCCGAAGTGGAGGAAGGCCGGCACGAACGGGCCGGCGACGAGGCACCCGAGGGCGCTGCCGACGAGCGCGACGACGGCGAGCTGGAGTCGCACGATGACCGTCACGGTCGATGACGGGACCCCCACGAGCTGCCAGAGGGCGTACCCGCGGCGCTGCAGGTCGATCGTCAACCGCGTGACGTTGCCGAGCACCGCGGTCACGGCGACGACCGTCAGGACGAGGACGAGCGATGCGAGTGTGGCGAGTCCACCGGCTCGGAGGAGGTCCGACCGGGTGCCGGACGTCACGAGTTCGAGTCCGGTCTCGAGCATCCCGGCCGCGATCGCCGCGGCTGCTGCGGTCGCGGCGCTGACGACGAGTGCGCCGGTCCAGATCCCGGCGTTCGATCGGAGGTCGCTGAGGACGAGTCGGAACACGGTCACGCCTCCTGGGCGGCGGCGGTGAGCGCGTCGAGCACCTCGGTGGCACTCGGTCGGACGAGTTCGCGGTGGATGCTGCCGTCACGGAGGACGAGCACGCGGTCGGCACGCGCGGCCGCCTCGAGGTCGTGCGTCACCATCACGACGGCACGGTCACCCGAGGCCACCTGGCGGAGGAGTCCGAGCACGGCGTCCCCGGCGGTCGTGTCCAGCGCGCCGGTCGGTTCGTCGGCGAAGACGACGTCGGGGTGGGACGCCAGGACCCGGGCGATCGCGACCCGCTGCTGCTGGCCTCCGGACAGGCTGCCCGGCCGGTGGTCGCCACGGTCGGCGAGCCCGACCGACGCCAGGGCGGCGTCGACCTCGGTCGCGGACACGGGCCGGTGCGCCAGGCTGGCCGGGAGCGCGATGTTCTGTCGCGCGGTCAGAGACGGGATGAGGTTGAACGACTGGAAGACGAAGCCGACGGTGGACCGGCGGAGGGCCTGCAGTCGCTTCGGTCGGAGCGTCTCGAGGCGCTGCCCGGCGATCGACACCGACCCGCTGTCGTAGGGCTCGAGGGCGGACAGGCAGTAGAGCAGGGTGGACTTGCCGGAGCCGCTCGGCCCGACGATCGCCACGAACTCGCCCGGGAGCACGGACAGGGAGACCCCCCGGAGCACCGGGACCCTGGCCTGGTCCGGGCCGGGGAAGGACTTGGTGAGGTCCTCCGCGTGGAGGAGTGGTTCGGTCATGGCGTCAGTCCATCTCGATCGGGTCGTCGGGTCACTGGTGCAGGCAGGACACCGGTGGTGGAGTGCACTCCACCCCTCCGGGCACGAGCGTGCCAGCGGCGTCGGCGACGCAGCATCCGTCGCGTGACGTACGTCGGGCCTCCCGACCGCTCCTGTTCCCCGAGCCGCGGGACCGGCGACTAGTCGGCGTACCCGGTGGCGGCGAGCGCTTCGGCGAGCCCGGCGCGGCTGGTGACGCCGAGCTTCGGGAACACCTTGTAGAGGTGCGTGCTCACGGTGCGGTGCGACAGGTAGATCCGGTCCGCGATCTCACGGTTCGACATGCCGGCGGCGGCGAGCCGGGCGATCTGCAGTTCCTGCGGGGTGAGCGGCGCGCTCGTCGTGGGCGGCGCGGTCGCGTCGCGGAGCGGGGCCTCGCCCGCGGCGCGGAGTTCGGCGGCAGCTCGGGTGGCGAAGCCGGTGGTCCCGGCCGCGACGAACTCGCGGAGGGCGTCTCGGAGGTGCTCCCGCGCCTCGACGACCCGGCGGCTGCGGCGGAGCCACTCGCCGAACAGCAGTCGGGTCCGGGCGAGTTCCAGCGGTGACTCGCTCAGTCGTCCCGCCTCGATCGCCCGCACGAAGCAGGACTCCGCGCGGTCGTCCACGGCGAGGAGCGCGCGGCTGCGCAGCACGAGCGACATGAGGTGCGCGGAGTGTGAGGCGGTGGCCACCGCTTCGGCCTCGTCGAGGTTGTCGATGACCGACTCCGGGCGGCCGCCGTGCACCGCGGCCTCGGTCCGGTCCGCGATGGCCCAGAGCGCTCGCGTCGGGTGCACGGCCATGTGCGTGAACTCGATCTGCGCGTCGCGGTAGCGGTGCTGGCCGAGGGCGACGAGCCCGGCGGCCCAACGGGCGTCGGCGCTGGCGAGCGCGAGCCGGCCGCCCATCGACTCGGCGGCACCGTCGCGGAGGGCACCCTGGGCGGCCTCCGCGTCACCGAGGAGGGCGTGTGCGCGCGCGAGCGTGCCGGCGGCCATGCCGGCGATGAGCGGGATGTGGCTCTCGCGGGCCATCCGGATGGCGTACTCCGCGTCGGCGACGGCGTCCCGCACCCGACCGCGGAGCAGGAGGACGGTGGACCGGCCACGGAGCGCCTGGGTCTCGTCGGCCACGGCGCCGAGCTCGTGCGCGCGCTCGTAGCTGAGCTCCCAGCAGGTCAGCGCCGTCTCGAGGTCCTGCAGGGACTCCGCCGCGATGGCCAGGGACGCCATGCCGAGCGGCGAGTCGGTCAGTTGCGGCACGAGGTGCGGCAGACTCGCCCGGAGCGCCGGTGCGGCACCGAGCGGTGCCAGCGCGGCGAGCGCGACGGGCTTGAGCGGACTCGTCGAGGGGAGGGCGCGAAGGGCGGTCTCGATCTCCAGCCACTCGGCGCGGGGCAGGTTCCGGCCGCGGGCGTTGAGCGCGGACGCCCAGAGCACCCGGACGAGCCGTTCGGTGTGTTGCGGGGCCGCGAGGACGGCCCGGATCCGTTCCACCTCGATCCGCGGCACGCCCGGGTAGCCGGTGGTGAGGCCGAGGACGGTGCTCGTGACGGCGGTCTGGGTGACGGTGTCGGCGTCGCCGTCCAGGGCGTTCACCTGCTCGAGGAGGGCGATCGCCTCGTTCGTCATGCCGGCGGCCCGTGCCGTCTCGGCGGCGCGTCCGAGCCGTCGGGCCCGTCCGACGACGCCCTGGGACAGGGTGGCCGCGCGTTCGTACGCACGGACCGCTTCGGGTCGTGCACCGCGTTGCGCAGCCCGGTCGGCGACGGCCTCGAGGTCGGCGGCGATGGTCTCGTCGCGTTCGAAGGTCGCTGACGCCCGGTGCCAGGCGGCCCGGCTCTCGTCGCCGACCACGGACGCGAGTGCTCGGTGGACGGCTGCGAGTTCGGCGGCGGACGCGGTGCCGATCACCGCGGACCGGAGGAGCGGGTGTCGGAAACGCAGGGACTCGAGGTCGGTGCGGAGGAGTCCGCGCACCTCGAGCGGTTCGAGGTCGCCGAGCCCGAGGTCCATGGTGCGTGCGGCCGCCATGACGTCCTGCAGGGGCGCGCCGTCGGCGGCGGCGGTGAGGATGAGGAGGGACCGACTGCCGACGGGCACGTCGCCGAGCTGGTCGAGGAACGCCTGCTCGAGTCGGCGCGTCGTCGGCAGGCGGGTGGCGAGCGACGTCCCCGAGGAGCCCGTCGCCGCGAGCGCCGCGGGCAGTTCGTGGAGCGCGAGCGGGTTGCCGCCCGCCTCGGCGAGGACCCGGCGGCGGGCGGTGCTGCTGAGGGTGGCGGCGTGTCCGTCCAGGAGGGCTGCCGAGGCGTCCGCGTCGAGGGGGCCGAGTGTGGAACGGGTGAAGGAGCAGGGGAGCGTGACGGTGGCAGCGTGGCCGGTCCTGGCGGTGGCGACGATCACGATCGGGGCGTTCGAGAGCCGCAGTCCGATGAAGTTGAGCACCTCTGCGCTGGACCGGTCGAGCCAGTGCAGGTCCTCGGCACGGACGAACACCGGCCGCTGCGTCGCGGCCTCTTCGAGCAGACCGAGCGCCGCCGTGCTCACGAGGAGCCGGTCGGGGACGGGGCCGTCCTCGAGTTCGAGTGCGGTGAGGAGCGCCGCGCGCTGGCGGGCAGGCAGGGCCTGCGCGTAGGGCAGCAGCGGGTGGAGCAGTTCGTGGAGGCCGTCGAACCCGCCGGCGTTCGACCCCTGCAGGCCGGTGCAGGTGAGGATCCGGAAGCCGGCGGCGCGGGCGTGGTGTTCCACCGCCGCGACGAGGGCGGTCTTCCCGATGCCGGCCTCGCCCTCCACCAGGACGGCGGTGCCGCCCTGGCCGGCGTCGTCGACGGCCAGGGTGAGCGCGGCGAGGTCGTCGTCGCGCCCGACCAGGGTGTGCCGCGCGCCGCTGCGGACGGTGACGCCGTCCGGTGCGGACGGGAGGCCCGACCCGGCTCCGACTGCGCGCATGGCCCGTCCTCCCCGTCATTTGCGTGATCTTTCACCCAAACTACGGGGATCGTCGCCACCGAGCAAGCGGAGCGGCGTCGTCAGGGGTGGTCGGCGGGGCGGGGCAGGGTGCCGTGTTCGATCACGGACTCGTAGACGCGTTCCAGCACGGCGGCGAAGCCGGGCAGCTCGTCCGCCGTCAGGTCGCCGAAGAACATCTGCTTGACGAGCTCGGTGTGCCGTGGCGTCGCCTCGCGGAGGGTGCGCCAGCCGTCGTCGGTCAGCGCCACCGCCGTGCTCCGTCGGTCGTGCTCCCAGCGGCGGAGGTCGAGCAGGCCACGGTCCGCCAGGCGCTTCGCGTGGTGGGAGGCACGGCTGCGCTCCCACCCGATGCGGGTGGCGAGGGCGGACATCGTCATCGCGCCGTCGGGCTCGCTGGTCAGCGCGACCAGGACGTCGTAGTCCGCCAGCGAGATGTCGCTGTCGGCGCGCAGCTGCCGGTTCATCTCGTAGCGCAGCCGCAGCTGCAGCTTCATCCACGCGTACCAGGTCCGGGTCTGCTCGGCTGTGAGGAAGGCGTACGGCGACTCCGGTGGCACCTCGGGGTGTGCTGCCATCGTCCGTCACCTCCCGTCGCCCGCCCGGCCGCGGGCGTGGCGTCCATCATCGCAGGACGCGGTGCCCGACGGCACGGCACGCCCGTCAGGCGGTCGGCGCCTCCGGCGCGGGCGGCTCGCTCGGTGCCGGCGGGGTGCTGGTCAGGAGCGTGTAGACCTTCGCGATCACGTCGCCCTCGACGAAGCAGACGTCCATGCCCGACACGACGGGCTCCTGTCCCTCCGGACCGAAGTGCCAGGCGAGGTAGCCCATCCCGTGGTTCTCGTACACGGGGCCGGCGGGGGAGAAGACGAACCCGGGGGCCTCGTCGAGCAGACGCTGCGCCTTCGCGTGCAGGGCATCGTGCCCGGTGACCACCTCGTCGGGGTCGAGGAAGACGACGTCCGGGGCGTACGTGCGCTCGACCGCGGCGCGGCGGCGGTCGGGGTCCCGTTCGCCGAACACCTCGAACAGGTTGGCGTGCATGAGGGACTCGAGGGGTTGCGACATCGTGGTCTCCGTTCGGTGGTGCTGGTGCCGGTCGAGCTCCTCGACCGGGGTCGTGCTCAGGGCGCGGACGGGGCGCGGTCGGTCCAGTCGAAGACGAGGCGTCGGAGCGCGATCGCCCAGGCACCGTCCACCCGGACGAACCGGTCGAGGTACCGGATCGACATCGTCAGGAGCGTGCGCTCGTCGCCCTCGTGCAGGACGTGGAAGGCGATGCAGTAGGTCTCACCCTCGGCGTCGTCCGGGCTCGTGAAGCGGATCGTCGACTGTCCGTTGAGGTACGTCGTCACGTCGTACTGCTCGATGAGCCCGGCGAAGGTCTCGGCGAGTCGGTCGCGTCCGCGGATGGTGTCGACCGGGTCGGAGGTCGTGGGGTCGCCCTGGTACAGGACCACGACGCCGTCCTCGGTGAACACCGAGGCCTCGAGCACCGCGTCGCGGCGGTCGGCTCCGCGGGCGTAGGTCGACAGGAGGGTGCGGATCTCCTCCCGGTCGACCAGGGTCGTCAGTGTCTCGTCCATGTCGTCCTCGTCGGGGTCGGTCACGCTCGGTGTCGGGGTTGCTGCTGGGGTGCTCGGCGGTGGCGGCGGGACGGGGCGTCCGGGTCGGCCCCGTCCCGTCGCCCGTCCGTCAGGCCAGGGCGGCGCGGAGGGACGCGGTCGCGAGCATCAGCGCGTGCCTCGCCGCCTCGGTGTCGTGCAGCGCGTTGACCATCACGAAGTCGTGCACGATCCCGCCGAAGCGCGCGTTCGTGGCCTTCACCCCGGCTTCGCGGAGACGTGCGGCGAACGCCTCGCCCTCGTCGCGGAGCACGTCGGCCTCGCCCGTGATGACGAGGGTCGGCGGCAGCGTCGCGAGGACCTCGAGCGGAGCGCGGAGCGGCGACACCGTCGGGAGTGCCCGCACGGCCTCGTCGGTCGTGTACTGGTCCCAGTACCACTGCATGCCGGCACGCGTGAGGAAGTACCCCTCCGCGAACTCCTCGTAGGACCCGGTGTCGAACGCCGCGTTCGTCACCGGGTAGAAGGCGACGAGCTCGACGAACTCGACGTCCCCGCGCTCCGCCGCCATGAGCGCCAGGGCGATCGCCATGTTGCCCCCGACGGAGTCACCCGACACCGCGAAGCGCGACGCGTCGAGTCCCTTGTCGCGGCCTTCCCGCACGACCCACTGCGCGGCCGCGTAGGACTGCTCCAGCGCGACCGGGTGCCCGGCCTCGGGGGAGCGGTCGTACTCGGGGAACACGACGGCCGCGTTCGAGCCGATCGCCAGGTCGCGCACCAGACGGTCGTGGGTGTGGGCGTCGCCGAAGACCCAGCCGGCTCCGTGCACGTAGAGGACCACGGGCAGGTTCGCGGTGGTGCCGGCCGGCTTCACGAGGCGGATCCGGACGGTGCCGGTCGGGCCGCCGGGGACCTCGAGCCACTCCTCGTCGACGTCCGGCTTGAAGACGGGGGAGTCCTGGACGGAGTCGACCGCCTTGCGCCCCTCGGCCGGCGGCAGGTCGTTCAGGAACGGCGGGTTCGACGTGGCGTCGACGAACTCCTGGGCGGCGGGCTCCAGGGCGATGTGCTTCGGGTTTCCGGGCATGGTCTGCTCCTCGTGTGGGTGTCAGCGGGGTGGGGTGTGACGTCGTCAACGCTCGCAGGAGCCCGACTCGACGGGCATCCGTCAGCTGACGTATCCGGCGCTCAGCTCCCAGAGCCGCTCGGCGTTCCCGGGGTCGAGGGCGTACCGCGCCACCCCGCGGTCGTGACCGGTCCCGTCGTCGAGGACCGCGGCCTCCTGGTTGTCCTCGAAGTAGCGACCGGTCACCCCGTCGACGGACGGCGACGCGACGAGGAGGGTCGACGTCGCCGCGCCCTGCGCCGGGGTCTTGAAGGACGGCTGCTCGATCCGGTTGCCGTCGTCGTCCATCGCGCCCATGGCGCGGAGGGTGTCGTCGTCGAGGTGGCGCTGCAACCCCGTCGTGATCCATCCGGGCATGAGCGAGTTCGCGGTGACACCGACGTCCGCCCAGCGGCTGGCGACGCCGCCGGTGACCAGGTAGCGGCGGCCGTGGAGGTCCAGGCCGGCGAGCACGTCGGCGGCGGTCGCCTCGGCGGAGAACGGTGTCCGGACGGCACCGGAGAGCTCGTGGAGGTCGGTGGCGTCACCGGGGCGGGTGGTCACCGTGCGCGCTCCGTCCGACGCTCGGCGGCGGCGAGCGCCGCCGTCATGTCCGCCCGGTCCCGCGGGACGCCGTACGCGGGCTGGTCGCGCTCGTACCGCCAGCCCTCGTCGAGGGCTCCGGCGTCGACGACGTCGAACCCGAAGCGGTCGACCAGGTCCGCGACGACCGCCTTGGCGTCGGCGTCGTCCCCGGCGACGACGAGGCTCCGTCGGCCGGGGCTGCCGGCGGGAGAACCGTCGGTCGTGACGTCGGCGGCGCTCAGGTTGTTGAACGCCTTCACGACCGAGGCGTCCGGCAGGTGCCGCTGGAGGAGCTCCGACGTGGTCGGGGCCCCGGGCTGTTCGAGTTCGTCGACGGGGCCGGAGTACTCGGGGTAGTAGTTGCCGGTGTCGATCACGGTCTTGCCCGCGAAGGCCTCTGCCGGGAGGTCGCGGTAGCCGCTGATCGGGATCGCGACCACGACGACGTCGCCGGCACGTGCCGCGTCGGTGACCGTCGCTGCGCCGGCCGACGGCGCGAGCTCGGCGATGAGTTCCTCGAGTGACTCCGGGCCGCGGGAGTTCGCCAGGACGACGTCGAGGCCGACCTCGACGGCTCGTCGTGCGATCTGTGCGCCGACGTTGCCGGCGCCGATGATGCCGAGGGTCCGGACGGGGGTGGGGGTCATGTCGTCGTGCTCCTGGAGGTCGCGGGGACCGCCGGGCGCGGTCCGTCCCGTCAACGCTCCACGGTCCTCCCGGCCGGAGGCATCCGTCGGACGACGTAACCCGCGGCGGCCACGACGTGTCGTCGCGGCCGCCGCGCCGGCCTACCGGATCTCGAGGTCGTAGACGGAGTAGCCGTACGGCGTGGCCCGTTCGACACCATGGAGCCGGACGTACCGCCAGGACCCGTCGAGGGTGTGCCGGTCGGTCCCGCCGTCCCCGTCCGCCTCGTCGGCGAGCGTGGTCCACCGGTCGTCGCCGGGGTTCCGCGCCTCGATGCGGTAGGCCCGGCCGAACGCGTCCTCCCAGCGGACCACAGCGTCGTGCAGCTCCCGGGAGGCACCGAGGTCGAGTGCCAGCCACTGGTCGTCGGTCTGCGCGCTCGCCCAGCGGGAGCCCGGGTCGCCGTCGACGGCGTTCCGGGCGGGGACGCCGTCGCCCTCGTCGGCGGACGACGACGCGGTGGCTCCGCGCGCGAGGTCGGGTGTGGGGGCACCGCGGGTGGAGTACACGCGGAGGTCCCAGACCGACACGCCGTACTGCGTGTTCCGGGTGTCGGCGAGCAACCGGACGAAGCGCGCCGGGACGCCGTCGAGCGGGTGCGCGGTCCGTCCGCCGTCCCCGTCGACCTCCTCGGCGACCGTGCGCCAGTCGTCCTGGACGTCGTCGCGGACCTGGATCCGGTAGTGGTCGGCTGACGCGGCCTCCCAGTCGACCTGGACCTGGTCGATCGGCAGCACGGCGCCGAGGTCGACGGCCAACCACTCGCCGTCCCGGGCAGCGCTCGACCACCGGGTCGCCCCGTCCCCGTCGACCGCGTTCCCGCCCGCGAGGTCGCCGCGCTCGTCGGAGGACGTCGTCACGGGCTTGCCGGTGGCGACGTCCCGTGACCGGCCGGCGGCGGATCCGTCCTTGGCCGTCCCGGCCAGCGTCGTCACGGTGGCCCGCCCGGAGGCGCCACCGACCGTGGCCGTGACCGTCGCCGTGGCGCCGCCCTCGGTCGGTGCGGTGACCACGCCGCCGCCGTCGACGCTGCCGCCACCCGCGACGGACCACTCCGGGCGAGCGGCACCCAGTCGGCCGCCGTACCCGTCGCGGTCGAAGCCGTACGCAGCGAGGCGGACGTCGTCGCCGGGCCGGACGGTCGTCGCACGCGGGGCGACGAGCACGTCCTCGACGTCGACGGCCGACGCGGCCGGGGTACCGGAGACGTGCACCTCCCAGATCGAGTAGCCGTACCCGGTCAGTCGGTCGGTCATGTGCAGGCGGACGAACCGGGCGGTGGTCCCGACGTCGACGGTGTCCCTGGCGGCCGTCGTCTTGTCGACGGTGCGGACGTCCCGCCACTCGTCGTCGGCGGTGTCCCTGACCTGCAGCACGTACCGGGCCGCGGCGGCGGCCTCCCAGTCGACCTGCACGCTGGTGACGTCGGTGGGGCGGCCGAGGTCGATCGTGTAGTCGACGTCGTCGGTGCCGTGGGCGCTCTCCCACCGTGTGGTGGAGTCGCCGTCGACGGCCTTCCCGGCCGTGTTGCCGCCGTCCGTCGAGCTCGCCTCGACGTCCGCGCCGGCCGCGGCGTCGGGGACCGTCGCCACCGACGCGACGACCGCCGACCCCTCCACGTCGCCCGCGCTCGCGACGACGTGACCGGACCCGGGCGAGGTGGTCGTCACGGTGCCGTCGTCGGAGGCGGTCCCGGCTCCGGTGTACGACCACGAGACGTCCCGGGGCAGGGCGGCCCGGTCGCCGTACTGGTCGTGGCCCGCGGCGCGGAAGCGTCGGGGTTCCCCGACGACGAGCCGGTCGAACCCGGGCGAGACGTCGATGCCGGTGAGGACCGGGGCCGGACCGACGCGGAACCGGTACGACCCGTGGACCTCACCGACGGTGGCGGTGACGGTGGCCGCGTCCGTCGGCGTCGTCGCCCGGAAGACGCCCGAGCTGCTGACGGTGCCGCTGGTCGTCGACCACTCCACGTCGTCGAGGGGGATCGTCGCTCCGTACTGGTCGTACCCGGTGGCGGTGAAGGTCGTCGTGGTGCCCGGGACGAGGGTCTTCGGGTCGCCCTCGGCGCGCACGACGACCTCGGTCAGGCGGGCGTCCATCCGCGACGTGATCTGCGTCTGCGCGGGGACCGCGATCTGCCCGATGACCTCGGAGCCCTCGTACACGTCGTAGGTGTGCTGCACGGTGTCCGGGTTGTCGAGCACGTAGCTGATGGTGCCGTCCGCGGCACGGAACACCTGGCTGAGCGGGTCGGAGGTGTGCCGGTCGGTGACCTCGGTGCCCACGGTGCGGTTCGACATGGCCTGGTGGTAGACCAGGCCGGCCATCGACTGCCCGGTGACGGCAGGGTCGTCCGCCTCCCACAGCGCCGCGTGCACGTCGGCGTAGGTCGTGGGGTCGTACTGGGCGAGGAACCCGAGGACGACGTTGCCGAGCGCGTCACCCATGCCGCTGAACACCGTCGCGGCGTGCTCGGTGTCGACGCCGGGCGTGTGGTCCGTCAGGTCGACGCCGTAGAGCCGGTCGATGGTGGCGGTGTCGGCGCGGAAGTCGTCGACGAGGAACGGCATCAGCGGGGACGGCACCGGCCAGTCCTTCGGCAGCCGGTCCGCGGTGGGGCCGTCGAGCTGGGCGGGGACGAGTGCCGCCGGCAGCGTGTCCGGGGTCCAGTACCGGTCGGGGAACACCACCCGGCCGTCGTCGTCGACGCTCACGAACAGGGTGTCGGTGGCCGGGTCGTAGAGCGGGTTCGACGCGGTGCGTCGGGTGACGTACCCGGGGTGGTTCGTCTCGACGGCGCGGACCGCCTCCTGCAGTTCGCCGATCGCGGCCGGACGGTCGCGCGTGATCTTCGCGTCACCGTACGTCCCGACGCCCCACCACTTCTTGGTGAGCATCTGGATGCGACCGGCGTTGCCGTCGGTGACCCCGGCCTGCCCGAGTACCCGGGGCCGAGCGGCCATCATCTGCCGCATGACCGCCTTCGAGAAGTCCGGGTCCCACCCGAAGTAGTCGAACCACGGCGCGGTCGGCATCCACTGGATGCCGTAGATCCAGGCAGGGTCGCCCGAGAAGTACGTGGCGTGGGCCTGCCCGGAGTCGAACAGGATCCCCGCCTGGCCGTGCTGGTACGCGTCCGGGAACGCCCTGTTGCCGTCGTACGACGCCGACGCCGGGTTGCCGCGCACGTTCTGCCAGTAGTCACGGACGGCGGCGCGTTCGGTGACGTACTGCATCGCCCCGGTGGCCTGCATGTCCTCGTCGCCGAGGACGGTGCCGAGCAGGAACAGGCCCGCCTCGGACTGGATCGCCTCGGACGACGACTCCTGGTTGTTGCCGCCGGGGGAGGACACGCCGCCGGCGTTCGACCGGCCCTCCCACACCCCGTACGTGCGCAGGTACGGGAAGCGCGCGTCGTCACGGTCCCAGTTCGCGTACTGCTTCGCCACGAGCGTCGCCATGCCCTCGTACCGGTCCGCCCACGCGGGGTCGACCCGGCCGAGCAGGGCCGTCGCGACGGCGAAGTAGCCGTAGTGGAAGTGGTTGTCGTTGAACTGCGCCGACCCGTACGAGTCAGCGAACCCGACGAGGGCCTTCCACGTCGGGTACATGGCGAAGAAGTGCTCCTTCTCGCCGTCCGTGTACGTGTACCAATCGGTCAGGGCGGTCTCGAGCGTCTCCTGCAGTGCCGCCGCGTCCTCGGTGTCGCCGATCTGCCGCGCGATGGTCATGTACTCCGCGAGCTGCAGGACGTCCTTGCCGCCCCAGTACGTGTCCCCGCCGTAGGTGGTCTTCGCCGCGTAGTCGTGCAGGTACTCCCGCATGACGTCCTCGGAGTACGCGTCGTCGCCCACCGCCTCCGGGTCGGCACCGATCGGGGTGATGCCCGTGAACCGGTAGTCGAGCGTCCACCCGTCGTGTCCGACCGTCGTCTTCATCGTGCCGCGCGGCGTCGCGTAGGTGGCACCGGTGAACCGCAGGTTCGTGGTGGCGTCGGCGTACTGGTGCTGCAGCCACCCCTGCACCGTGTCGTGGTCGTCGCCCTGCAGGGGTTCGGTGTCGATCGACCACTGCTGGCGGACGTTCGCGGCGGCCGCGTCGTAGGAGTACTCCATGGTCGTGTCGCGGGGCACGGCGAACGCGGTGCGGTGCAGGTCGTCGAGCGTGAGTCCGTGCTCGGGGACGGCGCTCAGCACCAGGTACGGGGTCCCGCCGGACGCCTCGACGGTGTTGCCGACACGGGTGAACGTGGTGCCGTCCGGGGCGTGCACGCCGAAGACGTGGCCGTCCTGCCGGATCTCGAACCGGTCGGTCTCGGCCGGCAGGTCGAGCGGTCCACCGTCCCCGTCGGTGATCGTCGCGCCGTCCTGCAGGGTGATCCGCGGTGTCATGCCGTGGAACTCGAACCACTCGTACGGCGACCCCTGCACGCTCGTGACGTCCATGTACTGGCCGCCGGGCCCGTCCTGCGGCATCCGCCAGCTGACGTTCCAGTCGCCCCACCGCAGCGCGTCGGCGCGGGCGGCGCTGAAGGCCGTCGAGAACCGCTCGGCCACACCCTCCGGCGCGTCGGTGAGCAGCACCTGGTCGAGCAGGACGTGGGCCCATCCGGCAGGCAGGTCGTCGACAACCCGCAGCTGCGCGCGCTGCCCGCGGTGCGCCGACACGTCCCACGTCTCCCACCGGAGCTCTTCGCTGTCGGCCCCGGTGCTGCTCGCGACGACGTCGCCGTCGACCAGCAGCTGCACCGCTTCGTGGTCGGGGTGGTTCCCGCCTCCGACGAGGAACGCCAGGGTCGACCGGTCGATCGTGAACGACGGCGAGGTCAGGGTGCCGGTCGCGCCGTCGCCGTCCGCGTCGGTGAAGGAGTTGAGGAGACCGTCACCGAGCCACCCGGCGACCGCGCTCTGTCCGGCGTTGGTGCCGGTCGCGGTCCGGGTGAACGCGTCGCCGGTCGCGACCCACCCGCTCGGCAGGCCGTCCTCGAAGTCCGCCAGGACCCGGTCGGACGCGTCCGGAGTCGCCTCGACCGTCCCGCCGACCGTCACCGGGGCCTCCAGGCGCATCGCCGTCCCGTCGCTGTTCCAGCGGGTGGGGATGGTGACCTTCGTCCCGGCGGCACTGTTCGACGAGACGAACGGGTACGCCCACATGTCACCGGAGTACTTGCTGACCAGCAGGTCGGTCCACCACTGGTTCGTCGGGACCGGCTCACCCGCCCGGGACGGGTCGATGTACAGGCGCTGGTCCAGCGTCTTCCGCACGTCGTCGATGTCGGTGATGGTCGACGGCGGGGTCGGCGCGTAGGAGCCGTCCCCGACGCGGACGCCGTCGGCCGCCGGACCAGCGGGTGGCGCCGCTGCCGCATCGGTCCCCGCGACGACGCCGGAGTCACCGCGGTCGACCACCGAGGGCGCTGCCGGGTCGCCCGGCGCTCGCCGCGGAGCGGTGTCGGCCACGGCCGGTGCGACGCCCGTGACCGCGAGGGTCACGGCGGCGACCGCAGCGGTGGCCGCGAGGACGGTCCTGGTACGGAGGGTGGGACGCGGTGTGCTCACCGGTGACTCCTGTGGGAGAAGGGCCGAGCACGGCGGACACGTCCGGTGCTCGACGGGGTGCGGGAGGTGCGGGACCTGCACCCGGACTGATCGGCAGGTCCGGTCGCTTCGTCAGCAGACCGTCGGGCCGATCCTGCCCCGGGCCGGCACGGGTCGCACGGGTGCTCGGTCGAGTCCTCGTGGTGGACCCGGCACCACCGGTGTCCGACAGCCACCTCCCTGGTGGTGGAACCGGCGCCGCCCTACCGTGGGCAGGTGACGAGGACCGACCGGACGGACCCCCTGGCGCTCGGCGTCGCACCGTGGACGTTCCTGCTCTCGCCGACACCGTGGCGGTCCGTGCTCGCGGTGGCCGTCACCGCGGCGCTCGGCCTGGTCGTCGCGGCTCCCGCCGTCGCGACCTGGTTCGCCGCGCCCTTCTGGGCCGTGCTGATCGCCCGCTTCGGCCGGTGGCTGCCGCTCGTGCTCGGCCTGCCGCGGATCCAGGACCCACGGCGGACCGGCCGCGATCGGGGCGTGACCCTCCGCGACCGCGTCCGCGACCCGCTCGTCTGGTCGGAGCTCGGGTACCTGCTGGTGTTCGCCGTCGTGGCGACCCTCGGGTTCGTCCTGGTCGTGCTCGCGCTGCTGGCCGTGACGACCGCGGTCGGCGCCGCCACGGGGATCCGGCCGCCCGCCGACGACGTCCTCCGGACCTGGGTGGCCGGGCTGGGGCTCGCCGCCCCGGTCGTGCTGGCGGCGTCGCTCGTCGCCCTCGTGGCCGTCCTCTACGCCGTCACCGTGCTCGCCGTCGTCCACGCGAGGGCCGCCCGGGCGCTGCTGTCCGGACGCGCCGAAGCGCTCGCCGACCGCGTCGAGGAGTTGACGTACTCCCGCCGCGCACTGCTCGACGGGTTCGACGCCGAACGCCGACGCATCGAACGGGACCTGCACGACGGCGCACAGCAGCAGCTCGCCGTCCTGTCGATGAACATCGGGCTCCTCGCCGTCGACCTCGACGAGGCCGAGCGACACGGCGGTGGCCTCGGCGCCGTCCGCGAGGCACTCGACGAGATCACCGGCAACGTCGAGGACGCGGTCGAGGCACTGCGCACGAGCATCCGGGGCATCCACCCCCGCGTGCTCGTCGACCACGGCCTCGGCGCGGCGGTCACGGAACTCGCGTCGCGCTCGCCGCTGTCCGTGCACGTCCGCGTAGACCTGCCCGTCCGGCCACCCGCACGGGTCGAGACGGCGGCGTACTTCGTCGTCAGCGAGGCCCTGACGAACGCGTCCCGCCACGGCCGGGCTCGGACGGTGTCCGTGACGGCGACGACCGGTGCGGACCGGTTCCGCCTGGAGGTCGCCGACGACGGCGTCGGGGGAGCGGCGCTGCGCCCCGGGGGCGGGCTCGACGGCCTCCGGGAACGCGCGACCGTGCTCGGCGGGACGTTCGCGGTGGACAGCCCCGACGGCGGCCCGACGACGCTCCGGTTCACCGCGCCCCTGCACGAGGACGAGCGGGGAGCCGCAGAGTCGTGATGCAATGGCGGTCGTGAAGATCTTCGTGGCGGAAGACGCGGTCCTCCTCCGGGAGGGACTCGTCAGCCTGCTGGAACGGTTCGGGCACACGGTCGTGGGGACCGCGGCCGATGCGCGAGGGCTGCTCGACGGCGTCTCGGCCCTGGCCGCGGCGGGGGAGGCGCCCGACCTCGTCCTCACCGACGTGCGGATGCCGCCGACCGGCACGGACGACGGACTGCGCGCCGCCGTCACCCTCCGACTTCGACACGACGGACTCGCCGTCGTGGTGCTGTCCCAGGTCGTCGCCGACGCGTACGTGCAGGAGCTGCTCGACGACGGCCGGGGCGGCGTGGGCTACCTGCTCAAGGACCGGGTCGGCAAGGTGCCGGCCTTCCTGCGGGCACTCGAGACGGTCGCCGACGGCGGCGTCGTCGTCGACCCGGACGTCGTGCGGCACCTGACCCGGAGCCGATCGGCGGACGGCCCACTGGCACGGCTGACCGCGCGGGAGGCCACCGTCCTGGGCCTGATGGCCGAGGGGGCCTCGAACGCGGACATCGCGGGGACACTGCACCTGTCCGACGCCGCCGTCGCCAAGCACGTCGGCAACGTGTTCACGAAACTGGACCTGGCACCGGACGACGCGAACCGCCGGGTCCGAGCGGTCCTGACCTACCTGCGCGAGCGGAGCGGCGTGTGACCAGGATCGGTCTGCGCCGGATGGTGCCGCGTGACCCGGCCCAGCGCCACCGCGCAGCCAGCCCGTTGGAACTGCTCTTCGACCTCGTGTTCGTCGTCGCGGTGGGGCTCGCCGCAACGAACCTGCACGAGATCGAGGCCGAGGGCGAGATCACCTCGGCGGTCCTGTCCTACGGGCTGGTGTTCTTCTCGATCTGGTGGGCGTGGATGAACTTCACCTGGTTCGCCACGTCCTTCGACACCGACGACTGGCTCTACCGGGTGATGACGGTCGTCCAGATGGCGGGTGTGCTCGTGCTCGCCGCCGGGGTGCACGCTGTGATGGTCGACGGCGACTTCACCGTGGGCATCACCGGGTACGTCATCATGCGGCTCGCCCTCGTCGGCCAGTGGATCCGCGCCGCCGTCTCGTCCACGCGCTTCCGCCCGAGCGCCGTCCGCTACGCCGTCGGCATCACCGCCGTGCAGGTCCTCTGGGTGGCCTCCCTCGCGCTCCCGCACGACCTGCGGCCGGTCGCGGCACCGCTGCTCATCCTGGCCGAGGTGCTGGTCCCCGTCTGGGTCGAGTCCCGGTCGGAGACCACACCGTGGCACACGCACCACCTGGCGGAGCGGTACTCGCTGTTCACCCTCATCGTCCTCGGCGAGGGGCTGCTCGCGTCCTCGAACGCCGTGATCGACGCACTCGAGCACACCGAGCACCTGGCATCACTGCTCACCCTCGCCGCCTGCGGACTCGTCATCACCGTCGGCATGTGGTGGATCTACTTCTCCCGCGAGCAGCACGACCACATCCGCTCGTTGCCGACGGCGCTCGTCTTCGGGTACGGCCACTACGTCGTCTTCGCGGCGGCGGGCGCGCTGCCGGCCGGCCTCGAGGTGGCGATCCGCGCCGACGGCGGCCGGGTGGAACTGTCGTCGTCCGCGGTGGCCGCGACGGTGGCGGTCCCGGTCGCCCTGTTCGTGCTGTCGATCTGGGCACTCGCCATCCGGCCGTCGCTGTCCCGGAGCGCGAACACCGTCGTCATCGCCCTCACCCTCGCCGTCCCGGCCTCGGTCGCGGTACCGGCCCTGTCGCTCCCGGTGACCGCGCTGCTCGTGGCGGCCGTCGTCGTGACGCTCGAGGTCGCGTCGCCGCGGGGGATGCGCGCGCCCGGCGCTCCCGTCACGGTGCCCTGACGCCCGCCGAGCGCACCGCTCGGCGGGCCGTGCCGGGCTGCTGTCGGGCTCAACCCTGCCGACGCCGTCCCAGCGTGAGCCGGGCCCACCGGTACCCCAGCCCGACGACCGTGACGACGACCCCGCCCACGATCGAGGACACGGGCAGCGCCGCCACGAGGACCACGCACCCGAGCGCACCGGCCACGGACAGGAGGCGCGGGTAGCGCCGGTCCCGCCGCTCCTGCGTCCACGCGGCCACGTTCGCAACGAAGTAGTACAGCAGCACGCCGAACGACGAGAACCCGATCGCCCCGCGCAGGTCCGTGACGGCGACGAGGACGCACACGACGACGCCGAGCGCCACCTCCGCCCGAGCCGGGACGCTCGTCCTCGGGTGCACGGCCGCGAACCACCCCGGCAGGTCCCGGTTCCGCGCCATCGCCAGGCTCGTCCGCCCGATCCCCGCCACCATCGCCAGGAGCGCACCGAGCGAGGCCGCCGCGGCCCCCACCTGCACGACCACGTCCGGCCACGCCTGCCCGGCCGTGGCGACGACGGACCGGAGCGGCGCTGCCGACGCGGCCGCGCCTCCCGGACCGATCGCGTGCAACATGGCGACCGCGACGAGCGCGTAGACCACCAGCGTGACGGCGAGTGCCGTCGTCACCGCGCGCGGGATGGTCCGGGCCGGGTCGACCACCTCTTCGCCCAGGGTCGCGATGCGGGCGTAGCCGGCGAAGGCGAAGAACAGGAACCCCGCCGCCTGCAGGACACCGAGCGGGGACACCTCGGAGCCGGGGACGGCCGTGCTCGGACCCGTGTGCGTCAGACCGACGACCACGACGACGGTCAGCGCGACGAGGGACACCACGACGAGGACCCGCGTCAGCCACGCCGTCCGGGTGATGCCGAGCGTGTTCACCACCGTCAGCGCCACGACGGCCGCGATCGCGACCGGCTTCTGCCACGGCTCCGGGGCGACGTACGCGGCGAACGTGATGGCCATCGCCGCGGAACTGGCGGTCTTGCCGATGACGAACCCCCACCCGGCCGCGAACCCCGCCCACGGGCCGAGCCGCTCGCGGCCGGAGACGTAGGCGCCGCCGGACGTGGGGTACTGCGCCGCGAGCTGCGCCGACGAGGTGGCGTTGCAGAACGCGATGCAGCCGGCCACGACGAGGCCGAGCAGCAGGCCGGACCCGGCAGCCGACGCCGCCGGGGCGAACGCGGCGAACACGCCGGCACCGATCATCGACCCGAGGCCGATCACGACGGCGTCACGCAGCCGCAGTCGACGCGCGAGTGCACCGGTGGTGGGAGGAGACGTCACAGTCCCAACCGTGCCAGGTCCAGGTGAACTGGACCCCCTGCCTCAGGCTGCGTGGCGACCGAGCGAGACGGCCTCGACCGGGGTGTCCCGCAGCTCGCGCCCACGGAACCACCGGAGCAGCCAGTCCGCCGGCGACCCCGACAGCCCGGCCGGCAGGCCCCCGCGGCGCTGCAGGAAGTCGCTGAACCCCGGCTCGTCGCGGAGCTCGGCGTCCGAGGGGTTGCCGAACGCCATCGACCAGCCGTCGAACCGGCGGGCGGCGATGTCCTCGCGGCTGAGCGAACGGACGTCGATGTGGCGGGGGTCCCGCTGGATGGCACCGAAGCGGTCCTCGACGCTCCACGCCGGCCCCTCCAGGACCTGCATGAACCGACCTTCCTTCGCGACGAGCAGCCCGGAGACGCCGAGCGCGTCGTTCTTCAGACGGGCGTCACGGAGCAGGTCGACGAGCTGCGCGTCGGTGAGGTCGTCGACGGCGACGGACATGTAGACGAGGGAGAGCATCGCCTCACCATCCCCCGCGTCACCGAGAGCGGTCAACCGCGCCCGCGACGAGAGGCCGGATCCCGCACTCGAGCCCGCAGCACCGGCACCGCCGCGTCCCCTGCCGTTCACCCGCCGTGCCTACCGTCACCCCTGATGGCACCGCAGCACGGCTCCTTCCGCACCGACGTCCACGCGATCCGCGCCGTGGCCGTCGTGCTCGTGCTCGTGTACCACCTCGACGTCGGCTGGCTCCGCGGTGGCTTCGTCGGCGTGGACGCCTTCTTCGTCGTCTCCGGGTTCCTCATCACCGGCCAGCTCGTCCGGGAGCTCCACGGCACCGGACGCATCGACCTCCCCGGGTTCTGGGCACGCCGCGCCCGCCGCCTCGTGCCCGCCGGACTGCTCGTCCTCGCCGTCACCGCCGTCGCGTCCGTGCTGCTGTTCCCCCGCGAGGACTGGCCGACCCTCGGCACGCAGCTCGCCGCCAGCGCCGTCTCGGTCGAGAACTGGGCGCTCGCCGCGTCGAGCACCGACTACCTGGCGGCGGGGGACCCCTCGACGCCGTTCGAGCACTTCTGGTCCCTCGGCGTCGAGGAGCAGTTCTACCTGCTCTGGCCGATGCTCCTGCTCCTCGCCTGGGAGGCCGGCCGACGCGGTGTCGTCCGCATCCGGGCGGTCGCCGCCGTCGTGGTCGTCGTGGTCGTGGTCTCCCTCGTCTGCTCGGTCGTCCTCACCGCCACGGACCCCGCCCCCGCCTACTTCTGGCCGCACACCCGGGCGTGGGAGTTCGGCGTCGGCGCGCTCCTCGCACTCGCCCCGGCACCGACGACGGCGGCTCACCCGCGGATCGGCACCGGGGCAGCCGCCGTCGGCTGGGTCGGACTCGTCGCCTGCGGGCTCCTCCTCACCCCGTCGGTGCCCTACCCGGGCATCGCCGCCGCCCTCCCCGTGGTGGCGACGGCCCTCGTGATCGTGGGGCACAACGAGGACCGCACGCTCACGCGTCTCACCACCCTGCCGCCGGTCCGTTGGCTCGGCCGGGTCTCGTACCCGCTCTACCTCTGGCACTGGCCCGTCGCGCTCCTGCTGCCGCGCGCCGTCGACCTGCCGACGCCGGCGCGGGTGGCCGCCACGGTCCTCCTGGCCGGCGTGCTCGCGCACCTGACCACCGTCCTGGTGGAACGACCGGTGACGACCGGGAGGCTCGCCCGCCTCCGTCCGCGCGTAACCTTCACCGTCGTGGCCGCCGGCACCGCCCTGGTGCTGCTCGCCCCGACGGCCGGGTGGGCAGCACTGACGGGGCAGCTCCGCGAGGACAGCGCCCTGGCCGCGGAGCTCAGCACCGACGGCGACCGGTGCTGGGGCGCCGCCGCGATCGCGCCGGGCAGCGGGTGCGCCGTCAGCGGCCTGCCGGGCCGGGGCACGACCCCGTCGACGATGACGGCGGCGTACGACGTCGACCCGACCTGGGACGACTGCGAGGCCGACGCCACCGTGGTGCGCAGCTGCGTCGTCGGTGTGCCGGGCGGTACCCGTGTCGCGCTCGTCGGGGACTCCCACGCCCACCAGTGGTCCTCCGCCCTCATCGCCCTGGCCGAGGAGCGTGGGTGGGAGCTGCACCTCGTCGTGAAGGGCGGGTGCGAGTTCTCGCACGTCGACTGGTCCGACGTGTCGGACGCCGACCGGAGTCGGTGCGGTACCTGGAACCGGGCCGTCGACCGGTCCCTCGCCGCAGAGGCACCGTTCGACCTCGTGTTCACGTCCTCCCGGGCCGACCTGCGGGGGGAGCCGGTGGGCTCGGACCCGGCGAGGAGCGCGCACGAGGGGTACCGGGCCTCCTGGCAGCCCCTCATCGACCGGGGCGCGACCGTCGTCGCGATCCGGGACACCCCGGCCGCCGGCAGCGGGGTGCAGCGCTGCGTCGACGAGCACCCGGACGACATCGGCTCCTGCAGCATCGACACCGAGCGGGCCTTCGCGGCGGAGGACCGGCTGGTGGACGCGGCGCGAGCCACACGGGGGGCCGTCGTCGCCGACCTGACCTCCTCGTTCTGCACCGCGGGGTCCTGCCCGGCGGTGATCGGGAACGTGCTCGTGTACCGGGATTCGCACCACCTGACGCGCACGTACGTCACGACGCTGACCGCAGCGCTGGGGAGTCGGACGGACGTGGCCTTGCGTGACGCAGGCTGAGCGGTCGCAGGCGCGCCGGACACCCCTCGGCGCCGCTGCCAGGCTGGGTCGATGGACGACAGTGCACAGCGGTGGGTGCAGCGACTGCGCGATGGCGAGGTGCCGCCGACGTGGCGGATCGTCCTCGTGACGTCGCTCGTCTCGGTGGTCGGTGCCTTCCTGCTGTGGGAGCTGTTCGTCCACCCGGCGGTGACGCAGGGGATCGCTGACGCGTCGAGGCGGAGCGGGGTGTTGCTGCTCATCCCTCCCGTCCTGGTGCTCACCGGTCCGGTCGTGGCGCTCATGGCGTGGTCGTCCGGTCGGCGGGATCGACGGACCCTCGCCCACATCCGTGCCTCGGGAACCGAGCCGGCGTTCCACCTCCCCGTCGAGAAGAGCGCCCTCGTGACCACCGAGGAGTTCGCTGACCCGAAGCCCGTCGTCTGGACCGTGGACGACGCCGGGTTGCACGGTTGGTCCCCGGACCACGAGCGGCCCGTCCACGAACTGCCGTGGGAGCGCATCCGCTCCTTCGCCCTGGCGGAGACCCAGGAGAGAGGCCAACAGCGGTACTGGGGGATCTGGGTCAACACCTCACGCGGCCATGTCGTGCTCGTGCCCCGGACGACGCTCTGTCGTCCGTTCGGTGCCGGCCAGGCGAAGCTCGATGCGCTGGTGCAGGTGCTGCGTGCGCTCCGCCGCGAGATCGACCGAACGTCCACAGCCCGGGACACCCCTCCCTCCGCAGCAGCACGAGCCCCCGCTCACACAGCACGGCGACGAGCACGCGAGCAGCGGGCCACGGGACCGGGGGACACCGCGTTGGGCTGACGGCCAGTGGCCGCCGGGTAGCCATTGATCCATGGGTTCACGTTTCCGCGGCAAGGTCGTCGTCATCACCGGAGCATCGAGCGGCATCGGCCGGGCTGCTGCGCACGAGTTCGCGAAGCAGGGCGCCACGCTCGTCCTGGCCGCACGCGGGAAGGAGAGCCTCGAGGCCGCCGCCGCCGAGTGCCGGGAGCTCGGAGCCGAGGCCGTGGCGATCCCCACCGACGTCGCCGTCGAGCAGCAGGTGAACGACCTCGTGGGTGCCGTCACCTCCCGTTTCGGCCGCATCGACGTCTTCGTCGGCAACGCCGCACTCTTCGTCTACGGATTGTTCGACCAGACCCCGACCGAGGCCTTCAAGCGCGTCGTCGACACCAACCTCCACGGCCACGTGCACGCGGTCAAGGCGCTCCTGCCGCACTGGAAGCAGCGCGGGGAGGGCACGTACGTCCTCGTCGGCTCGATCCAGTCACTGCTCTCCGCGCCGTACCAGTCGGCCTACGTGACGAGCAAGCACGCCGCGCTCGGCCTCATGGACGTCCTCGCCGACGAGCACCAGGGCACGGGCATCCGCTTCGGCGCGGTCCTGCCCTCCACGATCGACACCCCGATCTACCAGAACGGCGCGAACTACACCGAGAAGGCCTCGCACCCGTTGCCGCCCACCGTGTCGGTGCAGCGGGCCGCGAAGGCCGTCGTCGCCCAGGCCCGACACCCGAAGCGCAACCGGTACGTCGGCCGCATCCAGGCCTCGCTCGTCTCGGCGGAGTTCATCGTGCCGTGGCTCTTCCACCGCATCACCACGCCCGCGGTGGAGGTCTTCGCGCTCCGCGGGCACCAGGCCCCGACGGACGGCAACCTCTACGCGCCGAACGACGCCGGCAACGCCACCGACGGCGGCTGGGTCGCGAAGCGCCGTCGCGTCACCCGGCCGCTCGTCTGGCTCGGTCTGGCTGGTCTCGTCACGCTCGTGGTGCGGCGCGGCCGCCGCTGACGCCGCCACCGTACGGAGGGGAGGCCCGGGTCCGGTCGGGCCCGGGCCTCCCGTCCGTCAGCTGTCGCGTCCGTCGAGCTCAGGCGTCCGGGGGAGCGGACCGGTGGGGGCTGCTCGTCGTCACGGTGTGACGCCGGTCCTGCTCGCTCACTCGAACATCTCCGCGAGCATCGCCGCCGCGTCCCCGTCCACCACGTGCGCGGACCGCCGCTCCGGCCAGCGCAGGACGCCGTCGTCCGGCCAGCACGGCACGACGTGGAGGTGCAGGTGCGCCACGCTCTGTCCGGCGTCCGCTCCGGTCGCGCTCAGCACGACCACGCCGGTCGCACCGAGGGCCGCACGCATCGCCCGTCCCACCTGCTGCGCGAGCAGCGTCGTCGCCCGCAGCGCGTCCGGTGACGCGTCCAGGAGGCCCGCGGCGTGCTCGCGAGGGACGACCAACGTGTGCCCCGGCGCGAGTTCCGACCCCGGCAGCGGCCGGAACGCGACCGCCGCGGGCTCCCGCTCGATCCAGACGGTGTCCGGGTCGTCCGTCGCGATGAGCCGACAGAAGACGCAGTCGTCCGACTCCGTCCCCGTCACGAGCGCCCGGCCCGGTGGGCCCGGAGTGCCTCCACCACGAGGGCGTGGTCGTCGTGCATCTCCAGGCCGCTGACGCCGACGGCACCGACGAGCGACCCGCGCACGACGAGCGGGAAGCCCCCACCAGCGGCCTGGTACTGCCGTGGGTCGAGCGCCGCGGCCTCGTCGAAGGTCGATCCACCGGCCTCGTACTGCGTCCGCACCGCGAGCGTCGAGTGGCCGAAGTGCCGGACCACCCGGAACTTCCGCTCCAACCAGGCGTCGTTCACCGCGCCGGAGCCGGGGGTCGCCGCGTGGAACACCCGCTGTTCGCCGAAGGACACCGCGAACCCCACGCCGAGCCCGCGCTCCAGGGCGGTCGCCCGCAGCCAGGAGCCCACCGCCCAGGCGTCGTCGAGGTCGAACGAGTCGTGGTCGAGCTCGCGTTCCTCCGCGAGCAGGACGGCGAGCTTCTGCTCGGTCCCGAGTTCGCGGTACTGGGCTCCGGTGGCGTCGGACATGGTGCTCCTCACGGGGACGGCGGTGTCGCTCGTCACCGTAGCGGCTTCCTCCTAGGCTGAGCACGTGGAGTTCCCGGGGGAGGCGGACGGCGCGCGTGACGCGTCGACCTCTCCGGGGTCACCCCGGTGCACGCAGGACCAGCAGCACCACACGCCCCGAGAGGCTCGGCGCGCTCCGCGCGCTCGTCCTCACGGAGGCACCGACAGGTCCCCCGGGAACCCCACGCCCCTCGACGTGGTCGCCACCGCCCTGGCCGACGCGTTCCTCGCCTCCGGCGGGTGGGACGCCGACCACCTGACCGCCGCTGG
The DNA here is from genome assembly GCF_003234265.2 of Curtobacterium sp. MCSS17_015. Taxonomy (NCBI): domain Bacteria; kingdom Bacillati; phylum Actinomycetota; class Actinomycetes; order Micrococcales; family Microbacteriaceae; genus Curtobacterium; species Curtobacterium sp. MCSS17_015. The sequence continues at coordinate 1,400,922 of NZ_CP126256.1, forward strand.
GTACGACGTCGTCGGCCTGGAGCGTGCGTACGTGGGACTCGCGGTCCGGGCTGCTCTCGAGACGTACCCACGGCCTCCCGTCGGTGCTCCTCGCCAGCTGGCCGCCGTCTTGGCCGGGTCTCCACCGCTGGTGCGCCTGCACGACTCACGGCGCGACCGCCGACCCGTCCGGGTGCTCCTCCGTCGCGCCGTCGCGGTGCAGGCGGTCCCGACCGTGTCGAGTCGTCTCCTCGTCGACACCCTGCCCGAGCTCGCGCGCGAACTCGACGTGACCGTCGGTCGGCTGCTCTGGCTCGCCGACACCCGCGGGTGGAACCGTCGATCGGGTCCCTCGGGTCCGCTGCACCACCACCACCACGAGTGGGTGCGTCGACCCGGACGGACCCCGCGGCTGCTGGAGAAGCCGATGGACCTGCTCCGTCGGACTCAGCGCACCGTGCTCGACGAGCTGCTCGTGGTCCTGCCGGTGCACGACGCGGCACACGGCTTCGTCCCCGGACGCAGCGTCGTCACGGGTGCTGCCGCGCACGTCGGGCAGCAGATCGTGGTGTCGGCGGACCTCACCTCGTTCTTCGCGAGTGTGCGGGCACGGTCGGTGTACGGGGTGTTCCGGAGCGCCGGGTTCGCCGAACCGCTCGCGCACGTCCTCACCGGACTCTGCACGCACCGGGTGCCGCCGCACGTCCTCACCGCGATGCCACCCGGGGGCGACCCGGACGAGCGGGCAGCGCTCCGTCGGGTGCTCGCCGAGTCGCACCTGCCGCAGGGGTCGTCGACCTCGCCGGCACTGGCGAACAGCGTGCTGCGACACCTCGATGCCCGACTCGCCGGCTGGGCGGCATCGGTCGGTGCTGCGTACACGCGGTACGCCGACGACCTGACGTTCAGCGGCGGTGCTCAGCTGGCGCGACGACCGGACGCGTTCCTCCGCGGTGTGCAGCGGATCGTCACGGACCAGGGGTACCGACTGAACGCGCGGAAGACCCGGGTCCGCCGCGCCGGCGTCCGTCAGTCCGTGACCGGCGTCGTCGTCAACGAGCGGACGGCACCCGGGCGCCGCGAGGTCGACCGGCTGCACGCGGTCCTGCACAACTGCGTCGTGCACGGGCCGGCGTCGCAGGACCGCGGCGGGCACGCGGACTTCCGGGCGCACCTGCTCGGCCGGATCGGCTGGGTCGCCCAGGTGCACCCGGCTCGCGCGGTCCGGCTGCGCGAGGAGTTCGCTCGCATCATCTGGTGACCCCGAGCGCTGGTGTCCTCGGACCGGGCATCGCACGGCCCCACCGCTGCGCGGGAACCACCGCCCTGCTGGACCTTCCGTCGTTCGCGTCCGGTCGCTACCGTGGCGCCATGAGCGAGCACCGCGTCACCGCCCCGGAGCCCTCGGCCGACGGCAGCAAGCCGAAGGGGCCGGCGTCCTACTTCCCGAGCATCGCGACCACGTACGGGCGACCCGTGCAGGACTGGCTCGACCTGGCGGCAGACCGGCTGGACGACCACCGCCACATGGAGGTCGTCGAGTGGCTGAAGACCGAGCACGGCCTGGGGCACGGTCACGCGAACGCGGTCGTGGCCTACGTCCGACAGGTGCTCGCGCGCTGAGTCGTCGGTGCCGTCCCGTCGCCCCGTCGGTGGCGTCTCAGCCGAACAGCTCGCGCAGTCGGGGGATCGTGTCGGCGTCCTCGTGCGGACCGCCGCCCTCGTGGCCGTTGTACTCCCAGACGGTGATCTCCTTCGGCCCCGCCCACGCGTTGTACGCGGCGTACACGGTCGACGGCGGGCAGATCGGGTCCATCAGCGCCACCGAGAACCACGCCGGCGCACTCGCGCGGGCCGCGTGCAGCACCCCGTCGAAGTATGCCAGGGTGCCGAAGACCCGGTCGGTCGCGGTGCGGTGCGTCGCCAGGTAGTCGACCAGCTCGTGGTACGGGTACGCGTCGGTGATCTGCGTCGCATGGCGGTGGTCACAGAGGAACGGCACGCGCGGGAAGGCCCCGGCCAGCCCCTCGACCAGCCCGGCGACGGCGATCGCCAGGCCACCGCCCTGACTGCCGCCGAGGACCGCGATCCGGTCGCTGTCGATCAGGTCGATGTCCCGTGCGGCGTCGACCGCGCGGACGGCGTCGGCGGTGAGACGCCGGTAGTAGTAGGTGTCGGGGGACTCGATCCCGCGCGTCATGACCCCGGGGATCGCGGGTCCGGTGCCGTCCGGGTCGGGGGTGTCGCCGGTGGCCCAGCCCGAGCCCTGCCCGCGCGTGTCCATGAGCAGGTGCGCGACGCCGGCTGACGCCCAGAGCAGCCGCTCGGTCGGCAGGCCCCGACCGCCGCCGTACCCGATGTACTCCACGACGGCGGGGAGGGGGGCGTCAGCACCGCTGCCGGCGGGGACGGTGAGCCACGCGGCGATGCGCTGCCCGTCCCACCCGGCGAACGAGACGTCGTAGGTGTCGACGGTGGTCAGGCCGGTGTCGACCCGGTCGGCCCGCACCGCGATCGGGTGCGCACGGGCTGCGCTGAGCGTGCGTCGCCAGAAGTCGTCGAAGTCGTCCGGTTCGGCGACGCTGCCACGGTACGAGGTGAGGTCCGGTCCGGTGATGTCGGTGTACACGGCTCCGACCCTGGCACGGCCCGGAGTGCGTGGGAAGGCCGATCGGGGCGATGCCACCGGCAGCGGACACGGCGAGGGCCACGCCGTACGGTGGATGTGAGAACCGATCTCACGAAAGGACGGGACCATGACCGACACGACCGGACCCACCCCGGGGCAGTCGCCGGAGGACGAGCACCGCGTCGCCGAGCACGGCGTCACCGAGCACGAGCACGAGGGCGACGGGGGCGAGCACGAGACCGTCGAGCACGGCGACCACGTCGACTTCGTGCACGACGGACACCGGCACGCTCGTCACGAGGACCACTACGACGAGCACTGAAGCCCGCTGACGCGGTGACGCCGGACGGGAGGCGCGGTGCCGGACGTGCACCGCGCCTCCCGTTCGTCGGTTGACGCGGTTGTCACCAGACGCGTACGCTCGGGTTGACACGGTTGACGGGAGGAGTCCGCATGGGATCGACACTGCACCGCTCGGGAACGCGGGGCGCGGGCGCACGGCGCACCGGGGGCGCGGCCGCCGTGGACCCCGTCGCGGCCCGGGGGCTCTCGACCACGGAAGCGGCCCTCGTCGACGCGATCGCCGACCGCGTCCGGCGCGGCCGAGCGGACGCGGCACTCACCGACACCGCGGACGTCGACGCGCTGGCCGAGCGGATGCTCGCCGCCCTGCCCACCGTCAAGCACGAGGCCGACGCCCTCGTCGGGCCCTTCTACGACACCGCCTCGCTGGCGACCTGGCGCGGTGTCACACGCCAGGCGATCCACAAGGCGAGCCAGAAGCGCGACCTGCTCGGACTCAAGATCGGCGACGGCAGCCGCATCTTCCCCTCGTTCCAGTTCGGTGGTTCCGGTACGCCGCTGCCACACCTGCGCGAGGTCCTCGACCTGCTCGACCGCGACGGCATCGACCCCTGGGGCAGCGCGCTGTGGTTGAACACCGTCGCCGACGAGTTCGGCGGGACGACGGCTGCGCAGGCGCTCCGCGACGGCCGTGTCGAGCCCGTGCTGGCCGCCGCCCGCCGTGCCGCGAACGCCTGGCACGCCGACGCCTGAGTCCACCCCGATGACCCCGGCACACGAACCCCGACGCACCGACGTCGCCCAGGAGCCCCCGCACCGGGACGTCGACCTGTCGACGTTCCCCGCGGTGGAGTCCCGTGGGACCACCTTCTACCGGGCCAAGCGGCACGACCGCGGTGCCTGGTGGTTCGCGTCGACGCCTGCGGATGCCGACGGCGTCGACGGCGGTCGCTTCGACCTGGCCACGCCGCGCGGCACCTGTTACTGGGCGGACTCGGTCGAGGTCGCCGTCCGCGAGCGGCTGGCGCACCACACCCTCACCACCAACACCGTGTTCGCCGCACGTGCACGCGAGATGGTCGTCGTGTCGGCCCGCGCCTCACGCGGGCGCCGGTTCGCCGACGTCACCGACCCGGCGGCGGTCCGCGCAGGGGTCGGCGCCGAGCTCCAGACGATGGGGGACTACCGCGTGCCGCAGGCCTGGGCGCGGGCGTTCGACGGTGCCGGGTTCGCCGGGGTCCGCTACAGCACCCGGTTCACCAGCGCCGCCGACGCCAACGCGTGGGCGGTCTTCGGCAGCGCGGGGGTACCGACGCGCCCACGTCCCGAGCGTGTGCACCGCGACGGCATCACGGCGTGCCGGGAATCCGGCATCCGGGTGCTCGAGGACGGGTCGGACGCCGGCCCGGAGCGGTTCACGTTCGTCACCCCGCCGCGCTGAGGACCTCCGACCGGCGTGTGTCGGTGGTTCGTCCTACCGTGCCGCTCGTGGCCGAACCAGTCGATGCGTGGTGGCGCCGCCGACAGTGGTCGCGCGGTGTCCCGGTGCCGTACGCCGTCGGGGAGTTCCGCGCCGAGTGGGCTTCGTGGCCGGTCCTCGTCCGGCAGTACCACCCGGAGTGGAACGCGGGGGTCGTGCTCACGCAGGTCCCACCTGCTGCCGACGTCCTGCTGACGTGGGAGTGCGACGTCGGCCACGTCTTCATCGCGACCCCGAGCGAGCAGCGGTCCCGTCCGGGCCGTGAGCGCCGGCGGTCGGTGTGGTGCCCGGAGTGCGCGATGCTCGCCCAGCCGCAGCGGTGGCCCGTCCTGCCGGAGGACTGGCCGGCCGGCGTCCCGGTCCCGCAGCGGGCGGTCCGCACGACCGGTCGGCAGACGCTGCCGGCGGCACCGGCTCGCGGTGGTGCTCGCGCCGCTGCCGCTGTCGCTTCCGCTGCGGGCGCGTCCGGCGCTGCCGGCCTCCCGAGCGGGGCAGTCGCGTCGACCCGCCGCGGCTCCGGCCGCTCTCCGCGTGTGCGGGGCGCCCGGACCACGGCTGCCCGGACGATCTGCCCGAAGACCCCGCGCCTGCCGTCGGGGGAGTCGTTCGTCAGCCGGTGCGCGCCCGTGCCGGCCTCGGCGGTGGAGGCTGAACTCCGTGCCGCCCTGCGCGAGCGTCTCGACCTGACGTTCGACCACACCGCGATCCGCCTCGACCGGCCCTTCCACGAGCACGTCGAGGTCTGGCCGGACATCGTGCTGCCGGAACTCCGGGTCGCGATCGAGTACGACTCGACCGGTCGGCACGGGCTCGAGCACGTGGGCTCGCGCGAGGAGTCCGACCGGCGTAAGGACCGCGCGACCCGGGCCGTCGGGTGGGAGGTCGTGCGCATCCGCACCGGGCGTCTGCCGGCCCTCGGGCCGTGGGACCTGCAGGTGTCGGGCGTGTCCGGGCGCACCGTCGACCGGCTCGTCGACGTCCTGCGCGAGATCCGCGGTCCCCTGTTCGTCGACGCCTACGCTCGCTGACCGTGGGGCGGCGAACCGACCGATCCGTCGCGCCCGCCCGACCCGTCTGGCGGGCCCGATCCGTCGCGCCCGTCCGACCCGTCTTGCGCGCCCGACCCGTCTGGCCGCGCGGCTCGTCGCGCCCGTCCGACCGCGTCCTGTCACCTCGCGCGGCACCCGGTGCGAGCGCTCCGATCATGTTCGGAGGGCCAGCGCCTCGCTCACCCACCGCGTGTGCAACGCCCACGGGTCCGGCACCCCGGCAGCGACGACCGCGACGTGCGCCAGGAGCTCCGGCGTCACCCGGAACCACTCGGTGCCGGGGTACCGCGAGGCCGCGAACTCCCCGTGACGCCGCCGCTCGAGCGTGCGGTCGCCCCGCTCGAAACCGAGCACGTCCTGGTGGGCGATCCGACCGAGCCGCTGCCGCGGGTTCGCGGTCGTCCCGATCTTGATCCGGTCCCCGGTGGCGTCGCGCATCCGGAGGTAGTAGACGACGTCCACCCGCGGTGCCCCGAGTCCGCCGTCGGGCACGTCCCCGAACCGCCACTCGCACACCGCGCAGAGCGTCCCGGACGGGAAGCGCACGCCGATCCGCCCGCCGCAGACGATGCACGGGCCCGGCAGGACGTCCTCCACTCCGACGTGCTCGGCGGCGAACTCGCTGACCTGGACGACGTGCCCGGTGCACAGCGGCACCGGCGTGTCGCCCGCCGCCACGTGGTCGCACCCGGGCGCGCAGCACCCCGTGACCTCTGCCGACCGGACCATGCGCAGGACGCTACCGCTCGCCACCGACCCCGGCCCGGGCCTCCCGTCGGGTCGGCCGTCGCCGTGGCGTCCCGGTCGCCGCTTCAGTCCTCGAAGACCACGCCGACGGGTTCGTGCTTCTCCTCCTGGAACCGGTCCTCGGCACGCCCCAGCGCCCAGTACGCGGACAGCGACATGTCCGCCTTCTCGAGGCCCCAGTCGTCCTGCAGGACCCGACGGATCGCCTTGATCGCGGCTCGCTCGCCGTGCGCGAAGACGCGGGTCGGACGGGAGGCCCGCGGCAGCTCCCGGGTCGCGGCGAGCAGCAGCGTGCCCGGGTCGGCTCCGCCCGCGTCGCGGTGCAGCCAGCGGAGCACGACGCCGGCGGGGTGCACGAGCGGCTGTTCGTCGGCGGGACCGGCCACCTCGATCACGGTGATCCCGGTGGCGGCGGGGTGCATCGCCTCCAGGGCGGCGCCGATGGCGGGCAGGGCGCTGTCGTCGCCGAGCAGCACGTGCGTGACGGCCGGGTCGGTCGGGGGTGCGTAGCCGCCACCCGGACCCGACAGGGCGACGCGGTCGCCCGGCCGTGCGGCGAGGGCCCACGGTCCGGCGAGACCGTCGTCCCCGGACCCGGTCGAGGTGTGCACGACGAAGTCGATCGCGATCGTGCGCGCGACCGGGTCCACCTGCCGGACCGTGTACGTCCGTCGGGCCGGCAGGTCGGACTTCGGCGTCGTCGCGCGGAGGACGTCGAGGTCGTACGGGGGCTGCAGGCCGGTGCCCGGCTTCGGGAGCAGCAGCTTGACGTACTTGTCCGTCATGGCCAGGCGGTCGGGGTCGGCGGCGGCGACGAAGGCGTCGTACCCGGGGCCGCCCAGGTGCACGCGGACCATGTGCGGGGTGAGTCGTTCCGTGCGCTCGACGACCAGGACGTGCTGCGGGCGGTTCGGTTTCGGGCTCATCTGCGGACGAGCCTCCTTTCCTGGGTCTTCCCGTCGGAGGGTGACGACGGACACCAGGTGAGGTTAGCCTCACCTCATGAGCACGAACGTCGTCCCGTTCTCCGAGGCCCTGCGGGTCCGGACCCGGCGCTCGCACGGAGTCTCGGCGGGGAACGGCTTCATGCACGACCTCGTCGAGGGACGTTGTGACGTCGCCGACTACGCGGCCCTGCTCGGGCAGTACGCCTTCGTGTACGACGCCCTCGAACGCGCCGCTGACCGCATGGCGGACCACCCCGTGGCGGCCCCGTTCGTGACGAGCCGACTCACCCGGTTGCCGGGGATCCGGGCCGACCTGGAGTACCTGGTCGGACCGGACTGGGACGAGCTGCTCACCCCGCTGCCGGCGACGACGGCGTACGTCCGCCGGCTCAACGAGGTCGCGGCCACCTGGCCGGGAGGTTTCGTCGCACACCACTACACGCGGTACCTCGGCGACCTGACCGGCGGACACGCCATCGGCCGGTTGCTGGCCGACCAGTTCGGGTTCGAGACGAACGGCGTGCTGCTGTGGATCTTCGACCAGGTGGCCGACCCCGCGGCGTTCACGGACACCTACCGTGCCGAACTCGACGCGGCACCGTGGACCGAGGACGAGCGTGAGCGTGTCATCGCCGAGGTGGAACTGGCCTACCGGCTCGACGCCGGGTTGCTCGCGGCGGTCGACGGCACGCGCCTGCCGTCGGTCCTCGCCGACCCGGCCTGACCCGACGGAGCCAGCCGACCCGGCCGACGTGCCCCGTCCCTCCGGCCGTCCGGACGGTCGTCGTCACGAGGCTGCCGTGCCCGGTACGCTGCTGGCACGCCGGGACACCCCGGACCGACCCGGGCCACAACGCCCGGACCGACCCGGGAAGGACCCTGATGACGGCGATCGACGGTTCGACGCGCTTCGGACGCGCGCGTGACGACGTCAGCGGAGCGGTCGACAGCGACCTCCGCGCAGACGTGCGGTACCTCGGCAACCTGCTCGGGCGGGTGCTCAGCGAGACCGGCGGTGCCGACCTGCTGCGCGACGTCGAGTCCCTGCGCCAGGCGGTCATCGACGCGTACGAGGGCACCCACGCCGACGGGGCCGCGCGCGCCGAGGCGGTCGTCGCGGGTTTCTCCGCCGAACGTGCGGAAGAGGTCGCCCGCGCCTTCACGTCGTACTTCCACCTGGTGAACCTGGCCGAGGAGCACCACCGCGTGCGTGTCCTCCGGTCCCGCGGGGACGACGGCGGTCAGCCGGGGGACTCGTTCCCCGCCACGTTCGTCGAACTCGTCGAGCAGGTCGGCGCCGACGAGGCCGCAGCCCGTCTCGAGGGGCTCCGGTTCCACCCCGTCCTCACCGCCCACCCGACCGAGGCCCGGCGCCGCGCGGTGACCACGGGCGTCCGCCGCATCACCGACCTCATCGACGAGCGCGACCGGACGAAGAACGCCACGGCCCGTGCCGAGAACGAACGGCGCCTGCTCGAGGAGATCGCGACCCTGCTGCGGACCTCACCGCTGCGCACCACCCGGCCGACCCCGCTCGACGAGGTCCGCACCGCCATGAGCGTCTTCGACCAGACCCTGTTCGAGATCGTGCCGCAGGTGTACCGCCTGCTCGACGACCGGCTGCAGGGCGACGACGCCGGCCGTGCCCCCGTGCAGGCGCCCGCGTTCGTGCGCTTCGGTACCTGGATCGGCGGGGACCGGGACGGCAACCCGCACGTGACCGCCGACGTCACCCGGCAGGCCGCCGAGATCGCCGCCGAGCACATCCTGCTCGGTCTGACCCGGGCCGCCACCCGCATCGGCAGCGCGCTGACGCTCGACGCCGACCACACACCGGCCGACGCCGGGCTCACCGCCCTCGTGGCCGCGCAGGAGTCGCTCGACCCGGACGTCGCCGAACGCATCGGGATCCGTGCGCCCAACGAGACGCACCGGCGGGCGCTGCTGTTCATCGCGGCCCGCATCGACGCCACCCGTCGCGACGACCGACCGCTCGCCTACCACGGTCCGGACGAGCTCCTCGCCGACCTCCGCGTCGTGCAGGGGTCGCTCACCGCCGCCGGTGCCGTCCGAGCCGCCAACGGCGAGCTGCAGAACCTCGTGTGGCAGGTGGAGACCTTCGGGTTCCACCTCGCCGAACTCGAGATCCGACAGCACTCCCAGGTGCACCGCACGGCCCTGGCCGAGATCCGGGCCGGGGGACCGCGCAGCGAGATGACGGAAGAGGTCCTCGCCGTCTTCCGCACCATCGCGGACCTGCAGTGCCGCTACGGCGTCCGCTCGGCGAGCCGCTACATCGTCTCCTTCACCCAGTCCGCCGCCGACCTGGCCAACGTGCACGAACTCGCGGTCGCAGCACTCGGATCGGTCGAGGCCGCGCCGGTGCTCGACGTCATCCCGCTGTTCGAGACCTTCGCCGACCTGCACGCCAGCGTCGACATCCTCGACGAGGCCGTCCGGACCGAGCCGTTCCAGCGACGCCTCGCCGCCACCGGGCGTCGACTCGAGGTCATGCTCGGCTACTCCGACTCGTCGAAGGACGTCGGCCCGGTGTCGGCCAACCTCGCGCTCTACGACGCCCAGGCCCGGATCGCCACGTGGGCGGCGTCGAACGACGTCGAGCTGACACTGTTCCACGGCCGTGGTGGCTCGCTCGGCCGCGGTGGCGGTCCGGCCAACGAGGCCGTCCTCGCGCAGCCGCCGGGGTCGATCGACGGCCGTCTCAAGCTCACCGAGCAGGGCGAGGTCATCTTCGCCCAGTACGGGGACCAGGACATCGCGGCCCGACACCTCGAGCAGATGGCCTCCGCGACGCTGTTCGCGTCCTCGCCGTCGAACGAGGCGCGGACCGCTGCCGCGGCCGAGCGCTTCGCCGACCTCGCGCAGCAGCTCGACGACGTCTCGCGCGCCGCCTTCTACGACCTCGTCAAGGCGGACGGCTTCGCGCCGTGGTTCGCGCGTGTCACCCCGATGGAGGAACTCGGGCTCCTGCCGCTCGGTTCCCGCCCGGCCCGACGCGGCCTGAGCGTCGAGTCCCTCGAGGACCTGCGGGCGATCCCGTGGGTGTTCTCGTGGACGCAGGCGCGCATCAACCTCGCGGGCTGGTACGGCCTCGGCTCCGCACTCGAGGCCGTGGGTGACCTCGAGCTGCTCCGCACCGCCGCCGCCGAATGGCCCCTCTTCGCCGCCCTGCTGAAGAACGTCGAGATGTCACTGGCCAAGACCGACGTGCAGATTGCCCGCCGGTACCTCGAACTGGCGGACCGCGACGACCTCGGTCGGAAGGTCCTCGACGAGATGGACCGTACCCGCGGGTGGGTGCTCCGGATCAGCGGAGCCGACGGCGTCCTCGAGGACCGTCCGGTCCTCGCCCGGGCCGTGCGTCTGCGCTCCCCGTACGTCGATGCCCTGTCGCACCTGCAGCTCCGGGCGCTCCGGTCGATCCGGACCTCCGGCAGCACCGACACCACCGATGCCGACCACCGTCTGCTGCTGCTGACGGTCAACGGCATCGCCGCCGGGCTCCAGAACACGGGGTGATCCCCCCGGACCGGGGGCGCAGGAGTCAGCGCGTCCTGTTCCCCCGGTCACCCACAATCGGTAGCCTCCCTGGAAGGCACGCGCACGTTCTCGAGGAGGCCCCGGAGACAATGGACATCGTCGTACACGAAGCCGGCACGGAAGCGGCGGTGCTCGAGTGCTCGGGCCGCCTCAACATGGTGTCGGCCCCTGCATTCCGCGAGACGGTCGCTTCCGTCATCGAAGGTGGACGCCCGCGCGTCGCCGTCGAGCTCTCGAAGGTCGAGTTCCTCGACTCGTCGGGACTCGGGGCGCTCGTGGGTGCGCTGAAGACGGCGCGACAGGCCGGGGGCGACCTCCGGATCGCCGCGCCCTCCGAGCAGGTGGCGATGGTCCTGAAGCTGTCGAACATCGACAAGATCCTCCGTAGCTACGCCGACGGCGACGAGGCCGTCAGCGAATGGGTCTGACCGGGGCCGTCGTGGGCGAACACCGGCTGGACTTCGCGTCGCCGCCCGACGACGTCTCCTCGGTGCACGACTTCCTCGCCGACGTCTGGACGGCAGAGCCCGCGGTCAGCGTCGAGGACCGCATGGCCCTCGAGCTCGCGATCATCGAGCTCGCCTCGAACGTGATCGAGCACGCCACCTCCGGTGTGCCCTTGACGTGCTCATTGACGCTCGCGGTGGCCTCGGACGCCCTGGAGGCCCGGATCACCGACGACGGCCGTCCCGCAGCCGTCGACGTGGCCGGTGCGACCCTGCCGGACGAGCTGGCGGAGAGCGGTCGTGGCCTCGCCCTCGTGCAGATGGTCGTCGACGAGTTGCGCTACGACCGTCACGGGGACGAGAACCGCTGGACGGTCCGGAAGGCCACCCGCGCGGACTGAGCCGCTTCCCGCACTGAATCGATCCGGATTCATGGACTCAGTCCACCTCGTGGCAGCCTTCCGGTGATGACCGCCCTGCCCGACCCCCGGACCGTCTTCGAGACGACCGGGACCGACCTCGATGCCGCCCGCGCGATGTTCGAGGAGGCCTACGGCGCGTCGGGGTTCCTGCCGGAGCGCTCCGAGCGCGACTTCGGTTACCGGTTCCGGTCCGTCGGCGACGCGACGATGTCGTTCCGGTCGACGCGCTACGACGCGCGGATGGTCGGAGAGGTCGCGTCACCCGACGAGTTCGTCGTCACATGGGTGGGCGAGGGTGGCGGTGTCGTGGACGTCGGCCGGGACGAAGTCGCGCTCGCGCCCGGCCGCCCGGTCGTGTTCCCGAACGAGCGCCCCTTCCGGTTCGACCTCGCCGACGTCCGGCAGAACCTCGTGCAGATCGATCGTGTCTTCCTCGAGCGCGTCGCCGCCGAGGTGCACGGCACCGAGCCCGGCACCCTCGTGCTCGACCATGCCGTCCCGCCGGGGGCCGAGGCGGTCCGCGCCTGGAACGCCCAGGTGCAGGACGCTGCCCGGATCGTGCTCGGCAGCGCCCCGGTGTCCGTGCTCGCCCTCGCCGAGACCGCGCGCCGGACCGCGCTCGCGCTGCTGAGCACGTTCCCGCACCACGTCGTCGCACGCCGGTTCCCGATCCCGACCGGTGCGTCCGGCCGGGTCCGTGCGGCAGTCGAGTACATGCAGGCGGTGGCGCACACCCCGATCACGACCACGGACGTGGCCGAGCACGTCGGGCTGAGCGTCCGCGGGCTGCAGCAGGCGTTCCAGCGGCAGATCGGTGTCGCACCGAACGCCGTGCTGCGCGGCATCCGGCTCGACCGGGTCCGCGACGAGCTCCGCGCCGGATCGCCCGCCGAGACGACCGTCGCCAGCGTCGCGGTGCAGTGGGGGTTCGCGCACCTCGGGCGGTTCTCGGCCGCCTACGCACGCCGGTTCGGGGAGTACCCGCGCGACACCCTGCACAGCTGACCGCGTCCCGAGCGGACGGCTCGGACGCTTGGTCGGCGCCGTCGGCCCGTGTTCCGCTCGACACGCCGCTCATCTCCCGCGCGACATGCCACCGGATCGCGCGACACTCCGCGGATGTCCGCCGTCCACGGGCCCGCGATATTCATACTCCTCACATGGAGACGCAGTCCGGTGCACGCACCCCCCTCGTCGACCCCTTCGGTCGTGAACTCGAGGAGTGGTTGCGCGACGCTCCGGCGACGCGTTCCCCGTACGTCGCCGACCTCGTCGTGCCTCCGGTCACCGGCCCGGTCCGTCGTCCGGTGCTGCCGCCCGTCGAGGCGCAGGACGAGCCCGCCGCCCACACGGAGCCGGCGGCCGTGGCCGACGTGCTCGCCGTCGAGCAGGCGGACGACCGAGCCTTCCGCCGCGACCGTGCCCGGCACGTCGCCGTCTGCGCCCCGTCCTTCCCCGAGCCCCCCGAGCGGCTCGCCCTGCGCATCGACGACCTCGCCGTGGCACTCGACGCCGCCAGCGGCCGGACGACGATCGAGCGCATCGACCTGCTCGAGGACGAGGTCCGTGTCCGTGACGAGGACCTGGCCCGCCTCGCCGCCTGGGAGGCCGTCGTCGCCGGCCTGTCCGGCACCAAGGTGTCCGAGGCCGAGATCGCAGGGGCCCGCGCCTTCGCCCGAGAGGTCTTCGCCGACCTGCTCGCCGACGCTGCGCGCGAGGCCGACCGCCGCGAGCGCGCCGCGCTCCGCCGGGCTGCCACGGCTCCGGTCCTCGTCGGTGCCGTCCGAGCGCTCCTGCCCGCGCCGCACGCCGCGGTCACCGAACCGGTCGCGCTCGTCCTGCCCGTCGTCCTCGACTCCGCGGCCGACCGTGACGACGCTGACGACCTCGACGATGCGGCGACCGCTCCGGCGGCGACCGCCGTCGGACCACGCGCCGCCGTTCGACCCGTGTCGGGCCTCCAGTCCGTCACGCCGGTCTCGCCGCCGCTGCCGGCCTCGGGTCGCCCCACGCCGCTCGTGCAGCCAGCCACCGGGCCGACGGTCATCGACCGCGAGGCCTTCGCCGCGGTGCTCCGCGCCCACACCGGCGAGACGCCCGTCGTCTCCGTCGCCGTCCCGGCCGCGCCGCCGGTCGTCGCGGAGGACACCACGGCCACCGCGTCCACCGAGGGCACGACGGTCGTCGACACCGTCGACCGGGAGGCCCGTGGCGCCGCCGCCACCGAGACCGGCCCCGGTTGGTGGTCGCGTCTCGTCGCCCGCCTCCTGCACCTCGTCGGCCGACGCTGACCCCCGGTCCGACCCCCGCGTCTCGGTACACTGGCGGGATGCCGACGCTCCGAGAACTGCAGTCCGTCGTCGAGTCCCTGTGGCCGGCGGCCGGGGCGGAGTCCTGGGACTCCGTCGGCCTCGTCTCCGGTGACCCGGACGCGCCGGTCGAGCACGTCCACCTCGCCGTCGACGCCGTCCCGGACACTGCTCGCGAGGCCGTCGCAGTCGGCGCGGACCTGCTGCTCACGCACCACCCGCTGCTGCTGCGGGGCGTGACGACGATCGACGAGTCCACCTACAAGGGGTCGGTGCTCGCGACGCTGGTCCGGGGCGGCTGCGCGCTGCTCGCCGCCCACACGAACGCCGACGTCGTGACCACGGGGACCTCCGCGGTGCTCGCCGACCGGATCGGTCTCGTCGACCAGCGCCCGATCGACCCCGCCGGCGACGGTGTGACCGGGATCGGCCGCGTCGGCGTGCTGTCAGAGCCGATGCCGCTCGGCGCCCTGGCCCGCCGGATCGTCGACGTCCTGCCCGCCACGGCGACCGGCGTCCGCGTCTCGGGGGAGTACGACCAGCCCGTGCGCACGGTGGCGCTCTGTGCCGGTGCGGGTGACTCGTACCTCGGGCACCCGGCGGTGCGTGCGGCCGACGTCTACGTGACGAGCGACCTCCGGCACCACCCCGCCTCGGAGTTCCGCGAGCAAGCGCTGCTCACCGACGGACCGGCACTCATCGACACGTCACACTGGGCGACGGAGTGGCTCTGGCTCGACGTCGCCGCCGAGCAGCTCCGGGCCGCCGCCGGCGTCCAGGTGACGGTGAGCGACCTCCGTACCGACCCGTGGGACTTCGCCGTCCTGCCATCCGCACCCAACGAAGGAGCCTGACCATGAAGGCATCACCCGAGGACCAGGCCACCCTGCTCGACCTCCAGCGGCTCGACAACGACATCACGCGTCTGGCGCACCGGATCAGTTCGCTGCAGAAGGGGGAGCACCTGACGGAGCTCGGCACCCGGGCGGCCGCCCTGCGCGCGCAGCTCGTCGTCGCCGTCGGCGAGGTCGAGGACGCCGAGCGTGACCTGGCCCGCCTCGAGTCCGACACCGCGACCGCCCAGGCCCGGGTCGAGCGCGACACCACGCTGCTGCAGAACGTCGGCAACGCGAAGGACGCCGCCGGGCTCCAGAACGAGCTCGACTCGCTGAACCGGCGCATCGGCGACCTCGAGACGCAGGAGCTCGAGGTCATGGAGACGCTGGACCGCCTCCGCGCCCGGGTCGGCGACATCGAGTCGCAGCTCGCCGAACTCGACGGCGAACGAGGCCGACTGATGGGCGTCCGCGACGACGGCATCGCCCGCTTCGAGAAGGACCGGGTCGCGGCCGTGCAGGCTCGCTCGGACGTGGCGGCTGCGGTGCCGGCCGACCTGCTCGCACTGTACGAGCGACAGCGCGCACGGTACGGGTTCGGTGCCTCGCTGCTGCAGGGTGGGGTGTCGACGGCGTCCGGTGTGACGTTGACGAACTCCGACCTGGCGGCCATCCGGGCAGCGGCGCCGGACGACGTCGTGCTCTGCCCGGACAGCGACGCGATCCTGGTCCGGACGGCGGAGTCCGGCCTGTAGTCGGACCGACTCGATCGCGGCGTCCGACGAACAGGACAGCCCGGCACCGCGCGGTGCCGGGCTGTCGTGTTCGGTACGGTCCTGGGCGAACGGGTCGGCCGTACGCCGGGTTCTGTCCCGCGACTTCCGCCGCGGTGACGGCCATCTCTCTCGGACCGACGTTGCCGTCGGCCTCCAGCGGTCTACCCGAGGACTCAGCGAGCAGCTTCGACATCCTCTGTCTGACCTTGCTCCGGGCGAGGTTTACCGAGCGGATCCGGTCACCCGGACCCCTGGTGGTCTCTTACACCACCGTTTCACCCTTACCGACGTCACCGCCGGCGGTCTGCTTTCTGTGGCACTGTCTCGCGGATTGCTCCGGGTGGGTGTTACCCACCGCCCTGCTCTGTGGAGCCCGGACGTTCCTCGGCACTCCCGGGGGAGTGACGCGACCGTCTCACCGACCCGTTCGCTCTGGAGAGTCTAGCGGGAGACGGCACACGCCCGCCCGCCCGCGTCGGGGGAGGGCTAGTGCGCGCTCCGTGCAGCCAGGGTCGCCGCGCCGATGATGCCGGCGTTGTTGCGGAGCGTCGCCGGGATGATCTCGGCCTGCAGGTCGAGCAGCGGCAGGAACTCCTCGTACTGCTTCGAGACCCCGCCGCCGATGACGAACAGCTCCGGGGAGAGCAGCGCCTCGAGCCGCGAGTAGTACTTCTGCAGCCGCTTCGCCCAGTGCTTCCACGACAGGTCGTCGCGCTCCTTGGCGGCGAACGACGCCTTCGTCTCGTAGTCGACTCCGTCGATCTCGAGGTGACCGAGCTCCGCGTTGACGATGAGCACGCCGTCGTTGATGAGCGCCGTGCCGATGCCGGTCCCCAGGGTCGTCATGATGACGAGACCGTCGCGGCCCTTCGCGGCACCGAACTGCTGCTCGGCGAACCCCGCGGCGTCAGCGTCGTTGACGAAGTGGATGGAGCGGCCGAGCTCCTTCTCGAAGAGCGCCTCGGCCTCGAAACCGATCCACTTCTTCGAGACGTTGGCAGCAGACATGGTCTTGCCGCCGCGCACGATCGCCGGGAAGCAGACGCCGACGGCGATGTCGGAGGCCGGGGACAGGTCGTCGAGGATCGACTTCGCGACGTCGACGATGTCCTGTGGCTTGCCGCCCTCGGGCGTGGCCTTCTTGATCCGGTCGGTGGTGAGCTGACCGGACTCGGTGTCGACGATCGCGCCCTTGATGCCTGTTCCGCCGATGTCGACGCCGACTGCGAGTGAGGTCATGAGGAACGGTGCCTTCCGGTAGTCGTGCTTCGGGGTGGTGCGGTCAGGAGACGGTGAGGAGCTCGGCGCCGCGTTCGGTCACGACGAGCGTGTGTTCGAACTGCGCGGTCCACGACCGGTCACGCGTGGTGACGGTCCAGTCGTCGTCCCAGATGTCGGCCTCGATGCCACCGAGGGTCAGCATCGGTTCGATCGTGAAGACCATGCCGGGTTCGATGACGGTGTCGTACCGGACGTCGTCGACGTGGGGGATGATCAGCCCGGAGTGGAACGCCCGACCGACGCCGTGGCCGGTGTAGTCGCGGACAACGCCGTAGCCGAAGCGCTTCGCGTAGGACTCGATCGCGCGCCCGATGACGTTCACCTGACGCCCCGGTGCGACGGCGCGGATGCCGCGGCGCATCGCCTCCTCGGTCCGGGTGACGAGGTCCTGGACCTCCTGGGACGCCGAGCCCACCACGAAGGTGCGGTTCGTGTCGCCGTGCAAGCCGTCCTTGTACGCGGTGATGTCGATGTTGACGATGTCACCGTCCTGCAGCACGGTGTCGTCCGGGATCCCGTGGCAGATGACCTCGTTCAAGGACGAGCAGAGCGACTTCGGGAACCCGCGGTAGCCGAGCGTGGACGGGTAGGCCCCGTGTCCGACGACGAACTCGTGGCCGATGCGGTCGAGCTCGTCGGTCGTGACACCCGGGCGGATCGCGGCGCCGACGGCGTCGATGGCCTGCGAGGCGATCCGACCGGCCGTGCGGATGCGTTCGACCTCGTCCGGCGTGTACGTGTCGCCGAGACCGTGCTCGTGCGGTTCGACCTTGCCGACGTACTCCGGCCGCTCGACGTCCTTCGGCACGGGCCGCTGCGGGGAGATCCGGCCGGCGGTCAGGTGTCCGTGTTCGTCCCGGGGCATGCGCTCCACTCTAGCGGCGTGTCGGAGACCGCTGCCGCCCGGTGCGGTCGGCGGGTACGGTCGGGCCCATGACCGACGAGCGCATCGAATCCCAGTGGTGGTACAACGACAAGACCGGAGAGGTCGAGCAGGGGCTGAAGTCGACGAACCGACACCACATCGGTCCGTTCGCCACCCGTGACGAGGCCGCGCACGCCCTCGACCGCATCCGCGCGAACAACGAGCGCGCCGACGCGACCGACGCCGAGGGCTGAGCCGCTAGTCCGCCGAGCGGTCACTGTCCTCCGCCGGGAGTTCGGGCTCGGTGCGGAAGCCGATGATCTTGTGCGTGCCGTCGCAGTACGGCTTCAGCATCGACTTGCCGCACCGGCAGAGCGCCACGGTCCGGCGGCGCCGGGGCAGCTCCTGCCCGTCCGGCCCGAGCACCGCGACGTCGCCGCGGAGCAGGAACGGCCCGTCCGGGTAGGCGACGATCGACGGTTCGTCGGCCTGTTCACGCGACATCGGCGACCCCGCTCGGCGTGACGAGTGCGTCGTCGAGGGGGCGACGCAGCGAGCTGCGTCCGGCCTCCCAGCTCGACAGCAACTGCGCCCCGGCCATCCCCTCGACCGTCAGGCACGCCGCTGCCCCGAACATGACGTCGTCCAGGAGGGTCGGATCGGCCTCCACGAGCCCACCGGCGAGGTCGCGCCCGGCGATCTGCTCGTGCACGGCGTCGGCCTCGACGTGCTCGTCGAAGTACCAGGTCGCGTCCTCGTCGAACCCGTTCCGCCGGAACCCGTCCCCGTAGAGCTTGCTCGGGATCGACGACGTCATCTCGAACGCGGCGAGGTGCCCGACGATCGCACCGCGCAGGCGCCGGTGCAGCCCGAACATGCTCATCATGTTGAGCGCGCCGAGCGTGATCGCCGGCAGGTGGTCGACGTAGGCGCCGTACGAGTCGTCGAGCCCCGCTGCCCGGAGCGTCCGCGCGAAGATCGCCGAGTGCATGCGCTTCGGGCGTCCGCCGCCGTACTCGTCCGACTGGATCTCGACGAGCGCCGCCTTCGCGCGCCCGGACAGACGCGGGATCGCCCAGCTGTGCGGGTCCGCCTCCTTCAGGGTGTACGCGGTCTTCTGCACGAGGAACTCGCGGATCTGCTCGCGGTCGGCCTTGCGCGCCACCCACCGCGAGACACTCGGCCCGCTGTCGGCTGCGGTGAGGGCGAAGAGGGCCTCCGACACGCCCTCCGCGGTCGGCTCCGGTCGTTCCGGCACCGGCACGACGGCGCGGACGGCGGCCTCGAGGGCCGTCTCGAGCACGGCGCGTGTCGTGAGCAGCGTGGTGTCCCACTCCAGACGGTCGTCGACGCCGTCGACCCCGCCGTAGTGGAGTTCGTACAGGACGAAGAGGGCGAGCTGGACGTCGTCGTCGTCCAGGACGTCGGACGAGGCGGCGACGGCGGCGGCGGCGGTGGTCGGCAGTGACGCATCGGGTGCGCCGGCGAGCAGCGCGTCGAGGACGGCCGCACTCAGCGCGCCGCGCGGCTCCGGTGCCGGCATGGGGGTCTGGGTGAGGACTTCGGCGGCGTCGAGGACGGCCATGAGGTTGCTCCTTCGCGGATCGGTACCGGTCCGATACTGGTCGGTACCCCTGACAACGGGCCGCGCGGGACGTCGACCGCGCGCGTCCCGCCCACGACCAGCGGCTCGGGCACTAGCCTGTGTGCACGGTCGCGATGCGGCCCCCGGCGAGCCGCGATGCGGCCCGGCGAACACGGAAAGGTCGCGCATGGACAAGCAGACGGACTTCGTGCTCCGCACCATCGAGGAGCGCGGGATCAAGTTCATCCGACTCTGGTTCACCGACGTGATCGGCACCCTGAAGTCGGTCGCCATCGCGCCGGCCGAGGTCGAGGGCGCGTTCGCCGAGGGCATCGGCTTCGACGGTTCGGCGATCGAGGGGCTCACCCGCTCGTACGAGGCCGACGTGCTCGCACACCCGGACCCGTCGACCTTCCAGATCCTGCCGTGGCGCGGTGAGGTCGACCCGACCGCGCGGATGTTCTGCGACATCACGACGCCGGACGGGCAGCCCGCCGTCGCGGACCCCCGCAACGTGCTCAAGCGCACCCTCGCCAAGGCGAGCGACCGCGGCTTCACGTTCTACACGCACCCCGAGATCGAGTTCTACCTGCTGAAGAGCCGCGACTGGAAGGACGGCGGCCCCCAGCCCGTCGACCAGGCGGGTTACTTCGACAACGTGCCCGGCGGGAGCGCCCACGACTTCCGGCGGCGCTCCGTGCGCATGCTCGAGGACCTCGGCATCTCGGTCGAGTTCAGCCACCACGAGGCCGGTCCGGGGCAGAACGAGATCGACCTCCGCTACGCCGACGCACTGACGATGGCGGACAACATCATGACCTTCCGCACGGTCGTGAAGGAGGTGGCGATCGAGCAGGGTGTCTACGCGACCTTCATGCCGAAGCCGCTGTCCGGCCAGCCCGGGTCCGGGATGCACACGCACGTGTCGCTCTTCGAGGGTGACCAGAACGCGTTCTACGAGCCCGGGGGCGAGTACCAGCTCTCGCCGACCGCCAAGCACTTCATCGCGGGAGTGCTCGAGCACGCCCCGGAGATCACCGCCGTGACGAACCAGTTCGTCAACTCGTACAAGCGCCTCTGGGGCGGCGACGAGGCACCCTCCTTCGTCACGTGGGGCCACAACAACCGCTCGGCGCTCGTCCGCGTCCCGCTGTACAAGCCGAACAAGGGCCAGTCCGCGCGCATCGAGTACCGCGGCATCGACTCCGCCGCGAACCCCTACCTGGCGTACTCGCTCCTGCTCGCCGCCGGGCTCAAGGGCATCGAGGAGGGCTACGAACTCCCCGCCGAGGCCGAGGACAACGTCTGGAGCCTGTCCGACTCGGAGCGCAAGGCCCTCGGGTACAGCCAGCTGCCGGCGAGCCTCGACCACGCCCTGTCGCTCATGGAGGACTCGGAGCTCGTCGCCGAGACCCTCGGGGAGCAGGTGTTCAACTTCGTCCTGCTCAACAAGCGGCAGGAGTGGAAGCGGTACCGCGACCAGGTGACGCCGTTCGAGTTGGACACGAACCTCGGCATGCTCTGACCATCCGGAAGCGCACCACGGGAGCACTCGCGAGATGACCAGCAGGACGGCGACGTCGCGGTCGCAACTGGCCCGGCTCGGCTTCGCCGACCTGTCCGGCACGCTCGAGCGGATCGCCGCCCTGGAGGCCCGTCCCGCGTCGGACCCGCGGGTCCCGATCGCGGACGCCGAGTCCGTCTGGGCCGCCACCGCGGACCCGGACGGCGCGCTGCTCGCGATCGAGCGCCTGGTCGAGGCGGTCCCGGACCAGCTGCGTCCCGTCCTCGCGGACCCGGCCGCCACCGAACGCCTGGTCCGGCTGCTCGGGTCCTCGATCGGCCTCGCCGAGTTCCTGCAGCGCCGACCGGACGAGCTCGGCCTGCTGCTCGAGCCGGTGACGCCGCCGTGGTCGCAGGAGCGGTACACGGCGTCGCTGACCGACGCGGTCGACGGCGCCTCCGGGGAGACGGCCCGGCGCCGTCTCCGTGTCCGCTACCGACGGCACCTCGCGCAGATCGCGCTGTTCGACGTGCTGCACGCGGTCCCGACCGAGGCGTTCCCGGCCGTCGCCGCCGGGCTCGCCGACCTCGCGGGGGCCGCCCTCGACGTCGCGGTGGCGGTCGCGCGCCGCGAGGTCCCGTTCCCCGCGGCCGACGTGGCCGCCACACCGCTCGCCGTCATCGCGATGGGCAAGGCCGGCGCGCGAGAGCTCAACTACGTCAGCGACGTCGACGTCATCTTCGTCACCGAGCCGACCGAGCCGCAGGAGGGGGACGATGCGCCCCGCATCAGCACCGACCGCGCGGTGCTCATCGCCACACGGCTCGCGATCGCGGCGACACACGTCATCACCGACCTCGCCGCGGAGCCCGCGCTCTGGGAGGTCGACGCGAACCTCCGGCCGGAGGGCAAGGACGGCGCGCTCGTGCGCACGCTCGAGTCCCACGTGGCCTACTACGAGCGGTGGGCGAAGGGGTGGGAGTTCCAGGCGCTGTTGAAGGCCCGTGCGATCGCCGGTTCGACGGACCTGGGGGAGCGCTACGTCGCCGCGGTGGCCCCGTTCGTCTGGGAGTCGTCGAAGCGCCCGGGGTTCGTCGAGTCCGTGCAGCGGATGCGGGAGCGCGTCACCGCCCACATCCCGGACGCCCAGGTCGACCGGCAGCTCAAGCTCGGGCCGGGCGGCCTGCGCGACGTCGAGTTCACGGTGCAGTTGCTCCAGCTCGTGCACGGCCGCGACGACGAGTCCGTGCGCGTCCGGTCGACGCTCGAGGCGATGGACGCCCTGGCCACGGCCGGGTACGTCGGTCGCGTCGAGGCGGCCCGGTTCGGGCCGGACTACGCGCTGTTGCGCGTGCTCGAGCACCACATCCAGCTCCGCCGCCTGCAGCGGACCCACCTCATGCCGAGCGACGAGGACGAGCTCCGGGTCCTCGCCCGGTCGACGCGCCTGGCGTCCTCGGCGGCCGCGCTGCAGGACCGGTGGCGCTCGGTGAAGCTCGAGGTGCGCGGACTCCACGAGCGGCTCTTCTACCGGCCGATGCTCTCGGCGGTGGCCGCGACCGACGGCGAGATCGTGCTCACGAGCGGCCAGGTCCGTGATCGTCTCACGGCGATCGGCTTCCTCGACCCCGACGGCGCCGTCACCCACATCCGGGCCCTGACGCAGGGGACGTCACGGCGAGCGACCATCCAGCGGAACCTGCTGCCGGTGCTCCTGCGCTGGATGGCCGAGGGACCCGCTCCGGACCGCGCCCTGCTGGCCTTCCGTCGGCTCAGCGACACGCTGGGGGAGTCGAGCTGGTTCCTCCGGATGCTCCGCGACTCCTCGGGTGCCGCCCACAGCCTCACCACGGTGCTGTCCGAGTCGGCGTTCCTGTCCGGCCTGCTCGAGCGCTTCCCGGAGGCCGTCGCCTGGCTGGACGAGCCCGAGACCCTGCTGCGGCCCCGTCCACTGCCGGCGCTGCTCGCCGAGACCGGTGCGACGACCGCTCGACACGGTGACGCGGTGGACACCGCCGCATCGCTCCTCCGCGGAGTCCGTCGCCGTGAGACCCTCCGGCTCGGCATGGCGGCGGTCCTCGGCCACCTCGGCGTCGACGGGCTCGGGCCGGCGCTCAGCGACGTGACCGAGGCCACCCTGAGCGGTGCGTTGGACCTCGCGCGACGGGACGCGCCCGGAGGGCTGGAGTTCGGGGTCATCGCGATGGGGCGGTACGGCGGCCGTGAGCTCGGGTTCGGCTCCGATGCCGACGTCCTCTTCGTCTACCGGTCGTCGACGGTGTCGAACGAGGTCGCGTCCCGTGCGGCGCAGGTGATCGTGCGCGAACTGAACCGGCTGACCGAGGACGCGCTGCACCCGTTCGACCTGGACATCGACCTGCGGCCCGAGGGGAAGAACGGGCCGGTCGTCCGGTCGTTCGAATCGTACGCGGCCTACTACGCCCGCTGGTCGCTCACGTGGGAGGCCCAGGCGCTGCTCCGGGCGCGCGGCGCCGTGGGGGACGAGCAGTTGCTGCGCGACTTCGAACACCTCGCCGACCGGACGCGCTACCCGGACGCGATCGAGGAGCGCGAGGTGCGCGAGGTCCGGCGGATCAAGGCACGCGTCGAGTCGGAGCGCCTCCCGCGCGGTGCCGACCCCGCCAGGCACCTCAAGC
The DNA here is from genome assembly GCF_003234265.2 of Curtobacterium sp. MCSS17_015. NCBI lineage: Bacteria > Bacillati > Actinomycetota > Actinomycetes > Micrococcales > Microbacteriaceae > Curtobacterium > Curtobacterium sp. MCSS17_015. The sequence goes on from NZ_CP126256.1 coordinate 1,424,298, forward strand.
TCGGGCGCGGCTCCCTCAGCGACGTGGAGTGGTTCGTGCAGCTGCTCCAGCTGCAGCACGGACGCGAGCATCCGGCACTCCGCACCACCTCGACGCTCGAAGCGCTCGAGGCCGCGACCGACGCGGGCTGGGTGGCCGCGGAGGACGCCGAGAAGCTCGCGGCGGCGTGGCGCTTCGCCTCGCGGACCCGGAGTGCGCTCGTGCTCTGGTCCGGCCGGACCACCGACGTCCTGCCGGTCGAGCGGACGCAGCTCGAGGGCATCGCGCGACTGCTCGAGTACCCGCCCGGGTCCGCGTCGCAGCTCGAGGAGGACTACCTCGCGGTCACCCGCCGGGCGCGACAGGTCTTCGAGCGCGAGTTCTACGGCGCCTGAGACGCCGTCCCGCCGCACGCGACACGCCCGGGGTGCGTCGGAGGGGTCGAAGATGACGAGTTGTCAATGGCAATTTCCGGTCGGTCATCACCGTACCCCGCATCGTGAGCATGCGTACCCCGGATGGTTCGACGCCGGAACCGTCCTCAGGGAGCGACCAGGGTTTCGGAACACGTGTCGACGAACCGGCGGCCAGGGCTGACGATCGTCCAGTGGGGGCCTGCTGACCTGGGGTTCCCTGGCGAGCCGCGTCGGACCTCCCGGTCGTCCGGCGGTGCGCGCGACCCTGCGGTGTCCGTCGGACCGGTCCACGCAACTGCTGTCAGCACCAGTGCGGACACGGGCTTGTCCGGCGTGCAGCGGACCCCCCTGTACCCCGTCGTCTGCCGTGGTCACCCCCACCCGAGGGCCACGTTGCGCGGCGAGTCTGCGTTCTGTCTGAATGAGGACACCCGAACCGACCCCGATTTCCCGATGGCGCGGAATCTCCCCTCGAACGTTGAAGCAGGGATCGATGTTCACCTTCATCCTCCAAGTCCGGCAGATGGTCGACGGGCACCCCGAGTTCTACCTCTTCACCGTGTACTCACTGGTGATCTGGCTGCTCTGGTTGCTCAAGGTCGTGCTGTCCGCGCGCTACCGCCCCTTCACCGGCACGTACACCGGGACGACGAGCGTCGTCGTCCCGGTCGTGGACGAGCCGCTCGACCTGTTCCGGGACGTCATCGGCCGCATGGTCGAACAACGTCCCGGCGAGATCATCGTCGTCATCAACGGCGCACGGAACGAGGCGCTCGAAGCGGTCTGCGACGAGTTCGCACCCCTCGTCCGCTGGACCCACACGCCGATCCCGGGCAAGCGCAACGCGGTCAAGGTCGGCACCGAGATGTCCACCGGTGACATCACGGTGCTCGTCGACTCGGACACCGTGTGGACGCCCGGCACGCTGGTCGAGCTCCTCCGGCCGTTCGCGGACGAGTCCGTCGGCGGCGTCACCACCCGGCAGCGGATCCTCGAGCCGACGCGCTCGTGGATCACCCGCTGGGCGGACTGGCTGGAGAACTCCCGCGCGCTCTACTCGATGCCCGCCCAGAGCGTCCTCGGCCAGATCGGCTGCCTGCCGGGCCGCACGATCGCCTTCCGCCGGAACATCCTCGTCCGCGTCATGGACAAGTTCATGCACGAGGAGTTCATGGGCGTCTTCCTCGAGGTGTCCGACGACCGGACACTGACGAACCTGACGCTCAAGGAGGGGTACCGGACCGTCTACCAGTACACCTCGCTGGTCTACACGGACGCCCCGCTGCAGGTGAAGAAGCTGTTCAAGCAGCAGCTCCGCTGGGCGCGCGGCTCGCAGTACAACACGCTGCGGATGCTCCCGTGGATGCTCGGTCACGCGCCGGTCCTGGCCCTGTTCTTCCTGACCGACATCATCCTGCCGTTCATGCTCTTCGGCGTGATCGCCGGTTGGGTCTACCGGGCACTCACCGGGCAGGGCCAGAACCTCTACGAGGGGATCCTGCACCAGTACGGGTTCTCGACCGGGTTCGTCTACGTGGCGGCGCTCATGGTCGTCTCGAGCGTGCTGAGCATGGCGATCCGGCAGATGCGGCACCTCGCCGAGAAGCCGTCGGACTTCTTCCGGCTGCCGATGTTCATCATCGTCTCGACGTTCTTCCTCATGCCGATCCGCCTCATCGGGTTCTTCCGCCTGGCCCACGCGAGCGGCTGGGGGACGCGTGCCGGTGCCTACGCCGGCGGACCCGTCGAGGAAGTGCCGGCGCAGCCGCAGCCCAGCACGGGTGTGGTGCCGATGAGCCCCGTCGACCGCGACCCGTCCGCACCGGTCGGAGTGGTGGACGAGCAGGCCGCCGTCGACCGCGCGTTCGACGAGATCTTCGGACCGGACGCCACCACGGCCTCCACGACGACCGTCCTCGCCACCCGCCGCGACGTCGCCACCGTGACCGAGCGAGCGGCGCAGCGCACCCCGAAGCCCACCCGCACCCGTCGACTCAACCCCTACGCGTCGATCCCGTACGTCATCGGGATCGCGGTCTTCGCACTGGAGGCGTTCCTCATTGTCTGATCTCCCTCGCCCCACCGGTACCTGGTGGGCTCCCTCGACGCGACACGCCAAGCGCACCGCGGTGGGCATGGCGGCCATCGTCGCCGTCCTCTCGCTCATCACCTGGTCGGTGTGGATCTCGCCCTCCGGCCCCGTCTCCTCTGCGGTCAGTCGGGCGCTCGGCGTCCCCACGAAGCAGGAACCGTCCGCTGACGCCGACGCCCTGCAGGCGAAGCTCACCGCGGCCCAGCAGCAGATCTGGAAGCTCGAGGGCAAGCTGCAGAGCACCACGGCGCAGTCCGGCTCCCGTGGGGACCAGGTCGCGCAGCTCAAGGCCCAGATCGCGGACCTGCGGTCGCAGCTCGGGCACGCACGGACCGCGTCCGGCTCGGACTCCTCCTCGGGAGGCTCGTCCTCCTCCGGCACGTCGGCCTCGGCGAGCGGCGGGACCGGTGGGGCGGGAGCGCACGGCGGCTCGTCCGGCCACGGCGGCGGCCCGACCGTGGTGCCGGGGAAGGGCGGCCCGTCCACCGACCCCGACCCCGCCACCCCCGTCGACGTCCCGACCAAGGCGGAGGTACTCGCGCAACAGTCCCGCTGGTACGGCCTCTACACGGCGCAGTCGCCCTTCAACTGGGCCGAGTACGACCAGGTGTCCCAGCAGGTCGGCCGGTCCACGAACATGGTGGGCTACTTCCAGGGCTTCGACCAGGACTTCAACGCGAACGCCGTGCAGCGCTCCTGGACGAACGGGCGTGTCCCGATGCTCACGTGGGAGAGCCGGCCCCTGAAGACCGGCAACGACCAGAAGTACGTCCCCGGCTACACGAACAGCGACATCACCGGCGGAGCGTTCGACCGCTACCTGACGGAGTACGCCGAGGCCCTCGTCGCGAACGGGCAGCCCGTCGTCATCCGGCTCGACCACGAGATGAACGGCAGCTGGTACAACTGGGCCGACGGCACCGCCCAGCGGAACGCACCCGGGTCCTTCGTCGCGATGTGGCAGCACGTGCACGAAGTGTTCGACCGTGCCGGGGCGAACGACTACGTCATCTGGAACTGGTCGCCGACCCGCATCGACGCCCTGGGCAACGCGAAGTACCAGACCCTCGACTACCTCGAGGCGTACTACCCGGGCGACGACTACGTCGACTGGGTCGGCATGAGCGGCTACTACCGCAAGGCCGCCGAGGCACCGACGTTCGACACCACCTTCGCCGCGACCCTCGAGCAGATCCGGCAGATCGCGCCGGACAAGCCGATCCTGCTCAGCGAGATCGGCGCGACCGAGACCGGTGCCGCGGTGACCGACGGCCAGAAGGCGCGGTGGATCACCTCGCTCTTCGACGCCCTCGCCGACCCGGCCAACGCGGACGTCATCGGCTTCGCGTACTTCAGCGAGACCGCCACCACCATCGTCGACGGTGCCCGCACCACCAACGACTGGCGTCTCAACTCACGCGCCGACAGCCTGGCGGCCTTCGCCACCGGCATCGCGCGCAACGACATCGACTACGACCTGCAGGAGGTCAAGAAGTGACCACATCGAAGCAGTCGACCACCTCGGCCGACACGCGCCCCGCACCCGTCATCAGCGTCATCGGCACCGGCTACCTCGGCGCCACGCACGCCGCTGCGATGGCGGAGATGGGCTTCGAGACCATCGGCGTGGACGTCGACCCGGCGAAGCTCGCGGCGCTCTCCGCTGGTCAGGTGCCGTTCTACGAGCCCGGACTGCCCGAACTCATCACGAAGCACGTCGCGACCGGGCGGCTCCGCTTCACCGCGTCGATCTCGGAGGCGGTCGCTGCGGCCGACGTCCACTTCGTCTGCGTGGGCACCCCGCAGAAGGCCGGGTCGCACGCGGCGAACCTCGCCTACGTCGAGAGCGCCACCCGCGGCGTCGCCGAGAACCTCACCCACCCTGGTCTCATCGTCGGCAAGTCCACCGTCCCGGTCGGCACCGCCGCTCGGCTCCGCCGGATCGTCGCCGAGTCCACACCCGCGGGCATCGACGCCGAACTCGTCTGGAACCCCGAGTTCCTCCGCGAGGGCAAGGCCGTCGAGGACACGCTCCACCCGGACCGCCTCGTCTGGGGTGGCGCATCGGAGGCGGCGGACGCGGTGATCCGCGAGGTCTACGCCGCCCCGATCAGTGAGGGCACCCCGGTCATCACGACCGACCTCGCGACGGCCGAGCTCGTCAAGGTCAGCGCGAACGCGTTCCTCGCCACGAAGATCTCGTTCATCAACGCGATCTCCGAGATGTGCGCGATCACCGGCGCGGACGTCTCGACCCTGGCGGACGCCCTCGGGCACGACGTCCGCATCGGCCGCAAGTTCCTCGACGCCGGCCTCGGCTTCGGTGGGGGCTGCCTGCCGAAGGACATCCGCGCCCTCATGCACCGCGCGAACGAGCTCGGTGCGGGACGGGTCGTCGGGCTCATGCAGCAGGTCGACGAGATCAACATGGGCCAGCGCCAGCGGGTCATCGACATGGCGATCGAGTCCGCCGGGGGTTCGGTGCTCAACCGCCGGGTCGCCGTCGTCGGTGCGGCGTTCAAGCCGATGACCGACGACGTCCGCGACTCGCCGGCGCTCAACGTCGCCGCGGCCCTGCACCTGCGCGGTGCCCAGGTGACGCTGTGGGACCCGGAGGCGATGGAGACCGCCCGCCGCTCCTTCCCGACCCTGACCTACGCCGGGTCGATGGTCGAGGCGATCGAGGGCGCGGACCTCGTGCTCGTCCTCACCGAGTGGGACGAGATCGTCGAGGCCGACCCGGTCGCCCTCGCAGCGGTCGTCGGTCAGCGCGTCGTGATCGACGCGCGCAACTGCCTCCCGGCCGACGCCTGGGTCAGGGCGGGTTGGACCGTCCGGTCCCTCGGCCGGCCGGCACCCGTCGTGGGTGCAGCGCCGAGCGTCGCCGCCGGCGCGATTGACACGCTGGCGACGGCGCGCTGACCCAGCACGGGTCGTGCGGGGCCCGTGCCGGGGACGGTACGGGCCCCGCACTCGTGCGCGCCGCCCCCGCCCCGGTGATGGCGCACCTCGCCGCACCTCGGCCCGGCAGGCGGCCTGCGCGGTCCGCGGGCCGCGGATCGTCCGCTCAGCCGAGGCTCGGCGTCGCCGGTCGGTGGTGACGGCCTGGAGGCCCGGTGTCGGTCCGACGGGTCGGTGCCGGGCCTCCCGTCCGTCTCGGCGCCGCCGCCCTCCGGACGCGGACACGAGGAAGGGCCCCGCACCTGACGGTGCGGGGCCCTTCCTCGTGCGCGGAACTCAGACGCCGAAGTACAGCTCGTACTCGAACGGGTGCGGACGCTGCGCGAGGGGGAGGATCTCCTTCTCGCGCTTGTAGTCGATCCAGGTCTGGATGAGGTCCTCGGTGAAGACGTTGCCCTTCGTGAGGAACTCGTGGTCCGCCTCGAGCGCGTCGAGCGCCTGGGACAGGCCGGCCGGCACCTGGGGGATGTTCTTGGCCTCCTCCGGCGGGAGCTCGTAGAGGTCCTTGTCGACCGGCTCGTGCGGCTCGATGCGGTTCTGGATGCCGTCGAGGCCCGCCATCAGCTGCGCGGCGAACGCGAGGTACGGGTTGCCCGACGCGTCCGGCGCGCGGAACTCGATGCGCTTGGCCTTCGGGTTCGTGCCCGTGATCGGGATACGGATCGCCGCCGAACGGTTGCCCGCCGAGTAGACGAGGTTGACGGGGGCCTCGAAGCCCGGGACCAGGCGGTGGTACGAGTTCACCGTCGGGTTCGTGAAGGCGAGCAGGGCCGGCGCGTGACGGAGGATGCCGCCGATGTACCAGCGGGCGACGTCGGACAGGCCGCCGTAGCCGTTCTCGTCGTAGAACAGCGGGGTGCCGTCGGACCACAGCGACTGGTGGGTGTGCATGCCCGAACCGTTGTCGCCGAACAGCGGCTTCGGCATGAACGTGGCGACCTTGCCCCACTGCTCGGCCGTGTTCTTGACGATGTACTTGAACTTGAGGATGTCGTCCGCAGCGTGGACCAGCGTGTCGAACTTGTAGTTGATCTCCTGCTGGCCACCGGTGCCCACCTCGTGGTGTGCGCGCTCGAGCTCGAGGCCGGCGTCGATCAGCTTCAGCGAGATGTCGTCGCGGAGGTCAGCGGTCTTGTCGACCGGCGAGACCGGGAAGTAGCCGCCCTTGTACGGGGTCTTGTTGGCGAGGTTGCCGCCCTCTTCCTCGCGACCGGTGTTCCAGGCGCCCTCTTCGGAGTCGACCGAGAAGAAGGACTCGTTCTGGGTGACCGAGTAGCGGACGTCGTCGAAGATGTAGAACTCGGCTTCGGGGGCGAAGAACGCGGTGTCGGCGATGCCGGTCGAGGCGAGGTACTTCTCGGCCTTCTTCGCCACCTGACGCGGGTCACGGCCGTAGATCTCGCCGTTGCGCGGGTTGTAGATGTCGAACACCATGATCAGCGTGCGCTCCGCGCGGAACGGGTCCACGTACGCCGTCGTCACGTCGGGGATGAGCTGCATGTCCGACTCGTGGATCGACGCGAAGCCGCGGATCGAGGAGCCGTCGAAGAGCTGACCGACGGCGAAGAAGTCCTCGTCGACCGTTGATGCGGGGATGTTGAAGTGCTGCTGGACCCCGGGGAGGTCCGTGAACCGGATGTCGAGGAACTTGACGTCCGTGTCCTTGATGAAGGCGAGCACCTCGGAGGAATCACTGAACATGCGAGTCGGTCTCCTGTGGGGTTGGGTGGTGTCGAGGGAACCAGGAGGCACCCTCCGACGAGGCTAGAGACACCGGGTTTCCCGGACGTGACTGCGTTGTTTCCAGCGTGTTACGCACCGGGCGAGCGCCTACGCTGGGGACATGGCCCGCTCCACTCCGTCCACCCCGCCCGCAGCCGGTTCCGGACGGACCGAGTGGCCCGGCAAGGTCCTGGGGCTGCCGGAGTCCGGGCCGCGGAGCATGGGCAGCTTCGGCCGTCGGTTCCTCGGACTGCTCGTCGACTGGGCCCTGGCGTCGCTGGTCTCCCTGGCCATCGGGACCTACGGCGTCGCCGGCAACTTCGTCACGCTGGGGATCTTCGCCGCGCTGCAGGTCCTGTTCATCGCGCTGCTGTCCGGGTCGTTCGGGCACCTCTGTGTCGGGCTGCGCGTCGTCCCGATCCGTGGCGGCTACGTCGGGGCGTGGCGGCCGGTGGTCCGCACGCTCCTGCTGTGCATCGTCGTCCCGGCGTTGATCCACGCCAAGGACGGCCGTCCGCTCCACGACGGTGCAGCCGGCACCGTGCTCGTCCGCCGCTGACGCTCGTCCGCCGGACTCTCGCGTCGCAGGACGGTCGCCCGCAGGACGGTCCCGCCGCCGGCGCTGCCCGGCGTCGCAGCCCACGGACGGCGAGCAGGAACGACGATGCGGCCGGGGAACGACGACGCCCCCGGCCGCAGTGGCCGGGGGCGTCGTGACGTGGAGGAGGCGATCAGCGCGGGCGTCCCGCACGGACGCGCGTCGGGTCGATGCCCTTCGGGATCGCAGCCGCCGGACCGTGCGTCAACGAGTCGAGGCGGTTCGACACCGCGAGCACCTCGTTCCGGTTGAGGGCCTTCTTGTGCTTGTTCATCGCCTTGGGCAGCTTGTGCAGACTCACCTGGCCGTCCGCGTCGCCGACGTTCACGACGTGGATCGGCACGTTCGGCACGATGCGGGCCACCTTGCGGCGTTCCTCCTCGACCTGACGCGTGAGGTTGCTGACCTGGCCCTCGGTGATGAGGAGGACGCCCGGCGTCCCGACCGCCCGGTACACCGCGGCCTGCGAGCGACCGTGGACCGCGACCGGCATCTCGCTCGAGCGCCACTGACGACGGAGCGAGTTCGAGAGCACGGCTCCGACCGCGCCGGGCTGTCCCTCGATCTGCGAGTACGCAGCCCGCTCGGCGAGACGACCGAGCACGATCAGGAAGAGCAGCACGCCGAGCAGGACACCGGCGAGGATCCAGAGGGTGATCGCGAGCCAGTTCTGACCGGGGAGCAGCAGCGCCAACAGGACGCCCGCCACGACCGGACCGAGGAACGCGAGGGCGAACCACCAGACCGACGACGGGTCGGCCCGACGGGTCATGGTGAAGACCTGGTACATCTGCTTGAGACGACCGGGCTCCTTCGCCGGGGTGCTTGAGGAACTGCTGCGTGCCATGCCGTCAAGGATACGGCCTGGCAAACAGATCGAAGACCGTCCGTCGCGCGGCTGTGGGCGAACACCGGTTCTCCACCGATGCCTGCTCCGACCGGGAGGCCCGCCCCACCGCCGCCACGCTGGTCGCCATGGAACCGTGGGAACAGATCGACCTCTGTTGGCGTGCGGCAACGCCGTCCGACGCATTCTGGGAATGGGTGGCGGACCGCAGTGCGATGACGCACGACCACCTGGTCGGCATCGCCGAAGTGGGTCGTGACGAGACCGGATCGCTCGTCGTGCGCGCGTCCGCCGCCGCCGGCCTGCCGTTGCCCGCTGCGCTCGACCGGATCGGGTCGCCGACGCCCGGGGTCGCCGTGACCCTCACGCTCCCGCTGGTGCAACTCGCCCGGCTCGCGGACAGCGGCGCCGTGCTGCTCGGGACGGCTCGGGTGGAGGACGTCCTCGTCGACGACGCCGGTGCGGTGGTCCTCGTCGATCGTCCGCCCGGCGCCGACGGCACCGTGCCGGCCGGGTCGGTCAGCGGGGCCGAGGCCCTCGTGCTCGCCGTCCGCGCCGTGTGGGACCGGGTCGACCCGAGGGGGACCGGGGTGGCCGGCCCGGGGCTGGTCGGCATCGACGATCGGTGTTCGGCGGCTCGGACTCAGGGCGGTGCCGCTCTCGTCGACCTCGAGCGGGTCGTGCGGGCTGCTGCTCCGCCCCGCCCCGTCCGGTGGGACCCGCCACCCCTGACCTTCACGTTCGACCCTGACCGCGGCGCATCGACCACCAGCGGACGAGCCCGGGGCCGTTCGGCCGACGATCCGTTCGTGCGTGTGTTCGTCGGGTGTCGTGAGCTGGTGTCGTCGGGAGTGCCGTTCGGCCGCCGGCGGATCGGCATCCGCCCGCTCGCCACCGCGGTCGTGGTCACCGTGGGGCTCGTCGTGGCCGCGGTGGGCGCACTCGGGGACGACCGCGCCGCCGACGTCGCAGGCGCCCTCCTGCCGGGTGACGTCCCCGGACGAACGGCGACGGCCCCGCCTCCCATGGGAGAGACGGGGCCGCCGCGGTGACGCGCTGCGCGGTCAGTACCCGAGGTTGGGCGCGAAGTTGCCCTCTTCGAGACGGTTCTTCACGGCCACCAGGTACCGGGACGCGTCCGCGCCGTCGATGATGCGGTGGTCGTACGACAGCGCCAGGTACACGAACGAGCGGATCGCGATGGCTTCCTGGCCGTCGACCTTCACGACGGCCGGGCGCTTCGTCACGATGCCCGTGCCGAGGATCGCCGACTGCGGCAGGAAGACCACCGGGGTGTCGAACAGCGCGCCGCGCGAACCGGTGTTGGTCAGCGTGAACGTGCCGCCAGCGAGCTCGTCGGGCTTGAGCTGGTTGTTGCGCGTCCGCTCGGCGAGGTCGGCGATGGCCTTCGAGAACTGGGCGAGGTCGAGCGACGCTGCGTCCTTGATGACCGGGGTGAGCAGGCCGCGCTCGGTGTCGACCGCGATGGAGACGTTCTCGGTCTCCGGGTAGACGATCTCCTCACCGTCGACGGTCGAGTTGATCTTCGGGTGGGCCTTGAGCGCCTCGGACGCCGCGAGGGCGAAGAACGGCATGAAGGACAGCTTCGAGCCGGTCTTCTCGAGGAACTCCGCCTTGTGTGCGTCGCGGAACTGCGCGACCTTCGTGACGTCGACCTCGACGACGCTGGTGAGCTGTGCGGTCGAGGTCATCGACTGCACGGCGCGCTCGGCGACGACCTTGCGGAGGCGGGTCATCTTCTCCCGCGTCCCACGCAGCGGCGAGACCTCGGGGACGAAGGGACCGGCCTGTGCCGGAGCGGCCGTCGAGCCCGACGCTGCCGGAGCGGCTGCTGCTGCGGAGGCCGCGGCGAGCACGTCCTCCTTGCGGATGCGGCCGCCCACACCGGTACCGGTGACGGTCGACAGATCGACACCCTGCTCGTTCGCGAGCTTGCGGACGAGGGGAGTGACGTACCCCGAGGCCGCACCGGTGGTGGTGGGGTTCGGGACCTCGGCGGACGGCGTGGAAGCCGGGGCCGCAGCAGCAGGGGCGGCGGCCGGAGCCGGTGCCGCCTTCGCCGGAGCGGGGACCGCGGCCGGCGGGGCCGCGGCGGGCGGCGGGACCGGTGCGGCCTGCGGCACGGGGGATGCCGCCGGCGGCGCGGACGGTGCCTGCGGGGCGGCGGGCTGCGTCTGGCCGGCCGGGGCGGGCTCCGGCTCCGTCGGCTCCGGGGCCTTCACCTCGGTGTCCTGTTCGGTGCTCGGGGCCGTCTCGGGCTCGGTGTCCTGCGCGACCGCCTCGGTCGAGCTGTCGGTGGACTCGGAACCGCCCTGGTCGGAGGAGCCGCCGCCGCCCGAGCCGTCACCGATCTTGACGAGGGGGGTGCCGACCTCGACGGTCTCGTCCTCCTGGACGAGGATCTCCTCGATCACGCCGGCCACCGGCGACGGAATCTCGGTGTCGACCTTGTCGGTGGAGACCTCGAGCAGCGGCTCGTCGACCTCGATCCGGTCACCGACGTTCTTCAGCCATCGGGTGACCGTACCCTCGGTGACGCTCTCTCCGAGCGCCGGGAGGTTGACGGATTCGCTCATCGGGTTGACTCCTCTTCGCAGGCGTGGTGCGTGGTTGTGGTGTTCGTGGTGTGCACGGGCGTGTGGTTCACAGCGCGTGCAGCGGCTTGCCCGCGAGGTGCAGGAACGCCTCGCCGAGGGCTTCGTTCTGCGTGGGGTGTGCGTGCACGAGCGGCGCGACGTCCTCCGGGTGTGCCTCCCAGTTGACGGCGAGCTGAGCCTCGCCGATGAGCTCGCCGACGCGGGCGCCGATCATGCTGACACCGACGACCGGGCCGTCGATGACGCGGACGACCTTCACCGCGCCGGCCGTGCCGATGATGTGGCTCCGGCCGTTGCCGGCGAGGTTGTACTCGTAGGTGTCGACCTTGTCGGCCCCGTACTGCTCCTCGGCCTTCGCCTGGGAGAGACCGACCGAGGCGACCTCGGGGTCGGAGTACGTGACCTTCGGGATGTTCGTGTCGGAGATGACGACCGGGTTGAGGCCGGCGATCTCCTCGGCGACGAAGATGCCCTGCTGGAAGCCGCGGTGGGCGAGCTGCAGACCGGGGACGATGTCGCCGACGGCGTAGACGTTCGGCAGGTTGGTGAGGAGGCGCTCGTTCGTGGTGACGAACCCGCGGTCCATCGCCACGCCGACCTCGTCGTAGCCGACGTTCTGGGTGACCGGACCACGGCCGACGGCGACCAGGAGGACGTCGCCCTCGTAGGTCTTGCCGTCCTCGAGCGTCACGACGACGCCGTTCTCGTGCTGGTCGACGTGGTCGAACCGGACGCCGAGCGAGAACTCGATGCCGCGCTTGCGGAACGCGCGCTCGAGCTGCTTGGACATCGACTCGTCCTCGGCGGGGATGAGGTGCGGCAGGCCCTCGACGATGGTGACGTCGGCGCCGAAGGACTTCCAGACGCTGGCGAACTCGACGCCGATCACGCCGCCGCCGAGGATGACGACCTTGTTCGGGACGTAGTCCATGCGGAGGGCGGTCTCGGAGGTGATCACGCGGCCGCCGATCTCGAGGCCGGGCAGCGACTTCGAGTAGGAGCCGGTGGCCAGGACGACGTTGCGCCCGGTCACGGTCTGGTCGCCGACCTGCACGGTGTTCTGCGAGGTCAGGCGACCCCAACCCTCGACCACGGTGATGCCGCGGGCCTTGATGAGTCCCTGCAGGCCCTTGTACTTCGAGTTGATGACGCCCTGCTGGTACTCGATGACCTTGGGGACGTCGACCCCGGCGAACTCGGCGAGGACGCCGTACTTCTCGGCGTCACGGGTGCCGTCGGCGATCTCGGCCGAGTGCAGCAACGCCTTCGTGGGGATGCAGCCGCGGTGCAGACACGTCCCTCCGAGCTTGTCTCCCTCGATGAGCGCGACGCTCATGCCGAGCTCGGCGGCCCGGAGCGCTGCGGCGTAGCCGCCGCTGCCGCCACCGAGGACCACGACGTCGTAAGTCTGTTCCGTCACCTGGTGCAACTCCCTCGTGCGTGTCAGGGGCGGCTTGGTGTCTCTTGGACGCCGTCCCGGTGGACACCGCGCGGCGGCGTCCGGCGGTCGGACCGTCGGTGCCGGTCCCGTCCCGTCAGTTCCGGCGGGGAGCACGCTGACGCGGCGGCCCCGCCGGAACCAAACCTACTACTTGGACTGCAGGTCTTCTGCGAGTGCGACCAGGGTCCGGACCATCACGCCGGTCGCGCCCTTGCCGAGCCATCCGTATCCCGCGCCGCGGTTCTCCGAGGGGCCGGCGATGTCGAGGTGTGCCCACGGGATGGTCACACCGTCGGCCGTCGTACCGACGAAGCGCTCGAGGAACTTCGCGGCCAGGAGCATGCCGCCCGCGGTCTGGCCGACCGTGGCGTTGACCATGTCGGCGACGTCGCTCGCCAGTCGTGCGTCGAGCTCCTCCGGCATCGGCATCGGCCAGACCGGCTCGGCGACGGCGTCGGCGACGGCGCGGACCCGGGCGACGAACTCGTCGCTGCCCATGAGTCCCGTCGTCCGGTCGCCCAGGGCGACCATCTGGGCGCCGGTGAGCGTCGCGACGTCGACGATCGCGTCGGGCTGCTCGAGCGAGGCCGCGGCCATGCCGTCACCGAGGACGAGGCGCCCTTCGGCGTCGGTGTTGGTGACCTCCACCGTCTTGCCGTTCTTCAGGGTGAGGACGTCCCCGGGGCGCGTCGCCGATCCGGACGGCATGTTCTCGGCGAGGCAGAGCCACGCGGTGACCTTCGTGTCGAGGCCGAGGCGTGCCGCGGCGACCGTCGCGGCGAGCACCGTCGCGGCACCGGTCATGTCGGTCTTCATCCCGAGCATCGACGCCGCGGGCTTCAGCGAGAGGCCGCCGGAGTCGAACGTGATGCCCTTCCCGACGAGCGCGAGGTGCCTGGTGGCTCCGGCGGGCTCGTAGCGGACGACGACGAGCCGCGGCGGACGGACGGACCCGCGACCGACACCGGCGATGCCGCCGAAGCCCTGCTCCTCGAGCTCGGTCTCGTCGAGGACCTCCACGGTGAGGGGCAGCCCGTCGGCGACGGCGGTGGCGACCTCGGCGACGTCGGACGGACCGAGGTCCCCGGCGGCGGTGTTGACGAGGTCGCGCACGAGCGCCGCGGCGTCGGCGACGATCGCCGGTCGGACCGTGGCGTCGGCGTCGACCGATGCGGGCGCGACGACGGTGATGCGCTGGTCGCCGCGGGCTGGCCCGGTGGTGCCGGCGCCCTTGTGGCGGGTGAACGCGTAGGAACCGAGGGCTGCGCCCTCGAGCGCGGCGGCGACGGTCTCGTCGTCCTCGGTCGGCAGGGCGAGGGCGATCGCGGCGACGTGCGGGAGCTGGCGGACGGCACTGCCGGCGGCGGAGCGGACGGCGGCGGGGCCGGTCGCACTGCCGAGCCCGACGAGCGCGATGCCGCCGGCGGCGACGCCGGCGGGTGCGCCGCCGGGGATGCGGACGAGTTGGTCCTTCGCGCCGGTCGCGCCGACGGCGCCGAGGTCGAGCTGCTCGAGGCCGGCGACGGTGCCGGCAGCGCTCGGTGCGAGTGTCGCGGGGCCGCCGTCGGTGCCGGGACGGACACCCACGACGAGCACGTCGGCGTCGACGGAGGCGGGGGAGGAGGAAGTGGTGGAGAGCGTCGGTCGGACCATGCGTCCAGCCTACTGACGGCCCTCTGTCGGCCTGTTCGCTGTCGGCGTGGGCCGCTGCCCGGGTCGCGTCGGTGGCCCCGCCTAGCATTGGCCTGGTGAACCACCCCGAGGACCTCTACACGCTCGACGAGTCCGCCCCGACGGTCCCTGCCGGGTTGCACCTCGTCGCCGCCCTCACGGGCTTCGCGGATGCGGGTTCGGCGGTGGCGCAGATCACCGCGTCGATCACCGGCACGCTCGAGACGCAGCTCGTGGCCGAGTTCGACCCGGACGTCCTGCTCGACTGGCGTGCCCGTCGTCCGGTGATCACCTTCGAGCACGACCACATCACCGCGGTGGAACCGCCGCGGCTGACCCTGCACCTCGTGCGTGACGAACTGGGGCAGCAGTTCCTGTTCCTCTCCGGGTACGAGCCGGACTTCCAGTGGAACCGCTTCGTCCGCGCCGTCGTCGACCTGGCAGAGGACCTGCAGGTCGCGGACACGACGTGGGTGCAGGCGATCCCCATGCCGGTCCCGCACACCCGGTCGATCGGCATGACGATCTCGGGCACCCGCGCCGACCTGGTCGAGTCCCTGAGCGTCTGGAAGCCCGAGACCCAGGCGCCGGCGAACGTCCTGCACCTGGTCGAGCACCGTCTCGCCGAGCTCGGGCAGCAGGTCACCGGTCTCGTGCTGCTCGTGCCGCACTACCTGTCCGACACGGAGTTCCCGGACGCAGCGGTCGCCGCCCTGTCCGGCATCTCGGCCGCGACCGGGCTCATCTTCCCGACCGACGCTCTCCGCGAGGAGGGCCGGGAGTTCCTGTCCCGGGTCGATGAGCAGGTCGCCGGCAACGCCGAGCTGCAGCGGCTGGTCGGGGCGCTCGAGCAGCGCCACGACACGTACATGGAGGGCAACCCGGTGGCGTCGCCGCTGACGGGCGCCGACGGTCAGGTGCCGACGGCGGACGCGATCGCCGCCGAGCTCGAACGCTTCCTCGCGGACCGTCGCACGGCCGACGACGACTGACGTCGGTCCGGAGGCCCGGGTCGCCCCCGCTGGTCCGCCTCCCGCCGTCACGCCTCCCGTCCCGACGGACGCCGCGCGGTGCGCGCGGCCCGTCCCCGGTGCTCCACAGCCCGCGCGGCCCGTACCCGGTGCTCCACAGCCCGCGCTCCGGGCTGATCCGTCCACCGGCACCGGCGGCCGCGCAGGTGCCGCTCGAGCGGTGGCTAGCCTGGTCGGGTGAACTCCCGCCGCGCCTTCGTCGTCTGGGGCGTCGCCGTCCTGGCGTACGTCCTGGCGGTCGTGCAGCGGTCGTCCCTCGGTGTCTCCGGGGTCGACGCGCAGGACCGTTTCGCCGTGTCCGCCGCCGTGCTGTCGACACTCGCCGTCGTGCAGATCGCCGTGTACGCGGGCCTGCAGATCCCCGTGGGGATCGCGCTCGACCGCGTCGGCCCGCGGCGACTGGTCCTCCTCGGAGCGCTGCTGCTGACCATCGGACAGGCCGTGGTGGCCCTGTCGCCCACCATCGGCCCGGCGATCGTCGGGCGGGTGCTGGTCGGTGCCGGCGACGCGATGACCTTCATCTCGGTGATGCGTCTGCTCCCGATGTGGTTCACCGGGTCCCTGCTGCCGCAGATCTCGCAGTGGACGGGCAACCTCGGGCAGGTCGGCCAGATCGTCTCCGCGTTCCCGTTCGCCCTGCTCCTGCACTCCCTCGGGTGGGACGCGGCGTTCGGTGTCGCGGCGATCGCCAGCGCGTTCGGACTGGTCCTGGCGGTGGTGTTCGTCCGGGCCGGTCCGGTGGCCGTGCGCACCGACACGATCCCGATCCCGCACTCGTGGGCGGCCGCGTTCAGCACGTTCGGCCACGCACTCCGACGCCCGGGCACGCAACTCGGGTTCTGGTCGCACTACGTCACCCAGTCGTCGGGCACCGTGTTCAGCCTGCTCTGGGGTGTGCCGATGCTCCGCGGGCTCGGGTACTCACCGACCGAGGCGGCGAGCTTCCTCACCGTCATCGTGGTCGTCGGGTTCGTCGCGGGACCCGTCCTCGGGCTCCTGTGCGCACGCTTCCCGATGCGGCGCTCCAACCTGGTCCTCGGGATCGTCACGGCGCTCGGTGTCGTGTGGACCGCCGTCCTGCTCTGGCCGGGTCAGCCACCCACGTGGCTCCTCGTCCTGCTGGTGGTGGCGATGGGTGTCGGCGGCCCCGGATCGCTCATCGGGTTCGACTTCGCCCGGTCGTTCAACCCGGTGGGGTCGCTCGGCTCGGCGAACGGCGTGGTCAACGTCGGCGGCTTCCTGGCGGCCTTCGTGATGATGTTCGCGATCGGCACGTCGCTCGACGTGCTGGCGTCCGCCTCGGGGACGGAGACGTTCGCCTGGCAGAACTTCCGCGTGGCGATGACCGTGCAGTACGTCGTGGTCGGGTTCGGCGTCGTCATGCTGCTGCTCGCACGCCGACGCACCCGCGCGCGTCTGCACGCAGAGGACGGAATACGGGTGGGGCCGCTGTGGGTTGCACTCGTTGCACGCTTGCGGAAACGGCGCGTGCAATAATGACCACGGACCCTTTCGGGTTCCCCGCGTCCGACGTCGGGGGACTTGACATGGGTCCTAGTGCTGCCCGGAACGGTAGGACCAGACGACGTGGGGGACTGCGGCGGTGGCCCTGGGCGGCGAGGGAAGGCCACGACCCCAGGAACGTGGCACGACGAGGAAGGTGATCGCATGGCTGCCCGGAGCACGACGGTCGATCCCACGAAGGACACCACGCCCGACGGCGTCGTGGCGGAAGACGCCACGGAGACGGAAGGCACGGTCGCGCCGAAGAAGCGCGCCACCAGGACCACCACCGCCGCCAAGAAGGCCGCCCCGAAGAAGGCGGCTCCGAAGAAGGCGGCCGGCAAGAAGGCCACGGCCGCCGCTGACGACGAGGACGGCGACGGCGAGGACGACGCGCCGGTCGAGGTGGCGGAGGACGTCACCGAGACGACCGACGACGTCGCCGAGGACACCGAGGACGACTCGGCTGCGAAGCCCACGACCGAGGCTGCCGCGGTCGCCGCGGGTGCGCTCGTCATCTCCCAGACCGACGACGACGAGGCGCCGGTCTACTCGACGACCATCACGGGCGCCACGGCCGACCCGGTGAAGGACTACCTCAAGCAGATCGGCAAGGTCGCGCTGCTCAACGCCGAGCAGGAGGTCGAGCTCGCGATGCGCATCGAGGCCGGCCTGTTCGCCGAGGACAAGCTGCAGCACTCCACCGGCCTGTCGAAGCCGGAGGAGCGCGAGCTCCGCTGGGTCGCTCGTGACGGTCAGCGTGCGAAGTCGCACCTGCTCGGGGCGAACCTCCGCCTCGTCGTGTCGCTCGCCAAGCGCTACACCGGCCGCGGGATGCAGTTCCTCGACCTCATCCAGGAAGGCAACCTGGGTCTGATCCGTGCGGTCGAGAAGTTCGACTACACCAAGGGCTTCAAGTTCTCGACCTACGCGACGTGGTGGATCCGCCAGGCGATCACCCGTGCCATGGCCGACCAGGCGCGCACCATCCGCATCCCCGTGCACATGGTCGAGGTCATCAACAAGCTCGCCCGCGTCCAGCGGCAGATGCTGCAGGACCTCGGCCGCGAACCCACGCCGGAAGAACTGGCGCGCGAGCTCGACATGACGCCCGAGAAGGTCGTCGAGGTGCAGAAGTACGGCCGCGAGCCGATCTCGCTGCACACGCCGCTCGGCGAGGACGGCGACTCCGAGTTCGGTGACCTCATCGAGGACACCGAAGCCGTGGTCCCGGCCGACGCCGTGGGCTTCACGATGCTGCAGAAGCAGCTCGAGAGCCTGCTCGACTCCCTGTCCGAGCGCGAGGCCGGCGTGATCCGGATGCGCTTCGGCCTCGGCGACGGCCAGCCGAAGACCCTCGACCAGATCGGTGACACGTTCGGCGTCACGCGCGAGCGCATCCGTCAGATCGAGTCGAAGACGATGGCGAAGCTCCGCCACCCGTCCCGGTCGCAGTCGCTCCGCGACTACCTCGAGTAGGCCGGACGTGCGCTTCGCGATCCCGATCCTGGTCGGGCGGATCCTCCGTGCCCTCGCTCGTGCGCGGGGCGGTGGGTCCGCCTACCCGGGCTACATCGTCCTCAAGCTCGTGCCGGACTTCCTGCAGCACGTCACGCGACAGTTCCCGAACGGCGTCGTCTTCGTGCTCGGCTCGAACGGCAAGTCCACGACGACCCACATGATCTCCGAGATCGTGCGCGCGCACGGGCTCCGGGTCTTCACGAACCCGTCCGGTGCGAACCTGCCGCAGGGCATCGCGTCGGCGCTCCTCTCCGAGGTCTCGCTCACCGGCAAGCTCAAGGCCGACATCGGGATCCTCGAGGTCGACGAGGCCTTCGCGGTCGAGCTGGCCGGCATCCTGTCGCCGTCCACGGTGACGATGCTCAACGTCCAGGTCGACCAGCTCTACCGGTTCTTCGAGACCGAGCGCGTCGCGACGATGATGCTCGACACGGCGGCCCTGTCGACCGCGAACGTCATCACGAACCACGACGACCAGTTCCTCGACGCCTACACGGCCGTCGAGGGGCAGCGCGTGCTCCGGTTCGGCGCCAGCACCGAGGTCGTCGCCGCCGCGCCGAACGGCCTGCAGAACGCCGACGACTTCTTCGCGGGAGCCGATCGTGCGCAGACGACCGCGGACGCCGAGGTCGTGACCTTCACGGGTGACGGTGCGACGATCGCCTTCGCCGGCGACCAGGTCCCGGTGCGTCTCCCGGCGCGCGGCCTGCACTACGCCGTCGACGCGGCGGCGGCCACCGCCACCGCGAGTGCTGCCCTCGGCGAGCAGTTCCGCCCGGACGCCGTGACGAAGGCGTTCGAGCGGATGAAGCCGGCCTACGGCCGTGGTGAGCGGCTGCCGATCGCGGGGGAGTCCGCCGAGTTCACGATGTTCAAGAACGCCGCGAGCCTGCAGCTCAACCTCGATGCCCTGCCGGCGCACCCGGAACAGGTGCTCATGGCGATCGACGAGGGCACGCCGGACATCTCCTGGATCTACGACATCGACTTCTCGAATCTCGACCACGTCGACGTCGTCTCGGGTGACAAGGCCTGGCAGATCGCGATCGCCCTGGAGCACGCCGGCGTCCGCATCGGCCGGGTCGAACCCGACGTCGAGTCGGCCATCCGCCACATGCAGGGCCTCGGCGCGACGACGACCGGCACGAAGAACTTCATCGTCAACTACGAGATCATGATGATCGCCCGGAAGGCCCTCGGCCACCCGGACCTGGAGAAGACCGCATGACGGCCGATCGCCTGACCATCCTGCACGTGTACCCACGCCAGATGGGTGTCTCCGGCGACCGCGGCAACGTCGCGGCGCTGGTCCGGCGTGCCGACGCGGCCGACATCGCGACCGAGGTCGTGGAGTACGCCCCGGGTGACGAGCTGCCCACGACGGCCGATGTCGTCCTGGTCGGGAACGGACCGCTCAGTGCGATGCGGTCCCTCGGTGCCGACGTCTCCCGCATCGGAGCACCCCTGCGTGCGTTCGCCGCGGCCGGAGTGCCGGTCATCGCCGTCGGTGGGGGATTCGACCTCGCCACGCAGCAGGTCGTCCCCACCGAGGGGGCACCGGTCGACGGCTTCGGGGTGTTCGACGCCCGTGCTGTCCGCGGTGCCGAGCGCCGGGTGAACTACTTCGTGCTCGAGACCCGTTACCCGCTGCTCCCAGGGGCACCGACGCGTCTGGCGGGGTTCGAGGACCACGCCGCGCGCATCGAGCTCGCCGACGGTGTCGAGCCGTTCGCCGACGTCGTGTCCGGCGGCGGCAGCCAGGCCGGCGCCCCGGTCGAGGGAGCGATCGCCGGGACCTCGTTCGGCACCCACACGCAGGGACCGATCCTGCCGCTCAACCCGCAGCTCACCGATGCGGTCCTCGCGGCGGCGACCGCGCGGCTCGGCCGGTCGTACGCGCCGGACGCGGAACGCACCGCCACGATCGACCGCTACGCCCGCGAGGCGCGCGCGACGATCGACCGCTACGTCGACAAGGCGTTCAAGCGCATCGCCTAGCGACGCGCTGCCCGCCGTCCGGTGGGCGAAGCTGCCCGCCGACCGGCGGGCGACAGACCGGAGGCCCGGTGCTGGTTCACGGAACCGGCACCGGGCCTCCAGTCTGTCGCGGCGGCGTCGCCTGCTCGGACGGGTCCTACTTGGACTCGTGGAGTCGCGACGATTCGTCGTGCCACTCGAGTGCGGTGGCAGCCAGCTTGTCCTTGAACTCGGCGCCGTGGTGGGCGCAGAACAGGAGTTCACCACTGGCCATGGTGGCGCGGATGTAGGCCTGCGCACCGCAGCTGTCGCAGCGGTCGGCCGCGGTGAGCTGGTGGTTGTTGCTGAGTTCGTCGACGGAGAGGTCCTGCACGGTCTGGGTCATTGCTGTGCTCCTCACGGATCGCAGTACGGTGCGGTGAATGCATCCATTCCAACACGTCCTGCCTGGATGCCCCGCATCCTGACGGGCCTCGTTCGCTGAGCGCGGAGCGGTTGTCCCCAGGCCGAGGGTCACGGCTCGTCCCGCCCGCTGGTGTCGGTGCGGATCGGTACCCTTCTCAGGTGAGCTCCGACTACTCCGCACGGCACCTCTCGGTCCTCGAAGGACTCGAGGCGGTCCGGAAGCGTCCCGGCATGTACATCGGTTCGACGGACTCCCGCGGCCTCATGCACTGCCTGTGGGAGGTCATCGACAACTCCGTCGACGAAGCGCTGGCCGGGCACGGTGACGAGATCGGCGTGACGCTGCACGCGGACGGGTCGGTCGAGGTGTCCGACCTCGCGCGTGGCATCCCCGTCGACGTCGAGCCGAAGACCGGCCTGACCGGGGTCGAGGTCGTCTTCACGAAGCTCCACGCCGGTGGCAAGTTCGGGTCGGGGTCGTACGCGGCCTCCGGCGGTCTGCACGGCGTCGGCGCCTCGGTCGTCAACGCACTGTCCGAACGCCTCGACGTGCAGGTCGACCGCGGCGGCAAGACCTACGCCATGTCGTTCCACCGGGGCGAGCCGGGCGTGTTCGACGACTCGCAGGGCATCGGTCCGGACGCGCCCTTCGCGCCGTTCACGTCGGGCAGCGAACTGCGCGTGGTCGGCAAGGTGAAGAAGGGCGTGACGGGGACGCGGGTGCGCTACTGGGCGGACCGGCAGATCTTCACCAAGGACGCGGCGTTCAGCACCGGGGACCTCGTCAACCGTGCGCGACAGACCGCGTTCCTGGTGCCGGGGCTCGGGCTCACGATCACCGACGCTCGGCCGGCGTCGATCGCCGCCGCTGCCCAGCGGGCCGCGCTGGCGGTGTCCGCTCCGGACGCCGGCGCGTCGGACGGCGCGGCTCCGGCCGGTGCCGAGCAGGACGCGACGCCGGTCCTCGAGCAGGGGCCCGTCGTCGAACGCTTCCGGTACGAGGGCGGCATCGGCGAGTTCGTCGAGCACCTCGCCGTCGACGGCGCGAAGACCGACGTGTGGCGCATCCAGGGGACCGGCACCTTCAAGGAGACCGTGCCGATGCTCGACGACAAGGGCCACATGGTCTCGACCGAGGTCGAGCGCACGTGCGAGGTGGACGTCGCCCTGCGCTGGGGCGACGGGTACGAGACGGTGTTCCGCAGCTTCGTCAACATCATCGCGACGCCGAAGGGCGGCACGCACCAGGCCGGGTTCGAGTCGGGCCTGGTCAAGGCCGTGCGTGCCCAGGTCGAGGCCAACGCCCGCAAGCTCAAGGTCGGCCAGGACAAGCTCGAGAAGGACGACGTGCTCGCCGGCCTCACCGCCGTGCTGACCGTGCGCCTGCCCGAGCCGCAGTTCGAGGGGCAGACGAAGGAGATCCTCGGGACGCCGGCCGTCCGACGGATCCTCGACTCCGTCGTCTCGAAGCGGATGACCGAGATCCTCACCTCGACGCAGCGGACGGAGAAGGCCCAGGCCGCGGTCGTGCTCGAGAAGGTCGTCGCCGAGATGAAGACCCGCATCTCCGCGCGGGCACACAAGGAGACGCAGCGCCGCAAGAACGCGCTCGAGAACTCCTCGCTGCCGACGAAGCTCGCCGACTGCCGGTCGAACGACGTCGACGGCACCGAGCTCTTCATCGTCGAGGGTGACTCGGCACTGGGGACCGCGAAGCTCGCCCGCAACAGCGAGTACCAGGCGCTCCTGCCCATCCGCGGCAAGATCCTCAACGTCCAGAAGGCGTCCGTGTCGGACATGCTCTCGAACGCCGAGTGCGCCTCGATCATCCAGGTGATCGGCGCGGGGTCCGGGCGCACGTTCGAGCTCGACCAGGCGCGCTACGGCAAGGTCATCATCATGTCCGACGCCGACGTCGACGGCGCCCACATCCGGACGCTGCTGCTGACGCTGTTCTTCCGGTACATGCGTCCGATGATCGAGCAGGGCCGGGTGTTCGCCGCGGTACCGCCGTTGCACCGGGTGGTGGTGGTCAACCGCGGCAAGCCGAACGACACCCTGTACACCTACTCCGAGCAGGAACTCACGACCCTGCTGAAGAAGCTCGAGCGTTCGAACAAGAAGTACCTCGAGCCGATCCAGCGCTACAAGGGCCTGGGGGAGATGGACGCCGACCAGCTCGCCGAGACGACGATGGACCGGGCACACCGCACCCTGCGTCGCGTGAACGTGTCGGACGCCGAGTCGGCGGCGAAGGTCTTCGAGCTGCTGATGGGCAACGACGTCGCACCGCGCAAGGAGTTCATCCTGGCCGGCGAGGGCCTCGACCGCGAGCGCATCGACGCCTGACCGATCGGGGCGACGGACCCGCCGGCCGCGTCAGGCCTCGCCGCGCGTCCCGTCGACCGCCGCCGCACTGCCGCCGATGGTGACGACCTCGGCGTCGAGCGGACTGCCCGACCCGTCGCGCTTCGACAGCCAGTCCGGCAGGGTCCGGGCGGCACCGTCCGCACCCACGGCGTGCGGCGGAGCGACGCCCGCCCAGGCCACCGTCAGGCCGTCCTCGCCCTTGAGGAACGCGTGCGCGCGGACCCCCTGCGTGCCGCGGCCCTTCGCCGGGAACTCGGTCAGCGCGGACACCTTGGCACGCCCGGCATCGGTCCCCGGGAGTGCTGTCGACGTCGTCGAGACGGTGGCGACCACGGAGTCCTCGGTGAGCGCGACGGAGCCGAACCAGATCACCGACGCGCCCGCCGCGAGCGACACCCCGGCGACTCCTCCGGCCGGCAGCCCCTGCGGGCGGACGGCGGCGGCCGGGAACCGCAGCAGTTGCGCGTTCGACGTGATGAACACCAGGTCGTCCGACTCGGGTGCCTGGGTGGCACCGACGACCCGGTCCCCGGGCTTCAGCCCGATCGCCACGACCTCGGGCTTGTCCGTCCATGCCCCGGGGACGACGCGCTTCACGACGCCCTGCGCGGTGCCGATCGCGAGGGATCCGGGCGCCGTGGCGTCGAGGGACACGAGCGCGACCACGGTCACGGACTTCGTGATGCCCAGGTAGTCGGTCATCCGGACGCCGGCGTCGAGCCGGACGGACGCGGGCGGGACGGCGGGCACGTCGACGGGGGAGAACCGCAGCACACGGCCGGTGGAGGTGAGTGCACCGACCTGCCCGCGGACGGTCGAGACGACAGCCGAGCGGACGGCGTCGTGCTTCGAGCGCTTCGGCACGTGTACGATGCCCGACTCGGCTGCGGGGATGTCGACCCGGACGAGCCGCCCGGTGGTCGAGAGCAGCACGCGGCACGGGGCGTCCGCGACCTGCAGCGACTCGGGGTCGACCGCTGCCTTGCGCCCGCCGCGGACCGGGGCGTCTGCCTCGGTGAGGAGGGTGCGGCGGGGCGTGGCGAACCGGTCGGACACCTCGGAGAGCTCCGTCGCCACCTGGGCCCGCAGACGGTCGTCGGACGCCAGGAGCTCCTCGAGCGCGGCGATGTCGGCGAGCAGCTGGTCGCGTTCGCCCTCGAGCTCCATGCGCGAGAACTTCGTCAGGCGTCGGAGGCGCAGTTCGAGGATGTACTCGGCCTGCACCTCGGACAGGTCGAACACGTCGCGCAGCCGGTTGCGGGCGGCCTCGGAGTCGTCGGACGTGCGGATGACCTGGATGACCTCGTCGATGTCGAGGATCGCGATGAGCAACCCCTCCACCAGGTGCAGCCGCTCCCGGCGCCGGGCGAGTCGGTACTCGGACCGCCGCGTGACGACGGACAGGCGGTGCCGCACGTACACGTCGAGCAGGTCGCGCAGTCCGAGCGTGCGCGGGGACCCGTCGACGAGCGCGACGTTGTTGATGCCGAAGTTCTCCTCGAGCGGGGTGTGCTTGTACAGCTGCTCGAGGACCGCTGTGGGGTTGAAGCCGGACTTGATGCCGATGACGAGCCGCAGACCGTGGTTGCGGTCGGTGAGGTCGTTCACGTCCGAGATGCCGACGAGCTTCTTCGCCTGCACCCCGTCCTTGATCTTCTCGATGACCCGCTCCGGACCGACCAGGTACGGCAGCTCGGTCACGACCAGCCCGGTCTTGCGCGGCGTGAGGTTCTCGACGGAGACCTTCGCGCGGGTCCGGAAGGTGCCGCGCCCGGTGGCGTAGGCGTCCCGCACGCCGGAGAGCCCGACGATGGTGCCGCCAGAGGGCAGGTCGGGACCCGGCACGAACTCCATCAGCTCGTCGAGGGTGGCCTGCGGGTGCAGGAGCAGGTGCTTCGCGGCCTCGACCACCTCGCCGAGGTTGTGCGGCGCCATGTTCGTCGCCATGCCGACCGCGATGCCCGAGGCGCCGTTGACGAGCAGGTTCGGGAACGCCGCCGGCAGCACGCTCGGCTGCATGATCTGGTTGTCGTAGTTCGGGACGAAGTCGACGACGTCCTCGCCGAGCCCCTCGGTCATCGCCATCGACGGCTCGGCGAGCCGCGCCTCGGTGTACCGGGCGGCTGCGGGTCCGTCGTCGAGCGAGCCGAAGTTGCCGTGTCCGTCGACGAGCGGGACCCGCATCGTGAACGGCTGGGCGAGCCGGACGAGCGCGTCGTAGATGGCTCCGTCGCCGTGCGGGTGCAGCTTGCCCATCACCTCGCCCGTGACGCGCGCGCTCTTGACGTGCCCGCGGTCCGGGCGCAGGCCCATCTCGGCCATCTGGTACAGGATGCGTCGCTGCACGGGCTTCAGGCCGTCGCGGGCGTCGGGCAGGGCGCGCGAGTAGATGACGGAGTACGCGTACTCCAGGAAGGAGCCCTGCATCTCCTCCGAGACGTCGACGTCCTCGATGCGCTCACCGTCGGGCAGACCGACGACGTCCGTGCGTGCCATGGCACCTTCCTGCTGACCCAGTTCGATCTGGGAGACTCTGGGGGTGGGAACAAGCGTACCGACGGCCCCCGACGGCGCCGCGAACCTCGCCGACGTGCTGCCGAGTTGTCTGGTCGCGCTGGGCGCCGCCGACGACGCCTGGCTGCGGGACCACGGCCTGGAGGCCCGGATCGCCCTCCGCACCGCCCGTTCCGCCGTCGTCGTGCTCGTCGACGGACTCGGGGCGAACGCCCTCGCCGCCAGGTCCGGGCACGCCCGGTTCCTGACGGCGACGAAGAAGCGCCTGCGGAGCGGGTTCCCGACGACCACGGCCGCCGCGCTGACCACCCTGGCCACGGGCCGCTCGCCCGGCACGCACGGCGTCGTCGGCTACAGCGGCTGGAACCCCGACGAGTCCCGGGTGATGAACCTGCTCAGCGGCTGGGACGACGAGGTGCCCGCCGGGTGGTTGCGCTCCGGGACCGTGTTCACCGCGGCCTCGGCCCTCGGCGTCGACCCGGTCGTCGTCGCCCCCGGACGGTACCGCTCCTCGGGCATGACGGCGAACGTCCTCGGTGGCGCGCGCTTCGTGTCGGCGGACACCGTCCCCGCCCGGATCGACGCCGCACTCGACGCGACGGCGACCGGGCAGCAGCTCGTCTACCTCTACATCCCGGAACTCGACTCGATCGGGCACAAGCACGGGTGGCAGTCCGACCGGTGGACGGCGGCGCTCGAACTCGTCGACGGTGAACTCGCGAGGCTGGCGGCCCGGATCGGACCGGACGTCGGCGTGCTCGTCACCGCTGACCACGGTGTCCTCGACGTCCCGCCGGAGTCGAACCTGGCGATGGACCCCGCGCTCCTGACCGACGTCGTCGGTGTGGCGGGCGACCCCCGGTGCCGACAGTTGACCGTGGCACCCGGCACCGACGTGCCCGCCCTCGTCGAGGCGTTCCGCACCGCACTCGGCAAGCGCGCCGTCGTGGCGAGTCGCGACGAGGCAGTGGCCGCCGGGTGGTTCGGCGCGGTCGCTCCCGAGGTGCTGCCCCGGATCGGCGACGTGCTGCTCGTCGCCCGCGGCTCGTGGGCCTTCAACGACGACCGTGCCGTCCCGGCCGGCACCGACCCCGGCCGGATGATCGGGCAGCACGGCGCGATGACCGACGACGAACTCCTCGTGCCGTTGCGCCTCGCGGGCGCGTTCGCGTAGCGCCCCGCCCGTCCGCTGGCTCGAGCCAGCCCGTGTCGCGACAGGAGGCCCGCCCCACGGACGTGGGACGGGCCTCCTGTCGGTTGCTCGGTGGCGGACGGCTCAGACGGTGTCGTCGTCGGGGCGTGTGCCGAAGACGATCTCGTCCCAGCTCGGCATCGCGCGGCGGTTCCGCTTCCGGCGGTCCTTCTGGGAGTCACCCTCCGCGTTCGACGTGGACCGGGCCTCCGGCTGCGGGGCGGTGTCCGAGTCGTCGGCGCCGTGCAGGGGGATGTCGACCACACTGACGGACGGACCGCGCGGCGCGTCCCGCTGCTCGGAGAACGAAGCGGCCTCACGCTCCCCGCGGCGGCGGCGCAGCGCCTCGAGCAGGTCGGCGGTCTCGTTGCCGGGCGCGCGTTCCTCGACGTAGGCGGTGCCGATCCGGGGGAGCGGCGGACGGAGCGGTGCGCGCTCCGTGGCCTCGGGAGCCGCCGTCTCGTCCTCGGTCGGGGTCTCCTCGACGCGGAAGGCGCCGGAGTCGAAGCGGGTGCCGTCGTCGTCCTGGTGCTCGTACTCGACGGCGCGGAGGCGGGGCGCGATGCCCTCGTCCTCGGTGTGGGACAGCCGGTGTGCGTCGCCGTTGTCGGGGACGAGCGTGGCGGTCTTCGGGTCGAAGCGCCACTGGGCGTCGTGCTCGACCTCGGCGACCGTGTAGCGGACCTGGACCTGCCAGCCGTTCTCGACGTGCTTCCAGCTGGACCACGAGATGTCGGACGCGTCGCCGGACTCCAGACGGGCGGTGATCGCCTGACCGAAGGTGTCGGGCGCCGCGTCGTCGACCGGGGTGACGCTGACCCGGCGTGCGGCGTCGAGGATGAACGCGCGCTCGGCGAGGACCGGTCCCTCGAAGCGGCGGACGTACTCGACCTCGACGCCCAGAGCAGCGGCGACGTCGGCGGCGTCGGCACCACTGCGGATGCGCGCCTGCACGTCCTTCGGGGACACGCGCTTCTGCGGACCGGAGTCCGGGTTCGCCTGCCGGACCTGAGCCGGGAGCGACGCCGTGACCGGCAACCGGAACTCGGTCCCGCCGTCGGTCGCGAGGAGGAGTGACCCGGATTCGACTCCGATGACTCTCACGTCTTGCATGGTTCCGCCTTCCGCTGCCTGCGTACGGTCGTGCGTCGTACCCGAGGAGTATGCAGGCCGTCCGGGCAGTTTCCGGGGAGGCGCACGGCGTGCCGCGTGCAGGTCGTCGACCTCGGGAATGGCCGGGGTGCGCGCCGGGTTGCACGGCCAGAACGCACCGCCCGACCGCCCGGTTTGCACTCGGACGGGTCGTGGTGCAAACTGTCGCCGCCGATTCCGGCGACGACCCTCTCGATACGAGAAATGGATGGGCATGGCCACCGATTACGACGCCCCTCGGAAGACCGACGACAACTCTGACTCGGAGTCGATCGAGGCCCTCAAGGAGCGCGTTCCCGACAAGATGTCGGGGGTCGTCGACGACGATTCCGACAACCCCGGCAGTTTCGAACTCGCCGGGCAGGACCTCAGTGACGTCGACCTCGACGTCGTCGTCCTGCCCCCGCAGGTCGACGAGTTCACGTGTGTGGAGTGCTTCCTCGTGAAGCACCGCTCGCAGCTCGACCACGAGACGAAGCTCGGCCCCGTGTGCATGGAGTGCGCTGCTCTCTAGAGCCGTGTCCGACAGCCCACGCTGCTGAGCGCAGAACGGCCCGCATCCTGCTGGATGCGGGCCGTTCTGCGTGTCGGGGCAGCGGTCGGAGCCGGGGATGCCGCCGGGGTCAGCGGCGGTCGTCGCGCGTCGTCCGTCGGTCCTCACCGGGCACGGCAGAGGTGCCGACGAGTGCCCGGGTGACGGCGTCCGGGTGCCGCACGCTCACCAGCCAGTAGGGCGTCGGGTCGGCGTCGTCGCGGACCTCGACCTTCACCACGCCCGAGACGTACCCGCGGAAGAGGGTCCAGGCGCGGGCATCGAGCTCCGGCCCGCGCTGCTTCGTCGCCGCCGCGCCGGTGAAGCCCGCCACCTCGCCCACAGCGGTCCGGGGCAGGTGCGCCCGGCCCGCACGGAACTCGGTCTCGGTCACCTCGACCACGGGTGCGAGGACCCACAGCAGCACGAGCACGGCCAGCTCCATGGCGATCGCCACGACGACGCCGGCCGTCACGCTGATCGGCAGGAACACGAGCAGGCTCGCGGGGATGACGAGCGCCGTCGCCAGGTACAGGGCGGGCGGGGCCCACAGTCGTTCGCGGTACACGGTCACCCCTCCATTCGACCACGAGCCGCTGCGTGCTCCGACCCAGGTCACGGATCGGTCACGGTCTGCACTACCCTCGTCTCGTGACCGAAGCAGTCGACGTGCTCTGGACCGGCGGTGCCGCTCCCGTCTTCGCCAACCCCGGTGACGCCGGGGCCGACCTCGTGTCCGCGGAGGCCTTCGTCCTCGAGCCCGGGCAGCGGCGCCTGGTCGGGACCGGTCTCGCCGTCGCGCTGCCGGACGGGCACCTCGGGTTCGTCGTGCCACGCAGCGGACTCGCCGCCAAGCACGGCATCACCGTCGTGAACGCGCCGGGCACGATCGACGCCGGCTACCGCGGCGAGGTCAAGGTCGCGTTGCTGAACACCGACGCGTCCGAGCCGTACGCCGTGCAGGTGGGCGACCGCATCGCGCAGCTCATCGTCCTGCCGGTCCCGCGGGTGACCTTCACCGAGGTCGCCGAGCTGCCCGACAGCGTGCGCGGCCAGGGCGGGTTCGGATCGTCGGGCTACGGTGACGAGCGGGTCGGGCATCCGGCCACGTACGGGGTCGGCGATGCCCGCCCGATCACCGGGACGAGCGGACACGACGGCGCGGCGACGCCCGTCGACATGCACGAACAGGGTCGAGAAGGGACACCGTCATGAGGATCGGACGACGCAAGCGCGACGAGGTCGAGGTCGCCGAGGTCGTGGCGGACGAGGTCGAGGTCGCGGGGCCCTCGCCCGAGATCGAACTCGCCGACGACGCCGACGCCGGACTGGACGAGGTGCTCGCCACCGAGTCCACCGACAAGTCCGCTCCGGCCGACCGGAGCGAGAACGGTCCGCTCGACGAGACCGAGGCGAACCTCGTGCGCCCGTACGTCGACCTCGGCGGCGTGAAGATCCTGCCGCGCGAGGGTCTGCACCTCCGGCTCGAGGTGGAGGAGGACTCCAAGCGGGTCGTCGCCGTCGGGCTCGACTTCGACGAGTCCACGCTGCAGGTGCAGCCGTTCGCCGCCCCGCGGTCGACCGGCCTCTGGCACGAGATCCGTGCGCAGATCGCCGAGCAGATCGAACAGCAGGGCGGCGTCGTCACGGAGGTCGACGGACCCTTCGGTCCGGAGCTCCGCGCCCAGGTGCCGGTCGTCGGTGGCGCCGGTGTCACCGACGGGGTCCGCGCGGCCCGCTTCGTCGGCGTCGACGGTCCGCGCTGGTTCCTCCGCGGCGTGATCGCCGGCAAGGCGGCCGACCAGCCCGACGACTCCGCCGACATCGAGGAACTCTTCCGGAGCGTCGTCGTCGTTCGCGGCACCACCCCGATGCCGCCGCGGGACCTCATCCCGCTGCACATGCCGAAGTCGACGCAGTCGGCCATCTGACCCGGCCGCTCGCCGACCGACGACCCAGCCTGGAGGCCCGGTGACGGACCACGACGACCGCCCGCATCTCGACGGGGTCGCCCCCGGCAGTGCCGTCCCGGACGGTGCAGTCCGCGGCGACGCCGTCCCCGATGGTGCAGTGCGCAGCGGTGCCGTCCCCGCCGGGGACCCGTACGCCGAGGAACGCGCCGAGCCCCTGTCGCTGAACGCGCAGCTCCGCGACGCGGTCCGGAACGCCGGCATCGGACAGGTCGCTCCGGGAGAGGCCCCGTCGGGCAAGGCGCTCCTCACCGCGGTCGGCGGGGTCCGTGGGCTCGCCGAGTCGGTCCTGCCCGGCTTCGCGTTCCTCATCGTCTACGCGGTCACGAAGGAGGTCGTGCCGAGCGTCGTCGTCCCGGTCGCGATCGGGCTCGTCTTCGTGGTGCTCCGCCTGGTCCAGCGGCAGTCGATCATGATGTCCTTCGCGGGCATCTTCGGCGTCGCCGTCTCGGCCGGGCTCGCGCTGCTCACGGGGCGAGCGGAGAGCAACTTCATCCCCGGCATCGTCATCAACGCGGTGTTCCTGGCGGTCATCCTCGTCACGCTGGCGATCCGGCGGCCCCTCATCGGCCTGGTCGTCGGACTCCTCGTGCCGGGCGACGACGACGGGCACGACTGGCGGGACGACCCCGCGAAGCGTCGGGTGCTCACCGTCGCGACCTGGATGTGGGCAGGACTGTTCGCGTTCCGTCTCGCCTTCGAGATCCCGCTCTGGCTGACCGCGCAGGTCGAGCTGCTCGCCGGCATCAAGCTCATCACGGGGGTGCCGCTGTACGCCGCGCTGCTCTGGGTGACGTGGCTCCTCGTCCGCTCCGTGTTCGTGCGGGACGAACCGGCCCCGGTGTAGAGTTGTCTCGACGTCAAGACACTTTCTCCCGGGCACGACGCCGGTCCCGGGTTTAGGTTCACCTTGCTGGTGGGACGTCCCGCGGCCCGCGAGGATGAGGGCACACCGATCAACTCAGGAGGCGGCACAGTGGCTGCAGTCAACAGCTTCGGATCGAAGGACACGCTCTCGGTTGGGGGTGTCGACTACGCGATCCACCGGATCGACCGGGTGCCGGGGCACGAGAAGCTGCCCTACAGCCTCAAGGTGCTGCTCGAGAACCTGCTCCGCACCGAGGACGGCGCGAACGTCACCGAAGGGCAGATCCGCGCCCTCGGCTCGTGGCGCCCGGAGGCGGAGCCGGACACCGAGATCCAGTTCTCCCCGGCTCGCGTGGTCATGCAGGACTTCACCGGCGTCCCGTGCATCGTCGACCTCGCCACCATGCGCGAGGCGATGGCCGAGATCGGTGGCGACCCGAACAAGATCAACCCGCTGTCCCCGGCCGAGATGGTCATCGACCACTCGGTCATCGCGGACCTCTTCGGCAGCACCGACGCCCTCCAGCGCAACACGGACCTGGAGTACGAGCGGAACGGGGAGCGCTACCAGTTCCTCCGCTGGGGCCAGACGGCGTTCGAGGACTTCAAGGTCGTCCCGCCGGGCACCGGCATCGTCCACCAGGTGAACATCGAGTACCTGGCGAAGGTGACCTACACGCGTGACTTCGACGGCGAGACCTACGCCTACCCGGACACCCTCGTCGGCACCGACTCGCACACCACGATGGTCAACGGCCTCGGCGTGCTCGGTTGGGGCGTCGGTGGCATCGAGGCCGAGGCGGCCATGCTCGGTCAGCCCGTGTCGATGCTCATCCCGAAGGTCGTCGGCTTCAAGCTCTCGGGGGAGATCCCCGCCGGCGTGACCGCGACCGACGTGGTGCTCACCATCACCGAGCAGCTCCGCAAGCACGGGGTGGTCGGCAAGTTCGTCGAGTTCTACGGTGAGGGCGTCGGCGCCGTGCCGCTCGCCAACCGCGCCACCATCGGCAACATGAGCCCCGAGTTCGGCTCGACGGCGGCGATCTTCCCGGTCGACGACGTCACACTCGACTACCTGCGTCTGACCGGCCGTGACGAGGCGCAGATCGCCCTGGTCGAGGCCTACTCGAAGACGCAGGGCCTGTGGCACGACCCCTCGGTCGAGCCGAACTACTCCGAGTACCTCGAACTCGACCTGTCCACGGTCGTGCCGTCCATCTCCGGCCCGAAGCGTCCGCAGGACCGCATCGTCCTTTCCGAGGCGAAGGACCAGTTCGAGGTCGACCTCGCCAACTACGCGAGCATCGACCACACCGAAGAGGACAAGGCCGTCGCGGACACGTTCCCGGCCTCCGACCCGGTGGCCGCGGCCCCGGGCGACGAGCACGCCGTCGACGACCTGCAGGACGCGCCCGCGTCCGAAGTCCCCGCCCACGCCTCCAGTGCCCCCGGCACCGTTTCCAAGCCGACCTCGGTCGCCATCGCCGACGGTGACCCGTTCACCATCGACCACGGCGCCGTCGCGATCGCCGCCATCACGTCGTGCACGAACACGTCGAACCCGTCCGTGATGATGGCGGCCGGCATCCTCGCCCGCAACGCGGCGAAGAAGGGCCTCAAGGCCAAGCCGTGGGTGAAGACCACCCTGGCCCCGGGGTCGAAGGTCGTCACGGACTACTACGAGAAGGCCGGTCTCACGACCTACCTCGAGGACCTCGGCTTCTACACGGTCGGCTACGGCTGCACCACCTGCATCGGCAACTCCGGCCCGCTGCCCGAGGAGATCTCGCAGGCCGTGCAGGACAACGACCTCGCCGTCACCGCGGTGCTCTCCGGCAACCGCAACTTCGAGGGCCGCATCAACCCCGACGTGAAGATGAACTACCTGGCGTCCCCGCCGCTGGTCATCGCGTACGCCCTCGCCGGCTCGATGCACTTCGACTTCGACACCGACGCGCTCGGCACCGACACCGACGGCAACGCGGTGTACCTCAAGGACATCTGGCCCGACACGGCCGAGGTCCAGCAGGTCATCGACTCGTCGATCGACACCGAGATGTTCACGCACGAGTACGGCTCCGTGTTCGAGGGCGACGACCGGTGGAAGAACCTGCCGACGCCCACCGGGGACACGTTCGAGTGGGACAGCGAGTCCACCTACGTCCGGAAGCCCCCGTACTTCGAGGGCATGACCATGCAGCCGGACGCCGTCTCGGACATCTCCGGCGCCCGCGTGCTCGCGAAGCTCGGCGACTCGGTCACGACCGACCACATCTCGCCGGCCGGTTCGATCAAGGCCGACAGCCCCGCCGGCAAGTACCTCGCCGACCACGGCGTCGACCGCAAGGACTTCAACTCCTACGGCTCGCGTCGCGGCAACCACGAGGTGATGATCCGCGGCACGTTCGCGAACATCCGCCTGCGCAACCAGCTGCTCGACGGCGTGGAGGGCGGCTACACCCGCGACTTCACGACGACCGACGGCGCGCAGTCGTTCATCTACGACGCGTCCGAGCACTACCAGGCGCAGGGCATCCCGCTCGTCGTCCTCGGTGGCAAGGAGTACGGCTCGGGCTCGTCCCGTGACTGGGCGGCGAAGGGCACGAGCCTGCTCGGCGTGAAGGCGGTCATCACCGAGAGCTTCGAGCGCATCCACCGGTCGAACCTCATCGGCATGGGCGTCGTCCCACTGCAGTTCCCGGCGGGGGAGTCGATCGAGTCCCTCGGGCTCGACGGCACCGAGGTGATCTCGATCTCGGGCCTCACCGAACTCAACGAGGGAACCACGCCGAAGACCGTGCACGTGACCGCCGAGCCCAGCGAGCACTCGCCCGCCGGCAAGCAGACGGTCGAGTTCGACGCGGTCGTCCGCATCGACACCCCGGGCGAAGCCGACTACTACCGCAACGGCGGGATCCTGCAGTACGTGCTCCGTTCCCTGGTCTGACCCGCGCGACACACAACACGGGCGGCTCCCCGCAGCGGTACTCCGTTGCGAGGAGCCGCCTTCGTTGCGTCGTGCGGACGGACGGGAGGCGCGTGGCGGGCCAGCACCACGCCTCCAGTCCGCGCGCATAGAGTGAGCCGACACCGCACGAAAGGAGCGCCCGTGAGCCTGCTCGCCAGCATCACGTCGCCGCGCGACCTGAAGCGTCTCTCCGACGCCCAGATGACCGACCTCGCCGCGGAGATCCGCAGCTTCCTGGTCGCCGAGGTCGCGAAGACCGGCGGGCACCTCGGACCGAACCTCGGCGTCGTCGAGCTCACCCTCGCGATGCACCGGGTCTTCGAATCACCGCACGACCCGTTCGTCTTCGACACCGGGCACCAGTCCTACGTGCACAAGCTCGTCACCGGGCGCCAGGACTTCTCGCACCTGCGTGAACGCGGCGGCATCGCCGGGTACCCGCAGCGGAGCGAGTCGGAGCACGACATCGTCGAGTCGTCGCACGCGTCCTCGTCCCTGTCGTGGGCGGACGGCATCTCCCGGGCGTTCCAGCAGACCGGGCAGTCCGACCGCACGGTCGTGGCCGTCGTGGGTGACGGAGCGCTCACCGGTGGCATGACGTGGGAGGCGCTCAACAACATCTCGGACCAGAACGACCGTCGACTCGTCATCGTGGTCAACGACAACGGCCGCTCGTACGCACCGACCATCGGCGGCATGGCCCGCTTCCTCAGCTCCGTCCGGACGCGCCGCGAGTACCGCACGCTGTACGAGAAGAGCCGTGCGGCAGCGGACCACTTCGGCGCACCAGGACGCGCGGTGTACCGGGGGCTGCGCGGCGGCCTGCACGGGTTCCTCTCGCGGTTCACGAACAACGAGGCGCTCTACTCGAACCTGGACATCAAGTACGTCGGGCCCGTCGACGGGCACGACCAGCAGGCGATGGAGTCGGCGCTCCGCCAGGCGAAGGGCTACGGCTCACCGGTCATCGTGCACGCGATCACCGAGAAGGGCCACGGGTTCGAGCCGGCCCTCCGCGACCAGGCGGACCAGTTCCACGCGGTCGGGCACATCGACCCGGAGACGGGCGAGTCGCTCGACGTCTCGTCAGGGCCCTCCTGGACGTCCGTCTTCGCCACCACCCTGGCCGAGGTCGGGCACGAGGACCCCCGCGTCGTGGCGATCACGGCGGCGATGCTCCGGCCGACCGGGCTGCACCTGTTCCAGCAGGCGCACCCCGAGCGGGTGATCGACGTCGGCATCGCGGAACAGCACGCCGTGACGACCGCGGCCGGGCTGGCGTACGGGGGGCTCCACCCGGTCGTCGCCCTGTACGCGACGTTCCTCAACCGCGCGTTCGACCAGGTGCTCATGGACGTCGCACTGCACCGTGCCGGGGTCACGTTCGTCCTCGACCGCGCGGGCATCACGGGTCCGGATGGCCCGTCGCACCACGGCATGTGGGACCTCGCGCTGCTGCAGGTCGTCCCCGGCATCCGGATCGCCGCGCCGCGCGACGCCGTGACCCTGCGCGAGGAGTTCCGGGAGGCCGTGGCCGTCGACGACGCGCCGACGGTCCTCCGGTGGTCCAAGGGCCAGGTCGGGGCGGACATCCCGGCCGTCGAACGGCTCTCCGATGGGGTGGACGTGCTCCGGGAGCCTGCCGCCGACCAGGAACAGGACGTGCTCGTCGTGGCCGTCGGCTCGATGGTGCCGACGGCGCTCGAGACGGCGAAGCTCCTCGAGGCGCAGGGCATCGGCGTGACCGTCGTCGACCCGCGCTGGGTCGTGCCGATCCCGGTGTCGCTCATCGACCTGTCCCGCAGCCACCGTCTCGTGATCACGATCGAGGACGGCGTCCGTGTCGGCGGCGTCGGCACCCGGTTGCGCCAGGACCTCCGCGCTGCCGGGGTCGACACCGGGGTGAACGAGCTCGGTCTGCCGGACGAGTTCATCGACCACGCCAGCCGGAGCCAGATCCTCGCCGACGCGGGACTGACGCCACAGGCGATCGCCCGCGACGTCATCGACCAGGTCGTCGGCACGAAGGTGCCCCAGGCGAAGCCGGCTCGCCCGCGGGAGTCCGCCGAGCGCTGAGCGCCCGACGGCCAGGTTGGGCGTGCCCGCCTCGTCGCGCCCACCGCGCTTCAGCGTCGCACAACAGGAACCGCCCCGAACCACGGGATCCCGTGGTCCGGGGCGGTTCCTGTCGTGAGGGGCCGGTCGGCGCCGGGCGCCGGGCCGCGCCGCGCTATCGCGAAGCGGGGCCGACGATCCGCGGCTCGTGGAACGTGCCGCCGAAGACACGCTCCGAGGCACCGCTGCGGTCGAGGTACGGGCTGATGCCACCAGCCTGGAACGGGTAGCCCGCGCCGAGGATGAGCCCGAGGTCGATCTCCTCGACGTGCTCGACCACGTTGTCCTCGAGCATGCGGTGCACCTCGTCGGCCAGGGCGTCCTCGAACCGGCGCTGCATCTCGGCAGCATCGACGGGCTTCGCGTCCTTCTTCGGCGGCGCGACGAGCTTCACGGCGGCGGGGTCGTACCCGGTCGCGTTGCCCTTCTTGTCGCGGGTCAGGATCGTGCCGTGCTCGGCGATCCGCTTCAGGCCGTCGCCCGGGTAGAAGCGCTCCGGCCACGCCGCGTGGTGCGAGTCGAGCACGTGCGCGCCCACCGGCAGGCCGACGAGCTCGAGCAGCTCGAACGGCGACATCGGCAGGCCCAGGGGAGCGGCGCCCTCGGCGACGGTGTCGAACGAGGTGCCCTCCTCGACGCCGCGCATGGCCTCGCCGAGCACCCGGGCGAGCACCCGGTTGACGACGAAGCCCGGCTGGTCGGCCGTGACGATCGCCGTCTTCTTCAGGGTCTTCGCGACCGCGAGCGCGGTGGCGACGGCCTCGTCGGACGTCTTCGCCCCACGGACGACCTCGAGCAGCGGCATCACCGCGACCGGGTTGAAGAAGTGGAAGCCGACCAGACGCTCGGGGTTCGTCAGGACCGAGGCCATCTCGTCGACGGACAGCGACGACGTGTTCGTGGCGAGGATCGCATCGGGTGCGATGACCTGCTCGATCTTCCGGAACACGTCCTGCTTGACGCCCATCTCCTCGAAGACGGCTTCGATGACCCAGTCGGCGT
Organism: Curtobacterium sp. MCSS17_015; assembly: GCF_003234265.2. Lineage (NCBI taxonomy): Bacteria > Bacillati > Actinomycetota > Actinomycetes > Micrococcales > Microbacteriaceae > Curtobacterium > Curtobacterium sp. MCSS17_015. The sequence continues at coordinate 1,461,762 of NZ_CP126256.1, forward strand.
CGGCGAACGCGTCGTAGGACACCGACCCGGAGACGAGCCCGGTGATGCGGTTCGCGTCGTCCGGGGAGATGCGGCCCTTCTCGAGGAGCTTCGCGACCTCACCGGCGATCCGCGCCACCCCCGCGTCGACCCGCTCCTGCGACACGTCGGTGATGACGACGGGCACACCGAGACGGCGGGCGAAGAGCAGGGCGAACTGCGACGCCATGAGCCCGGCGCCGAGGACGCCGACCTTCGTGATCTTCTTCGCGTCGACGCCCTCGGGGGCACCCACGGGACGCTTGGCCCGCTTCTGCACGAGGTCGAACGCGTACATCGACGCGGCGAACTGGTCTCCGGCGAGGAGGTCGGCGAGGGCGTCGTCCTCACCCGCGAACCGCTCGTCGAGCGAACCGGACTTCGCCTCGGCGACGAGGTCGAGCGCGCGGAACGGGGACTTCGGGACGGTGCCGATCTTCGACGCGACCTGCCCGCGGGCGACCTTGACCACCGTGCCCCATGCGGCCTTCTCGAGCATGCCGGGTTCGTTCTTCCGCACGACCTTGGTGCGGCCGGTCACGACGGCGTCGGCCCAGGCGACCGCGGACGGCAGGAACGTCACCGAGGGGATCAGCGCGTCGCCGATGCCGAGTTCGACCGCGGCCTTGCCGTCCATCAGGCGGTTGTTCTTCAGCGGGTTCTCCACGATGACCCGCAGGGCCTTCTCCGGGCCGATGAGCCGGGGGAGCAGTGTCGCGCCGCCCCAGCCGGGGATGATGCCGAGGAAGACCTCGGGCAGCCCGATGCCCTGCGCGGCGGACGAGAACACGCGGTACGTGCAGTGCAGCGCGACCTCGAGCCCGCCGCCGAGCGCGATGCCGTTGACGAACGCGAACGACGGCACCCCGAGCTCGCTGAACTTGCGGAGGGTGGCGTGCCCGAGGACGCCGAGCTCGTGCGCGACCTCGCGCGAGGGCAGCGCGGCAGCCTGCGAGAGGTCGGCGCCCGCGGCGAAGCAGTACTCCTTGCCGGTGACGGCGACGGCCTGCACGGTGCCGGCCGCTGCAGCTGCGCGCAGCTCGTCGAGCACGTCCGAGAGTTCGCGCATGGTCCGCGGACCGAGCGTCGACGGGCGCTTGTAGTCCTTGCCGTTGTCGAGCGTGATGAGCGCGAGCGTGCCGCCGGAGGGCAGCGCGACGTGCTTGACGTAGGAGTGGGTGACGACCTCGTCCTCGCTCAGGGCGGTCAACTGGTCGGTCGGTGCGATGGTCATGGTCAGGCCGCCTTCCGTGCCGCGCTCTTGCTGTAGTTCGGGTTCTCCCAGATGACCGTGCCGCCCTGACCGAGGCCGATGCACATGGTCGTGATGCCGTACTTGACGTCCGGGCGCTCGGCGAACTGTGCTGCGAGCTGCGTCATCAGGCGGACGCCGCTCGAGGCGAGGGGGTGCCCGACGGCGATGGCGCCGCCCCAGGCGTTCACGTTCGGGGAGTCCTGCGCGATGCCGTAGTTGTCGAGGAACGCGAGCACCTGGACCGCGAACGCCTCGTTGATCTCGAACAGGCCGATGTCGTCGATCGACAGGCCAGCCTTCCGGAGCGCCTTGTCGGTCGCGGGGATGGGCCCGACGCCCATCACCTCGGGATCCACGCCCGCGAAGGCGAAGGAGACCATGCGCATCTTCGTCGGCAGACCGTGCTGCTTCGCGCCGTCTTCGGACGCGAGCAGGCTCATCGTCGCGCCGTCGTTGAGGCCCGCGGCGTTGCCGGCGGTGACCCGTCCGTGGGGCCGGAAGGGCGTCTTCAACGCAGCCAGGGCCTCCAGGGTGGTGCCGGGGCGCGGCGGCTCGTCCTTCGTGACGATGTCCCAGCCCTGGCCGGTGTTGACCTCGACCGGGATGACGTCGGGCTGTAGCTTGCCGGCGCCCCAGGCGGCGGCGTAGCGCTGCTGGGACTGCACGGCGAAGGCGTCGGTGCGGTCCTTCGTGATCGCCGGGAAGCGGTCGTGCAGGCGCTCGGCGGTGTTGCCCATCACGAGCGCGTCCGGCGCGACCATGCGCTCCGCGACGAAGCGGGGGTTCGGGTCGGCGTTGAAGCCCATCGGGTGGCGACCCATGTGCTCGACGCCACCGGCGATGGCGACGTCGGCGGCACCGAAGGCGATCGCGCCGGCGAGGGTCGTGACGCTCGTCATCGCGCCGGCACACATCCGGTCGATGGCGTAACCGGGGACGGACTTCGGCAGGCCGGCGAGCATCCCGACGGTGCGGCCGAGGGTCAGCCCCTGGTCGCCCTGCTGCGTGGTCGCGGCGACCGCGACGTCGTCGACGGCGGCACCGTCCAGCGAGTTGTTCCGGTCGAGCAGGCCGCGCATCGCGTGCACCGCGAGGTCGTCGGCACGGGTGCGCCAGAAGACGCCCTTCTCACCGGCGCGGCCGAACGGTGTGCGGACACCGTCCACGAACACGACGTCTGATGTCTTCGGCAATGCGAGCCTCCAGATCCACAACGATCGGGTCGGGGGTCCTGTCGCCCCGACCTGGCCGGGCCTCGCCCGGCGACGCTCCGACGCTAGTACCCCCGGCTGAGCGGCGGCACGTCGGTTGGGCGGTTCCTACGAGCCGGTCGTCCCGGTGGCTGCGTCGGGCTGTCCGTCTGCGACAAGAGCGGCGTCACCCTGCTCGGCTGCGTCGGGTGCTGCGCCGTCCGTGTCGTCGTCCGGCCGGGAGGCCGTGGTCGCCGTGACCGCGGCCGCCGGGTCCGCGACGGACCGGTCCGCGGCGACCTCGAACGCGTGCGCGATGACCGAGGCGGTCTCCTCGACCTGCCACGGCCGGGCGTCGTGCGACGCCAGGGCGGCGCCGACGGTCTCCGTCGCGACGGACTTCGGCGGGTTCCAGGACACCAGACGGAGCGTCTCCGGCGTGAGCAGGTTCTCGACGGGCAGGTCCAGTTCCGCGGCGCGGGCGGTGACGGCCGCGCGGGCGGCACGGTACCGACGGTCCGCGTCCGGGTTGCGGTCCGCCCATGCGCGCGGCGGCGGGAGGCTCGGTTCGCCGCCGCCACGCAGGCGCGGCAGGTCCTCGGTGGTCCGGCCCTCCTCGACGGCGGCCCACCAGCGGTCGAGCTCCGAGCGGCTGGCCCGACCGGTGAAGGTCTTCAGCGCGCCGAGCTCGGCGCGCGAGGTCGGAGCGGCAGCGGCGGCGGCGATGATCGCGGAGTCGGGGATGGTCCGTCCCGGCGCGATGTCGGTCTCCTGCGCGTACGCGTCACGTGCGAGCCACAGCGACCGGGCGATCGCGAGGGCCCGGGCACCGCGGAGCGCGTTCATGCCCGACAGGCGACGCCAGGGCTCGGCGCGCGGGGGCTTCGGGGCGCGGGCGAGGACGGCGGCGAACTCCTCCTCGGCGATCCGGGTCTTGCCGGCGGCCTCCAGGACCTCGGCGAGGGAGTCACGCAGATCGGGGAGCAGTTCGACGTCGAGGGCGGCGTAGACGAGCCAGGCCTGGGGCAGCGGACGGGTCGACCAGTCCGCGGCGGAGTGCGCCTTCGCGAGCGTGATGCCGAGCAGCTGCTCGACGACCGCGCCGAGCCCCACGCGCGGGAAGCCGGCGATCCGGGCCCCGAGCTCGGTGTCGAAGATCCTCGTCGGGACCAGTCCGACCTCGCGGAGGCACGGCAGGTCCTGCGACGCGGCGTGGAAGACCCACTCCTCGTCGACGATGGCCGCCTGCAGGTCGCTGAAGTCACCGATCGCGATCGGATCGAACAGGAACGAGCCGGAGCCGCGGCGGAACACCTGGATGAGGTAGGCCCGCTGCGAGTAGCGGTAGCCGCTGGCGCGCTCGGCATCGACGGCGACCGGGCCGTGCCCGGCGGCGAGTCGTGCGACGGCGTCGAGGTACTCCTCGCGGTCCTCGATGACGTGGACGGCGTCGTGCGTGTCCTCGTAGGCGGGATCGGCGTCAGTCACGGGCGAGCCTCCGAGGGGCCAGGAGTGAGACACCGTCCGAGGCCGGGGGGAGTCCGGCGAGCATCGCCACGATCTCCTCCCACGCCTGCACGTGCGGCGTCAGGTCGTCGTCGAGGGGCGTCCACGACGCCCGGAGTTCCAGTTGCGCACCGTCGCCCTGCGCCGCGAGCTCGCCGTAGCCGCGCGAGATGATCTTCGTCGCGGTACCCGAGGCGTTCGCGTACCGGGCACCGTGCGCTCCGAGGGCGTCGACGAGCCAGCTCCACGTCACGTCGGCGACGAACTCGTCGACACCGATCTCCGGTTCCAGCGGCGCCTGCGCGAAGGTGACGATGCGGTACGCACCGCCCCAGCCCTCGGGTTCGGCCGGATCGTGCAGGGCGATGAAGCGTCCGGTGCCGAGGTCCGAGTCCACCCCGTGCACGGCACCCGACACGTCCGCCGCGAGGGCGAGCGAGAAGGGTGCGATGCGGCTCGGCGAGGGGATCTCGGCGACCGTGGTCTCGGTGCGGGTCCTGCCACTCGACACGAACGCGCGGAGACGCGCGAACGCCTCCGGTTCGGCGTCGGGGACTCGGGATTCGGGCACGGATGCAGACTAGGCTCCGGATCGAGCACCGGTGCGGGCGGCACGCCGTCCGCCGCGCAGTCGTGCTGCCCGCAGTCGTCCTCTTCCTGGAGGCCCGCATGCCCCGCCCTTCCGCCGCCGTCCGTCCCGCACGTCGGTCGCGGCCGGGGCGGGTTGAACGCACGGCGCGCTCCGCCGGCTTCTTCGCGCTCGGAGCCGGCCTCACCGCCGCCGCCTTCGGCGTCGCCGTCATCGGTGGCTCGGTGGCGGCCGTGGCTCGCGCCGTCGTCACCCCGGACCGCAAGCGCACCGAGCGGGTCCCGATCATCGCGGTCGACCTGGAGGCCCGCACCGTCACCCTGGGCCGGAGTCCCGACACCGAGCTGCAGGGCCGGTACAGCCTGTGGTTCGGCGGAGCGACCGGGCACATGCGTGTCGGCGAGGTGCTCGCCGTCACCGACACCGCCGTCACCCGTCGGATCATCGCGGTGGACGCCGGCGACCCGACCCTTGCACGGCGCGGACGATGGGGCGGCTGGTTCTACCTGACCCCGGGGGAGCTCGGCGTCCCGGTCGAGGACGTCGACGTGCTGACCCCGAACGGCCCGGCGCCCGCCTGGGTCGTCCGTGCCGAGGACCCGGGGGCGCCCTGGGCAGTCCTCGTGCACGGTCGCGGCGTCACCCGCGCCGAGACGATCCGTGCCGTCCCGGTGTTCCGCGCGGCCGGGTACTCCGTGCTGCTGGTGTCGTGGCGGAACGACGGCGTCGCGCCCCCGAGTGCGGACGGCCGCTACGGTCTCGGCTCGACCGAGTGGGAGGACGTCGACGCCGCGCTCGACTGGGTCGCGCAGCAGGGCGCCGCAAGCGTCGTCCTCATGGGCTGGTCGATGGGCGGAGCCGTGGTCCTGCAGACGCTGGTGCGCTCGGGGCTCGCGCACCTGGTCTCCGGCATCGTCCTGGACTCGGCCGTCGTCGACTGGAACGCCGTCCTCAAGTCGCAGAGCCGCGCGCTCCGGCTGCCCCGGCCGGTCCGCAAGGTGGCGCAGTGGGTCCTCCGCACGCCGGTCGTGCACCGGATCGCCGGGCTCGATCAGCCGATCGACCTCCGCGAACTCGACATGGTCGCCCGCGCCGACGAACTCCACGTCCCGATCCTGCTGCTGCACAGCGACGACGACGGGTTCGTCCCCTCGTCGGCGGCACACGACCTCGCTGCAGCACGGCCCGACCTGGTGCAGCTCGAGGTCGCGCACGTCGCCCGGCACACGAAGCTCTGGAACCACGACGCGGACTGGTTCGACGCGCGGATCCTGGCGTGGCTGACCGAGGTGGTGGCGTCGCGGCCGGCGGCCGACGTGCGGTGACCGACATCGGACGGGAGGCGCGGGGACCAGCCGTGACGCGCCTCCCGTCCGACGGGTGGTCACCACCCGCCCTCCGTGGCGACGCGTCCGGCTTCATCGGTTGCCCGCTGCAGCGCCTGCCCGGCTCAGCGCGCGGGGAAGAGGTCGACCGACCGCGGGGTGGAGCGGTAGCGGAGGTGCTCGAAGTCCGGGTGCCAGTCGACGAGGCCCACCACGGCGCGGACGGCGATGTCGATGAAGTACGGCGACACGACGACGCGGCGGGGGATCGTCGTCGCCTCGATCTCGGTGGCGGGTCGGGAGCGCGACCCGCTGAAGTCGGTGACGTACACGCCGTCGAGGTCCGTGCCCCAGGTGTACGCGGGCAACAGGCGGTCGGTGTCCGGGGCGACGTTGCCGACGACCTCCCACATGCCCGGCTGGAACCGCGCCGGCAGGGTCAGCCCGGCCACCACCGGCTGCGTGGCGAGCACGACGAGCGGGTCGGCGGGGCGCGGCAGGTCCTCGGGGCGCTGGAAGACCGCGACGTAGACGGCGTCGTGCAGCGTCGCGAGGACGTGCCCGAGCAGCACGCGGCCGCCGCCGTCCGGGATGAAGAAGACGTCACCGGGCTCGGCGGTGAACGGTTGGCGGCTGAGTGGGACCAGCTCGTCGGCGGGCGTCTCGGCGCGGGCGGACGAGCGGTCTGCCGCTGATTCCGTTGCGGGCGGATGCAACGCCGCCGCACCGGAGCGTCGAAGTCGTTCGACCTGTTCGTCGAGGTCACGGCCGGGTGTGCCGCGGCCGACGATGTCGATGGTGAAGACCTTCTCGGGGTCAGCCCTGGTCTCGGCCAGGAGCTGCGCGAAGAGCTGCTGCCCGCTGTCAGCCTGGTGGAACTCGGAGCCCGATGGCTGGTCCTTCTTGCGCTTGCCGAACACGTCGTCCGTCCCCCTCGTCCGATGACACCCTCATCGTGGCACGACTGGTCAGTCTGACGTTGCTGGTGGGCCGAAGACCGCCAGGCCACCGCCGGGCATGGCGGTGATCATCCGGCGCTCCGGTCCGCCGCCGTGGTGGTGCCAGGACTCGTACGCCTCGTCGGGCCAGGCCTCGAGGACGGTCCCGGATGCGAAGTGGAGCCGGAGGTCGGCGCCGTCGAGTGTCGCGTTCGTGACCGTGTCGCCGTGCAGGGCCAGGACGGGTGCGAGCGACGATGGGGTCGTCGGGTCCACGAGCCGGCGTTCCCCGTCCGAACCGGTGATCGCGAACTCGGCCTCGAACTGCATCGTCGTGCCGTTCGAGAACCCGATGGTGGTCTGGAAGGTGACGGTCAGGACGTCCACGCGGGCGGCGGCGAACTCGAGAACGGGATCGTCGGTCATGGTGCCTCCTCCGTCGGTCGGATGGGCGATCTGGTGATCACCGAACGGTCGTACGCCGTCGCGGAGAGGAACCCCCGGTCGGCAGCACGGAGGAGGACGGTGATGATCTCCGGCCCGGACTCGACCTGGCACACGAGGACGAGCGCGTCCCCGAGCGGCTCGAGTGGTTCGACCAGTGGCAGCAGGTTGGGTTCGTCCTGCGCGTAGCCCCTCCGGACGACGTCGGCGAAGGAGCGTGCCGGCACGTCGTAGGTGAGGACCTCGGCGTCGTCGGCGATACCGGACAACACCTCGTGCACCCGGGTTGGGACGAGTGGGTCGGATCTCGGGATGCGTCGGCGCAGGACGTCGACCGACACGACGTCCGTCATGACGGCATCCCTCCCGGCAGCGTGCGGGAGACGACCTCGCCGCCGGTCAGGACGTCGATGTCCAGGCGCGCTCGTCCTGGTTCGGACCAGTGCCACGAGGGCCGGTCGCGGTGGGACCACCCCTCCAGGAGCTCACCCGATGCGAAGCGGATGGCGATGCGGGCGACGGTGACCGTGCCGCGTTCCACCACCTTCGTGTGCAGCGCGAGGAGCGGCAGGAGCGAGGGCGGGTCGCCCGGTTCCATGAAGGTGTGCGTGCCGTCGGTCTCGGTCAGCGAGAAGGCGGTCTCGAACCGGAGGGTCGCCCCGCTCGAGAAGCTGACGGTGACGGCGTTGTCGACCGTGACGGCGTCCACCGTGTCGCCAGCGAGGTGCAGCTGGATGGGAACCGACGTGGTGTTCGTCACGGTGTCCTCTCGCCGTCGCCGGCGTCTCGCTCTGCGGGGAAGACGAGCTGATCGAGACGCGGCAGTTCGGTCGGCATCGCGTCGGTGCACCACGGGAGCTCGACCATCTGCATCCTGCCGTCGTGCACCCAGATGAGCAACTCGCCCCCGGCTGCCTCGGCGTCGGTCTGGTACCTGGCGGCTTGCGGCAGTGGTCCGTCGGGGAGGTCGACGCGGGGCGCGTCGTCGCGTTCGAGCGCGAGCGACCACGCGCGCGGCCCGGACGGCGTGACGTCGACCACTGCGTCGAGCTGAGTGAGGAGCGCCGGCGCCTCGTCGATCCGAGCGTTCTGGAGGCACGCGCGGACGAGCGCGCGGATCTGCTGACCGTCCCGTGCCTCCTGTGCGCGGCGCTGCTCGTCCGCGATCTCCTCGTCGCGGCTCCCGATGCCGGACGCGGGAACGCCGGGTCCGAGGAACAGGTCGAACTCCCAGGAGGTCCCGATCACCGAACGATCCAGGGTGACGGTGACCGTCGTGCTGTCGAAGAAGTCGATGCGGACCATGGCCTGCGACGCGTCATCGGCGGTGCTGTCGATCGGAGAGCCGAAGAACTCGCCATCGATCATCTGGTGGTTGTACCGGACGAAGCGCCGCATGTCGTCGTCGGTGATCCACAGTCCGGCGCCGCTGCTGTCGCGAACCTTCTGCTCCCACTCGAGGACGTTGATGTCCGAGTCCGGCAGCACCACCATGTTCAGGTCGGTGACGAGCCAGCGCAGCGGAGGGATGGTCATCCCGTTGACGATGTTGCGGAACGTCAGAACGCCCATCGGTTGCGAGCCGATCAGACAGTGGTAGGTGACGAATTCCGGCTCCGACCGCCGGGTGGCCGGGCGGCCTGATCTCCTGCGGAACGACATGATCTTCACTCACTCACTCACTCACTCACTCACTCACTCACTCGCACGGATCGCTCCTTACTGCCTCGTAGAGCGGTTCGCGAGTCTGCGGGAGCTTGCCAGACAACTCGATCACTTCGTCGAGGAGCGCGGGCGAGCGTTCATCTCGTGGGCGTGCGCGTCGGCCTCGGTCTTGTAGATCTCGCCCCATGCGATGCTCGGAGGCATGGCATGGACAGGCAGATCGACGTCAGGGAGACAGATCTGCACGAAGTGCGGGAAGGCGGGGAAGGTCCAGAGGTCTTCGTCTTCGAAGCGACTCCAGAGCAACAGCTCTCCGATGCCGAGTGGGTGGCCGAGTTCCTGTCCGTTCAGCGGCGGATCGCAGCTGACCATCAGTGCATGGTGACCGTTCGGGAGCTCGATCGGTCGTTCCACTTCGCACCGGAAGACAGACGAGAACCGCTTGCTGTCCATGGACGAGAGAAAGAAGACTTCTTGCATGTCAGAACTCCGGGTTGATGCCGCTGACGCGATCGAGCTGGATCGCGCCCTTCTTGATGCCGTTCAGATGATGTACTCGTCAAGTCCGCCTCGGTTGCCGTCCGGGGAAAGCGCTGCCCTCGTCTCACCACCGCGCTGGGGTGTTCTCGATCCAGTCGAAGACGACCACGGGCCTTCCTTCGGGCGTCGTGTGGCCGGCGGGACATGGCCGTCGCCGGTGTTCCTTCCCCGAAGATCGAAGTAAAACGGTCTTGCACTCCGACTCGATCCAGGTCGAGGATCACCGTCCACCATGCTCCGTCCACCACATCGATGACGATGACGGCTTTGTCGAGCTGACCCACATCTGCTTCCTCGAAGCCGATGAACTCGCCCTGGATGAACTGCACCGTGGCTGCGACGAGACGAGTGAACGTGGCGTGGTCGAGCACCGGGTTCGGAAGACCCGGCGTGCCGGACACTTGTTCGAGTTCGCGAATCTCCAATCCGGAACCAGGGGAGACGTTGACGAAGATGTCCTCTGCTGTCCAGTGAAGCTCGGGCAGGTACAGAGACTCCAGAATGTCGTCGAGTTCGACATCCACGTCTTCATTTTGGATCAAGTCAAGAGTGAAAAGGCGCAGCATCCGGTACCTTGCGGCTAGAAAAGTGGAAGGGCAATCCTGCTCCGTTTTCGTGATCCGACCGTTTCATTAGGCTCCCACAGATGGTAGTGAGGGTTTGGATGGAGTTTCGGTCGATTGTGATCGGTGAAGTCAAGGTCCCGAACCATATCTCCGTCGCCGTCCCACTCGCGGGCCTGGGGATACTCCGTCCCCGTGCTGCTCACCTGCCATCCAAGTTCGGTGTGTGGATACTCTGATTCAGAAATCCGCACGCCTTCCAGCGAGCTGTCCAGGATGAGCCGGCTCACGCCGTCCGAGATCGACTCATTGCCGAGCAAGGTTCTCAGCAGGCATCAGTTCAAGACCCCGGTGTCCAGGAGGGGCGGCGACCACAGACGTGAGTCAACGCAGCAGCAAATTCCCCTACCTTCGCGGCCCCGCTGATCGCGACAAATTTGAACGGAACCCTCGATCAGGTGCTCGGCCCTCGGGTGGCACATCGCCGCGGAGGAGAACAGAGCCATGCGTCTCGAAATGTTCGGGAAGCTCAGCCAGTTCCTCTGGCCACGCTTGCAAGAGACGTTTGATGTCCTCGACGATCCACATGGGAACAGTAAGGTTGCGCTCCGCGATGATCCCTGCTGCGATGCTCAGACCGAGAGGGGCTTCGTCGCATTCAACGAGATCGCGCGCATCTTCCAGCGCTTGAATTCCGAGCCGATCCTCGAGTTCGCTAATGATGCGGAGTGCCTGATCTCGGTAATTGCCAAGGTCGTTCATCGTGAGTTTTTCGATGTGTTGGTAGGGAATCCGGCGTTGTCGGCGACGACGAGCACGGCGTCCTCACGGCGGAGCCAGAGGTCCTCGCCGACCCCGCGTCCCCAGCCGTCGCCGTCCCGGGGGAAGTCGACCTGGCGTCCGTCCTCGAGCACGATCGACGCGACCTCGTCGCCGAGCTCCAACCGGACGTCGAGCACCGACGACCAGCCGATGCCGAACCACCCGACCCGGGTGTCGAGCGAGTTGTACATCCGCGAGAAGTGCAGCGCTGCCGCGGCCCCACCGAAGCGCAGGTCGGTCTCCGGCTCGAGGAAGTTGCCCGTCGCGGTGTTCACCGGATCGTCGGCGAAGCCGTTCGTCGGCGGGGTGCCCATCGCCGAGAACGGGGCGATGGTGAGGTCGTCGCGAGTGGCGTCGATGCCGGCCGCGGCCAGGGCCGCGGAGATCGAGGCGTCCGACAGTGTGGCGGGTCCGGTGCCACCGCCTGCGGCCTCGAACTGCGCCGCGACGGTCCCTGCCCAGGCCGCGTCCTGACCGTTCGCGGTCAGCCAGTCGTTCACGGCGGTCACGAGCGACTGCGCGTTCAGCGTGCCCCAGCACGGGTTGCAGCCGGACTCGTAGTCGGTCAGGGCGTTGCGGAAGGTCGAGACCGCACCAGCGAGTGACTCGTCGCACGACCGGACACCGGACTGGAATGACCGGAGGTCTGCGGGCACCGCCGACGACGTGCCGCCGCCTCCGCCGCCCCCACCGGCCGGGATGGTCCGGCCGCTCACGGTCACGGCGTCGGCCTGGCGGTGCGGCTCGGGCTCCGGCTCCGGTGGCTTCGGGTCGTCGTCGGCGCCGAACCAGGTGCCGACCTCGTGGGTCGCGGCGACGAAGAGGTTGTCCTCGCGCTCCTTCTTGCGCGCCGCCCATGCCTTCGCCTTCGCCCGCCGGTCGTCCTCCTGCTTCGCGGCCTCACGCAGCTGCTCGACGAAGCCGGACAGGCTCTGCAGGGCACCGACGAGCTCGGACGCCCCCCCCGGGAGGCGACGTCCGCGTTGTCCGCGAAGACCTGGGAGAAGTACCCCCGGAACTCCCGGCTCGCGGTCGTGACGTACGACGCCCGTGACCCCGATTGGCCGCTGATCGCGCTCGCGAGCCCCGTCGCAGCGGACTTCAGTCCGTCGGCGTCTCCGTAGGAGTACCCCGTCGGGTCGTTGCCGTGGATCTTCCCCATGTCGTCCCGTTCCCCTCGTCGGTTGACGGGCCCATCCTGCCACGTGCACCGGTCGTTCCACCGGGATGTTGTGTTCACATGGCGAGAAGACGACGGACGGGAGGCACGGTGCCAGCTGGCACGGTGCCTCCCGTCCGTCGGCAGGTCGCGATCACGCGACCCGGATCAGGCGGACGCGACCGCCGCCCGCACCTGCCGCTGCACCCGCCCGAGCATCCCGACCATGCCGCGGATCCGCAGCGGGCTGACCGCCTCGTTCAGCCCGAGCGTCAGCGGGTAGTCGGCCGGGACGGCGAGCACCTGCTCGACGGTCAACCCGGAGAGCCCCTGGGTCAGGATCGACGCGAAGCCGCGGGTGGTCGGTGCCTCACGCGGCGCCGTCGCGTGCATCCGCACCACGTCCGGGGCGTCGCCGTCGGCACCCACCGTGACGGTGATGAACACGGGGGACTGGCACTCCTCGACGCGCTCGAGCTCGTCCTCGTGCCCCTGCAGGCGCTCGGGCAGCGCGGGGAGTTCGTCGGAGAACTCGAGGAGCAGCTGCAGGCGGTCCTGCTGGGACAGCTCGAGGAAGTCGTCGCGGATCTCGGCGAGGGGCTGAGGGAGTACGTCGTTCATCGGGAGGGAACGGTACCCGGTTCGGTGCCGGTGACGATCGGGACGCGCACCGCGCTGCCCCACTCGGTCCAGGAGCCGTCGTAGTTCTTCACGTCCTCGACCCCGAGCAGGTGCTGCAGGACGAACCACGTGTGGCTCGACCGCTCCCCGATGCGGCAGTAGGCGATGACCTCGTCCGCGTCGCCGATGCCGGCGCCCTCGCGGTACACGGTGTCGAGCTCCGCGCGCGACTTGAACGTGCCGTCGGCCGCGGCGGCGGACTTCCAGGGGATGTTGACGGCGGTCGGGATGTGACCGGCGCGGAGCGCACCCTCCTCTGGGTAGTCCGGCGCGGTGGTGCGGTCGCCGGAGTACTCGGGGGCGCTCCGGACGTCGATGAGCGGCTTGCCCAGGTGTGCGAGCACGTCCTCCTTGAAGGCGCGGACGGTGGCGTCGTCGCGCTCGACGACGGGGTACTCCACCGCGTCGACCGACGTCCGGTCGGTGGTCATCGCACGGCCCTCGGCGATCCACTTCGCCCGGCCGCCGTCGAGCAGCCGGACGTCCTCGTGCCCGAAGAGCGTGAACACCCAGAGGGCGTACGCGGCCCACCAGTTGTCCTTGTCGCCGTGGATGACGACGGTGGTGTCACGGCCGATGCCCTTGCCGCCGACGAGTCGGGCGAAGGCCTCGCCGTCGATGTAGTCGCGCTGCACCGGGTCGTTGAGGTCGGTGTGCCAGTCGATCTTCACCGAACCCGGGATGTGCCCGGTCTCGTAGAGCAGGACGTCCTCGTCGGACTCGACCACGACGAGCTCCGGCGACCCCACGCCGGCGTCGAGTTGCTCCTGCAGCCACTCGGTGGACACCAGGCGTTCGGGGTGCGCGTAGGAGCGGAACTTCTCGGACGGGTCGACCGGTGCGGTCATCGGGGGTACCTCCTGGGGATCGATGGCGCGCGGACTAGGATCGGTCCCTGCGCGTCACCGCCAACGGTACGCGGAAGCTCCGTGTCGCAGCCGTGACGTGACACCAGACGACAGGCCACCGGAAGGTCCCGCACCGTGCCAGAACCGCGCCCCGCGCCGGAACACCTCGTCGACCGCGACCCGCAGGTCACCCCGCAGCAGATGGCCGCCGCACTCGTGCCGCCGCCGCAGTTCGCCCAGGCGTCGTTCGCCTCGTACCGGCCCGACCCCGAGTACGCCTCGCAGGCCGAGGTGCGGGACGCGGTCGAGTCGTTCGTGACCACGGCCCCCGAGCCGGCCAAGCGGGGGCTGTTCGGTCGGAAGCGCAAGGAGCCCGAGGTGCCCGCGAAGTCCGGGGTGTACCTGGACGGCGGGTTCGGCGTCGGGAAGACGCACCTGCTCGCCGCGGCGTACCACGCGGCCACCGGGCGGAAGACGTTCGGCACGTTCATCGAGTACACGGCGCTCGTCGGCGCGCTCGGGTTCCAGGGCACGGTCGACCTGCTCCGCGGGACGTCACTCGTCTGCATCGACGAGTTCGAGCTCGACGACCCGGGCGACACGATGGTGATGACCCGGCTCATCAAGGAACTCACCGAGACCGGCACCCGCTTCGCCGCGACGTCGAACACCCCGCCCGGGGCGCTCGGCGAGGGCCGGTTCGCCGCGCAGGACTTCCTCCGCGAGATCCAGGCGATGTCCGACCGGTTCGACACGATGCGCATCGACGGCCTCGACTTCCGCCGCCGTGCCGTCGACGAATCGGCGTCGGTCGTCGACGACGTCCCGGCCGCGCTGGCGGCCCTGTCCTCGACGACGGCGTCCGGGACGGGAGGCGCAGCCCGCGTCACGCAGGACGACTTCCGGTCCGTCGTCGCCCACCTGGCGGCGGTGCACCCGTCGAAGTACGTCGCGCTCGTGGACGGGCTCGACGCGGTCGGGCTCACCGACGTGCAGGCGTTCACCGACCAGACCGACGCCCTGCGCTGGGTGGCGCTCGTCGACCGGCTCTACGACGCGCAGGTCCGGATCGTCGCCTCGGGCATCCCGCTCGACACGGTGTACCCCGACGTGATGCTCGAGGGCGGGTACCGCAAGAAGTACCTGCGGGCCGCCAGCCGCGTCGTCGCGCTGACCCGCGCGGACGAAGCGCCCCGGGCCTCCTGAGCGTCCCCGCCCCGGCACGCTGGGCGCTGTACGGGGTCGTGAAACACAGCGTTCACAGAAGGCGCTGTGACGTTACCTCCGCGAAACAGAGCGCGCGCTCCGGTGAAACACGTCGTCGCCAGACTCAGTCGCACCCGAGGCGGACGGAGAGCCGCACAGCTCACGAGAGGTGCACACATGCTTGATCAGGGCAACACGACGTTCGTGTTGGTCATGGCGGCGCTGGTGTTGTTCATGACACCCGGCCTGGCCTTCTTCTACGGCGGATTGGTGAAGGCCAAGTCCGTCATCAGCATGATGATGATGTCCTTCGGGGCCATCGCGCTGGTGAGCGTCCTCTGGGTGCTCTACGGCTACGCGATCGCCTTCGCGAACCACGGGGACAACACCGCGGTGACGGGCATCGTCGGCTTCTTCAGCATCGACTGGAACCTGCTCGGCCTCGGCCAGGCGTTCGAGGAGGCGCAGTCGTCGGACATCCAGGCGGCCTACCCGTCGATGGCCTTCGTCGGCTTCCAGGCCACGTTCGCGATCATCACCGTCGCGCTCATCTCCGGCGCCATCGCCGACCGCGCGAAGTTCGGTGCCTGGATGGTCTTCGCCGGCGTCTGGGTCACGGTCGTCTACTTCCCGGTCGCCTCGTGGGTCTTCAACCTGACCTCCGGCTGGGCCGCGACGTGGGGCGTCATCGACTTCGCCGGTGGCACCGCGGTGCACATCAACGCCGGTGCCGCGGGTCTCGCCCTGGCGCTCGTGCTCGGCAAGCGCGTCGGCTTCGCCAAGGGCGCGCACAAGCCGCACAACCCGCCCTTCGTGCTCCTCGGCGCGGCCATCCTCTGGTTCGGCTGGTTCGGCTTCAACGCCGGTTCCGAGGGCGCCGCCGACGGCATCGCCGCCATCGCCTGGGTGAACACGCTCGCCGCCCCGGCCGCCGCGATCCTCGGCTGGCTCCTCATCGAGAAGCTCAAGGACGGCAAGGCCACCTCCGTCGGTGCCGCCTCGGGTGCCGTGTCCGGCCTCGTGGCGATCACCCCGGCCTGCGCCGCGCTCACGCCGGGCTGGGGCATCGTCCTCGGCTTCCTCGCCGGCGTCGTCTGCTGCTTCGCCATCGACTGGAAGTACCGTCTCGGGTTCGACGACTCGCTCGACGTGGTCGGCGTGCACCTGGTCGGCGGTGTCTTCGGCACGCTGTTCCTCGGCTTCTTCGCCAACGACACCGGCCTCATCTACTCGGGATCGTTCGAGCAGCTCGGCAAGCAGGCGGCCGCGGCCCTCATCGTCGGCCTCTACTCGTTCGTCCTGGCCTTCGTGATCGGCTTCATCATCGAGAAGACGATCGGCTTCCGCGTCAAGACCGAGGACGAGGTCGCCGGCATCGACACCGCGGTCCACGGTGAAGAGGGCTACGTCCTCTACGACCAGGAGGACAGCAGCCCGGTCGGCGTGCGCTGACCGCTCCTGCCACGCACGACGACGGCCCCCGCTCACTCGGAGCGGGGGCCGTCGTCGTGCGGCCGGTGGTCAGTGCGTGTCGGCACCGTCCTCGCGCGAGCCGGCCGGGGCCGCCTGGTCGTCGGTCTGGGTCCCGGTAGACGTGTCCCCGAGGTCGTCGCCGCCACCGACGAGGGCGTCACCTCCGCGAGCGTCGTTCCCGAGCGCGGCGAGCGCGGACTGTTCCTGGTCCCCACGGTCCTCCAGGTCGAGTCCGGAACGGTCGTCCTCGGCACGTGGTTGCTCCTCGGCCGACCCGGAGTCGCCGGTGGTGGCGGCTTCGTGCTGCAGCGCTTCGCCGAGCTCGGTGTTGCCGCCCTCGCCGCCGTGGTCGTTCGGCATGGAAGTGGTCATCGTGGGTGTCCTCTCATCGGTGGTCCGAGGCTCCATCGGTAGTCGTCGAACCCTGGACCGGTGTGCGGAGCTACCAGGCGTAGTCCTCGGGGGACGTCCGGTGACCGGGGAAGAGATCGTCGAGGCGGTCGAGTGTGGCCTGGTCGAGGCGGACGTCGACGGCGCGGACCGCGGATCCAGTACGCCCGAGGTGTGTGTAGTCCATGGTCCAGGTCTACGCCCCTCCCTCGGCGCCCTGCCAGGCACCGCGAGTACCGGTGGAGAGACTGGACGACCACGCGATGAAGGAGCGACATGCCCGCCGACGACGACATCCCCAGCACCCTGCAGCGGTCTCCCGAGCACGCACAGGAGATCTACCGTGCTGCCCGGAAGTCGGCCGAGTCGGAGTACGGCGACGGCCAGCGAGCCGGACGGACCGCTTGGGCCGCTGTGAAGCACGAGTACGAGAAGGTCGGCGACCACTGGGAGGAGAAGGGCTCCTCCGGCCCGTCGGACTCCGGCGCTGCCGGTCCCCGCGGTTCCGGGTCGACCGAGGAGGGTGTCGACGCGAACGCCTCGAAGGCGCACCTGCTCGACGTCGCGAAGCGCCTGGACGTGAGCGGCCGCTCGACCATGACGAAGGACGAGCTCGTCGACGCGATCAAGAAGGCGAACCGGCGCGCGACGGCGAAGGCCCGCGACTGACCCCGCCCCGCCACCACGACGCGAGTGCATGCCGAGCCCGGCATGCGGAGGCGCACGACAGGCGTAGCGTGCCGGGTGTGAACATCCCAGCACTCCGAGGCAGCCGGATCACCGGGTTCGGCCACCACCAACCCGACCGGATCCTCACGAACGACGAACTGTCGACCATGGTCGACACGAACGACGAGTGGATCACCACACGCACCGGCATCAGGACCCGACACATCGCCGGCCCCGAGGACAGCGTCACCTCGATGGCGACCGAGGCCGCGCGCAACGCCCTCGCCGACGCCGGGGTCGCCCCGACGGACGTCGACCTCGTCGTCGTCGCCTCGACGACGCACCGGGACCGCTCGCCGTACACCGCCGGGCGGGTGGCGGCGGCGCTCGGCATGTCGAACGGCCCGGCGCCGATCGACATCAACACCGCGTGCAGCGGCTTCGAGTACGCCACGGCGATCGCCGACCAGGCGATCCGCACCGGGTCCGCCGACACCGCGCTGGTCATCGGTTCCGAGACGCTGTCCCGCATCGCCGACTGGACCGACCGCTCGACCTGCGTGCTCGTCGGTGACGGGGCGGGGGCCGCCGTCCTCCAGGTGTCGGACGAACCGCGGATCGGACCCGTGTCGTGGGGGAGCGTGCCGCACCTGCAGGACGCCGTGCGCGTCACCCACGATCCGGAGGTCTTCCAGCAGGAGGGCCGTTCCATCTACCGCTGGGCCATCACGGAAGCGGAGGGCCACGCCCGCGCGGTCGTCGAGCGTGCCGGCCTCACCCTCGACGACATCGGTGTGTTCGCGTTCCACCAGGCGAACCTGCGGATCATCGAGCCGCTCGTCACCGCGCTCGGCGGCGAGGGCAAGTACGTCGTCCGCGACGTCGTCGAGTCCGGCAACACCTCGGCGGCGAGTGTGCCGCTCGGCCTGTCGAAGGCCTGGCACCGCGGCGAGCTGCCCGAGGGCGTGCCGGCACTGCTGTTCGGGTTCGGCGGCGGGTTCGCGCACGCCGGACAGGTGGTCACCACCCCGGTCCGCCGCCGCTGACCGCGGTCGCCTCGGGCGACCCCATGACGGACGGGAGGCTCCCCACCACTCGGTGGGGAGCCTCCCGTCCGTCGTCCGCGTCAGCGGTCGAGCTTGCGCTGCTGCCGCTTGCTCAGGGGCTTGGCGGAATCAGCGGATCCGACCGGGGTGGCGTCGACCACGACCGTGAAGTGCGAGGGGGGCGGACCGAACGCGCTCCGCGACGACTGGACCACCTTGCGGCCGAGCGCGTGGTTGCCGAGCCCACCGACCACGGCCCCGATCCCGAACGGGATCGCCCGGCCGAGGACGGAGGTGCCCTGACGGGTGAGGAACCGCTTCACGAACGTGTTGCGGAGCTTGCCGCCGATACCGCTCACCGCCTGCTTCGGCAGCGACGACGTGACGAGTTCGCCCCAGAAGGCAGTGCGGCCCTGCCCACCACGGGCCTGGCCGGCGAGCTGCTTGACGAGCTGGGTCCCGGGGGCGCCGAGCATCATCGCCATGACCAGGGCGCGGGCACGCTCCGGGTCCTCGACGGTGATGCCGTGCACCTCGGTGACCGACTGTGCGAAGAGGGCGCTCGCCTCGAGGAAGCCGACGGTCTCGGCGCCGCTGAGCCCCAGGCTCGCGATCATGCCGACACCGGGGATCACGGCGCTGGCGCCGACCGCTGCGCCGCCCGAGGTCACTGCGGTGAGGTACTGCCGCTCGAGGATCTCGATGACCTCGGCGGGGGTGGCGTGGGGGTGACGGCGTCGGACTCGGGCGACGTGGGCGACGACGACGGGACGCTGGACGGAGATGGCGCGGTCCAGCCAGCTGCTCCAACCCGAGGCGTCGTCGGGCTGGACGCGGGCTCCGTCCGGGGAGGGAGCGGCCTGGACGGGTGCGGGGGGCATCGGCACGAGCGCGTCGTGGTCCTTGGGGGTGCGGGACATGTGCCAGACGCTACGCCGGAGGTGCCCGGAGACGCTGGGACGGACGGTACCGGGGCCAGCGCTCGTGCTCAGCTGTGGGCGAGCTCGGCCCGGATCGGCAGGTCCTGGTCCTCGAGGATGAACTGCGCGCCGACGCCGCTGCGCGCGTTGACGACCACCGGGGCGAGCAGGTTCACGGTCGTGCCGGCGGCGTCGGGGTTCGCGACGACGAGGAGCATGGCGTCCTCGGCACGCTCGAGTCCGATGCGGTCGGCCTGCTCGTCGGAGAGCTCCGGCGCGTAGTCGGGCAGGTGTACCGCGGCGTCGAGCAGGTACAGCCGGGGGTCGTCGACGCCGGACTCCGTGGTGCCGGACCCCGCCAGGGCGAACAGGCCGTCGGCACCCTCGACGGGGTCGAGGGTGAACGACCGCAGCGGTTCGAGGCCGAACGGGGCGACGGCGAAGGTCAGGTCGATGCTCATCGGAGGTAGTCCATCAGGGTCGGCTGCAGGACCTTCGCGGTGACGGCAAGGGCTGCCTGGTAGTTGGTGCTCTGGACCTGCAGGTCGAGGACGGCCTGGGCGAGGGCCTTGTCCTCGACGCCCGACCGGCGTCCCTCCAGCGTGGTGGACAGCGACTTCAACGCGTCCTGCGCGGACAGGGCCGCGGAGTGCCGCACGCCGACGTCGGCCTGGGCGCTGCGGACGGCGACCTGCGCCGCGTCGATCTCGTCGAGCCGTGGGTTCACGTTCGTGCCCGCCTGCAGGTCGGCGACGATGTCGTCGAGGAGTGCGAAGACCGACGTGTCGCCGGTGCCGAACACGGCGCTGCCGTCGGTGTCGACGCGGACCTCGTCGCCGGATCCGATCGTCCGGATGACGCTCGCGGCCGAGGATCCGGCCCACGTGGTGTCCGGCGCGTAGGCGGCGGCGGCGGGGGACGACCCAGCGAAGACCGAGCGGGTGCCGTACTTCGTGTTCGCCGAGCTGAGCAGGTCGGCCTTGAGGCCCTGGAGCTCCTGCACGAACGCGTCCCGGGCGCTGGGGCTCATCGCGACGTCGTTGGCGGCCTGCACGGTGAGGTCACGGACCTTGCCGAGCACCTTCGACACCCCGGCCAGGGCGCTGTCGGTCGTGGCGAGCCAACCGACGGCGTCGTCGGCGTTCCGGGCGTGCTGCGCGGCCTGCGCCTGTTCCTTGCGGACCTGCATGGCCGTGGCGGTGCCGGCGGGGTCGTCGGAGGGCTTCCGGATCGCCTTGAGCGTCGTCGCCTGGTCGGTCAGGTCGGCGACCTTCGCGGCGCCGGCCTGCAGCCGCGACTGTGCAGCGGCCATGGTCATCTGGGTGGTCACACGGGTGATCACGATCAGCTCCTCCCGACGAGGCCGAGGCGGTTGATGATGGTGTCGAGCATCTCGTCGACGGCGGTCAGGACACGCGCTGCGCCCTGGTAGGCGTGCTGGTACGCCAGCAGGGAGACGTTCTCCTCGTCCATGTCCACACCGGCGCTGGACTGCTGCTGCGTCCGCGCGTTGGTCAGGGCGAGTCCGGTGAGCGTCGCCTCCGAGGTGGCCGTCCGGGAGGCGCTGCCCACCCCGGTGACGAACGTCGCCCAGGTCGTGTCGGGGCCTCCGGCGCGGTTGCCGACGGCGGCGATGGCCGTCAGGACCGAGGCGTCGAACTGACCGGTGGCACTCCGGGTGGCGAGGCCACTCGCGTCCGTGGGGACGACGGAGAGCCCCTCCGCCGCGGGGACACCGGCGGCGAGGGCGAAGAACGGGACGCCGGTCGCGCCGGTCGGCGTCGTGCCGGTGGCGTGCAGGGCGTTCACCGAGGTCGCGAGGTCGGTGGCGACACGGTCGTACGCGGCGGCGGCCTCGGCCAGGGCGCCGCCGGTCCGTGCACCGTTCGCCGGGGCGAGCAGGGACAGTCCGCCGGCGACCGAGCCGCCGTCGAGTGCCACGGCGCCCGCGGAGCCACCGACCCAGGTCAGGCCGGGAGCGGCGGTCCCGCTGCGGGTGTCGGCGAGTGTGGTGGCACCGTCCAGGGCGACCGAGCGCGCGGTGGTGCCCTGCACGAGTGCGTTGCCGCCGATGACGACGTCGACCGTGCCGTCGCCGTTGTCACGCACGGCGGCGCCGGTGAGCGTCGCGATCGTCTCGGTGAGCTGGTCGCGGCGGTCGAGGAGTTCGTTCGCGTTCCCGCCCGATGCAACGGTCGACCGGATCTGGCCGTTGAGGTCGGCGATCTGTGCCGCGGCGTCGTTGAGCTGGGTGACCTGCGTGGCGACGGTCGACCGGGCGGCGGACCACTGCGCGTCGACGCTCTTCGAGCCGGCGGACAGCGCTGTGGCGACGGTCTTCGCGGCACCGAGCAGCGCGCTGGCGGCGCCGGGGTCGTCGATGTGGGTCGCGAGGTCGCTCCAGGCGGACCAGAGCCCGTCGAGCTTCGCCGAGAGGCCGTCGGTGCCGGGCTCGTGCAGGCCGGTCTCGAGCTGGTCGAGTGCGGTCGCCCGGGTGTCGGCGTACGCGGCGGCACCGGCGGAGAACCGGACGCGGGTGTCGAGGGTCGCGGTCGCCAGGCGGGCGATCGCGTCGACGGAGACACCCTGACCCGCGAGCACGGCGGTGCCACGGACGAAGCCGGTCTGTGCCGGCGCGCCGACCTCGGACTGGACGATGCGCTGGCGCGTGTAGCCGGTGGTGCCGGCGTTGGCGATGTTCTGGCCCGTCACGTCGAGTCCGGCGCGCGCTGCGGCGAGCCCGGAGTACGCGGTCTGGAGGGAGCCGAAGGTGCTCACCACGGTCAGAGGTTCCCGTCGAACAGGCGCGCGCCGTCCGGGTTCGCGCCGGAGGACCCGGTCGCGTCGTAGGTGTCGGCGTCGGCGACCGTGCCGGCGAGGGTCTCCTGCGTGGCCTGTGCGGCGATCCGGAGGAACCGGTCGTTCTCGTCGCGGAGGGCGCCGATGCGCGTGGTGAGTTCGAGCATGGCGGCGAGGTGCGAGGCGAGGATCTCGCCCCACGGTCCGGACGGTGCCGCGGCGACGACCTCACGCAGGGGAGCGTCGGACGACACACCCCACTCCTCGGCGACGGCAGCGCTCTGGGCGCTGCGCTCGAGACCGGTGGTGCGCAGGCGGTCGAGGACCTGCTCGACCTCGCGGCTGGCGTGCGAGACCCAGCGGGAGCGCCCGGCGGCGAGGATGAGCTGTTCCTCCTCGAGCTTGAACGTGAGCAGCTCGAGCAGTTCGCGTTCACGCCACAGGACGGCGGACAGGTCGTTCACGCTCATCAGCTCCCTCCGGGATCAGTCGACCGCCGGCTGCGGTCTCCTGGGGTTATCGGCGTCCGCGGCTCCGGCGTAAGCACCGACGGCCGGGTCCGCCGATCGGGGGACAACCGCCGGCGGGGTCCCCCGAAGTGCCGACCGACGCAGGCGGTACCGACCCCCGCACTGGGTACGGACAGGCACTCGTTCAGCACCTGCACAGCCGATAGGTTCGGAAGCAGCACCGGGGGACAACCCCCAGGTCGCGCCCAGGGCGCGGGTGCACCGCGAGGACGGACCCTCGCGGTTCTTCGACGTACTCCGGCGGTCCCGACGCCGGCGCTCGTCATGCCCACGGACGGGTCAGTCGAACCAGGACGACCAGGGGAACCACATGGACCGGACCGCTCGCAACGCGATGATCGTCGAGCACCTGCCGCTCGTCGGCTACATCGTCGCCGAGACCTGCGCACGCGCCACCCACCTCAGCCGAGACGACCTGGCGCAGGTCGGCTCGGTCGCCCTCGTGCAGGCGGCGGACGCCTTCGACCCGACCCTCGGCGTCCCCTTCGGCGCCTACGCCCGGACGCGGATCACCGGCGCGATCGCCGACGACCTCCGTGCCGGCGACTGGGCCAGCCGCGGCACCCGCAAGCGCATCCGCGAGACCCTCGCCACCCAGGAGGCCCTCTCCGCCGGTCTCGGGCGGAGCGTCACCCCGCAGGAGATCGCCGACGCGATGGGTGTCGACCGGCAGACCGCCGTCGACGCACTCACCGACGCGGCCCGCACGATCACACCGATCGACGAGACCGTGCACGACACGGTCGCCGCCGACCTGCCGCTGCCGGGCGAGGACCTGCTCGAAGCGGAGAAGCGTCGCTACCTGCTCGCCGCCGTGCAGGCGCTGCCCGACCGGATGCGGCTCATCGTCGAGGCCGTCTACTTCGGTGACCGCACCGTGACCGACGTCGCCGCCGAGCTCGGGATCACCCACTCGGCCGTGTCGCAGCAGCGCTCCGAGGCGATGCGCCTGCTCCGGGACGGCCTGGCCGCGCACTACGGCGACGACGGCACCGCTCCCGAGCCCGCCTCGCGCACCACGGCTGCGCGCCGGAGCGCCTACCTCGCCCGCGTCGCCACGAACGCCGCCGCCGGCGTCGCCCGCGCGGTGCAGGACGCCGCCCCGCTCGGCAGGGTCGCGGCGAGTTGACCGTCCGACGGTCCGACGGACGGAATCGTCCGACGGATCGTCTAACGCCTCCGGCCGAACGGCCGAGAGGAGCACATGTCAGCCCACGGACGGGCTGACGATCGGCCCAGTTTCACGGAGGAACACATCATGGGTATGTCCATCAACACCAACCTCTCGGCACTCAACACGTACCGGAACCTCAACGCGACGCAGAACGACCTGTCGAAGTCCCTCGAGAAGCTCTCGAGCGGCCTCCGCATCAACCGTGCTGCCGACGACGCTGCCGGTCTGTCGATCTCCGAGGGCCTGAAGTCGCAGGTCGGTGGCCTCACGGTCGCCGCCCGCAACGCGCAGGACGGCATCTCCGTCGTGCAGACCGCTGAAGGTGGCCTCACCGAGACCCACTCGATCCTCCAGCGCATGCGCGACCTGGCCGTCCAGGCCGGCAACGACTCGAACAACGCGTCCTCGCGTGACGCGATCAAGACCGAGGTCGGACAGCTCCAGAAGGAGCTCGGCCGCATCGCGACGTCGACCAACTTCAACGGCACGTCGCTGCTCAACAGCAACGACACCCTGAAGTTCCAGGTCGGCGCGAACGCCGGTGCGGACAGCCAGATCGCGGTCGACTTGTCGGGCGCAAACGTGCAGAAGGTCCTGGACTCGCTCGGCGCGACCACGGCCGCCGGCACGGCGTTCACCATCAAGAGCGGCACCGCGCTCACCGCGCTCCCCACTGACAAGCTGTCCTTCACGTCGACCGTCACGGCCGACGGAAAGGCTACCGGCGCCGCCGTCGACTCCTCGACGGTGACGACGGGCAAGCTGACTGGCTCCGGCGAGGACGGCGCGTTCACGTCGGTCGACGACTACGTGTCCGCGCTCAACTCGGACGCCAACTTCTCCACGAACTTCACCGCGACGACGACGCGCGACACCAACGGTGCCGCAACCGGCTTCACGGTGCAGGCGCGGAACGGTGGATTCGTGGCAGAGACCAGTCCGCTCGCCTCCGACAGTGCAGACGGCGCGGACCCGGCGGAAGCCGTGTTCACGGGCAAGCAGGGCGACGCCGCTGCTGGCCTGCTGTTCGACACCGCCGACCACGCACAGGCGGCGATCGTCGCGATCGACAAGCAGATTGCGGCCGTCTCCTCGGCCCGCTCCAACCTCGGTGCCATCCAGAACCGCTTCGACCACGCCATCAACGTGACGAACGTGGCCAAGGAGAACCTCACCGCGGCGAAGTCCCGCATCACCGACGTCGACATGGCGGAGGAGATGGTCAAGTACACGCGCGACAACATCCTCAGCCAGGCCGGCACGTCGATGCTCGCGCAGGCGAACCAGAGCACGCAGGGCGTCCTGTCGCTGCTCCGCTAGTCGCACCGGTCGCCACCACCGAGGAGCCGTTCGGGTGCTCCTCGGTGGTGGCGCCCACCCCCTCGGACTGACCGCGGTCGGTCCACCACCACCTCGATCCGACGACCGCCGGGGAGCCCGCGATGTCCACCACGTCCGCGACGAGCACCTCGCTCGCGATCGACGGCCTGGTGTCCGGGCTCAAGACCTCGGACCTCATCAACTCGCTCATGACCATCGAGCAGGTCCCGCAGACGCTGCTCAAGTCGAAGGTCACGACGACCAACTCGTTCATCTCGTCACTGCAGACGATCAACGGGCTCGTCCAGTCGCTCGCGACGAAGGCCTCGGCCGCGGCGAAGGCCGGGTCGCTCGACCTGTACACCGCGACGTCGAGCGGCACCAACGCCACCGTGTCGACCAGTACCGCGGCCACGCCCGGTTCCGTCTCGTTCACGGTCGGGCAGACCGCAGCGGCGCAGGTCGGCGTCACCGCCGCGATGTCGTCCTGGGGGGACACCGCGTCGCCGCTGACGTTCACGAAGCCGGACGGTACGACCACGACGGTCACGCCGGGGTCGGGGTCGCTCGACGACACCGTCACCGCGATCAACGGTTCGGCCGCCGGGGTCACCGCGACGAAGGTCGCCGCCGGTACCGACGCCTCCGGGACGAAGCTCTACCGACTGCAGCTGACGAGCACGGCGACCGGTGCCGCGAACGGGTTCACCCTGCACCGGGGCACGGCCGCCGACGTCACGGCGGGGACCGCGACGGACGTGTTCGCCGAGACCGGGGCGGCCGTCGTGACCCGTGCCGCCGACGCCTCGGTGACCCTCTGGGCCGGCACGGCGGCCGCCCAGACCGTGACGAGCGCGACGAACGCGTTCACCGACCTGCTGCCGGGCGTGAACGTCACCGTCTCGAAGGCGTCCGCGGACCCGGTCACGATCACGGTGGCACGGGACACGACGAAGGCGCAGGGCGTGGCGTCGGGACTCGTCGACGCGTTGAACGCCGTCACGTCCTACTACGCCTCGAACACCGGCGTCACGAGCACCACGAGCCCGACGAACGGGACGACGAGCACCACCGCCGGTGTCCTGCTCGGCGATGCCACCACCCGTTCGGCCGTCCAGCGGTTGACGAGCGCGATGTCGACGCCGGTGAACGGGAAGTCACCGTCCTCCATCGGCATCGTCATCTCGAAGGACGGTGACTTCGACTTCGACGCCGCCGCGTTCCAGAAGGCCCTCGCGGCCGACCCCGCCGGCACGCAGGCGATCCTGACCGGTGTCGCGAAGACGGTCGCGGACGCCGCCGCCACCGCGAGCGACAAGTACAACGGCTCCATCACCACGGCCATCACGGGCAAGCAGTCCGTGGTGAAGGACCTCAACACGCAGATCGACTCGTGGACCGACCGGCTGACGATGCGCCGCGCAACGCTGCAGACGCAGTACGCGGCGCTCGAGACGAGCCTCAGCAGGCTGCAGTCGCAGTCGAGCTGGCTCGCCAGCCAGATCTCGTCGATGAGCTCGAGCTGAGACGCAGGAGAACCGACATGAACGCCTACGACCTCAGCGGCGCGGCCGCCTTCCGTCAGGCGGCGAAGCCCCGGTCGGTGACCGAGCAGCGCCGTGCGCAGTACACGAACGAAGCCGTGCTGTCGGCCACCCCCGCGCAGCTCGTCACGATGCTCTACGACCGGCTGCTGCTCGACCTGCACCGCGCTGAGACCGCTCAGGTCGCCGCGGACTGGGACGCCGCCCGCGACCAGCTCCTGCACGCCCAGGCCATCGTGGGGGAGCTGTCCTCCACGCTGAAGATCGACGTGTGGGACGGCGGCGAGGGGCTGCTCGCGGTGTACAACTACGCGTCGACCTCGCTCATCACCGCGAACGTGCACCGCGACGTGGAGGCCACACGCGACTGCATCCGGATCCTCGAGCCGCTCCGTCAGGCCTGGCACGACGCCGCAGCCGCGCTGCCGGCGCCCCCGGCCGCCGGGCAGCAGAGCGCCGGCGGAGCACTCGGTGTCGCCTGACCCCGAGCAGGCCGTCACCGGCGACACCACCGGTGACCTGATCGCCGGTGACCGGACCGTCGGCGATCAGTACAGCGGGGCACACGAGCGCTGGGAGGCGGCCCTCGCCGCCCTCGAAGCGACGGTCGACGGCGATGGCACCGCCTGGACCGAGCCGGCCGGGCTGGGACCGATCCCGCGCGACCTGGTCGGGCGGGCCTCCCGGCTGCTCGCCGCGCAACGCGACCGCATCGCGGCCGTCGAGGACGCGCGCCGCACCACGCTCGAGCACCTCGGCGCACTGCGGGCCGTGGACGCGACGCGCCTGCCGTCCGGCTCCGTCTACCTCGACGCCAGCGCCTGACCCGTCCGTCGGCCCCCCGTTCGGGGCGACGGCTTACACGGCTCCGCGGGCCCGCCGATAGGCCCCCACGAGCACGGATCGCTCGACAACCGGCCACGGATCGGCCACCACCGCTTCGGCGACGTCCCTCGTGGCGACGCCCGACGAGGGGACCCCTCCGTGTTCGACTCCGTGACGTCGGCTGCGCTGCAGAGCGCGCTCGACGGTCTCTCGATGCGTCAGCGTGTGATCGCGGACAACATCGCGAACATCAACACCACGAACTACCGGGCCGAGAAGGTCCGGTTCGAGGACGCGCTCGCCAAGAGCATCGTCGACGGGGACGGCCGCACCACGCCGACCGTCGCGCAGAGCCTCGAGCCGACGAACACGAACGGGAACAACGTCAACCTCGACGAGGAGACCCTCTCGAACGTCGACACCGTGCTCCGCTACCAGTTCGCGACCCAGGCGGTCGGCGGTGAGGCCACGAGCCTCCGCACGGCGATGCGGACCAACTCGTGACGACCTTCGACGCGATCGGCATTGCGAGCACCGGCATGACCGTGCACCGCAAGTGGCTCGACGCGATCTCGGACAACCTCGCCAACGCCAACACCGTGCGCTCGATGGACGACTCCGCGTTCCAGGCCCGGTACGTGGAGGTCCAGGAGGGCAACGGCGTCTCCGGCGCCTACGTGAAGGGCGCAGCGTTCGGCAGCGCCGCCGGCCGGGTGACGTACGACCCGGACAACCCGCTCGCGAACGACGAGGGCTACGTCCGCATGCCGGACATCGACCTCGGCACGCAGATGGCGGACCTCATCATGGCCCAGCGCGGCTACCAGGCGAACGCCGCCGTGGTCGACCGTGCCAAGACCGCCTACGAGGCGGCACTGCAGATCGGGAAGAACTGATGCCCATCGACGCCGTGAACGGTGTGACCACCAACGCGATGACGAACGCCGCGACCAGCGTGTCCGGCACCACGAGCGACAGCGGTGACGGCTTCGCCGCGAGCCTCGGCTCCGCCGTCGACGGACTGCAGCAGCTGCAGAGCGACTCGAAGACGCTGGCGCTCAAGGCCGTCACCGGCAACCTCGACGACATCCACGACGCCACCATCGCGTCGACCCGCGCCCAGGTCACCCTCGAACTCGTCGCCGCCGTCCGCAACAAGGGCGTCGACGCGTTCAACGAGATCATGCGGATGCAGGCCTGATGCCCGCCGGGATGCAGAACGTGCTCGGCCGGCTCGGCGCGTACGTCAAGGGGTTCACCGCCGCGCAGCGGACCATCGCGATCATCGGCGTGGCCGCCCTCGTGCTCGGGGGCGTCGCGCTCGCGTCCTGGCTCGGCAAGCCGTCCTACGCGCCGCTGTTCACCGGGCTCGCCGCGGCGGACGCCAGCTCGATCACCGACCAGCTGACGACCGACGGCGTCCCCTACCAACTCACCGACGGTGGCGCGACGATCCTCGTGCCGCAGGCGAAGGTGTACGGCGAACGACTGAAGGCCGCGTCGAACGGGCTGCCGTCGTCGAACGAGGGCGGCTACTCGCTGCTCGACGACATGGGCGTGACGAGCTCGGAGTTCCAGCAGGACGTCACCTACAAGCGCGCCATCGAGGGCGAACTCGCGAAGACGATCTCGGCGATGGACGGCGTGCAGACCGCCAGCGTGCAGCTCGCGATCCCGGAGAAGTCCGTGTTCGTGGACGAGGAGGAGGACCCGACGGCGTCGGTGTTCGTCGCCACGAAGAACGGCGCACAGCTCGGGTCCGACCAGGTCCAGGCGATCGTGCACCTGACCAGCGCCGCCGTCGAGGGCATGCAGCCGACCGACGTCTCCGTCGTCGACCAGAAGGGGCAGACCCTGTCCGCCGTCGGCACCGGCGCCACCGGCTCGGGCACCGACCAGGCCGCCGACTACGACGCCGCCACGAGCAAGAAGATCCAGGACCTGCTCGACACCACGCTCGGTGCGGGCAACGCCAGCGTCGTGGTGGCCGCCACGATGAGCGACAACTCCGGCACCCGCACGACCGAGTCCTACACGACGCCGACGACCGGTCCGGTGGCGCTCAACGAGTCCTCCACCAAGGAGGAGTACGGCGCGGGCGCCGGTGCCGGCGCGAACGCCACGGGCGTGCTCGGACCCGACAACATCGCCGTCCCGAACGGCACCGCCGACGGCGCGGCCGGCACGGACGACGGGTACCAGAACGAGTCCGCGACGAAGAACAACGCCGTCGACAAGACCACCGAGACGACCCAGATCCCCGCCGGGGCGATGGACCGCCAGACCATCTCGGTCGCGCTCAACTCGAAGGCCGAGTCCGTGCAGGGCGTCAACCTGCAGAGCATCAACGACCTCGTCGCGAACGCGGCCGGGGTCGACGCAGCCCGCGGCGACCAGGTGAAGGTCGCGGTGATGGACTTCGACACGAGCGCTGCCGACGACGCGGCGAAGGCGCTCGAGGCCCAGCAGCAGGCGGAGGAGCAGGAGGCCCTGTGGTCGGCGATCCGCACCGCCGGCATCGTGGTCGGCATCGTCCTGGCCCTCGTCGCCCTGATGGTCTTCCTCGCCCGCCGGAGCCGCCGGCAGCAGCGCGAACAGGTCGACATCGGCGAACTCGACGCGTTCGGTGACTCCTTCCAGCTGCCCCTCGCGGTCGAACCGGCCGAGCACCGCAGCGGGCTCGACGCCGGCGACGCGCCCACCGTGGCGCTGCAGGCCCTGCCGGTCGAGGACGCCCCGACCGAGGTCCTCACCACCGACGAGATCACCGCCGAACGTCGGCGTCAGGACATCACCGCCCTCGCCGAGCGTGACCCGAAGCGCACGGCCGAGCTCCTCCGCGGGCTGCTCGACGACCGGGCGTCCGTGTGAGCGCCGTCGTCCCCGCGCCCGGCACCGACCGTCAGCTGACGGGTGCGCAGAAGGTGGCGCTCATCCTCATGCAGATGGAGACCGAGCGCGCAGCCGAGGTGATGAAGCAGTTCTCCGAACTCGAAGCCGAGGAGATCTCCGCCGAGATCGTCCGGATGCGCCGGGTCGACGACGAGACCGTCGACCGCACCCTCGGCGAGTTCCACCGGCTCACCCGCACCGGTCGCACCAGCCGCCGGGGTGGCAAGGAGACCGCACTCGGGCTGCTCGAGGCGTCCTTCGGCGCCGAGCGCGCCGCGGGCGTGATGGACCGGCTCGCGTCGAACCTGGCCGGCCAGTCGTTCGAGTTCCTCGACGACGCCGAGCCCGGCCAGGTGATCGCCCTGCTCGAGGGCGAGCTGCCCCAGACGATCGCCCTCGTGCTCGCGCACCTCAAGCCGGCCCAGGCCAGCGCGGTCCTCGCCGGCGTCGACGAGCGCGTCCGCACCGACGTCGCGCAGGCCTTCGCCACGATGGGCACCGCCACCCCGGAGTCGGTCGGCATCGTCGCGGGCGTGCTCCGTGCGCGTGCCGGCGCCGTCGTCTCGCCGCGCGAGAGCGTCGAGGTCGTCGGCGGTATCGCACCGCTGGTCGAGATCATCAACCGCTCGGACGTCGCCACCGAGAAGGCCGTGCTCGACGGCCTGGAGGCCCGTGACCCGGAACTCGCCGAGGACATCCGTTCGCGGATGCTCACCTTCGAGGACATCGTCAAGCTCGAGTCGCGCGACATCCAGCAGGTGCTCCGCGGCATCGACTCGAAGATCCTCGCGACCGCCATGAAGGGCGCGTCCGCCCCGGTCGTCGAGACGATCCGCGCGAACGTGTCCGAGCGCAACCGCGAGCTGCTGGACGACGAGCTGCAGTCGATGGGTCCGGTCCGGGTGTCGCAGGTCGAGGAGGCCCGCGCCGAGGTCGTCCGGTCCGTCCGCGAACTCGAGGCCCAGGGCGTCATCACGGTCCACCGCGCCGAGGAGGACGAGCTCGTTGACTGACCGTTTCGCCCCGGTCGCGTTCCCGGTCATCACGGACGCAGCGCTCACCCGTCGCGCCGCGAGCGCCGACGTCCGCGGGCACGCCGCCGGGTACGCCGCCGGACTCCGGGCCGCGCAGGTCGAGACCGACGCGCTCCGGGCCCGGATGGCAGCTGAGCACGAAGCCAGGGCCGCGGCCCTCGACGCCGTCGTCGCCGAGCGGATCGCCGTCCTCGACCGTGCGGCGGCAGCGCTGCAGGCCAGGGTCGCGCCGGTGCTCGCCGCCGCCGAGGAGTCGGTCGCCCGCGCGGCCGTCGACCTGGCCGAGGCCGTCGTCGGGTCGGCGATCCGGGCCTCCCGTCCGGACGGCGACGGGCCGGGGCCGTCGGGGCGTCGCGCCGCGTCCGCCGAGGAGACCGTCCGCCGCGCCCTCGCCGCCGTCGACGGTGCCGTGGCGACGGCGGTGCGGCTCAGCCCGGGCGACGCCGACGTGCTCGACGGACTGCCACTGCCGGTCCCGGTGGTCGCCGACCCGGCACTGCGCGACGGCGACGCCGTCGTCGACCTGCCGGACGGGATCCTCGACGCGCGCATCGGTGCCGCCCTCGACCGTGCCCGTACCGCGCTGGGAGGCCTCCGGTGACGGCGGCGACCCTGCTCCGGCCGCGCGGCCTCGACGCCGCGGTCGCGGCGGCGCGCCCCCAGCGTGTCGGCACCGTGACGAGCGCGGTCGGTCTCGGACTGACGATCGCCGGGCTCGATGCCCGCGTCGGCGAGGTCGTCACGGTCGGCGCCGAGGGTGCCGACCAGACCGCCGTCGAGGTCGTCGCGACCGACGCGTCCGGTGTGCGCTGCATGCCCCTCGGACGACTCACCGGCATCACCGCGGGGACCCCGGCACGGTCCACCGGGCAGCCCGTGCTCGTCCCGACGGGTACCGGCCTGTTCGGGCGTGTGCTCGACGGACTCGGCCGACCGATCGACGACCGTGGGCCGCTCGCCGCCGAGTCCTGGGTACCGCTCGACCACGACACCCCGAACGCGATGGCACGCACCCGCATCGACACGCCGCTGCAGCTCGGTGTCCGCGTGCTCGACACGCTCACGACCGTCGGCCGCGGGCAGCGCATGGGGCTCTTCGCGGGTTCCGGCGTCGGCAAGTCGTCGCTGCTGTCGATGATCGCGCGGGGGAGCGACGCGGCCGTGAACGTCATCGCCCTCGTCGGTGAGCGCGGGCGCGAGGTGCGCGAGTTCCTCGAGGACGACCTCGGCGCGGAGGGGCTCGCGCGGTCGATCGTCGTCGTGTCGACGTCCGACGAGCCGGCCCTCATGCGCCTTCGTGCGGCGTTCGTCGCCACGCGCATCGCCGAGTCGTTCCGCGACGCCGGCCAGGACGTCGTCCTCATGATGGACTCGCTCACCCGCGTCGCGATGGCGCAGCGGGAGATCGGGTTGTCCGTCGGGGAACCCCCGGCCACCCGGGGTTACCCGCCGTCGACGTTCTCGGTGCTCGCCGGGCTGCTCGAACGCGCCGGGACGGACCGGGTCGGCAGCGTCACCGGGCTCTACACCGTGCTCGTCGACGGTGACGACCACAACGAACCCATTGCCGACGCCGCACGCAGCATCCTCGACGGGCACGTCGTCCTCGACCGCAAGCTCGCGGTGACCGGTCACTTCCCCTCCGTCGACGCGCTCGGGTCGATCTCGCGCGTGGCCTCGAAGGTGACGACGCCCGAGCAGCGGGCCGTCGCGACGACCCTGCGGAAGGTGATGGCGGCGCGTCGGAGTGCGCAGGACCTGCTCGACGTCGGTGCCTACCAGCGGGGCACGAACCCGCTCGTCGACGCCGCGGTGGACCACCAGGACGCGATCGACGCCTTCCTCCGGCAGGGCATGGCCGAGCGGGTCACGGCCACGGGCTCGTGGGAGCGTCTGGCCGGACTCGTCCGCACCCTCGGTGTCGCGGGAGGTGTCTCCTGATGCAGCGCCGCTTCCCGCTCGCCGGGCTCCTCCGCCTGCGGCACGCCGAACAGGACCGCGCCGCAGCGTCCCTCGCCGACGCGAACGGTCGGGTGCGCGACGCCGCCGACGCCCGGATGGCAGCCCGCCGGACCCTCGACGACGAGCCCCGGACGATCTCCGACGCCGCGACCCTCAGCGCCGTCGCATCGGCTCGCGCCGCGACCAGGGGCATGCTCGAGGAGCTCGACGCCGTCGTCCGCTCCCGTCGCGCCGACGCCGAGCGCGCCCAGGACACCTACAACGCCGCACGCCGCTCCGCCCTCGGGCTGGAGAAGCTCGAGGGGCAGCACGCGACCCGTGTCGCCGCCGAGGACCTGCGCACCGAACAGACCGCGCTCGACGAGATCGCCGCGCGACGTCGCACCGAGGGGGGACACCGATGAGCATCGACGCCGTGCTGTCGCGGATCAGCGAGATCCGCAGCCAGATCGACACGCTACAGGGGCGCTCGACCGCCTCGACCGCGGCGGGTCCGGCCACGTCGTCACCGTCGTCCGCCGCCTTCGCCGACGCACTGGCGACCGCGACCGGGACCGGTGCCTCGTCCGCGACGGCCGCGACCGCGGCGGCGGCCGGCGCCGGTCCGTCGGCGTCCGCGACCCCCGCGACCTCCGTCGACGCCGGCCGCGGCACGATCGCGACGGGCAGCGGCGCGACCGGGGACGACGTCGTCGCGGCCGCGAAGAAGTACCTCGGCGTCCCGTACGTGTTCGGTGGCGAGACCCGAGCCGGCATGGACTGCTCCGGCCTGGTGCAGACGGTGTTCAAGGACCTCGGCGTCACGATGCCCCGCGTCGTGCCGGACCAGGCCGACATGGGCGTCGCCGTGCCCTCGCTCGCGCAGGCGCAGCCCGGCGACCTCATCATCCCGAAGGGCGAAGGACACATCGTCATCTACCTCGGTGACGGCAAGGTGCTGCACGCACCCCGCCCCGGCAAGGACGTCCGGATCGTCGACAACTGGTACTCGGAGGGCGACATCGCCACCATCCGCCGCATCGTGCCCTCCGCCCAGGAGGCGGCAGCCACCGCCGCCACGAAGGTCGCCTCGACCGTCGGTGCAGCGGGCGCGACGAGCACGACCGACCTGCAGACCGCGGCACTCAAGTCGCTGCTCGCCGCCGGGAGCGCCGCGTGAACGCCGTCACCGCGCCGCCGTCCGGCACCCCGCGGAGCGTCGACGCGAACCGCGGCCCGGCGGGCGGTCCCGTCGCGGTGGACAGCGGCCCCACCGGGTTCGGTGCGGCGCTGTCCGCCGCCACCGCGCTCCTGCCGACGGGCACGCCCGCCGCGCCCACTCGCGTCAGCGACCCCGGAGCCGACCCGACCGCGGCGGCGGTGGCCCGGTCCCTGCTCGGCTCGGTGGTCGAGCAACCGGCTGGCCGGACGTCAACCGGCGGCCCCTCGGCTGTCGAGACGCCGGCGGAGGGCGACCCCGCGACGCTCGTCGATCCCGACCCCGCTGCCGTCGACGCGACCCTGGTCGTCGCTGCCGTCACGGGCCCGGGTTCGACGACGACCGAGGCGACACCGGGCCTGCAGGGATCCTCGACCACCGTCGGGGGAGCGACCTCGACCACCACGGAGACCGGTCCGGCAGCGCACGCGGGCGACGGCCTCCACGCTGGTCCGGGCACCGACGAGGGCTCGGGCGTCACCGGGAGCTCGACGCGCGCCGACGACGGCGCCCCCACGGCGACCCCGGCCGAGCCGTCCGGCGGTGCCGCCGCGGGTGCCACCGCCTCGGTCACGGCTCCGGGGCCGGTGTCCGCCGCCGGAGCGTCGACCGTCCCCGTCCTCGGAGGCGCCACCGCCCGAGTGACGGAGCCGACCGCCGGCACCGCCTCGGCCGTGACGCAGGAGGAGGCCACTCGGACTGCCACCGGTGGTGCGGTCGGCGCACCGGCGTCACCCGTCGGCTCCGGGCTGCCGGCAGCACACACCGCCGACGCCGGCCGCGCTCCCGCGCTGCCGGTGACCGGAGCCACGCCGACGACCGGGACGGCCGGCACCGCCCCGCCCCTCCACGGACCCACGGGGACGGCGATCGACCAGAGCGGGCCGGGCCTCCCGGTCGTGACGGCGCAGGACGCACCCGCCGTGCTGGCCGTGCCCGCGGCCGCCGCGACGAACACCACCGCGGCCACCGCGGCCCCGTCCACCGCGCCGGACGGCAGCGCACCGACGGCGCAGCCGCTCACCCAGCAGCTCGCGCGCCCGCTGTTCTCACTCGCCGCCGCCGGGCCCGGCGAGCACGTCGTGACCGTCCAGCTCAGCCCCGACGCCCTCGGCCCGGTCACCGTCCGCGCCCACGTCGGCGGGCACGGGATGCACGTCGAGTTGTTCGCCGCCTCCGACGCGGGGCGCGACGCGGTGCGGCAGATCCTGCCGGACCTCCGTCGCGACGCCGCCGGTGGCACGACCCTCGACCTGTCCGCCCAGAACCGGCCGAGCGGTGAGCCGGCGGACGGCGGCCCACGGGACGGCCGCCAGGGCGCTCGTGCGGACGCCGTCCGCGGCGACGCCCGTCTGCCCGGCCGGGAGGCCCGGCCCGTCACCGCCACCGAGCAGCCGTCCGCCTCGACCACCGTCCGCACCGCGGGACTCGACGTCCTCGCCTGACCGGCCACCACGACAAGGAACGCAACCATGCCACTCGACGGGATCACCGGGTCCGTGGACCCCGCTGCCCAGGCCGCCGCCCTCGCCGCGAACGCGGCGTCCTCGCGGTCGCAGACGATGGACTCCGAGGTCTTCATGAAGCTCCTCGTGACACAGCTCCGCAACCAGGACCCGTCGTCGCCGATGGACACGAACCAGATGATCAGCCAGCAGACGCAGCTCGCGATGATGGAGCAGATCACCAACCAGACCACGACGGCCAACGAGGGCTTCTCGCTGCAGATGCGCATGGCCGCCGCGAACCTCGTCGGGAAGCAGGTCAGCTACACCGACGCCACCTCGGGCAAGGCCGTCACCGGGACCGCGACCGCGGTGTCCTACGCCGAGAGCGTGCCGACCGTGACCGTGAACGGGAAGGAGGTCGATCTCGACGTGATCTCCGGTATCTCCACCACCTCCGGTTCCTGACCCTCCCTCCTCCTCCGCTCCTCGTCCACGAAGGGACGCACCATGCTCCGCTCGCTCTACTCCGGCATCTCCGGCCTCCGCTCGCACCAGCAGATGCTCGACGTCACCGGCAACAACATCGCCAACGTGAACACCGTCGGGTACAAGACCTCGACCACCGTGTTCCAGGACACCCTCTCGCAGATGACGCAGGGCGCCGGCGGGCCGCAGACCGGCGTCGGCGGCACGAACCCCGCCCAGATCGGCCTCGGTGTGCAGGTCGCCGGTGTCTCGACGAACTTCGCGCAGGGCTCCGCCCAGGCCACCGGCAAGGCGACCGACCTGATGATCTCGGGCGACGGCTTCTTCGTCACCCGTCTCGGCAACGACACGGTGTACAGCCGCGCCGGAGCGTTCGACTTCGACGCCGACGGCCGCCTCGTCACCGCCGACGGCAAGATCGTGCAGGGCTACTCGGCCACGAACGGCGTCGTCGACGACGGCGGGCAGATGACGGACATCCGGTTGCCGATCGACACCGCCGCGCCCGCGACCGTCACGACCGCCGCGGGCGTCACCGGCAACCTCCCCGCCGAGACCGCCGTCGGCGTCACGATCACCCGCGACGCCACCGTGTACGACCAGGGCGGCGCCAAGCACACCCTGTCCCTCGCGTACACGAAGACGAACGCCGGTTGGTCCGTCGTGGCGTCGAACGGCCAGGGCGCCTCCGCGACCGGTGCGATCACGTTCGCTGCCGACGGGAAGATCGCCAGCGGAGCCACCCTCCGCGTCGGTGGGATCGCGGTCGACATGCGGGACCTCTCCGGCTTCGCGGGCCTCAACACCGCGTCGATCTCGTCGCAGAACGGTCAGGCTGCCGGGGCGCTGCAGAGCTACTCCATCTCCAAGGACGGAACCGTGCTCGGGTCGTTCTCCAACGGCGCGTCGCTCGCCATCGGTCGGATCGCCCTGGCGACGTTCGCGAACCCGGCCGGCCTCGAGAAGACCGGCGCGTCGGGCTACCGTGCGACGGCGAACTCGGGGGAGGCGACCGTCGCCGTCGCCGGGTCCGCCGGTGTCGGCACCCTGGCGTCGGGCACGCTCGAGATGTCGAACGTCGACCTGTCGCAGGAGTTCACGAACCTCATCGTGGCCCAGCGCGGGTTCCAGGCGAACGCGCGCATCATCACCACCTCGGACGAGGTGCTGCAGGAGCTCACCAACCTGAAGCGCTGACGGACCTCGGGGACCCCCGGCCTCCTGTCGATCGGGATCCGGGGGTCCTCCGGACGACCTCGGCCCGGACGCGTACGGTCGAGAGCGGACTCGCCGGTGCACGGGGCGCACGGCGACAGCCGAGGGGGAACCACATGTCCATCACGTCCAGGATCGCCAAGGCGGGTGCGGCCGCCGTGCTCGCCGTCGTCGTGTCGTCCGGCTGCGCGGGAACCGGGAACGGGCCGGCGGGAGCCCAGCGGTCGGCGTCGCAGGCACCGGCACCAGCTGCGTCGTCGTCGACACCGACCGCTGAGGCAGCGGCGCCCACCGATGCGGCAGCGCCCACCGACCTGACGTTCGAGGACGGCGCCACGCTCTCCGCGAGCTCGCTGCCCGCGTTCAGCCTCGAGGTCTCCGCGCTCGACGGGTGGGAGCAGACGGGCGAGGACCCGACCGCGGGCTCGCGGGAGTACACGAACGCGGACGGCTCGGTCGCGACGATCACGCAGCAGCGGATCACCGACCTCGACCCGACGATCGGGGACCGGGCCGCGACGGAGCAGATGTTCACCGCAGCGGGGCTGCCGGCCGAGCAGCTCGAGGAGCAACTCCTGCCGACGATGACCGGTGGCACCGCACAGTTCCTGTCGATCGCCGGGCACGACACCGACGGGTCGTGGTCCGCGACGGTGGCGCGGGCGTTCGCGAAGCCCGGCGCTGCGCTCATCGTGAAGGTGCGGACGTCGTCACAGGAGGCACTCCGCCCGGACCTGCACGACGTCCTCGTCGCCGCGCAGGTCGCGCTGACCTGACCGACGGCCCGTCATCCACCGTGTCGGACGGGGCCCGAGACGTGTCGGCCGCGCGAGAGCGCGCGGTCCGTCCTCGTCCTGCGACCGGTCGTCAACCCCTGGTGCGACCGGACGACGGCGGACGCTGAAGCCGCACGCTCGGTCCTCAGTGGACCGGGACGGGGTGGCGGAGACCCGTCAGACGTCCCAGCGTCCCGGGCTCCGGGACCCAGCCGAGCAGATCCGTCGTGCGGCTGAGGTCGTAGGTGCGCTCGAGACCGAGCTGACGGACGGCGTACGGCGAGATCCCGAGTCGGCCACGCATGACAGCGGCGACGTGTCGAGCGGTCCGCATCGGCACGTGGAGGACCGCCAGCGGTCCGCCGGCCACGGCTCGGAACGCGTCGCCGATCGGGACGGGGTCGCCGTCGGTGACGTTCAGCGCGTGCGTGCCGTCGACGTCGGCGCGGAGCGCTGCGATGACGGCCGCAGCGAGGTTGTCGACCCAGGTGAGCGCATGGGGCGCCCGTCCACCCCGCGGGAGCGGGAGGACCCCGTGGCGTGAAGCACGGAGCACCTGCGGGAGCAACGTCCCGTCACCGGGACCGTAGACGGCGTGCGGCCGGAGGATGACCGCTGCGTCCCGACGGGCCGCCACGAGCTGCCGTTCGTTGGCGTACTTCGATTCGCCGTAGGTGCCGAACCAGCGGTACCGTCCGGTCGCTTCGCCGGGCTGCGCATCGACGGACGGGCGCGCGAGGTCGTACACGGACGACGAGCTGACGTGGACGACCCTGCCCGTCGTGAGGGCGAGCGCGGACTCCATGATCCGGAGGTTCCGGTCGAGCACGGCACGGTCGAACCCGTCCCGGACCTCCGCGGCACAGTGCACGAGCGGGACGTCACCGAGCCGCGGCACCCCGGAGGGACCGGCGGTCAGGTCGACGTGGACGTGCTCGTCGGCGTCGCCCCGAGCGGGGCGCCGTCCGAGGTCGATGACGTGGTGCCCCTCCTGCTGCAGGGCCCGGATGACCCGGCCCCCCACGAACCCGCTCCCGCCGGTGACGGCGACGGCACTCCTCACGTCGCCCCCTCCGCGCGGATCACGAGTCGGCTGTACGAGGCCGCCATCGTGCGCTGCTTCCGCACCCGGGCCCGGATCCGGAGCGGCCCGGACGCGGCCGCGCGGGCGAGTGCCGCGGCGAACACCTCGGCCTCGAGCGTCGCCAGCGGCATCCCGATGCAGAAGTGCGCCCCCGCACCGAACCACAGCTGGCGCATCTCCTTCGGGACGGTGCGGAACGGGTCGAAGTCGCCAGCCCGGGCGCAGGCGAAGACGTTCGCGAGGACGATCCGCTCACCGGCACGGACCCGGACGCCGTCGATGCGGTGGTCCCGCAGCACGCTCCGGATCATCACCGGCGAGGGGACCGTCACGCGCATCGCTTCGGCGACGGCCGTCGGGACGTCCTCGGGGTGCTCGGTCAGGTGGTCGAGGTACCCGGACTCGATGACGAGGTTGGTGAAGCGGGGGACGAAGCTGACGATGGTCTCGGTGCCCGCGACGATCATCGCCGTGACGACCGAGACGGTGTCCTCCTCGCTGATGCCCTCGGCCCGCATGAGCGCCGGGACCGTCCCGGTGTCGGCGTCCCGGTACGCCCTGCGGGTGCTGCGGTTGAGGACGGCGAGCTTCTCGTGGATGACGGCGAGTTGCACACCCGAGAACTCCTTCGTCGTCAGGGTGACGAAGCCGAGGATCTCGCGAGCCCGTGCGAGCTGCGCGGCGGCGTCGTCCTCCGGGTACCCGGTCAAGCGACAGATGATGAGCGCGGCCGCGCGTTCGATGACGGTCACGACGTCGACGTCCTCGCCTCGGCTCACCGCGTCCTCGAACCGGTCCATCTCCGGGGTGAGCACCTCGTCGACGATGCTGCGGAGGAACCGCTGCGAGAACAGGGGAGTGAGCTTCCGGCGCAGGTGCGCGTGCTCCTCCCCGTCCATGTTGAGCAGGCCCCTCGGACCGATGATGGGCGTCCAGAGCCGGTCCGAGCCTCCCGGCCCGACCTTCGAGTAGGTGACGGGGTCGAGGAGGATCTGTCGCATCCGCGCCGCGTCGCTGACGACGACCCCGAGACCGGGGACCCGCACGACCCGGCCGAGCCGGGTGATCCCGCGGAGCGCCAGGTACCCGGCGCGGTGGGCGTGCAGGACGACGCGGCGGTCCTCCCGGGTGGCGCGGCGAGCGGCGCGGGCGTCGATGCCGGTCACGGTCGGACGTCCACCGTGCTCGTGGACCGCGGGCGGTACCGGTGGCCGGCGTACCAGGCGAGCGACCGGACGATGCCCCACACGGCGATCCTGCGGACGGACATCGTGACGACCATCTCGCGGTGCAGGCCGTACCGGTCCGTCACCCGCCGGACGGCGTTGGTGAGGTCACGGTCCTCGTGCGTGTCCTCGATGGCGGTCCGCGGGAACCCGCCGACGCGCTCGTACAGCTCGCTGGTGATGGCGAGGTTGTTCCCGGCGACCATCACGTAGGGGCCCTGGTACTGCCTGCCCCGGTTCTCCGGCAGGAGGCGCCCACACCAGATCGCGACCTCGTTGACGACGCACAGGAACCGGTAGCGGAGCGGCCCGACCGGGAAGTCGTCGCGCCGTGGCAGCGTCAGGCCGCCGAAGAACAGGTGGTCCGTCTCGGCGAACAGGCGCTTGACGGTGGCGGTCCAGTCCGGGGCCGGGAGGCAGTCCGCATCCGTCCGGACGAGGTGCGTGCACCCGGCGGCGATCGCGGCGCGGGCGGCGGTGTCCGATGCGGCACCGGTGCCCTTCTGCCGCTCGACGACGACCTGCCAGGACAGGGCGTGCCGACGGACGTGGTCGGCGACGATCCGCTCCGTGCCGTCGGTCGACCCGTTGTCGCAGACGACGACGGTGAAGTCCGGGTCGACCTGGTCGCGGAGCGCGTCGAGCAGACCGGGCACGAGGCGCGCCTCGTTCCAGGCGGGGACGATGACACCGAGACGGATGCCGGCGCTCGTCTCGGGTGTGTCGGACGGGACGGTACGGGACATGGTCGCTCTCCGGACTGACGGAACTCGTGCGCGTGGTCCCGTCGAGGCGGGGTCGTGCACGAACGGGTCGTCAGGCGACGGAAGACATCCCTGCGGCACCGGAGGTCCCGGGGTGCGCTGCCCTCGAGATGCCCTCGGCGGTCGACCGTGCTGCGTCCATGTCGGCGACCGCGCGGTCCCCGACGGCCCGGTCCGGACGTCCCAGGTGCCCGAGGACACGACGTCGGCGGCGGTCCTGCAGCTCGAGGACGACGAGTGCGGACACGACGAGCACGGCCACGGCGGTGAGTGTCAGGACGACGATCACGGTGTTCCCCCCTTCCCGGACGATGTCCGGTAGGGACAACCTAGCGGCCCGGAGACCGCTGCTGGGAACGGTCCCATGGGAGCGTGTCGGCTCGTCCCGGGAGATGCCGTCCCGGGGGACTGCCGGTCAGGCACCGTCCCGCGCGACGGTCGACGGCCCGGGGACGGCGACCTGCACGGCGCTGATCCGCCCCGCGCGTGTCTGCGCGGTGGTGGCCGGGTCGTAGCTGTCCGCGGTGGCGAGGTACAGCGTCCGGCCGTCGGGTCCGCCGAGTGCGCAGTCGATCGCGCAGAGGCCGGGTGCGTCGATGCGGTCCGTGACCTCGCCGCCCTCGACGACGCGCAGGAACTCGCCCGTGTCGACCGAGCAGACCCAGATCGCCCCCTCGCTGTCCACCGTGCTCCCGTCCGGCGTGACCCCGTCCGGCAACGCCGCCCACTCGCGCCGTCCCGTCAGGCTGCCGTCCGGCTCGATGTCGAACGCGGTCAGACGGCCACCCCAGGTCTCGCTGACCACCAGGGTCCGCGTCCCGGGCAACACGTTCGCACTGTTCGGGAACACCAGTCCGTCCGCAGCGAGCCGGGAGGAGCCGTCCGGGTCGATCACGTACAGCGGGCCGGGGCGCAACTCCTCGCCGCCGTACAGGTCGTACCCGAACGCGCCGATGTACGTGCGGCCGCTCTCCGGGTCGACGACCAGGTCGTTCAGGAGCGACGGCTCGGTGGCGGACAGGTCCGCGAAGACGCTCGTCGTCCCCGCGGCGTCCACCGCCACGACCGTGCGGGACTCCATCGCGCTGACGATGAGCCGTCCGTCGGGCAACCACCCGAGCCCGGACGACTGGCCGTCCACGGTGGTCTCCAGACGCGGCCCGTCCTCCGTGCCGGGGTCGATCGAGAAGACCTCGCCCGTGTGCATGTCGGAGTACCAGAGCCGGCCGCGGTACCAGCGGTTCCCCTCGGGGAAGCGGATACCGGTGACGACGTCGGTCGCGGACTGCAGGGTGGTGTGCACACCCCCAGCCTGCCACCCGGCCCGGCGTCGGCGCACGGGGAGGACGTGTGCCGGACGACCGGGCTCAGGGCCCGATCGGCTTCTGGTTGAGCGTGAAGGCGATGCCGCTGAGGTCGATGGACTGTCCCTTGCCC
This sequence comes from Curtobacterium sp. MCSS17_015, assembly GCF_003234265.2. Classification (NCBI taxonomy): domain Bacteria; kingdom Bacillati; phylum Actinomycetota; class Actinomycetes; order Micrococcales; family Microbacteriaceae; genus Curtobacterium; species Curtobacterium sp. MCSS17_015. The sequence continues at coordinate 1,504,723 of NZ_CP126256.1, forward strand.
GTCGTGACGTCCGACGACAGCCCGATCGTGAAGGTGACGTCGAGGACCGAGGTACCGTCCGTCGGTGTCACGGTCCACGAGGTGCGGCCCGCGGGCGCGAGGCTCGAGCTGGTGGAGGCGAGCGACAGGGACTGCGTCGACGCGGCGATGAGTTCCGCGTCGCCCGTGATGCTCTGCGGCACCCAGGACAGGTCCGCCGTCAGCTCGTCGCCGGTCGCCGTCACGTCCAGCGTCTGGTGGAACTGGTACGCGTTGCCGGGGACCATCCGCACCGTCGTGATGTCGACCACGTCCGACCGACCGTTCGTGATGTCCGTCCACACGCCGTCCGGGTTCGCGGACAGCGCGAGCGTGCCGGAGGAGACCGTCGCTGGACGGGTGGAGGCCTCGGCGTTCCAGAGCGCGAAGGTGCCCGCGCCGCCGAGGAGGAGGGCGAGGCCGCTGGCACTGGCGACGACACCGGTGACGATCTTGTGCATGGGGGCCCGTTCGGGTCGGGTCGGTGGATGCCCCGACCGTACCGGTCCCCAGAAGTGCGGACACGGGACGCCGTCCGCTTCGTGCGGCCCCAGATCGAGGGGCACGCGCACCGCTGGTCAGACGGGCGCCGGCAGTTCCAGGCCCGACAGCTCGCGCATCACCGAGTTGAGGTGCCACTGGTCGCGGAACAGTCCGTACCGGTCGCGGTCGGTGGTGACGATCTCGAGGTCGCGACGCTTCTCGAGGATCGCGAAGTCCGCGTCCGTGACGGTGCGCACCATGGTCCACGGCAACGGCTCGACCCGGACGGCGGTGCCGAACTCCGCCATCAGGCGGGAGGTGAGGACCTCCAGCTGCAGCGACCCGACGACGCCGACCATCGGCGCCTGCGCGGTCCGACGCTCGGAGTGCAGCAGCTGGACGACGCCTTCCCCGGCGAGCTGCTGCATGCCCTTCCGGAACTTCTTCGCCGTGCTCGGGTCGGTGGGGGCGACGGTGGCGAACATCTCCGGAGCGAAGCGGGGGAGCGGTTCGAACTCGACGGCCTCCTCGCTGAACAGCGTGTCGCCGGGGTGCAGCATCGTCGCGTTGACGAGGCCGACGACGTCGCCGGGCCAGGCCACGTCGACGGTGTCACGCTCACGCCCGAACACACTCAGTGCGTGCTTGGTGTTGAAACGCCGACCGGACTGGGCGTGCGTCAGCATCATGCCCCGGTCGAAGCGGCCGGAGCAGATGCGCACGAAGGCGACCTGGTCGTGGTGCGCGGGGTCCATGTTGGCCTGCACCTTGAAGACCTGCGCGGCGAAGGGCTCGGTCACCGGGCGGGCGGCGCCGTCCTGGGTGCGGCGGGGCAGGGCGGCGGGAGCGGCGTCGCGGAGGAAGCGCAGCAGGTCGACGGTGCCGACGTGCTTGGTGGCGACGCCGAAGAAGACCGGCATGCTCATCCGGTCGTGGAAGTCGCCCTCGTCGGGCAGGCCGCGGACCTCTCGGGTGAGTTCGACCTCTTCCAGGGCGGTCTGCCAGGCGGCGCCGAGCAGCTCGGCCGCTGCTCCGGCCGGGTGTCCGGTCGCGACGGGGAGGTGTCCGCCGCCGGTCGACTCGAACGTCGTGAGGGTTCCCGTCGCGGTGTCGACGAGACCGCGCAGGTCACCGGCCTCACCGACCGGCCAGGTGACCGGGGTGGGGGTGCGGCCGGTGCGCTCCTCGAGTTCGTCGAGCAGGTCGAGCGCCTCGCGCCCGGGCCGGTCCCACTTGTTGACGACTGCGATGACGGGGATGTCGCGGGTGCGGCACACCTCGAACAGCCGGATCGTCTGGGCCTCCATGCCCTTGGCGGCGTCGATGAGCATCACGGCGCAGTCGACGGCGGCGAGGGCCCGGTAGGTGTCCTCGGAGAAGTCCGCGTGCCCCGGCGTGTCCACGACGTTGATGAGCGTCCCACCGGCGTCGAGCTGGACGACCGCGGAGCTGATGGAGATGCCGCGGCTCCGCTCGATCTCCATCCAGTCGGAGACCGTGGCACGACGGGTCGCCTTCCCCTTGACCGCGCCGGCTTCGTCGATGGCGTCGGCCGCGAGGGTGAGCGACTCGGTCAGCGTCGACTTGCCCGCGTCCGGGTGCGCGATGACGGCGACGGTCCGACGGCGTGAGGCCTCGCGCTGCACGAGGCCGGCCGAAGCGACCTCGACCACAGCGGGGCCGGTCATGCTGCGCCTCGCTCGAGCCGTCCGCGGACGGCGACATCCTGGTGTTCCGTCATCTGCACCCCACGACGATACAGACTGCCTCGGACAGACGACGAACCGGACGAGTCGAGACGGGCTCCACCGCAGGGCGGGATCCCCAGGACCCGACGGAACAGCTTGCCCCACGCGCTCCGGCGCGGCTGACACCCGTGTGCCGCCAGGGTGGCGTCGACGGGCTCCGTCACCCGCCGGGAACTGGAACGCCAGGTCCCGGACCCGCTCGACGTCCGTGTGCTGGTCCGGGTGGGTCGGCGGTACTCGTCACCCACTGAGCCGTGCCACCGTGGTCCCGCCGTCGTCGAGGCGGATGGTCACGTCGAGCACCGTCCCGGGGCCGGTCGGGTGAGGGAGGTCGAGCGCGTAGGCCGTCGGTCCGAAGTCCGCCGTGCACGCCGGTCCGCCCTGCAGTCGCAACTCGACCTCGACGGACGTGCCGCGCTGGTCGATGCCGGTCGGGGCCTGGGGGCAGGTCGAGGACCCGTAGGCCATCACGAAGAACCGCCTGCCGGGCTCGACCCAGCCGACGGTCGGCGTGGTGTCCCCGGAGCCGTCGACACCGAGGGTCCCGGGGCCAGCACCCGAGTACTCCTCGCCGATCACCGGCGGGTGGAGGACGCGCACGAGCGCGACGACCACCACGACGACGACGGCGAGGACGACCACCACGACGGCGATCCGACGTCCGTCCGGACGTGCCCGAAGCCGGTACTCAGGGCCGGCCCGCACCCACGTCCCCGCCCGTCGCCCGCATGCTCCGAGTGTCGCCGCTCGGCGCTGCGCCGTCCACTGCCGGTCCGGCCGGCCGTCGGCGGGAGGGGCCCCTGCGGTCAGGCTGCCGCCGTGACGACCGCTTCCGCCCCGGTCCGCAGTGCCGGGCAGTGCTCCGGTGTCGGGTGCTCGCTGATGTGGATGACCTCGTCGAGTCGGTCCCGCGCCGCCGTGAGCTCGGCGAGCTGGGCCGTGATCCGGTCGCGCTCCTGCACGAGCAGGGCGAAGCTCTCCGGGGTCGCGCGACCCGCGTCGACGCACGGCAGGAGCTGCACGATGGTCCGGCTCGGCAGCCCGGCGGCGAAGAGTTGCTGGACCAGCCGCACGCGGTCCACGGCGTCCGCACCGTAGGTCCGTTGTCCGCTCCCGGTGCGGGTCGCGGCGAGCATCCCCTGCTCCTCGTAGTAGCGGAGCGAGCGGACGCTCACCCCGGTCTCGGCAGCGAGGTCCCCGATGCGCATGTCGTCTCCGTCCCGGGCTTGCCCCTGACACTGATGTGAGGTCCTACCGTAACCGAGCCGCAGCGGGACGGACCCGTTCGGCGGAAGGAAACCATGGACATCACCGGATCGGTCGCCCTCGTCACCGGCGCGAACCGCGGCATCGGCCGGGGCTTCGTCGAGCACCTCCTCGAGCGCGGCGCCGCCAAGGTCTACGCGACGGCCCGGCGACCGGAGCTCGTCGACGTCCCCGGGGTCGAGGTGCTGCCCCTCGACATCACCGACCCCGCGTCGGTCGCTGCGGCTGCCGCTGCGGCGACCGACGTCACCCTGCTCGTGAACAACGCCGGGATCTCGACGTCGGGCTCGCTCGTCACCGGCGACCTCGCGAGTGCGCGGTCCGCGATGGACACGCACCTCTGGGGCACGCTCGAGATGGTCCGGGCGTTCGCTCCGGTCATCGAACGCAACGGCGGCGGCGCGATCGTCAACGTCCTGTCGGCGCTCTCCTGGTTCGCCGCACCGGGTGCGGGCGGGTACGCGGCCGCGAAGGCCGCCGAGTGGAACATGACGAACAGCGTCCGCTCCGAGCTCGCGAGCCGCGGCATCACCGTCCAGGGCCTGCACCTCGGTGCTGCGGACACCGACATGATGGCCGAGTACGACGGGCCGAAGACCGCACCGACGGAGGTCGCCCGCCTCGCGCTCGACGGTGTGGAGCGTGACACGGCCGAGGTCCTGGTCGATGACTGGAGCCGCCTCGTCAAGGCGTCCCTCGCCGGCGACCCGGTGGACTTCGCCGCGCAGCTCGGCTGATCGACCCGCTGGCGCGAGCGCGGACACCGGTCCGAGCGTCGAGACGGTCGGGACGGGAGGCCCGAGGCGACCCCGCCACGGGCCTCCCGTCCGCAGTGGCCTCAGTCGGACCGGACGGCAGGGTCGACGGACGGCGACGAGGACGGTGTGTTCCGTCGGCACCGCGTCCGACGTGGTCGATGATGGGAGTGTGAACGGGCAGGGACAGCAGCCGCGCTGGCGGAAGACGTGGTCGATGGTGCAGGTCGGGGTGCTGACCGCGGCCGTGGTCGGGTGCGTCGTGTTGCTGCTCACGGGCGACGGCACGCTCGACCGGGTCTACGCCGTCGCACTCGTCTTCTTCGGCATCGCGCTGCTCGGGCACGTGACGTTCCTGGTCATCACGAGCCGGGCCGAGCGGGGCCGCTGAGCCGATCACCCCGCCCCCCCCCGGCACGCCGCGCCGGTCCGTCGGACTTCGCCACGCGGACCAGGCGTGAGCGCGGACACCTCCGCCCTGTCAGGCTGTGCTCCTCATGGAACTCATCGCACCCGAACTGGTCGTCGTGCTCGTGGTCGCGATCGCCGTCGCCACCGCCGTCTCGAACCGCGTGCGCATCGCACCCCCGGTGCTGCTCCTCGCCTTCGGCGCAGGCATCGCGTTCATCCCCGTGTTCGGGGAGTTGGAGCTGCCGGCGGACGCGGTGCTCCTGCTCTTCCTGCCGGCGCTGTTGTACTGGGAGAGCCTGACCATCTCGTTGCGCGAGATCCGCGCCAACCTCCGGGGCATCGTGCTGATGGGCACGCTCCTGGTCGTGCTGACCGCCGGCGGGGTCGCGACGCTCCTGCACCTGCTCGGGATGCCGTGGGGTCCCGCGTGGGTGCTCGGCGCGGCCGTCGCCCCGACCGACGCCACCGCCGTCGGGGCGTTGACCCGGTCGCTGCCGCGGCGCAACACCACGGTCCTCCGTGCCGAGTCGCTCGTCAACGACGGCACGACGCTGGTGATCTACGGCATCGCGGTCGCGGTGACGGCGGGGGAGCAGGAGCTCACGTTCTGGAACGTGTCCGGCATGCTCCTGCTGTCGTACGTCGGCGGGATCGCCGCGGGGCTGCTGACCTCGTGGCTCGGGATGCTCGTCCTCCGTCGCGTGCACGCGGTCGTCCTCGAGAACCTGCTGACGCTGCTCGTGCCGTTCGCCGCGTTCCTCGTGGCCGAGGCGGTGCACGCGTCCGGAGTCCTGGCGGTCGTCGTGGCGGGCCTCGTCGTCAGCCAGGTCGCGCCGAAGCTCGACCGGGCGGAGACGCGGCAGCAGGTCCGGTCCTTCTGGTCGTTCGCCACGTTCCTGCTGAACGCCGCGCTCTTCGTGCTCGTCGGCATCGAGGCGACGATCTCGGTCCGTGCCCTGACGGGCGGGGAGATCGCGGTCGGCCTCGGGCTCATCGGCGCCGTGTCGCTGGCCGTCGTCGTGCTCCGGTTCGCGTTCCTCAACCTCACCTGGGGCACGGTGCGGCTCGTGACGCTCCGGACGGGAGGCTCACCCCGCGAGGGACACCGCGACCGGTTGGTGAGCGGGTTGACCGGGTTCCGCGGCGCGGTCTCGCTCGCGGCGGCGGTGGCCGTCCCACGGATGGTGGAGAGCGGCGGCGCGTTCCCGGACCGGGACCTCATCGTCTTCGTCACGGCCGGCGTCGTCGTGGTGACGATCGTCGGACAGTCGCTCGTGCTGCCCGCGGTCGTCCGGTGGGCGGCGTTCGACGGCAGCGGCGAAGTGCTCGAGGAGCGTCGGTCGGCGGAGCGCACCGCACTCGAGGAGGCCCTCGACGCGCTGCCGCGTCTGGCCCGGAAGACCGGGGCGGACGCCGAGATCGTCGACCGGATCCGTGCGGACTACGAGGGACACCTGGCGCTCGTGGAGGCCGAAGAGAGCGAGGACGACGACCACCCGCTCCTGCAGCAGCGCGGCGCGGCGGTGGAACTCGAACTGGCGCTCGTGCGTCTCAAGGCCGCCACGGTCCTGCGGCTGCGTGACCAGGGGGAGATCGACGACCTCGTGCTCCGGCAGGTGCGTGCCGAGTACGACGCCGAGGAGACCCGACTGCTCCGCCTCGACCAGCGCGACTGACCGGTCCGCGGTCAGGACAGGGTGCCGCCGCGGAGGGTGAGCACCCGGTCGGCCGCGGCGAGCGCCTCGGGGTCGTGGGCCGCGTGCACGACGACCGCGCCGCGGCGGGCCTCGGTCGCGAGGGCGTCCAGGACGAGGCCGAGCGAGCGGGCGTCGACGCCCGCCGTCGGTTCGTCCACGAGCAGCACCGGCGCGCGTTGGGCGAGCCCGGTCGCGACGAGCGCACGCTGCCGTTGTCCGCCGGAGAGTTCGGCGAGGGGGCGGTCCGCCAGGTCGTCGAGGTCGAGGCGGGCGAGCTGTTCGTCGACGACGGCCCGGTCCCGGGCGCGGAGGGGACGCCACCAGGGGAGCGCGGCCCACCGCCCCATCGCCACGGTCGCGCGGACGGTGAGCGGCGGCCCCGGGATCGACACCGACTGGGCGACGTGCGCGACCGAGCGCGGTGACACGCCGCTGACGGTGCCCTCGACCGCGGGGAGGACCCCGGCGACGGTCTCGAGCAGCGTCGACTTGCCGGAGCCGTTCGCACCCGCGACGACCGTCACGGACCCGGGTTCGAAGACCGCGTCGGCGCGGTGGAGGACGGTGCGTCCCCCGCGTCGGACGGTCACGGAACGGAGGCGCACGGGGAGGGTCGACACCTGAGGAGGCTATCAGTAAGGAGAATCATTCCCATGTAGCGTGGTCGTCCGTGACCTGGCTGACCGATCCGTTCTCCGTCGACTTCATGCTCCGCGCCCTCGCGGCCGGAGCGACGGCCGCCGTGCTCTGCGCCGTCGTCGGGACCTGGGTCCTGGTCCGCGGGATGGCGTTCCTCGGCGAGGCCCTGGCGCACGGCATGCTCCCCGGCGTCGCGGTCGCCACCCTCACCGGGGTCCCGGCCGTGCTCGGTGCCGCGGTGAGCGCCGGGGTGATGGTGTTCGGCGTGCAGGCGCTCCGTCGTCGCGGCGGGCTGTCCTACGACACCGCCATCGGGTTGCTCTTCGTCGGCATGCTCGCGCTCGGGGTCATCATCGTGTCCGGGTCGCGGTCGTTCGCCACCGACGTGACCGCGATCCTGTTCGGCGACGTGCTCGCCGTGACCCCGGCCGACGTCGGCACGCTGGTGGTCGCCGCCGGTGTCGCCCTCGCCGTCGCCGGGCTGTTCCACCGCTCCTTCACCGCCGCCGCGTTCGACCCGCGGAAGGCCGCGACGCTCGGGTTGCGACCCCGACTGGCCGAGGTCGTCCTGGTCGCCCTCGTGACACTGGCGGTCGTCGCCTCGTACCGGGCCGTCGGGACGCTCCTCGTCGTGGGGTTGCTCCTCGCCCCCGCCGCGGCCGCCCGCGCCTGGACGCGTGGCGCCGGAGCGACCATGGCCCTCGGTGCGGTGCTCGGGGTCGCCGCGGTCACGGTCGGTCTCCTCGTCTCGTGGCACGCCGGCACCGCCGCCGGCGCGAGCATCGCCCTCGTCGCGATCGTCGCCGTCGCCCTCTCGCACGGCCTCCGCCGTTCGACCCAGCTCCTCGTCCACCGTCCCCGGAAGGAACCATGCACCACCTCCGCACACGACCAGCCCCGATCGCCGTCCCGGCAGCCCTCGGAGTCGCTGCCGCGCTCCTCCTGACCGCCTGCTCGTCACCGGACGCCGACCCGTCCGGCGCACCGGGCAGTGCGTCGTCCGCTCCGGCGGAACCGCACGGGTACGTCGAGGGCGCGTCCGAGGCGTCCGAGCCCCAGCTGCGGCTGCTGCTCGCCGACGACGAGGGGAGCGTCGCCGTCCACGACCTGCTGGCCGGCGAGACGGCGTCCCTCGACGACGTCCCGGCTCCCGCGCACGCGGCGACCGACGGGCGCTTCCTCGCCACGAGTGACGGGGAGCGCACGACGATCGTGGACGGTGGGTCCTGGACCGTCGACCACGGCGACCACACGCACTACTACGACGCGACGGCACGGGTCGTCGGCGGACTCGACCACGGCGGGCCCGTCGAACTCGCGTCCTCGGAGTCGACCACCACGCTGGCCTGGCCGGAGTCGGCCCGGGCGGTCGCGCTCGACCGTGCGGCGCTCGGACAGGGTGAGGTACGCGAGACCGCGACGGTCGCCGGCGCCGGCGTGCTGCTGCCGCTCGGCACGCTCCTCGTGGCGGGGGACGTCGACGAGGACCGCGTCACGGTGCTCGACGCCGAGGGGGAGCCGACCGGTGTCGACGCCGCCTGCACCGACCCGGCCGGTGGCATCGTCACCCGGGTCGGCGCGGTCGTCGGCTGCGCGGACGGCGCGGTCCTCGTGACGGAGGGGCCGGACGGTGGCGACCCGGTCGTCGAGACCGTCGCGGTCCCCGCAGCCGATGCGGACCTCCCGCGGGCGACCGACTTCGCGAACCGCACCGGTCGGCCCACCGTTGCCGCCCTCGCCGGGGACTCCGGGTACTGGTTGCTCGACACCCGTGAGCGCACCTGGCAGCACGTCCCGACCGACCGCCCCCTGGTGCACGCGGTCGCGGTCGACGACGCCGACGCGCACGTCGTCGCGCTCGACACCGACGGCCGGGTCCGCGTCTGGTCCGACGGGGACTCCGCCCCGGTGACGACCGAACCCCTCGCGGCCGCTGGCCGGGCGACGTTGCAGCTCGACGCGCAGCGCGCCTACCTGTCCGACCCGGAGGGCTCGGTCGTGCACGAGATCGACTTCGCCGACGGCGCCCGGGTCGCCCGGTCGATCGAGGTCCCGGTCCGCCCCGACGTGCTCGCCGAGGTCGGCCGGTGATCCGCGTCCGCCGGGTCGCGGTCACCGCCGCCGTGCTCGCGACCCTCGCGACGACCGGGTGCACCGCGGCGGGTGCCGACGAGCGACCCCTCGTCGCCGTGACCACGAACATCCTCGGCGACGTCGTGGAACGGGTGGTCGGCGACAGTGCCGACGTGATGGTCCTCATGCCGCCCGGCGCCGACCCGCACTCGTTCGAGGTCTCCGCGCAGGAGGCGGCCCGGCTGCGCTCCGCGGACCTGGTCGTCGAGAACGGCCTCGGGCTCGAAGAGGGTGTCGCCCGGCACGTCGAGGCCGCGGCCACGGACGGCGTCCCGGTGTTCACCGCGGGGGACGCGATCGACGTGCTCGACTGGACGACCGAGGACGCCAGCGGCCCCGACCCGCACTTCTGGACCGACCCCGCCCGGATGCGCGCGGTGGTGGACGCCCTCGGTGCGGAGCTCCACGAGGTCCAGGGGCTCGACGACGACACGCTCGACAGCGCCCTCCGCGACTACCGCGGGGAACTCGACGCCCTCGACGACGACATGGCGACCGCGTTCGCTGCGCTGCCGGAGGAGCGACGGGCCCTCGTGACGAACCACCACGTGTTCGGGTACCTCGCCGACCGGTTCGACTTCCGGGTGGTCGGGGCGGTGATCCCGAGCGGCACGACCCTGGCCTCCCCGAGCGCGGCGGACCTGCGGGACCTGGCGTCGGCCATCGAGGACGCCGGTGTGCCGACGATCTTCGTCGACGCGTCCCAGCCTGCGCGCCTCGCCGAGGTGCTCGCGGACGAAGTCGACGTCCACGTCCGGATCCGCTCCCTCGCCACCGAGTCGCTCACGCCCGAAGGCGAGGGAGCTGCCACCTACCTCGAGATGATGCGCGCGAACACCGAGGCGATCGTCGACGGCCTGTCGGCTCGCAATTGAGAATGAGAATCAATACAGTCATGACCATGACGAAGAAGACACTCCTCGCCCCGGCCGTGCTGCTCGGCGCGTCCGCCCTCCTCCTGACCGGTTGTGCCGGCACCGGCACCGCGCCCGCCGGTGGTGGCAGCGCCTCCGCCACGCAGGCCGCCGACACCGACACCGACACCGGTCACCGCATCACCCTGACGCACGACGGCGGCCTGCTCGTGCTCGACAGCGACCTGCAGGTCGTGGGGGAGCACGCCATCGACGGCTTCACCCGCGTCAACCCCGCCGGCGACGACCGGCACGTGATGGTCACCGTCCCCGAGGGCTTCCGCGTGCTCGACACCGCGGCCGGCACCAGCGCGGACACCGCCCTGACCGACGTCACGTTCCCGGCCGACACCGGTGGGCACGTCGTGGTCCACGGGGACCGCACCGCGCTGTTCGCGGACGGCTCCGGCGACGTCACGACGTTCGACACGGCCGACCTGGCGAGCGCCGTCGAGGGCGGCGACCTGCCCGACGTCGACACGACGGAGTCCGAGGCCGCACACCACGGCGTCGCGATCGAACTCGAGGACGGCACCCTCCTCACCACCATCGGCACCGAGGAGTCCCGCTCCGGCGTCCGCGCGCTCGACGCCGACGGCCAGGAGACGGCCCGCTCCGAGGAGTGCCCGGACGTGCACGGCGAGGGTGCGGTGGCCGACGAGGTCGCCGTCTTCGGTTGCACCGACGGCGCGCTCGTGTACCGGGACGGCGCCTTCGAGAAGATCGACGCCCCGACCGAGTACGGCCGCACCGGCAACCTCTTCACGACCGAGTCGTCGAGCATCGCCGTCGGCGACTACAACGACGACCCGGACTCCGAGGGGTACCTCCTCGACCAGGTCGCACTCATCGACGCGGCTGCCGGCGAGTACCGCCTCGCCGACATGCCCGACGGTGTCGGCTTCACCTTCCGTGACATCGCCCGTGGTCCCGGTGACTCGGCCGTGCTCCTCGGCAGCGACGGTGCCCTGCACGTCCTCGACGAGGAGACCGGCGAGTCGCTCGACACCTTCCCGGTGATCGAGGCGTGGGAGGGTCCCGCCGAGTGGCAGGAGGCGCACCCCGCACTCAAGGTCGTCGACGGCATCGCCTACGTCACGGACCCGAGCGAGCGCACGGTCTCGGCCGTGGACCTCGAGACCGGCGAGGTCGTCGCGACCAGCGACCGCCTGCCCGGCGTCCCGAACGAGATCGCGGTCGTCTGAGCCGACCGACCGCACCCGCGAGGCCCGTGACCAGTCGGTCACGGGCCTCGCGTCCGTCCCGCACTTACGGCGTGGCGCGACGCGCCGATAGTGCGCACTGACCACCCACGGACGGGCGGTCGAACACCTGCCCCACGGACGGCGGCGGGTCGATCGAGAACCAGGACGGGCCATGATCGTCGTCACACGACTGAACGGCAGCGGATTCGCTGTGAACCCCGATCTCGTGGAGCGCATCCAGGAGACGCCGGACACGACGCTCATCATGGTCGACGGGGCGAAGTACATCGTCCGCGAGTCCCTGGCCGAGGTCATCGAGCGGATCGCCGCGTACCGCGCCCGCATCGTCAGCATGGCCTACGGGACCGACCTGCCGACGGCCCGGGACACGGCGGCCACCGGGCCGCAGCCCACCCTCGCCCCCGTGGCGACCCTCCGTTCGCAGGACGGGGGGCGCTGACGTGGACATCGCGACCATCATCGGGATCCTGCTGGCCTTCGGCGCCCTGTTCGGGATGGCCCAGATGGAGCACGTCGAGATGGCGGGGCTCTTCCTGCCCGCGCCGATGCTCCTCGTGTTCGTCGCGACCATCGGCTGCGGCGTCGCGAGCACGACGCTGAAGGACGCCCTGGCCGCCTTCGCGATGGTGCCGAAGGCCTTCACGGGCAAGGTCACCCCGCCGCAGACGGTCATCGACGACGTCGTCGGACTCGCCGAGACGGCCCGCGCGAACGGCCTGCTCGCCCTCGAGCAGGAAGCCGACAAGCACGACGACCCGTTCATGAAGAAGGCCCTGCAGAACATCGCCGACGGGACCGACGGCGACGAGCTGCGGATCCTGCTCGAGGACGAGATCGAGTCGAACGCGGCACCGATGCGGAGCGCGAGCGCGTTCTTCATGGGCCTCGGCGGCTTCGCCCCGACGGTCGGCATCATCGGCACCGTCGTCTCGCTCACCCACGTCCTGGCGAACCTCGGCAAGCCCGACGAGCTCGGCCCGCTCATCGCCAGCGCCTTCGTCGCCACGCTCTGGGGTCTGCTCACCGCGAACTTCCTCTGGCTGCCGTTCGGTGGCAAGCTCCGGAAGCTCGCGCAGCTCGAGTCCGACCGGCAGACGCTCCTCATGGAGGGCCTCCTCGCCGTCCAGGCCGGCAGCCAGCCGCGGCTCCTCGGTGAGCGTCTCACCGCGATGGTGCCGCCGAGCGCCCGCGGCGCAGCCGGCAAGGGCGGGAAGACCAGGGCCGGCGCCGACGACCAGCAGCTGGCGGCCTGACCGTGAGCGCGAACCCGCGCGGTCGCGGACGCGGTCGCACGAAGGGCGGGCACGAGGTCGAGCACCCCGACGAGCGCTGGATGGCCTCGTACATGGACATGATCACGGTGCTCATGTGCATGTTCCTCGTGCTCTTCGCGATGTCCTCCGTCGACCAGGACAAGTACATGGCCCTGAAGGAGTCCCTGGCCACCGGGTTCGGCGAGGTCGAGTCGCAGAAGATCGACACCGCCTCGGGGACCATCGTCACGAAGGACGAGGTCGAGGACGGCGCGGGGTACTCCGTCGACAAGGCGCAGGCCGACCACTCCACCGCAGCCTCCGGCGCCGAGGACACGAACGCCGACCCGGCGGCCGCCGTCGTGCCGCCGACCGCGACGAAGGCCGACCTGGCGGCGGCGAAGGAGGAGCTCGACGACCTGCAGGCCATCGAGCGGGCCATCTCGGGCAACCTCCAGAAGGCCGGGCAGGACGCGAACGTCCAGTTCCGCCTCGACGCCCGCGGCCTCACCGTCCGGCTCGTCGGCAGCGACACCTACTTCGGCACCAACAGCGCGGACCTGTCCGACCAGGCACGGCGGATCATGGACGCCATCGCCCCGGTCCTCCGCGACGCCGACCACGACGTCAGCGTCGAGGGGCACGCCGACAGCCGGAACTCCACCGCGCCGTACGCCACGAACTGGGAGCTCAGCTCGGCCCGAGCGACCGGGGTGCTGCGGGACCTCGTCGAACGCGGGCGGATGCCGGCCGAGCACATCCAGTCCGTCGGCTTCGGGTCGAGCCGACCGCTGGCGAAGGGCACCCGCGACCAGGACCTCGCGCTCAACCGACGCGTCGACATCGTGGTCCTGTCGAACGCCGACCAGGACGTCAGCGCCCTCATGCCGGCCCTCGCCGCAGCACAGGACGGGGCCCGCTCCGGGTAGCGGGACGCCGCCCCAGAAGAGGGGCCAGAGCTGACGGCCGCCGTCCGGTGGTCGAGAGTGCGCTTCGTGACCGAGACCCTGACCGCGCCCGAGGTGTACGACTTCGCGCGCCCGTCGACGCTCGCGCGTGAGCACGCCAGGGTCCTCGAACTCGCCTTCGAGACGTTCGCACGCCAGTGGGGCACGCAGCTGACCGCGAAGGTCCGCGTCCTCAGCCAGGTCACGTGCGAGCAGGTCGCGATGATGACCTACGACGAGTACGCCGCCTCGCTGCCGGCGCTCACCGGCATGGTGCTGCTGCCGATCGAGGGCGTGCCCGCGAAGGGCGTCCTGCAGGTGCCGCTCGACGCCGCACTGACGTGGGTGTCGCACTCGCTCGGTGCCTCGAAGCCGCTGCCGACGCCCGAGCGCACCTTCACCCCGATCGAGCAGGCCCTCGTGCGCCGCCTGGTCGAGGACGCCCTCGACGACCTCCGTTACTCGCTCGGCGGGCTGCTCGACCGGGCGATCTCCGCCGGAGCCTTCCAGTTCAACAGCCAGTTCGCCCAGGCCGCACAGAAGTCCGACCTGATGATCGTCGCGTCCTTCGAGATCCGGGTCGGGGAGCGCATCGCCGACGGCACGCTGGCCCTGCCGGCCGAGGCCGTCCTGCCCCAGCTCGTGGACCGTCCGGCCGACGTCTCGACCGCCGACGCGAAGGCCCTCATCGACGCGCAGCTCGCCGCGGTGCCGGTCGGCGTCTCGCTCCGCTTCGCGCCCGCGACCGTCCTGCCGGCCCAGGTCCTCGGCCTCGCCGTCGGGGACGTCCTGCCGCTGCCGCACCCCCAGCACCGCCCGCTCACCATCTCCGTCGACGGTGAACCCGTCGGCACCGCCGCCGTCGGCGCGAACGGCTCGCGACTCGCGGGCGTCGTCGTCACCACCACCGCATCGGAGCCGTCCGCATGACCGCCGTCACCTCCACGCTGCACACGACCGCCGCCGAGGCGCTCGCCAGCGCGCTGCCCACCCCCGTCCCGCTCATCGCGTCCGCGCAGCCGGGAGGCCCGACCCCCGACCTGCAGGCGCGCGCGGCCGACGCCGTGGTCGCCTCGTTCGTCGGCGGTGTGTCCGCCGACCTGGCCGTGGTCCTCGTCGACCTCGCCGGCATCACCGCCGCGGGCGGGGTCGACTCGGGACTCGTCTCGGTCGCCGACGTGCTCCGCCCGTCGCTCGAGGCCGCGGTCGCCCCGTTCGGCGCCGGGGTGCTCGGCGAGGGCCGACGCGAGTCCGCGGCGGCGCTCGTCGCCGACCCGGAGACCGTCGTCTTCGCGCTCACCGGCGCCGGGGCCCCCGCCGGGTGGGTCGCGGTCCGGATCCGCGAGAACGGCACGGTCGCCGAACCGGTCAGCGCCGCGCCGAGCCTGCCCGCCGGCAACCTCGGCCGGATCAACAGCGTCGAGATGACCCTGACCGTCGAGATCGGCCGCACCCGGATGTCCGTCCGCGACGTGCTCGGCATGGAGCCCGGCGCGGTCGTCGAACTCGACCGCTCCGCCGGGGCCCCCGCCGACGTCCTGCTCAACGGACGCCTCATCGCGCACGGCGAGGTCGTCGTCGTCGACCAGGACTACGCCGTCCGCATCACGAAGATCCTCGACGTCGCCGAGACGGTCTGACCCCGGTGGACACGCTCGTCATCGCGCTCCGCGTCGCGCTCTCCCTCGGCGTCGTGCTCGCCCTCATGTGGGTGCTGCACCGACGCATGCAGAAGGGGCAGTTCGGCGCGGGTCGCACGCGCGGGCGTCGTTCGGCGTCGGTCGAGGTGGTCGCCCGGCAGGGCATCGGCGGCAAGGCGAGCGTCGTCGTGGTCGACGTCGACGGCGAGCGACTCGTCCTCGGGGTCGCCGAACAGGGCGTCACACTCCTGACGAGCGGGCAGGCGCCCGCGCCGGAGCTCACGCTCGTGACGGGTCCGGTGGCGCTGCCGACGGCGGACGCGTTCCGTGCCGAACTCGACCGGCAGGACCAGGCCGCACCGGGCCTCCCGGTCGTCGCCGCGACCCCGGCCGACACCGGCCGGCCGGGCTCCGACCCACTGCCGCTCCGGCCCCGCGGTCGCCGTGCCCACCGCACGGTGACGGGGGACAAGCGGGTCGTCCCGATCGCCGCGCAGTTGCAGGGCTCGATCCTCTCCGCGGACACCTGGCGCCAGGCGGCGTCGGTCCTCCGCTCGCGGCGGACCGGGTGAGCGCGGCCCGCACGGGCAGGATCGTGCTGTTCGTCCTCCTCGGGTTGACGATGGTCGCCGGCTTCCTCATGCTCACGACCACCGGCGCCTCCGCCGCCGGCGTCGTCCAACCCACCGCGCCCGCTGTGCCGACCGCCCCCGCGACCCCGTCCACGGGCGGCTTCAGCGTCGACGTGAACGGGCCCGACGGCACGCCGTCGTCCGCCGTCGTCACGCTCATCGGCATCACGCTGCTCAGCGTCGCCCCGGCGCTGCTGCTCATGATGACGTCGTTCACGAAGATCTTCGTCGTCCTCGCCATGACCCGGAACGCGCTCGGCCTGCAGTCGATCCCGCCGAACCAGGTGATCGCCGGACTCGCGCTCTTCCTGTCGCTCTTCGTGATGGCGCCGGTGATCGGGCACGTCAACGACGACGCCCTGCAGCCCTACCTGGCCGGCAAGATCGACTTCCAGCAGGCCGTCGACGCCGGGACGGCACCGCTCCGGACCTTCATGCTGCACCAGACGCGTGACGAGGACGTCGCCCTCATCACCCGCGCGGCCGGTCGTGACAACCCCGCGCGGATGGCCGACGTGCCGATGACCACCGTCATCCCGGCGTTCATCATCTCCGAGCTCCGCAGCGCGTTCATCATCGGGTTCGTCATCTTCATCCCGTTCCTCGTCATCGACCTCGTGGTCTCGGCGGCCCTCATGTCGATGGGCATGATGATGCTCCCGCCGGTGATGATCTCGCTGCCGTTCAAGATCCTGCTGTTCGTCCTCGTCGACGGATGGGGTCTCATCATCACGTCGCTCATCGAGAGCTACCACGTTGTCTGACGCCGTCCGGCCCGGGGGGCACTCGTGAACCAGCAGGCGGTCATCGACCTCACCCTCCAGGCGCTCCTCGTCGCCGGCAAGCTCGCCGCGCCCGTGCTCGTCACCTCGCTCGTCGTCGGCTTCGCGATCTCGCTGTTCCAGTCGGTGACGCAGATCCAGGAGGTCACGCTCTCGTTCGTGCCGAAGGCCCTGGCGGTCGCCGTCGCCCTCGTCGTCTGCGGCAACTGGATGATCTCCGAGATGGTCGCGTTCACGCACGTGGCGTTCGACATGATCCCGAAGCTGCTCGGGAGCGGCTGATGGAGCTGCTGTTCGACGCGGCCCGGCTCGAGGGCACGATGCTCGCCGGCGTCCGGCTCGTCGCGTTCTTCGTCGTCGCACCGCCGTTCTCGTACCGCGCGTTCCCCGGCGTCGTGAAGGTCATCCTCGGCCTGGGGCTCGCGATCGGCGTGGCTCCCAGGGTGACCGCCGGCTACGAGCAGCTCGACACCGCGACCTTCCTCGTCGCCCTCGTGACGCAGCTGCTCGTCGGCCTCGTGCTCGGCTTCATGGTCTACCTGGTCTTCGCCGCGGTGCAGTCCGCGGGTGCGCTCATCGACCTGTTCGGCGGCTTCACCCTCGCGCAGGCGTTCGACCCGCAGTCCCAGGTGAACGGCGCACAGTTCACCCGCCTGTTCCAGATGGCGTCCCTCGCCCTGCTGTTCGCCTCCGGCGGGTACCAGCTCATCATCGGCGGGCTCGTGCGGTCCTTCGACGGGGTGCCGCTCGTCGACGGACGCTTCCCGATCGACGGCGTCGCCCCGATGCTGGTCGCGGCCTTCGGACAGATGTTCCTCGCCGCGCTCCAGATCGCCGGGCCGCTCGTCGTGGTGCTGTTCCTCGCCGACGTCGGCCTCGGGCTCCTCACCCGCGTCGCCCCGGCCCTCAACGCCTTCCAGATGGGCTTCCCGATCAAGATCGGCCTCACCGTCCTGTTCGCCGGCGCGCTCTTCATGGCGCTGCCGAGCGTCGTGTCGTCCCTCACCGGCGACGCGGTGCAGGCCATCACGGGCAGGGGGTGACGACGTGTCGGACAGCGGAGAACGCTCCGAACAAGCGACCTCGAAGCGGATGCGCGAGGTCCACCGCAAGGGACAGCTCGGGCGGTCGCAGGACCTCAGCGCCTGGATCGGCATCGCCGTCGCGGCGCTCATGTTCCCGTCCCTGATCGGTCACGCCTCGGCCGCCGGACAGCAGCAGATGCACGCCGTCGCGCTCGTCATCGCGGACCCTTCGATCGGGACCATGCGGCACGTGTTCGACGACGCCCTCGCCTCGATCGGCACGACACTGGGCCCGATGCTCGGGGTCGTCGCGGTGGCGGTGCTCGCCACCTCGGTCGCGCAGGGTGGCGTGCACATCAAGAAGCTCACGCCGGAGCCCGACCACTTCGACCCCGTCGCCGGCCTCAAGCGGGTGTTCGGCACGCAGGCGCTCTGGAACGGGGTCAAGGCGCTCCTGAAGACCGCGGTCGTCGGACTCGTGCTGTGGTTCGCCGTGCAGGGCCTCGTCCCCGTGCTCATGTCGAGCGGGTCCCTGCCGCTCACCAGCGTCCTCGAGGCAGCCGGCGCCGGCGCGGGCACCCTCCTGCAGGCCGCCGTCGCCGCCGGCCTCGTGCTCGCCGCCCTCGACGTGTTCGTCGTGATCCGCCGGAACCGCAAGCGCACCATGATGACCAAGCGCGAGGTCAAGGACGAGAACAAGCAGGCCGAGGGCGACCCGCTCGTGAAGTCCCAGCGCCGCTCCCGGCAGCTCGCCGGCAGCCGCAACCGGATGATCGCCGCCATCGGGACCGCCGACGTCGTCATGACGAACCCGACGCACTACGCCGTGGCGATCAAGTACGAGGCCGGCAAGTCCGCGCCCCGGGTCGTCGCGAAGGGGGCCGGCCCGGTGGCGGACGCGATCCGGCAGAGGGCCGAGGAGGAGCGCGTGCCGATGGTGCGCGACGTCCCGCTCACCCGGGCGCTGCACGCGGCGTGCGAGCTCGGTCAGGAGATCCCGGTCGACCTCTACACGCCGGTGGCCCGCGTCCTGTCGTTCGTCATGACCCTCGCCGCCCACGGTGCGGCGAGCGGCACGCACACCCCGCCCCGTCCGACCACCCCGGACGAGGTCGCCACCGTCCTTGACCCGACGACGCTCACCGGCGACGTCCGCCCCCGGAAGCTCCGCACCCCGCGCGGCGTCCAGACCGAACCAGAAGGGGTCCCCGCATGAAGCGCTCCGACCTGCCGAAGCTCGCCGTGCCGGTGTTCGTCGTCGGCATCATCCTGCTGCTCATCCTGCCGGTGCCGTCGTTCCTGCTGGACTTCCTCATCATCTGCAACATCCTGCTGGCGCTCGTCATCCTGCTCACGACGCTGTTCGTCAAGAAGCCGCTCGACTTCTCGGTGTTCCCGTCGCTGCTGCTCGTCGCGACGCTGTTCCGGCTCGGCCTCAACGTCGCGTCCACCCGGCTCGTCCTCGGCGAGGGCTTCGCGGGCGAGGTCATCCAGGCGTTCGGGCACGTCGCGGTCTCGGGCTCGATCATCATCGGCTCGGTGGTCTTCCTCATCCTCATCGTCATCCAGTTCGTGGTGGTCACGAAGGGCGCCGAGCGCGTCGCCGAGGTCGGAGCGCGCTTCACCCTCGACGCGATGCCCGGCAAGCAGATGGCGATCGACGCCGACCTCAACGCCGGGCTCATCACGGACGCCGAGGCGAAGGAGCGCCGCGCGGCCGTCTCCGCCGAGGCCGACTTCTACGGCGCGATGGACGGCGCCTCGAAGTTCGTCAAGGGCGACGCCATCGCCGGCATCCTCATCATCGTCATCAACCTCATCGGCGGCATCGCGATCGGCATGCTGCAGAACGGCATGGGCGTCACCGAGGCGCTGTCCCACTACGGCATCCTCACCATCGGCGACGGGCTCGTCACCCAGATCCCGGCGCTGCTCATGGCCGTCTCCACCGGCATGATCGTCACCCGCTCCGGTGCCGAGACCGAGATGGGCACCTCGGCGGCCGACCAGCTCTCGCAGTCCCGGGTCGCCCTCATGATCGCCGGGGTCGCCGCCATCGCGATGGGGCTCATCCCGGGCATGCCGATCCTGCCGTTCCTGCTCGTGGGTGGCACGCTGCTGTTCACCGGCTGGCGGATCGGTCAGAACGCGAAGAAGGCCGCCGCCGCAGCCGCCGAGCAACAGGCCATCGCCGCGGCCGCCCCGCCGAGCGACACCCCGGAGGACCTCCTCGAACAGATGCGCGTGCACGCCCTCGAGATCCTCTTGGCCCCCGACCTCGTCGACATGGTCTCCGGCGCGTCGGACGACCTGCTCGGGCGGGTCCGGGCGCTGCGGCGGAAGATCGCCGTCGACATGGGCATCGTCGTCCCGCCGGTCCGCACCCGGGACAGCATCGACCTGCCGCCGTCGACGTACGCCATCCGCATCGCCGGGGTCGAGGCCGGGCGTGGCACCGCCCCCGCGCGGAGCGTCCTGGCCCTCGGCGAGCAGCTCGACGGCCTGCCCGGTGACCCCACCGTCGAGCCGGTCTTCGGCCTGGTGGGCAAGTGGGTGCCCTCCGAGCTCCGGCACGCGGCCGAGATGACCGGTGCGACCGTGATCGACCGCGTGTCCGTGCTCGTCACCCACCTGCAGGCCGTGATCGGCGACAACGCCGCCCGGCTCCTCACCCGCGAGGACGTCAAGGTCCTGGCCGAGGGCGTCAAGCAGGTCAACCCCGCCGCTGTCGAGGAGCTCGTGCCGGGCATGCTCTCGATGGCGGAACTCCAGCGTGTGCTGCAGGGGCTCCTCGCCGAGCGCGTGCCGATCAACGACCTCGGCCGCATCTGCGAGGCGCTGACCCTCCGGGCGAAGGTCTCCACCGACCCCGAGGGGCTCGTCGAGGCCGCGCGTGCGTCGCTCGGTCCGGCCCTCGCCGCCCGACACCTCGACGGCTCCGTGCTCCGGGTGATCATGATCGACCCGGGCCTCGAGCAGGCGATGCTCGAGGGACTCCGTCCGTCCGAGCAGGGCACGCAGATCCTGCTCGACGCGCACCGGATCGAGCAGGTCCTCGGTTCCGTGCGCGACTCGGTCCAGGCCGTCGAGGAGCAGGGGCTGTCCGCGGTCCTCGTCTGCGCCCCGCAGCTCCGTCCGGCCGTGCACCGGATGGTGTCGGCGCAGGCGAACGGGCTGCCCGTGCTCTCCTACCAGGAGGCCACGGCAGCGGGGTCCACCATCGAGACCGTGGGAGTGGTCCGTGCCGCCGATCCGATCGCAGCGTAGCGGGGCCACGCTCGACGAGGTCCGCGCCGCCGTCCTCGCCGAGTTCGGCCCCGGCGCGCGCATCGTCGCCGCCGAACGCGTCACCACCGGCGGGGTCGCCGGGCTGTTCCGGAAGGCCCACGTCGAGGCGACGATCGAGGTCCCGGATCCGCTCGACCCGCCCACGGCCCGCGTCGCGATCGCGGCCTCGCCGGCGAAGCGCATCGGGATCGCGGCACTCCTCGCCGACGCCGAGGCCGCCGAGGCGCGCATCGCCGACACCGACGGGACGGCCACCACCCGCGCCGACGCGTTCGCGTCGGTGCTCGACGGCTTCGCGGCCGACGGGCTGGCTCCGCCGCGCCGGACCGCCGGCGTCCCCGCTCCGGCCGAGCCGGGCCTCCAGGTCGTCCCGTCCGGGGCGACGTCGCCCGAGCCGGTCGCGTCGACCACCTCGGTCGCGTCCGTCGGGCCCGGAGGCCCGGAGACCGACCCGTGGGCCGAAATGCGTCCCGAGCGGCCCGCTCCTCCGGCTCCTGCGCCCGTCCGGACACCCGCGCCCGCGGTCTGCTCCGCCGACGGTGACCTCGTGCTCCTCGTCGGCCGGGCCGCCGACGTCGACGCCGCCGCCGGCGTGTTCGCCACCCGGCACGGCCTGCGGGCGACGGCTGCGTCCGACCGACGGAGCGGGATCCTCGCGCGCGCCGACGCCGTGCGCGACGGCGTGGCGTTGCTCGCGGTCGCCGCGTGGACGGACGTCGCGACCACGACCTCCCTCGCACCCGACCAGGTCTGGGTCGTCGTCGACGCCGGACGGAAGCACGAGGACGCCGTCCGGATGCTCGCCGCGGTGGCCGAGACACCGGTCCCGCTCGCCGGCGTGCTCGCCATCGGTGCCGAGGAGACCGCGACCCCGGACACCGTGCACCTGCTCGGCCTGCCGGTCCGGACCCTCTGACCACCGACCCACACCGGGGCGTCGACCCGCTCGTCCGCGGGGAGTCGCTAGGCTTGCCGGGTGCTGGTACTCACGCGCAAGGTCGGCGAGCGGATCCTCATCGGTGACGACATCGTCATCACGGTGCTCGACTCGCGCGGGGACGGCGTGCGGATCGGCATCGACGCTCCCCGCGGTGTGAAGATCCAGCGCGAAGAGGTCGTCCGAGCCGTGGCCGAGGCGAACGTCGCCGCTGCCGCCGGGGCCGACGACGACGCCGAGGCCCGGCTCCGCGCAGCGCTCGGCGCCTCGCGACCGCCCGCCGCGGGCTGACGCGGGTCCCGTCACCCGGCCCCACGACGCTCGTCGCGCCCCGTCAGGGCGACGGGACGCGATGACCGGAGGACGGTCGCGGCCGCTGCGCGGTGCCTACGGGCGCGGCTTCTTCTCCTGCTCGGGCAGCCGTCCGGCGGCGCGCTCGGCCTCGTACCAGGCGCGGGCCTCGTCCTGCCGGGCCTGCTCCGCACCGCTCGCGATGGGCGAGCGGACGTGGGCGGGTTCGTAGCCGAAGGACGCGACGAGCTGCGGGACCACCGGACGGAGCCGTGCGACGAGGCGGTCGACGTACGCCGAGACGGCACGCGCGCGCTGCGCCGAGATCCGCCCGTGCAGCAGGTGCCAGTCGAGGTGCTCCTCGATGAGCCCGAGCGCGAACAGGTCGCGGAGCCAGACGAGCACCGTGCGGGTGTCGCCCGGCGGCACGTCGTCGATCGCCTCGGTGAACGCCTCCCACTGCATCAGCTCGGCATGTGCCTTCGACGCCTCGATGAGCTCGTGCTGCGAGCGGTTGAGCAGCACCGCGGCGCGGGCACGGTCCTTGCCGGCGGTGCGCAGGCGCATGCCGATCTCGGTGACCATCGTCTCGACCCGTCCGACGAGCAGGGAGCGCTGCGTCGCCGGGTCCTGCAGGTCCGCGACCGAGGCTGCGAGCGACCCGCGGTCCGCGACGGTCTGGCCCAGACGACGCAGACCCGTCGCGTCCGCCAACTTCGACCCGACCTGGGCGGCGACGAACTTCGCCGTCGACGCAGCGTCCCGCGGCGCGGCCTTGCGGAAGTCGGTGAGCAGACGCTTGCCGACGAGCTGGAGGAGCACGGTGTTGTCGCCCTCGAAGGTCACGTAGACGTCGAGGTCGGCCCGGAGGCCCGTGATCCGGTTCTCGGCGAGGAACCCCGCGCCGCCGGTCGCCTCCCGACACTCCTGCAGGGTGTCGAGCGCCGACCAGGTCGACATCGCCTTGAACGCCGCCGCCTGGGTCTCGAGGTCCTCGCGGCGCTCCGGGGTGTCCTGTCGGCCGCTGAACACGTCGTCGAACGTCTGCAGGAGCTTCTCGTGCGCGAAGGACTGCGCGAACACGGTGGCCAGGCGCGGGATGAGCCGTCGCTGGTGCCGTCCGTAGTCGAGCAGGACGCCCTCGTGGCCGTCACCGGTCGGGAACTGGCGGCGCTCCATCGCGTACGTCAGCGCGATCTGCAGGCCGATCTTCTGGGCCACGACCGCCGCGCCGTCGAGGGACACGCGGCCCTGCACGAGGGTGCCGAGCATGGTGAAGAACCGACGTCCGGGGGAGTCGATCGGCGAGGAGTACGTGCCGTCCTCGGCGACGTCGCCGTACCGGTTGAGCAGGTTCGTGCGGGGCACGCGGACGTGGTCGAACCAGAGCCGCCCGTTGTCGATGCCGTTGAGGCCGCCCTTGACGCCGTCGTCCTCGCCGCCGACGCCGGGCAGGAACGCGCCCGTGTCGTCGCGGAGCGGGACGTAGAAGGCGTGCACGCCGTGGTCGACGCCCTGGGTGACGAGCTTCGCGAACACGACGGCGGCCTTGCCGTGCAGGGCCGCGTTGCCGATGTAGTCCTTCCACGCACCGCGGAACGGCGTGTGCACGACGAACTCCTGCGTCTCCGGGTCGTAGGTCGCGCTCGTGGCGATGTTCTGGACGTCCGAGCCGTGGCCGGTCTCGGTCATCGCGAAGCAGCCGGGCACGTCGAAGGCGATGATGCCGGGCAGGAACTCCCGGTGGTTCCGCTCGGTGCCGAGGTGGTGCACCGCGGAACCGAACAGGCCCCACTGCACACCGGCCTTGATCTGCAGCGAGGGATCGGCGACGGTGAGCTCCTCGAACGCCGCGAGGTTCCCGCCGTGGTTGTCCTGACCGCCGAACTCCGGCGGGTACGGGCGCTGGATCGCTCCGGCGTCGACGAGGAGCCGGAGCTGCTCCAGCGTGCGCGCCCGGTGTTCGGCGAGGGGCTGGCCCTCGATCTTGTGCAGAGCCGGGTCGCGGACCAGGCGACGCGAGGTGCGGCGGTCCTCCGCCCAACGACCGAGCAGGTGCTCGGCGAGCAGGTCGACGTCGATGCGGACGTCGGTGTCGGTCCCGCCCGTGGGCGTCCCGGCCGCGGTGTCACCGGTGGCGTCGGCCTTCGGAGCGCTGACGCCACCCGTGCTGGTGCGGACGCCGCTGCCGGCTGTGGAGCTGCTGCTGCGGACTGGTGCGGTCTCGACCATCGGGTGCCTCCTGAACTGCACGGTCGCGGACCGCGTCACTGCCACGGCGGTCCGACCGGTCCAGCGTAGGCACCGGTGTTGCGGAAGGCATGACAGCCGTGCCGGACCACAAGCGCGACCCGGTGGCGCCTCCCTCCGATGGTGGGAACCCTCCAACATCCGACGCCCGCCTCCGGTGCGACCCGCGCGACGATTGTGTGCCGCGCCGGTACGGGCGTCACACTGGTTGACATGTCGAGCACCACCGGACCGAAGCAGCAGCGCACCGGACGGACCTTCTTCGGGCAACCGTTCGAGCTGTCGACACCGTTCGCCGTCGAGCTCTGGGAGCGCTTCTCGTTCTACGGGATGCAGGGCATCGTCCTCATCTACATGTACTACTCGCTCACCCGCGGCGGGCTCGGCATCGACGAGGGTGTCGCGACGGGCATCATGGGCGCGTACGGCGGCTCGGTGTACCTCTTCACGATCCTCGGGGCCTGGACCGCCGACCGGTTGATCGGGGCCGACCGGACCCTGTTCGGCAGCGCGGTCGTGGTCATGATCGGGCACATCGCGCTGGCCCTCGTCCCGGGGGTCGCCGGGGTCGGGGTCGGCCTCGTGCTCATCGCGCTCGGCTCGGGCGGACTCAAGGCCACGGCGACGACGATCGTCGGGTCGCTGTACGCCCCCGAGGACCCGCGGCGGGACGCCGGCTTCTCGCTGTACTACCTGGGCGTCAACCTCGGCGCGTTCGCCGGGCCGATCCTCACCGGACTGCTGCAGTCGGCGCTCGGGTTCCACTTCGGCTTCGGCCTCGCCGCGGTCGGGATGGCGGCCGGCCTCGTGCAGTACGCCGTCCGCCGGCGCAACCTGCCCGAGGCCGTGCAGCACGTCGCGAACCCGCTGCCGCGCTCCCGCTACCCGCTCGTCGCGGTGCTCGCGGTCGTCGGGCTCGCCGTCGTCGCGGTCGCCGTCCTCACGGGCCTCCTGACGGTCTCGACCCTCCCGCTCGTGGTCGTCGTCGTGGTGGTCGTCGCGACGGTCGGCTACTTCGTCGTCATCCTCGGCAGCGGGCTGACCCCGGACGAGCGGTCCCGCGTGTTCGCGTTCATCCCGCTGTTCGTCGGCAGCGCGGTGTTCTGGTCGCTGTACCAGCAGCAGTTCACCGTCGTCACGGTCTACGCCGACCAGCGCCTCGACCGCGACCTGTTCGGGTTCGAGATGCCGGTGTCGTGGGTGCAGTCGATCAACCCGATCATGATCATCCTGCTCTCCGGCGTCTTCGCGGCGCTCTGGACCCGGCTCGGGGACCGCCAGCCGTCCACCCCGACGAAGTTCGCGCTCGGCACCGGCATCATGGGCGTCGCGTTCCTGCTCTTCCTGCCGTTCACCGGCACCGGCGAGAACGGCACCCCGGTGATCGCGCTCGTGGGCATCCTGCTGGTGTTCACGCTCGCGGAGCTGCTGCTCTCGCCGACCGGGCAGTCCGTGGCGACCAAGCTCGCGCCACCGAAGTTCCAGACGCAGATGGTGGCGCTGTTCTTCCTGTCGGTGTCGCTCGGCACCGCGATGACCGGTGTGCTGTCCGCCTTCTACGACCCGGAGGACGAGGCGCCGTACTTCACGGTGCTCGGACTCGCCGCCGTCGTGGTCGGGGTCGTGCTGCTCGCCGTCGCCCGTCCGGTGCTCCGCCTCATGCGCGGCATCCGCTAGTCGGCACCCGTCGTCCGGTACCCTGGACCCGGCCACCCCAGGCCCAGCCACACCGGCCCCGGATCACGAGGAGTCACCCCATGCTCGAGCTCATCGCAGGCATCATCATCGGCATCGGCGTCATCGGTGGGGTGGGCACCTGCATGGCGGCCGCCGCCATGATGAAGGCCGGCTCGGAAGAGTACTGAGCCCTCGGCGGTACCGGACCCCGGACGCCACCGGCCTCCGGGCGGCACCGGGCGGTCAGGACACTCCGGCGTCCACCGACGCGGGATCGTGCTCCATCGGGACCGGCACCAACTGACGACTCTGGACGGTCGCGCGCTCGAACGGGCCGCGGCCGTCCGTCGTGTACGCCGGCTCGTCGAACTCGACCACCCAGGCCACCCGCACACCGGCGCCCGCGTACCCGGCCAGCTGGGCGCCGCCCGGCGCGACGACGAGACCGATCGGCTCGTCGGCCCACTGCTCACCCCGGACCGACGGCACGACCCGGACGACGGCACCGATGCCGAGCACGGGGAGGTCCGACGCCGCGGTGGCGTCAGGGGGAGTGGGGCGGGGCTCACGACGTCCGAACACGCGACGACCCTACCGTCGCCGGCCCGGAACGGCCCCCGTCGCCCGGCCCCACTCCCTCAGACCCGGCGGATCTCCGTCACCGACGAGTACCCCGTGTCCGGGTGCTTCCGCATCGACAGCAGCCGCTCCATCGACGGCTCGAGTGCGGTGACCTTGTCGAGCGGTGCGCTCACCACGAGCTGGAACCCGAGCCGCAGCCAGGCCGTCACCGCGCGGCCGGCGAACTCCGAGTCCGCCTTGATGAACGCCTCGTCGAGGAACACCGGCGCGAACCGGGGCCGGGGACGGGTCTCGTCGCCGAGCTGGTAGCGCAGGGCGGCGCCGACGATGAACGCCACGAGCTCCTGCGTCTCACCGCCGGACTTGTCCCCGAGTGACGAGTACACCCCCAGGTCGTTGCCCTCGACGTCGTACCGCACGGCGGTGATCTCCATGTGGCGGCGGACGTCCAGCACGGCGTCACGCTGGGTGGTCCGGCCTCGCGGGGCTCCGGGATCGGGGCGGATGACCGCCATGAACCGCCGCAGCCGCCGGAAGCGCGTCTCGAGCACGTCGTCGGTCAGCTCGGCGTCCACCGACGCCGACAGCGCGCGGAGCTCCTTGCGGAACTGCGTGACGTCCTCACGGGTGACGCGGCGGATGACGATCTTCAGACGGTCCCGGTTCGCACCGAACGGCAGGTCTCGGAGGATCTCGTTGACCGGCTCGAGCCGCTCCTCGATCTCGACGACGGCGCGGTCGAACGCACCGGAGAGCGGGACGAGGTCCTCACCGCTCCACTGCGACAGCCGTCGACGCCACTCACTGCGTCGGGCGTGCAGGCCCGTGGCGACGATCTGGTCGAGGATCGCCCGGTAGTCCGGGTACGACGCCACCCCGGTGCCGAGGTTCGGGTCCGGCCAGGCGTCCTGGTAGCGCTCGAACGTCGTGGTCAGCGCCACCGACGCGGTCGCTGCACCGTCGAGGGCCTGCGACAGCCGCTCCTCGAGCCGCCGGCGGAGGCGCTTGGTCGCGTCGTCGAAGCCGTCCACGCCGTCGGGCGCCCCGACCTCGTCGAACGCCTCGGCGAGCAGGCGCTCCTGCTGCTCGTCGGGCAGGCGTTCCGGTGCGTCAGCGAACCGCTCGAGGATCTCGGCGGCGGCGTCCTGGCCGTCGACGAGCACCCCGTGTCGTTCCTCCAGGCGCTTGACGCCGAGGCGGGCGGCGGAGCGGCGGTCGGCGGCCTCGTCGAGGGCGGCGCGCAGGCGTGCCACGGATTCGCGGAGCGTCCGCAGCCCGTCGTCGGCGGCGAGCAGTGCCTGCCGTTCGTCCTCGAGACGGGCGAGCGCTGCGTCGGCGCCCGCCACGTCGACGGCGTCCCAGGTGACGTCGACCCGGTGCTGGTGCGCCGTGCGGAGCGCGTCGAGGGCGGCCAGGTCCTGCGCGATGTCGGTGCGGCGGGCCTCCAGGGCGGTGAGGTCCGCGGCGATCTCGGCGAGCTCGGTCTCGACGGAGCGGACGCGGGACTCGTTCGTGAACCCGATGACGTTCGCCTGACGGCGGTCGCCGTGCGCACCGCGACGGCCGTCCCGGAGCTGCCCGGCGACGGTGACGCGCCGACCGCCACCACCGAGGTCGGTGGCGTCGCTGACGCAGCGGGCGTCGATCCGGTCGGACTCGATGCGCTCCCGGACCCAGGTGCTGAAGGGCGACGGCTTGATCGCGAGCTTGCCGGACACCATCGAGCTGTCACCCGGCAGGTCGAGGTGCGGGCCCATCGGGACGCCCTCGAACTGCACCCGCACCGGCAGGCGCAGCGAGTCGATCGCGGCGCTGAAGTCGTCGAGTCGGTCCTCGTCGACGAGCAACGTCCGGACCACGGGCGCGAGCACGGACTCGATCGCCGTGCGCCACTGCTCCTCGGCCGGCAGGACGTCGAGCAGCTCGGCGACGAACGGCACGTCCGCGGGGTCGAGACCGGCGGCCCGGGCCATCGCGACGCGGGCCTCGTGCATCGGCAGCGGCATCGCGCCCTGGCGGTGCTCGAGCGACCGGCGCTCCTGGCGCAGGGTCCGCTCACGGTCGAGGAGCGGGTACTCCTCGCGGGTCAGGGCGTCCCGGCGGCCGTCGAGTTCGTCGCGGCGCGCCGCGTACGTGCCGAGGAACTCGTGGCTCGCGCGCTGGGCCTCGGCGAACTCCGCCTCGGTCGTCGACGGTTCGCCGAGGGGTGCGGTGCGCTCGTCGAAGACCTCGCGGGCGCGGGCGACGGCGGCACGCTCCCGGGTCCCGCGGTCGATGCGGTCCTCGAGCTGGGCGAGCGCGTTGCCGCCGGAGTCGCGGAGTCGGGCCTCGGCGTCGCGGAGCTCGACCTCCACCGCGGCGTGCCGGGCCGACGCGGCCTCGACCTCGGCGCGCGTGGCGGTGCGCTCCCGGGTGTTCCGTTCGACCTCGAGGTCGAGCAGCTCCCGCTTCCGCGACGCCGTCCAGTGCGCGAACGGTGAGACGTCGGCGCCCGTGGCGATGCCGTCCAGCGCGGCTGCTGCGGCACGGGAGCGTTCGATCTCGTCGTGCAGCGCGGTGACGGGGGAGAGGATGCGGACCTTGCGCTCCTCGGTGTCCATCGCCTCGTACGCCTCGTCGAGGGCCGCGAAGTGCGCGAGGGCACGGTCGGCCGCTTCGTACGTGCCAGGGGTCTCGAGCACGAGCGACTTGTAGAGGGCGTCGACCGTCGGCATGTGCTGTCCGGCCTGGATCCGGGCGAGCAGGCGCATCGCGCGGTTGCCGCCACCCGAGTCGCCGATGCCCAGCCGGGTCTGCAGCGTGTACGCCAGCTCCTGGTAGGTGTCGCGGATCACGAGCCCCGGGATCCGACCGGTGAGCTCGAGGTGCGCGAACCGCGACGGCACGAAGTCCTCGAGCCGGCGCAGGTCGAAGACGTCGTCGACGGTCGCCATGGTCATCTGGATGTCCGCCACGCCCCGGGCACGCCGCGGCACGATGTAGGCGCGGAGGACGGTGAAGCGCCGCTCGTCGTCGTTCCGGAAGGTGACCGCGACCGCGCCCCAGGTCGTCTGCTCGTCGCCGCGGAGCGTGACGTCCTTGAGCGCCCCGGTCTCCGGATCGCGCCGGGTGTCGACCTTGCCGCGCAGGTAGGTGAGCAGGTTGCGTTGGTCGGCGCTGCGCGCGCGGCCCGTGGTCGCGTCGTTCGAGGCGCCGTTGAACGGCACGTCGGACGGCATCATCACCGCGAGGTACGCGTCCATCAACGTCGACTTGCCCGTCCCGGACGCGCCGGAGATGAGGGTCGCCGTCCCGGAGAGCTCGACCTGACGATGCCCCTGGAAGCCACCCCAGTTGACCACCTGCATCGACTCGGCGCGCCACTGCGCGACGGTGTCGAACAGGGCGGGGATGCCCGTGGTGTCGATGTCGACGGTGCTCACGCGCGGTCCTCCTCGGTGTCGTCGCCCGCTGTCCCGGGCTCGGTGTCGTCGCCGTCCTCGGCGTCCGAGGTGGCCGGGAGGCCCGCCCCGTCGCCGTCCGTCGGCTCACCGCCGCCGCCGGTGGCCGCGGTCCGCAGCCAGGTGTCGAGCTCGACGAGGCGCTCCAACGGGAGCAGGACCTCGACGACGCTCGCGACCCGGAAGCGGTCCGGGTCGCTGGTCTTCAGCAGCACCCGTGCCGTGACGAGGCGCTCGATCGCCTTGGCGACCCGGGCCTCGTCCCGCGTGCGGTCGGTCGCGGTCGCAGGCCGGAAGCCGGACACGTGTCCCAGGATCTCGGACCGGTCCACGACGACCTGGTCGGGGCCTGGTCGGCCGTCTGCCCGCAGGCGCATGCGCAGGTAGACGAGGACGATCGTCTCCTCGCGGGTGTACGGGGCGTCCCGGAGCAGGGTCGGGAACCCGCGCCGGGTGCTCTCGGAGCGCGCCTGGCGTTTGAAGGCCACCTCGCGGTCACGGTCGACGTGCAGCTCCAGGAACAGGTCGTTGAGCCGGGACCGGAGCTGGTGCTCGGCGTCGAGGACCGCGCGCCACTCGTCCACGTGGGTCCGTGCGCTCACGTACGGGTGCCGGAGGAGGGCGACCAGGGCGCGGCGCTGCGGCTCGTCGAGTCGGCCCTCGTCACCCTCGAACAGCGCGAAGGTGCTCTCGTCGCGCACCGGCTCGTCGACGGTCGCCTCGCCGTGGCCCCCTGAGGACACGCCGGAGGCTCCGAACGCGTCCTCGAACGCGACCTCGTCGTGGACGGGTACTGGCGTCGTGTCGCTCACCGTGCCTCCTGGCCGGGTTCGTCGTCGGGGTGGGTCGTGCCGCCGCCGCGGGGGAGCGCGGCGGTCGGCATCTGGAAGGTGACGGGTTCGCCGTCGGGTCGGACCGTGCGGTGCGGCGCGGAGGCGGTGCCCGATTCGAAGTCGTCGTGCCCGGTGAGCAGGTGCGCCAGGCCGAAGAGCTCGACGGGGCGGCGCTGCTCGGTGGGCAGTTCGTGGAACGCATCCACGCTCGTCGCTGCCGACCCGCCCGCCAGGACGTGCCGGAGCTCGGCGAGGAGCGGCCCGCCGTGCCGGCGGAGGGACTCGACGTCGATCTCCTCGAAGACGTCGTCGTCCGGCTCCTCGATCGGCGGTGGCACGGACTCGGCGTCCGGGTCGTAGAACTTCTCCCGCAGGGTGCCGACGGCCGCCGACGGTGGCAGGAGTCCGAGCGGCACGCGGTCGCGGGCGGAACCGACCTCCATCCACGCCGCCAGGCCGCGGTTCACCGAGCGGAGCACGGCGTCGAGCTCGCGGTCCCGCACGACGTCGTGGGCCACGATCTGGTCGCGGAGCGTGGCGGTGAGCATCCGGCGCTGGGCGAGGACGTCCTCGATGCCCTGCCGCAGGATGCCGACCGTCCCGCGGAAGGTCCGTCGCTCGGACGCGCTGAGGGAGCCGGCGAAGGGGTGCTCGAGGATCGTGGTGATGTCGTCCCGGAGCCGGAGGAGCAGGGCGTCGTCGCGGAGGAGTTCGAACGCGCCCTGGAAGGCCCGGCCCTCCGGTGTCGACTCCATGAGGTTGTCGGTCCGGGCGAGGTAGCCGTCGAGGATCTCGCCGATCGGGCGCACCTCCCGCCGGAAGTCCTCGACGATCTCGCGGTGCATGGTCGCGACCGCCTCCTCGACCCGCTTGAAGTCGCTCGGCAACTGCCGGATGAGGTCGGTGATGTTCGCGTAGCCGTCCCGCATGCGGTCGGCGTCGACGGTGACGACCTCGTCCCCGCTGGCCAGACGCGCACGCTCGGCCTGCAGTTCCGCGATCTGCGCGTCGAGCCGACGGACCTGGGTCTCCCGGTCCGGCTCGGCGCGCGCGGCCCAGCGGTGCACGGCGTCGACGATCATCGCGAGGCGGCTCTCGCTGATGAGGGCCCGTTCGGCGGACAGCGCGTCGATGAGGCTCAGGGCTTCGAGGGCGTGGCTCGTCAGGCTGTACTGCTCGTCGCCGTCCGGCGAGTTCGAGCGCACCAGCCACTGTGCCGCGACCCACTCGCGGCAGAGCGACCGGCCGTTCGGACGTGGCGCCTCGCCCGCCGGGACGTCTCCGGTGGGGGAGTCGCCCGCGGGCACCCGGGCGCCCGTGGCCTGCAGGCGGGCGACGTGTTCCTCGACCTGCAGGTGCATGCGGTCGGCGGGGACGTACTGCACGTCACGGTCGAACACCGTGCGGAAGACCGTGACCACGGCGGCGCTCGTCGGACGCGACATCAGTCGGAGCGTCGGCCGGTCGAGCACCTGGCGGACCCTGGCGAACTCGAGGTCGACGTCGGTCATGCTGCCCTTGCTGCGGTCGTACGGGTCGTGGGATGCGAAGAGCCCGACGCGGTTGCGTCGGGCTCTTCGGGTGGTCTTGCTTGCCCGTGATGGGCACGTGGGCGATACCAGACTCGAACTGATGACCTCTTCGGTGTGAACGAAGCGCGCTACCAACTGCGCCAATCGCCCCCTGCACTTGCGTGCGGATCGATAGTAGCGGATGTCGGGCCGTGCTCCGAACACGTGTGGGTCGTCGCGCGCGTCGCGCTGCTCGGGTCCGACCGGGAGGCGCGTGGGGATGTCGTCCCATCCGGCCGTAGTGCCCGCCCAGACCCCGCCGATCCGCGTGAACACGGGGGACACGCCCGGTGAACGAGAACGGTTTTGGAGAAACGGCGGGGTATCGGTACAGTTTACGAGTCGCCGCGAGAGCGGGTCGGACGAAAGCGATGTGACTCCGGTCACGTCATGCGGATGTGGCGCAGTGGTAGCGCATCACCTTGCCAAGGTGAGGGTCGCGAGTTCGAATCTCGTCATCCGCTCGAGGTGCCTGTCTTCTCCGGAAGACAGCAACTCTCCAGAAGAGGTATCCCACCGATCGGGTACTCACGCCAGACGTGGACCTTGATGGTGGGGTGGCCGAGAGGCGAGGCAGCGGCCTGCAAAGCCGTCCACGCGGGTTCGAATCCCGTCCCCACCTCCAGTCCGCTCCGGCGGAACTCATCTGGGCGATTGGCGCAGCGGTAGCGCGCTTCCCTGACACGGAAGAGGTCACTGGTTCGATCCCAGTATCGCCCACACAAAACCCCCGGTTTCACCGGGGGTTTTCTTGTTGCCTGCGGAGGCCGTGGGACATACGTGGGAGAACGGCCTGCGAAAGAGGCGCCCGCGTGGCGGTTGCCGCTGAGCAAGGCGCCCTCGCGTACGCGCACGAGCGCGCGCGCATTTTTGGCAATCGACTGGTCGGTTCGGTGGCGGCGCTTTGTGGCACCCTGCCGGCATGAGCAAGAAGCACTCTCCCGCCTACCTTCGCGCCCTGGTCGATGCGGTTGCCGAGTTCGAGGCAGCCTTGCGCGAGTTCCTGACGATGCACGACCCGAACACCTTCGCCCGCGGGGTCTTGCCTGCCGTCTACAGGCGGGAGGGCGTAGCCGACGCGGAGTACGCCGCCTCGCAACGTCGCGTGGAGATCGCATCTGGCCGTGCTGTTGCTGCGGTCGCCATCACAGGAACGCGCTACGAGGTGCAGGGCATGGGTGTGGTCGATCCAGTAGCGGCGTGGTCAACCATCCTCGGCCCGAAGCCCGTCCTGGAGCCCGAGAACATCTTGTCGGCGTGCGGGCAGATGCTCGGACGCCTCGAAGTGCACATCGCGGAGGCAGAGGCGAACGCGGTGCCGTCTGTGAGCGCTGAGGCGATGCACCCGTTGGTGTGGGGCGCCGCCCGGGCCATGTGGCGCGACGGGCATTACCGCCAGGCGGTGGCAGGGGCAGCCGAGGCTCTGGTGGGGCAGTTGAAGGCCCGCACCGGACGCAACGGCATCGCGGAGACCGCGCTCTGGCAGGAGACGTTCTCCGAGCGACCGCCCGAGACCGGCAAGCCGCGGCTGCGCTGGCCGGGCAACCCGACCGACCGCACCGTGCGCTCCATGAACGAGGGCCTGCGGAGCATCACGGCTGGCGTGCAGATGACCATCCGCAATGCCGCAGCGCATGAGACCGGGCAGTGGACGCTGGTAGAGGCGTCGGAGCGGCTGGCGGTCCTCAGCCTCGTCGCCAGGTGGCTGGAGACCTGCGTGATCGAAGAGGTCTAGCGCCAGCATGCCGAACGGCCCGCAGCGGTGAGATCTCTGGGGGCCGTTCGGGTCTCAGGCTTGGTGGTCGGATCGCCACGAAGCGCGGGCGAGCGTTGGCCCGCGAATCGCGGGCGTACATCGCGTTGGATGCGAAGACATGCGCGGGGCCGGGCTGTTGAGTGACCCTCTACTCTGAGAAGACGACGACCCGAGGGGGCACCATGACCGACCATGATTTCGACATCGCTGTGACGTTCGCGGGGGAGGACCGGGAGTTCGTCGATGAGGTCGTGAAGCTGGTCAAGGCGACCGGGATGACGGTGTTCTACGACGAGGACGCCAAGGTCGAGATGTGGGGCGAAGACCTCACGGAGTTCTTCGCTGACGTGTACGAGCGACGTGCGCGCTACGCAGTCATGTTCGTCTCGGCCCACTACGCAGCAAAGGCTTGGACTCGCCACGAGCGGCGGAGCGTTTTGGTGAGGGCCATCGAGAGCCCGACGCCCTACCTGCTGCCCGTCCGCCTCGATTCGACGACACTGCCTGGAGTGCGAAGCACAGTGGCTTACCTCGATGGTCTGGCCGAGGGACCAGCTGGAGTCGCGAAGGCCGTGCAGGCGAAGGTCGGGGCATCACGAGCCGACGGCGAACGTCGTTTCAACGGTCGAGTTCCACGGTCACCAGCAGAAGCGGCAATACTCCTGGGCGAGCGTCCGCGCGCTTGGGAGTACATCGCGTTCAGCTACTGGCTCAGTGCCGGGCTGGAACAGCGTCGGTCGGCTTACAACGACCACGTGATGCGCTTCGCTCTGGGCGGCGAGTTCATTTCCACCGACGCCCTCCCTAACTACGTCAATTCCGAGATGGCGCGCATCCTCAGCATCACTGAGACCTTCGAGAGTCTGTTGCTCGGTCCGGCTCAGGACGCGGCGATGGGTGCGCCGGGCGAACCTGGCGATGCGGACCTTATCGAGCATCTGGCCGGACGAATGTTGCTGATCTTCGACGAGTTGTTGGCTTGGGCTTACAGGCTTCGCTCTGCCTCGACCCCGACGGACGAGGGCCGGGCCGTTCTGCGGGCGGCCGCCGAATACGCGGCGCAGCCCGTTGAAGCCGTGCGTGAGTTCATCATCGACCTACAGAACCGCATGGACGTACTGACCGAGACGTTGGACCGCGGCGAAACGGTCTCAATGCAGCTCACGATCGCCTTTGACATCACCGAGGAGGTCTCGTCGCGCCATCAAGCCGCCCTCGACCGCTTCGGCAAAGCTCAGATATGACGGGCGCGTGTGCCGACTGATCCGGCTGATCCCATCTAGGCGCATCGAACCGCCCCCGGGCCTACTCCGAGGGCGGTTCGATGTGGTTAGCGTGAGCCGCTACAGCTGACTGGACCGCAGGCGGGCGATGGCCTGCGAGTCAAGGGCGTACGCCGCGTCGGACGCAAACACCCGGTGGTAGCCCGGCTCATCCGCTCGGAACAGAGCGGAGCGTGCGCCGGACGTCACCTCGCCGCCGTTCTCGCTTTCGCTGAGCACAGCAGCCCAGGCAGCGAGCGGCGCCAGGGCGGCCTCGTTCTGGTGTGCGGCCACGGCGTCCGCTGCGCCGTGTGCCACGAGCCGATCGAACAGCCGGTCCTGGAGTTCGGCGGCCACGGCCTCAGGTTCGGTGGCGCTCAGCACGTCGGGCAGGGTCTCGACCATCGACAGCAGCGCAGTCACCCGGTTCTCGTCGGCTGCGTCGATGACGTCGAGGATGGTCCGGCCGTGGTCGAGCAGCGCCTGCACCTGGGCTCGCTGGATCGTGGCCACCGCCACCTGGTCGGCGTTCGCCGGGGCACGGCCGGCGAGCACGTCGCTGCGGCTCGGTCCGGTGAGGTCGTCCCGGGCTGCACGAGCGGCAGCAGCGGCCTCGGCGTGCGTGGCGTCGGCCGTGCGGATGGCGGTGGCTCGCGCTCGGTCGAGTGCGTCGGGCGTCAGATCGTCGTTGCGCATGTTGACGGCGGCCTGGGCAGCGGCGTCTCGTGCCACCTGAGCGTCGGCGTGCGGGGTGGTGTCGGGCGTGGGTGCAGCGTTCTCGATCATGGTGGTGCTCCTGTCTGGGCTGGTGCCCGTTGGTGAGTTGGTGGTGCTGGTCTGGTGAGCCATGCGGTCAGCCGATGGGTCGGTTGCCACCGGCGCGCTCCAGGTCGGTCAGCAGCCGATCGAGCGCCCGCTGCATCTGCGGGCGGGTCGTCGCCTTCGCCAGCGTCTTCTCGTAGCGGGCCAGGGCTCTGGCCCGCTTGCCCTCGGCGGCGTCCTCGGCCCTCTGAGCGGCCAGGATCTCGTCCTGGTGTTCGGCAGTCAGATCCGCGACCAAAGCCGCTGAAACCGGCGCAGGGGGCCGCGCTGACGATGTTGTGCGCCCGTCGGGCGGCGTGACTGGTCCGTGATGGGTCATGCGAACACCTCTGACCGGCTGCTGGCATCGGCTCGGGCCTGCCACCGACGCTCACTGTCGAACGCTCCGTGGCACAGCCGGCACCGTGGGTCGTAGTCCTCCGGGTGCGGCCCGTAGGTCATCCAGGAGTGCGGAGCCCTGGGCTGGTTCCATCCCTGGAGTTCGTGGGCCGAGTCACCGCGGTAGGACCACTGCTCCGCCTGGCGACCACAGTCGATGCACTCGTGTTCGCTTGCCCGGCCTCGTGCCTCCCGCACCCGGACGTGCGCCGTCCCGTACGAGATCTCGACGCCCCACCTCGAAAATCTGTCCACAGGCCCTGGTGAGGTGGTCGGGTCAGGTGATGTTCTTCCTGCCGTAGTTCCTGGTGGTTCCTGGTGGTTCCTTGGGGTGGGGTTTTTCCTGTAGCCGTGACAGGATTTTCCAGTTGTGACGACAGGATTTTCCTGTTGTGACGACAGGATTTTCCTGTTTGCCATCCGACCGTCGTGCCTCATGAGCGCACTCGCATCGTCAGTTCGTACTCGGACCGGCGACCCTCTCGGCCGAAGGTCACGACTCGCAGGGCGCCCTTGGACACCAGTACTCGGGTTGCGGTGTTCACCGACTCGAAGATGTTGCGTCGCTGGCGTTGGATCTCTGCGGCATCGCCGGCGCCATCGTCAGGCTCTGGCGGCACTATCTTGCCGAGCCCATAGGCGGCATCTTCGCGACCGCCGAAATAGCGGCGGGCTGGGACGCCACGCTCTGGGTTTGGGGTGTCGAGAGCCGTCAATGCCATGTAAGCCAAAAGCCGCGCCTCGGAGTGCGTCAGTTCCGCCTGAGTGGCGAACGCGAATGCCTCGCCCACTAGCCGCGCGCCCACGGTGCGCATTCCGAACCGGTCGATTCCGGCAGTAGGTCGCTATACTGAACCTGCTGCGAATCTGCCTCTTGGTGATGGCTTCGGATCTCGGCGACTGGCCTGGCTCGCTCTATTCCCCGTGGGGCGAGCCAGGCGCCCGTTACCCAGTAGAGCAAGAGCAGTAGCCATGGGACGGCCGCCCAAGTGAGCAGCGCCCCCATCAGCGACCACCCGGCCCGAGCGGCGTGCCAAGGGCGTCAAGGTCGGCCTGGCGAATTCGGACCAGTCGAGGTCCGTAGCGGTAGGCGGCCAGACGGCCGCTCGACACCCAACGTCGGATCGTCTTATAGTCCACGCCCATCTGCGCTGCTGCGTCAGCAATGGACAGGTCTGGGGTCGTCGGTGTACTCACGGAGTCCTCCGGTGAAGTCGCTCGGAGAGCAGCGCGATGACACGGCACTGCTCGATGATGA
This sequence comes from Curtobacterium sp. MCSS17_015, assembly GCF_003234265.2. Lineage (NCBI taxonomy): Bacteria > Bacillati > Actinomycetota > Actinomycetes > Micrococcales > Microbacteriaceae > Curtobacterium > Curtobacterium sp. MCSS17_015. Next base: position 1,542,637 of record NZ_CP126256.1, read on the forward strand.
ACGACCTACGTCCGAGGTTCCCGCCGTCAGCGATTTCGGTCTAGTCGGGGGCTCCCGGCCGATTCCCAACTACTGATGAACATACCACAGACGGACATCGACGGCGATAGTGCTCCACGTTCTCGGCGCATTGTTGAGTGCGGCTCTACCCATTCCCGTTGAGTCCCACTAAACCCTGCTGAAAATGTCACTGATGGGCGATACCCTGCCGGCACAGCCGTGAGTAGCCGCCCCTGGTATCGACGTAGAACAGTTGGGGCCGCTACTGTCCTGCATATGGGACTCCGCGACCGCAACGAACGCAAGCCGCTCAACCACTACGCCAGCCTGAGCGTGCGTGATCAGGCCATGGTCAAGGCGATGAGTCAGGCCATTGGCGACGAGATCCGCGCTGCGTTGGCCGAGGACCGCGAGGCACGACGGAGCGGCTGAGTCCGGCGCCGCACCTCTACTCGTCAGCCATCCGCGCGGCCAACTCGGCATCGCGCCCGGTCACGGCTTGGTAGCGCATCGCAGCAGCGACCGTGGAGTGACCCAGGCGTGCCTGGATCTCGCGCAGCGTCGCTCCCGTTTGGGCGTAGCGAGTGCCAGCGAAGTGACGCAGCGCGTGCCAGGGCATATCCGAGCGGCCCGCCGCCTCTCGTGCCGGGTACCAGGACCGAGCGAACGTGGACTGCGCGAGGTGTGTGCCGCTCCGGGACGGGAACAGCAGCGCGCCCGCGTCAGGTCCCACCCGGTCGTTGAGGTGACCGATCACGGCTGAGCGGGCAGTGGGCGGCAGCGCGACGACGCGGACACCCGCCGCTGACTTGGGCAGGCCCACCCTGAAACGGCCGGCCGTGTGCACGACGGCTCGGGACACGCTCACGAGCACGGTCGAGTCGGTTAGCGTGACGTCCGATCGACGCAGTTCGGTCAGTTCGCCGTAGCGCAGACCGCCCCAAGCGGCGATGAGCACGGCGAGCCGCAGGTGATCGGGCATGTGCTTCACGATCGTGCGCAGTTCCTCCAACGTGGGCGGCTCGACCTTGCGCCCCGTCGTCGCGTTCTGTGCACCCCGGACCTGCGCTGGGTTGGCGGTCAGGATGCCGTCACTGGTCGCCGTCTGCAAGATGGCCCGCAGCAGTCCATACGCACGGGCAGCCTGGGTCAACTTGCCCGAGGCCGTGAGCCCCGCGTACCAGGTGCGCACCATGACCGGGGTGACCTGCGCGACGGGGGCAGCCAGCAGCGGCTCCAGAGGCCCGGCCAGCAGCCGCTCGTACTCGACCCTCGTACGCTCGCGCAACGGCGCACCATCTCGTCCGGTCCTGGTCGAGATCCACGCCCGCGCGTACGCCTCCAGCGACTCGTGGGCTTGCAGTGCCGCACGCGGTGGGCGCCAATCGCCCGCAACCACCCGGGAGCGCTGCTGAGCGAGCCAGCCCCGGGCGTCCGTCATGTTGTCGAACGTGGTGGGCGCCGCGTGCCGCTCGCCGTCCGGTCCGACGTACCGCGCTCGGAATCGACCGCTGGGCAGCCGGTCGAGTTGCCCCCACGACTCCCGTGTCTTGCGTGCCTTCGGTCGCGCCATGGTCCCCGTCCTATTCGTGGGACAGCGTGGGATATCTCCTGTCCCACGGTGTCCTCTAGAGGGTAACAGTGGGTAGGTGGCGATACGCTCCGATCCCAGTGCTGGCGCGGCAGATTAGCTCAATGGCGGGGGAGTGGCGGTACCGGGCGAGCCTGGTTCGATCCCAGTATCGCCCACCACCACGAAAGCCCCCGGGACACCGGGGGCTTTCGTCGTTCCCGGAGGCTGGCGCCTGCTGGGTGCTCGGCACGCGTCTGGCACTTCGCGGATCCGGCAGGCATCGAGCCGGCCGTCTGTCGAGCTCCAGGTACTTCCGGCCTGCGTGAGCGTCGAGGGCCGAGCACCTCGGGTGCTCAACCGGATCGGGGACCTCTCGGGTTCGTGGAGCGTCACGGCGGAGATCCTGTTGGTGCCGTCGATGATCGCCACCGTGAGCCTTTCCCGTCGCCAGCGATGCGCCCTGCGACGCAGCGGACGGCACTGACGGGGTCCTGTCCAGTCTGGGAGCTCGCGCATCTGCCCAGGGCGTTGGGTGACTGCAACACGCGAACGAGCCGGACCGCGTGGGGATCACCTCGTCCGGCCTCACCAACAGGAGCATCATGAAGGCAGTCGTCTACAAGGGCCCGTTCGACGTCCAGGTCGAGAACGTCGACGACCCGAAGATCGAGTCACCGCTCGACGTCATCGTCAAGATCACCACCGCGAACATCTGCGGCTCCGACCTGCACCCCTACGAGGGCCGCGTCGACTTCGAGTCCGGCATGGTGCTCGGGCACGAGAACATGGGCGTCGTCGTCGAGGTCGGCAGCGGCATCAACCGGATCAGCGTCGGCGACCGGGTCTCGGTGCCGTTCAACCTGGCCTGCGGCACCTGCCGGAACTGCAACGAGGGCTTCACCTCCGCGTGTCTGCGCGCCAACCCGTCGGGCACCCCCGGAGCCGGGTTCGGCTACCCGATGATGGGGCCGTACTGGGGCGGCCAGGCCGAGTACCTGCGGGTCCCGTGGGGCGACTTCAACCTGCTCAAGCTCCCCGAGGGCGACGAGCACGAGAAGGACTTCACCATGCTCTCGGACATCTTCCCCACCGGGTACCACGGCACCGAACTCGCCGGCGTACAGCCCGGGAACACCGTCGCGATCTACGGCGCCGGCCCCGTCGGGCTGATGGCAGCGCTGAGCGCCCGGATCCGCGGCGCCTCACAGGTCTTCGTCGTCGACAGCCAGCCGGACCGCCTGAAGCTCGCCGAGCACTACGGCGCCACCGCGATCGACTCGAGCACCACCGACCCGGTGCAGGCGATCACGGACGGCACCGACGGGTTCGGCGTCGACTGCGGTGTGGAAGCGGTCGGCTACCAGGCCCACGACCACACCGGCAAGGAGGACCCCGCGATGACGCTCGACGGCCTCGTGCAGGTCGTCCGCGCGACGGGGCGCATCGGCGTCGTCGGCGTGTTCGAGCCCGAGGACCCGAAGGGCCCGACCGAGGACGCGAAGCAGGGCCGACCCGCGTTCGACTGGGGCACCGCGTGGACGAAGGGCCTGTCCTTCGGTACCGGCCAGTGCCCCGTCAAGCGCTACAACGAGCACCTGCGCGACCTCATCATCCGCGGCGTCGCGAACCCGGGCGACATCGTCTCGCACGAGGTCTCCCTCGACGAGGCGCCGGACGCGTACGACCACTTCGACAAGCGCGAAGACGGCTGGACGAAGGTCCTCCTCCACCCGCAGGGCGCATGACGCGGACGGTGCCACCCGCACCCCGGAGCGGTGGCCTGGACCGACCTCGCCGAGCCGTCGTGGTCGGCCAGGTCGCCCGGGACCTCGTGCTCGACGTCGGGCGTGTGCCCGAGCCGGGCGGGAGCACGCGCATCGGGCGGCGCATCGAGCGGCTCGGTGGGAAGGGCGCCAACCAGGCGCTCGGACTGCACCAGCTCGGGCTCGCCGTGGCGATCGTCGGCGTGGTCGGCACCGACCACGCGGGGCAGGACGTGCTGCGCGAGGCAGCGGCCGAGGGCCTGGACGTGTCGGGTGTCGCGCGTCGCGGCAAGACCGCGCTGTTGGTGGACGTCACGGGCGAGGACGGGCGGCGTCTCCTGGAGGACGTGCCCACGGACGCGCTCCTCGACCCCGCGGACGTCGAACGGGCCGCGCCGCTGTTCGCGGGCGCCGCCGCGGTCTCCCTGCAGCTGCAACAGCCTGCGGACGCCCTGTCGGTGGCAGCACGGTTCGCTGCCGACGCCGGGGCCCGGATCGTGCTCGACGGGGCTGCGGGAACCGACGGCGTCGCCCTGCTGGCCGCGGCCGACCTCGTCCGCGCCGACGCCGTCGAGGCGGCCGCCTGGACCGGGTCCGCCGTGCGCGACCGGGGCGACGCCGCCGACACGACGCGGTACCTGCTCAGCCGGGGCCCGTCCATCGCCGCCGTCACCGTGCCGGGCGAGGGCGACCTCGTCGACTGGGGCACGGGGACGCTGTTCCTCCCGTACGGGGACACCCACGTCGTCGACCCGACGGGCGGGGGAGACGCGTTCCTGGCGGGGCTCGTCGCCGCCCTCGCCCACGGCGCTGCACCCGGTGACGCCGCTCGAGCAGCTGCACGCGCCGCTGCCAGCACGGTTGCGCATCTCGGCGGCCGGCCAGCGCTCGAAGGACGGGCGACGTGACCGACGACCGACCACCGACCACCGACCACCGACGAAGGGAACGACATGAGCAACGATGACGGACGGTACAGCGGCTTCGACCAGCTGGCGATCGACGGGAGGTGGCGCCCCGGATCGTCCGACCGCACTGGGCAGGACATCGACCCGTGGACCGGCGAGACGATCGTGGAGATCTCCCTGGCGTCCCAGGACGACGTCGACGCCGCGTACGACGCAGCCCGCCGCGCCCAGGTGGCGTGGGCCCGGACGACGACGGCCGAACGCGCGCAGGTCATGATGCGCGCCGTCCAGGTGTTCGACGCGCGCAAGGACGAGATCGTCGACTGGCTCGTGCAGGAGGCCGGGAGCACCCGGTTCAAGGCCGAGTTCGAGTGGGAAACGGCACGCGCGGTCACGCAGGAGGCAGCGTCGTTCCCGTACCGGGCGCACGGGGAGATCCGCGGGTCGGACATCCCCGGCAAGGAGAACCGCGCCTACCGTGAACCGCTCGGTGTGGTGTGTGTGATCAGCCCCTGGAACTTCCCCCTGCAGCTGTCGCAGCGCTCCGTGGCGCCAGCGCTCGCCCTCGGCAACGCGGTCGTGCTGAAGCCGGCGAGCGACACCCCGGTCACCGGCGGACTGCTGCTCGCGAAGGTGTTCGAGGAGGCGGGACTGCCGGCAGGGCTCCTCAACGTCGTGGTGGGTTCCGGCAGTGAGATCGGGGACTACGTGGTGGAGCACGAGGTGCCGAAGCTCGTGTCCTTCACCGGTTCCACGGCGGTGGGCCAGCACATCGGTGCCCTGGCGACCGGTGGCGACCACATCAAGCGGGTCGCACTGGAACTCGGGGGCAACGCGCCGTTCGTCGTGCTCGACGACGCCGACGTCGAGCAGGCCGCGCGGGCTGCCGTGTTCAGCCGCTTCCTCCACCAGGGCCAGGTGTGCATGAGCACGAACAGGATCGTGGTCGACACCACGGTGTACGAGGCGTTCGTCGAGGCGTTCGTCCGACGGGTCGGCGCGCTGCGTGTCGGGGACGTCGACGACCCGGGGACGTTCATCGGTCCGATCATCAACGACGCGCAGCTCGACGCGCTGCGGCAGAAGATCGCCACCGCGCACGACGAGGGTGCCCGGCAGGTGCTCGGTGGGGAGCCGCAGGGAAGGGTCCTCCCTCCGCACGTGTTCGTCGACGTCACCCAGGACATGTCCCTCGCTCGCGAGGAGTCGTTCGGCCCGATCGTGCCGATCATCCGCGCGGCCGACGAGGACGACGCCCTCCGGATCGCCAACGACACCGAGTACGGACTCTCCAGCGCGGTGTTCACCGCCGACCTCGACCGAGGAGCGGAGTTCGCGCGGCGCATCGACGCGGGCATGACGCACGTCAACGACACGAGCGACGAGGACGAGGCGAACGCGCCCTTCGGGGGCGAGAAGAACTCGGGCCTCGGCAGGTTCCGTGGCGACTGGATCATCGACGAGCTGACCCGACTGCACTGGGTCTCCGTCCAGCGGACGCCGCGGGACTACCCGCTCGTCTAGCGACCGTCGCACCCCCACGCGTGAGGGCAGCACCCGTCCGACGACAGAGCGGGTCCAGACCAGAGGGTCCGGACCCGCTCTCGACGGTCCGCGCCCGGCTGGTGCGCATCCGGGGCCGAGGTTCGACGGCCTGCTTCCTGGAGGCCTGTGCACGGCTGGCTGGGTAGCTTCCAGCGGTAACGAGGCACGGAGGCTCACGTATGCCCGACAGGATCGCAGACATCTGGGGGACCAGGACCCCGTTCGGGCGTGACGAGCTGTGGCCCGTCCGCCTCGACCAGAAGCTCGCGGACGGTGTCGATGAAGCCGACGTCGACCGGTGGGTGCAGTCGGCGTGCACCCTCTGCAGCAACGGCTGCGCGTGCGACATCGCTGTGCTGGGAGACCGGATGGTCGGCGTGCGCGGCCGGACCGCGGACGTGGTGAACCACGGTCGGCTCGGGCCGAAGGGGCTGTTCGGGTCGTGGCAGGGCATGCAGGGTCAGGACCGCCTCACCCGTCCCCTGATCCGTGTCGACGGTGAACTCGTCGAGGCGGACTGGGGCAGCGCGATGGACATGATCGTCGCGCGGAGTCGAGAGCTCCTGGAGGCGAAGGGGCCGCTGTCGCACGGGTTCTACACGAGCGGGCAGCTGTACCTCGAGGAGTACTACGCCCTCGGCATCATCGGCAAGGCCGGGCTCGGCACCCCGCACATGGACGGCAACACCCGTCTGTGCACTGCGACGGCCGCCGCCGCCATGAAGGAGAGCTTCGGGTCGGACGGGCAGCCCGGCAGCTACGAGGACATCGACTCCTGCGACGCGATCGTGCTCTACGGGCACAACATGGCCGAGACCCAGACGGTGCTCTGGATGCGGGTGCTCGATCGGATCGCCGGCCGCGATCGCCCGCTCGTCATCTGCGTCGACCCGCGTGAGACCGAGGTCGCGAGGCACGCCGACGTCCACCTGCCCGTCCGTCCCGGCACGAACCTGGCGCTGATGAACGGGCTCGTCCGTGAGCTCTTCCACAACGGTTGGGTCGACGAGGACTACCTCGGTGCCCACACGGTCGGCGTCGACGAGCTCCGGGAGACCGTCGAGCAGTGGACACCGGAGGCGGTCGCGGAGACGTGCGGGGTGGACGCCGACGACGTCCGCCGCGCCGCGCAGATCATCGGCACCAGTGAGCGCGTGCTGTCCACGGTGCTGCAGGGCTTCTACCAGGCGTCGCAGGCGACGGCAGCGGCCTGTCAGGTGAACAACCTGCACCTGTTGCGGGGCATGCTCGGGCGGCCCGGCTGCGGCATCCTGCAGATGAACGGACAGCCGACGGCACAGAACACCCGCGAGACCGGCGCGGACGGGGACCTGCCGGGGTTCCGGAACTGGGAGAACCCCGAGCACGTCGCTGAACTCGCCGACCTGTGGGGCGTCGACGTCGACCGGATCCCGCACTGGTCACCCCCCACGCACGCGATGCAGATCTTCCGGTACGTCGAACAGGGGAGCATCGAGTTCCTCTGGGTGTCGGCGACGAACCCGGCGGTGTCCATGCCGCAGTCGGGCAGGATCCGAGAGGTCCTCGCGAAGGAGGGCCTGTTCCTCGTGGTGCAGGACCTCTACCTGACCGAGACCGCGATGCTGGCCGATGTGGTGCTGCCCGCCGCCGGATGGGGGGAGAAGCAGGGCGCGTTCACCAACGTGAACCGCACCGTGCACTTGGCGGACAAGGCCGTCGACCCGCCGGGGGAGGCGCGCAGCGACCTCGACATCTTCCTCGACTACTCGCGGCGGATGGGCTTCCGTCGGATCGACGGATCGCCGCTGCTCGACTGGAACGGCCCGGAGGACGGGTTCCGCGCGTGGCAGGAGTGCACGCGTGGGAGACTCTGCGACTACACCGGGATCACCTACGAGCGGCTGCGCGGGGGCAGCGGGATCCCGTGGCCGTGCAACGACGAGCACCCGGACGGCACCTCGCGACTGTACGCCGATGGCGTGTTCCGCACCGGCATGGCGGACGCCGAGACGTACGGCCACGACCTGCTCACCGGGGCCACCGTCGGACCGACGGCCTACTCCGCGATGCGCGTCGACGGAAGAGCGATCCTCAAGCCGGCGGTGTACCAGCCGCCGCACGAGGAACCGAGTGACGAGTACCCCCTCCGGTACACCACCGGCCGCACCGTCTACCAGTTCCACACCCGCACCCGCACGGGACGTGCCAGGCAGCTCCGTCGGGCGGCTCCGAGCGCCTGGGTCGAGCTGTCCGTCCCGGATGCCGCCCGACTCGGCATCGAGGAGGGGGACGTCGTCCGCGTGCGCTCCCCGCGCGGTGAGATCGTCGTCCCTGCACGGGTCGGGGACGTCCGCGAGGGAACCGTGTTCGCCCCGTTCCACTACGGCTACTGGGATCGAGGCGACATCGGACCGGACGGCCGCGCGACCGCGGCGAACGAGCTGACCGCGACGGAGTGGGACCCCGTGTCGAAGCAACCCCTCTTCAAGGTCGCAGCCGTGCACGTCGAGAAGGTCGCGGACGCCGACGGGCCGTCCGCGGCCCCCACGACCGCCGCCTCCCGGCCAGCCCGCCCGGACCGCGTCCCCGCGACCGTCGGCGGCCCCGATGCCGAGGTCGAGGAACGTGTCCGCGCCGCCGCGCCTCCCCGCGCCGAAGACCAAGGAGGACGATGATGCTGCTCCCTGTCTACCTGGGACTCCTGCGTCGATCGGAACAGTCGCTCGCCGAGTCGTTCCGACAGGTCGCCGAGGGACACGCCGCAGAGCCGGACGTGTTCCACCTGTGCCACACGCTCGCAGCGCAGTGCGATGACCACGCCGAGCGGCTGGACCCAGTGGTCGGCCGGTACGGGGAGGAGAACACGGAGGACGAGCCCGAGCGGCTCCACGCCGAGGCGCTCCCGACCACCCGGTCCGGTCCGGTGGGGCTCCTCCGCGACCTGCAGGACGTGTACGTGCTGGCCTCCCTCGTGGACATCACCTGGGTGCTCGTCCGTCAGGCGGGTCAGGGGCTCCGTGACGAGGAGCTCCTCGCCGTCGTCGCCGGGTGCGCGCAGGAGACGGAGCTGCAGCTGTCCTGGCTCCGTACCCGGATGAAGCAGGCGGCCCCGCAGGCGCTCGTCGTCGCGTCGTGACCTCGTCCCGTCCCGCACCTGGCGCGCCCGACCGTGGTCGCTCGGTCCCCGGCGCGATCCGGGCTGGGCTGCTGTGCCTGGTCGTGCTCGTCCTGGCGGGAGCCGTGGGCCTCGCGACACGGCAACCGTGGCTGTTCCCGAGCCTCGGCCCGACCGTGATGCTGTTCTTCACCGCACCACGGCAGCCGTCATCGCGCCCCCTCAACACCGTCGTCGGTCACCTGGTGGCCATCGGTGTCGGCTACGGCTGTCTCCTCGCGTTCGGGCTGTCCGGTGCAGCGCCGGCGCCGACCGGCGGTCTCACCATCCCCTACATCGCAGCCGCTGCGGTGTCCGTCGCGGTGACGACCCTCGTGCTGCAACTCGTCCGGCTCCCGCACCCGCCGGCCGGGGCATCGACGTTGATCGTGAGCCTGGGCATCCTGAGCGCGCCGGTCCAACTGCTCGACATGGTCGGTGCCGTCCTCCTCGTGACCGCAGCCGGGTGGGCCCTGCAACGGCTCGTGCCCGGGCGCTCGTGAGCGACGTGGACGCCGTGCTCCTCGCCGGAGGGCGAGCGAGACGCCTGCACGGAGTCGACAAGGCGATGCTGGTGCTCGACGGGCGGCCCCTGCTCATGCACGGGCTCGACGCCGTCGCGGACGCACGGTGCCGCGTCGTCGTCGGACCGGTGCGGGACGGTCTGCCCGACGACGTCCGGTGGGCGCGCGAGTACCCGCCGTTCGGCGGACCGGTCGCAGCCCTCGCCGCCGGCCTGGAGGTGCTGTCCTCGTCGGGCACGCCGGCTCCGCTCGTCGTCGTGCTCGCCACCGACCTGCCAGCGGTCCGGGTCGCCCTCGATGCGGTCAGCGAAGCGGCCCGTTCCGCCGGTGCACCTGATGGAGGCGGTCCGAGCGACACGGCGCGCACTGACGGATGGGTGGCCGTCGACCCGGGCGGCCGCCGACAGCCGCTGCTCGCGGTGTACCGCACGGCAGCACTTGCGGCAGCGGTCGCCGCGCTGGACGGCACCGGGCACGGTCCGGCCGGCGCGTCGATGCGGGAACTGCTGGCGGGGCTGCGGCTCGTGGACGTACCACTGTCGGACGCGCTGACGGCGGACATCGACACCCCGACGCAGCGCGACGCCGTCCTCGGCGTCGCCGCTGCTGCCGTCGGGGAACCGCGCTCGGTCGGGTCGACCACGCGGGCTGGACGAACGGAGGACACCAGATGACGGAACCGGCAGCACTCGACGGATGGGCGGGGCGCGTGTCCGACGCGCTCGAGCTCCCCGGAACGGCCGTGGACATCGGTGCCGTGCTCGATCTGGCGCGTGACACCGCGCACGGTGTGACCCGCGCCGCCGCCCCCCTCACCAGCTACCTCGTCGGAGTCGCCGTCGGCCGTGGAGCGGCGCTCCCGGACGCGATCGCCACCGTGCAGCGGTGCATCGAGGACCAGGGGTGACGGTGGACCTCGACGAGGCTCTGCGTCTCGTGCGCACGGCCGGGGCCGCCATGGCACTGCCGGTGGAGACCGTCGAACTCGGCGACGCCGACGGGCGGGTCCTCGCTGCCGACGTCGTCGCGCGGACCCGGCTGCCCGTCACCGACACGTCCGCGATGGACGGCTGGGCGGTGGCCGGGCGCGGCCCGTGGCACATCGACGGGTTCGTCCGGATGGGCGAACCGCCCGGGGAGCTCTCGGCGGGGGAAGCCCGTGTCGTCACCACCGGCGGTGCCGTGCCGACGGGCACGACGGCGGTGCTCCGCTCAGAACGAGGCCGGGCACGTGACGGCGTGCTCACCGACGAGCCCGCGACGGTGCTGGTCCCGGGAGCCGACGTCCGCCGCGCCGGTGAGACGGTGCGGGTCGGCGCCGTGGTCGCATCCAAGGGAGCGCGGGTGACACCGGCGGTGGTCGCAGCATCGGCCGCCACCGGCACCGATGCGTTCGAGGTCGTCGCCCGACCACGAGTGGCCGTCGTGCTCGTCGGCGACGAGTTCGTCCTCCGAGGTGTCCCGGCGCCCGGGCAGGTCCGCGACGCTCTGGGGATCGCGCTGCCGGACCTGCTCCGGAATGGTGGTGCTGTCGTGGTCACCGTCGAGCACGTCGCCGACGACCCGGACGCGCTCCGGCGGGCGATCGACCGTGGTGGCGTCGACGTGGTCTTCACCGCCGCCGCCACGGGACACGGAGCCTGTGACCACCTGCTCGGCGCGTTGGAAGCGGCATCAGCCCATGTCGTCTTCCGCGGCGTCGCGATGCGTCCGGGACACCCCACGCTGCTCGCCCGGCGGCCGGACGGCGTCCCGGTCCTCGGCTTGCCGGGCAATCCGTTCGCCGCCATCGTGGCGCTGACCGTGCTCGGACTCCCGCTCCTCGCCGAGGCTCTGGGTACCCCTGCTCCGCGGCGACGACGCAGGGTCGCCGCCGAAGCGCTGGATCCCGGGGTCGGCGGTGTCCGGGTCATCCCGGTGTCGGAGGAGGACGACGGCGTGCGAGCGATCCGGCAGGGGCCATCGGTCGTCTCGGGAGCCGTCCATGCCGATCACCTGGCCTTCGTGCCGGCATCCGGCGTGGCGGCGGACGGGCCACTCGACGTCGTCGACCTCCCGTGGCGGCGGTGACGCATGGGCCTCCTGGTGGCGTTCGCGGTGGTGCTGGTCATCGCCGTGGGGATCTCGTCGATCGCGAAGCGGACGATCGTGTCGACGACCGTGTTGTTCCTCGTCGCGGGGTTCGTCCTGGGCGACGGCATGACCGACATCGTGCACCTGACACCGGACGACGCGCTGGTGAACACGATCTCCGAGGTCGCGCTGTTCACCGTGCTGTTCACGGACGGGCAGCAGATCGGCGTCCGGCAGCTGCGTCACGCATGGCGGCTGCCGGGGCGTGCGCTCCTGCTGGGGCTGCCGCTCACGCTCGGCATCACCGCGGTGCTCGGGATCTGGTTGCTCGGGCTGGACTGGGCGAGCGCGTTGCTCGTCGCGGCCGTCCTCGCCCCGACCGACCCGGTCTTCGCCAGCGCGATCGTCGGGCGGGAGGAGATCCCGCAGCGCACGCGCAGTCTGTTGAACGTCGAGTCCGGGCTCAACGACGGTCTGGCGCTCCCGCTCGTGCTCGTGTTCCTGGCCGTCGCTGCAGGCGAGCACGCAGAAGTGGGGGTCCTCGCGGTCGAACTCCTGCTCGGTGTCGTCCTCGGTGTGGCAGTGCCCGTCGCGGTGCGCCTGCTGTTCGCCCTGCCGTTCTTCCGGGCGACCCCGCTCTACGCCACCCTGACGCCGGTGGCAGTCGGTCTGCTGACCTTCGGGCTCGCGCAGGTGCTCGATGCGAACCTCTACCTCGCCGCCTTCGCGTGCGGGATCACGATCGCGAGCATCGCGCCGCAGACCCGCGACGCTTTCCGGGAGTTCGGGGAACTCGTCAGCGAGGTCGTGAAGCTCCTCGCCATCCTCGTGTTCGGAACGCTGATCAGCCCGTCCCTGCTCGCGGACGTCGGCGTGCTCGGCTACGTGTTCGCGGTGCTGCTGCTCGTGCTGGCTCGGCCGCTCGCCGTCGAGATCGCGCTCGCGCGGAGCGGACTGGACCGGTGGGAGCGGCTGACGGCGGCGTGGTTCGGACCGAAGGGGTTCGCGAGCGTGCTGTACGGGCTCCTCGTGCTCGGCAGCGGTGTTCCCGACGCGGAGCGGCTCTTCCACGTGATCGTGGTCGCCGTCGTGCTGTCGATCATCGCGCACTCCTCGACCGACGTCCCCATCGCGGATGCCTTCGCCCGGCGCGCGGCCCGCGACTCGGAGCGGGCTCGCGCCTCCGGACGCTGAGGAAGGCGTTCGGTGCGGGCTGGTTGTCTGGGCGGATGCAGGCGGAGGAACTGGCGACCGGCGACTTCCCGGCGGCACTCACGGCGGTCTGCATCGCGCTGCTGGCGGTCGCGATCGCGTGTGCCGTGTTCGTCGTCGGGGACCTGCTTCGGCGGCCGCAGTCGATGGCGGTCATGAACGCGGTGTGGCCGCTGACGATGCTGTTCGGCAGTGTGGTGTGGCTGGTGTTCTACCTGCGTGTCGGCCGGGCACCCCGCCGTGGTTCGCACACCTCCGGCCGGCACCATGGGCGGTGGACGAGCGTCGCCACGGGGACGAGCCACTGCGGCGCTGGTTGCGCGGTCGGTGACCTCGTCGGCGAGTTCACGCTCGTCGCGGTCCCGGCGCTCGGGGCGGTCGTCGGCCTCGGTACGTTGTACCAGGAGCGGATGTTCGCGGCGTGGATCATCGATCTCGTGATCGCCTTCGCTGTCGGGATCCTCTTCCAGTACTTCTCGATCGCGCCGATGCGCGACTTGTCACCGGGCGAGGGGCTCGTGGCGGCGCTCAAGGCGGACACGCTGTCGATCGCGGCGTGGCAGGTCGGCATGTACGGGCTGATGGCGATCGGCCAGTTCGCGGTGCTCCCCGCCCTGCTCGGGGGCCGTGCGTCGGTCCTCACGCCCGAGTTCTGGGTCCTCATGCAGCTCGCGATGGCCGCCGGGTTCATCTGCTCCTACCCCGTCAACTGGTGGCTCATCCGCCGCGGTGTCAAGGAAGCCATGTGACACCGGGGGGCGTCCGGTCGGGTTGGGTCATCCTGCTCGGTCGCACGGCCCGGCACGACCGAGGCAAGCGTGTCGTCGCCAGCGTGGCGCGTTCACGGCGCTCGCGGACGCTCAGCGCAGCGCGTCCCCGAGCTCCTCGAGCAGGTACGCGATCGAAGCGGCACCGTCGAGGAGCATCTGCACCGAGACGCTCTCGTCGCTCGCGTGCCAGTGGTCCTCGGGCAGCCCGGTGCCGATGAAGAGCACCGGTGCTCCCAGCACGCGGCCCATCAGTTCCGCCGGGCCACCGCCGGCGTTGCCCATCCGCCCGGCCGTCTCGGTCCTGTGTCCCCGTTCGATCGCCCGCACGAGCGCGTCGAGCGCCGGCCCGGACGGTGTGACGTACGGGTCCTGACCGGACTCCTCCGGGATCTCGAGCTCATGGGTGACGCCGTCGGGCATCTGCTCGGCGACGAACGCCCGGAGCTGCGCCGCCACGGCGGAGACGTGCTGGCCCGGGACGGTCCGGATGCTCAGCTCCGCGGTCGCCTGGCTCGGGATGACGGCCCGCGGGAACCCCGTCGGGTCGCCGGCGAGCAGGGTGAGGACCTCGATGGACGGGCGCGCCCAGAGCCGTTCCTCGACCGTGTGGCCGACCTCGCCGGTGATGCTCGTCGTCTCGGTGCGCTCCACCCAGACGTCCGGGTCGAAGTCCAGGTCGCGGAGCTCCTGTCGCCGCTCCTCCGTGAGCTCGTCGACGTCGTCGAGGAACCCCGGGATCGTGATCCGACCGTCGGTGTCGTGCATCGCCGCGAGCACCCGGACCAGGGCGTGCACCGGGTTCGGGGCCGGACCGGATGCCGCCCCGCTGTGGACGTCCCGCGCCGGGCCGGTGACGGTGAGGGTGCCGCCGGTCATCCCGCGCATCGAGGTGACCACGGCTGGGTTCCCCGCCTTCCACTGCAGCGTGTCGGAGAAGACCACGACGTCGCAGGCGAACCGCTCGTGGTCCGAGTCGAGCAGGTCCGCGAGGTGCGTCGACCCGAGCTCCTCCTCGCCCTCGACCAGGTACTTCAGGTTCACGGCCGGTCGCCCGTCGTCGCGCGTGCCGAGGTGCGCCCGCAACCCCCAGAGGTGCGCGACCACCTGGCCCTTGGCGTCCGAGGCGCCCCGGCCGTACAACCGGCCGTCGCGCAGGACGGGGGAGAACGGCGCGGTCTCGACCCACTCCTCGGGCTTCGCGTGCCGGACGTCGTGGTGGCTGTAGACGAGGACCGTCGGCAGCGCCGGATCGACGAGCCACTCGCCGTACACGGCTGGTGACCCGCCGGCGTCCAGCACCTCGGTGCGCAGTCCGACGGCACGCATCGCGCCGGCGAGCCACCGCGCGGACCGTTGCACGTCCAGCGTTCGTTCCGGCTGCGACGCCACGGACGGGATCCGCACCCAGTCCGACAGCTGCTCGACGATCTCGTCCTGCGCCGCCCGGAGGCCCGCGGCGACGTCGTCCACCCCTGTCGGCCAGGGCGCCGCGCTCGTCCGCTCCTCGGCGTCGGTGTCCGTCGCACTGTCGGCGTCCGTCCCGGTGTCCGTCTGGTGTCCCACCAGGCCGACGCTAGGGAAGGACCGACCAGGCGCCTCCCGGGATACGCGTGACCCGGATCGTGCGCCCGGTGGGAGCGGACCAGGTGCCCCGGCACGTCGAGTGGGACGGCGCGGTGCGTGGGCCCTCAGTCCGGCCGGCGCAGGGTCGCGACCCCGTCGTGCAAGGGCTGCGTCTGCCACGCCGCCGTGACGGTGCCGTCCTCCAGGTCGACGCTCACGTGCAGCAGGTGCGGGGTCTCGACGAACCGCACGTCCACCACCACCCGGTCCCCGGAGCGGGCACCACTGGCGGCCGTGGAACCGTCGACGAGCCACTCGCCCTCACCGACCGGCACCGTCACCTCGCCCGAGGCGTCGACCAGGGTGAGCACCCACCGACCGGACACGTCCTGGGTCAGGTGCACCGCCTCCAGGCCGGAGTCACCGCCCACCGAGACCGGCGACGACGGCGGCGCTGCGGGGAGGGAGCCGAGCGGACCGTCCCCCGGACCGCCGCCGAGCGGCGGCAACGCGAGCGCGGCGAGCCGGTCGCGCAGACGGTCGTCGGCGTCGACGGACCCGGGACGGTCGACGGCCGGCAGCAGGTGCGCCCACACCGCGTCGAGGACGGCCTGCATGTCGGTGCTCTGCCCGGTCATCGCGACCACGACGTCCTGCTCGGGCAACACGACGCAGAACTGGCCGTAGGCGCCGTCGCCGCGGAAACCGTGCCGGGCCATCCAGAACTGGAAGCCGTAGCCACGGGACCAGTCCGGGTTCACCTCGTCCGGGTTCGGCACCTGCGCGCTCGTCGCCTGGTCGACCCAGTCCTCGTCGAGGATCCGCTCGCCGTCCTGGACGCCACGCTGCAGGTACAGCTGCCCGAGCGCGGCGATCGCCTCCGTCCTGGCGAACCCGCCGCTGTACCCGAGCTCGGCACCGCGGTCGTCCCGGAGCCAGGCGAAGTCGTCGATCCCGAGCGGGGCGAAGAGCCGCGGGCGCAGGAAGTCGAGGAGCGTCTCACCGCTCACCCGCCGGACGATCTCACCGAGGGTGTACGTGCAGGGCTGGTTGTAGGCGAAGACGCTGCCGGGCTCCTCGTCCGGCGGCAGGAGCAGGAACCCCCGGACGGTGTTCGTCGGGTCGGTCGCCTCGGCGCGGTCGATGGTATCGGCGCGGTGCCCGCTCGCCATCGCGAGCAGGTGCCGCACCCGCATCCGACGGGTGCGTTCGTCGGTGACCTCGGCGTCGAGCTCCGGGAAGTGGCTGATGACCGTCGCGTCGAGGTCGACGAGGCCGGCACGGACGGCGATCCCGACGGCGGCAGCGGTGAAGCTCTTGCTGAGCGAGTACAGCAGGTGCACCCGATCCGGGGCGAACGGCGCCCACCACCCCTCGGCGGCGACCGCGCCGTGCCGGAGCACCATCAGGCTGTGCGGCTCCACCGCCGGGGTCGACCCGAGGGCGGACACGAAGGCGTCGATGCCCGCAGCGTCGATGCCGAGAGCGGACGGGGAACTGCGTCGGAACGTCGTCGTCACCCGTCCGAGCGTAGTCCGGGCGTCCGCCGCGACGTCCGGCGCGCCCGACATGCGGACGGGAGGCCCGGATCACCACTCGGGTCGGGTAGAGTGGTCGACGTTGGTCACCCCGGTGTCCAGCATGCGGATGTGGCGCAGTGGTAGCGCATCACCTTGCCAAGGTGAGGGTCGCGAGTTCGAATCTCGTCATCCGCTCGGAACAGCAGCACGACAGAACCAGCACGACAGAACCCCTCGGCCCATCGGCCGAGGGGTTCTGTCGTCTCGCTTCGTCCGCGTCCGTCGTCAGACCGCGGCGACCGCTCGCGCGCCCGGCAGGCCGACCCACCGCTCGGCGCCGGTGTCGACGACGGTCACGAGCACGGTGTCACAACCGCGGCAGCGGGCGACGCTGCCCATCGCGGTCCGGTACACCCGCGTCAGCGCGAGCAGACCGGTGGACCCACAGCCGGCACAGCACAGGCGCGCCGACGTGGCGTCGATGCCGAGGACCTCGACGAGGTCCCCGGCCAGGGCGTTGCCGTCGACGATGGTCATCACGCGCCTCCGAACCGTTCGGCGCGCACCCCGGTGGTGTCGTGTCCGAGCTCCCCGAGCCACCGCAGGACCTGCTCCACGAAGGGCGTCGATCCGCAGACGTACACCAGGGCGCCGGCGTCCGGGGGCGACACCGCCGCCGCCAGTCGCTCGCGGGTGAGCCGCCCGGCGGGGGTCGTCGCGTCCTCCGGTGCCCGGCGGCTGTAGACCAGGTCGAGCGTGAAGGGCGCACGGTCGGCCGCGGCCACGGCGGCGTCGAGCTCCGCGCGGAAGAAGACGTCCTCCGGGGTGCGGACGGCGTAGAGCAGCCGGAACGGACTCGCGTCGGCGGCTTCGGCGTGGGCGGTGACCATCGGCAGCAGCGGGACGATGCCGGACCCGCCGGCGATGAGCTGGACCGGTCGCTGCGAGTCGTCGGTCCCCGGGTGCCAGACGAACCAGCCGCCGAGCGGGCCGTGGACCTCGAGGGCGTCGCCGACCTCGACCGCGTCGACGAGGAACGGCGAGACCTCGCCGTCCTCGACCCGGTCGACGGCGAGCGTGAGCCGCGTGCCGTCTCCGGAGGACGCGATCGAGTACGACCGGGTGGCCTGGTAGCCGTCCTCGGCAGTCAGCCGCAGGTCGAGGTGCTGGCCCGGGTCGTTGCCGGGCCACGTCGGGACGTGGAGCACCAGGCGACGGGCGTTCGGGGTCTCGGGGGAGACCGCGGCGACGGTGGCGGGGTGCCAGGCCGGGCGGCGGAGCTGCGGGGACGGCGGAGTGGGCGCGGGACGGGCTCCCGGGACGGCGGCGTCGTCGGCGGTGGACAGGGTCACCAGTACCGCTCTTCCTTCCACGGGTCGCCGTGCATGTTGTAGCCGGCGTTCTCCCAGAAGCCGGGCTCGTCCTCGGCGTGCATGACGATGCCGCGGACCCACTTCGCGCTCTTCCAGAAGTACAGGTGCGGTACGAGCAGCCGGGCCGGCCCACCGTGCTCCGGGGTGAGGGGTTCGCCGTCCGCCTCGAACGCGATCCACGCTTGGCCCTCGAGCAGTTCGTCGAGGGGGACGTTCGTGGTGTAGCCGCCGAAGCTGTGCACCATGCAGAAGTCGAGCGAGGTCTCGACGTCGGCGAAGAGCTTGTCGAGGGGCACACCGCGCCAGCCCATCCCGAGCTTCGTCCAGTGCGTCACGCAGTGGATGTCGACGGTGACGTCCTCGAGCCCGAGCGCCCGGACCTCGTCCCAGGTCCACGAGTGCAGGCCGGATTCGGTGCGGATCGAGAAGCTCCACTCGGAGGGCTCGATCTCCGGCGTCGCGCCCGCCGAGAGGACCGGCCAGTCCTGCACCAGGGTCTGCCCGGGCGGGATCCGGCTGTCGTCGGCGTCACGGCGGCGTCCGCCGAACCCGCGTGTGAAGGTGGCCATCGCGTCCTCGTTCCCTGGTCGTCCCCGGCGTCCGTCCTGCCGATGGCTCGATCCTGCCGCACCGCGGCGCGGTTGTCAGCAGCCGCGCGGCGGCGCCGTGCCGCAGCCGTGTCGTCAGCCCGTGGGGGTGACGAGCCCCGACTCGTACGCCAGCACGACGGCGTGCACCCGGTCGCGGAGCTGCAGCTTCGCCAACACCCGGCTGACGTGCGTCTTGACGGTCTGCTCGGCGATGTACAGCTCGCGGCCGATCTCGCCGTTCGAGCGGCCGCGGGCCATGAGCATGAAGACGTCCCGCTCCCGGTCGGTGAGTGCCGCCAGCACCTCGGCGGGCGCACCGGTGGGCCGGGGCCCGGCCACGAAGGCCTCGACCAGGTGCCGGGTCACCCGTGGCGCGAGGAGGGCGTCCCCCGAGGCGACCGTGCGCACGGCAGCGATGAGGTCCTCGGCTCCGGCGTCCTTGAGCAGGAAGCCGCTCGCGCCCGCCCGCAGCGCGTCGAACACGTAGTCGTCGATGTCGAACGTGGTGAGCATGAGCACCCGCACCGGACGACTGCCGGGCGCCGCGGTCATGCGCCGCGTGGCCTCGATGCCGTCGAGGACCGGCATACGGACGTCCATGAGCACGACGTCGGGCTCGAGACGGACGCCGAGCGCGACGGCCTCGGCCCCGTCCCCGGCCTCGCCGACGACCTCGAGGTCGGGCTGCGACCCGAGGATCGCCACGAGCCCGAGCCGGAACACCGCCTGGTCGTCGACGACGAGCACCCGCGTCACCGGTCGGCTCCGTGCAGCCGGCGGGGCAGCGCGGCGACGACCCGGAAGCCGCCGTCCGGTGTCGGCCCGGCGTCGAGCGAGCCGTCCAGGGCGGCGACGCGGGACCGCATGCCTGCGAGACCGTAGCCGCCGTCGTCGGCGGGTGGCGGGGGAGCGTCGGGCGCTGCCGCGTTCACCACCGCGACGCGCAGGACGCTGCCCTGGCGGGTGACCGTGACGGCGGTGTCCGCGCCGGGGGCGTGGCGGACGACGTTGCCGAGCGCCTCCTGCACGACGCGGTAGGCGGTCAGCTGCGCGACGGGGTCGACGGATCGGTCACCGATGCCGTCGCCGGAGGCCGTGCCGGGGTCGACGTCGAGCACGACCGACAGGCCGGCCGCCCGCGTCGAGGCGACGAGGGCGTCGAGGTCGCCGAGCCCGGGCTGCGGAGCGCGCTCGGCGTCGTCGTCCCCGCGGAGCGTGCCGAGCAGCTGTCGCATCTCGCGGAGCGCCGTGCGCGAGGTCGCGGCGATCGTGGCGAACTCCGCCCGCGCGGCCGCCGGCAGGTCGGCCACGCGGTACGGCGCGGACTCCGCCTGCATGTGCACGACGGACATGCTGTGCGCGACGACGTCGTGCAGCTCGCGGGCGATCCGCGCCCGCTCCTCGACCGTGCGACGTGCGTCGGCCTGCTGCTCGGCGTCCCGCCGGGCCGCCCGGAGCTCGACTCCGACCGCGCGTCGCTGCCCGAGCAGGACCGCGGCCGCACCGACGACGAGCCAGCTGCCGGCCGACACCGCGAGGGTCGTCACCCAGACGTCGGTCTGGTCCCACCGTGCGGGCACGACGGCCACGAGCACGAGGGTGAGGACGGTCGCAGCACCCCAGACGACCGAGGTCGTCAGCCAGTCGGTCCGCAGCCCGAGCACGACGAGGAGCACCGCGACGCCGATGATCGCCGTGACCGACAGCGGCCACGGCCCGACGGTGCCCGGTGCGGCGAGGAGCCCGAGGCCGACGAGCGTGACGAGGTGCACGGCGGTGGCGGTGCGGGGTCGGACCGGCGCGACGAGCAGGGTGGCGCTCAGCACCGCCGGCAGGAGGAGCGCGAGGGGCACCGGGACGTCGTGCACGACCGCGGCCACCGGGGCGCCGACCGCGAGCAGGGTGACCGCTGCGACGACGAGCGTCCCGCGGGTGGCGAGCACCGACCAGGAGGCCCGGATCCGGGTCCCGGGGATCCGGATCCTGGTGTCGGGGTCGGGGTCGGGGTCGGGGTCGGCGGTGGCGCTGGGGCTCACGGGCGGGCGGTCTCTCCGGTGGTGGTGGGGCAGACGGGACGGGGGCGGACGGACACCGTCAGGACCGACGCGTCGGCTTCGGCGGCTCGTGCGTCGCGCCTGCGCTGGAGCCTACCGAGCACCCGGTCGACCCCGAACCCGAGCAGTCCGGCGACCACCATCGAGACGGCCGCGGCGACGAGCGGCTCGTGCAGGAAGGACGACGTGGCGAGGGCGATGCCGATCGACGTCGCACTCCACGCCGTCCCCGCGACCGCACTGATGCCGAGGAACCGGCGGTACCGGAGGCCCGTGGCCCCGGCCGTCATGTTGACGGCGACCCGACCGACCGGGATGTACCGACCGACGAGGATGAGACTCGCGGAGCGGCGCTGCATCTGTCGCTCGGCGAACGCGAAGGCCGCCGCGATCCTGGGACGCCTGGCGTTCCGCAGGCGACGCAACCCGACGCGACGACCGATGGCGTAGGCGATCGAGTCGCCCGCGATCGCGCCGGCCGCAGCGACGCCGAGGACGGCCGCGAGCACCGGCTGACCGGAGGTCGCGGCGACCGCGGCCACCGCGACGAGGGCCGTCTCGCTCGGGACCGGCGGGAAGAACCCGTCGACGAGGCACAGGGCGAACAGGACGACGTAGACGAGCGGCGAGGACGCCAGGTCGACGATGAACGGGGTGATCTGGTCGAGCACGGGTGCCGCTCCTCCCGTCGACGTCCCTCGCCGACGGGTCCGACGCTACGGAAGCCGTGGCCGCCTGCCATCCCGCTGTGGTCGGGGCGACCCCCTACCGCGGTATGACTCCGCCGGTCGGGTCAGGAGCGCCGGGGCTGGTCGGCGTGCTGGTCGCGCTCCGCCGGCTGCTCGTGCGCGAAGACGACGTCGGGGGCGTCGACCGAGCGGTCCGTCACCGTGGTCGGGGCCTCGAGGTGCACGGCCCCGGACGGCACGATCCCGACCCCGCCGAAGCGCTCCATGACCCGCCACTGCACGACGACGTCCTCGCCGGCGTGCCCGACCGGCAGGGTCTCCCAGAAGCCGAAGCCCCCGACCGCCTCGAGCGCGGCGCGGTCGTAGAGCGCACACGCGCCGACCCATGCGACACGGTACGGCAACCAGCCACCCGGCTCGACGTCGAGGTCGGCGGCGACGTGCACCAGGTTCGCCGCGTTGTGCAGGGACCAACGGTCGAAGCCGGGCGTGCCGCGCCGCACCACCTCGGGCACGACGGGACCGTCCCAGAGGGCGAACGGTGCCGTCTCGTGCGGCCGGCGGTCCGCCAGGTAGGACAGACCCTGGACGGCGCTCCCCACGAACCCGGTCCCGAGCGAGCGGAGGGCGTCGAGCATCCGGTGCACGGAGCCGGGCTCCAGCCACACGTCGTCGTCGAGGAACAGGACGGCGTCGGCCGTGGCGTGGGCGAGCAGGAAGTGCCGGTGCTCGGCGAGACCCCGCCGCTCCGGGTGCGTGAGGAGCGTGACGGGGCGGCCCTGGGCCTCCAGGACGCGGACCATGGCGGCGACCGCCGGCTGGGCGGCGGCGTCACCGGCCTCGGACTGGTCGCTGAGCACCAGCCGGAAGGCGACGTCCGTCTGCGCGGCCAGGCCGGCGAGCGTCGCGGCGAGCTCGGCGGTGCGCCCCACGGTCGGGATGAGGACGTCGACGTCGACGGGGGCGCTCCCGCCCGGTGTCACCTCGGTCGGACGGCCCCAGTCGCCCGACCAGCGCGCGCCGCGCGTCACGCGTCCCCCGGGACCGGAGCGTGGTCGGCCGTCGGTGCGCCGTCGCTCGTGCGGGTGCCGGCCGCGGTCTCGCGGATGCGCCGGACGACCGCGCTGGTCGAGTGTTCGGCGACGTAGTCGACCATCACGACCTCACCGCCGTGGGCCCGGACGACCTCGGTCTCACTGAGCATCTCGGGGGAGTAGTCCCCGCCCTTGACGTAGACGTCCGGCCGGATGCGTTCGATCAGCGGGATCGGGGTGTCGGTGGCGAACACCGTCACGAGGTCGACGCACGCCAGCGCGGCGAGCACCCCGGCACGGTCCTCGGCGGTGTTGATCGGCCGCTCCGGGCCCTTCAGCCGGCGGACCGAGTCGTCGTCGTTCAGCGCGACGACGAGCAGGTCGCCGAGCTCGCTCGCCTGGCGGAGGTACGTCGTGTGGCCGCGGTGGACCACGTCGAAGCAGCCGTTGGTGAAGACGATGCGGCGACCGGCGCGACGGGCCTCCTCGACCGCCGCGGCGAGTTCGTCGTGGTCGACGACGGTCTCGGCGGGGGCGGACACCGAGGCCACGAGGGCGTCGGCGGAGCAGACCGAGGTGCCGGCCTCGCGCACGACGACGTCGGCGGCGGCCTGCGCGAACGACACCGCGTCGCGGACCGGGGTGCCGACGGCGAGGGCGACCGACGCGGCGGCGCAGAAGGTGTCGCCCGCCCCGGACGCCTGCTGTTCGGACGCCGGCGTGGCCCGGGTCCGGTGCACGTCGGCAGCAGCGTCCGCACCGGGGCCGTCGAGCAGCACCGTGCCGTTGCGGTCGAGCGTCACGACGGCGTTCCGGGCCCCGGTGACGGCGAGCAGGTCGTCGCGTGCGGCGACCACGGTCGTGGCACGGTCGGCGCCCTGACCGAGGTCGCGCCCGAGCAGCGCGGCGGCCTCGCCGGCGTTCGGTGTGACGAGGTCCGGGTGCAGTGCGCTCCAGCGCGAGAGGTCGTGTGCGTCGACCACGACCGTCGTCGGACGGTCGCGCTCGAGCACGGGGACGACGGCGGTCGCGTCGACCCCGAGGTCGTAGTCGCAGACCACGACGGCATCGGCACGGGCGGTGTCGGCACCGTCGGTGACGGCACCGTCGGTCGTGCGCGCGTCGTCGGCCGTCGCGGGGCGTCGGCCCTGCACGGCCGCGGCCGTCGCCTCGGCGAGCAGAGCGGTGTCCGCGGCGCTCGGTTGAGCGGCCAGGTCGTCGACCCGGACGACCACGCGGTCGCCACCGACGATCCGGTCCTTGCTCGTGGTCGTGGCCCCGGGGACCGCGACCAGCCACCGCGTGTCGACGCCGGCGGCCTCCAGGCGGTCCCGCAGCACACGGCCGGTCTCGTCGTCGCCGATGAGGGCGACCATGCGGACGTCGGCGCCGAGGGCGCGGGCGTTGACGGCCGTGTTCGCCGCGCCGCCCGGGACGGCGATGGTCTCGGTGACCCGGACCACGGGTGCCGGTGCTTCACGCGACACCCGCTCAGCGGCGCCGACCGTCCAGCGGTCGAGGATCACGTCCCCGACCACGACCACGGTCGGACGTTCGGCGGTGATCGTCTCGACGACGCGGCGGACCAGCCGGACGTCGGCGGTCATCGGACGTCCTCGGCGGTCGCGGTGTCGGTGTCGTGGCTACCCGCGGTCGCCGGGTCGACGGAGGACGTCGTCGTGCGGCGCGGGGCGGCCTCCAGGTGCACGACCGTGGTGGTCGTCATCTCGTCGAGCAGGTGCGGGCCGTACCCGAAGCCGGAGCCCGACGCGCCGCGGGGCTCGGCGCTGCCGCCGGGTGCACCGCCGAACACGGCGTTGATCTTCACGGTGCCGACGGGCAGCTCGGCGGCGGCCTGCAGCGCGGTCGCGGTGTCACCGGTCAGGACGGTCGCGGCCAGGCCGTACCGGTCCTCCGCGGCGAGGCGCAGCCCCTCGGCCATGTCGTCGACGACCCGGATCGGTGCGATCGGGCCGAACGTCTCCTCGGTGAGCACGAGCATGTCGTCCGTGCAGCCGGTGAGGACCGTCGCAGGGTAGAACGTCCCTGGTCCCTCCGGGACCGCACCGCCGGTGACGACACGGGCTCCTGCTGCCACCGCCTGGTCGACGTGCTGCTGCACGGTCGCGCGGAGGCGCTCGTCGACGAGCGGGCCGAAGTCCGCTGCGGCCGACGCGGTCTTGCGCTCCGCGGCACTGACGAGGGCCGCCGTGAAGTCCTCGGCGATGTCCCGGTGCACGTAGACGCGCTCGACGCTCGTGCAGATCTGACCCGTGTTCGCGAAGGCCCCGAGGGCGACCTGCTCCGCCGCCCACACCGGGTCGACGTCGGCGTCCACCACCGCGGCGTCGTTGCCACCGTTCTCGCGGATCACGTGCGCTCGGGTGCGCAGCGCGGCCTCGGCGAGACGGTCACCGGTCGCCGTCGAGCCGACGTGGGCGTAGACCGCGATGCCGTCCTCCGCGAGGAGCTGTTCGCCCGTCGAGGCGTCTCCGTCGACGCCGACGAGCACGCCCTCGGGCAGTTCGGCCGCGAGCAGACGGTTGAGGAGCGCGATGGTGCCGGGGCTCCGCTCGCTGCCCTTGTGGACGACGGTGTTGCCAGCGGCGATCGCGGCACCGAGGATCCCGCAGGCCACCGCCACCGGGTCGTTCCACGGGGTCAGGGCGAGCACGACACCGCGCGGGTGCGGCACGGCGAAGTCGGCGGCACCGTGGTTGCCTCGGAGCGCCTCGCCCCGGTGCAGCGGGCCGAGTTCGGCGTACTGGATGAGCGTGTTGATGCCGGCCTCGACGCCGCCGAGGGCGTCACCCGGGACCTTGCCGGTCTCGCGGGTGTTCATCGCTGCGAGGTCGTCGGCGTGCTCGCGGAGCCGCTCGGCTGCCGCACGCAGGAGGGCACCGCGCTCACCCGGCGCGGTCCGGGCCCACCCGGTCGCCGCTGCCCGCGCACGCGCGACCGCGTCACGCACCTCGACCGCCGTGCTCCGGCGGGTCTCCGAGGCCACCTCGCCGGTCACGGGGTCGAGCACCGTGATCGTGTCCGCGGACGAGTCGTCCGTCGACGGAGCGGTCGTGGTGGGGGCATCGAGCGTCATGTGCGTCCTCTCGTGGTGGTCCGGCGTCGTGGCACCGGCCCCTCCACGCTGCTCCTCCTCCGCTGGACACGCCCGCGGGATGCGTGCGGGTGTCCACGGGACGCAGCAGCAGCGCGCCCGGACGGCTGCTGCACACCGGCCCGAGCGCGGCCGGGTAGGAACGAAGGGATGCGGTCGGACGACCCGCCGCGTCGGACACGAGGAGGACGACGGGCGTGGTGCAGATCGGACGGGGCGGCGAACGGTTCGAGGGGGTCCGCGAGATCGCGGTGCTCCGCGGTGGGGGACTCGGTGACCTGATGTTCGCGATGCCCGCGATCGAGGCCCTCGCGGCCGCCTACCCGGAGGCCCGCCTGACCCTGCTCGGGACCCCGATGGCGGCGGCGCTGCTGCCGGGGCGCACGGACGCCGTGCACGCCGTCGAAGAGCTCCCGGTGTCCCCGGGGGTCCGGGACGGCGGCGACGGCGCGCCCGACCTCGAGGACTTCTTCGCCCGGTTGACCGGCCGGTTCGACCTCGCGGTCCAGCTGCACGGCGGCGGGCGGAACTCGAACCCGTTCGTCCTCCGTCTCGGCGCGGCGCACTCGGTCGGCACGGCCACCGAGGACGCGACCCCGACCGAGCGGTGGGTCCGCTACGTCTACTACCAGCACGAGGTGCTGCGCGCGCTCGAGGTCGTCGGACTGGCCGGGGCGGAACCCGTGACCCTCGACCCGCGCATCACGGTGTCCGACGAGGAGCGCGCTGCCGTGCGGGAACGACTCGGGGTGCACGGCCGCCTGGTCGCGATGCACCCGGGCGCGACCGACCCGCGCCGTCGCTGGAGCCCGGAGCGCTTCGCCGCCGTCGCCGTCGCGCGGCTCGAGGCGGGCGACGACGTCGTCCTGGTCGGGGACGACTCGGACCGTCCGGCCGCGACGACCATCCGCGCCTCGGTGTCCGAGGCCGTGGGGCCCGAGGTCGCCGCGCGCCTGCACGACCTCACCGCGGCGCTGCCGCTGCGTGAGCTCCCGGCGGTGCTCGCCGCCGCCGACGTCATGGTCGGCGACGACTCCGGACCGCGACACCTCGCCGTCGCCGTCGGGACGCCGACCGTGGGGGTGTTCTGGTTCGGGAACGTGATCAACGCCGGGCCGCTCGACCGCGGCCGGCACCGGGTGCTCATGAGCTTCGTCACCCGCTGCCCGGTGTGCGACGTCGACGTCACCCAGGTCGGGTGGAGCGCGGAGCGCTGCGAGCACGACCCGTCGTTCGTCGATGAGGTCACGCCGGACCGGGTGCTCGCCGACGTCGAGGACCTGCTCGCCACCACCTGAGCGCTCTGGCGTCCGCCCCGACGCCCCCTCGAGGTCGCACGACACGCCGCGGGGCGACCCCGGACGGACGGGAGGCCCGGTACCAGCTGGTACCGGGCCTCCCGTCAGGCGCGTGTGCCGGTCAGGGCCAGCTGGGCTCCGTCGCCGGCATGATCGACAGCTCGCGGATCTCGCAGCCGGCCGGCTGCGACAGCGCGAAGATGATCGAGTTCGCGACGTACTCCGGCTCGATGAGCTGCGCGTCCGGACCCGGCTTGTACTGCTCGGTGCGGTCGGCGAAGAAGTTCGTGCGCATGCCCGCCGGGATCACGTTCGTGACGCCGATGCGGCCGGCGGTCTCGGCGGCGAGGGCCTGCGAGAACCCGCGGACACCGAACTTCGACGCCGAGTAGGCGGTGCCGTGGCCGACCCCGCGGAGCGCGAGCGACGACGAGATCGTGACGACCCGGCCGTGCGTGGCCTCGAGCGCGGGGAGCGCGGCGCGGACGGTCGATGCGGTGCCGATGAGGTTGACGCCGACGATCTTCTCCCAGTTGCCGGACGAGATCGCGTCGATCGGGGCCGGGGTGTCGATGCCCGCGGCGGTCACGACCGCGTCCAGGCCGCCGTGGCGCTCGACGGCCTCGCGGACGGCCCGCTCGACGGCGTCGGTGTCCGACACGTCCACGGCGACGGCGTCGACGCCCTCGGGGACGGCGTCGATCCGGAGGTCGAGCACGATCGGGGTGCCGCCGGCCTCGGTGACGGCGGCCACGACGGCAGCGCCGAGTCCGGAGGCGCCGCCGGTGACGAGGACGCGGCCGATGGGGGTGGTGGGGACGGGCATGGATGTCCTTTGCGTTGTGGTGCTGTGGTCGTGAGGTGGGGTCGGCGGGCTCAGCCGACGCGTTCGATCGCGGCGGCGAGCCGGGTGGTGGAGCGGCCCGGGTGGAAGGGCACGGTGACGACCCGGCCGCCCCACTCGGCGAGCGTGGCGGACTCGGGGAGCTCGTCCGCGGTGTAGTCGCCGCCCTTCGCCCACACGTCGGGCCGGAAGCGGCGGAGCGCCTCGTCGGGGGTGGACTCGTCGAACACCACGACGGCGTCGACGCAGTCGAGCGCGAGGAGGAGTTCGACGCGGTCGTCCTGGCCCATGATCGGACGGTCGGGCCCCTTGAGACCGCGGACGGAGTCGTCGGAGTTGAGGCAGACGACCAGGCAGTCACCCAGGGCCCGCGCGGCCGAGAGGGTGCGCGCGTGGCCGGCGTGCAACAGGTCGAAGCACCCGCCGGTGGCGACGACGACCCCGCCGGAGGCCCGGACCTCGTGCACCACGCGGAGCGCGTCGCGGTCGGCACCGGGGACGGCGATCGGTGCGGGCGGGGCACCGTCGACGAGCGAGGCGACCCCACCGGCGGCCAGGTAGGCGGACGCGTCGGCGACCCCGGCGGTGACCGCGTCGGCGATCTCCGCGCCGCCGGCGAGGGCGACGGCCACACCGGCGGCGAGACGGTCACCGGCGCCGCACGGGTCGCCCGCGGTGACGGACGGGGCCGGGACGAAGCGCGAGTCGGCCCCGCGCTCGGTGCACCGACCGACCAGTGCGCCGCGGTCGCCCATCGTGACGGCGACGGCCTGCACGTCCCAGCGGGCGACGAGGTCCGCGGCGGCGTCGGTCGCGAACGCGACGCCGGAACCGGAGAGACCGGTGAAGCGGTGCGCCTCGCTCGCGTTCGGTGTCGCGACGGTGGTGCCGGGGACGGGGGCGGCGCCCTTCGGGTGCGGGTCCCAGACCACGGGTGTGGTGGCGACGGCCGCGGCGAGGGCGACGCGCATGTCCTCGGCGGCGGCCAGGCCACGACCGTAGTCGGCGACGATGACCGCGTCGGCGCCGTCGAGCGCCTCCCGCATCGCGGGCGTGACGGCGGGCACCGGCGGGGTGTCGCAGCCCTCGTCGATGCGGACGAGGGCGTGCTCGCCGACGCGGACCCGGGTCTTCACCGGGGTCGGGGCGCCGGAGGGACCGTCGACGATCCGCACGCCGGGCAGCAGCGTCCGGAGCTGGTCCGCCGGCCGGTCGTCGCCGAGGACGGTGACGAGCGTGACGTCGTGGCCGTCCTTCGCGAGCATGGTGGCGACGAGGCCCGCCCCGCCGGCACGTCGCTGGTCGGACCGCACGTCGACGACGGGGACCGGGGCGTCGGGGCTGAGCCGGTCGCTCGTGCCGCTGACGTCGACGTCGAGCAGGGTGTCGCCGACGACGACGATGCGGAGCTGACGGTCGGTCATCGGGTGCCTCCTCGGCGGAGCACGGGCTCCATGGCCCGGCAGAGTGCGTGCACGAGGACGAGCTGGGCCTCCTGCACGTTGGCGGACGGGCCGTCGATCGCGATGACGTCGTCGACCGCGCTCGCGAGCGGGTTCGGCAACGAACCGGTCATCGCGATGGAGCGGGCCCCGGCGTCGCGCGCGGCGGCGGCGGCGGCGAGCAGGTTCGGGCTCTTGCCGCTGGTGCTGAGCAGGACGACGACGTCCCCGGCGCGGGCGTGGGCGCGCACCTGCCGGGCGAAGACCTCCTCGTAGCCGTAGTCGTTCCCGATGGCGGTGACGGCCGAGGTCTCGGCGTGCAGCGAGATGGCGGAGTACGCCGGGCGGTCACCGTCGAAACGGCCGGTGAGCTCGGAGGTCAGGTGCTGTGCCTCGGCTGCAGAGCCCCCGTTGCCCGCGGCGAGGAGCCGCCGCCCCGCGACCAGGCGGGTGGCGATGTCGTCGGCCCACGCGGCGATGTGTCCGCCGTGGTCGGCGAGCGACGCGATGACGGGCACGGATGCGGCGATGTGGTCGAGGACGACGTGCGTGCTCGTCGCGTCGCCGGTGGTGGACTCGGTCGTGCCGATCCCGGTCTGCTCGATGGTCATCGGGCGTTCCTCTCGGTGATGGGGAGCGCGGCGTCGGCCAGCGTCTCCTCGGCGGGTCGGACGGCGTCCGGGATGCGGGTGGTCGGTGCCGCGCTGGTGCGCCCGGGACTCGGGCGCGGCGCGTGGGTGCGGCCGCCCGCGACGAGTCGTTCGTAGACCCGCTGGGTGTCTGCGGCGACCTTCCGCCAGGTGTACTTCGACTCGGCGCGGCGACGCCCGGCCTGGCCGTAGGCGGTCCGGCGTTCCGGGTCGTCGAGGAGACCGCCGAGGGCGACCGCGAGGCCGTCCTCGTCGCGCGGCTCGACGTGCAGCCCGGTGGCGTCCTCGACGACGGTGTCGATGAGGCCGCCCACCCGGGAGGCGACGACGGCGACACCGCACGCCATGGCCTCGAGCGGGACGATGCCGAACGGCTCGTACCAGGGTGCGCAGACGACGACGTCGGCACTGCGGTACACCGCGCCCATCTCCTCCTGCGCGAGCTGCCCGCGGAACGAGACGTGGTCGCGGATGCCGAGGTCGCGGGCGAGGGCGTCGAGACGCTGGTACTCGGGGTCGTCGGGCAGGTCGGCCCCGGCGACGCCGGCCCCGCCGACGACGACGAGTTCGACGTCGCGGCCTTCGGCGACCAGGCGGGCGACGGCGGCGATCGTCGTGCCGACGCCCTTCCGCTGCACCAGGCGCGAGGCGGTCAGCACCCGGAACGTGCGACCGCGCTCCTCGACGGGGCCGTCCGGACGGAACAGCTCGACGTCGACACCGCACGGGACGACGGAGATGGACCGGAGGGGCACACCGAGGCTCTTCAGCTCGAAGGCCTCGTCGGAACAGGTGGCGACGACCTGGTCGGCTCCGCGTCCGACGGCCGGTTCGAGCCACTCGCGTTCGACCGGGCTGGTGTCCGCCGCCCCCTGGTGCCGCCGCTTGACGACGCCGAGCGCGTGGAAGGTCTGGACGACGGGGATGCGCGCCCCGCCGGCGCGGACCTGCACCTGCGTGACGGCGTCGAGGGTGGCGTGGCCGGACATCCAGAAGTGCCCGTGCACCACGTCGGGGCGGTCGGTCAGCCACTCGGACGCGAGCACCTGCGCGAACGTCCCCATGTACGGGAGCAGGTCGTCCTTGGGCACGCGCTCGGCGGGACCGGCATCGACGTGCACGACGTCCACGCCCGGCCGCAGCGGGACGCGGACCGGCAGGCTCGCGTCGTCCCGACGCGTGTAGACGGTGACCGTGTGGCCGCGGTCGGCCAGGGCCGCGGAGAGCGCGGCGACGTGGACGTTCTGCCCACCGGCGTCGACGCCGCCGAGGGTCGCGAGCGGGCTCGCGTGCTCGGAGACCATGGCGATCTTCATCAGCTGCTCCTCCCACCGTCCGGCACCGCTCCGGCGCCGACGGCCTCCGTCGACCGCTCCGGGCGCGCCGTGCGCATCCGGGCGTGGTGCTCAGTGTGCACGTCGTCGAGCAGGGCGTCCCAGTCCGCGGTGAAGCGGGACAGCGCGTGTCGCGCGAGCACGGCCTCCCGGGCGACGAGGCCGCGTCGGCGCGCCTCCTCCGGGTCCTCCAGGAGCGTCCGGGCGGCCCGCACCAGCTCGTCGACGTCCGTCGCGATGGCGCCGGCCTCGGCGGGCACGGTGCGGGACGCGTCCGTGGTGGCGAGGACGAGCACCGGCATCGCCATGTGCATCGACTCGATGAGCGAGAGGCCGAGCGAGGTCCAGCGGTTCGCGTGGACGTAGGCGCGGCGCTGCGCGAGGGCGGCGTGCATCGGGTCCGGCTTGACGTCGCCGAGACCGACGAGCAGGTCGCCGTGCCCGAGTCCGGCCAGCTTCTCGGTGCCCATGCCGAAGACGTCGACCGGGGCGACCGCGCCGAAACGGGGGAGCAGGTCGGTGCCGACGACGCGGTTCCGTCGGACGGGTTCGTTGATGACGGCGCCGAACCGCTCCAGCTCGCCGGTGTACAGCGCGCCGGGGTCGACGACGCCGTGCTCGACCACGGTGGTCCGGGTGGAGCCGCAGTCCCACATGAGGGCGTTCCAGTGCGTCACGTGCGCGATCGTCACGTCGTCGCGGTCCCGGAAGGGGTGCCGGCTGTCCGGCACGTCCACACGCGGGGTGTTGTGCTCCACGAAGACGGTCGGGACGTCCCGACCGCCGAGCAGCTGCCGCGCGACCTCGAGTTCCTCGGGGCGCTGCAGCACGACGAGGTCGACGTCCGCGTCGGCGACGTCCGCGGGTGCGATCTCGACGGCGTTCGTGCCCCAGTCCCGGCCACCGCGACCGAGGCCCCAGCCGTCACGCTCCGGGGTGGTCGGGATGAGGTACTCGTGCGGGCCGCGGACGAAGGCGTCCATCCAGCCGCCGTGCACGTGCCACACGAGGATCCGCATGCACTGCCTTTCGGTCACTGTCGATCAGGAGGAGGAGGAGAAGGAGAAGCAGTGCCGCACGCTACCGCCGGGTCTCTGGTGCTGTTCGCAGGGAGCTGTCGTTCGTCCGGAGAGCGCATCCGACCAGGCGCTCGTGGGCGGCGAGCACGTCATCGACGCCGACGCCCGCCAGGCAGGGGTGTCCGAGGACCGGACAGTCGCGCGCCCGACTGAGGCGGCACGGGGCTTCCTGGTCGCCGAGCAGTTCGACGTGCGCGGCGTACGGCGCCCACTTCACCGCCGGGACGACCGGCGAGAACAGGCTGACGATCCGCGCGCCGACGGCGGCGGCGAGGTGGGCGGGCCCGGTGTTGCCGACCACCACCACCTCGGCGCCGGCGAGGACGGCGGCGAGTCCGGCCGGGCTGGTCCGACCGCCGAGGTCGACGGCCGTGCTGCCCGCGACCTCGGCGGTGAGGTCGCGCTCGCCCGGGGACCCCGTGACGACGACGGGGACGCCGAGCCGGGCGTACTCGGCCACCAGGGCACGGTGGGAGGACGGGGGCCAGGAGCGGGCCTCGACGCTGGCACCAGGGTGGACGACGACGTAGCGGTCCAGGGCCGCGACCTCGGAGGGGATGCTGACGACCTCGTCGTCCCGGATACGGAGCGCTCCGTCGTCGCCGTCGGGCAGCGGGAAGCCCGCGGCCGCGGCGATCCGGAGCGCGCGCTCGGGCTCGGGGACGTCCTCGGGCAGGTCCTCGCCCGGGCGGAGCCGCACGTCGAGCAGCGCGCCCGGGTGGTCGACCGAGGCGCCGGACACGCGCGGGACGCCGGCGAGCCGGAGCAGCATCGCGAGCGGCAACGGGGACTGGTGGAAGGACGTCAGGACGACGGCCTCGTCCGGCCGCTCCTCGGCGATCAGCGCCCGGAACTCGGCGAGCACGGCGTCGTCGAGCGGGCGGACCGTCTCGGTGACCCAGGGCGCGGCCCACACCCGCAGGGTGTCGACGCCGGGCAGCAGGGCACCGGCCGGGGCTCCCTGGGGGCCGCAGAGCAGGGTCACGTGGTCGGCACCGGCGGCGACGGCGCGGACGGCGGGCCCGGCGACCAGGACGTCGCCGAACGAGTCGAGCCGGGCGACCAGCACCCGGTGTCCGTCCCCGCGCCCGCCGCTCACGCCGACACCGGGGCGGCGTGCGCGACGACGAGGGCGACGGCCTCCTCGAGGGAACCGGCCACCGTCGTGGCCGCCGCGACCTCGGCGGGCAGGGTGCGCCCGGTCGGGACGAGGACGCCCTGCGCCCCCGCGGCGGCCGCGGCGCCGACGTCGGCGCCGATGTCGCCGATCACGACGAGGTCCGCCGCGTCGAGCCCGAGTCGCTGTGCCGCAGCGAGGACCATGCCCGGCCGGGGCTTGCGGCACGAGCAGTCGTCCTCGCGGTCGTGCGGGCAGACCTCCCACACGTCGAACGGTCCGACGAGTTCGTCGACCCGGGCGTTCGTGGCGTCGACCTGCTCGCGGGTGGCCATGCCCTTCGCGATGACGGACTGGTTCGTGACGACACCCACCGCGAGCCCGGCGGCCCGGGCCGCGGCGACGGCGCGCGCGGCGTCCGGGACGGGGACGACACGTTCCGGGTCCGCGTTGTACGGGACGTCGATCACCAGGGTGTCGTCACGGTCGAAGAGCACACCGCGCAGCGGTCGGTCGGAGAGAGCCACACTCCTCTCTACCGGGCGGACGGCGGGCTCGCCCAACCCGGCAGCGGCGCGTGGCGCGCCGCGGACAGCTCCTCGGTGTCGCGGACGACAGGCCCGCGGCCCGGTAGCGTCGGACCTCGTGACCGCCGTACCCACCCTGCCCCCGTCCGACGGCCGACCGGAGCTCGTCGTGCTCCGTGCGATCAAGCTCGGCGACCTGCTCGTCGCCGTCCCCGCGCTGCACGCCCTCCGTCGGGCGTTCCCCGGCCACCGGATCACGCTCGCGACGACGGCCTGGCTCGCCCCGGTCGTCGAACTCGTCACCGACGTGGACGTGCACCTCGCCCAGCACGGCCTCGACCACCCGATCGCGGTCCCGGCCGGCGTCGTCGACGTCGCCGTGAACCTGCACGGCGCCGGCCCGGAGTCCGGGCAGCTCATCGACGCGCTGCAGGCCCGACGGGTGATCGGGCACGGCGCCCCCGACGGGCCGGAGTGGCAGCACGACGTGCACGAGCGCGAGCGCTGGGCCGGCCTGATGACCGCGCACGGCATGCCGGCCGACCCGGACGACGTGTCCATCGCCGTCCCGGCCGTCCCCGCCGTCGTCGAGGGTGCCGCAGTGGTGCACGTGGGCGCCTTCCACGGGGCGCGGCACTGGCCGGTCGACCGCTTCGCCGAGGTGGTGCGCGGCCTCGTCGCGCGCGGTCACCGCGTGGTGCTGACGGGCGGCTCGGACGACGTCGAGCGGGCGCTGGCCGTCGCGGCGTCGGCCGGTCTCGACGACGCCGCTGTGCTCGCCGGCCGCCTCGACCTGCAGCCGTTCGCCGCGGTCGTGGCCGCGGCGAGTCTCCTCGTCACGGTCGACACCGGAGCCGCGCACCTGGCCTCGGCGTACGGCATCCCGTCCGTGGTGTTGTTCGGTCCGGCCCCGCCCGAGGCCTGGGGTCCGCCGGCGTCCGGCCCGCACGTGGTCCTCACCGACGCCTCGGTGCGCCGCGGCGACGTGTTCGCCGAGGACCCGGACCCCGCGATCCTCGCCGTCAGCGCCGAGGACGTGCTGACCGCGGTCGACGGGCTCGGTGTGACGCCCGCCGTCACCGCACCCAGCACCGATCGGTAGCGTCGATCCGACGGCTCGGAGGGTCCGGCCGTCGGAGGGAGACGCCGTGTTCGAAGCAGCCAACATCCGGGACTGGATCGGTCTGCCGGTCGTCGACGACCAGGACGACAAGATCGGCAACCTCGAGAGCATCTACTACGACACCGCGACGTCGGAGCCGGCGTTCGGGTCGATCACCACGGGCGTCGTCGGCAAGAAGCTCGTCTTCGTCCCGCTCGTCGGCGCGACCGTCACCCCGAAGCACCTCGTCGTGACGTTCGACAAGAAGGCCGTCAAGGAAGCACCGTCGATCGCCACCGACGGCGAGCTCGACGCCGCGCTCGAGCCGGAGCTCTTCGCGCACTACGGCATGCCGTACCAGCCCGGCGCCGGCGGCGAGCGTCGTCTCGGTCGTCGCTGACCATCCCTGTCCGCGGAGGTCGAGCCGGACCGGCTAGCCTGGTCCGCTCGACCCCGCCCGCGGGTCGCCACCCGACCCGAACCCGCTCCGGAGCCCACCCTGCGCCGCTCGACCGTCCGCCGCGTGCTCACCGCACTCGTGACGTCGGCCGTGCTCGTGGGGGCCGTCGTCGTCGGTGACACGGCCGTGACGCCGGCGGCGGTCGCCGCTCCGCAATGGCCGGTCCCGCAGCCCTTCCCGGTCACGGACGACCCGCCGGAGACGCTCCCCGACCTGCCACCGGGCAGCGAGTACGTCGCCCTCGGCGACTCGTACTCCGCCGGGTACGGTCTCGGGCACCCGACGGGCCTGCCGGTCCGGGCCTGCGCACAGTCGGGTGAGGACTACCCGCACCGCATCGCCGCCCGGTTCGGGCTCGACCTCACCGACGTCAGCTGCGCCGGGGCGACGAGCGAGGACGTCCGCGACGGCACCCAGTTCCGCGGGGCTCCGCCCCAGATCGAGGCCCTGTCCGCGTCCACCCGGCTCGTGACGCTGACCATCGGCGGCAACGACGCCGATCTGTTCGGCACGGCCGCGTCCTGCCTCGCGCTGTCGGCCTCGGGGCCGGTCTTCTCCGGCCAGAACGCGCCCTCGTGCCGGAGCACCCTGGTGGCCGACGGGGTGGACACCCTCGGCGTCAAGATCCAGAGCCGGGTGGCGCTCGGGATCGCCGAGACGCTCGCCGACGTCCGTGCCGCGGCCCCGAACGCCAGGGTGGTCCTGCTCGGGTACCCGGCGATCTTCCCGGACGAGGCACACACCCCGTCGTCGGGTTGCTTCCGGCCGGCCGTCGACCTCGGGACCCTCGCCGGACGGTTCCCCGAGGACACCTACCCGTTCACCGACACCGACGTGCGCTGGCTGCACGGCGTGCAGGAGCAGCTCGACGAGGTCGGACGGGACGCCGCCCGCGCTGCCGGCGTCACGTTCCTCGACGTCTTCGCCGCCACCCAGGCGCACTCCGCCTGCGCGCGCAGGGGGTCCTACGTCGAGGGCATCTCCCTCGACTCCCTCGGCGGGCTGCGCCGCATCGACCTGAAGCCCGGCGCCCTCCACCCCGACCGAGCGGGCGTCCGGTTCCTGACCGAGAGCACCGCGGACCTGCTCCGGCGCGAGTTCGGCTGACGCGGTGCCGACCGGGAACGGCAGGCGGCCAGCGTGTCCCCTCAGCTCCGGAGCACCGCCGCGAGCCGGTCGAGGAGCGCCGGCACCGCCGCCAGGACCGCGATGTGTCCGTCCGTGGCGCGTTCCTCGTACTCGACCGCCGGGAGTGCCGCAGCGAGTCGCCGCCCGTGCGCGACCGGCACGACCCGATCACGGGCGCCGTGCACGACGACCGTCGGGACGGTGACGGCCGACGGTTCGAACCCCCAGTCGGTCACGAACGCCACGTCGTCGTCGGCGCCGCCCTGGAGGCCCGTCGCACCGGCCGCGCCCGCATCGCGTCCCAGTGCCGCCCAGTCCCCGTCGAGCGCTGCCCAGTCGACGTCGACGAACTGAGCCGGGTCGAACGTGGCCGACGCCGCCCAGGCGATCCGGGCCTCCCGTCCGGCGGTCGCTGCCCGGAGGCCTCCGTCGGCCGCCATGCCGTCCCACCACTCCGACGTGTCCTCGAACGGCGCGGGGCAGGCGAGGACGGCCGCTGCCGCGACGCGGTGGGGGAGGAGCGCTGCGGCGGCGAGCGCGTGCGGACCCCCGCCGGAGCCGCCGAGCACCGCGACGCGTGCGACCCCCAGGACGTCGAGGACCTGCTCGAGGTCCTGGGCGCCGTCCGCGACGCGTCGCCCGGGCAGGGTGTCGGCGCCGCCGTAGCCCGGGCGGGTGACGGCGACGAGGCGCAGACCGCGTGCGGTCGCTGCGCTCGTCAACGGCTCGAAGAGGACGCCCGTGTGCGGCGACTCGTGGTGCCACACGACCGTCGGCCGCTCGGTGTCCGGTGCGGTGTCGTCGACCAGGACGAAGCGGCCGTCCCGGAGCTCGATGCTGCGCATGCGCGCGAGGGTAGTCTGCCGACCGTGCCCCCACGTTCCGCCGGTCTCCTGCTGCACCGTGGCACCGGCGAAGCACTCGAGGTGTTCATCGCCCACATGGGCGGTCCGTTCTGGCGGCGGCGCCCGCGGGCGTGGACGATCCCGAAGGGCGAACCGGTCGACGGTGAGGACACCCTCGCCGCCGCGTGCCGCGAGTTCGCCGAGGAGATCGGCACCGCGCCTCCCGACGGTGTCCCGGAGCTGCTCGGGGAGTTCCGGCAGGGGTCCGGCAAGGTCGTGACGGTGTACGCCCTGCAGGCGCCGGCGTTCTCGGTGGACGTGGTCCGGAGCAACACGGTCGCCCTCGAACTGCCCCGCGGCTCCGGTCGGTTCGTCGACGTCCCCGAGGTGGACGACGCGCGGTGGACACCGCTCGACGTGGCGCGGGGGCTCGTCGTCGCCGGGCAGGTCGCCGCGCTGGACGCCCTGGTGGCACGCGCCTGACCGACTCCGGAAGCCAGGTCGGGGAGCCGGCGACGGACCTCCCGGGGCTTGCTACCGCTCGCCGACGGTCCGGACGGAGCCCGTCGCCGTGCGGATCGACCCCGTCGCAGCACGGTGGACGGTCGCGACCGAGCCGGTGATCGTCTGGATGGCGCGGCTCACCGTCGGGATCGAACTCGTGACGACGGCCAGCGACGAGGTGAGGACCTCGATGGAGGACGTGCTGAGGTGCGGCTGCGCGGTGGCGTGCACCGGGAACCCGCGGCGGGCGAGCACGACGACCGACAGGCCAACGACGAGCACCACCGCTCCGGCGAACGGCAGCGTCTGCAGCCCGGACAGCCCGAGCACCTGCCCGCCGAGTGCGGCACCGCCCGCGATGCCGATGTTCGAGGCGCCGTTGACGAGCGCACCGGCGATCTCGGGGCTGACCCCGCCGGTGCGGATCGCCGCGGCCATGAACAGCGTGCCGGTCGTCCCGTTCGCCGCCATCCAGACGCCGGCGACGACCATGGTGCCGACCAGGGACCCGTGGGCGAAGGGCATCACGACGAAGGCGACGGCCATCGCGGCGATCGACACCAGGAGGGTCTGCCGGGGCGCCCGGTCGACGAAGACCCCGGCGAGCCAGAGCCCGATCACCCCCGTGCCACCGAGGACGAGCAGCGCGCCGGAGACCATGCCCGCGTCGAGTCCGGCGTCGACGACGTAGGGCCCGACGTAGGTGTAGACGACGTAGTGCCCGGCGAAGAGCAGCAGGTCGGCGACGACGACGGACAGCAGTCCGGTGCGGGCCCACGCCTTCTGAGAGCCGACGTGCGGTGAGGCGGCACCCCGCACGGAGGGCAGGAAGGCCGCGGCGACCACGGCGAGGACGGCTGCGCAGGCGGCGACGGCGCCCACGGCCGGACGCCAGCCGATGGACTGGCCCACGCCGGTGGCGAGGGGCACGCCGATCACGAAGCCGAGTGAGCTGCCGGAGTACACGAACGCGATGGCTCGTCCGGCCAGGCGCGGCGGGACGATGCGGGTGGCGTACGCCGAGGCGACGGAGAAGAACAGCGCGTGGGCGATGCCGCCGACGACCCGGCCGGCGCAGACGACGGCGAACGAGGGTGCGAAGGCGACGAGCGCGTTCGACACGGTGTACCCGACCAGGGTCGCGACGAGCACGGTCTTCCGTGGCAGCCTGGCGGTCAGCGAGGTCAACGGCAGCGCGAGCAGGGCGACCGCCGCGGCGTACACGGTGATGACGATGCCCATGGTCGACTCGGTGACACCCAGGTCGTGGCTCATGGTGCCGAGCAGTCCGACCGGCATGAGCTCGGTCGTGATGGCGAAGAACGTGGCGAGCCCGAGCACGGCGATGCCGACCACCGACGACGTCGTCACGGTGATCGGCGTCGTGTACGGGTGGACGGTCTGGTTGCTGGTGGTGGACACGGCGGCTGACCTCCTCGAGGACGTGCGAGGAGCGCGCGCGGACGACTGGTCGACCGGGGTGGGGCGCGCTCGGGTGGATGGGTGGGGTGTGGAGATGTGGTCCTGGCCACTCCACGGCGAGTGCGCTCATCCAGTGTTGCACGAGGCTCGCGGTTCCCGCGAGCACGCCCGGGCGGTTCTCGCGAGGCTCTCAGGAGCGCTCCAACGAGCACCCGGTCGCGCACCTGACGGGGGCTCGGCGTGCGTCAGTACATCCGGCTCGTGGCCGTGCTCGTCACGGTGCCCCGGACGGCACCGCCGACCAGACGCACCCAGAGTGTCCCGCTCAGCGACGTCGCCGACAGGGACACCGTGCCGTGCAGGGCGTCCTCGCGGGGGTAGCAGGCGCTCGTGCCCTCGATGCGGTCGGCCGTCGCGACCAGGCAGACGGTGGAACCGTCCCGCCCGACGCCGGCCCAGACGTTCCACGGCGTGGCCGAGGCCTCACCGGACAGCGACCGGTTCGTGAACACCAGGCGTGTCGTCCGGAGTGAGACCGGCGCCTCGACGGACCCGGGGAGCTGGTCGGCGAACGTCTGTGGCAGGTCGAGCATCTGTTCGACGGTCACCGTCCCGGCCGCCGGGGTGACCGTCGTCGTCGCGGGTCGTGCTGCGCTCGTGCCGACCGAGAGCCCGACTCCCGTGCCCACGACGAGACCGACGACGACGGCCCCGCCGCCGAGCGCCCACAGCACGGTCCGGTCGGTCCGCCGCGCGCGCCCGACCAGACGCCGGACAGCGCCCAGGAGGCCCGTGCCGCGCCGGTCCGTCCCGCCGCGGTCCGCCTCGTCGTCGTCCACCGCAGGGCCGTCGCTGCCCGCACCGGTCGCGGTGTCCACACGCCCTCCGGGGGTGGTGCCGTCGGACGACCCGACCGGGAGGGTGCCGGACGGTGAGCGGGTGGGCACCGGAGCCGTCGCCGGGTCCGCCCGCCGTCGCGTGTCCGGAGCGGACCGTGTGCCGGACGGGGGAGCGGTGCGGGCCCGTCCCCGGGCCTCCCGGTCGAGATCGGCCAGGGCCATCCGGGCGCGCACGGCCTCGGCGGGTGTGGACGCGGCGCCCCAGGCGACGCGTTCGAGACGGGCACGTGCTGCCGCGTCGTCGTCGGTCCGGCTCATGCGCGCTCCTCGTCGTCACGCCTCTGCTCAGCCTGCCACCGGCACGGTGTCGGCGCGCACCCAGACCGGGGGGAGTACGCCCGGGGGATGACCACCGCGCAGAACGACCAGTCGCCCGACCCTGCCGTCCCCGCCGACGCCACCGGATCCACGCCGGCGGACGTCGACGAGGAGACCCTCGAACCGCTCAGCAACGACACGCAGTCGGGCGAGGCCGACTACGTCGCGACGAGCCCGGGCGGGAGCGGTACCGAGCGGCACGTGCCCCTGCCCGAGGAGGAACAGGGTCGTGACACCGAGTACGACCCGGTCGACCAGGGGCCGCAGCAGGAGGGCCAGGGCGGCTGACGCCCAGCGGGGCGCGGCTCGACCGTGCCCTGCTGGTCACCCCGCCCTCGGTCGTCCCCCGACTAGCGGACCAGGCGGCGGAGGGCGGCGCGCTCACCGAGCGTCCAGACCGCGCTCGTCACGACGTACAGTGCGGCGGCGAGCGGGACGACCGCGGCGAAGACGACCGAGACGAACGGCACCCACCGTGCGATGCCCGCCGCGACCGCAGCGCCGGGTGCGGTGGCGTCGGACGCCGCTGGGCCCGGCGCGACGACCGGGTTCCAGTGGAGCTGCGCCCGGCGGGTCAGCTCGACCGTGACGGCGAGCACGGCGAGCAGCACGAGGACGACCCAGGCGTGCACCCACAGCGGTGACGTGACGACCGCGACCGCCGACTGCGCGAGCGGGATGCCGGCGAGGGTTGCGCGAAGCAGGGCGTTGACGGTCCCGTCGATGCTCACGTGGGTGCAGAGCGTGTACAGCAGCGAGACGACCGGCGCCTGCGCGAGGACGGGCAGGCACCCGGCGAGCGGTGACACGCCCTCCGCGGTGTACAGCTCCTGCAGCGAGCGCTGGAACCGTACCGTGTCACGGCCGGCTCGCCGCCGGAGTTCGGCGATCCGGGGTGCGAGGCGCCGGCGGTCCCGCTCCGCGCGCACCTGCAGGACGGACAGCGGGACGAGCAGGACGCGGACGGCGAGCGTCAGCACGACGACGGCGAGTGCCGCCGCCATCGGTCCCACGACGGGGGTGAGCAGTTCGGTGAGGGCGGTGACGGCGGTCGCGCCGGTGTGCAGCACGGCGTCGAGGCCAGGCAGGGTGGTGATGTCCACGGGGGTCCTTCGATCGATGGGTCGGGGCGTCTGCGGCCCGACACCGACCGGTGTCAGACCGCCGAGACGGCTCCCGGTGCCCGCGGTCGGGCGTGCCCGTCCGCGTCGGGGTCGCTCCACGCGATCCGGGTGGCGAGATCCGGGGCGTTCGAGGGCACCCGGGGGGCGGCGCCGACCGCTCCGATGAGGAGGGCGACGAGACGCAGCACGAGTGCGGCCGCGGCGAGCGCCGCGATCCCCGCGACCGTGAGACCCATCGCGGTGACCCCGAGCACGGCGACCGTGATCGCCGGTGGAGCGCCGAGTGTCGGCAACTGGGCGAGTGCGGCGGGGTCGAGTGCGTGCAGCGCGGCGACCACGCGGAGCAGCACCTCGATGACGGTCATGGTGCGGCTCAGCGTAGCGTCCGCGAGCCTCCGTCGGCGTGCCGGTCG
Source organism: Curtobacterium sp. MCSS17_015 (assembly GCF_003234265.2). Lineage (NCBI taxonomy): Bacteria > Bacillati > Actinomycetota > Actinomycetes > Micrococcales > Microbacteriaceae > Curtobacterium > Curtobacterium sp. MCSS17_015. The sequence goes on from NZ_CP126256.1 coordinate 1,584,585, forward strand.
TGCGGGGCAGGATCGGTGCATGAGCGCAGCTTCCCCGAGCACCCCGGCGACTCTCGCGCTGGAGCGGGCCGGCGTCCCGTACACCCCACACGTCTACGAGCACCACGAGAGCGCGACGAACTTCGGCGAAGAGGCCGCGGCGGCGCTCGGGCTGCGTGAGGAGCAGGTGTTCAAGACCCTCGTCGTGTCGGTGGACGGCGAGCTCGCGGTGGCGATCGTCCCCGTGGCGGACCGGCTCGACCTCAAGGCGATCGCAGCCGCCGTCGGCGGGAAGAAGGCCTCGCTCGCCGACCCGACGCTCGCGGAACGTCGCACCGGGTACGTCGTCGGCGGGATCAGTCCGGTCGGGCAGCGCACCCGTCTGCGCACCGTCCTCGACGCCTCGGCCGCCGACCACCCGACGATCTTCGTGTCGGGCGGGCGTCGCGGGTTCGACGTCGAGCTGGCCCCGGCGGACCTGGCACGGGTCACGGACGCGAGCACAGCGACCATCACCCGGACCTGAGTCGACCCGCCGCAACTTTTTCCTCCAGACGGGAATGGCGACGGTCCTCCTGCGTTGCATTGAGCCGAAGGCACTCAAGTTCCTCAGGAGGTCCCTTTGCCACAGACGTTCGGCCCGACCGGCGGCAACGACTCGTTCGACGAGTTCCTCGCACGACTGCTCGCGGCTTCCCAGAACCCCGGCCAGTCCCAGCGGTCCATGCCGTTCGGACGACCGGTCGACATCACGCGGCTCCTCAGCCGGCGTACCCACGAGCTGCTCCAGCAGACGGCCGCGTACGCGGTCGAGCAGGGCCAGCACGAGATCGACGCCCTGCACGTCCTGCACGTGCTCGTCGGCACCGAGCCCTTCGCCGCCGTGCTGCGGTCCGCGGGGGCCGATCCCGAGCGGTTCGCCGCCGAGGTCGAGCAGCGCCTGCCGATGCCGTCCGGCGACCGACCGGAGGGCCGTCCGGCGCTGACCCCGTCGGCGCAACGGATCCTGCTCGAGGCCACCCAGGCCGCGCGCGGCTTCGGCAGCACGTACACCGACCCCGAGCACGTCTTCTTCGTGCTCGTCACGGACCAGGACACGGTCGCGGGCCAGCTGCTCGCGAGCGCCGGCGTCACCCCGCAGGTGATGCAGTCCTACGCGCAGGAAGCGGCCGAGGCCGCACGAGAGGGGCGTCCCATGCCCGGCACCACCGCTCAGCAGGACCAGCAGTCGGAGACGCCGACGCTGGACCAGTTCGGCACCGACCTCACCGCCCGCGCCCGCGAGGGTCGCATCGACCCGGTGATCGGCCGCGCCGACGAGATCGAGCAGGCCGTCGAGATCCTGCTCCGTCGCACCAAGAACAACCCGGTCCTCATCGGCGAGCCCGGCGTCGGCAAGACCGCCATCGTCGAGGGGCTCGCCCAGCGCATCGTCGACGGCGACGTCCCGGCCCTGCTGCAGGGCAAGCGGGTCGTCGCGCTCGACCTGCCCGGCATGCTCGCCGGCACCCGCTACCGTGGTGACTTCGAGGAACGCCTGACGAAGGCGATGGACGAGATCGCCGCACACGCCGACGAGCTCATCGTGTTCGTCGACGAACTCCACACGGTCGTCGGCGCCGGCGGCGGCGGCGAGGGCGGTGCCATGGACGCGGGCAACATCCTCAAGCCGCGCTTGGCCCGGGGCGACCTGCACCTGGTCGGCGCGACGACGCTGAACGAGTACCGCCGCATCGAGAAGGACGCCGCCCTCGAGCGCCGCTTCCAGCCCGTCACGGTGGGGGAGCCGAGCGTCGAGGACGCCGTCGCGATCCTCGCCGGTCTCAGCCCCCGGTACGCCGAGCACCACGACGTGACCTACGCCGACGACGCCATCCGCGCCGCCGTCGAACTCTCCCACCGGTACGTCACCGACCGGCACCTGCCGGACAAGGCGATCGACCTCATCGACCAGGCCGGCGCCCGCCGCCGCCTCGCCCGCTCGGGCGACGTCGACGTCGAGGGGCTCCGTGCCCAGGTCGCCGACCTGACGGCCCGGAAGGACCGCGCGGTCGCGGAGGAGCAGTACGAGGAGGCCTCGGACCTGCGGGACGAGATCGCCGGACTGGAGGCGCGGATCACCGCCGCCGCCACCGGTGACGTCGAGCGCGCCTCCGTCCCGTCGCCCGCGGACGACGTCATCACCGAAGCGGACATCGCCGCCGTGGTGTCACGCGCCACCGGCATCCCGGTGACCCGCCTCGGTTCCGCCGACAAGACCCGACTCGCCGCCCTGGAGTCGGAACTGCACGACCGGGTGGTCGGACAGGACGACGCGGTGCGGGCGATCGCGAAGGCGGTCCGGCGCAGCCGCACCGGCATGGGCGACCCGCGTCGCCCGGTCGGCAGCTTCCTCTTCCTCGGTCCGACCGGTGTCGGCAAGACCGAACTCGCCAAGGCGTTGGCCGCGTCGCTGTTCGGTGACGAGTCGGCGATGCTCCGCTTCGACATGAGCGAGTTCGGCGAGCGGCACACGGTCTCGCGGCTCGTCGGTGCCCCTCCGGGGTACGTCGGCTACGACGAGGCCGGCCAGCTCACCGAGCGCGTCCGTCGGAACCCGTACTCGGTGATCCTGCTCGACGAGGTCGAGAAGGCGCACCCCGACGTCTTCAACCTGCTGCTGCAGGTGCTCGACGACGGCCGGCTCACCGACGGCCAGGGCCGGACGGTCGACTTCCGGAACACGGTGGTCATCATGACCTCGAACATCGGGTCGGAGTTCCTGGCCTCCCGCTCGGGCGCGCTCGGGTTCTCGGTGGCCGCCGACGGCGGCTACGCGGAAGACGACCTGCGCAACCGGGTGATGGGCAAGCTCCGCGAGTCGATGCGGCCGGAGTTCATCAACCGCATCGACGAGATCGTGCTCTTCCGCAAGCTCGAGCGCGGGCAGCTGCGGTCGATCGTGTCGCTCCTGCTGCAGGAGACGGCGTTCCGGCTCGCCGCGCAGGGCATGGTCCTGTCGGTGTCCGAGGCGGCGACCGACTGGCTCGCCGAGCACGGGTACGAGCCGGAGTACGGCGCCCGTCCGTTGCGCCGGCTGATCCAGCGCGAGGTCGACGACCGGATCGCCGAACTGGTGGTCGACGGGTCCGCGCACGAGGGTGACACGGTACGGATCGACATCGCCGACGGCTCGGTCGTCGCCGTGGTCGCCGCTCCCGTCGCGGTCTAGTCCTGTCGATGACGTCAGAAGCCCCCCGGCACTCCGGTGCCGGGGGGCTTCTCGTGTTCGCGGATGCAATTCCGCAAGAGATGGAGAAAAGGGGTTGCGGAGCCCGAGTCGACCTGGATAGTGTTCTCTCGACGCGAACGGACGACCGAATGCGTCGGGAATCACATCCCGCATCACCAGAGAACCGTGCCGAAAGGGGGCCGACAATGATCACCACGCAGACGCCGTTCCGAGCAGTCCGTGGAACCACCGGTCCCACCGTCGGTTCCTGCTGACCGGACCTCCTCCCTGCCACCTGCCGTGCGCTGAGCCTCAGCTCGCGACCGGCTCCCGGCACCGATCCCGCACTGCCGGGCCGTTCCGACGGGCCTGACCGAGCGGGAGCGCCGCTGGGCGGCCCCGCTGGTCGGACGCCGTGGATTCCGCTCGTGCCGTCGCACGCGCGGGTCGCCGCGGTCCCCGACCGATCGCAGCGTCCGTCACCGCGACGATGAGGCGATCGACACGGTGGGCCGCCGTGGCCGGGAGAAGGCCGACCTGCAACGACCCGAAATGCTCGCTGGACCTCGCCGAGTGCATTCTCCCGGCATTCACGAGGTGTCTTCGTCGCGCCGCCTCGGCGACGCGACGGTCTTCCCGGTCGATTCGTCGACCCCTTTTTCCCGAAATGCATCCGAAATGGTGAACCAATGTCCTCCAAGACCGTCCTCCCACCCCCGAGACCCGTCCGGCCGCCGATCCGTGCTCCCCGGCCCGTGTCGCTGCCGGACCGGCTGGCGCTCCGCCTCGGCCTCGCCCTCATCGTGTGGAGCCGCCGCACCCGCCGTCAGCCGCACGAGGTCGACCCGGCCGCGGTGCTCCGCCGGCAGCGCGAGCACGAAGCGCGCCTCGCCCGCGAAGCCGAGTGGCTGATCCTCGGCGCCGGCATGCACCTGTGGCGCTGACCGGTCAGGCTCGGCGAGCGCGTCCTCGGCCACGGCCACGGCCACGGACGGGAGGCACGGCACCAGCCGGTCCCGAGCCTCCCGTCCGTCCCGTCCGCACGCACCCGCTCCACCCGCCCGGGGCGTCACGGCCGTGCGCCGTCGGCCCGTACGGTTGACGACATGACCGACACCGCCGCCGCCCTCGTCGAGCGCCTCACCCAGATCGTCCCCGACTTCCCGAAGGCGGGCGTGCTCTTCCGCGACGTCACCCCGGTGTTCGCCGACCCGATCGCGTTCGGTCGGGTCTGCGAGGCCCTCGCCGCGCCGTTCGCGATCGGTGCGGGCTTCGCCGCCGTCGCCGGCATCGAGGCACGCGGGTTCGCCCTCGCCGGTGGCATCGCCGCGCAGCACCAGGTCGGCGTGCTCACCGTCCGCAAGGCCGGCAAGCTCCCCGGCGAGGTCCTCAGCGAGCAGTACGCGCTCGAGTACGGCGAGGCCGAACTCGAACTCCGCCCCGGGCAGCTCGAGCCGGGCACCCGGGTGCTCGTCGTCGACGACGTCCTCGCCACCGGCGGCACGGCAGCCGCGACCGTGACGCTGCTCGAGCGCGCCGGGTACGAGGCGATCGGGTTCGCCGCGCTGCTCGAACTCGACGGGCTCTCCGGGCGTGAGCGCCTCGAGCCGCGCCTGCCCGTCACCACGCTCGGCGCCGTCCCCGCCTGAGCGCGACGGCGTCCCGGGGTGGACCCGTGACGCCACTACCATTGACGCACCACCAGACCGAGGGAGCCCCACCATCGTGACCGAGTCAGTCGCTGCCGAGTCCGCCGAGCCCGCCGACGTGCCCCAGGCACCCGAGCCCCGCACCGCGACGACGACCACGACGGGCACCGAGCTCTTCGACGGCATCCGCGGTGTCGTCGCCATCCGGGTCGACGGCGTCCTCAAGGACCTCGCGGCCGAGGTCGCCACCGGTGAGACCGCCGAGCCGGTCACCCTCGACGAGCAGGACGGTCTCGACATCCTGCGCCACAGCGCCGCGCACGTGCTCGCGCAGGCCGTGCAGCAGATCAACCCCGACGCCAAGCTCGGCATCGGGCCGCCCGTCACCGACGGCTTCTACTACGACTTCGACGTCGCCGAGCCCTTCACGCCGGACGACCTGAAGGCGATCGAGAAGGGCATGGACCGCATCGTCAAGCAGGCCCAGCGCTTCCGGCGCCGGGTGGTCTCCGACGACGAGGCCCGCGAACTGATGGCGGGGGAGCCCTACAAGCAGGAGCTCATCGGCCTGAAGGGCGCCGCGTCCGAGGGTGACTCGGGCGAGAGCGTCGAGGTCGGCGCCGGCGAGCTCACCGTGTACGAGAACGTCGACCCGAAGACCGGCGACGTCGTGTGGCAGGACCTCTGCCGCGGCCCGCACGTCCCGCACACCCGCTGGATCGGCAACGCCGCCAAGCTCATGCGCGTCGCCGCCGCCTACTGGCGCGGTTCGGAGAAGAACCCGCAGCTGCAGCGCGTCTACGGCACCGCCTGGCCGGACAAGGACCAGCTCAAGGCGTACCTCGTGCGCCTCGAGGAGGCCGCCAAGCGCGACCACCGCAAGCTCGGCGCCGAGCTCGACCTGTTCTCGTTCCCCGACGAGATCGGCTCGGGACTGGCGATCTTCCACCCGAAGGGCGGCATCATCCGCCGCGAGATGGAGGACTACTCGCGCCGTCGGCACGAGCAGGAGGGCTACTCCTTCGTCTACACGCCGCACATCACCAAGGGCGACCTGTTCGAGCAGTCCGGCCACCTCGGCTGGTACAAGGACGGCATGTTCCCGCCCATGCACATGGACGAGGCACGCGACGAGGACGGCAACGTCACTCGGCAGGGGGCGGACTACTACCTCAAGCCGATGAACTGCCCGATGCACATCCTCGCGTACCGGTCGCAGGCCCGGTCCTACCGCGACCTGCCGCTGCGGATGTTCGAGTTCGGCACCGTGTACCGCAACGAGAAGTCCGGCGTGATCCACGGGCTCACCCGCGTGCGCGGCCTGACGCAGGACGACGCCCACATCTTCACCACGCAGGAGAAGATGAAGGAGGAGCTCACCACGACGCTCCGGTTCGTGCTCTCGCTGCTCCGCGACTACGGCCTCGACGACTTCTACCTCGAGCTGTCCACGAAGGACCCGGAGAAGTACGTCGGCGACGACGACGTGTGGGAGGTCGCGACGAACACCCTGCGCGAGGTCGCCGAGGAGACCGGCCTCGAGCTCGTCCCGGACCCCGCCGGCGCCGCCTTCTACGGCCCGAAGATCTCCGTGCAGGCCCGTGACGCCATCGGCCGGACCTGGCAGATGTCGACCGTGCAGCTCGACTTCAACCTGCCGGAGCGCTTCGGCATCGAGTACGCCGCGGCCGACGGCACCCGCCAGCGCCCGGTGATGATCCACCGCGCCCTGTTCGGGTCGATCGAGCGCTTCTTCGGCGTGCTCACCGAGCACTACGCGGGCGCCTTCCCCGCGTGGCTGTCGCCCGTGCAGGTCGTCGCCATCCCCGTCGCCGAGGAGTACGGCGACTACCTCGACGAGGTCGTCGCGAAGCTCCGCGCGAAGGGCGTCCGCGCCGAGGTCGACCACTCCGACGACCGCATGCAGAAGAAGATCCGCACGCACACCAAGGCGAAGGTGCCGTTCCAGCTCATCGCGGGCGGGGACGACCGTGACGCCGGGGCGGTGAGCTTCCGCTTCCGTGACGGCCGTCAGGACAACGGCGTGCCCGTGGACGAAGCGGTCGAGCGCATCACGACCGCCATCCGCGACCGCGTCCAGGTCTGATGTCCGGCCCGCTCGACGACGAGGGCGACCCGCTGGTGATCCGGGACGCCGCCACCCAGGCGGCGGTCCCGGACGCCTTCCAGCGGCTGTGGAACCCGCACCGGATGGCGTACATCGACGCCGGCCGGGCCGGTGAGGGGCGCGGACACCGCGACGACTGCCCGTTCTGCGAGGCGCCGCACAAGTCCGACGAGGACGCCCTCATCGTCGCGCGGGGCGAGCACGCGTACGTGCTGCTCAACCTGTACCCGTACAACAACGGCCACCTGCTCGTCTGCCCGTACCGGCACGTCCCGCTGTACGACCAGGCCACGCCGGAGGAACTGCAGGAGATCGGCGAGCTGACCCAGACGGCGATGCGCGTCCTCCGACAGGTCTCCCACTGCGACGGCTTCAACATCGGGATGAACCAGGGCGAGGTCGCCGGTGCCGGGGTCGCCGCCCACCTGCACCAGCACATCGTGCCGCGGTGGCAGTCGGACGCGAACTTCTTCCCGATCATCGCCCGTACGAAGTCGCTTTCACAGCTGCTCGGCGAGACCCGACGACTCGTCGCCGAGGGGTGGCCGGAGCACTAGACTGTCGGCATCATGAGCGACAGCACCCCCAGCACCGTCAACGCCACTTCGACCACCGGGTCCTCGCGCGTCAAGCGCGGTCTCGCGGAGATGCTCAAGGGCGGCGTCATCATGGACGTGATCGACGCCGAGCAGGCCCGCATCGCCGAGGAAGCCGGCGCCACGGCCGTCATGGCCCTCGAGCGCGTCCCGGCCGACATCCGCGCGCAGGGCGGTGTCGCCCGCATGTCCGACCCGTCGATGATCGAGGAGATCATCGCCGCCGTATCGATCCCCGTCATGGCGAAGGCCCGCATCGGCCACTTCGTCGAAGCGCAGGTGCTGCAGGAGCTCGGCGTCGACTACATCGACGAGTCCGAGGTCCTCTCGCCCGCCGACTACGTGAACCACATCGACAAGTGGGGCTTCACGACGCCCTTCGTCTGCGGTGCCACCAACCTCGGCGAAGCCCTCCGTCGCATCACCGAGGGCGCGGCCATGATCCGCTCCAAGGGCGAGGCCGGCACGGGCGACGTGTCCGAGGCGACCAAGCACATCCGCACGATCTCGAAGGAGATCGCGGCGCTCCGGAACCTCAAGGACGACGAGCTCTACGTCGCCGCCAAGGAACTGCAGGCACCGTACGACGTCGTGAAGGAGGTCGCACGGACCGGCACGCTGCCGGTCGTGCTCTTCACCGCCGGTGGCGTCGCCACCCCGGCCGACGCCGCGATGATGATGCAGCTCGGGGCGGACGGCGTGTTCGTCGGCTCCGGCATCTTCAAGTCCGGAGACCCGGCCAAGCGTGCCGCGGCGATCGTCAAGGCCGTGACCTTCCACGACGACCCCAAGGTCATCGCCGAGGTCTCGCGCGGGCTGGGCGAGGCGATGGTCGGCATCAACGTCGCCGACGTCCCCGCGCCGCACCGTCTCGCCGAGCGTGGCTGGTAAGGCCGCGCCCCGGATCGGCGTCCTCGCACTGCAGGGGGACTTCCGCGAGCACATCGCCTCGCTGACGGAGCTCGGTGCCGACGTGGTGCCGCTCCGCCGTGCAGAGGAACTCGGCGCGCTCGACGGCGTCGTGATCCCCGGCGGGGAGTCGAGCGTCATGGACAAGCTGTCCCGGACGTTCGGCATCGCGGAACCACTCGCCGACGCCATCCGCGGCGGACTGCCGGCCTACGGCACGTGCGCGGGCATGATCATGCTGAGCGCCCGGATCACCGGCGGCATCGCCGGACAGCACACGCTCGGCGTCCTCGACACCACGGTCCGGCGCAACGCGTTCGGCAACCAGAACGACTCGTTCGAGACCGACATCCCGATGCCCGAACTCGGCGAGGACCCCGTCCACGCGGTCTTCATCCGTGCGCCCGTGGTCGAGCAACACGGCGCCGACGTGCGGGTGCTCGGTGCGCTGGCGGACGGTCAGGTCGTCGCGGTCCAGCAGGGCAACGTCCTCGCGAGCGCCTTCCACCCGGAGGTCGCGGGGGAGGACCGCTTCCACCGGCGCTTCCTCGACATGGTCCGTTCCGCCTGAGCCGGCTCGCGGCTCCGGTTGCCGCCGCGCCCCGTCTCGGGCCGCGCCAGCGAGGCGGGCCCTGGCCGTGCCTCCCGGGTCGGTAGACTGGACCGGATTTTCGGCTAGACGCAAGGAGAACCGTGTCCGGGCATTCCAAGTGGGCAACGACCAAGCACAAGAAGGCGGTCATCGACCAGCGCCGTGCGAAGTCGTTCGCCAAGCTCATCAAGAACATCGAGGTCGCCGCGAAGATGGGCGGTGCCGACCTGTCGGGCAACCCGACGCTCGTCGACGCGGTCCAGAAGGCCAAGAAGACCTCGGTGCCGAACGACAACATCGACCGCGCGATCAAGCGCGGCGCCGGCCTGACCGGTGAGTCGATCGAGTACACGACGATCATGTACGAGGGCTACGGCCCGAACGGCGTCGCGCTGCTCATCGAGTGCCTCACCGACAACAAGAACCGCGCCGCTGCCGAGGTCCGCACCGCGATGTCGCGCAACGGCGGCACCATGGCCGACCCGGGCAGCGTCGCCTACAACTTCAACCGCAAGGGCGTCATCTCGGTCACCAAGACCGACGGCCTCTCCGAGGACGACGTCATGACGGCCGTGCTCGACGCGGGTGTCGAGGACGTCATCGACCAGGGCGGCGGCTTCGAGGTCATCACCGAGGCGTCCGACCTCGTCGGAGCGCGCACCGCGCTGCAGGAGGCCGGGATCGACTACGACTCCGCCGACGCAGAGTTCGTGCCGAACCTCAAGGTCGAGGTGGACGCCGAGACCGCCCGCAAGGTGTTCAAGCTCATCGACGCGCTCGAGGACTCCGACGACGTCCAGAACGTCTTCGCGAACTTCGACGTGCCGGCGGACGTGCAGGCCGAGCTCGACGAGGACGAGGACTGAGACGGTGCTCCGCGTGCTCGGGGTCGACCCCGGGCTCACCCGGTGCGGTGTCGGCGTGGTCGAGGTCACGCCGGACCGGCGCGCCCGCCTCGTGCACGTGACGGTCGTCCGCACCCCGGCGGACATGGCCCTGGAACTCCGACTGCTCCACATCGCCGAGGGCATCGCGGAGCAGATCGACGAGCACCGACCGGACGCCGTCGCCGTGGAGCGCGTGTTCGCCCAGGCGAACGTGCGCACCGTGATGGGCACCGCCCAGGCGTCCGGTCTCGCGCTGCACGCTGCCGCTGCCCGCGGGCTGCCGGTCGGACTGCACACGCCGTCCGAGGTCAAGGCCGCCATCACGGGCTACGGCAACGCCGACAAGCGGCAGGTCCAGGCCATGGTCGCGCGCGTCCTCGGTCTGGCCGAGGCACCGAAGCCCGCCGACGCCGCGGACGCGCTCGCCCTGGCGGTCTGTCACGCCTGGAGGCTCGGATCGCCCGACGCGGTGAGCACCGGACCACAGACCCTCACCCCGGCGCAGCGCGCGTGGCGGGACGCGCAGGCGGGTGCTGCCGGCCGGAGCGCGTCGTCGCCGCTCGTCCGGAGCGGCGGGCCGAGGACGTCCCCGGTCCGGCCTAGGCTCGGAGCATGATCGCGAGTCTCCGGGGCACCTGCATCGACGTCGCCGGGTCGACCGCCGTGGTGGAGGTCGGGGGAGTCGGGTACGCCGTCACCGTGACCCCCGCCCACGCCCTGACGATGCGCCACGGGGCCGAGGTGTTCCTCCGCACCGCCCTGATCGTCCGCGACGACGCGTTCGAGCTGTTCGGGTTCGACTCCACCGACGCCCTCCGCGTGTTCGACCTGCTGCGGAGCGTCTCCGGCGTCGGTCCGAAGTCCGCCCTCGGCGTCCTCGGTCAGATGACCGCCGCGCAGGTGGCGAACGCCGTGGCGAACGACGACGACGCCGCGTTCCGCAAGGTCTCGGGCATCGGGCCGAAGACCGCCAAGCTCATCATCGTCGCCCTCGCCGGCAAGCTCGCGGCGTTCGAGGCCCCCACCGCCGCCGGACCGTCGACGGCCGCCGCCCACCCGGCGACGGAGGACGTCGTCATCGCGCTGGTCGGGCTCGGCTGGCGCGAGGACGCGGCCCGCTCCGCCGTCGACGACGCCGTCGCGACCGAACCCGGCGTCGCCCAGATGGGGACGCAGGCGCTCCTGCGTGCCGCGCTCGGCAGCCTCCGTCCCGCCGGAGCCGGGCGATGAGCGGCGGGATCACGGCCGCGGACGCCCAGTCACCCGAGGAACTCGCGTTCGAGGGCGCACTGCGACCGAAGTCGCTCGACGAGTTCGTCGGCCAACGGAAGGTCCGGGGGCAGCTCGACCTGCTCCTCAAGGCGGCGGCCATGCAGGACCGGACGCCGGACCACATCCTGATGGCCGGGCCTCCCGGGCTCGGCAAGACGACGCTCGCGATGATCGTCGCCCACGAGTCCAACCGACCGCTCCGCATGTCGAGCGGGCCGGCGATCCAGCACGCCGGCGACCTCGCCGCGGTGCTGTCGTCGCTCATGCCCGGCGAGGTGCTCTTCATCGACGAGATCCACCGGATGGCCCGTTCGGCCGAGGAGATGCTCTACCTCGCCATGGAGGACTTCCGGATCGACGTGATGGTCGGCAAGGGCGCAGGTGCCACGAGCATCCCGCTCGACCTCGCGCCGTTCACCCTGGTGGGGGCGACGACCCGGGCGGGACTGCTGCCGAACCCCCTGCGCGACCGCTTCGGTTTCACCGCGCACCTCGAGTTCTACGAGCGTGACGAGCTCGAGCAGGTCCTCATCCGAGCGGCACACCTGCTCGAACTCGACTTCGACCGGTACGCCCTGCGGGAGATCGCCGGTCGCTCCCGGGGGACACCGCGCATCGCGAACCGCCTGCTCCGGCGGGTCCGTGACTTCGCGCTCGTGCACGGCACCCGGGACGGCATGGCCGCGGTGCAGGGTGCACTCGAGCTGTACGACGTCGACGAGTACGGCCTCGACCGACTCGACCGTGCCGTGCTCGAGACGATGCTCACCCGCTTCGACGGCGGTCCCGTCGGCCTCAACACCCTCGCGGTGTCGGTCGGCGAGGAGTCCGAGACCATCGAGTCGGTCGTCGAGCCGTTCCTCGTGCGGATCGGTCTCGTCACCAGGACGCCCCGCGGGCGCATCGCCACGCCGCAGGCCTGGCGCCACTTCGGTCTCACGCCCGGCCAGGCCGCGGCGCAGCCCGGACTCTTCGACGCCGACGGAGCGTGAAGTACCGTACATCCGCGTGCTCTAGACTGCTCGCGCCCGAAACCGCTCGACCGACCGGAGGGTCCCCATGGACCAGTACTTCCTCATCATCATCATCGTGGCGTTCGCGGCCTTCATGTTCTACAGCAGCCGCAAGCGCAAGAAGCAGCAGTCGGAGACCGCCAGCCAGATGGTCCCGGGCGCTCGCGTCATGCTCTCCTTCGGCCTCTACGGCACGCTCGTGTCCGTCGACGACGAGAAGGTCACCGCAGACGTCGAGATCGCGCCGGGGACCGTCATCACCGTGCACCGCCAGACGCTCTCCCGCGTGGTGCCGGAGGAGACCCCGGAGGCCGTCGACACGACCGCCACGACCGAGCACGAGACGGACGACGTCACGGAGCTGAACGGCGAGCCGATCTACGGCGAGCGGGTCGAGGACGTCGACACCACGAAGCGCAAGACCGAAGACTGACCCACGACGCCGTCGGGCTGCCGACGGTGCGACACCATGGGCCCCGTGCGTTCCGACGCGCGGGGCTCACGACAGAAAGACGAGACGACCGGTGGCACGATCGACACCCGTCAAGAAGGCGCTTCGCTCGCTCACCTGGTTGGTGATCATCATGGCGATCCTCGCGGGGCTGAACACCGCCGCGTCGATCCTCGCGAGCACGTCGAAGGACGCCTCCGACAAGTGGTACGACGGGGCGAGTTGGGTCCCCGAGCTGGCACTCGACCTGCAGGGCGGCACGCAGATCACGCTCGCCGCGCAGAGCACCGAGGGCTCGGCCGTCACCTCGGAGCAGCTGCAGCAGGCGGTGAACATCATCCGCCAGCGCATCGACGCCACCGGTGTCTCGGAGTCCGAGATCAACACCCAGGGCGCGAACAACATCGTCGTCTCGATCCCCGGCAAGCCCGACCAGGAGACCATCCAGCGGATCGAGGCAGCCGCCAAGCTGACCTTCCGCCCGGTGCTCTACACCGAGGCCGCGTCCGACAGCGCGGTGGGTGACGACGGCTCGCAGTCCGCGTCACCGACGCCGTACTCGCCGCCCGCGTCGCTGCAGGCGACGCCGAGCGCCGAGCCGACCAACGGCAGCGACCTGGCATGGGTGACGCCGAAGCTGCAGGACCTGTACACGAACTACAAGTGCTCCGCCCCGGACGACGTCACCGCCGCCCCGGACGACGAGCCGCTCGTCACCTGCGACGCCGACGGGACCGCCAAGTACATCCTCGGCCCGGTCGAGGTCTCGGGTGCGGACATCAGCAACGCCACCTCCGGGCTCGCCTCGACCTCGCAGGGCACGACGACCGGTGAGTGGGCGGTCAACCTCACGTTCAACGGTGCCGGCACGAAGGACTTCGCGTCCGTCACCAACCGCCTGGTCTCGCTCGCGCAGCCGCAGAACCAGTTCGCGATCGTCCTCGACGGCACGGTCATCACGGCCCCGTCGACCAACGCCGCGATCACCAACGGCAAGGCCCAGATCACCGGTGCCTTCACCGCCGACTCCTCGAAGACCCTCGCCGACCAGCTGAAGTACGGCGCGCTGCCGATCAACTTCCAGGTGCAGTCGAACGAGGTCATCTCCGCGACGCTCGGCACCGCCCAGCTCGTGGGTGGTCTGATCGCCGGACTGATCGGTCTCGGTCTGGTCATCATCTACTCGGTGATCCAGTACCGCGCCCTGGCCTTCGTCACGGTCCTGTCGCTCGGCGTGGCCGCAGCACTGACCTACCTCATCATCGCGATCATGTCGTGGCGGGTCGACTACCGGCTCTCGCTCGCCGGCGTGGCCGGTCTGATCGTCGCGATCGGCATCACGGCGGACTCGTTCATCGTGTACTTCGAGCGCATCCGCGACGAACTCCGCGACGGCCGGGCGCTCGAGAGCGCGGTCGAGTCCGGCTGGAAGCGTGCCCTCCGCACGATCCTGGCGTCCGACTCGGTCAACTTCCTCGCCGCCGTCACGCTGTACGTGCTCGCGGTGAGCGATGTGAAGGGCTTCGCGTTCACGCTCCTCCTGACGACCCTCATCGACGTCGTGGTCGTGGCCCTGTTCACGCACCCGATGATGCAGCTCATCGCCCGCAGCCGCTTCTTCGGCGAGGGACACCGGTTCAGCGGACTGGACCCGGCCGCCCTCGGCGCGGTGTACCGCGGACGCGCGCAGTTCCGCGCACCCATCGTGGACGGCAAGCGCCAGCGCAGTGCGCGCGAGGCCGCTCGCCGCCAGACCATCGCCGAGCGCAAGGCCTCGGGCAGCACGGGCAACGACAACGGCACCGGCAACGGGAAGGACAGCTGATGGCGAGCTTCAGCCAGTTCGGCAGCGACCTCTACACGGGCAAGCGCTCCTACGACTTCGTCGGTCGACGGAAGACCTGGTACCTCATCGCGGTCGCCTGCATCGTGATCTCCCTCGCGGTGCCGTGGCTCCGCGGTGGCTACCAGCTCGGCATCGAGTTCACCGGTGGTTCGGAGTTCACGGTCTCCGACGTCAAGACCACCGACCAGAACATCGCCACCGAGACGGTCGAGCGGGTCGTGTCCGACGAGGCGCCGCGCGTCTCGCAGCTCGGCACCCACGGCATCCGCGTGCAGACCGGTCAGCTCACGAACGCGCAGACCGACGAGATCGCCTCGGACCTCGCCGAGGCGTACGACGTGCCGGAGTCCCAGGTCGCCGCGACCTTCATCGGTGCCACGTGGGGTGCCGACGTCCTGGCGCAGGCCATCCGCGGCCTCGTGATCTTCCTCGCCCTGGCCGCCGTCTTCATGGCGCTCTACTTCCGCACCTGGAAGATGTCGCTCGCCGCGATGACCGCGCTCATCCACGACCTGCTCATCACGGCGGGCGTGTACGGCATCGTCGGTCTCGAGGTCACCCCGGCGGCCGTCATCGGCTTCCTGACGATCCTCGGCTACTCGCTCTACGACACGGTCGTGGTGTTCGACAAGGTCCGCGAGAACACCGCGATCGAGTCGCACCGGACGTTCAAGCAGTCCGTCAACCTCGCGATCAACCAGACGCTCGTTCGGTCGATCAACACCTCGGTCGTGGCGCTGCTGCCGGTCGCGGCGATCCTGTTCATCGGGTCGTACGTCCTCGGCGCCGGCACCCTGCGTGACATCTCCCTCGCGCTCTTCATCGGCATCATCGTCGGCACCTACTCGACGATCTTCCTGGCGGCGCCGATGTACGCGCACCTCCGCGAGAACGAGCCGAAGGTCGTCGCGGGTGACGCCAAGAAGGCGCAGGCCGCCGCGAAGCAGCGTCCGGTCGAGGCGGGAGCGGACGCCTGATGGCCGTCCACGAGGTCGACGTCGCCGAGGCGCTCCGCCGTCTCGACGAGGGCGCTGCCCTGATCGACGTCCGTGAGCAGTCGGAGTGGGACGACGTGCACGCACCGCAGGCGACACTCCTGCCCATGTCGGAGCTGCAGTCACGCTGGGGCGAGGTGCCGACGGACGACGACCACCCGGCGGTCGTGGTCTGCCACAGCGGGTACCGCTCGGCGCAGGTCGCCGCTGCGCTCGAGCGGGCCGGGGTCGCGGCCGTCAGCCTGGCGGGTGGCATGGTCGCCTGGGAGCAGTCCGGCGCTCCGGTCGTCCGCCCCGGTCGGGCCGCCGCCGCTGACGGCGAACGTGGTCACGAGCACTGACCCGACGCGCGTAGTGTTGTCGGATCGAGTCCCGGGAGGCGCAGCATGACCGACACGCGTGAGTCCTCGCAGCCGGATGCCGGAGCCGCCTCCCGCCCGGACGCCGGGTCGCGGCCCGGATCGGCTCCTCGTCCGTCGAGTCCGCCGCTCGGCGCGAACACCACCGGCAACCTCGGGTCGCTCCGGTCGCTGCTGCCGCGGCTGTTCTCCCGCGCCCAGCCCGCCGGTGCCGTCGACACCCTGATCCGGACGGTCCGCTCACACCACCCGAAGGCGGACACGACGCTCATCGAGCGGGCGTACTCGGTCGCGGAGCGGGCGCACGACGGGCAGAAGCGCAAGTCCGGTGAGCCGTACATCACGCACCCGGTCGCGGTCGCGCAGATCCTGGCCGACCTGGGCATCGGCACGATCACGATCGCCGCCGCGCTGCTCCACGACACGGTGGAGGACACCGACTACCAGCTCGACCAGCTGCGCGAGGACTTCGGCGACGAGATCGCGATGCTCGTCGACGGGGTCACCAAGCTCGACAAGGTCAAGTACGGCGACAGCGCACAGGCCGAGACCGTGCGCAAGATGGTCATCGCGATGTCGAAGGACATCCGCGTCCTGGTGATCAAGCTCGCCGACCGGCTCCACAACGCCCGCACGTGGGGCTTCGTCGAATCCGCCTCCGCCACCCGCAAGGCCAAGGAGACGCTCGAGATCTACGCGCCGCTCGCGCACCGCCTCGGCATCCAGATGATCAAGCTCGAGCTCGAGGACCTGTCGTTCGCGGTCCTGCACCCGAAGCTCTACGTCGAGATCGACAGCCTGGTCAAGGAACGGCAGCCGAAGCGCGAGCAGTTCGTGCAGAACGTCACGGCGACGCTGAAGAAGGACCTCAAGGCCGCGAAGGTCCGCGGCGACGTGATGGGCCGGCCGAAGCAGTACTACTCGATCTACCAGAAGATGATCGTGCGCGGCCGCGAGTTCGACGAGATCTACGACCTCGTCGGCATCCGGGTCCTCGTCCCGACGGTGCGCGACTGCTACGCCATGCTCGGCGCCGTCCACGCGCGGTGGACACCGCTGCCCGGTCGCTTCAAGGACTACATCGCGACGCCGAAGTTCAACCTCTACCAGTCGCTGCACACCACGGTCCTCGGGCCGCAGGGTCGCGCGGTCGAGATCCAGATCCGCACCCACGAGATGCACCAGCGGGCCGAGTTCGGTGTGGCCGCGCACTGGAAGTACAAGCAGCGCGTCACCGGGCGCGATGCCGAGAGCTCGTCGCAGTCCGACCAGGACATGGCGTGGCTCGCGCACATCACCGACTGGCAGGCGGAGACGAGCGACCCGGCCGAGTTCCTCGACTCGCTGCGGTACGAGATCGGGGCGAAGGAGACCTACGTCTTCACCCCGCAGGGCAAGGTCATCGGGTTGCCTGCGGGCGCCACGCCCGTCGACTTCGCGTACGCCGTGCACACCGAGATCGGGCACCGCACGATGGGTGCCAAGGTCAACGGCCGTCTCGTGCCCCTCGAGAGCCAGCTGTCGAGCGGCGACGTCGTCGAGATCTTCACCTCGAAGAACCCTGATTCGGGTCCCAGCCAGGACTGGCTCACCTTCGTCCGGAGCCCGCGGGCGCGCAACAAGATCAAGCAGTGGTTCACCAAGGAGCGCCGCGAAGAGGCGGTCGAGCAGGGCCGTGACGCCATCGCACGTGCGATGCGGAAGCAGAACCTGCCGCTCCAGCGCATCATGAGCCAGGACACCATCTCCGAGGTGGCCTCGGCCATGCGCTACGACGACGTCTCGGCGCTGTACGCGGCCGTGGGCGAGGGGCACGTCTCGAGCCAGTCGGTCATCGAGAAGGCGCTCGGCAGCATCCAGACCGAGACGGAGACGGACGAGCCGGAGCTCGCCTTCCCACGGCACGTCACGAGCCGACAGCTGCGCAACAGCGACAGTGGCGTGCTCGTCCGCGGCGCGCCCGACATCCTCGTCAAGCTGGCGAAGTGCTGCACCCCGGTCCCGGGTGACCAGATCGTCGGGTTCATCACGCGTGGTCAGGGCGTCTCGGTCCACCAGGCGTCGTGCACGAACGTGAAGTCGTTGATGAACGAGCCCGACCGGATGATCGAGGTCGAGTGGGCACCCTCGTCGAAGTCGGTGTTCCTCGTCCAGATCCAGATCGAGGCGCTCGACCGCTCCGGCCTGCTGAGCGACGTCACGCGCGTGCTCACCGACCACCACGTCAACATCCTGTCCGCGACGGTGTCGACGTCGTCCGACCGACTGGCGCTGTCCCGCTTCGTCTTCGAGATGGGTGACACGACGCACCTGGACCGCGTGCTCAACGCGGTCAGACGCATCGACGCCGTGTACGACGTGTACCGGGTCAGCGCCGGCTGACGCTGCTCCGGCGGCCACGGCCGAGCAGTCCGGTCACGTCCGCTCTGCGGGCGCAGACCGTCGCGTGGGTCGCGTGGGCGCACGTGTCCGCGGCTCCACGGACCGAGGCGGGCACGGCGAGCAGTCACGGCCCGACGGCGGCCAACCCGGTCTCCCGGAACCGTCGCTGCGCCTGCCGGCCCATCGGCGACCGCTCGGACCGGACGAGCAGCGTCACGAGGTGTGACGGGTCCACCTGCGCCGTGACGACCAGACCGCGGAGCGCGTCGGCCTCGGCAGCACCGAACCCGCGCCGGTCGCGGAGGAGGTCGAGGGCCGTCGCGACCGGGCTGAGGACCCGGGAGCCCGCCCGGACGACGACGTCCTCCGCCCCGAGGGTGACCTCGCGGACCGCTGACCAGGCGCCGCGACGCCGGAACCGCTCGCTGGCCGGGACGCAGCTGGCATGGGGCAGCGGCGGGCGGGAACACGCACCCCAGATCCAGGCGGCAGTTAGACCCGCGGCGACGAACCGGGCATCCGCGACGCTCCACCCGTAGGACGCGGCGCGCAACGCGGAGTCCTGCGGCTCGGCGACGGAGGCCCAGCACGCGCCCACGGGGACGAGTTCGCCCGCGAGCACCGCCGCGTGCAGCTCCGCCGCCGGCCAGTCGTCCGTCGTGACGAGGCGGGAGGTGGGCACAGGGACGATGATGCCGCATCGGACCGCCGTGGACGACGACCGTGTGGAGAAGCGCCGACGGACGGACCGGAGCGACCCCGCGACCGTCAGTCCGAAGCCGCCAGGTCAGGAGCGGACCGGGGAGGGGACGCCGCTCACGACCGACGTCATGGGCGCCGGGTCAGCGCAGGACGTCGGCGCGGTGCACGAGCGCAGCGGCACCGATGAGGGGCCCGTCCTGGGACAACCCGGTCGGGACGATCCGCACCTTCGTGACGAAGGGGAACTCCGTCCGCTCGGCGACGGCCTGGCGGGCGTACTCGAACAGGTCGGGGGAGACGTGCGAGAACCCACCGCCGATGGCGACGACCTCGAGGTCGACCAGGCTCGTGGCCGCGGCGATCGCCTGGCCGAGAGCGCGCCCACTCCGCCGCACTGCCGCGACCGCGATCTCGTCGCCCGCGGCGTAGGCGGCGGCGAGCTCCTCGCCGGTCGTGCCGGTGAAGCCCTGTCGTCTGGCCCACGCGACGGTCTTCGGACCGCTGGCCACAGCCTCCAGGCAGCCGGTGCCGCCGCAGGCGCACGGGTCGTCGTAGCCGCCGCACTCGACGTGCCCGATGTGTCCCGCGTTGCCGGTCGGACCGCTCACGGTCCGGCCGTGGAGGATGAGCCCGCCTCCGACACCGGTCGACACGATCATGCCCATGACGTGCTCGGAGCCCTGGGCCGCTCCGACCCAGTGCTCGGCGAGGGTGATCGCGAGACCGTCCATGCGGAGCGTGACGGGGACACCGTCGGGGACGTGGGCTGCGACGCGGTCGCGGAGCGGGTAGCCCCGCCAGACCGGCATGTTGAGGGGCGAGACGAGCCCGTCGACCTCGTCGACCGGCCCGGCCGAGCCGATGCCGACCCCGACCAGGGTCGCGTCGGCAGGCAGGGCGGCCAGGGTCGCGAGCACGACCTCGTCGACCGCGGCCTGCAGCTCCTCCGACGTCCGGCCGGGTCCGGTCGGGCTGCGGTGCCGGGTGGCCGGGAGGACGACGCCCTGGTCGGTGACGAGTGCCGCCTCCACCTTCGTGCCGCCGAGGTCGACGGCGAGGGCGAGGGACGAGGACGTGGTGCTGGACATGCGCACTCCGGTGTGGCGGTCTGGAGGCCCGGCAGCGGTCCGGGACGCTGAGGTGGCGTCCGGCGCGGCCGACCTGGTGAGGGGAACGGGCGAGCGGTCGGGCTGACGGGGCCCGCGGTCGTGCGCGCGGCCGGCGGAGACCGGCCGCGAGGCGTCAGTACGACGAGGTGTCGTCGCCGCGGTCGGAGGCAGCGCCGGTGGCGGCTCGGTGCGCGACCTCGTCGAGGATGCGCGCCGAGGCACTCGTGCCGATGCGGGTCGCACCGGCATCGACCATCTGGAGCAGCGTGTCGAGGCCGCGGACACCGCCGGAGGCCTTGACGCCGGTGTCGGCGCCGACGGTCTCGCGCATGAGGCGGATGTGCTCGACGGTCGCGCCGCCGCCGGCGAACCCGGTCGAGGTCTTGACGAAGGCGGCACCACCGGCGACCGCGGCACGGCTGGCGGCGACGATCTCGTCGTCGGTCAGGTACGCGGTCTCGAGGATGACCTTCACCACGGTGTCACCGGCGACGTCGACGACGGCGCGGACGTCCCGCTCGACCCGCTGCCAGTCGCCGGACTTCGCGGCACCGATGTCCTGGACCATGTCGAGCTCGAAGGCGCCGTCCGCGAGGGCCTGCAGCGACTCGGCGACCTTGGCGGCCGTCGACGTGGTGCCGTGCGGGAAGCCGATGACCGTCCCGACGCCGACGCCCGTGCCCTGGAGACGCTCGACCGCGTGGAGGACGTCCCCCGGGCGGACGCAGACGCTGAAGACCCGGTGGGCCGCCGCTTCGTCGAGCTGGGCGTCGACGTCCGAGCGGCTGAGCTCGGGCTTGAGGATCGCGTGGTCGATGAGCCGGCGCACGGCGTCGGCACTGATCTCGCCGGCACTGATCTCGCCGGTGCTGGTCTCGTCGGGGTTGGCGGGGAACGCTTGGTTGTCCACCCGGCAAGCCTACAAGGAGGCGTGGGGCGTACCGTTCCTGCCATGCGCGTCCTCGTCACCGGGGCCACCGGGTACATCGGTGGTCGACTGGTCCCCAGACTCCTCGACGCCGGACACGACGTCCGGGTCCTCGTCCGCAACCCCCGGAAGCTGCAGGACGTCCCCTGGAGCGACCGGGTCGACGTGGCCGAGGGCGACCTGCAGGACGCCGTCGCCGTCGGTGCGGCAGTCGCGGGCATCGAGGCCGTCTACTACCTCGCACACGCCATGGGTGCGGACGGGGACTTCGAACAGGCGGAGCGGGACGCGGCGCAGACCATGGCGCGGGTCGCCCACGAGGCCGGTGTCCAGCGGTTCGTCTACCTCGGCGGCCTGCACCCGGACGGCGACCTCAGCAAGCACCTGCGTAGCCGCAAGGAGGTGGGCGAGATCCTGCTCGGGTCCGGCGTCCCGACGGTCGCGCTCCAGGCCGGGGTCGTGATCGGTTCGGGCAGCACCTCGTTCGAGATGATCCGTCACCTCACCGACGTCCTGCCCTGGATGCCGGCGCCGCGCTGGGTCCGGAACCACATCCAGCCGATCGCCGTGCGCGATGTCCTTTACTACCTGGTCCAGGCGCTGACCATCCCCGCCGAGGTGAACCGGACGTTCGACATCGGCGGCCCCGACGTGCTCCGGTACGGCCAGATGCTCAACGGGTACGCGGTCGAGGCGAAGCTGCCGCAGCGTCCGATCTCCGTCCTGCCGGTGCTGACCCCGCGGCTCGCCGCGCACTGGTTCAACGTCGTCACCCCGATCCCGCGCAAGCTCGCGACACCGATCATCGAGTCCCTCCAGTTCGAGTGCGTCCAGCGCGAACACGACATCGACGACGTCGTCCCCCAGCCGGAGGGCGGCCTCACGCCCTACCGCCGAGCGGTCCGACTCGCGCTCGCGAAGATGCGGACGGGCGAGGTCGAGACGAGCTGGCGCAACGCGACGCTGTCGAGCGGCTCCGCGGACCCGCTGCCGAGCGACCCCGAGTGGGCCGGGCACACCGTCTACGTGGACGACCGGAAGCGGCACTCGTCCGCGCCACCCGAGGCCGTCTGGAGCGTGGTCGAATCGATCGGTGGTGAGAACGGCTGGTACTCATTCCCCCTCGCCTGGGTCGCGCGCGGCTGGCTCGACAAGATCGCCGGAGGTGTCGGCCTGAGCCGTGGACGTCGTGACCCGAAGCGCCTGGAGCAGGGCGACGCACTCGACTGGTGGCGCGTCGAGCGACTCGTCCGTGGCCGCTACCTCCGGCTCCGTGCCGAGTTCAAGTCGCCGGGTCGTGCGTGGCTCGAGATGACCGTCACGCCGGCGGACGACGGCGGCAGCGACTACCACCAGCGCGCGATCTACTTCCCGCAGGGGCTGGCCGGGCGGCTGTACTGGTACGGCATCCTGCCGTTCCACGGCGTCATCTTCCCGGGCATGGTCGAGCGGATCACCGCCCGGGCGGAACGGGAGGCGCACCGCACCGATTCGACGCAGCGCAACTCCACGTACCAGGATGACCAGGCGCAGCCAGCGCACGAGGAGACAGCATGAGTGACGACGGCACGACCAGGGCTGGGGGAGTCCTCTTCCTCGGCGACAGCATCACCGCGGGCGGCGCATGGGACCAGTGGCTCCCGGACGAGCGCACGCTGAACCTCGGCATCGACGGGGACACGACCGACGGGGTGCTGGGTCGGCTCGACGAGGTCGTCGCCGCCGCACCCGAGGTGATCGTGCTCCTCATCGGCACCAACGACTTCGGTCACCACCGGGCGAGTGCCGAGCACGTGGTCCGGAACGTCGAGACCGTCCTGGTCCGGCTCCGCCGCGAGCTGCCGGGCGTCCGCCTGCTCCTCGTGTCGATCCTGCCGCGCCAGGCCGAGTACACCGCGAAGACCGAACAGGCGAACCGGCACCTGCGCCAGTTCGTGGCGACCTGTCACGCGCAGTACCTCGACGCCTGGCCCGCGCTGGCCGACGGGGACCACCTCGACGCACGGTTCACCGAGGACGGGCTCCACCTCAACGAGGACGGCTACCGCGCCTACGTCGCCGAGCTCGTCCCGGCGATCGAGCGCGTCCGCGAACTCCCGCCGATGTCGCGCCCCATCTCGCTGGCGGACCTGCGGGAGGCCCGGGGACGATGACGGCACGCAGAGGACGACCGGCGATCGGCTCGTCGCAACAGCAGGCGGGGACTCGGTCGCGACCGACGGCCGGAGCGTCCGACACCGGAGCCCGCCGCGGGTCGTCAGGACCGGAGCGCCGTGGAGCGGGCGCGCTGCCGGACTTCACCCGCCCGGCCCTGGCACCGTCGTTGTTGGCCGCGGTCGTCCTGCTCGCCTGCGTCGCGTTCGTCGACGCGTCGGCCTTCGTCTTCGCCCGCTGGGGCGTGACGGTGCTGGCGCTCATCGTGCTCGTCTTCGCGATCCGGGGTCGTGCATGGTGGGCAGCGGTCCTCACGGCGGCCGTCGCCGTCTGCTGGAACCCCGTGGTCACCGTGCCGTTCCCCGGCGAGGTCTGGGCGGGCCTCCAGCTCGTCGCGGCCGCGCTGTTCATCGTGGTCGGCATCGCCGTGAAGGTCCCGCGCGCGGCGGAGTGAGCGTCGCGCGGTCAGCCGCGGCACCTCGTGCGACCGGTGCGTCACCGGGCCCGCGGTCCGAGCGGCCGCACGGACGGTAGGATCGCAAGTGCTGTGCACGGAGCACGGCAGTGCGACCTGGAAGGCGTGGATGAGCGACGAGACCGAGCCGGTGACCGAGAGTCCTCTGCTGACCCCTCGACCGTCCTCCGGCGGTCTCGACCGACCCGACGTCGTCCTGCGCAAAGGCCGTCTGACGCTCATCAACGGGCACCTGACGCCGCAGCAGTCCATGATCGAGGACCTCCTGTTCCTCGACGACGCGCTCACCGCCGGTGACGTCGACCACCTGCTCATCCGCGGCAACGACCAGCGCCCGGTGATCGCGGTCGACGAACGGGACCGCCAGCGTGCTGAGAGCGTCGTGATGGCCGCTGCGGCCGGTGAACCGTTCTACGCCAAACCCCCCGGCAAGCCGGCCGTGCTCGTCCTCGACGACGGGTTCGGCTCGGTCGACGAGCCGGTGCTCCGGCTGTTCCGACCGCGCCTCGAACCGATGGGTCGACTCCGCTACGGCGCGGAGACCAGCGTGCAGCTCGAGTTCTGGCGGGTCACCGAGACCGAGGTCCTCGCACCGGTCGAGAACGCCCTCATGCGTCGCAGCCTGCCGATCGAGGAGTTCGTCCTCGACGACATCGACCGGTACGGCCGATCCTGGAGCACCGTCGAGCACATGTTCGACGACCACGTCTCGGACATCCGCTTCCCGATCGACATCGTGTTCTCGTGGGTGGACGGCAACGCCGTCGAGTACCAGCGCGCCCGTCAGGCCGCACAGGCGAACGCGGTGCTCGGGGAGGGCGACGACGCGCCGGCCCGCTTCCGGCAGATCAACGAACTGAAGTACGCGCTCCGGTCGGTGCACATCTTCGCCCCGTGGATCCGGACGATCTACATCGCCACGGACTCTCCGGCACCGGAGTGGCTCGCCGACCACCCGAAGGTCCGAGTCGTCCGCAGCGAGGAGTTCTTCGCCGACCCGTCCGTGCTGCCGACACACAACTCGCAGGCGGTGGAGTCGCAGCTGCACCACATCCCCGGGTTGAGCGAGCACTTCATCTACTCGAACGACGACATGTTCTTCGGTCGTCTCATCGACCCGTCGGTGTTCTTCAGCCCAGGGTCTGTCACGAAGTTCATCCTCGCCGACACCCGGATCGGCCTCGGGGTCAACAACGCCGCACGCAGCGGGTTCGAGAACTCGGCCCGGGTGAACCGGCGCCTCCTCCAGCAGCGCTTCGGTGCCGTCACGACCCGCCACCTCGAGCACGCGGCGACCCCGCTGCGGAAGAGCATCATGACCGAGATGGAGCACGAGTTCGCGGACGAGTTCCGCAGCACGGCCGGTTCCCGGTTCCGCGCGGCGGACAACATCTCGGTGACGAACTCGCTGTACCACTACTACGCACTGCTGACCGGCCGCGCGATCATCCAGGAGAACGCGTCGGTGAAGTACATCGACACGACGATGCAGGCCGGACTGCGCACGCTCGACGAACTCCTCAAGAAGCGGAACGTCGACTTCTTCTGCCTGAACGACGGGAGCTTCCCCGAGGTCAGCGACGAGGAGCGCACGACTCGCGTGACCGACTTCCTCGAACGCTACTTCCCGTTCCCCGCGCCGTGGGAGCGCACCGACTGACCGTGGCGTCGTCGGCATGACGGACGGACGGGAGGCGCGGTGCCAGCTGGCACCACGCCTCCCGTCCGTCACGTGGTCAGCGGTGGATCGGCGAGACCGGGATCGTGTCGAGGGTGAACACCGGCATCGAGGACGTCACCGGAGCGGGCTCGACGGCTGGCGGGATGACGACGCCCGCGGCGGCGAGCCTGGCTTCCGTCTCGATCGAGGAGACCGGCTCACCGACCGTCGCGTACGTGCCGATCGGCACCACGGAGTGCACGACCTGGTGGCCGTAGACGTGCATGAGGTTGAACGACTGTGCGCCGTCCCGGCCGCGGGTGCCGCGCTGAAACTCGTTGAGGTCCTGGGTGTAGCACGTGGCGCTCGCCACGGAGACGGGGATGCCGGCGAACACGGCGCTCGTCGAGTAGTGCAGGTGCCCGGCGATGATGGTCATGACGTCGCTGCCCTCGACCACCTCGGCGAGGGCCGCCTGGTCGCGCAGTTCGACGAGGACGGTGAGGTCCTGCACGCTCGGCACGGGCGGGTGGTGCATCGCCAGGATGGTGCCGTGCGGCGCCGCCTCGGACAGGACCTCGGCGAGCCAGTCGAGCTGCTCGGGGGAGACCTCGCCGTGGTGGTGGCCGGGGACGCTGGTGTCGAGCGTGATGACGCGGAGGCCGTTCACGTCGTAGACGAAGTCCACGGGCCGATCGGTGGGCTGCAGGCCGAACAGCTCCTGGCGGAAGGCACCGCGCTCGTCGTGGTTGCCCATCGCCCAGATCACCTGGGCACCGATGCGGTCGGCGGCGGGCTCGATGATGGCCCGGACACGGGTGTAGGCGCCGGGTTCGCCCTTGTCGGCCACGTCGCCGGTGACGACGATCGCTTCCGGTCGGGCACCTGACGCCTCGATCTCGGCGATGATCTGGCCGAGGCGTTCCGCCGAGTCGACCGCCCCGTAGAGGGGGCCGTCACCGGCGAGGAGGTGGGTGTCGCTGAGGTGGAGCAGGAAGTGGTTCGGCCTGGGGTGTTCAGCCGTCCGGGCGTCCATCGGGTCTCTTCTTCCGTTGGCAGCGAGTGCGTGGTGCAACACGATGCCACACCGTCCTCGACGATTCCAACACCGCCGTGTGAACCCCCCGTGAACTGGGGCGGCATGTCCGATGTCCGCGGGGTGAGGCGAACGCGAACACCCCCCGACCACGAAGTGGACGAGGGGTGCTGGCGTTCTTGCCGAGGAGCCTAGTGCGTCCCGGCACCGACCTGCGGGGCCTGGTGGGTCCCTTCGAGGTCAGGACCGTGGTGCGCGGCGTGCGCGGCCTCGAGCTCCGCCTTCGACACCGGCTCGATCCGGTCCTCGAAGAAGAAGCGGGACACGCGTGCCCGGGCCTTCTGCATCGAGCTGATGCGACCACGAGCGTCGGGACGGATCATCAGCGGCTTGTAGTCGTTGAACTCCAGCAGACGCCACCGCTCGTACTCGTCGAGCTGCTCGTGCACCTCGATGAACTCACCGTGCGGCAGGCGCACGATGCGACCCGACTCGTACCCGTGCAGGACGATCTCGCGGTCCTTCTTCTGCAGGGCGAGGCACACACGCTTGGTGATCCAGAACGCCACGAACGGACCGAGGACCGTCGCCGCCTGGAGCACGTGGATCACGTGGTTGATCGAGACCATGAAGTGCGTCGCGATGAGGTCGGAGGAGGCAGCCGTGAACAGCGCGCCGTACAGCGTGATGCCGGCGACACCGAGGGCGGTACGGGTCGGGGCGTTGCGCGGACGGTCGGCGATGTGGTGCTCGCGCTTGTCCCCGGTGACCCACGCCTCGATGAACGGGTAGACGAAGATCGCGACGATCAGGCCACCCAGGACCGCGATCGGGACGAGGATGTTGAACGACACCGTGTAGCCGAACCAGACGACCTCCCAGTGCGGCGGCACCAGACGGAGCGCGCCGTCCGCGAAGCCGATGTACCAGTCAGGCTGGGTTCCGGCGGACACGGGGGAGGGGTCGTACGGGCCGTAGTTCCAGATCGGGTTGATCGTGAACAGCGACGCGATGGCGGCGAGGATGCCGGCGACGATGAAGAAGAACCCGCCACCCTTCGCGGCGAACGCCGGGAGGATCGGGACGCCCACGACGTTCTCGTTGGTCTTGCCCGGACCCGCGTACTGCGTGTGCTTGTTCACGACGACGAGCACGAGGTGCACGCCGAGCACCGCGACCAGGATCGCCGGCAGCAGCAGGATGTGGAGCGTGTACAGGCGGCCGACGATGTCGGTGCCCGGGAACTCACCACCGAACAGCAGGTAGGCGATCCAGACGCCGATCACCGGGATGCCCTCGATCATGCCGACGATGATGCGGAGACCGTTGCCGGAGAGCAGGTCGTCGGGAAGCGAGTAGCCGGTGAAGCCCTCGGCCATGGCGAGGATCCAGAGCACGAAGCCGAAGACCCAGTTGAGCTCGCGCGGCTTGCGGAACGCGCCGGTGAAGAAGACGCGAGCCATGTGCAGCATGACCGAGGCCACGAACAGCAGGGCCGCCCAGTGGTGGATCTGTCGCACGAACAGGCCGCCGCGGATCTCGAACGAGATGTCCAGGGTGGACTGCAGGGCGACCGACATCTCGACGCCCTTCATCGGGACGTACGAGCCGTCGTAGACGACCTCGGTCATGGACGCCTGGTAGAAGAACGTCAGGAAGGTCCCGGAGAGCAGGACGACGACGAAGCTGTAGAGCGCCACCTCACCGAGCATGAAGCTCCAGTGGTCGGGGAAGATCTTGCGCCCGACCTCCTTCACCAAGCCGGAGATGCTCGTGCGCTCGTCGATGTAGTTCGCGGTGTAGTTGATCAGGCGCGAACCACGGTCAGGAGCCGGCTTGTTCGACGACTCGGTGTTGGGGGTGGTTGTCGTTGTGCTGCTCATGAGCGGGCACGCTCCCAGAAGGACGGGCCGACCGGCTCGTGGAAGTCGCTCTGTGCGACCAGGTAGCCGTCGTCATCGACCGAGATCGGAAGTTGGGGGAGGGGGCGGGCCGCCGGTCCGAAGATGACCTCGCAGTTGTTCGAGACATCGAAGGTGGACTGGTGGCACGGGCACAGCAGGTGGTGCGTCTGCTGCTCGTAGAGCGCGACCGGGCATCCGACGTGGGTACAGATCTTGGAGTATGCGACGATGCCGTCGTAGCCCCAGTTCTCCTGGCCCTTGCCGGGGTTGAGGTCCTTCGGGTCCAGACGCATC
This sequence comes from Curtobacterium sp. MCSS17_015, assembly GCF_003234265.2. Taxonomy (NCBI): domain Bacteria; kingdom Bacillati; phylum Actinomycetota; class Actinomycetes; order Micrococcales; family Microbacteriaceae; genus Curtobacterium; species Curtobacterium sp. MCSS17_015. The sequence goes on from NZ_CP126256.1 coordinate 1,613,116, forward strand.
AGGAGGACGGCGGCCTTGGCCTTCTCCTCGAGCATGTGCTCGGAGTCGAGCATGCCCTCGGGGATGACGTGGAACACAGATCCGATGGTGACGTCGGACGCCTTGATCGGCAGACCCGTCGGGTCCTTGGTCAGGCGCAGGCCCGACTTCCAGAAGGTGTGACGGAGCAGCTCGTTCGGGTCTTCCTTCGGCGCCAGGTCGCGCACCAGGACGATGCCGGGGAGCGGGAAGGCCACCAGCGCGCCGATGAGCGAGTTGCGGATCAGCTTGCGACGGCTGAAGCCGGACTCCTTGTCGGCGAGCTGGAACGCCTCGACCGCCTTGGCACGGGTCTCGTCCGAGCCCCGCGTGGTGTGACGCATCTCGGTGAGTTCCCGGTCGGAGACCAGGGTCTTCGACCAGTAGACGGCCCCGATGCCCAGTGCGAGCAGGGCGAGCGTGATCGAGAGTCCGAGGAACAGGTTCGCGGAGCGGACCGACCCGAAGTCGTTCGAATCGATCGGGAAGGCGATGTACGCGGCGATCGACAGGACGCTGCCGATGATCGACAGGTAGAAGAACGTGGCGACCTGGCGCTCGGCCAGACGCTGCTTCTTCGGGTCGACGTCGGTGCGGCGAGCGCGGTGCGGCGGCTCACCCGGGTTCTCGAACCGCTCCGACGGCAGGACGGCGGTCCCCGCCGGCTGCGTCGCGCCGTGCTTCTCGACAGCCGAGGACGAGTTCAGTGCCTCGTCGTCGTGCTCTGCCATGGTGTTCCCTTCAGTGTCGTGCGACACGGACGATCAGTTCTGCTTCGCGGTCAGCCAGACGGTCATCGCAACGACCGCGCCGAGCCCGAAGATCCAGATGAACAGACCCTCGGCGACCGGGCCGATGTCACCCAGGCCGAAGCCACCGGGCGACCGGTTGTCCTGCACGTACTTGAGGTACGTGATGATGTCGGCCTTCTGGTCCGGCGTGAGGTTCAGGTCGTTGAAGACCGGCATGTTCTGCGGGCCGGTGAGCATGGCCTCGTAGATGTGCTTGCCCGAGACGTCGCGCAGGTTCGGCGCGTACTTGCCCTCGGTCAGGGCGCCACCGGCGCCGGCGACGTTGTGGCACATGGCGCAGTTGATGCGGAACAGCTCGGCGCCCTCGGCCGCGTCACCTTCGGAGCCGTCCGTGAGCTCCTCGCCCGGGACCGACGGGCCGGGGCCGAGCGACGCGACGTACGCCGCCATGGCGTCGACCTGCTGGTCGGTGAACTGCTCGGGCTTCTCTTCACCCTGGGGTCCCTGTGCAGCGAGCGGCATGCGGCCGGTGCCGACCTGGAAGTCGACCGACGCGGCGCCGACGCCGATGAGGGACGGGCCTTCGCTCGTGCCCTGCGCAGAGAGACCGTGGCAGGTGGCGCAGTTCGAGGCGAAGAGCTTCTGACCCTCGTTCACCTGCGACTGGCTCGACTCGGCCACCGTGCTCGAGGTGCTGTCCTCGGCGTTGGCCGAGGTGCTGAAGAGCGCGTACGCGCCACCCGTCGTCATGAGGGCGACGGCGAGCAGGGACACGGTCGCCATGGGGGAGCGCCGGCCCTTGTTGTTCTTCTTCGATGTGTTGAACATGCTGTGGGGCTGCCTGATTCTCACTTGAGGAGGTAGATGACGGCGAAGAGACCGATCCACACGACGTCGACGAAGTGCCAGTAGTAGGACACGACGATCGCGGTGGTGGCTTCCTTGTGCCCGAAGTTCTTCGCGGCGAACCCACGCCCGAGCGTGAGGAGGAAGGCGATGAGGCCACCGGTCACGTGCAGGCCGTGGAAGCCGGTGGTCATGTAGAACGCCGAACCGTAGGCGCTCGAGGAGAGCGTCATGCCCTCGTGCCAGAGGTTGGCGTACTCGAAGATCTGCCCACAGACGAAGATGGCGCCCATGCAGTAGGTGACGAAGAACCACTCCGTCATGCCCCAGTCCTTCGGGTTCCAGCTGGTGCGGTGCACCTGGAACCGCTCCGCGGCGAAGACGGCGAACTGGCAGGCGAAGCTCGACAGCACCAGGATGATGGTGTTCACCGACGCGAACGGCACCTCGAGCTTGGCGGTCTCTGTCGCCCAGAGCTCGGGAGAGGTGCTGCGCAGCGTGAAGTAGATCGCGAACAGGCCGGCGAAGAACATGACCTCGCTGCCCAGCCACACGATCGTCCCCACGGCAACGGGGTTCGGCCTGTTCAGGACCGGACCGCTGACGGATCTGGAGAGAGGGGTGCTTGTCACGTCCTCCATTATGGCGGAAACCCCCGACAGTGTTTTCGCAGGCAACTGGCGGGTCCTCCAGAATCAGTACGATCGAGCCATGTCTGACGCTCTCTCCTGGCCTGCGGTGATCAGCGCGCTCATGGCGCGCGAGGACCTCTCGATCAGGCAGTCCACATGGGCCATGGAGCAGATCGTGCAGGGCCGGGCCACGGCCGCCCAGATCGCAGCCTTCGCCGTGGCGCTCCGCGCGAAGGGCGAGACGGTCGACGAGGTCGTCGGCTTCCGCGACGCCGTCCTCGACGCCGCGGTCCCGCTCGACGTCGACCCGATGGCGCTCGACATCGTCGGGACGGGCGGGGACGTCGTCGGCACGGTGAACGTGTCGACCATGGCGGCCATCGTCATCGCCGCCGCGGGCGTGCCGGTCGTCAAGCACGGCAACCGCGCCAGCTCGTCGAAGTCGGGCTCCAGCGACGTGCTCGCGGCGCTCGGCCTCGACCTCACGATGGACGCCGCGCGTGTCGCCGAGACCTTCCGGCGTGTCGGGCTGACCTTCGCCTTCGCCAGCGCGTTCCACCCCGGTTTCGCCCATGCAGCCCCGGTCCGGCGGGAGATCGGCGTGCCCACGGTGTTCAACTTCCTCGGTCCGCTGGTCAACCCCGCGCGGTGCGAGGCGAACGCGGTCGGCGTGGCGCAACTCGAGCTCGTGCCGATCATCACGGGCGTGTTCCAGACCCGCGGCGCGACGGCGCTCGTCTTCCGCGGTGACGACGGGCTCGACGAACTCACCACGACCGGACACAGCCACATCTGGCAGGTCTCCGGGGGCCGCGTCACGGAGCACGACCTCGACCCGCGGGACCTCGGCATCGCCCGCGCCCGGACCGAGGACCTGCTCGGCGGCGAGCCGGTCGAGAACGCCGCCATCGTCCGGCGCGTGCTCGCGGGGGAGACCGGGCCGATCCGCGACATCGTCCTGCTGAACGCGGCGGCCGGTCTGGTGTCCTTCCGACTGGCGCAGGACCCGACCGAGACGGACCGCCCGATCCTGCAGCGGTTCCGGGAGCAGCTGGTGGTCGCGGCGGCATCCGTGGACTCCGGTGCCGCCATGCGCAAACTGGACGAGTGGGTCGGCGCGGCGCCGGCCGCCACCTCGGCTTGAGACGCCGCCGAGACGCCGAGACGCCGAGTCGCCGCAGAGTCCCCGAGACGTCACCGGATCCGGCGGCGCCTCGTGGACACGGCGGCGTTCCCGGCGCACGCGCACGGCGCAACGACGGGAGGCCCGCACCGGTTCCGTGGAACCGGTGCGGGCCTCCCGTCTGTCGGTCGGTCAGCTGTGATGCGTCAGCGGACGTCCTCGTCGACCCAGTCGAAGGTCTTCGTGACGGCCTTCTTCCACAGGCGCAGCGTGCGCTCGCGCTCGGCGGCGTCGAGCTGCGGCTCCCACCGCTTGTCCTCCTGCCAGTTGGCGCGGAGCTCGTCGAGGTTGGCCCAGAAGCCGACGGCCAGACCGGCGGCGTAGGCGGCACCGAGGGCCGTCGTCTCGGCGACGACCGGGCGGACCACGGGGACGTCGAGGATGTCGGCCTGGAACTGCATGAGCGCGTCGTTGGCGGTCATGCCACCGTCGACCTTGAGCTCGGTGAGTTCGACGCCGGAGTCGGCGTTGACGGCGTCGAGGACCTCGCGGGTCTGCAGCGCCGTGGCCTCGAGGGCGGCACGCGCAATGTGGCCCTTGTTGACGAACCGGGTGAGGCCGACGAGCGCACCGCGGGCGTCCGGACGCCAGTACGGGGCGAAGAGACCCGAGAAGGCGGGGACGAAGTAGACGCCACCGTTGTCCTCGACCGTGGTGGCGAGCGTCTCGACCTCGGGCGCGCTGCCGATGATGCCGAGGTTGTCGCGGAGCCACTGGATGAGCGAGCCGGTGACGGCGATCGACCCCTCGAGCGCGTAGTGCGTCTCCTGGTCGCCGAGCTTGTAGCCGACGGTGGTGAGCAGCCCGTTCTCCGAGCGGACGATGTCCGTGCCCGTGTTGAAGATGAGGAAGTTACCGGTGCCGTAGGTGTTCTTCGACTCGCCCTGGTCGAACGCGGCCTGGCCGAACGTCGCCGCCTGCTGGTCGCCGAGGATGCCGGCGATCGGGACCTCGCGGAGGAGGCTCGAGGACTCGACGTGGCCGTAGACCTCGGAGGAGCTGACGATCTCGGGGAGCATCGACTTCGGCACACCGAAGTCGGCGAGGATGTCGTCGCGCCACTGCAGCGTCTCGAGGTCCATGAACAGGGTGCGGGACGCGTTCGTGACGTCCGTCTTGTGGACACCGCCGTCGGTGCCGCCGGTCAGGTTCCAGAGGACCCAGGTGTCGGTCGTGCCGAAGAGCAGGTCGCCGGCCTCGGCCTTCTCGCGCGCGCCCTCCACGTTCTCGAGGATCCACGCGATCTTCGTGCCGGAGAAGTACGTCGCCAGCGGGAGTCCGACGATCGCCTTGTAGCGGTCGGTGTCGCCGTCCGCGAGCTTGTCGACGATGGCCTGCGTGCGGGTGTCCTGCCAGACGATGGCGTTGTAGACGGCCTTGCCGGTCGTCTTGTCCCACACGACCGCGGTCTCGCGCTGGTTCGTGATGCCGACGGCTGCGACGTCGTGACGCGTGATGTCGGCGCGGGACAGGGCCTGGCCGATGACCTCACGCGTGTTGTCCCAGATCTCGGACGGGTCGTGCTCGACCCACCCGGCGCGCGGGAAGATCTGCTCGTGTTCCTTCTGCCCGACGGAGACGATCGAACCGGAGTGGTCGAAGACGATCGCTCGCGTGCTGGTGGTTCCCTGGTCGATGGCGACGATGTAGTCGGCCATTGGTGCTCCTTACGACGGTGTTCGGTGCTGCGGCCGGGCCGGGTCGACCCGGCCGCGTGGGTGGTGCAGGTGGGAGAGCGCGGCTGACGCGCTGGTGGTGCCGGGGCTCGCTCGGTGCTAGGACACCATCGGGAGGAGCGCACCGGAGACGACGGCGGCGAGGGCGCCACCGACGAGCGGGCCGACGACCGGGACCCAGGCGTAGGACCAGTCGCTCGTGCCCTTGCCCTTGATCGGCAGGATGGCGTGGGCGATGCGCGGACCGAGGTCACGGGCCGGGTTGATGGCGTAGCCGGTCGGGCCACCGAGCGAGACACCGATCGCGATCACGAGGAAGGCGACGGGGATCGCGCCGAGCTCGGCCGGGGTCTGCCCGTTCGTGAAGGCGATGACCACGAAGACGAGGACGAACGTGCCGATGATCTCGGTGACGACGTTCCAGCCGTAGCTGCGGATGGCCGGGCCGGTCGAGAAGACGCCGAGCTTCGCGGCGGCGTCGGGCTCGGCGTCGAAGTGCTGCTTGTAGGCGAGCCAGACGATGACCGCACCGATGATCGCGCCGATGAGCTGGGCGAGCCAGTAGAGGAGCATCTCACCGACGCTGATGTTGCCGAGGATCGCCTGGGCGAGGCTGACCGCGGGGTTGAGCTGGCCGCCGGACTTGTACGAGACGGTGACGCCGGCGAAGACCGCGAAGCCCCACCCGATCGTGACCATGAGGAAGCCGGCGCCGAAGCCCTTCGACTTCGTGAGCGAGACCGCGGCGACCACACCGCCACCCAGGATGATGAGCATCGCCGTCCCGACGAGCTCAGACATGAAATTGACGCCGATGCCGTCCATCGGTACCTCCGATTTGCTGTGTTCGGGGGCCCGGCCTGAGCACCGGCACTCCCCGTCGAGTGATTGAGCCCGAGCATAGTGCTGGGCTTTTCCCCGATGTGGGGGACACGGACGCCAGCAGCGTGAAAGTGAACGGACGTGCACCTGCGGTGGATACCTGCAGTGGTGCGGGAGTGCCCGAGCCGACCGGCCCGTGCACGGATGTGCAGTCGGACGGCACAGGCACCCGGAACTGCCCCTGGTGCCCGCACCCCACGGCGGTACAGTGAGCCGACTCCGGACGACGTCGGCGGTGTGCGGGCTGCGGACCGGTGTCTCACCCGTGTCACACCCGTGGAGGCGCAGCATGAAGAAGCTCATCAACGACCCGCAGGCCGTCGTCATCGAGACCGTCCGTGGTTTCGCCCTCGCCCACGCCGAGCACGTGGTGCTCGTCGAGGACCCGGTCCACCTGCACCGCCGGGACGCCCCGGTCCAGGGGAAGGTGGGCATCGTCAGCGGTGGTGGCAGTGGCCACGAGCCCTTGCACGGCGGCTTCGTGGGGTACGGCATGCTCGACGCCGCCGTCCCGGGTCCGGTCTTCACCAGCCCGACCCCGGATCCGATCGTCGCTGCCACGAAGGCCGTCGACGGGGGAGCGGGCGTGCTGCACATCGTGAAGAACTACACCGGGGACGTCCTCAACTTCGAGACCGCGGCCGAACTCGCCGCGATGGACGACGTGCGGGTGGAAAGCGTGGTCGTGGACGACGACGTGGCCGTCCAGGACTCGCTGTTCACCGCGGGTCGCCGCGGCGTCGCCGGCACCGTCGTGGTGGAGAAGTGCGCCGGAGCGGCAGCCGAGCGCGGTGACGACCTCGACGCCGTCGCTGCCGTGGCCCGACGGGTCAACGAGATGACGCGCTCGATGGGTCTCGCGCTGTCGTCCGGGACGGTGCCGCACGCCGGCGAGCCGTCGTTCACCCTGGCGGACGACGAGGTCGAACTCGGCATCGGTATCCACGGCGAGCCCGGCCGCGAGCGGATCCCGATGGCCCCTGCCGACGAACTGGTCGACCGGGTGCTCGAGCCGATCCTCACCGACCTCGATGCTCCGTCCGGGTCGCAGCTGCTGGTCCTGGTGAACGGCATGGGCGGGACGCCGCAGTCCGAGCTCTACATCGCGTACCGACGCGCGGTCGAGGTCCTGTCGGATCGCGGGCACGAGGTCGCGCGTAGCCTGGTCGGCAACTACGTCACGTCCCTCGAGATGCAGGGGTTCTCGATCACCGTCACGGTGCTCGACGAGGACCTCACCGCCCTCTGGGACGCGCCGGTCGAGACGCCGGCACTCCGTTGGGGGCGCTGACACCCGTCAGCACCGACCAGCGGCAGCGGGCAGCACGCAACGTCCGACACGCAACACCGCCGCGCACCACCAGCACGACGCCACCGCTCACGACGCCGACCCCGTCGGCCGCACGAAGGGACACACCTTGTCGCTCGACACCGCATGGGCCATCGACTGGGTCCGCCGCACCGCCGCCACCATCGACGAACACCGGGCGGAGTTGATCACACTCGACCGCGAGATCGGCGACGGTGACCACGGCGAGAACCTGGACCGCGGGTTCCGTGCGGTGGTCGAGGCCCTCGGCGACGCGACACCGGAGACCCCGGGCGCCGTGTTCAAGCTCGTCGCGACCAAGCTCATCTCGACGGTCGGTGGTGCTGCGGGTCCGCTGTTCGGCACGGCGTACCTCAAGGCCGCGCAGGCCGCCGGTGACGCTGCCGAACTCGACGCGGACACCCTGGTGGCCGTGCTCGCCGCGGCCCGTGACGGCGTGGTCTCGCGTGGCAAGGCCGAAGTCGGCGACAAGACCATGGTCGACGCCTGGACGCCGGCCGTCGACGCGGCGGCCGCATCGGCAGCGGCGGGGGAGACGCCCGAGCAGGTCCTGGCGGCTGCAGCCGACGCCGCCGCCACCGGCGCCGCGTCGACCGACGCCCTGGTCGCCCGGAAAGGCCGCGCGAGCTACCTCGGGGAGCGGGCGGTGGGGCACCGCGACCCGGGCGCCCAGTCGAGCGCCTACGTCCTGCGCGCCGCGGTGGACGCGGCATGAGCGTCGGGGTCCTCGTCGTCTCGCACAGCGCCCGCGTCGCCGAGGGGACCGTCGAGATCGCGCGACAGATGGCCCCGGACGTCGCACTCGCGGCGGCCGGCGGGACGGACGACGGTGGCATCGGCACGTCGTTCGAGGCGATCACCGACGCGATCACGGGGTTGGCCCAGGCCGACGCGGTCGTGGTCCTCTGCGACCTCGGCTCCGCCTACCTGACCACGGACACCGCGCTCGACTTCCTCGACGACGAACTCCGCGCACGCGTCCACGTCTCCGACGCGCCGCTGGTCGAAGGCACCGTGGCCGCGGCCGTCGCAGCGCAGACCGGAGGTGACGTCGCGGCCGTGCTCGCGGCGGCCTCGACCGCGGGCGGCACCGGGGCGGCCGGTCCCGCCGACCGCAGTGACGTGGCGGACGGCGGGGGAGCCTCCCGTCCGGACGAGCCGGGAGGCCCGCTACCCGTGGCAGACAGCAGTGCCGGTGACGAGGCGGACGCTTCCGCCACTGCCGAGCTCGTCAACGAGTCCGGTCTGCACGCGCGCCCCGCCGCCGAGTTCGTCAAGGCGGCCGCGCGGCACGAAGCGGTCGTCCGGGTGAACGGCGTCGACGCGAAGAGCCTCCTCGCGATCATGGCGCTCGCGCTCCCGAAGGGCGCGTCGGTCACGGTGGAGGCGTCCGGGGCTGACGCGCAGGACGCGGTCGACGAGCTCATCGCACTCGTCCGCTCGGGCTTCGGCGAGTAGCCCCGACCGAACGGGGCCCGCAGGTGGGCGGTGCTGCTAGCCGCTCGTGGCGACGGACTGCAGTCCGGTGACCCGCAGCAGGTCGAGCCGCGATGCGTCGTCGCTGCCCGGCACGACCGTGTAGACGACGATCCGCAGGTCGCTGCCCGGCACCGACAGCGTGTCGCAGTCGACCTCGATCGGGCCGACCGGCGTCTGCAGGGTCTTCCGGCTCGTCCGGTGCTCGGCGATCCGGGCCTCACCCCAGCGCCGCTCGAACTCCGGGCTCGTCGCCCGGAGGTCGTGGACGAGTTCGGCGAGCTGTCGGTCGGCAGGGTACCGACCGATCGCGCTCCGCAGGTCGGCGGCGAGGTCCGACGCGAACGCCTCGGCGTGCTCGTCGTCGAAGTCGACCCCGTCGTGCCCGTCCGTGAAGAACTGCCAGACCAGGTTCGCCGACCGTCCCTGCCAACGGTCGCCGTCCCCGGTGGCCGCGGCCCACAGGTCGTTCCGGTACAGCAGGTCGTGACTGGCGGTGAACACGGCGAGGGGCACGTCGGACAGGCGGTCGACGATCCGCTGCACGCCCGGCGTGATGTGCCGGGGGACCAGGCCGCGGGCCGGGGGAGCGGCGCCGGCGACGCGGAACAGGTGGTCGCGTTCCTGCTCGGTCAGTCGCAGTGCGGTGGCGAGTGCCGAGAGCAGCTGCGGTGACGGGTTCGTCGCCCGCCCCTGCTCGAGCCGGACGACGTAGTCGACGCTCACCCCGGCGAGCGCGGCCAACTCCTCACGCCGGAGGCCCGCCGTGCGGCGCCCTGGTCCGGCCGGGAGCCCCACCTCGGCGGGGGTGACCCGGTCCCGCCAGGACCGCAGGACGTCCGCGAACTCGCTCATGTGCCCATCCTCGCGCGGATCCCGGTCCGGACCGTGGTACTCGCAGTCCTCCCGTCGGCCGGGCAGCACGTCGAGGGGTGCCTGGGGGAGCGCATCGGCAGCGAGCACGATGGGCACATGACCACCACACTCATCACCGGGGCGAACCGCAGCCTCGGACTCGAGACCGCCCGCCGCCTCATCGAGGCCGGCCACACCGTGATCGCCGGCGTCCGCGACCCCGACGACGCCGACGCCGTCCGCTCCCTCGGTGCCTCCGTCGTCCAGCTCGACGTCACCGACCAGGCGAGCGTCGACGCCGCGTTCGCGTCCGTCCCCGCCCTCGACGTCCTCGTCAACAACGCCGGGATCAGCGGCACCTCGTACGGCGTCGACGACCTGACCGCCGAGGCGATGACGACCGTCCTCGAGGCGAACGTCACCGGCATCGTCCGCGTGACCCAGGCCGCCCTGCCGCTGCTGCGTGCCTCGGGCAACCCGGTCATCGTCAACGTCGCCTCCGGGGTCGGCTGGCCGCGGTTCCTCAGCACGCCCGGTCACGACGAGTTCCCGGTGCCGATGATCCCGTACGCGGCCTCGAAGGCGGCCGTCATCGCCCTGACCGTGCAGTACGCGAAGAACCTGCCGACCTTCCGCGTCAACGTCAGCGACCCGGGCTACACGGCGACCGACTTCAACGGTCACTCCGGTCACCAGACGGTCACCGAGGGGACGGACGCCACGGTCATGCTCGCGTTGCTCGGGCAGGACGGGCCGACGGGGGAGTTCCACAACCGGCACGGGCGCATCGACTACTGACCTCGACGCCGGGCCGGACGGACGGGAGGCGCGTGGCGGGCTCGCCACGCGCCTCCCGTCCGCTGTGGGTCCAGCAGGGACGTGTCGGACCGGATGGCGGCCTCAGCCGCCCCAGTGGTTCGGCCGCTGGAAGCCGTCGTCGAGCCGGGTGTCGGCGTCACCTCGTGCCGCGTCCACCTGCATCTGGGTGAGGAAGACCGCCCGGCGGAGGTCCGCACCGGACAGGTCGGCGTCTCGGAGGTCGGCACCGATGAACTCGCACGAGCCAAGGTCCGCGCCGGTGAGGTCGGCCCCGATGAGCAGCGCGCCGCGGACGCTCGCGCCCCGCAGGTCCGCTCGCCGGAGGTCGGCGCCCACGAGGTCGGCGCCCACGAGGTCGGCGCCGGGGCCGACCCGGAAGCGGCCGACGCGACGCTCGTCGGCTCGGGTGTCGCGGCCGTCCCCGCCACGGGCGAGTGCCCGCGCGCGCCGGCTCGCCTCGAGCAACAGCGGTCGTGCGGCGTCGTACTCGGCGTCGACGTCGATGCCGAGGATCGTGTCCGGGTCGGCGTCACTGAGCGCACGGACGCGCTCGAAGTTCCGTGTCAGCGGTTCGGCGTCCATGTCTGCAGGGATGATGGTGATCGCCTCGTCGAGGTACCGGAGCAGTTCGTGCAGCCGCCGCACGACCGGGAACGTCGCGAACATCGCCTGACGAGTGGCGTCGTCGTCCCGCCAGGACCGACCCGCGAAGGTGTGGCGCGAGACCTTCTGCCCGGCGCCGGAGCAGTCGAAGACCGTGCACCCTCGGAATCCCTCGGCCCGCAACCGCGGGTGGATGGTGCAGCCGTCGGCTCCGTCGAGGTTCGTGCACGGGTCACCGGCGGCTTTGTCGACGGGGAAGTCGACGGACCGGGTGAAGGCCAGCGCGACGCAGCAGAGGCCGAAGCAGTTCGCGCAGTCGGCACCGAGGTCCTCGCGGCGGCCGAGGGTGACCCGGGTGCGTGTCGTCATCGGGGACGAGGCTACACAGCGGCGCGAGCGCACGAGGGCGGCACCGAGGGAGATCTCCGCGACGCCGGACACCAGGACGGTGACGTCCGGGTCGAGCGGCACGAACTCGGGGCACCTGCGCCCGGAACTCGTCGCGAGCGACGGTGAGGTGGGTGATGCCCGCCCACGTCATGGCCGCACCGAGCGACGCCGTGGGGTGGATCGACAAGCCGTGGATGTCGTCGAGCTCATCCGGTAGGAACGGCTGCGTGATCGACCGCCCAGCACTCGCGAGTTTCCTCCGCCGACGACGGACCGCCCTCCAGCCGGAGGACGTCGGTCTGACCCGCGGACCACGCCGGCGGACGGAAGGGCTCCGCCGCGAAGAGGTCGCCGTCCTGAGCAACATGTCGACGGACTACTACGCCCGGCTCGAGCGGGGCACGGGCCCGCTCCCGTCCGCGCAGATGGTCGCGGCCATGGCGCAGGGGTTGCACCTGTCGGTCGATGAACGTGATCATCTGTTCCGCCTCGCTGGACACCAGCCGCCGGTCCGGGGGACCGCAAGCGAACACGTGAGTCCCGGCATGCTGCGGATCCTGGACCGCTTGGTGGACACTCCGGCAGAGGTCGTCACGGAACTCGGCGAGACGCTCCGGCAGACGCCACTCGCGCGGGTGTTGACCGGCGACGCCGCGGGCCGGACCGGGAACGCGAGGAGCCTCGGGTACCGGTGGTTCACCGACCCCGCGGTGCGGGACGCGTACCCGCCGGACGAGCAGGCGCTCCTCTCGCGGGTGTACGCCGGTGGGCTGCGAGAGCTCGTCGCACTCCGCGGACCCGGCTCCCGCGCCGCAGCCATGGTGGACGCCCTCCGGGACAACGCCGAGTTCCGCGCAGTGTGGGAGCGACACGAGGTCGGCGTCCGACTCCCGGAACGCAAGCGGTTCCGGCACCCCGCCGTCGGCGCACTCGAACTGGCGTGCCAGACGCTCGTGGACCCGGAGCAGTCGCATCGGATGCTCGTCTACACGGCGACCCCGGGGAGCGTCAGCCACGAGCGTCTGCAGCTGCTCGCCGTCATCGGCACACAGGAGCTGAGCAGCCGCTGACCGACGAGTCCTGGATACGACGGTGAGCGCGTCCGAGCATGGGGACACACCACCGACCCCTCACCTGGAGGAACACCATGCCGACCACGCCGCACCTCGACATCCCGGACCGCACCGGCACCCTCGCCGTCGTCACCGGAGCCAGCGACGGCATCGGTGCCGTCATCGCCCGCCGCTTGGCCGCAGCTGGCGCGGAGGTCGTCATGCCGGTCCGTTCGGCCGAGAAGGGGGAGCGCGCGGCAGTCCGGATCCGCGCAGCCGTGCCCCGGGCGATCGTCCGGACCGCGTCGCTCGACCTGTCCCGACTCGACTCCGTCGCGGCGTTCGTCGCCGAGATGAACGACGACGGGCGGCCGATCCACCTGCTCGTGAACAACGCCGGCGTCATGCGCCCTCCGACCCGCCAGGAGACCACGGAGGGGTTCGAGTTGCAGGTCGGCACGAACCACCTCGGACACTTCGCCCTCACCATGGGACTCCTCCCGCTCCTCCGTGCCGGCCGCGCGCGGGTGACCCACCAGACGAGCGTCGCCGCCCGGACCGGCTCCCTCGACCTGGACGACTTCGCTCAGCAACGGCAGTACGACGTGATGCGCGCGTACTCCGCCTCGAAGATCGCGGTCGGGCTGTTCGCCCGCGAACTCGACGTCCGGAGCCGCGCCGCCGGGTGGGGGATCAGCAGCAACCTGGCACACCCGGGTGTCTCTCCGACGAACCTGCTCGCCGCGCAGCCGGGTATGGGACGTGAACGGGCAGGAGGTGAGCGACGGATCATCGGGCTGCTGTCCCGCATCGGCGTGCTCGGGACCGTGGAGAGCGCTGCGCTGCCCGCCCTGCTCGCTGCCACCGGCCCGGACGCCCACGGGGACGAGTTCTACGGACCGAGGCGGACCGTCGCCGGCGCTGCGGCGCGTCAGCCGTGGTGGGCACCACTGACCGACACCGCGACAGCGAGAGCATTGTGGGACGTCTCGTCGGAACTGACCGGTGTCCGGGCATGACCGGCTGGGCGTCGCGAGGACGCGAGGGGAGTGACGAATTCGTCACCCCTCGCGCCTCGGCCGGTCCTAGTTGACATAATATGCATTATCGGCGCGCAGCCAGAGGTGACGCGAGTGCGGCACAATCACCTCATGAGCACCGGAACGACCGACCAGAAGCCCGCCGTCCTGTTCGTGTGCGTGCACAACGCCGGACGGTCACAGATGGCCGCGGGGTTCCTGCGCGCGATCGCGGGCGACCGCATCGACGTCTTCTCCGCCGGGTCCGAGCCGGCGGACCAGGTGAACCAGGTCGCCGTCGCCGCCATGCACGAGGTCGACGTCGACATCGTCGGTCAGACCCCGGCCATCCTGACGACCGATGCCGTCCGCAACGCCGACGTGGTCGTCACCATGGGCTGTGGAGACGCCTGTCCGGTGTTCCCCGGCAAGCGCTACGAGGACTGGGAGCTCAGCGACCCGGCCGGCCTGCCGCTCGAAGACGTCCGTCCGATCCGCGACGACATCCGCGGACGCGTCGAACGCCTGGTGACGACGCGCGTCTGAGCGCCGCTGCCAGGCGTCCGTGGGTGTGCTGCCCTAGTTCGACGAGTCGTCGGACGAGGTCGGCACGTCCGAGCTGTCGATCTCGAGGGCTGCGCCCTCCTCGCCCTGCTCCTCCACGGTCTGGTCCGTGTCGGGCTGCTGGGGTTCGTCGGCCTGCGTGGTCTCTTCTGCCGGATCCGGCTGGCTGTACGTCATGGCGCCGACGCTACGCCGCGCAGGCCCCGGCGGTCGCAGGGACGTGTCGACGGACAGACGGGAGGCCCGTGGCGACGTTCCGCCACGGGCCTCCCGTCGGTTCGACCGCAGGAGGTCAGAAGCCGAGCGCCGTGTTCATGTTCGCGGCCGCGTTGAAGAACGCGATCGACGAGAAGACGCCGATGACGAGCGACAGGACGGAGATGACCACACCGGCGATCGCGAGGCCGCGGCCACGCTCCCCCGTGCGCTTGATCTGCGACAGGGCGATGAGGCTGACGACGAGACCCGCGATGTTGATGACGAAGGCGAGCACGAAACCGACGATCGCGAGCGTGCTGAACTTCTGGCTGCTCTGGGCCGTGCTCTGGTACGGGTTGGTGGTGTTGGTCATGATGACTCCGGTGCGAGGATGACGTCAGGTCGCTGACGATTGGTCGACTCTGAACGTACTGACACGGTGAACCGGTGTCCGGAAAGCGGCGGAGGCACCCACGAACTGGGGGCAGACCGGTCGTCCCAGCAACGTGCCGGCCGTCGGTGCGACTTCGTCAGCGTCCGTGGCGCCGGACGAGGTCCGGGAGCTCCGCCGGCTCGAACGGCTCGTCGGTCGCCTCGAGCTCGTCCGCCGTCCACCACCGCGACGCGAGGATGTCGACCCGCTCGTCGTCGGTCCACTCGGCGTCGGAGAGCTCGAACCCGGGCGTCCGGACCACGTAGAACTCGGCGTGCCCACGGTCGTGGTCGGCCTCGTCCCACGTGACCGCGAAGCCCCAGGACCACACCGGCTCACCCGGGTCCGTGATGACGAGGCCTGTCTCCTCGCGGAGTTCCCGCACCGCCGCCTCCCGGTGGGACTCCCCCGGGTCGACGCCGCCGCCCGGGGTGATCCAGCGGTGCGCACCGTCCGAGGACGGTGCCTTCGTGTCCATCAGGAACACGCGCCCCTCGGGGTCGAGCAGGAGGATCCGGGAGGTCCGGCGCAGGCCGTGTGCAGCAGTCACGGCACCGACGCTAGCGGCCGGGTGCGCCGCCCGCGAGGTGCGACCGGCAGGGCCGGAGCGTCAGTTCGTGAAGGAGCTGACGTCCCCGACGAGCTTCGTGTGGTCCGCCGGGATCGGTTCGACCGCCGCGAGGGCGATCTCGGCCGCGAACTCGGACACGCTGTACAGCTTGCCGACGGCCTCGCGACGCCCCTCGATCGCGCCGGGGTTGATGCGGTTGAGGAGGGTCGCCGTGATGGTGCCCTCGATCATGTCGCCGGAGACCGTGACGAACTCGATGCCGGCGGCCTCGAGCTGCGGCAGGAGTTCGCGGAGGGCCAGTTCTCCGGCGCGCTTGCTCTTCGCGACCGGGACGTACTCCGGCAGCGTCTCGGCGGTCTCGACGAAGTGGGCCTGGTGGCTCGTGACGAACACGACGCGGGAGCCGGCGGGCATGTGCGGGACGGCGGTCTGGAGCATGTCGACCTGCGCGTCCCGGTTGAGCCGGAGCGCGTAGTCGTCGCCCATGCCGGACTCCATGCCGCCCGAGGCGTTCAGCACCAGGAGGTCGATGCCGCCCCACTCCTGCACGACGGCGTCGACCATCGCCTGGACCGATTCGTGATCGGTGAGGTCGGCGCCGAGGGCGAGCGCAGCTCCCCCACCGGCGACGATCTTCTCGGCGATCTGCTCCGCACGGCGGGCCTTGTTGCGGTAGTTGACGACGACCTTGGCCCCCGCCTCGGCCAGGTACCCCACCGTGTCGGCGCCGATGCCGCGGGAGGAACCGGTGACGAGGGCGCGCGTGCCGTCGAGGGATCCGGGGGCGAGGGGGCTGCTCACAGTGGTGTCTCCTGTCGTGGGGCGGCGCCGGTCCTGGTCGTCCCGGGCGGCGTCGAGCCTACCAAGGTGCGTGAGGCCGCGGGCCTGACGGACCCGACCCCGCCGGTACCCGCTGGTACGTTGGACGCGACAACACCGGACGTCGCGACGCAGCGAAGGCCGTGCGCGATCAGAGGGAGGGAGATCCGCGTGACCGTCTCGGAATGGACCCAGGTGATCGTGTGGATCGCACTGGTGCTGGTCCTGGGGGTGGTCGAGGTGTTCACCCTCGACTTCGTCTTCCTCATGCTCGCGGCGGGGGCCGCCGGCGGTCTGGTCGCCGCCCTGCTCGGTGCACCGTGGTGGCTCTCGGCCATCATCGCCGCCGTGCTCGCACTGCTGCTGCTCGCCGTCGTCCGCCCTCGCGTGCTGCAGGCGCTGAACCGTGGTGCCGACCCGCACCGCACCGGTGTGGAGGGCCTGGTCGGGATGGCCGGCACCGTCGCCCTCGCCTTCACCTCCTCCGCGCCCGGTCAGGTCCGCCTCGCGAACGGCGAGACCTGGAGCGCCCGCTTCGCCCCGGGCGCCGTCGACCGCACCCCACCGCTCGGCACCCGCGTGGTCGTCGAGTCCATCGAGGGCTCCACCGCCGTCGTCCGCATCGAACAGAAGGCTGCCCAATGACCCTCTCCACCGGGACGATCGTGCTCCTCGTCCTGATCGCCGTCCTCGTCGTCTTCGTGATCGTCGTGCTGTCCAAGGCGGTCCGGATCGTCCCCCAGGCCACGGCGGGCATCGTCGAGCGCCTCGGGAAGTACCACAAGACCCTCAACCCCGGGTTGAACCTCTTGGTGCCGTTCATCGACCGGCTCCGCCCGCTCCTCGACATGCGCGAACAGGTCGTCTCGTTCCCGCCGCAGCCGGTGATCACCGAGGACAACCTGGTCGTGTCGATCGACACGGTCGTCTACTTCCAGGTGACCGACGCCCGCGCCGCCACGTACGAGATCGCGAACTACCTCGGTGCCGTCGAGCAGCTGACGACGACCACACTCCGCAACGTGGTCGGTGGGCTCAACCTGGAAGAGGCCCTGACCAGCCGGGACAACATCAACGGTCAGCTCCGCGTCGTGCTCGACGAGGCGACCGGCAAGTGGGGCATCCGCGTCGGCCGGGTCGAGCTGAAGGCCATCGAGCCGCCCGTGTCGATCCAGGACGCCATGGAGCAGCAGTTGCGTGCGGAGCGCAGCCGACGTGCCGCGATCCTGCAGGCCGAGGGCACCAAGCAGTCCGCCATCCTCGAGGCCGAAGGCCAGCGGCAGGCCGCGATCCTCGCGGCGGAGGGTGACGCGAAGGCGCAGGTCCTGCGCGCCGAGGGTGAGGCGCAGGCCATCGCCACGGTCTTCGACGCCATCCACGCGGGCGACCCGGACGAGAAGCTCCTGTCCTACCAGTACCTGCAGACCCTCCCGAAGATCGCCGAGGGGACGTCGAACAAGCTCTGGATGATCCCGAGCGAGTTCACCGAGGCGCTCTCCGGCATCGCGAAGGGCTTCACGGCGCCGCGCTCCGGCAGCGGCCCGGCCACCGGTGGTGCTGCCGGAGCCGACTTCCTCTCGCGCATCTCGAAGCTCGCGAACGAGAGCCTGGCGAACACGGCGGCTGCCGACGGGTCCGCCCGTTCCGGTGCGCCGGCGGCTGACGCGTCGGTGGCCGACATCGTGCCGCCGTCCGAGCTCGACGACCGCCTGGCCGAGTCCGACCGCAGCGTCGACGCCCGCCTGTCGGAAGCCGACCGTGCGGCGGACGCGGCGTTCGGGTCCGACGGCGCCCCGAAGGACTGATGGTCACACGACGACGGCCCGCTCCCCCGATGGGGAGCGGGCCGTCGTGGTGTGTGCTGCGCGGTGCCTAGGCGCCGCGACGAGCACGGAGGAACTGCAGTCGCTCCTGCAGCAACTCCTCGAGTTCTTCGCGGGACCGCCGCTCGAGCAGCATGTCCCAGTGGGTCCTCGGTGCCTTCACGTCCTCTGCGGCGACCTCGACGGGGACACCGTCGTCGCCGAGCAGACGGCCCTCGTGTCCGGTGCGCGGGTCCGACCAGATGGCCGGGACCTCTGCCTCGGCGGAGAAGACCACGTCGAAGGTCTCACCCGACGCCGCTTGGTAGACGGCCCGCTTCCGTTCGGAGAGCTCGACACCGTCCTCACTCTGGAGGCTCTGGCTCCCGAGCCGCATGCCTCGGAGACTCCGATCAGCCATGTCCGACTCCTCTCGCTCGTTCCTCCGGTCCAACCCACACCACCCGCCTTTCGTTCCGGGCGGGTGGCATTCACAGTCGGTTCCCAGTGCGCGGCGCGGCGACTGCGGGCGGTCAGCGCGAGCGCCGTCCCCACGGAGCACAGGCGAGCAGGACGAGCAGTCCGCCGAGGGAGAGCACGAGGGTGATGCTGCCCGACGCCACGGTCGCCGGCGTGGTCGAGGTGCCGAGCGGGACGTCGGTCACCATCGACGTCGCGGTGTAGGCCGGCACGCGGTCGATCGTCCGACCACTCGGGTCGATCACCTGCGAGGCACCGACGGTGGAGATGTTCACGAGCGAACGGCCGGTCTCGACGGCCCGCATCCGTGCGATCTCGAGCTGCTGGAGGTTCTCGTCGGTCCCGTCGAAGTCGGCGTTGTTCGTCTGCGCCAGGATCACCTGCGCTCCCCCGCGCGCGAGGTCGGCCGTGAGACCGTCGTCGACCACGTCGAAGCAGATCATCACACCGGCACGGATGCCGGCGACCGGCAGGACGTTCGGCTTCGTGCCGGGCGTGTAGTCACGCTGCAGCAGACCGATGAGCGACGGGGCGAGCTCGGCGTAGAACCACCGGTCCGGGACGTACTCGCCGAACGGCACCGGACGCTTCTTGTCGTACGAGGCCTGCCAGCCGTCGGCGTCCCACACGAACGACGTGTTGTGCAGGACCCCGGTCGAGGTCTGCGTGACGGCACCGGTGACGAGCGGGGCACCGACGCTCTCCACCACCGCGTCGAGGGCGGCGGCGATGACCGGTTCGCGTCGCGGGTCGTACTCGGCGGCGGCCTCCGGCCACACCACGAGGTCGACCCCGCGCGCGGCGACGTCGGTCGCTGCGACCTGCGACCGCAGGACGTCGCCCGGAGCAGCGCCGTCGAAGTAGCCGGCCGGACCGTTGCCCTGCACCGACTCGACCCGGACCGTGCCGTCGACCGCGGTCGGCCACGCGGGCACGGCGAGGACGGCCGACACGAGCAGGCCCGCCGTCGCCACCCGCATCGGCAGTCGGAGACCTCGGACCAGGCCGAGCGAGACGACCACGGCGACGCAGTAGACCACGACGAAGCTCAGCCCCAGGACGCCGACGTACGCCGCGAGGTGCGTGAACGGCCCCTGCGACTGCGACAGGCCGACCCGGCCCCAGGAGAAGCCGCCGTAGGGCCAGCTGCCCGAGAACCACTCGCGTCCGGTCCACAGGGCTGCGACCACCGCCGGGAGGCCCCACACCCGTGCGGCGGTCGAGGTCACCACCCGGGCCACCCAGCGGTACGCGAGCGCGATGGCGACCGTCCCGAGCGCGAAGAGCGCGGCCTGGAGCAGGGCCAGGGCGAACCAGGGCACCGGACCGAGGTACCGGCCCGCCCACGAGATCGCCGGCACCCAGAACGCGACACCGGCGACGAACCCGAGCCACGAGGCACGGCGGGCGCGTTGCCCGGCGGCCGCCAGCAGCAGACACGCCACCGCCGGGTAGGCGAGGAACCACCAGCCCGGTGCCGGGAAGGACAGCGCGAAGAGGAGTCCGCCGACGACCGACAGCCCGAACGCCTGCCCGAGCGGCAGAGCGGCGAACTCTCCCGCGCCGTCGGGCGCGGGAGCACCCCTCCGGGCCACCGCACGCGGCGGACGCACGGCTGTCTCGACGACCGTCACCGGGCCTCCCGTCAGACCGTCGCGTAGGCGACGATGCCGCGGCGGACCGCGTCGGTGGCACGACGGGCGGTCTGCGCGAGGTCCGGGTCGCCCGCGTTGCGGATCTGGTCGAGGAGGTCGATGACCTGCTTCGACCAACGGACGAAGTCGCCGGCGGCCAGGTCGAGGGAGCGGAGGACGTCGTCGAGCGGCGAGCCGGAGGCCCAGCGGAACATGCCGAGCGCGATCGCCGGAGTCGGCGGCTCGGAGCCGGCGAGCCGGGCGTCCCGCTCGACGTCGTCCAGGCGCGCCCAGATCGTCAGCGTCTCGTCCAGGGCGGGGCGGAAGGCACCACGCGGTACCGCGTGCTCGGTGCCCGGGGCGTCCTCCCGGCGCGGCTGGTAGACGATCGTCGCCGCCATGCCGGCGAGCTGGGCCGGCGTGAGGTCCTTCCAGACCCCGGCCTCCAGGCACTCGGCGACCAACAGGTCGCGGTCACCGTAGATGCGCTGCAGGCGACGACCGCCGGCCGCGACCGTGACGTCGCCGTGCTCGTCCTGCACCAGGTACCCCAGTGTGAGGAGCACCTCGGTCACGCGGTCGAACGTGGTCGCCACCGCGCCCGTCCGGGAACGGATCTGCTGCACGAGCTTGTCGTTGGTGCGCTTGAGCTTGTACCAGCGCTCGGCCCAGCGAGCGTGGGCCTCGCGGTCCGGGCAGGCATGGCAGGGGTGCCGCTGGAGCTGTCGGCGCACCTCGCTGATGGCCGCCTGGCGGTCCTGACGCGCCCCGTGCGAGGCCTCGCGGCCGCCGGGGACGTTCGAGCGCTCGAGGTCGGACAGCCGACGGCGGAGTGCGGCGTACTCGGTGAAGTCGCCGAGGTGGCACTGCATGGCGTTCTGGTACCCGTCGAGGGACTCCTGCTGCGACCGGACCTTGCGGGCCAGGTCGACGACCGAGCGGTCGGCCTGGAACTGCGCGAAGGACGTCTCGAGGACCTCACGCGTGCGGTCGCGGCCGAACTGCTCGATGAGGTTCACGGCCATGTTGTACGTCGGCTTGAACGACGAGTTGAGCGGGTAGGTCCGACGGCTCGCGAGGGACGCGACGGCCTGCGGCTCCAACCCGTCCGACCACTGCACGACCGAGTGGCCCTCGACGTCGATGCCGCGGCGCCCGGCACGACCGGTGAGCTGCGTGTACTCCCCCGGTGTGATCGGGACCCGGGCCTCGCCGTTGAACTTCTCGAGCTTCTCGAGCACGACCGTGCGCGCGGGCATGTTGACGCCGAGCGCCAGGGTCTCGGTGGCGAAGACGACCTTGAGGAGCTTGCGCTGGAAGAGGTCCTCGACGACCTCCTTGAACGCGGGCAGCAGACCCGCGTGGTGGGCGGCGACCCCGCGCTCGAGTCCCTCCAACCACTCCCAGTAGCCGAGCACCGCCAGGTCCTCGTCGAGCAGGGTGCGGCAGTGGTACTCCGCCGTCTCGCGGATCTCGCGACGCTCGTCCGCCGTGGTCAGCGACAGACCGGAGCGCACGACGTGCCGGACGCCCTGGTCGCAGCCGTTCCGGCTGAACACGAAGAAGATCGCGGGCAGGAGCATGCGCTCGTCGAGCATCTTCGCGATCTGCTCGCGGTGCGCCTTCTCCGTGCGCGGTCCGCGTCGGTCCGGGTACACCGGGCGGCCCCGGCGACCGCGTGGGCCGTTCGTGCCGTGTCGGTTCGCGCCGCCGACGAGCCGGAGGAGTTCCGGGTTCACCCGGTTGGTCGCCGCGGCACCGGACGAGTCGAACAGGTCCACCATCTTGTTCCCGACGAGCACGTGCTGCTCGAGCGGGACCGGGCGGTCCTCGGACACGATGACGTCGGTGTCGCCGCGGACCGTCTGCAGCCAGTCGCCGAACTCCTCGGCGTTGCTCACCGTGGCGGAGAGCGACACCAGGCGGACCTCGGTCGGCAGGTGCAGGATGACCTCTTCCCAGACCGCACCACGGAAGCGGTCGGCGAGGTAGTGCACCTCGTCGAGCACGACCCACGCCAGGTCGTCGAGCAGGTCCGAGTCGGCGTAGATCATGTTCCGCAGGACCTCGGTCGTCATCACGACGACGCGGGCCCGGGGGTTGACGTTCGTGTCGCCGGTGAGGAGTCCGACCTCGGTCTCCCCGTACGCCTGCACGAGCTCGGCGTACTTCTGGTTGCTCAGCGCCTTCATCGGCGTGGTGTAGAAGACCTTCGCCGTCGGCTGCCGCATGGCCAGCCAGATCGCGAACTCGGCCACGATCGTCTTGCCGGCGCCGGTCGGCGCGGCCACGAGCACGCTGTTGCCGCGGTCGACGGCGTCGCACGCGGCGAACTGGAACGGGTCGAGGTCGAACCGCAGGTCGGTCCGGAACAGCTCGAGGTTCCGCGACCGACGGCGGACCTTCGCGGCGGCGAACCGCTCGGCGGGACTCAGGCTGGTCTCGGTCACAGGCCGTACTCCTCGTCGAGCTTCGCCTGGCGCTTCGCCAGACGGCGGTCGTGCAACCACGTGACGAGGCACGCCGCGAAGTAGAGCACGACCATCGGGATGGCCAGGATGAACATGGACAGCACGTCGGCCGACGGTGTGACCAACGCCGTGAAGACGAGGATCAGGACGATCGCCACGCGCCACGACCGGACGATCGCGGCTGCCGTCAGGACCCCGACGAAGTTGAGCAGGACGAGGAAGACCGGCAGGACGAAGGCGATGCCGACCGCCACGATGAGCTTGATGACGAAGTCGTAGTAGGCCTTCGCGTCGACGATCGAGGTGTCCTGCGCCGACACGAAGCTGCCGAGGATGCCGACGATGTGCGGCAGGACGTACCACCCGAAGGCGCATCCGGCGAAGAACAGCGGGATCGCCGTGCCGAGGAAGCCCCAGACGTACTGCTTCTCGCGACGGACCAGTGCCGGCACGATGAAGGCCCAGATCTGGTACAACCAGACCGGGCTGGCGATGACGACGCCGATCGTGATCGCGATCTGCAACCGGAGGTCGAACGCGCCCGTGATCATCGGGAAGTTGAGCTCTGCGGTGTGCCCACCGACCTCGGCCAGCTGCGTGACCGGGGAGCGGAGCGCGTCGAGCACGAACGGGGTGAGGAACCAGCCGCCGATCGCCGCCACCAGGACCGCGACGACGGCCTTGAAGAGGCGGTTGCGCAGCTCGATCAGGTGCTGACCGAGGGACATGCGGCCTTCGGGTTCCTTCGGTCGGCGCCCTTGCCGCTTCTCTCGCCCGCCCGCGGTCGTCGAAGCCATGCACCGATCTTACGGCAGCGGTCTCTCAGTGGATGTCGAGAGCGGCCGACGCGAAGTCGCGGACCGCCTGGCGGGCGGCCGGTGGGTCGATCACCACGGCCCGACCGGGCAACCCGGCCACGAGCCGGACGACGCCGTCGAAGCCGGCCGACGCTGCCAGCCGGATGCGTACGCGACCGTCGGCGTCCGGCGCGTCCGCGGTGTCGGCGAGGAAGTCGGCGACGAGCGGCAGCGACGACGCGTCGAGCTCGACCGTGACGATGACGTCCTGGGCGCTCTGCTGGAAGAGCGTGTCCGGCAGCACGACGTCCTCGATGGTGCGTTCAGCGGCCCGGTCGTCCACGCGCACGCCGGACATCCGGTCGAGCCGGAACGTCCGGATCGCCGCCCGGTCGAGGTCCCAGGCACGGAGGTACCAGTCAGCGTCGATCGACTCGACCCGCAGCGGGTCGACCCGTCGGGTGCTGCCCTGCGTCCGCGGCCCCGCGTACTCGAACACCAGCCCGCGTCGACCGGACATCGCCTCGCGGATCACGGTGAGGGCCGCGTCGTGCAGGTCCTGGCCGACGGCGACGTTCGTCGCTGCGCCACCGGCACCACGCGACAGCTTCGCCATCAGCGCGCGGATGGCGTCCTTGTCCGCGGCCTCCGGCAGGGCGGAGAGGTACTGCAGGCCGGCGATGAGCGCCGAGGCCTCCCGCGCCGACAACCGGGGAGCATCGTCGATCGCCACGAGGTTCGTCAGGACGATCATGTCGTTCTGGTCGAAGTCGTCCCACGCGATGTCGAACAGGTCACCGTGCTGGTACTGCATGGTCTCGCCGGGCACCCCGGACACGGCGATGAGTTCGACGGCGCGACGGATGCGGGCCTCGGGGACGCCGAAGTGCCGGGCGGCCTCGGCGACGGAGACGCGTTCGCGGTCGATGAGGTAGGGCACGAGGGCCAGCAGGAAGGCGAGTTTGTCCTGCGCCTGCAGGGGTTGCGCGTCAGCCACGTGTCGCTCCGTCCGGTGCCGTGCGGTGCCCCGTGGCACGGTCGGGCGCCCCGGTGTGGTCGGCGACGAGCACGCGGAGCCGCTCGACGACACGCTGGCGGAGGTCCTCCGGCTCGACGACACGGACCTCGGGGCCGAACGCCGCGAGCTCCTCGGCCAGGATCTGCGGGTCGACGTGGTGGATGACCAGCTCGCCGTCGGTCGTCGACGTGGTGTCCCGCCGACGGGTGAGGCGGCGCTCGGCGTCCGACCCCGGGACGACGTGCACCGTCGCCGTACGCTCGGCCCACACCCGGTCGAGCCCGGCGAGCGCACGCTCCCCGGCGTCGGCCGGTGCGGGATGCTGCCCGACCTCGAACGGGGTCACCGGTCCGACGATGCGGGACAGCAGGTAGTTCTTCTCCGACCGCGTGGCGAACTCGTGCGCGGCGAGCATCCACCGGCCGCCGTGCTGGACGAGCGCGAGCGGTGCGAGCTCACGGACCCGGGCCTCGTGGTGTCCGGGCGTGATGTAGGCGAAGCGGACGGCGGCACCGCGGTCGAGCGCGGACCGCAGGGGCTCGAAGGCGGCGTCCCGGGTGCGGAGACGCGGTGCGTACGCGCCGATCGGCGAGGCACCGTCGGCGCCCTCGTGCTCGGCGCCGTCGTCCTCCGACCCGGCGGACCGGACCTTGAGCAGGCCGCGGCGGGAGTCCGCCGAGAGTGCGCCCTCACGCCACGCCATCGCGGCGAGCGAGAGCAGCGCGGACTCGTCCGGGGTGAACCGGACGTCGAGCGGCAGGTCGTACTCGCCCTTCGGGATCCGGTAGCGCAGCGTCTGGTTGTTCCCCGCCGACCCCGGTGTCTCGATGGTCTCGAGCGGGATCCCGAGCTCGCGGACGTCGTCCTTGTCACGCTCGAACTGCCGCTCGAGCGACGCGTTGTCACCGCCCGGGGCGTACCGCTGCCGGTACCCCTGCACGTTCGCCAGGATCTCGGACTTCGTCAGCCCGGACTCCGTCGACAGCAGTGCGAGCACGAGGCTGAACAACCGTTCCTCGGCGGGCACACGGGGAGCACGGGTGGTGGGCACGTGCCGATCCTACGCAGCCGGAGGTCAGCTCGGCATCGCGCCGAGCACGTCGATGACGTACGCGTACGCGGCGCCCTGCTGGTGGACGATCGCGAGCACCTGGTCGCCGACGTGCCGCCCGAGCAGCGCGTTCCGGATGCCGTCCACGACCTGACCCTCGGCCAACGGCAGCGGCTGCGCGCCGGAGCCGTCGGTCCAGCTCGAGCCCGCGACGGTGGAGTCGGTCGTGCTGCTCCCCCACGTGACGGCGGTGTACTTGACGATCGCGGTGTCCTCGGCCGTCAGCGTCGCGCCGTCGCCCTTGCGGAGCAGGTGCTGCTCGTCGTCCTCCGGGGCCGACCACGACGGGATGGTGATGCCGGGCGCGCCGTCGGGCGCGAGGACCACGGCCGGCATGCGGTCGCCGGCGAGCTGGGGGCTCCCCGTGGCGCGCGAGTCGAACGCGCGCTGCACGTCGACGACGAAGACGGCGGCGTCCTCGGCGCCGGACCCGCTCGGGGCGCCGCCCGAGAGCGCCGTCTTCGGGAGGACCACGGCGAGCCGGTCGCCGACCTGTGCGCACTCGAGCGCTTCGCCGAGCGCGCCGGCGTTCGTCGAGCCGGCCGTGATCGGCGTCGAGGCACCGGTGTACCCGCTGGTCTGCGCGACCTCGCCGGTGGCGCCGTCGACGAGCGTGTACTCGAGCACGACGGGGGTGCCGTCACCGATGGTGCGGCCGTCGCCCTGTCGGAGCACCGAGACCTGCGTGCCGGTGGCGGTGAGGCCCGCGGGCACGGTCACCTTCGGCTCCGACCCGAACGCGCCCGAGGCCGAGACGGCCTCCGACGCCCGGCCGGAGGGTGCGCACGTGCTGGACGTTCCCGCACCGGGGGCGGCGCACGCCGTCAGCGAGGCGACGAGTCCGATGGTGACCACGAGTGCGGGGATGGTGCGCACGGATCCTCTTTCCGTTCGATGCAGGACGGGCACGGGGGCCAGCCTAGCGGGCGTCGTCGGCGGGTCCGGACGCTGCCGGAGCCTCGTCCACACCGGCTTCCGCCGCCGCGACCTTGCGCGCCTGGGCTGCTGCCTGCCGGGCCACCTTGCGGAGCTTCTTGTCGCTGGCACCGCGTTCGCCGACGGCACCCGGCGTCCAGGCCTCGACGTCCTCGTCGGAGAACTCCGCCTTGCCGGCACGCCGCTTCAGGTTCGGCAGGACGACCCCGTCGGCGAGCCGCCGTGCGGTGACGAGGAAGCCCGTGTGCGCCACCATCCGGTGGTCCGGGCGCACGGCGAGGCCCTCGACGTGCCAGGTCCGCACGAGGGTCTCGCTCGACTGCGGGTCGGTGAACCGTCCGGTGTCGCGGAGCGCTTCGGCCGTTCGTGACAGCTGGGTGACCGTCGCGACGTAACAGACGATGAGCCCACCGGGCACGAGGGCGTCGGCCGCCTCGTCCACGCACTCCCACGGGGCGAGCATGTCGAGCACGACGCGGTCGATGCTCTGCGGTTCGACCGCCTGCGGCAGTTCCTCCACCAGGTCGCCGACGGTCACCGACCAGTTGTCCGGGACGGCGCCGAGGAACGTGCCCACGTTGCCCCGTGCGATCGCGGCGAACTCGTCTCGGCGCTCGAACGACTGCAGGCTGCCGGTCGGGCCGATCGCGCGGAGCAGCCAGAGCGACAGGGCGCCGGAACCGACGCCGGCCTCGACCACGCGCGCGCCCGGGAAGACGTCCGCGAAGGCGACGATCTGCGCCGCGTCCTTCGGGTAGACGATCGCCGCGCCGCGGGGCATCGACATCACGTAGTCGTTCAGCAGCGGTCGGAGCGCGAGGTACTCGTCGCCCGAGCTGGCCCGGATGACCGAGCCGTCCGGCTGCCCGATGACGTCGTCGTGCGCGAGCATGCCGCGGTGCGTGTGGTAGACCACCCCACGCTCGAGCGACAGCGTCGTGAGCTTGCCCTTCGGGCCGGTCAGCTGCACCCGGTCGCCGGCGCGGAACGGACCGCGCGGCGGGGTGTGCGGTGCGCCGCCGACCGTGTGCGGCAGCTCGGGAGCCGCGGCACCGGCCTGCTCGGGCACGACGGTGCTGGCCGCCTCGTGTGCGGCCGCGGTCTCGTCGGCTGCGGTCGTGTCGTCGTTCATCGCGCGTCCTCTTCGGTGACGGGGGCCGACGCCGGGACGGAGGCCGGGCTTCCCTGGCGTTCGGCGGCACGGGCCGTGAGGGCCGGACCGGTCAGTTCGAGCAGGCGGTCGACGTCGACGCCGGCGAGGGTGGTGAGGTGGACGTCGCCCGCGCCCTCGGCGATCGGGACGATGTGCTCGACGGCGACCGTGACGGCCCCGGAGGCCACCGCGGAAGCGACGCCGGTGGCGGAGTCCTCGATCGCGATGCACGCGGTCGGCTCGACGCCGAGCTGCGCGGCGGCGGACAGGTAGGCGTCCGGGTGCGGCTTCGGGCGCTCGACGTCGTCACCGGCCACGACGACCTGGAAGCCGCCGGTACCGAAGGCCTCGGCCGTGACGAGCGCCATCGTGCGGCGCGACATCGTCACGAGCGCGGTCGGGACGCCGCGGGCGTGCAGTTCCTCGACGAGTTCGCGGGCACCGGGACGCCAGGGCAGGTCGTCGCCGTGCAGTCGCTCCACGACGAAGTCCGTCATCCACTGGACGATCTCCTCGACCTCCATGTCGACGCCCTTGCCGCGGAGGATCTCACCCGAGCGCTCGAGTCCGCTGCCGACCAGCGACAGGCCGTCCTGGTGCGTCCACTCGGCGCCGAAGCGGGAGGTGAGCACGACCTGCGACTCCTGCCAGATCGGCTCGGTGTCGATGATCGTGCCGTCCATGTCCCAGAGCACGGCTGCGGGCAGCGCGGGCGCGGGCTGAGCGGGGGCGGGGGGTTGCGCGGTCACGGGCGACGAGTCTACCGGCGGCACCGGAGGCGGCAGGCCCGGAGCGGGCGGCCGGGGACGCCCGCCGGTGGACGGCGGGACTATCGTGGATGCCTGATCGTGCTCCGGCCGACGCGCGCGCGAGCGCGGGTGCGACGGCCCACTCCACAACCAGGAGGCCCCTGCCGTGCCACAGCACTCCCCCTTCAACGACGGACGACTGCTCGTCGTCGCGTTCGAGGGCTGGAACGACGCCGGTGAGGCCGCGAGCGGACTCGCTCGTCGCATCGTCGACGCGCTCGAGCTCGACGAACTCCGCGAGATCGACGGGGAGCGGTACGTCGACTACCAGTTCAACCGTCCCGAGGTCGGCTTCGACGACGAGGGCGAACGCGGCGTGCAGTGGCCGCGGATCGTCCTGCACGGCCCGAGCGCCCAGGGGCGCCCGGTGATCGGGGCGACCGGGGCGCCGAGCGAGCGCGACGTGTTCGTCCTCGTCGGACCCGAGCCGTCCCGCACCTGGCGCGGCTTCTGCGCCGAGGTCATCGACCTCGCCGACGTCTACTCGATCGACGCGGTGGTCTTCGTCGGCGCGATGCTCGCCGACGTCCCGCACACCCGCCCCATCTCGGTCTTCGTCTCGAGCGAGAACGCCGGCGTCCGGGCGGCCTTCGACGTCGACAAGTCGACGTACGAGGGCCCGACCGGGATCCTCGGGGTCCTCGCGGACGCGATGGACAAGGCCGGACTCACGACGCTCTCCCTGTGGGCATCGGTGCCGCACTACGTGCACAACGCCCCGTCACCCAAGGCCACCCTGTCGCTCCTCGACAAGATGGAGGAGCTGACGGACGTGACGGTGCCGCGCGGCACGCTCCTCGACGACGCAGCGCAGTGGGAGGAGGGCATCGACGCCCTGGCGGCCGATGACGACGACATGGCCTCGTACATCGGGCAGCTCGAACAGGCCCGCGACACCGTCGACTCCCCCGAGGCGTCCGGCGACGCCATCGCGCAGGAGTTCGAGCAGTACCTGCGGCGCCGGGAGCACAAGGACGGCAAGGACGGCGGTGGCGCCGCCGGCGAGGGCCCGTGGCGGCCGCCGCAGCCGCCGCAGTAGCGGCAGGCGTCCGACGGACGGGAGGCCCGGTACCAGCTGGTACCGGGCCTCCCGTCCGTCGTGGGGCAGCGGGCGCTGCCCGGGACGTCAGCCGATGCGGATGCCGAGGAGGGCGTCGACCAGGTCGACGAGGCCCGGCGTCGCCGCCGTCCCGCCGGCGATCGCGGTGTCGACGACGGCGACCGCGCCCGGCGTGTCCAGGTCGTCCGCCACCCGTGCGCGGAGGCGGGCCGCGACGTCGTCGGCGTCCGGCTCGTGACCGGCACCGGAGCGGACCCACTCGTCCCAGGTCGACAGGCGGCGTTCGGCGTCCTCGAGTTCGCTGTCGAACCACTCCCAGTCGTCGGAGTACCGGTGGGACAGCAGCGCGAGTCGGATCGCCCGCGGGTCGGCACCACCGTCGAGGAGCCCGCGGACCGTCACCAGGTTGCCGAGCGACTTGGAGATCTTCGCCCCCTGGTAGGCGACCATCCCGGTGTGCACGAACGCGTTCGCGAGCGGCTGGTGGGCGAGGGCCGCGGCGTGCCCGGCGCTCATCTCGTGGTGCGGGAAGACGAGGTCGCTGCCGCCACCCTGCACGCTGATCGGCAGCCCGAGCCGGTCGCCGGCGATGACGCTGCACTCGATGTGCCAACCGGGGCGACCGGGGCCGATCTCGGTGTCCCAGCTCGGCTCGCCCGCACGTTCGGCGCGCCAGAGGAGCGGGTCGAGCGGGTCGCGCTTGCCGGGTCGGTCCGGGTCGCCGCCGCGTTCGGCCGAGAGGGCGAGCATGGTCTCGCGGTCGAGGCGGCTCTCGTCGCCGAGCGCCCACGCCTCGGTGGGGCGGTTGACGTCGAAGTACAGGTCCTCGCCGTCGGAGTCCGGCGTCGGCACGGTGTAGGCGTACCCGGTCTCTTCGAGGAAGGCGACGGCCTCGGCGACGCGGTCCACCTCGTCCGTGACCGCCACGTAGTCGTCCGGCGGCAGGACGCGGAGGGCTTCCATGTCGCGGCGGAAGAGGTCGATCTGCGACGCCGCGAGTTCCTGCCAGTCCACGCCGTCACGAGCGGCGCGCTCCAGGAGCGGGTCGTCGACGTCCGTCGTGTTCTGCGCGTACCGCACGGTCAGGCCGGCGTCACGCCAGACGCGGCCGAGCGTGTCGAAGGCGAGGTACGTCGCCGCGTGGCCGAGGTGGGTGGCGTCGTACGGGGTGATGCCGCAGACGTAGAGCGCGGCGTCGTCGGTGCCGCGGGTCGGGTCGACGGGCTTGCCGGTCGCGGTGTCGTGGACGACCGGGCGCGGGCCGGACCCGGCCACCTCCGGGACGATCGGGGCTTCCCAGGCCCTCACGGCTCGATCACCCCGAGGGAGAGCAGCACGATGAGGACGACGCCGAGGAGGATGCGGTAGACGACGAACGGCATGAAGCTCCGCTTGCTGATGTAGTTCATGAACGCGGCGATGACGACGAAGCCGACCACGAAGGCCACGACGGTCGCGATGAGCGTGTCCGCGAGGCCGAACGGCGCTCCGGTGTCACCGAGGCTCGTCGCGGCCTCGTACAGGCCGGACAGGAACACCGCGGGGATGGCGAGGAGGAACGCGAACCGCGCCGCCGCCGGACGGGTGTAGCCGAGCGCGAGCCCCATCGAGACCGTCGCCCCGGAGCGCGAGACGCCCGGCACGAGCGCGAGCACCTGCGCGAGACCGATGAGGATGCCGCCCTTGAAGGTCATGTGCTCGATCCGCCGGACCTTCCGTCCGACACGGTCGAGCACACCGAGGACGACGCCGAACACGATGAGCACGACCGCCACGATCCAGAGCGACCGGAACGTGGTCTCGATGCTGTCCTGGAGCAGCAGTCCGACGACGCCGATCGGGATCGTGCCGAGGATGACGAGCCACCCGAGTCGCACGTCCGGGTCATTCCGCGGGACCTTGCCGCCGAGCGCCCCGAACCACCGCCCGATGATCCGGGTGATGTCCTTCCAGAAGTAGATGAGCACGGCCGTCTCGGTGCCGAGCTGGGTCACCGCGGTGAACGCCGCTCCCGGGTCCTTCGCGTCCGGCAGGAACAGCCCGACGATGCGCAGGTGGGCGCTGGAGGAGACCGGCAGGAACTCGGTCAGACCCTGGACGAAGCCGAGGAAGATCGCCTCGAAGATGTGCACGTGTGCGGCCTTTCGCCGGTGCTGGACTCGGTTGCCGTCACCGACGACGACCATGCACGGTATCAGTAGGTCGCGAAGAGGTCTCCGAGGACGCGGCGGCCGAACGCCAACGACTCGAGCGGGACCCGCTCGTCGACGCCGTGGAACATCGCGGGGAAGTCCACGCCGGCGGGCAGCTGCAGCGGCACGAAGCCGTACCCGGCGATGCCGAGCCGCGACAGCGCCTTGTTGTCGGTGCCGCCGGAGAGCAGGTACGGCAGCACCGGGGCGCCGGGGTCGTGCCGCCCGAGGACGTCCCGCACGGCGTCGACCAGGGGGCCGCCGAAGTCCTGCTCGAGACCGACGTCCCGGTGCGTCATCGACACCTCGACGTCGGCACCCGCGAGCTCGCGCACCCGCTCGAGGACCGACTCCTCGTCACCGGGCAGGCACCGGATGTCGACGAGTGCCGTGGCCTCGTCCGGGATGACGTTGTGCTTGTACCCGGCGCTGAGCACCGTCGGGTTCGTGGTGGTGTGCAGGGCCGCGTGGATGAAGCGCGCGGCCGAGCCGGTGGCGAGGGCGACCTCGTCGGGTCCGGTCGCGACGGGGTCGACGCCGAGGAACCGGGCGACCTCGTCGACCATCGCGTCGGTGGTGTCCGACAGCCGGACCGGCCACTCCTCGCTGCCGATCCGGGCCACCGCGGCGGCGAGCTTCGTCACGGCGTTGTCGCGGATCACGTGCGAGCCGTGCGCCGCGGTGCCCCTGGCCACGAGCTTGACCCACATGAGGGCCTTCTCACCGGTCTGCAGCAGGTAGGCCCGCCGGTCCCCGAGCGTGATCGAGTAGCCGCCGACCTCGCTGATCGCGGCCGTCGCCCCCGCGAAGACCTCGGGGCGGGTGTCGACCACGTGGTGCGCGCCGAGGACTCCCCCGGCCTCCTCGTCGGCGAAGTAGGCGATGACCAGATCGCGCTCCGGCGCCCCCTGCCGCTCGATGACGTCGGCCAGTGCCGTCAGCATCATCGCGTCCATGTTCTTCATGTCGACGGCACCCCGCCCCCAGAGCGATCCGTCGCGGACCTCGCCACCGAACGGGTCGACGGACCAGTTCGCCGGGTCCGCCGGCACGACGTCGAGGTGGCCGTGCACGACCAGCCCGGGCTTGCTGCGGTCCCGGCCCGGGACGCGGGCGACGACGCTGACCCGGTCGGGTTCGGACTCGAACAACTCCGGCGTCAGGCCGAGGTCCTGCAGCGCTGCCTCGACGTAGTGGGCCGCCTCGGTCTCGCCGCGGGACCTCCCCTCACCCCAGTTCGTGGTGTCGATCCGGATGAGGTCCCGCGCGATCGCCGCGGTGCGTTCCAGCTCGGCCGTCATGGTGCCAACGCTACCGGCGACCCTGGCCGTGCTGCGCCGCGCCCGGGATGCACGCCCGTGTTCAATGTGCGTTCACAGCCGTGCTAGTGTCTTCTCTCGGCAGGAACGCCGGGGAAACCCGGTCGGAGCGCCCGGTGCGAGAGCACCACACCCTGTCCGGGTGGCGGAATTGGTAGACGCGCTAGCTTGAGGTGCTAGTGCCCGTATTAGGGCGTGGGGGTTCAAGTCCCCCCTCGGACACGCAGTACCTGCTCTCCGGAGCACGTGCTCGGACACTTGTGTTGAGACAAGCGGCGAACGGCCCTCCTTCGGGAGGGCCGTTCGTTTTTGCGTGCCCAGCGCCCGCGCCAGCGCCGGCGGATGCGCATCGCGCCCTGCTGCGTGCACCGCGCCCCGTCCGAACGGGGCGCACCGCACGCAGCAGGGCGCGGTACAGCGCGGCGGCGCGTCAGCGCCGGGCGCGCCGCACCACCCAGACGGCCACGCCGCCGATGAGCAGGTACGGCCACGTCGCCACGACGGGGTCGAGCACGCCGTGCCGCCAGTCCCGTCGCGTCGACCCGAGCCGGGCGCCGACCGGGTCGTCCGCACGTTCGGCGGCGATGCCGGTCTCCTTGACCAACCGGTCCGGGCGGCCGCGGAGTGCGTCGGTGACGCGGTGGGTGGCCACGTCGAGGCGGTCGCCCACGACGAGGAGCATCCAGTGTGCCAGGCGTCCCTCGCTGAAGCGGCGGTAGGCGTACCGCTTCACGACGCCGGCGACCCCGGACAGGGGCTGCGCGGTGCCGAACACCGGTGTGACGTGCGCGTGCTCGATCGAGCGCTCCCGACCCTCGGCGCCCGGCTGCTGCTCGGGGCGCTCCCAGTGCGCGCCGGTGGCGGAACCGGCCTCGCGGGACAGCTTCGGGACGCTCGGGCGGTCGGCGAGGTCGAGGTCGCTCCCCCACCCGGGGATCCGCGCGCGCAACTCGTCGGCCGACGGCAGGTCGCGTGGCTTGTCCGCCACGTACGCGATGTGGTCGTCTTCACTGCTCATGCTCTGGTCTCCGTTCCCGCTCACGGCACGATCACCGGCTTGATGCACTCGTCGAGCTTCGCCG
Organism: Curtobacterium sp. MCSS17_015; assembly: GCF_003234265.2. Taxonomy (NCBI): domain Bacteria; kingdom Bacillati; phylum Actinomycetota; class Actinomycetes; order Micrococcales; family Microbacteriaceae; genus Curtobacterium; species Curtobacterium sp. MCSS17_015. Next base: position 1,647,098 of record NZ_CP126256.1, read on the forward strand.
AGAACAGGTGGTACGCCTCGTCGATGTGCTCGAGCGGGATGCGGTGGGTGATGATGTCGCTCGGCTTCAGGTGGCCCGCCTGGATGTGCTCGAGCAGGCGCGGCCACTGGCGCTTCACCGGCGCCTGGTTCATGTGGATGGTGACGCCCTTGTTGAGCGCGTCGCCGAACTTCACGGCGCTCGGGATCGGGCCGTACGCACCCATCACCGACACCGTGCCGCCCTTGCGGACGCCGTCGATGGCCCAGTTCAGCGCGATGGGCGAGCCGCCCTGCAGCTTGAGCTTCGAGCTCGTCACGTGCTGCAGGTAGTTGCCGTCGGCCTCTGCCCCGACCGCGTCGATCACGCTGTCGGCGCCGAGGAAGTCCGTCTGCTTCTTCATCTCGACGACGATGTCGTCCACCTCGGCGAAGTTGATCGTCTCGGCGTGCGCGAACTCACGGGCCTTGGCCAGGCGGTACTCGAGCTGGTCGACGACGATCACGCGTCCGGCACCCATGAACCACGCCGACTTCGCCGCGTACAACCCGACGGGGCCGGCGCCGAGCACCACGACGGTGTCACCCTCGCGGATCGAGGCGAGCTGCGCCCCGAAGTACCCGGTGCCCAGCGCGTCCGTCATCATCAGGGCGTCCTCGGGATCGAGCCAGTCCGGGATCACCTGGGGGCCGACGTCGGCGAAGGGCACGCGGACGCGCTCCGCCTGGCCGCCGTCGTAGCCGCCGGTGGTGTGCGAGTACCCGAAGATGCCGCCGACCGCGGTGGCGTTCGGGTTGACGTTGTGGCAGTTCGTGAACAGGCCGCGGGCGCAGAACCAGCAGGTGCCGCAGGAGATGTGGAACGGCACCATGACCCGGTCCCCGACGCTGAGGGTCTCGACCGACGAGCCGACCTCCTCGACGACGCCGATGAACTCGTGGCCGAAGGTGTGGCCGACGCGGGTGTCCGGCATCATGCCGTGGTACAGGTGCAGGTCCGACCCGCAGATGGCGGCACGCTCCACGCGGATGACCGCGTCGTTCGGGTGCTCGATCCGGGGGTCGGGCTTGTCCTCGACGCGGACCCGGTAGGGGCCGCGGTAGGTCATGGCGCGCATGGCGCTCCTCTCGCTCGTACCGTCCACGCTGGCGGTCGGCGGGTGGGAGGCGGCCCAGGCTCGCGTTCGGCGCACAGACGGGACCGCACGACGGACGGGAGGCCCGGTACCAGCTGGTACCGGGCCTCCCGTCGGACAGGCAGTCGCGTCGTGACGCGCTCCGCCGCGGTCCCCTAGCTCTTCGCCGCGTCGACGAAGGTGCGACGCGGGTCGGTCTCCTTGATGAGGGAGGTAGCGTCGCGGCCGGACACCGCGCCGGTGACCCACCCGATGACGATGCGCGCCTTGCGGTTCAGCGTCGGCATCGCGTACACGTGGTACGCGCGGTGCGCGAGCCAGGCGAACAGGTTCGTCATCTTGATGCCCTTGATGTTCGCCGCGCCCTTCGCGACACCGTACGAGGCGACGGTGCCGATGGACGGGTGGCGGTACTCCTCGAGCGGCTTGCCGGTGATCGACGCCACGATGTTGTCCGCGACGACGACGGCCTGACGGACGGCGTTCTGGGCGTTCGGCGGGTAGTACGCCGGCTGCTTCTCGGCGGTGAGGTCGGGGACCTGCGCGACGTCACCGAGGCCCCAGACGCCCGGGACGACCTCGTGCGTGTCCTCGGACTCGACCTGGAGCTTCGCGTTGGCGGCGAGGTGGCCCTTCGGGCCGCGCGGCAGGTCGGTGGCGTCGAGGAGCGGGTTCGGCTTCACGCCGGCCGTCCAGACGAGCAGCCCGGTGGCGAACTCGTCGCCGTCGGAGAGCTTGACGATGCCGCCCTCGCAGCTCGGCATGGTGGTCTTCAGGCGGACGTCGATGCCGCGTGCACGGAGGGACTCGAGGGTCCACTTCGACAGCTCGGGGCCGACCTCGGGGGCGACGCGGTCGAGCGCGTCGATGAGCACCCAACGGGGCTGCTCGCCGGCGAGCGAGGGGTACGTGGCGATGGCGGCCTGCGAGACGTCGAACAGTTCGCCGATCGCCTCGACGCCGGTGTAGCCGCCACCGATGAAGATGCTGGTGAGGAGACGACGACGCTCGTCCTCGTCCCGCGTCGCTGCGGCCTTCGCGATGTTGTCGAGGAGCTTCGCGCGGACGTACGCGGCCTCCTCCACGGTCTTGAAGCCGACGCCGACCTCGTCGAGGCCGGGGGTCGGGAAGGTGCGGGTGACCGAACCCAGCGCGACCACGAGGTGGTCGTAGCCGAAGGAGCGGTCGTCGCCGCCCGCCGTCGCGACCGAGACGGTCTTGTCGGCGGAGGAGATCCCGGTGACCTTGCCCTGGATGACGCGGGTCTTGCGGAGCGCACGTCGGAGTTCGACGGTGACGTCCCTGGGGGCGATGTGCCCGCCGGCGACCTCGGGCAGGAACGGCAGGTACGTGTAGTACGTGTTCTGGTCCACGAGGGTGATGCGCATCGGCACCGTGGCGGCGTGCTTCTGCAGCTGCTTGACGGCGGTGTAGCCGGCCGAGCCGCCGCCGAGGACGAGGACGTGAGGGATGGAGTCTGCCATTCCTCCGGTCTACCCGATCCTGCCCCTCCCCGTCATCAGCGCCGCACCTGTCCGGGCGATCCGAACCGGATCCCGGTCACGTCGGCGGCCACCGTCCGTCGTCACGTCCGGCCGTCGCGGAGGCGCCACCACGCGGTCTCGGCGATCTCGCGTCCGGTGTAGACGCCGTACTGGGTGCGACGGGACTCGTGCAGGGAGAACCGGCGGAGCCGGTAGCCGCCGCCGAACCGGTCGATGATCGCCTCGGGCGAGGAGTCCGGATCACGCTTGACGTACCAGGTCCGGTCGTCGTCGACGGGCTCGATCACGGCCGACGCACCACGGGCGGGCTCGTCCGGCGCCTCACCGCCGGCCGCCGATCCGGGACCGGAGGATGTCGATGCGCTTCTGGATCTGCTCGATGCTCGCCTGCGCCACGGCCGGTCCGCCGCTCATCCGGCGGAGTTCGGCGTGGATCGACCCGTGCGGCTCGTTGGCGTGCCGCGACCAGATCGAGACGAGGCGCTGCAGTTCGGAACGCTGCTCCTTGATCGTCATGTACATCGGCCGGTCCACCGGCTCGGGGGCCTTCGGCATGCCGTCCTTCGGGACACGGCCCTTCGAACGCTTGGCCTGGGTCGCCTGACGGGCGCGGAGCAGGTCGCGCACCTGGTCGGGTTCGAGCAGCCCGGGGATGCCGATGAAGTCGAGTTCCTCGAGGGAGCCGACCTCGCCACCGGTGCCGAACTCACCGCCGTCGTAGAGGACCCGGTCGAAGGAGGCCTGCGAGTCGAGCGCCTCGAACGGCTGCACGTCGAGCAGGCTCTCGGAGGCCCGGTCCTCCTTGTTCGCCTCGGCCACCATCGCGTCTTCGGGGTTGTACATGCCGTCCTCGGCGTCCTTCGGACGGTCGAGGGCGTGGTCGCGCTCCAGCTCGAGGCTGGCGGCCAGTGCCATCAGTCCGGGGACGCTCGGCAGGAACACCGACGCGGTCTCGCCCCGACGGCGGGCCCGGACGAAGCGGCCGATCACCTGCGCGAAGAACAGCGGTGTGCTCGCGCTCGTGGCGTACACGCCGACGCAGAGCCGCGGCACGTCGACGCCCTCGGACACCATCCGGACGGCGACCATCCACCGCGAGGTGTCCTCGGCGAAGGACTGGATCCGGCTCGACCCGGCGGCCTCGTCGGAGAGGACGACCGTCGGCCGCTCCCCCGTGATCCGCTGGAGGATCCGTGCGTAGGCCCTGGCGGTGGTGGTGTCGGTGGCGATGACGAGTCCACCGGCGTCCGGCACGCCGCGGCGCACCTCGGTGAGGCGCTTGTCCGCCGCCGAGAGCACGGCGGGCATCCACTCGCCCTCGGGCGAGAGCGCGGTGCGCCAGGCCTGCGCGGTGATGTCCTTCGTGACGGCGTCTCCGAGGGAGGCGGCCATCTCGTCGCCCATCCGGGTCTTCCAGCGCATCTGCCCCGCGTAGGCCATGAAGAGCACGGGGCGGACCACGCCGTCCTTGAGCGCCCGGCCGTAGCCGTAGTTGTAGTCGGAGATCGAGGTGCGGATGCCCTGCTCGTCGGGGGCGTACTGGACGAACGGGATCGGCGCGGTGTCCGACCGGAACGGCGTGCCGGACAGCGACAGTCGGCGGGTGGCCTTCGTGAACGCCTGGCGGATGCCGTCGCCCCAGGTCAGGGCGTCGCCGCCGTGGTGCACCTCGTCGAGGATGACCAGCGTCTTGCCGCCGGCCGTGATCCGCTCGTGCACCTCGGGGTTCATGCCGACCTGGGCGTAGGTGATGGCGACGCCCTGGTAGTGCCGGCCGAACATGCCGTCGCCGTTCTTGAACATCGGGTCGAGCCGGATGTTGACGCGGTCGGCGGCGTCGGCCCACTGGCGTTTGAGGTGTTCGGTCGGGGCGACGACGACGAGGCGGTCGACGGTGCCGCGGGCGAGGAGCTCGGTCGCCAGGCGGAGCGCGAAGGTGGTCTTGCCGGCGCCCGGGGTGGCCGCCGCGAGGAAGTCGCGGGGCTCCTTCTCGAAGTACTTCGTCAGCGCTTCGACCTGCCATGCGCGCAGCTTGGACGCGGTGCCCCAGGCGGCTCGCTCCGGGAACGCCGGGGAGAGGTGTTCCGCTGCGGCGTTGCCAGCGACCTCGGCGATGGCCGCCGGTTCGGTCGGCACCGTGCCGCGGTCGTGCCGGTCGTCCGCCAGCCCGTCGATCGGGAGTTCGGCGGGTTCCTGGTGCTCGATGTTCTCCGCTGCGCTCACTCCACCCGAGTGTACCGGCACGCTCAGTCCTGCCGGGCGTGCGGGGCACGCTGCTCGGGGGTGGCCCGGACGAGCGACGCCGGCCGGAGCACGCCGGCGCCGAACCGTGCGGTGACCGCGTCGACCGTCGTCTCGGTGTCCCGCCACGGCGCGTCGTCGTCCCACAGCGCGTTGCTCGCGGCCGCGGGGACGAGGTTCTCACCGCGGACACCGATGAGCCGGATCCGGTTGCCCGGGCGGTGCAGCACGTCGTACAGCTCGACGGCTTCGCGGTGGATGCGCTTGGCGACGTCGCTCGGTTCGGCGAGCGTGCGGGACCGGGTCAGCGTCGTGAAGTCGGTGTACCGGACCTTGAGTGCGACGGTTCGGGCCTGGACCTCCGCGCGTCGGAGGCGGACGGCGACCTTCTCGGCCAGGCGGAGGAGTTCCCGTGCGACGTCGTCGCGTTCCGTGAGGTCGCGGCCGAACGTGACCTCGTGCCCGATGGACTTCTCGCCGACACCGGCCTCCACCGTCCGAAGGTCCCGCCCCCAGGCCAGGTCGTGCAGGCGCTGGCCACCCGCCGGTCCGAGCAGCGACACGAGCGACGGCAACGGTGTGGTCGCGAGGTCCCGCACGGTGTGGATGCCCCGGCGCTCGAGGGTCTCCTGCGTCTTGCCGCCCACGCCCCACAGCGCCGAGACCGGCTGCGGGTGCAGGAAGGCGACGGTGTCGGCGTGCGGGACGACGAGCAGGCCGTCTGGCTTGGCGCGGCTCGACGCGAGCTTCGCCACGAACTTGGTCGACGCCGCCCCGACCGAGCAGTGCAGACCGGTCTCCGCGAACACGGTCCGGCGGATCTCGGTGCCGATCTGCCACGGCGTGCCGTACAGGCGGAGGGCGCCGGCGACGTCGAGGAACGCCTCGTCGATGCCGAGCCGTTCGACCCGCGGGGTGAAGCGGTCGAAGATGCGCATGACCTGCGCCGAGCGGGCGGTGTACTTCTCGAAGTGCGGTTCGACGATGACGGCTGTGGGGCACCGGCGTTTCGCGACGGCCATCGGCATCGCCGAGTTGACGCCGTACCTGCGGGCTTCGTAGGTGGCGGCCGTGACGACGGACCGGTCCGAGTCGTGGCCGACGATGACGGGCAGGCCGACGAGGTCGGGGCGGTCGAGCAGTTCGACGGAGGCGAAGAAGGCGTCCATGTCGACGTGCAGGACCGTCGCGGTGCGGTCGTCGACGGGCGCGTCGGAGACGACCCGGTTGCGTCCGTCCTGCTTGCTCACCGGAGCATGCTCGCACGGACCGCCGACAGCGTGGGAGCAGCAGGGCCTCCAGCTCGAGCAGCGCCCCCGCACCGCGGCAACGGCCGCGGCAGGACGGTCACCGCGGGAGCGGTCCGAGCTCGGCCGCGGCGATCGTCCGCAGCGCGGAGTCCCGAGTCGACGGGTGGTACTGCCCGGCCCGGACGTCACGGGCGAGACGCGCGAGCTCGTCCGACGCCCGGAAGGCCGAGCCGCCGACGACGCGCATGGCCTCGTCGACGACGTGCTGGGCCGTGTCCACCGCCCGCGCCTTCGTCCCGACGAGCAGCGGGAACCAGCGGTCGTGCACGACGAGCTCGTCGACGTCCCGGGCCAGGGCGTCCACCTGCAGCTGCACGGCGTCGGTCGCACCGCGCATCGCGGCGACGGCACGTCGGACGTCCGGGTCGGCAGAGCGGGGCGTCCCGTCCACGGCGGTGCGCGCGGCGACCCGGTCGACGGCGAGCGTCACCGCTCGCGAGGCGATCCCGACGTAGACCGAGGCGACGAGCAGCTCGAACGCCGCGAAGATCCCGAACACGAACGGGTCGGCGACGGGGCCCACCGGCAGGGTCCGCACGATCCGGTGCGCCGGCACGTGCACGCCCTCGAGCAGCGTCGTCCGACTCTGTGTGGCCCGCATGCCGAGCGTGTCCCAGTCGTCGAGGTGCCGCACTCCGCCGTCGCCACGCTCCGCGAAACCGTGCACGAGCCGTGGTTCCGGCCCGGAGGTGTCCTTCCCGAACACGCTCAGCACGTCCCAGGCCGGAGCGAGCGAGGTGGAGACCTTCGTCCCGGTGAACCGGTACCCACCCGAACCGTCCGGCTCGGCGGTGGTGAGCGAGTCGAACAGGACGGCGTCGTTCCCCGGTTCGCTCACCCCGAAGGCGAGCAGCCGGTCCGCACCCGCGGCGTCGGTGACCGTCCGGAGGAACGACGCGCCTCGTGCGGACACGCTGCGGGCCGCCTGCACCCACACCTGGTGCATGCCGAGTCCGAGCGCGGTCGCCGGCGCCGCGGTGGCGAGGGTCCGCTGCACCGCGGCGGTGTCACGGAGCCCGAGCCCCGAGCCTCCGTCCCGGACCGGTACCCCGATCCGGAGGTAGCCGGCCTGCCGGAGCTCGGCGAGGTCCTCGGCGCAGAACGCGTTGTCCGCGTCGTACCGGGGAGCGCGGGCGGCGATGCGGCCGAGGAGGTCGTCCGGGACGGCCCATGGGCGGTGCTCGAGCGGGGTGGACGAGGTCATGGGACGAGAGTACGGTCGCGTCACGTGTCAGACCGTCATCCGTGGACCAGGTACGTCGCGATCGGGGACTCGTTCACCGAGGGGATCGGTGACCCGGACCCGGCGTCCGTCGGCGGGCACCGCGGCTGGGCGGACCGCGTGGCCGAGACGCTGGCGGACGGCACCGACGAGGACTTCGCCTACGCCAACCTGGCCGTGCGCGGGCGTCTGCTCGGGCAGATCGTCGACGAGCAGGTCGACGCGGCCCTCGCCCTCGGGCCGGACCTCGTCACGGTCTCGGCGGGCGGCAACGACATCATCCGTCCCGGTTCCGACCCGGACGAACTCGCCGAGCGGTACGACCGGATGATCGGGACCCTGCGGCGCGACGGGGCGACGGTGGTGCTGTTCACCGGGCCGGACGTCGGGATGACCCCGGTGCTCGGCATGGTCCGTGGGAAGACCGCGATCTACAACGAGCACCTGCAGGCCATCGCGCTGAAGCACGGCGCCCTCGTCGCGAACCTGTGGGCGCTCCGAGTCCTCCGGGACCCGCGGATGTGGGCTCCGGACCGCCTCCACCACTCGCCGCTCGGCCACGCGACCGTCGCCGCGGCGGTGCTCGACGCGCTCGGGGTGCGGCACACGCTCGACGCGTCGGTGCCGGAGCCCCTGGCGGCCCGGCCGTGGCGTGAGGCGCGCGTCGAAGACCTCGGCTGGGCGAAGGAGTACCTCGTCCCCTGGGTCGTGCGCCGGGTGCGGCGGACGTCGTCCGGCGACGGCGTGACGGCGAAGCGGACCGCCCTGCAGCCGGTCGTCCGGCGGGACTGAGTCGGAACCGCACGGAGGCGGCACGACCCGCCCCGGCGGTCGGGCGGCCGGCGTTCAGGCCGACGTCGCGCGCTTCGGCCACACGGTGTACCCGAGGGCCCAGAGCAGCTCGACGGCGACGACGACGCCGAGCACCGGGAACCACCCGAGCAGCGGTTCGACACCCGCGGTGCCCGGACCGCCCCAGGCGATGAGCCCGCCGAGCACGGCCGCCGACAGCACGGCGGCGAGCGTGGTGCGGACGACGTCGCCCCAGCACTTCCGCGTGTGTGCCCACCCGACGGGCTTCGCGGGGAGGGCCTGCCCGGTCCGGATCCGCGCCAGGTGCCGATCGGCCCACCGCATCATCCGGTGACCGTACGTCACCGAGAACCCGATGTAGAGCGCGGCGAGCCCGTGCTCCCACGTCGCCGCTCCCCCCGCACGCAGGTCGATCGCGGTGGCGACGAGGAGCACGGCGTCGAGGACGGGCGCGAGCAGGAGGACCGCGGCTCCCGTGCGCGGCATGTCGGCGACCGAGCGCAGGGTCAGTCCGCCGAGGACCGCGACCCAGAACCCGACCTCGCAGGCGACGATGAGGACGATCACGAGGCCGCTCCTGCCGTCGGCGCGACGGGGAACGGTTTGAGTACGAGTGTGTTCACAACGGCGATGCTAGTACGAGTGTGTACGATCAGCACGTGCCCCGTCTCATCGACCACAGCGAACGGGACGCCGTCATCGCCGCAGCCGCCTGGCGCGTCCTCAGCCGCGACGGTCTGCCCGGCTTCTCGGTCCGTCGGGTCGCCGAGGAGGCCGGCCTCGCCACGGCCTCGCTCCGTCGCGCCTTCCCGACCCAGGTGGCGCTCCGCTCCTACTGCCTGCGACTCGTCGGGGAGCGGGTGCAGGCCCGGATGGACGCCGTCGCCGAGGCCACCGACCGCGACGCCGACCCACGGGCGTTCGTGCTCGCCTGCCTCGCCGAGCTGCTCCCGCTCGACACGGGACGGCGCACCGAGATGGAGGTGTGGCTCACCCTCGGCTCGCTGGCCCTGACCGACGCCGACGCCCGTGCCGCGCACGACGACTCCACCCGGACACTCGCGCGCGCCTGTCGCTCGCTGCTCGCGCTCCTCAGGCCGGACGCCGATCCGGGCGAGCTCGACACCGCCGCCCGGCGCCTGCACGCCCTCGTCGACGGGCTCGCGCTGCACCTCGTCCACGCGGCGCCCACCGAGGACACCACCTGGGCGCTCGACGCGCTCGACGCCGCGGTCCCCGCCGCTGCCGGAACGCGGGTCCCCTGACCGCTCGACCCCGGTCGGCCGCTCGACCCCGGTCAGCCGCCCGTCGTCGGCGCTAGCCCGTCGCTGCAGCCGGGTCGAACTCCACGCCCCGGAACGGGTTCGCCCAGCGCCACCAGACGCCCGGGTCCTCGATCGCCCCGTCGAGCTCGAGGGGCACCGTGACCGGATCGTGGTGCTCCACCGCGAACCGGACGCGGCCCACCCGCTCGCCGGCCGTCCCCAGCGTCACCGGCTCGAGCGTCGTCTTCGCGGTCACGGTCGTGCTCCCCCACACCAGGACCGACGCCGCACGACTCGCGGTCGCGTCGACCTCGTCCTGCCACGGGGCCGCGTACGTCCCGAAGGTCTGCCCCTCGTTCGTCAGGGTCACCACGTGGAAGTCGTCCGCGACCGAGTGCAGCAACCGTCGGACGTCGACGTCGAGCGCGTCGTGGTCCTCCCCGCCGAGCATCGCGCCGATCACGGTCACCGGTCGGCCGCCGCGCTCGTACGTCGCCGCGAACAGCAGACACGCCCCGGCCTCGTCCAGCGTGCCCGTCTTGATCCCCTCGACGCCGTCCATGCCGAGCAGCTTGTTCGAGTTCTCGATCTCGCCGACGCCGGGGATCGTCACCGACGCCGTGCCCACGATCTCCTTGACGACCGGTTCCGCGAGCGCGAGCTTCCCGAGGTCCACGAGGTCGGTCGCCGTCGACCGGTTCCGGGCGTCGAGGCCGGTCGGTTCCACGATCGTCGTGTCGTCCAGACCGTGGTCGTCGAGCCAGTCACCGGCGGCCTCCCGGTACGCGTCCATCGACCCGAACGCCCAGAGGGCCAGGGACCCGGCGTAGTTGTTCGCCGACTCCATCAAGGTCACCTGCAACACCCGGTACTCGGACATCCGTCGGTCCGCCGGCAGCGGCGCGACCTCGCCGTCCTGCGCCGCGTACTCGGCGTACAGCGCCTCCATCGCCGGCGTGAACCGCACCGACGGTCCCTGCTCACCGACCGGGAGGGGCTCCTGCTCGAGCACGACGAGCGCCGTCACGATCTTCGAGATGCTCGCGATCGACCGCTGCTGCCGGTCGCCGCTGGTCGTGAGGCTCTGCGGGAACCCCTCCGCCTCGACGGCGGTGGCCCCGTAGTCGGGGAACTGCAGCTCCGGTGCGCTCGCCGTGGGCGCCCGGTACGTGGCGGTGCTCGCCGTCGCCGGGGCGAACGGCACGAGCGCGGCGGCGGCGAGGAACGCGACGACGAGCAGGAGGACGGCGACCACGGCGACCGTCACGGGCCTCCGGAGCGCGGAGCGGGGGCGGCGGACGACGTTCGGCACGAGACCGGATCGTACTGGAGGCCCGGCCCGCGACCCTGGGACGGCCACCCTCGGCGTCGGGCCGTGTCGGGCCTCCCGGCCGGGCCGGACCGACACGCCCAGCGGCGTCGACGGAACCTGCTCGTCAGCGCCGGCGCTGCGCGTCGGCGACCGCCCACAGGCCGACGGCGCTCGCCGCGGCGACGTTGAGCGAGTCCACACCGTGGTGCATCGGGATGCGCACGGTCGTGTCCGCCGCGGCGACGGCGGCGGGCGTCAGCCCCTGCCCTTCCGTGCCCATCACCAGCGCGACGCGGTCGGGGACGTCTGCGACGAAGTCCTCGAGGTCCACCGAGCGGTCGGTCAGGGCCATCGCGGCGACGTGGAAGCCCTGGGCTCGGAGGTCCTCCCCCGCCGCCGGCCACTCGCCGATCCGGGTCCACGGGACCTGCAGGACCGTCCCCATGCTCACCCGGACGCTGCGGCGGTACAGCGGGTCCGCGCAGCGGGGGCTGACGAGCACCGCGTCGGCACCGAGCCCGGCGACGCTCCGGAAGACGGCACCGACGTTCGTGTGGTCGACGACGTCCTCGAGCACGACGACGAGGCGGGCGTCCCGGACGACGTCCGCGACGGTCGGCAGCTCCGGCCGGTGCACGGCGGCGATCGCGCCCCGGTGCATCCGGAACCCGGTGAGCTCCTCGAGCAGCGCGTCCGAGCCGACGAACACCGGGCCGTCGTGCTCGGCGACGAGGGGCAGCACGGTGTCGAGCCACTTCTCCTGCACGAGCACGGACCGCGGGACGTGACCAGCGCGGACCGCGCGCTCGATGACGGTGTTCGACTCGGCGATGTACAGCCCGCCCTCGGGCTCGGAGACCCGGCGGAGCGCCACGTCGGTCAGCCGGGCGAAGTCGTCGAGGCGCGGGTCGTCGAGGGAGTCGATGCGGACGGGGTGCACGGTGCTCGTTCCGGTCGGGAGGTCGATGGGCGGTCCGGAGGTCCGGGCTCGTGGTCCGGGGCCCGCTCCGGGGTCGGCGACCACTCGGGGAAGGCCCGGGGACGCTCGGCGGTTGAGGGTACCGTGGACACGATGGCGACGAGGGACGGCACTGCGACGGACGGCACCGCGACGGACCGATCCGCACCGTCGGACGGCCCGGCGCTGACGGACGGCCCGGCGACCGACCTCGAACGCGCGGTCGCGGTGCTGCAGGGCAAGCGCGTCGCCGTGCTCACCGGCGCGGGCGTCAGCACCGACTCCGGGATCCCCGACTACCGCGGCGCCGGCCGGGTGGTCCGCAAGCCGATGACCTTCCAGGAGTTCCTCGCCGACCCCGCCAAGCGGCAGCGGTACTGGGCCGGGTCGCACCTCGGCTGGCGGACGTTCGCCGCCGCACGGCCGAACGACGGACACCGGGCGCTCGCCGCACTCGAACGAGCCGGCGTCGTGACCGGCGTCGTCACCCAGAACGTCGACGGCCTGCACCTCCGCGCCGGTTCCCGCCGGGTCGTCGAGGTCCACGGTTCGATGGACCGCGCGGTGTGCCTGACGTGCGGACAGGTGTTCTCCCGCGCCGACCTCGCCGCCGTCCTCGACCGCGAGAACCCCTGGATCGACGAGCCGGGCACCGTGCAGCTCCAGCCGGACGGGGACGTCGAGATCGCCGACGTCGAACGTTTCCGAGTTCCGGACTGCACGGTGTGCGGCGGCGTGCTCAAACCCGACGTGGTGTTCTTCGGCGAGTTCGTGCCCGCCGAGAAGTTCCGCGAGGCCGTGTCCATCGTCGCCGAGGCCGACGCGCTGCTCGTCGTCGGGTCCTCGCTGACCGTCAACAGCGGCGTCCGACTGCTCGACCACGCCACGCGCCGGAAGCACCCGGTCGTCATCGTGAACCGCGGCGCCACCCGCAGTGACCGACGCGCCGCGGTGAAGCTCGACGCCGGCACCACCGAGACCCTCGTCGAACTCGCGGCGCGACTCACAGCGTCTGCGATGATCGACGGGTGACGACGCTCCTCTCCCTGGTCCGACACGGCGAGACCGACTGGAACCGGCAACGGCGGATCCAGGGCTCGACGGACGTGCCCCTGAACGACACCGGACGCCGCCAGGCCGCCGAGACCGCCGTCCTGCTCGCGCGTCGGTCCTTCGACGCCGTCGTCTCGTCGCCGCTCTCCCGCGCCCTCGAGACGGGCACGATCATCGCCTCGCACCTCGGTCTGCCGACACCGGACGGCTACGACGGGCTCCGCGAACGGGCCTACGGCGAGGCCGAGGGACTCACCCACGAGGACATCGCCGCTCGGTGGCCGCACGACGCCGTCCCCGGACGAGAGTCCCGGGCCGCGCTCCTCGACCGGGTCACCGAGACCCTCGCCGAGATCGCCGTCCGGTACGACGCCGGCGCGGTCGTCGTCGCGACCCACGGCGCCGTGATCCGGACCGTCGTCGACGCAGCGGCCCCCGGCACCGTCGAGCGCTCCACCGTCCCCATCCGCAACGGCTCGGTGCACACGTTCCGCTGGGACCCCGACCGCTTCCGGGCCGAACTCGTCCGCTCCGACGACCCCATCGACGAGCTCTCGGACGCCCCGGGCCGGTACGCCTTCGAGTACCAGAACCCGCTCGAGCGCCGCAGCTGACACCGCCCACCCGGGGAGCGCCCGAGGCCTCGGCCGACTAGCCTCCGGTGCACGGCGGCCCGACGCACGGGACCGTCGCTGCGAGGTGATGCAGTGGGCGCTGGTGGACGGCACGCCGACGGCCGTGCCCGCGGAGTCGACGCCCTCCGGCGGGGTCCGTGGGACGACGACGACGACCTCGATGCCGCGTTCGGCCCGGACACCGCGTCCGTCCCGACCCGGACGCGTCCCGAACGGCTCCGTGCGTGGACCGCGGTGGTGCTCGGCGTGGTCGCGGTCGCCGTGGTCATCGTCGTCGTGCTCGGCGTCATCCTGTCCCAGGTGCAGCGCGGGGTCGGCGGCGTGTTCCCCCGCCCGGAGGCCGACCGCCGCGCGTTCGTCGCGGCCGCCTCGGCGCTGCCCGGCGTCGCCGACGTGGACACGGCCCGGACCGAGAAGACCTCGTTCGCCGGGTACGACGTCACGGCGGTGGTGCACGCCGAGCCCGACCTCCCCGCTGCCGATCGACGCACGCTCGTGACCGCGCTGAGCACCGCGGCGGCCGACTCGTCCGGATCGGGCGTCCGGATCTGGGCCACGCTCGACCTCGGCCCCGTGCAGGTCGGGGTGTCGGACTCCCCGGAGACGAGCCAGCGCCGGCTCGAGCTGGCGGACGGGCTCGCGGCGATCGGCGGGGTCGTCGCCGTCGACTGCACCCTCGCCGCACGCTCGGGCGGACGCTCCGACGAGGCCGGTGCGCAGCAGGTCGTCGTCACCACGACCGGCAGGGGTGTGGCGTTCGACGCGGTGGCGGCGGCTGCCGAAGCGGTCGGCGCGGACGTCTTCCCGGGTGTCCAGGTGCAGACCCGCCGACCCTGAACGGGCGCCGCGTCCACGGGGCTCAGCCGCGGCGGCTCGCCGCCCGGTCCGCCACGGCACGCTCGACGGCCTGCGTGACGCGCTCGGCGGAGTCCTGCCACCGGAACCGGCCGGCCTGCTCGAGGGAGGCCGTCGACGCGGCGTCCCAGCGGGCCTCCAGGCGGCGGACGGCGGCAGCGACGGCGGACGGCGACGACGGGTCGAAGTACTCGGCGGCGTCCCCACCGATCTCCCGGAAGATCGGGATGTCACTGACGACGACCGGGGTGCCGACACCCATCGCCTCCACGAGCGGGATGCCGAACCCCTCGTCGAGCGAGGCGGTCGCGAGCGCCGTGGCGGAGCGGAGGACGGCCAGGTACTCGTCGTCCGTGGCACCGTCGTGGAACACGAGCGAGCCCGTCGGGGCGAGCCGCTGCAGTCGGGTACGGTCGGCGTCCGAGACGCGCGACATGCAGTGCAGTGTCCAGTCCGGCCCGAGCAGGGGCAGCGCCGCGGCGAGCGTCTCGACGTTCTTGTACGGCATGAACGAGCCCATGTACACGAGCGACGTCGTCCGCCCGCCCCCCGGGGAGCGCGGTGCCGCCGGGTCGGCGGCGTTGTACGCGACGGTCACCGGTCGGGTCGTCAGGCGGTGCTCGGCGATGAGCCCGGCGGTCGTCCCGGACACCGTGACGACGCCGTCGGCCCCGTTCAGCAGGAGACGCTGCGGCCACCACGCCAGGTGGAACGCGCGCCAGCCGAGGCGCAGGGGCCACGAGAACTCGCGGGGCGGCGTGCGGTTCCGGTAGTAGATGAGGTCGTGCAGCGTGAGCACGAGCGCGTACCGCCGGCCGCGCGAGCCCATCGTCTGCATCGGCGAGAACACCGCGTCGAGACCGAGTCGGTTGACGTGTCGGGCCACGAGGGGCTCGCCCGGGTCCGTCGGGGCGGGGACGAGCTCCCACGGTAGCCCCTCGGGCAGGGACGCCAGCTGGCGCTCGTCGGAGACGAGCAGGACGTGGTCGTGACGGTCCGGCAGGTGCGCAGCGACGCCCGCCGTGAAGCGGCTGATCCCGTCGTGCCGGCCGATCCGGACGTAGCGGCAGTCGATGCCGATGCGCAGGCGCGTCACGCGTCGCGCCCGGTGGTGCGGTCGGGCTCGCCGGTGGTCCGGTCGGGGCCGGTCCGGCCGGAGGCGCGACGCGCGGGACCCGCTCGCTTCCGCCCACGGTTGGTCGGCGCGGCCGTGGTGTCCCGCATCCGCCGCAGCACCGCGGCGGATGCCTCGGCAGGCGTCTCGTAGTGCACGAGGTGCCCGACGCCGGGCACGACGACGAGTTCGGCGTCCCGGAGCCGGGCCGCCAGGGCGCGCTGCTCGGGGACCGCGGTGATGTCGTCGTGTTCGGCGGCGACCATGAGCACCGGGACCGTGATCCGGTCGGCGAACTGTGCGACGTCGTGGGTGACGGACGTCCGGAACGCCTGCAGCACGCTCGTCCGGTCCGCGAAGGCCGAGAAGTACCGGTCGTGCTGGTCGTGCACCCACCGTCGGAGGGCCGGGTCGGCTGACTTGAGCATCGCGACGCTCATCGCGCGCACGATCCCCCGGTTCCGCAGCAACCCGAGGCCGAGCGCGCGCGGCAGTCGGGCGCCGAGACGGTAGTACGCGATCGCGATGCCGGTACCGACAGCGCGGGGACCCTGCAGGGCCGGGGCCGCGATCGGGTTGACGAGCACGAGCAGCCGGGTGTCGAGTCCGTCGGCCACCGCGGCCGCGACGACGATGGAGCCGAAGGAGTGACCGAGGACGACGGTGTCACGGCCGAGGCCCAGCGCGGCCCGGAAGCCGTCGAGCCAGTGGACGTAGGCGTCGAGGTCCGACGTCGGGAGCGGGTCGGACACGCCGAAGCCGGGCAGGTCGGGCACGATGACGCGCACGCCCTCCGGATGGCCCGACACGAGGTGCGCCGCGATCGACTCGAGGCCGTGGTGGTCCCCCCGGAATCCGTGCACGGCGAGCACGGTCGCCGCCGGTCCGCCCGGGCCGCCGAGCCGCACGGTGGCGCCGGATGCGGTGCCGGTGCCGGTGCCGGTGCCGGTGCCGGTGCCGGTGCCGGTGCCGGTGCCGGTGCCGGTGCCGGTGCCGGTGCCGGTGCCGAGGGTGGCGTCGTCACCGGGGCCGTACTCCCAGTAGTGGGTGGTCCGGCCGTCGACCTGGACCGCGCGGTGCACGACGGGGGTCGCCGCCATGAGCGACTGGTACGGGGACAGCACGGGCGGTTGCATCCGCGTCAGTCTAGGGAAGACGATCCGGCGTGCGTGTCCGGCGTGCCGCGTCTACCGTGTCCGGGGCGGCCCGCCCGATCGGCGGCCCGCCGACCACGACGAGGAGCACGGTGTCCTTCACAGCCCCGATCCAGCAGCCCGGACTCACGCTCGACCCGCTCTGGTACAAGCGATCGGTCTTCTACGAGTGCATGATCCGGTCGTTCGTGGACTCGAACGGGGACGGCACCGGCGACCTGCAGGGCCTCATCAGCCGCCTCGACTACCTGCAGTGGCTCGGCGTCGACGCGCTCTGGCTGCCGCCGTTCTTCCGGTCGCCCCTCCGTGACGGCGGGTACGACATCTCCGACTACAAGGCGATCCTGCCCGAGTTCGGCACGCTCGAGGAGTTCCGCGAACTCGTCACGAAGGCGCACGAGCGGAACATGCGGATCGTCATCGACATGGTCATCAACCACACGAGCGACCAGCACGAGTGGTTCCAGCAGTCCCGGGAGGACCCGGACGGTCCCTACGGCGACTTCTACGTCTGGCGCGACACCGACCAGGAGTACCAGAACATCCGGGTCATCTTCGTCGACACCGAGGACTCGAACTGGACGTTCGACCCGGTCCGACGCCAGTTCTTCTTCCACCGGTTCTTCTCGCACCAGCCCGACCTCAACTACGAGAACCCGGCCGTCGTCGAGGCGGTGTACGACGTCGTCCGGCACTGGCTGGACCTGGGCGTCGACGGACTCCGGCTCGACGCGATCCCGTACCTGTTCCAGTCGGAGGAGGGCAACGGCGAGGGCGAGCCCGAGACGCATGAGTTCATCAAGCAGCTGCGGGCCATGGTCGACGACGAGTACCCCGGCCGCGTGCTGCTCGCCGAGGCGAACCAGTGGCCCCGCGAGACCGCGGCCTTCCTCGGCACCGACGAGGAGCCCGAGTGCCACATGGCCTTCGACTTCCCGGTGATGCCGCGCATCTTCTACTCGCTCCGCGCGCAGCACGCCAAGGAGCTGGCGGCGATCCTGTCGGAGACCCTCGACGTGCCGGAGACCGCCGCGTGGGGCGTCTTCCTCCGCAACCACGACGAGCTGACGCTCGAGATGGTCAGCGAGGAGTACCGGCAGGCGATGTACGGCTGGTACGGCTACGACCCGCGGATGCGGTCGAACATCGGGATCCGACGGCGCCTCGCGCCCCTGCTCGACAACTCGCGCGCGGAACTCGAACTCGTGCACGCGCTGCTCTTCTCGCTGCCCGGCTCGCCGTTCCTCTACTACGGCGACGAGATCGGCATGGGCGACAACATCTGGTTGCCGGACCGCGACTCCTCCCGCACCCCGATGCAGTGGACCCCGGACCGCAACGCCGGGTTCTCCTCCGCCGACCCGGGCAAGCTCTACCTGCCGGTCGTGCAGTCGCTCGTCTACAACTACGCGCAGGTCAACGTCGAGGCGCAGCTCGCCCAGTCGCGGTCGCTGCTGCACTGGATCCGCAACGTCATCCACGTCCGCAAGGCACACCCGGTCTTCGGGATGGGGTCGCTCGCCGTGCAGCGGACCTCGAACGAGAGCGTGCTCGCCTTCGTCCGGTCGTGGGGCGGTTCGACGCAGCAGTTCGGGCCGAGCGCCGAGGACGTGCTGTGCGTGTTCTCGTTCGCGCACAACCCGACCTCGGTCACCGTCTCGGCACCCGAGTACGCCGGCCGGCCGCTGGTCGACCTGTTCGGCGGCGGTGCGTTCCCCTCGTTCGACGAGGACGGGAACGTCACCCTGACGCTCGGCACGCAGGCCTTCTACTGGCTGCACGTCGGGCAGGGCGCCGCGACGCCGGCACCGGTCGTGACGTCGGCGGCGGTCTGACGCCCGGCGACGCGCCGACTGCCCGGGAGGCCCGTCCCCCGTCCGCCGCGCGCGTCGTGTCGCGGTGTCGGTGCGGTTGGCTAGCCTGACGACCGTGACCTCCCCCGCTGCCGCGATCGACCCGACGACCCGGCCCCCGCAGGACCTGACGACCCGCCCGTGGTGGCACGCGCTCGGCGTGTTCGACCTCGAGACGACGGGCATCGACGTCGAGACCGCCCGGATCGTCACCGCACACGTCGGGCTGATCGACATGACCGGACGGTCCATCGTCGAGGGCACCTGGCTCGCCGACCCCGGCGTGGCCATCCCCGAGCAGGCGTCCGCGGTGCACGGCATCACGACGGAGCAGGCGCAGGCCGAGGGCCGCCCCGCCGGCGAGGTCGTGGCCGAGATCGTCGCCGCGGTCGAAGCCGTGTTCGCGCGCGGCATCCCCCTGGTCATCTACAACGCCCCGTACGACCTCACCGTCCTCGACCGCGAGGCGAAGCGCCACGGCATCGCGTCCCCCGTCATCGGGAACGTCGTCGACCCGCTCGTCATGGACAAGGCGCTCGACACCTACCGGAAGGGCAAGCGGACGCTCGAGGCGGCGTCGCAGCTCTACGGCGTCCAGCTCGACGACGCGCACGACGCCGGTGCGGACGCGATCGCCGCCGGCCGGGTCGCGCAGGCCATCGCTGCGAAGTACCCGGACGAACTCGGCATCAGCGCCGAGGAGCTCCACCGCAAGCAGGTGGTGTGGTGCTCCGAGCAGGCCACGTCGTTCCAGGAGTACATGCGGGCGAAGCGTGACCCGACGTTCACCGCCGACGGGCGCTGGCCTCGTCGCCACTCGGCCCCGAGCATGTAGCATCCCGAACGGGGCGTGCTCGACGTTGCCGTCCCCTCGACGACCGCACCATGCACCAAGGGGAGATCCGCGCACGTGTTCCTGAAGACCTTCGGGTGGTCCCTGGCCATCACCGTGCTCGCCCTGGCCGTGGCCCTCGTCTACGGCGGGTGGAGCGCGGTCATCATCACCGCCATCCTCGGCATCCTCGAGATCAGCCTCAGCTTCGACAACGCGGTCGTCAACGCCCGCATTCTCGAGCGGATGAACCCGTTCTGGCAGAAGATGTTCCTCACCGTGGGCATCATCATCGCCGTGTTCGGCATGCGCATCCTGTTCCCGCTGCTCATCGTCGGCGTGACGGCGTCGCTCAACCCGATCGAGGCGGTCCAGCTCGCGCTCGAGAAGGGCCCGATCGACGAGCCCGGCACG
The DNA here is from genome assembly GCF_003234265.2 of Curtobacterium sp. MCSS17_015. Classification (NCBI taxonomy): domain Bacteria; kingdom Bacillati; phylum Actinomycetota; class Actinomycetes; order Micrococcales; family Microbacteriaceae; genus Curtobacterium; species Curtobacterium sp. MCSS17_015. The sequence continues at coordinate 1,666,748 of NZ_CP126256.1, forward strand.
TACGCCTACCTCCTGCACGAGGCGCACCCGCAGATCGCCGCCTTCGGTGGCATGTTCCTGCTCATGATCTTCCTCGACTTCATGTTCGAGGAGCGCGAGATCCTGTGGCTCACGTGGCTCGAGCGCCTGCTGCTCTTCATCGGCAAGCTCCCGATGGTCAACGTCGTCGTCGCACTCGCCGTCCTCGCCATCGCGGGAACGACCGCTGGTGACCACCAGTCGACGGTCCTCATCGCCGGGATCTCCGGTCTCGTCACCTACTTCCTGGTGACCGGACTCGGCGGCCTGTTCGACGTCGACGACCCGGACGACGACGGCAACTCGTTCGAGAACACCGGCGAGATGGTCGCCGAGGCGAACCGGATGAGCGCCAAGCGCAAGGTCGGGAACGTCGCGGGCAAGGCCGCGTTCCTGCTGTTCCTCTACCTCGAGGTCATCGACGCCTCGTTCTCGTTCGACGGCGTCATCGGGGCCTTCGCGATCACCGCCGACCCGATCATCATCGCGCTCGGTCTGGGCCTCATCGGCGCCCTGTTCGTCCGCTCTCTCACCGTCTTCCTGGTCAGGCAGGGCACGCTGGACGAGTTCGAGTACCTCGACCACGGTGCGCACTGGGCGATCGGTGCGCTCGCGGCGATCCTGCTCGTCACGATCACCACCGAGGTGAACGAGGTCGTCACCGGCCTCATCGGCGTCGTCTTCATCATCGCCGCGTTCGTCTCGTCGGTGGTCCGCAACAAGCGCAAGGCCGGCGAGCACCAGCCCGCCGACCAGCGCGCCACCGTCGCCTCCTGACACCGCGCCTCCCGGCTCGGCACCGCAGCGACGGCGCCACCTGACAACGGGGTCGACTCCCCGACCGCACCACGACGAAGGGTTCACCGCCATGGGTCTCAGCCTCCAGAAGGGCCAAGCGCTCTCGCTCACCAAGAACGACGGCAGCGCACTGTCGCGCGTCCGCCTCGGCCTCGGCTGGGACGCCGTCGCGACGAAGCGCGGGCTGTTCGGCGGCCGCAAGGGCGCCGACGTCGACCTCGACGCCTCCGCGATCTTCTTCGGCGCCGACGGCCAGCCGGTCGACTACGTCTGGTTCAACCAGCTCCGCAGCAAGGACGGCTCCGCCCAGCACACCGGTGACAACCTCACCGGCGCCGGGGACGGCGACGACGAGGTGATCCGCATCGACCTCGGTGCGGTCCACGGCGCGGTGCAGCAGATCGTCTTCGTGATCAGCAGCTACAGCCGGCAGACGTTCGACAACGTGCAGAACGCCTTCTGCCGCGTGGTCGATGACTCGACGGCCGGTGCACCCGAGGTCGCCCGCTACCAGCTCACCGACTCCGGCCCGCAGACCGCCATGGTGATGGCGAAGGTGTCCCGGACCGGAGCAGGATGGAGCTTCACCGCGATCGGTGAGCGGGCGGACGGCCGGACCGTGCAGGACCTCGTCGGTCCCGCAGCCGCGGCGCTCTGACCCGCGTACCACCGGCACCGACGGAAGGACGACCGATGGCGACCCTCTCGCTCTCGAAGGGGACGAACCTGTCCCTCACCAAGACCGACCCGGGCCTGCGCAAGGCCATGATCGGGCTCGGCTGGGACCCGCGCACGACCGCCGGGGAGCAGTTCGACCTCGACGCCTCGGCCCTGCTCGTGGGCGCCGACGGCAAGGTCCGGTCGAACGACGACTTCGTCTTCTACAACCAGCTGCAGTCGGTCGACGGCTCGGTCGTCCACCAGGGCGACAACCGGACGGGCGACGGCGACGGGGACGACGAGCAGATCCTCGTCGACCTGGACCTCGTCGCGCCCGACGTCGCCCGCGTGGTCTTCGTCGTGACGATCGACCAGGCGGACGCCCGACACCAGAACTTCGGACAGGTCCGCGGGGCCTTCTGCCGCGTCGTGAACGACGAGACCGGCAACGAGGTGGTCCGCTTCGACCTCACCGAGGACGCCGCGTCGGAGACCGGGATGATCTTCTCCGAGATCTACCGGTACGACGGGGAGTGGAAGTTCCGCGCCGTCGGTCAGGGCTACGCCACCGGGCTCCGGGGCGTGGCGACCGACTACGGCGTCGTCCTCGACTGACGGCACCGCCCGAACGACTCCCGTGCTCGACTGACCGCGCACGACCACCCGAAAGGACCGATCATGGCCGGACTCTCCCTCTCCAAGGGCAACAACCTCTCCCTCACCAAGACGAGCCCCGGGCTCACCGTGGCCACCGTCGGCCTCGGCTGGGACCCGCGCACGACCGCCGGCGAGGCCTTCGACCTCGACGCGTCGGCCCTCCTCGTCGGCGCGGACGGCAAGGTGCGCTCGGACGCGGACTTCATCTTCTACAACCAGCCGAAGAGCGCCGACGGCTCGGTCGAGCACAAGGGCGACAACCGCACCGGTCAGGGCGACGGTGACGACGAGCAGATCGTCATCGACCTGCAGACCCTGCCGGCCGACGTCGAGCGGGTCGTCGTGGTCGTCTCGATCGACCAGGGCGAGGCCCGCCGCCAGAACTTCGGGCAGGTGCGCAGCGCCTACTCGCGAGTGCTCGACCAGGAGGGCGCGGAGATCGTGCGCTTCGACCTGTCCGAGGACGCCGCTCCGGAGACCGCGATGATCTTCTCGGAGATCTACCGCAGCGGTGCCGAGTGGAAGTTCCGTGCCGTCGGGCAGGGCTACCAGTCTGGTCTCGCCGGTGTCGCGACCGACTTCGGCGTCCAGCTCGGCTGACGCCGATCGGTGCCCGGTCGGCCGCCTGGACGGCCGGGCACCACCTCCACCGGTACGAAGACCTCCGCTCCGCCCGAGCGCCCTCGCACCACGCAGCCGTCCCACCAGTCACAGGAGACCACCGATGCCCGGACCGCTCGCTCCGCCGGAGCCCACCGACCCGTCCCAGGACGCCCTCGTCCTCCGCGCTGCCGACGCCGCCGAGGTCGTCACCCCGGACGACGCCCCGGGGATGGTGCCCGTCGACGCCGAGCGGCAGTCGCAGATCGCCGCGCAGGCCCGGGAGTTCGTCGACGAGGTCGCGTCCCTCGACCCGCGGTCACCGGCGTTCACCGAGAAGGTTGACGGCATCAACGCCATCGCCGGTTCCGAGATCGCCCGCTCCGGCGGCTTCTCCTCACGGATGCTCGAGCGCTCGCAGTCGTCCGTGTCCGGCGCCAAGCGCTCCGGCGACGACGCGCAGGTGAAGGTGGCGACGACGCTCGGCGACCTGCGCTCCACGGTCGAGGACCTCACGCCGAACCAGGCCGACCTCAGCACGGGTCGGAAGATCCTCGGCATGATCCCGGGCGGCAACAAGCTCGCGAAGTACTTCCAGCGCTACGAGTCGGCGCAGACCCAGCTCGACAAGATCATCAAGTCGCTCATGGCCGGGCAGGACGAACTCCGCAAGGACAACGCGACCCTCGCCGACGAGAAGGTCCAGCTGTGGGAGACCATGCAGCAGCTGAGCGAGTACGCGGTGTTCGCGAAGGCCCTCGACGCGGCGACCGTCGCGAAGATCGAGGCCCTGCGCAACGGCGGCCGGGTCGACGAGGCGCAGAAGCTCGAGTCGGACGTGCTCTTCCCGGTGCGTCAGCGGCACCAGGACATCCTCACGCAGCTCGCCGTCTCGGTGCAGGGCTACCTGGCGATGGACCTCGTGCGGAAGAACAACACCGAGCTCATCAAGGGCGTCGAGCGTGCCCGCACGACGACGATCGCGGCGCTTCGCACGGCCGTCGTCGTGGCGCAGGCCCTGGCGAACCAGAAGATGGTCCTCGACCAGATCGACGCGGTGAACAACACCACCAACGCGATGATCCTGCAGACGAGCGAGATGCTGCGCGACCAGACCACCCGGATCCACGAGCAGGCGACGAACTCCGGCGTGAGCGTCGAGACCCTGCAGAAGGCGTTCGACAACGTCTTCCAGACGATGGACGCCATCGACTCCTTCCGGTCGCAGGCCGCGCAGAACATGTCCTCGACCGTGTCGGCGCTCGAGTCGGGCATCCAGCGCGCCAAGCCGTACCTGGAGCGTGCCCGACAGGGCGAGGGCGACCAGCGATCGGTCACGCGATGACGACCGCGGTCGGCTTCCGTGCGTGATCGTCTGCGCGCGCTGTTCGGCCGCGACGACGACGACCAGGACCACCGGGTCACCGATCCGGACGCGGAGACGCCGGCGTCGGCCGCTGCCGCCGCGGCGGCGCGGATCGACGTGCGCGGGTCCGGCGGGGCCGCGGACGACGCCGCTGCGGCAGCCGGGCTCGACGACCTCCGCGCCTACGTCCGAGCGGCCGGGGCCGAGCTGCCGACGGTCGTGTCATCACGGGTCCGGCACGTCGAGGACCTGTTGCGTGAGGCTGCCGGCACGGTGATCGCGCGCGGCGCATCGACCGAGCAGCGGTACCTCTTCCAGGCGATCGTCAACGACTACCTGCCCACGCCCGTCCGCACCTACCGGTCCCTCCCCGCGTCGGACCGGACCGCGGACAGCACCGCCACGGCGACCCTCGCCGGCCAACTCGACGTCGTCGCGGAGACGGTGGAGGACATGCACGAACAGATCAGGAGCGGCGCCATCGCCGAGCTCTCCTCGCACGGGCGGTTCCTGCGGGACCGCCTCGGCGAGGGCGACGAGGGCCTGCGCCTCCGCGGAGCGGGCTCGTGACGGGTCGGCTCGTCCCGGGAGCGAACGCCGCGATCACCGCGGAGAACCCGGGCCTCACGGCGGTCGTCGTCGGGATCTCCTGGGACCAGATCGCCAGCCGCGGTCCGTCCGCCGAGCTCGTCCCGGTCGCGATCGTCTGCGGTCCCGACGGACGCGTGCTCTCCGATGACGACCTGGTGTTCTTCAACCAGCTCGAGAGCGCCGACGCCTCGGTGCGGTACCTCGACGAGTCCGACCAGGAGGAGATCGACGTCGACCTCGCGTCGGTGCCGGACGCGGTCGACAAGATCGTCTTCGCGGTCTACCTCGACCCGGATCCGCGATCGCCGAAGGACCTCGGCTCGGTCCGCTCGATGACCGTGCGGGTCTGCGCCCCCGACGGCCGGGAGCTCGTCGTGTTCCCGCTGCCGTCCGAGCGCAACCACACCATCGACGCGGTCATCCTCGGCGAGCTCTACCGTCACCGCGCCGAGTGGAAGTTCCGCGCCGTCGGCCAGGGCTACACGACCGGGCTGACGGGACTGCGCACCGACCACGGCATCGGCCGCGCGCGATGACGACCGGGCACCCGTTCCTCCGCCGTCGCGTCCGTCCCACGCCGCCCGGCCAGGAGGCCCGCCCCACGTCGGTCGCGCCCGCCACGACCGTCCTCCCCCCGCCCACGGGCGCCCCGGCGGGCACCGGGGTCACGGGGACCGGTGCGACGGGCAGCAGTGGCGCGAGCACGGGCGGCGGCGGGCTGAGTCTGTCCTTCGGTCGGCCGGCCCCCGCCGCCTCCCCCGGGACGGCCACGCCGTCCGGCACCGGCACGACGGCCACCGCCGGTCCTCCGTCCGGGAACGGCCCGGCCCTCCGCGGCGGAAGCGGGAGCGGATCCGCGCCCGTCGCCGGTGCCGGGCCCTCGGACCGCGTCGCCCGTCGGTTGGCGCTCCGGGCCTCCCGGATCCGTCCCTTCCCCGCACCGGACCCACGCGACGTCCGCGTCCTCGACGCCGAGACGCCGGTCGTCCGCCTCGATCGCCGCCGCTCCGCGGTCGGGGCACTCCGCGTCACCGGCTCCACGAGCGCGGCCTGGGAGTCCGTCGACCGGGTGGTGGGTGCGAGGACCGTCGACGGTGCCACGGCCGGACGGTCGGTGACGACCCCCGGCAACCGTCCGCTCGTCGGGTACGACGATCGTGACGTCCTCGTCGCGCTCCGGCACGTCCGCGACCTGCGACGCGCCCTCGTCATGGGTCGCGGTGCGGAGCGGCTCGTCGTCGCGCTGCACGACGGCACGACGCTCGCGGTCGACCCGGGCGACGCCGACACCACCGTGGTCCTCGCGCTCTCCGTCGTCGACGGCGAGGTCGAACTCCGGGCCGAGCCGTTCCCCCGGGCGTCCCACGACGGCGACGTCTTCGCCGCGTTCGGGTTCGTCCTGTCCGCCCCGACCGTCGGAGTCTGACCCGTGCGCCACTTCGCCAACACCACCGACCAGGAACCGCTGTTCCTCCGCCCACCCGAGGACGTCACGCGGGACAGCGACCAGGACCTGCGAGCGGTGGCCCTCGGCGCGACGCTCTACACGCCGGGGATCCGGCCGGACCTCGTCCGCGACGTGCGCCGTCAGACGGAACTCGGTGCCGGCTCCATCGTGCTGTGCCTCGAGGACTCCGTCGCGGACGACGACCTGCCCCGGGCCGAGGCGAACGTCGAGACGGCGCTCCGGACACTGACCGAGCACCTCGACCCGTCGACGCTGCCGCAGCTGTTCCTGCGCGTCCGGACCCCCGACCACTTCGCGCGGCTCCTCGACCGCTTCGGCGACCGCGCCCTCGACGTGCTGAGCGGGATCGTCCTGCCGAAGTTCGAGAACGGTGACGGTGTCGGCGCCCGCTGGTTCGAGGTCCTCGACGCGGTGAACGCCAGCCGTGACGCTGCCCGGCGGCTGCTCGTCATGCCGATCCTGGAGTCCCCCGCGATCATGCACCGAGAGTCGCGCACCGAGGCCCTCGCCGACGTGCACGACCTGCTGCTCGACCGGCGGGCCGACGTCCTCGCGGTCCGCATCGGCGCGACCGACCTGTCGAGCGTCTACGGCCTGCGGCGCCCGTCGCACCTGACCGCGTACGACGTGCAGGTGCTCGCGTCCGTGATCGGCGACGTGGTGAACGTCCTCGGCCGCGCACAGGACGGCTTCGTCGTCTCCGGACCGGTGTGGGAGCACTACCCGGACTCCGACCGGGTGTTCCGCACGCAGCTCCGCACGACGCCGTTCCAGGAGGCCGGGGACCTGGCACTCCGCCGCCAGCTGCTCCTGGAGGGCTTCGACGGGCTGCTGCGCGAGGTGACCCTCGACCGGGCGAACGGCCTGACCGGCAAGACGGTCATCCACCCGCGCCACGTGCCGCTCGTGCACGCCATGTCGGTGGTGAGCGATGAGGAGTTCTCGGACGCCTCGGACGTGCTCGCGAACGCGACGGGCGGGGTCGCCGCCTCCCGGTACGGCAACAAGATGAACGAGATGAAACCGCACCACGCCTGGGCGGAGCGCACCATGCTCCGCGCCCGGGCGTTCGGTGTGGCCACCCCGGACGTGACCTACGTCGACCTGCTCGAGCGGAGCCTCCCGTGACCACGACCACGACCACGATGCCCACCCCCGCCGACCTCGGCGTCGCGCTCGTGGACGACGCCGACGGCGAGCTCGCCGTCCCGCTGTCGTCGCTCGTGCGGCTCGCGCTCCGCCGCAACCCGAAGCGGGCGCACCTGCTCGTGTCGACGGTGCTCGCGAAGCACGTGCCCACCGTGCCGGCCGTGGCGCTCCTGGCCGGGGAGGCGCTCGGTGCCCGCGTGGCCGACGTGCTCGACGGCGGCGCGCGCTTCGACGCCACCGCAGCGGCACGGTTCCGCGCGGTCCTCGACGCGCAGAACGGCGCCGACGCGACCCGGCCGGACGCCGACGCGCACGACACGCTGCACCGTGCCGCGACGACCCTCCGGACGGACCTGGCGTCGTCCCGTCCGACGCGCCCCGACGCCCTCGTGCTCGGGTTCGCGGAGACCGCGACCGCCCTCGGCGCGATGGTCGCCGAGACGCTCGGCGCCGCGACCCTGCACTCCACCCGGCACGAACTCGCCGGTGCGACCGCCGCCGCCGGCTTCGACGAAGCGCACTCCCACGCCACCGCGCACCGTCTGCTGCCGGCGCACGACGACTGGTTGCCGACGGACGGCACGGTCGTGCTCGTCGACGACGAGCTGAGCACCGGTGCGACGGCGCGCGCCACCATCCGCGCCCTCCACGCGATCGCGCGGCAGCGGCGGTGGGTGGTCGCCGCGCTCGTCGACCTCCGGTCCGACGCGGACGTCGCCGCCACCGAAGCCCTCGCCGTCGAGCTCGGCGCGCCGGTGGACGTCGTCGCGCTCGGCCGCGGCCGGGTGACGCTGCCGGCGGGCCTCACCGAGACCGCCGCGGACGTCGTCGCCACGCTGGCCACCCCGCTCGGTCCGGACACCGCGCCCGGCGGGGTCGTGTCGGACGGGAGGCCCGCTCCGGACCCGGCGCGCACCTCCCGTCCGGACGCGGTCACCGTGCTGACCGCAGCGCCGACCGCCGTGGACCGGAGGGGCACATCCGCATCGCGGGTCCGCACGCCGCGCACCGACGTCGAGGGCACGGCCGCCGACCTCGCGGCCGTGCTCGGCGACGTACCGAGCCGGGTCCTCGTCCTCGGCACCGAGGAGCACATGGCGACGCCGCTCGCACTGGCGGACGCCCTCCGCCGTCGTACCGGAGCCGACGTCCGGTCCTCCACGAGCACGCGCTCCCCCGTCGCCGTGCTCGACGACCCCGCATGGCCGATCCGGTCCGGTGTCCGCCACCGGTCACACGACGACACCGTGGACGGTCCGGGCGAGCGGTACGCGTACAACGTTCGCGGGTTCGACGCGATCGTCGTCGTCCCGGAGCCCGGCACCGACCGGGCCCGCCTGGAGGGCGCGGACGGGCTCCTCACGGCCCTGTCCGCCGTGACGTCGCACGTGGTGCTCGTGTCGAGCGCCCTCGACGCCGCCGACACGGCGCGCGCCGACGCCCCCCAGCAACCGCGGCCGCTCACCGGTCCGTCCTTCGGGTCGTACGAGCCGGACGACGTCACCTGGTTGCTGCAGGACCTCGCCGACGCCGCCCTCGAGGCGGACACCGCCGACCGGGAGCGCGCGATCCAACTCGAGGGCGCGAACTACGCCGAGTCGCTGCCGGTCGAGTACGTGCCGTCCGAGGCGTACGAGGCGCTCTACCGCGACGCACTCGCCCGATCCGCCGACCGCATCGCCGAATCGGTGGGCGTCGTCACGGACCTCGTGCTACGCGACCGGCCGCGCGCCGTCCTCGTCTCGCTCGCCCGGGCCGGCACCCCCGTCGGCATCCTCATGCGTCGGTGGGCCGCCGACCAGCGCGGCGTGCGTCTCCAGCACTACACGGCGAGCATCGTCCGGGGTGTCGGCATCGACGAGACCGCGCTCCGGTGGCTCGCGGCGCACCACGACCCGGCGCAGGTCGTCTTCGTCGACGGGTGGACCGGCAAGGGGGCCATCACGCGCGAACTCACCGACGCGCTCGACCGCTTCGCAGCGTCCGACGGGGTCCGCTTCGGCGACGAGCTCGCCGTCCTCGCCGACCCGGCCGGTTGCACGCCGCTGCACGGCACGCGCGACGACTACCTCGTGCCGTCGGCCTGCCTCAACTCCACCGTCTCGGGCCTGGTCTCCCGGACGGTGTTCAACCGCGCCTGGACGCCCGAGGGGACCCTGCACGGCGCGAAGCAGTACCGCGAACTCGCCGATCGGGACCGCTCCCGGTCCTTCGTCGCGACGATCGCGGCCCGCTTCGACGCCGTGCGGCCGCGGGTCGACGCCGCCGTCGCTACCGACGGCGGTCCTGCATCCCGCACGGTCGACTGGCGCGGCATGCGGAGCGTCGAGGCGATCGGTGCCGAGTACGGCATCGAGGACCTGCACCTCGTCAAACCGGGGGTCGGTGAGACCACGAGGGTGCTGCTGCGCCGGGTGCCCTGGCAGGTGCTCGTCCGGGACCCGGACGACGTCGACATCGCGCACGTCGTCGCCCTCGCCCGGGAGCGCGGGGTGCCGGTCGTGGTCCGGCCCGACCTGTCCTACAGCTGCGTCGGGCTCATCCACCCGCTCGGGAGCCGGGTGAGCGAGGCCGCTGCTCCGACGACCGAGGCGCCAGCCGCGACGACCGGGGCCGGAGCATGAGCGCCCTCGTCGGGTTCGACCTCGACCGGACCGTCGTCTACTCCTCGGCCGCGCTGATGCTCGACGGTCCGGACGAGCAGGCCCCCTCCCTCGTCGTCACCGAGGTGTACCAGGGCCTGCCGCTGTCCTTCATGACCCGGACCGCCGAACGTGCCCTGGCGGACCTCGCCGCGCACGCCGTCGTCGTGCCCGTCACCACCAGGACCGTCGCGCAGTACCGACGGATCCACCTCCCGCTGCCCGAGACCGGATGGGCGGTCACCACGAACGGCGCCGTCGTGCTCCACGACGGCGAACCGGACGCCGCGTGGACCGGGACGCTCCGCGACGAGATCACGGACTCCTCGGCACCGCTGCCGGAGGTCGAACAGCGTCTGGCCTCGGACCTCCCGGCCGGAGCGGTCCTGCGCACCCGTCGGGCCGAGGACCTGTTCGTGTACGCCATCGTCGAACGCGCCGAGCTGCCGGCCGCGGCGGTCGAGTCGTTCGCCGCGGACCTCGCCGGCCTCGGGTGGCGCGTGTCCGTGCAGGGGCGGAAGCTCTACGCGGTCCCGATGCCGATCCGGAAGGAACGTGCCCTGGCGGCCGTGGCCGAACGGGTCGGCGCGACGAGGACCGTCGCTGCCGGGGACTCCCTGCTCGACCGGGAGATGCTCGCCTGGGCCGACGTCGCGATCCGGCCGGCGCACGGCGAGTTGCACGCCGTCGGGTGGACGGCACCGAACCTGACCGTCACCGCGGCCCAGGGCGTCCTGGCGGGCGAGGAGCTGATCGGCCTGGCAGCCGCGGCCGTGGCGGACCTGCCGGCACGCGCCTGAGCAGCAGGTGCCTCGGGCCCGCCCCCGATGCCGAGGACGACGACCGCGTCCGCCGCGGACCGTTCGGGTCCGGAGCGGACCCGGGCGACCGTGCCGGCCCGGAACGACGAACGGGCGGCCCTCCCGGAGGAGGACCGCCCGTTCGTCAGCGCGCCGGCTGCTTACTTGCTGAAGCCCTTGAAGCGCTGGTTGAACTTCTCGACGCGACCGGCCGAGTCGAGGATGCGCTGCTTGCCCGTGTAGAACGGGTGCGACGCGGACGAGATCTCGACGTCGATGACCGGGTAGGTCGCACCGTCGAGCTCGATGGTCTTGTCGCTGTTCGCGGTCGAACGCGTCAGGAACGTCTCACCGGAAGCCAGGTCACGGAAGACGATGGCGCGGTACTCGGGGTGGGTGTCGGTCTTCATGGGGATTCCTCGGTGGATCGCGATGACGGAAGATGGGAAGTCGGTGGCGGACGCCAGCCGTCCACGTTACCAGACGGCGGGACGGATCGGGAGCGCCGGGTTCGGGCGTGTCAGGCCGCGCGGGCGGTCCAGCGCCCGGAGTCCTTCGACACCGTGAGCTCGACGCCGAAGGCGGTCGTGAGCGTCTCGGCGGTCAGGACCTCGTCGATCGGGCCGGACGCCTGCACGTGGCCGTCGGACAGGACCAGGGCGTGCGTGAAGCCCGCGGGGATCTCCTCGACGTGGTGGGTGACGATGACGATCGCCGGCGAGTCCTCGCTCTGCGCGTAGCCGCCGAGGGTGCGCACGAGGCTCTCACGGGCACCGAGGTCGAGCGAGGCGGCCGGCTCGTCGAGGAACAGCACCTCGGGGTCGGTCATCACGGCTCGGGCGATCTGCACACGCTTCTGCTCGCCGTCGCTCAGCTCGCCGAACGTCCGGTCGGTGAAGGCGCCGAGACCCCACTCCTCGAGCACGCGCTGCGCCCGGCGGACGTCGAGCTCCTCGTACTCCTCGTTCCAGCGTCCCGTGACCGAGTACGCGGCGGTGAGCACGACGTCGATGACCTTCTCGGTCACCGGGATCCGGCGGGCCAGGGCCGTCGACGCGAAGCCGATCCGCGGTCGGAGATCGAACAGGTCCGCGCCGCCGAGTCCGGTGCCGAGCACCTCGACCTCACCCGAGGTCGGGAAGGTCTGCGCGCCCGCGACCTGCAGGAGCGTGGTCTTGCCGGCACCGTTGGCACCGAGCACCACCCAGCGCTCGTCGTCCTGCACCTCCCACGAGATCCCGTCGAGGATGGTGGCCCCGTTGCGGACCACGGAGACGTCTGACAAGCGCACGACCGAGGGCATGTCCTCAGCCTACGCGAGGGGCGTGCGCTCCCCCGTCAGCGCCGCGCTCGAGGCGCAGGACCGGGACGGCTTGGAGGCCCGGTGCCGGTCGCGTGGACCGGCACCGGGCCTCCGGACCGTCGTCCGTGTGCCGTCAGCGGCCGGCGAGGACCTCGTCGTAGACAGCGCGTGTCTTCGTGGCGATGGCGCCCCATGTGAACTCGCTCTCGACACGCAGACGGCCGGCGCGGCCCATGAGCTTCGCCAGCCCGAGGTCGTCGAGCACCTCGTTGAGGGTCGCCGCGAGGTCGGCCACGTACTGCTCCGGGTTCGTCGGGGTCCCGGTGCCGTCGGTCGCCTGGTCGATCGGCACGATGCGACCCGTCAAGCCGTCGGCGACGACCTCGGGGATCCCGCCGGTCTTCGTGCCGACCACGGGGATGCCGCACGCCATGGCCTCGAGGTTCACGATGCCGAGCGGCTCGTAGATCGACGGGCAGACGAACACCGTCGCGCTCGAGAGCACGTGCACGATCTCGCGGTGCTCGAGCATCCGGTCGATCCAGATCACGCCGTTCCGGCGGGTCCGGAGGTCCTCGACGAGGCCGGTCACCTCGGCCAGGATCTCGGGTGTGTCCGGCGCGCCGGCGCAGAGCACCACCTGGACGTCCTCGGGCAGCGAAGCCACCGCGCGGAGCAGGTACGGCAGTCCCTTCTGCCGGGTGATGCGGCCGACGAAGACGACGCTCGGACGGTCCGGGTCGATGCCGAGCGCACGGACGGCGTCGTCGTCGCGCTCGGGCTTCCAGTCGTCGATGTCGATGCCGTTGTAGACCACCTTCACGCGGTCCGGGTCGATCGACGGGTACGAGCGGAGGATGTCCGCGCGCATCGCCTTCGACACCGCGACGACGCCGTCGGCGTTCGTGAACGCCTCGCGCTCCATCCAGCTCGACAGGCGGTACCCGCCGCCGAGCTGCTCGGCCTTCCACGGGCGGAGCGGCTCCAGACTGTGCGCGGTGACGACGTGCGGGATGCCGTGCGTCAACTGCGCCAACCGGCCCGCGGAGTTCGCGTACCAGGTGTGCGAGTGCACGAGGTCCGCGCCCTCGACGTCGGCGGCGATCTGCACGTCGGTGCCGAGCGCCTGCAGCGCCCCGTTCGCCTGCTCGAGGCCCGCGGGCGTGCGGTAGGCCGACACGCCCTCCTCGTCGCGGGACCCGCCGAACGCGCGGACACGGACGTCGGTGTCCGTTCCCGACCGCAGCGCCGCGGTCAACTGGGCAACGTGGACACCGGCTCCGCCGTACACCTCTGGCGGATACTCCCTGGTCAGTAGATCGACTCGCACGCGTTCACGGTAACGGTTTCCCAGTGCTGACGCCTACTGTGAACGACATGGCAACGAAGAAGGTATTCGGCATCGTCCTCGCCGGCGGCGAGGGCAAACGACTCATGCCGCTCACCGCGGACCGTGCGAAGCCGGCCGTGCCGTTCGGTGGGAACTTCCGCCTCGTGGACTTCGCGCTGTCGAACCTGGTCAACTCCGGGCTCCAGCGGATCGTCGTCCTGACGCAGTACAAGTCGCACTCGCTGGACCGGCACGTCTCGCAGACCTGGCGCATGGAGGGGCTGCTCGGCTCCTACGTCGCCTCGGTCCCCGCGCAGCAGCGGCTCGGCAAGCGGTGGTTCGCCGGTTCCGCCGACGCGATCCTGCAGTCCCTCAACCTAATGCGTGACGAGCGACCCGACATCGTCGTCGTGGTCGGCGCCGACCACGTGTACCGGATGGACTTCTCCCAGATGGTGGAGGCGCACATCGCCTCGGGCCGCAGCGCCACCGTCGCCGCGATCCGCCAGCCCATCGAACTGGCCGACCAGTTCGGCGTCATCAAGGTGGACGACGCCGACCCGACGCGGATCGAGGCCTTCCTCGAGAAGCCGAAGGACGCCACCGGCCTGCCGGACTCACCCGGCGAGGTCCTCGCCTCGATGGGCAACTACGTCTTCGACGCCGACGCCCTCGTCGACGCGGTGCTCCGCGACGGGCAGATCGAGACGTCGAACCACGACATGGGCGGCGACATCATCCCGGACTTCGTCGCGCGCGGCGACGCCGGCGTGTACGACCTGCAGCGCAACGAGGTGCCGGGGTCGAACGACCGCGACAAGTACTACTGGCGCGACGTGGGCACGATCGACTCGTTCTTCGACGCGCACATGGACCTCATCGCCCCGGTGCCCGTCTTCAACCTGTACAACCAGGACTGGCCGATCTTCAACCAGCAGACGAACCTGCCGCCGGCGAAGTTCGTGCGCGACGCGAACGGGAACACCGGCGCGACGGTCGACTCCATCGTGTCGCTCGGCTGTCTGCTCTCCGGCGCACAGGTCGAGCGCAGTGTCATCGGCCCCTGGGCCACGATAGATTCGCAGGCGAAGGTCCTCGACTCGATCGTGTTCGAGCGCGCGACCATCGGTGCCGGCTCGATCGTGAACCGGGCGATCCTCGACAAGGACGTCGTCCTCGCACCCGGTGCCTCCGTCGGACTCGACCGCGAAGCCGACGAGGCCCGTGGGTTCACCGTCACCGACTCGGGCATCACCGTCGTCGGCAAGGGCGTGCGCGTCGAGGCCTGACCCGTCAGGCCGGAGCTGCCGGCCCCCCGCGGACACGACCCCGTCGCCCCGGTCCGGGCGGCGGGGACGTCGTTCGTCCGGGCGTCCGGGTCGAGCAGTGCCGATCCAGCCCGCTCGGTGTCGGCCCCGCTCGCGCCACGGCCACGAGCGTCGCCCGGTGTCGGCCCCGCTGCGTCACACGGCCCGTCCTCCCGCTACCGTGGTCGGGTGCCGCGCTTCCTCGTCGTCCTCGATGCCGACTCGACCCTGCTCGAGGACGAGGTCATCGAACTCCTCGCCGACGCCGCCGGGACCCGGGCGCGCGTGCAGGCCGTCACCGAACGGGCGATGCGCGGTGAGATCGACTTCGCGGCGAGCCTCCGCGAGCGGGTGGCGACGCTGGCGGGCCTGCCTGTCGAGGTGTTCGCCCGTGCACAGCAGGCGGTCCGCGTCACCGCGGGGGCCGATGCCCTCGTCCGGGGCGTGCACGCCGCGGGCGGCACGGTGGGCGTCGTCTCGGGCGGGTTCCACGAGGTGCTCGACCCGTTCGCCGCCACCCTGGGGCTCGACCACTGTCGGGCGAACCGGCTCGAGGTGCGGGACGGCGCCCTGACCGGGCTGGTGCTCGGCGACGTCGTCGACGCCGCAGCGAAGGCGGTGGCGCTCCAGGAGTGGGCGGCCGACGACGGCGTCGGGCCCGATCGCACGGTCGCCGTGGGCGACGGTGCGAACGACCTGGGGATGATGGCCGTCGCCGCACTGTCGGTCGCGTTCGACGCGAAGCCCCTCGTCCGCGCCCAGGCGGACCTGGCCGTCGTCGACCGCGACCTGTCCGTCGTGCTCGCGGCGCTCGGCCTGCGCGGCTGACCGCCAGCCGGCCAGCCGGCTGACCGGCTGTCAGCGCGTCGGTGCGTCAGTGCGTCAGTGCCCCATACCGAGTCCGCCGTCGACCGGGATGACCGCGCCCGAGATGTACCCGGCACCGTCCCCGGCCAGGAACAGCGTCGCCTCCGCGACGTCGTCGACGCTGCCGTACCGTGCCGCCGGGATCGCCTTCTTGAACTCCGCCTGCAGCTCGTCGGACAGCGCTGCCGTCATGTCGGTCTGGATGAAGCCCGGCGCCACGACGTTGGCCGTGATGCCGCGCGAGCCGAGCTCCCGCGTGATCGAGCGGGCCATGCCGACCAGTGCGGCCTTGGACGAGGCGTAGTTCACCTGTCCGACCTGCCCGTACGCGCCCACGACACTCGACATCAGGACGATGCGGCCGAACTTGGCCTTCATCATGCCCTTCGTCGCGCGTTTCACCACGCGGAACGTGCCGGTGAGGTTGGTGTCCACCACGCTCGTGAAGTCCTCCTCCGACATGCGGAGCAGGAGCTGGTCGTTCGTGATGCCCGCGTTCGCCACGAGCACCTCGACCGGGCCGAGAGCGGCCTCCACCTGCGAGAACGCCGCGTCGACGGAGGCCGTGTCGGTGATGTCGGCCTGCACCGTGAGTGCTCCCTCGGGTCCGCCCCGACCGCTGCGCGACGTCACGGCGACCCGGTGACCGGCTGCGACGAACCGCTCGGCCAACGCGTGGCCGATGCCGCGGTTGCCGCCGGTGATGAGGACGGTACGGGGGGTGGTCATGGTCGCTCCGTTCGCTGGTGGTCGCTGGCACCTCCGGACGTCGGCCCGGACACGCCCGCACGAGCCTACCGGTGCGCTCCCGGCGAACGGCCGGTGCCCGCAGCGCCTCCCGGATGTCGCACCCCGGGCGTAAACTGGAGGCCGGCAGACGGAGACCCCACCGCATGAACCGCAAGACGCAGAGCACGCAGCGCATCCAGCTCCAGCGCTCGACCCCGGAGCACGTCACCGCGCGTCCGATGGCCGCGCAGAACGTGACGACCCTCCCGGACAACCCCGAGATCGACCGCGCGCACCGCCTCTCCCGCTACGTCTGGCAGATGGCCTTCCGCGTGGTCTGCTTCGTCGCCGCGGTGCTCATCTGGAGTGCCTGGCACACCTGGATCGCGGTCGTGCCGATCCTCGCCGCGGCCGTCGTGCCGTGGGTGGCGGTCGTGCTCGCGAACGCCGGCAACCGGACCGGCGGGGACGTGGTCCGTCCCGGCGGGGCGATCGAGCTGTACGACGCGGTCGACCCACGGATCCGCGACGAGCAGGAGGAAGCCAGGGCCCAGGCGTACCGCTCCGAGCAGGAGCGTCTCCGCGACGAGGCGCAGCGGGCACAGGAGGACTGGCAGCGGAACGGCGACCGCTCCCGCGTCTGGCCGACCAGGAACGGCAGCCGCCGCTGATGGGAGCGACGTTCGACCTGTTCACCGAACCCGGCGCGACGCCGATCTGCTCACGTGCCGGGTGCAGGTCGACGGCCGCGTGGCGGGTGAACTGGCGCAATCCACGCATCCACGCCGCCGACCGCGTGAAGATCTGGGCTGCCTGCGACGAGCACTGCGGTTTCCTCGCCGACTACCTCCGGTCGCGCTCCTTCCCCGTCCGCGTCACGGGCATCGACGAGGACGTCGAAGCCCTCGACGACTCCGCCGCCCGCGTCGCGGGTGAGGGGCGATGACGGACGGCTTCGACCCCGGTTCCCGGTACGGTCGTCGTCACGCGGAGCGACTCCGCCGGGCCGCTGCGCGCGACGACGACTCCGACACCACCGTCGGACGACACCCTGACGACCGGGTCGTCGGCTGGGGGTTCGTCCGGAGCCGTCGATGGCTCGGCTACTTCGCCATCGCCGTCGCGTTCGCGATCGTGTGCGCGCTGTTCGGCATGTGGCAGTGGGACCGTCGCAACGAAGCCGTCCGCCAGAACGCCCAGATCGCCGCCAACTACGACCACGCCCCCGTCCCGGTCGACGGCGTCCTGCCCCGTGCCGGTACCTGGAGCGACGACCTCACGTGGCTGCGTGTCAGCGTCACCGGCCGGTACGACGCCGACCACCAGCTGCTCGTCCGGAACCGGGTGCACAACGGTCAGCCCGGCTTCGAGGTCCTCACACCGCTCGTCACCGCTGACGGCCGCGCGTTCGTCGTCGACCGGGGGTGGGTGCCGACCGGCAACCGTCAGGACAGCCCCGACAGTGTCCCGGCTCCCCCGAGCGGCACCGTCACCGTCGTGGTCCGGCTGCAGGAGTCCGAGCCGCGCATCCCCGGGCGCAGCGACCCGGCGGACTCCGACCAGGTGCAGTCCGTCACCCTCGCCGACGTCGCCGACAAGGCGGGGCACCCGATCTGGACCGGCGCGTACGGCCAGCTCGACAGCGAGTCCCCCGCTCCGACCGAGGCACGACCGCTGGGCTGGGAGCGGCCGAGCGCCGACACCGGCCTGCACCTCAGTTACTTCATCCAGTGGTTCCTCTTCGCGATCGGCGGGTTCGGCTTCCTCGCCTACGTGATGGTGCAGGAGTACCGGAACCTCAACCAGGACGACCCCGAGGAACGCGAGCGCGCCCTCGACCGGCAGCGGCGCAAGGACGCCAAGCCGAAGTCCGACGCCGAGGTCGAGGACGAACTGCTCGAGTCGCGGCGCTGATCGGCGGACGACGCTGACGGAGCGCCCGACGGAGCGAACGGACGGGAGGCCCGTGGCGGTGTCGCCACGGGCCTCCCGTCCGTCGGCCTGACGGCCTACGCGAGCTCGATGAGCTCCGCGTACTCCTTGTTCCAGTGGTCCTCGGTGCCGTCCGGGAGCAGCAGGACACGCTCCGGGTTGAGCGCCTCGACGGCACCCGCGTCGTGCGAGACGAGGACGACGGCGCCCTCGTAGCCGGCCAGCGCACCGAGGATCTCCTCGCGCGACGCCGGGTCGAGGTTGTTCGTCGGCTCGTCGAGGAGGAGCACGTTCGCGCCGGACACGACGATCATCGCCAGTGACAGGCGGGTCTTCTCGCCACCGGAGAGGACCCCGGCCTTCTTGTAGCCGTCGTCACCGGTGAACAGGAACGACCCGAGGACGCGTCGGGCCTCGGTCTCGTTGAGCTCCGTCGACGCCGACACCATGTTCTCGATGACGGTCCGGTTGACGTCGATGTTCTCGTGCTCCTGGGCGTAGTAGCCGATGCGCAGGCCGTGCCCGGGCTGCACTTCGCCCGTGTCCGGCTGGTCCGCGCCCGCGAGGATGCGGAGCAGCGTCGTCTTGCCGGCACCGTTGAAGCCGAGGATGACGACGCGCGAGCCGCGGTCGATCGCCAGGTCGACGCCGGCGAAGATCTCGAGCGACCCGTAGGACTTCGACAGCCCCTCGGCCATGAGCGGGGTGCGCCCGCAGGCGACCGGCGTCGGGAAGCGCAGCTTGGCGACCCGGTCGGCGACGCGCTCGTCCTCGAGGCCGGCGAGCAGCTTGTCGGCTCGCGCGACCATCTGGTGCGCCGCCGCGGCCTTCGACGCCTTCGCACCGAAGCGCGCGGCCTGGTCCTTCAGCGTCGCGGCCTTCTTCTCGGCGTTGGCGCGTTCCTTGCGGCGGCGCTCCTCGTCGGCGACGCGCTGCCGCTGGTACAGCTTCCAGCCCATGTTGTAGATGTCGATCGTCTGACGGTTCGCGTCGAGGTAGAACACGCGGTTCACGACCTCGTCGACGAGTTCGACGTCGTGGGAGATGACGATGACGCCGCCGGCGTAGGTCTTGAGGTGCTCCCGGAGCCACACCACCGAGTCGGCGTCGAGGTGGTTCGTCGGCTCGTCGAGGATCATCGTGTCCGCGTCGGAGAACAGGATGCGCGCGAGCTCGATGCGGCGGCGCTGTCCACCGGACAGGGTCTTCAGCTGCTGGTCGAGGATCCGGTCCGGCAGCTTGAGGTTGGAGGCGATCGACGCCGCCTCGGCCTCGGCCGCGTAGCCCCCCAGCGCGTTGAACTCGTCGTCCAGGCGGGAGTACCGCTTCATCGCCTTCTCGGCGACGACCGGGTCCTCGCTGGCCATGTCGAGCGTCGCCTTGCGGATGCCGTCGACCAGTTCTCCGAGGCCGCGGGCGTCGAGGATGCGCTTCCGAGCGGTGTCCTCGGGATTCCCGGACCGCGGGTCCTGCGGCAGGTAGCCGATCTCGCCGGATCGGTCGATCTTGCCACCGGTGGGAGTGCTCTCCCCCGCCAGTGCCTTGGTCATGGTGGTCTTCCCGGCGCCGTTCCGGCCGACGAGGCCGATCTTGTCACCCCGCTCGACGCGGAAGGACACGTTCTCCATCAGGAGGCGAGCCCCGACGCGGATCTCGAGGTCGTGCACGGCAAGCACAGAGGTCGTCCAATCAGTTGGTGGATGTGCACAACGGTGTGTGCGGGAGGTGCACCGCTACGCTGACGGGACCGATGGTCCGAAACGGACCAGCAGTCCATTCTAGGAGAATCCATGACGAACGCCACCGGGTTCGCTCCCCGCGCAGTCCTCGCCGACCGTCTGCGGACGCACGGCCTCGCCACCGATGCCGCGCTCGTCGCCGGAGGCGCGCTGTTCACCGCCGCGCTCGCGCAGGTCGAGGTCCCGATGTGGCCGGTCCCCGTCACCGGTCAGACCCTGGCCGTCGTCCTCGTCGGCGCGACCCTCGGAGCTCGCCGCGGTGTGCTCTCGATGCTCGTCTACGCGATCGTCGGACTCGCCGGTGCCCCGTTCTTCGCCGACGCGCAGGGCGGCCTGCAGGCCCTCACCCTGCCGAGCTTCGGCTACGTCATCGGCTTCATCCCCGCCGCGGGGCTCATCGGCTGGCTCGCCCGCCGCAACTGGGACCGCAAGGTGGGACGCGCCGTGGTCGCGTTCACGCTCGCCAGCGCGGTGCCGTTCGTGACCGGGCTGCCCTACCTCGCCGTCGCGCTCGGTCAGCTCGGCCTCCCGAACGACCTGCAGGCGGTCCTGGCGGCGGGCCTGTACCCGTTCATCGTCGGTGGCATCGCCAAGGCGCTCATCGCCGCGGGCGTGCTGCCCCTGATCTGGACGGCCGTCGGCCGCCGCTGACCCCGCACGCTCGCACGAGGGCCCCGCACCGACAGGCTGCGGGGCCCTCGTGCGTGCTGGGCGTCCCTGTCCACTCCCCACCCGGCACACGCGCCAGGCGTGCCCGACCCCGACCACGTGACGCAGGCGCACGCGGGACGACGGACGGGAGGCCCGGTACCCACTGGTACCGGGCCTCCCGTCCGTCGTGTGGTGGCGTGGGCTAGATCGAGAACCCGAGCGCCCGCATCATCTCGCGACCGTCGTCGGTGATCCGCTCCGGACCCCACGGTGGCATCCAGACCCAGTTGATGCGGAACGCGTCGACGATGCCGTCGAGGGCATTCGCGGTGTCGTTCTCGATGACGTCGGTCAACGGGCAGCCGGCGCTCGTCAGCGTCATGCTGATGATGAGCGCGCTCGCCTCGTCGTCCCAGGCCAGGTCGTAGATGAGTCCCAGGTCGACGATGTTGACGCCGAGTTCCGGGTCCTGGACCTCCTTGAGGCCCTCGACGACCTCGTCGAACTTCTCGGGGGCGAGTGTGGTGATCATCGTCACTCCGCCGTGGCCGCAGCCGCGGCCTGCACGTAGCGGTCGTAGCCCTCGTTCTCGAGGCGCTCGGCCAACTCCGGTCCACCCTGCTCGGCGACCTTGCCCGCGACGAACACGTGCACGAAGTCGGGCGTGATGTAGCGGAGGATGCGCGTGTAGTGCGTGATCAGCAGCACGCCGAGGCCGGTGGCCGCCTTGGCGCGGTTGACGCCCTCGGAGACGATCTTCAGCGCGTCGACGTCGAGGCCGGAGTCGGTCTCGTCGAGCACGGCGAACTTCGGCTTGAGGAGCTCGAGCTGCATGATCTCGTGGCGCTTCTTCTCGCCGCCGGAGAAGCCCTCGTTGACGTTGCGCTCTGCGAACGACGGGTCCATCTTGAGGTCCGCCATCGACGTCCGGAGGTCCTTGACCCACCCGCGGAGCGCCGGCGCCTCACCGTCGATCGCCGTCTTCGCCGTCCGGAGGAAGTTCGACACCGTCACGCCGGGGATCTCGACCGGGTACTGCATGGCGAGGAACATGCCCGCGCGCGCCCGCTCGTCGACGCTCATGGCGAGGACGTCCTCGCCGTCGAGCGTGATCGAACCGCCGGTCACGTGGTACCGCGGGTGACCGGCGATCGTGTAGGCGAGCGTGGACTTGCCGGACCCGTTCGGGCCCATGATCGCGTGGATCTCGCCCTCGTTGATCGTCAGGTCGACGCCCTTGAGGATCTCCTTGGTGCCCTGGTCGGTGTCGATCGAGACCTGCAGGTCACGGATTTCGAGAGTGGACATTGCGTTCCTTCGGTCGTGGCTGTGGTGCGGCGTCAGCCGCGGAAGAAGTGGACGGGTCAGTCGACGGGGACGGGGTCGTGCACGTCGACGTAGACGTCGCCGTCGCGGACCTCGACCCGGAAGACCGGGACCGGCTCGTACGCCGGGAAGTTCTTCGGCTTGCCCGTCGTCAACGAGAACTGCGAGCCGTGCGCCCAGCACTCCAACGAGTCGTCCTCGACGAAGCCCTCGGACAGCGAGATCTCTCCGTGGGTGCAGGTGTCGCCGATCGCGTGCACCGTGCCGGCCGAGTCCTTCACGATGGCAACCGCGGTGCCGTCGACGACGACACGCATCGGGCTGTCGACCGCGATGTCGGCCTCGGCACAGACCTTCTCGGCCATCAGGTGTCGGTCCCCGTGGACTCGACACCGACGAGGTCGGCTGCAGGCCCGGCCAGGACCGTCCGGCCCTCGGCGAGCTCCTGCTCGACCGCCGCGATGAGTCGTTCCTCGAGCGCCGGGGCCCCGATCTTCTGGATGACCTCGACCAGGAACCCCAGGACGACGAGGCGGCGGGCCTCTTCCTCGGGGATCCCGCGGGCCTGCAGGTAGAACAGCTGCTCGTCGTCGAAGCGACCGGTGGCACTGGCGTGCCCGGCACCCTCGATGTCGCCGGTCTCGATCTCGAGGTTCGGGATGCTGTCCGCGCGGGTGCCGTCGGTCAGCACGAGGTTGCGGTTCTGCTCGTACGAGTCCGTCCCCGGAGCGGTCCGCCCGATCAGGACGTCACCGATCCAGACGGTGTGCGCGCCGTCGCCCTGCAGCGCGCCCTTGTAGTTGACCCGGCTCCGGGTGTTCGGAGCGTCGTGGTCGACGTAGACCTGCTGCTCGATGTACTGCCCCGCGTCAGCGAAGTACACGCCGTACATCTCCGCGTCGGCACCCGGTGCGCCGAGGTGCGTGGACGGGTTCACGCGGACGACGTCGCCGCCGAGCGAGACCACGACGTGCTTGAGGAAGGCGTCACGCCCGACCTCGGCGAAGTGGGTGGACACGTGCACGGCGTCGTCGTCCCAGTCCTGCACGGTGACGACGGTCAGACGCGCACCGTCCTGCACGACGACCTCGAGGTTCTCGCTGAGGAGCGCCGACCCACGGTTGTCGATCACGACGATGCCCTCGGCGTGCTGTTCCGCCGTGATCACGGTGTGGGCGGCGCGTGGCTGGGTGCCGAAGTCCGACCGGGTCACGGTGATGAACTCGTGCTCGTCCGTGGCCTTCACGGTGATCGCGAGGACGGCGTCCCGAGCGCTCCAGGCAGCAGCTGCCGCCCGGTCCTCCGGCAGGCCGGCACCACCGACGCGGGGGTCGTCGCTGCGACCCCACTCGACGTCGGCGCCGGCGGACTGCGTCGCGAGGAAGGGGTACGCCGACCCGTCCAACGCGCTCTCGAGGAGCGGCCAGATCTTGTCGAGCGGCGCGAACTTCCAGTTGACCTCTCGGCCGGTGACGGCGGGGAAGGCGTCGACGTCACCCGAGCGGAACCGCTCGGAACGCGTCTGCACCGGCACCTTGGTGTCCCAGCCGCCGTCGGAGTGCGCCCGGGCGCCGTGCTGGTCCGTACCGCCCGACGTGAGCGTGCTCGCGGGCTCCGTCGGCTGGTCGATGTGGGGAGGAGGGGTGGTGCTGGACATCTAGCCGACGGATCCTTCCATGCTCATCTCGATGAGCTTGTTGAGTTCGAGTGCGTACTCCATCGGGAGTTCGCGGGCGATCGGCTCGATGAACCCGCGCACGATCATCGCCATGGCCTCGTCCTCGGGCATGCCGCGGGACATGAGGTAGAACAGCTGCTCCTCGCTGACGCGGGAGACGGTGGCCTCGTGGCCGAGCTGCACGTCGTCGACGCGGATGTCGATCGCCGGGTAGGTGTCGCTCCGCGAGACGGTGTCGACGAGCAGGGCGTCGCAGCGGACCGTGTTGGCCGAGTGGTGCGCCGCCGGGTCCACGCGGACCTCGCCGCGGTAGCCGGCGCGGCCGCCACCGCGTGCGATCGACTTCGAGACGATCGAGGACGTCGTGTACGGCGCCATGTGGATCATCTTCGCGCCGGCGTCCTGGTGCTGCCCCGGGCCGGCGAAGGCGACGGACAGGGTCTCGCCCTTGGCGTGCTCACCGGCGAGGTAGATCGACGGGTACTTCATCGTGACCTTGGACCCGATGTTGCCGTCGATCCACTCCATCGTCGCGCCCTCGTGCGCGATCGCACGCTTGGTCACGAGGTTGTAGACGTTGTTCGACCAGTTCTGGATCGTCGTGTACCGAACGCGGGCGTTCTTCTTCACGATGATCTCGACGACGGCCGAGTGCAGGGAGTCCGACTTGTAGATCGGGGCGGTGCAGCCCTCGATGTAGTGGATGTAGGAGTCCTCGTCCGCGATGATCAGCGTGCGCTCGAACTGGCCCATGTTCTCGGTGTTGATGCGGAAGTAGGCCTGGAGCGGGATCTCGACGTGCACGCCCTTCGGGACGTAGACGAACGAGCCGCCGGACCACACGGCCGTGTTCAGGGCGGCGAACTTGTTGTCGCCGGCCGGGATCACGGTGCCGAAGTACTCCTCGAACAGCTCCGGGTGCTCACGCAGCGCCGTGTCGGTGTCCATGAAGATGACGCCCTGCTGCTCCAGGTCCTCGCGGATCTGGTGGTAGACGACCTCGGACTCGTACTGCGCGGCGACACCGGCGACCAGGCGCTGACGCTCGGCTTCCGGGATGCCCAGACGCTCGTAGGTCGCGCGGATGTCCTCGGGGAGGTCCTCCCACGACTGCGCCTGCTGCTCCGTCGACTTCACGAAGTACTTGATGTTGTCGAAGTCGATGTCCGACAGGTCGGCACCCCAGGACGGCATGGGCTTGCGGTCGAAGAGCTTGAGCGCCTTGAGGCGGTTCGCTCGCATCCACTCCGGTTCGCCCTTGCGCTCGGAGATGTCGGTGACGACTTCTTCCGACAGGCCTCGGCGCGCGGAGGCGCCAGCCACGTCGGAGTCGGCCCAGCCGAATTCGTACTGGCCGAGCCCTTCGAGCTCGGGACGGTCGATGAGCACGTCGGACATGGTCTCCTCGTTTCCTTCTCGCAACAGCGTCTCCGGTACAACCCGGTGGTGTCGGACACCATTCCACCGCGGGCCGCCGACACGGCGGACCGGGTGTTGCTGCCTCGCAACGTCGATGCTTGCACGCAGCGCCGGCATCGATCGGCGATCTCGGCCCATTCGGAGCCGGCGCCTGCCTAGACTTGACTGCTGCTGAACCCTCGAATCCTACAGGTCCAGGGCCCGGAACAACAGGAAGGCACCACCCTCGTGACTCGCGTCGCACCTCCCGTCGAGCAGGACGTCCGGACCCCGACCCGCTGGTGGTCCCTGCCGCGGGCCGTCGACCGCCGTGTCGTCGTCCTCGCCTGGGCGTCCTTCGTGGTCGAGGTCGTGCTCATCGGCACCGGTGGCCTGGTACGGCTGACGGCATCGGGGCTCGGTTGCCCGACGTGGCCGAAGTGCACGACCGATTCCCTGGTGTCGACGCCGGAGATGGGCATCCACGGGGTGATCGAGTTCGGCAACCGTCTGCTCACCTTCGTGTTGGTCATCGTCGCGATCGCGATGTTCCTGGCCGTGGTCCGCATGCGTCGGAGCCGGCCCGAGCTGTTCTGGCTCGCCTTCGCCCAGGGTGCGGCGATCCCGGCACAGGCCGTCATCGGCGGCATCTCGGTCATCACGAACCTCAACCCGTACGTCGTGGGATTGCACTTCGTCGTGTCCGCCGTGCTCACGAGCGTCACCGCGGCACTCGTCGTCCGCTCGGTCAACGGCCCCCGTCTCCGCGACCGGATCGTCCCGCCCTGGTACCTCGGGGTCGTCCGGGGCACCGTGGTCGCCGTCGCACTGACCGTGCTCGTCGGCATCCTCACCACCGGCAGCGGGCCCCACGCCGGCGCGAGCGAGCGCGTGGACGGCGGCGCCCTGCACCGGACGGGCTTCGACACGGAACTCCTGCAGCACCTGCACGCGATCCCGGCCTACGCCACCTTCGCCCTCACGCTCGTCCTGGTGGTCAGCGCCGTCCGGATGCGGATGTCGAGCCGCGCGGTGCTCCTGCTGCTCGTGGTCGAGTTCGTCCAGATCGCCGTCGGGCTCACGCAGGCGAAGACCGGTCTGCCCGTCGGCCTCGTCGGCGCGCACATGGTGCTCGCCGGACTCCTCGTGGCGGCCATGACCGCGGTGGTCCTGTCGACCCGTTCCAGCGCGGGTCGGGACGCCGTCCGCGCCTGAGTCGAGCGGGCGTGTCGGAACGCTCCGGCGGCCGCCCGTGAGACCGTCGGTGGTGCCTCCGTCGACACCGCCGTTCCGGACTGACGCCCAGGCGTCCGCACCAGCCCACCCACCGTTGGTCGACCGACGCCGTCGCTCCGGCGGACGAACGGCTGTCCGCACGAGCCCGTCGGGTCCATCTGCGCCTCGGGCGTCTCGTTGCGCCCGCTCCGTGTCCCACGCTGAAGCGTCACCTCGCGGGTGGCCGCCGGGTGCGGTACCGCGGCCGGACGGGAGGCTCGACCCGGCACCGCGTCCCACGCCTCCCGTCCGGAGGCGCCCCGCGTCCTCGGCGGAAGGAGCGCGGCACGGGCGTCCCCCGCCGGCGGCACCACGACGACGGCGGGCCCGGTCTCCACGTGGAGAGACCGGGCCCGTCGTCGGACGAGACGCGTCAGATCGAAAAGGTGAACACCTGCGGCAGCAACGGGTCGATGCCCACCGCGATGAAGAGCAGCGTCAGGTAGGTGATCGAGCTGCGGAAGACGCGCATCGGCTGCACCTGCTCCATGTGCTGGATCGCCCGGTTGTAGAGCAGGTGTGACTCGACCACGAACCAGATGCCGGCGGCCAGCGCGACGACCGTGTACAGCGGTCCCATGTTCGCGACGGGGACGAGGAGCAGCGAGCACACCAGGGTGGCCCAGGCGTACAGCACGACCTGCAGACCCACCACGGTGCGACCACGGACGACGGCGAGCATCGGCACGTCGGCGGCGTCGTAGTCGTCGCGGTACTTCATCGACAGCGGCCAGTAGTGCGGCGGCGTCCAGAGGAAGATCACCATGAAGAGGATCACCGGCGCCCAGGTCAGCGACCCGGTGACGGCGGCCCACCCGATGAGCACGGGCATGCACCCGGCCGAACCGCCCCAGACGATGTTCTGCGGGGTGCGGCGCTTGAGCCAGAGCGTGTAGACGAACACGTAGATGAGGATCGCGGCGATGCTGAGGGCCGCAGCGAGCCAGTTCACGAAGACGACGAGGACGACCGTGGACGCGATGCCGAGCACCCACGAGAACACCAGCGCCTCGCGGTCGGAGAGCTCACCGGTCACGAGCGGCCGGGTGCTCGTCCGCTTCATCAGGCGGTCGATGTCACGGTCGATGTAGCAGTTGAAGGCCGACGCCGAACCAGCGGACATCGCGCCGCCGAGCATCGTCCAGAAGACGAGCCACAGGTCGGGCACGCCGCGTTCGGCCAGGAACATCGTGGGCGCCGTCGTCACGAGCAGGAGCTCCATGACGCGCGGCTTGGTGAGTGAGACGTACGCCCGGACCTTGCGGGACAGCATCGACCGACGAACGGTGTCTGGCCTGGTCACGGTGGCAGTCGGCAAGGGAACCTCAGTCTGTTTCGCTGCAGTTCGCACACTCGGGTGGACGTCACCGTCGGCGTCGGGGCATGCGTGTCCGCGGAATGGTCGCGGTCTTCCTGCAGTTTACGCGATGGACGGCGCCACGACGATGTCCCGCCGCTGTCCACCCCGATCCGGACATCCCGTCCGCTCCCCCGTCGGGACCCCGATCGACGGCCGAGTCGGACACGCCCGGAGGTCGTCCGACCACGGGATCGTCATCGAGCCCCGCCGGTCGCCTGGACACCTTCTGAGTGCCGGTTCACTATGCTGGAGAGGCCCTCCCGCAGCGTGCCCCGATGACGTCGGCCGCGTTCGAGCCGGTCGGCTGCCGGCAACGGCACCGCGACGGAGCCCCGGGTCGGCAACATGTCCGTGCGATGGCACGAGCCCTCGCACATGTCGCATCAATGAAGGGTCAACATCCAAGTGGCTGAATTCACCTGGGACGCCATCGACCGGAAGGCCGTCGACACGGCCCGCGTCCTCGCCGCCGACTCTGTCGAGGCGGCCGGCAACGGTCACCCCGGCACCGCGATGAGCCTCGCGCCGCTGGCTCACCTCCTCTTCCAGAAGGTGATGCGTCGCGACCCGAGCGACTCCACGTGGATCGGCCGCGACCGCTTCATCCTCTCGGCTGGCCACGCCTCGATCCTGCAGTACGTGCAGTTCTACCTGCACGGCTACGGCCTCGAGCTCGATGACCTGCAGCACCTGCGCAAGTGGGGCTCGAAGACCCCGGGGCACCCGGAGTACGGCCACACCGACGGCGTCGAGATCACCACCGGTCCGCTCGGCCAGGGCCTCGCGTCCTCCGTGGGCTTCGCCTACGCGCAGCGCTTCGAGCGCGGCCTGTTCGACCCGGAGACCCCGGCCGGCCAGTCGCCGTTCGACCACTACACCTACGTGATCGCCGGCGACGGCGACATGCAGGAGGGCGTGACCAACGAGGCCGCGAGCCTCGCCGGTCGCCAGCAGCTCGGCAACCTCATCGCGTTCTACGACTCGAACCAGATCTCGATCGAGGACGACACCGACATCGCGTTCTCCGAGGACGTCCACGCGCGCTACGAGGCGCTCGGCTGGCACGTCCAGGTCGTCGACTGGAAGAAGACCGGTGAGTACAGCGAGGACGCCGAAGCGCTCCACGCCGCCGTCGAGGCCGCCAAGCAGGTCCACGACAAGCCGTCGCTCATCGTCCTCAAGACGATCATCGGTTGGCCGTCGCCGACCAAGCAGAACTCCGGCAAGATCCACGGCTCCGCGCTCGGTGCCGACGAGCTGAAGGGCCTCAAGGAGGTCCTCGGCTTCGACCCCGACAAGACCTTCGACGTCGACCCCGAGGTCCTCGACTACACCCGCGGCGCGATCGCCAAGGGCCAGGCCGAGCACGCCGAGTGGCAGAAGTCGTTCGACGCGTGGGCCGCTGCCAACGCCGACAAGAAGGCGCTGTTCGACCGCGTCCAGGCGAAGGAGCTCCCGGAGGGCCTCGAGGCCGCGCTGCCGGTCTTCACCTCCGAGAAGGCCGTCTCGACCCGTGCCGCCTCCGGCAAGGTCATCAACGCCATCGCGCCGCTCATGCCCGAGTTCTGGGGTGGGTCGGCCGACCTCGCCGAGTCGAACCTCACCACGATCGAGGACGGCAAGTCCTTCGGTCCGGCCGAGGCCACGACGAAGACCTGGACCACCGACCCGTTCGGCCGCGTCCTGCACTTCGGCATCCGCGAGCACGCCATGGGCTCGATCCTCAACGGCATCGTCCTGCACGGGAACACCCGTCCCTTCGGCGGCACGTTCCTCATCTTCAGCGACTACATGCGTCCGGCGGTCCGTCTCGCCGCGCTCATGAAGGCGCCGGCGATCTACGTCTGGACGCACGACTCCATCGCCCTCGGCGAGGACGGCCCGACGCACCAGCCGATCGAGCAGATCAGCTCGCTCCGCGCGATCCCGGGTCTCGACGTCGTCCGCCCCGCGGACGCCAACGAGGTCGCGTACGCCTGGCTCGAGATGCTCAAGCACCAGGACCGCCCGGCCGGCATCGCGCTGAGCCGCCAGAACCTCCCGGTCTTCGAGCGTGGGGAGAGCGACGCCTCCGGCGAGACGCTCGCCTCCGCGAAGAACGTCGCCAAGGGCGCCTACGTCCTGGCCGAAGCCCCGAACGGCACGCCGGACGTCATCCTCATCGGCACCGGGTCCGAGGTGCAGATCGCGCTCGACGCGCGTGAGCAGCTCAAGGGCGAGGGCATCAACGCCCGCGTCGTCTCGGCTCCGTCGCTCGAGTGGTTCCACGAGCAGGACGAGGCGTACCGCGAGTCGGTCCTGCCGAAGGCCGTCAAGGCGCGCGTCTCCGTCGAGGCCGGCATCGCGATGAGCTGGCGCGACATCGTCGGGGACGCCGGCCGCAGCGTGTCGATCGAGCACTTCGGTGCCTCGGCCGACTACCAGAAGCTGTTCGAGGAGTTCGGCTTCACCACCGAGCACGTGATCTCGGCCGCCAAGGAATCGATCGCAGCAGCATCCTGACCCCCTGGGCCGGGTCCGGACATCCGGGCCCGGCCCTTCCGCACGGGAGGCCCGCAGCGACTCCGCCACGGACCTCCCGTCCCGGGGGCACGCCCCCGCACAGACCCCGGCCCCAGCGGCCGACGAACGAAACGAAGAAGAGAAGAAGCGAATGACTGACACCACTCCCACCGAAGCCCTCTCCGCCGTCGGCGTGAGCATCTGGCTCGACGACCTCTCCCGTGAGCTCCTCGAGACCGGTCGTCTCGAGAACCTCATCGCCGACCGCAACGTCGTCGGCGTCACGACCAACCCGACGATCTTCGCCTCGGCCCTCGCCAAGGGCGAGCGTTACGACGCGCAGGTCAAGGAGCTGGCCGCCGCCGGCACCGACGTGACGAACGCGATCTTCGAGATCACCACGCAGGACGTCGCGAACGCCTGCGACGTCTTCGCTCCGCTCTACGCGTCCACGAAGGGCTTCGACGGCCGCGTGTCGATCGAGGTCGAGCCGGGTCTCGCCCACGACACGGCGAAGACCATCGAGCAGGCGAAGTTCCTGTTCGACAAGGTCGGCAAGGAGAACGTCCTCATCAAGATCCCGGCCACGGTCGACGGCCTCGAGGCCATCACCGAGGTCATCGGTGCGGGCATCTCGGTCAACGTCACCCTGATCTTCTCGCTCGAGCGCTACCGCGCCGTGATCGACGCCTACCTCGGCGGGCTCGAGAAGGCCAAGGCCGCCGGCCACGACCTCTCCAAGATTCACTCGGTCGCATCGTTCTTCGTGTCGCGTGTCGACTCCGAGATCGACAAGCGTCTCGACACGATCGGCACCGACGAGGCCACCGCGCTCAAGTCCAAGGCCGGCATCGCCAACGCGCAGCTCGCCTACCAGGTCTGGACCCAGGCCTTCGCGACCGAGCGCGCGCTCGGCCTGCTCGAGTCCGGCGCCAACACGCAGCGCCCGCTGTGGGCCTCGACCGGTGTCAAGGACCCGTCGCTGCCCGACACGCTCTACGTGACCGAGCTCGCCGCCCCGAACACCGTCAACACCATGCCGGGCAAGACCCTCGAGGCGACCTTCGACCACGGCGAGGTCCACGGCGACGCCATCGCCGGCACCTTCGACGACGCGAACCAGGTCATGGACCAGCTCGCCGCCGTCGGTGTCGACTACGACGACGTCGTCGCGCTCCTCGAGAAGGAGGCCGTCGACAAGTTCAACGTCTCCTGGGGTGAGCTCGTCGACACCGTGAAGACCGCACTCGAGAACGCCAAGTAGGAGTGACCGTCTCCATCGCCGCCAGCGGTGACGCGGCGCGGGCCATCGACACGGTGGTCCCGCGCCTCGTCACCGACCTGGTGGCGTCCGGGATCACGGCACAGGACGCCGCTCTCTGGGGTCCGGACGCCGAGGTCGAGGCGTCGAAGCGTCTCGGCTGGGTGGAGGCGGTCTCCGTCTCCCGTCCGCTCGTCGCCGAGGTCGCCGCGCTCCGCGAGCAGCTGCTCGCGGAGGGCGTCGACCGGGTCGTGCTCGCGGGCATGGGCGGCTCGTCCCTCGCTCCGGAGGTCATCGCCCGCACCGCCGGTGTCCCCCTGGTCGTCCTCGACTCGACCGACCCCGCGCAGGTCCGCGCCGCGCTGACCGAGCTCGAGCGCACCGTGCTCGTCGTCTCGTCGAAGTCGGGCTCCACCCTCGAGACCGACGCACAGCGCCGGGTGTTCGAGCAGGCGTTCCAGGACGCCGGCATCGACCCGGCCGGACGCGTCGTCGTCGTGACCGATCCGGGCTCAGCGCTCGAGTCGTCCGCGCGGCAGGCCGGGTACCGCGTCTTCACCGCCGACCCGACGGTGGGCGGCCGCTACTCCGCGCTGACGGCCTTCGGGCTGGTCCCGGCCGGGCTCGCGGGCGCCGACATCGCCGAACTCCTCGACGAGGCCGACGCGATCAGCGTGCTGCTCGCCGTCGACACCGACGAGAACCCCGGGCTGGTGCTCGGCGCCGTCCTCGCCGGTACCGCTCCCCTGCGGGACAAGATCGGCATCGTCGCGGACGGCACCCACATCCTCGGCTTCGGCGACTGGGCCGAGCAGCTCATCGCCGAGTCGACCGGCAAGGACGGCCGCGGACTCCTCCCCGTCGTCCTCGACGTCGACTCCCCCGAGGTCACCGCAGGCCTGACCGACATGCAGATCGTCCGGCTCGTCGGCTCGCGGGACGACGAGCGGCACGTCGCCGCCGGCGAAGTCGAGATCACCGGCACGCTCGGCGGCCAGTTCCTCGTGTGGGAGTACGCCGTCGCGGTCGCCGGGCGTCTGCTCGGGATCAACCCGTTCGACCAGCCCGACGTCGAGGCCGCCAAGGTCGCCGCTCGCGCCCTGCTCGACGGCACCTCCTCCGCGGACGTCGTCCCCGCGTTCGACGAGGACGGCATCGCCGTCTCCGCGACCGGTGGACTCGAGCCCGGAGCGACCCTCACCCAGGCCGTGTCGAGCCTCCTGGCCGCTCTCGGTCCGGACGGGTACGTCGCGGTGCACGCGTACGTGGACCGCACCGCGGACCACGACCTGGAGGCCCTCCGCGACCTCCTCGCCACGCGCACGGGCCGCCCCGCCACCTTCGGGTACGGACCCCGGTTCCTGCACTCGACGGGCCAGTACCACAAGGGCGGCCCCGCGAACGGCGTGTTCCTGCAGATCGTCTCCGACGAGCAGGACGACCTCGCCGTCCCCGGCCGCCCGTTCACGTTCGGCCGACTCCTCCGGGCCCAGGCCGCCGGCGACGCGAGTGTCCTCGCGGAGCACGGTCGCCCGGTGCTGACCCTGTCGACCCGGGACCTCCCGGCGGCGGCATCGGTCATCACGGCCGCACTCACCACCTGATCAAAGGAGTTCACCGACATGTCACCGGTGGCGATCACCCCGGAGCACAACCCGCTCCGGTTGCCCACGGACCGTCGACTGAACCGGATCGCGGGTCCCAGCACCCTCATCATCTTCGGCGTCACGGGAGACCTCTCCCGGAAGAAGTTGATGCCCGCGGTCTACGACCTCGCGAACCGGGGGCTCCTGCCCCCGGGCTTCGCGCTGGTCGGGTTCGCTCGGCGCGACTGGGAGGACCAGGACTTCTCCCAGCTCGTCCACGACGCCGTCAAGGAGCACTCGCGGACCCCGTTCGACGAGGACGTCTGGCGTCAGCTCGAGCAGGGGATCCGCTTCGTCCAGGGGTCGTTCGACGACCCCGAGGCGTTCGCGCTCCTCAAGGAGACCGTCGACACCCTCGACGCCGAGCGTGGGACGCTCGGCAACCACGCCTTCTACCTCTCGATCCCGCCGAAGATGTTCCCGGTCGTCACCGAGCAGCTCAAGCTCTCCGGGCTCACCGAGAAGCGTGACGGGTCGTGGAGCCGGGTCGTGGTCGAGAAGCCCTTCGGCTCCGACCTGCGGACCGCCCGCGAACTCAACGCGATCGTCGAGAGCGTCTTCGCGCCGGACGACGTCTTCCGCATCGACCACTACCTCGGCAAGGAGACCGTCCAGAACCTCCTGACGCTCCGGTTCGCGAACCAGATGTACGAACCCATCTGGAACTCGAACTACGTCGACCACGTGCAGATCACGATGGCCGAGGACATCGGCGTCGCCGGTCGGGCCGCGTACTACGACGGCATCGGTGCGGCACGCGACGTCATCCAGAACCACCTGCTGCAACTCCTCGCCCTCACGGCGATGGAGGAGCCGGTCTCGTTCAAGGCCGGACACCTCCGCGCCGAGAAGGAGAAGGTGCTCTCGGCGGTCCGGCTGCCGGAGGACCTGTCCACGGCGACCGCCCGCGGGCAGTACGCCGGCGGCTGGCAGGGCGGCGAGAAGGTGCTCGGGTTCCTCGAGGAAGCGGGCATGAACCCCGAGTCCACGACGGAGACCTACGCCGCGATCCGCCTCGACATCGCGACCCGCCGCTGGCAGGGCGTGCCCTTCTACCTGCGGGCCGGCAAGCGTCTCGGCCGCCGCGTCACCGAGATCGCGATCGTGTTCAAGCGCGTCCCCGAGGACGTGTTCGGCATCGAACAGTCACCGCTCGGTCAGAACGCGCTCGTCATCCGCGTGCAGCCGGACGAGGGCGTCACGCTCCGCTTCGGCTCGAAGGTCCCGGGCGTCGGGACGCAGGTCCGCGACGTCACGATGGACTTCGGCTACGGCCACGCGTTCACCGAGGCCTCCCCCGAGGCCTACGAACGGCTCATCCTCGACGTGCTCCTCGGTGACCCGCCGCTGTTCCCGCGGCACCAGGAGGTCGAGCTGTCCTGGAAGATCCTCGACCCGATCGAGGAGTTCTGGCGGACACAGGGCCAGCCCGAACAGTACCGTCCTGGCACGTGGGGTCCGGCATCGGCCGACGAACTCCTCGCCCGCGACGGTCGGACCTGGAGGCGTCCATGAAGATCGACCTGCCGAACACCACGGTCTCGAAGATCCAGAAGACCCTGGTGCACATCCGCGAGGAGGGCGGGGCCGTCGCTCTCGGCCGCGTGCTCACCCTCATCGTCTCGACCGCCCTCGGTCGCGAGGAAGAGGCCATCGAGGCCGCCAACCAGGCGTCCCGCGAGCACCCGATGCGCGTCGTCATCGTGTCGAAGAACGAGGGTGATGTCGCGTCCCCCGGTCGTCTCGACGCGCAGATCCGCGTCGGCAGCGACGCGGGCGCCAGCGAGGTCATCGTCCTCCGCGCCTACGGCGAGACCGCTGCGGACGAGGAGAGCCTGGTCACCGGACTGCTCCTCCCCGACGCGCCCGTCGTCGCCTGGTGGCCGGAAGCCGCGCCGGAGAAGCCGTCGGTCTCGCCGCTCGGCCGGATCGCCCAGCGGCGGATCACCGACGCCGCGGCGCAGAAGGACCCGAACGCCGCGATCATGGCGCTCGCGGACTCCTACGCGCCCGGTGACACGGACTTCGCCTGGACGCGCCTCACGCTGTGGCGGAACCAGCTGGCGGCCGCGCTCGACCAGCCGCCGTTCGAGCCGATCACCGCGGTCGAGGTCTCCGGTGCGTTCGACAGCCCGTCGACGGTGCTCCTCGCCGCGTGGCTCGGCCTCCAGCTCAAGGTCCCCGTGGAGGTCACCACCTCACCGCGGGCGACGGGCTCGAGCGGCATCCACGGCGTGAAGCTCTTGCGCGACTCCGGCACGATCGAACTCGAGCGTTCCCTGGTCGACGTCGCGACCCTGTCGATGCCGGGGCAACCGACGCACGACCTGTCGTTGCCGCGCCGGAACCTGCGCGACTGCCTGGCCGAGGAACTCCGTAGACTCGACCCGGACGTCCTCTTCGGAGACGTCGTCAAGCACGGGGTGGCCAAGCTCCGCGAACGCATCGCGGGCTGACCACCGCCACGGTCCGACCGTCCGTCCTCCCCCGCCCTGCCCGTCAGGTCGGGCGGGCCGGACGGCCGGCCGGACCGACCGCGGTCACATGGGTGGCCGCATCACGAACACGGGAGTCACGTGACCAACGAACGGCGGGTGCTGGTGCACCCCGACAAGCAGGCCCTCGGCGCCTCCGTCGCCGCACGCTTCATCACGAAGATCATCGACGTGCTCGACGAGCAGGGGCGGGCCGACATCGCGATCAGCGGTGGCTCGGTCTCGACCCTGGTGCTCGCGGCGATCGGGCAATCGCAGGCGCAGGAGAGCGTCGACTGGTCGAAGGTGCACGTCTGGTGGGTCGACGAGCGCTGGGTGCCCGCGGGTGACGCCGACCGCAACGACGCCGGTACGCAGACCGACTTCCTCGACCACGTCAGCATCCCGGTCGAGAACATCCACCCCATGGCCGCGTCCGACGCCGGTCTGACGATCGACGAGGCCGCGGACCATTACGAGCGCGAGCTGCACGACGCCGCGCCGGACTCCGCCGATGCACCGCGGTTCGACATCACGCTCCTCGGCGTCGGACCGGACGGCCACACGGCGTCGCTGTTCCCGGAGTTCCCGCAGCTGCGCGTCACCGACCGCATGGTCGTGTCCGTGGACGACTCCCCCAAGCCGCCAGCCCAGCGCCTGACGCTCACCTACCCGGTGATCAACGCGTCGCAGCGGGTCTGGGTCATCCTCTCCGGCGCCGAGAAGGCGTCCGTGCTCGGGCTCGCCCTGGCGGGTGCCGCGGTGGACGAGGTACCGGTCGGTGGTGTGCAGGGCCGGAAGCGCACCGTCTTCTTCGTCGACCAGGACGCCGCGCGCGACGTTCCGGAGAACCTCATCGCGTCGACCTACTAGACGCGATCACTCACGGACGGGAGGCGCGGTGCCAGCTGGCACCGCGCCTCCCGTCTGTCTGCGCCCGGCGTCGGCCGTGGGAGACCCGCCGGACGTGTCACCCGACCGCGCGCGCAGGGCTGACGACCTGACCCATGACGAAGGCCCCCGCACCAACGGTGCGGGGGCCTTCGGACGTCGAGCG
This sequence comes from Curtobacterium sp. MCSS17_015, assembly GCF_003234265.2. Lineage (NCBI taxonomy): Bacteria > Bacillati > Actinomycetota > Actinomycetes > Micrococcales > Microbacteriaceae > Curtobacterium > Curtobacterium sp. MCSS17_015. The sequence goes on from NZ_CP126256.1 coordinate 1,703,332, forward strand.
CTACTTGGCGGCGGTACCGCGGCGCTGGCGGAGCTGCTGCAGTGCGTCCTCGAGGAGCTGCGCTGCCTCTTCCTCGGTACGCCGTTCCTTCACGTACGCCAGGTGCGTCTTGTACGGCTCGGTCTTGGCGACCTGCGGCGGGTTCTCCTTGTCGCGGCCGGCCGGGAGACCCGTGGACGGGGAGTCGACCGTCTCGGGGATCTCCTCGTCGGGGAGGTTCGCGGCGAAGTACCGTACGACCTCGTTGCCCATCGCGTCCCAGTAGGAGATCGCGACGCGTTCGGCCTGGACCCCGCGGTCCTGTTCGCCCATCGGGCCTGCGCCCACACGCGACCCGCGGATGGCGCTTCCTCCGGATGCCATGTCAGCTCCCTGCCGTGAACTTGTTGATGAGACCGAGCACGATGATGCTCGAGATCCAGAGGAGCCCGAGGATCACGGTGATGCGGTTCAGGTTGCGCTCGGCGACGCCGGATGCCCCGAGGTTGCTCGTCACACCACCGCCGAACATGTCGGAGAGGCCGCCACCGCGACCCTTGTGCAGGAGGATGAGGAGCGTGAGCAGGAGGCTCGTGATCGCGAGCAGGACCTGCAGCACGACGGAGAGTATCGCCACGACGTACCTTTCGTGTCAGTCAGCCATCCGAGTATACCGGTCGCGCGGCGCGCGCTCGGGAACCGGGCGGGTTGAGCGGTGCGGGAGGGGCACAGCACGAGGCGCGACGGGCGGTGCCCGTCGCGCCTCGGCGGTGCTGGTCTACAGACCGACGTGCTGCTGGAACCGCGCGATGGCGGCGAACTCCTGCACGTCGAGGGACGCGCCACCGACGAGCGCGCCGTCGACGTCGGGCTCACGGAGGAAGCCCGCGATGTTGCCCGACTTCACCGATCCGCCGTACAGGACGCGCGTGTCGGCAGCGGCCTGGTCACCCCAGGCAGCAGCGATGCCGCGACGCAGGGCAGCACACTCGTCCTGCGCCTGCTCCGCCGTGGCCGCCTGGCCGGAGCCGATGGCCCACACCGGCTCGTACGCCACGACGATCTCGGCCGGCTGCACGGCAGCGAGGACGACCTGCAACTGCTCGACCGGGACGACCCCGGCGCCGCGCTGCTCACGCTGTTCGCCCGTCTCCCCGACGCAGACGACCGGCACCAGCCCGTGCTTCACGGCAGCTGCGGTCTTGGCGGCCACGATCTCGTCGGTCTCACCGTGCATGGTGCGACGCTCGGAGTGGCCGACGATCACGTACTTCGCGTCGAGTGCGGCGAGGAACGCGCCCGAGACGTCACCGGTGTAGGCACCGGAGTCGTACTGCGACAGGTCCTGGGCGCCGAACGCGATGGGCAGCTTGTCGGCGGAGATGAGCGTCTGCACGCTCCGCAGGTCCGTGAAGGGCGGGAACACCGCGACCTCGACGTCGGCGTGGTCGTGACGGGCGTCCTTCAGGGTCCACGCGAGTTTCTGGACGGTGGCGATGGCCTGGAGGTGGTCCAGGTTCATCTTCCAGTTGCCCGCGATGAGCGGCGTGCGGGTCATGCGGACCACCCCAGCGCTTCGAGGCCGGGGAGCGACTTGCCCTCGAGGAACTCGAGGCTCGCCCCACCACCGGTGGAGATGTGGCCGAACTGGTCGTCGGCGAAGCCGAGAGACCGGACGGCGGCTGCCGAGTCACCACCGCCGACGACGCCGAGGCCGTCGACCTCGGTGAGCGCCTGCGCGACGGTCTTCGTGCCCGCGGCGAAGGCCGGGAACTCGAACACGCCCATCGGGCCGTTCCAGAACACGGTCTTCGACGAGGACACCGCTGCGGCGAACCGCTCCGCCGTCTCCGGGCCGATGTCGAGCCCGATGCCGTCCGCTCCGAACGACGAGGACTCGATGGCGTCGGCGGCCACCGTCTCGTGCTCGGCGTCGGTGGCGAAGCCGGAGGCCACCACGACGTCGGTCGGCAGGTCGATGGTCACGCCGAGCTCGCTCGCTCGCGACAGGTACTCCCGGACGGTGTCCAGCTGGTCCTGCTCGAGCAGCGACTTCCCCACCCCGTGGCCCTGGGCCGCGAGGAAGGTGAAGAGCATGCCGCCACCGATGCAGATGGTGTCGACGCGCGGCAGCAGGTGGTCGATGACCCCGAGCTTGTCGCTGACCTTCGAGCCGCCGAGGACGACGGTGTAGGGCCGCTCGGGTTCCTCGGTCAGGCGCTCGAGCACCGTGAGCTCCTGCTCGATGAGCTGACCGGCGGCACTCGGGAGGGCCGATGCCAGCTCGTAGACCGAAGCCTGCTTGCGGTGCACGACACCGAACCCGTCGGAGACGAAGGCGTCCCCGAGCGCTGCGATGCGGTCGGCGAAGGCTCCGCGTTCGGCGGCGTCCTTCGAGGTCTCCTCCGGGTTGAACCGGAGGTTCTCGAGCAGCAGGACGTCACCGTCCTCGAGGGCCTCGGCGGCCGCGGTCGCTTCGTCGCCGACGGTCTCGCCGACGAACGCCACCGGCTTGGCCAGCAGTTCGGACAGCCGCTGGGCGACCGGCGCGAGCGAGTACTCCGGCGTCGGTGTGCCGTCGGGTCGGCCGAGGTGCGACACGACGATCACGCGCGCGCCGGCGGTGATCAACGTGTTGAGCGTGGTCAACGACGCGCGCACACGGCCGTCGTCCGTGATCGTGCCGTCCTTGAGCGGGACGTTCAGGTCACAGCGGACGACGACACGCTTGCCGGCGAGGTCGCCGAGGTCCTCGAGGGTGCGGAGAGCCATCAGGTCAGAGCTTCTCGCCCACGAACTCGGTCAGGTCGACCAGGCGGTTCGAGTAGCCCCACTCGTTGTCGTACCACGAGGTGATCTTGACGAGGTTGCCCATGACCTTGGTCAGGCCGGAGTCGTAGATCGAGGAGTGCGGGTCCGTCGTGATGTCGGTCGACACCAGCGGGTCCTCGCTGTAGAGCAGGATGCCCTTCAGCGGGCCCTCGGCGGCGGCCTTGTAGACGGCGTTGATCTCGTCGACCGTGACGTCCGACTTGGTCTCGAGCGTGAGGTCCGTGATCGAACCGGTCGGGACCGGCACGCGGAGCGCGAAGCCGTCGAGCTTGCCGGCGAGCTCCGGGAGGACCAGGCCGATGGCCTTCGCCGCACCCGTGGAGGTCGGGACGATGTTCAGGGCCGCGGCACGGGCACGACGCGGGTCCTTGTGCGGGCCGTCCTGCAGGTTCTGGTCGGCGGTGTAGGCGTGGACCGTGGTCATGAGACCGCGCTCGATGCCGAACGCGTCGTGGAACACCTTGGCGAGCGGCGCGAGGCTGTTCGTGGTGCACGAGGCGTTGGAGATGATGTGGTGGTTCGCCGCGTCGTAAGTGTCCTCGTTCACGCCGAGGACGATGGTGACGTCGTCACCGGTCGCCGGGGCGGAGATGATGACCTTCTTGGCACCGGCGTCGATGTGCTTCTGCGCATCGGCGGCCTTGGTGAAGAAGCCCGTGGACTCGATGACGATGTCGACGCCCAGTTCGCCCCAGGGGAGGTTGGCGGGGTCGCGCTCGGCGAGGACCTTGATGGCCTTGCCGTCGACGACGATGTTGTCGCCGTCGAGCTCGACGGAGACGCCGAGCTTGCCGGTGATCGAGTCGTACTTGAGCAGGTTCGCGAGCGCGGCGTTGTCGGTGAGGTCGTTCACCGCCACGATCTCGAGGTCGCTGCCCTTGGCCAGAGCGGCGCGGAAGAAGTTACGGCCGATCCGGCCGAAGCCGTTGATACCGATCTTGACGGTCAATGGTTCTCCTGTTGGGTGTGGAGCGCCTCGGGGAGGCACTGCTTTTCGGAGTGTGGAGGTGTCGTCGGGGACGACGGCCGGCCCACGTGTCGTGGACGATACGCCCGTGACGTCGCCCTCACGACCCTAGCAGTCGGACCCCCACGGACCACCTGCATGACGCCGACCCGGGGCGGGTCGGCGCGCAGTGGCCGCGGGGGTCCGGAGGGGACGAGTCGGTCAGGCCCCTTCGAGTTCCTCGGGCACGCTCGCCTCGGTGCCGGGGACGCCGAGGTCGGCGGCACGCTTGTCGGCCATCGCCAGCAGTCGGCGGATCCGACCGGCGATGGCGTCCTTCGTCATGGGCGGGTCGGCGTGCTGGCCGAGCTCGTCCAGCGACGCGTCGCGGTGCTCGAGCCGCAGGGTGCCGGCGTACTGCAGGTGGTCGGGGACCTCGTCGCCGAGGATCTCCAGCGCCCGCTCGACCCGGGCGCACGCGGCGACCGCGGCCTGCGCCGAACGACGCAGGTTCGCGTCGTCGAAGTTCACGAGGCGGTTGGCGGTGGCACGGACCTCCCGGCGCTGGCGCATCTCCTCCCAGTCGGCCGTCGTCCGGGCGGCGCCCATCGCGGTGAGCATCTGTCCGATGGCCTCGCCGTCGCGGATGACGACCCGGTGGACCCCACGGACCTCGCGGCCCTTCGCGGCGATGCCGAGGCGGGAGGCAGCGCCGACGAGCGCCATCGCCGCTTCGTTGCCGGGGCAGGTCACCTCGAGCGCTGCGGCACGACCCGGGTCGGTCAGGGTGCCGGAGGCGAGGAACGCGCCACGCCAGATGGCGGCGAGGTCCTCGCGGGTGCCGGTCGTCAGGCGGTTCGGCAGCCCGCGCACCGGACGCCGCCGGGCGTCCATGAGCCCGGTCTGGCGGGCCAGGGTCTCACCGGCCTCGAGGACGCGGACGAGGTACCGGGTCCCGCGCCGCGACGACGCGGTCGACCCGACCGAGGCCTCGCTCCGCACGCCGTACAGCTCGGCGAGGTCCTTCCGGACGCGGTGCACGATGATCCGGGTGTCGAGCTCGACCTCGACGGCGATCCGGCCGGAGATGACGTGCAGGCCCCCCGCGAACCGGAGCACGGTCGCGAGCTCGGCGGCGCGGACCGTGTTCCGGTTGACGACGACCCTGGCCAGTTCGTCCTTCACCTCGGCAGTCAACGGCACGGCATCATTCCTTACGTTCTTCGGGGTGGGGTTCCGCGGCCCCGGGGCGCACGCGTGTCGAGACGGCCGGTGGGACGGTCACTCCCGGCCGAGATCTCGGTTCTTCACACGCACGGCGACGTTGGGCATCCCGCGGAGGAGGCTCGCCAGCTCGGCGACGATGGCGACCGAACGGTGCTTGCCGCCGGTACAGCCGATGGCGATCGTAGCGTGTCTTTTGTTCTCCCGCTGGTACCCCTCGAACACCGGCTCGAGGACGGAGGCGTAGCGGTCGACGAACGGACGCGCCCCGGGCTGCTCCAGGACGTAGTCGGACACCGGCTTGTCGAGCCCCGTGTGCGGCCGCAGTTCCGGCACCCAGTAGGGGTTCGGGATGAAGCGCACGTCGGCGACCATGTCGGCGTCGGCGGGCAGGCCGTACTTGAACCCGAAGCTCATCAGGGTGACCTGGACGCCGACGAAGCGGTCCTCGGCGAACTTCTCGGTGACGGCGTTCGCGAGCTGGTGGATGTTCAGGTCGGACGTGTCGACGATCATGTCCGACGCCTCGCGCAGGCCGAGCAGGCGGGTGCGCTCCCGTGCGATGCCGTCGAGCAGCGTGTCCTCGCCCTGCAGCGGGTGGGGCCGTCGGACCTGTTCGAAGCGCCGGACCAGGACCTGGTCGGTCGCTTCGAGGAACAGCACCCGGACCCGGGCGCTGGTGCTCTCGCGCAGCTGCTGGACGGCGTGCTCGGGGTCCGTGAAGAACCGCCCGCCGCGCACGTCGACGACGGTCGCGATCTTCGGGATCGACTCCCCCGCCCGGTCCGCCAGGTCGGTCAGCGGCCCGAGCATCTGCGTCGGGAGGTTGTCGACCACGTACCAGCCGAGGTCCTCGAGCGCCTTCCCCACCGTCGACCGCCCGGCGCCGGACATGCCGGTCACGATGAGGACGTCGTGCTGCTGCTGCGAGGTGGTTTCGGTCATCTGCGAAGGAGCTCCGTCGTGGTGTGGCCGGGCGGGTCGCCCGGCCGGTTCGAGCGCCGCCGGCCCAGGTCGAGGACCAGGCTACCGTCCGGTCGCCGGGGCCGTGCGGGCGTCATGCGCGCCGGGCGCACTGGTCGGGGTGGGTGCACTGGCCGGGGTGGGTTCACTGGCCGGGGTGGGTGCACTGGCCGGGGTGGGCGCGCTGGCCGACTCGGGGGTGTCCACCGGGACCGTCGTGAGCTTGCGCACCACGGCGGCCGCCGTCGCGGGCCCGACGCCCGGCACCTCGGCGACCTCTTCCGCTGTGGCCTGGCGGAGGCGGGCCACTGAGCCGAAGTGCTTCAACAGCGCGGCCACGCGGTTCGGTCCGAGCCCGGGGATCTCGGACAGCTGCGACTTGACGTCCCGCTTCCGTCGCGTCCGCTGGTGCGAGATGGCGAAGCGGTGGGCCTCGTCGCGGAGACGCTGGATGAGGAAGAGCGCCTCGGAGTTGCGCGGCAGGATGACCGGGAAGTCGTCATCCGGCAGCCAGAGCTCCTCGAGACGCTTCGCGATGCCGACCAGGGCGATGTCGCCGACCCCGGCCTCGTCGAGCGCGCGCTTCGCCGCGGCGACCTGGGGCTGCCCGCCGTCGACGACGAGGAGCTGCGGCCGGTACGCGAAGCGTTTCGTCGGCTTCGACCCCTCGACGACGGCGTCGCCGGTCACGTCGGGCACGTCCGGCACGGCCGCGTCCTCGTCGAGACGCGCCAGTCGACGGGTCAGCACCTGGTACATGCTGTCGGTGTCGTCGGTGGTCTCGGCGATCGTGTAACGCCGGTACTGGTCCTTGCGCGGCAGGCCGTCCTCGAACACGACCATCGACGCGACGACGTTCGTCCCCTGCAGGTGCGAGATGTCGTAGCACTCCATCCGCAGGGGCGCCTCGGTCATGCCGAGCGCCTCCTGGATGTCGGCGAGGGCCGCCGCCCGGGTCGTGTAGTCGGCTGAGCGCTTCGTCTTGTAGAGCATGAGCGCCTGCTGGGCGTTCTGCGAAGCCGTCCGGGCGAGACCCGCCCGGTCACCGCGCTGGGCGGTGCTGAGCTTCGTGCCACGGCCACCCCGGCGGTCGCTGAGCCACTGCTGCAGGGCATCGGCGTCGTCCGGCAGGACCGGCACGACGACCTCACGCGGCGGTTCCTCGCCGCCGGCCCCGGCGGGCAGTTCACTGCCGGTGTAGACGCCCTGCACGATCTGCTCGACGAGGTCGCCCGTGCTGATGTCGAGCTCCTTGTCGACGACCCAGCCGCGCACACCGCGGATGCGTCCGCCGCGCACCGAGAACAGCTGCACGGCGGCGGCCAGCTCGTCCTCCGCGATGCCGAACAGGTCGAGGTCGACCGAGTCCTTGAGCACGACCGCGGACTTCTCGAGCACGGCTTCGAGGGCCTCGACCTGGTCGCGGTACCGGGCTGCCTGCTCGTACTGCATGGCGTCGGCCGAGGCCGCCATCCGCTGCCGGAGCTGCGTGATCACGCGACGGTCGTAGCTGCCCATGAACCGCACGAACTCCTCGACGAGCGCACGGTGCTCCTCGATCGTGACGCGTTGCGAGCACGGCCCGCCGCACTTGCCGATCTGCCCCGGGAAGCACGGCTTGCCGGTCTGCATGGCGCGCTTGTAGGACGACTCCGAACAGGTGCGGATCGGGAAGACCTTGATCATCAGGTCGATGGTGTCGTGCACGGCCCAGATCTTCGGGTACGGGCCGAAGTACTTCGCGCCCTTGATCTTCCGGTTGCGCGTGACCATCACCCGCGGCGCCTCGTCGGCCATCGTGATCGCCATGTACGGGTACGACTTGTCGTCACGGAACTTGACGTTGAAGGGCGGATCGAACTCCTTGATCCAGGTGTACTCCAACTGGAGCGCCTCGATCTCCGAGCCGACCGTGGTCCACTCGACGCTCTGCGCCGTGAGGACCATGCGCCGGGTCCGTTCGTGCAGGGTGTGCAGCGGCGCGAAGTAGTTGCTCAGCCGGGCGCGGAGGTTCTTCGCCTTGCCGACGTACAGCACGCGGCCGTTGCCGTCACGCCACCGGTACACGCCGGGGTCGGTCGGGATCTCCCCCGCCTTCGGCCGCCACGGGACGGTGTCCGCCACCTAGCGAGCACCTGCCTGCTGTGCACCTGCTCGACGAGCACCCACGGACCGCTCCTTGCCCACGCGGGCGTCCTGCGCGTCGAGGATCTCGCGGAGGAAGACGCCGGTGTGGCTCTCCGGGACGTCGGCGACGTGCTCCGGGGTGCCCGTGGCCAGCACCGTGCCGCCGCCCGACCCGCCCTCCGGGCCCATGTCGATGAGCCAGTCGGCGGACTTGATGACGTCGAGGTTGTGCTCGATGGTGATGACGGTGTTGCCCTTGTCGACCAGGCTCTGCAGCACGAGGAGCAGCTTCCGGACGTCCTCGAAGTGCAGACCCGTGGTCGGCTCGTCGAGCACGTAGACCGTGCGGCCGTTCGAACGACGCTGCAGCTCGGTCGCGAGCTTGACCCGCTGTGCCTCCCCGCCGGAGAGCGTCGCCGCGCTCTGCCCGAGTCGCACGTAGCCGAGGCCGACGTCGACGAGGGTCTGCATGTAGCGGTGGATCGCCGAGATCGGCTCGAAGAACTCGGCCGCCTCGCTGATCGGCATGTCGAGCACCTCGGAGATGCTCTTGCCCTTGTAGTGCACCTGCAGCGTCTCGCGGTTGTACCGGGCGCCGCCGCAGACCTCGCACGCGACGTAGACGTCGGGCAGGAAGTTCATCTCGATCTTGATGGTGCCGTCGCCCGAGCAGTTCTCGCAGCGGCCGCCCTTGACGTTGAAGCTGAAGCGTCCGGGCTGGTACCCGCGGGTCTTCGCCTCGGGGGTCTCCGCGAACAGCTGACGGATGCGGTCGAAGACACCCGTGTAGGTCGCCGGGTTCGAGCGCGGCGTCCGTCCGATGGGGGCCTGGTCGACGTGCACGACCTTGTCCAGCTGGTCGAGGCCCTTCACCCGGGTGTGCTTGCCCGCGATGTGCCGGGCACCGTTGAGCTGGTTGGCCAGCACCTTGTACAGGATGTCGTTGACGAGCGTCGACTTGCCGGAGCCGCTGACCCCGGTGACCGCGGTGAAGACCCCGAGCGGGAAGTCGACGTCCACGTCCTTGAGGTTGTTCGCCCGCGCGCCCTGCACGCTGATGACCCGCTTGCGGTTGACCTTCCGACGCTCCGACGGCATCTCGATCGCCCGGCGCCCGGCGAGGTAGTCACCCGTGATGGACTCGCGGTTCTCGATCATGTCGTCGTACGAGCCCGAGTGCACGACGTTGCCGCCGTTGACGCCCGCGCCGGGTCCGATGTCGACGACCCAGTCCGCCGTGCGGATCGTGTCCTCGTCGTGCTCGACCACGATGAGCGTGTTGCCGAGGTCCTTGAGCTTCACGAGCGTGTCGATGAGCCGACGGTTGTCGCGCTGGTGCAACCCGATGCTCGGCTCGTCGAGGACGTACAGCACGCCGGTCAGCCCGGAACCGATCTGGGTCGCGAGCCGGATGCGCTGCGCCTCGCCACCGGAGAGACCACCGGCGCCACGTGCCAGGGTGAGGTAGTTGAGGCCGACCTCGAGCAGGAACTCGAGCCGCGCCCGGATCTCGCGCAGGACGGCCGCGGCGATGTGCGCCTCGCGCGCCGTGAGCGTGATGTCCGCCATGAACCCGTAGGCCTCGTCGAGGGCCATGTCCGTGACGTCCGCGATGCTCCGGCCGTCGACCGTGACCGCCAGGACCTCGGGCTTGAGACGGGTGCCGTCACACACGGGGCACGGCACCTCGCGCAGGTATCCCTGGAACCGCTGGCGCTGCGAGTCGGTCTCGGCCTCGGCGAACTTGCGCTCGATGTAGGGCATCACGCCCTCGAACCCGCTCGTGTACCGCATCTCGCGGCCGAAGCGGTTCTTCCACGACACCGAGACCTCGAAGTCCTTGCCGGTGAGGATGGCGGCCTGCACCGACGACGGCAGCTGGTTCCACGGGGTGTCGAGACGGAAGTCGAGCTCCTTGCCGAGGCCGGCGAGCAGCTTCTCGAAGTAGGAGTACAGGCCGCTCGTCCCGGTCCAGGGCAGCAGGACGCCGTCTGCCAGGGACGCTTCGGGGTCGCCGAGCACGAGGTCCGGGTCGACCGACATGCGGGTCCCGAGGCCGGAGCACTCCGGGCAGGCGCCGAACGGGGCGTTGAACGAGAAGGTCCGCGGCTCGATCTCGGTGAGGGCCAGCGGATGGTTGTTCGGGCAGGAGAGGTTCTCGGAGTACGTCCGCACCGCACCCGGGCCCTCGTGGTCGACGAGGTCGATCGCGACCGTGCCGTTCGTGAGGCGCAGAGCCGTCTCGAGCGAGTCGGTCAGTCGGCCGAGGATGTCGTCGCTGGCGACCAAGCGGTCGACGATGACCGAGATGTCGTGCTTGACCTGCTTCTTGAGCGTCGGCGGGTTGCTGAGCTGGATGCGCTCTCCGTCGACGATCGCACGGGAGTAGCCGGACGCCGCGAGCTCCTGGAAGAGGTCGACGAACTCGCCCTTCTTCTTCGACACGATCGGCGCGAGCACCTGGAACCGGGTACCGGTCTCCTGCGTCATGAGCTGGTCGGCGATCTGCTGCACGCTCTGCTTGCTGATCACCTCGCCACAGACGGGGCAGTGCGGGATGCCGATGCGCGCCCAGAGCAGACGCATGTAGTCGTAGACCTCGGTGATGGTGCCGACGGTCGACCGCGGGTTCCGGTTCGTCGACTTCTGGTCGATCGACACGGCGGGCGACAGCCCCTCGATGAAGTCGACGTCGGGTCGGTCGACCTGTCCGAGGAACTGGCGCGCGTACGCCGACAGGGACTCGACGTACCGGCGCTGTCCCTCGGCGAAGATGGTGTCGAAGGCCAACGAGGACTTGCCCGATCCGGACAGGCCGGTGAACACGACGAGGGAGTCGCGCGGGATCTCGAGGTCGACGTCTCGGAGGTTGTGCACCCGCGCGCCGCGGACGCTCAGCGTCGACGTGTCGTGGGGTGCCGTACCGCCGGGCAGGTGCAGGTCCGACGGCTCGTCGAAGTCGTCGGGTCCGGGCATGGCGGTTCCGCGGTCAGAGGTGATGGTCATCGCAGACGATTCTACGAACCGACTCCGACAAACGCCCGCCCCGACGACTCAGCCGAGTGCGTCCAGAGCGAACGCGACCCCGGAGGCGGCTTCACTGGCGGCCCACAACCGCGCGGCTTCGGTCCGGTCGTGCGCCCGCGGTTCCGCCGGCACGACGGCAGGCCCACCCCGGAGCTGGAACCAGCCGTCCGGCCCCCAGTACTCACCCGACCGCACGTCGCCACCGACCACCGCGCGCACGAGCGGCACGGCCCCGGCGTCCTTGCCCTGGGCGATCCACCGCTGACCGGGACGGACCCAGCCCGGCTCGGTCCGCGCGACGCTCACCTCTGGTCGGGCCGGCGTCAGCGAGTCGAGCGCGAGTCCGGGGTGCGCCACGACGCTCGACACCGGCGACCCGGCGTCGGCGAGACGCTGCGCGAGCTCGAACCCGAAGAGCATCACCGCGAGCTTGCTGCGCCCGTACTGGCGGTATCCGGAGTAGTGCCCGGCGGCGAGCGGATCGTGTCGGTCGAGGGTGACCCAGCGGTGCGAGATCGAGCCGAGGTGCACGACGCGACCTCCGGTCTCCTGCAGGAGCGGGAGCACCAAGGCCGTCCAGGCGAAGTGGCCCAGGTGGTTCGTCCCGACCTGCAGCTCGTGCCCCTGCGCGGTTGAGCGGCGCTGGCGGGACCCGACCACTCCGGCGTTGTTGAGGACCGCGTCGACCGCTCCCCGTCGGGCCAGCTCGGCCGCGGCCGCCCGGACCGAGTCGAGGTCCGCGAGGTCGAGGTGCAGGTGGTCGAGCGTCGCCGCGGGTACCTGCTGCCGGATGCTGCGCTCCGCGGCGGCTGCCTTCTCGCGGTTCCGGGTGGCGAGGACGACCCGGTGGCCGGCCGCGGCGAGCTGCTCCGCCGCCTGGTACCCGAGCCCGGCGCTCGCACCCGTGACCACCACCGTCCGCTGCCGGTCGCCCGAGACGGCACCGTCCGCGGTGGACGGGCTCGACTCAGACGACATGTCCGGCGGACTCCATCTGCCGCAGCGCCTTCTTGAGGTCCTGCACCTCGTCCCGGAGCCGCGCCGCCAGTTCGAACTTGAGCTCGGCGGCAGCCTGCAGCATCTGGTCGTTGAGATCCGCGATCGTCGCTTCGAGCTGCGTCGCGCCTTCGCCCGCGATGCCCTCGCGACGGAGGGACGGCGTGGGCGCCCGTCGGCCGTCCCGCACGCCACCACCCCGACGCTCGAGGAGCTCACGGGTGTCGTCGCTCTCGCGGTTGAGGACCTCGGTGATGTCCGCGATCTTCTTGCGGAGCGGCTGCGGGTCGATGCCGTGCTCCAGGTTGTACGCGACCTGCTTCTCGCGACGGCGGTCGGTCTCCTCGATGGCCTGCTTCATGGAGTCGGTCATCTTGTCGGCGTACATGAGCACCTGGCCCGACACGTTGCGGGCGGCGCGACCGATGGTCTGGATGAGGGACGTCGACGACCGGAGGAAGCCCTCCTTGTCGGCGTCGAGGATCGCGACGAGCGAGACCTCCGGCAGGTCGAGGCCCTCACGCAGCAGGTTGATGCCGATGAGCACGTCGTACACACCCTGTCGCAGCTCGGTGAGGAGCTCGACGCGCTTGAGGGTGTCGACGTCGGAGTGCAGGTACCGTACCCGGACCCCGGCGTTGCCGAGGAAGTCGGTGAGCTCCTCGGCCATCCGCTTGGTGAGCGTGGTGACGAGCACGCGCTCGTCCTTGTCCACCCGCTGCGTGATCTCCTCGAGCAGGTCGTCGATCTGGCCGTCACTCGGCTTGACGATGATCTCGGGGTCGACCAGGCCGGTCGGACGGATGATCTGCTCGACCACGCTGTCCGTGATGCCCAGCTCGTACTTGCCCGGGGTCGCCGACAGGAACACCTTCTGCCCGACGCGGTCGAGGAACTCCTCCCACTTCAGCGGTCGGTTGTCCATGGCGCTCGGCAGGCGGAACCCGTGCTCGACGAGCGTGCGCTTCCGGGAGGCGTCGCCCTCGTACATCGCGCCGATCTGCGGCACGGTGACGTGCGACTCGTCGATGACGATGAGGAAGTCGTCCGGGAAGTAGTCGATGAGGCAGTGCGGGGCCTCGCCCGGCCCACGGCCGTCCATGTGCCGCGAGTAGTTCTCGATGCCCGAGCAGAAGCCGATCTGCTCCATCATCTCGATGTCGAACGTCGTGCGCATCCGGAGCCGCTGGGCTTCGAGCAGCTTGCCCTGGCCCTCGAGCTCGGCGAGGCGTTCGGCCAGTTCCTCCTTGATCGATCCGATGGCCCGGTGCATGACGTCGGTGTCGGCGACGTAGTGCGACGCCGGGAAGATCGAGACGGCGGGCAGGTCGTCGATGACGTTGCCAGTCAGCGGGTGCAGGGACGAGAGCGCCTCGATCTCGTCGCCGAACATCTCGATGCGGATCGCGTGCTCTTCGTACATCGGGATGATCTCGAGCGTGTCTCCGCGCACCCGGAACGTCCCACGGGCGAAGTCGACGTCGTTGCGCTGGTACTGCATGCTGACGAACTTGCGGACGAGCTGGTCACGGGAGATCGTCTGACCGACGTGCAGCGCGACCGAGGCGTTCATGTACTGCTCCGGCGTGCCGAGACCGTAGATGCACGACACGGTCGAGACCACCACGGTGTCGCGACGGCTGAGCAGCGAGTTCGTCGTCGAGTGCCGGAGCCGCTCGACCTCGGCGTTGACGGACGAGTCCTTCTCGATGAAGGTGTCGGTCTGCGGGACGTACGCCTCGGGCTGGTAGTAGTCGTAGTACGACACGAAGTACTCGACGGCGTTGTTCGGCAGGAGACCGCGGAACTCGTTCGCGAGCTGAGCCGCCAGCGTCTTGTTGTGCGCGAGCACGAGGGTGGGCCGCTGCACCTGCTCGATGAGCCAGGCGGTGGTCGCCGACTTGCCGGTACCGGTCGCGCCGAGCAGCACGACGTCGGTCTCACCCGCGTTGATGCGCCCTGCCAGTTCGGCGATCGCGGCGGGCTGGTCGCCGCTCGGTGAGTACTCGCTGATGACCTCGAAGGGTCGGATGGCGCGCGTGGGCTCGATGGCAACTCCCATGCCTGCAACAGTAGGCGCGGCCCCTGACATCGGAGGGCTCTGCTCGCCCACGGCGTACTCTCCGCTGATAGCGGTCTCAGAGGGTCCTGATCGGCAACGGTCGTAACCTCCGGTCCGTTCAGCAACCCGACCGAAGAGACCCCATGACCACGGCCCCTGCCCCCGCCCCGGCACCGACCACGGGGACCCCGTTCCGCGGACGCATCCGCGGACGGGTCCTCCTGCTCCTGTGCTTCATGTACGCCATCTCGTACATCGACCGCACGAACATCTCCACCGCTCTCCCGCACATCACCGACGAGTTCGGTCTCTCCGAGACCGACGCCGGGTTCATCGTCGCGGCGTTCTCGCTGCCGTACGCGCTCCTCCAGGTGTTCGGCGGGACGATCAGCGAGAAGTTCGGCCCACGCCGGGCGCTCTTCGTGATCACGGTGGTCTGGGGCGTCGCGACGCTCTGGTCCGGCCTGGCGATCGGTTTCTGGACGCTGTTCGCCGCGCGGCTCCTGCTCGGGCTGAGCGAAGCCGCCGCGTTCCCGTCCGCCACCCAGGCGATGAGCCGCTGGATCCCGCGCGACCGGAACGGCTTCGCGCAGGGCGTCGTGCACTCCGCCGCCCGGCTCGGCAACGCGCTCGCGCCGCTTCTGGTGGCGTACTTCATCGCGATCAGCGGGTGGCGACTCGCGTTCTTCGCCACGGCCCTCCTGTCCGTGGTCTGGGGCGTCGTCTGGTTCGTCGCCTTCCGGGACCGGCCGGAGGACGCCAGGGGCATCACGAAGTCGGAACTGGCCGAACTGCCGCCCGTCGAGACACGCGCGACCCGGCCTCCGGTCCCCTGGCGGGCCCTCGCCCGGCAGATCCTGCCGGTCTCCTTCGTCGACTTCGGCTACGGGTGGACGCTCTGGGTGTTCCTCACCTGGATCCCGACCTTCCTCAGCGACGAGTACGACCTCGAGATCAGTGCCTTCGCCTGGTTCACGACCGCCGTGTTGCTCGCCGGCGTCGTCGGGGACACCGTCGGTGGGATGCTCAGCGACCGGATCATCCACCGCGGTGGCGACACCCGACACGCGCGGCGGGTGATCTTGGTCATCGGGCTCGGCGGGTCCCTGCTCTGCCTGCTGCCCCTGATCGTCGCCGGGCAGAGCCTCACCGTGGCCACGGTGTCGCTCGCGCTCTCGTTCTTCTTCCTCGAGCTGTGCAACGCCAACCTGTGGGCGATCCCGATGGACGTCGCTCCGCAGTGGTCGGGCACCGCGTCCGGCTTCATGAACACCGGCTTCGGCGTCGCCGGCGTGGTCTCCCCCATCGTGTTCGGCGCGCTCATCGAGGCCTCGGGCTGGCAGGTGCCGTTCGGGATCTCCTGCGTCCTGCTCGCGGCCGCCGCCGTCGTCGCGTGGGTGATGAAGCCGCAGCGTCTGACCATGACCGACGGCGTCCTCGAGATCGGCGTGCCCGCAGCGGAGCGCGACGCGGCCAGCTGACCGCCGCCGGGGCGTCACGCGATGCGATGACCGACAGCCCCTCACCGCGAGCGGGAGGCGGGCCTCCCGGCCTGGAGGCCCGCACCACGTCGCGCGGACCGCCGCCGTCCGTCTGCCGGTCGGCCCGTCAGCCCTCCCGCTCGGCGGCCGTCAGGCCGTCGGCGGGACCGCTGCCCCTCACGCTGACGCGCCACCCGACCGCCACCGGGCGCGTGACGGCCGGCCGGTGAGGGGCACGCTGAGCGGTGACCACCGGAACACCTCGGTCACCGCGACCGACAGCACGAGCACCAGCACGTACGTGACGAGCGTCAGCCACGGCTCGGGCACGACGCCCTCGAGCCAGCTGTCGCCGTACAGCAGGATCCAGATCATGAACGGGTGGCTGAGGAAGATCCCGAACGACCGGTCGGAGGCGTAGTCGACGATGCGGGCCACGACGCTGCCGGCACGACGTCGGTCAGCCCACGCGGCGCCGATCGTCAGGAAGCCGACGAAGACCGCCGCGCTCCACAGCACCTGGACGGGCTGGAGCGGAGTGCCCGCCGCGTAGAGGGACTGCCCGAGCCCGACCTGCACCCACCACACGCCGAGCGTGAGCGCACCGGTGCCGGCGAACGCCCAGAGGACGGCCC
This sequence comes from Curtobacterium sp. MCSS17_015, assembly GCF_003234265.2. Classification (NCBI taxonomy): domain Bacteria; kingdom Bacillati; phylum Actinomycetota; class Actinomycetes; order Micrococcales; family Microbacteriaceae; genus Curtobacterium; species Curtobacterium sp. MCSS17_015. The sequence continues at coordinate 1,719,604 of NZ_CP126256.1, forward strand.
GACGGTGCTCACGGACGAAGCGGAGGAACGGGTCGGCGTGGTCGGCGGCCACCGCTCCCGCCACGATGAAGAAGACGTACGAGAAGAAGAACTGCTTCTGGTACCCGTGCAACCAGTCGATGGAGTCGGGCAGGTACTTGTAGCAGGCGAACACCGCGACCTGGACCAGGAACGCGAGCACGAGGAGCGTCACGTGGTGTCGGCGGGTCACCCGGACGAGCCACACGATCACGGGCAGGAGCAGGTACACCTGCATCGTCACGAGCAGGAAGTAGAGGTGGTACCAGGACGTCCCGGTGACGATCCCCTCGGCGTACGTCGTCACGAGGGCCGGCACGTCGCCACGGGTCGTGCCGCTCAACAACCACGCGGCGCCGACGTAGACGAACGACCACGCCAGGTACGGCACGCCGACGAGCAGGAACCGTCGGGGCCAGAACTGCGCCAGCGGTCGAGGGCGGAGCGACCAGCTGTAGACCAGGACGAACGCGGTCAGCGAGAAGAACACCAGGCGCGTGAAGTGCAGCAGTCCGAGCAGGGCGTTGAGCGGGACGTCGTCGTCCGCGACGGTGTGGCTCGTCGTGTGCACGCCGATGACGCACGCGAAGGTCAGGATCCGGAGGACGTCGACCTCGTACAGGTGCCGCGGGCGCCCGGCGGCCGTGCGCGTCGGGGTCTGCACGCCGGTCCCGCTCGTGCCGGTCGCGCTCCCGTCGGGCGACGACGGGCTCGCACCCGGCGTGACGGCCACGGCGGCCGGGGTGGGTCGGGCGCTCACCGCGACTCGGTCATGGCTCGGACGCGGGCGCGCTGCACCTTGCCGGTCGGCGCACGCGGCAGGTCCGGCACGAGGGAGATCTCGGCCGGGCGGCGGAACCGGGTCAGGGCGGAAGCGGCCAGCGCGGTGAGGTCGGCGACGAGCTCGTCGGCGTCGACGTCGTCCTGTGCGATGACGTACGCCACGGGGACGGCACCGAGCACGTCGTCCGGTCGCCCCACGACGACGGCCTCGAGCACGCGGGGGTCCCGCAGCAGGACGTCCTCGACCTCGGACGGGTACACCTTCTCGCCGCCGCGGTTGATGACGTCGTCGGACCGCCCGGCGAGCGACACCCACCCGTCCGCCGCGACGGACCCGAGGTCGCCGGTCGCGAGCCACCCCTCGTCGTCGAACCGTTCGGCGGCGCGACCGCCGAGGTACGAGCGGACGATACCCGGTCCGCGCACCCAGAGCGCGCCGACCTCGCCGGCGGGCAGGACGCCGCCGTCCTCGCCGCGGACCTGGACCTCGGACCCGACGGGCAGCCCGACGGTGCCGGGGCGGGGCGGGGCGTCGAGCGGCGTCGCGGTGATCTGGCTGGCACCCTCGGTCATGCCCCAGCTCACCACGAGCGGGACGTCGCCGAGCGCGGCGCGCACCGGATCGGGCAGGGGTGCCGACGCGCTCCGGACGAAACGCAGCGTCTCCGGGAACACCATCGGCCCGGTCTTCGCCAGGACCGCCAAGACCGCCGGCACGGCGTTGAGCCAGGTGATCCGGCGCTCCTCGAGCAGTTCCCAGAACCCGGTCCGACGGAACCGCCGGTCGAGCACGAGCGTCGCGCCGGCGACCAGGGTGGCGATGAGACCGACGACCTCGGCGTTGACGTGGAACAGCGGCAGTGAGTTGAAGCCCCGGTCGCGCTCGGTCAACCGGTTGTGCGCGGCGACGGCCCGAGCGACGGACAACAGTTGCGACTCCGGCAGTTCGACGCCCTTGGGCGTGCCCGTCGAGCCCGAGGTGAACAGGACGACCGAGCCCTGGCCCGGTGCGTCGGGTGCCGCATCCGGCACGTCGCCGTCGCGGACACCGACCGGGAGGAACGTGGCCGCGTCGATCCCGGCGGCCGGCGCCCCCGCGACGGTCGCGTCCTCGGCGCGGTCGGACACGACCATGGCCGCACCGCCGAGGAGCGCGGCGAGCCGCGCCGGTTCGGTCACCGGTTGGCCGGTGTCGACCGGGACGGCGCGACGCCCGGACGCGACGGCGGCCAGGTGGACGACGGCGAAGGCGAGCGGGTCGCCGACGTCGACGAGCACCCCGCCGGACGGCGGGACCCCGATCGCGTCGAAGGTCCGCGACCAGGAGGTCACGGCGTCGTGCAGCGCCCCGTACGTCAGGACGCGGTCGGAGCGGGCGTCCTCGAGGTAGGCACGGTCGCCGTGCTGCTCGGCGTGGAGGCGGATGAGTCCACCGAGCGCGGGCGGGACCCCGCCCCCGTCGTCGGGCGTCGCGGAGCCGCTCCCGTGGTCGGGCACGTCCGTGGTGGCGGAAGGGGTGGAGTCGCCGAGGTGCTGCACCACCCCATCGTATTTCCGCTGGCTATGACCGCGCGGAGGGAACGACCGGGGTGGGGAAGCGGTGCAACAGCCACTGCCACATGGGCAGCATCTGCGGGTCGCCGCGCACGTCGAGCGGGGTCGAGTCCTTGATGATGCGGGAGTGGGCGTGACGCGGGTCGTCGACGGGCAGGTCGGTCAGGATCGCGTGCGGGTCGGCTCCGGGCAGCGGAGGCGCGGTGTCGGTGCGCCACGGATCGGTCACGCTGCCGTCACCGGGGGTCCCGTCGAGGCCGAGGGCCGTCCACGAACCGGTGATGCGCGGCCGGTAGTGGTCCCGGACGTCGTCGATCGCGTACATCCGGTCTGCCGGTGTCTGGCCGGGGTGGTCCATCCAGGCCGCGTGCACCGGACCGACGGACTCGACCGGCGCCGAGAACATGAGGGCGCCGAGGACCGGGCGGATGTGCGCGATGTACGCCGCTTCTCCCCCGCCCTGCGAGTGCCCGGCGACGACGATGTCCGACCACAGGATGTCCTCGTCGGCCTGCACGAAGCGCCCCCAACCACCGGCCGGGTCGACCTCGTCGAGGTGGGCCACGGCGTCGCGGAAGCGGGACACGATGGAGCCCGCGGGGCTGACGCTGCTGTACGCCGAACTCCGGGTGCCGTCGAACCGGTTCCGCTGGACCTGTCCGTAGCACCGGGCGTCGGCCTCGCACGTCGCCGACAGGGTCTTGCCGAGGTTCCAGTAGTCGAGTCCGAGCACGTGGTACCCGTCACCGAGCGCCGTCGTCAGGAACCGCTGGTAGTCGGCGGGCTTCGACCGGGTCGCCGGCAGGAACAGCAGGAGCGGACCGTCCGGCGAGGTCCGCGCAGCGAAGTCGTCCCGGTTCGGCGACAGTCGTTCGCCGTCGATCGCGCCGAGCCGGAACCGGTGGAACTGGCTGTGCGGTGCTTCCCCTGGCTGGAGCGTCCGGTGGGGCTGCCCGGGCCGTCCGCCCTCCGCGACCCGCTGCCCACCGAGCACGTTCGCCCCGACGAGCGATGCCAGCCCGATCGCGACGAGGACGAGCACCGCGACGACGACCAGGCGGTGGTGCGCCCTCATCGGACGAGTCGCGCCCAGACCTCGTCCGCCGAGCGGATGGTCTCGGCGAGGGACCGCGTGGCGTCGACCACGTGGTCGGCGAGGGCGAGACGATCGGCGTCCGTCGCCTGGGCCGCGACCCGGCGCTCGGCGTCCTCACGCGCCATGCCGCGATGGTCGACGAGGCGCTGGACGCGGACCGCCGCCGGGGCGTCGACGACCACGACGGAGTCGAACCGCAGCGGCCGCGACCCCTGCGCCTCGGCCAGGAGCGGCACGTCGTAGACCACGACCGCGTCCGGGTCGGCGGACTCGGCGGCGTCGAAGCGCTCCTGTGCGAGCCGCCAGACCTCCGGGTGCGTGATCTGCTCGAGGTCCTTCCGCGCAGCCGGGTCAGCGAACACGACGGCACCGAGGGCCGGCCGGTCCAGCGAGCCGTCGTCCGCGATCACGGCGTCGCCGAAGCGTGCCCGGACTGCAGCGAGGCCCGGGCTGCCCGGGGCCACGGCATCCCGGGCGAGCTGGTCGGCGTCGACCACCACCGCCCCGTGCTCCGCGAACCGCCTGGAGACCGTCGACTTGCCCGCGGCGATGCCGCCCGTGAGTCCGATGATGCGCACGACGACAGCGTGGCACGGACGTCTCCACGAACGCCCGAAGCCCGGCCCCGCTCGTCCCCTGCGGGACGATCAGGACCGGGCTGCCGGTCGTGCGACTCAGGCCGCTCGCGCGGGTTGACTCAGTTGCTGGAGCTGAGCTTCTCGCGGAGTGCCGCGAGGGACGCGTCGTCGGCGAGGGTGCCGGCGCCGGTCGTCTCGCTCGTGAACGAGGAGGCCGCGGCCGGGAGGTCGAAGCCACCCTGCGCCTCTTCGGTGAGCGACTTGGCGACCTGGGCCTTGTGGGCCTCCCAGCGGGCCTGGGCGGCAGCGTACTGACGCTCCCACTCCTCGCGCTGGGTGTCGTAGCCCTCGAGCCACTCGTTGGTCTCCGGGTCGAATCCCTCGGGGTACTTGTAGTCACCCTTCTCGTCGTACTCGGTCGGCATGCCGTAGAGCGCCGGGTCGAACTCGGTGCTCTCCGGGTCGACGCCCTCGTTGGCCTGCTTGAGGCTGAGCGAGATACGGCGACGGTCGAGGTCGATGTCGATGATCTTGACGAACACCTCGTCGCCCACGGACACGACCTGCTCGGCGAGCTCGACGTGCTTGTTCGAGAGCTCCGAGATGTGCACGAGGCCCTCGATGCCGTCCGCGACGCGGACGAAGGCACCGAACGGCACGAGCTTCGTGACCTTGCCCGGCGCGATCTGACCGATCGCGTGGGTGCGGGCGAAGACCTGCCACGGGTCTTCCTGCGTGGCCTTGAGCGAGAGCGACACGCGCTCGCGGTCCAGGTCCACCTCGAGGATCTCGACGGTGACTTCCTGACCGACCTCGACGACCTCGCTGGCGTGCTCGATGTGCTTCCAGCTGAGCTCGGAGACGTGGACGAGGCCGTCGACGCCGCCGAGGTCGACGAACGCACCGAAGTTGACGATCGACGAGACGACGCCCTTGCGGACCTGGCCCTTGTGGAGGTTGTTGAGGAAGGTGGTGCGCGACTCGGACTGCGTCTGCTCGAGCAGGGCGCGACGCGAGAGGACCACGTTGTTGCGGTTCTTGTCGAGTTCGAGGATCTTCGCCTCGAGCTCCTGACCGAGGTACGGCGTCAGGTCGCGGACGCGGCGGAGCTCGATGAGCGAGGCCGGGAGGAAGCCGCGGAGGCCGATGTCGACGATCAGACCGCCCTTGACGACCTCGATGACCGTGCCGGTCACGACGCCGTCGGACTCCTTGATCTTCTCGACGTCGCCCCACGCACGCTCGTACTGTGCGCGCTTCTTCGACAGGATCAGGCGGCCTTCCTTGTCCTCCTTCTGGAGGACCAGGGCCTCGACCTCGTCACCGACGTTGACGACCTCGTTGGGGTCCACGTCGTGCTTGATCGAGAGCTCGCGCGAGGGGATGACGCCCTCGGTCTTGTAACCGACGTCGAGGAGGACCTCGTCGCGGTCGATCTTCACGACGGTGCCGGAGATGAGGTCTCCGTCGTTGAAGAACTTCAGGGTCTTCTCGACCTCGGCCAGGAAGTCATCAGCCGAGCCGATGTCGTTGATGGCGACCTGCTTGGGAGCCTTGGTCGTGGTGGTTGTCATGTAGAGATTGCTCCGAACGGACATGAGTCGGGCCGTGGCGGCGAGGGAGCGACCCCCGGTCCGCGAGCCGGTCCCGCAGGCGTTGCGACCTGCCGGGCTCGGTGCGAGCCACCATGGCGATGTGTGTTGTTGGCGCGGATTGCGCCGCACAAGTCTATCCAGCGGGCCCGGTGCCCACAACCGGGCGTGTCGCCGTCAGCCGACGAGCGCACTCCGCAGGGTGTCGAGCCCCACGCCGCCGAGCGCCAGGGCCCGGTGGTGGAAGGCCTTGAGGTCGAACGCCGCCCCCTCGCGTGCCGCCACCTCGTCGCGGATGGACTCCCAGACGCGCTGACCGACCTTGTACGACGGCGCCTGTCCCGGCCAGCCGAAGTACCGAGCGACCTCGAAGCGCACGAACGCCGGGTCCATGTTGACGTTCCGGCCCATGAAGTCGAGCGCGTACTCCCAGGTCCAGCCGCCGCCGTCCGGGTTGGTCTTCTGCAGATGCACGCCGATGTCGAGCACCACGCGCGCCGCCCGCATCCGCTGCCCGTCGAGCATGCCCAGACGGTCGCCGTCGTCGTCGAGGAACCCGAGCTGCTCCATGAGGCGCTCGGCGTACAGGGCCCACCCCTCGACGTGTCCCGACGGACCGGCGAGCTGCCGGCGCCACGTGTTCAGCTCGCCGCGGTTGTAGACCGCCTGGCTGATCTGCAGGTGGTGCCCCGGGACGCCCTCGTGGTAGACGGTGGTCTTCTCACGCCAGGTGCCGAACTCGGTGACGCCCTGCGGCACGGACCACCACATCCGGCCGGCTCGCGAGAAGTCGTCCGACGGGCCGGTGTAGTAGATCCCGCCCTCCTGCGTGGGGGCGATGCGGCACTCCAGGCGCTTGATCGGGTCGGCGATGTCGAAGTACTCCCCGTCCATCGCACGGATCGACTCGTCGCTGGTCTCCTGCATCCATGCGCGCAGCGCGTCCGTGCCGTGGAGGACCCGCGCCGGATCCGCGTCGAGCACCTCGATCGCCCGGGCGACACTCGCGCCCGACTCGATCCGGTCGGCGATGCGCTCCTGCTCGTCACGCATCCGGGCGAGTTCCTCGATGCCCCATTCGTAGGTCTCGTCGAGGTCCACGACGGCGCCGAGGAACCGACGGGAGTGCAGCGCGTAGTCGTCACGCCCGACCGCGTCGACCGGGGTCGAGAGCGGCAGGACGTCGTGCTGGAGGAAGCGTCCGAAGGACCGGTACGCGGCGGCGGCGACCTCGGCACCGCGGGCGAGCTCGGAACGCAGCTGCTCGGGCACCGGCGCACCGCCCTCGAGCACGGCGCCGTCGACCAGCTGCCGGAAGAAGCCGTCAGGCGCCCCGTTCCGGGCGGCCTGCTCCGCGATGAGCTCCACCTGGCGCTTCGCCGCGGTCACGCCCGCACGGGTGCCCTCGAGCAGGGTCTCGCGGTACCCCTCCAGGGCGTCCGGCAACGCCCGGAGTCGACCAGCGACGTCCTGCCAGTCGTCGGCCGTGGCGGTCGGCATGAGGTCGAACACCTCGCGCAGCGACTGCGCCGGGCTCTGGATCACGTTGAGGTCACGCAGGTGCAGCTGCCGGTCGTACGACTCGACGACGAGGTCGAGTTCGGCGCCCAGGTCGGTCTTCGTCACCCGGTCCACGTCGTCCCGGGCGTCCGCGACGTCCAGTGCCCGCTTCGTCGTACGGGCTGCGTCAGCGAGGGCCGCGGCCCCGGCGGGTGAGGTGTCGCCGTACGAGTCGGTCCGGCCGGGCGCACCGATGTAGGTGGCGATGGTCGGGTCGAGGTCGACGAGTGTGGTCACCCACTGCTCGGCGACCTGGTCGACGGCGGACGGCTGGCGCACGGGACGGTCATCGCTCATGCTCCGACCCTACCGAGCACCGCGGCCGCGGTCAGTGCGCCGCGGCCTCCCAGTTCGCGCCCGTGCCCACCTGGACGTCGAGCGGGACGCTGAGGTCGGCGGCCCCGCCCATCCGGGTGCGCAGGATCTCCTCGACGCGGTCCTGCTCGCCGGGCGCGACCTCGAGGATGAGTTCGTCGTGCACCTGCAGCAGCAGCCGCGAGCCGAGACCGCCGTCCCGCAGGTCGGCGTCGACGCCGAGCATCGCGATCTTCATGATGTCGGCGGCGGACCCCTGGATCGGCGCGTTGAGGGCGGCACGCTCGGCGTTCTCCCGCAGCACCCGGTTCGGGCTCTTCAGGTCGGGGAAGGGCCGACGACGACCGAAGATCGTCTCGGTGTAGCCGTCCTCGCGCGCCTGCTCGACGACGTTGCGGAGGTAGTCCCGCACCGCGCCGAAGCGGGCGAAGTACTCGGTCATCAGGGTGCGGGCTTCGCTCTGCTCGATGCGGAGCTGCTTGGACAGGCCGAACGCGCTGAGGCCGTACGCCAGGCCGTAGGACATCGCCTTGACCTTCGTGCGCATCTCGGGGCTGACGTCCGACGGCTCGACGCCGAACACGCGCGCGCCCACGAAGCGGTGCAGGTCCTCGCCCTCGTTGAACGCCTGGATGAGCCCCGGGTCACCGGACAGGTGCGCCATGATGCGCATCTCGATCTGCGAGTAGTCGGCCGTGAGGAGCGTCGTGTACGGCTCGGCGACCGCGAACGCGGACCGGATCCGACGCCCGACGGCCGTCTTCACCGGGATGTTCTGCAGGTTCGGGTCGGTCGAGGAGACCCGGCCCGTGCTCGTCCCGGTCTGCTCGTAGCGGGTGTGGATCCGGCCGTCGACGACCGCCGCGTCGAGCGCGTCGACGATCTGCCGCAGCTTGGTCGCGTCACGGTGCTGCAGCAGCAGGCCGAGGAACGGGTGCGGGTGCTGCTCCTGCAGGTCGGCCAGGCTGGCGGCATCGGTCGAGAACCCCGTCTTCGTCTTGCGGGTCTTCGGCATCGCGAGTTCGGTGAACAGCACCTCCTGCAGCTGCTTCGGGGATCCGAGGTTGACCTCGTGCCCGATCTCGGCGAACGCCTGCTGCGCGAGGTCCGCGGCACGCTCACCCAGTTCGTGCGACAGGCCGGTGAGGACGGGTCGGTCGATGCCGACCCCGGTCGTCTCCATCCGGGCGAGCACCGACGTCAGCGGCAACTCGATGTCGTCGAGCACCGTGAGCGAGCTCGGGTCGATCCGGGCACGGAGCGCCGTGGTGACACGGAGGACGTACCAGGCGTGCACGCCGACGTTGACCGGGTCGGTCTCCGGCACCAGCTGGTTCGGGTCGGCCGTCGGCAGCGTCTCACTGAGCTCCTGGTAGACGAGGTCGGCGAGGGGCTGGCCCTGTCTGCCCGGGTTCGCGAGCCAGCCGGTGATGCGGGCGTCTCCCGCGATGCCGGCGACCGTGAAACCCGCGGTCCCGAGCGCCTTCACCGCGGCCTTGGCGTCGTGGAAGTGCTTCGGCGCGTCCGAGGCGAACCAGGCCGAGAGCTGCTCGTAGTCCTGCATGCCGCTACCGCCGGGGACGAGCACGGCGTCGTCGTGCGTGGCGATGCCGATCGCGCTGAGGCGACCGTCGATGAGTTCGACCGCCACGCCGTACCCGTTCTCGGCGTCGGCGGCGTTCTTCCGCTCGAGCCAGTAGCCGAGCTCCTCGTCGATCAGGGTCTTCACCGGTGGCGGGGTGGGGCCGGCGTCCTCGACGCTGCCCTCGGTCGTCGAGGGGTCGGTCGGCTCGCCGCTGCCCACCACCTTGAAGACGCGGTCGAGCAGCGTGCGGAACTGCAGGGTCGCGAACAGTTCACGCACCGCGGCTTCGTCGAGCGGGCGGAGGGCGACGTCGGCGGGGCCGACCGGCAGCTCGACGTCGGTGACCAGGCGGTTCAGCTTGCGGTTCCGGATCGCCCGGTCCTTCTGCTCGCGCAGGTTGTTGCCGACCACGCCCTTGATGTCGTCGGCGTGTTCGAGTACGCCGTCGAGCGAGCCGTACTGCGTGATCCACTTCACCGCGGTCTTCTCGCCGACCTTGTCGATGCCGATCAGGTTGTCACTGGTCTCGCCGACGAGCGCCGCGATGTCCGGGTACTGGTGCGGCTCGATGCCGTAGCGCTCGTAGACCTTGTCGCGGTCGTAGCGGGTCAGCTCGGAGACGCCGCGGACCGACGGGTAGAGCAGGGTGACGTCGTCGTTGACCAGCTGGATCGAGTCACGGTCGCCGGAGACGACGAAGACCTGGAAGCCCTGCTCGGCACCCTGCTTCGACAGCGTCGCCAGGATGTCGTCCGCCTCGAAGTCCTCCTTCGTGACGGTGGTGATGCCCATCGCCTCGAGCGCCTGCTGCAGGAGCGGGATCTGTCCCTTGAACTCGGCCGGGGTCTCGGAGCGGGTGCCCTTGTAGTCCTCGTACTCGCGGGTGCGGAACGAGAAGCGGGAGATGTCGAACGCGACCGCCAGGTGCGTCGGCTTCTCGCGCTGCAGGAGCATGAGCAGCATCGAGATGAAGCCGTGGATGGCGTTCGTGTGCTGCCCCTCGCGGTTCACGAAGCTGTCGACCGGGAGCGCGTAGAAGGCCCGGAAGGCGAGCGAGTGGCCGTCGATGACCATGAGGGTAGGCTTTGCGGAGTCCGACACCCGGACAGCCTACCGACGGCCCCCGACAGGGTGCGGCCCGACCAGCCCGACGGGCGCAGGTCAGGTGGGCGGGACGACCACGCGGAAGGCCGGCGCGACGTGACCGACGACCACACCACCACGGCGGACGGCGTCACCGGCTCCCCGGAGGGCCTCGCCCGGTACGCCGAGCGCGGCATGGGCCAGCTCGCCGACAAGATGGGCATGGTCGTCACCGAGCTCTCGGCCGACCGTGCCGTCGCCTCCATCCCGGTGGAGGGCAACCGCCAGCCCGCCGGGCTGCTGCACGGCGGCGCCTACGTCGTCCTCGCCGAGAGCCTCGGGTCGATGGCCGCCAACATCCACGCCGGGCCGGGTCGGTACGCGGTCGGCATCGAGTTGAGCGCCTCGCACACCCGCAGCGCCACGAGCGGGCGGGTCACCGGGACGTGTACGGCGATCCACCTCGGCGGCACGCTCACGACGCACGAGATCGTCCTCACCGACGACGAGGGTCGCCGCTGCTCGACGGTGCGCATCACGAACATCATCCGCGACGCCCGCTGAGCCGCTCGTCGCCCCGTCGGGTCCGTGCGGCCCGGTGGTGGTCAGGCCTCCGGCGGCCGCTGCAGCAGGAGCCGTGCGTCCCCGAAACCGAGCCGCCGGTAGAGCGTCTCGCCGTCGGCGCTCGAGTGCACCGACGTCCGCTCGACGCCGAGTCCGTCGGCGACGTCGAGCAGGGCCGTCACCAGCCGTCGCGCGACTCCCCCACCGCGGAGGTCCGGGTGCACGTAGACCGTCTGCACGTCGGCCGTCAGACGGCGCTGCGGCCGGTCGGGCGTCGGCGGCCGTTCGGTCAGGGCGAGCCAGGCCATCCCGAGCACGGTCCCGTCCTGCTCGGCGACGACGCACCGGTGCGTCCCGGGGTGCGCGGCGGCGAACGCGGACATCGCAGCGCGGTACTCCGCGGTCGTCGCCGCCGGTGTCGCTCCGCCCTCGTCGACGCTCCACCGCCATCGGAGGTCGGCCACCACCGGCATGTCGGCCGGCCGGGAGGCCCGGATCACCACGTCGTCCATGCCCTCAGCCTGCCACGTGGTCGGGCGACGAGCAGCGCTCCGGAGAACGGAGGAGAGCGACTACTTCTTGGCGCTGAGCTGCTCGATGATCGCCTTGGCGACGTCGTGCATGGTCAGCCGGCGGTCCATCGAGGCCTTCTGGATCCAGCGGAACGCCTCGGGCTCGGTGAGGCCCATCTTCTCGTTGAGCAGGCCCTTGGCACGGTCGACGAGCTTGCGGGTCTCGAACCGCTCCACGAGGTCCGCGACCTCGGCTTCGAGCGTGATGATCTGCTGGTGCCGCGAGAGGGCGATCTCGATCGCGGGGAGCAGGTCGTTCGGGGTGAAGGGCTTCACGACGTAGGCGAGCGCACCGGCCTCGGTCGCACGCTCGACGAGCTCCTTCTGGCTGAACGCCGTGAGGAGGACGACCGGCGCGATGTGGTTCTTCGACAGCTTCTCGGCTGCCGAGATGCCGTCGAGCTGGGGCATCTTGACGTCCATGATCACGAGGTCGGGGCGCAGGTCGGTGGCGAGCTGCACCGCGGTCTCACCGTCGCCGGCCTCACCGACCACGTCGAACCCGTTGTCGCGGAGGATCTCGACGATGTCGAGGCGGATGAGCGACTCGTCCTCGGCGACGACGACGCGACGGGGTGCGGCTGCGGTTGCTTCTGTGTCACTCACGACGGAGAGCCTACTAGACGCTCGATCCGACGGCGGCAACCGGGCGGACGGACACCGGGGTCGGCACCGGCAACGACGTGGACCAACCGACCCACGACAGGTCCCGGGGGTTCGTGTACGAGTGGCGGGACTCGAACCCGCACGCCAGAGGCAGAGCATTTTGAGTGCCCCGTGTCTACCATTCCACCACACTCGCGAGCGCAGCCAGCGTAGCAGCCACCACCACCGACGACCTGCCGCGGACGGAGCCCGACGGCGCGCGGTACGGTCGGAGGTCCGGCAGACCAGTCAGGGAGGAGCCCCGTGGACTCACGTGCCGTCCGCACGTTCCGAGCGTTCGTCATCGTCACCGCCGTCGTCGCGATCGTGGCCGGCATCGTCGCCGTGGTCTGGCCGCGGCCGACGCTCGTGCTCGTCGCGCTCCTGTTCGGGGTCTACCTCGTCGTCGCCGGCGCCATGCGCGTCTTCGCCGCCGCCCGTGGGCACGGCACGTCGCCCGTCTGGCGCTGGACGTCTGGCGTGGTCGGGGCACTCGTGGGCGTCGCGGGACTCGTGACGCTCATCGACCCCGCGGTGCCGCTCGTGGTGTACGCGGTCCTGGCCGGGGTCGCGTTCCTCGTCGAGGGCGTCGCGGCGCTCGTCGGGGCACTCGTCGGACATGCGGGCTCTTCTCGCGTACCGTCCGTCGTGAGCGGCGTGCTGTCCCTGCTGTGCGGTGTCGCCGTGCTGCTCGCGCCGACGCTCGCGCTCGAGGTCTTCACCGTCCTGGCCGGCATCGCCCTCGTCGGGGTGGGGAGCGCAGCCCTGCTCCTCCTGCCCGCTCGGGCGGCCGCCCGCCGCTGAGCACGAGCCAGCACGAGCGAGGCGCCACGGGCCTCCCGGTCGTGGCGGTGGCGCTCAGGCGGAGCCGGTGCCGAAGAGCAGGCCGAGCGCGAACGTCACGGCGGCGGCCCCGAAGCCGATGCCGAGCTGTCGGAGCGCCCGACGGAGGGGCGACGCACCGCTGAGGACGCCGACCACGGCACCCGTGCCGAGCAGGGCCAGGCCCACGAGGGCCGACGCCACGCCGATCGCGGCCCACCCGTCGAGGCCGACGAGGTACGGCAGCACCGGGATGACCGCACCGGAGGCGAAGAAGCAGAAGCTGGAGAGCGCAGCGCCCGTACCGGTACCGATCGCCTCGTGGTCGGCGGGCTCCTCCGCAGCCGGACGCGGCACCGCGGAACGGGACCGGACGACGGGCACACCTCCGGTGGCCGGTCCGGACAGCAGGGCGGCGATGACCTCGTCGGCGTGCGCGGCGGCCTCGTCCTCGGACATCCCCCGTGCCCGGTAGACGAGCGCGAGCTCGTTCGCGTCCACGTCGAGGTCCGCCACGGCGCGCTGCGCCTCCGGGTGCGGCGTCGACGCGTCGAGCAGCTCCCGCTGGGACCGGACCGACACGTACTCCCCTGCCCCCATCGACAGCGCACCGGCCAGGAGGCCCGCGATGCCGCTGAGCAGCACGAAGTGCCGATCCGCACCCGAAGCGCTCACCCCGATGATGAGGGCCAGGTTCGACACGAGCCCGTCGTTGGCGCCGAAGACGGCCGCGCGGAACGTCCCGGACAGACGCATCCGTCCGCGGTTCGCGAGCCCCCGGACGACCTCCCCGTGGATGCGCTCGTCGGCGGCCATCTGCGCGGTCGCGTCGGCGTCGTCGGCGTACGGCGAGCGGTCCTCGGCGCGCTGCATGAGGGCGAGGACGAACACCGACCCGAACCGCTTCGCCAGCGCGGCGAGCACCCGCGTCCGCAGGCTGCCGGCGCGCGGACGGCCGACGTCGTCGCCGAGCAGGTCTCGCCAGTGCTGCTCGTGACGGCCCTCCGCCTCGGCCAGGGCCACGAGGATGGCGCGCTCCTCGCCGGTGCGGCGGTCCGCCAGGTTCCGGTACACCGCGGCCTCGGCGCGTTCGTCGGCGAGGTACCGGCGCCACCGCTGGACGTCGGCGCGGGACCGCGACGCGGTGTCGGACCGGAGGCTCGGATCACCCATGTGACGCTCCTCGCGTGCTCGGGTCGGACGGGACGGAACGGGACGGCACCACGGTAGTCCGGGTGGTCGAGGCGGACGTGGTGCGCGAGGCGGGACCGGTGTCGGGCCTCCCGGCCGGGGACGACGGAGGCCGCCACCCGTGACGGGTGACGGCCTCCGCCCGGCGTCGATCCCGCGGGACCGCGTCGGACGTGCTCAGTCGCGGACGTACGCCGGCGCGGCCTCGGCGTGGGCGTCCCCGACCCGGTGCACCCGGAGGTCGTTCGTCGACCCCTCGAGTCCGGGAGGCGAACCGGCCGTGACGATGACCCGGTCACCGGGGACGGCGAGGCCCTCGCCGATGAGGACGTCGTCGACCTGCGAGAACAGCTCGTCGGTGTGCGTCTTGCGGTCCACCAGGTACGACCGGACGCCCCACGTCATCGCCAGGCGACGACGGGTGGCCTCGTTCGGGGTGAACGCGATGATCGGCAGACCGTGGCGGAGGCGCGACATGCGGCGTGCGGAGTCGCCGGACTCGGTGAACACGCAGAGGTACGACGCCTCGGTGAACTCGGCGATCTCGACGGCGGCCAGCGTGATCGCACCGCCGAGGGTGCGCGGCTTGGTGCCGAGCGGAGCGATGCGCTCGAGACCGTGGTCCTCGGTCGACTCGACGATCCGGGCCATCGTGCGCACGGTCTGCACCGGGTACTCGCCGACGCTCGTCTCACCGGAGAGCATCACCGCGTCGGCGCCGTCGAGCACCGCGTTGGCGACGTCGGAGGTCTCGGCGCGCGTGGGGATCGGCGACGAGATCATCGACTCGAGCATCTGGGTCGCGACGATGACCGGCTTCGCCATCCGGCGGGACAGCTCGACCGCGCGCTTCTGCACGATCGGGACCGCCTCGAGCGGCAGCTCGACGCCGAGGTCACCGCGCGCGACCATGATCGAGTCGAAGGCGTCGATGATCTCCTCGAGCGCGTCGACGGCCTGCGGCTTCTCGACCTTGGCGATCACGGGGAGGCGCTTGCCCTCCTCGTCCATGATCTCGTGGGCTCGGTCGACATCGGCTGCGTTGCGGACGAACGAGAGCGCGATGAGGTCCGCGCCCTGACGGATCGCCCAACGGAGGTCGGCCTCGTCCTTCTCACTCAGTGCGGGGACGTTCACCGCCACCCCCGGGAGGTTGATGCCCTTGTTGTTCGACACGGTGCCGGCGACGACGACCTCGGTGCGCACCCGCACGCCGTCGGTGTCGAGGACCCGGAGACGCACCCGGCCGTCGTCGATGAGCAGCGGGTCGCCCGGCTTGACGTCCTGCGGCAGGCCCTTGAAGGTCGTCCCGCAGATCTCCTTCGAGCCCGGGACGTCCTCGGTCGTGATCGTGAAGACGTCACCGACGGCCAGTTCGTGCGGGCCGTCGGCGAACTTGGCCAGGCGGATCTTCGGACCCTGCAGGTCGACGAGGATCGCGACCGGCTTGCCGAGCTCGTCGGCAGCACGGCGGACGTTCGCGTAGTTGGCCTCGTGCACGCTGTAGTCACCGTGGCTGAGGTTCAGGCGGGCCACGTCGACCCCGGCCTCGATGATCTCCTTGACGACCTCGTAGTCCGAGGTGGCAGGTCCGAGCGTCGAAACGATCTTTGCGCGTCTCAATGGATTCCTTCGTGTGGTGGAGGTGGCTTCGCGGAACGACGAGAGGCCACCAGCACCCTATCGAGTGCTGGTGGCCTCTCGTCTACGGGGAGGGGACCATCAGACCGAGATCGCCCGGTCCGTCGCCTTGACCGGAGCCGGCAGGATCGTCGACCCCTCGAGGTACTCGTCGACCTTCGCCGCGGCTGCACGGCCCTCGGCGATGGCCCAGACGATGAGGGACTGGCCACGACCGGCGTCACCGGCGACGAACACGCCCGGCTCGTTCGTCGTGTAGTCCGCCTGGCGGGACACGGCACCGGACACGGTGGTCGGCAGACCGAGCTGCGGCTCGAGCGTGTCGGTCTCCGGGCCCGTGAAGCCCATCGCGATGAGCACGAGGTCCGCCGGGATCTCCCGCTCGGTGCCGGCCTTCGGGACGCGGCGCCCGTCGACGTACTCGGTCTCGGCCACCCGGAGGGCGCGGACCTCGCCGGCCTCGTTCGGCAGGAACTCCACCGTGGTGGCGAGGTACTGCCGCTCGCCGCCCTCCTCGTGCGCGCTGGTGACCTCGAACACCGTGGCGAACATCGGCCACGGCTGGTCCGACGGACGCTCCAGCGGCGGCTGCTTGCCGATCGCCAGGTTCGTCACGCTCAGCGCACCCTGGCGGTGCGCGGTGCCGATGCAGTCGGCGCCCGTGTCACCGCCGCCGATGACGACGACGTGCTTGCCCTCGGCGCTGATCTGGTTGTCGACGACCGTGCCCGCGTTCGCCTTGTTCTGCTGGACCAGGTACTCCATGGCGAAGTGCACGCCGGACAGGTCGCGCCCCGGGATCGGGAGGTCGCGCGGCACCGTCGCGCCCGTGGCGACCACGACCGCGTCGTAGCGGGACTTGAGGTCGTCCCACGTGATGTCACGGCCGATCTCGACGCCGGCGCGGAAGCGGGTGCCCTCGGCCTGCATCTGGGCGAGACGGGCGTCGATCTGCCGCTTCTCCATCTTGAAGTCCGGGATGCCGTACCGGAGCAGCCCGCCGATGCGGTCGTCGCGCTCGTAGACGGCGACCGTGTGGCCGGCACGGGTGAGCTGCTGCGCAGCGGCCAACCCGGCGGGGCCGGAACCGACCACCGCGACGGTCTTGCCGGTGAGGCGCTCGGGCGGGTGCGGGGTGACCCACCCGTTCTGGTAGGCCTCGTCGATGATCGAGACCTCGACCTGCTTGATGGTCACCGGCGGCTGGTTGATGCCGAGCACGCACGAGGACTCGCACGGGGCCGGGCAGAGCCGACCCGTGAACTCCGGGAAGTTGTTCGTCGCGTGGAGCCGCTCGATCGCCTGACGGCCCTCGCCGCGCCACGTGAGGTCGTTCCACTCGGGGATGAGGTTGCCGAGCGGGCAGCCCTGGTGACAGAACGGCACGCCGCAGTCCATGCAGCGACCGGCCTGTCGCTTGAGCGCGCCCGACTCCTGCTGCTCGTAGACCTCTTTCCAGTCCATGAGCCGGACGGGGACCGGCCGGCGTGGCGGGAGTTCACGTTCCTGGACCTTGAGGAAGCCCTTCGGGTCAGCCACGGGTCACCTCCGTTCCTGCTGTCATCTGCTGCGTGGTCGTGCGGGGGGTCGTGATGCGCTGCTCAGCCACCGGTGACCTCCATGATGCGGTTCCACACGACGGTGCCGTCGGGGTCGAGACCCTCGTCGACGGCCTGCTTCCGGGTCTCGAGGACCGCTGCGTAGTCGCGCGGCAGCACCTTGACGAACTCGGAGAGGTCACCGGAGTCGAGCAGCCCGCTGGCGATGGTCGAGCCCGTCTCGTCGGCGTGGCGACGGAGCAGGTCCGTGACGATCTCGACGTCCGCGCTGTCGAGCGGCTCCAGCCGGAGCTCCCCGGATGCCAGGGCGTCGGTGTTGACGAGCTCGGTGCGGAGCCCGCGGACGTACGCCGTCCCGCCGGACATGCCCGCGCCGAGGTTCCGGCCGGTCTCACCGAGGATGAGTGCCAACCCACCGGTCATGTATTCGAGCGCGTGGTCGCCCACGCCCTCGACCACGGCCGTCGCACCGGAGTTCCGGACCAGGAAGCGCTCCCCCACGATGCCGCGGATGAACATGCTGCCCTGGGTGGCGCCGTAGCCGATGACGTTGCCGGCGATGACGTTCTCGGACGGGTCGAAGCCGACGTCGGAGGACGGACGCACGACGATGTCCCCACCGGACAGGCCCTTGCCGACGTAGTCGTTGCTGTCGCCGACGAGACGGAGGGTGATGCCCGCCGGCAGGAAGGCCCCGAGCGACTGGCCGGCCGACCCCCGCAGGGTGATGTCGATCGAACCGGTCGGCAGGCCGTTCTCGCCGTGCCGGAGGGTGACCTCGTGCCCGAGCATCGTGCCGACCGCACGCTCCGTGTTGCGGATCGGGAGGTCGAGCGCCAGCGTGCCGCCGTGTTCGAGCACGTCGGACGCCTCGGCGATGAGCCGCACGTCGAAGTGCTGCTCGAGCTCGTGGTCCTGCGCGCGGTGACGGATGCGCGGCTCGTCGTCGCCGAAGTCCGGGCCCCTGAGGACGGGCTCGAGGTCGAGCCCCGATGCCTTCCAGTGCTCGACGGCACGGTCGACGTCCAGGGCGTCGGCGCGACCGATGGCCTCGTCGAGGCTGCGGAAGCCGAGCTCGGCCAGCAGCTCGCGGACCTCCTGCGCGATGAACTCGAAGAAGTTCACGACGAACTCCGGCTTGCCGGAGAACCGTGCGCGCAGTTCCGGGTTCTGCGTGGCGACGCCGACCGGGCAGGTGTCCAGGTGGCACACGCGCATCATGATGCAGCCCTCGACGATGAGCGGCGCCGTCGCGAAGCCGTACTCCTCGGCACCGAGCAACGCGGCCACGACGACGTCGCGCCCGGTCTTCATCTGCCCGTCGACCTGCACCGTGACGCGGTCCCGCATGCCGTTGAGCATGAGGGTCTGCTGTGTCTCGGCGAGGCCGATCTCCCACGGCGTACCCGCGTGCTTGAGCGAGTTCAGCGGGCTGGCGCCGGTACCGCCGTCGTGGCCGGACACGAGCACGACGTCGGCCAAGGCCTTCGTCACCCCGGCCGCCACGGCGCCGATGCCGGACTGGCTGACGAGCTTGACGTGCACACGGGCCGAGGGGTTGGCGCGCTTGACGTCGAAGATCAGCTGCTTGAGGTCCTCGATCGAGTAGATGTCGTGGTGCGGCGGCGGTGAGATGAGACCGACGCCCGCCGTCGCGTGCCGCGTCCGCGCCACCCACGGGTAGACCTTCTGCGGGGGCAGCTGACCGCCCTCACCGGGCTTCGCGCCCTGGGCCATCTTCAGCTGGATGTCGGTGGCGTGCGTGAGGTACATGCTCGTCACACCGAACCGACCGGACGCGACCTGCTTGATCGCGCTGCGGCGCTCCGGGTCGAGCAACCGCTCGACGTCCTCGCCGCCCTCACCGGTGTTCGACCGGCCGCCGAGACGGTTCATCGCGATCGCGAGGGTCTCGTGGGCCTCCTGCGAGATCGATCCGTAGGACATCGCGCCGGTGTTGAAGCGCTTCACGATCTCGGCGATCGACTCGACCTCGTCCAGCGGCACCGGTGGGCGCGCGCCGTGCCGGAAACCGAACAGACCGCGCAGCGTCATGAGCTGCTCGGACTGGTCGTCGACCGCCTTCGAGTACTCGCGGAACACGTCGTACCGTCGAGCGCGCGTCGCGTGCTGCAGGCGGAACACGGTGTCCGGGTTGAAGAGGTGCGGCGGCCCTTCGCGACGCCACTGGTACTCGCCGCCGGTCTGCAGTCGCTCGTGCGAGAGCACGGCACCGTCCTGCGGGTACGCCTGGGCGTGCCGCTCGGCGTTCTCGGCGGCGATGACGTCGACGCCGACGCCCCCGAGGATCGAACTCGTCCCGGTGAAGTACCGGTCGACGAACTCCTGGCTCAGTCCGACCGCCTCGAACGCCTGCGCGCCGGCGTAGCTGGACACCGTCGAGATGCCCATCTTCGACATGATCTTGAGCACGCCCTTGCCGAGCGCCTTGATGACGTTCCGGACCGCCTGCTCCGGGGTGATCCCGGTGATCATGCCGGAACGCACGAGGTTCTCGCACGTCTCCATGGCCAGGTACGGGTTGATCGCCGAGGCGCCGTACCCGATGAGGGTGGCGACGTGGTGGACCTCGCGGACGTCCCCGGCCTCGACGATCAGGCCGACCTTCATGCGCTGCTCGGTGCGGATGAGGTGGTGGTGCACGGCAGCGAGCAGCAGCAGGCTCGGGATCGGCGCGGACTCGGCGTTGCCGTCGCGGTCCGACAGGACGATGAACTGCTTGCCGGACTCGATGGCCGCGTCGACCTCGTCGCAGACGGCCTTGATCCGCTGCTCCATCGCCGTCTCGCCGGCGTCGACGCGGTACAGCCCGCGGATCGTCACCGTGAGGTGCCGGCCGGACGCCGTCTCGAAGTGCTGGATCTTGGCGAGCTCGTCGTTGTCGATCACCGGGAAGTCGAGCACGATCTGCTTCGCGTGCTCGGGACCGGCCGTGAGCAGGTTCCGCTCCGGGCCGAGCCCGAGGCCCATCGACGTGATGACCTGCTCGCGGATCGAGTCGAGCGGCGGGTTCGTCACCTGCGCGAACTGCTGGGTGAAGTAGTCGAACAGCAGGCGCGGGCGCTGCGACAGCACCGCGATCGGGGTGTCGGAACCCATCGCACCGAGGGGCTCGGCACCGGTCTGCGCCATCGGGCGGAGCAGGATCCGGACCTCTTCCTCGGTGTACCCGAACGCCCGCTGACGGCGGGTGACCGACGCCGGCGTGTGCACGATGTGCTCGCGCTCCGGCAGGTCGTTCAGGTTGATCCGACCGGACTCGAGCCACTCGGCCCACGGACCCGAGGCGGCGAGCTCGCGCTTGACCTCGTCGTCCTCGATGATCCGGCCGTTCTCGGTGTCGACGAGGAACATCCGGCCGGGGCGCAGCCGACCCTTCCGGACGACCTTGGACGCCGGGACGTCGATGACACCGGTCTCGCTGCCCATCACGATGAGGCCGTCGTCCGTGACCAGGAAGCGTCCGGGGCGGAGGCCGTTGCGGTCGAGCGTCGCGCCGACGAGCGTGCCGTCGGTGAAGGTGATCGCAGCGGGGCCGTCCCACGGCTCCATGAGCATCGAGTGGTACTCGTAGAACGCCCGGAGTTCCGGGTCCATGTCGGTCTGGTTCTCCCAGGCCTCCGGCACCATCATCGACATCGCGTGCGGCAACGACCGCCCGGTGAGGGTGAGGAGCTCGAGGACCTCGTCGAACGACGCCGAGTCGCTCGCACCCGGGCTGACGATCGGCAGCAGGGGTGTCATGTCCCCGAGCAGTTCGCTCTCGAGCTGCGACTGCCGCGCACGCATCCAGTTCCGGTTGCCGCGGACGGTGTTGATCTCGCCGTTGTGCGCGAGCGAGCGGAAGGGCTGCGCGAGCGGCCACGACGGGAAGGTGTTCGTCGAGTAGCGCGAGTGCACGATCGCCAGGCGCGACGCGAAGCGCTCGTCACTGAGGTCGGGGTAGAACGGCTCGAGCTGGAGCGTCGTCACCATGCCCTTGTAGACCATGGTGCGGCTCGACAGCGACATGAAGTAGAGCTCCGTGCCCTGCTCCGCACGCTTCCGGAGTCGGAACGCCTGACGGTCGAGCTGGATGCCGGACCGCGACGCACCCTGCTCGTCGTGGTGCGTCGACTGCACGAAGACCTGCTCGAACGCCGGCATCGCCGCACGGGCGAGCGTGCCGAGGACCTCGGGGCGCACCGGGACGTCGCGCCACCCGAGGACACGCAGGCCTTCGTCCGCCGCGAGCTCCTCGACCCTGGCCTTGACGGCGGCACGGGCGTCCGCGTCGAGCGGCAGGTATGCGGTGCCGACCGCGTACTGCCCGGCGTCGGGCAGGTCGAACGGGACGACGTCACGGAAGAAGGCGTCCGGGACCTGGCAGAGGATGCCGGCCCCGTCGCCGGTGCCCGCGTCGGACCCGACGGCACCGCGGTGCTCGAGGTTCCGGAGCGCGCCGAGTGCGGCGTCGACGATGTCGTGTCCCGGCGTGCCGCGGAGCGTCGCGACCATCGCGAGACCGCAGGCGTCCTTCTCGTTCGCCGGGTCGTACATGCCGGCGGCGTCGGGGATCGCCGAGAACCGTCGGTGCGGCGAGCGGAGCCCGGTCCGGGTCGACGAGTCCGTCGCGCCGTTCGGGACAGCAGAGGGCTGGGGTGGCAGGAGCGCCATGGGGAACCGTCCTCACGAGGAAGTGGAACAGGGACAGCGGTGGCCCGGTGGTGCGTTCCGCCCGAGCGGGCGGGACTGGTGCCCGTGCTCGCCGCCAGGAGGTGTCCTGGCGGCGTGCGAGGAGTGGGGTCCGCTTGTGGCGGACCGCAAGCGCGGTGTGGTGCTGCGTTCGGGAGAGGCTGGGGACCTCAGCGTCGGTCGGCGACTGTGGCGACCGGCTCCGGATCGGCGACACCGGTCGTGGTGTCGTGCTCCGAGTAGGTGTCGTCCGAGTCTACATCGGACTTCGAGCGGGGCTCGCGACCCGGCAGATACGGGCTCGGCTCCTTGCCCACGTGTCGACGGGACTGCACCCAGAAGATGACGAGGCCGAGCAGGATCGCCGCGAACGACATCCAGACGTTCGTGCGGATGCCGGCGAAGGTCTCGCTCGTGTCCACGCGGATCGACTCGAGGACCGAACGGCCAATGCCGTACCAGACGAGGTACAACGCCATGACGCGGCCCCACTGCAGCCGGAACCGTCGGTCGATGAGCAGGATGAGCACCGCACCGACGACGTTCCAGATGATCTCGTACAGGAACGTCGGGTGGAACAGGACGCCCTCCGGCAGGCCCACCGGGTACGCCGGGTTCGTCGCCTCGATCTGCAGACCCCACGGCAGGCTCGTCGGCATGCCGAACAGCTCGTGGTTGAAGTAGTTGCCGAGCCGCCCGGCGGCCTGGGCGAGCAGCACCCCGGGGGCGGCGGCGTCGATGAAGGCCGAGAACCGCAGGCCCGCCTGACGGCACCCGATCCAGGCACCGAGCGACCCGAGGATCAGCGCGCCGAAGATCGCGAGCCCACCCTCCCAGACGTAGAGGAACGACAGCGGGTCGATCCCCGGTCCGAAGTAGTCGCTGGCGTGGGTGACGACGTGGAACAGTCGGCCACCGATGATGCCGGCCGGCACCGCCCAGATGGCGATGTCGATGATGATCCAGCGCTCGGCACCGCGGGCGTTCAGTCGGCTGTTCGTGAGCAGCACGCAGATGACGATCCCGACGAGGATGCAGATCGCGTACGCGTGGATCCGGAAGTCCAGCGGCAGCGTGAGACCGAACGCGCTCTGCAGCCAGGCGGACAGGTCGAAGTACTGCCACGCCGTGCTCGGGCTCGGGATGCTCAGGAGGGACATGTGGGTGCTGTCGCCTTTCACGGGGGCTGGGAGTCGCCGGTCCTGGTGGTGCCGGGGGCCGGTCGGCCCCGATCACTGTAGCGCGGGTCGGCGACGATCAGCGTCGCACGGCGCCCGACGACAGGTCGGCCGCGCGGTCCGCGACGCCGGAGACCCCGAGGTCCGCCAGCGCCCGGACGAAGGCCGACCCGATGATCGCCCCGTCCGCGTACTCGAGCACCTCGGCGACCTGGTCGGCGGTCGAGATGCCGAGCCCGACGCAGGTGCGCTCCACCCCGGCGTCGCGCAGTCGTGACACCACCGTGCGGGCGGCGCTGTCGACACCGGTCCGCGCACCGGTGACACCCATCGTCGAGACCGCGTACACGAAGCCGCGGCTCCGGTCCACAGCCTGCTTCATCCGGACGTCGGTGGACGACGGCGCCGCCAGGAACACCCGGTCGAGCCCGGTGCGTTCCGAGGCGTCGATCCACTGCTGGCCCTCGTCGGGGATGAGGTCGGGCGTGATGAGCCCGGCGGCACCGGCGGCGACGAGGTCGTCGGCGAACCGGTCCACGCCGTACCGCAGCACCGGGTTCCAGTAGGTCATCACGAGGACCGGGGTGTCGACTCGCTCGGTGATCGCCTGCACGGCGTCGAAGACCTGGGCGACCTTGAAGCCGTTCGCCAGGCTCTCCTCAGCCGCCCGCTGGATGACGGGCCCGTCCATCACGGGGTCGGAGTACGGCAGCCCGAGCTCGATGACGTCCACGCCGTTCTCGGCGAGGGCGACGGCCGCGTCGACGCTCGTCCGCAGGTCGGGGTAACCGGCCGGGAGGTACCCGACGACGGCGCCGGCGCGCTCGGTGTTCGTGCGGTCGATGGTCGCCGCGACCGTGTTGATCGTGCTCACGACTGCACCGCCGTCTCGTCGAGGATGCCGAAGTACCGACTGGCCGAGGCCACGTCCTTGTCCCCGCGGCCGGACAGGTTCACGAGCACGACGCCGTCCGGCCCGAGCTCCTTGCCGAGCTTGATCGCGCCGGCCAGGGCATGCGACGACTCGATGGCCGGGATGATGCCCTCGGTGCGGCTCAGGAGACGGAAGGCCTCCATCGCCTCGGTGTCCGTGATCGGCTCGTACTCCGCCCGGCCGATCGAGGCCAGGTAGGCGTGCTCCGGGCCGACGCTCGGGTAGTCGAGGCCGGCGGAGATGCTGTGGCTCTCGATGGTCTGGCCGTCCTCGTCCTGCATGAGGTAGGACTTCGCACCCTGCAGCACGCCCTCCCGCCCGAGGGTGATGCTCGCCGCGTGCCGTCCGGTCTCGACGCCGTCGCCCCCGGCCTCGAATCCGTGCAGACGGACGGACTCGTCGTCGAGGAACGCCTCGAAGATGCCCATCGCGTTCGATCCGCCACCGACGCATGCGGCGACGGCGTCCGGCAGGCGCCCCACGCGGTCGAGCACCTGCTGGCGGGCTTCTTCCCCGATCACCTTGTGGAACTGCCGGACCATCTCCGGGAACGGGTGCGGACCGGCCACGGTCCCGAGCAGATAGTGCGTCGAGTCGACGTTCGCGACCCAGTCGCGCAGGGCCTCGTTGATGGCGTCCTTGAGCGTGCGGGACCCCGTCTCGACGGGGATGACCTGCGCGCCGAGCAACCGCATCCGGGCGACGTTGAGCGCCTGACGCTCCGTGTCGACCGCGCCCATGTAGACCACGCAGTCCATGCCGAACAGCGCCGCGGCCGTCGCGGTGGCGACACCGTGCTGCCCCGCCCCGGTCTCCGCGATGAGGCGGGTCTTGCCGAGGCGACGGGCGACGAGCGCCTGCCCGAGCACGTTGTTGATCTTGTGCGAGCCGGTGTGGTTCAGGTCCTCGCGCTTGAGGACGACCCGGGCACCGCCGGCGTGCTTGGCGAAGCGCGGCACCTCGGTGATGATCGACGGCCGCCCGGTGTACTCACGGTGGAGCCTGTCGAGCTCGTCGCGGAAGGACTGGTCGGCCCAGGCCTCCCGGAAGGCGGACTCGAGCTCGTCGAGTGCCAGGACGAGCGACTCGGGGACGAACCGGCCCCCGAAGTCGCCGAAGTACGGGCCTTGCAGGTCACGGAGTGAGGTCACGGTGGTGCTCCCGGGAGGTGCCCGGCCCAGGGCCGGACGGGTTGTCAGCCGTCGATGAACGACGCGAGCGTGGCGGCGGGGTCGGCGCCGGTGACGAGCGCTTCCCCGACGAGGACGACGTCTGCCCCGGCGGACCGGTAGTGGGCGACGTCGGCAGGGGTCTTGACGGCGGACTCGGCGACGCGCACGACCCCGTCGGGGATGCGCTCGGCGAGGGAGCCGAAGAGGTCACGGTCGAGCGAGAAGTCGGTGAGGTCGCGGGCGTTCACACCGAGGATCCTGGCGCCGGCGTCGAGCCCGCGCGAGACCTCGTCCGCCGAGTGCGCCTCGACCAGCACGCGCATGCCGAGCTCCTCGGCGAGACCGTGGAGCTCGACGAGCGTCGGCTGGTCGAGCGCCGCGACGATGAGCAGGACGACGTCCGCACCCGCCGCGCGCGCTTCGACCACCTGGTACGGGTCGGCGATGAAGTCCTTGCGCAGCACGGGCACGGAGACCCGGGCCTTGACCGCTTCGAGGTCGGCGAGCGAGCCGAGGAACTTCCGGCCCTCGGTCAGGACGCTGATCGCCGAGGCGCCGCCGCGCTCGTAGTCGGCCGCCAGGGAGGCCGGGTCCTCGATGGGCGCCATCGACCCACGGGACGGGCTCGCACGCTTGACCTCGGCGAGGACCTTGACGCGGTCCCCCGGTGCGAGGAACTCCAGTGCGTCGAGCGGCGACGCGACCCGGTCGAGGCCGCGTTCGACGTCTGCGTACGGCCGGTCCAGACGGCGGGCCGCGGCGTCCTCGAGCGCGCCGGCCACCAGGCTCTCGAGCAGGTTCGGGACGGACGCAGCGGTCACGCGCTCACTCGCCGTGGTGCTTGGGGACGAACTTCGGGCCGTTGACGCCGTAGCCGGCCTTGCCCATGACGGCACCCACGACGAGGCCGATCACCACGACGGCGGCGGACGCCCACACACCCCAAGCCATGTCGAACCAGAAGAAGAGCGTCCCGGCGGCGAAGCCGATCAGCATGATGACGACGGCCGTCCAGGCCGCCGGCGAGTGGCCTTCGCCGAGTTCTGCGGGCTCAGTGTTGCTCACGGTGCTCCTCGTGGTCGATGGCGTCGCCGGTCGGACGGCGCTCCGACGATCCTACCGCGTCCGTGGTCCGGACCCGCCCGTCGACGACGTCCACGGCGGTCGGGTCGACACCGGCACTGAGGTCGTCCCAGTCGACGACGGCGTCGCGGACGACGGGCGTCCGCGCTCCGGTGCCGACGAGTGTCGGGCCGCCGTCCGGGTGCGTCGCGGTCACGTCGGTGGCGGACGCGCTGCCGGGCGTGGCGGCGTCGCCGTACCTGCGGCTCGGCCCGGGCCACGACCGCTGCAGGAACAGGACCGCCACACCGAGCAGCGCCGCGAGCACGCCGCCGATGATCCCGACCACGGGCCAGACGCTGACGTCGACGCTCGTGACGACCTGGCGGACCGCGCCGATGTCACTCACGCCGGCGACCGAGCCGACGGCGCTCCGCGCGGCGGCGACCGGGTCGGAGAGCGCGGCGGCGCCGGTCACCACGACCGCCACGCCGAGCAGGACCTGCACGACCGCGAGCACGACACGGACGACCCGGCCGGCGATGGTCAGGGCGAGGAAGAGCGCGAGGCTGGCGATCGCGACCGCGGTGTACTGCGGCACGACGGTCGCCCCGTCGGCGTCGACGGTCTTCACGACCGCCGCGCTGTGGTCGAGGTGCACGGTGAACCAGGTCTGCGTCCACGCGAGCATCACGAGGCCCGCGACGGCGAGCCCGATGACGACGACGAGCGGGCGGGAGCGCTTCACCGTGCGACCCCGGTCATCCGGTTCGCGGTCGCGACGGCTCGGAGCGGTGCCGCCGCCTTGTTGACGGACTCGAGGTGCTCGCTCGTCGGGTCGGAGTCCGCGACGAGTCCGGCGCCGGCCTGGACCCGGGCGACACCGTCCTTGATCAGCGCGGTACGGATCGCGATCGCGACGTCGGCGTCCCCGGCGAAGTCGAAGTACCCGACCACGCCGGCGTAGGCCCCGCGCTTCGCGGGTTCCAACTCGTCGATGATCTGCAGCGCCCGCGGCTTCGGCGCGCCCGACAGCGTGCCGGCCGGGAAGGTCGCGCGGAACACGTCGATCGCCGATGCTCCCGGGCGGACGGCGCCCTCGACGCTCGACACCAGGTGCATGATGTGGCTGAACCGCTCGACCGTCATGAACTCGGTCACCGCGACGGTGCCCGGCTCGCACACCTTCTGGAGGTCGTTGCGTGCCAGGTCGACGAGCATGAGGTGCTCGGCCCGCTCCTTCGGGTCCTGCAGGAGTTCCTCGCCGAGTCGCACGTCCTCCTCCGTGGTGGCGCCACGAGGACGGGATCCGGCGATCGGGTGCGTCATCGCCCGGCCGTCCTGCACCTTGACCAGGGCCTCGGGCGAGGCGCCGACGATCCAGAAGGCGCCGCCGTCCGTGCCCTCGAGGGACAGGAAGTACATGTACGGGCTCGGGTTGAGCGTCCGCAGGACCCGGTACACGTCGAGCGGGTCCGCCGTCACGTCGTGGTCGAACCGCTGCGAGATGACGACCTGGAAGACGTCGCCGTCGCGGATGTACCGCTTCGAGCGCTCGATCGCCGCGGCGTACTCCTCCGGCGTCGAGCGGGAGCGGGCCGTCGGCTCGGCGATGTCGAACGCCTCGGCGACCGTGGCGATGCTCGGCTGCACGAGGTCGGCCTGCATCCGGTCGAGCCGGGCCTGGGCGTCCGTCCAGAGCGTGTCGGCGTCGTCGGTGCCGTCGTTGAGCACGCTCGCGACGAGGAGCACCAGCCCGGTGCGGTGGTCGAGCGCGGCGAGCTCGGAGACGAAGGACAGCGCCTGCCCCGGCACCTCGAAGTCGGCCGGCGGCGCGGCGGGGAGGTGCTCGAGCTGCCGGACTGCCTCCCAGCCGATGAACCCGACGGTGCCGCCGACGAGCGGCGGGGTGCCCGGCACGCGGGGTGTGGCCCACCGTTCGTGCAGGCGGGCGAGGACGTCGAGCGGAGCGCCCTCGAGCGACCCGACGGCACGCTCGACCGACAGCCCGGTGTCGATCCACGCCGCCCGGTCACCCTCCTGCGTCAGGACACCGAAGCTGCGGACACCGACGAAGGACCAGCGCGACCACAGCCCGCCCTGCCCGGCGGACTCGAGCAGGAACGACCCGGCTCGTCCGTCCGCGAGCTTGCGGTAGACACCGACGGGCGTCTCGCTGTCCGCGAAGAGCGCGCGGACGACGGGGAGCACCCGGTGACCGGCGCCGATCCGGTCGTCGAAGTCGGCGCGGACGGTGGTGCGGGGCGCGTCGCTCATCGGTCCGCTCCCGAGGCCGGGTCGGCCAGGTCCTCCGGCGCCGAGGCGGTCACCGGGTCGAGCGGGTCCACGTCGAAGCACCGGTGCGCGCCGGTGTGGCAGGCGGCCCCCACCTGGTGCACCGTGACGAGCAGCGTGTCGTCGTCGCAGTCGAGGGCGGCGCCCCGCACGTACTGCGCGTGTCCCGACGTGTCGCCCTTGCGCCAGTACTCGCGCCGGGACCGCGACCAGAAGGTCACCCGGCCCTCGGTCAGGGTGCGGCGGAGGGCCTCCCGGTCCATGTAGCCGAGCATGAGGACGTCCTTCGACGATTCCTCCTGCACGATGGCGGGGAGCAGTCCGTCCGCACCGAAGCGCGCGCGGTCGAGGACCGCTTCGGTGCTGGTGCTGGTGCTGTCGGTCATGAGACCACCAGCCTACGGCCCGGCGCGGTGCGCATCCGGCGCACCGCCCGTCCGTCGCCCGTGCGGCCGGGAGGCCCGCCCCGCTCGGTCGCGTCGGCTCAGCGGACGACGTGACCGGTGGCGCGCAGCGCGTCCTTGACGTCGCCGACGGTCATCTCGCCGCGGTGGAACACGCTCGCCGCGAGGACGGCGTCGGCTCCCGCGTCGATGGCCGGGGCGAAGTGCTCGACACGGCCCGCGCCTCCCGAGGCGATCACGGGTACCGAGGACACCGCGCGGACCGCGGTGACGAGCTCGAGGTCGAACCCGTTCTTCGTGCCGTCCGCGTCGATGGAGTTGACGAGCAGCTCCCCCGCGCCGCGCTCGACCGCGTCCCGCGCCCAGGCGATCGCGTCGATGTCGGTCTCGGTGCGTCCACCGTGCGTGGTGACGACGAAGCCGGACGCCGTCCTGGGCGACCGCTTCACGTCGAGCGACAGCACGACCGCCTGCGAACCGAACCGGTCGGCGATCTCGGTGACGAGTTCCGGGCGGGCTATGGCGGCGCTGTTGACGCCGATCTTGTCGGCACCGCACTGCTGCAGGCGCGAGACGTCGTCGACGCTCCGGACCCCGCCCCCGACGGTGAGCGGGATGAAGACCT
This sequence comes from Curtobacterium sp. MCSS17_015, assembly GCF_003234265.2. NCBI lineage: Bacteria > Bacillati > Actinomycetota > Actinomycetes > Micrococcales > Microbacteriaceae > Curtobacterium > Curtobacterium sp. MCSS17_015. Next base: position 1,749,127 of record NZ_CP126256.1, read on the forward strand.
GCTCGGCGGTGCGGGTCACGGTGTCCCACATCGTCGCCCGGTTCTCGACCGTGGCGCCGACGTCGAGGAAGGTCAACTCGTCGGCGCCCTGCTCGTAGTACCGGGCGGCGAGTTCGACCGGGTCGCCGGCGTCCTGCAGGTCGAGGAAGTTGACGCCCTTGACGACGCGGCCGCCGGAGACGTCGAGGCACGGGATGACACGGACGGACACGCCGCCGAGGGCGGTCGCGACGGGCGCGTCGGTCACAGGCGTGCGGCGTGGATCGGGCTGACGAGGATGGCCCGCGCGCCGAGGTCGTAGAGCGCGTCCATGATGAGGTTCGCGTCCTCGCGCGGGATCATCACGCGGACGGCGGACCAGTCGCGGTCGTGCAGCGGTGAGACGGTCGGCGACTCGATGCCCGAGGCGATCGCCGTCGCCTGATCGAGCAGCGCGGACGGGATGTCGTAGTCGAGCATGACGTACCCGCGGGCGACGAGGACGCCCTGCAGGCGACGACGGAGCACGTCGATCCCGGCGATCGTCTCGTCGGTGGTGATGAGGAGCGCGGTCGACTCGAGGATGACCGGGCCGAAGATCTCGAGTCCCGCGGCGCGGAGGGTGCTACCGGTCGACACCACGTCCGCGACGGCGTCCGCGACACCGAGCCGGACCGCGCTCTCGACCGCGCCGTCGAGCTTCACGAGCGTGGCGGAGACGCCGTGTTGCGCGAGGAACTCCCCGACCAGGCCGGGGTAGCTGGTCGCGACCCGGACGCCCTCGAGGTCCTGCAGGCTGGCGTAGCGGCCGGGGGTGCCGGCGAAGCGGAACGTCGAGTCGGCGAACCCGAGCGCGTCGACCTCGTGCGCGGCCGACCCGGAGTCGAGCAGCAGGTCCCGGCCGGTGATCCCGACGTCGAGCGCGCCGGAGCCGACGTAGGTGGCGATGTCGCGCGGCCGGAGGAAGAAGAACTCCACCCCGTTGCGCTCGTCGAGCAGGTGCAGCGCCTTCGGGTCACGGCGACCGGCGTACCCGGCCTCCCGCAGCATCTCGGAGGCGGTCTCGGACAGGGAGCCCTTGTTGGGCACGGCGATGCGGAGCATCAGGTCTGCTTCCTGGAGGAGGGTCGGTGACGGATCTGCGACGCGCTGGACCAGCGCTCCCTACAGATGTCGCCAGATGTCCGCCGGGGTGAGGCCCTTCGTGATCATGAGCACCTGCAGGTGGTACACGAGCTGCGAGATCTCCTCCGAGGTGCGCTCGTCGCCCTCGTACTCGGCCGCCATCCAGACCTCGGCGGCCTCTTCCACGATCTTCTTGCCGATCTGGTGCACGCCGGCATCCAGTTCGGCGACGGTGCCGGAGCCGTCCGGGCGCGTCCGCGCCTTCTCGGTCAGTTCCGCGAACAGGTCGTCGAACGTCTTCACGCTCTCAGGTTACCGGTCCGCGAGGGCACGCTGCGCCGCCGAACGGAGATCGGCGATCCGTGCTGCCGGTTCCCCGCCGTAGACCGCGGACCCGGCCACCAGGGTGTCGGCACCGCTCCGGACGGCCTCGGGCACGGTGTCGACCGCGATGCCGCCGTCCACCTCGAGCCAGACGTCGAGCCCGGAGGCGTCGACCGCGGCCCGGGCGTCGGCGAGCTTCGGCATCACCTCGGACATGAACGCCTGGCCGCCGAACCCGGGCTCGACGGTCATGAGCAGGATCATGTCGTAGGCGTCGAGGTGGTGCAGGACCTGCGTGATCGGCGTGCCGGGCTTCACGGCGACGGCCGCGCGGGCCCCGTTCGACCGGATCGCGGCCGCGGTGGCCACCGGGTCGGTCGCGGCCTCGAAGTGGAACGTCACGCTGGACGCCCCGGTCTCGGCGTACTTCGGGGCCTCGGTGTCGGCGTCGGTGATCATCAGGTGGACGTCGAGCGACACCGGCGAGACCTGCTGCAGGCGCTGCACGATCGGCAGGCCGAGGGTCAGGTTCGGGACGAAGTGGTTGTCCATGACGTCGACGTGCACCATGTCGGCGGTCCCGATGCGCTGCAGTTCGCGCTCGAGGTTCGCGAAGTCGGCGGACAGGATGCTCGGCGAGATGCGGATCGTCACCCGTCGAGCCTACCGGCCGCGGTTCACGCCGTTCGGCGGACGAGTGCGATGAACATCGCGTCGGTGCCGATGCGGTGCGGCCACAGCTGCACCGTCCGACCGTCGGCGACCTGCGGGTCCCGTGCGGCCACCGACCGGACCACGGACGCCGTGTCGAGCTGCTCGAGTTCGTGGCCGTGTCGACGCATCAGGGCGTCGACCTGGCCGCGCGTCTCCGCCAGGTGCGGGGAACACGTCACGTACGCCAGGGTGCCGCCCGGGGCGAGGACGCGGACCGCGGCCTCGAGCAGTTCCTCCTGCAGGGCGGCGAGCTCGGCGACGTCCTCGGGCTGCTTCCGCCAACGCGCCTCGGCACGACGACGGAGGGCGCCGAGTCCCGTGCACGGGGCGTCGAGGAGGATGCGGTCGAACGTGACGCCGGAGCCGTCCTGGCCGTACCGGCGGCCGTCGCCCTCGACCACCGTGACGGTGTCGCGGAAGTCGCGGAGGGCCTCCCGGACGAGCCCCACCCGGGCCGGGACGAGCTCGTTCGCGACGAGGGTCGCACCGGCCTGCGCGGCCTCGGCCGCGAGGAGCGCCGCCTTGCCGCCCGGACCGGCGCAGAGGTCGAGCCACCGCTCGCCCGGTCGGACGTCCGATGAGCGGGAGAGCGCGAGGGCAGCGAGCTGCGAGCCCTCGTCCTGCACGCGGAGCCGGCCGGCGACGACGCCGGGGACGCGCGCCGGGTCACCGGTGACCCCACGGATGCCGACCGGTGAGACGGGCAGGTCGTCGCCGGCGACGGAGGTGGAGCCGACGGTGGGCTCGGCACCGTCCGCAGGGTCGGTGCCGTCCGCCGGGTCGGTGCCGTCCGCGGGGTCGGTGCCGTCCGCGGTCGCGTCCTCCGCGCCGGGAGGCCCGTCCGCACCCGACGGGTCGTCGGACGTCGTCCGCGCGGTCGCCGCCGCCACGTCGTCCTCGGTGGCGAGCCCGGGCAGCGCGGCGAGCTGCACGCGGGGTGCCTCGTCGTCGGCCGCGAGGAGCGCCACGAGTTCGTCGCGGGAGCGCTCCGCGGCGAGGGCGTCCCGGAGCGCGGACACGACCCACACCGGGTGCGACCAGCGCGTCGCCAGGAGGGCGTCTCCGCCGAGCCCGGCCGTGACCAGGCCGTCCCACTCCTCCGGGGTCTTCGCCGCGACCTTCCGCATCACGGCGTTGACGAAACCGGTGGCACGGGCGACGCCGACCTCGCGCGCGAGTTCGACCGTGGCGGACACCGCCGCGTGGGTGGGCGTCCGCATCGCGAGCAGCTGGTGGACGCCGAGGCGCATCACGTCGAGCACGTCGGCCTCGATGAGGTCCGCGCGCCGTCCGGAGGCGACCGCGACGACCGCGTCGTACCGCCCGATCATCCGGATGGTGCCGTAGGTCAGCTCGGTCGCGAAGCCGGCGTCGCGGGCGCTGAGCCCCGCGCGGCGGATGCGCGTGGGCAGGAGGAGGTTGGCGTACGCGTCGTCGACCTGCACGGCGCGGAGCACGTCGAACGCGACGCGTCGGGCACTCACCTGGCGCGGTGCCTGCGGGCGGCCACCGGCGCGCCGTCCGCCGCCGCCCGGTCCGCCGCTGCGCGGCCCGGAGTCGCGGCGGCCGACGTCACGCCGACCGCCGGTGTGACCGCCGCCATCGCCCTGCTGGCCCCGAGACCGTGGCTGTTCCGCGCTCATGCGAGCACCTTCCCGTCGAGCGGTCCGAGCCCTCGGGCCCAGGCCGCGGCGTCCATCGCCTTCTTGCCGGCCGGCTGCACCTCGCGGAGGACCAGCGGCTCGTCCGCCGTCCCCACCAGGAGCGTGCCGCCGTCGAGCCGGAGCGCACCGGGCGCGAGGGCCGGGGCGTCGTCCCCCGGGCCTCCCGGTCGGGACCGCTCGGCCCGCAGCAGCTTGACCCGCGTGTCGCCGAGGTGTGTGAACGCTCCCGGTTCCGGGGTCACGCCCCGGAGGCGCGCGTGCACGGCCGCGGCCGGTGCGACGAAGTCGACGCGGCCGTCCTCGAGCGTCAACTTCGGCGCGGTGGTCGGCTCGCCGACCTGTTCGGTGGCGACCGCGGTGCCGGCGGCGATGGCGTCGACGACCCGTGCGACGAGTCCGGCACCGCTCTCGGCCATCGCGGCGAGCACGTCGCCGGAGGTCGCCGCCGGGTCGATGGCGAAGGGCTCGGAGGCGAACACGGGACCGGCGTCCAGGGCCTCGACGAGCTGGAACACCGTGGCAGCCGTGGTCGTCGCACCGGCCATCACCGCGCGCTGCACCGGAGCGGCACCGCGGAGGGCGGGCAGGTCGGAGAAGTGCAGGTTCACCCAACCGAGTCGGGGCGCGTCGAGGGCCGGACGACGGAGCAGTGCGCCGTAGGCGACGATCACGCCGAGGTCGACGCCGAGGTCCGCGATGCGAGCCGTGACCGCGTCGTCGACACGAGCGGCCTCGATCACCGGGAGCCCGAGCTCGGCGGCGACCTGCGCGACCGGGGTGGGTGTCAGCACGCGCTTCCGGCCCTGCGGCGTCGGCGGACGGGTCAGGACCGCCGCGATCTCGTGGTCGGACGCCGCGAGACGGCGGAGGGTGGGGACCGCAGCAGCGGGGCTGCCGGCGACGACGAGACGCATGGGCTCCAGTCTCCCACGGCGCGGCTCCTGGACGGACGCTGAGGCCACCGTGCCTACGGTCACGGTCACCTCGACGGAAGGAGCACCATGACCACCGACGCACTCCCCCTGCCGGACTTCGACCACCTGCCGCTCGGCAACCTCGCCGAACACGTGCGGCCGCTCGACCGGAGCCAGCTGCAGACCCTGCTCGAGCACGAGCACGCGCACGGCGACCGGTTGCCCGTCGTGGAGGTCCTGACCGCGAGGATCGCCGCGCTCGAAGCCGGGGCGGAACCGGCCGGCAGCGTCCCCGACCACCTGCCGGAGGTCCAGCAGGGCGGCTCCGGCTCCCCCGCCGTCAGCCCGGCGACCGCCGGGCCGACGATCAACCCGCCGTCGCACGGCGACCCGACGAACCCGGCGCAGCCGCGCTGACGACCCGGTCGTCACGGAGGACGGCAGCACCGGCGGTCGCCCTCCGAGCCGCCGTCCTCATGTCGTCGGTGTCGTGCCGTCGTCCGTTCGGCGCGGAGACCGCGAACGCCCAGTGCCCCGGACGGGTACCTTCACAGGCAATTCCCTGAAAGGAACGAACCATGTCAGACCGACTGTCCACCCCCGCACCCACCAGCTTCGCCGAGACGCCCGTGCAGAAGGGCGCCCTCGTCGTCGGCATCGTCTTCCTGGTCGTCGGCATCGCCGGCTTCATCCCCGGTCTCACCACCGGTGACCTGGGCGGCGCCGGCAACGACTCCATGGGGATGCTGCTCGGCATCTTCCAGGTGTCGGTGCTGCACAACATCGTCCACCTCCTGTTCGGCGTCGTCGGGATCCTCGCGGCCCGTCGCGCGAGCGGCTCCCGCCTCTACCTCGTGGTCGGCGGCGTCATCTACTTCGTCCTCTGGATCTACGGCCTCTTCACCGCGGGCAGCGACAGCGCCGCGAACTTCGTGCCGCTCAACTCGGCCGACAACTGGCTGCACCTCGTGCTCGCGATCGGCATGGTCGCGCTCGGCGTCGTGCTGTCGCGCGGTCGTCGCGCTCCGGTGCGCGCGTAGCGACCGGATCGCCGACCTCGTGGTCGGCGGCTGGACGGGAGGCCCGTGGCGGGAACGCCACGGGCCTCCCGTGTGTCCGCCGGCACCATCGCGCTCGTCTGCGCGCGTCAGACCTCGGAGAACGGTTCGGCGTCGTCCATGCGGACGCGGAGCGCCGGCGCTGCCCGGCGCTTGTTGCCACCCGCCACCACCCGACGGGTCGACGAGCGCCGGATCACCTCGGCCTTGAGCGTCGCAGCGACCTCGGCACCGTGGCCGTAGGGGAACCGCACGATGGCGCGGACGGTGCCCGGCGTCGGGTCCTCCACCGGCACCGGACCGAGGACCGGGCCGACCGGGGCGTCGCCGAGGGCCTCGACCGCGCCGGTCACGGCCTCGTCCGTGCCGGTGAGGGTGGCGACCCGGACCGCCGGCGGGAAGAACAGCTCCCGGCGGTCGGCCAGTTCGTCGTGCGCGGGCAGGTCGAGCCGCCAGAGCGCCATCGCGTTCGCGAGCTTCCCACCGATGCCGACCAGGTAGACCGGAGCCCCCGCGGCGCCCTTCGCCGCGGCGTTCGCCCAGACCCGGAGGACGTCCTCCTGCACGCGCAGCCCTTCGCGGGCGAGCATGCGCTCGCCGTCGAGGAGCAGCACGCACGCGTAGCCGCCGGCGACGTCCGGCTCGGCACCGCGGGTCGCGACGACGACCGCGGGGCGCGCCGGCACCTCGTCGATCGGGCGGGACCCGTCCGCCACCACGATCCGGGTGTTCGGGAACGCGCGGCCCAGTTCGTCGGCGGTCCGCTGGGCGCCCTGCCCGACGGGCTTGAGCTTCCCGTTGCCGCATGTCGGGCAGCGGTACCCGGCGGCCAGGGCCCCGCAGAACCGGCACTGCGGGGTGGCACCCGCGTGCGGACTGCCGAGCGGACCACCGCAGACGCGACAGTGCGCCCGCTCCCCACACTCGGCGCACACCAGCCCCGTGCCGAAGCCCGGGTTCGACACCTGCACCAGGACCGGGCCCGCCCGGCTGGCCTCGCGTGCCGCACGCCATGCGCTGCTCGGGATCCGGGCCTGCGCGGCGTAGCCGTCGGCGTTGGTCTGGTGTGCGGTCGGGACCACCTTCGGCACGCGGGCCCGGTGCGGCGCGACCTCCTGCAACCACCCGAGTTCGACCAGCCGCTGCACGTCGGTGCTCCGCGCGTGCGAGAGCATGAGCAGCGCGGCACCCGACTGCGCGGTCCGCACCAGGGCGACATCGCGGGTGTGCACGTACGGCGCGCGCTGCTCGGCGAAGGACGGGTCGCCGTCGTCCCACAGCGCGATGAGCCCGAGTCCGGACGCCGGGGCGTACACGGCGGCCCGGCTGCCGATCGCGACCACCGGGTGCGTGCGGGCGGTGAGCAGCGCTCGCGCCCGCTGCCCGTTCGTCTGCTTCGCGTCGAACCGGACGACCCGCTCGGCCGGCACGAGCACGTGCAGGGCACGTTCGAGGTCGGCGACGTCGCGGAAGTCCGGCACGGCGATGACGGCGGAACGCTCGCCTGCCAGGGTGTGTGCCGCGGCCTGGGCCAGGGTCGCGGCCCATCCCGGCACCCAGACACCCGGGGAGCGCTCCCCGGCGGTGGGCTCGGGACCGCGGGCAGCGTCCGACCGGGGCGCGGCGACGCCCGCGGTGCCGTCGTGGACCTCGGTCTCGTCGCCGGCCCCGGACGTACCGGCGGAGCTGACAGCGCTGCCGTCGCCGTCGCCGTCGCCGTCGTCGTCGATGTCGGCAGGGGCGTCGTCCTCGGCGCCCGGTGCCGGTGCCTCGGCCGTCGGGAGGAGGAACACCGGGTGCGGGATCGCGCTGACCGCCGCACGGCCACCCGTGTCGATGACGGCCTCGAGCGCACCGTCGACGTAGCCCGTGACGGCCGTGGCGGGTACCGGCGGGGGCACGTGCTCCGGGTCCCGGGCCAGCCATGCCTTCTCGGGGCGCACCTGTCGGGTCGGCACGGCGAGCCGCAGCACGTCGCTCGCGACCCCGGCGGCACGGTCGGCCACCGCCCGGGCGAGCCGCCAGACCTCGGGCGCGAGCACGGGAACCGGACTGACGAGTTCCTCGATTGCGCTCAGCTCACCCGGGAAGTCGTTCTCGGGTGACAGGGCGTCGTCCGGCACGACCTCGACGACGTAGGCGTCGGTCATCCGGGCACCGGATCGGAGGGGCACCTTCACGCGCACGCCCGGCACGCAGTCGTCCTCGAACTCGGCCGGCACCCGGTAGTCGAACAGGCGGTCGAGCTGCGGGAGCGGCGAGTCGAGGACGACACGCGCGACGGTGGCCACGAGGGCCTCAGGCGGAGGCGGGGACGAGTCCTGCCGCGGTGCGGAGCTCCTCGACGCGGTCCAGCTGCTCCCAGGTGAAGCCCGGCAGCTCCCGACCGAAGTGACCGTAGGTCGCGGTCTGCGCGTACTTCGGGGTCAGCAGGTCGAGGTCGCGGATGATCGCGGCCGGGCGCAGGTCGAACACCTGGCGGATCGCGGCCTCGATCGTCGCGTCGTCGACGTGGCCGGTGCCGAAGGACTCGACGTACAGCCCCACGGGGGCGGCGCGGCCGATCGCGTAGGCGACCTGGACCTCCAGCCGGTCGGCGAGCCCCGCCGCGACCGCGTTCTTCGCGACCCAACGCAGCGCGTACGCCGCCGAGCGGTCGACCTTCGAGGGGTCCTTGCCGCTGAACGCGCCGCCGCCGTGCCGGGAGGCCCCGCCGTAGGTGTCGACGATGACCTTGCGCCCGGTGAGGCCGGCGTCGCCCTGCGGCCCGCCGATCTCGAACCGACCGGTCGGGTTCACGATGACGTCGACGTGCGACGAGTCCAGGTCGACGAGGTCGAGGACCGGACGGATCACGTGCTCGGTGATGTCGGCGGTCAGCTGCGCGAGCGTGACGCTCGGCGCGTGCTGCGTCGACAGGACCACGGTCTCGACGGTCTTCGGCGTGACACCGTCGTACCCGACGGTGACCTGCGTCTTGCCGTCCGGGCGCAGGTACGTGAGCTCACCGGACTTGCGCACCGCGGCGAGCTTCTCGGCCAGGCGGTGGGCGAGCCAGATGGCGACCGGCATGTACTCGGGCGTCTCGTTCGTCGCGAAGCCGAACATGATGCCCTGGTCACCGGCACCCTGGCGGTCGAGCGGGTCCACGCCGGCACCCGAGCGCGAGTCGAGCGACTCGTCGACGCCCTGGGCGATGTCCGGCGACTGCGCGCCGATCGAGATCTCGACGCCGCAGGTGCGGCCGTCGAAGCTCACGTCGGACGAGTCGTACCCGATCCCGGTGATGACGTCGCGGACCAGCTGCGGGATCTCGACGTAGCCGGAGGTGGTGACCTCTCCAGCGACGTGCACGAGTCCGGTCGTCACCATCGTCTCGACGGCCACGCGTGCGTGCGGGTCGACCGTGAGCAGGGCGTCCAGGATCGCATCGGAGATCTGGTCGCAGATCTTGTCGGGGTGGCCCTCGGTCACCGATTCCGACGTGAACAGACGGAGTGCGCTCGTCACCGGATCAGGCGGAGGGCTGCTGCTGCTTGGTGACGGTCAGCTTGTCCTCGTTGATCTCGTGGAGCGCGACCGAGAGCGGCTTGTCGTCGATCGTCGAGTCGACGAGCGGGCCGACGTTGTCGAAGAGCGAGCCCTCGTGCAGGTCGGCGTAGTAGTCGTTGATCTGGCGTGCGCGCTTCGAGGCGAAGATCACGAGCGCGTACTTCGACTCGACCTTGCTGAGCAGGTCGTCGATGGGCGGGTCGATGATGCCCTGGGGGTTGGCCATGGGGTTGCTCCTCGTCGTCGGTGCACCCGTCAGGGCGCAGAGAACAAGTCTACGACCTCACGTGCCGCCGTGCTGACATCCGAGTTCACGATGCGCACGTCGAACTCGTCCTGCGCGGCGAGCTCCACCTTCGCCGTCTCGAGACGACGCGCCTGTTCCTCGGCGGACTCGGTCCCGCGGCCGATGAGCCGACGCACGAGCTCGTCCCACGTCGGCGGGAGCAGGAACACCAGGACCGCCTCGGGCATCGCGTCCCGCACCTGGCGGGCGCCCTGCAGGTCGATCTCGAGCATGACCTTCTCACCCGCGTCGAGCGCCCGGTCGATCGGCGGGCGCGGGGTGCCGTAGCGGTACGAGTTGTGCACCGTCGCCCACTCCAGCAGCTCCCGGTCGCGGATCATCCGGTCGAACTCGTCGTCGTCGACGAAGTAGTAGTGCACGCCGTCGACCTCACCGGGTCGGGGCTTGCGCGTCGTCGCCGACACGCTGAGGTTCACCTCGGGGTACTGCTCGCGGATGTGCGCGCTCACGGTGCCCTTGCCCACCGCCGTCGGACCGGCGAGCACGACGAGCTTCGACGCCGCGCGCTTCCGGCCGCGGGCGGCGAGCCAGTCCGCGAGCTCCGTGCGCTGCCGGCTGCCGAGGCCGCCGAGACGCTTCGACGGCGCGATCCGCAGCGCTCCCATCACGGCGTCCGCGCGGGCCGGTCCGACGCCGGGCAGGCTCGTCAGCAGGTCGCGGACGCGGAGCGACCGTTCGGCCGAGGTCGCCTCGACCACGGACGCGTCCTCGGACCAGGCCGACCGTGCCACCTCGAGTGGCGACCGGTCCCCCGAGGCGACGGCGGCCTTCACGGCGGCACGCGCGCGTCGGGCGGCGACGGCGGCCTTGGCGGCGGCGACGCGGTCCACCTCGGGCGGGTTGCGGTGTGCCGGCAGCTCCGCGCGGTCCCCGGCGTCGGGCGCTCCGGCCCGCTGCTCGCTCACGCGGCCGTCCCCAGTGCCACCGCGATCCGGTCGGCACGGTCCGCCACGAGCGCGGCGACCCCGTCCGGCCCGTCGCCGAGGAGCCCGCGGGACTCGTTCACCAGGACCTGCTCGGCACGGCTGCCGTACAGCGCGCGGAGGTCCTCGATCCGGGCACCCTGGGCACCGAAGCCCGGTGCGAGGACCGGCGCGGAGCCGATCTCGTCAGCGGTGATGCCGAAGTCGTCGAGGTCGAGGGTCGCGCCGAGCACCAGCCCGACGTCACCCAGGGCCTGGTCGGCCGTCGTCCGGTTCTCGTCTGCCACGTCCACGACGATACCGGCCGCCACGGTCCGCCCCGCACGGGGGCCCTCCGCCAGCACGGCCGTCTGCAGCACGCGCGCCTCCGGGTTGCTCGTCGCGGCGAGCACGAACACGCCCGCACCGTTCGCGCGGGCGACACCGATCGTGCCGCCGAGCGAGCCGTAGCCGAGGTACGGCGACACCGTCATCGCATCCGCAGCGAACGGGCCGTCGCGGTCCAGCCAGGCGAGGGCGTAGTCGTCCCCGGTCGACCCGATGTCGCCGCGCTTGACGTCGGCCACGACCAGGAGGCCCGCATCGCGCGCCCGACGGATCGTCGCGCCGAGCGCACGGAAGCCCGCCACCCCGGCGGCCTCGAAGAACGCGATCTGCGGTTTCACCACCGCCGCCCGTCCTGCGGCCGCGTCGACGAGCGTCGCGCCGAACGCGGTCAGGCCCGCCTCGTCACGGCCGAGCCCCCACGCCGCCAGGGTGGCGGCGTGGGGGTCGACACCGACGCAGAGCGCCGACCGCGACTCGATGGCGGCGGCGAGCCGCACGCCGAAGGGAGCCGGGCCTCCGTCACGTCCCGACGTCACCAGCCGGCTCGCTCGAGCGCGTAGTCCTGCAGGCTCCGGACGCTGTGCGGCGTCCCGATCGTCTCGATCGCCGCGACCGCCGCGCCGAGCTGCGAGATCGTCGTGAACAGCGGCTTGTCGGCCGCCACGGTGGCTGCGCGGATCTCGTACCCGTCCGCGCGACCGGACGCGCCGCTCGGCGTGTTGATGACGATGTCGACCTCGTTGCGGGCGAGCAGGTCGACGACGCTCTCCTGCCCCTGGCTGTACTTGCCGACGGTGCCCACCAGGATGCCGTTGCGGCGGAGCACCTCGGCGGTGCCCTCGGTCGCGATGATCCGGAAGCCGAGCTGCTGCAGGCGGTGCACCGGCAGGACGATGGCGCGCTTGTCGGTGTCGGCGACGCTCACGAAGACCGTGCCGCCGGTGGGCAGACCGCCGTACGCGGCCTCCTGGCTCTTGAGGAAGGCCCGCGGGAAGTCCCGGTCGATGCCCATGACCTCACCGGTGGAGCGCATCTCCGGGCTGAGCACGGAGTCGACGACCTGCCCCTCGGTGGTGCGGAAGCGGCGGAACGGGAGCACGGCCTCCTTGACGGCGACCGGGGCCTGCGCCGGCACGAACGCGCCGTCGCGCTCCGGGAGCATCCCCTCGGCGACCAGCGCGGCGATCGACGTGCCGGTCATGATCCGCGACGCGGCCTTCGCGAGGGCGATGCCGAGCGCCTTCGAGACGAACGGGACCGTCCGGCTGGCGCGCGGGTTCGCCTCGAGGACGTAGAGCACACCCGCGGCGATGGCGAACTGCACGTTGAGGAGTCCACGGACGCCGACTCCCCGCGCGATCTCCTCGGTCGCGTCGACGACGGCCTGGATCTCGGCGCGGCCGAGGCCGACCGGGGGCAGGGTGCAGGACGAGTCGCCGGAGTGGATGCCGGCCTCCTCGATGTGCTCCATGATGCCGCCGACGTAGAGTCGCTCGCCGTCGTAGAGGGCGTCGATGTCGATCTCGACCGCGTCGTCCAGGAACCGGTCCACGAGCAGCGGCAGCTCCGGGCCGATGATCGCCTGGTCGGCCATCCGGTCGAAGTAGTCGGCGAGGGCGGCGGAGTCGTAGACGATCTCCATGCCGCGACCGCCGAGCACGAACGACGGGCGGACGAGCACCGGGTAGCCGATGCCCTCGGCGACCTCGGTGGCGCTGGCCAGGTCGTGCGCGGTCCCGTTCTTCGGCGCGAGCAGGCCCGCGTCCTCGAGGATGCGCGAGAACGCCCCGCGCTCCTCGGCGAGGTCGATCGCGTCCGGGCTGGTGCCGAGGATCGGGATGCCGGCGGCCTCGAGCGGCTTCGCGAGCCCGAGCGCCGTCTGGCCACCGAGCTGCACGACGACGCCCACCACCTCGCCGGAGGCCTGCTCGGCCTCGATGACCTCGAGGACGTCCTCGGTGGTGAGCGGCTCGAAGTACAGCCGGTCCGAGGTGTCGTAGTCGGTCGAGACCGTCTCCGGGTTGCAGTTCACCATGATCGTCTCGAACCCGGCGTCGCTCAGCGCGAAGGACGCGTGCACGCAGGAGTAGTCGAACTCGACCCCCTGGCCGATGCGGTTCGGGCCGGAGCCGAGGATGACGACCTTCTTGCGGTCGCTCGGGGCGACCTCCGTCTCGGTGTCGTAGGACGAGTAGTGGTAGGGCGTGAGCGCCGGGAACTCGCCGGCGCAGGTGTCGACGGTCTTGAAGACCGGGCGGATGCCGAGCGCGTGCCGGGCGTCGCGGGCCTCCTGCTCGGTGATGCCGCGCAGCGCCGCGATCTGGGCGTCGCTGAAGCCGTGCTCCTTGGCCCAGCGGACGGTGTCGGCGTCGAGCGCGTCGGCGGCACGGACCTCGTCCGCGACCTCGTTGATGAGGACGATCTGGTCGATGAACCAGGGATCGATCCCGGTCGCCGCGAAGACCTCGGCGGTGGTCGCGCCGGCGACGAGCGCCTGCTGGACCGTGACGATGCGGCCGTCGGTGGGGATGCTCGACTTCTCGAGCAGGGCGGCCTTGTCGAGCTCGTCGGCCGACACGTCCCAGTGGAAGCTCGACCCGCGCTTCTCGAGCGAGCGGAGCGACTTCTGCAGCGCGGTGGCGTAGTTCCGGCCGATGGCCATCGCCTCGCCGACGCTCTTCATGGTCGTGGTGAGCGTGGCGTCGGCGGCCGGGAACTTCTCGAATGCGAAGCGCGGGGTCTTCACCACGACGTAGTCGAGCGTCGGCTCGAAGCTCGCCGGCGTGACCTGCGTGATGTCGTTCTGGATCTCGTCGAGCCGGTACCCGATGGCGAGCTTCGCGGCGATCTTCGCGATCGGGAAGCCCGTGGCCTTCGACGCGAGGGCCGAGGAGCGGGAGACGCGCGGGTTCATCTCGATGACGATCACGCGACCGTTCGACGGGTCGACGGCGAACTGGATGTTGCAGCCGCCGGTGTCGACGCCGACGCGACGGATGATGTCGATGCCGATGTTCCGCATGTTCTGGTACTCGCGGTCGGTCAGGGTGAGCGCCGGGGCGACCGTGATCGAGTCGCCGGTGTGCACGCCGACCGGGTCGACGTTCTCGATCGAGCAGATGACGACGGTGTTGTCCGCGTTGTCGCGCATCAGTTCGAGCTCGTACTCCTTCCAGCCGAGGATCGACTCCTCGAGCAGGACCTCGGTCGTCGGGCTGGACTGCAGACCGTCACCGACGAAGCGCACGAGCTCCTCCTCGGTGTACGCGAAGCCCGACCCGAGGCCACCCATGGTGAAGGACGGGCGGACGACCAGCGGGTAGCCGAGGTCCTTCGCGAACTCCTTCGCCTCCTCCAGCGTGTGGGCGATGTGGCTGCGGGCCACGTCCGCACCGGACTCGAGGACGAGCTCCTTGAAGAGCTGGCGGTCCTCACCGCGCTGGATCGCGTCGACCTTGGCGCCGATGAGCTCGACGCCGTGCTCGGCGAGGATCCCGGCCTCGTCGAGGGCGATCGCCGCGTTCAGGGCGGTCTGCCCGCCGAGCGTCGGGAGGACCGCGTCCGGCTGCTCGATGCGGATGATCTCCTCGAGCGACGCGTTCGTGATCGGCTCGATGTAGGTGGCGTCGGCGAAGTCCGGGTCGGTCATGATCGTCGCCGGGTTCGGGTTCACCAGGATGACCCGGACGCCCTCGGCGCGCAGGACACGGCACGCCTGGGTGCCGGAGTAGTCGAACTCGGCGGCCTGCCCGATGACGATCGGGCCGGAGCCGATGACCAGGACGGAGCTGATGTCGGAGCGCTTGGGCATCAGTTGCCCTCCTTCGTGGTGTCGGAGCCGTTCGTCGGGTCTGCGGCGGGCGTGGTGGCGTCGGCGGTGGCGGCGTCGAGCGGCGCCCCCTGCCGACGGGCGACCACCATGTCCCGGAAGCGGTCGAAGAGGTACATGCTGTCGTGCGGTCCGGCGGCCGCCTCGGGGTGGTACTGCACGCTGAACGCCGGGATGTCGAGCGCGCGGAGGCCCTCCACCACGTTGTCGTTGAGCGAGTAGTGCGACACCTCGACCCGACCGAAGCCGATCGGCGACTCGAGGGTCTCGCCGACCGGGGCGTCGACCGCGAAGCCGTGGTTCTGGCTGGTGATCTCGACCTTGCCCGTCGTCGTGTCGAGCACCGGCTGGTTGATGCCGCGGTGGCCGAACGGCAGCTTGTACGTGCCGAAACCGAGCGCGCGGCCGAGGAGCTGATTGCCGAAGCAGATCCCGAAGAAGGGCCGACCGTCGCGGAGGCTCTCCTGCAGCAGGGACACCTGCGCGTCGGACGCGGCCGGGTCACCGGGGCCGTTCGAGTAGAAGAGGGCGTCCGGGTCGAGCTCGCGGAGCCGTTCGACCGTGACGTCCTGGGGCAGCACGTGCACCTCGAACCCCCGTTCGGAGAGGTACCGGGTGGTGGACGCCTTCACGCCGAGGTCGAGGACGGCCAGTGTGCCGATGCGCTCACCGACCGGCGCGACGACGTACTCCTGGGCGGTGGAGACCTCGGCGGACAGGTTCTTGCCCGTCATGCCGGACTGCTCGGTGACGATCCGGAGCTGCTCGTCGGCGTCGAGGGCGGCGTCGGCACCGCTGAACACGCCGCCCTTCATCGCACCGGCGTCCCGGATGCGCCGGGTGAGGGCACGGGTGTCGATGCCGGAGATCCCGACGATGCCGTCGCGCACGAGGTGCTCGTCGAGCGAGGCGTTCGCCCGGTGGTTCGACACGACGCGGCTGGGGTCGCGGACGACGTACCCGGCCACCCAGATGCGGCGGGACTCGGGGTCCTCGTCGTTCACCCCGGTGTTGCCGATGTGCGGTGCGGTCTGCACCACGATCTGCCCGGCGTAGGAGGGGTCGGTGAGCGTCTCCTGGTACCCGGTCATGCCGGTCGCGAAGACCACCTCGCCGAGCGTGCGCCCACGGGCGCCGTAGGCCCAGCCGTCGTACCGGGTGCCGTCTTCGAGGACCAGTACGGCCCGTTCGCGTGTCATCAGTTCGTCCCTTCGCCCGCGGTCTGCGGGGAGTCGTTCGTCGTCAC
Source organism: Curtobacterium sp. MCSS17_015 (assembly GCF_003234265.2). Classification (NCBI taxonomy): domain Bacteria; kingdom Bacillati; phylum Actinomycetota; class Actinomycetes; order Micrococcales; family Microbacteriaceae; genus Curtobacterium; species Curtobacterium sp. MCSS17_015. Next base: position 1,765,089 of record NZ_CP126256.1, read on the forward strand.
CAGTGCCTGCAGGGCGGTGAGCGCTTCCGCGTCGCCCTCCGGGAACCGGAAGTAGGTGTCGAGGTCCGTCGCTGCTGCGGCGCCGGTCGCCGTCCATCGCAGTCGGACCAGTCCGCCGGGCTCGACCACGCGGTCGATCGCCCACGTGGCCCGGTCGGCGCCGCGGACGGCACTGCGGGCGATCCAACGGTCGTCCGTACCGGCGTGGTGCAGCACGACGCCGGTCGCGTGCACGGTCACACCGCCCCGTCCGCGGAACCCGAGCCCGCCGGCCGTGATCCGTTCGAGCGGTTGGTCGGCGCGCGTCGTCGCGACGGTGAACCCGTCCCACGAACCGGTCGCGGCGCCGCGGTCGGCCGGCACCGGGACGGGAGGCACGGCCTCCGCCTGCCGTCGGCTGCGCGTCCGCCACGTGCGGGCCATCGCGACGAACAGCGCGGCCACCGCGAGCAGGACGACCCCGCCCAGCAGCCAGCGTGCCGCGTCACCGCTCATGCCGTCGCCACCCGTGCCGCTGCCGCTCGTGCGGCGACGGTCTCGCTGTCGAGGAGCTGCCCGTCGAGCACCGTCGGCATGCCGTGGTGGAAGGTCGCCACGACCCGGCCCGGCAGCGGCACACCGAGGTACGGCGAGTTCTGCGACTGCCCGTGCAGGTCGGCCACCGAGAACTCGCGGCCTGCGGCGGGGTCGTAGAGCGTGATCTCGGCCGGGGCTCCCTCTGCGATCGCGTGGCCGTGGCCCTCGACCTGACCGATCCGGGCCGGGGCGCTCGAGAGCACCCGGGCGACGTCGGCCCAGTCGAGTCGGCCGTCCTCGACCACGGCGGCGTGCACGACGCGCAGCGCGGACTCGAGTCCGACCATGCCGTTCGCGGCCGCCGACCACTCGCAGTGCTTCGCCTCGGCCGGGTGCGGGGCGTGGTCGGTCGCGACGATGTCGATCGTGCCGTCCGCGAGGGCGGCGCGGAGCGCCTCGACGTCCTCGCGCCGGCGGAGCGGCGGGTTCACCTTGTACCGGGCGTCGTAGCCCGGAGCGCCGTCGTGTCCGGCGATGAGGTCCTCGGTGAGCAGGAGGTGGTGCGGTGTGACCTCGGCGGTGACGTCGATGCCACGGGTCTTCGCCCACCGGATCACCTCGACGCTGCCGGCGGTCGAGACGTGGCAGACGTGCAGGCGCGCACCGACGTGCTCGGCGAGCAGGACGTCCCGCGCGATGATCGACTCCTCGGCGACCGCTGGCCACCCCGTCAGGCCGAGCTCCGACGACAGCCGGCCCTCGTTCATCTGCGCACCGATGGTCAGGCGGGGCTCCTGGGCGTGCTGCGCGAGCACCCCGCCGAAGCCCTTGATGTACTCGAGCGCCCGGCGCATGAGCAGCGGGTCGGCGACGCACGAGCCGTCGTCCGAGAACACCCGGACCTTCGCGCGGGAGGTCGCCATCGCACCGATCTCGGACAGGTGCGTGCCCTGCAGCCCCTGCGAAACGGCGCCGATCGGACGGACCGTGACGTACCCGGCGTCGTCCCCGAGCGCCTGCACCTGCTCGACGACGCCCGCGGTGTCGGCGACCGGCGACGAGTTGGCCATCGCGTTCACGGCCGTGAAGCCGCCGGCGGCCGCGGCCCGTGAGCCGGACAGGACGGTCTCGGACTCCTCGTGACCGGGCTCCCGGAGGTGCGTGTGCAGGTCCACGAGCCCGGGCAGGGCGAGCAGCCCGTCCGCGTCGACCACGGTCGCACCTGCGGCGTCGAGACCGGGACCGACGGCGGTGACCAGCGGACCCTCGAGGCGGATGTCGGCACGCGAGCCGTCGACGAGCTGCGCGCCGCGGATGAGGTGTGCGGTCATGCCACGGTCTCCTTCTGGTGGTCGCCGGTGAGGGCGAGGTAGAGCACGGCCATCCGGACCGAGACGCCGTTCGCGACCTGTTCGACCACGGTCGACCGCGGGTCGTCGGCGGCGACACCGGCGATCTCGAGGCCGCGGTTCATCGGCCCCGGGTGCATCACGAGCGTGCGCTCGGGCAACCGGGCGAAGCGCGCGGCCGTGAGCCCGAAGTGTCGGGTGTACTCGCGCGGGTTCGGGAAGAAGGCGTCGTTCATCCGCTCCTGCTGGATGCGCAGCGTCATCACGACGTCCGGGTCCTCGGCGAGGGCGGCGTCGAGGTCGTGGTGCACGGCGGCGCCGAACGGGCGGTCGACCGCGGGCAGCAGCGTCGGCGGGGCGGCGAAGGTCACGTGTGCGCCGAGGGCCCCGAGCAGCCAGGCGTTGCTCCGGGCGACCCGGCTGTGCAGGACGTCGCCGACGATGAGCACGCGGACGCCGTCGAGGCCCTGCCCGCGGCTCGCCGTGCCGTGCAGCCGGCGGCGCATCGTGAACGCGTCGAGGAGCGCCTGCGTCGGGTGCTCGTGTGTACCGTCGCCGGCGTTGACGACGGGCACGTCGATCCAATCGGCCTCGGCCAGGACGCGAGGGGCGCCGGACGCCCCGTGCCGGATGACGATGCCGTCGATGCCCATCGCGTCGAGGGTCTGCACGGTGTCCTTGAGGGACTCGCCCTTCGAGACGCTCGAGCCCTTCGCGGCGAAGTTGATGACGTCGGCCGACAACCGCTTGGCGGCGGCTTCGAACGAGATGCGCGTGCGGGTCGAGTCCTCGAAGAAGAGGTTGACGACCGTCCGACCACGCAGCGCCGGCAGCTTCCGGACCTCGCGCGTGTTCACCTCGGCCATCTCCTCGGCGACGTCGAGGATCCCGATGGCGTCGTCGCGCGACAGGTCGGCGGTGGAGAGCAGGTGCCTCATGCCGCACCGCCCTGTTCGATGACGACGTCGTCGACGCCGTCCGTCTCGGTCAGGTGCAGCGAGACCCGTTCGTCCCCCGCCGTCGGCAGGTTCTTGCCGACGTGGTCGGCACGGATCGGCAGCTCGCGGTGACCGCGGTCGACGAGGACCGCCAGGCGGACGGCGCGCGGTCGCCCGATGCCCTGCAGGGCGTCGAGCGCGGCGCGGACCGTGCGGCCCGAGTACAGGACGTCGTCGACGAGGACCACGACCTTGCCGTCGACGCCGCCCGCCGGGATGACCGTCGGGTGCGGTGCACGTCCCATGCCACGGCGCAGGTCGTCGCGGTACATCGTGACGTCGAGGGCGCCGACCCGTTCACTGCCGATGCCACCGGCGGCCGACTCCCAGCCGGGCTCGATGTCCGCAAGGATGCGCCCGAGCCGTTCGGCGAGGACGGCTCCGCGAGTCGGGATGCCGAGCAGCACGAGGTCCGAGCCGCCGTGGTTGGCCTCGAGGATCTCGTGTGCGATGCGTGTCACGGCACGCGTGATGTCGGATTGCTGCAGGACCGTTCTGGTACCCACGCCGACCTCCTTCCTCGTCTCTCTGGACGACCCCCGCCTCACTGGACGGCATCAAAGGATGCTGGTTGCGTTCGAGCCTAGCGGGACTCCTGGTCCTCCGCGACAATCCGACCGGACGGTCCACGGCCACCCGCGACGGCGCCGAGCACGCCGTTCACGAAGCTCGCCGAGTCGTCGGTGGAGAGCGACTGCGCGAGCTCGACGGCCTCCGCGATCGCCACCGCGTCGGGGACCTCCGGGTTGAACCGGATCTCCCACACGCCCATCCGCAGGATGCAGCGGTCGAGGACCGGCATCCGGGCGATCGTCCAGCCCTGCGCGTGGTCCGAGATGACGCCGTCGATCTCGTACCGGGCCTCGTCGACGCCGGTCACGATCTGCCGCGCGTAGTCCCAGCTGGAGGCGCGCTCCGGCTGGTCGAGGTGACGGACGGTCTCGGTCGCGAGGACGTCCGCGATCGGCAGCTCGCGCACCTCCGCGACGTACAGCATGTCGAGGGCGCGCTTGCGGGCCTTCGAACGAGCACTCATACGGTCAGCGCCTAGTCGTTGACGCGGCCGAGGTAGTTGCCGTCGCGGGTGTCGACCTTGACCTTGGTGCCGGACTCGAGGAAGAGCGGGACCTGGATCTGGTAGCCCGTGACGATCGTCGCCGGCTTCGTGCCACCGGAGGAGCGGTCGCCCTGCAGGCCCGGCTCGGTCTCGATCGTCGTGACGATCGAGGTCGGGAGCTCGACGTAGAGCGGGTTGCCCTCGTTCATCGCGATGGTGACCTGCGCGGACTCGAGCAGGAAGTTGCGCGCGTCGCCGACGACCGCTGCGGGCACGTTGACCTGGTCGTAGGTGTCCTGGTCCATGAACACGTACGAGTCGCCGTCCTCGTAGAGGTACTGGAAGTCGCGACGGTCCACCGTGGCGGTCTCGATCTTCGCGCCGGCGTTGAACGTGCGGTCGACGACCTTGCCGGTGACGACCTGCTTGAGCTTGGTGCGCACGAACGCGCCGCCCTTGCCCGGCTTCACGTGCTGGAACTCGACGACCGACCAGAGCTGCCCGTCGATGATGAGAACGGCGCCGTTCTTGATGTCAGTGGTACTCGCCATGGGTCTTCCGTTCGATGGTGTTGTGAAGGTGTCCAGGCTCGTGGAGCCCCGGACGAGTGTAGCGGACGGGGCCCGGCGTGCCGGGACCGGACCGGACCGGCCTACTGCCGTCGGCGCGCCAACCACGCGTCGACGGCAGCCCACGTGAGCAGCACCACGCAGGTGCCGCCGAGCAACGCCCCGGCCACGAGCGTGCTGATCACGGCCGTCGGTCGGGCCGGCGCGGCCAAGTAGACCACGGCCACAAGGCCCGCCCCGGCTCCCAGGAGCACGAGCAACACCCGGCGGACCATGCCGGAGACGGCCTGCCGGTCGCGTCGGTCGCTGAGCAGCCGGACGTTCACCGACAGCCGCCCCGCCTCGACCGCCTCGACCGCCTCGGTGATCTTGTCGATGCGGCGCGGCAGCCGCCGCGCCGAGGCCACCAGCCCGAAGAGCTCGCGGACGAGGACGGTCCGCACCGCGGCGGGCCGGAGCTGGTCCCGGATCTGCTCCGCCGCGAGGCCGCGCGACTCCTCGAGCAGGTCGAACGACGGTGCGAGCGTGCGGAGCGTGCCCTCGAAGATCGCCAGCGCGCGAGCGGCCGCCACGAAGTCGGCCGGAGCACGCAGCCGGTAGCGGCCGAACACCTCGACCGCGTCGTCCACCGTCTCGACCCCGATCCGCGCACCCGGGCCGAGTTCCTCGGCGACGAACCGTGCCAGGTCCCGACGGAAGTCGGCCTCGTCCTCCGGGTCCCGCACCGGCGCCATCCGGAGCACCGCGTCGGCGATGCGCGAGGTGTCGTCCTGCAGGTAGGCGGCGAGGAGTTCCTGGACCGTGTCCCGGAGACCCGGGTCGAGCCTCCCGACCGAACCGAAGTCGATGAGCGCCGGCCGCCCGTCGGGCAGGACCAGCACGTTCCCCGGGTGCAGGTCGGCGTGGTAGACGCCGTCGAACACGACCTGCCGGAGGAACGCGCGGAGGATCGTCCGCATCGGCTCGTCGAGGTCGCGGGCGGAGCGCTCGGCGCGGATCGCGCTGAGCGTGTCGCCCTCCAGGAACTCCATCACGAGCACGCGGCGACTCGACAGGTGCCGGTACGGCTCGGGGAACCGGACCTCGTCCGGACGGGCACTCCGGGCCTGCGCGGCCCGCAGCGACTCGAGGTTCCGCAGCTCGGCGGAGAAGTCGACCTGTCGGACGAGGTCGGCGCCGTACTGCTCGGCGACCTCGACGACGCCGAGCTGTCGGGCCTGCACGGACGTCCGGGTGAGGAAGCGCACGAGCCGCAGGGCGATGTCGACGTCCCGGCGGACCGCTGCGTCGATGCCCGGCCGCTGCACCTTGACAGCCACCGAGGTGCCGTCGGCGAGGCGGGCTCGGTGCACCTGCGCGATCGAGGCGGCCGCGACCGTGTCGGGGTCGAAGGCGGCGAACACCTCGGTGACCGGCGCACCGAGTTCGGCCTCGAGCAGCGCGGCGACCTCGTCGGCTGCGGCCGGACGGACGCTCCCCTGCAGCTGGGCGAGGCGCTCCGTCCACTCGTCCGGCAGCAGGTCGTCCCGCGTCGACAGGATCTGGCCCATCTTCACGAATCCGCCGCCTGCCTCCTCGAGCGCCAGACGCAGGTGGTCGGCCTGGTCGTGGCGGAGGTCCGCGGTCGCCGGGTCCCGCGTGAAGTCGAGCCGGCGGAACGGCAGCAGCCCGTGACGTCGGGCGATCCCGAGCACCTCGGCGAAGCGGCGCCCGCGACTGCGGACTCCCCCGGGTCCCTGGCGCTGCTGGCTGGAGAAGTCGCTGAGGCGGGGCGGGTTCGGCACCCCGTCAGTCTGCTCCGTGGGCCTGGAGCCGACCGGGGTACACCGGGCTGCCCGCCGACGTCAGGCGCCGACCTCCTGGTAGGCGGTGAAGAGCAGGTGGTCCTCGGGGCCCTCGAGCGTCACCGGCTTGCCGACGCCGTCGAGGATGACGAAGCGGAGCATGCCGGCGCGCGCCTTCTTGTCGCGGCGCATGGTGGCGAGGAGGCTCTGCCATCGTCCCAGCGGGTAGGTCGTCGGGAGCGACAGGGCGTCCAGGATCGAGCGGTGCCGGTCGACGGTCGCGTCGTCCAGGTGCCCGGTCAACCGCGCGAGCTCGGCGGCGAACACCATGCCGACCGAGACGGCCGCGCCGTGCCGCCACTGGTACCGCTCCGCGTGCTCGATCGCGTGGCCGAGCGTGTGCCCGTAGTTGAGGACCGCGCGGCGGCCCTGCTCGGTGAAGTCCTCCGACACCACCTGTGCCTTGAGCTCGATCGCGAGTTCCACCACGCGCCGGAACTCCGGCGTCGTCGGGTCGGTCACACGGTCGACGTCGGCCTCGATGACGTCGAGGATCTCGGGCACGGCGATGAAGCCGGCCTTGACGATCTCGGCGAACCCGGCCAGGACCTCGTTCCGCGGCAGGGTCCGGAGCAGGTCGAGGTCGGCGACCACGGCGCGCGGGGCCGAGAACGCGCCGACGAGGTTCTTGCCCTCGTTCGTGTTGATGCCGGTCTTGCCACCGACGCTCGCATCGACCATGCCGAGCACGGTCGTCGGCATGGACACGTACGGCACGCCCCGCAGCCAGGTCGCGGCGACGAAGCCCGCCAGGTCGGTGACGGCACCGCCGCCGAGGCCGATGACCGCGTCGGTGCGGGTGAAGTCGGACTGGCCCATGATCTGCCAGCAGAACGACGCGACCTCGATCCGCTTCGCCGCCTCGGCGTCGGGCACCTCGGCGATGAGCGCCTCGAGCCCGGCACCGACGAGCAGCTGGCGCAGGTCCTCAGCCCGGGCGCCGAGCGTCGGGGCGTGCACGATGAGCACCTTCGCGACGCGCGGTCCGAGGACGGCGGGGACGGCACCGAGCAGGCCGTTGCCGACCGCGACGACGTAGCCGTCCTCGCCGCCGACGCGGATCTCGGTGGTGCCCTCTGGCAGGGTCGACTCGGTCACGGTGCTCCTTCGTCGGAGGTGGTGGGGCTGCTGGTCCGGCGGTCGGTCGGGTCGCTGCGGCGGACCCACGCGACGACGTCGTCGGCCACGCGGGACATCGGACGACGGGAGGTGTCGAGCACCAGGTCGGCGAGCCGGTCGTACGTGGGCGCGCGCTCGTCGAGGATCGACTGCCACGCCGCGATGCCGCCGGAGGCGATGAGCGGACGGTCGCTGCCGAGGATCCGCGGTGCGACCGCCTCGGCCGAGACGGTCAACAGGACGACGCGCGCATCGGCGATCGCCGCGCGCGTCGCCGCGTGCATGACCGCTCCCCCGCCGAGGGAGACGACACCGCCAGCCTCGACCGCGCCTCGGACCGCCTCGGCCTCGAGCTCGCGGAACACGGTCTCGCCCCGCTCGGCGAACAGCTGCGGGATCGGGCCGTGCTCACGCGCGATCACCCGGTCGGTGTCGGTGAACGGCACGCCGAGGGCCTTCGCGACCCGTCGGCCGACACTGGACTTCCCCGCGCCCATCGGTCCGATCAGGACCACGGGTGCCAGGACGGCCGCGGTCACCAGGCCGACGCGTGGGCGGCCGACCCGGTCCGCCGCGTCCGGAGCGTCTCCGGGATCGCCGCCAGGTAGGCCTCGAGGTTGCGCTTGGTCTCGGCCACGCTGTCGCCGCCGAACTTCTCGAGGACGGCGTCGGCCAACACCAGCGCGACCATCGCCTCGGCGACGACGCCGGAGGCCGGCACGGCGCACACGTCAGATCGCTGGTGGTGCGCGCTGGCGTCCTCACCCGTCGCGACGTCGACGGTCTGGAGCGCGTGCGGGACCGTGGCGATCGGCTTCATCGCGGCCCGGACACGGAGCACCGTCCCGGTGGACATGCCGCCCTCGGTGCCGCCGGCCCGGTCGGTGGTGCGGACGATCTCACCGTCGGCGCGCTGGAGTTCGTCGTGTGCGGCGGACCCGCGACGAGCAGCGGTCGCGAAGCCGTCGCCGACCTCGACGCCCTTGATCGCCTGGATGCCCATGATCGCCGCCGCGAGTCGCGCGTCGAGTCGACGGTCCCACTGCACGTGCGAGCCGAGGCCCGGCGGGACGCCGTAGAACAGGACCTCGACGACGCCGCCGAGCGTGTCGCCGTCCTTCTTGGCGGCCTCCACCTCGGTCACCATCCGGGCGGAGGTGTCGGCGTCGAAGCAGCGGAGCTGGTCGTCGTCGAGACGGTCGACGTCCGCCGGGACCGGCAGTGCGGCGTCCTCGGGCACCCGGACCGTACCGACCTGCAGGGTGTGCGCCACCGAGGTCATGCCGAGTTCCGCGAGGAAGGACTTCGCCACGGCGCCGAGCGCGACGCGGGCGGCGGTCTCTCGGGCTGAGGCGCGCTCGAGGATCGGTCGGGCCTCGTCGAAACCGTACTTCTGCATGCCGACGAGGTCGGCGTGCCCGGGGCGTGGACGCGTCAGCGGGGCGCCACGGCCACGCGAGGCATCGGTCTGCTCGACCGGCTCCGGGTTCATCACCTCGACCCACTTCGGCCACTCGGTGTTGCCGATGCGGATCGCGATCGGGCTCCCCATCGAGAACCCGTGCCGAACGCCACCGGAGAGGTGCAGTTCGTCCTGCTCGAACTTCATGCGCGAACCACGGCCGTAGCCGAGCTTGCGGCGCGCGAGGTCGGCGCGGATGGACTCGTACGACACCGGGACGCCGGCCGGGAGGCCTTCCATCATGGCGATGAGTTCGGGTCCGTGGGACTCTCCAGCGGTCAACCAACGAAGCATGACGTCATCCTCCCACAGCGTGGAGCCGTGCGGCGTGCGCATGACGGCCGGGCGGGTGCCCGGCCGTCAGTCGCCACGGACCGTCGTCCTGTCTGCGTTACTGGTACTCCGGGTGCGCCCGCAACCAGGCCCGGAACCGCTCGACCGCGACGAGGTGCTGGTCGTACGTGTCCGAGAACACCGTCTCGCCGCTGTCGAGGTCGACCGTCACGAAGTACAGCCAGTTGCCCGACGCCTGGTTCACGACCGCGTTGATCGCGACCTCGCCGGGGTTCGAGATCGGCGCCGGCGGCAGGCCCTCGTGCTGGTAGGTGTTGTACTCGTTCGACGCGTCGGCCCGCTCGGCGTCGGTCGTCGTCACGGTGTGGGTGTTCCCCGTGCCGTAGGCCACCGTGGCGTCGGACTGCAGCCGCATGCCGTCGTCGAGCCGGTTCTGGAACACCCGCGCCACCTTCGGGTAGTCGGCCGCGAGACCGGCTTCCTTCTGGACGAGCGAGGCGAACACGACGACGCGCTCCTGGTCGGCCTCGGCGACGCCCGCCCTGGCGAGCCGCTCCTTCATCGTGTCGACCATGGCCTGGAAGTACTGCTTCGCCGTCCAGTCGGGCTTGATGGGGTACGTGGCGGGGAACAGCCAGCCCTCGAGGGTCGTGACGCCGGGCGGCAGACCGTACGCCGAGACGTCCTTCGCCGCCGCGGCGACCTCGTCCTTGCTCAACCCGGCCTTCGACACCATGCCCGCCTCGATGTCCTGCAGGGCCGTGCCCTCCGGGATGACGATGGACGGGTCCTCGACGCGGTTGGCCTTGTCCTGCAACGCCGAGAGCGCGGCCTTCGAGCTCATCTTCTTCTTCAGCGCGTAGGACCCGGGCTGGAACTGGATCTCCGGGGACGCCAGGAGCAGCTCGTAGAACGCGCTCGAGGTCTTCACGACCCCGCTGCGCTTCAGCGTCGCCGCGACGTCCTCGCCGATGTCGCCGTCCTTGATCGTGATGGTCACCTTCGAGGTGCCGTCACCGGTGTAGTCGTCGGTCTCCTGCGACCCGGAGAACGCACTGACGAGCGCCTGCACCTTGGGCGCGGCGAACGCGTACGCACCCCCGGCCGCGGCGAGGACGAGCGCGACGATGACGATCCCCGCGATGAGCGGGCCCTTGCGGCGCGGCGGTCGCTCGCCGCGTGCCGGACGGGAGGCTCCGCCACGTCCGCGGCGTTGGCCACCGTCGTCCCCGCCGCGGCCACCGTCCGGCCCGCCGGGACCGTCGTCGTCACCGGGTCCGCCGGCACCACCGGCGGTGGCAGCGGCACCGGCCACGTCCGCGCCGGTCCGGTCGGTCGTCCGGCCGTCGTCCGCCGTTCCGACGCCCTGCCACGTGCCGCGGCGGCGGACCGGCGCGGTGCCGTCCTCTGCACGGCCCCGCTCACCGCGGTCGGGGTGGTCATCGGCGCCACGCCCGGCGCCGGGAGCGGGGACGGGACCGCTGTGGAGCGTGCCGCCGAGGAGGGCGTGCACGTCGGGGTCCACGTCACCGGCTGCCGGAGCGGTGCCGACGCTCGGTCGGGGACCGGGCCTCCCGGGCCCGTCTGCCCGGTCCTCGGACGGGAGGTCGGCCCTCCCCGGCGCCGCGGCCGCCTGCCGTTCTCGTGCCGCTCGGGCGGCTCGGCGCGAGAGCGGCGCCTGCGCGCTGCCCTGGCCGGTGCCGTCCGTCGGGGTACCGCCGCGCTCAGCGCGCTCGGCGTCGTTGCCGGTCGCGATGATCGCGTTCCAGTCCAGATCGTCTGCCAACGGTCCTCGGTCTCTCGGTCGGGAACTCCACGCGGCTCCGGGCCGCGGTGGCGACGTCGGGAGGGCAGCCGGTCAGGGGAGCTCGGCCCCAGGCGGGGCGCCGGATGAGCGCTCGTGGTCGAGCGCATGTTGCAGAATGATAACAGCGGCCGCTTGGTCGATCACGGCGCGGGACTTCTTCGTGTTCTTGCCGGCCTGGTGCAGGCCCCGCTGGGCGGTGACGGTGGAGAGCCGTTCGTCCACGAGCCGGACCGGTCGGTGCGCCGCGATGCGGGCCGCGAAGTCCCGCGCATCGGCGGTCGATGCGGTCTCGGCACCGGACATCGACAGCGGCAGACCGACGACGACCTCGAGCACGTCGTACTCATCGGCGATCGCCAGGATCCGGCGGAGGTCCGACGAGTCGTCCCGCCGGACCGTCTCCACCGGCGTCGCGAGGAGACCGTCCCGGTCACACACCGCGACGCCGATCCGGGCGCGACCGACGTCGACGCCGAGCCGTCGCCCGGACCGGATCGCCACGATCAGGCCGCGATGCGGTCGGTCACCGCACGGAGGGCCGCCGGGAGTGCCGAAGCATCCGTCCCACCACCCTGCGCGAGGTCCGGCTTGCCGCCACCGCCACCGCCGAGCACGCCGGCGGCCTCCTTGGCGAGCGGACCGGCCTGCACGCCGGCGGCACGAGCCGCGTCGTTCGTGGCGACGATGACGACGGGCTTGCCTCCGACGACGGCACCGAGGACCACGAGGGCAGCGTCGGAACCGAGCTGGCCCCGGACACCGGTCGCGAGGGAGCGGAGGTCGTCACCGGACGACAGCCCCTCGACCACCTGCGCCACGACCGAGACGGTGCCGACCCGCTCGGCGGTGCGGGCGATCGACGGGACCCGCTGCTGCAGGTTCGCGGACTCGAACTCGGCGATCCGCTTCTGGGCGGTCTTGAGGTCCTCGAGCAGGGTCTGCACGCGTCCCGGGAGGTCGTCACGCTGTGCCTTGAGCGCGCTCGACAACTGCGAGACGATCGTCCGCTCCACTGCGAGCTCCCGGAACCCCTCGAGTCCGACGAGCGCCTCGACGCGGCGGTTCGTCGATCCGACGCTCGCCTCTCCGACGAGGTTGACGAGGCCGACCTGCGCGCTCGAGGCGACGTGGATGCCACCGCAGAGTTCACGGGACCACGGACCGCCGATGTCGACCATGCGGACCTCGGCGCCGTACTTCTCGCCGAACAGCGCCTGCGCGCCGAGCGCCTTCGCCTCGTCGATCGGCAGGATGCGCGTGGACACCTCGAGGTCGGAACGGATCGCCGTGTTCACGACCTCCTCGATCTCGGAGCGGGTCTCGAGCGACACCGGCTGGCTCCAGGAGAAGTCCAGGCGCATGTAGCCGGCCTTGTTGTACGACCCGGCCTGGAGCGCCTCCGGTCCGAGGACGTCCCGGAGCGCCGCGTTTACGAGGTGCGTCGCGGAGTGTGCCTGCGTGGCGCCGCGGCGGTACTCGGCGTCCACGACCGTGGTGGCGGGGTCGCCCACGCCGACCTCGCCCGAACGCACCTGCACGGTGTGACTCCACAGGCCGGAGACCGGACGCTGGACGTCGAGGACCTCGAGGTCGAACCCGTTGCCGACGATCGAGCCCTGGTCGGCGTCCTGCCCACCGGACTCGGCGTACAGCGAGGTCTCGCTCAGGATCACCTCGGCGATGTCGCCGACGACCGCGCGGTCCACGCTCCGCCCGTCGACGATGAGGCCGAGCACGCGGCTCTCGGCCTGGAGGGCGTCGTAGCCGAGGAACACGGTCTCACCCGCAGCGCGGAAGGCACTGTAGACGCTGAGGTCCGCGAGCGCGGTCTTCTTGCTCTTCGCGTCCGCCTTCGCCCGGGCACGCTGCTCCGACATGAGCGTCTCGAAGGCGGAGCGGTCGACGTGGACGCCGGCCTCCTCCGCCATCTCCATGGTCAGGTCGATGGGGAACCCGAAGGTGTCGTGGAGCAGGAACGCGGTGTCCCCGCCGATCGCCGGGCGGCCGTCCTGCTTGGCGCGGTCGACCGCGACGTCGAGGATCGTCGTGCCCTGCGCGAGCGTGCGGAGGAAGGTCTCCTCCTCCGCGTAGGCGATGCGGGCGATGCGGTCGTACTGCTCGCCGACCTCCGGGTAGGCGTCGCGCATGGCGTCGCGGGACGCCGGGAAGAGCTGCGGGAAGGTCGCACCCTCGACGCCGAGCAGGCGCATCGCACGCACCGTGCGGCGGAGCAGCCGACGGAGGATGTAGCCGCGGCCTTCGTTCGACGGCGAGACACCGTCGGTGATGAGCATGAGCGCCGAGCGCACGTGGTCGGCGACGATGCGCATCCGGACGTCGTCCTCGTGGTCGGCACCGTAGCGCCGTCCGGAGACCTCTGCGGCCATGTCGAGCACCGGACGGACCTGGTCGATCTCGTACATGTTGTCGACGCCCTGCTTGATGAAGGCGACGCGCTCGAGCCCCATACCGGTGTCGATGTTCTTGTTCGGCAGCTCGCCGGTGATCTCGAAGTCGTACTTGGACCGCACGTCGGCGATCTGGTACTGCATGAAGACGAGGTTCCAGATCTCGACGTAGCGGTCGTCGTCCGTCGCAGGACCGCCGTCGACGCCGTACTCGGGGCCGCGGTCGAAGAAGATCTCGGAGCAGGGGCCGGCGGGACCGGGCTGGCCGGTCGACCAGTAGTTCGTGTCCTTGCCGAGGCGCTGGATGCGGTCGTCGGGCAGCGTGGAGTGGCGCTTCCAGAACGCGATCGCCTCGTCATCCTCTTCGTAGACGGTGACCCAGAGGTCGTCCGCCGAGAAGCCGAGCCCGCCGTCGGACTCCGGGTTCGTCAGGAACTCCCAGGCGTACTGGATCGCCTGCTCCTTGAAGTAGTCCCCGAACGAGAAGTTCCCGTTCATCTGGAAGAACGTGCCGTGCCGCGGGGTCTTGCCGACCTCTTCGATGTCGTTCGTGCGGATGCACTTCTGCACGCTCGTGGCGCGGGGGTACGGCGCCGGGATGAGTCCGGTCAGGTACGGGATGAACGGCACCATGCCGGCCACCGTGAACAGCAGCGACGGGTCGTCCGAGACGAGCGACGCGGACGGGACGACGGTGTGGCCGCGGTCACCGAAGAACTGGAGCCAACGGCGGCGGATCTCTGCGGTCTGCATGGTGCTTCCTGTAGGGCGTGTGGCGGGGACGGGAGGCTCGGGGCGAGTCAGGTGGGGGCGGTGCGGCGGGTCGGAGGCCGGCACGGCGTCTGGCGACGCCGGACAGTGTCAGTCGTCGGCGGTGTGGCCGGTCGGGCGCAGCTCGGCTTCACGCGAGCGGTACCCCTCGGCCACCGCGCCCGTGAAGGCCTTCGCCCGGGCGTCGACCTGAGCGAGGAGGTGCGCGGCGGACGGTGTCCGGCTGACGCGCTGCGCGGCGACGAACCCGATGACCACGCCGACGACGACGAAGAACAGCTGCTTCACGATGCCTCCCTCTCGCGCACGCCGGAGCGCGCGTCCGACAAGCGTAGCGCGGCGCCCCGACGGGCCCGGCCTCGGGACCGTCCGGTCTCCGCTCCCGCCTGCTCCCGCCTGCTCCCGCCTGCTCCCGGGAAGCAGAACGGCGGGCCGCCCTCCGAGGAGGACGACCCGCCGTTCACACAGGCGCTGGGATCAGCGGGCTGCGTAGTACTCGACGACGAGCTGCACTTCACAGGTCACGGGGACCTCGGCGCGCTTCGGGCGACGGACCAGGCGGGCCTGGAGCTTGTCGATCTCGACGTCCAGGTAGCCCGGGACCTTCGGGAGGACTTCCTGGTGACCACCGGCAGCAGCGACCTGGAACGGCTCGAGCGACTCGGAGCGCTGCTTGACGTGGATCAGCTGGCCCTCCTTGACGCGGAAGGAGGGGCGGTCGACGAGCTTGCCGTCGACGAGGATGTGACGGTGCACGATCAGCTGGCGAGCCTGCGCGGTCGTGCGGGCGAAGCCGGCACGGAGCACGAGGGCGTCCAGGCGGGTCTCGAGGAGCTCGACGAGGTTCTCACCGGTCAGACCGGCCGACTTGCGGGCCTCTTCGAAGACGATGCGGAGCTGCTTCTCGCGGATGCCGTACTGGGCGCGCAGACGCTGCTTCTCACGGAGGCGGACGGCGTAGTCGCTGTCCGCACGACGGCGCGTACGGCCGTGCTCACCGGGCCCGTAGGGGCGCTTCTCGAGGTAGCGGGCCGCCTTCGGCGTCAGCGGGATGCCGAGCGCGCGGGACAGACGGGTCTTGCTGCGGGTGCGTGACTTGGTAGACACAGGGTCCTTTTCTCTGTACTGAACTGAAGATGTCACGGGTCTCGGAGCGCGCACGCACCGACGGACCCCGTGACGGGATCCAGAGGGATGAGCCTGTGGGATCGGACGGCTACAGTCCGAACCTCTGCCCCCGTGCCGGACCGACGGACCGCTGAGCGATCTGACGTGTCCAGCACTGTGTCCTCGACGCAGCCGCACGCGAGGACCAGGACGTAGGCGGATCAACGATAGCAGCAACGGAGGCGGTTGTGGAGCCTCCCGGCCCGGTGCGTCGCCCGCTCAGTCGCCGCGGATGATGCCGCGCAGTCGGTCGAGACGCGGCCCGATCTCCCGCTCGAACCCGTTCCCGGTCGGCGTGTAGTACTCGGTGCCGTCGATGGCGTCCGGCAGGTACTGCTGGGTCGCGACCCCGTGCTCGGCGTCGTGGGAGTAGACGTACCCCTTGCCGTGCCCCAACCGCTTCGCGCCCGCGTAGTGCGCGTCACGCAGGTGGTTCGGGACGACGCCCATCCGCCCCGCCTTGACGTCGGCGATCGCCCGGTTCACGCCGTTGTACGCCGCGTTCGACTTCGGTGCCGTCGCCAGGTACACCACGGCCTCGGCGAGCGGGATCCGCCCCTCGGGCATCCCGATCAACTGCACGGCCTGGGCGGCGGCCACCGCGATCGGCAGTGCCTGCGGGTCCGCCATGCCGATGTCCTCGGACGCCGAGATGATGATCCGGCGGGCGATGAAGCGCGGGTCCTCCCCTGCCTCGATCATCCGCGCCAGGTAGTGCAGCGCCGCGTCGACGTCACTCCCCCGGACGGACTTGATGAACGCGCTGATGACGTCGTAGTGCTCGTCCCCTGCCCGGTCGTACCGGAGCAGCGCACGGTCGACCGCGGCGGCGACGGTCTCGGCGTCGACGACCGGGACGGTCCCGTCCTCGCGCTCGTCGTCGTCCTGCGCGGCGACGGCCGACGCGGCGGCCGCCTCGAGGGCGGTGAGGGCCCGTCGGGCGTCCCCCGAGGCGAGCCGGACGATCGCGGCGCGGGCCTCGTCGCCGAGGACGACCCCGCCCCCGAGACCGCGGGCGTCCTCCACCGCGCGGTCGACGAGCATGCCGAGATCGGCGTCGGTGAGCGGCTTGAGCGTCAGGAGGAGCGAGCGGGACAGCAGCGGGGAGATGACCGAGAACGACGGGTTCTCGGTCGTCGCGGCGATGAGGATGACCCAGCCGTTCTCGACGCCGGGCAACAGGGCGTCCTGCTGGGCCTTGCTGAAGCGGTGGATCTCGTCGAGGAACAGGACCGTCGTCGACCCGTAGAGGTCGCGGTGGGCGAGGGCCTTCTCCATCACCTCGCGCACGTCCTTGACGCCGGCGGTGACCGCGGACAGTTCGACGAACTCACGGCCGGACTGTCGTGCGATCGCCTGGGCCAGGGTCGTCTTGCCGGTGCCGGGCGGGCCCCAGAGGATCACCGACACGCCACCCGGGCTCTCGCGCGTGCCCGTCGCCAGCTGGACCAGCGGCGACCCGCGACCGAGCAGGTGCTGCTGCCCGGCGACCTCGTCGAGGCTGGTCGGACGCATCCGGACGGCCAGGGGCACCGATCCCTGCGCGAGCCCGGTCCGCCCGCCGGTCGTCGGCGCGTTCATCCCCGAGCGGTCTGGTGCCATGCCTCGATGGTAGGCGTCCGCACCGACGTGGTCGCCACCGGACGGCACCGGTCGGAGGTCGAGGGGTGACCCGCTACGCTCGCAGGCGACACCGCGACGAGAGGTCAGAAGAGCACCGTGGCACCGAAGAACCAGAGCCGTGAAGCCCGCGAGCGACTCCGTCTCTACCAGGCCAGGCAGGGCCTCCACGAGCGTCAGCGTCGACGTCGGGTCCGGGACAACGTCATCGGGGCAGCTGCCCTCGTCCTCGTCGCCGCCCTCGCGACCGGTTCCCAACTCGTGCACGCGTCGACCGACGGCGACGACCGGGCCTCAGCCCCGGCCAGCGCCAGCTCCTCCGCCGCTCCCACGCCGTCCGCCAGCGCGACCGCCGCGAACACCGGCGACGTGCCGAGCGAGGACATCGCGGCGGGTGCCACCTGGACCGGCACGCTCACCCTCAACGACGACGTCGAACTCGGCATCGAGCTCGACGGGGCCGAGGCCCCGCAGGCGGCGAGCGTCGAGATCGACCTCATCCGCAAGCACTTCTACGAGGGCACGTCCTGCCACCGCCTCGCCGACAGCGACGACTTCAACTTCCTGCAGTGCGGTTCCGCCAACGGCGACGGCACGGGCGACGCCGGGTTCGAGTACGGCCCGCTCGAGAACGTGCCGAGTGACGGCCGGTACGCGAAGGGCACGATCGCGATCGCACGCGGTTCGTCGCCCTCGTCCCAGACCACGCAGTTCTTCATCGTCACCGACGACACCACGCTCGACCCGTCGACCGGCGGGTACACGGTGGTGGGTCGGGTCACGAGCGGACTGTCCGACCTGGTCTCCGAGATCACCTCGAAGGGCATCGACGACGCCGGTTCCGACGGCACCGGGACGCCGAAGGTGGCGACCGAGATCACCAGCGCGACCATCGCGCAGGAGAAGTAGTCCACAGCGAAAGCGCACACGCCCGTCGCACGGGCCACCCGTGCAATAGGCTGACGACCTGACCGTGCCGACGGCGACGTCGGTGATGCACGACCACGATCGAGGCGAGACCTGTGGCATCTGACGAAGCAACGACCTGGGGCCGGGTCGACGAGAACGGGACGGTGTACGTCCGGTACGAGGACTCGGAACGGGTCGTCGGCGAGTACCCCGACGCGTCCGCCGACGAAGCCCTCGCCTACTTCGCCCGGAAGTACGCGGATCTCGAGGGCCAGGTGAAGATCGCCGAGCAGCGCGTCAAGGGCGGCGCGTCCGCGGGCGACGTCGCCCGCACCGTCGAGCACCTGCGGAGCCTGGTGGCGGACGCACGGGTGGTCGGGGACATCAAGTCGCTCGAGGACCGCATCGGCGCCCTCACCGACCAGGTGGGCTCCCTCACGAAGGAGCAGGCGGCGCAGGCGCAGCAGGCCCTGACCGAAGCGCTCGCGTACCGCACCGCGCTGGTCGAGGAGGCCGAGGCACTCGCCGCCGTCGACCCCGCCCGCGCGCAGTGGAAGCAGGTGACCGCGCAGCTCGACGACGTCTTCGCCCGGTGGCAGCAGCACCAGCACGACGGCCCGCGCATCCCGAAGAACGACGCGAACGACCTGTGGAAGCGCTTCCGCACCGCGCGGTCCACGGTCGACCAGCACCGCCGCGCCTTCTACTCCGAGCTCGACGCACAGCACCGCGATGCCCGCGCCCGCAAGCAGGAACTCGTGCAGCAGGCCGAAGCGCTCGCACCGCGCGGCTCGGACGCGATCCCGGCCTACCGCCAGCTGCTCGACGAGTGGAAGGGTGCCGGGCGCGCCGGCAAGCGGCACGACGACGCGCTCTGGGCCCGCTTCAAGGCCGCCGGCGACGTCCTCTTCGAACAGCGGCACGCCGAGGCGTCCGCCGAGAACGAGGAGTACTCCGCGAACCTCGAGGCGAAGCTGGCGCTGCTCACCGAGGCCGAGCCGATCCTGCAGATGCAGGACCGCGCCGCGGCGCGCAAGGCGCTGACCGAGGTCCAGCGCCGCTGGGACGAGATCGGCCGCGTCCCGCGTGCTGACGTCCGGCGCGTCGAGGACCGCATCCGCGCGGTCGAGGACCACGTCCGGGGGCTCGAGGACCAGCACTGGAAGCAGTCCGACCCGGAGCGCAAGGCACGCCAGACCGGGCTCGCCAGCCAGCTCGAGGGTGCGATCGCGAAGCTCGAGGCCGAGCTCGCCGACGCCGAGGCGAGCGGGGACGCACGCCGGATCAAGGACGCCCGCGAAGCACTGGACGCTCGCCGGATCTGGCTCGACGCCCTGGGCGGCTGACGCAGCAGCGGATGTGCGGATGCCCCCGCGGCCGATCGGCTGCGGGGGCATCCGCACATCGGGCACCGGGCGTCGTGTACCGGGCGTAGGGCGTCCAGCGTCGCACACCGGGGACCGGGCACCGGGCACCGGGCACCGGGCACCGGGCAGAGCCTGGTTCGCGATCGGCATCGACCTGACTGGTACCGCGTCACCACACGACGCCACTCCTGGTGGCGGCCCCGGTCAGGCGGAGACGGGCATCCCGAGCAGCGAGCGGATGTCGAGGTCGTCCTGCCGCATCTGCGCGGCCAGCTCGTCCATGCCACCGAAGGCGACCATGCCGCGCACGTACGCCACGAACAGCACTGAGATGGTGTCGTCGTACAGGTCGAGGTCCACATCCAGCAGGTGCGCCTCGATCTGCTTCTCCGGCACGCCGGCGAACGTCGGGTTGTTGCCGACCGAGACGGCAGCCGGGTACGTCACGCCGTCGTGCAGCACCCGCGCGGCGTAGACACCGTCAGCGGGGACGAACCCCTCGCAGGCGGGGTCGAGGTTCGCGGTGGGGTACCCCATGGCGCGACCACGCTGGTTGCCGCGCACGACCACGCTCCGCACGGCGTGCTCACGACCGAGCAACCGTGCGGCCTCGGCGACGCGACCCGCGCCGAGGAGCTCTCGGATCCAGGTGGAGGAGACACGCCGCTCCCCCTCGGGCCGCACGTCGTCGACCAGGTCCACGTCGTCGATGAGCTCGACCTGGAAACCGTGGCGTTCGCCGAGTTCGCGGAGCAGCGTGACGTCACCGGCCCCGCGGGCTCCGAAGCGGAAGTCGCTCCCGACGAAGACCAGCTGGGCGTGCAGCGCCCCGACGAGGATCTCGGACACGAAGGACTCGGCGGACTTCGACTGCAGCTCGGGGTCGAACCGGAGGAGGAGGGTCGCGTCGACGCCCACGTCCTCGAGCAGTTCGCGGCGCTGCGCGGCGCTCGTCAACGCGGGTGGGACACGCTGCGGGTCGATCACGTTGAGCGGGTGCTGGTCGAACGTGACGACGGTGGAGACGAGTCCGCGTTCACGCGCGGCGTTCTCGAGATGGGCGATCACGGCCCGGTGCCCGACGTGGACACCGTCGAACTTCCCGATCGTGACGGCGCTCGGCCCGAAGTCGTCCGGCACGTCGCCCAGGTCGTCGTAGAACTGCATGGTCGACCCCTTCCCGGTCACTCGGCGGGCCCCACGTGCTGGTCGTCCAGCGCGGCACGCTCGGGAGCCGCCCCGCCGACGGCGATGCGATGGTGTTTCCGGAGCCACCAGAGGCCGGCGATCGGGAGCACGAGCGGCGCGAACGCGTAGCCCATGCCGTAGTACGACCAGATCGTCAGGTCGGGGAACAGCTGTCGGTCGAGCAGCGACAGGGTCCCGACGACGAGGACGCCCGTCATCTCGAAGACGATCGTCACACACGCCACGCGGTACCAGGACCGCCCGGGGACGATGAGGGCGACCATCGCCACGATGTACACCACGGCCGCGACCGCGCTGAGCGTGTACGAGAACGGCGCGAACGCGAACTTCTCGGCGATCTGCACGACACTCCGACCGGTCGCCGCCAGGGCGAGGATGCCGTAGACGGCGATCAGGACCCGGCCGACGCCCGTGGCCAGTGAGGACACCTTCGGCGCCGAGGTGCGCTCGGCTGCGGTGCTCGCCGAAGAGGTGTCACCCGCAGAGGACTTGGTCGCCACAGCCTCGATCCTACCGATCACCGCACCGCTTCCGAGCACGGACGACGTGCGGTCGTTCGTGACGCGGGTCAGTTGAGGGCGAACCAGATCTGGTACATCCGGTAGACCATGACGGCGGCGGTGAACGCGCCCGCGCCGAGGACGACCGTGCTCCACCGGCTGCGGTCGACGAGGGCCCAGACGATCGTGGCCGGCGGCACGAGGACGACCGAGACGGCGTACACCCAGAACTCGAGGACGTTGCCCTGCGGCGGGTTGCCGGCCGCAGGGGCGACCAGGGAGACGACGAGTTGGACCAGGAGCAGGAGTTCGACGAGCGCGAGCCCCCCGACGGTGTAGTCGTTCGGCTTCCGGCCGACGAGACCGAGGACGACGGCCGCGACGCCGATGACGCAGGCGATCGTGAACTGCACCCACATGAACCACTCGATCATGCGTTCGCTCCTGCAGCCGTGGGGAAGTTCGTGATGACGCGGAGCTGACCGCGCCGGACCGCCACGAGGCCGACGAGACGATCAGCACCGGTGGCGATCGCCGCGACGGGCCCGTCCGAGTCCGGGTGGTCGACGGTGATCCGCTTGCCGTCGCCGAGGTCCTTCGCCTCGGCGCCGTCGAGTTGGACGACCGGGAACAGGCGTCGGGCGACGTCGACCGGTCGCGCGAGGGCGCCTCGGACGTCGACGGACTCGTCCTCGAGGTCGACGGCGTGGTCAACCGAGAACGGACCGACCACGGTCCGGCGGAGGGCCGTCAGGTGCGCGCCGGTCCCCAGGGCGAGGCCGACGTCGCGCGCCAGTGCCCGGACGTAGGTGCCGGACGAGCAGGACACGACGACGTCGAGGTCGGCCACGGGGACCTCCCGACCGTCGACCGAGACCACCCGGTCGGCCCGACCGCGGACCTCGAAGCGGTCGACGGTCACCCGGCGTGCCCGGAGCGTGACGGCTTCGCCCTTGCGTGCGAGGTCGTACGCGCGACGCCCGTCGACCTTGATGGCGCTGACGGTCGACGGGACCTGGTCGATCGGCCCGCGGAGCGCTGCCACCGCTGCCTCGATCGCCTGGGCGGAGACCGCTCCGGCGGGTGCTCCGAGCGCCGACACCGGATCGCCGTCGGCGTCGTCCGAGTCGGTCGCGACGCCGAGTCGGACCGTCGCCGTGTAGGTCTTGCCGAGCCCGACGAGGTGCGTCAGGAGTCGTGTGGACGGCCCGACGCCCAGGATCAACAGCCCCGTCGCCATCGGGTCGAGGGTGCCGGCGTGGCCGATCTTCTTGAGGCCGAGTCGGCGCCGGGCGATCGAGACCACGCGGTGACTCGAGATGCCCTGCGGCTTGTCGACGAGGAGGATGCCGTCGGGCGGGGTCACGAGCACCGCAGCAGCGTAGCAGCGTGACCGCACGCCGTGGTCGGAGGACCGCCAGGCGTCAGCAGGCGTCGTTCCACTCGCGGCGGGGGTGTTCCGGATCCGTGACGTCGAGCACCGCGGACGCGGCGATCTTGACGTCCGCGCGACGCTCGAGCCGCCCGGCTTCCTGCTCGACCCAGAGGGACCAACGCCACAGCGACCGTGTCCCCGCTGCGAGCAGCCCGGCACCGTGCACGACGAGTACGCCGTCCCCCGCCCCCGTGGTCCGGAACGGTGTCACGAGGTCGGCGCGGAGCGTGTCGACGTCGGTCGAGGGTGCGGCTGCGGCCATCGCGTGGACGCCGTGTCGCTCGAAGCCGGCCACGAGCGCGGCGGCGACGTGCTCGAGGTCGATGCCGTCCTGCCCGTCGACGGCGATGACGGTTCGGTTCGTCCCGACCTGTGCGATCACCTCACTCGCGATCGCGGCCATCGTGTCGGTCTCCTGCGGTGCCCAGCGTGCCATGGGACCACCGTAGGCTGTCGTGGTGAACGCGGGCCGAGCCTCCAGTCCGTCGGTGGACGACGCTGATCTCCACAGGCGGTCCGACATCGCGTCCCCCCTGCTCACCTGGTTCCGACACGAGGCGCGCGACCTGCCGTGGCGACGCCCGGGGTTCCCGGCCTGGGGCACGCTGGTCAGCGAGATCATGCTGCAGCAGACGCAGGTCGCGCGGGTCGTGCCCCGACTTCAGGCGTGGCTCACGCGCTGGCCCACCCCGGCGGACCTCGCGGCCTCACCCCCGGCCGACGCGGTGCGGGCCTGGGACCGGCTCGGCTACCCACGTCGTGCCCTCGCGCTGCACGCGGCGGCGACCGCCATCGCCGAGCGACACGGCAACGTCGTGCCGCGCGACGTCGACGACCTCCTGGCCCTTCCCGGGGTCGGGGACTACACCGCACGCGCCGTCGCGGTCTTCGCGTACGGCGACCGGCACCCGGTCGTCGACGTCAACGTCCGCCGCGTGCTCGCGCGGGCCGTGCTCGGGCAGGGCGAGCCCGGACCGGCGAAGGCGAAGCAGGACCTGCCGCTCATGGAGTCCGTGCTCCCCGAGGACCGCGACGACGCCGCGGCCACGAACGCCGCGGTGATGGAGCTCGGGGCGCTCGTGTGCGTCGCCCGGGCCCCGGCGTGCGACGCGTGCCCGATCGCGGACCGCTGCGCCTGGCGCCTGGCGGGGTACCCCGATCACGACGGACCGCGGGCACCGAGACAGTCGCGCTTCGCCGGTAGCGACCGGCAGGTGCGGGGGCTGATCATGGCTGAGCTGCGCGCGAGTGACGTGCCGGTCACGCAGGACGAGATCGCGCTGGTGTGGCCGGACGCCGAGCAGCGCGACCGCGCGCTCGCGTCCCTGCTCCGCGACGGTCTGGCCGAGGGCGACGACGCCGAGGGGTACCGGCTCCCGCGCGGATGAGACCGGCGCGCGACGACGCGCCGGTGCCCGTCACCACAGGCGAGGGCGCCGGCGCGCGTCGGCGGGTCCGCGGCCTCAGCTCCGCGCGGGGTCTGCCCCCGCGTCGTCGTCGTCTTCCTCGTCCTCGTCCTCGTCCTCGTCGTGCTTGTACGGATTGGCGTCGCCGGCGTAGGTGGCACCAGCCGACGCCGCCCGCACCTGCTCGTCCCGCATCTGGGCCTGCACGAGCAGGTCCTCCATGTGCGCCGAGGTCTCGGGCAGGGCATCGGCGATGAACTCGAGCGACGGCGTCAACCGGGCTGTGATGTTCTTCCCGACCTCGCTGCGGAGCATGCCGGTCGCGGCCTTGAGCGCCGCGGCGGAGTCCGCTCGCTCCTCGTCGGTGCCGTAGACGGTGTAGAAGATCGACGCGTGCTGCAGGTCGCCGGTCACGCGGACGTCGGTGATCGTGACGAAGCCGAGACGCGGGTCCCGCAGGCCCTTGTCGAGCCGACGAGCGACGACTTCCTTGATGCGGTCCGCCATCTTGCGGGCGCGCTGCGGGTCAGCCATGGGTTCCTCCTTGCGGAACGGGGTGAGGCCCCGCCCCTCCGTTCGGAGGGGCGGGGCCCAGGGGTACTCAGTGCGATCAGTCGCGCGGCTTCTCGACGAGCTCGGTGGTCTCGATCTCGTCGCCGATCTGGATGTCGTTGAACTTGCCCAGACCGATACCGGCTTCGAAGTCCGTGCGGACCTCGGTGACGTCGTCCTTGAAGCGACGCAGGGACTCGATGGCGAGTCCGTCCGCCAGCACCACACCGTCACGGATGACGCGCGCCTTGGCGTTGCGCGTGATCGTGCCGGAGCGGACGATGACACCGGCGATGTTGCCGAACTTCGAGGAGCGGAACACCTCGCGGATCTCGGCGACACCCGACTGGACCTCTTCGTACTCGGGCTTGAGCATGCCCTTGAGCGAGTTCTCGATGTCCTCGAGTGCGTTGTAGATGACCGAGTAGAAGCGGACGTCGATGCCCTCACGCGCGGCACGCTCACGGGCCTTGACGTCCGGACGGACGTTGAAGCCGATGACGATCGCGTTGTCGATCGTGGCGAGGTCGATGTCCGACTCCGTGATCGCACCCACACCACGGTGCAGGATGCGCAGCTGGACGCTGTCGTCCACCTCGATGTCGAGGAGCGACTGCTCGAGTGCCTCGACGGCACCGGAGACGTCACCCTTGATGATGAGGTTGAGCGACTCGACCTTGCCCTCTTCGAGTGCACGGGTGAAGTCCTCGAGCGAGATGCGCTTGCGGGCCTTGGCCAGCTGCGCGTTCCGCTGGGCGGCCTCACGCTTCTCGGCGATCTGACGCGCGGTGCGGTCGTCCTCGGTGACGAGGAACGTGTCACCGGCGCGCGGCACCGACGACAGACCCTGCACCTGGACCGGACGGCTCGGCGTCGCCGCGTCGACCGGCGTGCCGTTCTCGTCGACCATCGCACGGACGCGGCCGTACGCCGTGCCCGCCACGATCGCGTCGCCGACGTGCAGCGTGCCGGACTGGATGAGGACGGTCGCCACCGCACCACGGCCCTTGTCGAGTCGTGCTTCGATCGCGACGCCTCGGGCGTCCTTGTCGGGGTTCGCACGCAGGTCGAGACCGGCGTCAGCGGTGAGCAGCACGGCGTCCAGGAGTTCCTGGATGCCGATGTTCTGCCGCGCCGACACGTCGACGAACATGACGTCGCCGCCGTACTCCTCGGCCACCAGGTTGTACTCGGTGAGCTGCTGCCGGACCTTGGCGGGGTTCGCCCCCTCCTTGTCGATCTTGTTCACCGCGACCACGATCGGCACACCGGCCGACTGGGCGTGGTTCAAGGCCTCGACGGTCTGCGGCATGATGCCGTCGTCCGCCGCGACCACGAGGATCGCGATGTCCGTCACCTGCGCACCACGAGCACGCATGGCCGTGAAGGCCTCGTGACCCGGGGTGTCGATGAAGGTGATCGGGCGCTCGATGCCCTCGTGCTCGGTGACGATCTGGTACGCACCGATGTGCTGCGTGATGCCGCCGGCTTCGCCCTCGACGACCTTGGAGTTGCGGATCGCGTCGAGCAGTCGGGTCTTACCGTGGTCGACGTGACCCATGACGGTGACGACCGGGGGACGCTGCTGCAGGACGGAGTCGTCCTCGTCGGCGTACTCGGCCTCGATGTCGATGTCGAAGCCCTCGAGGAGCTCCTTGTCCTCGTCCTCGGGCGACACGACCTGGATCTTGTAGCCGAGCTCCTCGCCGAGCACCTCGAAGGTGGCCTCGTCCAGGGACTCGGTCGCGGTCGCCATCTCACCGAGGTGGAACAGCACCGTCACCAGGTTGCCCGGGCTCGCGTCGATCTTGTCCGCGAAGTCCGAGATGCTCGCACCGCGACGGAGTCGGACGACCGTGTTGCCGTCACCACGCGGGACCTGCACACCGCCGAGCGACGGTGCCTGCCGCATCTCGTACTCGGCGCGCTTCGTCCGCTTCGACTTGCGGGCACGGCTCTTGCCGCCACCGCGACCGAACGCACCAGCGGTACCGCCGCCGGGGCCGCGGCCACGACCGCCACCACCGGCCGGACGCGGACCGGTGAACGCCGGACGGGCGAACCCGCCGCCGGCACCGGCACCGGCACCACCGGGACGGTTGAAGCCACCACCGGGGCCACCACGGCCGCCGCCCTGGCCCGGGCGCTGCCCGAAGCCGTTCGGACGGTTGTTCTGACCGGGACCGCCGGGACGCGGGGCACCCGGGCGGGGAGCACCGGGACGCGGCGGCTGCGGACGCGGGATGCCGTTCCCGCCACCGGCACCGGCGGCGGGGCGCTGACCCATGCCCTGGTTGGACGCGAACGGGTTGTTG
This sequence comes from Curtobacterium sp. MCSS17_015, assembly GCF_003234265.2. NCBI lineage: Bacteria > Bacillati > Actinomycetota > Actinomycetes > Micrococcales > Microbacteriaceae > Curtobacterium > Curtobacterium sp. MCSS17_015. Next base: position 1,791,763 of record NZ_CP126256.1, read on the forward strand.
CCCGGGCGCGGCGGACGTGCGCCCATGCCCTGGCTCGACGCGTAGGGGTTGTTGCCGGGACGGGCGCCGGGCTTCGGGCCACCGGGCTTCGGCGCAGCGCCGGACGGCTTGGTTCCACCGGGCTTCACCGCGTCACTCGGACCGGAGTCCTTCGGCTGGTCACCGCTCTGCTGGGCCTTCTGCTCGGCGGCCTTCTGCTCGGCGGCGGCCTTGCGAGCCGCCTCGGCCTCGGCCTGGCGCTGCGCGACCGACTTCGGCGCGGCCGGTACCGGGGCACCGTCGACCGCGGGGGCAGCGGGTGCCGCCTCGACGACCGGCTCGGGTGCCGGTGCGGGTGCCGGGCGCTTCGGCCCGGGCTTGGGGCCACCGGGCTTCGGAGCACCGCTCCGCGGTGCTGCGGGGGCCTTGGCGGCGGGGGCTGCAGGCGTCGACGACGCGGATGCGCCCCCGGCCTGCAGGGCTGCACGGAGCTTCCGTGCGACGGGGGGCTCGATGCTCGAGCTCGGGCCCTTGACGAACTCGCCGAGCTCCTTGAGCTTCTCGAGTGCGGTCTTGCTGTCGACGCCGAGCTCGCTTGCGATCTCGTGTACGCGTGGTTTAGCCACTGTTCTCCTTCACGGGTCCCACCCCGTCAAGGGGCAGGACTCACTGGATGACGGGTCTCATTTCGAGCCGCTCATCAGTTGTCCATAAGCCGTTCAGCCTGTTCTGTCATGTCCGGGCGCTCGGGTTCCGTGCCGTTCGGGCTCTGCAGCCCTGCGAGGTACTCGTGCACCGCGGACGTGTCGGGATCACGCTCCAGCCGGAGCGCACGGCGGAATGCCCTGCGCTTGACGGCCAGTTCGTACGCTTCGACGGTCGGTGTGAGCCATGCCCCCCGGCCCGGCATGACTGCCTTCGGATCCGCCACGACGGAACCGTCGCTGAGGGCGACGACACGGAGGAGGGAGGATCGGGGTGCACGGCGACGACTGCCGATGCACGTTCTGACGGCGTCCACTCTACTCCTTGACTCCGACGACCGCGATCCGGCGCGCCCGCGGCCCCACGCCACGAGCGAACCGGTCCCGCCGCCTGCTGGTCAGTCGTCCCCGTCGAGGATCGAGTCCGGCTGGATGTCGATGCGTGCACCGGTCAGCTTGGCAGCGAGTCGGGCGTTCTGCCCTTCCTTGCCGATCGCGAGCGACAGCTGGTAGTCGGGCACCAGTGCACGGACCGCCTTCGTCGAGGCGTCGAGCACGAACGCACTCGTCACCTTGGCCGGCGACAGGGCGCTGGCGACGAACGTGGACAGGTCGGACGACCAGTCCACGATGTCGATCTTCTCGGCACCGAGTTCGTTCGTGACGGACCGGACGCGGGCCCCGAGTTCGCCGATGCAGGCACCCTTCGCGTTCACGCCGGGCTCGTTCGCCTTGACCGCCATCTTGGTGCGGTGGCCGGCCTCGCGCGCCAGGGAGGTGATCTCCACGACGCCGGACGCGATCTCCGGAACCTCGAGTGCGAAGAGCTTGCGGACCAGGCCCGGGTGGGTCCGGGACACGGTGATCTGCGGGCCCTTGTTGCCACGGCCGACACTCGTCACGTAGACGCGGAGTCGCATGCCGTGCGTGTAGGTCTCCCCCGGCACCTGCTCTTCCGGCGGCAGGATCGCCTCGACGGTGCCGAGGTCGACCATGACCATCTTCGGGTTCGGTCCCTGCTGCACGATGCCGGCGACGATGTCGCCTTCCTTGCCGCGGAACTCGCCGAGGATCTTGTCGTCGCCGATGTCCCGGAGACGCTGGTTGATGACCTGCTTGGCCGCGAACGCCGCGATCCGGCCGAAGTCGCTCGGCTGGTCGACCGACTCGCCGATGACGTTGTCGTCGTCGTCGCGCTCGGGGACGAAGACCGAGACCTCGCCGGACTTGCGGTCGAGCTCCACGCGCGCCTGGGCGTCGACGGGCTCGTCGTTCTCAGCACGGTGCTTCTGGTAGGCGGTCAGGATGGCAGATTCGATGATCTGGACGAGCTCGTCGAACGGGATCTCCCGTTCACGCTCCATGAGTCGCAGGACTGCGAGGTCGATCTTCACCGAGGTGCCTCCGTATTCAGATGAGTCACTCCCGCGGATGGGACCACGCGGAAGCCGTCGTCGATCCTACCGCAGCTGCCGCAGACCGGGAGGCCCGTGGCGATCCCGCCTCGGGCCTCCCGGTCCGCACGCCTGCTGCGGTCACTCTCGGTCAGATCGCCCGGACGGCGTCCACCAGCTCGGCCACGGGCACGTCACGACGCTCGCCGGTCGCTCGATCCCAGAGTTCGACCACGCCGTCGGCCGCGTTGCGGCCCGCCACCACCACGATCGGCATGCCGAGCAGTTCGGCGTCGCGGAGCTTGACACCGGGCGACACCTTCGGTCGGTCGTCGTAGACCACCTCGAAGCGCTCGCCCTCGAGCTGGGCGACGATCGACTCGGCGAGGTCGAACGCGGTGGCGTCCTTGCCCGTGGCGACGACGTGCACGTCGAACGGCGCGACGTGCTTGGGCCAGGCCAGGCCCTTCTCGTCGTTGTGCGCCTCGGCCAGGATCGCCAGGATGCGGGTGACACCGATGCCGTACGAGCCCATCGTGACGGTCGCCAGCTTGCCGTTCTCGTCCTGCACCTTGAGCCCCAGGGCCTCGGCGTACTTCCGGCCGAGCTGGAAGACGTGGCCGATCTCCATGCCACGGGCGGTCTCGAGCGGGCCGGAACCGTCGGGCGCGGGGTCGCCGGCACGGACGTCGGACACCTCGGCGACACCGTCGGCGGTGAAGTCCCGCCCGGCGACCAGGCCGGAGACGTGCACCCCGCGCTCGTTGGCGCCGGTGACCCAGGTGGTGCCGTCGACGACCCGGGGGTCGACGAAGTACCGCAGGCCGGTCGCGCTCTCGGCACCGAGCACCTGCGGTCCGATGTAGCCCTTGACCAGACCGCGGTGCTTGCGGAAGTCGTCGTCGCCGGCCGCTTCGACCTCGGCCGGGGCGAACGCGACTTCGGCACGCTTCAGGTCGACGTCACGGTCGCCGGGCAGACCGACGACGACGACCTCACGCGTGCCGTCGAGGTGGGTCAGCGCGAGGACGACGTTCTTCAGCGTGTCCGCTGCCGTCCAGGGGGCGCCGTCGCGCGGGGCGACGGCGTTGGCGTGCGCGACGAGCGACTCGATCGTCGGGGTGTCCGCCGCGGGGAGCAGCACGGGCGCGGGCAGCCCGTCGATCGACTTCGCCTCGGGTACCGGGGTGACGTACGCCTCGACGTTGGCCGCGTAACCGCCGGCGCTGCGGACGAAGGTGTCCTCGCCGACCGCGATCGGGTGCAGGAACTCCTCGGACTTCGACCCGCCCATCGCACCGGCGTCGGCCTTGACGATGACGTAGTCGAGACCCAGGCGCGCGAAGATCCGCTCGTACGCGTCACGCATGACCTGGTAGCTGCGCTCGAGCCCGGCGTCGTCGAGGTCGAACGAGTACGCGTCCTTCATCGTGAACTCGCGACCCCGCAGCAGGCCGGCACGCGGGCGGGCCTCGTCGCGGTACTTGTCCTGGATCTGGAACAGCGTGACCGGCAGGTCCTTGTACGAGGAGTACAGGTCCTTCACGAGGAGCGCGAACATCTCTTCGTGGGTGGGCGCGAGCAGGTAGTCGGAACCCTTGCGGTCCTGCAACCGGAACATGCCGTCGCCGTACTCGGTCCAGCGGTTGGTGGCCTCGTACGGCTCACGCGGCAGGAGCGCGGGCAGGAGCACCTCCTGCGCACCGGCGGCGACCATCTCGTCGCGGATGATGCCCTCGATCTTCGAGCGGACGCGGAGCCCGAGCGGCAGCCAGGCGAAGATGCCGGGCGACTGGCGACGGACGTACCCGGCGCGGACGAGCAGCTTGTGACTCGTCACCTCGGCGTCGGAGGGGTCGTCGCGGAGCGTGCGGAGGAAGAGATGTGAGAGCCGTGTGACCACGCCGTCAGCCTAGCGGCGCACGGTCAGGGCGCGACGCGGCTGTGGACGGCGGGGCGGCGCTGCGGGGCCGACGCGGATCGGCGCGGGAGGCCCGTGGCGGCGCCGCCGGGAGCCTCCCGGCCGAGTCGGTCGCCGTCGCGACCAGTGCAGCTACGAGGTGACCACCAGCGGCTTGCCGGTGCCGGCCGCCGGGCCCATCTCGTCGGCGAGGCGGTTCGCCTCGTCGATCAGGGTCCCGACGATCTCGGCCTCGGGGACGGTCTTGATGACCTGCCCCTTCACGAAGATCTGCCCCTTGCCGTTGCCCGAGGCGACGCCGAGGTCTGCCTCACGCGCCTCGCCCGGTCCGTTCACGACGCAGCCCATGACGGCGACGCGCAAGGGCACGGTCATGCCCTCGAGCCCCGAGGTGACGTCGTTGGCGAGCTGGTAGACGTCGACCTGCGCACGGCCACAGCTCGGGCAGGAGACGATCTCGAGCTTGCGTTCGCGGAGGTTGAGCGACTGCAGGATCTGCAGACCCACCTTCACCTCTTGTGCGGGCGGGGCGGAGAGCGAGACACGGATCGTGTCGCCGATGCCCTCGCCGAGCAGGATGCCGAACGCCGTGGCGCTCTTGATGGTGCCCTGGAACTCCGGGCCCGCCTCGGTGACGCCGAGGTGCAGCGGCCAGTCGCCGCGCTCGGCCAGCTGCCGGTACGCCTTCACCATGATGATCGGGTCGTTGTGCTTCACCGAGATCTTGAAGTCGTGGAAGTCGTGCTCCTCGAACAGGCTCGCCTCCCACACGGCGGACTCGACGAGCGCTTCGGGCGTGGCCTTGCCGTACTTCTGCAGCAGGCTCGGCTCGAGCGAGCCGGCGTTCACCCCGATGCGCAGGCTCACACCGGCGTCCTTCGCGGCCTTGGCGATCGCCCCGACCTGGTCGTCGAACTTCCGGATGTTGCCCGGGTTCACGCGCACCGCGGCGCACCCGGCGTCGATGGCCTGGAACACGTACTTCGGCTGGAAGTGGATGTCGGCGATCACCGGGATCTGCGACTTCTTCGCGATGATCGGCAGCGCGTCCGCGTCGTCCTGGCTCGGCACGGCGACCCGGACGATGTCGCAACCGGAGGCGGTGAGCTCGGCGATCTGCTGCAGGGTCGCGTTGATGTTCGTGGTCGGCGTCGTGGTCATCGACTGCACCGACACGGGGGCGTCACCACCGACGAGGACCTTGCCGACCCGGATCTGCCGGGACTTGCGACGAGGGGCCAGGGTTTCGGGGGCCTTCGGCATTCCGAGGTTCACTGCGGGCACGGTGGGAACTCTACGCGCTCGTCCGCGGGACGCGGTGCGGGCCGCTCACAGGGAGTCGACGACCGTGACCAACGGGGCGTACAGGCGCATCGCGTCGAGGGCGCGTGCGTGGTCGGCGTCGCTCGCGCCGGCGCACGCGGAGGCGACGACCGTCACACGGACACCGGCGTCAGCGGCCGCGAGGGCGGTCGAGAGGACACAGCAGTCGGTCGAGACACCGGCGAGGACGAGGTGCGGCTGCTCCCCCGTGACCCGTCGGAGGCTCGTCCCCCACTTCCCGAAGGTCGTCTCGGTGACGACGGGGTCGCCACGCTCGGCCCGCCCGGCGAACGGCTCGGTGAGCGCGTACAGCGGGTCGGTGTCGGGAACGAGGGCGAAGGGCCAGTCGCGGTAGTACGGCCGCCAGGCACCCGTCGGCCGTTCGGGCGCGACGAAGCGCGTGAACACGGTCCGTCCGGGGAACCGCGGGAGCAGCTCCTCGATCGCCGCGGCGGCGTCGGCGTAGCGCGGTGCCGCCCACGGGCTGGCACCGGTGAAGACCCGCTGCATGTCGATGACGACGAGCCACCCGTCGGCGGGGTCGGACGCGTCGGTGGGGTCGGATGCGTCGATCACGGGTGCAGCTCCCCCTCGGGGACACGGGACACCGGCTCGGTGACCGGGAGCGACTCCTGCCGACGGACCGCGCCCCGACCGAGCAGCAGGGTGCCGAGGAACCCGACGAGCAGCGCCACGAGCACGCCGAGGTTCGCGTACGCCCACGGCCCCGTCACGCCGCCGAGGCCGAACGGCCCGAGCAGGAAGCCCTGCCAGTGCACGAGCTCCGCGCCCGCCGTCGTGTTCGTGACGAGCCCCCAGCCGAGGACCGACCCGACGACGACCAGCCCGATCGCGGACCACCGCACGTCCCCGTACCGACCTCGCGGCGTGTCGAGCTCTCCCTCGGCGTACGCGCGACGGCGGAGCAGGACGTCCGCGACGAACACACCGCACCAGGCGGCGATCGGCACGCCGAGGGTGATGAGGAAGGCCTGGAACGGGCCGATGAAGTCCGTCGCGAAGAACACCACGAAGACCGCCCCCGCCACCATGAGGACACCGTCGACACCGGCCGCGACCGGACGCGGGATCCGGACCCCGGCGCTGAGGAGCGCGAGTCCGGACGAGTAGATGTCGAGCACCGCACCGCCGACGAGTCCGAGGATCGCGACGACGGCGAACGGCACGAGGAACCAGGTCGGCATCACCGTCACGAGGGCGCCGATCGGGTCGACGGAGATCGCCGCACCGAGGTCGTCGGACGAGCCCGCGAGCATGACGCCGACGACCACGAGGACCACGGGCGCGAGCGCACCGCCGAACGTCGTCCAGCCCACCACACCCCCGGTCGACGACGACCGCGGCAGGTAGCGGGAGTAGTCCGCGGCGGCGTTCACCCACCCGAGCCCGAAGCCGGTCATCACCAGGACGAGCGCGCCGACGACCTGCTGCGCGCTCCCCGCCGGCAGCGCCCCGAGCCGTCCCAGGTCGATCGAGGGCAGGGCGAGCACCACGTAGACGACGGTCAGGAGGCCGGTCACCACGGTGATCCACGTCTGCAACCGCATGATGACGTCGAAGCCCGCGATCCCGGCGCCGACCACGAGTGCGGCGACGACGAGCAGTGCGACGAGCTTCGTGAGCACGCCGTCGTCCCACCCGAGCTCGCGGAACACGGTCGAGGTGGCGAGCACCGCCAGTGCGGCGAGGGCGGTCTCCCACCCGACCGTCAACACCCAGCTGAGGAACGAGGGGAGCCGGTTGCCGCGGACACCGAACGCGGCACGACTCAGCACCATGGTCGGTGCGGAGCCGCGTTTGCCGGCGACGGCGACGATGCCGCAGAGCAGGAACGAGAACACCACGCCCACGACCGACACCACCAGCGCCTGTGCGAGTGAGATCCCGAAACCGAGGACGAACGAGCCGTAGGCCAGCCCGAGCACCGAGATGTTCGCGGCGAACCACGGCCAGAAGAGTCCGCGAGGGCGTCCCTTGCGTTCACCCTCGCCGATGACGTCGATCCCCTGGTGTTCGATGGCCCGGGTCCCCGTGGCGGACGGCTGCTCGACGGTCGACGACCGGGGACGGGCCGCTGGCTCTGCGCTCATGCGCGCCAGCGTAGTGCTCGTCCGGGCCCGTGACGGCGACTAGCCGAACAGGTCCACCGGTCGCACGAGGTCGGCGTAGATGAGCAGCGCACTCATGCCCGCGAGGAGCACGACCACGACCATGGTCAGCGGCATCGTCTTCGCGAGGTCGATGGGCCCCGGATCCGCCTTGCCGAACAGCCGGAAGGTGCGTCGCTTCACCGCTTCCCACAGGGCGCCGGCGATGTGGCCGCCGTCGAGCGGGAGCAGCGGCACCATGTTCAGCACGAACAGCCCGATGTTGAGCGAGGCCAACAGACCGAGGATCGTGTACACCTTGTCCACGACGGGGACGCCGCTCATCGACGACACCGTGCCGATCGCCCGTCCGACGCCGACGACCGACACCGGGCTGTCCTGCGCCCGCTCCTGTGCGCCGAACGCCGCGTTCCAGACGGCGACGAGGCGCTGCGGCAGGTCGATGATGAGGTGGGCGGACGCGGCGATCTGGGCACCGGCCGCGGGCAGCACCGCCGCCGGCGACTGGCGGACGAGCGTCTGGCCGATGCTCACCCCGACGACCCCGACCCGCTGCGTCTTCGTCGTCCCGTCGCTGTTCTCCGCGACCGCACCGTCCTCGGTGTACACGTCCCGGGTGGCCAGCTGCGGGGTCACCTGCAACGTGCGCTCGGCTCCGTCGCGCTCGACGACCACGGTGACCTGTTCCCCCGCGGAGCGCTGGAACAGCTCGGAGACCTCGGTGATCGTCGGGTTGCGCCGCCCGTCGACCGACACGACCACGTCGCCCGACCGGATCCCGGCCTCCTTCGCCGGCGAGACCGCATCGCCGTCCGTGCACGTCGTCCGGGCACTCGTCGGCAGCACGCAGTCGACCCTGGTCGTGAACGTCGTGGTCGGGGCACCGAACCCCACGAGGAGCACCCCGAACAGCAGGACCCCGATCACCAGGTTCATCGCCGGCCCCGCGACCATCACGATGATCCGCTTCCACGGCGTGAGTCGGTAGAAGGCGCGCGAGTCGTCGCCACCGGACTCCGCGATCTGCTCGGCGCTGGCGGCCCTGGCGTCCTGCACGAACGCCGAGTACATGCCGGTGTTCGTGATCTCACGCCCGGACGCGCGCGGCTTCAGCATGCCGACCATCGAGATGTAGCCGCCGAGCAGGATCGGCCGGATGCCGTACTCGGTCTCGCCGCGCCGGAAGGACCAGACGGCCTTGCCGAACCCGAGCGAGTACTGGGTCACCTTGACGTTGAAGAGCTTGGCGAAGGCCAGGTGGCCGAGCTCGTGGAGGCCGATCGACACCAGCAGACCGATGATGAAGACGACGACGCCGAGGACGAAGAGCAGGACGGTTCCGACGGTCACCGGGAAAGGGTACGGGACGCTCACCATGACCCAGCCGTACGCGGGCTGGGTGGTGGTGCGAGCCTCCAGAGCAGGACGGACCGGCCGGGAGGCGCGCGTCGACTCAGCGGGTCAGGATGCGGTCGGCCTGCTGCCGCGCCCACCGCTCGGCGGCGAGGACGCCCTCGAGGGACGGTTCCCCCGCGCGGTGCCCGTCCATGACCCGCGCCACCGTGTCGACGATGTCGAGGAAGCCGATGGCACCGGCGTGGAAGGCGGCGACGGCCTGCTCGTTCGCCGCGTTGAACACGGCGGGGAACGTCCCGCCGAGCACGCCGACACGCTTGGCGAGGTCGACGGCGCCGAAGGCACGGGAGTCGAGCGGTTCGAAGGTCCAGGTGCTCGCGGTCGTCCAGTCCAGCGGCACGCCGACGTCCGGCACGCGGTCCGGCCAGGCCATCCCGAGGGCGATCGGCAGACGCATGTCCGGCGGGGACGCCTGCGCGATCGTGGAGCCGTCGACGAACTCGACCATCGAGTGGACGACCGACTGCGCGTGCACCGTGACGTCGATGCGGTCGTACGGCACGTCGAAGAGCAGGTGGGCCTCGATGACCTCGAGGCCCTTGTTGACGAGCGTCGCGGAGTTCGTCGTGACGACGAGACCCATGTCCCAGGTCGGATGGGCCAGCGCCTGCGCCGGCGTGACGTCACAGAGTTCCTCGCGGCTCCGACCACGGAACGGGCCGCCGCTCGCGGTGAGGACGAGTCGCCGGACCTCCGCGTCCCTCCCCGAGCGGAGGGCCTGCGCGATCGCGGAGTGCTCGCTGTCGACCGGGACGATCTGTCCGGGCGCGGCGGCGGCCCGTACGAGCGCACCGCCGACGATGAGGCTCTCCTTGTTGGCCAGGGCCAGCGTCGCCCCGGTCTCGAGGGCGGCGAGGGTGGGGCCGAGGCCGACGGAGCCGGTGATGCCGTTGAGGACGACGTCCGCTTCGACGCTGCGCACCAGGCGTTCCGCGTCGGCGGCACCGAGCGCCGTGTCCCGGACGCCGAGGCGATCGGCCTGCTGAGCGAGGGCTCCGGCGTTGCTGCCGGCGGTCAGGCCGACCACCTCGAACCGGTCGGGGTTGCGCGCGATGACGTCGAGCGCCTGGGTGCCGATCGACCCCGTGCTCCCGAGGAGGACGACGCGGCGGCGGCTCGACACCGGGATCAGCCCTTGGCCAGCAGGTCGACCACGAAGACCAGGGTCGCGTCGGCCGGGATGCCCGAGCCTTCCGGTGGGTTGGCGCCGTAGCCGTCCTCCGGGGTGACGACGATCATCACCTGCGAGCCGATCTTCTGACCGACCAGGCCCTTCACGAACCCGGGGATCAGCCCGCTGTTCGAGATCGTGAACGTCGTCGGCGAGCCCTTCGACCACGAGGAGTCGAACTCCTTGCCGCCCTCGTACGCGACGCCCTTGTACTGCACGAGCGCGGTGTCGCCGTCCTCGATGACGTCACCGTCGCCCTGCTTGATGACCTCGGCCGTGGTCTTCGTCGGAGCGTCGGTGTCCGGGATGGTGATCTCCGGCTCGCCGTCCGCCTTGTCCTCCACCGTGGGGAGCGCCGGGTCCTGGTCCTGCGGCGTGCCGGTCGACTTGGTCGGGGTCTGCTCGACGACGTCCGCGACGACGACGATCGACCCGCTCGTGTTGAAGCCGAGTGCGGCTGCTTGCCCGACGACGGCGACACGGTCACCGACGTGTGCACAGGCGAGGAGCGCGCCGAAGCCGGTGCCGCCGACGGAGAGGACCTGCGGGTTGCCCTGGTCGAAGCCGACGGTGACGAGGTTCTTCGCGTCCTTCGCGTCGTACGCCGTGTACGCGACCTGGACGAAGTCGCCGTCGGCCAGTGCGTCGCCCTTGCCCTCCACGGTCCGGGTCGCCTGCGGCGGGGCGGCGGAGAGGCCGTCGTCGAACGTCACCTCGGGCGCGGTCGACCCGCCGACTGCACCCGTGGCGGTGATCGAGTCCGACGCCTTCCCCGGCTTCGGGCACGACGAGATCGGCGTCGCCGTCGCGCCGGGGGTCGACGTGGCGGACGCCGAGGCGTCCGAGGAGCCGGAGCCGGAACAGGCCGCGAGGCCGAGGACCACGGCGGGCACGAGGGCGATCGGGAGCAGACGGAGACGCTTCACACGGGTCATCCTGCCGTACCCACCGATGTGTCGGCTCCGAGGACGACGATCTCGGGCTCGTGGTGGACGGGGAACGCCACCGATCGTGCGATGAAGCAGAGGCGGTTCGCTTCGGCGTGTGCGGACACGGCGTCCTCGACACGATCGGCTTCCCGGATGGTGACGACGGGACGGAGGACGGCCCCGGTGAGCTCGCCCGAACCGTCGCGGTGGAGGTCGAGGCTCGCCGTGGCACGGTCGTCGTACTGCACGACGGTGAAGCCACGGGTGACGGCGACGTGCAGGTAGCTCAGCATGTGGCACTGGGTGAGGGCAGCGAGGACCAGCTCCTCCGGGTTCCAGCGGTCCCGGTCGCCGCGGAAGGTCGGGTCGGCGCTGCCGAGGACGTCGGGCTTGCCGTCGGCACTGACGAGGTGGTCACGGCCGTAGTCGCGGTACCCGCTCGTGCCGGTCCCCCGGTCGCCCGTCCAGTGCACGGAGACCTCGTAGGAGTGGTCGTTCATCGCGGTCCCTTCGTCGTGGAGGTGGTCGGTAGGATCGCGCCATGAGCACGGCCACCAGCACCGACCGTCATCCTCTCACCGCCGACGGGTCGGTCGAGTTGGCCGTCCTCGACCGCTCCGGCTTCGAGGAGAGTCGCCACGTCGGAGCGGGGGTCGTCGTCGGTCCGGACGGTACGGTGCTCGACTCCGTGGGTGACGCCGGCGCGAGCATCTACCCGCGCTCGACGATGAAGCCCCTCCAGGCGCTCGCGATCCGCCGCGCAGGCGCCTTGTTCGCGGGTGACGAGCTGGTCATGACGACCGCGAGCCACGCCGGGACGCCGTCCCACCAGTCACTCGCACTCCGGATGCTCGAGCGGTTCGACCACGTCGAGGAGGACCTGGGGTGCCCGCCGGACCTGCCGTTCGACCGGGACACCGCGCGGAACACGAGCGGCCCCCGTCGTCTGGCGATGAACTGCTCCGGGAAGCACGCGGGGATGCTCGCCGCGTGCCGTGTCCACGGCTGGGACGAGTCGACCTACCTGGACATCCGGCACCCGCTGCAGCAGGCGGTCCGGAGCACGGTCGAGGACGCCACCGGTGAGGTCGTCGACCTCGTCGGGACGGACGGTTGCGGAGCACCGGTCTTCCCGCTCACACTCACCGGGCTGGCCCGGGGCATCGCCGGGGTCGTCTCCCGTGCGGACGAGGACACCGCTGCCCTGACCGATGCCGTCCTGGCCGACCCCTGGGCGATCGACGGCGTCGGGCGTGCGAACACCGTCACCATCGAGCGGCTCGGCCTGCTGGCGAAGCTCGGCGCCGAGGGCGTCATGGTCATGGGCGTGCCGGGCGGCCCGGCCGTCGCCGTCAAGGTCCTCGACGGTGCCCTGCGCGCCGGGACGCTCGCGGCCCTGACGCTGCTCGTGCGCAACGGCCTGGTCGATGCGGACGCCGCCGCCGGCGTGCTCGAGGTGACCGGGGAGCGCGTCCTCGGTAGCGGCTCGCCCGTCGGGGCCATCCGGGTCGGCGCAGGCCTGCGCTGACCTGCGGTGCGCTGATCGGGCTCGTGGCGAACGAGCTCGACCGGCCCGGGTCCCGCCGATGATGCGGTCGCGAGGGGACTGCTCGCTCCGGTCGGCACGACGAGCAGCGGCAGCGTCGGTGCGAGCACGACCCCGTCGCCGTCGCGGGACGGGCCCTGGTCCGGCCCCGCTCCCACCGCGACACCCTCGTCACGCTCGGTGTCCGCGTCCACCGCTGGCGTGGTGCTCGACTCCGTGCTGCCACCGCTCCGCGCGGAGCCCGCGCCGATGTCCGTCTCGGCGGTCCGGAGGCGGCATCCGTAGCGCGTGACCTCCACCACGGTCGCCCAGCGTCTGGGCATGGATCCCAGGCCCGGGACCAGGACGACGGTCCCGAGCCGGGCACCGTGGTCGGTCAGCAGCGAGGCGGCGGCGCTCCCCTCCGGCATCGTGTGCCGGACGACCCGATCGCCGAGGACGCCGACGTCAGCCGCGATGCGCAGGGATGCACGAGGACCCGCGGGTGCGGGAGCACCGGTGGGGTGGAGGCCGTCGAGCTGGTCGACGAGTGCGGTGAAGACGGCACGTGCCAGTGCGCCCCGGCCTCGGACGAGCACTCCTGCAGCAGGGTCGGCCGTCATCGCCCGTCCTGCCGGGTCCCGCCCGAGCACCAGGAGACGCCCGTTCTGTGGCGGGTCTCCCTCGAGCCTGCCCGCCTCGGGCCCGGTCCGGGCGCATGGTGCGTCGGCGTCTCCGGCTCCCCCGCCCGGCTGCTCCTGTGGGGCCGGCACGACGACGGTCCGCACGTCGTCCGCTCCGCCGGTCGAGGGTACGGCGAGGCCGATCATCGCGCTCAGTACTGCCGCGACGAGCAGCACCGGACGACTCGCTCCGGTGGCGGCCGTCGCACCGACCGCGACGACGAACGCGACGACGAAGACGATGCGACGCGTGACACGTGGGCTCATGCACCGATCTCAGGCCACGAGGGACCACGTCGTCGCTCCCGGCGAGCGACTGTGGATGGTGCGGACGGTCGCCGAGCCCTGTGGAGTGGGGAGCCCCTTCGGTCGTCGACCCTCCGTGGAGGACCGGACGACCAGGCGTCGATCGACCGACCAGCGTCACTGGACGAGGAAGAACTGCTCCCCGATGTCGACGCGGGCACCACGTTCGACGCGGTACCGACGTCCTGGCTCGCACCGGCGGATCGAGCCGTCGATGTGTCGGATCATCGTGCCGTTGCCCGAGTACCGGTCGGAGACCCAGAGGTCGTCGCCGTCCCGTCCGAGTTCCAGATGCGTCTTCGACACCGACTTGCCGGGGTCGCGGATCGTCAGCAGACCGTCGAACTGTTCGTCGGCCTCGGGCCGAGGCAGTCGGCCGAGCAGCGCGGATCCGTGCACACCGAGACGCTCGCCGGTGCTGAAGTGGAGCAGGAACGGTGCCTGCGCAGGTGCCCGGGAGACGATCCGTGTCGCTTCGACGTCGTCGTCCGCGCTCGTGTCCTCGTCCGCGCTGGCGTCCTCGTCCGTCACGGCCTCGGTGCGCTCCGCTGCACCCGTCGGTGACGCAGGGGTGACCGGCGGGAGCGGCGCGGCGACCGGGGGAAGCGGCGCGGCGACGGGGGGAAGCGGCGCGGCGGCGGGCCGGAGGTGCACGTCGGTCTCGGAACGGGCCTCCGCTCCGGTCTCCGTGGCCTGGTCGTGGTCCGGAACGTCGAGCGACGAGTCCGTCGCCTCGCCGGTGACGTCGCCTTCGCCGGTGACGTCGCCTTCGCCGGTGACGTCGCCTTCGCCGGTGACGTCACCTTCGCCGGCATCGTCGGAACCCGCCGGGTCACGGGGACCATCCGAGGCGGCGCCACCCTCCGCCGCCTCGCTGGAGATCTCCGGGTCGGGGGAAGGAGCACCGTCCGAGGCGGTGCCAGGGGCCGGGAGTCGGTCGGCGTGGTCGCCCGCACCAGTACCGCCGGAACCGTCCCGCACTCCGTCGTCGGCAGGATCCTCGGACCCGGCAGCACCGTCCGTGCCGTCGGCTCCGACGCGCACCGCGTCGTCCTGGTCACCGGCGTCGTGCACGTCGGACCCCTCGGCGGGCAGCCCGTCCTTCTCCTCGGTCAACTCGTGGGCGTCCGAGACCGCGCTGCGCAGGGCTTCCTCGTCGGCGGCCCAGTCCGGACGGGTGAGCGGCAACGGCATCACCGGACCGGTGAAGGCGGCCGTGACGGCGGGACGGACCGACCCGCACTCCTCGCAGAAGATGTCGTCGGGCTCGAGCATGTGGCCACACACGTGACAGGTCGTGCTCTGGCTGCCGGGCGCGACGAGCGGTGCCGGGCGGGGGGTCCGACGTTCGGCCAGCGGCTGGAAGGCGGCGGTGTCACCGGGGCGGGGCGCATCATCGGACGGGGTGCCGGACGCGGTGTCGTCGGTGACGCGGCGATCGCTCGCCGGACCACCGGTGGCGTCGACGGACGGCGCACGGCCGATCCACCACGAGGGACCGGACGTGGGCGCGGCAGCGGCGGCGGGCGGTTCCCACGCCGGCGTGCTGCCCGCCTCGGGCGTGCCGGCTCCGGCGTCCCAGGCGTCGGCGCGCTGGACCTCGGGGTCGTCCTGCGGAGCGACCACCTCGGCCGTGAAGGCATCGGGATCCAGCGTCGGTTCGGCGGACACGTCGTCCGTCGCAGCGGCCGAGCGTCCGGTCCAGTCCCCGAGGCCGGTGCCGGAGCCGTGGACGTGCGTCGGGGCGCTGCGCGGCGCGAGGTCGTGGTGGTCGGCGTCCGCCGACAGGGCGGGGTCGACCGCGGTCTCGTCGGTCGGCGGAGCCTCGTGATCAGCGAGCGCGCCGTCCGTCCCCTCGGTCTGCCCGGCGGGGGACGCACCGCGGTCGATGCCGGTCAACCAGGCACGGGTCGCGGGGTCGAGGGTCGACTCCGGCAACCAGGCGTCGGCAGCCTGGTCCGTACTCCGCCCGTGCGCGCCCGGCTGCTGCAAGGGCGGCGGGGTCCCGCGGTCGACGGGTTCGACGGGTGCAGTGCGACGCGCTGCCGAGGTCGTGACGGCTCGTCCGCACTCACCGCAGAAGATCGCTCCGTCCGGGAGCGTCGATCCGCAGTGTTCGCATCTGATCACAGGGTGCCTCTGTCCTCGTCCGACCGTTCGCCAGGTGCTTCCGGCCTCCGGACATCGTAGTCACCGCCGCTCGGAGCGACCTCCCACGGCCGCCGGAGGCCCCGCCGACGCTGACTCCGCCGGTTCCGCCGCATGCCTCGACGGCACGGACCACGCCGGACGCCGTGACCGCAGTGAGCGGAGCGAGGTCGCCGCCCGGAACCGGGCACGACGATCACGCCCCGACCCGAGCGCGACGATCGCGGTGTCGGCGATCGCCCAGGTCCGCTCGGCGGTCTGGTCGTCGACGTCGGCCGGACCGAAGACCGCGGCGTCGGCACCCGCGGCGAGGGCGGCCCCGTCCGAGCCCGGCGCGGTCGACGCGACCTCCTGACGGGTGGCGGTCGGAACGACGTCGTGACCACCGTCGAGGAGGGCGTCCCGGTACTCGTCCCACGCTCCGACCACACGCGCTCTGGGATCCGGAGCACGGCGCCGTCGCCTCCGGCGGAGCCGCTTCACGAGCACGATGCCAGCGGCAGGGAGCAGCAGGACCATCGAGAGACCGAGCACGCCGAGTGCCCACGGGAGCACCGCGAGCAGGACCTGCAACCAGAGCGGCTGCGTGGGTGGGGTCTCGCGGTCGGCGTCCGGCGGCGTCTGCTGGTCCTGTTCCTGCGGCTCGGCGGGTGGCGGGGGCACGACCGTCTCAGGACGGGTCACCGGTTCCGGCGTCTGCTCCGACTCGTCCGGGATCTCCCGCACGTCCGGGTTGGGGTCGAGCATGACCCACCCCCACTGCGCGGTGTCGACCTCGATGCGCGCCGTGACGTCCGATCCGCGGAACGTCGTGGTGTCGTCGACCGTCGTGTCGGCCGGTGCTCCGGAGTCACCACCGGGGGTGAACCCGAGCACGACCCGCGCTGGGAAACCGATCTCCCGCGCCATCAGCGCTGCGGCCACCGCGTACTGCTCCTGGTCCCCCACCATCGGCTGCGCGGTGAGCAGCTGTTCGATTCGGTCGGCGCCGTGGCCGCTCCGACTCGGGCGGTCGTCTCCGACCCCGTGGCTCACGTACCCGTCGCGCGCGAGCGCCCGCAGCACCGCGAGCAGCTGCGCCCCCGGGGCCGTGCCGTCGTCGGTGTCGGCCCGCACGACGTCCCGCACGGCATCCGGCACGGAACGGGGCGTCGGCACGGCCGCGTCGCCGGGTCGGGCGTCGACGAGCTCGTCCTCCGTCGGCTGGTCGGGCAGGACGGCGGACAGCGAGTAGCGCGTCCGACCCGTGACCCCGTCGACGAGGGCGGCCGTGCCGGTCGAGCGGTTGAGGAAGAACGCCGAGCGCTCCTCGTCGGCTGCTGCGCCGCGGAACGTGACCGCTTCGAGGTCGCCGACGGTCGGCAGCCACACGCCCCGGTAGCCGCTCACGCGCACGTCGACCCGGACCCGGGTGCCGCGGACGTCGCGGGTGTCGACCGACGTCGGCACCCGCTCGAAGGACCCGGACGCCGCCGCCCCGTCCGGTCCACCGACCCGGTAGACGACGCCGTCGTACGTGTCGAGCGTGGCGACCCGCACGAAGCCCCCTGCCGGCAAGCCGCTCACGGTCAGTTGGGTCCGGTCGGCCTCGTCCGACCGCTGGTAGGCCCGGAACCCGCTCAGGGGGCTGACCTGCGTGGTCGGGTCGAACGGCTTGACCACGTCCGTCCGGGCGACCGTGCGCGCCGCGGAGGGCGTCACCACGAGACCGAGCCCGGTCGCGACCACCGCTGCCACGGCGATCGTGGCCGTGCCGACGAGGGCCGGCCGGACGACCGCCCGGCCGACCGGGACGCGCGCGCCGGTCGTGCCGGCGACGGCGACCGCTCGCCGGACGTGCCGGGAGGTCAGTGCCCACACGAGCGCGATGCCCGCCAGGACCACCGCGAGCACGACGGACGTCTCGAGTCGCGACGGACCGACCACCACTCCGGCGACGAACAGCGCGAGCGCCGGCAGGCTGGCGAGTTCCGGACGGGAGGCCCTGGTGGCGACGCTCACACCGGTCACTGCAGCGAGCAGCACGGACACGGCGTACGGCACCAGGAGCGCCTCGTAGGACCCGACCGGCAGGTCGACGGTGAGGAGCTGCCGCCAGGCGAGGGCGACACCGGCGAACAGGTCGACGAGACCGCGACCGGTCGGGAGGAGGCCGGCGGCCTCGTCCGGTACCGCCGTCGGCACGCCCGTCGCGGCGAACCCCACGACCGTGGCGACCGCCACGGCCGCGGCCGGGAGGCGCGACACGGCACCGAGGACCGCCACCAGTGACCCGACGACGAGCGCCGTGACGCCCGCGGCGACCATCGACGTGTCCTGGTACACGGGCCACCAGGCGACGCTCGCGACCGCGAGGAGGAGCCAGACCGCGAGCGTCCCGCCGACGAGGCGCACCGGCGACGGGCGGTCCCGACGCGCTGCTCCGCGTGGACGCCGCTGGCCGGAGTCGACACTCATGCGCTCACCGACCGGTGCAGGGCGTGCCGGAGGTCCTCGAGGTACCCGATCGTCATGACCGTCAACCCGGCCACCCGCACCGAACGCGGCACCGCCTCCGGCTCACAGACGACGGCGACCACCTCGACACCGACCGGGAACCGGCTGGCCGCGAGCCGCAGCGCCGCGACGCCCACGGTCGAGCCCACGACGAGGAACGCGACCGAGATCCCCACCGTGTCACGTCCGACGATGCCCGCGACCTCGGCCACCGGCAGGCACGCGTCGGCGAGCCCCACGCTGGCGAACGCGTCCAGCAGCCGCGTCGGGGTCACCGTCGGCAGTGTCTGCACGGCACGGACCGGCCGCTTCGCGAACTCCGGGGTCCGCTCCGACACGACGACGGTCACCTCGCGGCCGTCCCGGACCGCTCGCGCACCGAGCGAGGCGGCGACGCTGACCGCGAGCTCGAACTCCTCGTCGTCGTCGAACTCGGAGCGGGACACCCCGAGGCCGACGACCAGGTGCGACCTCCTGGTGTCCTCGAACTGCCGCACCATGAACGCGCCCGTCTTGGCGGTCGACTTCCAGTGGATGGTCCGTGGGTGGTCGCCGGGCACGTACTCCCGGATTGCGTGGAACGCGATGTCGGCCGGGGAGAGGTCGGTGGTCGCCTGGCCCTCGAGGTCACGGACGAGCCCGGTGCTCGTCGAGGGGATCGCGATCGTCCGCGGGTGCACGACGACCTGCTCGCGCGCGGTCCAGACGACCTCGCGCCGGACGAGCCCGACCGGGTCCGCCCGGACCCCCGTCAGCGGCCCGACGTCGAGCACACCCCGACGCGTCGTCGGCACCGGGACGTGCTGCTCATGGCTCCCGTTCGGAGCGACCGCCGGGACGACCACGTCGACCAGGCCGGTGCCGACGGGGAGTTCGACCGTGGTCGGGACCGAGGGCAGGCGCGTCGGGTTCTCGGCCGTGACGGTCACCCCGGCCTCGCCACCGACCACCACCCGGGCCTGCGGGAGCGACATCCGGATCACGAGTCGTGACCGGCCGAGCAGCGCGATCGCCGCGATGACGACGAGGACCGCCCCGGCCCACCCGACGACGACGACCTCGCGCAGACCGAAGCGGTACCCGGTGACGAACGCGACGACCGTGAGGGCCAGGACGGTCCACCCCAGGCCGGTGACCACCGACGACACCTCGTCCCAGGAACGGCGGGCGAGCCTCCAGGCCGTACGCCAGAGACGGACGACCCCCACGACCGCGTCGGCGGCGACGTCGTCACGGTCCCCGACGAGACGCGTGCGGACGTTCGTCAGGCCGGCGACCGTCCCGGTGCGTTCCTGCGCCGCGCCACGACGCGACCGCGTCGCGACGGGACGACGGGAGCGCGTGTCGACGGGCCGGCGATCGGTCACCGTGGGACCCGGTCGGCGGGTGGGGGCGTCTCGACGAGGAGCTGGGCGATGACGCTCGACGCGTCGACCCCGTCGAACTCGGCTTCGGCGTCGAGGACCAGGCGGTGCGCGAGGACCGGTTGCGCGAGGGCCTTCACGTCGTCCGGCGTGACGTAGTGGCGTCCGTTGACGGCCGCGTGGACACGGCTCGCACGGATCAGGCCCATCGCGCCGCGGACGCTGACACCCAGCCGGACCTCGCTGGCGGCTCGGGTACCGTCCACCAGGCGGGCGACGTAGTCCGCGATGACCGCGTCGACGTGGACGGTGCGCGCCAGGGCGGCCATCTCGGTGACGGTCGCGGCGGGGACGACGCTCGCGAGCGGCACGGACACGGACGGCGCCGAGGCGGCCTCGAGGATCCTCACCGTCGCGGCGTGGTCCGGGTAACCGATCGAGGTCTTCATGAGGAAGCGGTCGAGCTGTGCCTCGGGCAGCCGGTAGGTCCCGGCCTGCTCGATCGGGTTCTGGGTGGCGACCACCATGAAGGGCTGCGCGAGCCGGTGCGTGACGCCGTCGACCGTGACGGCGGACTCCTCCATCGCCTCGAGCAGCGCGGACTGGGTCTTCGGGCTGGCCCGGTTGATCTCGTCGGCGAGGACGATGTTCGCGAAGACCGGCCCCCGGTGGAACTCGAACTCCTGCGCCCGCTGGTCGTAGACGCTGATGCCGCTGATGTCACCGGGCAGCAGGTCCGGGGTGAACTGGATCCGGCTGGTCGCCCCCTGCACGCTCTGCGCGAGGGCCCGCGCGAGACTCGTCTTGCCGGTGCCGGGGACGTCCTCGAGCAGCAGGTGTCCCTCGCTGAGCATCGCCGTGACCGCCAGGCGGATGACGAACGTCTTGCCGAGGAGCACCTGCTCGACGTTGGTGACGATGCGGCCGGCGACGTCGGCGAACCAGGCGGCCTGCTCCGGGGTCATGCTCATGCGGGAGTCGTTCCTTCGGTGGTGGGGACGGCGTGGCGGGGCGTGCCCGTGCCGCGCGCAGCGGCGGTCACGGGGCCGGCTCGGTGGGGTCAGGGCTCGGCGTCTGCCCCTCGGCGGGCGGCGGCGCCAGCGGGGCGACGGGCGACACCGGCGAGGCGTCCCCCGTCGTCGCCGTGTACGGCACTCCGCCGGTGGCCGTGAGCGTGACCCCGACCCGGACCGACCTGACCCCGACGGGAGCACTCGGTGGGGCTTCCCCCGCCTGCCAGGTGCTCGTCTCGTTCCCCGCGAGCGGAGCACTGCCGACACCGTCGGTGTACCAGCGCACGGTGTACGAGACGACGCGGACCCCGTCCGAGACCGTGGGACCGTCCACCGGGAGGGGGTGCCCCTCGCGAGCCGCGGTCACGGTGCTCGAGGTGTCGAACGCGACGCCCGTCCCGCGCCAGGCGTCCGCGGTGCAGAAGGCGTCACCGGGCGCGCCGCACGCCTGGAGCGTGAGTTCGGCCGGCGCGTTCCGGGCCCCGGTCCCCGGGACGCCGGTCCACCGTTGGCCCGGTCGCAGGTCGACGTCGGTCCCCCCGGTCTGCAGGCGGTAGTGGTCGACCTCGCCACCAGGGGCCGTGACCCGGAGGTCGGACTGCGTCGCGCTGCTCCCGGCGACGATCTCGAGCGTCGGGTCGGGTGTGCCGGCGGGGGTCTCGTAGGTCACGGCGTCGGCGTAGCCCACGTTGCAGAAGAGACCGTTGTCGGACACCACCGCGTACCGGGTGCCCCCGCCGCCGACACCGGCGTCCGTGGTGCCGGACTGGGTACCGACCGGCGTCTGACCGGCGAGGGCCGCGCAACTCGGGGTCGCTCCGACGCCGACCCGGTACACGCGGTAGGTCGGACCCGAACCACCGGCACCGTCCGCCGCGGCCCAGGTGACCGTGACGATCGACTTCCCCCGGCTGTCGGGCACGTCCCCCGTGACGGCACGGATGTCCTGCGGCGCGCCGGGCCGGCCGACGGCGGTCCCGGTCGCCGTCGCGCTGTTCCACTGCACGACGGTGCCGTCACGACCGGCGTCGTTACGGGCCGACACCGTGACCACGTAGGAGGCACCGCTCGTCGCTCCGGAGAACGACGTCGAGGTCGCCGTCCCGGTCCGTGTCGTCGCGGACAGGCCCGGTCCCGTGATGGTCACGAGGTGGTCGTCGACCGCGCTGCCACGCGAGGGGCGCGGGACGGCCTGCCACGACACGTCGACCTGGTCGGGGTTCGTCGGGTCCGGGACCACGGTGAGGCCGACCGGTGCCGCCGGGACGAAGTCCGCGCTCATCACCGCGGACTGCGGGGACGGGTCGGACCGGCCGACCGCGTTCTCGGCGACCACGCGGAACCGGTAGGAGGCCGTCGCGTCCAGGCCGGTGACGGTGCAGACCGTCGCGGTCCCGCAGTCCTGCGTGATCCCGTTCGTGCCGGTCACGCGGTAGCCCGTGACCGGCGCGTTGTTCGACCGCGGCGTCGCCCACGTGAGGGTGATCTGCCCGCCGGTCTCGGCACCGGTCCGTGTGGGGGTGCCCGGGGCGTCGGGGACGTCCTGCACCGAGATCGTGACGTCGCCCCAGACGGCACGCGCGTCGTCGCCCGTGGCGTCCGTGACGCGGTACTGCAGGTGCGTGTCGGTCGTCGACGCGCCAGCGGCGACGGCGACGCGCAGGCGGCTCTTGTCGGCGCTCGGGCTCACCGAGACGCCTGCCGGGAGACCACCGGAGAGACCACGGATGTCGGTGACCCGCAGGGGCCGACCGGGGAACGGGTTCGTCTGACGGTCGTTCGCCAGCACGTCGACCGTGGTGGACTCGCCACGGCGGACGACGGCAGCGTCCGCTCCCGGCTGGACCAGCGGGCGCGTCGAGCCGACGACGTCGACGGCGATGCGCCCCGACCGCCCCTGGTCCGTCGAGTCCGCCACGCCGACGCCGATGACGGCGCGGCTGCCCGTCCTGGCGGAGTCACCGACGTCGATCGTCAGACGACGGCCCGACACCGACGCCCGGGTGCCGTCGCCGGGCTGTTCGATGACCGTCCACCGGAGTTCGGACAGGTCCGCCGGGTAGGGGTAGTCCGTGAGCTTCGTGAGGTCGAGGACCCGACGGCTGCCCGGCTCCATCTCGATCGTCGTCCCGGTCAGCGCCGGCGGCTGGTTCGAGCGCGGGGTCACCGTGATCGGCAGCACGAGGGTCGCGACCCGGCCGGCGCCTCCGTTCGCATCGGAACCGTCGGTGACCTCGAACGAGATCGAGGCCTTGCCGAAGAACAGCTTCGACGAGGTGAACTGCAGCGTGGAGTCGTCGACGACGAGCGGGCTCCCGTCCGCGTGCGTCGCCTTCACCGCCCCGGGGTCCGTCACCGCAGCGGTCCCCCCGTTCGCCGTCACGACGTAGCGCGAGAGCGGGATCCGGACCGTCGACTCGCTCCGCACCGTGATCGCCGGAGCGGTCCGGTCGATCTGCGGCAGCGCGTCGTCGGAGCCCGGCACGTGGACGAAGCCGTACGACACCACGTCCGGGTGGTCGCGACGGGTCACCGAGAACGGGATCACCTGCGAGGACTCGGTCACACGGACGACGATGCGGTCGTCGCGGGTCACCGAGGGACCGTCACCGTAGCCCGACAGCAACCCGACGCGGAGGTCGGCATCGGTGCCCTCGGCGAAGAACACGTTGCGCAGCACGTCGACCGTGACGGTCTGCCGCCCGAGGACGTCCTGCAGGTCGAGCACCGTGTCGTCGACCTCGGGACGCAGGGGCAGCGCGTCCTCGTCGACGGTCACCGTGAGGAAGGCGGTGCTCGTCGCTCCCTGCTCGTCGGTGACGGTGTACGACACGGCGAAGTCCCCACGGGACGCCGACGCCGGCGGCGTGACCCGGACGGTCTCCCCGCCGAGGACCTCCGCCCGGACGTCGGACGAGGTCGGTTCGGCCGACGTGACGGTGAGGTCACCGCCCTCCGGGTCGGAGTCGTTCTCGAGCACGCGCACCGTGACCGTGCCACCGGGACGGATCGTGACGGCGTCCGGTTCGGCCACCGGGCTGCCGGCCTGGTCGGCGCGTGGGGCGATCCCGACCCGGACGGTCCCGGCGGCACGGGCGCCGAGCGCGTCGACGACCGTGTAGGTGAACTCGTCGGTCCCGGCCGCGTAGTCGCCTGCCTCGTAGGTGAGGGAGTCACTCGTCACGTCGGCGACGGAACCCTTGGCGGGGTTCGACGCGACGCCCACGACCTGTACCGAGTCACCGTCCGGGTCGGTCCCGGTGAGGGGTACCGCCACGCGGACGGACTGTCCGGCGACGACCCGCGCGGTCACGGTCGGGGGCACCGGCGCGGCGTTCGTCACACGGTCGCGCTCGCGCACCGAGACGGACACGGTCGCATCCGCGGTCTGCCCGTCGGGACCGGCGATGCGGTAGGCGGCGGTGTACGTTCCCGGCGTGGTCGGCGCGAGGTAGCGCAGGTGGTCGCCCGAGACGAAGAGCAGTCCGCCGCCCCGCGGGACGCCCTGCACGAGGTCCGGCAGCAGCGACAACGCCTCACCCTCGGGCTGGCTGTCGTTGTCGAGGACGTCGATGTCCGTCACGGCCCCCACACGGACGGTCGCCGTGTCCGGTTGGGCCACCGGTGGCTGGATGCGGTCCGGTCTCGGGATCTCGACCACGGTGACGGTGCCGGTCGCGGTGGCGAGCCCGTTCGACACCGTGTACCCGAAGGAGACCGGCCCGTCGAGCGGGGCGGTGAGCGCCACCCGGACGACGTGCTGGTCGAGCACACTCGCCCGGACACCGGATGCTGACGGCGGCCCGTCCAGCCCGGTGACGAGCAGCACCCCGCCGGCGGGGTCGGAGTCCGTCGCCGTGACGTCGGTGTCCTTCGAGGAGAGCGTGGTGACGAACACCGTCTTCGGGGTGGTGACCGGGGCAGCGGAGGCGTCCGGTGGGGCCTGCACGGTGACACGGATGACGCCGCTCGCGGTCTTCGTCCCGTCCGAGACGGTGTACTCCAGCTGCCAGTCCCCTGCGGACCGGGCCTCGACCCGGACCGTGCCGGCGTCGTAGCTCGGGGTCACCGTGAGTCCAGGGGCCGAGGAGACGCTCGTCAGGGTGACCGCACCGTTGCCACCGCGGACGTGCTCGAGCGGCTCCACCGTGAAGGCCTCGTCGGCGTAGCCATCCACGGGGAAGGCGTCCGCCCGCAGCGGGACGTCCCCCTGGGCGGCGACGGCCACGGTCACCGAGCCCCGACCAGGCTCGCGACCGTCGCTCACCGTGATCTGCTGGACGCGGTCGCCCGTCTTCCCGCTGTCGTTGCGGTAGTCGAGCAGCCCGTCCGGTGTCGTCGAGGTGTGGTCGCCGTCGGACGGGGCTGCCGACGCGAGGTACACGGGGTCGCCGTCCGGGTCGATCCAGTCGCCGAGCACGTTGGTCGAGACGTGTCCGCCCTGCACGACGTCCGCCGTGGTGTCGCGGGCCTGACGCGGCGGGTCGTTCTCGGACTCCGGCCGGACCGTCACCCGGACCGTGGCGGTGGCCGACCCACCGTTCCCGTCCGTGATCGTGTACGGGAAGGACACGACACCGGTAGCGGTCGCCGGCAGGGCGATCTGCAGCTGCTGGCCGTTCGACACCACGGCCACCCGCGCCACGGACTCGTCGACCGGGCCGAGCTCGTCGATGACGAGCGGGTCGCCGTTCGGGTCGTGGTCGTTCAGCAGCACCGGCAGCGTGGTCGTCCGCCCCGGGCGGGCTCCGAGGTCGTCGTCGACGGCGACGGGCGGCGCCTGGTCCTCCTCGACCTCGGCCTCGTCGTCGGAGGTCCGCTCCTGCTGCTGGTCGGCTTCGCGGTCGACGAGGTCGGCCCAGTTGTCGATGAGCTGGCCGCTGCGGTCGACCGCCCAGGACCGACCCGTCTCGGGGTCGTTCGCGACGACGGCCTCGCCGTTGTGGACGATCTGCAGCGCAGCGCCGCCGGGCATGCGGTCGAGTCGCTGGAGGGCGCGGCCGCTGCACGTGTCGACGGCCTGACCGCCGTTCCAGGCTCCGAAGGTGCACCGCCCGTCGAGCCACGGCCGGGCGGCGCGGCCGGACACGTCGAGCGTCGTCCCCGTCACGGCCCCGGACGTGGAGACGCGGACGAGTCCCGCCGATCCCGCGACCACGACCGTGTCACCGTCGGCGCTCGAGTGCTGCAGCGCCGGCGCCTGACCGACCCGGTCACCGAGCTCGACGTCCCGCCCGTCGACCGAGAGCACGCGGTCCGTCCGGTCGAGGACGGCGACGTGGTCGCCGATCGCCGCGACCTGGAAGTCGTGATCCCGGTCCATCCGGACCGTCCACCGCTGCCGCACCGAGGGCGAGTCGCCGAGGGACACGAGCGAGGCCGTCCCGGTCCGTGGCGAGTACACGCCCACGCGCTCCTCGGACGCGTCGAACACCGCGTCCGCGCCGAGCGTCAGGTCCGGTTCCGTCGATGCGTCGAACTCGTCGAGGTCGGCTGCGGGGGTCGTCCAGAGCCCGCCGGTCTCGCCGTTGCCCACGACTGCGGTCGCACCGGCGAAGAGCACGCGGGGGCTCCCGGGAGGCAGTGTGACCGCGTCCCCGAGGGTCGCGTCGGTGACGTCGACCCGGGCGACGGTGCCCTTCGTCTCGTCCACGCTGTAGACGGTCGAACCCCGTTGGAGGACCGACACGGCGTCCGACGAGGTCTCGACCGCCGTGTTCAGCTCGAGGATGCCCGGGTTCGCGCGGCCGATGGCGCCGTACTCCGCGGACGGGACCCAGACCGTGCCGTCGCCGAGGTCGACGCGCTGGGCGTGGTAGCCGTCGGAGAGGAGCGCGGTACCGGCGACGACCGCGCCCACGACGACCGCGACCGCAGTCGTCACGGTCGCCGAGCGTCGCCCACGGAGGAGCCGTCGGATCACGACGCCGCGCCGATCGTCGCACAGCGCTCGTCACTGCTGTCGCCGGTCCGACCGTCACGGTTCACCGCGACGCTGATGCACTGTTCGGCCCCTGGGCGTCCGGTGACCACGAAGGTCGTGCCGGACTGTTGACTGGTCGTCCCGTCGGCGGTCACGACGAACGTGTCGCCGGGCCGGAGGCCGGGGTCGGTCCACCGGAAGGTGACGGACGAGCCGCCCGCCGTCGCGCGGAGGTCGGTCACGACGGGCACGGCGTCGGCACCACCACGGGTGACCACGACCAGGGTCGTGACGGCCAGGGCGGCGATGACGACGGCCGAGGCGACGGAGGCCCAGAGGACGGCGCTGCGGGGGCCGCGGCGACCGCGGACGGCCGACGCGCTGCGGTGCACCGTCCCGACGCCGCTCGGAGCGGTCGCTGCCGCCCCGCCCCGGAGCGTCGCCGGGGTGCGCCGACGACGTCCGGTGCGGGTCGGGCTGCCGATGCCGCCGACGACGGTCCGCTCGCCCTCGCGCGCCGGGCTCGAGACCGCCCATGCCTCGACGGCGACCTCGGCCGGGGTCTGCGGGAGGCTGAGTTCGGCCTCGACCTGCTGGAACCCCCGGACGAGGTCCATGACCGTCGTCGGGCGGTGCTGCGGGCGCCGTGACATGGCCGCCGCGAGCAGGCGCTCCAGCGTCGGCGGGACGTCCGGCCTGCCGGTGGCGCGGGGGCCGCCCTTGTCGATCCGCGCCATCAGCGCCGCAGCGCTGTTGTCGCCACCGGACACCTCGAACGGGCTGCGTCCGGCGAGGAGCGAGGACACGGTCGCCGCGAGCGAGTAGACCTCGGACTGGATCGTCCCGCGGGACTCGTCGGCGAGGACCTCCGGCGCCGACCACGGGATCGACATGCCGATGGGCTCGTCCGGGTCTGCCTCGCCGAGGGTGGCGGCGATGCCGAAGTCGGACAGGACCGGGTTGCCGTACGCCGTGAGCAGGATGTTCGAGGGCTTGACGTCACGGTGCAGGACGCCCTCACGGTGGGCGGTCTCGAGCGCGGAACCGATGCGCACCCCCACTGAGAGCACCTGCGACACGGGCACGGGCTCACGCCGGTACCGCTCACTGAGGGACGCGGAGCACAACTCCATCACCAGGTACGGGCGACCGTCGGCGGCGACACTGGCCTGGAAGACCGTGAGGATCGAGGGGTGGGTGCTGAGGCGGGCCATGAGGTTGGCCTCGGCCTGGAACATCTGCCGGACCCGGTCGTCGACGACCTCGTCGAGCAGGACCTTGACGGCGACCTGGCGCCGTGGCATGTCCTGCTCGTAGAGGAACACGTCCGCGAAGCCCCCGGACCCGAGGACGTGCACCGGGCTGAACCCCGGGAGGACCGGAGGGGTCGACGGCAGCCTGCGCGCCATGGTCGCTCCTTCCCGTCAGAGTGGCGTGGACACGATACCGCAGTGGTATTCCAGTGCTGGTGGCCCGGAGGTGTCCGGTGCTCCGGTCACGGGGTCGGCGTCCGGTCCCGTGAGCGGGACAGGACGCCGACACGGCGGTCATCGTCTCGGAAGCGTGTCCTCGACGTCGTCGGTCGACTCGGGGGCCTCGTCGACCTGCAGCACCACGACGGTCACGTTGTCCCGGCCGCCGGCGATGACCGCATCGCCGACCAGCCGTTCTGCCAGCTCCTGCGGGTCGTCCACCTTGGCGGCGATCCGCGAGATGCCGACGTCGCCGATCTCCTTGGTGAGGCCGTCGGAGCACACGACGTAGCGGTCCCCCGTGCGCAGCGGGATCGTCCACCAGTCCGGCTCCGGGGGTTCCCCGAACCCGACGGCTCGGGTGATGACGTTGCTGTCCGGGTGCGACTCGGCGTCCTCGGCGCGGAGGACACCGGCGTCGACCATCTCCTGGACGACCGAGTGGTCGATCGTCAGGCGCTTGAGCGGTCCCCCGGCTTCGCTGCGGTAGGTGCGTGAGTCCCCGACGTTGAACACGAGTGCGGCGGGCTGGCCCTGCCCGGCGACGAGCGCGACGCCGGTGACGGTCGTCCCTGCACCGATCGCGTTGCCGCCGGCCGCGCGCTCGATGTCCGCCGTCGCGAGGAGCAGCGCGCGCTGGATGGTCTGGCGCGAGGCGAACGGCTCCCGGGTCGAGTCGGCGAGTCGACGGACGACGGCGTCCGAGGCACGGTCGCCCGCCAGGTGCCCGCCCATGCCGTCCGCGACGACGAAGTAGGGGGCGTCGACGACGTAGCTGTCCTCGTTGTGGTCACGGCGTCGTCCGACGTCCGTCGCTGCTCCCCACGAGAGCGTGAGGGTCGCACCTCCGGCGTCGGGCAGGGCGATCGCGTGGGAGGAGGTTGCACGGCCGAGTTCGGTCACGGTTCAGGATCGCTCTCTGGGGGTGTGGGACGGACCGGTGGAAGACGGTGGGGACGGCCACGGTCCGGACGAGTCACGGCCGCCGGGAGGGACGGACCGCACGAACGGCGACAGCACCTCGATCGTGTTGCCGTCGCCGATGTCGACAACCGTACCGGTCAGCACGACCATCGAGGCACCCGCGGGCATTCGGTGCGGCGGAGCGCCGGGCGAGCGCACGACGGTTCCGTTCGTCGAGTGGAGGTCGTCGACGACCGCGGTGGCACCGGCCGCGTGGACCAGGAGGTGTGAGGAGGACACCAGGCCGGTCGGCGACGGCACCATGACCAGTTCCGGGACCGGACCGAGGGCGACCCGCGGTGGCGACGGGTGACGGCCGACGAGCACCGGGCGGTCGAGACGGAGGACCCGGCCAGCGATCCGGACGGACGGGACCGTGCGGGTCGGTGCCGACTCGTCGCTGCCGTGCCGCGGGTCGCGCGGCGGGGCACGGTCCGGAGCCGGGGCTCCGCTCGGTGCGGAGGCGCCGGACGGAGCCGGGACAGCGGGGACACCCGGCTGGACCGACGGTGTGGCGGGACGGTGAACAGGCCGCACGACGGTGTCCTCGATCGCCGTCGACGGGTCAGCCGCGGACCCGTCGACCGACGGCCGGACGGCAGCGGCGGTGGCCGCCACCGAGGGCCCGTCGTCCGGATCGTTCCCCAGCGCGTGGCGGCCGCGAGGACGGAGCACGGTGTCCTCGACCAGGTCGTCGTCGTGCACGTGCGGCTCCTTCCGTCGGCACCACCACCGTAGACGATGCGGTGCACCCGCTCTCACCTCCGCCACGCCGGGGGCCGGCGGGTCCGGCACATCCGGTCGACGAGCGTCGCGAGGGGGTCGTCGGCGCGGAGGTCGAGGGCGTACCGGGCGCGTGTCGCAGCACGGAGTTCCGAGCCGAGTGCCCAGGAGCACCAGGCGCCGAGAGCCAGGGCTCCGGCGACGCCCACGACCGTCTGTCCGGAACCGCCCGTCCGGCTCCAGGCGCGCCAGGCCTCCACGCACCGGTCCCCCGCGCGACGCACGCGGTCCGGGTCCGGAGCAGGGCCGCGTCCCAGGAGCGCCGCAGGCATCGGCTCGGTGAAGGGATCGACGCCGGTCAGGCCGGACGCATCGGCTGGCGACGGATCCGCGAGGAACCGGAGGAGCGCGATCCGGGTCGCGAGCGCACCGCAGGTCGTCGTCACGACGACAGCCGCGGCGGCGGAGAGCGGCGCGGGGCCGACGAGCGCACGGGCGCCGGCCCGGAGCGTGATCGCAGCCGCGATCTCGTGGCTGTGGCGGAGGAAGGGCGCTGCGGAGGTCGGAGTGGTGGTGTCCATGTCGACGAGCCTGGCGACGACGGGACCAGTGATCCGCTCCCACCGACACGCCGTGGACAACCGCCGTCAGTGCGAGCCCCTGTGGAGGAGGGCCGACCGTCAGACCGCGACCGGCTCCAGGCTCTCGGCGACGAGGTCCCACGAGTCCCCGACGCGCTCGACGACGACCCCGCTGCCTGCGACCCAGTCGGCCAGCTCCGGCATCGACGACACCGACGCACCCGTCCTGCCGAGCAGGGAAACCAGGCGCCCCTTCGCCGTCTTGTTCCAGTGGTTCAACGCCTTCCGCCGACCGTCACCGGCGATGCTGACCACCCGCAGCGGGACTGCGCCGGGAACGGGCCCGAGCGCGCGGTACCCCTCGGACCGGAGGTCGAGGACCAGCCCGTCGGCCCGCGCCGACAGCGCTGCTGCCGCCGGGACGGGCCAGTGCGACGCCAGACGGAGGCCGGGAAGCCGCGAATCGTGCGACAGCCGGTACGCCGGCACCATGTCACCGGCACCGATCGGGCCGAACATCGCCGACTGGACGACGACGTGTCGGTCCCACCATGCCCGCGTCGCCGCATCCGCACCGAGCGCGTCCAACGGGTCGTAGAGCACACCCGTGTACCGCTCGATCGCTGGCATCGACGGGCTGGTGTCGAGCACCAGGTTCCGCAACCGCTCGGTGACGGACTTCGGTCCGAGCTTCAACGCCGTCCGGGCAGAGGACTCCTCGGAACTGACGGAGCGGGCCGCGGTGATCACCGCGGCCCGCTCTGTGGCCAGTTCCGGGAAGGAGAGCGCCCCGAGGTCGAGGGGGCGCTCCGTGTCCCCGCCCTCCCGCTTCGTCTCCGACGGCGGGAGGAGGACGGTCAGTCCGGTCAGGACGCGAGCGCGGCCTGCCGCGCCACGATCGTGACCGTGTCGTGCTCGACGGAGAGGAAGCCGTCCTCCGCGTCGACCGCGACGGTCGAGCCATCCGCCCGCGTGATGCGGACCTGACCCTGCGCGAGGGTCGCGAGCATCGGCTCGTGCCCCGCGAGGATACCGATCTGGCCCTCCGTCGTGCGTGCGACGACCATGGTGGTGTCGCCCGACCAGACCTCGCGGTCGGCCGAGACGACACTCACGGTGAGACCCGCCATCTCAGCGGTTCTCCTTCTGGATCTGTGCCCACTTCTCTTCGACGTCGTTGATGCCACCGACGTTGAAGAACGCCTGCGTCGCAACGTGGTCGAACTGGCCGTCGGCGATGGCGCGGAAGGACTCGATGGTGTCCTTCAGCGGGACGGTCGAACCCTCGACGCCCGTGAACTTCTTCGCCATGTACGTGTTCTGCGAGAGGAACTGCTGGATCCGGCGAGCACGCTCGACGGTGATCTTGTCCTCTTCGGAGAGCTCGTCCACACCGAGGATCGCGATGATCTCCTGCAGTTCCTTGTTCTTCTGCAGGATCGCCTTGACGCGGGTGGCGGTCTCGTAGTGGTCGGCACCCAGGTACCGGGGGTCCATGATCCGCGAGGTCGACGTCAGCGGGTCGATCGCCGGGTACAGACCCTGCGACGCGATCTCACGCGACAGCTCGGTCGTGGCGTCGAGGTGCGCGAACGTCGTCGCCGGTGCCGGGTCGGTGTAGTCGTCGGCCGGCACGTAGATCGCCTGCAGCGAGGTGATCGAGTGACCACGCGTCGAGGTGATGCGCTCCTGGAGCACACCCATCTCATCGGCGAGGTTCGGCTGGTAACCCACCGCGGACGGCATGCGACCGAGCAGCGTCGAGACCTCGGAACCGGCCTGCGTGAAGCGGAAGATGTTGTCGATGAAGAGCAGGACGTCCTGCTTCTGCACGTCGCGGAAGTACTCCGCCATCGTCAGCGCCGACAGGGCCACGCGGAGGCGCGTTCCCGGCGGCTCGTCCATCTGGCCGAACACGAGGGCCGTCTTGTCGAAGACCCCCGCCTCTTCCATCTCACCGATGAGGTCGTTGCCCTCACGGGTGCGCTCACCGACGCCGGCGAACACCGAGACACCACCGTGGTCCTGCGCCACGCGCTGGATCATCTCCTGGATGAGGACGGTCTTGCCGACGCCCGCACCACCGAAGAGGCCGATCTTGCCACCCTGCACGTAGGGGGTGAGGAGGTCGATCGACTTGATGCCGGTCTCGAACATCGTGGTCTTGGACTCGAGCTGGTCGAAGGCCGGGGCGTTGCGGTGGATCGGCCAGCGCTCGGTGATCTCGAGCTTCTCGTCCGTGTTGAGCACGTTGCCGAGGACGTCGAAGACCTTGCCCTTGGTGACGTCACCGACGGGCACCGAGATCGGGGCGCCGGAGTCGCGGACTTCCTGGCCGCGGACGAGACCGTCGGTCGGCTTCAGCGAGATCGCACGGACGAGGTCGTCGCCGAGGTGCTGCGCGACCTCGAGACCGATCTCCTGCGACGAGTCACCGATGGTGATCGTCGTGAACAGGAGGTTGTACATCTCGGGGATGGCGTCGTGCGGGAACTCGATGTCGACGACGGGACCCGTGACACGGGCGATCCGGCCGACACCGGGCGCCGACGACGTCTCGACCGCGGTGGTGGCGGTGTCGGTCATGGCTGGTGCCTTCCTGAGGGTGGGTTCTGTCCGCGAGCTGCGCGGACCACTACTTCTTCTTCGACGAGAGTGCGTCGGCGCCGCCGACGATCTCGGAGATCTGCTGCGTGATCTCGGCCTGACGCGCGTTGTTGGCGAGTCGGGTGAAGTCGCGGATCAGCGAATCGGCGTTGTCGCTCGCCGACTTCATCGCCTTCTGGCGGGCGGCGTGCTCGGAGGCAGCCGACTGCAGCATGGCGTTGAAGATGCGGCTCTCGATGTAGACCGGGAGCAGGGCGTCGAGGACTGCGTCGGCGTCCGGCTCGAACTCGTACAGCGGGAGGGGCTCGTCGTTCGACGGGGCCTCGACCCCGTCGACGACCTCCAGCGGGAGCAACCGGACGACCTGCGGCTCCTGCGTGGCGAGGCTGAGGAAGCGGTTGAACACGATGTGGATCTCGTCCACGCCGCCCTCGGCCGTGTCCTGGAGGAACTTCGACACGACCGCGTCGCCGATCTCCTTGGCCGTCGAGAACTCCGGCTGGTCGGTGTTCCCGACCCACTGGCGCTCGGACGGACGCTCACGGAACGCGAAGTACCCGACGGACTTACGCCCGACCAGGTAGAAGACGACGTCCTTGCCCTCACTGCGGAGCAGGGAGGCGAGCTCCTCGCCCTGCTTGAGGACGTTCGTGCTGAACGCGCCGTTCAGGCCCCGGTCCGACGTGAACAGCACCACGGCTGCGCGGGTCGAGGTCGCCGGCTCGGTGGTCAGGACGTGGTCGACGTTCGAGAACGTCGCCACGGCCGACACCGCCCGCGTCACGGCCCGTGAGTACGGGCCGGACGCGGCCATGCGGGCCTGTGCCTTCTGGATCCGCGACGCCGAGATCAACTCCATCGCGCGGGTGACCTTCTTGGTGGTCTTCGCCGACTTGATTCGCTGTCGGTAGACCCGGACCTGTGCCGCCATCTAGCGACGACCCTTGACGATCTGCTCCTGGTCGACGTCGTCGGCCGAAGCGGACTCGACCTGCTCGGAGCCCAGGGTCTTGCCGTCGCTGGTCTGGAAGCCCTTGGTGAAGGCGTCGATCTCGCGCTCCATGGCGGCGACGGTCTCGTCGCTGAGCTGGTTCGTCTCACGCAGGGTGGTGAGCACGTCCGAGTTGCGGCGCAGGTGCTCGAGCAGCTCGCCCTCGAAGCGCAGCACGTCGGAGACGGGAACCTCGTCGAGCTTGCCGTTGGTCCCGGCCCAGATCGACACGACCTGCTCCTCCACCGGGTACGGCGAGTACTGCGGCTGCTTGAGCAGCTCGGTCAGGCGCGCACCGCGGTCGAGCTGACGACGCGACGCCTGGTCGAGGTCGGACGCGAACATCGCGAACGCCTCGAGCGAGCGGTACTGCGCCAGCTCGAGCTTCAGCGTGCCGGACACCTTCTTGATCGACTTCACCTGGGCGTCACCACCGACGCGGGACACCGAGATGCCCACGTCGACGGCCGGACGCTGGTTCGCGTTGAACAGGTCCGACTGCAGGAAGATCTGGCCGTCGGTGATCGAGATGACGTTGGTCGGGATGTACGCCGAGACGTCGTTCGCCTTCGTCTCGATGATCGGGAGGCCCGTCATCGAACCGGCGCCGAGCTCGTCGGACAGCTTCGCGCAACGCTCCAGCAGACGGGAGTGCAGGTAGAAGACGTCACCCGGGTAGGCCTCGCGTCCCGGCGGACGGCGGAGGAGGAGGGACACGGCTCGGTACGCCTCGGCCTGCTTGGACAGGTCATCGAAGATGATGAGGACGTGCTTGCCCTGGTACATCCAGTGCTGGCCGATGGCCGAACCGGTGTACGGGGCGAGGTACTTGAAGCCGGCCGGGTCGGAGGCCGGCGCGGCGACGATGGTCGTGTACTCCATCGCGCCGGCGTCCTCGAGCGCACCCTTGACGGACGCGATCGTCGAGCCCTTCTGGCCGATCGCGACGTAGATGCAGCGGACCTGCTTGTCGACGTCGCCCGACTCCCAGTTGGCCTTCTGGTTGATGATCGTGTCGATCGCGATGGCCGTCTTGCCGGTCTGGCGGTCGCCGATGATCAGCTGACGCTGACCGCGGCCGACGGGGATCATCGCGTCGATGGCCTTGATGCCGGTCTGGAGCGGCTCGTGCACCGACTTGCGGGACATGACGCCGGGAGCCTGCAGTTCGAGGGCGCGACGGCCTTCCGCGGCGATCTCGCCGAGACCGTCGATCGGGGCGCCGAGCGGGTCGACCACGCGACCGAGGAAGGCGTCGCCGACCGGAGCCGAGAGGACCTCGCCGGTGCGGGTGACCTCCATGCCCTCCTCGACGCCGCCGAACTCGCCGAGCACGATGGCGCCGATCTCGTCCTCGTCCAGGTTCTGCGCCAGGCCGAGCGTGCCGTCCGCGAAGCGGATGAGCTCGTTGGCCATGACGCCGGGGAGGCCTTCGACGTGGGCGATTCCGTCACCGGCGTCGGTGACGTGCCCGACCTCGGCCGTGGAGGCCTTCGTCGGCTCGTAGTTCGAGACGAAGTCCTTCAGGGCATCACGGATCTCATCGGGGCTGATGGTGATGTCTGCCATGGGATTTTCCTTGTGGTTTTCCGGGGCCCTTCGGCTCCGAGAGGGTGATGCTGCCGCGAGCGACAGTTCCCGTTGTGGACTTGGGTGGGGCGTCTTCGACCGTACGCTCAGCGCGCGAGCTGGAGACGGAGGTCGGCGAGCCGGGACGAGACGGTGCCGTCGATGACGTCGCCGCCGACCTGCACCCGGACCCCGCCGAGGACGGTGGGGTCGACGACCTGGTTGACGCTGATGTCCCGGCCGTACCGCTCGCCGATGCCGCGGGCGACGCGAGCCGCCTGCTCGTCGGACAGCGGGGCCGCCGTGATGACCGTGGCGACGAGCTTGTCCGCCTGGTCGGCGACGATCCGCGAGGCGTCACGGACGATCTCACCGATGCGGCGGCCGCGGGGCTGCTGCACGAGGTTCGACACGATCGTGATCGTCTGCACCGAGACCTTGCCGCCCAGGAGACGCTCGGCGAGCGAGCCCTTCTGGTCGGGGCTGCCGAGCTTGGTCCCGAGCGCGAGCTCGAGTGCGGCATCCGAGCGGACCGCGGTCTCGAAGGCGAACAGCTCGGCCTCGATCGAGGTCGACTGGTCCGCCGTCGCTGCCACGGCCCGGACGGCCGCGTCCTCGATGCCGGCGAGCAGGTCCCCCTGGGAGGACCAGCGCGAACCGGCCACCGCGCTCAGGACGGCGCGCGAGGCGTCGCTCTGACCGGCGAAGACACGGTCGATGAGGACCTTCTTGCCGGCGGTGTCGGCGGTCGGGTCGGCGAGCAGGTTGAGCAACTGCGGCGCACGGGCGATCGCACGCCCTGCGGCGAAGATCTCCGTCCCGACCGCGAGGTCGACGGCGCCGCCGAGGTCTGCGACGGCCGCCCGGGTGGACGACATCGCTTCGCGGGTGGCGCTACGCATGCTCAGTGCTCCGTTCCGGCAGCCGTCTGGGCGCCCTTCGACGACTCCAGGTCGGCGAGGAAGCGGTCGACGACGGCGGTCGCCTTGGCGTCGTCCTGGAGGGACTCGCCGATGACACCCGACGCGAGGTCGAGTGCGAGCGTTCCGACCTCGGTGCGGAGCGACTGGAGCGCGCTCTGGCGCTCGGCCTCGATCTGCGCCTGGGCGTTCCCGGTGATGCGTGCGGCGTCGGCTGCGGCCTGCTCACGGACCTCGTTGCCGATCGCGGTCGCGTCGGCACGGGCCTGCTCACGGATGCGCGACGCCTCGGCACGCGCATCAGCCAGCTGCTTGTTGTACTCGTCGAGCGCAGCAGCGGCCTGTTGCTGGGCGGCTTCGGCCTTCTTGATGCCGCCCTCGATGGCCTCGGTGCGCTCATCGAGCATCTTCGTGATCCGCGGCGTGACGACACGCCACATCACGATGAAGATGATGACGAAGGCGACCGCGGACCACACGATGTCGTACACCGGTGGGATCAGCGGATTGTGGGTCTCCTCCGCCGCGATGATGAGTGCGTTCTGCATCGAGGGACCTTAGTTGGTGAAGATGAAGTACGTGGCGATGCCGATGAAGGCCAGGGCCTCCGTGAAGGCGATACCGATGTACATGAGGGTCGTCAGGCGGCCCTGGAGCTCGGGCTGGCGAGCGACGGACTCGATCGTCTTGCCGACGACGATGCCGACGCCGATGGCCGGGCCGATCGCAGCGAGGCCGTAGCCAACCGTCGCGATGTTGCCGTTGATCTCCGCGAGAACGGTCGTTGCGTCCACGTGTTTTCCTTTCGAGGTGCGGGCCCGGCGGTCGCCGGCCCCGTAGGGGGTCAGAAGGGTGTCAGTGCTCGTCAGCCAGCGCGAGCTGGATGTAGACGGCCGTCAGCAGCATGAAGACGTAGGC
Source organism: Curtobacterium sp. MCSS17_015 (assembly GCF_003234265.2). NCBI lineage: Bacteria > Bacillati > Actinomycetota > Actinomycetes > Micrococcales > Microbacteriaceae > Curtobacterium > Curtobacterium sp. MCSS17_015. The sequence continues at coordinate 1,828,931 of NZ_CP126256.1, forward strand.
CTGCAGCAGCGCGACGAGGACTTCGAAGAAGCTGAAGGCGATGCCGAACGCGAGCGTCCCGACACCGAACAGCTTGAACAGGCTCTCGGCATCGAAGAAGAAGAACCAGGTCGCCGAGAAGAACAGCACCAGGAGCAGGTGGCCGACGACCATGTTCATCAGCAGTCGCAGCGTCAACGTGATCGGACGGAGGACGAAGGTCGAGACCAGCTCGATCGGTGTCACGATCAGGTAGAGCGGCCACGGCACCCCGGGCGGGAAGAGCGAGTTCCGGAGGAACGTGCCCGGGTGCTTGCGCAGCCCCGCGTAGATGAAGGCGACGTAGGCGACGATGGCCAGGATCATCGGCATCGCGATGCGGCTCGTGCCGGCGATGTTCATGAACGGGATGAGACCCGTGAGGTTCATGAACAGGACGCCGAAGAAGATCGTCGCGAGGAGCGGCAGGAAGCGCTTGCCGTCCTTCTCACCCAGGTTGTCGAAGGTGTTCCGACGGACGACGTCGAAGGCGTACTCGATGAAGGCCTGTCCACGGTTGGGGACCAGCTTGAGCGCGCGGGTTCCGGCGAACGCGAAGACGAGGAGCACGGCCACCGCGAAGAAGCGGATGAGGACGATGCGGTCCATCTCGAACGCAGTACCGGCGAAGAAGATCGGGTCCGGGAAGAACTCGTTGATCGACGGACCATGGAACTCGGCGGCCTTGCTGCTCCCCGCCGCGACGGGGTTACCCGCAGCGATGAGGGACAGGGGAAGAGCGTGGGATAGCAGCGCTGTCTCCTGTGTCGGGGCGCGCACGCATGGCACGCGGAGGTGGACTGAAGTGGAGGCTTGCCCGTCCGAGCTCAAGCTCCGGCAGCGGGCTCCAGAAGCCTATCAGGTGTGTGCGGCTTCTCGGGCTCTCAGGCAGCCGGGTCGCGATCCTCAGCGTCCGTTCGGTCTCCGGGCAGGGACACACCGATCGGGACCCGCGACCTCGCGATGACCGTGACGTCGATCACGAGCGAGCCGATGACGCCGACGATGATCGCGACGGCGAGCACCGGGGTGCTCACCCAGTCCCGGTCCTTGAGCGCGACGAGCACGACGATGAACAGCACGAACTTCACGAGGAACGTGCCCATGATCGTGCCGAAGAAGGCACCCGAGACCATCTGTCCACCGGAGAACCGGATCGCCAGCAGGACGCTCACCGCGGTCAACCCGCAGAACACGACGCTCATCACCGCGCCGATGAGCCCCCCGGTCAGCCCGGGTCCGCCGTCGACGAACCAGCCGACGACGCCGCCGACGAGGGCGAGTGCGGCCGCCAGGCCCGCGCCCTGCACGAGGATGCGGCGGAACACCGGCCGGACGTGGTCGAGCGCGTTCGGTGCGGTCACGATGGGTCTCCAGAGGTCGAGCGGGGCCGGGGGCTGGTGTGCGGGTCCCGGACGGCGGCTGCGCGGTCGAGCGGGTCGTGGCTCGCGTCGAAGGGCGCACCCGGCGACGCGGTGGTCTGCGCGGCGATCTCGACCCGTTTCCGACCGAGCGGTGCGAACGTGACGATGGCGCACACCGTGAAGCCGACGGCGACGAACGCCGCGACCCACCACCAGTTGACGAACAGGAAGAGCAGGCACCCGAACGCGACGACCGCGGTCCAGGCGTAGAAGATGAGCACCGCGTGGAAGTGCGAGTGCCCCATGTCGAGCAGGCGGTGGTGCAGGTGCTTCCGGTCCGCCGAGAACGGGGACTTCCCCGCGCTGACCCGTCGGATCACGGCCAGGCCGAAGTCGAGGATCGGCACGACCAGGATGGCGAAGGGCAGCAGGATCGGGATGAAGGCCGGCAGGAGGTCGGTGCGGGTCCGGACCGCGGCGGGGTCGATGTTGCCCGTGATCGACACCGCACTGGTCGCCATGAGGAACCCGACGAGCAACGCACCGGCATCACCCATGAAGAGCTTCGCCGGGTGCCAGTTGAGGACGAGGAAGCCCGCGCAGGCCCCGACGAGCACGGCGGTGAGCAGTGACGGGAGGTTGAAGAAGAACTCGGTCTCCACCACCACGCGGTTGATGAAGAACGTGTACAGGAAGAACACGCCGCCGGCGATGATCGCCACCCCGGCCACCAGCCCGTCGAGTCCGTCGATGAAGTTGACGGCGTTCATGACGAGCACGACCGCGAGCACGGTGAAGATGAGGCTCATGTACGACGAACCGACGCCGAGCGTGTTGCCGATGGGCAACGAGACGATCGCGACGCCCTGCCACGCCAGGATCCCCGCCGCGATGATCTGTCCGGCGAGCTTCGTCATCCAGTCGAGGTCCCAGATGTCGTCCGCCACCCCGAGCACCACGATGATCGTCGCGCCAGCCAGGACCGCGATCACCCGGCCGGGTTCGGCGAACACGAGCCGGAAGTAGTCCTGGCCCGCGATGACCGGGAACAGGAACCACGCGCACAGCAGCGAGACGATGACGCCGACGAACATCGCGATGCCCCCCAGCCGCGGCGTCGGCGTGCGGTGCACGTCCCGTTCGCGGACCTTCGGGTACCACCTGTACCGGATCCCGAACTTCCAGACGAGCCAGCTGACGAGGAAGCTCACGACCGCCGAGATGACCCCCGCGAGCAGGTAGAACTTCACAGGACGAGGTCGTCCCCGACGACCCGCCGGATCTCGTCGTCCGGGATCACGCCGTGGCGGACGATGCGCAAGCCCTCCCCCGCGGCCAGGCCCGTCGCGTCCACGATCGTCGAGCCCGTCGACGCGGCGGCACCGTCGTGCGTCGGGAGGGCTCCGCCGTCGAGGTAGACGGCGACGCTGTCACCGAGCATGCGCTCGGCGTCGTCGATGTCCATCGCGGCCGGGTCGCCGGTCGAGTTCGCCGAGGAGACCGCGAGCGGACCGACCTCGCGCAGGAGTTCCAGCGCGATGCGGGAGTCCGGCATCCGGAGCGCGACGGTCCCCCGCGTCTCACCGAGGTCCCAGTCGAGCGACGGCTGGGCACGGAGGATCACGGTGAGGCCGCCGGGCCAGAACTCCTCGACGAGCCGACGGACCGGCTCCGGGACCTCGCTCGCGAGGGCGTCGAGGGTGGCCACACCCGGGATGAGCACGGGCGGCGGGGACTGCCGCGTCCGACCCTTCGCGTCGAGCAGGCGCTGCACGGCCGACGCGCTGAACGCGTCCGCCGCGACGCCGTACACCGTGTCGGTGGGCACGACGACGAGTTCGCCCCGACCGAGGGCGGTCCGTGCGAGCCGCATGCCGGTCAGGAGCCCGTCGGGGTCGGAACAGTCGTATCGGGAAGCCATGACCTGCACGATGATAGTGCGCGAGGATAGGTGGCATCGTGAACGAGACGCCCGCGCCCCCACTCCTGTTCCTCTTCGACATGGACGACGTGCTCGTCCGCTACGACTGGATGACCCGCATGGCCGGGTTGACCGAGCTGACCGGGCACGACTTCGCCGAGCTCCGTCGCCGCTGGTGGGACACGGGCAACGAGCAGCGCGCCGAGGCGGGGCACTACGCCGACGGAGACGAGTACCTCGCGGCCTTCCAGCAGGCGATGGGGTGCGAGGTGCCGGAGTCCGAGTGGGCCCGGGTCCGCGGCGCCGCGATGACCGAGCTGCCCGACCGGGTCGAGGCCGTCCGGATCGCCAAGCAGCACGGCCGGGTCGCGCTCCTCACGAACAACGGGCCGCTGGCCGGTCGGTGGCTGCACCAGTGGGTCCCGTCCCTGCCGCCGCTCTTCGAGGAGCACCTCGACACCTCGAGCGCCTTCGGCGCCCGCAAGCCGGACCCGGACGTGTTCCGGCGCGTGCTCGAGCACCACGGCGTCCCCGCCGAGCGCACGTTCTTCGCCGACGACATGCCCGAGAACGTCGCCGGTGCACGGAGCGTCGGCATCACCGCCGTGCTCGTCGAGCGCGACACCGACCTGCGCCAGGCGGTCCGCACCTTCGTCTCCGCGCACGAGACCACCCCGGTCGCGTAGGCGTCGCCGGCCTCGGCCCACGCCGCCGGTCCCCGGCCGACGCGCCAGCGGCGGACGGGCCGTGCCGGTGGGGAGAGACCCGGCACCGGTCACGCACGACCCCGCCCGCTGGCTCCTCGGTGCCGCTGCGCCGACACGACCGGACTACGCGCGGGTCGCGGTCGTGGTCCGGTCGCGTCCGGTGAGGTCGACGTGCGTCTGCGGGGACCGGAACCCCCGGTCCGCGAGGACCCGCCGGACGCCCTCACCCTGCTGTTCCGCGTGCTCGACGACGAGCGTCCCACCGGGGACGAGCAGGCGCCACGCGGTCTCGGTCAGGGCGCGCACGGCGTCCAGACCGTCAGGTCCCCCGTACAGTGCGAGTGCCGGGTCGTGGTCACGGACCTCCGGGTCGACGGGAACGGCGTCGTCGGGGACGTAGGGCGGGTTCGAGACGACGACCGACACCCGACCGTCGAGTTCCGGCAACGCGTCTGCGAGGTCACCCTCGACGAGGTGCACCGTGCCACCGTGCGCCGCGGTGTTGCGCCGCGTCCAGGGCAGGGCCTCGGGGGAGCGTTCGACGGCGTACACGACGGCGTTGGGCACCTCGGTGTCCATGGCGATCGCGATGGCACCGCTGCCGGACCCGAGGTCGACGGCGATCGGCTCGGCGACGGCCGTGGCACGGAGCGCGTCGATGCCGAACTGCACGACCGACTCGGTCTCGGGCCTCGGGACGAAGACGCCCGGTCCGACGGCGAGGGTCAACGCCCGGAAGTGCGCCTCGCCGGTGACGTGCTGGAGCGGCTCGCGGGTCCGCCGACGGGCGACGGCGTGCCGGAAGCGCTCGACGTGGTCCGGGGCGATCGCTCCCCCGGTCATCGCACGAGCCTGGACGGCCCCGCGGGAGGTGTCCGTCGCCCAGGCGAGCAGGAGTTCGGCGTCGACCTGTGGTGTCACCACGCCCGCCGCGGCCAGCGCCACGGCCGCCTCACGCAGGAGGCGGTCCGCCGCGAACGCGGGCTGCGGGTCGGACGCGGCGCGGGCCTCCCGGCCGGTCGCGTCCCCGGTGCGGGACGGGCCGGAGTCGAACGTGTCGTCCACGTCGGCGTCAGGCGTCCTGGTCGCCGATGGCGGCCAGCCTGGCCTCTTCGTCCGCCTGGATGGCGGACTGCACGACCGGCTCGAGCGCACCGTTCATGACGCGGTCGAGGTCGTACGCCTTGTAGCCCGTGCGGTGGTCCGCGATCCGGTTCTCCGGGAAGTTGTACGTCCGGATCCGCTCCGACCGGTCCATCCCGCGGATCTGCGACTTGCGCGCGTCCGAGGCGATGGCGTCGCGCTCCTCCTGCTGCCGCGCGAGGATGCGGGCACGGAGGACGCGCATGCCGGCCTCACGGTTCTGCAGCTGCGACTTCTCGTTCTGCATGGCGACCGTGATGCCCGTCGGGAGGTGCGTGATCCGCACCGCGGAGTCCGTCGTGTTGACGGACTGCCCGCCGGGACCGGACGACCGGTAGACGTCGATCTTGAGGTCGTTCTGGTTGATCTCGACCTCTTCGGGCTCGTCGACCTCGGGGAAGACGAGCACCCCGGTCGTCGAGGTGTGGATGCGGCCCTGCGACTCGGTCGCCGGCACACGCTGCACGCGGTGCACGCCGCCCTCGTACTTGAGATGCGCCCACACGCCCTGCGACGGGTCGGTCGTGTTCGACTTGATCGCGACCTGGACGTCCTTGTAGCCACCGAGGTCGGACTCGGTGCGCTCGAGCATCTCGACCTTCCAGCCCTTGCCCTCGGCGTAGTGCGAGTACATCCGGAGCAGGTCGGCAGCGAACAGCGCGGACTCCTCGCCGCCCTCGCCGCCCTTGATCTCCATGATGACGTCGCGCCCGTCGTCGGGGTCACGCGGGATGAGGAGCCGGCGGAGACGCTCCTGGCGCTCCGCCAGCTGCTCCTCGAGCCCGGGGACCTCGTCCGCGAACGCCTCGTCCTCACGCGCGAGTTCCCGGGCGGCGGCGAGGTCGTCCCCCGCCGCCTGCCATGCCTCGTACGCGGCCTTGATCTGGCTCAGCTCGGCGTACCGCCGGTTGACCTTCTTGGCGCGGGCCGGGTCGGCGTGGAGCGCGGGGTCCGACAGCTGCTGCGTCAGTTCCTCGTGTTCCGCCAGCAGCCCTGCCACCGACTCGAACACGCGTTACTCCTGGTGGCCGTTGCCGTGGTGACCGTTGGTCGCCGGCACCGACTTCTGGATCTGGACGAGGAACTCGACGTTCGACTGCGTCTCCTTGAGGTTCCGGAGCACGACGTCCAGCGCCTGCTGCGGGTCGAGTCCGGCGAGGGCCCGGCGGAGACGCCACGTGATCGCGACCTCGTCGGCGGAGAGCAGCTGCTCCTCACGACGGGTGCCCGAGGCGTTGATGTCGACGGCCGGGAAGATCCGCTTGTCGGCGAGGTGCCGGTTGAGACGGAGCTCCATGTTGCCGGTGCCCTTGAACTCCTCGAAGATCACCTCGTCCATCTTCGACCCGGTCTCGACGAGCGCGGTGGCGAGGATCGTGAGCGAGCCACCGTTCTCGATGTTCCGGGCGGCGCCGAAGAAGCGCTTGACCGGGTAGAGCGCGGCCGAGTCCACGCCACCGGAGAGCACGCGGCCCGACGGCGGGGTGGCCAGGTTGTACGCACGACCCAGGCGGGTGATCGAGTCGAGCAGCACGACGACGTCGTGGCCCAGCTCGACCAGGCGCTTGGCGCGCTCGATGGCGAGCTCGGCGACGGTCGTGTGGTCCTCCGCGGGGCGGTCGAAGGTCGAGGCGATGACCTCGCCCTTCACCGTGCGCTGCATGTCGGTGACCTCTTCGGGACGCTCGTCGACGAGGACGACCATGAGGTGCGCTTCGGGGTTGTTCGTCGACACGGCGTTCGCGATGGCCTGCAGCACGACGGTCTTGCCGGCCTTGGGCGGCGACACGACGAGACCGCGCTGGCCCTTGCCGATCGGCGACACGAGGTCGATGATGCGGGTCGACAGCTTGCCCGGCTCCGTCTCGAGGCGCAGGCGCTCGTTCGGGTACAGCGGGGTGAGGTCCTGGAAGTCGACGCGGGCCGCAGCCTCGTCGGCGGTCTGGCCGTTGATCGTGTCGATCTTGACCAGCGCGTTGTACTTCTGGCGGCTCTGCTGCTCGTTGTCCCGCGGCTGCTTGATGGCACCGACGACGGCGTCGCCCTTGCGGAGGTGGTACTTCTTCACCTGGCCGAGCGAGACGTACACGTCCTCCGGTCCCGGCAGGTAGCCGGTGGTGCGGACGAAGGCGTAGTTGTCGAGGACGTCGAGGATGCCGGCGATCGGGATGAGGACGTCGTCCTCGGTGACCTCGGGTTCGAACTCGTCGTTCTGACCACCGCGGCCGCGCTTGCGGTCACGCTGGCGACGGGTCCGACCGTTCTCGGTTTCCTGCTCGGCGGCACGCTGCTGGTCGGCGCGCTGCTGGTCGCCACGCTGCTGGTCGCCGCGCTGCTGGTCGGCCTGCTTCTGCTGACCGTTCTGCTTCTGCTCGGCCTTGTCGGCGTTCTGCTGCTTGCCGTTCTGCTGCTTCTGCTCGCCCTTGTCGGCCTCGGCCTGCTGACCGTTCTGCTCGGCCTGGTCGCCGTTCTGCCCGCGGCCACGACCGCGGCCTCGGCTCCGACGGCCGCGACGGGCGCCGCCCTCGCTCTGCTCGCCCGCGTCGGCCTGGTCGGCCTGCTGGCCCTCGTCCTGCTGGACGGCGTCCTGGTCACCCTGCTCGAGCGCGTCCTCGACGGGGACCTGCGCCTCGGCGGTGGCGCCGCCCCGGGCCTCCTGGCCGTCGGCCTGCTGCGCCTGGCGGTCACGACCGCGGCCACGACGCTGACCGCTCTGCGCGGCCTCCTGGGCGTCCTTCTCGGCACGGACCTGGTCGAGACCGGCGAGCAGGTCCTCGGTACCGGTGTGTCCGGCGTTCGTGTGCGACGCGGCGGCGGTCGGCTCGGTGGCGGTCACGGTGCCGCCGGAGGAGGCGCGGCGGCTGCGGCGGCCGCGCGACGGGGCCTCGGCGACCGGCTCGGCGGTCTGCTGGGCCGGAGCGGCGGCGATCTGCTCAGCAGGTGCCTGCGCGGCGGCGTCCTGGGACGGGGCGTCCTCCGTACCCGGCGTGCCGGTGCCGGCACCGTCGAGGGTCGGCGTGACGGAGGCGGTCGCCTCGGCCGGGCGCTTGTCCTCGATGGAGGCGATGAGGTCGCCCTTGCGGAGCTTCGAGAGCCCCGTGATCCCGAGGGACGAGGCGATGCGCTGGAGCTCCGGGAGACGGAGCGCGCGCAGGTCAGTGGGGATCTCCACCGAACCGGTGGAGGTGGTGACGTCGGTCACGATGCTGTTGTTCCTTCCGACCGCAGAACGCGGAGAGTTTCCACCGTTCCCGTGGCGGGTGTGCAACGGCCGTCGTTCAGACGACGGACCGGGAACGGTGATCTGGAGAGAGTGCCCCACGCACCGGATCAGCGTGGCGGTCGACCTGGGATGGTCGACGCCTCCGCGAGTTCGGCTTCGAGCGTCGGGTGCGGCTTCACTGTAGCACCACCGAGGTCGACGGCCAGCATGAGCGGACGCCAGGCGGATTCGGCGTGTCGCTCGACCAGTTCGGCGGCCGCGAGGCGCTGCGCGGGGTCGCTCCCCATCACCAACAGGCTCGGTCCGGCCCCCGAGACGACGGCCGCGAGACCGTGCTGGCGGAGCAGGCCGATCAGGGCGTCGGTCTCGGGCATCGCGCTCGCCCGGTAGGCCTGGTGGAGGCGGTCCTCGGTCGCGGCGAGCAGCAGCTCGGGACTCTGGATGAGGGCCGCGACGAGCAGTGCCGAGCGCGAGACGTTGAAGGCGGCGTCCTCGTGCGGCACGGTCATCGGCTGCAGGGAGCGCGCGAGCTTCGTCGACAGCGTCGAGGTCGGCACGAAGACGACGGGCGAGACGCCGCGGTGCACGAGCAACCGCTTGTACGCGGGGCCGTCGGCGGTCATCCACGCGATCGTCAGGCCGCCGAAGAGGGCCGGCGCGACGTTGTCCGGGTGCCCCTCCATCTCGGTGGCGAGGGTCAGCAGCGTCGACGCGTCGAGGTCGACCACGCCGGCGAGGAGGCCGCGTGCCGCCATCAGTCCGGCGACGATCGCGGCGGCGGAGGACCCCATGCCGCGGCCGTGCGGGATGGCGTTCGTCGCGTGCAGCTCGAGCCCCGGCTGCTCGACGCCCGCGTGCTCGAAGCCGCGGCGGACCGCCCGGACGACGAGGTTCGTGTCGTCGGTCGGGACCTCACCCGCGCCGACGCCCACGATGGTGACGGTCGATCCCGGGGCACGGCGGACGCGGACGTCGACCTCGTCGTAGAGGGACAGCGCGAGTCCGAGCGAGTCGAACCCCGGCCCGAGGTTCGCCGAGGTCGCCGGGACGCGCACGCGGACCGCCCGTCCGGCCGGTACAGCTTCCAGGGCGGTCACGCCCTCCCCCGGTCCGGACGAGCGGTCGACGCTCACCGCGCGCTGACCAGTCCGAGCACGCCGGCGACGGCGGCGGTGTCGACCGGCACGCTCGTCGGCGTGACCTCGCCACCGTCCTGGGTACGGAGCGCCCACTGCGGGTCCTTGAGGCCGTGACCGGTGACCGTGATGACGACCGTCGCACCCTTCGGGACCACGCCGGCGTCGGACCGCTCGAGCAGTCCTGCGACACCGATGGCCGAGGCGGGCTCGACGAAGACGCCGACCTCGGCGGAGAGGATGTGGTGCGCGGCGAGGATCGCCTCGTCGGAGATCGCGCCGAAGTAGCCGTCGGTCTCGTCCCGGGCCTCGAGTGCGTACTTCCAGGACGCCGGGTTGCCGATGCGGATCGCCGACGCGATGGTCTCCGGGTGGGGCACGACCTCACCGCGGACGATCGGCGCCGAGCCGGCCGCCTGGAAGCCGAACATGCGCGGCATCTTCGACGAACGGCCCGAGGCGACGTCCTCGCGGTAACCGCGGGAGTACGCGGTGTAGTTGCCCGCGTTGCCGACGGGCAGGAAGTGGAAGTCCGGCGCGTCGCCCAGGACGTCGACGACCTCGAACGCGGCGGTCTTCTGCCCCTCGATACGGTCGTTGTTGACCGAGTTGACCAGGTGCACCGGGTAGTTCGCCGACAGGTCCCGCGCGATGTCGAGGCAGTCGTCGAAGTTTCCCTGCACCTGCAGCAGCTGGGCGTCGTGGGCGACGGCCTGACTGAGCTTCCCCATCGCGATCTTGCCCTCGGGCACCAGCACCGCGGCGGTGATGCCGGCGTGCGTGGCGTACGCGGCCGCCGAAGCGCTCGTGTTGCCGGTCGAGGCACAGATGACGGCCTTCGCGCCGTGCTCGACGGCCTTCGAGATCGCCATGGTCATGCCGCGGTCCTTGAAGGAACCCGTCGGGTTCATGCCCTCGTACTTCACGTACACCTGCGCACCGGTGCGCTCCGAGAGCCGTCGCGCCGGGATGAGCGGGGTCCCGCCCTCACCGAGCGTCACGATCGGGGTCGCGTCCGTCACGTCGAGTCGGTCGGCGTACTCGCGCAGGACTCCCTGCCACTGGTGGGCCATCAGGCTTCTCTCTCTGTCCGGTGGATCGGTGTGGGGTCGGTATCGGTGGTGCGGGTCGGTCCGGGCGGACCCGGTGTCGGCCGGGAGGCCCGTGGTGCGCTCAGACGCCGACGACGCGCAGGACGCTGGTCACGTCGCGGACGACGTCCTCGCCGCGGAGTGCGACGACGGTGTCGGCCAGGTCGGCCTCGCGCGCCAGGTGCGTGCCGACGACGAGCGTGGCCGTCCCCTCGGCGGCACCCGTGGTGGTCTGCTCGACGGTCTCGACGCTGACGCCGTGGGCGGCGAGCACGCCGGCCACGGTCGAGAGCACCCCGGGGGCGTCCGACACGTGCAACGCGATCTGGTACCGGGTCCGGACCGTCCCGATCGGGAAGACCGGCAGCGCCGACTGGGTCGACTCCGCGACACCCGGGCCGCCGATGACGTGACGACGGGCCGCGGACACCAGGTCGCCGAGCACCGCCGAGGCCGTCTCGACCCCGCCGGCACCAGCGCCGTAGAACATGAGGTCACCCGCGGCCTCGGCCTCGACGAACACGGCGTTCTTCGCGCCGTGCACGCTCGCGAGCGGGTGCGACTCGGGGACGAGCGCCGGGTAGACACGAGCGCTGACGCCCTCCTGCCCGTCGGCGTCGGTGAGCCGTTCGCAGGTCGCGAGGATCTTCACGACGTAGCCGGCCTTCCGGGCGGCACGGACCTGCTCGATGGTCACCGAGGTGATGCCCTCGCGGTGCACGGCGGCGAGCGGGACCGACGTGTGGAACGCCAGCGAGGCCAGGATCGCGGCCTTCTGCGCGGCGTCGTAGCCCTCGATGTCGGCGGTCGGGTCGGCCTCGGCGTACCCGAGTTCCGTCGCGGTCGCCAGGGCGTCCTCGAAGGTGGCGCCCTCGCGGTCCATCAGGTCGAGGATGAAGTTCGTGGTGCCGTTGACGATCCCCATGATCCGCTCGATGCGGTCCCCCGCGAGCGAGTCGTGCAGCGGGCGGATGATCGGGATCGCGCCGGCGACCGCGGCCTCGTAGTAGAGCTGTGCGCCGACCTGCTCGGCCGCGGCGAACAACTCCGGCCCGTGCGTGGCGAGCAGCGCCTTGTTGCCGGTGACGACGTCCGCGCCCGACTGCAGCGCCTGCAGCACCAGGGTCCGAGCCGGTTCGATCCCCCCGATGAGCTCGACGACGATGTCGGCCCCGAGGATGAGCGAGGCGGCGTCCGTCGTGAACAGCTCGCGGGGCAGGTCGACGTCCCGCTCGGCGTCGACGTCACGCACGGCGATCCCGACCAGCTCCAGACCGGCGCCGGCACGCGTGGCGAGCTCCGGACCGTGCTCGAGCAGGAGTCGGGCGACCTGTGAGCCGACCGAGCCGGCTCCGAGCAGCGCGACGCGGACGTTGCGGTATTCGATCATCTGGTGGGTGTCTCTCCGGTTCGGGTGGTCAGCGGGCGGCACCGGTGCCGGACACCGGAGCGACGCCGGTGTCGCGGGCGAGGAGGTCGTCGACGGTCTCGCCCCGCACGAGGATACGGGCCGCCCCGTCGGCGACCGCGACGACCGGCGGGCGTCCGACGTGGTTGTAGTTGCTCGCCAGGCTCCAGCAGTAGGCGCCGGTCGCGGCGACTGCGAGCAGGTCGTCCCGCCGCACGTCACCGGGCAGGTACTCGTCGTGGACCACGACGTCACCGCTCTCGCAGTGCTTGCCGACGACACGGGTGAGCACCGGGTCGGCGTCGGAGGTCCGGGCCAGGCGGGCCGTGTAGTCCGCGCCGTAGAGCGCCGGGCGGACGTTGTCGCTCATGCCGCCGTCCACCGACACGTACGTGCGGGTCGCCGACGGGCCGTCGTCGGTCTCCACCGTGACGGGCTTGATCGTGCCGACGCGGTACAGCGTCACGCCGGGCGGGCCGACGATGTAGCGGCCGGGCTCCACCGCGATCTCCGGCACCGGGATGCCGCGCGACGCGCACTCCTCGGCCACGATCGCGGCCAGGGCGTCGGCGACGTCCTCCGGCGCGAGGGCGGAGTCTGCCTCGGTGTAGTCGATGCCCCACCCGCCGCCGAGGTTGAGCTCCGGGACCGGCCCGCTGGCGACGAGGGTGGCGTGCACGTCCATCAGCCGACGAGCGGCTTCTCGGAAGCCGCTGTCGTCGAAGATCTGCGACCCGATGTGGGAGTGCAGTCCGACGAACGCGAGGGACGGTTCGGCGCGGACGGCCGTCGCTGCCTGCACGGCCTCGGACAGCGGGATGCCGAACTTCTGGTCCTCGCGAGCGGTGGCCAGGAACTCGTGGGTCGAGGCGTGCACGCCGCTGTTGATGCGGATGCGCACGCGCTGGACGACACCGGCGTCGGCGGCGATCCGGGCGACGCGGCCGATCTCCTCGTGGCTGTCGAGCACGATCGTGCCGAGGCCGATCGAGACCGCGCGCTCGAGCTCGGCGTCGGACTTGTCGTTGCCGTGGAAGCCCATGAGCGCGGGGTCGACGCCCGCGGCCAGCGCGACGGCGATCTCCCCCATCGTGCAGACGTCGAGACGGAGGTCGGCGTCGGCCATCCACCGGGCGACGTGGGTCGTCCAGAACGCCTTGGCCGCGTAGTAGACGTGCGCCCGCGTGCCGATCCGCGTGAAGGCGTCGGTGAACGCGTTCCGGACGCGCACGGCCCGCGACTGCACGTCACGCTCGTCCACGACGTAGAGGGGTGAGCCGAAGCGCGCGACGAGTTCGTCGGCAGCGACCCCGCCGATCGCGAGCATGCCCGCGTCGGTGCGGGTCGCGGAGGCGGGCCAGATGCGGTCGACGAGTTCGGAGGCGTCCGTCGGGAACCGCAGTCGCGGCGGCGCAAGGGGGTTCTCGCTCACGGGACCCGATCCTATCCGGCCGTGACGACCTCGCCGGCCCATGTGACGCCGATCGGGACGGGCCCGGCCTCAGCAGCGGCCGGTGGTCCGCAGGCCGTCCTCGCTGAGCGGCAGTTCGTCCGCCGTGATCCGGACCGTCGCGGCGGACTCCGTCACGCGGAGCGAGCGGACCCGGAGCTGCTCCGGCAGGAACTGCGCCGTGCAGACCGGGACCGGCACGTCGGAGACGCCGGGGATGTCGTCGACGTCCAAGCCGAGGGACGAGTTCGTGATCCGGACCGTCTCCGGGGTGATCGTGACGCCCCGACCGTCGGACTGCGCCGCGACCGACCCGTTGGCCGCGTACCCGATGTCGAAGCCGAGCACCGAGGTGGTGCCCCGCAGCTCGACGCCCCCGTCGATGAGCCGCAGCCGTTCGAAGAGCGGCGAGTACTTCGCCAGGTCCTCGACCGCTCCGGCAGCGAGCCGGACCGTGCCGTCGACGTCGTGCACCGCGCCCTGGCCGTCCACCGGCAGGTCGCGCGCCGTCACGTCGGCCGCGAGCGGGATGCCGTCCACCGTCAGCCGGTCCGACGTGATGTGCACCCGGTCGAACGTCCCCCCGACGAGCTGCGGGATCACCACGCCGTCGACGTGGGCGTCCACGGTGCCGGTCGTGCCGTCGGGCAGCGACTGCTCGACCTGGTCCGCGATCGTGCGGTCGACGACCCCGCGCAGGACGGACTCCGCCACCACGACGAGCGCCGCGAGGACCAGGAGCACGACGACCAGGACGATCGCGAGCGTCCGGCCGCGGTGCCTCCGGGTCCGACCCGCGGCGGGTGCCGGCGTCACCACTACATCCGTTCGGGTGCGCTGACGCCGAGCAGACCGAGGCCGTTGCGCACGACCTGTCCGGTGGCGTCGTTCACCCAGAGACGGGTGCGGTGCAGGTCCGTCACCGGCTCGTCGCCGAGGGGCGTGACGCGGCAGGAGTCGTACCAGCGGTGGTACAGGCCCGCGAGCTGCTCGATGTACCGGGCGATGCGGTGCGGTTCGCGGAGTTCCGCGGCCTGGCGGACCACCCGCGGGTACTCGGCGATCGCCCCGAGGAGCGCGCTCTCGGACTCGTGCGTGAGCAGCGACGCGTCGAACACCGAGCGGTCCACACCGGACGCCGCTGCGTTCCGCGCGACGGAGTGCGTGCGGGCGTGCGCGTACTGGACGGTGAAGACGGGGTTGTCGTTCGTCCGCTTCGTCAGCAGGTCGAGGTCGATGTCGATCGCGGTGTCGCTCGCGAACCGGACGAGGGCGTACCGACCGGCGTCCACACCCACGGCGTCGACCAGGTCCTCCATCGTCACGACGGTGCCGTTGCGCTTCGACATCCGGAGCGGCTGGCCGTCCTTGAGCAGGTTCACCAGCTGCCCGATGAGGATCTCGAGGTTCTTGCCCGGCTCGTCGCCGAACGCCGCGCACATCGCCATCATCCGGCCGACGTAGCCGTGGTGGTCCGCGCCGAGCATGATGAGGTTCCGCTCGAAGCCGCGCTCGCGCTTGTCGAGGTAGTACGCCAGGTCGCCGGCGATGTACGCCGGCTCGCCGTCCGACTTGATGACGACGCGGTCGCGGTCGTCGCCGAAGTCGGTCGTCCGGAGCCACAGCGCGCCGTCCGCCTCGTACATCCGCCCCTGCTCCTGCAAGCGGGCGATGGCGCGGTCGACGGCCTTCGACTCGTGCAGCGAGTTCTCGTGGAAGAAGACGTCGAAGTCGACACCGAAGTCGTGCAGCGAACGCTTGATGTCCGTGAACATGAACTCGACGCCCTCACGCCGGAACAGCTCCTGCGCCTCGTCGCGCGGCAGGTCCGCCACGTCGACACCGGGCTCGAGCGTCGCGAGCACACGGGCCGCGATCTCGCCGATGTACGCACCGCCGTAGCCGTCCTCGGGCGTCGGCTCCCCCAGTGCGGACGCCAGGAGGGACCGGGCGAACCGGTCGATCTGGTTGCCGTGGTCGTTGAAGTAGTACTCGCGGGTGACGAGCCCGCCCTGTGCCTGGAACACCCGGGCCAGACTGTCGCCGACCGCGGCCCACCGGACGCCGCCCATGTGGATCGGCCCGGTCGGGTTCGCCGACACGAACTCGAGGTCGATGCGGACACCGTCGTAGAGGTCGCCGTGACCGAAGGACACGCCCTGGTCCACGACGGTGCGCGCGACCTCGCCGGCGGCGGCGGCCTCGAGCGTGATGTTGATGAAGCCCGGGCCGGCGACGTCGACGGAGTCCACGCCGTCGAGTTCGGTCAGCTCGCCGGCGATCTCCGTCGCGAGCTCGCGCGGGTTCGTCCCGAGGCGCTTCGCGAGCTGCATGGCCGCGTTCGACGCCCAGTCGCCGTGCGCCCGGTTCTTCGGTCGTTCCAGGGCCACGTGGGACTCCTGGACCGTCACCGTGTCGGCAGCGCCTCGGCGCTCGACGATGCCCGTGAGGATCGACAGGTACGCGGCGGAGAGTTCGGCAGGAGTCACGGCGATCGAGTCTACCGGGACGCCCAGCCACCGCCCGGACCACGCCGGGAGCGATGCAGCATCATGGTCCGTCATGACCTCCCGCAGCCTCCGGGCGTCCGGCCTCGCCGCACTCGTCGTCCCCGCCGCGCTCGTGCTCGCGGCCTGCTCCGGGACGGACGGTGGTGGCCCCTCCGCCTCGACCTCCCCCGGCGCCGTCGGGGAACGGGTCACGCAGTCCTGCCGCACCCTCGTGCCCGCGGCCGCCTTCGCCGTCTACGCGCAGGAGTTCGAACGGGTCCGGACGCCGCAGCCGGCGGACGGGTCACCCGTCGCGCAGATCGCCGCGCAGGACGGACGCGTCTGCACCTGGCGGTCCACGACCGACGACAGCGTCACCGTCACCGTCGCCGTCGCCCACCTGCCCGCCGAGTCGCTCACCCGGCTCGAGGACGCCCTCTTCGAACAGGGCGGGTCGGTGCCCACCTACACCGTCGAGGGGTACTTCTCGCTCACCGACGACACCGGACGCGCCGACGCCTTCGCCGGCCCGTACTGGATCCACACCACTTCCGGCTTGTACACCGAGCCCGGCACCGCGCAGCCCGTCGTCGACGCCGTCCGGCAGGCGGTCGCACCGGACGCGACCGCACCGGCGACCGCGCCGAGCGGGTCGCCGACACCCTGAACGACCCACCGCCGGACGGGAGGCCCGCGCCGGCCGGGTGGGAGCCTCCCGTGACGACACGGCACGCCCGGGGAGCCGCCCGGGCGTACAGGAGGCCGGTCCGGACCTGCTACGGTTGGTGACACCCCAGGGCCCCCATAGCTCAGGGGATAGAGCACTGCCCTCCGGAGGCAGGGGCGGAGGTTCGAATCCTCCTGGGGGCACGGTCACATCCCCGCGCAAGCTGTCGTCCTCGCTGCGCTCGGTCGGCAGCGCGCGACGTCGCCTGCGGCGACCTTCCGCCGTGGTCACGAGCGCGACATCGGCTGCGGCGACCTTCCGCCGTGGTCACCGGGACGTCATCGCCTGCGGCGGCCGTCGCCCGCGGTCGCCGGGGCGCCTCGTTCCCGAACGCGACACCTTCGGGCTCTAGGATCACGCGGCGTGACGACGAACGTGCAACAGGAACTCGACCGCGGTGACCGGGCCGCACCGGCCAGGACCCTGCTCGACGTGCTCACCGCCACCGCCGAGGCGCACCCCGACGCCCTCGCCCTCGAGACCCCCGAGGGGCCGCTCGACTACCGCGCCCTCCTCACCCTCGTGCACGAGCGCGCCGACGACCTCGCCCGCCACGGTGTCCGCCGCGGCGACCGGGTCGGCGTCCGGATCCCCTCCGGCGGCCGGGACCTGTCCGTGTCGATCCTCGCCGTCCTCGCCGCCGGCGCCGCCTACGTCCCCGTCGACGCCGACGACCCCGAGGAACGCGCCACCCTCGTCTTCGGCGAGGCCGGCGTCGTCGGCGTCATCGGCGCCGGCGGCGTCCTGCGTGACCGCCAGGGGTCCGCACTGCCCGTCACCGACCCGGCCGCGACCCCCGAGCAGCCGACGACCGAGGACGACGCCTGGGTCATCTTCACCTCCGGCTCCACCGGGGTACCGAAGGGCGTCGCCGTCACCCACCGCTCCGCCGCGGCCTTCGTCGACGCCGAGGCACGGATGTTCCTGCACTCCGCACCGCTCGGCCCGACCGACCGGGTGCTCGCCGGGCTGAGCGTGGCGTTCGACGCCTCGTGCGAGGAGATGTGGCTCGCCTGGGGTCACGGTGCCTGCCTCGTCCCCGCGCCCCGGTCCCTGGTGAAGAGCGGCGTCGACCTCGGCCCGTGGCTCATCGCGCACGGCATCACCGTCGTGTCGACCGTCCCCACCCTCGCGGCGCTGTGGCCCGACGACGCGCTCGAGTCCGTGCGCCTGGTGATCTTCGGCGGTGAGGCCTGCCCACCCGATCTCGCCGCCCGCATCGCCTCGCGCGACCGCGAGGTCTGGAACACCTACGGTCCGACCGAGGCGACCGTCGTGGCCTGCGGCGCCCTGCTCGACGGCAGCACCCCGATCCGGATCGGTCTGCCGCTCGACGGGTGGGACCTCGCGGTCGTCGACGCCGAGGGAGCACGCGTCGCTCCGGGGCAGGTCGGCGAGCTCGTCATCGGGGGCGTCGGCCTCGGCCGCTACCTCGACCCCGCGAAGGACGCCGAGAAGTACGCCCCCTTCCCGCAGCTCGGGTGGGAGCGGGCGTACCGGAGCGGCGACCTCGTGCGCTACGACCCGGAAGGCCTCGTCTTCCAGGGCCGTGCCGACGACCAGGTGAAACTCGGTGGACGGCGCATCGAACTCGGCGAGATCGACGCCGCCCTGCAGGCCCTCGACGACGTCGCCGGTGGAGCCGCGGTCGTGCAGCGGACCCCAGCGGGGAACCAGGTCCTCGTCGGCTACGTCGCTCCGGTCGCCGGCGCCGCGATCGACACCACGGCCGCGAACGCCCGCCTACGTGCGGAACTGCCCGCCGCACTCGTCCCGCTCCTCGCCGTCGTCGACTCGCTGCCGACGCGGACCTCCGGCAAGGTCGACCGAGCGGCACTCCCCTGGCCTCTCGAGGGAGCGGTCGCGACCGACCTGCCGCCGACCGTGGCCTGGATCGCCGAACGCTGGTCCGCGATCCTCGGTGTGCCGGTCGCCGACGTCGACGACGACTTCTTCGCGCACGGCGGTGGGTCCCTGACCGCCGCGCAGCTCGTGTCCGCGATCCGCGAGCGCTACCCCACCACCACCGTCGCCGACGTCTACGACCACCCGCGCATCGGAGCGCTCGCCGCCGCGCTCGACGAGTCCGGGCCGGTCGCCGCGGCCCGCCGGGACGTCCGCCCCGTCCCACCCCGCGCCGGGCTGCTCATGACGCTGCTCGGTCTGCCCCTGCAGGTGCTCCGCGGGCTCCGGCTGCTCAGCTGGACGGCCCTCGTCGCCGCGGTCCTGCACGCCACGACGATGCCGTTCCTGCCGGTGCTCCCCTGGCCGGTCCTCGTGCTCGCCCTCGTGCTGTTCGTCACCCCCGCCGGCAAGATGGCGCTCACCATCGTCGCCGCGCGGCTCCTGCTGGCCGGGGTCCGACCCGGCGACCACCCGCGCGGTGGCTCGGTGCACGTGCGGGTCTGGCTCGCCGAACGGATCGCCGAGGCCGTCGACGGTCCCTCGACCGCCGGGGCACCGTGGATCAGCTACTACGCCAGGGCACTCGGCGCGACCGTCGGCCGGGACGTCGACCTGCACACGCTGCCGCCGGTGACCGGCATGCTGACCATCGGCAAGCGGGCCTCGGTCGAGCCGGAGGTCGACCTGGCCGGGCACTGGGTGGACGGCGACGTCTTCCGCCTCGGCACGGTGCACGTCGGAGCCGACGCGGTCGTGCACAGCCGCTCGACCCTCATGCCCGGGGCGCACGTCGGCGACGGCGCCGAGGTCGAGGCCGGCTCCGCGGTCGCGGGGACCGTCCCCGCGGGCGAACGTTGGGCCGGGTCCCCCGCCGAGCGCGTCGGCTCCGCACGCCACGGCCGGGAGGCCCGTCCCGCCTCCCCGAAGCGCTGGCTGCTCGCGTACGGGGTCGGGTCCGTCGCCGTCGCCGGGCTCCCCGTCGCCGGGGTCGCCGCCGGACTGGCCGCCGCCGCGGTGGTCGTCGGACGCCCGGCCTCGCTCGGTTCCGCGGTCGGCCCCGCGCTGCTCAGCGTCCCGCTCGTCACGGTCGTCGCCGGGCTGGTCTACGCCGGCCTCGTCGTCGCCGCGGTCCGGCTGCTCGGGCTCGGGCTGGCCGAGGGACGCCATCCGGTCCGGTCCCGGATCGGGTGGCAGGTGTGGAGCACCGAGCGCATCCTCGACGCCGCCCGGACGCTGCTGTTCCCGCTGTACGCGAGCCTCGTCACCCCGCTGTGGCTGCGGCTGCTCGGCGCCAGGGTCGGCCGGGACACCGAGATCTCCACCGTGCTGCTCATCCCGGCGCTGACGCAGATCGCCTCCGGGGCCTTCCTCGCCGACGACACGATGGTCGCGACCTACGAACTCGGCGGCGGACGCGTGCGGATCGGCCGGTCCAAGGTCGGCCGACGGGCCTTCCTCGGCAACAGCGGCATGACCGGAGCCGGTCGGTCGGTGCCGCGCGAGGCCCTCGTCGCCGTGCTGTCCGCGGTTCCGAAGAAGGCCAAGCGCGGGTCCTCGTGGCTCGGCAGCCCGCCGGTCCGACTCCGCCGGGCCGCTGCGCAGTTCGACGAGGAGCGCACGTTCCGCCCGCCGACGCGCCTCAAGGTCGCCCGCGGCGCGTGGGAACTCCTCCGCATCGTGGCACCGATGGTGTCGACGGTGATCGGACTCGGCGTCGCCGTCACGCTCCTGGCGCTCTGGACCGCCGTCGGCCTCGGCTGGACGGTGCTGCTCGCCGGACCCGTGCTCATCGTCGCCGGAGCCGTCGCGGCCGGCGTCTCCACGCTCGCGAAGTGGGCGTTCGTCGGGCGCATCACCGCCACCGAGCACCCGCTGTGGTCGTCGTTCGTCTGGCGGAACGAGGTGCAGGACACCTTCGTCGAGACCGTCGCACGTCCGTGGTTCGCCGAGCAGGCGATCGGCACCCCGGCACTGGCCGCCTGGCTCCGGAGCCTCGGGGCGACGATCGGGCGCGGGGTCTGGTGCGAGACGTACTGGCTGCCGGAGGCGGACCTCGTCACCATCGGTGACGGGGCGACCGTCGCCCGCGGCACGGTCGTGCAGACCCACCTGTTCCACGACCGGGTCATGCAGCTCGACACCGTCACGCTCGACGCCGGTGCGACGCTCGGGCCGCACGGCGTGGTCCTCCCCGCCGCCGGCATCGGCCCGGGCGCGACGGTCGGCCCCGCCTCGCTCGTCATGCGCGGCGAGCAGGTACCGGGCGGCACGCTGTGGGCCGGCAACCCGATCGGTCCGTGGGAGCACCCGCCCTGGCGGAGCGGGACGACCGGCCGTGAGGGCCGCGAGCACCCTGGGCCGGTCGAGTCCGTCGAGTCCGTCGAGCGCGCCGAGGACCCGAGGCCGGTCGACGCCGTGGCAGACTGACCGGCACCGTGAAGCAGACCGACCCCGCCGCCGACCCGTACACCCCCCACAGCGGCGACCGGCGGTGGACGAGCCGCCACTACGACCTGCAGCTCGACTACCGCGTCGCCACGAACCGGCTCGACGCGACGGCGACCGTCACGGCGACGGCGAACGAGCCGCTCGACAAGGTCGTGCTCGACCTGCACGGGCTCGGCGTCGACCGGGTGGACGTGGACGGTGTCCGCGTGAAGAAGGTCTCCGTCGGCGCGCACAAGACCACCGTGACCCCGGCGACGCCCATCGCCGCGGGAGCCGACTTCACGGTCCACGTGCGCTACCGCGGCGCTCCCCGGCCGCTCCGGAGCCCCTGGGGGACGCTCGGGTGGGAGGAGCTGACCGACGGCGTGATCGTCGCGAGTCAGCCCGTCGGTGCACCGTCCTGGTTCCCCTGCAACGACCGCCCGGACGACAAGGCGACGTACCGCATCGAGGTCACCTGCGAGGCCGGGTACGAGGTCGTCGCGAACGGCGCACTCCTCGGGCGTGACCGGACCGCCCGCGGGACCCGGTGGACCTTCGCCGTGACCGATCCGATGGCGACGTACCTGGCGACCGTGCAGATCGGCCGGTACCGCACGACGAAGCTGCGGGGCGGCGACGTCCCGGTCACCCTGCACCACCCGGCGGACCTCACCGCCGCCGCGAAGACCGACTTCGGGCAGGTCCCCGAGATGATCGCGCTGTTCACCGACCGGTTCGGGCCCTACCCGTTCGCCGAGTACGGGGTCGTGGTCACCGACGACGAGCTCGAGATCCCGCTCGAGGCGCACGGCCTCGCCGTCTTCGGCCGGAACCACGTCGACGGCGAGCACGGCAGCGACCGGCTCATCGCACACGAGCTCGCCCACCAGTGGTTCGGCAACTCGGTGACGCTCGGCGTGTGGCGTGACATCTGGCTCCACGAGGGGTTCGCCTGCTACGCCGAGTGGCTCTGGTCCGAACACCGCGGCGGTGCCACGGCGGACGACCTCGCGGCTGCGTACCGCGCCGGGCTGCTCGACCATCCTCAGGACCTCGTCGTGGCCGATCCGGGGGCGCCCGACATGTTCGACGACCGGGTCTACAAGCGCGGCGCCCTCGCACTGCACGCCCTCCGTCGGACGATCGGTGACACGGCCTTCACCTCGGGTCTCCGCACGGTGACGGAGCGACACCGTCACGGCACCGTGACGACGCCCGACGTCGTGGACGCGTTCGCCACCGCTGCGGGTTCCGACCCGGCCGCGGTCCTGCTGGTGCTCGGTCCCTGGATCGACGAGCCCGGCGTCCCGGCACTGCCCTGAGGCGTGTGCCGAGCACGGCGGAGACGACGTCCACGTCGTCCCTCGACGCCCCGCGTCAGGCCGGGGTCGACCTGAGCAGCCGGGTCACCGCGATCATCGCGCCGCCCACCACCGCCGGGATGCCGCCGCCGGGGTGCACCGACGCGCCCACCCGCCACAGCCAGGGCCGCCAGGGGTCGTTGTAGGAGGGGCGGTGGAACGGCCCGCTCAGCCACGGCGGACGCGCCGCCCCGTAGAGCGCGCCGTGCGGTTCGCCGCCGCCGCCGTAGTACTGCGGATCGAGCACCGTGTGCTCGTCGAGCAGGTCGGTGAGGGGCCGGTCGAGCCCCATCGCGCGGGAGACGCGGTCGACCTCACGGCGGACGAAGGGGTGCTCGATCGTGTAGTGACCGCCGTCCGCTGGCGCGGTGAGCAGGATGCCGAGGGTGCTGCGTGGGTTCGGGTACACCTCGCCCGCGCGGTACTGGTTGACGAACACCATGGTGTCCGCCGGTTCGTCGCCCGCCTCGAGGCTGCGGTGCAGTGCGGCCGGCTTCGTCGGCAGCACCACGCTGTGCGTCGCGATCCGAGCCGGCAGTTCCTCGCGCAGCACGCCGTACACCGCGATGGCCGAGCACGAGAGGGTGCGGTGGCGCCGGCGGTGAATCACCGGGATCCGCGACGGACCCGTCAGCGTGGCGAGCCGGTCGGCGTCCAGGGCACTCACGACGAGGTCGGCGGGATGGTGCCCGGAGTCGGTGGTGACCGACCCGCGCTCGATGTGGGTGACGGCTTCGCCGGTGCGCACCTCGACCCCGGCGGCCTCGGCCAGCCGGCCCAACGCGAGCACGATCTCGTACACTCCGCCGCGCGGCACCCAAGCGCCGGTCTCGGCCATGATCGCCGGCATGCTCGCGTAGAGCGCGGGGGTGCGGGAGGGCGAGACGCCCGCGTTGAGGGTGTGGATCGCGATGATCTCGCGCAGCCCGTCCGGCAGCCACGGCAGGCTGTCGAGGTACGCGCGTGTGGTGAGGCGCGAGCCGTAGACGGCCAGCAGCCTGCGGAGCGCCGGCAGGGCAGCTCGGTCGAGGGGGTCGGCGAGCAGCAGTTCGGTCACGTCGTCGGCGAGGGGCGCGTGCAGGTCGGAGAACCGTCGCCAGGCGGGGTACCAGGGGTGGTCGGGTGCCACCGGGAGGGCCGTCTCCTCGCCGTCGTGGTGGTAGCGGCCCACCTCGGGCATCCGCACCAGGTCGAGGTGTCCGTCGTCGCGGGCGCGTTCGGGGGCATGCCCACCGTCGCCGAGTCTCCGCAGCAGCTCGTCCCACACCGCTGGGAACGTCACCAGCGACGGCCCGGTGTCGATGCGGTCCGGGCCCAGCTGGATGCGACGGCTCTTGCCGCCGAGCTCGGTGGAGGCCTCGAGCAGGGTGACGCGGTGGCCCGCGTGCGCGAGCAGCGCGGCGGCGGTGAGCCCCCCGATCCCGCCACCGACCACGACGACGCGGCTCACGGGGTTCCCCCCAGCACGATCGAGACCATGAGCAGCACCCCGGCGAACGACCCGGCGATGTACGGGAAGGCGACCGACAGTCGGTAGAGGCGGTGACCGGTCTCCGGCGTCGGGTCGCGCAGCAGGCGCACCACGAGGATGCCCGCGATCAGGAGGTTGACGGCGGCCACGGGCACGCTCACCACGGCGAACAGCGCCGTCGAGAGGATCCACCAGGCGCCGCTCCACAGGGCGGTCCCGCGCGCACCGAGTCGAACCGCGGTGGTGGTGATGCCCGCGTCGCGGTCCTCCACGATGTCCTGGACCGCATCGAAGGCGTGCTTGGCCACGCTCCAGGCCATCAGGCCGAGGGCGGCGGGCCAGACCGGCGTCACCGCGAGGGCCGCGGGCACGATGACCAGTGGCAGCGCGTAGGCCGCGTTGCTCAGGGAGTCGAGGAAGGGCCGCGCCTTGAAGCGCAGCGGCGGTGCGGAGTAGAAGACGAAGACGCCCACGTAGAGCAGGATCGCCGCGTTCGCGAGCGGCGGCAGCGTGAGCAGGAAGAAGACGAGGAACGGGACGTTGACGGCAGCGACGGCCCAGGCGATGAGCCGCACCTCGGACTGCCGGATCCTGGCGCCCTCGATGGAGCCCTTGCGGGGGTTGGCCGCATCCGTGTCCTGGTCGTAGATGTCGTTGACACCGTAGATGAGCAGGTTGAACGGCAGGGTGAGCCACAGGATGACCGGCAGTGCCCGCAGGTCGAACAGCGCGCCGGTGAGCCACACGGCGACGAGACCGGAGCCGATGGTGTTGATCCACAGCACCGGGCGCGAGATGAGCACGAGGCGGCGCACGGCGACACCGATCCCCGACGGCACGGTGCGCGACATCCGCTCACTGCCGTCAGTCACGGGCCCGAGCGTACCCGGCTCGCGTCGACGCCGGCCGACGGCTTCCGGGCCACACTGGGTGGATGCGCATGATGCTGCTCACCGCCGGCACCCGGGGCGACGTGGAGCCCTTCGCAGCCCTCGCGCGACACGCCGCATCCCGCGGTCACGACGTACGGCTGGCGCTGCCCGACGACGCGGACGCGCCCGAGGAGGTGGACACCGTCGCGCTCGGTCTGGACGTACAGCGGGTGCTCTCCCCGGCCGGTCGCACCCCGTGGGCTCTCGCACACCACGTCCGCGCCGAGGTGCGGCCCGCGATGCGGCGGATGCTCGCCGCCGCGGTGCGCGAGACGGTCGCCTTCGACCCCGACGTGGTGGTGCACCACCCGCTGGTCCTCAGTGCCCCGATGGTGGCGGACTCACTCGGTGTGCCCCGCGTGCTGGTGGAGTTCGCGCCGGTGGCGACCCCGAGCGAGCACTTCCCCGCTGCCGGCGGTCCCACGGCCACCCGCGATCTCGGCTCGCACAACCGGTCCACCTACGCCGTACCGCGCACTGCCGCTCGCCTCTTCGACGCCGACGTGGCGCGCGCCGCTGCCGAGCTGCCGGACGGCCGTCGTCCCGCCCGACGGTCGCCGTCGCGGGCGACGCTCATGGCTGTGAGCCCCGCGCTGCTGCCGCGGCCCGACGACTGGCCGGAGCGGGTGCACCAGACGGGGGCCTGGTACGAGGAGGCGCCGACAGCGTCCCCCGACCCCGTCGTCGGCGACTTCCTGCGCACCGGCCCCTTCATCGTCGCCTCGTTCGGCTCCATGACGACGGGGGATGCGTCGGCCCGGGGGCACGCGATCGTCACGGCCGCCCGCTCCCGAGGCCTGCGGGTGCTGCTCGTCACCGGGTGGGGCGGGCTCGTGCTGCCGGCGGAGTGCCACGGCCCCGACGTGCTGGCGGTGCGGTCGGTGCCGTTCGACGCGGTGCTGCCGGGCGCGACGCTCGCCGTCCACCACGGCGGGGCCGGCACCTCGCACGCCGTCGCCCGGGCCGGCGTGCCCGCCGTCGTCGTGCCCGTCACCGCCGACCAACCGTTCTGGGCCGCCCAGCTGCATCGACAGGGGGTGGCCGCCGCCCCGATCCCGCTGCGCCGCTTGTCGGCCCGCGCCCTCGTGCCCGCGATGCAGGAGGCACTGTCCCGCAGAGAGCGGGCGGCCGAGGTCGGCGGACTCATGCGCCGGGAGCACGGGGTGCATCGGGCGCTCGACGTGCTCGAGTCCCTCTGAGACCTGCCTCCCGTGGACGGTACGGACCGGGACGTTCCGACAGCCCAGCCCGTCGAGGAGACACGACCGAGCGGTCCCGCGCGCGCAGGTCCTGCACCCGGACGGCTGCACCGCCGGCAGCGACGGCCAGCACCAGGTCCGCGTCGAGCACGACGACGGTGACGGGGTGGTCCACTCCGTCGAACCGCGCGTGTCCACCGCGGACGGTCCGACCGAGGACCGCTTCGACCCGCACCGGCTCGACCCGCAGACCGCGTCCGTCGCGTTTCAGCACCGCCTCCTTCACCGCCCAGCAGGCCGCGAGCTGCAGGCCGACGCCGTCCGGTCCCGCCGCCGCACGATCCCGCTCCCCGGCGGTGAACGCGTCGAGCGGAGCGGCCGTCACCCGTGACGGGCGCTCGACGTCGACCCCGATCCGCCCCGGTCCGACGGCGAGGACGAGGACCCCGGAGGTTCGCGCCAGGCCGACGCCGACCGGACGGCCGTCGACGAGGGCGTCCGGACGCCCGTGGTCGACGGCACCGCAGTGCGGACAGCGCCGGCGGACGCGCACCAGCGCGGGGTCGGACCGGGTGACCTCGGCGACGAACGCGAGGAGGGCCTCCCGATCGGCTGTGCGGGACGCCCCGGCGGCGGCCACACGGACCGACACGGTCCGCACGGCTCGACTCACCACCCGGGCAGCCTACGGTGCCGCGCACACGACGACGGCCCCGGTCCGATGGACCGGGGCCGAACGGGGTGCGGCGTCGTGCCGTCGCGCTGGTTCAGGCGTGGGTGAGGGCGATGAGCGCGACGTTCATCGTCGCGTACTTGCCCTCGGACCGGGTCGCCTGACGGACGCGTCCGCGGAGGACCTCGTACCTTCCGTCGCGCTCGCGCACGAACCCGATCACGCCGCTCGCCGGCGTGGACACGCGGTGGTACCCGTCCTCGAGTGGGACGACTTCTGCGGTGGTCGCTCGCTCCATTGCTGCTCCCCTTCCTTCATTGGCGTGACATGACCATACCCCGTTTCGGGGGACAGTCGCCGGGCTCTGTCCGCAGAGTGCACCCCGCGGCTCGATCTCGGCGGGGTACAAGCGTTCTCGACTCGGTCCCGTCCTCCACAGCCCCGGCTCGTCCAGGAGTCGCCTGGATAGACTCCGGACGACGGCCACTGACCAGCTGGACGACGGCCACGGACGGAGGACGGATGCGCACGGTCGAGGTCAGGACGGACTCCGGGTCGTCGGGGGTGCCTGCCCGTAACGGCACTGCGCGGCCCTCCCGTCTCGCTCG
Organism: Curtobacterium sp. MCSS17_015; assembly: GCF_003234265.2. NCBI lineage: Bacteria > Bacillati > Actinomycetota > Actinomycetes > Micrococcales > Microbacteriaceae > Curtobacterium > Curtobacterium sp. MCSS17_015. The sequence continues at coordinate 1,856,187 of NZ_CP126256.1, forward strand.
CCTGCTCGCGGGAGTGGCTGCCACCGCGGTCGCCGCGTTGCTCGTCGTCTCCCCGGTCTCGGCTGCGCAGGCGAACCCGCCGGTCGACCTCGCCGGCGCCTACGTCCTCGACGACGCCGACGCCCTCACCGACGCGCAGCAGGCGGACGTCGAACAGGCCGTGCAGGACCTGTACCAGGAGACGCAGACGCAGCTGTTCGTCGTCTTCGTGCCGTCCTTCACCGACCCGAGCGACCACACCGCCTGGGGCACCGCGACCATGCAGCAGAACCAGGTCGAGACCGACAGCATCCTGCTCTCCGTCGCGGTCGACGAGCGCAACTACGACGTGCAGCAGACGAACGAGACCTCGATCACGTCGGGCGACGTCGAGCGGGCCGTCGACGGAGACCTGCTCCCGCGTCTCAAGCAGGGCCAGTGGGCTGCCGCCGCGGTCGCCTTCGCCGGCGGACTCCAGCAGAGCCAGCAGCCCGCCGACCTCACCTGGCTCTGGGTGCTGCTCGGTGCCGCCGTCCTGGCCGCGGTCGTCGCCGTCCTCGTCATCCGGCGCCGCAACGAGGGTCGTGCCGCCGCAGCCCGACGCGAGCAGGAACAGTCCCTCGCCGAACTCCAGCGGCGAGCCGGCGGAGCACTCGTCACCATCGACGACGAACTCCGTACCGCCGAGCAGGAGGTCGGCTTCGCGGCGGCACAGTTCGGCGACGAGGCAGCCGCCCCGTTCGCCGAGACGGTCTCGATCGCCCAACGCGAGGTGCGCAAGGCCTTCGCCCTGCAGCAGCAGCTCGACGACGAGGTCCCGGACACGCCGCAGGAGCGCGCCGAGTGGTCGAACCAGATCATCGCGATCTGCGAACAGGCCCACGCGGCGATCGAGTCGCAGACCGAGGCGTTCGACCAGCTCCGGGCACTCGAGCAGGGCGTGGACACCGCGTCCGCCGACCTCACCGCCGCGCTCACGGCCGCGCCGACCGCCGTGGCCGAGGCGCGGAGCGCCCTCGAACGGGTCCGGACCGCGTACCGCGGCCGGACGCTGGCGACCGTGGCCGACAACGTCGACCAGGCCGAGCAGGTGCTCGCCTACGCGGGCCAACGCGCCGACGCCGCCCGCACCGCCCTCGCCGCGGGCGACCGGGGCGAAGCCGTCGTCGCCGTCCGCGACGGTCAGCACGCGCTGGCCCAGGTACAACAGCTCACCGGGGCCGTGACCACGGCGGAGCGCACCTTCGCCGAGGCCGCCGACCGCGCCGAGGCGATGCGCGCCGACATCGAGGGCGACATCGCCGCGGCCGCCGCACTCCGCTCCGGCGGCCCCGACCTCGCGGCCGCGGTGGCGCGGGCACAGCGCGTGCTCCGGGCCGACGTCGACCCGCGCGACCCCGTCGGGGCGGTTGACGCGCTCACGAAGGCGAACACGGACATCGACGCCGCCCTCGCGACGGCTCGAACCGCCGAGGAGCAGCACCGACGCGCGACCCAGGCGCTCGACGCAGCCCTCCGCGATGCCCGCTCCCGGATCGGCCAGGCGCGCGAGTTCATCACCGTGCACCGCGGAGCCGTCGGCCCCACCGCACGGACCCGCCTGTCCGAGGCCGAACGGGCCTTCGACGACGCGCTCGACCTCGCCACCACCGACCCGCAGCGGGCGCTGCAGGCCGCCCGTGCCGCGGAGCAGTACGCCGCGGCGGCCATCGACGAGGCGAACAACGACACCACCGGTTGGCCCGGCGGTGGCATGGGTGGCATGGGCGGCGGTCGTGGCGGCCCACAGCTCGGTGGCCTCGTCACCGGCCTCGTCCTCGGCGGGCTGCTCGGCGGCCGCGGCGGCAGCTACGGCGGCGGCAGCTTCGGGGGCGGCGGCTTCGGCGGCGGCTTCTCCGGCGGCGGCCGCTTCTGAACGGCCCTCCATCGACCCAGCACTTCCATCCACGAAAGGAACCAGCAATGGCTAAGCAGACCATCTTCGGCCGGATCTCCTCGCTCGTCCGGGCGAACATCAACCAGATCATCGACGACGCCGAGGACCCGCAGCTGATGCTCGACCAGCTCGTCCGGGACTACTCGAACAACATCGCGGACGCCAAGAGCGCCATCGCCCAGACGATCGGGAACCTCCGCTTGCTCGAGCAGGACAACGAGGAAGACGTCCGCGCTGCGCAGGAGTGGGGCCAGAAGGCGGTCAACGCCTCGTCCGCCGCCGACAAGTACCGCGCCGAGGGCAAGACCGCCGAGGCCGACAAGTTCGACAACCTCGCCAAGATCGCCATCGGCAAGCAGATCGCCGCCGAGCAGGAGGTCAAGGACAACGCCGCACCGCTCGCCACCCAGAACGAGCAGGTCGAGAAGCTCAAGCAGGGCCTCGCCGGCATGGAGCAGAAGCTCGAGGAGCTGCGCGCCAAGCGCAACAGCCTCGTCGCCCGCGCGAAGACGGCCGAGGCGCAGTCGAAGGTGAACGACGTTATCGGCACGATCGACATCACCGACCCGACGAGCGACCTCGCACGCTTCGAGGAGAAGGTCCGCCGCGAGGAAGCGAAGGTCATCGGCCAGCAGGAGCTGCAGGCATCGAGCCTCGACGCGCAGTTCGAGAGCCTCGAGGACGTCGGCCGTGACGCCGAGGTGGAGGCCCGCCTCGCCGCCCTCAAGTCGGGTGGCAGCACCGGGGCCTGACCCGCGGCACCACGGCTGCTCCGGACGACGTCGGACCCGGCTGACAGACTGACAGGATGCGCTTCCTCGTGGTCGGTCAGTGGCAGGGTTCGGCGTCGTCGCGCGCCATGCGGCTCGCGGACGGAGCGGCCGCCGTCGCAGCCGACCTCCCCCGGTCGGCGACGACGACGATCGACGTCCCCGCGGGCGCCGGCGACCGGCTCGACACCGCGGTCGCCCGCTACACCTCGGTCCTGGCCGTCTCCGGCTCCGTCGCCGAGGAGTCGGCCGTCGCCACCGAACCGGTGCTGGTCATCGGCGGGGACGGGTCGGCGGTGCTCGGCGCCTCCGTCCTGGTCGGCCCGGACACCGCCGTCGTCCGTCTGTCCGGCTCGAGCGGCTACCGGGCCCTGAACCGCGCGCAGCCGGTGGCCGCGGAGACCGCCGCACTGCGCCTCCTGGTCGACCGCCCGGCCGACCTCTTCCCCGGCCTCCCGGTCGTCCCGGCCGGCTCGGTCGTCATCGCGGGGACCCGCGGGACCGAGGGCGCCGAGGCCGCTGCGCTGGACCGGGCGGGGATCGCGCACCTCGACGTCGACGCGGCCACTCCCGACGCACTCGCCGACGCCGTGCAACGGACCGGGGCCGACCAGGCGTTCGTGCACGTCGACCTGGACGTGCTCGACCCGTCGGAGGTCGACGGCCTGCTCGAACCCGTGCCCTTCGGCCTCGACGGGGCCGCGCTCGTCGCCCTCCTGCAGGCGGCGACCGCCGGACGACGCCTCGTCGGCGCCGCGTTGACCGGTTTCGCGCCCGTCGACCCGGACCGGGCCGTCGACGACCTCGGCGTGATCCTGCGGATCGTCGGTGCGTTGTCCACCGCAGCCCGGGCCTCCTGACCCGGCGGTCCGCACCGGCCCCTCCACAGAGCGCACCGCTCCCGGCCGGGACTCCGCTCCGGGCGGCTACGCTCGGCCCCATGACGGACTACGACCTCATCGTGATCGGAGCCGGCGCTGTCGGCGAGAACGTGGCGGACTACGCCCACAAGCGCGGCCTGTCGGTCGCGGTCGTCGAAGCCGAGCTCGTGGGCGGTGAGTGCTCCTACTGGGCGTGCATGCCGTCCAAGGCCCTCCTCCGCAGCAGCCACGCGGTCGCCGCGGCCAAGCGCCTCGGTGGCGCGAAGGAGGCCGTCACCGGCACGGTGGACGCGGCCGCCGTCCTGGCCCGTCGCAACTCGTTCACGAGCAACTGGGACGACGCGTCGCAGGTGCAGTGGCTCGAGTCGTCCGACATCGCCCTGATCCGCGGGTACGCGAAGTTCACCGGCGCGAAGACCATCGAGGTCGACGGTACCTCGTACACCGCAGGGGCCGTCGCCGTCGCGACCGGCTCGCTGCACACGCTGCCGCCCGTCCCCGGGCTCGACGAGGCGAAGCCCTGGGGCACACGTGAGGGCACGAGTGCACAGGAGGTCCCGGAGAGCCTGCTCGTCATCGGCGGCGGGGTCGCCGGGTCCGAGCTCGCCACCGCATGGGCGGCCCTCGGTGCGAAGGTGACGCTCGTCGCCCGTCACGGCCTGCTGGGCGGCATGGAGCCGTTCGCCGGTGAACTGGTCGCCGACGCCATGCGCGAGGCCGGCATCGACGTCCGCACCGGCGTCAACCCGACGCGCGTGGACCGTGACGAGCACGGCCTCGTCACGACGACCTTCGACGACGGTACGACGCTCGTCACGAGCGAGGTCCTCGCCGCGACCGGCCGCGCCCCGGGTACCGGCAACCTCGGGCTCGAGGCCGTCGGACTCACCCCGGGCGAGTGGCTCGACGTCGACGACACCATGCTCGTCGCCGGCACCGACTGGCTCTACGGCGTGGGCGACGTCAACCACCGTGCCCTCCTCACCCACCAGGGCAAGTACCAGGCCCGCGCGGCGGGCGAGGCCATCGCCGCCCGCCTCCAGGGCACGCCCGTGCACGCCGAGCCGTGGGGCGCCCACGTGGCCACGGCCGACCACGCCGCGGTCCCGCAGGTGACCTTCACCGACCCCGAGGTCGCCAGCGTCGGCCTCACCGAGGAGCAGGCCCGGCAGCAGGGCATCGACGTCCGTGCGGTCGAGTACGACCTCGGCGCGGTCGCGGGATCGGCACTGCAGGCCGACGGCTACACCGGGCGCGCCAAGATGGTCGTCGACGAGTCCCGCGGCGTCGTCGTCGGCGTGACGTTCGTCGGTCAGGACGTCGCCGAGATGCTGCAGGCCGCGACGGTCGCCGTCGTCGGCGAGGTCCCGGTCGACCGGCTCTGGCACGCCGTCCCCGCGTACCCGACGATGAACGAGATCTGGCTCCGCCTGCTCGAGACGTACGGCCGCCCCGAGTAGCCGATGCGCAACCCGCTCGTCGACTCGCCGGTGTCCCGCGCCGGATGGGTGTTCGCGACGGCGGTCGGCCTGGCGATCGGCCTCCCGCTGTCGACCGGGCCCGTGCGGGTCGTCGACGGCTTGATCGTCTGCCGGGGCCTGCCGCGCTGGGTGTTCCGGCGCGGCGGGACGTGCGTCGGATCGGTGTACCTGACGCGGGACAACGACGGTGACCGGGTCCTGCGGCACGAGCGGATCCACGTCGACCAGTGGCGGCGCTACGGCATGCTCATGCCACTGCTGTACGCGGTCGCCGGGCGTGACCCGCTCCGCAACCGCTTCGAGGTCGAGGCGGGGTTGGCGGACGGCGGCTACCGCTGACGGACGGCCCGGAGGCCCGCGCAGGACCCGCTCAGCGCGAGCGGCGCGGGACGACCAGGGGCGTGCCGGTCTCCGGGTCGGGCACGACCACGCACGGCAACCCGAAGACGTCCTCGACGAGCTCCGCGGTCACGACCGACGTCGGCGGCCCCTGCGCGACGATGGCCCCGTCCCGCATGGCGATCACGTGCGTCGCGTACCGGGCAGCCTGGTTGAGGTCGTGCAGCACCGCCACGACCGTGCGACCGGCCGCGTGCAGCGTCGAGGCGAGTTCGAGCACGTCGTACTGGTGCGCGATGTCGAGGAACGTGGTCGGCTCGTCGAGGAGCACGATGTCGGTCTCCTGCGCGAGCACCATCGCGATCCACACGCGCTGCCGCTGGCCGCCGGACAACTCGTCGACGCCGCGGTCCGCGAGCCCGACGATGTCGGTCTGCGCCAGGGCGGCCTGCACGACCTCCCGGTCGGTCCCGCTCGACGGGTGCAGCAGGTCCTGGTGCGGGAACCGCCCGCGGGACACGAGGTCGCGCACGCTGATGCCGTCGGGTGCGACCGGCGTCTGCGGCAGCATCGCGACCCGTCGGGCCACGGCCTTCGGGCGGTACGAGGTGATCGGGCGACCGTCGAGGTAGACCGTCCCGGCGGTCGGCTTGAGCGTCCGCGCGAGCGCCTTGAGGAGCGTCGACTTGCCGCACGCGTTCGGACCGACGATGACGGTCAGCTCGCCGTCGGGCACGTCGACGTCGAGCCCGTCGACGACCACGCGGTCGTCGTAGCCGAGCCGCAGCCCGCGGGCACCCAGCGCGGTGACCGGCGCCTCAGGGGTGAGGTCGCTGGCAGGGCTCAACACTCCGCCTTGCCGTGCCGCCAGTACCCCATGAACGCGACCTGCTTCCGGTCCAGCCCGACACCGCGCACGAGGTGCCGGCGGAGCTCCTTGACGCAGCCCGCCTCCCCCGCGATCCAGGCGTAGACGGGCAGGTCGTCGTCCTCGCGCGGGACGTCCCAGAGCACCTGGTGGTCGACGTCGACGTCCGCGAGTTCCACCGCCACCGCGTCATGCCCACCGGCGAGGACGGGCTCCGGCACCGCGACGGTGGACGCCCAGGCCTGCACGTGGTCGGCCATGCGGACACCGTGCGAGGCGCCGTTGCGGGCGATCCACCGGACCTCGACCCCGGCGGGAGCGGAGACCGGCAGACGGTCGGCGTCGGTCGGGACCTCGATGAACACGTGTCCGACGGCCGAGACGTCGAGGGCCTCGAGGATCGCGCAGATCGCGGGAGCGGCGGTCTCGTCGCCTGCGAGCAGGATCCGGTTCGCCGAACCGGGCGCGAACTCGGCGGCACCCGAGGGCAGGTCCTCCGGCGACTCCGGCACCCGGGGACCGACGATCCGGAGCTCGTCGCCGACCCGGCACGCGGAGACCCAGCGCGAGGCCGGGCCGGTGTCGCCGTGGGCCACGAAGTCGATGTCGAGCTCGTGGGCGTCGGGCCGGAACGACCGGACCGTGTAGGTGCGGATCGGGTTGCGGGTCGCGTCCGGCAGCGCACGCCAGGCGGCGAACCAGTCCGCGCCCTCCGGCAGGTCGGAGAAGCCGTGTCCGTCGAGCGGCAGGAGCACCTTGATGCGCTGGTCGAGACCGACCGCGGAGAAGTCGGCGAGCTCGTCGCCCGTCAGCGTCACCCGGACGAAGTGCGGGGTGAGCGAGGTGACGGCCGCCACGCGGACGGAGAAGACGCGGTACCGGGCTGCCACCCTCTGAGTATGGCATGCCTTACCTAACGAGGCCAGGACGGTCGGGAAGCGCAGGCCATCGGGGAGCGCAGGAATCGCGCACTGCGGGACACTGGACGGGTGTCCGAGCACGATGACGAATTCGCCGACGTCCCGACCCTCGCCGCCGCGAGCGGCGTGACGGAGCCGCTCCGCGCCTCCAGGCAGGTGGTCCAGGCGGGTGACGGCGACGTCTCGGCGATCCGCTGGTCCCGGACGGACTCACCGGCACCCGGACGGGAGGCCCGGATCACCTACCTGCACGGGCTCGGCATCGACGCGCACAGCTTCGACCAGACCGCGATCGCCGTGGACGCGCCCGCCGTCGCGCTCGACCTGCCCGGTCACGGCCGGTCCGCGTGGCGGGAGGACGCCGACTACGCGGCGGCCGCGACGGCGCCGACGGTCCTCGCCGCGCTCGACGCCCTCGACGTCCCGCCGGGGCTCGTCGTCGGGCACTCGCTCGGCGCGATCCTCTCCGCCCGGTTGACCGCGCTCGCACCGGACCGGGTCACCGGTCTCGTGCTCGTCGACATGTCGCCGGACTTCGCGCAGCGCGCCGTCGACCGGATCGCCCGCGCCCTCGAGACGGAGGAGCCGTTCGCCGACCTCGACGAGGTCGTCGAACGGGCGATCGCGGCCCGGGTCGGCGACGATCGACCGGCGTTGATGCGGGAAGCGCGGCACACCACCCGTCTCGGAGCGGACGGGCGTCTCGTGCGGCGGCACCACTTCCCGCACCTCGGTGCCGGCCGGACCGCCTCGGTCGGACGGTTCGCCGACGCGTGGCCGGACCTGGAGCGCCTCGACGTCCCGCTGCTGCTCGTGCGCGGCGACCGCGGCTACGTCTCCCCCAGACTGCAGCAAGGGTTCGCGGAGCGGCTGCCGCAGGCCACCGTGGTCACGGTCGAGTCGCGGCACGCCGTGCAGACACAGGCGCCGCTGGCCCTCGCCGCCGCGATCCGGGAATGGGCCACGACGCACCGTTTGTTGGATGGCGTCGAAGAACCGCCGACGACTTCGTCCCCGACCTGACACCGCCGGTACCGCACCGGCCGGTAACCTCGTCCGAGCGCCGCTGACGACCGTCGTCGCGTCGCCCTCGTTCCGGCCCACCGTGGGACGGCTCCGGGAAGGAACCCAGCATGCGTCCGCTCCACCGCACCGCCCTCGTCGCGACGGCACTCGCCGTCGCGACCTCGGTCGCCCTGGCCGGCTGCTCCGGCGGCTCCGACGACACCCGCGGCGGTCCCGACGCGACGGTCCGGGTCGGCCTGGTGCTCGAACCGACGAGCCTCGACATCCGCACCCAGTCGGGCAACGCACTCGACCAGGTCCTCATCGACAACGTGTACCAGGGGCTCGTCGGTCGGACCGCGGACGGCGGGATCCGCGACGTGCTGGCCTCGTCACACGAGGTGTCCGACGACGGGCTGACGTACACCTTCACGCTCCGCGACGGCGTGACCTTCCAGGACGGCGAGCCCGTCACCGCGGACGACGTCGTCTGGTCGCTCGAGGACGTCAAGGCGAACGACTCGTACGTCGACGCGGACGACCTCGCCTCGGTCGACACCGTCACGGCGACCGGGGACGACCAGGTGCGACTGCAGCTCACCCGCCCCGACTCCGACCTGCTCTGGAACCTGACCGGACGCGCCGGGCTCGTGCTCGAGCAGGACGCCGACAACGACCGGACGGAGACCGCGAACGGCACGGGCCCGTTCGAGGTCGCGAACTGGAAGCAGGGCGATTCGCTCACGTTCCGGCGGAACCCGGACTACTGGGGCACCGAGGCGAAGGTCGCGAAGGTCGTCTTCCGCTACATCACCGACCCGTCGACGGCCGTGAACGCGATGGCCGGCGGAGACCTCGACGTGCAGACCGCGGTCGACGGCACGCTGAAGAGCCAGCTCGAGGGCACCTCCGGCATCACCCTGCACACCGGGAAGACGACCGACAAGTACACGCTCGCCTTCAACGACCGCGAAGCCCCCTTCGACGACGTCCGCGTCCGCCGGGCCATCCGTCAAGCGATCGACCCGAAGGCGGTCATCACGGCCATCGGCGGCGGTGGCGTCGAGCAGGGCGGGCCCATCCCGGCGCTCGACCCCGGGTACCAGGACCTCACCGAGGTCGACGCCTACGACCCCGCGGCGGCGCGGAAGCTCCTGCGTCAGGCCGGTGTGACGAAGCCGACGCTCACCCTGACGTACGCGAACGTGTACCCGACGGCGATCGGGGACGTGCTGACCTCGCAGCTCGCCGACGTCGGCATCACCCTGGAGGTGCAGCGCGTCGACTTCGCGACCTGGCTCGACACCGTCTTCACCAAGAAGGACTTCGACCTCAGCGTGGTGAACCACACCGAGGCACGGGACTTCGGCAACTGGGCGGACCCGGACTACTACTTCGGCTACGACAACGCACAGGTCCAGCGGCTGTACGCGGCCTCCCTCGCCACCACCGACCAGGACGAGAAGGTCGACGCCCTGCGGCAGGCGGCACGGATCGTCAGCGAGGACGCGGCCGCCGAGTGGCTCTACACCGCGACGACGACGACGGCGGTGCGGGAGGGTGTCACGGGCTTCCCGTTCGACAGCACCACGACACGGTTGGACCTGGCGGACCTCGCCGTCTCGTAGCATCGCACCGTGACCCGATTCCTCGTCGGGCGGGTGCTCCTGCTCGCCGTCGGCCTGCTCGTGGCGAGCCTGATCGTCTTCGCGACGCTCCGGGTGCTGCCCGGCGACGTCGCCCAGGTCGTCGCCGGGGCCGAGGCGACGCCCGCACAGGTCGCCGCCCTCCGCGAGCAGCTCGGGCTCGACCGACCGGTCGTCCTGCAGTACCTCGACTGGATCGGTGGGCTGTTCCACGGCGACCTCGGGACCTCGCTCGTCACCCGTGGTCCGGTCGCTCCCGAGATCACGCAGAAGCTCGCGGTCACCCTGCCGCTGGCCGGCATGTCCCTGGCGGCCGCGCTCGTCATCGGCGTCCCGCTCGGGGTGGTCGCCGCGGTCCTGCATCGCCGACCGGGCGGAGCGGTGATCTCCTTCGCCGCCCAGGCCGTCGCCGCGATCCCCGTGGTCTGGGCGGGGATGCTCCTCGTCGCCCTCTTCGCGGTCACCCTGCACTGGCTGCCGGTGCAGGGCTTCCCGCTCGACGGCTGGCAGACGCCCGACCGGGCGTTGGCGGCGCTCGTGCTGCCCGCGCTGACGATCGGCGCGGTCGAGGGCGCCGTCATCCTCCGGTTCACCCGGTCGGCCACACTGTCCGTCCTCGACGCCGACCACGTCCGCACCGCCGCCGCCGTCGGCCTCACCAAGAACGCAGCACTGCTCCGACACGGTCTGCCGAGCGTCGCCCTGACCGTGCTCGCCGTCCTCGGGGTGCAGATCGCCGGGCTCCTGGTGGGGGCCGTCGTCGTCGAACAGCTCTTCTCCCTCCCCGGCGTCGGCCGCATGCTCGTGACCGACGTCGGACGGCGGGACATCACGAAGGTGCAGTCCGAACTCCTCGTGCTCACCGGGCTCGTACTGCTCGTCGGGTTCGCCGTCGACGTGCTGCACCGAGCACTCGACCCCCGGCAGCGGGAGGCCGCATCGTGACCGTGCTCCGTCGTCTGCTCGCCACCCCGACCGGGGTGTTCGCCGTGGTCGTCCTCGGGTTGCTCGTCGTCCTGGCGGCGGTGTCGCTCGTCTGGACGCCGCAGGACCCGTTCCGCACCGATCCCGTGGCGCAGTGGGAGCGGCCGAGCGCTGCGCACTGGTTCGGCACCGACGCCGTCGGCCGGGACATCGCCAGCTACCTGCTCGCCGGCACCCGGACCGCTGTCGTCGTCGCGGTCGGCTCGGGCGTCATCGCGAGCGTCGTCGGCATCGTGCTCACCGCGATCGGCTCGCTCACCGCACGCTGGGTCCGCGAGACCACCGCCGTGCTGCTCGACGTCCTGGTCGCCTTCCCCACCCTGCTCACGGCGATGCTGCTCACCGCCGTGTACGGCGGGTCCCTCGGGGTCGTCGTCGTCTCGGTGGGACTCGCCTTCGGCGTCACGATCGCGCGCGTCGCTCGCGGGGAGATCCGCCGCATCGCCCGGAGCGACTACGTGGTCGCCGCCCGCGCGTCCGGCGTGGGTCCGGTGGGCGTCCTGTTCCGCCACCTCGTGCCGAACGCCGCGCCCCTGTTCACCGTGCAGCTCTCGCTGGCGATGGCGACGGCCGTCCTCGCCGAGGCCGGGCTGTCCTACCTCGGCTACGGTGCCGATGCGGGCACGGCATCGTGGGGACGGTTGCTGTCGGACCTGCAGACCTACATCGGGGTGCACCCCTGGAGTGCGACCTGGCCGGGTGCCGCGATCGCGGTCGTCGTGGCCGCGCTGTCCCTGCTCGGTGACGCCGTCCGGGACGCGACCGATCCCCGCCTCACCACGGGGCGCCGTGGTCCCGACGGGTCGGCGAGCCCGACGAGCCCCGCCGTCACCGGGACGGAGGGCATCGCATGAGCGGCGACACGCCGGCCCCGCCCGGCCTCGACGTCCGCGGCCTGACGGTGCGGATCGCGGGGCGGACGGTGCTCGACGACGTGACGTTCGCCGTGCCTCCCGGCCGCCGGGTGGGCGTGATCGGCGCGTCCGGCTCCGGCAAGTCCATGACCTCGCTCGCCCTGATGGGCCTGGAGCCGGCCGGTGCGAGCGTCACCGGCAGCATCCGCCTGGACGGTCGGGAGCTCGTCGGCCTGCCCGACCGTGAGCGCGCCCGGATCCGTGGGGCGGCCATCGGGATGGTCTTCCAGGAGCCCGGCTCCGCCCTCGACCCGCTCCGACGGGTCGGAGCGCAGATCGTCGAACCGCTCCGCCTGCACCGTGGGCTCGACCGCCGCGCCGCCGCCGCGGCAGCGGCCGGACTCGCCCGCGACGTGGGCCTGCCCGACCCGGAGACACTCCTGCGTCAGTACCCGCACCAGCTGTCGGGCGGACAGCGGCAGCGGATCTGCATCGCGATGGCGATGGCGGGCGAGCCGGCGTACCTCGTCGCGGACGAGCCGACCACGGCGCTCGACGTCACCACCCAGGCGCGGATCCTCGACCTGTTCGAGTCGCTCACCGACTCCAGGGGGACCGGGATGGTGTTCGTGACCCACGACCTGGCGGTGCTGTCACGCATCGCCGACTCGGCCGTCGTGCTCGAAGCCGGGCGTGTGGTCGAGCAGGGTCCCGTCGCCGACCTGCTCGCCGGACCTCGCCACCCCGCCACCGTCGCGCTCGTCGACGCAGCGCGAGCCACCGCCAGGAGGACCCCGTGACCGACCTCCCCGCACCGGCCACCGCCGGTGGACCGGCACTCTCCGCCGTCGACCTGCACCGCACCTACCGCCTCCCCCGCCGCAGCCCGTTCGAGCCGGGCGCCCTGCGGACCGCGGTCGACGGCGTCGACCTGGTCGTCCCCGCCGGCGTGCGGCTCGGGATCGTCGGCGAGTCCGGGTCCGGCAAGTCGACCCTCGTCCGACTGCTGGCCGGACTGGAGGCCCCCACCACCGGCAGCGTGACGGCGTCCGGCCGCCCCGTGGACGCGCGGGCTCCGGCTGCCGCCGGCCGCTGGTACCGGCGCGAGACCGGCATCGTCTTCCAGGACCCGGTCGCCTCGCTCGACCCGCGGATGCGCGTCGGCGCGATCGTCGCCGAGCCGCTCCGCGCGCTGCGGATCGCGGGCGACCACCGGGCCACGGTCCGTACCGTGCTCGAGCGGGTCGACCTGCCCGCCGACGCCGCCGACCGGTACCCGCACGAGTTCTCGGGCGGGCAGCGGCAGCGGATCGCGATCGCGCGGGCCGTGGTGCACCGGCCGCGGATCCTGTTCGGGGACGAGCCGATGAGCGCACTCGACGTGGTGGTGCGGGCGCGGGTGATCGACCTGTTCCGCTCGTTCGTCGACGACCTCGGGGCGACGCTCGTGCTCGTGTCGCACGACATCGGCGTGGTGCAGCGGCTGTGCGACACCGTGGCGGTGATGTCGGCGGGGCGCATCGTCGAGCACGGGCCGGTGTCCCTCCTCGACGCCCCCGCGCACCCGGTGACACAGGCCCTGGTCGCTGCGGCGCCGACGCTGCCGTAGTGGCGCGCGCAGCGGTCCTCCCCCGGGTTCCAGGACGTCGGCACCTCAGGGCGCCGGATGCGACGATCGTGGAACCCGGACGCGTGCGGGCGGCGGGTCGTGGAACCGACGGGCGTGCGTGGCACGGCGCGGGTCTCCTGCACCGGGGGCCGGCGCGCGCCTCCCTCACCAGACGGACGGGTGCCGCCGTTGCCACCGCAGCCGACGCTCGAGCTGCGCCCCGATCGCGAGGAGCACGCGCTCCCCACCCGGACGCCCGATGAGCTGCACGCCCATCGGGAGCCCCGCTCCGTCCGGGTGCCCCTCGGCGGTCACCCCGACGGGCAACGTGATCGCGGGCAGCCCCGCCACGTTCGCCATCGACGTCCACGGCGAGTAGGCGCACTGGCGCCGGAAGTCCTCCGCCGGGTCCTCGCCGTACCAGCCGAGCGGACGCGGGGTCAGCGCGAGCGTCGGGGTGAGGACCGCGTCGAACCGGTCGAACGCGCGGGTGAGGGCGACGGAGAACGCGTCGAGCCCAGCCATCGCGTCGAGCACCTGCGCGCCCGTCAGTGCCCGACCGCGTTCGACCAACCAGGCGACGAGCGGCGTCAGCGCGGACAGGTCGATCCCCGGGAGCCGGGCGATGCCGGCACCTGACGACTCCCATGCCACCTGGAACGGCTCGGCGTACGGCACGCGCGGCATCGTCACGTCCTCGACCCCGTGTCCGACCTCGCCGAGCACACGGACGGCGGTGTCCACGGCCTCCCGGGCCGCCGGGTCGACGACCACGTCCACGAAGTCGTCCCACGGTGAACCCTCCAGCAGACCGACGGCGAAGCGTCCCTCACCGCGGACGGCTGCCGCCGTGAACGGCCCGTCACCGACGTCGGGCGTCACGAGCGCGTACGGCTGCCGCTCCGGCAGCCCGGTCGGCGCCACGAGCGCGTCGAGCAGCATGCCGGCATCGGCCACGGTGCGGGTCAGCGGTCCGGCGACGGCCAGGCCTCCCAGGCCGGCGCGCCCGGGCATGGAGGGCACGCGCCCGCGGCTCGGCTTCAGACCGACCAGGCCCGTGGCGGCCGCGGGGATCCGCACCGATCCGCCGCCGTCCGACCCGACGGCCGCGGGCAACAGGCCGACAGCGACCGCGACGGCAGCTCCGCTCGACGACCCGCCCGGGGCGCGCGTGGTGTCGTAGGGGTTCCGCGTCGTGCCGAAGCGCGTCTCCGACGACGACGACATGCCGAACTCCGGCGTCGCCGTCTTGCCGAGGCTGATCGCCCCGGCGTCGTCGAGCGCGGTGACGAGCGGGTGGTCGGCCTCCGCCGGGTCTCCCGGCAGGGCGGCGGTGCCCGACCGGGTGGGGACTCCGCGTCGGTCCGTCAGGTCCTTGTCCCCGGACGGGAGGCCCCACAGCGGTCGCGACGTCGGCACCAGGTCGCCGAGGTGGTCGGCCCGGGCACGCGCGGCCTCGGCGGTGACGGTGACGAACGCGCCGAGCTCCGCGTCGAGCCGGTCGATCCGGGCGAGGTAGTGGTCGGTGACCTCGCGGGCGGTGGCATCGCCGCGGCGGATCCAGTCCCAGAGTTCCTGCGCGGACAGGTGGTGGAGTTCGAACACGGACCGAGCCTAGGCGGACGCGGTCGGACCCGGTCCTTGACCGTGTCGCGGTCCGGGGCCAAGCTCGCCGCATGGACTTCGGCGGAGTGCTCGGCGCGGACGCGCCCGACCCGGAGCTCGAGCAGCGGGCCGCGGTCCGTGCGCTCGGGTTCGACGTCGCCGGTCTCGTCGCGCAGCGGCTCCTCGAGGACTCCGGCTCCCTCGGTGTGCAGACCAGCGAGTCCGACGGCGTGCTCGTGCGTGCGACCGTGTCCCGGCAGTACACGCTCTGGCGGAACCCCGACGACCGGGACGACCCGGTGAACCTGGCGGTGCTGGACGACGAGCGGCGACGGTCGCTCGAGGAGGTCCCGCCGTGGCCGCGCCCGGACTGGCTCGTCGCGACCGTCGAGCGCCTGCGGTACCCGATGCTCTGGGAGGCGGTCCAGACGCACCGGACCGCACCCGATCCGACCCGTCCCACGTCGGCGGAGACCCTCGTCCAGCACGTGCAGTACGTCCTGGTCAACCAGTACCGCGACGAACACGCCCTCCCCGACCTGACCGAGCACCCCTGGCCCGCCCTGGTCGACGAGCGCAGCGTCCAGTCCGGGCACCCGGTCCTGGTCGACGGCGTCGAGCGTCCGGGTCTGCTCCTCGACACGGACCCCTTCGTGCTCGGCATCGCCGCGGAGCTCGACGACGGGCGACTCGTGACCGCGGTGCTCCCCCGTGACGAGCTGCCCCTGCTCACCGTCGCCTTCGACTCGGCCGCTCCGCTCGGCTGACGCGAGGCAGGCGCCGGCCCCGCACCGAGCCTCCCGTCCGGTCCCCCGCCGGCCCGGCGAGGTGGGACGATGTGGGGATGACCGCCACGCTCGTCGCCAAGGGACTCGCCGGCGGCTACGCCGCCCGCACGCTGTTCGACTCCCTCGACCTCACGGTCGCCCCCGGTGACGTGATCGGCGTCGTCGGTGTGAACGGCGCCGGCAAGTCGACCCTGCTGCGCCTGCTGGCCGGGGTCGACGAGCCGCTCGGCGGGACGGTGTCCCTGTCGCCGACGGACGCGTTCGTCGGCTGGCTGCCCCAGGAACACGAGCGCGTCCCCGGCGAGACCGTCGCCGGCTACGTCGCCCGCCGGACCGGCTGCGCCCAGGCCACGCTCGAGATGGACGCGACGGCCCTGGCCCTCGGCGAGCCGGACGCCGGTGACGCAGCCGCCGACCGTTACTCGGTCGCCCTCGAACGGTGGCTGGCGTCGGGCGCGGCGGACCTCGACGAGCGGATGCCGGTCGTGCTCGCGGACCTCGGGCTGACCCTCGACGCGCCCGACGGCTCGGTCACGGCCGAGTCGCTCATGACGTCGCTGTCCGGCGGGCAGGCGGCCCGGGTCGGACTGGCGGCGCTGCTGCTGTCCCGGTTCGACATCGTCCTGCTCGACGAGCCGACGAACGACTTGGACCTGGACGGGCTCGCCCGGCTCGAGGAGTTCGTGCGCGGCCTGCGCGGCGGGGTCGTCCTGGTCAGCCACGACCGCGAGTTCCTGGCGCGCTCGGTCACGGCGGTGCTCGAACTCGACCTGGCGCAGTCCTCGAACCGGTTGTTCGGCGGCGGGTACGACGCGTACCTCGAGGAGCGCGAGATCGCCCGCCAGCACAAGCGCGACGCCTACGACGAGTTCGCGGCGACGAAGGCCGACCTCGTCTCGCGTGCGCGGACGCAGCGCGAGTGGTCGAGCCAGGGCGTCCGCAACGCCATGAAGAAGGCGCCCGACAACGACAAGATCCGCCGCAAGGCCGCCAGCGAGTCGAGCGAGAAACAGGCGCAGAAGGTCCGTCAGATGGAGTCACGGATCGCCCGGCTGGACGAGGTCGAGGAGCCGCGCAAGGAGTGGCAGCTCGAGTTCACCATCGGGCAGGCGCCCCGGTCCTCGGCCGTCGTCGCGACCCTGTCGGACGCGACCTACGAGCAGGGTGACTTCACGCTCGGTCCGGTGTCGCTGCAGGTGAACGGTGGCGACCGCATCGGGATCACCGGTCCGAACGGTGCCGGCAAGTCGACGCTGCTCCGGGCACTGCTCGGGCGGCAGGCGCCGACGAGCGGCACGGCCTCGACCGGGTCGAGCGTCGCGGTGGGCGAGGTCGACCAGGCCCGCTCGCTGTTCACCGGTGCGGAGCCCCTGGCCGCGGTGTTCGAGGGCCTGGTGCCCGAGATGACCACGGCCGACGTCCGGACCCTGCTCGCGAAGTTCGGGCTGAAGGCCGAGCACGTCGGCCGCGCCGCGGGTGAGCTCTCCCCCGGTGAACGCACCCGCGCGGGGCTGGCGCTCCTGCAGGCCCGCGGGGTGAACGTGCTGGTCCTCGACGAGCCGACGAACCACCTGGACCTCGCGGCGATCGAGCAGCTCGAGCAGGCGCTCGAGACGTACGAGGGCACGCTCCTGCTCGTCACCCACGACCGGCGCATGCTCGACACCGTGCAGCTCGACCGGCAGTGGCGCGTCGAGGCGGGGCGGGTCACCGAGCGGTGAGGACCGACGAGCGCGGACGGAGCCGCGCCGTCAGTGCGCGCTGCGGTGGAACGGGCACCCGCCGCCCGATCGGGAGGCCCGCACCCGACCTCCTGAGGCGGGCTTCGTGGGCAGCCGGCGCCGGTTCACCTCGAGCCCCTCGTCGAGGACCGTCAACCGCGGGTCGCTGAGGGTCGCGACCGCCGAGGCGAGTGCGACGATCGCGAGCTTCTCACCCGGGCAACGGTGGCCGGTGGCGACGTCGCCGCCGCCGTGCGGCACGAAGGTCTCGATCGCCTCGTGGTCCTCGACACCGAGGAACCGCTCCGGATCGAACCGGTCCGCCGCTTCCCACGACCGGTCGTCGGTGTCGGTGCCGAGCAGGTCGAGCACCACCCGGCCGCCCTTGCGGAGGTGCTCACCGTCGAGTTCGACGTCCTCGGTCGCCCACCCCGGCAGCATCGGGACGAACGGAGCCGTCCGGCGGACCTCCTGGGCGAACGCGGTCGCGACCGGCCCGCCGACCAACGAGCGCTCGGTCACCGACTCCTCGGCGATCCGGGCACGCCACTCGGGCCGGTCGTGCAGCTCCTTCGCGGCGAAGGCGACGAACCGGGCCACGGCGATGAGCGGTCGGAAGCTGTTCTGCAGTTCGATGCCGGCCGTCCGCGCCGGCAGGAGCACCCCGGAGCGGTCACGGTGCCACGCCCACTCGTACAGCGCCGTCCCCGCGGCCGGGTCGAGGTCACCGTCCCGGACGGCACGGACCAGCCGCTCGGCGTGCCGGTCCGACCACCGGCGGTTGACGGCCGCGAGCAGGTACTCCGGCGAGTACGGCACGCCGAAGCCGTCGACGATCTGCGCGAGCCGCGCAGCCCAGCGGGTCTTGGCCGCGGCCGTCCCGGGCAGGCCAGCCCACTGCATCCCGGCGCGTCCGAACACGCCGACGGCGGCGTCGTAGGCGGTCCGCCCGCCCCCACCGAGCCACTCGTCGAGTTCACGGTGCCACTCCTGGGCGATGAGCGGGGTGAGCCGCGCGACCTGCTCGTCCTCGTAGGCCACGTCGACGAAGGTCGCCTTGCGGTGCCGGTGCTCCTCGCCGTCCAGGCTGTGCACCGAGCCGTTGCCGAACAGCGTCTGCTGCACGATCGCCGGCATCGCGCCGTGTCGGGCGATCCTGTCGCCGTCGTAGAAGAGCCCGACGCCCTCGGCACCGCGGACGAGCAGCGCATCGCGGAACAGGAAGCGCATCGGCACCGCCCGAGCGCCGTCCGACGCGCGCCGCCAGATGTGTGCGCCGAAGCCGTAGCCGCGGGTGAGCAGGGACGGGGAGTCGTCGACAGCCATGTCCCCATGGTGCCGACGGCTCCCCGGCCGTCCTCTCGGGAGCGCCCGTCAGGCGGGACGGAGGCCGAGCAGCGTGAGGACCTCGGCGCACTCCTCGGCCGGGGTGCGGTCGGCGGCGACGGTGACGTGCGCCTCGTCCGCCTGCGGCGGCTCGAGCGTCGCCAGCTGCGAGGCGAGCAACGACGTCGGCATGAAGTGCCCGGACCGCGAGGACATCCGCTGCTCGAGGAGCGCCCCGTCCCCCGCGACGTGCACGAACACCACCCCGGAGGCCCGCAGCACGTCCCGGTAGGACCGCTTCAGCGCCGAGCAGGTCACCACGCCGTTCGTCCCGGCGTCGAGGTGCCCGCGGATCCAGTCGGCGACGACGTCGAGCCACGGCCAGCGGTCCTCGTCGGTCAGGGGCGTCCCCGCCTGCATCTTCGCGACGTTCGCCTCGGGGTGCATGTCGTCCCCCTCGGCGAACGCCCAACCGAGCTCGTCGGCGACCTTCGCGGCGACGGTCGACTTGCCCGAGCCGGACACGCCCATGACCACGAGCACCCGCGCGTCGAGCGGCACCGGCTGCTGGTCGGTCGTGCGTCCGCTCATCGGATGAAGACCCCCGCGACGAGCACGCCGACCAGCCCCGTGACCGAGATGAGGCACTCGAGCACCGACCACGTCTTGAACGTCTGCCCGACGGTCGTGTTGAGGTACCCCTTGACGAGCCAGAACCCGGCGTCGTTCACGTGCGACAGGAAGACCGACCCGGCACCGATGGCGAGCACGAGCAGCGAGGTCATCGGGGACGAGAGGTCCTGCGCGATCGGGGCCATGATGCCCGCGGCGGTGACGGTCGCGACGGTCGCGGACCCGGTGGCGACGCGGACGAGCGCCGACACCACCCATGCGACGAGCAGCACCGACACGCCGGACTCCTGCACGGCGTCCGCGATCACGCCCCCGATGCCCGTGTCGATGAGCACCTGCTTGAAGCCGCCGCCCGCGCCGACGATGAGCAGGACGCCGGCCACGGGCGGCAGGGCGCTCTCGAGGGACTTCGCGACGGCTGAGCGGTCCATGCCGCCGCCGATCGCGAAGAACACCATCGCGTAGACGGTGGCGATGCCGATCGCGATCATCGGGGTACCGAGGAAGTCGAGCACACCGACCCACGCGCCGCCGGCGTCCGGCATCGCGGCTTCCCGGATCGCCTGCGCGAGCATGAGCACGACGGGCAGCAGGATCCCGACGAGGGCGACCGCGAAGGAGGGGCTCCGCGGTTCGGTGATGACCCGGGTGAAGTCGCTCTTCCCGTTCGGCAGGGACGCCGTGTCCTGCGTGGCGGGGCCGCGCCGCGCCTCCCGGCCGGGGTGCGCGGGGTCCGCGTCCCGCGAGCCGAACATGTCCGGTGCCGGGACGTCGACCCAGCGGGCCGCGAAGCGGGCGAACACCGGACCGGCGACGACGATGACGGGGATCGCGAGCACGATGCCGAAGGCGAGGGTGGTCCCGAGGTTCGCGCCGACCGTCGAGACGGCCACGAGCGGACCGGGGTGCGGCGGGACGAACGCGTGCATGGTCGACAGACCGGCGAGCGCCGGGATCGCGATCTTCATGATCGGGACGCCGCTGCGCTTCGCGACGAGCACGATGATCGGGATGAGGAGGACGAGGCCGACTTCGAAGAACATCGGGAGGCCGATCAGCGCGCCGATGAGGGCCATCGTCCAGGGCAGGGCGGCGGCGGATGAGCGACGGACGAGCGTGTCGACGACCCGGTCGGCGGCGCCGGAGTCGACGAGCAGCTTGCCGAACATCGACCCGAGGCCGACCAGGATGCCGACGCTCGTCATGGTCGCGCCGAAACCGTTGCCGAAGCTCGTGACGGTCTGTTCCGGGGCGAGTCCCGCGCCGAGGCCGACGCCGAGCGCCCCGATCGTCAGTGCGACGAACGGGTGCACCTTGAGCCAGGTGATGAGCGCGATGATCACCACGATGCCGAGGAGCGCCGCGATGACGAGCTGTGGGATCGTGCCCGACGGTTCGACGGGTTCGGGGCCCGCCGCGAGCAGGGTGCCCGCCGCCGACGTCTGGAGGTGAGGCATCTGCGCCCCTTCCTGGAGCAGCTCCTGCGCTGCTGCCGTCCTGCTGCTGGTGTCGGACCGGCCGGACGCTGATCACGCCCGTGGTCGCCGATCCAATAATCTGATTAATCAGACTACATCGTCGTCGTCCGCGCGCCACCCGGCGGTGCGGGCAGTGTGCCGCTGCAATGGACTCCGCGTCACACGTCCGCGTACCGCGGTCCGACCAGGAGGAACGATGCCGACACCGCGCGGGCTGCACGCCCACGTGCTCGACACGCTCGGGCAGCGCATCGTCGACGGCGCGGTCGCCCCGGGGACGGTGCTCCGACCGGAGGAGATCGCCGCCGAGTTCGGCGTCTCACGATCCGTCGTCCGCGAGGCACTCCGTGTGCTCCAGTCGCTCAGCATGGTCCGGCCGCGCCAACGCGTCGGCACCCAGGTGCTGCCCTCGTCGGACTGGGAACTCCTCGCCCCGTCGGTGATCCGGTGGCGCGGTGCCTCCGACGCTTACTTCACCCAGCAGCGCGAGCTGCTCGAACTCCGGCTCGGGATCGAACCGGTCGCCGCCGCCCTCACCGCGGACCGTGGCGGACCAGCCGCCGACGCCGTGCTCGTCGCCGCCCGCGAGATGGTCGACGCCGCCGGACGCGGGGACGGGCGCGCCTACCTCGAGGCGGACGTGCGCTTCCACCGTGCCCTGCTCACCGGGTCGGGCAACACGGTCTTCGCCCACTTCGCGCACACGGTCGAGGCGCTGCTGCGCACCCGGACGAGCGAGTCCCGCGACACGATCACCGCCTGGACCGCCGAAGCCGCCGCCCGCCACGAGGCCGTCGGTCACGCGGTCGTCGACCGGGAGGCCCGGCTCGCCTCCGACGCCGCCGCCGCCCTGGTGCGCACCACACGGGACGAGTTCGTCGCCGAGGCGCGCTGACCGGTCGTCCTTCAGCGCCCGCCGAACGGCCGTTTCCGCAGGCCGCGGAGCCGCAGGCGCATCGTCACCGTGCCGAGCCACCGGTCGTACTTGAAGCCGACCCGTCCCATCCGGCCGATCTCCTCGAACCCGAGCCGCTCGTGCAACCGGATCGACGCGTCCGCGGACCGGTCGGCGATCACGGCGATCACCTCGCGCACACCGGCCGCACGGCACGCCTCGAGCAGTGCCTCCATGAGGGCACGGCCGAGGCCCTTCCCCCCGGAGGCAGCGCCGAGGTAGATCGAGTCCTCGACCACGTGGTTCGACCGGTCCCGCGGGTTCCAGGGCTCGACGAGCGCGTAGCCGAGCACCTGACCGGACGGCGCCTGGGCGACCAGGAACGGCAGTTTCCGCCGCTGGAGTTCGTCGTACCGGCGCTTCCACGCGGCGAAGGTGAAGGCCGCCGCGTCGAACGTCACCGAGGAGTTCCGGACGTAGTGCGTGTGGATCTCGCGCACCTCGGGCAGGTCCGCCGTCGTCGCCGGTCGGATCGCGTACGTGAAGACCGGTGCCGGCGGGGCCGGGGCACGCAGGTGTCGCGGCAGGCTCCGCCGCTGCTGGTATTCCTCCTCGAGCACGGCACGAGCCTACGGGAGGCCCGTCACGGCTCCGTCGGCAGGGTCCAGTCGACGGGGTCGGCACCCTGGGCGACGAGCAGGTCGTCGACGGCGGAGAACGGTCGACTGCCGAAGAACCCACGGGAGGCGCTCAGCGGGCTCGGGTGCGCCGAGGCGACGACCGGGGTGTCGCCGAGGAACGGCCGGACCGATGCCGCCTGTGCGCCCCAGAGCACGGCGACGAGGGGACGGTCGCGGGCGGCGAGGGCCCGGACGGCCTGCTCCGTGACCGTCTCCCACCCCTTGCCGCGGTGACTGGCGGGTGCGCCGACGCCGACGGTGAGCACCCGGTTGAGCAACAGCACACCCTGCCGGGACCACGCCCGCAGGTCGCCGTGCGGCGGGGGCGTCACGCCGAGGTCGTCGGCGAGCTCCCGGTAGACGTTCTGCAGGCTCCTCGGGACCGGGCGCACGTGCTGGTCGACGGCGAAGGACAGTCCGATCGGGTGTCCCGGCGTCGGGTACGGGTCCTGCCCGACGACGAGCACCTTGACGCGGTCGAACGGGTCCTCGAAGGCACGGAGGACGGCCGGTCCGGCGGGCAGGTACGGTCGGCCTGCCTCGGTCTCGGCACGGAGCCAGGCACCGATGCGGTGGACCTCGTCCTCGACCGGTGCGAGCGCCTCGGCCCAACCCGGGTCGACCAGCTCGGCGAGGGGCTTCGGCTGCACGCTACGCGCCCATGGTGGCGACCGAGACGGACTCCTCGCCCGCCATCACCCGCCAGACGCTCCCGGTGCCGCGGACCTCGAGCGCGCCCTCACCGACGACGAGCGCGGTGTCCTCGTCGATGGCCAGGCCAGCCGTGACGAACTCGGCCTCGGCGCTCGCGATGAGGCGGGCGAGGGTGCCGGCCTGCACGGCGTGCACGTCGATGGTCAGGTCGACGAGGCCCAGTCCTTCACGGAGCTCGACCTCGTCGAGACCCTCGGACGCGCCCTCGGGGCAGATCTCGACGCCGCCGATGCGGAAGCCACCGACCAGAGCCCGGTCCGCGGCGATCATCGCGCCGGCGGAGTACCCGAGGTACGGCAGGCCGTCGGAGACGAGCAGGCGGATCTGGTCGACGAGCGGCGTGACGGCGTGCAGGTAGTCGGGCGTGCGACCGCCGCTGACGACGAGGGCGTCGACGTCGCTGAGGACCGTCGTGTCGAAGACCCGGCCGGCGGGGACCTCGGTGACCAGCACCTCGGCCGCGCGGGCGCCACCGAGGACCTCGGCGATGTCGGCGGTCGAGCCGGGCGAGGTGCCGTCGGTGCCGGCCACGGACAGCAGTCCGATCCGGGGCACGCTGCGGCCCACGGCAGCGGAGCGCGCCGTGGCCTCGGCGGTGAAGGCGGCGGCGACGTCCGCGGCGACGAACGGTCCGCCACCGACCAGGTGGATGCTCACGACTCGGCCGTCACCGGAGCGAGCGCGCTCCACGGGAAGGTGATCCACCCGTCGACCCGACGCCAGACGTGGTCCGGCTCGAGCACGGTGCCCGGCTTCGAGTAGAGGCAGGCGCTCCGGACGTCGGCTCCGGCGCTGCGGATGATGTCGACCACGAGCGCGAGGGTGCGGCCCGAGTCCGAGACGTCGTCGACGACCAGGACCCGCTTGCCGGCGAGGCTCGGGGCGTCGAGTGCCGGCGCGAGCACGACGGGCTCCTCGAGGCGCTGCTCGACGTCGGTGTAGAACTCGACGTTGATCGAGCCGCACTCCTTCGTGCCGAGTGCGTACGCCACGGCTCCGGCGATGATGAGGCCGCCACGCGCGACGGCGACGACCACCTCGGGCTCGAACCCGGCGGACAGGACGTCCTTGGCGAGCAGCCGTGCGGCGTCACCGAACTCGAGCCAGCCGAGCACCTCCGGTCCGCTCGTCACGGTCACGGTCGACGAGGCGGACGGCTCCGCGGGTTCGCTGCTGATCGGCATCCGCCCACGGTACCGGCAGGGGTCCCCCGCCCGCGACCCGTGGTCACCGCCCGGGCGCTGCGTCCTGCCCCTTCGGCGTGAGCGGCCCGCGCGCGAGCTTGTGCTGCGCCGACTGCGCCACCGGACGGACCGTCACGAGGTCGAGGTTGACGTGCGCGGGCAGCTCGACGGCGTGCACGATCGCCTCGGCGACGTCGTCGGCCACCAACGGCGCCTCGACGCCGTCGTAGACGGCCGCGGCCGCCGCGGTGTCGCCGCCGAACCGGACCACGGAGAACTCCTCGGTCTTCACCATCCCGGGGGCGATCTCCACGACGCGGATCGGCTCGCCGTTCAGTTCCAGCCGGAGCACCCCGACGAGGGCGTGCTCGGCGTGCTTCGCCGCGACGTAGCCGCCGCCGTTCTCGTAGGTCACGATCCCGGCGGTGCTCGTCACCGTGACGACGTCGGCACCGCCCGTCACGGCCGCACGACGGCGCAGGGCCGGCAGCAGTGCCGCGGTGACCCGCTTGGTGCCGAGGACGTTCACCTCGAACATCGCACGCCAGTCGTCGATGTCGGACTCCTCCACCGATGCCGAGCCGAAGGCCCCGCCGGCGTTGTTGACGAGGACGTCCGCACCGCCGAGGGCGTCCACGTGGGCAGCGAGCGCCGACACGTCTGCGTCCGAGGTGACGTCGACGACGAGGGTGTCCGCCCCGGTCTCCGCGGCGAGCGCCTCGAGACGGTCGGCTCGTCGGGCGACGGCGAGGACGTCCCACCCGTGCTGACGGAAGAGCCGGACGGTGGCGGCTCCGATGCCCGAGCTGGCTCCGGTGACGACGGCTCGACGGTTGGTCATGGTGCTCCTCGTGGTGGTCGATGGTGCCGGGTGCCGTCAACGCTACCGACACGCCGGGGGCCCCCGGACGGTAACGTGCGGTGGATGACGACGGACGCCGCCCCTCCCGCGCCCTCGGTCCCGGCGGGACGGCTCGACCCGGGTCGGGCGGGACGTCGGATCCCGATGTGGGACACCGCCCGGTTCCTCGCGGTGACGCTCGTGGTGATCGGGCACGCGATCCAGCGGCAGACCGCGGGCAGCGAGCACGCGCTCGCGCTGTACACGTTCATCTACGCGTTCCACATGCCCGCGTTCGGCGTGATCAGCGGGTACTTCTCGTCCGCGGACACCCCGACGGCGAAGCGGATGCGGCGGACCTTCACGGACATCGTCGTGCCGTACATCGTGATGCAGACGATCTGGACCGTGGTGCAGGCGCTCGTCGAGGGCGGCAAGGAGTTCAACCCCACGAAGCCGACGTGGACGCTGTGGTTCCTGCTGGCGCTGGGGATCTTCCGGCTGATCCTGCCGTACCTGGCGCAGCTGCGATGGCCGTTGCTCTGGGCCGTGGTGTTGAGCATCGGGGTGGGGTACTTCGACAACGTCGACTCGACGCTGTCGCTGTCGCGGGCGATCAGTCTGCTGCCGTTCTTCCTGCTCGGCTGGCAGGTGCGGCAGTGGGGGGTGTTCGACCGCTGGTACGAGGCGCCCCGGCGGGTCGTGGTCCGGGTCCGGGTCGCTGCTGCGCTGCTGTTCGCCGTGTGGGCGGTGGCCTGCGTGCTGTTCATCCCGCAGTTCAAGCAGTTCGACCTGCACCACTGGTTCTTCTACGACGACTCGTACTCGGGTCTCGGCGAGGACACGTGGTGGGCCGGTGGGGTCCGGTTCGGGCTGATGCTGTTCGCGGCGCTGCTGACGGCGGCGTTCCTGCTGCTCGTGCCGCGGCGGACGGTGTGGTTGACCAGGTTCGGCGCGGCGACGATGTACGTCTACCTGCTGCACACGTTCGTGCTCTACCCGATCCGCGAGTCCGGCGTCCTGGCCGGGGAGCACTCGGCGTGGCCGTACGTGCTCCTCATGGTGCTGTTGGCGTGTGGAGTGAGTCTGTTCCTGGCGCAGCCGTTCGTCCGGCGTGGGATGCGGTGGTTGCTCGAGCCGAAGGTCGACTGGCTGTTCCGTCGCGACCCGGTCTGACCCGCAGCCTCAGGAGCGCAGGGTGTCGCTCGGTCGTTCGCCGAACCGCTCGGCGTAGTACCCGGCGAAGCGGCCGAGGTGTGCGAACCCGTACTCCCGGGCCACCGCCGCGACGCTGACCTCGCCGGGTCGGGCGTCGGCGAGCGCGGTCCGGACCCGTCGGAGTCGGGCTTCGCGGAGGGTCTCGAGCGGCGTGGGGAGGTCGTTGCGCCCGAACGCCTGTTGGAGCCCCCGTTGGCTGAGACCGGCCGCCTGGGCGATGTCGGCGGCGGTGACGGGTTCCCCGAGGTGTTCCTCGATGTAGTCGAGCGCCCGGGCGACGTTGCGGGGGTGTCCGACGTGACGGGGTGCCGCGGGGACGGGGGCGAAGGCGTCGAGCATCCGGCGGCTGACGGCGTCGACGTGTCGGGCGCGCTCGAGTCGGTCGGCGGCGGGGTCGAGGAGGACGGGGGTGGACGCGGCGAGCACGGCGCGGAGGGCGGCGAGGCTGGCGGCGTCGGGGCGGCGGGCGAAGACGAGGGGCCCTGGGCTGGTGCCGGTGCGGGCGGCGTGCAGGTCCTCGAGGGCGCGGGCGTCGACGTCGATGGTGTGCAGCGTGACGCCGGCGGGTGCCTCGATGGTGAAGGGTCGGCCGGTCGGGTAGACGGCTGGGACGCCCGCCTCGGCGACGAGTTCGTCGTCGGTGCCGGCGTCGAAGGCGACCTGCCCGTCGTGCGCCCAGGTGACGAGGTAGCGCCCCTCGGGTTCGATCCGGCCCCAGCGGCGGGCGCTCAGGGCGGAGCTGCGGAGGCGGAGTCGGTCGTCGCCGACGGCGCGGAAGCGGAACCCGAAGGGGCGGGACTCGTCCTGGGTCAGTCGGACCTGGTGGGCGTTGTGCACGCGCTCGTAGAACCCCATGGCCTCGTCGAGGTCCCGGCCGGCGACGTCGTCCCGGCGGACGGGCGGGTGCTCGGGGCCGCCGTGCGGGTCGCGGTGCGGGGGCGGCATCGGAGAGCTCATGACGGCGACACTGTAGGACATCCGTCGGGCCCCGGACGACGCCGACGTCCCCACCGGCCGGTTGTCGGCTCGATCCGGATGGATCGCCACATGCGGCACTCGGGCCCGTGCTGTCAAGCCCCTGACAGAGTGACGGGCGCGGTCGTAGCGTCGGTGTCACCGCCGACACGCTCCGGTTCGACACGCCGACCTCCGTCGGCTGCCCGTGCGGCCGGCGGCTGAGGAACCCCATGAGCACGTACCGGTCCGAGCCCGACGTCCCACCGGCTCGCATCGACTCCCTCGTCCGTCACCGCACGTCCGTCCGACAGGCGATGCCGATCCCGTTCCCGCCGCTGCCTCCGATGCGGTACTCGGACTTCTTCGTCGACCACGGGCGGCGGAGCACCAGCACCGACTGACGGCACCCGGGTCCGACGGGAGGCCCGCCCGCCGTGTCCCACTGCGCGTTACGTCCGACGACGGGCGCGCTGGTGCCCGCCCGGCCACCTGCGTAGCGTGACGGGCGACGGACAGACGCGGCGGTCCTCCCGACACCGCGCCCGTGTCGATGCACCCGTGTCGACCCGACGACCACGGTGACGGAAGAGGAGCTCCCGATGACCACGAACGACGCAACCGCCTGGCGGTTCGAGACCACGCAGGTGCACGCGGGTGCCGCTCCGGACCCGACGACGGGTGCCCGGGCGACCCCGATCTACAAGACGACCTCGTACGTGTTCGAGAACTCGGACCACGCGCGGGACCTGTTCGCGCTGGCGCAGCCGGGCAACATCTACTCGCGGATCATGAACCCGACGAACGACGTCGTCGAGCAGCGCATCGCCGCACTCGAGGGCGGCACCGGGGCGCTGCTGGTGTCGAGCGGCCAGGCGGCGGAGACCTACGCGGTGCTCAACATCGCCGGGGCCGGTGACCACATCGTCTCGTCGTCGTCGATCTACGGCGGGACGTACAACCTGTTCAAGTACACGCTCGCCAAGCTCGGCATCGAGACCACGTTCGTCGAGGACCAGGACGACCCCGAGGAGTGGCGTCGCGCGGTCCGTCCGAACACGAAGCTGTTCTTCGCCGAGACCATCGGCAACCCGCGCATCAACGTGCTCGACATCGAGACCGTCGCCGGCGTCGCGCACGAGTCGGGCGTCCCGCTCATCGTCGACAACACGATCGCCACGCCGTACCTGATCCGTCCGTTCGAGCACGGGGCGGACATCGTCGTGCACTCGGCGACGAAGTTCCTGGGCGGGCACGGCACCGTCATCGGTGGGGTCATCGTCGACGGCGGCACCTTCGCCTGGTCGGAGCACGCCGAGCGGTTCCCGGAGTTCAGCACGCCGGACCCGTCGTACCACGGGGCGGTCTTCTCGCAGGCCGTCGGCGACGCCCTGGCCTACATCGTCAAGGCGCGGGTGCAGCTGCTCCGCGACCTCGGGGCGTCGAACTCCCCCGACACGGCGTTCGCGCTGCTGCAGGGCATCGAGACGTTGAGCCTGCGCATCGAGCGACACGTGTCGAACGCGCAGGAGATCGCGGAGTGGCTCGACCGACACCCGGACGTCGCCACGGTGGCCTACGCGGGCCTGCCGACGAGCCCGTGGTACCCGGCGGCGACGAAGTACGCCCCGCGCGGTGTCGGTGCGGTGCTGTCGTTCGAACTCAAGGGCGGTGTCGACGCGGGACGTGCGCTGGTGGACGAGCTGCAGCTGTTCTCGCACCTGGCGAACATCGGCGACGTCCGCTCGCTCGTGATCCACCCGGCGTCCACGACCCACTCGCAGCTGACCCCCGAGCAGCAGCTCACCACCGGGGTCACCCCGGGCCTGGTGCGCCTGTCGGTCGGCATCGAGAACGTCGAGGACCTCAAGGCCGACCTCGAGGCCGGGCTCGCCGCAGCGCGAGCCGTCGCCCAGGCGGGCCTGCGCGCCTGACCCCGGCACGACGCGACGTGGGCGTATCCCCGCAGCGGTACCCCGCCGCGCGGACCCGTCCACGGCGCGTTCGGCAGGCCGTCGCGACGTAACACGGCGGCGGTGCGGCGGGCCTCCCGGCAGACTGGACGCACGATGGACTGGCAGACGACCCCCGAGGACTCCGTGCCGTCCACCCTGGTGCCCGGTGCCGAGCTCCGCACGCTCGGCAAACCGCCCGTGACGGGTGCGTGGCGACCGGGTGACCCGCCCGGGGCTCGACGCTTCGAGGACCTCGGCGAGCAGTCCGTCCGCGGCGGGCTCATCCCCGCCGTCCGCGTGGCCTACGAGACCTGGGGGACGCTCTCCCCCGCCCGGGACAACGCCGTGCTGGTGTTCCACGCGCTCACCGGTGACTCCCACGTCACCGGTCCGGCCGGCCCCGGGCACCGCACCGCCGGCTGGTGGGGCGACGTCGTCGGCTCCGGTCGCGCGATCGACACCGACCGGTGGTTCGTCGTCGCGCCGAACATGCTCGGTGGCTGCCAGGGCACCACCGGACCGTCCTCGCTGGCTCCGGACGGCGTGGAGTGGGGCTCCCGCTTCCCGTTCGTCACCGTCCGCGACCAGGTGGCGACCCAGGTCCGGTTGGCGGACCGACTCGGGATCGACCGGTTCGCTGCCGTCGTCGGAGGCTCGATGGGCGGCATGCACGCTCTCGAACTCGCCGTCACCGCGCCGGAGCGGGTCGCACGGGTGGCGGTGCTCGCGACCACGGCGCAGACCACGGCGGACCAGATCGCAGCGAACTCCCTGCAGCGTGCCGCGATCCAGATGGACCCCGGATTCGCCGGCGGTGACCACCACGACGCCGAACCCGGCGAGGGGCCGCACCGTGGGCTCGCCCTCGCGCGGCGGATGGCGATGATGACCTACCGGGCCTCCGACGAGCTGAACGGCCGGTTCGCCCGGTCATGGCAGAGCGACGTCTCCCCGCTCGGCGACGACGGTCGCTTCTCGGTGGAGAGCTACCTGGACTTCCACGGCAACAAGTTCACCCGCCGCTTCGACGCGGCCTCGTACGTCGCCCTCACCCATGCGATGGACTCACACGACGTCGGAGCCGGCCGCGGCGGGGTGGCTCAGGCGCTCGCCCGCGTGACCGCCAGGACCCTCGTCGTCGGCGTCTCGAGCGACCGGCTGTTCCCGGTCGAGGACCAGCACCGCATCGCCGCCGGAGTGCCCGACACGCTGGACGGCGACCGGGCCGCGGTGATCACGAGCGAGTTCGGCCACGACGGGTTCCTGATCGAACACGAGGCCGTCGGGGCACACCTGCGGCGCCTGCTCGACTGATCGGGGGGCAACCGTGTCCCCGGAAGACGGGACACCCGCAGACCGATCCGTCGACCCCCGCGCGCCGAAGGCCCCACAACGGGTGTCGCCCGTGGAATGATGCAGAGTGCACGGTCTCGACCAGTGCTCGGTTTCCCAAGACCAACCAGCTCTCCCGAACCAGGAACAGCCAGGACCAACGATGGAACTCCTCGCGCAGGAACGCGACCGCCTCCTCCGGTCGACGACGCGTGTCGTGGGCATCGTCTGCGCGCTCGTGAGCGTCGTGGGCGTGGCCACGTCGCTCGCCGTACCCGTCCTGCCGCTCGTCGTCGGGTTCACGTGCATCGCCGTCATGGTCGGGGCACTCGTCGCCTTCGGGTGGAACGGGTCGACCTGGTGGACCGCCCTCACGGTGCTGAGCGGCCTCGGCGCCGTCGCGGTCCTCGCCACCGCCGTCGCCCCGGAGGACCGGGCACTCATCGCGAGTGCGCTCGTGCCGCTCGCCGGCGGCGGACTGGCCTCCCTCCTCATGGCGCAACGCGGGCACCCCGTGGGCCTCGGCATCGCGGCCTCCGCCGGCGTCGTCTCCGTCGGCCTGATGTCCTGGGCGAGCGGCACCGTCCTCTCCCTGCCCGTCAGCGGTGTGCTGCTCGGCTGGGTCCTCGTCGCGGTCATCGCCGTGTGGATCAGCCGGAGCATCCCGCGCGTGGCCCGACGCATCTACACGATCGGGACGGCACACCGCGCCGAACGGCAGGCCAGCGAGACCGAGGCGCAGCGTCGGCAAGGAGCACGACTCCTGCACGACACCGTCCTGGCGACCCTGACCCTCCTCGCCCACTCCGGTGTGGGCGTGTCCGAGCAGGCCATGCGCGAGCAAGCCGCCGAGGACGCCCGGCTCCTCCGTCACCTCCGCCTCGGCGCGACGCCGCAGCCGCAGCAGTCCGGCGACTACTCGCTCACCCGCACCGAGGAGTCCCCCCTCGGTCAGACCCTCGAGTCGGTGAAGCAGCGGTTCGGTCGGATGGGACTCGAGGTCGCCTGGCACGGCACCGGGCAGGTCCTCCTGCCGACGCACGTCCTCGACGCGTTCCTGCTCGCGCTCGGCGAGTGCCTCGAGAACGTCCGTCGGCACGCCGGGGTCCCCGAGGCGCACGTCACGATCGTGCACGACGAGGCGATGGTCCGCGCGATGGTCACCGACTCCGGGGTCGGCTTCGAGCTCGACTCCGTCAGCTCCGAACGACTCGGCTTCAAGGAGAGCGTCGTGAACCGCCTGCGCGAGGTCGGCGGCGACGCCCGGCTCTTCTCCGCGCCGGGCTCCGGCACCACGGTCGTGCTGGAGGCACCACGGTGAGCCGCATCCCCGAGGACACGATGAGCCGCGGCCTCCCCGGCGAACCGAGCGCGCCCCGCACCCGCCGGGAGGCCCGTGAGCGGTACCGGGGCACCGAGCGTCGGCAGGCCCGCGGTCTCCCCTCCACGTCGACCGGCGCCCGCTCCCTCCGCCAGGCGGCCCAGCCCGGCGCGTCCCTCGGAGCCGGACACCTCGGGCTCGGTGCGGCCGTCCTGACCGGCCTCGAGGCGCTCGGCGGCATCGTCTTCTTCCTCGCGCACTGGGACGACTACGGCAACCCCTGGTTCACCGCCAGCGCGTGGCTCCTCTTCGTCGCCGCGGCCACCTGCGTCATCGGCATCGTCCTCACCTACGGCGAGCGGCTGACCGGTCTGGCGTTCGGTCTCATCTGCGTCGTGCTCGCCGGCGTCGTCGCGCTCGACTTCATCGGGATCTGGTCCCAGCACGACGTCGGGCACACCTCGACCGCCTCGATGGCGGCCGGTTTCGCCCTCCTGCCGATCACGACCCTCCGACCCGCGCGCGAGGTCATCGCGGCGATCGTCGCCCTCGGTCTGGCCTTCGTCGTCTACGCGGTGGTCTCCACCCCGATCAGCCCCGAGACGCTCCCCGGCCTCGTGACCCTCCTGTCCGTGACGGTCGTGCCGCCGTCGATCGCGCTCTTCGTCGTGCACCGGTTCCGCCAGCTCGTGCAGCGCGAACTCGACCGGGTGCTCGTGCAGAGCAACGTCGGCGCCCCGCAGTTCGCCGTCGGGATGCTCGCGTCGGACGAACTCGCCCGACTCGACCTCGCCGCCGAGAAGCTCCTCGACGCCGTCGCGAACGGCTCCGACCCGCTGCCGCTGTCCGACGCGTCCGCTTCCGTCGCCGCCTCCCTCGCGACCGAACTCCGCCTGCACCTCATCGAGGGGCGTCGCGAGACGTGGCTGTACCACGCCATCACCGAGTCGGACCGGCTCGGACGGGCCGTCGCCGTCGCCGACCCAGGCGCCCTCGCCGGACACCTGTCCCCGGCGCAGCGCGACGGTCTGCTCCAGGCCCTCTGGCAGATGGTCGGCGACGGCCGGAGCCAGCAGCCCGGCTCCCCCGTCGTCTCGGTCACCCTCGGGCCGGTCGGGACCGACGGTCACCCGGTCAGCGACGACCGGATGGACGTCCCCGTCGTGATCGAGTCCCGCGGGGTCCCCCGTCGGCGCCTCGGGCCCGCAGCGTGGGCCGCCCTCCAACGCATCGGCCCGTACACCGACAGCGTGCGGGACGGCGTGCTCCACGTCACCGCGCACTGCGTCGTCGACCGGCACCCGCAGATGTGACGCACCCCGCGCCTCCCGGCTGCTCCGACGTGCGTCAAGCGGACAACCAGGCCAGCCTCCCCAGACCGGACCACCGACCCTCCTAGGATCGGCAGGCCCCGGACGGACACCACGAGAAAGGACGCCGAGCATGGCGACTCCAGCGGAACCGATCAGACTCGCACTCGTCGACGACCACCGGATGCTCCTCAGCGCCCTGACCGAGTGGATCCGCAACGCCGCCGACGACATCCAGATGGTCACCGCGGTCACCACGTGGCCCGAGCTGCTCACCAGCCCGGGGTTCCCGGTCGACGTCGTGCTCCTCGACCTCGACCTCAAGGACTCCATCCCGGTGTCGCTGAAGATCTCGACGCTGAAGACCGCCGGCGTGAAGACCGTCGTGATGAGCACGTACTCGGAGCCCAACGTCGTCCGCGAGGCACTCGGTGCCGGTGCCCTCGGCTACCTCGTCAAGAGTGAGGACGCGGCCATGATCGTCGAGGCGATCCGGTCGGCACAGCGGGGCGAGCAGTACGTCTCCGCCGAACTCGACCTCGCCATCAACTCCGGCGACGTCGGTGGCGTCCCGAAGCTCAGCGCGCAGGAGCGTCGTGTGATGGCGCTCTACGGCGGTGGGGAGCCGGTGAAGAGCGTGGCGTACCAACTCGGCATCTCCGAGGAGACCGCGAAGAGCTACCTCAAGCGCATCCGCGAGAAGTACCGGGTCGCCGGCTTCGACGTGGGCACGAAGGTCGCGCTCCGGAAGCGGGCGATCACCGACGGCATCATCGTCCAGGACGGCACCCCGCACGGGCTGTAGGGGTCGCGCGCGGGCGGCGGCGGCTCGGCCCGCCCTGCCCCGCCCGGCCTCGCCCCGCCCCGCCAGGTTCCCGAATTGCGGCATCTCGAGCGTCGAGATGCCGCAGTCGTGGAACCGGGACGGTGCGCGCGCGGCGCGTCGTGGAACCGCGACGAGCGCAGCCGGGCGCGTCGAAGCGCTCCGCACTCGGGAGGCGCGGCACGGGTGAGCGCGCCCGGTCACGTCCGGCGAACGCCGGGCCGGGGACGCGTCAGTGCGTGGACACGACCTCGCGGATCGGGCCGGTGCTCGCGCCCGCCGTCCGCAGCGCCGCTGCGCGACGCTTCGAGCGGCCCTCCACCGCGTAGCTGATCACCGCGACGACGACGCCGAGCAGCGCCAGACCGATGCCGAGCCACCCCGGCGCGAGGAACCCGAAGCCGGCCGCGATGACCGCCCCGCCGAGGGCCGCGCCGAGCGAGTTGCCGAGGTTGAACGCCGAGTGGTTGAGCGCTGCCGCGATGGTCCGGGCGTCGCCGGCGATGTCCATCAGGCGGGACTGCACCGCCGGCGGGATCGCGGACGAGGTCGCTCCGAGCAGGAACGCACCGACGAAGAGCCCGACGACCCACTGCGCGGTGAGCACCGTCACGAGCAGCGCGCCGATGAGGGCGAAGAGCCCCACGAAGATGGTGGCCTTCACGCTGTGGTCGGCCAGGAACCCACCGAGCAGCCCGCCGACGACCATGCCGAGCCCGACGACGACGAGCACCAGGGGAACGGTGGACTCCGACAACCCGGTGACGTTCTGTACGAGCGGCGAGATGTACGAGTAGACGGCGAAGAACCCGCCGAACCCGACCGCGCCGAGGCTCATCACGATCCAGGCCTGCGGCAGTCGGAAGACGCGGAGCTCGCGGCCGATGGTCGCGTGGACGTCCCGCGCGCTGCGGGGCACGAACGCGGAGACCGCGAGGAAGGTCAGGGCGAACAGGGCGGCGACGACGCCGTAGGCGACCCGCCAGCTCGCGACCTGCCCGATCCACGTGACCGCGGGGACGCCGACGACGTTCGCGACGGAGAGGCCGAGGAGCACGAGCGCGATGCCCTTGCCGCGCTTCCCCGGGCCCATGATGTCGCCGGCGACGATCGAGGCGATGCCGAAGTACGCGCCGTGCGGGAGTCCGGCGACGAAGCGTGCGACGACGACGAGCCCGAAGGACGGCAACACCGCACTGGCGACCGTCGCGACCGCGAACCCGATCAGCAGCACCATGAGCAAGCCCTTGCGGGGGAACCTGGCCGACATCGCGGCGATCGTCGGCGCTCCGACGACCACACCGAGGGCGTACGCGCTCACGAGCCACCCTGCGTGCGCTACGCCGCCCTCCGGGTCGGCCGCGTACTGCCCGGGCAGGAGCGCCTCGGCGATGTTCGGCAGCAGACCCATCGCGACGAACTCCGTCGTGCCGATGGCGAACCCACCGAGCGCGAGGGCGAGGATGGCGAGCGTGCGGCGGGCTGGCGTGAGCTGCGACATGGGACCTGTTCTCGTGCCGGAGCACGGTGGGGACGAGCATGGCGGGGACGAGCACGATCGAGACGGGCGCGGTGGGGCCGAGCACGCCGTGTTCGGGTGCCGGGCCAGTGTAGACCGCTCCAACCGGCGACGAAAGAAGTAGCACGAATCGATTCGACGAGCGCGTCCTACGCGCCGCTTCCAGGACGACGAACGCGGTCGTGCGCACCGGAATCCCCGATCGGCGCGACCGCGTTCATCGTGTCGCCCCCTACGGGCGTCGCAGCGCTCAGGCCGCGCGCTGCTCCGCCGTCTGCTCGGCACGACGCGCAGTCGAGCTCCGCGCCTCCGGCAGTTCGTCGCGGTGTATCCACCCACTGCCGCACTCGGAGCAGCTCGCCCAGGCGTGCTGGCCGTCGTCGGAGGAGTCGATGACGACCGAGGGAAGGTCGCAGTCCGGGCACCAACCGTCATGCATCATGAGCGGGCTCCTTCCGTCGTGGGTGTCGGTGCTCGTGCACCGGCTGATGGAACCAGCACACACCCCACCGCCGACATCGCAGGAACGTCGGCGGCGTGTCGGGCGGGTGCGCACCGGCCGCACACCGGGCTGGTCATCCCCTGTGCGATCGGTTCTCGCGAGACGGTGTCGTCACGGCTGCGTTAAGTTCAGGGGACACGCCGCTTCCCATGGGGGGAACACAACGGTGACTGCACCAACAGACCTGTCGGCATTCGCATTGCCCGACCTCACGTACGACTTCGCCGATGCCGACTCGGTCGCACGGGCCTGTGACGCCGCGCAGTCCGCGGTCGCCTTCGACTCGTCGTCACGAGCTGCCCTGGTCCTGCTCGGTGGCACGGACTTCGCGGGCGATTTCGCGGAGACGTTCCGGGCGAACGCCGCCATCGCGCAGGAGGACTCGCGCGAACTCACCACCAAGCTTGGAGAGATCGCACAGGGAATCCGGCGACTGAGCGAGGCCGCGCGCGAAGAGAACGCTCGTCGCCGCGACGCACGTGCTTGGCGTGATCGCGTGCTGGCGCGCAGAGCGGACGCCGTCGACAGCACCTGGGACCGAATCTTCGGCGAGGAACCGCCTCCGAGCAGCGGGAAACTCGATGCTCCGGCGTTCCCCGAGACGAGCTACGCACCGAGGGCCAGGAACACGCCGTCCGCCGGGGGCGGTCCGGGGCGCGGTGGTGGGATCTCGTCCGCGCGCCCGGAGAACCTCCGGTCGTTCGCCTCGGGGTCCGCGTCTTCGAACGGTCAGCTCAGCGCCCTGCCCGGACGAATCGAGAGCGCGATGGCCTCCTTCGCGCAGACGTGCGACTTCGGAACCGTCGACGTGGCACCCGTGCTCCGCGGTTTCCGCGCCTGGTTGGACGCCAACGACGGTGACGTGCGGTGGGCGAACACGATCGCGGCGGCCTTCGACGCCGCCGGCTCGCGCGGAGCGGTCGTCAGCGTCGCCGACAGTTCGCTGGCGGCAGCACTGCATGCTGCCGGGTTGAGCCAGACGCGGACGGATCTTAACTTCGGGGAGCCCAGCTTGTTCGGCGCCGTGCCCACGAGCGGGTTCGCGGCCGATCCGGTCAACACCGCGACGGGCAACTTCATCGAGGTGGAGCACGACATCGCGTTCGAGGGGACCGCGTTGGCGCTCGACCTCACCCGGACCTACAACTCCTTCGACACCGTCGGCGGGGTGTTCGGCCCCGGGTGGTCATCCGTGCTCGACATGCGCCTCGAACTCCTCGACGACCACATCGCGATGGTGACTGACGACGGTCGGCGGATCACGTTCCCGACCCGGGGCTCCTCGGGTGTCCGGGCCGTCGGCGAGAACCTGTGGTTGGCCACCGAGCCCGCAATCGCGTCTGGATCTGCATCGAGTACGACCCCGGACGAGACGGTGCTCGTCGTCCGTGACAACGCCGGAGCCTGGTGGTCGTTCGCGATGACCGGCGCATGGCTCGCCTCCGGGACGGGGGTCCGTGCGGCGGTCACCGCCGGTCGCGACCGAGACGGCAGACTGGTCCGGCTCGAGCACCGCCGCGGACGGGCCGTCGCCTTCGTCCAGGCCGACGGTCTAGTCCGCTCGGCCCGGTCGTCGGACGGCCGCACGGTGACGTACGAGTAGGACGCCGACGGGATGCTCACCCCGGTGACGGGTCCGAGTGGCACCCGGTCGTACACGTGGGATCAGGATCGCCGGATCGAGCGGGTCACGGCAGCGGACGGCGTCGTCGAGTGCGTCAACACCTACGACGAGCACGGCCGGGTGCTCCGCCAGGCAACCCCGCACGGCCGGACATTGCGCTTCGCTTATCTGCCCGGACGCGTCACCTCCGTCTCCGACGAGGACGGCGCGAACGCGAACACGTGGATGTCCGACCGGCACGGACGGGTGGTCGGGATCGTCGACTCCGACGGTCACCGTCAGTCCCTGAGCCGCGACGAGCACGGGAACCTCGTAGCGTCGACCACTCGTGAGGGTTCGGTCACCGTTCACGCCTACGACGACCGGGGTCGGCTCGTCAGGACCGTGGCAGCGGACGGGACCGACACGACAGTGTCCTACGACAAGCAGGACCGCGTGCGGCGGATCGAGCGCGACGGCCGGGTCGTCACGTTCGAGCATGCCGGGCCGTCCGCCCGATTCCCCTCGGCCGTCGCCGACGAGCGCGGAGCCGCATTCACCCTGACGTGGGACGACGACCTGCTCGTCCGGATGGAGGACCCTGCGGGCGTCGTCGTCGCGTACGAGTACGACCGCGCCGGTGACCTGGTCGCCGTGCGGGACGCTCTCGGCGGCACGACCAGGATCGACCGTGACCCGGCCGGTCGGGTCGCAGCGACCACCACCCCGCTGGGTCACCGCACCCGCTTCACCTACGACGACGCCGGCCGCGCGACGTCCCGCGAGGACCCCGCCGGCGCCGTGTGGACGTTCGAGCGGGACGCCGGTGGCCGCGTCGGTGCCATCGTCGATCCGCTCGGTGGCAGGACGACCCAAGAACATGGTCCGAGCGGCGATGTGTCTAGCACGACCGACCCACTCGGACGGACGACCGAGCTACGGTACGACCGTCTCGGCAACCTCAGCGCGGTCGTCCTGCCGGACGGCGCGCGCTGGGATCTGTTGCATGACGCTCTCTCGCGACTGCAGGAGGTCTCGGACCCGGCAGGAGGCCGATGGCGCCGGGAACACGACGCCGTCGGGCGTCCAACCGCTCGGGTCGACCCCAGCGGCGTCCGGTCCGTCGTCGAGTTGATCGACGGTGACCCGAGGGTCGACGGGTCACCGTCTGCTCCGTCCTTCGAGTTTGACCTCGCGAACCGTGTCGTTGCTGGGACGTCTTCGCTCGGTGACCGGACGGCGATCGAGTACGACGCTTGCGGTCGGCTGGCCGCATGGACCGAAGCGGACGGCGGCCGGACCACGCTCCGGTACGACGCCGACTCCCGCCTCATAGAGCGCGTGGAGCCGTCCGGTGCCGTCACCATGTTCGAGTACGACGCGTGTGCTCGGGTCGTCTGTGAGCATGTCCCGGGTGTGGGTACGACCCGGTACGGCCACGACCTGACCGGGCGACTGGCCTGGATCGACGACCCCCGGAACGGACGGCGCACGGTCGCTCGCGACGCCGCCGGTCAGATGGTCGCCGTCAACGACGGGCTCGGTCGGACCACCGCATTCGATCACGACGCCGTCGGACAGGTGACGCAGACGACGCCCCCTTCCGGCGAGCACACCCGCACCGACCACACGCCCCTCGGTCAGGTGTCGAGGACGACCGACCCGTTGGACCGGACGGTCGTCTCGACTCGGGACCCGACCGGACGGTTGTCCACCCGCACGGACCCCGACGGACACACGACGGCCTGGGTGCGCGATGCGGCCGGTCGGCTGTCGGAGGTGCGTCACGACGACCGACTCGTCGCGAGCATCGCACGGAACGCCGAGGAACGGTCGGTGACGATCACTGACCTGACGCACCCCGACGGCACGCCCACCTTCCACCGTCTGGAGTACGGCGCAAGGGGCGAGCTCCTCCGACGCGCCACGACGCGTGCCGGTCGGAGCACGACGACCCGGTGGGAGTACGACACCGCGGGCAACCAGCGCGCAGTGATCACCCCGGACGGGGTGCGGACCGAGTTCGACCGTGGTCGCGGTGGCATCTTGAAGGCTATCCGTCGGTCGGACTTCCCGGAGGCGACGTTCCGGCACGACGGGGAAGGTCGACTGACCGGCGCCTTCGCTGGAGCGCTCGCCCAGGCGTGGGAGTACGAGGACGGGTTCCTTATCAGCCACTCCTCCGACGGCAGCAAGACCGTCCTCGAGCGCGATGACCGCGGGCGTCTGACAGCCGTTCGCACCCCGGACAGCGAGGCCGTGCGGTACGAGTACGACGCGGCCTCGCAGCTCCTCGCCGCCCATGACGGGTCCTCGGTGTCGACCTGGAGCTACGACGAGTCCGGTCGGCTCGTCGACGAGCACCGGGCCGCTGACCGGTACTCGTACTCGCACGACGTAGCCGGAGCGCTCCTGCAGGCCGAACGCCACGGCGACGCTCCTTCAGTCGTCCGGTTTGCGTACGACGGCCTCGGTCGGCGGGTCCGAGCCGAGTCGGACGAGGTCACGATGTCGTACGTGTGGGACGAGCTGGGTCATCTCCGCACCGTCATGCGCGAGGACAGCACCGGCAGCGAGCGCACCGCCCTCTGGGTGAACGCTCTCGGGGAACTCGCCGAGGTCAACGGCACCACGCTCAGCTGGGATCCCACGACCCCGGTGCCGACCCTGATGTCGGTCGGCGACGCACCTGTCGTGACGGCACCCGGCCTCCTGGGCGTCGACGGAACTTGGACGCCCGTCGGCTGGCGGCGAGCGCGCTCGACACAGCGCGCGGACCCGTGGACGGCGACGGCCGCCGTCACGGCTGGGGGCCTCCCGGACGGCATCGGGGTCAGCCCGACCGGGACCGTCGTGGTCGGCGGACTCGAGTTCACGGGTGCGCGCATGTACGACCCGTCGGTGCGCTCGTTCCTCTCCCCCGACCCGCTGCCTGCAGTGGTGGGTGCGGCGTGGTTTGACAACCCGTACGCATACGCCGGCAACGACCCGGTGAACCAGATCGACCCTTCTGGCCTCCGCCCGATCACAGACGCGGAGTTGGCCGCCTACGGTGCCGGGCGCCAGGGGCTCCTCGGTATCGCGCACCGGTTGTCGAACAACGGCGCGTTCGCCATGGACGGGGATGTCCATGTTTCGCATGCGCTGTCTTGGCTGCTCGGCATGTCCCTCCTCGACCCCTCGCCCGGTCCCGGGTTCTGGCTCGGGCTCTTGAGCCCCATGCCCGCGATCGGGATCCCCATCGGTATGGCGGCCGACTTCTACGCCGGGACCGTTCTGACGAGCGGGCAGGGTGAAATGCTCTTCGGATGGGCGACGGGTACGTCGCCCAGGACCCTGGTCTACGGGTCGGACAGCAAGATGACGCAGTCCGTGCGAGAGCAGTTGCCGGCCGACCAGCGTGAGAGGATCATCCGTGACTTGAAGGCTGGCGAGCCGGTGGCATCTGGATACGGTTACAACGCCGAGTCTCCCGGACTCGACAATCCGAACTTCGTACGAGACCTCGTGACGGTCGCCACCTGGCCCATCGCTCCGGAGGAGCATCGAACGCTTCTCGCGCTCGGCTCGTACGAAGTTGAGGCCCGTGTTGTGAGTCGCGATGTGGGTGGAGCTGCTGTTGTCGAGTACACCGCAACCAACGAGACGACTTTGGGCTCCTTCCTCCGGGGGCTTCCCGGTCCCAGCTACGAAGATCTCAATCGAATGGCAGGAGATCACGGGCCTATGTCGCGAGTGACCGAGCGGTTCACTTGGAAAGAGGAAGTGCAATGGTGAACTGGCGTCGAGCGGCGCGGGTGGTGCTGTTCCCATCACTCATCGTGTCCCTGACCGGGTGCACGGTAGAATCGCAGCCCGCGCCGGAGGACTACGTGGGCTCCTGGCAGCTACAGGCCGAGAACGGGGAATCACCAGCGCGCGTCACCCTCGGGGAGGACCACACGTACACCGCAGAGGATCTGCCGCGAGCGCTCGCCTGTCGGCTCCAGATCGCCGCCGGAAGCCCTCCCGGGTGCCGAGATGGTAGCCCTTCGGTGAGTTTCTCCGGGACATGGCGACTGGCGGACGGGAACCCACGCGAACTCTGGCTGGAGTACAACGACTTCCTCGTGCGCAGGGCTGTCCGCGATGGCGACCACCTCGGCTTCTTCGTGCGATCAGTCGAGGCACCACGACCTGACTACGTGTTCTACAGGACGTCTTCGACTTGACTGCGAACTGGACCGCCGAATGTCATCACAGGTGACGTTCAACGGCAGCCGCGCTGCGAGTCGCCGCGATGGTGATCCTGTCCATGGTCGCGGCCACGCCCTGCACCGGGGCAGCCGGCGGCCACGGTCCGTTCTCGCGGGTCCCCGAATGGTTCAGATGGAAAGAAGAAGCGCGGTGGTGACAGGACGTCGTGCGGGGATCACCGGACTGCTGGCGGCGATGACCGTGGCGTTGACCGGCTGCACCCTGCCAGCGAAGCCCGGGCCCCAGGACTACGTCGGGACGTGGCGGCTGCAGACGGCGAGCGGGGCCGCGGCTGCGCGGTTCGAGGTCGCAGACGACCACACCTACACCGCACACGACATCCCGGCGTCGATCGCGTGCGGAACGAAGGTCTACTCGGGCAGCCTGGGCTTCTACACCTACACGCTCGATGCACCCCGCCCGGACTACGTCTTCACACGCGATTCGTCGATGAGTCGCTGACCGGTCGCCGCTCAGTCCCCGAGCGCCGCCTCGAGCCGCTCGAGCTTCCCGTCGATCTCCCCCGTGCGCCCCGACCGGATGTCCGCCTTGAGCACGAGTGAGATGCGAGTGCCGAACGGCGCGACGGCCTCGGTCGCCCGCTTGACGACGTCGAACACCTCGTCCCACTCCCCCTCGATCTCGGTGAACATCGACGAGGTGCGGTTCGGCAGTCCGGACTCGCGGACGACCCGGACGGCCGCGGCGACGGCGTCGTGCACGGAGCCGTCCTCGGTCGCAGCGGGTCCGCCGGACGGGGCGATGGAGAATGCGACGATCATGCGCCCATCCTGCCCCGCTCGCGGTCCGCGTGCGGGGCTCCGGCTGCCGGACGGGAGGCCCGTGGCTCGATCCCGTCCCGCCACATCCGGACCAGGACGACGATCGTCCAGACGAGCACCGCGACCTCCAGCAGGTTCCGCAGCGACAGCACGACGAGGATCCACGGCTGCACGCCGAGCACCTGGTCGTAGTACGCCGGGTAGACGAGCTGCGTGAGGAACGCCATCGGCAGCATCGCCCCGGCGACCGGCAGGAAGCGCCAGGCACTGGCGCGCCCGGCGACGAGGCCCCAGACCACCGGCACGGCGAACCAGCCGATGTACTGCGGCGACCCGACCTTGTTCGTCGCGATGAGCGCCGCGACGAACAACAGCGCGAGGACCGGTGCGACCCGTACCCGCTGCGCTCCGGTGCGGACGGCGAGCAGGGCGAGGACGACGCCCACCACGACGACGACCGCCATGAGCGGGGTCGAGAGCGCTGCGACGACCTCCGTCCCGGCGCCGGACACCTCGAAGGTCAGGATCTCCTGGTCGTAGAACACCGCGGCGCCCGGCACCCGGGCCGCTGCCGCCCACAGGTACGGCGTCGCGAGCGGTGACTCGATCTGCAGGCCGCGCCCGGTCTGTTCGCCGATGAACGAGAACAGGTGCGCGGCGCCGCCGAACAGCACGTCGACGAGCACCACGAGCGCGGTGACCGTGAGTGCTCCGGCGACCACCTCGACACGACGCCCCCGACGGAGGACGACGAGCACGCCGACGAGCGCCGCCGGCCAGACCTTGACCCACGCGGCGACGGTGAACACCGCGGCGGCGATCCCCGGACGGGCCGCGACGAACGCGACGCCGACCAGTGCCACCGTGGTGGCGACGGTGTCGACGCGTCCGAGGGCGATCGGCCCG
Organism: Curtobacterium sp. MCSS17_015; assembly: GCF_003234265.2. Taxonomy (NCBI): domain Bacteria; kingdom Bacillati; phylum Actinomycetota; class Actinomycetes; order Micrococcales; family Microbacteriaceae; genus Curtobacterium; species Curtobacterium sp. MCSS17_015. The sequence goes on from NZ_CP126256.1 coordinate 1,899,785, forward strand.
AGCGCGAGCAGGAACGCCAGCCACCACCAGACGACCCGGACGCCGAACGCCCGGTAGCGCCAGAGCACCGCGCAGACGACCGCGTGCAGCAGCACCATGAGCAGCAGCCAACCGGTGCCGATCGCCGCGGTCCCGCCGAGCGACGCGGCCGCCATCGGCACGATCGCCAGGATCGGGTACACCCAGGCAGCGTCGATCCCCACCCAGAAGTGCGAGGCGTGCCCGGACTCGATCCAGCGACGGTACGTGATCGTCACGTCGCCGATCGGCTGGTTCGGGACGACGAGGGTCAGGGTCCAGAGCAGCGCGTGCACCGCGGCGAACGCGACCACGAACGCGACGATCTCCGGCCACGGGTTCCTGCGCACCGGACGAGCGTACCGAGTCGAGCGCGGCCGACCTCCGCCGTCCACAACGCTGGCGCACCGACGCCGCTGCCACCCCGGAACACCACGGGCGACCCGGATCCACAGCCGATCCCGAGAGTGACGTGTCACCGTCCTCCTGTGACCTCAGTACCGGACCGTCCCACGCCCCGCCGCCGCCTCCTGACGTGGCTCGTCATCGCCGTCGTCGTCCTGGTCGTCGCGGTCGTCGCGGTCGTCGTCGGCACCCGCGCGTACACGTCGACCGAGAACGCGAAGGCCTCCGCCACGCCCACCGTAGCCGCCACCCGTGCCCCCTCCACCCTCGAGCCGCAGGACCTGTCCGGCGAGTGGACGATCGGCGACGGGTCCGAGGCGGGCTACCGCGTGCACGAGGTCCTGAACGGCTCCGACGTCACCGTCACGGGCCGTACGTCGAGCGTCACCGGCACGGCCACCGTCGACGGGACGACGATCAGCGCGGCCACGATCACGGTGCAGGTCGGCGACATCGCCACCGACTCGGAGCAGCGCGACTCGTACTTCCGCGACTCGGCGCTCGACACCCAGGCGTTCCCGACCGCCACCTTCACGCTCACCGAGCCGATCGAGGACGCGGTCCCGTCGGGCGACGCGACCACCGAGGTACAGGCCACCGGCACGCTCGATCTGCACGGCGTCACGAAGCCGGTCACCGCGACGCTGCAGGTCGGGCTCAGCGGCGACGGCGTGGACGTCTCCGGCACGATCCCCATCACGTTCTCGGACTACTCCGTGCAGGCACCGAACCTCGGGTTCGTCAAGGTCGACGACGCGGGTGCGGTCGAGCTCCTCGTGCACGCCACACCGGCGTCCTGACCGTCACCCCCGGCGATCGCGACACGACCACCTGACGGTCAGGAGGCGCGGCACCGGCCGGCACGGCGTCTCCCGTCGGTCCGTCAGTCCGCCTCGGCGTCCCCGTGCACCGCGAGATCCCGCACCACGCCCGGCAGCTGCTCCACGAGTCCCGTCATCGGGAACGGCCCGCCCCGGGAGGCACGTCGGGCCGCGACCCCGTGCACGACCGCTGCCGCCGCCGCGAGGTGCGCCAGCTCCTCCGGGCCGACCTCGGACGATCCGGCCCGCGCCGCCACCAGGGCACCGAGCACCCCGCCGAGGACGTCCCCGGCACCCGCCGCGGCGAGCCACGGCGTCGCCGAGGACGCGACCAACCGGACGCCGCCGTCGGGTGTCACGACGTGGGTGTCCGCGCCCTTGAGGAGCACGACGCTCCCCGTCTGCTCGGCGGCACGGAGGGCGGCACGCTGCGGATCGCCCTCGACCTCGTCACGGGACACGCCGAGCAGTGACGCGGCCTCCCCGGCGTGCGGGGTGAGGACCGCGAGCGGCCCGAGGTCGATGAGCGGGATCGCGCCGGCGTCGACGACGACCGGGACCCCGTCGTCGGAGGCGTGCCGGAACCCGTCGCGGGTCGTCGCGTCCAACTCGTCCAGGGAGGTCGCCGAGATGCCCGACCCGACGAGCCACGCCTGGACGCGGCCGACCCCGGCGACGATCTCCGGCCGTCGGGCGAGCACGAAGTCGGCGGCGCGGTCGGGTCCGACGTACCGGACCATGCCGAGCCCGGTGTGCACCGCGGCGTCGACGCCCATCACCGCAGCACCCGGGTACGCGGCGGAACCGGTGGCGACCCCGAGGACCCCGCGCCGGTACTTCGAGGTGTCACCCGTCGGGACGGTGATCCAGGCAGCGGCGTCGGCGGGACGGACGGTCACGAAGTCGTTCATCGTCCCCACGGTACGGTGACGAGCATGAGCCTGTCCCTGCCCGGCCGTGTCGTCGTCTTCGACTACGGCGAGGTGATCAGCCGCACCCCGCACGCCGCCCGCGCAGCTCTGCTCGAGGCGACGGGACTCGACGCCGACGAGCTGTTCCCCGTCTACCAGGAGCTCCGGCACGACCTGGACCGCGGCGACCTCTCCGTGCTCGCCTACTGGCGGACGATCGGTGAGCGCACCGGCCGGTCGTGGTCGGTGACCGAGATCCACCGGTTCTGGGCGCTCGACTACACCGGGTGGTTCGAGGTCGACCCCGAGGTCCTGGCCCTCGTGGAGGAGCTGCACGACGCCGGCACCCGCCTGGCGCTCCTCTCGAACGCGGGCTTCGACTTCGGCGACCCGTACCGGTACTCGCCGATGGGCTCGATGTTCGAGACCGTCGTGGTGAGCGCCGAGGAGCACGTCCTCAAGCCGGACGCGTCGATCTACCACACCACCTGCGACCGCCTCGGCATCGAGCCGGCCGCGATGGTGTTCGTCGACAACCGGGTCGAGAACGCCGCCGGAGCCGAGGCGGTCGGTGCGGTGGGCGTGCACTTCACCTCGGCGGCGGCCCTGCGGTCGGCGCTCGAGGAGCTCGCCGCCCCGACGGCGTGACGGCGGCCGACGGAGTGACGGCGGCCAACGGAGTGACGGCGGGCCGGGATCGGCCGGGAGGCCCGGCGCACCGACGCGACGCCTCCTCGGCTCCTCCGAGCGAGTGCCCGGTACGATTCCCTCATTGTGGACGACCCTCCTAGTTGCGCTGACCATCACATGCCCGCCGCTCACACAGTGAGCTGCCCGACTCCGGGGTGCGCCTCGTGAATCCCGTCGACATCGTCATGCTGATCGGCGGCATCCTGCTGACGCTCGGCACCGGCGTCTTCGTCGCCTCCGAGTTCGCGCTCGTCAACCTCGACCGCGCCGATGTCGAAGCCCGCCGGGACCGCGGTGAGTCCGGCCTGAGCCCCGTCATCGGCGCGCTCAAGGTCACCTCGACCCACCTGTCCAGCGCCCAGCTCGGCATCACCCTGACGACACTGCTGACCGGGTACCTGCTCGAGCCGTCGATCGCGACGCTGCTCGAGGCCCCGTTCCTCGCGATGAACCTGCCCGAGAGCATCGTCGAGACGGTCGGGTCGATCGTCGCCCTCGTCATCGCGACCCTGCTGTCGATGATCCTCGGTGAGCTCGTGCCGAAGAACTTCGCGCTCGCGCTGCCCCTGCAGACCGCGAAGCTCGTCGTGCCGCTGCAGGTCGGGTTCACGACCGTGTTCAAGCCGGCGGTCGCCCTCCTCAACGGCACCGCCAACGCCGTGCTGCGGTCGATGGGGATCGAGCCGCAGGAGGAACTGTCCGGGGCACGGAGCGCCGAGGAACTCACCTCGCTGCTCCGCCGCTCGGCGTCCGAGGGCTCGCTCGAACAGGACACCGCGACGCTCCTCGAACGGACGCTGGCGTTCTCCGAACGCAACGCGAGCGACGTGATGACCCCGCGCCCGCGCCTGTCGACGATCCGCGTGTCCGACAGCGCCGACGCCGTCATCGCCCTCGCCCGCCGCACCGGCTTCAGCCGCTTCCCGGTGATCGAGGAGGACGCGGACGACGTCGTCGGACTCGTGCACGTCAAGCAGGCCGTCTCGGTCCCGCGCGAGAAGCGCGCCGAGGTGCCGGTCGGCGCGCTCATGACCGACGCCGAGCGGGTCCCCGAGACCATGCCCGGCGACACGCTGCTGACCGAGGTCCGCGGCCGCGGGTACCAGATGGTCATCGTCGTGGACGAGTACGGCGGCACCGCCGGGGTCGTCACGCTCGAGGACCTCATCGAGGAGATCGTCGGCGAGGTGTCCGACGAGCACGACCGCGCCCGCATCGACGTCGTCCGGAGCCGCGGGTGGCTGACCTTCCCCGGACTGCTCCGTCCCGACGAGCTCGAGGACCGTGCGAGCGTCACCGTGCCCGAGGACGGCCCGTACGAGACCGTCGGCGGGTTCCTCATGCAGGAGCTCGGACGCCTCCCCGTGGTGGGTGACGAGGTCGCGATCGACTCCGGCGTGTTCCGCGTCGAGCGTCTGGACGGCCGCCGGATCGACCGCATCCGGTACACGCCGAACCCGGTCGACTCCCCCACCGGCAGCACCGGCACCACGGCGTCGACCAGCACGAGGACGACGGGCCCGAAGACGATCACCACAGCGGAGGCCGACCGATGAGTTCCGACTGGTGGGGCATCTTCTGGCTGTTCGTCCTGCTCGGGGGCAACGCGTTCTTCGTCGCCGCCGAGTTCGCCGTGATCTCGGCACGTCGCTCGCAGATCGAGCCCCGTGCCGAGCAGGGCTCCCGCGCCGCACAGATGACCCTGTGGGCGATGGAACACGCGACCCGCATGCTCGCGACCACGCAGCTCGGCATCACGGTGTGCTCGCTGCTCATCCTCAACGTCTCCGAGCCGGCCATCCACCACCTGCTCGAGGTCCCGCTGCACCTGACCGGGTGGAGCGCCGAGGTCATCGGCGTCGTGGCGTTCGTGTTCACGCTGCTGCTCGTGTCGTTCCTGCACGTCGTGTTCGGCGAGATGGTCCCGAAGAACATCTCCTTCTCGATGCCGGACCGTGCCGCACTGCTCCTCGTGCCGACGCTCTGGTACATCGGCCACGGCCTGCACTGGGTCGTCGTCGGCCTCAACGCGGTCGCGAACGGCGTCCTGCGGCTGTTCAAGGTCGAGCCCAAGGACGAGGCCGTCAGCGCCTACACCGTCGAGGAGGTCCAGACGATCGTCGAGCAGTCGCGACGTGAGGGCACCCTCGCCGACGACTCCGGCACGCTCCGGATGGCGTTCGAGTTCACGGAGAAGAAGGTCAAGGACGTCGCCGTGCCGATGTCCGGGCTCGTGACGCTGCACGAGGACGCCACCCCGGCGGACGTCGAGCGGATGGTGTCGCAGCGCGGGTTCTCGCGCTACGTCCTCGTCGACGACGCGGGCGACCCGACCGGGTACGTGCACGTCAAGGACGTCATCGACCTGCGGCCGGACGAGTTCGACGATCCGGTGCCGCCGAAGCGCATCCGGCAACTCATCTCGCTCTACACGGAGATGGACCTCGAGGACGCGCTCGCGACCATGCGCGGCGCCGGTCGTCACGTCGCGCGGGCGTTCGACGCCGAGGGCCGGACGACGGGCGTGCTGTTCCTCGAGGACATCCTCGAGGAGCTCATCGGCACCGTCGAGGACGCCACCCGGCGCCGCTGACGCGACCCCGGGACGGACGGGAGGCCCGGTACCAGCTGGTACCGGGCCTCCCGTCCGTCCGTGGTGTGGCGCGCGTTACCAGCTGACGGGGAGGGGCTTGCCCTCCTCGTACCCGGCGGCCGACTGGATGCCGACCAGCGCGCGGTCGGCGAACTCGGTGAGGCTCGTCGCGCCGGCGTACGTGGCGGAGCTGCGGAGACCGGTCGTGATCATGTCGAGCAGGTCCTCGACACTCGGGCGCTCCGGGTCGAGGTAGATGGTCGACGACGAGATGCCCTCGGCGAAGAGCGCCTTGCGGGCGCGCTCGTACGGGTCGAGGCGCTCGAACCGCTCCCGGACCGCCTTGGCCGACGCCATGCCCCAGCTCTCCTTGTACGCCCGACCGGCGTCGTCGCGGCGGAGGACGCCGGGTGCCTCGAGCGTGCCGGCGAACCACGAGCCGATCATCACGGCGGACGCACCGGCCGCCAGGGCGAGGGCCACGTCGCGCGGGTACCGGACGCCGCCGTCCGCCCACACGTGTGCGCCGAGGGAACGCGCCGCCGCCGCGGTCTCGAGCACGGCGGAGAACTGCGGGCGGCCGACGGCCGTCATCATGCGGGTGGTGCACATCGCGCCGGGGCCGACACCGACCTTGATGATCGACGCCCCCGCGGCGACCAGGTGCGCGACGGCGTCGGCGGTGACGACGTTGCCCGCGACGAGGGGGATGCCGAGTTGCAGGGCCGAGACGGCGCGGAGCGCACGGAGCATGCCCTCCTGGTGGCCGTGCGCGGTGTCGAGCACGAGCACGTCGACCCCGGCGTCGGCGAGGGCCGCGGCCTTCGCGGCGACGTCGCCGTTGATGCCCACGGCAGCCGCGACGCGGAGGCGCCCTGAGCCGTCGACCGCCGGCCGGTAGATGTCGGAGCGGATGGCGCTGGTCGGGCTCGTGGTGCCGACGACCTTGCCGTGCCGCATCACCGGGGCGAAGTCGACGCCCGCCGCGGTGAGCACGTCGTACACGTGCCGCGGGGTGCCGGCGTCCTCCGCGTCGATCGCGACCGTCGCGCCGTGCAGCAGGTCGCCGAGGACGGCATCCGCGCCGGCGGTGGCGAGGCGGGTCGCGGGCACGCAGCCGAGGTACTCCCCCGCCGCGTCGCGCACGACGATGCCGCGACCCTCGACGGGCAGGAGCTGCTCGAGCGCCTCGGCGACGGTCGCGTCGGCACCGAGGTCGATCGCGGAGTCGTACTCGACCGGCTGCGCCTTCACCCAGCGGATCGCCTCGGCGAGGTCCTGCAGGTGCATGTCCTGCGGCAGCACGCCCAGTCCACCGCGACGGGCGAGGGCCGCCGCGAGCCGCGGGCCCGTGACCGAGTTCATGTTCGCGCTGACGACCGGGATGGTCGCGCCGGTGCCGTCGTTCGTCGCGAGGTCCACGTCGAAGCGGCTCGTCACGCTCGACCGACTCGGGACGAGGAAGACGTCGGAGTAGGTCAGGTCGTGGGTCGGCCGCGTCTCGTAGAACCTCATGGGACAACTGTACGGCGGGTCGTGTGCGGGGCGGCCGGGCGGCCCCGTGGACCCGGCCGACAGGCCCGACTCGCCTGCCGTCTCCCACCTCACGGCCACGGAGGAGCGGCTAGGGTTGACGGCGTGCGGGACAGGGTTGCCCTGCACGACACACACGAGCATCAATCGACGGAGAGTGGGCGATCGGCTGTGTCGAGCCATCTGACCGGAACGGACGAGACCGCGGGCGAATTCGGGGCGAACGAGTGGCTGGTGGACGAGCTGTACGAGCAGTTCGTCGTGGACAAGAGCAGCGTGGACGAGGCCTGGTGGCCCGTCCTCGAGAGCTACCACCGGACGCAGGCGACCAGCACGGACGCCGACGCAGCTGCTTCCGACTCGAGCACCCCGGCCGGTACCGACTCGAGCACCCCGGCTCCGGCGCAGGCCGCCGCCGCGCAGGACGCCCCCGCCGGTCAGCCCGCCGCCGTCTCGGGTCCCTCCTCCACGCAGCAGCCCGCCACCGGGGAGGCCAAGACCCCGCTCCAGGCCCGGACCACCTCACGCCAGCCGTCGCCGCAGCCGATCCCCGCCGAGGCGAACGACGCAGCCGACGAGCACGAGGAGACGCACGAGGACGTCGCCACCCCGCTGCGAGGCATGGCGAAGACCCTCGCGTCGAACATGGACGCGTCGCTGACCGTCCCGACCGCGACGAGCGTCCGGACCATCCCGGCGAAGCTGATGATCGACAACCGCATCGTCATCAACAACCACCTGCGGCGTGCCCGCGGCGGCAAGATCTCCTTCACGCACCTCATCGGCTGGGCCATGGTGCAGACGCTCAAGGAGTTCCCGAGCCAGAACGTCTCCTACGAGGAGCGTGACGGCAAGCCGTTCCTGGTGACCCCGGCGCACGTCAACCTCGGCATCGCGATCGACGTCCCGAAGAAGGACGGCACCCGGTCCCTGCTCGTCCCGAGCATCAAGCGGGCCGAGACCCTGACGTTCGGGCAGTTCCTCTCCGTGTACGAGGACGTCGTCAAGCGCGCCCGGGACAACAAGCTGACCCCGTCGGATTTCCAGGGCACGACGATCTCCCTGACGAACCCGGGCGGCATCGGCACCGTCCACTCGGTCCCGCGCCTCACCAAGGGCCAGGGCTGCATCATCGGCGCCGGTGCGCTCGAGTACCCGGCGCAGTTCCAGGGCTCGGCGCCGAAGACCCTCGTCGAGCTCGGTGTCGGCAAGACGATCACGCTGACGAGCACCTACGACCACCGCGTCATCCAGGGCGCCGGCTCGGGCGAGTTCCTCAAGAAGGTGCACGAGCGCCTCATCGGCCAGCACGGCTTCTACGACGACATCTTCGCCGCGCTCCGGATCCCGTACAAGCCGATCCAGTGGGCGAACGACATCAACGTCGACCTGGCGCACCGGGTGAACAAGACCGCGCGCGTGCAGGAGCTCATCAACAGCTACCGCGTCCGCGGGCACCTGATGGCGGACATCGACCCGCTCGAGTACCGGCAGCGCACGCACCCCGACCTCGAGATCGAGAGTCACGGGCTGACCTTCTGGGACCTCGACCGCGAGTTCGTCACCGGTGGCCTCGCGGGCACGACGACCGCGCCGCTGCGCGACGTGCTCGGCATCCTCCGCGACGCCTACTGCCGCACCGTCGGCATCGAGTACATGCACATCCAGGACCCCGAGCAGCGTCGCTGGGTGCAGGAGCGCATCGAGGTCCCGTACTCGAAGCCGTCGAAGGACGAGCAGCTCCGTGTCCTCGGCAAGCTCAACGAGGCCGAGGCGTTCGAGACCTTCCTGCAGACGAAGTACGTCGGTCAGAAGCGCTTCTCGCTCGAGGGCGGCGAGTCGACGATCGCGTTCCTCGACACGCTCATCCAGCACGCCGCCGGTGCCGGGCTGGACGAGGTCGCGATCGGCATGGCCCACCGCGGCCGTCTCAACGTGCTGACGAACATCGCCGGCAAGACGTACGGCCAGATCTTCCGCGAGTTCGAGGGCACCCAGCTGCCGGGTACGGTCTCCGGGCAGGGCTCGGGCGACGTCAAGTACCACGTCGGCACCGAGGGCGTGTTCCGCGCGTCCGACGGCTCCCGCATCCCGGTGACGATCGCCGCGAACCCCTCACACCTCGAGGCGGTGGACGGCGTGCTCGAGGGCATCGTCCGCGCCAAGCAGGACCGGAAGCCCGCCGGCACGTTCGGCACGCTCCCGGTGCTCGTGCACGGCGACGCCGCGATGGCGGGCCAGGGCGTCGTCGTCGAGACCCTGCAGATGTCGCAGCTGCGTGGCTACCGCACCGGCGGCACCGTGCACCTCGTCATCAACAACCAGGTCGGGTTCACCACGCCGCCGGAGTCCGCTCGCACGTCGGTGTACTCGACCGACGTGGCGAAGACGATCCAGGCGCCGGTCTTCCACGTGAACGGCGACGACCCGGAGGCCGTGGCCCGCGTCGCCGACCTGGCGTTCGCGTACCGCGAGGAGTTCCACCGCGACGTCGTCATCGACCTCGTCTGCTACCGCCGACGCGGCCACAACGAGGGCGACGACCCCTCGATGACGCAGCCGCTCATGTACAACCTCATCGAGGCGAAGCGCTCCGTCCGCACCCTGTACACCGAGGCCCTCGTCGGCCGTGGTGACATCACGCAGCAGGAGTACGACGACGCGCACCGCGACTTCCAGGACCGCCTGGAGCGAGCCTTCGCCGAGACGCACGAGGCGCAGACCGGCACGATGCCGGCGGTGGGTGACTCCGGAGCCGTGAACGGGCTCGAGCGGCCCACCGCGCAGCGCGACGACTCCGAGCTCGAGGTGCACGACACCGCCGTCTCGCAGGAACTCGTCGAACTCATCGGGGACGCGCACGGCAACCCGCCGTCGGGCTTCTCCATCCACCCGAAGCTGCAGCAGCTCCTCACCAAGCGCCGCGAGATGACCCGAGCGGGCGGGATCGACTGGGCGATGGCCGAGCTGATGGCCATCGGCTCGATCCTGACGGAGGGCAAGCCGGTCCGACTCGCCGGGCAGGACGCCCGCCGCGGCACCTTCGTGCAGCGCCAAGCGGTGTTCCACGACCGGACGAACGGCCAGGAGTGGCTGCCGCTCGCCAACCTGACCGAGGACCAGGCACGCTTCTTCATCTACGACTCGCTGCTCAGCGAGTACGCGGCGATGGCGTTCGAGTACGGCTACTCGGTCGAGCGACCTGAAGCACTCGTGCTCTGGGAGGCGCAGTTCGGCGACTTCGCCAACGGCGCCCAGACCGTGATCGACGAGTTCATCTCGTCCGCCGAGCAGAAGTGGGGCCAGCGCTCGGGCCTGGTGCTGCTGCTCCCCCACGGTTACGAGGGCCAGGGACCGGACCACTCCTCCGGTCGCATCGAGCGGTACCTGCAGCTCTGCGCGCAGGACAACATGGTGGTCGCCCGCCCGTCGACCCCGGCGTCGTACTTCCACCTGCTCCGTCGTCAGGCGTGGGCGAAGCCGCAGAAGCCGCTCATCGTCTTCTCGCCGAAGGCGATGCTCCGCCTGCGCCAGGCGACGAGCGCGGTCGCCGACTTCACCTCGGGGACGTTCGAGGAGGTCCTGGACGACGACCGTCTGCAGGCGAACGGCGTCGACCGCGGGTCGGTGCGCCGGGTCGTGCTGCACTCGGGCAAGATCCACCACGACCTGCGGGCCGAGGCGGAGAAGCGCGGCGTCACCGACGTGGCACTCGTCCGGCTCGAGCAGCTCGCGCCGCTCCCGCTCGACCGGATCCTCGAGGTCCTGTCGGGCTACCCGCAGGCCGAGGTCGTGTTCGCGCAGGAGGAGCCCGAGAACCAGGGAGCCTGGCCGTTCGTGTGCATGAACCTCTCGCCGCACCTGGACGGTCGACCGCTGTCGGTCGCCGCCCGCACGGCGAGTGCGGCCCCGGCGACGGGATCGTCCAAGCGCAGCGCCCAGGAGGCCGCCGACGTCATCGACCGCGCGTTGAGCGCTTGAGCGCGTCGGCCTGAGCCGACCAGGAAGCGCCTCGTGCAGAAGTCCGATGGACTCCAGCACGAGGCGCTCCGACGTTCGCGAGGGATGCAACAGCGTTCGCTAGACCAACCTCGTGTAGCGGACTCCGGCCTCGTGGTAGCCGCGGCGCTGGTAGAAGCGGTGCGCGTTGTCGGTCGCCGCGGCACTGACGGCGGACAGTCGGCGTGCGCCCTGCTCGGCCGCCCACGTCTCGAAGGTGCCGAGGAGCGCGGAACCGGTGCCGTGCCTCCTGGCCGTGGGGTCGACGACCAGCAGCAGGAGCTGCGCGGTCGGCTCGTCACCGGCGTAGGTCCACGTGACCTGCGCTCCGGCGACCGCGATCGGTCGACCGTCGTCACCGCGGACGACCCAGGTGCGGTGCCCCGCCTCGGACGTGAGGCGCTCGAGCCGCGACCGCATGGCGTCGGGCTCGACCTGGTGACCGAGCAGGCGCATCAGGTCGGTCACCGCGGCGACGTCGGGTTCGGTCCAGGTGCTGATCGGCTCGGCGTCGGTCATGCCCGCACCCTACCCGCTCGCGACGGCGCCACCGTGTGGTGTGACGCGGCCGGGGTCGGGTCAGTGGGTCGACTGCACCGCACGGAGTCGAGCGAGGACCTCGTCACGGAGCCGCTCCGGCGCGGTCTCCTGGCACGCGCGCTTGACGGTCTCCATGAGCACCACGCCGACACGGTGCTCCGTGAGGCAGTCCTCACACCCGTCCATGTGCTCGCGGATGTCCGCGGCGTCCTCGTGACGGAGCTCGTCGTGGAGGAACTCCTCGAGCTCCGCCTTCGCCTTCGAGCAGTCGCACCCGCTCATCGTGCGTCCTTCCGGGTCGAGCGGGAACCGGCCGTCGTGGCCGCCCGCGTGCCTGCACCTCGGCCTCGTCCGCGCATCGTCGCCGTCGACGCTGCGTCCGGGACGACACCGGTCTCGCGTGCGTGGTCCGCCAGCAGTCCGCGCAGGAGCCGGCGCCCACGGTGGAGGCGGCTCATGACCGTCCCCACGGGGGTCTTCATGATGTCGGCGATCTCCTGGTAGGAGAACCCTTCGACATCGGCGAAGTAGACAGCCATGCGGAAGTCCTCCGGGATGGCCTGCAGCGCGTCCTTCACGGCGGAGGACGGCAGGTGGTCGATGGCGTCCGCCTCGGCGGACCGCGCCGAGATCGACTGCGTCACGCTCTCCGCGCCGCCCAGCTGCCAGTCCTCGAGCTCGTCGATCGTGCCCTGGTACGGGTTCCGCTGGTTCTTGCGGTACGTGTTGATGAACGTGTTGGTGAGGATCCGGTAGAGCCACGCCTTGAGGTTCGTGCCCTGGCGGAACTGTCGGAAGGCGGCGAACGCCTTGACGAAGGTCTCCTGCACGAGGTCGGACGCATCGGCGGGGTTGCGGGTCATCCGCATGGCGGCGCCGTAGAGCTGGTCCATGAACGGCAGCGCCTGGTCCTCGAACAACCGGCGCAGCTCGTGCTCCGACACCGTCTTCGCGTCGACGGGTTCGTCGTCGACGAGTTCCTCGTCCTCGACGGCGTCGAGCTGCGCCTCGGTCTCCTCGACCAGGTCGTCCGGTGCGTGCTGCGGTTCGTCGGTCGTCATCGCCCGCCAGTCTAGGCGGACGCGGATGTCCGGGCCCTGCGGCTCGGCCAGCGTCGTGACGGCCGACGGCAGCAGGTCCGCGGCGGCCGGTCGTGACGGTGCGAGTGCGATCACCGTGCTCCTCCCGATGGGTTCAGTAGTGTGGTGAACCGATGGCAGCCACGACGCATTCCCGCCCCTGGACCGCCCCCGTCGCGCCGGGCCCGCTCGCCGGGGACGTCGCCCTGCCCGGGTCGAAGTCGCTGACGAACCGTGAGCTCGTCCTCGCGGCCCTCGCGGACGGCCCCTCCACCATCCGGCTGCCCCTGCACTCACGGGACTCCGCACTCATGTCGACGGCGCTCCGACAGCTCGGCGTCGGCATCGACGAGGTCGATCCGGCCGCGGGCGACCCGGCGAACCCGTACGGTCCGGACCTCCGGGTGACCCCCGCTGCCCTGCACGGCGGCGTGCGCGTGGACTGCGGCCTCGCGGGCACGGTCATGCGCTTCCTGCCGCCCCTCGCAGCCCTGGCCGAGGGGCCCGTCACGATCGACGGCGACCCCTACGCCCGCAAGCGCCCGATGGCGGCGATCATCCGAGCGCTCGTGGACCTCGGCGTCGACGTCACCGACGACGGTGCGGGCGCGATGCCCTTCACGTTCGTCGGCTCCGGCTCGGTCCGCGGCGGCACGCTCGACATCGACGCCTCGGCATCGTCCCAGTTCGTCTCCGGCCTGCTGCTGTCCGCACCGCGCTTCGACGAGGGCCTGCACCTCCGCCACGTCGGCGAGCGCCTGCCGAGCATGCCGCACATCGCGATGACGATCGACGTCCTGCGCGCCCGTGGTGTCCGGGTCGACGAGCCGACGGTCGGTGAGTGGGTCGTGCACCCCGGTCCGATCGCGGCGCGTGACGTGACGATCGAGCCCGACCTCTCGAACGCGGCTCCCTTCGCGGTCGCCGCGCTCGTGGCCGGGGGGACGGTCCGGATCCGGACGTGGCCGACCGAGACGACCCAGGTCGGCGCCGACCTCGAGACGCTCCTGCCGCTGTGGGGCGCGACCGTGACGCGCCACGGTGCGGACCTGGTGTTCGACGGCGGCGTCGGCGTCCGCGGTGGGGCCTCCCTGCCGGGTGTGGAGCTGGACCTGACCCGCGGCGGCGAACTCGCCCCGGCACTCGTCGCGCTGGCGGCCTTGGCCGACGGCCCGAGCGAGGTCTCCGGCATCGGGCACCTCCGCGGGCACGAGACGGACCGACTCGCGGCGCTCGCCGCGGACGTCAACGGCCTCGGAGGCGCGGTGACGGAACGCGAGGACGGCCTCCGGATCGAGCCGGCACCGCTGTCGGGCGGCGCCTGGGCCGCCTACGAGGACCACCGCATGGCCACCGCCGGCGCCGTCGTCGGGCTCGTGACCGACGGGGTGTCGGTCGATGACATCGGCTCCACCGCGAAGACGCTGCCGCAGTTCCCCGAGCTGTGGGCCGGACTGGTCGCGACCGCCGGGACGAGCGGCGTCACCACCACGGGACAGGGAGGACCGGCATGAGCTGGTGGGACGACACCGACGGCGGGGACGAGGACGAGCCGTACGGCCAGTACGACGAGTCGAGCGTCCGGGTGCGGCCGAACCCCAAGGGGAACCGGCCGCGGACGAAGACCCGCCCCACCTACGAGGACGCCCCGACCGGTTGGGTGACGAACGTCGACCGCGGGCGCTTCGGCGTGCTCGTGTCGGGTGACGACGGCGAGCACGTCATCACCGCGACGAAGGCCCGGGAGCTCGGCCGGAAGTCCGTCGTCACGGGCGACCACGTCTCGCTGACCGGTGACGTGTCCGGCGACGAGGGCACCCTCGCCCGCATCGTCCGCGTCGCCGACCGGACGACCCTGCTCCGTCGGAGTGCGGACGACTCGGACGAGGTCGAGCGCGTCATCGTGGCGAACGCCGACCAGATGCTCATCGTGGTGGCCGCGGCGGACCCCGAGCCCCGGCCCCGCCTGATCGACCGGTACCTGGTGGCCGCGTTCGACGCGGGCCTCGACCCGGTCCTCTGCATCACGAAGACCGACCTCGCGGACCCGGCACCGTTCCTGGCGCACTTCGCCTGCCTCGACCTGCGCATCGTGACGAGTCGCGCCGACGACGTGCCGCACGAGGCACTGCACGAACTCCTCGACGGCAAGGTGACCGTCACCGTCGGGCACTCCGGCGTGGGCAAGTCGACCCTCGTGAACGCACTGACCGGCTCCACGCGGGCGATCGGTGTCGTGAACTCCGTGACCGGGCGCGGTCGGCACACGTCGTCGTCGTCCGTCGCGCTCCGCGTCCGCGACGGCGGCTGGATCATCGACACGCCGGGGGTGCGGTCGTTCGGGCTCGGGCACGTCCAGCCGGAGAACGTGTTCCGGGCGTTCGCGTCGCACGCGGTGCCGGTGCAGGACGCCCCGGACGGCATCCCGCTCCACCAGGCGCACGACTGGGAGATCGTCGACCGGGTGGCGGGCGGCGAGCTCGGACCGACGGGCATCGAGCGGCTCGACTCGTTCCGCGCGCTCCTGACGGGCATGGGCGCCGAGGACCCCGGCACGGCGTAGCCCGACAGCACGGCCGTCCTCCTGACCGCCGGTACGCTGGCGCACGTGGACCTCAGCGCCGACCTGGACTTCGCCCGCTCCCTCGCCGACACCGCCGACGCGATCAGCCTCGACCGGTTCCGAGCCGCCGACCTGCGCGTCACGGAGAAGGCCGACCACACCGCGGTCACCGACGCCGACCAGGCCGTCGAGCGGGCGCTGCGCGAGCGGCTCGCCGTCGAACGCCCGGACGACGCGTTCCTCGGCGAGGAGACCACCGCGGACACCGGCGCCGACGCGCTGAGCGAGGGTCACCGGCAGTGGGTGGTCGACCCGATCGACGGCACCGCGAACTACCTGCGCGGGGTCCCCGTGTGGGCGACCCTCATCGCGCTGGCGGTTGACGGCCGTCCGGTCCTCGGCGTCGTCAGCGCCCCCGCCCTCGGCAAGCGCTGGTGGGCGGCCGAGGGCCTCGGGGCGCACTCGTTCGACGGGCCCCTGCACGTGTCCGGCGTCGCCGCCCTCGCAGACGCCAGCCTCAGCTACAACTCGCTGCAGCAGTGGGACGACGACGACCGGCTCGACGCGCTCGTGACGCTGTCCCGCCGCGTCTGGCGTACCCGCGCCTACGGCGACATGTGGTCGTACATGATGGTCGCCGAGGGCGTCCTCGACGTCGCCGGTGAGCCCGACCTCAAGCCGTGGGACATCGCCGCCCTCGTCCCGATCGTCGAGGAGGCGGGCGGGCGTCTCACCTCGCTCGACGGCGACCCGGGGCCGTGGCACGGCAGCGCGCTCGCCTCCAACGGTCTGGTCCACGACGCCGTCGTCGAGGTCATCCGCCGGGCCTGACCGGCACCGGGACGGGCCCGCCGCCGGACAGGCCGGGTCCCGAGCCCGTCGGCAGCGCCGACGGCCGGGAGGCCCGACCAGCCTCAGTCCGCTCGGCGCGCCTCGGCGACGTGGTCGCCCTCGGTCGTCCGGTCCGCCGTGTGGCGCCCCGACCCGTCTCCCGCGGTGGACCCGTGACCGCCGCCGGCGCCCTCGTCCCGCTTCGCTGCGCGCCGGCGCACGAGCAGGTCGAGCACCGCGAGCACGAGCGCCAACGCGATGAGCGACACCGTGAACGTGGTGCCGCTCCGGAAGGCGTCGTGGTACGCGTCCAGACGGTCGCCGGACCCGGACCCCGACGA
Source organism: Curtobacterium sp. MCSS17_015 (assembly GCF_003234265.2). Taxonomy (NCBI): domain Bacteria; kingdom Bacillati; phylum Actinomycetota; class Actinomycetes; order Micrococcales; family Microbacteriaceae; genus Curtobacterium; species Curtobacterium sp. MCSS17_015. The sequence goes on from NZ_CP126256.1 coordinate 1,916,109, forward strand.
CTCGCTCCGCACGATGCCGTAGAAGATGCTCGTCGCGACCGCCGTGCCGATGGCCGTGCCGACCCGCTGCCCGAGCTGCTGCATCGACCCGGCGACCCCGGACTGCTCCACCGGGATCTCGGCGAGGGTCAGGGTCTGGTTCGGCGAGACGACGAAGCCGCCGCCGAGGCCGCCGACGAGGAACGCGCCGGCCATCGCCCATGGCGTGACCTCCGGTGGGGTGAGGACCGCGGCGAGCATGAGGAGCACGAACCCGACCACGACCGCCGCGAGGCCGGCGACGACGAGCGCCCGACCGATCCGGTTCACCACGCGACCACCGATGTAGGAACCGACCGCGCTCGTGATCGCGAACGGGATGCTCACCATGCCGGCGAAGACCGGGGCGAGGCCGAGGCCCTCCTGCAGGTACAGCGTCACCATGAGGAAGGACGCCGGCAGGGCGGCGAAGTACACCGCGACGATCACCAGGCCGTTCCGGTACGACGACAGCCGGAAGAGCTCGAAGTGCACGACGGGCGACTTCCCTCGCCGCTTGTACCCCTGCTCCCACAGGATGAACGCCACGAGGAACACCGCGAAGACCACGAGCCAGAGCCATCGCACGGCCGATCCGCCGCCTCCCGAGGTCGTCACGAACGGCAGCATGAGCGAGACGATCGCGACGCCCAGCAGCAGGATCCCGACGATGTCGAGTTCGCGGTCCGACGCCGCGCCCTGCGACCCGCGGGGCAGGAGCCGCCAGGCGAAGAACAGCGCCACTGCCCCGAGCGGCACGTTCATCCAGAACAGCAGTCGCCAGCCGTCCTGCTCGCCGCCGAGCGCGATGAGCCCGCCGCCGATGGTCGGGCCGAGGGCCGTCGCGACGCCGATCACGGCGCCGAAGAGCCCGAACGCCCGTCCGCGTTCGGCACCGCGGAACAGCTGCTGGACGAGACCGATCACCTGCGGCATCTGGGTCCCGGCGGCGAACCCCTGCAGGATCCGGGTGACCATGAGCACCTCGATGGTCGGGGCGACGGCACAGAGCAGGCTCGAGACGGTGAACGCCACGAGTCCGATGACGAAGAGGAGCCGCCGGTTCTTGAGGTCGCCGAGCCGCCCCGCCGGGACGAGCGCGAGGCCGAACGCGAGCGCGTAGCCGGCGACGATGAGCTGCAACGACGAGCTCGTGGCGTCGAGGGACTGCTCGATCGACGGGAGTCCGACGTTCACCTTCGACAGGTCCAGGATCGTCAGAGCCGCCACCGCGACGCACACCCCGAACGCCCGCCACCGCTGCTGGTCCTCAGTCCGCTGTTCCACCGCACCTGTTGTACGCGGGTGGACCCCCACGCCTCACCGGGTCTGTACCCCGCTCGGTACCACGGCGACCTGGGGACGGGGCAGAAGACCCCCCGGACTGGGGGCAGGGCGATCCGGATGGTCGACTGACGATCGTCTCGGCGCGGTCGATGGTGGGTTACCGTTCTCCTGGCGGCAGGTCAGTACCCGTCGGGATCCCTGGTCCCGGAGTGCGCCGGCCCGCCGTCATCTCGTCCGAAGACCCTAACCCGAGGGGTGATCACGACGATGACATCATCGTTCCCGAGCGGAACCGAGCCCACCCAGGCTCGTCGTCCGCGATCTGTCCACACGTCGAACCAGTCAGCGAGCCGGGCCACCCACCCGTCGCTCGCCGGCACCACCCTCCGCGGGGCCACCCACCTCGCCGCGGGCTCCCCCGTCGCCGGCTCCCCCGGCGGTGCGTCCTGCTCCCCCGTCCCTGGCGTCGGAGGCCGGTGAGTCCTGATGGAACTCACCGGTCGACGCACTGAGGTCGACCGGATCACGACCCTCGCAGCACTCCCCCGGGAGTCCGCGCTGGTCGTCGTCGGTGACCCCGGCTCCGGACGCACGAGCGTCCTCGACGCGGCCAGCAGCCGTGTCCCCGTCCCCGTCGTCCGCATCGGTGTCAACGGGACCGAGTCCCGTTGGCCGCTCAGCGGTGTGACGACACTCTTCGGCGCGCTCGACGATCCTCGGGCCGCCGCACACGTCACGAGGATCCTCGGCAGCGTGCGCGACGCGGAACCGTCCCGAGCGGTCGTCGTGGCGCACGACCTCCTCGCCACGCTGCGCACCCTGCGGCTCCCGCCGACGCTCGTCCTCATCGACGACCTCGACCGGATGGACCCGGCGAGTCAGACGCTCATCGCGTTCCTCGCCGGTCGGCTGGCCGGCACGTCGCTGCGCATCGTGGCGACGGTGTCGAGCCTGCCGTCCAGCGGTCCGCTCGCCGCCCTGCCCTCGATGCGCCTGGAGGCCCTCCCCGCCGACGAGGCCCTGCTGCTCGCCCGGAGCATGGCCGCCGACGACGCGAACGACGGCGTGCTGGCGGTCGTCGCCGAGCAGACCGCCGGCAACCCCGGCGTGCTCCGCGAACAGCTCGGCATGCTCCGGCGGGAACAGCTGCTCGGCTCCGAGCCGCTGGTGCTGCCGTTGCGCCCGACCCCCACCATCGCCCGGATCGCGGCCTCCGCCGTCGCCGGGGTCGGCAGCCGTGACCTCGAGGTCCTGTCCCGCCTGGCACTGGTGCCCGTCACCCGTGCGGTCGGACCGGAGTGGGACCGGGACGTCGTCGAGGACCTCGCGGCCCTCGACCTCGTCACGGTCCGCGGGCCGTCGATCGCGGTCCGCTCACCACTCGTGCGCTCGTGGCTGCACTGGGGGATGCCGACGCGTGACCGACGCGCGGCCCATGCCGAGCTCGCCGCGTCGGCCGACCGGTCGGACCCGCATGCCGCTGCGTGGCACCGGAGCTTCACCGCGGACGAACCGGACGCGGTCGCGTTGCTGCACGCAGCACGGGCCTACGCCGCCGAGGGCGAACCAGGTGCCGCGGTCACGCTCACCGAACGGGCCCTGCACGTCGGGACGCATTCCGAGTCGGAACACCTGGCACTCCTGGCCGTCGCTGAGGTGCTGCTCGCACGCCGGCTCCTCGGCTACGCGGCCCGGTACCTCGCCGCGATCGGGCCGTTCGCGTCCCGCCTCGACGACGTGCGCCGCCTCCGGCTGCACCACTCGGTGCAGTACCTGAGCGGCGAAGTCGTCGAGGGGGACGAACTCCTCGTCCCCGGAGACGCCGCGGACGCTGCCGAGGCGACGGCCGTCGCGGGTCTCGTGGTCATGGTCGCCAGCTTCCGGGCGGAGGCATGGGAGCTGGACCAGGCCCGGGCCCTCCTCCAGCGCGCCGAACCGTACGAGCACGACCTCCCCGCGCCGACCGCGCAGGTCCTGCAGGCGGCCCGGACCATGGTGGCCGCGGTCGCCGGTTCCCTCCCACCGGACCAGGACCTGCACGACGGCCTCGCCACGCCGGCCCTCCTCGCACTGTCCGAGCCGGCGCTGCTCATGCTCGCGCACGCACTCAGCCTGTCCGACCGACACCGCAGCGCCCAGCGCGTGTTCGCGCTGGTCCTCACCCGGTCCACGCAGACGGCGCCGGTGTGGATCGAGGCCGCGCGGTACCTCAGCGCGGAGAACGAGGTGCGATCGGGGGACTTCCGCCTCGCCCGCCGGGCGATCGACGTCTGGGAGTCCGGGTCGAGCGTGGTCGAGCGTCTCCGGGAGCCCTCGCGGGCGATCGCGATCGCGTGGCGGTCCTTCATCGAAGGGCGTCCGCAGGCGTCCCTCGACGTCCTCGACCGGTGTCTCGCGGTTCGGTCCACGAGTGGGCTGTGGGGTGCGACGGCGAAGCTGCACGCGTTCCGTGGTCGGGTCCTGCTGTCCGAGGACCGACCGGCCGAGGCGGTCACCGCGCTCGAGACGGCGGACGCGATCGGCCGCACCCTGCGGAACCCGACGATCCTCCGCCACCTCGGGGACCTCGTCGAGACGTACGTCCGTCTCGGCCGGATCGACGAAGCACGGTCCACCACCGCTCGGCTCGCTGCCGACCACCGGGCGCACCCGTCCCGCTGGGGTGCCCTCGTGCTGGCGCGGAGCCTCGCGCTCGTCGCCGACGAGGACACCAGGGAGGCCGCACGACACCGGGCGCTCGTGCTGTTCGAACCGACCGACTCGCAGTACGAGCGCGGGAGGACGCTGGCCGCTCTCGCCGCGACGAGCACCGGTCCGGACCGGGCACGGCTCGGCGCGACGGCTGCGGCGGCCTTCGAGGCCGCGGGACTCCGGCGTCCGCTCGTCGCGCCGCACGACGAGGCGGTGATGCCACCGCTCGGCCCCGGTGTCCCGCACGGCGCGGGCGGCGACGGGGTCCGCGCCGCTCAGTCCGGCGTGGCACCGGTCGGCACGGCGCGGATCGTCGCCGCACCGTCGCCGACGACACCGGGGAGCGCTCCGGACGCCGTCCCGGTCGTCCCCCTGCTCACCGCCGAGGAGCAGGCCGTGGTGCAGAAGGTGACCGAGGGGTACCGCAACCGCGAGATCGCCTCGTCGCTCTACATGTCGCAGCGGACGGTCGAGCTGCGGCTCACGCAGATCTACCGGAAGGTGGGCGCTCGGTCGCGCTCGCACCTGGTGGCGCTGCTCGGGTAGCGCCCGCCCCGTCGGAGCTCCGCTGCCCGAGGACCGCCGTCGTCCGTCCCCGCCTGACCCGGGGACGGGCGGCGGCCCCGGCCTCGCTCTCGTCCGCTCCCGTGGCTCCGGGGCTCCGGCTCCCAGTGAACGCCAGCGCCTCGTCTGGGACGATGGCGGCTTGACCACGCTGCCCGCCTCCGCCGTGTTCGGTGCCCTCCTCATCGGCGCCGTGCTGCCCCTCGTGCCGTTCCTCGGACGCATCGCCCGCCTCGCCGCGACGATCGCGCACGAGGTCGGCCACTGCGTCGTCGTCGTGCCCTTCGGCGGCCGCATCCGGCGCATCGACCTGCACCCGGACGGGTCGGGCGAGGCGTGGGTGTCCCTCGGCCGGGTCCCCGGGGCCGTCCGGTGGCTCGTCCGGGTGCTGAACCTCTTCGCCGGGTACAGCGCGCCGCTCTGGGCCGGCGTGCTCCTCGTCACCGGTGCGGTCGTCGGCTCACCCTGGCTGCCGGTCGTCGTGCTCGGCGTGGTCGGTCTGGTCGCCCTGGCCTTCGTCCGGAACTGGTTCGGCCTGCTCGTCGTCGTCGGGTTCGACGCCCTCGCGCTGTGGGTTGCCCTCCGGCCCTCCGAGCTCACCCTGCTCGTCGTCGCGGCCCTCGGCGCCGCGTTCCTGGTCGACGGGCTCCGCTCCCTGCTCCAGGTACTCCGCTGGCTGCTGACGGGGGCACGGGTGCAGACGGACTTCCACATCGCCGCGGCCGAGATGCGGCTGCCCGCCGTCGTCTGGTTCGTGCTGTTCCTCGCGGTCAACGGGCTCGCGGTGTGGGCTGCCCGTGAACCGCTGCTGGCCGTCCGGGACACCGTGGTGGTCGGCATCGGGGCACTCGTCGGCGCTTAGGCCGCGGCTCCGAGGTCGTCGGCGTGCGTCCTGCCCAGCTCTCCCCGTCGCCGGTGGCGGGCCGACGACGCAGGCCCGTCGACCCGCGCCGTAACGCGACGCCGCATTCGCTCACACTCCCCGCCGGGCCTGCGAGAGTACCGGCCACGACGGCAGTACGGAGGTGGATCGATGGCCCACGAACGACACGGGTTCGCGACCGAACAGGTGCACGGCGGGTTCCTGCCCGACGCCGGACACGGCGCACGCGTCCCCGCGATCCACATGTCGTCGGGGTTCCTCTTCGACGACGCCGCGCAGGCCCGAGACCGCTTCGCGGGAGCCGACGACGGCTACACGTACACCCGGCTCGGCAACCCGACGAACGGTGACGTCGAGCGTCGCATCGCCCTGCTGGAGCACGGTGTCGAGGCGATCCTGGTCGGCAGCGGCCAGGCGGCGGCGACGGTCGCGTTCCTCGGGCTGCTCGCCGCGGGTGACCACGTGGTCAGCGCCGCGAGCATCTACGAGGGGACGCGGGGGTTGCTCCTGCAGAACCTCGGGCGGCTCGGCATCGAGGTCGACTTCGTCGCCGATGCGCGTGACCTCGACGCGTGGGCCGCCGCGGTCCGTCCCGAGACGAAGCTGTTCTTCGCCGAGACGATCCCGAACCCGAAGAACGACGTCCTCGACATCTCCGGCGTCGCCGAGGTCGCCCACCGCGCCGGGGTTCCGCTCGTCGTGGACAACACCCTGGCCACCCCGTACCTCGTGCAGCCGGTCGACCACGGCGCCGACGTCGTCATCCACTCCGCGTCGAAGTTCCTGTCGGGCCACGGCGCCGGTCTCGGCGGGGTCGTCGTCGACGGCGGCCGGTTCGACTGGAGCGCCACACCCGAGCGTTGGCCGCACCTCACCCGGCCGGACCGGTTGCTCGGCGGCGCGAGCCACGTCGAGCGCTCCGGCCACCGCGCGTTCATCGCGTACGCGCGGGAAGTCGTCGCGGCCCGCATCGGCCCGGCCCCGTCGCCCTTCAACGCGTTCCTCCTCCGACAGGGCATCGAGACACTGTCGCTCCGGGTCGAGCGCCACGTCGCGAACGCGCTCGCCGTGGCCACGTGGTTGGAGGCGCAGCCGGAGGTGACGAGCGTCGACCACGCGGGGCTCGCCTCCAGTCCGCACCACGACCTCGCCCAGCGGTACCTGCCCCGCGGTGCCGGGTCCGTGTTCGCCTTCACGCTCGCCGGCGGCGAGCCGGCCGCGCACGCCCTCATCGACGCCGTGACGCTGTTCAGCCGGATGACCCACCTCGGCGACGTCCGGTCGCTCGTGCTGCACCCCGCGTCGACCACGCACGCCGGCAGGACTCCCGCGGAACGCGCCGCGCAGGGCATCGGCGACGGGCTCGTCCGCCTGTCGGTCGGCATCGAGGACGTCGCGGACCTCATCGGCGACCTGGAACGCGGCTTCGCCGCCGTGCGCCGAGCCGCCGTCGTCGGCCGGGAGGCCCGCCCCGCCTCCGCCGCGACCGTCGCCGGAGCGCGCTGATGGCCGGCCTGCAGCACATCGGCTACTTCTTCTCGCGCGGGTTCGGTCCGCAGGCGTGGGGCCGGGCGGACTGGCACTGGGGGTACGACTGGACGAGGCCCGACCTGTACCAGCAGTCGGTGCGGGCGCTCGAGGACGCAGGGTTCGACCTCGTCATCGCCGAGGACGCCGTCTCGCTCGGGGACCCGTCGACGCTCGACCTCCGGATCCGGCAGGCGTACGGGGGTCCGAAGCACGACCCGCTCCTGCTCGCCCCGTGGCTGTTCGCCGCCACCCGGCGCATCGGCGTGGCACCGACGGTGAACGCCGGGGTCACGCCGCCGTACCTCGCCGCTCGGCAGCTCGCCACGCTCGCGCACCTGTCGTCCGGCCGACTCGGCGTCAACGTCGTCACGGACGTGGGCAGCGCCCGGCACGCCGGCCTCGACCCGTTGCCGCACGACGCCGCCTACGACCGCGCCGAGGAGTGGATCGGGCTGCTCCGACGCCTCTGGCGCTCGTGGGGTCCCGGGTACGTCGGGTCCGAGTCGGACTGGCACTTCGCCGACGGGGCCGCACTCGACGCGTTCACCCACGAGGGCGGGTACTTCCGCACCGCCGGGCCGCTCAACGCCCTCCCCCTCGACGACGACCCCGTCGTGGTCTCCCCCGGCGGCTCGGGCCGCGGCCTCGGCTTCGCGGGGGCGCACTCCGACGTGCAGCTCGCCCTCGCGCCCCTGTCCGCGGCAGCCGTCTCGGCCTACCGGCGGAAGGTCCACGACGCCGCAGCGCTCGTCGGCCGCAGCCCGACCGACCTGCGCGTCCTGTTCGTCCTCAAGCCCGTCCTGGTCTCCTCGGCCGCCGAGGCCGACCGCATCGTCGAGGCATCACGGCACCCGTCGGACGACGACCTGCGCGCCGTGGCCCTGGCGTTCTCGAGCGACTCCGAGACCGACCTGCTCGCGCTCGACCTCGACGCCCCGATCCCGGACGGCACCTTCGCCGACCACGTCTCGGCCGGCACCGTCCGTGGTCTCGTCGGCGACACACCGGACGCTCCGCTGCGCGAGCTGCTCACCCGCAAGGCCCGACTCGGCCGCGTCGCCGACCGGTCGGGGTTCGTCGGGACGGCGGACGAGTTCGCGGACTTCATCGAGGAGCTGGCCACCGACGCGGACAACGACGGCGTGATCCTGTCCGGCGACCTGCACCCTGCGCAGGTCTACCGGATGCTCGGCGACCTGGTGCCGGTGCTCCGGCAGCGCGGGCTCCTGCGTCGCGAGTACGGCGACGGGGGCATCCGCGCCAACCTGTTCGACTTCTGACTCCTCGCTACTTCTTCTTGTCCGACTTCTTCTTGTCCGACTTCTTGCCGCCGTCCTGCTTCTCGTCCGACTTCTTGCCGGCGTCCTTCTTCTTGTCCGACGTCTTCTTGTCGGACTGCTTGCTGCCGTCCTTCTTCTTGTCCGACTTCTTCTTGTCCGACTTCTTCTTGTCCGACTTCTTCTTGTCCGACTTCTTGCCGCCGTCCTGCTGGTCCACGTCCGCGACCCCGCTCGTTGCGTCGTCGTCGTCCGGGGCCGCGACCCCGTCGACCGGCTCGACGACCACCGCTCTGCCGGTGTCCGCGAGGACGTCGACCGCCTGCTCCTCGGCCACCGGAGCGAGCGCGTCCTCGACCCGCTCGACCACGATCTCGGCACCGGACTCGGCCAGTCGCAGCAGCGCCTGGGCGGCCCGGAGCCTCGTCGTCGACCGACGGGCCAACGCGTCCGCACGCGCGGACTCGAGGAAGGTCCGCAGCGCGCGCTCCGGCTGGCTCCGGCCGCGCGGAGCCGAACGGTCGAGCCGGTCAAGCTCACCCGCGACACCGGCGACGTCGTCCTCGACGTGCTCGTGGCGTACGGACTCGACCAGCGCGGCGACCGCTGCGGCTGCCTTCTCGACCGCGGGATCCCGCTGGTCCAGGACCACGAGCATCTCGAAGACCGCGCCGTAGGACATCGTCTCGAGCCGGACCGGCTCGGCACCCCGCCCACGGAGCACCAGGCGTGCGTCGGGTGTCGGCAGCCAGGCGACGACGGCTGCGACCGAGGCGACCGAGGCGACGATGCGCTCGTACTCGGCCAGGCCCAGACGGTCCTGCTCTCGCAGTCGGACTCGGATCGCGATCTCCTGCACGGGGTACCTCTCGCTCGGGGACGGCGTCGGCGGGGTGCCGTACCGTGCCCCGGAGCGTAGTCCTCGCGCCCGGCAGCTCCACGAACGGGCAGGCCGCCGTCAGCACCCGGACGAGCAGAACGCCCGGGCATGCAGAACGCCCCGCACGGTCCGGGGACGGTGCGGGGCGTTCGGTGACGACTCACGTGACAGTGGTCCGACGATCGGCAGGTGGTGGAGATGGGGGGAATCGAACCCCCGTCCATCGCTGCAATTCGACGTCTTCTACGGGCGTATCCGGATGTGCGTTCTGCTCGGCCCCGTCCGTTGCTACCGGCTTCTCGGACGACAGGCCCAGTCTCAGTGCAAGTCCCGCGCGGCCCTGAGGCACAACCGCGCAGCAAGTCCCCTGGATGACGCCGGACTCAGGTTAGGGAACGATCACCTGGCCGACGGACTTCATGTGCTGGGCTGCTTACGCAGCGAGAGCGAAGTCAGTGCGCTTGGAATTGGCACTTGTTGTTTTCCACGGATCGTTGACGAGATGACCGTGGGTCCTCGGCCCGCTTCCCGTCGGCACACAGGCGATGTCGAAACCGATCATCCCCATGCAGGCCGTCGTGCGGACCACTGTCACGCTGTTGAGTTGTCACGCCTGCGGCCCCGGAGGGTACTGGTGCAGGCAGCTGTTCAGTCTACCGACTGAACGGTGTCGACGCTAGTCGGCCCGGCTGATCACTCGCCGAGACGGTTCCGTGAGCGCATGGCCCGCTCGGCCTCACGCTTGTCGGTCTTCTCGCGCAGCGCCTGGCGCTTGTCGAACTCGCGCTTGCCCTTCGCGACCGCGATCTCGACCTTGGCTCGACCGTCCGAGAAGTAGATCTTCATCGGGACGAGGGTGTAGCCACCCTGCGACGTCTTGTGCGAGATCTTCACGATCTCCTGCTTGTGGAGGAGCAACTTCCGCTTGCGTCGCGGCGCGTGGTTGTTCCACGTCCCCTCGGTGTACTCGGGGATGTGCACAGCGTCGAGCCAGGCCTCTCCCGCGTCCACGAAGGCGTACCCGTCGACGAGCGACGCCCGTCCTTCGCGCAGGGACTTCACCTCGGTGCCGCTGAGGACCATGCCGGCCTCGTACGTGTCCTCGATGAGGTAGTCGTGGCGCGCACGACGGTTCGTCGCGACGACCTTCTCCCCGCGTTCCTTCGCCATGCCCGGCTCCTTCTCGATGGTGTGCGCTCGCCCCTGCGAGCCGCCCAGCATATCGAACACCGACGGGCCCGCGCACCTTCCCGGTCCACGGGCCCGTCGTGGGCGGTCGGAGCCGCCGGGTCAGACCTTGAGGTAGCGGCGGATGGCGATCGACGCCGACACCGCCGCCAGGATCACGCCGATCACGATCACCGCCGGGACGACGATGGCCGCGTCGTCCATCCCGATGAACGCCGTGCCCGAGAAGCGCTTCGTCAGGTAGTTCCGGACGAAGAACCACACCACCGCCAGGATCGCGCCGCCAGCCAGGACAGCGCCCACCGCGGCGGCGATCACCCCCTCGAGCACGAACGGCGTCTGGATGAAGCGGTTCGACGCGCCCACCAACCGCATGATGCCGAGTTCGCGGCGTCTCGAGAATGCCGACAGCCGGATCGTCGTCGCGATGAGCAGCACCGCCGCGATGAGCATGAGGGACGCGATGCCGATCGCCGTGTACGACGAGGCGTTCAGCAGGTTGAAGATCGGCTGCAGGTACCCGCGCTGGTCGACGACGCTCTGCACGCCCGCGACCTTCGACAGGCTCTCGACGAGCACGTCCGCCTGCGACGGGTTCTTCAGGTTCACCCAGAAGGTCTCGTTGAGGTACTCGGGCTTGACGAACTCCGTGGCCGGCGAGTCCTTGAACTGCTGCTTGAACCGCGTGTAGGCGTCCTGCTGGTCCTCGAAGTACGACTTCTCGATGTACGGCTGCAGCGTCGACGACTCGAGCTGCTGCTTGATCTGCGCGCGCTGGTCGTCGGTGGCCTTCGCGCCGGTGCAGTTGCCCGTGGTGTCGGTGTCGGTGCACAGGTACACGGCGACCTGGGCACGGTCGTACCAGTACCCCTTCATCTGGTTGATCTGCATCTGGAGCAGGATCGCGGTGCCGACGAAGGTCAGCGAGATGAAGGTGACGAGGACGACCGACACCACCATCGAGGCGTTCCGGCGGAGGCCGGAGCCGACCTCGGCCATGACGAGACCGAGCCTCATCGGATGAGCCCCGGGATCGTCTGGATGCCGGTGGTGTTCGACACGGTGCCACGCTGGATCGGCAGCGCCTGGGTCTGGTAGCCGCCGGCCTGCTCGTCACGGAGGACCGTGCCGCCGGAGAGCTCGATGACCCGTCGCTGCATCTGGTTCACGATGCTGGCGTCGTGCGTGGCCATGAGGATCGTCGTGCCTCCCTGGTTGATGCGTTCGAGGAGCGCCATGATGCCCGCCGAGGTCGTCGGGTCGAGGTTGCCCGTCGGCTCGTCGGCGAGCAGGACAGCCGGCTTGTTGACGACCGCGCGGGCGATCGCGACGCGCTGCTGCTCGCCACCGGAGAGTTCGTGCGGCATCCGGGTCGCCTTGCCGGAGAGCCCGACGAGCTTGAGGACGTCGGTGACGGACTCGCTGATGAAGCCCTTGCTCTTGCCGATCACCTGCAGCGAGAACGCGACGTTGTCGAAGACGTTCTTGTTCGGCAGCAGCCGGAAGTCCTGGAACACGACGCCGAGGTTGCGACGGAAGTACGGGACCTTGCGGGACGACAGTGCGCCGAGCCGCTGGCCGAGGACGTGGATCTGCCCGCGGGAGGGCTTCTCCTCCTTGAGGACGAGCCGGAGGAAGCTCGACTTCCCGGAGCCGGACGCACCGACGAGGAAGACGAACTCACCCTTGAGGATCTCGAGGGTGACGTTGTCGAGAGCGGGACTCGGGTTGCCCGAGTACACCTTGGTGACCTGGTCGAATTTGATCATGACCGGATCAGGGTAGGTCGCGAACCGGTGATCCCGCTCCAGGCGCGCGGCTGGAGGAACCAGCGAGCTCGGTCAGATCGGCCCTGGCTCGCCGCTCAGTCCTCGTCGGGACGCTTCCGCCAGCGGATGCCGGCGTTGATGAAGCCGTCGAGGTCGCCGTCGAACACCGCTGACGGGTTGTTGACCTCGTACTCCGTCCGCAGGTCCTTGACCATCTGGTACGGCGCGAGCACGTAGTTGCGGATCTGGTCGCCCCAGCTGGCCGTGATCGTGCCGGCGAGTTCCTTCTTCTTCGCGTTCTCCTCTTCCTTCTTGAGGAGCAGGAGGCGCGACTGCAGCACGCGCATGGCCGCGGCCCGGTTCTGGATCTGCGACTTCTCGTTCTGCATGGACACGACGGTGCCGGTCGGCAGGTGGGTCAGGCGCACGGCGGAGTCGGTCGTGTTGACGGACTGCCCACCGGGCCCGGACGAACGGAACACGTCGACGCGGATGTCGTTCTCCGGGATGTCGATGACGGCGGTCTCCGGCATGAGCGGGATGACCTCGACCGCGGCGAAAGACGTCTGGCGCTTGCCCGCGGCACCGAACGGCGACATGCGGACCAGACGGTGCGTGCCGGCCTCGACCGACAGCGTGCCGAACGCGTGCGGACCGTCGACCTCGAACGTGGCGGACTTGATGCCCGCTTCCTCCGCGTAGGAGGTGTCCATCACGGTGACCTTCTGGTCGTGCTGCTCGGCGTACCGCAGGTACATGCGCATGAGCATCTCGGCGAAGTCGGCCGCGTCGACACCACCGGCACCGGCGCGGATGGTGATGACGGCGGGCCGGTCGTCGTACTCGCCGTCGAGGAGGGTCTGCACCTCGAGCTCGCCCATGGTCTTGGTGATCGCGGCCAGTTCGGCGATCGCCTCGTCGGCGGACTCCTGGTCCTCCGCCTCGTTCGCCATCTCGACCAGGACCTCGAGGTCGTCGAGGCGCTGCTCGGTGGCCGTGAGCTTCTTCAGCTCGGCCTGCCGGTGGGCGAGCGCGCTCGTCACCTGCTGCGCGTGGTCGGTGTCCTCCCACAGGTCGGGCGCGCCGGCCTGCTCGCTCAGCTCCGCGATCTCACGCTCGAGGCGGTCCACGTCGACCACCGAGCGGATGTTCCCGAAGGTCACGCGGAGTGCGTTGAGCTGTTCGGCGATGTCCAGTTCGACCATGGTCCCCGATCCTACCGGCGCTTCCCGGCCGGGAGGACCGGACCGGCTCCGTCCCGCCGCTCGCGGAACCGGGTCGGCCGGTCAGCGTCCGAGCGACGGTTCCCGGGACGCCATGCCGGCGGCACCCGCGCGCGCCACCGCAGCGGGCAGCGCCGCCAGGAACGCGTCGACGTCGTCGTCCGTCGAGGTGTGCCCCAGTGTGATGCGGAGCGCACCGCGCGCGTCGTCCTCGCTGAGCCCCATCGCGAGCAGCACGTGCGAGGCCTCCGGCACGCCGGCCTGACACGCCGATCCGGTGGACACCGCGACCCCGGCGGCGTCGAGGAGGAACAGCAGCGAGTCCCCCTCGCAGCCCGGGAACGTGAAGTGCGCGTTGCCGGGGAGCCGGTCGTCCGGATCCCCCATCAGCACCGCGGTCGGCACCGCGGCCCGGACCCCGGCGACGAGCCGGTCACGCAGGTGTCGGACGTCGGCGTGCGGTGCTGCGGCGGCGACCCCGAACGCGGCGGCGGCTGGCGCGTCCTGCGTGCCGCTCCGGACCTGGCGCTGCTGACCACCGCCGTGGATGAGGGGCTCGACGACGGCCCGGCGGCCGAGCACGAGTGCACCGACGCCGACCGGACCGCCGATCTTGTGCGCCGAGACGCTCAGCGCGTCGAGACCCGATGCGGCGAAGTCGACCGGGACCTGGCCGTAGGCGGCGACCGCGTCGCTGTGCACCGGGACGCCGGCCGCGTGTGCGAGGGCGACGATCCGATCGACGGGCTGCACGGTGCCGACCTCGTTGTTCGCCCACAGGAACGTGACGAGGGCGACGTCGTCGGCGGAGGCGAGTCGGGCCTCCAGTCCCGCCAGGTCGACGCGGCCCTGGGCGTCGAGCGGGACGACGTCGACGACGGCGCCCTCGTGTCGCTCCAGCCAATCGACGGTGTCGACCGTCGCGTGGTGCTCGCCGGCGGGCACGACGATGCGCGGACGCCGACGGTCCCGTTGCCGCGCCCAGAACAGGCCCTTCACCGCCAGGTTGATGCTCTCGGTGCCGCCGGAGGTGAAGACGACCTCCACCGGGTCGGCGCCGAGCGACGCGGCGACCCGGGCACGACCGTCCTCGAGCAGCATCCGGGCGCGCTGGCCGGCGCTGTGGATCGACGACGGGTTGCCGACGGTGGCCAGCGCGTCGGTGAACGCGGCGAGCGCCGCGGGCAGGATCGGCGTGGTCGCGGCGTGGTCGAGGTAGACGGGCACGGGGTACCCCTTTCTGGAGCGTTTTCAGGATACCCGGCTGGCCTCGTACCCTGGTGGCGTGTACGAGACGGCGATCGAGACCATTCCGGGCTTCCGGCTCGACGGCGGCGACCGGCGGTTCGCGCTGCGGTCGGCGACGGCGACCGCGGCGGCGGTGGTCGTCGACGGCCGCGGTCGCTTCGAACTGGCCCGTCAGGGCGAGACGGACCTGTGGGCCGCGGTGACCCCCGGCGTGCAGGTCGGTGACACCTACCACCTGCTCGTGGACGGGCCGACCGGCCCACGGCACGAGTTCGACCCGACACGGCCGCTCCTGGACCCGTACGCGCGCGGCATCGTCGCGACGAGCGCGGACGGCGCGACCGACGACGCGGCCGGTGCTCCCCGCTGGACGAGCGTCGTGGTGGACGACGGCTTCGACTGGGGCGGGGTCGGCAAGCCCGAGGTGCCCCGCGACCGCGCAGTCGTGTACGAGGCGAACGTCCGGACCCTGACGAGCGCGAACCCCGCCGTCCCCGCTGACCTCCGCGGCACGTACGCCGGCATCGCGCACGAGAGCACCATCGCGCACCTGCAGCGCATCGGGGTGACGACGCTCGAGCTCCTCCCCGTGCAGGCCTTCGACACCGAACGCTGGCTCCGCGAGGCCGGCCGTGAGAACGCGTGGGGCTACAACACGCTCGGCTTCTTCGCCCCGCACGCCGGTCACGCCTCCGCCGCCGCGCGGGCAGCCGGTGCCGACGGTGTCCTCCGCGAGTTCAAGGGTATGGTGCGGCTGCTCCACGAGGCCGGCATCCAGGTCGTCCTCGACGTCGTGTACAACCACACGGCAGAGGAAGGGCTCGGCGGCCCGACCACGTCGCTCCGTGGCATCGACGGGGCGAACCGCTACCGCTGGAACGACACCGACGGCTACTACGACACCACGGGCTGCGGCAACACGCTCGACACCTCGGTGGCGGCGACCGCCGACCTCGTCGTCGACAGCCTCCGCTACTGGGCGCGCGAGGTCCAGGTCGACGGGTTCCGCTTCGACCTGATGGCCGCGCTCGCCCGGGACGCCGACCACGTCTTCGACCCGGAGCACCCGCTGCTCGATCGCATCCGCTCCCACCCGGACCTGCAGGACACGCTCGTCATCGCCGAGCCGTGGGACGTCGGACCGGACGGGTGGCGGACCGGGTCGTTCGGCGCGCGCACCCTCGAGTGGAACGACGGTTTCCGGGACACCGTGCGGAAGTTCTGGCTCGAGGACGTCGCCGACGAACGTCGGCGCGGCGCACCCGACACCGGGATCGGCGGGCTCGCCGGCGCCCTCACGGGGTCGCGCCACCTGTTCGGGGCCGAGCGCGGGCCGTTGTCCGGCGTCAACTTCGTTACCGCCCACGACGGCTTCACCCTCCACGACCTCGTGTCGTACGACCACAAGCACAACCGGGCGAACGGTGAGGACGACCGCGACGGCTCGAACGACAACCGGTCCTTCAACCACGGCATCGAGGGGCAGACGGCCGACCGTGGCGTCCGTGCTGCCCGCGGGCGGTCGATGCGGAACCTGATGGCGACCGTGCTGCTGTCCGCCGGGGTCCCGATGATCACCGCCGGTGACGAGCGCAGCCGGACCCAGAACGGCAACAACAACGCCTACGTCGTCTCGGACGACCTCACTCCGGTGGACTGGTCCGACGACGAGGACGCCGAGTCCATGACCGAGACGGTCGCCGCCCTCACCCGGCTCCGCGCCGCGCACCCGGCACTCCGCCCGTCGCGCTTCGGCGTCCCCGGGCAGACCACGCCGTCGGCGTCCCGGATGACCTGGTACGGCCCGGACGGCCTGCCGATGACCGCCGAGGGATGGGACCAGCCCATCCACCGTGCGCTGCAGTACTTCGTCGAGTCCACGCCGGAGCACGAGCCGTACGACCGGGTGCTCGTCGTCGTGCACGGCAGCGGACGGACCCGCGACCTCACGCTGCCGGCCCGCGAGGACGTCTTCGCCTACCGGTTGGCGTGGTCGAGCGAGAAGCACCGGGACCACGACCGACACCGCCCCGCCGGGACCGTCTTCACCGCCTACGGACCCGGCATCCACGTCTTCGAGGTCGTCTGACGGCCCGTCGCGCCACCCCCGGTCCGCGAGTCCCGGAACACCAAACGGGGAACACGGACGGCCCAGCCGGGTAGCGTCTGCTCCGTGGCCTCCGTAGACCGACCCCGGCGTCCGAAGATCGGGCGCATCCCGATCACCGAACTCGCCCCGACGACGCCGAACGGCTTCCCGGGCAAGGGCTTCGACGGGGAGGTGATCACGTTCGGCGCGACCGTCTTCCGGGAGGGGCACGGTGTCATCGGCGCCGACCTCGTCCTCGTCCGGCCCGACGGCGCGACCCGCACCGTCCCGCTGACCCTCGTCGCACCCGGCACCGACCGCTACGAAGCGACCGTCCAGGTCGACGGCGTCGGCGTCTGGGAGTGGCACGTCGAGTCGTTCTCCGACGACTGGGCCAGCTGGGTGCACGGCGCCCGGCTGAAGATCGCCGCCGGTGTCGACACCGAGGCGACCCTGCTCGACGGTGCCGCGCTGCTCGACCGGCTCGCCGCCGAGACCGACTCGCCCGCCGCCGCCCGTGCAGCGGCCCGTGTCCGTGACGAGGACCTCGACCCGGCCGAACGCCTCTCCGCCGTCGACGACCCCCGCATCGTCGCCGAACTGGCCGAGTCGCCGCTCACCTCGCTGCGCACGGTCTCCGCGACCCAGTTGCTCGACGTCGAGCGCACCCGCGCCGGTGTCGGTGCCTGGTACGAGTTCTTCCCCCGCAGCGAGGGCGCCAAGCGCAACCCGGACGGCTCGTGGAAGAGCGGTGACTTCCGCACCGCGGCCCGTCGTCTCCCCGCCGTCGCCCGGATGGGCTTCGACGTCGTCTACCTGCCGCCGATCCACCCGATCGGCACCACCGCCCGCAAGGGACCCAACAACACCCTGACCGCGGGCCCGGACGACCCCGGCAGCCCCTGGGCCATCGGTGGCCCCGAGGGTGGGCACGACGCCATCCACCCCGACCTCGGCACCGAGGACGACTTCCGCGACTTCGTCGAGACGGCGAAGAACACCGGCATGGAGGTCGCGCTCGACTTCGCCCTGCAGTGCTCCCCCGACCACCCCTGGGTCACCGAGCACCCGGAGTGGTTCACGGTCCGCGCCGACGGCTCCATCGCCACGGCCGAGAACCCGCCGAAGCGCTACCAGGACATCTACCCGATCCAGTTCGACACCGACCCCGAGGGCCTGGTCGCCGAGGTGTTGCGCGTGCTGCGGCACTGGATCGCGTTCGGCATCCGGATCTTCCGCGTCGACAACCCGCACACCAAGCCGCTCTGGTTCTGGGAGCGCGTCATCCGCGAGGTCCGCGACGAGCACCCCGACACCGTGTTCCTCGCGGAGGCGTTCACCCGCCCGGCGATGATGCGGGCGCTCGCCGAGACCGGGTTCCAGCAGTCGTACTCGTACTTCACGTGGCGGAACACGAAGGAGGAGATCGAGACGTACTTCGACGAGCTCTCCCACGAGACGAGCGCGTACCTGCGCCCGAACCTGTTCGTGAACACGCCCGACATCCTCACCGAGTTCCTGCAGTACGGCGGCCGTGCCGGGTACAAGGTGCGCGCCGCACTGGCCGCGACCGGGGCCCCGACGTGGGGCATGTACTCCGGCTACGAGCTCTTCGAGGACGTCGCCCGGCCGGGTTCCGAGGAGAACATCGACAACGAGAAGTACGAGTACAAGCCGCGTGACTTCGCGCTCGCCGAGGCCGAGGGCGCGAGCCTGGCCCCGTACGTGACGATGCTCAACCGCCTCCGGTCGGCGCACCCCGCGCTCCGGCAGCTGCGGAACACCACGGTGCACGCCGCCGAGGACGACGCCATCGTCGTGTACTCGAAGCACCTGCCCGGGCAGTACAACCGGTCGGGCCGGGACGACACCGTGATCGTCGTGGCGAACGTCGACCCGCACTCCGCGCGGGAGACGACCGTGCACCTCGACCTCACCGCCCTCGGGCTCGAGCCCGGCACCGAGTTCGACGTCCGTGACGTCGTGACCGGCGCCCGCTGGACCTGGGGCACCTCCAACTACGTGCGCCTGGATGCCTTCCAGGAGCCCGTGCACCTGCTCGTCGTGGAAGGACCGCACCGATGACCGACCCGAACACACCGGAGCAGAAGTCCGCCCAGAACGGCCCCGGCCTGCCCCCGGTCCCGCCCCCGCCGCCCGCGCTCCCCCGCCGGTCGACCGAGTCCCCCGCTGAACGCGCCGCCGAGCGCTTCGAGCCGAAGACCTCGGCTCCGGGCGAGGACCTGCCGGGCGCGCCCGCTGCGCAGCCGGAGTCGCCCTCGCGCGACGTGCCGGAGTCGGCGACGCTCGCCGGCGGCCTGGCCGCGGACGCGCCGACCGGGGCGGAGGCGACCAGCGCCTCCCGGACGGACGTAGCCCCCGCGCCGACCACGGCGGGCACCACCAGCACCACCGAGCCGGTCCCCGCACCGGTCGACGAGTGGATCCGCCAGCAGGTCGCCGAGGGCCGCTGGTCCCAGCCGCACGACGTCCTCGGCCCGCACGCCGTCGACGGCGGCACGAGCGTCCGCGTCGTCCGCCACCTGGCGACCGCCGTCCGTGTCGTCCGCCCCGACGGCGACGACGTCGAACTGCGCCACGAGGGCGAGGGCGTCTGGGCCGGAGCGACCGCCGGCGAGCTCGGCCGCTACCGCGTCGAGGCCGACTACGAGGGTGGCGACACCTGGACCACCGACGACGCCTACCGTTTCCCGCCCACGCTCGGCGAACTCGACCTGCACCTCTTCGGCGAGGGCCGTGACGAGCAGCTCTGGCACCACCTCGGCGCCCACGTGCAGACCGTGGACGACGTCGAGGGCGTCGCGTTCGCCGTCTGGGCACCGCGCGCCACCGCCGTCCGCGTGATCGGCGACTTCGAGGGCTGGGAGGGCCGCACCACCGCGATGCGCCGCCTCAACGACCTCGGCGTCTGGGAGCTGTTCTGGCCGGGTGCCCTCGAGGGCCAGCGGTACAAGTTCCAGATCCTCACCGACAGCGGCTGGGTGGAGCGGGCCGACCCGTTCGCCCGCCGCACCGAGGTGCCGCCGCTCACCGCGTCCGTGATCACGAGTGCGCACCACACGTGGTCCGAGGGCGACGACCGATGGATGGCCGAACGCGCCGCCACGACCACCCACGACCGCCCGATGAGCATCTACGAGGTGCACCTCGGCTCGTGGCGTCCGGGCCTCAGCTACCGGGAGGTCGCGGACGACCTCATCGGGCACATGCAGTACACGGGTTTCACGCACGTGGAGTTCCTGCCGCTCGCCGAGCACCCGTTCGGCGGCTCGTGGGGCTACCAGGTCACCGGCTACTACTCGCCGACGGCGCGCTTCGGCTCCCCCGACGACCTGCGGTACCTCATCGACCGGCTGCACTCGGCTGGCATCGGCGTCATCATGGACTGGGTCCCCGGGCACTTCCCGAAGGACGAGTGGGCACTGGCGAAGTTCGACGGCTACGCGCTGTTCGAGCACCCGGACCCCCGCCGCGGCGAACAGCTCGACTGGGGCACCCACGTGTTCGACTTCGGGCAGCCCCAGGTGCGCAACTTCCTCGTCGCCAACGCGCTGTACTGGCTCGAGGAGTTCCACATCGACGGCCTCCGCGTCGACGCCGTGGCCTCGATGCTCTACCTCGACTACTCCCGCACCGAGTGGCTGCCGAACATCCACGGCGGCCGCGAGAACCTCGAGGCGATCTCGCTCCTGCAGGAGACCAACGCGACCGCCTACAAGCGCTACCCCGGCATCGTGATGATCGCCGAGGAGTCGACCTCGTGGCCGGGCGTCACGCAGCCGACGAGTGCCGGCGGTCTCGGCTTCGGCCAGAAGTGGAACATGGGGTGGATGCACGACACGCTCCAGTACGTCGAGCGTGACCCCGCCTACCGCTCGTACCACCACGACGAGATCACGTTCTCGTTCGTCTACGCCTTCAGCGAGCAGTTCACCCTGCCGATCAGCCACGACGAGGTCGTGCACGGCAAGGGCTCGCTCTACGGCAAGATGCCCGGCGACGAGTGGCAGAAGCTCGCGAACGTCCGCGCCTACCTGGCCTTCATGTGGGCGCACCCCGGCAAGCAGCTGCTCTTCATGGGCCAGGAGTTCGCGCAGCCGTCCGAGTGGAGCGAGGCGAACGGCCTCGACTGGTGGCTCCTCGACGACCCGGGGCACCGCGGCGTGCAGGACCTCGTCGCCGAGCTGAACCGCGTCTACAAGGACAACCCGGCGCTCTGGACGCACGACGCGACGCAGGACGGCTTCGAGTGGCTCGAGGGCGGGGACGCACCGCACTCGACGCTCGGGTTCCTGCGCAAGGCGGGCGACGAGCGCATCGCCGTGTTCGTCAACTTCTCCGGCGTCCCCGTGGAGCACCGCTTCGGCCTCCCGACCGCGGGCACCTGGAACGAGGTGCTCAACACCGACGCCTCGGCGTACGGCGGGTCCGGTGTGGGCAACCTCGGTGCGGTGCAGGCCGAGGACGTCCCGTGGGCCGGCCGTCCGGCCTCGGCGAACCTCGTGGTCCCCCCGCTGGGTGCCGTCTGGCTGCGCCTGGCCGAGTAGCACCCCGCAGAGCGAGACGGGAGGCCCGGTACCAGCTGGTACCGGGCCTCCCGTCTCGCTCGTGTCGCGTCGCGCGCGGTCCGGCTCAGTAGAGCGCGTTGGCGAGCCGCCGCCTGGCGGCGACGACGCGCGGGTCCTCGGCACCGATGAGCTCGAAGTACTCGACCAGCCGCACGCGGAGCGCTTCACGGTCGTCGCCGAACACCGTCGGGACGAGGTCGAGGAGCCGTCCGAACGCGTCCTCGACGTGCCCACCGCTGATGTCCAGGTCGGCGACCGCGAGCTGTGCTGCGACGTCCGACGGACCGGCACCAGCCGCTGCTCGGATCTCGTCGGCGGTCTTGCCGGAGAGCCGGTCGAGCAGCGACACCTGCGCCAGACCGGCCACGGCCATCTGGTCGTGCGGGTCCTGCAGGATCGCGGTGCGGTACTCGGCGATCGCGGTGGCGTAGTCGCCGGCCTCGATCGCGTCGTACGCGGCCTGGTGGTGCGGCGGCAGCGGTTCGGGTTCCGGTTCGCCCTGCTCGGCGTCGGCGGCGGGGTCCGCGGCGCCGTCGACCTGTACACGGCCGGCGATGCCGTTCTGCTCGGCGGCCTGGAGCACCTGCTCGAGGACGTCACGGACCTCGGCCTCCGGCAGCGCGCCGACGAACAGGCCGAGCGGACGACCACCGATGACGGCGGCCACGGTCGGGATCGACTGCGCCTGGAACGCCTGCACGAGCTGGGGGTTCGTGTCCGCGTCGACCTTGGCCAGCACGAGTCGGCCCGCGTACTCCTCCGTCAGACGCTCGAGGACCGGGGAGAGCTGCTTGCACGGACCGCACCACTCCGCCCAGATGTCCACGATGACGGGGACGACGGTGGAGAGCTGGACGATGTCCTGGAAGCTCTGGTCCGTCACGTCCATCACGAGGGACGGGACGCTCACGACGCCGTCGTCCGCAGGACCGGCGCCGGCGGCCGGGACACCGGCTGCGGATCCGGACGGCGCACCGGCGGACGGGGTGCCGGCACCCTGCGGCGGTCGCTGCGCCCGGTCGACGAGGGACGAGAGGTCGACCGCTCCACGCAAGCTGGACGGGGTCGGGGGGACGTTGGTCATTGCACCTCACTCGCTGCGATCAGGCCCTGGGTGAACCCGAGGAGTTCTATCTTGTCGTCCGAGCCCACCGGGGGCACGGAGAAGAGCAACTGCACGCCGTAGGTCGCCGTCACGCCCTTCGTGCTCGAGTCGACACCGGACAGCGCCTTCACGGCACCCTCGGTGTTGACCTTCGCGCCGTCGGCCGTCGGCGTGACCTTCTCGATCTCGTTGAGGTCGACCGACACCAGGGCGCCCGCGGTGTTCGTCGCGAGTGCGAGTGGCGTGCCGGCCGGCACCTCGGAGGAGTACTCGATGTCGGCCGTGTCCGGGAGCGACTTCGCCTTCTCGTCCTTGTAGGACTTCCCGATCCGGGTGCGGAGGTCGTCGCCCTCGCCGGCGAACAGGTCGGCGGAGGCGCTCTCGGAGTCCTTCGACAGGATGTCACCGTACGCCGCTGCGACCTGGTCCGGTGCGAGCGCGAGGAGCTTCGAGTCCGGGGCGAGCTGCGCGGCGCCGACGGAGGTCGGAGCGAGCGACGGCAGCTGCGCGTCGGCCTCGAGTGAGACGGCGTACTCGACCTTGTAGTCGGAGCGCGCGTCCTGCTGCACGAGCGTCAACGCCTGCGGTGCCGTCTCGGCGTCGGAGCAGTCCGCCGCCACGACCGTGAAGACCGTCCGGGGCCAGGTGTCCGTCTGCTCCGGCAGCGCCACGCAGACGTCGTCCGCCGCGATCGCCGGCAGCGCCTTGGCCTCGGCGTCGGCGTTGCGGATGGCGTAGTTCGCCTTCCGGAGTTCGAGGGCCGGCCCGGCGAACCGCGACCCGGCGAGGTCGGCGTCCTTGTCGGCGTCGGCCTGCTCCGCCACCTCGGCGACGCGGGAGACGATGCGGGAGATCTGCTGCTTCGTCGCTGCGGTCGCCGGCGTCGCTGCCGCGGCACCGGTGGCTGAAGCGGTGGGCGTGGGGGTCGTCCCGGCATCGCCACCGCCCTGCGGCCAGTACTCGGATGAGCAACCGCTCAGCACGAGCGCACCGGCGACGAGCACGGGCACGGCGACGAACGACCGGCGCCCGCGCCGGCTCCGGGCGGGCACCTGTGCGCCGGCGGCAGCGGCACGACGGGAGGCGCGGACGCGCGGCGGTCGCCCACCCCCGCTCCGACGACGCGGACCACGCGAACGGCGCTGGTGCAGGAACGCCCAGATGAGGAGGACGACACCGCCGAGGACGAACAGGCCGCCGATGGTGAGGAGCGGACCCACCGAGGGCGTGGCGGTGTCCCGCGGCCAGGTCAGTGAGATGTCCGACGGCGCCGGGTCCGACCCGTCTGACGCGAGGACGAGCGACACGTCGGCGGGCAGCCGCACGGTGAACTGGGTGGCGTCGTCGTACTCCTGGTACCAGAGGTCGCTGCCCTTCGGGTCCGGCACCTCGGTCGCGCTGCCCGTCGTGCGTCCGACGAGGGAGCTGTCGTCGGCGTCGTACCGCAGGGTGGTGTGCGCGGCGTCACCGACCCAGGCGTCGACGTCGGACGTCTTCCCGTACGCGGCGAAGACCTCGTCCGCGCCGGAGACGTTGATGCGCTGGTACCCGGGGTTGGCGTTGAGCACGCTGCCGGGGATGACGGTGACCGGCGCGGACGCGGTCCCGCTCGTCGCGGCGACGATCGAGGACGGGGGCGCGAACACGGTCCGCTGCCCGACGCCGAGGCCGACGAGGAGCACCCCGATGACGAAGCTGACGATCGCCAGGACGAATCGCACGGAACTCTCTCCCTCCGCGCCGGGGTGGGGGGATCGGCGCGCGAAACAACGGCCCAGGTTACCCAGGACAGCTGTGAGGCGCATCCCCGCGCTCTGCCCGACGCCTCAGGGGCCCACGTAGGCGCACCACTACAATCGGGGTCCGGACTGCACGGGGCGGTCCGGGACGACCACAGGGAGCGACACGTGGCGAACGACGAGGCAGAGTTCGGGACCGAGCTGCGGGGGTACCGCAAGGACGAGGTCGAACGGGCTCTGAACGACCTCCGCCGCGAACTGATCAAGTCGAACACCGACCGTGCCGAAGCGGCGAAGGAGATCCGTCTCCTGCAGTCCCGCGTCTCCGACCTGCAGGGCGAGCTCGACGAGGCCGGCACCCCGACCTACAGCGGTCTCGGTACCCGACTCGAGTCGACCCTGCGTGTCGCCGAGGAACAGGCCACCCGACTGATCAGCCAGGCCGACATCGACGCGCAGCGCCTGCGTGCCACGAGCCGCACCGAGGCCGAGCGCACACTCCGCGAAGCCCGTGACGAAGCGCACGACACCCTGGAGGACGCCCGCACGCGTGCGGCGAACGAACTGTCCCGTGCGCGCGCCGAGTCCGCCGACACGCTGGAGCGCGCCCGAGCCGAAGCCGGCATCCTCGTCCATGACGCCCGGAACGAAGCGGCCGCCCTGCGCGGTGCGGCGGTCACCGAGGCCGCCGAGGTCCGATCGGTCGCCATCCGCGAGACGAACGCGCTCCGCGCCCAGGTCGAGCACGAAGTCGCCGAGCTGCGCGAGGCCGCACAGCGCGAATCCGCCGAGGCCCGTCGCGCCGCCGCCGATCTCGACCGCGAGACCGAGCACCGTCGCAGCGTCTTCGAGGCCGACCAGACCCGCCGCCTCGACGACCTCGACCGCGAGGAGCGCACGCGCCGCGACGCCCTCGACCGCACGCTGACCGAGGCCCGGACCGCGTGGGAGCGCGAGCACGGCGAAGCCCGCCGGGCCCTCGAACTCGAACTCGAGACCGGACGCGCCGACCTGGCCGCCGAGGTCGAGCGCCGACGCGCCGAGCTCACCGCGGAGATCGACGACCGCCGCCGCGACCTCGACGAGGACCTCGCAGCTGCCCGAGCCGCCTGGGAGCGCGAACTCGCCGGCGCCCGGACCGCCCTCGAGCAGGAGCTCGAAGCGGCCCGCGCCCAGCTCCGCGTCGACACCGAGCAGACCGCGGCCGAAAACGCCCGTCGTGTCCAGGAGACGACGGACCGGATCGAGCGCGAGACCGCCGAGCACCTCGCCCGCATCGAACGGGAGCGCGCGGCAGCCGAGGCCGCTGCCGAGCGGGCCGCCCGCGAGCACGAGAACGAGCTCGCCGCTCGTCGGGAGCGCGAGCACGCCGAGGTCGACACCGAGATCGCCGACCGTCGCAGCGCCGAGCTCGACGAGCTGTTCGCCGAGCGCACGGCACTGCGACAGGAGATCGACACCGCGCGCGCCGCGCTCGCCCAGGAGCGCGACGAGGTCCGGGCGACGGTGGAGCGCGAGCGCGACGAGGCCCGGGCAGCACTCGAGACAGAGCTGGCAGCACGCCGCGACGACGCCGAGCAGGAGTACCTGGAGCGACACCGTGCGACGGTGACCGAGACGCAGAAGTACCTCGACGAAGCGAACCTGCAGCTCGCCGAGGCGACCCGCCGCGCCACCGCCGCACGCGAGACCGCCGACCGCCTCGAGCGGGAAGCCGCCGACCTCGCTCGGCAGCAGGAGAGCGATGCGCAGGAGCGCGCGGCGGACCTCGTCCGCGACGCCCAGGAGCGCGCACACCGACTGGTTGCCGATGCCGAGGAGCGCACCGCGGTCCTGCTGGCCGAGGCCGAGGACCGCCTCGGCGCCATCCGCACCGAACGGGAGGCGGTGGCCGGCTACCTCGAGAACCTCCGCGGCGTCCTCACCCACGCGGCCGGTGTGATCGACGAGCAGGGCGTCGCCGGACGACCCGTCCCGGCCGGAGACGACGCCGAGCGCTGAGCGCCCCGCACCGGGTCGGCTGGCCGGCAGGTGTCCGGTGTGCACCGCGAGCGTCCTCGTGGTGGGCACCACGCTCGAGCCCGGTCCGACGACGTCAGGGCGTCCGGCTCAGGACGGATCGCCCGACGCCGCCCAGTGCGTCGGCAGCGGAGCAGTGCCGGGCACGACGAGGTCGGCGACGGCGTCGAGGACGGTCCGCACGTACTTCTCCCCCACCCACAGGTGCTTCGCGCCAGCGACCGGGACGACCCGGACCGTCGGTGCGATGGCGAACCGGCGGGCAGCTGCGTCGGGCACGAGGAAGTCGTCGTGCTCCGGCACGAGTGCGACCACCGGCACGGTGACGTCCGCCCAACGTGCGAGCTCGTCGTCGGTCGTGCGGTGCAGCGGTGGCGAGAGCAGGACCACGCCGGCCACGTGACCGGCTTCGACGTGCTCGAGAGCGTGCTTGAGGATGACTTCCGTCCCGAAGGACCACCCGACGAGCCACGGTGTCGGCAGGCCCCGGTCGACGACCTCGGTCACGGCTGCTCGCAGGTCGAAGCCTTCGGACACCCCGTCACCGAAGCTGCCCTCGGAGGTCCCCCTCGGTGAGGTGACCGAGCGGAAGTTGAAGCGCAGGACCGCGATGTCCGCCAGCTCCGGCAGGCGAGCCGCAGCCTTCTTGAGCACGTGCGAGTCCATGAAGCCGTGCGCGGTCGGCAGCGGGTGCAGTGTGACGACGGTCCCTCGCGCGGGACGATCGAGCGGTTCGGCGAGCTCCCCCACGAGGGTGAGGTGGTCGTCGGTGACGAGCTCGACGTCGGACCGTCGGGCCGGCAGTACCGTCCCGGACCGAATCTCGTCGACGGTCGTCGAGTCGTCGTCAGTGTGCTCGGTCGTCATGCGATGCTCCAGCAGTGGTGGTGCCAGTGCCGACGGGCAGCGAGGTCGGCGGCGTCACCGAGGACGCCGTCCGCTCGCCACACGACGACGTGTGCGGTACCGGGCTCGATCGTCAGCCCGCAGCCGGGGCACAGGTACTCCTTCTGCGCCGACACTGCCGAGATCGGCTGCACGGACCACTCACGGCCGCGCCGGAACTCCGTCCGGCGCCAGCCGCCCATCAGCCGTTCGAGACCCGCGCCCTCCGGCACGTCCTCGTGACCGCGGCCACGCGGGCGACGCGGCCGGTTGCTCCGCGGCACCGCGACCGCCGATCAATACCAGTTGTAGGAGACGCTGTGCGCCCAGGCACCGCAGGGCGTGCCGTAGACGCCGGTGATGTAGTTGAGGCCCCACGTGATCTGCGTGGCCGGGTTCGTCTGCCAGTCGGCTCCGGCGCTGGCCATCTTGCTGCCCGGGAGCGACTGCGGGATGCCGTACGCACCGCTCGGGTTGTAGGCGTTCACCCGCCAGCCGGACTCCTTGTTCCACAGGGACACCAGGCAGCTGTACTGGTCGTTGCCCCAGCCACGGGCCGTCACCATCTGCTGCGCGATGGCCTGGGCACTGCCCGGGTCCGGGGTCGCGGCAGTGGCGGCGAGCGGCGTGCTCGCTGCAGGCTGGGCGTCGTCGGTCGACTCGGTGTCCGCCGTGGCCGTGGCAGCCGTGTCGTCCGCGTCGGGCGTCGCGCTGGCCGAGGGGGTCGGCGTCGGCTTCGGCGCTGGCTTGACGACGTCGAACCCGTCGCGAGCGGCGTCGAAGTCACCGTAGGTGCCGTGCGCGGAGAACTGCTGCGGGGTGGCGATCGGCGCCGGAGCCAGCACCGGTGCGGCCGTGGCGGCGTCGGTCTGCATCGGGTTGAACAGCGAGCCACCGACGAACGCCGACACCGCGAAGAACGACAGGGCCGGGATCGTGGAGCGCTGGCGGACGAAGCCGTTGAACGACCGCGGGGTGGTCGGCTTCGACGGCGCGAGCGACCGGGCACGCGAACGACGGACGATCCGAGCGGACGGCGCAGCGACCACGGCCGCGGCGTGCGCGGCATCGGCGTCGGACACGCGGTTCGCGGCGACCGACACCGGGGCGATGACTGGAGCGACGCGCTGCTCCGCCTGCGGGGTCGGGGTGGGACGGACGACCGTGGTCTCCGCCGTGCGAGGTCGGTTCATCGCCGCTCGGCGCTCACTGACGATCGCGTGATCGTGCAGCTCGCGGGTTCCGCGGTCGGATCGAGTGTCTGCCGTGTGCCTGCCCATGAGTCCGTCCAGGATAACGGAACGATCACGGAAAGCGAAGCACCCGGGCACGGTGATTCTCGACGGGCGGCGTGGACGCCTCGCCGGGCGAGGTCCGGCGACCGTGAGCGGTCAGCGCACCGCCAGCATGACCTCGACGACCGCGTCGAGGAGCGCATCGACCTGCGCTTCGCGGTACCCGCCGTGCTTCGGGCGGAACACGATCGAACGGACCTCGGTCAGGCTCAGTGGCTTGCCGTCCTTGAAGTACCCGTGCAGCCGGCGCGAGAATGCGTCGACGTCCTTCGGGTGGTACCCGGTCGTCAGGAAGTTCACCCGCTGGAACCGCTGGCCGTCGGGGCGGCCGAGTCGGGCGACGACGTCGGACGCCTTGCCACGGGCCTCCGCGTACCAGGCCTTCTGCCCGATGTCGGCGATCTCGCGCTCCCGCTCGCGCGCCGCGAACGCGTCCTCGAGCCGCTCCAGCGCGGCGTCGACGTGCTGCGTCGAGTAGCCACCCTTCTTCATCGAGAAGGCGGTTCGGCGGATCTTGGCCGCTTCGATCCCCGGGGCGCTGTCGTTGGCCGTGTAGGCACGGCGAGCATCCTCGAGGAAACGCTCGACCTCGTCGGCGTCGTAGCCGAGGACCGAGCGGGGGGCAGTCGGGAACGTCGAAGGCACGGCGCCATTGTGCCAGTCCTGTGCCAGAGCACTTCCTGGACGCGCGGGACGGGACCTCAGGCTCGCGTCACCGGACGACGACGAGGTACATCAGGTACGCGATCGCCGCGGACGGCAGGATGCTGTCGATCCGGTCGAGCAGACCGCCGTGCCCCGGCAGGAACGACGAGATGTCCTTGATGCCGAGGTCGCGCTTGATCATCGACTCCGTCAGGTCGCCGAGCGTCGCGGACCCGGAGATGAGCACACCGAGGATGATGCCCGTCCACCACGGCAGGCCGAGCATCAGCCAGGTCACGAGGATGCCGACGACGATGCTCGCCGCGACCGATCCCCCGAAGCCCTCCCAGGTCTTCTTCGGGCTGATGCGCGGAGCCATCGGGTGCTTGCCCAGGTTGATCCCGGTGGCGTAGGCACCGGTGTCGACCGCGACCACCACGAGGATGAACGCGATCACCCAGAGTTCGCCCCGGTCCTGCGCCGACAGGAGCACCACGCAGGCACCGAGCAGCGTCACGTACGCCTGGACGAACAACCCGTTCGTGAGGTCGCGGAACACGTTCCGTGCCGACGGCCTCGGCCGCGAGAGGGCGACCTCGACGAGCCGCCACACCGAGATGACCACCACGCCGCCGAGCAGCGTGGACAGCGCCCAGTCCTGACCGCCGAGGAACGCAGCCGGGACCATCCCCACCGCGACCGCGACACTCGGGATGCGCGGGACGTCGCGCCCGGCGAAGCGCATCGCACTCGCGAGTTCGTAGACGCCGAGCCCGAGCAGGAACGCAGCGACCAGCATGAACACCGGCTTGAACACCAGGAGCGAGCCGAGCATGACCACCGCGAACGCGAGTGCGATCGCGATGGCCGCCGGGAGGTTCCGACCGGTCCGCGCGGTGAGCGCTTCGTTCCGCGCTCCGAACTCCGCACGGCGCTGACGGATCTGCGCCTCGAAGTCGCTCCGCGCCGCCCTCGCCCGCGCATCGAAGTCCTGTCGGAACCCCGTCATGCGGCGGTCATCTGATGTGGGGCGGTCGTCGCCCTGGTCCGGACGGCGCATCAGACCTCGAGGAGTTCGGCTTCCTTCTTCTTCAGCGCGTCGTCGATCTGGTCGACGTGCTTCTTCGTGAGCGCGTCGAGCTCCTTGTCGCTGCGGGCGATGTCGTCGTCGGACACCTCGCCCTTCAGCGCGTCGAGGTCGTCCTTCGCCCGGCGGCGGATGTTGCGCAGCACGACCTTGTGGTCCTCGCCCTTGCCACGGACGATCTTCACGAACTCCTTGCGGCGTTCCGCCGAGAGCTCCGGGATCGTCACGCGGACGATCTCGCCGTCGTTCGTCGGGCTCGCCCCGAGGTTCGGGAACGTGGCGATCGCACGCTCGATCTCCTTGAGCGCCGTCTTGTCGTAGGGCGTCACGATGAGCGTGCGTGCCTCGGGCGTCTGGAGCGAGGCCAGCTGCGCGAGGGGCGTCGGCGAACCGTAGTACTCCACCGGGATCTTCTGGAAGAGCGCGGCGTTGATACGGCCGGTGCGGACGGTGGCGAAGTCGTCCTTCGCGACGTCGACGGCCTTCGCCATCTTCTCGGTCGCCTCGGTCATGACGTCACTGATCACGGTGGTTCTCCTTCGGTACGGGTCGAGTCTAGTCAGTCGGCGGTCGTGCGCCGGTCAGTTGCTCACGACGGTGCCGATGCGCTCGCCCTGGATCGCGGCGCGGACGTTGCCCTCGCCCTCCATGCCGAACACGTGCATCGGCATGCCGTTGTCCATGCACAGCGAGAACGCGGTGGCGTCGACGACCTTGAGGCCCCGGAGCAGCGCGTCCTGGTACGTGACGTGGTGCAGCTTCTCGGCGGTGGGGTCCTTCTTCGGGTCGGCCGAGTAGACGCCGTCGACGCCGTTCTTCGCGACGAGGACCTCGTCCGCGCCGATCTCGAGCGCACGCTGGGCGGCGACGGTGTCGGTCGAGAAGTACGGCAGGCCCGCACCGGCACCGAAGATGACGACACGGCCCTTCTCGAGATGACGCTCGGCGCGACGCGGGATGTACTGCTCGGCGACCTGCGTCATGCTGATCGCCGACTGCACGCGGGTGGCGGCGCCGGCCTGCTCGAGGAAGTCCTGGAGCGCCAGGGCGTTCATGACGGTCCCGAGCATGCCCATGTAGTCCGCTCGACCCCGGTCCATCCCCCGCTGCGAGAGCTCGGCGCCGCGGAAGAAGTTGCCACCGCCGACCACCACGGCCACCTCGACCTCTCGGGCGGCGACGGCGATCTCCTTGGCGATGGTGCTGATGACGTCGGGGTTCACGCCCAGGGAACCGGCGCCGAACGCCTCTCCCGAGAGCTTCAGCAGGACCCGTCGGCGTCCGGTCTTCTCGTCGGTCATGTGTCAAGCACCCTTCGTCGTGGTCTCGTGGAAATGTACTCGGTGCGCCGGGGCGCACGACAACGGGGCCAGGAACCGGTTGGTTCCTGGCCCCGTCATGGGTTCGTTACGCGCCGACCTTGACGCGGGCGAAGCCCTGGATCGTGATGCCGGCGTTCTCGGCGGCCTTCGCGACGGAGATCTTGTTGTCCTTCGCGTAGTCCTGGTCGAGGAGCGAGATGCCCTTGATGAAGGCGTTGACGCGGCCCTCGACGATCTTCGGGAGCGCAGCCTCGGGCTTGCCCTCCTCGCGCGTGATCGCCTCGACGGTGGCGCGCTCCTTCTCGATCGCGTCGGCCGGGACCTCGTCGCGCGTGAGGTACGACGGGTTCGCGAACGCGACGTGCTGCGCGATCGAACGGGCCTCGGCGGCGTTGTCACCCTCGTAGGCGACGACGACGGCGATCTGCGGCGGCAGGTCCTGGCTCGTCTTGTGCAGGTAGATCTCGAAGGACGAGCCCTCGACACGGCGGACCGTGCGGACCTCGAGCTTCTCGCCGAGCGCGGCCGCGCTCTCGTTGACGACCTCGAGGACCGTCTTGCCGTCGAGCGGAGCCGCGTTGGCGGACGCCACGTCGGTGGCACCGGCGGCGGCGACCGCGCCGAGCACCTTGTCGGCGAGGGTGGTGAACTTCTCGTTCTTCGCGACGAAGTCGGTCTCGCTCGCGAGCTCGACGACGGTGGCGGCACCGTTGTCGGCCGAAGCGACCACGACGCCCTCGGAGGTCGCGCGGTCATCGCGCTTGGCGACGGCCTTCGCACCCTTGATGCGGAGCAGTTCGACGGCCTTGTCGTAGTCGCCGTCAGCCTCGACGAGGGCGTTCTTGGCGTCCATCATGCCGGCGCCGAGGTCCTCGCGGAGCTTCTTCACGTCAGCAGCGGTGAAGTTTGCCATTGACTGGAGTCCTTTCTGGACTGTGCGTGTGTGGAGAGTGGAGAGCGAGGCAGGGGCGCCGGACCGTGTCGGCCCGGCGCCCCTGGTGCTCACTCGGCGGGGGTGGTCTCCGCGGCCGTCGCGGCCTCGGCCGTCGGCTCGGCGTTCTTGTCGGCGTCGGCGATCGGCTCGCCGATCTCCTTCGCTGCGACCTGCGCGTCGGCGTCGTTCTCCTGGACGGTGGCGCCCTCGCCCTGCGTCTGGCCAGCGGCGTCACCGGACAGGAGCTCCTGCTCCCACTCGGCGAGCGGCTCGGCCTCGGCCTCGTCGCCACCGTTGTGGCGGGTCTTCAGGCCCTCGGCCGCGGCGTCGGCGACGATGCGGGTGAGGAGACCGACGGAGCGGATCGCGTCGTCGTTGCCCGGGATCGGGTAGGTGATCTCGTCCGGGTCGCAGTTGGTGTCGAGGATGCCGATGATCGGGATCCCGAGCTTCTGCGCCTCGTCGACGGCGAGGTGCTCCTTCTTGGTGTCGACGATCCAGAGCGCGCTCGGGGTCCGCGTGAGGTTGCGGATACCACCGAGGGTCTTGTGGAGCTTGTCCAGCTCGCGCTTCTTGATGAGGAGCTCCTTCTTGGTGAAGCCCTTCGTCGTGTCGTCGAAGTCGATCTCCTCGAGCTCCTTCATGCGCGCGAGGCGCTTGGAGACCGTCTGGAAGTTCGTGAGCAGACCGCCGAGCCAACGCTGGTTGACGTACGGCTGGCCGACGCGGGTCGCCTGCTCGGCGATGGAGCCCTGGGCCTGCTTCTTGGTGCCCACGAAGAGGATCGTGCCACCGTGCGCGACCGTCTCCTTGACGAAGTCGTACGCGCGGTCGATGAAGGCCAGCGACTGCTGCAGGTCGATGATGTGGATGCCGGAGCGCTCGGCGAGGATGAAGCGCTTCACCTTCGGGTTCCACCGACGGGTCTGGTGTCCGAAGTGGACGCCGCTGTCGAGCAGCTGGCGGATGGTGACGACGGCCATGCCGTCCCTCCTTGTTCTCGGCGCACAGGACTGGAGCCGTGCGCACGGTTGCGGTTGTGTCGATCACGACCGGTGGTCGTGGTCCCTGGTGTCCTGCCCGTGCGACCGCCCGCTCGCGAGAGCGGGACCGATGGTCGCAGGACGCGCCGGAGGCCGGCGGTGGTGGACACGCGAAGTCAGCGCGACCAGCGCGCTGCTGAGGAGAGCGTAACAGAAAGGAGGCCCGGACCACGCGAGCCGATCGGCTGACGTGGCCCGGGCCTCCAGGACGCGGTCGGGCGGTCAGGACCGGGCGCTGACCGTGTCCCCCTCGGCGCTGATGCCCATCTCCTCGAGGGAGCGGCCCTTGGTCTCCGGGATCTTCGCGATGACGAAGAACAGCGACAGCAGTGCGAACAGGGCGTAGATGCCGTACGTGACCGTCAGGTTGAAGCCGGACAGGACCGGGAAGGAGATCGTGACGATGAAGTTCGCGATCCAGTTGGCGGCCGATCCGACACCCAGTGCCGTTGCGCGGATGCGGTTCGGGAACATCTCGCCGAGCAGCACCCACATGAGCGGACCCCAGGTGGCGCCGAACGACACGACGAACAGGTTCGCGAAGACGAGGGCGATGATGCCCCACGCGCCCGGCAGCGAGGGTTCGCCGTCGACGATGCGGGCCTGCGAGAACGCGATGGCGACCATCGTCAGCGAGACGAACATGCCCGCGGAACCGGCGACCAGCAGCGGCTTCCGGCCGACCTTGTCGACGAGGAAGATCGCGATGAACGTGACCGCGACGTTGACGACCGAGGTGATCGTGGAGATGAGGAACGAGTCCTCCTCCTTGAACCCGACGGCCTGCCAGAGCGTGGTCGAGTAGTAGAAGATCACGTTGATGCCGACGAACTGCTGCAGCACGGCCAGGATGATGCCCACCCAGACGATGGGCTGGAGGCCGAAGCGGTTGCCGCGGATGGAACCCTTCTTCTCGTTGGCTTCCTGCTTGATGCCGTCCTGGATCTCCTCCAGGCTCGTGTTCACGGTGTCACGGGGGACGATCTTGCCCATCACCTCGCGAGCGTCGTCGTTCCGGCCCTTGGTGAGCAGGTACCGCGGCGACTCCGGCAGGGTGATCGCGAGGATGCCGTAGACGACCGACGGCAGCACTCCGACCAGGAACATCCAGCGCCAGGCCGGCAGGCCGAGGACGACCTCGGACGCGCCGCCCGCCGTCACCGCGAAGAACTGGTCGGAGAGCAGGGCGGCGAAGATGCCGAGCGTGATGGCGAGCTGCTGGAAGGACGCGAGACGCCCGCGGATCGCCTTCGGGGAGACCTCGGAGATGTAGGCCGGCGCGATGACCGACGCGGTGCCGATGCCGAGACCGCCCACGAGGCGCCAGATGACGAAGTCCCACGTGGCGAAGGCGAAGCCGGAGCCGATCGACGAGACGAAGAACAGCACGGCGGCCCAGAACATGATGCGCGTCCGGCCGAAGCGGTCCGCCAGGCGGCCGGCGAAGTACGCGCCGAACGCGCAGCCGATGAGGGCGGAGGCGACCGCGAAGCCGCTGGCGCCGTCGGAGAGGTCGAACTCCCCCTTGATCGCGTCGACCGCGCCGTTGATGACGGACGAGTCGAATCCGAAGAGGAAGCCACCGACCGCCGCCGCGACGGCGAACAGGGTGACCTTCCCCTTGAAGGCACGGTCTTCGCCGTGCTCGGTTGTCCTGGTCGACACGATGCTCCTGGGTTCCCGCCGCCGTGCCGGGTGGTGCACGGTGCCCCGGCGGTCGGCTGGATGGCCGTCCGAGCGGCGTTGCGGTGTCCGGAGCGGGCCCGACAGTACCCCTTCACGGGCGGCTGAGCACATCGACGGGGCGGCGGTGCCCGTCTCTCCACCGGCCGGGAGGCTCGGAGTGGCATCCACAGGACGGCGCTCGGCCACCTCGTGGCCGAGCCGGGAACGGCAGTGTCGGGACCATGGTGACGGTGGTGCGTGGGGCGGCGATCGCTCCGGACGACGGGATGTGGGTCGGCGCGGGAGGGCGCGGGTTCGTCCGCGCCCTGGCGACGTGGTGCGGGGTGGTGGTGCTGGTGGCCCTCGCGGTCGTGAGCGCGGTGGTCGGGGTGGGGTCGGGTGCGCCGAGCACGGCCGTCGCGGCGACCTCCGGCGCTCCCGCCGGGGCACCGTCGAGGGCCCACGGCTCGCACCCGACGTCGCCGGCGGTCACCGCCGCGGCCTCGCGGTGGTCGTGGCCGACCAGCCGACACGTCGTGTGGCGGCCGTGGGACGCCCCCGCGACGGACTACGGACCCGGTCACCGCGGCGTCGACGTCGTCGCCGCCCCTGGCACCGCCGTGTCCGCCCCTGGTGCGGGGACCGTGGCGTTCGCCGGATCGGTCGGCGGTCGGCAGGTCGTGACCATCGACCACGGCGGCGGGCTGGTGAGCACGCTCGACCCGGTGCGCCCATCGGTCCGGAAGGGTGACCAGGTCGACCGCGGCGATCCGGTCGGGGTCGTCACCGCCGGGCACTGCCCGCCGGAGACTCCGTGCCTGCACCTCGGTGCTCGCGTCGACGGGCGGTACGTCGATCCGCTCCCGTTCCTCCCACCGCCCCGCTGGCCGGTCCTGCTCCCCGAGGGCGTGCTGCCCGAGGGCGTGCTGCCCGGGGCAGCTCATCCGCGGCCGGCTCGCTGACGGTCCGGTCAGGCGCGGGGGTGCGCTGTCCGGTAGACCTCCCGCAACCGGGCGGACGACACGTGCGTGTAGATCTGCGTGGTCCCGAGGCTCGCGTGCCCGAGCATCTCCTGCACGGCACGGAGGTCGGCTCCCCCGTCCAACAGGTGCGTGGCCGCCGTGTGTCGGAAGGTGTGCGGTCCGCTCGGTCCCTCGCCCGGGAGCGACCCGAGGAGCCTGGCCACGAGTCGGTAGGCGCTCCGCGTGCCGAGACGGGATCCCCGGTCGCCGAGGAACAGGGCGTCCGTGGCCGAGGGACGCCGAGCGGCGTCGGGAGGGGTCTGCGCCGCGCCCGGAGCGAGGAGCGCCGGCCGACCGCGCTCGAGCCACGCCTCGATCGCGTCACGTGCCGGCACCCCGAACGGCACCACGCGCTCCTTCCCACCCTTGCCCGACACGCGCACGGTCAAGCGCGTCCGGTCGACGTCCGCCACGTCCAAGCCGACGAGCTCGCTCACCCGGACTCCGGCGGCGTAGAGCAGTTCGACGGCCGCTCGGTCGCGGAGGGCACCGGGGTC
Source organism: Curtobacterium sp. MCSS17_015 (assembly GCF_003234265.2). Classification (NCBI taxonomy): domain Bacteria; kingdom Bacillati; phylum Actinomycetota; class Actinomycetes; order Micrococcales; family Microbacteriaceae; genus Curtobacterium; species Curtobacterium sp. MCSS17_015. The sequence goes on from NZ_CP126256.1 coordinate 1,952,603, forward strand.
GTCCCCGACGGCCCGGGCAGCCAGTCCGTCGAGCAGGAGCCGGACCTGGTCCTGTGCGACCACACGCGGCAGGTGTGCGGCGCCCTTCGGTGCTCGGAGCCGCACCCCGGGATCCGCCGCGAGCACGCCGGACTCACTCGCCCACCGCGTGAACGCGCGGACCGAAGCACTCCGACGGGCGATCGTCGACCGAGCGAGGCCTCGCTCGTTCGCCGTCCAGAGCCAGTCACGGAGCAGCTCGAGGGTGATGCCGTCGACCCGCTCGACCTGCCGTCCAGCTGCGAAGGCGACGAGGTCCTCGAGGTCGGCGCGGTACGCCCGGACGGTCTGCTCGCTGAGCCCCCGAGCATGTCGCACGTGGTCGAGGAACACCACGACGACCCGGTCGAACCGGTCGCTCCCCGGCAGGTGTCCCTCGTCGTCTGGCACATCCGACAGGGTACGGCCGGTACCGACGGTGCGTTCCGCGCAACCCGCCCCGAGGTGCCGAGGCCACGCCGAGGTGCCGGGCCTGCCCCGAGCCCACGCACGTCCCCCGTCCGCATCGGGCTCCGAGCGGGGACCGCCGACCGCGTCGCGTCACCCGACCGTCCACCCGGTCGGACCCCGTTGCGCCAGGCCCTGCAACTCTGCCAGCGAGAGAGCGTCGGTGGTGTCCGCCAGGGACAGCCCCGACCGCAGGGCGACCTCGTCGAGGGTCACCGCACGCCGCCGACTCAGGGCATCGACGACGCGGAGCACGTCCGGGTCCGTCCGCGCTCCTGCGATCGGCACCACGGGCTCAGCGAACACGTTGCCCGATCGGGCACGGAGCGCCGCGTCGGCCGGGTCCTTCGGGTGGACGACGATCTCGGCCCGTCGATCGGCGATGAGACGGTGACACCCGACGGACGCCGAGGACGAGTACGGCCCCGGCACGGCGAACACCGGCCGCCCGAGTTGCCCCGCGTGGTGCGCCGTGTTCAGTGCACCGGACCGAGCACCCGCCTCGACGATGACGGAGACGGTCCCCAGTGCCGCGATCAGGCGGTTGCGCGCCAGGAACCGCCAGCGCGACGGTCTGGTCCCCGGCGGACACTCGGCGAGGAGGGCTCCGTGCTCGGCGACGGCACGGAGCATCGCGCTGTTCGCCGCCGGGTAGAGCTGGTCCACGCCGCCGGCGAGCACCGCCACGGTCGGCACCCCCGCCGCGAGGGCGACCCGGTGCGCGACGGCGTCGATGCCGTACGCCCCGCCGGACACCACGAGGCACCCCGCATCGGCAGCCGACGAGGTGATCTCCGCAGCCGCCTCGGCGCCGAGGACCGTGTTCGCTCGCGCCCCCACCACCGCCAGGCCCGGGCGGTCCTCGAGCCGCCCGGTCGCCCGGCGCCACAACACCAGGGGTGCGTGCGGCCCCAGGTCGTCGAGCCCGCTCGGCCAGTCGTCGTCCCCCGGGACGAGCAGCGTGCTGCCCACCGCCGATGCCGCTCTGAGGACGGCGGGTACGTCGAGGCGCACCAATCGCTGCCGCCATCGGTCGAGTGCCGGCACGAGTGCGTCCGCCGCCGTCTGGGCGAGTTCGAGGTGGACCTCGTCCTGCTCCGCTGGCGAGGCCGCTCCCAGGAGCATCCTGCCGAGCACCGCCGGACCGTCCTCGAGTGCCGCGGAGGCTGCACGCATGGAACGGGCGGCCCCGAGACGACCGACCAACTCCCCCGCGGTCCTGTCCCCCGGCTCGGCGACGGTCGACCACGCCACCCGTGCGAGGAGCTCGTCGTCGTCGTCCGACTCGCCGGCACGTCCCACCCCGGCACGCAACCGCGCCAGCGATCCGCGGCCGTCGCTCCCGGCGCGGGCGGTCACAGCGCGGTCCGCAACGCGAGTGCCCGCTCGACGTGACCGCGCTCGGGCCGGTCATCGCCCGCGAGGTCCGCCATCGTCCACGCCAGGCGCATGACGCGGTCCCAGCCGCGCATCGTCAGCGTGCCGAGGTCGAGTCCGCGGTCGAGCAGGTCGGAGGCCCCCGGAGCCGCTCGGCCGTCCGTGCGCAACCACGGACCGGTGACCTCGGCGTTCCTGGTCCATCCGGTCCCGCGGAGCCTCGCCCGCATGCGTTCCCGGGCCTCGGCGATCGTCCGCCTGGCTGCCTCGGTGCTCGGGGCCGTCCCGTCGCTCGCACGGAGTGTCCCGGTCGTCACCCGAGGTACTGCCACACGGATGTCGATGCGGTCGAGCAACGGCCCGGACAACCGGCCGAGGTACCTCCGGACAGCACTGGGCGGACAGGTGCACGGTGGCCCGCCGATCGACCCGGCGTTCCCGCACGGGCAGGGGTTGGCAGCGAGCACGAGCTGACACCGGGCGGGGAAGTCAGCCGATCCACCGGCGCGGTGGACGGTGATCCGCCCGGCTTCCAGCGGCTGCCGGAGCGCGTCGAGGACGACCCGCGGGAACTCCGTGGCCTCGTCGAGGAACAGCACGCCCCGGGTCGCCCGCGACACTGCTCCGGGTCGGAGCTGCCCGGTCCCACCTCCGATGAGCGCTGCAGCGGATGCTGAGTGGTGCGGAGCTTCCCACGGCGGGCGGCGGGTCCACGAACGTGCTCCGTGGCCGGCGACGGACCGGACCGCAGCGACCTCGAGCGCGGCGTCGTCGTCGAGGTCGGGCAGCAGGGCCGGGAGCCGCTCGGCGAGCATCGTCTTGCCGGCACCCGGCGGTCCGAGCAGCAGGACGTGGTGTCCCCCGGCCGCTGCTGCGATGACGGCTCGGACGCCGACGGCGTTGCCGACCACGTCGGCGAGTTCGAGCGGGGGTGGGTCGTCGACGCCGGGGACCGGCGTCAGGACCGGGTCGACGAACCCGGCCGGGAGGTCTGCTCCCGCGTCGATGGCTGCGGAGCGCAGCGAATCGACACCGCTCAACGCCACACCCGGGACGGCCTGCGCCTCCGCGAGGTTCCCGACAGGGAGGACCACCCGGTCCATGCCGGCTTCTCGCGCTGCCAGCACGACCGGGATGATGCCGGGCACCGGACGGACCCGGCCGTCGAGGCCGAGCTCACCGACGTACACGATGCGTCGGTCGGCACCGGGAGCGGTCCCGGCGGCGGCGAGCACGGCCATCGCGATCGCCAGGTCGAACCCGGATCCGCGCTTCGGAACGCTGGCCGGGGTGAGGTTGACCGTGATCCGACGGGCCGGCAGCGGGCAGTCCGCCACGGCTGCTGCCGACCGGACGCGCTCGCGGGCTTCTCCGAGCGACGTGTCGGGGAGACCGATGATGCTGAAGGTCGGCAGCTGGCTGGTCAGGTGGGCTTCGACCTCGACCAGGCTCCCCTGCACCCCCACCAGAGCGACGGCGGACGTCCGCCCGATGTCGCTCATCCGACTGCCTCGACGTGTTCGATCGCGACGTGGCCCGCCACGATCGTCACCGCGATGCAGTCGATGCGGATCGCGCGCGCTGTCTGCTCGCGGTGCGCGTGGAACCAGGCGGGGACGAGCCCTCGGATGCGTCCGAGTTTCCGTGGCGTGACGGCTTCGAGCGGGTGCCCGGTCGTCTGTCCGGTCCGGGTCTTCACCTCGACGAAGACGATGGTGTCGCCGTCCCGGGCAACGATGTCGAGTTCGCCGCGGGCACATCGCCAGTTCCGGTCGATGATCGCGAACCCGTGCCGGACGAGCCATTCCACGGCATGGTCTTCACCGGTGTTCCCCGTCGTCTTCCGGGGATCGGTTGCGTCTCGGAGATCTACGCGATTCGTCATGGAGCCACCATGATCTGCGTCAGGATTCGACGGAGCAGCTGCAGCCGATCTGTGGACGGAAGAGCAGAACGACCGTCCTGTGCAGGAATGCATTGCACAGCCATGCACCCTGATGCGACAAAAGCCGGACAATTCCTCACGGAATGTCCGGCTCTTGCGGCGACCGACGACGAACGTCGGTCGGGATGTTCAGTGTGCGGCTGCGTACGCTTCCTGCACCTGCGTCGAAATACGACCACGAGAAGAGACCTCGTACCCGTTTTCCTTCGCCCACTCGCGGATCTTGCCGAGTTCCTCGGAGTTCCCACGCTTCGGAGCCGACGAGCTCTTGCCCGTCGTGCCGGTGCGACGACCGGCTGTCTTCCGCGCCGCGGCGATGTAGTCCGAGATCGCGTCCCGGAACTTGTCGACGTTGTCGTTGGACAGGTCGATCTCGTAGGACGAACCGTCGAATGCGAACTCGACCGTACGGCCATCGCCAGCGGCGATCGGCGAATCGTCGAGATCGTCGACGAGCTGGACAGTGACCTTCTGCGCCATTTCTCACTCCTTCAGAGTCGTATCACGGCCCAGAGTATCGCAGGACATTGCAGCACGGCCGAATTCACCGGCGATCCCTACTCGTCGAGCGCGAGTTCCTTCGGGAGTTCGAGTTCACGCGCGGTGAGTTCTTCGACGTTGACGTCCTTGAACGTGAGGACACGAACGGACTTCACGAACCGGTCCGAACGGTAGACGTCCCAGACCCAGACGTCGTTCATCGTCAATTCGAAGTAGAAGTCGTGCTCGGTGTCCCGGCGCACGAGTTCGACCTCGTTCGCCAGGTAGAAACGCCGCTCGGTCTCGACCACGTACCGGAACTGCCCCACGACGTCGCGGTACTCGCGGTACAGGGCCAGCTCGACCTCGCGGTCGTAGTCGTCGAATTCTTCGTCATCCATCGCGCGACCAGTCTAGAGCGCCGTCCGCCGTGTGCACCGCCCGGGCCACCGAACCGCGCACGACCGTTCAGCCGACGACCCGGTCCAGTTCGTCGAAGCCCTCCAGGGCGACGCTCGACGCCGCGTGCAACCACGTCTTCCGGTGCAGCGCGTGCGGTCCGACCGCTCGGATCGCGTCGTAGTGGGCCGTCGAGCCGTAGCCCTTGTTCGACGCCCAGGCGTAGTGCGGAGCATCGTCGTGCGCGGCGGTCATCAGGTCGTCCCGGGCCACCTTGGCGACGACGGAGGCCGCGGCGACGGATGCGCAGTCGCGGTCCGCCTTGATCCGCACCTGCACGTCCAACGGGCGGTGTTCCGGCGGCAGTGCTCGCGAGAGCCAGTCGAACGACCCGTCGAGCACCACCACGGCCCCCTCGAGCGAGACACCGTCGTCGACGAGGGTCGTGAGGGCTCGGGCGCCGGCCAGCCCGAGCGCCGCCACGATGCCCTGGTCGTCCACGACCTCGGCCGACGCCATCCCGACCGCGGTCCGGGCCCAGCGGGTGACCGCCGGGACGAGCGCCGTGCGCCTCGCCTGCGTCAGGAGCTTCGAGTCCGCGAGCCCCTGTGGCACGCGCCGGACGTCGACGGTCACTGCTGCCACCCCGACGCCGACCGGGCCCGCGATCGCTCCGCGGCCGACCTCGTCGACACCGATCACCGTGACCCGGCCAGCGGCGAACAACGACTTCTCGACCCGCAGGGACGGACGGACCGGGGTCACTCGTCCCGCTCCTCCACGCCGGCGAAGACCTCGGGGTGGTCGTCGAGCCACGTCCAGCGGCTCATCGGCCAGGAGATGACGAACGCCCGACCGGTCACGTCGGAGAGCGGCACGAAGCCCTTCGAGGGGGTGTCCCCGTTGTAGCGGGAGTCCCGCGAGTTGTTCCGGTTGTCGCCCATCACCCAGATCGTGCCCTTCGGCACGGTGACCGAGAAGTCCGTCGACGACGCGCGGGTGTCGCCGGCGGGGAGCTTCAGGTACGGCTCCGTGATCGGCACGCCGTTGACCGACATCTGACCGAGGTCGTTGCAGCACGCCACCGTGTCGCCGGGCAACCCGATGACACGCTTGATGAGGTGGTCGTCACTGTCACCGGTGCCCAGACCGACCTGGGTGAGGAGCCAGTCGGCGGCTTCGCCGATGGGGGACGTCGGGGTGACGTTCGACAGCTGCTCGCCGTCGAGCCAACCGCCCGGGTCCTTGAACACGACGACGTCGCCGCGTTTCAGGCCGACGGTGTCCGGGACGAGTTCGTTGACGATGACGCGGTCGTTGATCTGCAGCGTGTCCTGCATCGATGCCGAGGGGATGTAGAAGGACCGGATCAGGAAGGTCTTCACCAGGAAGGACACCAGGAGCGCGGCGATGAAGATGATGACGAGGTCCCGCAGGAAGGTCAGCACCCCGTTGCGCGGCTTCTTCGCGGTGCGGGGCCGACGGGCCTCTCCCTCTGTCGTGTCCGTCATTTCCACTCTCGTCGACCAGTCCCTGCGGTGTCGCATCGGGACGCTTGGCCCCGGGGCGGAAGCGGCTCCGGGAACGGGCGAGCCCCCCGCCGATGCACAACCGTACATGGACGAGGGGCTCGCAGCGGGCCCGGCATTCCGGGCTTCGCTGTGAAGGCGATCAGTTGTCGCGCTTCTCCTTGATCTTGCGGCGGGCCGCCTTGCCGCGGAGTTCGCGGAGGTAGTAGAGCTTCGCGCGACGGACGTCACCGCGGGTGACGATCTCGACGTGGTCGATGATCGGGGAGTGCACGGGGAACATGCGCTCGACGCCGACCTGGAAGCTCACCTTGCGGACCGTGAAGGTCTCGCCGATGCCGTGACCCTGGCGGCCGATGACGACGCCCTGGAAGACCTGGATACGCGAGCGCGTGCCTTCGACGATGTTGACGTGGACCTTGACGGTGTCGCCGGGGCGGAAGTCAGGGTGGTCGGTGCGCAGGGCACCGGCGGTCACGTGGTCGAGGAGCTGCATGATGGTGTCACTTCCTGCGGACGCACACGGGTCGCCGCGGATCGAATTCGGAAAGAACGAGACGTGCCCGGTGTCGGCGACTCCCCCGTGGCAGAGTCCAGCCAGGGCACGATCGATCATCATGCCACAACGAGGGCACTGCAGCCAACCGGCAGGATGGTCCCATGATCGAACTCCGCACCCCCGCCGAACTCGACGGACTGCGTGTCGCCGGCCGTTTCGTCGCTGATGTCCTCGACGCCCTCCTCGAGACCGTCGACGTCGGCGTGAACCTGCTCGACCTCGACCGTGTCGCCGCCCGGATGATCGCCGACCGTGGTGCGGAGAGCTGCTACGTCGACTACCACCCGTCGTTCGGCAAGTCGCCGTTCGGCAGGAACCTCTGCACGTCGGTGAACGACGCCGCGCTGCACGGACTGCCGCACGACCTCGTGCTGCAGGACGGGGACCTCGTCAGTCTCGACTTCGCCGCGAGCGTCGACGGCTGGGTCGCCGACTCGGCCGTCACCGTGCAGGTCGGGACGCCGCGTGACGAGGACCAGCGCCTCATCGCCACGGTGGAGCAGTGCCTCGCCGCCGGGATCGCCCAGGCCGCCCCCGGCAACAAGCTCGGTGACGTCTCGGCCGCGATCGGGTCGGTCGCGCGCGGGGCCGGCTACGACGTCAACCTGCAGTTCGGCGGGCACGGGGTCGGCCGCACCATGCACGGCGACCCGCACGTGCCGAACGACGGGCGCCCCGGACGCGGGATGAAGCTCCGCGCGGGGCTGGTCGTCGCGATCGAGCCGTGGCTGATGCAGGGCACGGACGAGCTGTTCCAGGACGACGACGGGTGGACTCTCCGGAGCGTCGACGGCTCGCGCGCCGCGCACGTCGAACACACGGTCGCCGTCACCGACCAGGGCCCCGAGGTCCTCACCCTCCGACGCGCCCAGCGGGACGCCTGACGGGACCGTCGCAGCGGCCGTCGGATGCGACGACACGTCACGGACGGACGGGAGGCCCGCCACCAGCTGATGGCGGGCCTCCCGTCCGTCCGTCGGTCGCGCTGACCCGGTCAGTCCGGCAGCAGGTCCGGCCGGACGCGCCGCGTCCGCTCCACCTGCTGCTCGTGCCGCCAGGAGGCGACGCGCGCGTGGTGTCCGCTGAGCAGCACGTCGGGCACGTCGAGGCCACGCCACGATGCCGGCTTCGTGTACGAGGGGTACTCGAGCAGGCCGTCCTCGTGGGACTCCTCCACGAGTGACTCGGGGTTGCCGACGACGCCCGGGACGAGCCGTCCGACGGCCTCGATCATGGCCATCGCGGCGACCTCGCCGCCGTTCAGCACGTAGTCCCCGAGGGAGAGCTCGACGACGGTGCTGCGCGTCGCGGCCCACTCGAACACGCGGGCGTCGATCCCCTCGTACCGGCCGCAGGCGAACACGAGGTGCTCGTGCTCGGCGAGGGACCGGGCGATGGTCTGCCGGAACGGGGTCCCGGCGGGCGTCGGGACGACGAGGGTCGACGACCCGTCGGGACGGAGCAGGGCGTCGAGGGCCTGAGCCCACGGTTCCGGCTTCATCACCATGCCGGCACCACCACCGTACGGGGTGTCGTCGACGGTGCGATGCCGGTCGGTCGTCCACGAACGGAGGTCGTGCACGTGCAGGTCCAGCAGGCCACCCTGCCGTGCCCTGCCGAGCAGGGAGACGTCGAGCACCCCGAAGAACTCCGGGAAGATCGTGACGATGTCGATCCGCACGGTCAGTCCTCGGGAGCGGGAGGCGTGACGGTCTCGGGACGGCTCGTGTCCTCCGGGTCCTCGAACAGACCCGTGGGCGGCGTCACCGTGACGGTGCCCGCGTCCAGGTCGACCGCGGGCACGATCGCCGAGACGAACGGCACGAGGACCTCGCCGCGGTCGGCCGTGGCCACGGCGAGCAGGTCCTGCGCCGGCAGGTGGTCGACACGCGCGACCGTACCGACCGCGACGCCGTCGCGGAGGACCGTGAGGCCGACCAGCTGGTGGTCGTACCAGGCGTCGTCCTCGCCGGTGCCTTCCTCGGTGTCCTGCTCGACCCAGAGGATCGCCCGCGCGAGGGTCTCGGCGGCGCTCCGGTCGGCGACTCCGGCGAAGAACGCGACGGGATGACCGTTGTACCAGCGCAACTCGTCGAGCGCGATGGTCTTCCCCGACCACGGAGAGTCGTCGGGGACCTGGAGCGTGAAGACCGCTCCCGGCGTGAACCGACGATCCGGGTCGTCGGTGTAGAGCTCGAGCTTGATACCGCCCTTGAGCCCGTGCGCCTTCGTGATGCGACCCACCCGGAGCTGGGTCGTCTCCCTAGGAATCGCTGTCCACCACGTCGACCCGCACGCGCTTGCCGTCGGCCAGGGCCGTGACGAGCGTGCGGAGCGCCTTCGCGGTGCGTCCGGCGCGACCGATCACGCGGCCGAGGTCCTCGGGGTGCACACGCACCTCGAGGACCTCGCCCCGCGCGGAGGTGGAGCTGGCGACGCGCACGTCGTCAGGGTGATCGACGATCCCCTTGACGAGGTGCGTCAGCGCGGATTCGAGCAAGGACTACGCCTCGGTCGTCTCGTCGGCGGTCTCGTCCGCGGCCGGAGCGGCGGGAGCCGTCTTCTCCGACTTCGGCTTGAGGACGGCCTTCTTCGAGCTGTCGACCGTGAAGGCCGGCTTCGGCTCGCGGACCTTGACCTTGGACTCGGTGTCCTTCTCGCCCTTGAACTTGGCCCAGTCACCGGTCAGCTTGAGGAGCGCGGCGACCTGCTCGGTCGGCTGCGCGCCGACGCTGAGCCAGTACTGCGCACGCTCGGACTGGACCTCGATGAACGAGGGCTCCTCGGTGGGGTGGTACTTGCCGATCTCCTCGATCACACGACCGTCGCGCTTGGTGCGCGAGTCGGCGACGACGATGCGGTAGTACGGCGCTCGGATCTTACCGAGACGCTTGAGACGGATCTTGACAGCCACAATGACTCCTGTTGCGTACGTGTTGTGGTTGAACCGGAACCGCGGGCGTGGGGGCACACACGGTGGAAGCTCTGAGAGACTCGTGATCCGCTGGATAGAGGGTCGAGCGGACACGATTCGACCGTTCATTCTTGCAGATTCCCGATCGGGAAGCGAGCCGTGACGCGCGGCGCGCCCGCAGGTCACCACCGCGGGGGTCAGGGCGCCAGCGTGCGGACCGCCTCCAGGGCCTCACTCGTGGCGCGGACGGCGTCGACGCCACGGGCGTCCCGAGCGCCGCCGACGACCGCGAACGGCACGTCGGCCGACCGGAGGCCCGCGACCAGGTCGTCCCGCGCCTCCTGTCCGGCGCAGAGCACGACCACGTCCGCGGGCACGGCGACCTCGGTGCCCGACTCGTCGCGGATCCACACCGCTCCCGGCTCGATCCGCAGGTACTCCTGCACGCCGCCGACCATCCGCACCCCGGCGTCGCGGAGCCGGCCGAGCGCCACCCACCGCGAGGTGAGCCCGACACCCTGCGCGAACTTGCCGTTCCGCCGGAGCACCGTGACCTGGTGTCCGGGGCGGGTCGTCCGGTGCACCGTCGCCTGGCGTTGCGGCAGGTCCCCGACCAGCGCGTCGGACACCGGTACGTCCCAGCGGGCGGCGAACTCCGCTGCACGGACGGCCTCGTCGGGTGACTCGGTGAGGAACGCGGCGGTGTCGACACCGATCCCCCCACCGCCGATGACCGCGACGCTGCCCTCCGGCGCTCCGTCCCGGAGCGCCTGCTCGTAGGTGAGGACGTGCGGCAGGTCGGCACCGGGCAGGGGCACCTCCCGCGGCAGCACGCCGGACGCGAGCACCACGGCGTCGCTGTCGGCCAGGTCCTCGACCCGTGCCGCGCGTCCGAGGTGCACGGTCGCGCCGCGCTCCGCCAGCTCCGCGCGCGCCGCCTGCACCGGACCCGCGTAGTCCTCCTTGCCGGGGACGGCCGCCGCGAGACCGAACTGCCCGCCGAGCACGTCCGAGGCCTCCCAGAGCCGGACGTCGTGCCCACGTCGGGCTGCGTCGACCGCTGCCGCCAGTCCCGCCGGTCCCCCACCCACGACGTCCACGCGCTTCGGCCGAGCGGTCGGCCGGAGCGGGAACAGCAGCTCCCGTGCGGCACGGGGGTTGACGAGGCACGACACCGGGGCGCCGACCACCGACCGGTCGAGACACGCCTGGTTGCAGCCGATGCAGGTGTTCACGAGGTCGAAGCGGCCGGCGAGGGACCGTTCGACGATCCCGGCGTCGGCGAGGAACGGTCGGGCCAGCGCGACGGCGTCGATCCGGCCGTCGGCGAGCACGGCCTCACCGTCGCGGAGGTCCGTCATGCGGTTCGAGGCGATCACCCGGACGTGCGGGTGATCGGAGGCGCGCACGACGTCCGCGATCCGGACCGCCTGGTCGATCCACGCGCCGTGCGGCACCGCGGCCTGGATGGTCGGGGTGCGCGACTCGTGCCAGCCGATGCCGACGGAGATCGCGTCGAGCCCGAGCGGCAGCAGTTCGAGGACGAGGGCGTCGACGTCCTCGTCGGTCGACGACCCCGGCATGAGGTCCGCACCGGACAGCCGGATGGTGACCGCGAGGTCCGGCACGGCGGCTCGGACCGCGCGCACCACCTCGACCGCGAAGCGACGGCGCTTCTCCGGGGTCCCGCCCCACTCGTCGTCGCGCAGGTTCGTCAGCGGCGACTGGAACTGGTTGACGAGGTACCCCTCCGACGCCATGATCTCGACGCCGTCGAAGCCGATGTCGGCGGCGGCCCTGGCCGCGGTGGCGAAGTCGTCGACGGTGCGCCGGACCTCGTCCGCGGTGAGTTCCTCCGGCACCACGCCGCGCGCGGCCGCCCAGGGCAGTGCGGACGGCGCGACCGCCCGCTGGGGTCGACCGTGCCGGTCCCGCAGCCCACCGACCAGGGCGTAGCGGCCCGCGTGGAACAACTGCGCGAGGACCGTGCCGCCCTCCTCGTGGACGGCCTCGACCGCCGTGCGGAACCGCTCGTCGGTGTCGCCGACACCGAACACCGCGAAGTCCGGACCACCCCGCGCCTCGTCGCTCACGGCGATCCCACCGGTGATGATGCACGCCGCTCCCCCCGCGGCACGCTCGCGGTAGAACGCGGCCATCGCGACCCCGCCGTCGTCGAGCACCTCGAGCCCGGTGTGCATCGACCCCATCACCACGCGGTTCGACAGGTGCAGGGGGCCGAGCGTCCAGGGCGAGGCGACGGTGCGGAGGTCGGCGGGCACGTCGGCAACAGGCGGAACGACAGCGGTCACGCAACGAAGACTAGGCGAACCGGCCGCGCGCCGGTGCGGGTGGACACGCCGGGGCTCCGTCGATCCCGCGGGTGGACGGGCAGGATGGGCCCATGGACATCCGGTTCTCCGAATCCGCTCCGTCGACGATCGGTGTCGAGTGGGAGCTGCCCCTCGTCGACCGTGCGACGGGTGACCTCGCTCCGCGGGCACCGGCCGTGCTCGCCGCGGTCCGGGAGCGACTCGGCGATGCGGACCGGGTGACCGAGGAGCTCCTCACGAACACCGTCGAGGTCGTCTCCGGCGTGCACCGCTCCGTCGGGAGCGCGACCCGCGAGCTGTCCGGCATCATCGGCGAGGTCATCGACGCCGCCGCACCGCTCGACGCGCAGGTGATGTGCTCCGGCACGCACCCGTTCGCCCTCTGGGACCAGCAGGAGATCACCCCGGACAGCGAGCACTACACGACCCTCATCGACCGGACCCGGTGGTGGGGCCGGCAGATGCTCATCTGGGGGGTCCACGTGCACGTCGGGATCGACGACCGCGACAAGGCCGTCCCGATCATGAACGCGATGCTCGGGCACGTGCCGCACCTGCAGGCGTTCACCGCCTCGAGCCCGTTCTGGGCCGGCACCGACACCGGCTACGCCTCGAACCGGGCGCTCATGTTCCAACAGCTCCCGACGGGCGGGCTCCCGCCACAGCTCGGCGCGTGGGCGAACTTCGAGGAGGTCGTCGGCGACCTCGTCCACACCGGTGTGATCGACGGTGTGAAGGACCTGCGGTGGGACATCCGCCCCTCACCGGGCTGGGGCACTCTGGAGAACCGCGTCTCGGACGGGATCTCGACGCTCGACGAGGTCGGCGCCGTCACCGCCCTCGTGCAGTGCCTGGTCACCGAGAGCTCGGACCGGCTCGACGCCGGCGAGACGCTGCAGGCGATGCAGCCCTGGTTCGTGCGCGAGAACAAGTGGCGCGCAGCCCGCTACGGCATGGAGGCCGAGATCATCACGAACGTCGCGGGCGACGAACGTCTCGTCACGGACGAGGTGCACGACCTCGTGACCCGACTCGATCCGGTCGCCGAACGCCTCGGCTGCCAGGACGAGCTGCACCACCTCGACACGATGATCGAGCGGGGCGCGTCCTACCAGCGCCAGCTCGCGGTGGCACGGGAGAACGGCGGGGACCTCCGCGCGGTGGTCCAGCACCTGGTGACGGAGCTCAGCGACTCGCTCTGACCTGCGGCGACGGACGGGAGGCCCGGTACCAGCTGGTACCGGGCCTCCCGTCCGTCGGTCGCGTCAGCGGCCGAGGAACTTCTGCAGCGACGCGAGTTCTTCCTCGGTCGGCGCCTTCCCGTTCTTCCCTGCTCCGGCACCGAGACCGAGACCGGCGCCCTTCGGAGCCTGCTGTGGCGCTGCGGCGGCGCCAGCGGCCAGGGCCGCGCGCTTGGCGGGGTTGCCGACCTTCTTCTTCTTGGTCTGCGGCTGCTGCTTCTTGCCACCGTGCATGCCCGGGATCGGCCCCATGCCCGGCATCTGGGGCACACCACCGCGTGCGACCGTCTTCATCATCTTCGCGGCCTGCTCGAACCGGTTGACGAGGGCGTTGACCTCGGTCACGGTCGAACCGGCACCGCGCGCGATGCGGAGGCGACGGGAACCGTTGAGCAGCTTCGGCAGTTCGCGCTCCTGCGGCGTCATCGACTGGATGATCGCCTCGGTGCGGATGATCTCGCGCTCGTCGAAGTTGTCGAGCGCCTCGCGCATGCCCTTCGCGCCGGGGAGCATGCCGAGCATGCCCTTGATCGAACCGGCCTTGCGCAACTGCTGCATCTGCTGCAGGAAGTCGTTCAGCGTGAAGTTGTCGGTCGCGATCTTGTCGGCGACCTTGCGGGCCTCTTCCTCGTCGAACGCGCCCTGCGCCTGCTCGATGAGGGAGAGGATGTCGCCGAGGTCGAGGATGCGGCTCGCCATGCGGTCCGGGTGGAACGGCTCGAAGTCGTCGAGCGACTCGCCCGTCGAGGCGAACATGATCGGGCGTCCGGTGACCGAGGCGACGGACAGCGCCGCACCACCGCGGGCGTCACCGTCGAGCTTCGAGAGCACGACGCCGGTGAAGTCGACGCCTTCCTGGAAGGCACGCGCGGTGTTCACGGCGTCCTGACCGATCATCGCGTCGATGACGAACAGGACCTCGTCCGGGTCGACGGCCTTGCGGATGTTCGCGGCCTGCTTCATCAGCTCGGCGTCCACACCGAGTCGACCGGCGGTGTCCACGATGACGGTGTCGTACTGCTGGTCGACCGCGGCCTTGATGGCGTTCTTGGCGACCTTGACCGGGTCGCCGACGCCGTTGCCGGGCTCGGGGGCGAACACGTGCACGCCGGCCTGCTCGCCGACGACCTGCAGCTGCTGCACCGCGTTGGGACGCTGGAGGTCCGCCGCGACGAGCATCGGGGTGTGGCCGTCCTTCTTGAGCCACTTGCCGAGCTTGCCCGCGAGGGTCGTCTTGCCGGCGCCCTGCAGGCCGGCGAGCATGATGACCGTCGGGGGTCGCTTGGCGAACTCGAGCCGGCGCTGCTGCCCGCCCAGGATCCCGACGAGCTCCTCGTTGACGATCTGGACGACCTGCTGCGCCGGGTTGAGCGCCTTGTTGACCTCGTCGGAGAGGGCGCGCTCGCGCACCGCGGCGGTGAACGACTTCACCACCTCGAGCGCGACGTCCGCATCGAGCAGCGCCCGCCGGATCTCGCGGACGGTGCCGTCCACGTCGGACGGGGTCAGCCGTCCCTTGCTCCGCAGTTTGCGGAAGGTCTCGGTGAGCCGATCGGAGAGTGAACCGAATTGCGCCATGATCCGACCATCCTACCGTCCACGGTCGTCGGCCCGGGAGGCGCGGCAGGGAGCGAGATCGGGGAACGTCTCCGTGGGCCGCCAGGAGGTCTGGCCGCCATGACGACGAACGGGAGGCCCGCCACCAACTGGTGACGGGCCTCCCGTTCGTCGTCCGGTCCGGTCGTCAGACTCCCGAACCACCGCCGCGCACGCGGCGGAGGATCCAACCGACGACGGCGAGCACGATGAGCACGATGCCGATGAAGAGCAGCGCCTTGAGCGCGGCGCTGACGATGCCGGTCACGAGCAGGACGATCCCGACGATGATGGCGATGATGAGCAGTGCGGGCATGGTGGGGTCCTCTCCCGGTCGATCAGGGTCGCCCGGGACGGTACACGTCGGGCGGCGCTCATGCCCGCCGACCCGGTTCGTCGCATGTCGTCGGTGCGGTCTGGCCCGCCTGCGTGGACCTCCGACCAGCGGTCACCCGACGAGGTTCTGGACGAAGACGTGCGGCGTGAACCCGGTGAGGTCGTTGATGCCCTCGCCCTGCCCGATGAGCTTGATCGGGATGCCGGTCTTCTCCTGCACGCTGAGCACGAAGCCGGCCTTGGCGGAGCCGTCGAGCTTCGTGATGACGAGTCCGGTGACTCCGGCTCCCTCGATGAACGCCTGCGCCTGCGCGAGTCCGTTCTGCCCGGTCGTCGCATCGAGCACGAGCAGGACCTCGGCGATCTCGGTCTGCTTCTCGACGACGCGCTTGATCTTGCCGAGCTCGTCCATCAGCCCGGCCTTGGTGTGGAGTCGGCCGGCGGTGTCGATGACGACGATCTCGGTGCCCTCGCGCATGGCCCGTTCGACGGTCTGGTACGCGACCGACGCCGGGTCCTGTCCGGGCTGGGCGGGACGGACCACGTCGACGCCGGCGCGCTGGGCCCAGGTCGCGACCTGCTCCACCGCTGCCGCGCGGAACGTGTCCGCCGCGCCGACCAGGACGGTGCGGTCGTAGGTGCGGAGGAACTTGGCGAACTTGCCGATGGTGGTGGTCTTGCCGACGCCGTTCACGCCGACGACGAGGACGACCGCCGGACGGTTGCTGAGCTTCAGGGTCGTGTCGAGCTTCGACAGCCGCTCCTCGAGCACCTCGCGCAGCATGCGGTTGAGGTCGGCGGGGTCCGTCGTGTCGTACCGGGCGACGCGGGCACGGAGGTCCTCGATGATCTCCTCGGAGATGTCGGGCCCGAAGTCAGCGCCGATCAGCGCGGTCTCGAGGTCCTCCCACGTCGTCTCGTCGATGGTCTTCCGCTGGAAGAGACCCCGGAGCCGGGAGGACAGTGACCAACTACTCGCCATGTTCCCAGCTTACGGGTGACCGAGTGGGCGGGACCTTCGCTAGAGTCGGAGTCGCGAAGGGGAGTATTCCCTCTCGGCGACCCCGTCAGTACGGCCCGGAACGACCCGGACCCGGGGCGTCGGTCGCGGCCCCGATCAGCAGCACCGGACGGGACCGCGGCGGAAGAGACCTTCAGGCTCTGGCGTACCCGTTTTCCGTCCACCTCGCGGTGTGGCGGGATCCGTCGACTGACGGTGCGGTACGCCCCTGACCTGGAGACTCCAGTGGACGTTCCCCTGTACGTATGGCTCATCACGATCGCCGGCATCCTCGCCCTGCTCGTGTTCGACTTCTTCTCGCACGTGCGCACCCCGCACGTGCCGCACATCCGTGAATCGGCCTTCTGGTCGGTCGTCTACATCGCCCTCGCGATCCTGTTCGGTGTCGGCGTCTGGGTGTTCGGCGGCGGACAGGCCGGTGGCGAGTACTTCGCCGGCTGGCTGACGGAGAAGGCGTTGTCCGTCGACAACCTCTTCGTCTTCCTCATCATCATGACGACCTTCGCGGTGCCGAAGGAGTACCAGCAGAAGGTCCTGCTGGTCGGCGTCGCGATCGCCCTCATCGCCCGAGGCATCTTCATCGCCCTCGGCGTCACGATCATCGAGAACTTCTCGTGGGTCTTCTACCTGTTCGGGCTCCTGCTGTTCTGGCTCGCCTGGTCGCAGGCACGTGGTGGTGACGAGCACGGCGCGGAAGAGGGCGACTCGAAGCTCATCCGCCTGCTCCGCCGCATCATCCCGACCTCGGAGCACTACGACGGCGACCGCATGACCACGCGGGTGAACGGCAAGCGCCTCTTCACCCCGATGCTGCTCGTCATGGTCTCCATCGGCCTGACGGACGTGCTGTTCGCGCTCGACTCGATCCCCGCGATCTTCGGCCTCACGCAGGACGCCTTCATCGTGTTCACCGCGAACGCGTTCTCGCTGCTCGGTCTGCGCCAGCTGTACTTCCTCATCGCCGGACTGCTCGAACGACTCATCTACCTGGGTCAGGGGCTGGCCGTCATCCTCGGCTTCATCGGGGTGAAGCTCGTCTTCCACGCACTGCACGTCAACGAGGTCCCGTTCATCAACGGCGGTGAGCACGTCGAGTGGGCGCCGGAGATCCCGATCTGGTTCTCGCTCGGGTTCATCCTGCTGACGATCACCGTCGCGACGGTGGCCAGCCTGGTCGTGTCGAAGCGCCGGCAGGAGCGCGGACTCACCCCGACGGGCGAGAAGCCGTCAGAGGTCCAGGCGGACGCGAAGTAAGCGTCCCCACGCATCACGACGGGAGGCCCGGTACCAGCTGGTACCGGGCCTCCCGTCGCGTCCGGGTGCGGTCGCGACCGGCCGCTACGCCACCGCGGGTTCAGCCGTCGGGTCCGCAGCCGGCTCGGGCCGCTGCACCCGCTGCCCGACGACCGCCGAGACGCCGTCCTGCCGCATCGACACCCCGTAGAGCGCGTCCGCGATCTCCATCGTCCGTTTCTGGTGCGTGATGACGATGAGCTGCGACGATTCGCGCAGTCGGCCGAACACGGTCAGCAGCCGGCCGAGGTTGGCGTCGTCGAGCGCCGCCTCGACCTCGTCCATGATGTAGAACGGGCTCGGCCGCGCGGTGAAGATCGCCACGAGCAGGGCCACGGCAGCCAGGGACCGCTCACCGCCGGACAGCAGGGTCAGCCGGTCGATCTTCTTGCCCGCCGGCTTCACCTGCACGTCGATGCCGGTGGTGAGCAGGTCGTCGGGGTTCGTCAGCGCGATGGACCCCGAGCCGCCCGGGAACAGGATCGGGAACACGACGTCGAACGCCGCCTGCGTGTCCTCGAACGCCGAGGCGAAGATCGTCTGCATCTTGCCGTCGAGCTCCTCGATGATCGTCAGGAGGTCGGTCCGGGTCCGCTGCAGGTCGTCGAGCTGCTCCGAGAGGAACGCGTGCCGCTGCTCGAGCGCCTGGAACTCCTCGAGCGCCAGCGGGTTCACCTTGCCGAGCCGCCCGAGGTCGCGTTCGGCGTCGGCGAGGCGGCGCTCCTGTTCGGCTCGGACGTACGGCGTGGTCGGGACGCTGGCGGGATCGACGTCGGGCGCTTCGAACTCGGGCAGGGCGGGACCGCCGGGCAGGGTCGACTCGGCGTCGACGAGCGGGACGTCGGTGTCGTCCCCCACGTCCACGGCGGTCCCGGCGGACCCGTCCGAGTCCCCGTCGGTCTCGGGCTGCGCGTCCGCCGGGGCATCCGGATCCGTGACGGCGTCCGTGACGCGGCCCGCCTCAGCGGCCGCTCGTGCCGCCTCCCGGTGGCGGCGCGCGAGCACCCGGGGGTCGACGAGCACGTCGACCGGCACCGGGACGTCGGGGCCGTACTCGGCGACGAGCACCGCCTCGCCGAGTCCGAGTTCGCTCTGCGCCCGGTCGAGGACCCCCGACACGTGCAGACGCTTCTCGTAGATCTCCATCTCGAGCGAGTGCACGCCGTCGGTGATGGTCTGCAACCGGTCGCGGAGTTCACGCTCCTCGTTCCGGATGGTCTGGAGCTCCGTGTTGCGTCTCGAGCGCTCGGACTCCTCGGTCGCGAGCTGCACGCGCGCCTCGGCCAGCGACCGGTCGACGGCGGCCAGCACGACCGGCAGGTCGGCGAGCACCCCCTCGGCGGACGCGATCTGCCCTCGGCGGATGACGGCCGACCGTGCCGCTTCCTCGGCCGCCGCCCGCTCCGCCTCCAGCTGCCGCTCGAGCTGGTCGGCGCGACGCCGCTCGGCCCGGGCACGCTCCCTGGCGGTCTCGACCTGGATGCGGTGTTCGATCTCCGCGGCTCGCGCGGCGTCGACGGCCTCCTGCGCCGCCGGGCGGGCCGACGCATCGACGACCGGCTTCGGCCGATCCGAGAACGCCCCGAGTGCCGCCTCCGCCTCCGCCAGCGCCGCCTCGGTGGTCGCCGTCGCCCCGTCCGTCTCGGCCAGGGCAGCGCGCAGGCGTTCGACCTCGGCCGCGGTGTTCTCGGCCCGGGCACGCGCGGAAGCGCTCGTCCGGTCGTACTCCGCGGTCGCACGGGCGTGCGCGCGAGCAGCCCGGTCCGCCTCGTCCACCGCCCGTCGGGCCGCCTCGGCCGCGGCCCTGGCGGCCTGGAGGCGCGTGGCCGCGTCCTCCGCCTCGGTCACGACGGTCTCCCGTCGGGTCGCAGCCGCATCACGGTCGGCGACGAGCTCGATGCGGGACGTCGTGCGCTCCCCGCCGCCGGTCACCCGGGCAGCGCGGACGAGGTCACCGGACCGCGTCACGACGGTCGCCTCCGGGGCAGCCGCGAGCACCGCCTCCAGGTCGACGTGGTCGGTGTCCGCCACGAGCGTGTCGGACAGGATCGCGGTGAGTGCGGGCGGGCCGTCGACCAGGTCGAGCGCGCGGCGGACGGACGCCGGCAGGACGGCGGGGAGTCGGGAACCTCTCCCGGTGACGTCGGCGACCACCACGTCGATGCGGCCGAGGTCGGCCGTCCGCGCGTGCTCGACCGCGTCGAGTGCGACCGCCCGGTCCGCCGCGAGCACGGCGTCGGCGAGGCCGTCGAGTGCCGCCGCGACGGCGGCCTCGAAGCCCGACGTGACGGTGAGACGGTCCGCCAGTCGACCGACGACGCCGGCGTGGCCCGCGTCGATGAGCGCCTGCGAACCGTCGCGGACGTCGATCGACAGGGCGAGCGCGGCGATGCGGGCGTCCAGGGCGTCGCGTTCCCGCTCGAGCGTGTGCAGCCGGTCGCGGTGCGTGTCCCGGTCCGTCTGGGCCTGGTCGAGCTGCCCCGTGGCAGCGGCCAGCGTCGCCGCCAGGGCGGCCTCGTCGGTGTCGAGCGCCGGGTCACGTCCGAGGTCCTCGAGCGCCGACGCGGCCTGCTCGGCACGGGCGACCGCCTCGGCCAGGGCGCGCTCTCGGCGTTCCCGGTCCGCCGAGGCGGACGAGCGCCTCGACCGGGCCACCTCCACCGCACCGGCGAGCCGCTGGCCCTCGAGGTCGTGCTGCGCGACCAGGGCGGCCTGGGCCGCGATCTGCTCGTCGAGGGCGTCGAGCGCGGCACGGGCGGCCTGCACCCGTTCGCCGACGGCGGTCGTGCCGCCCTGCATCTCGCGGGCGCGGTCGTCGAGGCGGTCGGCCTCGGCCCGCGCGCCGGCCACCCGCTCGGGCGTGATCGTGGGGCCCTGCTGCGGGGCCTCGGCCTGCTGCGCCAGGAACATGAGGCGCTGGTTCGCGAGCATCGACAGGCTGCGCAAGCGCTCCTGCACGCTCTCGAGGCGGTGCACGACGGTGCGCGCCCGGTCGACGTCATCGCCGACCATGCTCTGCTCGACCTGCTGCTGCCGCTGCCTGGTCTGCTCGAGACGCTCCTGCAGGACGATCCGCTCTGACTTCCGACCCGTCTCGACCTCGAGGTGGTCGCGCAGTTCCCGGCGCAGACGCACGACGTCGTCGGCGAGCAGGCGGGCCTTCGCGTCACGGGCCACCGCGGCGACGGACTGCGCCTTGCGGGCGACCTCTGCCTGGCGGCCCAGCGGCTTCAGCTGACGCCGGATCTCCCCAGCCAGGTCGGACAGACGCGTCAGGTTGGTCTGCATCGCGTCGAGCTTGCGGAGCGTCTTCTCCTTGCGGCGACGGTGCTTGAGGATGCCCGCGGCCTCCTCGATGAAGCCGCGACGGTCCTCCGGGGTTGCGTGCAGGACCTTGTCCAGCTGCCCCTGACCGACGATGACGTGCATCTCACGGCCGAGGCCCGTGTCGCTCAGCAGCTCCTGGACGTCGAGCAGTCGGCAGTTCTCGCCGTTGATGGCGTACTCGCTGCCGCCGTTGCGGAACAGCGTGCGGGAGATCGTCACCTCGGCGTACTCGATCGGCAGCAGGCCGTCGGAGTTGTCGATCGTCAGCGTCACCTGCGCGCGACCGAGCGGGCCGCGGGTGGCGGTGCCGGCGAAGATGACGTCCTCCATCTTGCCGCCGCGGAGGGTCTTCGCGCCCTGCTCCCCCATCACCCAGGCCAGGGCGTCGACGACGTTCGACTTGCCGGAGCCGTTCGGACCGACGATGCACGTGACGCCGGGTTCGAACGCGAACGTCGTCGGCTGCGCGAAGGACTTGAACCCCTTGAGGGTCAGGCTCTTCAGGTACATGTGGTCTCCGGGTGCTCGGCTGGCGTCAGGCTAACGCCTGCGCTGCCGCGGAGCGGGCTGGCACACGGGGCAGCGGTGGCTCGACCGGTTCATCCAGGGCTCGCGCACGATCGGCGTGCCGCACCGCGGACACGGTTCACCCTGCCGCCCGTACACGGCCAGGCGCTGCGAGAAGTACCCGGACTGCCCGTTGACGTTGACGTACTGCGCGTCGAAGCTCGTCCCACCGTCCTCCAGCGCACGGCGGAGCACCGCCCGGACCTCGTCGAGGAGCAGGTGGAGCGTCGCCCGGGGCAGCCGGTCCGCCGGTCGGTCGAAGTGCAGACGCGCCGCCCACAGCGACTCGTCAGCGTAGATGTTCCCGATCCCGCTGATGACGCCCTGGTCGAGCAGCACGCGCTTGATGCCGCTGGCGCGCTTCCGCGCCGCCGCGATGAAGCGCTCGTCGTCGAACGCGGGGTCGAGCGGGTCCCGCGCGATGTGCGAGACCTGGAACGGGATCCGCCGACGCCAGGAGGCGTCCGGGTCGAGGGTGTCCACCGCGCCGGCGACGCCGGCGGGAGCGCCGTCGACCGTCGGCAGCATCCGGTCGATCGCCATCGACCCGAAGGTGCGCTGGTCGACGAACTCCAGCTGCACGGGGACCTCCGCGGCACCGTCGCGGTCCGTGCCCTGCGGCTGCACGTCCAGCACGATGCGACGGTGACGGGCCGCGGGCCGGTCGCGCCCGAGCAGGATCTGGCCGCTCATGCCGAGGTGGGCCACGAGGGCCTCGGGGCGCTCGGCGTCCGGGTCCAGCGGGAACCACATGAACTTGCCACGCCGGACGGCGGCGGCGATGGTCCGCCCGGTCAGGCGGGAGGCGAAGTCCTCGCCCGGGCCGTCGTGTCGGGTCAGCGCCCGTTCGTCGAGCACCTGGACGCCGAGGACCCGGGCGCCGGTGACGGCGGGTTCGAGGCCGGCACGGACGACCTCGACCTCGGGGAGTTCGGGCACCCGGTCAGCCCTCGGTGGTGCGTCCGGACAGTCGCGTCCAGGCGTCCAGCGCTGCGGACATCTCCGCGGTCTTCTTGCTCGTACCGGTGCCGGTGGCGACGTCCTCGCCCTGCAGCACGACCGTCGCGTGGAAGGTCTTGTCGTGGTCCGGGCCCTCTTCGGTGATCCGGTACGCCGGGTTGCCGAGGGCGAGCGCGGACGCGAGTTCCTGCAGGCTCGTCTTCGGGTCCATGGCGGCGCCGAACCGGGCGGGGTCGACCAGCAGCGGTGCGACGAGTCGCAGCACCAGGTCGGTGGCGGCGTCGGCCCCGGCCGACAGGTAGGTCGCACCGATCACGGCCTCGACGGTGTCCGCGAGGATCGAGGACTTGTCGCGACCACCGGTCTGCTCTTCACCCTTGCCCAGACGCAGGTACGCACCGAGCCCGATGTGCCGGCCGATCTCGGCGAGGGCGACCGTCGAGACGAGGCTCGCGCGGCGCTTGGCGAGCTCACCCTCGTCGAGTTCCGGGTAGTCGCGGAAGAGCTTGACCGTGACGGCCTGCCCGAGGATGGAGTCGCCGAGGAACTCGAGCCGCTCGTTGTGCCGGATCCCGCCGTGCTCGTACGCGTACGAGCGGTGGGTGAGGGCGAGCTGCAGGAGCTCCGGGTCCACCGGGACATCGAGGAGTTCGCGCAGACGAACGACGTCCGGCCCCACGGGGCGGGACCCCGCGGCGCCGGACGTCGCAGTCATGGGAGGAGTCCGATCAGACGTCGGCGACCTTGCGGCCCTTGTACTCCATGTACAGGGGCGTGCCGGCCGAGTCCTCGACGACCTTCGCGCGGTGCGGGAGGCTGTAGGTGACCTTGCCGTTCTCGATCGTCTTCACGAGCTGGACCGGTGCGGCCTTCCACTGCGATCGACGGGCGTGCGTGTTCGCACGGGACTGCTTGCGCTTTGGGACGGCCATGGTGGTTCTCTTTCGCTTGGTCGGTGGTCAGTCGTGGATGGTGGCGGTCACTCGGCCTGGTCGGCCTGCGTCCGCTCCTCGTCCACGGTGGTCTGGTGCGGGGTGCTGTCGTCGAACTGGATCCCGCTGAGCGCAGCCCACCGGGGGTCGGTGGCCGACGTCGTCGGTCGTTCGCCGACGTCCGCCAGACGCTCACCCGTCTCCGGGTCGAGTCCTGGGCAATCCGGTCGGCAGACCGGCTGGAACGGCAGCGACAGCACCACCGCGTCTCGGACGACCGGTTCACAATCCACGTGGTCGTCGTGAACCTGGTAGTCGAATTCCTCCGAGGCATCATACGCGAACAGTTCCGCGAATTCGACCTCGACGAGTTCACTGATGTCGATGAGGCAGCGCGAGCACTCCCCCGTCGCCTCGGCCCGGGCGGTGCCCGAGACGAGCACACCCTTGTGCAGGCCCTCGAGCTTGACGTCGAGGTGCATCTGGTCGCCCTCGCGCACGGCGATGAGACCGGCACCGAGGGTGCTCGGCACCGTGATGTCGAGCGACACCTCGCGCATGTCGCCCGGCCGGTGCGCGAGGTCACGCACACGCAGGGCGTAGGGGCTGTTCACGGAGGAAGACACGATCAACCAGCCTAGCGCGCCCGGGCCGACGAGTCGAGCACCCGACGCGTGTCGCGGACCGGTGTCGGTCCGCTGCCGGAGGTCAGCCCCGT
Organism: Curtobacterium sp. MCSS17_015; assembly: GCF_003234265.2. Classification (NCBI taxonomy): domain Bacteria; kingdom Bacillati; phylum Actinomycetota; class Actinomycetes; order Micrococcales; family Microbacteriaceae; genus Curtobacterium; species Curtobacterium sp. MCSS17_015. Next base: position 1,976,616 of record NZ_CP126256.1, read on the forward strand.
CCGGCGAGCGCCCTGGCCACCGCATCGGTCACGTACGGCGTCACGTCGCCCCCCAGCGACGAGACCTGCCGGATGAGCGAGCTCGACACGTGCGCACGGGCAGCGTCCGGCAGGAGGAAGACCGTCTCGACCCCGGCCAGGTGCCGGTTCATGATCGCCATCGGCGTCTCGTACGCGACGTCCTCGCCCGACCGGACGCCCTTCACCAGGATCGTCGACCCGACCTGCCGGCAGTAGTCGACGAGGAGCCCCGCGGTCCACTCACCCACGACGATCCGTCCCGGGACGCCGAGCTCGGCGAGCGAGGCCTCGATGAGCCGGACGCGGTCGCCGGCGTCGAACAGTGCCCCCGTCTTCTCGGGGTTGTGCACGACCAGCACGTGGACCTCGTCGAACAGCTCCGCCGCGCGCGTGATCACGTCGAGGTGCCCCAGGGTCACGGGGTCGAACGAACCGGGCACCACGGCGATCTTCGTCATGCCGGCGACGATACCGGCCGGGTGCTGGTCAGTTCTTGCCGAGGAAGGCCGCGTCGGACTCGTCGAGGCGACGCGCGAGGGCGTCGCGGAGGGCCGGGCTGCCGCTCAGGTCCGGGTCGTGCTCGAGGACGCGCTCGGCCTCAGCACGTGCGTCGACGATGAGGTCGGCGTGCTGCACGACCCGCAGCAGGGTGAGCGAGGACCGGCCGCCGGACTGCCGCTCGCCGAGCACGTCCCCCTCGCGCCGGAGCTCGAGGTCGACCCGGGCCAGTTCGAAGCCGTCGTCGGACGCGGCGACGGCGTCCACGCGCTCGCGTGACACCGTCTCGGCCTCGGCGGAGGTGACGAGCAGGCAGACGCCGGCGTACTGTCCGCGGCCGATGCGCCCGCGGAGCTGGTGCAGCTGCGACACCCCGAACCGGTCCGCGTCGAGCACCGCCATCATCGAGGCGTTCGGCACGTCGACGCCGACCTCGATCACCGTCGTGGCGACGAGCACGTCGACCACGCCGTCGGCGAAGGACGTCATCACGCGGTCCTTCTCCTCCGCGGTCATGCGCCCGTGCAGGACCTCGATCCGTCGACCCTCCAGCACGGGCATCGTCCGCATCCGTTCGGCGGTCGCGAGGACGGTCGCCGGCTTCCGGGCCGGCGCGCCCTCGGTCTCGGTGCCGTCGGCGGCAGGACCGGGCGTGCCGTCGTCCTCGCCGTGGGTGTCGTCGATCGCGGGGCAGACCACGAACGCCTGACGGCCGGCGGACAGCTCCTCGGCCATCCGGGTCCAGATGCGGTGCTCCCACCCCGGGTGCTCGGCCAGTCCGACCGTGAAGGTCTCGACCCCGGCGCGGCCGGACGGCATGCCCTGGATCGTCGACACGTCGAGGTCGCCGAACACCGTCATGGCGACCGTTCGCGGGATCGGCGTCGCGGTGAGCACCAGGACGTGCGGGGGTGTCGCCCCCTTCGTCCGCAGGGCCTCGCGCTGCTCGACGCCGAAACGGTGCTGCTCGTCCACGACCACCAGGCCGAGTTCGGCGAAGTCCACCCGGTCGCCGAGCAGCGCGTGCGTGCCGACGACGAGGCGGGAGCCGCCGGAGGCCGCGGCGAGGAGCGCACGCCGCCGCTCGTCGGTGGACTGTGAGCCGGTGAGGATCACCGGGCGGAGTTCGGCGGCCAGGTCGGGCCCGAGGAACTTCACGATCGAGCGCAGGTGCTGCGCCGCCAGGACCTCGGTCGGGGCGATCAGCGCGGATTGTCCGCCCGACTCCGCCACGGTGAGCATCGCCCGGATGGCGACGAGGGTCTTGCCGGAACCGACCTCGCCCTGCACGAGCCGGTGCATCGGCCACGTGCCCGCCATGTCGTGGGCGATCTCGGCCCCGACGGCTCGCTGGTCGTCCGTCAGGGTGAACGGGAGGCTGGCGTCGAAGCGTTCGAGGATCCCTCCTGGTGAGGCCGTCCGCGCCACGGACGCCGTCGCGCGGGCCGCCATCCGGCGCTGCACCAGTGCGGTCTGCAGGACGAACGCCTCGCGGTAGCGCAGGGCGTCCTGTGCCCGCTTGAAGTCGGAGACCTTGTCCGGTCGGTGGAGCAGTTCGAGCGCGCGGCGGAACGGCACGAGGTCGAGCCGGGTCCGCACGGACGCCGGGATCGGGTCCGGGACGTCCGGCAGGGTGTCGAGGACGACCCCCATGGCCTTCGCGATCTGCCAGGACGACAGCGAGGCCGTGGCCGGGTAGATCGGGATGGGCTGGCGGGACCACCGGATCGCCTCGTCCGAGCCGGGGTTCGCGGTGGCCCGCGGGTCGTCACGGTCGAACAGCTCGTAGTCCGGGTGCGCGAGCTGGCGGGCTCCTCGGTAGTCACCGACCTTGCCGGCGAAGATCCCCCTGGCGCCCGGCACGAGGTCCTTCGTCCGCCAGCCCTGGTTGAAGAAGGTCAGGGTCAGCAGGCCCGTGCCGTCGCCGATCTTGGCCTCGAGGATGGAACCGCGCCGCGCCCGCATGGTGCGCTCGCGGACCTCGACCACCTCGGCGACGATCGTGACGGGCTCCCCGATCGCGAGTGAGTCCAGCGCGGTCAGTGCCCCGCGTTCGGCGTACCGACGCGGGGCGTGCTCGAGGAACTCACCGACCGTGCGGTGTCCGAAGGCCTTCTCGATCGCCTTGGCCGTCCGACCGCCGAGGACGTTCGCCAACCGCACGTCGAGCGGCGCCGGACCCCACTGCACCGGGTCCGTGCCGACCGGGGGCGTCGTGCCGTCGGCAGGCGTGTCGGAGGGCGTCGGAGCGGCATCGGTGCTGGAGGTGGCCACACGGCAACGGTACCCGGCACGACCGACCCGTCACGGGCCTCCCGTGCGCCTGTGGACGACTCCGGTGACGGTGCCCCGGCCCGCTACGGTGGCTGCATGACCCGCATCATCGCCGGCGCAGCCGGCTCCACGACGCTCCGGGTGCCGAAGTCCGGCACCCGGCCGACGAGCGACCGTGTGCGCGAAGCGCTCTTCTCGTCGCTCGAGTCGCGCGGGCTGATCGACGACACCTCGGTGGCCGACCTGTACGCAGGGACCGGGGCACTCGGGCTCGAAGCCGCCTCGCGGGGCGCGGTCGAGGTGTCCCTGGTGGACCGTGCCGCCCCGGCCGCAGCCGCCTGCCGCGAGAACGCCCGCGCGGTGCAGAAGCGCGCTCCCGGGGTCCGCATCGACGTGCACGCGCAGCCCGCGCTGGGCTACCTGCGCAGCACGGCCAAGACGTTCGACCTCGTGTTCATCGACCCGCCGTACGAGGTCGCCGAGTCCGAGATCACCGACGTCCTCGACGCCCTCGTGTCCCGCCTCACGCCCGACGCCGTCGTGGTCGTCGAGCGCGGCACCCGGTCCCCGGAGCCCACCTGGCCCGCCGGGCTGACGCGGTTCAGCAAGCGCTCCTGGGGCGACACGGTGGCGTGGGAGGCCGTCGCCGACGCCGTCTGAGGCGCGGGACGCCCGGACCGGACGCCACCGGACGGGCGCCGCGGACCGGACACCGTGTGACGGACGCCGGGCCGACGGGTCGCGACGGCCCTCAGGTCAGCAGCCGGTCCTCCGGTCAGCAGCCGGTCGTTCCGGTCATCACCCGGTCGTTCCGGCTGCCGCGCACCTCATCCGGCAGCGCCGTCCCAGTCGGCGTACGGGTCCCACCCGGTGGTCGACACGGGGACACCGCCGCGCACGAGGTCGACGGACGTGCGGCCGAGGTCCCCCGAGCCGTCCGACCACCGGTCGCGCACCACGCCGATGCGGCGGAACCCGCCCGGGAGGCGCGCGTCGGCCGGGAACGTGGCCAACAGTCCGTGGTCCTCGCCGCCGTGCAACGCGACCGCGTCGAGTGGTGCCCCGTCCGCCGTGGCGGCGGCGTCGCCGTCGATCTCGAGGGTCACCCCGCTCGCCCGGGCGAGCCGCCCTGCGTCGATCGCCAGCCCGTCGGAGAGGTCGAGCATGGCGGTCGCACCGGCGGCAGCAGCCAGCGGACCGTCGGCGATCGGCGGGACCGGGCGACGTTGGCGCGCGACGTCCGGGTCGGCGTCCGCCCCGCTCTCCCGCACCCGCTCGGCGTCGGGCTCGCCCGACGGGTCGACGCCGTCGCGGAACAACCGCGCCAGGCCACGAGCCGCCGGACCGAGTTCGCCGGACACGGCGAGGACGTCACCGACCTGCGCGCCGGACCGGACGACGGGTGCGCGGCCGTCGAGGTCACCGAACGCGGTGACGGTCAGCGAGAACGTCGCCGACGTGGAGAGGTCGCCACCGACGACGCCGCACCCCGGAGCGAGGGCGTCGACCGCGAGACGGAGACCGTCGGCCACCCCCTCGAGCACCGCGACCGGCGTCTCGCGCGGTGCGGCGATCGCCACGACGAGCCCCGAGGGCACAGCGCCCATCGCGGCGACGTCCGACAGGTTCGTCACGGCGGCCTTCCACCCGACGTCCTCGGGCGAGGACCACGCCCACCGGAAGTCCGGGCCGTGCACCATCATGTCGGTCGTCACGACGAAACGACCGTCGGGGGCGGCGACGACGGCACAGTCGTCCCCGGGCCCCAACAGCGGGGAGCCGGCGGGCAGGCGCCCGGTGACGCGCTCGAGCACCGCGAGTTCGCCGAGTTCCCCGACCGTGGGCGCACCGGCCTCGGGGACTCCACCGTCCACGCGGTGCTCGTGCTCGTGCTCGTGCTCGTGCTCGTCGTGCGTCGCGTCCACACGAGAACGGTAGCCTGGACGCCGATGGACACCGCGCGCCGACCACCCCGCATCATCGCGACCGTGCTCGCTGCGGCCGCCGTCGTGGCGGGTCTGACCGGGTGCACCAACGCGGTCCGGATGCAGCCCGCCCCGTCGGCGAACGCGGCTGCGTGCGCGAGCGCCCAGGTCCGCCTGCCCGCCGTCGTCAACGACACACTCGCGCTCCGCGAGACCTCGGCGCAGTCCACGGCGGCATGGGGGTCGCCCTCGGCAGTGCTCTACCACTGCGGTGTCGCCGTGCCCACCGTCTCTGACCTGCCGTGCTTCTCGCAGGGGTCGGTCGACTGGATCCGGGACGACCGCGGGCAGCAGGTCGTCTACACGACGTTCGGCCGCTCCCCCGCGGTCCAGGTCGTCATCGACACCACGCGGGCGACGAGTGACGCGTTGCAGGACCTCGGGGACGCGGTGTCACGGCTGCCGCAGGACGGCCACCGGTGCCTCGACCCACAGGACGTCGACTGACGCCGAGCCGGGGACTCGCCCCAGCGCCACCAGTGACGGACGTGCGCCCACGGACCGCGCGGCGTCCGTCAGCGCACCGCTGTACGTCCCAGCTCGATGAGCTCCGCGACGAGCTCCGGGTACGGCAGGCCCGACGCGGCCCAGCACCGCGGGTACATCGAGAACGGCGTGAACCCGGGCATCGTGTTGACCTCGTTGACGACGAAGCCGTCGTCGGTCAGGAAGCAGTCCACACGGGCGAGGCCGGCGCCGCCGATCGCCTCGAAGGCCCGCGCACCGACGGAGCGGATCTCGTCGGTCTCGGCCTCGGTGAGCGGTGCCGGGCAGAGCAGCTGCTCGTCACCACCCAGGTACTTGGCGGCGAAGTCGTAGAAGCCGTCCTCCGCCACGACGATCTCGCCGGGGAGGCTCGTGCGCGGTGTCCCGTCGCGGCCCTCGAGCACGGCGACCTCGACCTCGCGGCCGATGACCCGCGGTTCGACGATGACCTTGCCGTCGTGTTCGAACGCCAGGTCCATCGCGGCGCCGAGCTGCGCGGGCTCGTCGACGCGGGAGACGCCCATGCTCGACCCGGCGCGTGCCGGCTTCACGAACAGCGGGAAGCCGTGCGCGGCGACCGTCTCGGCGACGTCGACGGGATCGGCCTGCCACTGCCGACGGAGCACCGTCGTCCAGGGGGCGACCCGGAGGCCGGCGTGCTCGAGCACCGCCTTCGCGACGTGCTTGTCCATGGCCAGCGCGCTGGCGAGCACGCCGTCGCCGACGTACGGCAGCCCCGCGGTCTCGAGGAGGCCCTGGATGGTGCCGTCCTCGCCGAACGGGCCGTGCAGGATCGGGAACACCACGTCGACGTCGCCGAGGGACTCGACCGAACCATCGGCGAGTTCGACGAACAGCTCGCGGGAGCCGCCGGAGACGGGGAAGCGGACGCGGGTGCCGTTGTCGGGGACCGTCGGCAGCTCCTGGCCGCGCAGCGCCCAGGCGGACGGGTCGTCCGCCTGGAGCGTGAACGCGCCGTCCTTCGTGATGCCCACCGGCAGGAGGTCGTAGCGGTCGCGGTCGACGACGTCCATGATGCCGCCGGCGGTGACGCAGCTGATCTCGTGCTCGCTCGAGCGTCCACCGAAGAGCACGGCGACGGTGGTGCGTGCCGGTGCGGGGCGATCGGTGGGTGCGGATGCGGGCGCGGTGCTGCTCATGGACGCTCCAAGCGGTGGGTACCGGGACCGGTCACTCGCCCTGGGGCTCGTCGGTCTCCGTGAGGTGCGGCGCGATGTTGCGCGGATCGAGCCTACCGGCGAGCACCTCGCCGACCTGCCCGACGATGGGCATGTCGACACCGTTGGCGCGGGCGAGCTCGAGGATCGGCGCCACCGAGGCCAGGCCCTCCGCCGTCTGGTTCATCTGCCGGACGACCTCGTCGAAGCGGTACCCCTGGCCGAGCAGCCGCCCGGCGGTGTTGTTGCGCGACAGCGGCGACTGGCACGTGGCGATGAGGTCGCCGAGTCCGGCGAGACCGGACAGCGTCGACGGCTGCGCGCCGAGTGACACCGCGAACTCGGTCATCTCGGCGAGGCCGCGCGTGATGATCGAGGCCTTCGTGTTCTCGCCGTACCCGACCCCGTCGACGATGCCGATGGCGACCGCGATGAGGTTCTTCAGCACGCCGCCGAACTCGGTGCCGATGACGTCGGTGTTGATGAAGGATCGGAAGTAGGGGTTCGTGGCGACGGCGGCGACGGCGGTCGCGGTGTCGGCGCTCGACGACGAGACCACGGCCGCGGTCGGCTGCCGGCGGGCGATCTCGAGCGCCAGGTTCGGCCCGCTGGCGACGGCGATGCGGTCCTGGTCGATGCCGAGGCCGTCGAGGAGCACCTCGCTCATCCGCAGGCCGGTCGCCTTCTCGACGCCCTTCATGAGGCTCACGACGGGCACGTCCACCGGCAGGAGCGCACGGATGGCGGCGAGGTTCGAGCGCAGCGTCTGCGACGGCACCGACACGTAGACCTGCTCGGCACCGGACAGCACCGATGCCAGCGACGTCGACGCCGTCAGGGTCCGCGGCAGGTTGATGCCGGGCAGGTACTCCGAGTTCCGCTTCGTCTCGGTGATCTCCCGCGCGACCTCGGGCCGACGCGCCCAGAGCACGGTCTCGGCTCCACCCTCGGCGAGGACCTTCGCGAACGTGGTCCCCCAGCTGCCGGCACCGATCACGGCGACCCGTGGCTTGTCGGTCGACTGCATGACGACGCGGATCGCGGCCGTGTCGACGGCGCCGCGGGCGGCGACGGAGGGGTCCGGGTGGTCGTCGCGCGGGCGGAGGCCGGGCGCACTGGTCCGGTCGGCTGCGTCACTCAAACCTGCCGGTCTCCTTCTGCTTGTTGGCGGCCGGGTCCCAGCGCTCGGCGGGCGCCTGCTCGCCGCGGAGTCCCTCGAGCAACGCGGTGATCCGGTCCATGAGGAGCGCGGTCACCTCGGTCAGGGCTTGCTGGTCGACGGGCTTCCCCCGCCACCGGGACAGGTCGAGCGGCTCGCCGTAGACGATGTCGACCTTCGCCGGCGGGAACAGGCGGAGCTTCTTGCCGTACCGCGCCATGATCCGCTGTGTGCCCCAATGCGCCATCGGGATGAGTGGGACGTCGTTCTCGAGGGCGATCCGTGCCGCCCCGGTCTTCCCGCGCATCGGCCACAGGTCCGGGTCACGCGTGAGCGTGCCCTCGGGGTAGACGATGACCGCGCCGCCGGTCGACACGAGTCCCTTGCCGCCCTTCAGCGGGTCGTTCAGCCGCGTCCGGCCGTTGCGCTCGACGGGGATCTGCCCCATGCCGCTCATGAGCTTGCCGAACACCGGCACACGGAAGAGCGAGGCCTTCGCGAGGAACCGCGGCGATCGACGGTGCAGCCACACGGTCGTCCCGACGACGAGCGGGTCGATGTTCGTGTAGTGGTTCGGCGCGAGGACGAACGCGCCCTCCGCCGGCAGCCGGTTCGGGCCGTGCCAGCGGTACCCGGACGCGAACCGGATGGTCGGGATGACGACGGACCCGGTGATCCGGAAGGCCCGGTTCAGCTCGCCGCGTCGCCACCGCCGACCGGGGACCGGGAGGCCCGTGCGGACCTCTCCTGGTCGTCCCACCTGCGGCAGTTCCAGCGCATCGGGTCCGGTCGTCGGTCGCGCCACGGCGGCACCGTCACCGGTGCCGCCGTGGTCGTGCTGCTCCGTCACGTCAGCCGGCGAAGTCGAAGTCCGCGCCGAGCTTGCGGAGCTTCGGGATGAAGTGCTCGTAGCCGCGGCTGATGATGCCGACGTTCGTGATGTGCGACTCGCCTTCGGCGGTCAGCGCCGCGATGAGGTGGCTGAAGCCGCCGCGGAGGTCGGGGACGCGGACGTTGGCACCGTGCAGCTTGGTCGGGCCGGTGATGACCGCGGCCTGCTCGAAGGGACGACGGGCGACCCGACGGTCGTGACCGGGCAGGCCCTCCTTGTGCACGACGATGTCGGCGCCCATCTCGTTGAGCGCGTCGGTGAAACCGAAGCGGTTCTCGTAGACGGTCTCGTGCACGACGCTCTGACCCTCGGCCTGCGTGAGCGCGACGACGAGGGGCTGCTGCCAGTCGGTCATGAACCCGGGGTGCACGTCGGTCTCGATGACGACGGGCTTGAGGACGTCGAGCTCGCGGTAGAACCGGATGCCGTCCTCCTGGATGTCGAACCCGCCGCCGACCTTGCGGAAGACGTTGAGGAACGTCATGAGTTCCTGCTGCTTGGCGCCCTCGACGAAGATGTCGCCGTTGGTGGCCAGCGCGGCCGAGGCCCAGCTCGCGGCCTCGTTGCGGTCGTTGATCGCGCGGTGCGTGTATCCGCGGAGCGACTTGACGCCCTCGATGAAGATCGTGCGGCTCGGCTCGACCGTAACGATCGCGCCCATCTTCTGCAGGATCGCGATGAGGTCCATGATCTCGGGCTCGATCGCGGCGTTCCGCAGCTCGGTGGTGCCCTCGGCGAGGACGGACGAGAGCAGGACCTGCTCGGTCGCGCCGACGCTCGGGTAGGGCAGCTCGATGTTCGCGCCCTTGAGGCCGTTCGGGGCGGTGATGTGGATGCCCGAGACCTGCTTGTCGACGACGGCCCCCATGGCGCGCAGTGCGTCGAGGTGGAAGTCGATCGGGCGGTCACCGATGCGGCAGCCGCCGAGGTCGGGGATGAACGCCTCACCGAGCTTGTGCAGCAGCGGGCCGCAGAACAGGATCGGGATGCGGCTCGAGCCGGCGTGCGCGTCGATCTCGGCGAAGTGCGCCGACTCCACGCGGGAGGGGTCGAGGATGAGCTCGCCGCGGGCGGGGTCCGTCACGCGGACGCCGTGCACCTCGAGGAGGCCGCGTACGACCTTGACGTCGGAGATGTCCGGGACGTCCTTGAGGATCGACGGGGTGTCACCGAGGAGCGCAGCGACCATGGCCTTGGTCGCCAGGTTCTTCGCACCGCGGACCTCGATGCGTCCCACGAGGGGCTTGCCCCCGCGGATGACGATCTCGTCCGACTTCAACCCGACGCGCGCCCCTGCAGCTGCTGCGTCCTGTACGAGAGAGTTCACTACTTCACCGGCAATGTCTTCGGCCGCCAACGGGAGCGGCGGGATTCGAACTCCGTGATCGAGGTCTCGTCACGGAGGGTGAGCCCGATGTCGTCGAGCCCTTCCATCAACCGCCAACGAGTGTAAGCGTCGATCTCGAAAGCCACGTCCATGTCGCCGATCGACACGCGCTGTGTCGCCAGGTCGACGGTCGCCTCGATGCCCGGCTGAGCCTCGATCGCCGCCCACATCCGCTCGATCTCGGGCTCGGAGACCATCGCGGTGACGAGTCCCTGCTTGCCGGCGTTCCCCTTGAAGATGTCCGCGAAACGGGGTGACACCACGACGCGGAACCCGAAGTCGCGCAGCGCCCACACCGCGTGCTCGCGCGAGGAGCCGGTGCCGAAGTCCGGTCCGGCGACCAGGACCTTCGCGCCCTGGTACGCGGGCTGGTTGAGCACGAAGTCGGGGTCCTGGCGCCAGCCGGAGAACAGCGCGTCCTCGAAGCCGGTCTTCGTGACCCGCTTGAGGTAGACCGCGGGGATGATCTGGTCGGTGTCGACGTTCGACCGCTTCAGCGGCGCGGCGATCCCGGTGACGGTGCCGATCTTCTCCATCAGTTGTTCCCTCCAGCCGTCGCCGGCACGGCCAGGCGGGCGTCGTCCTCTTCCAGGTCCCACGGGCTCGACAGCGTTCCGCGGACAGCGGTCGCCGCGGCCACAAGCGGCGAGACCAGATGGGTCCGGCCGCCCTTGCCCTGTCGGCCCTCGAAGTTGCGGTTCGAGGTGGAGGCACATCGCTCCCCCGGCGCGAGCTGGTCGGGGTTCATGCCGAGGCACATCGAGCAGCCAGCGAAACGCCACTCGGCGCCGAAGTCGGTGAACACCTTGTCCAGCCCCTCGGCCTCGGCCTCGAGCCGGACACGAGCGGAACCGGGCACGACCATGACGCGCACGCCCTCGGCCTTCTGCCGCCCCTGGATCACCGAGGCGAAGGCACGGAGGTCCTCGATGCGCGAGTTCGTGCACGACCCCATGAACACCGCGTCGACGGCGATGTCCTTCATCGGGGTGCCCGCCTCGATGTCCATGTACTCCAGCGCTCGGGACGCGGCGGCCTGGTCGTTCGGGTCCGTGAAGTCCGACGGCGACGGGACCGAGTCGGACAGCGAGACGCCCTGGCCGGGGTTCGTGCCCCAGGTGACGAAGGGCTCGAGGGCGTCGGCGTCGATGAAGACCTCGGCGTCGAACACGGCGTCGTCGTCGGTGGCGAGGGTGTCCCAGTAGGCCACGGCCTCGTCCCAGTCGGCACCGGTCGGGGCGTGGTCGCGGCCCTGCACGTAGTCGTAGGTGGTCTGGTCGGGGGCGACCATGCCCGCACGGGCGCCGGCCTCGATCGACATGTTGCAGATCGTCATGCGGCCCTCCATGGAGAGCGCCCGGATCGCGGAGCCGCGGTACTCGAGCACGTAGCCCTGGCCGCCGCCCGTGCCGATCTGCGCGATCACCGCCAGGATGATGTCCTTCGCCGTGACGCCCGGGCGCAGCGTGCCCTCGACCGTGACGGCCATCGTCCTGAACGGCTTGAGCGGCAGGGTCTGCGTCGCCAGGACGTGCTCGACCTCGCTGGTGCCGATGCCGAACGCCATGGCGCCGAACGCCCCGTGGGTGGAGGTGTGCGAGTCACCGCAGACGACCGTGATGCCGGGCATGGTGAGCCCGAGCTGCGGACCGACCACGTGCACGATCCCCTGCTCCTTGTCGCCCAGCGAGTGCAGGCGGACGCCGAACTCCTCGCAGTTGCGGCGGAGCGTCTCGATCTGGGTGCGGCTGGTCGGGTCCGCGATCGGCCGGTCGATGGCGAGCGTCGGGGTGTTGTGGTCCTCGGTCGCGATGGTCAGGTCGAGACGACGGACGGGGCGGCCGGCCTGTCGCAGCCCGTCGAAGGCCTGCGGGCTCGTGACCTCGTGCACGAGGTGGAGGTCGATGTAGAGGAGGTCCGGGTTGCCGTCCTCGCCCTTGACGACGACGTGGTCGTCCCACACCTTCTCGGCGAGCGTCCTGCCCATGCCCGTGCCTCCTCATCCGCGTTCCGACGCCGCTGTCACGACGTCGTACGAGCACTGTAGCAGGTTGGTATACCAATCGCGGCCGGTGCCCCGGAGGCCCGTCCCGCGTCGGCAGAACCCGTCGCGGTGAGAAGATGGCGGGGACATGACGACGCCCCCGCACTCGACCCGGACCACCAACCTCGAGGGCGCGGCCCGCGCCGCGGTCGCCGGAGGGGTGCCCCTGGCACTGCTCATCGGGCTCGGCCTGCCGGAGTACGCGGCCTTCGCCGTGTTCGCCGGCTTCACCGCGATCTTCGGCGCGACCGAGCCCTACCGGCAGCGTGCCGTCACGACGGGCGTCGCGGGGCTGATGCAGGTCGTGTGCATGGCGGCGGGGATCGGGGTCGCGCTGCTCGGGTCGCCGCTGTGGCTGCAGGCGGTCGGACTGGTGGCCGTCGTCGTCCTCGCGGTCGTGACCCTCACCGCGCTCCGGGCGATCCCCGCGCAGCCGATCTTCCCGGTGTTCGCGTTCGTCGTCTCGGCACTCGTGCCCGTCCGGGCGTCCGACCTGCCCCTCGTGGCGACGATCATCATCGGCTCGGTGCTGTGGGCGTGGTCGGTCGCGATGTCCGGGGCCGGCTTCCGACGCGTCCTGCACCCGCACGCGCCGCACCGCTTCCGCCCCCTCGCCGACCGGAAGCACCGGTCCCTCGCGGTCCTGCGCACGCCGGCGCTCTGGGAGACGGTCGGGCTCAACGTCGTGGGCGCCCTCGTGGCCGGAGGTGTCGCCGAGGTCCTGCCGGGCCTCGGGCACCCGTACTGGGCGGTGATCGCCGTGGTCTCGACACTGCCCGCGCTCCGGCAGCGGCACACGGTCTCACGTGCCGTGCAACGTGTCGTCGGCACCGTGGGCGGCACCGTGATCGCGGTGGGCGTCCTGCTGCTCGAGCCCTCGGCCTGGTGGATCGTCGTGATCGCGGTCGTCGGGCAGTTCGGGGCCGAGGTCTTCGTCGCGCGCAACTACGCCGTGTGCCTGTTGTTCCTCACCCCGCTCGCCCTCGCCGTGTCGTGGCTGAGTGTCCCCGAGGCGCCGGGACTCCTCGCCCTCGACCGCATCGGTCAGACGCTCCTCGGCGCCGTCGTCAGCGTCGCGCTCCTCGCGGTCGGGCGGGCGGTCGAACGGCGTCGCGGCCACCCGCTCGGCGCGACCAGCAGCATCCGGACCGTCTGAGGACCGGCCCCCGGCCCGCCGCGGGCGCGCCGGGCCTCCCGGCAGGCCGTGCGCCGAGCACGGCCGGGAGGCCCGCCACCTGTCGGACGTGTCGGGCAGGCTGGGTGCATGGACGAGACGACCGCGGCGGAGCCGTACACCCTGCTGCCCACCGCTCCGCCGCTCGAGCACTACCTCCGCCTGCGGCGGGACTCCGGTCTGACGCCGGTGACCGCGGAGCAGGGCGCTCCCGCGATCACCGGCGCGTGGTCGGCGTGTCACGTCGTCGACGCGACGGGCACGCCCGTCGCGATGGGACGGGTCATCGGCGACGGCGGCTGGTACTTCCTCGTCGTCGACATCGCCACGGACCCTGCACACCAGCGACGGGGACTCGGTCGAGCGGTCGTGGAGTGGCTCGTGGCCGACGTCCGCGAGCGGGCACCGGAGGGCGCGTACGTGTCGCTCGTCGGCGACCCGCCCGGGCAGCGGCTCTACCGCTCGCTCGGCTTCGAGGACGTCGCTCCGAGCATCGGCATGGCGATGGTCCTCGGCCCGGGCGACTGACCGCGTCGCCTCGCGCTCAGCGCGGCTCGATGTTCCAGGAGTCGATGACCGGACGCCCGTGCTCGTACCCGAGGGTGCTCACGGTCGCCGTGCCGAGCTTCAGCACCGCGCCGTCCTGCGGGGCGAGGCGGATCCACGCCGCTCCGAGCGCACGGAGCACGTGTCCGTGGGCGACGACGATCGCGTCGTGTCCCTCGGCCAGGACGGGTCGTGCGCGGTTGATGACCCGCTCGACACGGACCCGCACCTCGGCCGCGCTCTCACCCGGGGTCTGCCCCGCGGGGACGCCGTCGGTCCAGAGGTCCCACGGACCGTGCCGCTGCACCTTGATCTGCGGGGTGGTGAGGCCCTCGTAGGCGCCGTAGTCCCACTCGTACAGGTCCTCGTCGAGCTCCGGGTCGACGCCGATGATGCGCGCCGTCTCGCGGGCCCGCGTGAGCGGGCTGGACAGCGCCAGCGCGAACTCGCGGTCGGCGAGGTACCGGGCGGCCCGCTCAGCCTGCGCCTCCCCGTTCTCCGTGAGGGGGATGTCGGTGCGGCCGGTGTGCTGCCCGCTCTTCGACCACTCCGTCTCTCCGTGACGGACGAGGACGAGTTCGCCGGGGCGTTCCGAGGTCATGAGTTCCTTCCGAGCCAGAGGCCGAGCGCTGCGGCGCCGACCGAGACGACGAGCGTGCCGAGGCCGTTCAGGACGGCGAGCCGGGTCTTACCGGTCCGGAGGAGCTGCACGGTCTCGACGCTCGCCGTCGAGAACGTCGTGTACCCGCCCATCATGCCCGTCCCCACCACAGCGACCACCGGGGCAGCGAACGTGCCGCTCTCCCCGAGGCCCGTGACGAGCCCCAGGACGAGGGACCCACTGACGTTGATGACGAGCGTGCCGAGCGGGAACCCGGTCACCCGGGTCCTGACGACACCGTCGAGCACGAAGCGCAGCGCGGCCCCGGCGCCGCCGCCGATCGCGACGAGCAGGAGTTCCAGGACGGTCACCGCGCCTCCCCTGGCCCGTCGACTGCCCCTGCCCCGGTCCCCGGATCCGTCATCGGCGCTGCCGGCCGACGTCGACGGAGTGCCGCGGCCAGGGCGATGCCCGCGACGGCCGCGACGAGGCCGAGCAGCACGGTCAGCAGCGCGGTGCCGCTCCCGGCACCCCACCGACCGGCGTCGAGGAGCCGTGCCGTGTCGTCGGCGAGGGTGCTGTACGTCGTGAATCCGCCGAGCACGCCGGTGCCCACGACGAGCCGGACGGTGCGGCGCCGGCCCACGTCCGGTCCGCGCCGGGCGAGGTCCTCGAGCAGCACCCCGAGGCAGAAGGCACCGACGACGTTGATCCCGAGGATGGTCCAGCTGATGCCGTCGACCGCGGGTAGGGCCTCGGCCAGGAGGGCTCGGGCCGCGGTGCCGACCGCTCCCCCGAGGGCGACCAGGGCGACGGCGGCGGGACGGAGGTGCACGGGTCGTCCGGGTGCGGCGGGTTCTGCGTGCGGCATGGGCCTCCGATCAGGGTGGAGCGGTCGCGATCGTACCGCTGCGCGCGGCGCCGGGCGGCGATCTGCGCACCGCTTCGGTCGACCTCGAATCGGTGTCGGTCTCGCTCTGACGACCACCGCCAGCCGGCCTCGGCCTGAGGGCGCATCCACCCGCTCCGGCTCACCGAGTCGGGATGCGTGCCCCGTCCGCCCGGAGGAGCGGATCGGGAACGACGAAGGCCCCCACCCGACCGGGTGGGGGCCTTCGTGCTGGTGACCCCAGCGGGATTCGAACCCGCGTTACCGCCGTGAGAGGGCAGCGTACTAGGCCGCTATACGATGGGGCCGCGGCGATGTGTCGGTACGGAGTGTGTCACGCGTGGTGACCCCAGCGGGATTCGAACCCGCGTTACCGCCGTGAGAGGGCGGCGTACTAGGCCACTGTACGATGGGGCCGTTCCGACAACTCGACAAGTATGGCACAGGGTGCGAGCGAGCACCAAAACGAGCCCGGCACTCCCGGTGTGTCGTCGACCCCACCCGGGCATACGGTGGGTCGATGACGGTGCGCATCGGCCTGTCCGGCTGGCAGTACGACTCGTGGCGCGGAGACTTCTACCCCGCGCGCCTGGCGAAGCGTCGGTGGCTCGAGCACGTCGGGGAACGGTTCCCGACCGTGGAGGTCAACGGTTCCTTCTACTCGCTGCAGCGCCCGTCCCGGTACCGCGCGTGGCGAGCGGCGGTCCCGGCGGACTTCCGCTTCGCGCTCAAGGGCGGCCGGTACGTCACGCACATGCTCCGCCTCCGGAACGTGGACACCGCCCTGGCGAACTTCTTCGCCTCCGGCCCGCTCGAGCTCGGCCCGACCCTCGGCCCGGTGCTCTGGCAGCTCCCGGAACACGTGGTGCCCACCGCGGAGGTCCTCGACGCCTTCCTGACGGTCCTCCCCCGCACCCACGGCGCGGCAGCGGCACTGGCAGCCGAGCACGACGCGAAGGTCGTCGAACCCGCCACCGTGGCAGCAGACCCAGGCCTGCCCGTCGACCACGCCCTGGAGGTCCGCTCGCCGGACGCCGTCACGCCCGAGCACCTCGCGGTCCTGCGGCGGCACGGTGTCGCGCTCGTCGACTCGCACGCCGGCGACTTCCCCCGCTTCGTCCACGACACCCGTGCACCACTTGCGTACCTCCGGCTGCACGGAGCGCCGCACACCTACCACGACGGCTACACGCCCGAAGCACTCTCGGCGTGGGCGGACACCGTCCGGGGGCACGTGGGCGCGGGCCGGGACGTGTGGGTCTACTTCGACAACGACGCTGAACGGCACGCTCCCTGGGACGCGCTCGGACTCACCCGGCTCGTCGGCTGACCGGGCCCGGCCCGGCGACCGACGGCGGGCGTGGACGGCGCCGGGTGATGACCGACGTCCGACGAGGGACGTCAGGCCGTGAGCGACTCCCCCGGCGCGAGCACGACGACCTCGCCCGCGGGTTCGACGACCTGTCGGATGCGGTCGGTGTGGCCCGCGAAGCCGATGTCGGAGAGCGTCGCTTCGTGGATCGGGAACGCCCGTCGGGGTGCGACGGACGCCAGGTGGTCCATGAGGTCGCCGACGCGGAGCCACGGGGCACCCACCGGCGTCGCGAAGACCTCGACCGGAACGCCCGGGTCGATGTAGGCGTCACCCGGGTGGAAGAGCACCCCGTTGACGAACACCCCGGTGTTGTCGACCACCGGGACCGAGGAGTGGATGAGCTGGTGCCGTGTGCCGTGGAAGGTGAGCCGGAACGGCCCGACGCTCCGGGCCTCCCCGTCGGTCACGACGTCGACGTCGACGACCTGGGCGAGCGCCGCGGCGACCCCGGCAGGACCGAAGACGGGGATGCCCGGGTTGCGCTCGAGCAGTCCGGCCACCTGCTCGGCGGTGCCGTGGTCCGGGTGCTCGTGCGTGACGACGACGGCGACCGCGCCCGTCGCCTCGACGGGACGGGTGAACGCGCCGGGGTCGATGACCAGACGGGCGCCGTCCTCCTCGACGACGAGGCAGGCGTGCTCGAGCTTCGTGACCAGCATGGCGACGAGCGTACGCCGCCCTACCGGGCGTCGGGCGGCAGCGTCTCCTGTGCGAGGTGCGCGGCCTGGGCGCGCTCGGCATCGGCGATGAAGCGTTCGGCGCCGCCACGGGGCATCCCCGACTGACCCCCGCAGTACGAGCACTGCAGCACGTACCGGCCGTGTCCGAACGGGAACACCGGCACGAAGAAGAGCGTGAACCAGGTGCGCAGGCGGTGCAGGCGCTGCGCGGCGGTCGATCCGCAGAGTGCGCAGGCGAAGAAGAGGACGCCGACGAGGTCGGTCCTGGTGCGGCTGCCGAAGATGATCATGACGTCCCCTGTGGTGGTGCTGCTCGGGTTGCCCGTGCTGCCCTCGTGCCGTCCGGTCCGGGCTCCAGCGCGGCACTCGGGCGTGGCGAGCGTGTTCCACCCAACGCTATCCCCCGCCACCGGTGCTGCCTGCCGGACTGACGCGAGGATCGCCACGGGAACGACGAAGGCCCTCGGATTCCCGAGGGCCTTCGATCACGTTGCTGGCTGGGGTACCTGGACTCGAACCAAGAACGACGGTACCAGAAACCGCTGTGTTGCCAATTACACCATACCCCAATGGACCTTGCGGTCCTGCGCCCCGTTGTCCGGGGCACGATCAACTACTGTACAGCATCCCGGAGGTCTTCGAGACCACCCACGAGGTCACGGTGCACCGCCGCCGCTGTGGACGCACCGTGTCCGGCCGCGACGATGAGCTGTTCGGGTCCGGGCGGGGTGATGTCCCCCACGGCGTACAACCCGGGCGCGCCCGTCCGACCGAGCCGGTCGACCCGCACCAGACCGAGCTCGTCGCGGTCGAGCTCCGCGTCGACCCAGTCCAGGTCGGCGTGCCACACCGGTCGCACGAAGGCACCGGACCGCGGTTCGACGTGTCCGTCGGCGAGACGCACGCCGGTCATCCCGGTGCGGTCCCCCTCGAGGTCGGCGAGGGGACGGTCGTCGAGTCGGATCCCGGCACCGTCGAGCCGCGCTCGTCCGGCATCCGACACCGTTGCCACCCCGTTGGTGTAGACGACCAGGTCGTCCGTCCATGCGCCGACGAGCAGCGCGCGGTCCACGACGTCGTCGGCCTCGCAGATGAAGGCCAGCGGCTGGCCGGCCTTGTCGTAGGCATCGCACTCGACGCAGCTGTGCACGTCCGTGCCGTAGAACGCGCGGAGCGACGGCAGGGCCGGGAACACCTCGCGGAGGCCCGTGGCGAGCACGACCGCACGCGCGGTCGCGTCCACCTCGGCTCCACGCCAGGTGCCGTGCACCCGCCACGCTTCCCCGTCGTGCTCCACCCGGTCGACGACGGCCTGGGTCACCGTCGCCTCGGGGTACCCGGCGACCTCGTCACGGCCGAGCCGGCGCAGTTCGAGCGGCGAGATCCCGTCCCGGGTGATGAACCCGTGCGACCGGAGGGTGGCTGCGTTCCGCGGCCGGTTGGCGTCGAGGAGCAGGACCGTCCGTCTGGCCCGCACGAGGTTCAACGCGGCGCTGAGCCCGGCAGGACCCGCGCCGACGACGACGACGTCGTACACCGAGGTCAGCGCGCCGCGAGGGAGCGCAGTCGCGCGAGCGTGGACTCCCTGCCGAGGATCTCCATCGACTCGAAGAGCGGCGGGCTGATCCGACGGCCGGACACCGCGACCCGGAGCGGACCGAACGCGACCCGCGGCTTCAACTCGAGACCGTCGATGAGCGCGACGCGGAGGGCCTGCTCGATCGCCGCCGTCTGCCAGTCGTCGAGCGACTCGAGGGCGGCGATGCCGGCGTGCAGGACCGGGAGCGGGTCGCCCTTGAGCGAGGCGAGGGCGTCGTCCTCCACGACCAGCTCCTGGTCGGAGGTGAACAGGAAACCGAGCATCGACGGCGCCTCGCTGAGGAGCTGCATGCGCTCCTGCACGAGCGGGGCCGCGAGGGCGAGGACGCGATCCTGCTCGGCCGTCACCGGCTCGTCGAGGTACGCGGTCAGGTACGGCTTCAGCCGGCCACGGAAGTCCTCAGGGTCGAGGAGGCGGATGTGGTCTCCGTTGATCGACTCGGCCTTCTTGTGGTCGAACCGCGCCGGGTTGGGGTTGACGTCGGTGACCTCGAAGGCCGCGACCATCTCGTCGACCGAGAACACGTCACGGTCGGGGCCGATCGACCAGCCGAGCAGCGCGAGGTAGTTGACGAGCCCCTCGGGCACCATGCCGTTCGAGCGGTGGTGGAAGAGGTTCGACTCCGGGTCGCGCTTCGAGAGCTTCTTGTTGCCCTCCCCCATGACGTACGGCAGGTGGCCGAACTGCGGGATGAACTGCGCGAGACCGATCTCGTACAGGGCCTCGTAGAGGGCGATCTGCCGCGGCGTGGAGGACAACAGGTCCTCGCCTCGGAGCACGTGGGTGATCCCCATCAGAGCGTCGTCGAGTGGGTTCGTGAACGTGTACAGGGGCTTGCCGTTGGGCCGGACCACGACGAAGTCGGGGAAGGAGCCCTGCGGGAAGGTGATCTCGCCGCGGACGAGGTCCTGGAACCCGAGGTCACGGTCGGGCACCCGCAGGCGCAGTGCCGGCACCCGCCCCTGGTCGCGGAAGGCCTGACGCTCGTCCTCGGTGAGGTCGCGCTCGTGGTTGTCGTAGCCCTGCTTCGGGTCACGACCGTTCGCGATGTTCCGGGCTTCCATCTCCTCCGGCGTGACGAAGGACTCGTACACGTGACCGGCGGCCTGGAGCTGCGCGATCGCGCCCGCGTAGACCTCGGTCCGCTCCGACTGGCGGTACGGACCGTGCGGGCCACCGACCTCGACGCCTTCGTCCCAGTCGAGCCGCAACCAGCGCAGCGCCTCGATGATCTGCGCGTAGGACTCCTCGCTGTCACGGGCCGCGTCGGTGTCCTCGATGCGGAACACCAGTTTCCCGCCCGTGTGCCGCGCGTAGGCCCAGTTGAACAGGGCCGTGCGGACGAGACCGACGTGCGGCGTTCCGGTGGGTGACGGGCAGAACCGGACGCGGACGTCGGTCTCGGTGGCAGAAGAGAATGGCGCAGTCATGACCTGCCGATCCTACCGTGACACGGCCCGCCTGCCAGGGACGCGAAAAGAGCCCCTGGGCGGGTGAGCATTGCTGCTCACCCGTCCAGGGGCTCTTTTCGTGAAAAGGAGTCCGGCGGCGTCCTACTCTCCCACAAGGTCCCCCTTGCAGTACCATCGGCGCTGAGAGGCTTAGCTTCCGGGTTCGGAATGTGACCGGGCGTTTCCCTCTCGCTATGACCACCGGAACACGTTCGACACTTCTACTAGGGAAGGTTCGAAACAGTTCCGCGCATGCGCGGTGTTCAGTTTCAGTTGTTCCCGATCGTCTGTCGGGAACCACAAAGTGGACGCGAGCCCCACACCGAAGTGTGGGAAAAAAGTGTGTGTCAAGTCTTCGGCTTATTAGTACCGGTCAGCTCCACGGGTCGTTAGTCCCCGCTTCCACATCCGGCCTATCAACCCAGTAGTCTGCTGGGAGCCTCTCACACTCAAGGTGCATGGAAATCTCATCTCGAAGACGGCTTCCCGCTTAGATGCTTTCAGCGGTTATCCGGTCCGAACGTAGCTAATCAGCGGTGCCCTTGGCAGAACAACTGACACACCAGAGGTTCGTCCATCCCGGTCCTCTCGTACTAGGGATAGATCTTCTCAAATTTCCAACGCGCGCAGCGGATAGGGACCGAACTGTCTCACGACGTTCTAAACCCAGCTCGCGTACCGCTTTAATGGGCGAACAGCCCAACCCTTGGGACCTACTCCAGCCCCAGGATGCGACGAGCCGACATCGAGGTGCCAAACCATGCCGTCGATATGGACTCTTGGGCAAGATCAGCCTGTTATCCCCGAGGTACCTTTTATCCGTTGAGCGACAGCGCTTCCACAAGCCACTGCCGGATCACTAGTCCCGACTTTCGTCCCTGCTCGACCTGTCAGTCTCACAGTCAAGCTCCCTTGTGCACTTACACTCGCCACCTGATTGCCAACCAGGTTGAGGGAACCTTTGGGCGCCTCCGTTACTCTTTGGGAGGCAACCGCCCCAGTTAAACTACCCATCAGGCACTGTCCATGAACCCGATCAGGGTCCTACGTTAGACATCCAAAGTGACCAGAGTGGTATTTCAACAATGACTCCACGAACACTAGCGTGCCCGCTTCACAGTCTCCCACCTATCCTACACAAGCCACTCCGAACACCAATACCAAACTGTAGTAAAGGTCACGGGGTCTTTCCGTCCTGCTGCGCGTAACGAGCATCTTTACTCGTAGTGCAATTTCGCCGAGTTCGCGGTTGAGACAGCTGGGAAGTCGTTACGCCATTCGTGCAGGTCGGAACTTACCCGACAAGGAATTTCGCTACCTTAGGATGGTTATAGTTACCACCGCCGTTTACTGGGGCTTAAATTCAGAGCTTCGCCGTGAGGCTGACCCTTCCTCTTAACCTTCCAGCACCGGGCAGGCGTCAGTCCGTATACATCGTCTTGCGACTTCGCACGGACCTGTGTTTTTAGTAAACAGTCGCTTCCCACTGGTCTCTGCGGCCTTCAACGCTCACGGAGTGAATCCGGTCACGTGTCCGGCCCCCCTTCTCCCGAAGTTACGGGGGCATTTTGCCGAGTTCCTTAACCACGATTATCTCGATCTCCTTGGTATTCTCTACCTGACCACCTGAGTCGGTTTCGGGTACGGGCGGCTGCAACCTCGCGTCGATGCTTTTCTCGGCAGCATAGGATCACTGATTTCCCCTTACGGGTACGCGTCGGGTCTCAGGCATACAGACGACGGATTTGCCTATCGTCAGCCCTACATCCTTACACCAGGTTCACCTTACGGATACCATCGCCTGGCTCAGCTACCTTCCTGCGTCACACCTGTTCATACGCTAACCGCACCAGCATGGGGTCGAGCGTTAGACCGGCGACCATCACCCCGAAGGGATCCGGTACGTCCGGGTTAGGACTCTTAGCACCACTGGATTAGCTTGGGCGGTTGTTCGCCGGTACGGGAATATCAACCCGTTGTCCATCGACTACGCCTGTCGGCCTCGCCTTAGGTCCCGACTTACCCAGGGCGGATTAACCTGGCCCTGGAACCCTTGGTCTTTCGGAGGACGGGTTTCTCACCCGTCTTTCGCTACTCATGCCTGCATTCTCACTCGTGTGGCGTCCACGGCTGGATCACTCCGCCGCTTCACTCGCCACACGACGCTCTCCTACCACTCCGCACGACTGAACCACGAAGGCTTGTCTAGTGTGCGAAATCTACAACTTCGGCGGTGTGCTTGAGCCCCGTTACATTGTCGGCGCGGAATCACTTGACCAGTGAGCTATTACGCACTCTTTCAAGGGTGGCTGCTTCTAAGCCAACCTCCTGGTTGTCTGTGCAACTCCACATCCTTTCCCACTTAGCACACGCTTAGGGGCCTTAGTTGGTAGTCTGGGTTGTTTCCCTCTCGACGATGAAGCTTATCCCCCACCGTCTCACTGCTGCGCTCTCACTCACCGGCATTCGGAGTTTGGCTGACGTCAGTAACCTGTTGAGGCCCATCGGCCATCCAGTAGCTCTACCTCCGGCGAGAAACACGCAACGCTGCACCTAAATGCATTTCGGAGAGAACCAGCTATCACGAAGTTTGATTGGCCTTTCACCCCTATCCACAGCTCATCCCCTCCATTTTCAACTGAAGTGGGTTCGGTCCTCCACGACGTCTTACCGTCGCTTCAACCTGGCCATGGATAGATCACTTCGCTTCGGGTCTAGGACATGCGACTGAAATCGCCCTATTCAGACTCGCTTTCGCTACGGCTACCCCACACGGGTTAACCTCGCCACATATCGCTAACTCGCAGGCTCATTCTTCAAAAGGCACGCCGTCACCCCTACAAGGAGGCTCCGACGGTTTGTAAGCAAACGGTTTCAGGTACTATTTCACTCCCCTCCCGGGGTACTTTTCACCTTTCCCTCACGGTACTTGTCCGCTATCGGTCATCTGGGAGTATTTAGGCTTATCAGGTGGTCCTGACAGATTCACACGGGATTTCTCGGGCCCCGTGCTACTTGGGATACACATCCGGCCATAACACCATTTCGTCTACGGGGCTGGCACCCACTACGGCCCGGCTTTCAAACCGGTTCGACTATGATGCGCTGTAACCGCCCCAGTCCGGCAGAACTGAGCGACGTGTCCCACAACCCCGACCATGCAACGCCCGCCGGCTATCACACATGATCGGTTTAGCCTCATCCGTTTTCGCTCGCCACTACTCACGGAATCACATGTTGTTTTCTCTTCCTGTGGGTACTGAGATGTTTCACTTCCCCACGTTCCCTCTACCCGCCCTATATATTCAGGCGGGAGTCACCAGGTCGACAAGTCGCCTGGCGGGGTTTCCCCATTCGGAAATCCTCGGATCGAAGCTCGATTATCAGCTCCCCGAGGCTTATCGCAGATTTCTACGTCCTTCTTCGGCTCCAGATGCCAAGGCATCCACCGTTTGCTCTTAGAAACTTGACCACAAAGATTAAAATTGCGATCCAACGCCACACCAACACCACGCCGATCACCACAAAGGCAACCAACCGGTCTCGGATGACGCGAATCTAAAGATGCTCGCGTCCACTGTGTAGTTCTCAACATACGATCGGCACCACACTCCCCCAGACCAACCGGTCTGACATCATGCGGCCCACCGAAGGACCTTCCGGCCCAACCCCCAACCACCGAACCACCCGAAAGTGACCCACCGTGGCCAGGAAGCCTGGTCCCTCAGGACCCAACAACGTGCACCAGCCGACCCGCTCCCACCCGACCCGTTCCAACCCCGCAAGCGGGACGTACTGAGACCGGAAGACGCGCTCCCGACTGCACTGTCAATGTTCCACCCATGAGCTACCCGTCGGACACGTTCGGTCCGAACCGGGCGCCTGGACCAGCAACCAACCCACCACACGGTGAGCAGCGCTGACCAGATGCTCCTTAGAAAGGAGGTGATCCAGCCGCACCTTCCGGTACGGCTACCTTGTTACGACTTAGTCCTAATCACCGATCCCACCTTCGACGGCTCCTTCCACAAGGGTTAGGCCACCGGCTTCGGGTGTTACCGACTTTCATGACTTGACGGGCGGTGTGTACAAGGCCCGGGAACGTATTCACCGCAGCGTTGCTGATCTGCGATTACTAGCGACTCCGACTTCATGAGGTCGAGTTGCAGACCTCAATCCGAACTGAGACCGGCTTTTTGGGATTCGCTCCACCTTACGGTATCGCAGCCCTTTGTACCGGCCATTGTAGCATGCGTGAAGCCCAAGACATAAGGGGCATGATGATTTGACGTCATCCCCACCTTCCTCCGAGTTGACCCCGGCAGTCTCCTATGAGTCCCCGGCATAACCCGCTGGCAACATAGAACGAGGGTTGCGCTCGTTGCGGGACTTAACCCAACATCTCACGACACGAGCTGACGACAACCATGCACCACCTGTACACCGACCACAAGGGGGCGACCATCTCTGGCCGTTTCCGGTGTATGTCAAGCCTTGGTAAGGTTCTTCGCGTTGCATCGAATTAATCCGCATGCTCCGCCGCTTGTGCGGGCCCCCGTCAATTCCTTTGAGTTTTAGCCTTGCGGCCGTACTCCCCAGGCGGGGCGCTTAATGCGTTAGCTACGACACAGAAACCGTGGAAAGGTCCCTACATCTAGCGCCCAACGTTTACGGCATGGACTACCAGGGTATCTAATCCTGTTCGCTCCCCATGCTTTCGCTCCTCAGCGTCAGTTACGGCCCAGAGATCTGCCTTCGCCATCGGTGTTCCTCCTGATATCTGCGCATTCCACCGCTACACCAGGAATTCCAATCTCCCCTACCGCACTCTAGTCTGCCCGTACCCACTGCAAGCCCGAGGTTGAGCCTCGGGATTTCACAGCAGACGCGACAAACCGCCTACGAGCTCTTTACGCCCAATAATTCCGGACAACGCTTGCACCCTACGTATTACCGCGGCTGCTGGCACGTAGTTAGCCGGTGCTTTTTCTGCAGGTACCGTCACTTTCGCTTCTTCCCTACTAAAAGAGGTTTACAACCCGAAGGCCGTCATCCCTCACGCGGCGTTGCTGCATCAGGCTTTCGCCCATTGTGCAATATTCCCCACTGCTGCCTCCCGTAGGAGTCTGGGCCGTGTCTCAGTCCCAGTGTGGCCGGTCACCCTCTCAGGCCGGCTACCCGTCGTCGCCTTGGTGAGCCATTACCTCACCAACAAGCTGATAGGCCGCGAGTCCATCCCCAACCAAAAAATCTTTCCACCACCAGGCCATGCGACCAGTAGTCATATCCAGTATTAGACGTCGTTTCCAACGCTTATCCCAGAGTCAGGGGCAGGTTACTCACGTGTTACTCACCCGTTCGCCACTAATCCGCCCAGCAAGCTGGGCATCATCGTTCGACTTGCATGTGTTAAGCACGCCGCCAGCGTTCGTCCTGAGCCAGGATCAAACTCTCCGTAAAAAATTACAACCAACACCGAAGTGTCAGCGAGTTGATCTTGACTGTTGACTGTCTACTGACAATCTTCAATCCAAAAGGAATTGCTCCACACCCGATCAGCCGAAACCGACCAGGCACGGGGTCAATAAAATTGGCATTGACAATGTGCACGCTGTTGAGTTCTCAAGGACCAGACGCACTCCCCACTCCACACCACCAGGATGCTTCGCCAGAGAGGCTGTCGTTCTCGAACCCACCGCGAGGACGACACGAGGCCGTCGTTTTCGATCGGTGGGTGGTTGCTGGAGGCGGACCCCGTCCGGACTGCGTTGACCGGGTGCTTGACCCGGTGACCGTCTCGGCCGTTCCGTTCCGCCTCAGCGGCAACGAGTGATTACTCTACACACGCTCCCGGAGGCTGCCAACCGAGATCGATCCCGGGCGTGTCGGTCCGGAACCGGGAGGTGCCGGGGTCGGCACGAGACGGACGGAGGCCCGACACCTGCGACGGTGTCGGGCCTCCAGGTCGGGCGTCCGCGAGGTCAGTGACGAGCGATGACCGGGTTGCGGAGCGAGCCGATGCCGGAGATCGTGACCTCCACCACCTCGCCGTCGCGGATCGCGCCGACGCCCGCCGGGGTGCCGGTCAGGATGACGTCGCCCGGGAGCAGGGTCCAGATCGACGAGATGAACTCGATGAGCGTCGGGATGTCGTGCACCATCTCGTTCGTGGACGCGGCCTGACGGAGGTCGCCGTCCACGCGCGTCTCGATGCGGATGTCCGACGGGTCGATCTCGGTCTCGATGACCGGGCCGAGCGGGCAGAACGTGTCGAAGCCCTTGGCGCGGGCCCACTGGCCGTCGCGCGCCTGCAGGTCACGGGCGGTCACGTCGTTCGCGATCGTGTACCCGAGGATGACGCTCGCGAAGTCCTCCTTCGTGACGTTCTTGGCCAGCGAACCGATCACGATGGCGAGCTCGCCCTCGTGGTCGACGCGGCCGATGTCGGCGGGCAGGCGGATCGGGTCCTCGGGACCGATGACCGACGTGTTCGGCTTGAGGAACACCACCGGGTCGTCGGCCGTGCGCTCGTCCATCTCCGAGACGTGCTCGGCGTAGTTGAGCCCGACGCCGATGACCTTCGAGCGTGGGATGACCGGGGCGAGCAGCTTCGCGTCCGACAGGGACACCCGCTCCCCCGTCGTCTCGAAGCCCTGGTACATCGGGTCGCCGGCGAGCACCACCAGTGCGCGCTCGTCGAGGATGCCGTAACGGGGGTCCTCCCCCTCGGTGCTGAACCGTGCGATCTTCACGGGTCGACCCTACTCAGCGCTCGGGGTGGTCGGCTCCGTGAGCTGGACCATCCAGCCGTGCGGGTCGGGACGGCGGCCGTACTGGATGTCCGTCAGTTCCTCGCGCAGGGACATCGTCAGTTCTCCGGCCCCGGTCGTCGGCGAGCCGATGGTGAAGCCGTCGCCGCGCAGTTCCGCGATCGGGGTGACGACCGCGGCGGTGCCACACGCGAATGCCTCGGTGATGGTGCCGTCAGCGACACCGTCGCGCCACTCGCTCAGGGCGACGGGTCGACGTTCCACCCGCAGGCCACGGTCGACCGCCAGCTGCAGGATCGAGTCGCGCGTGATGCCTTCGAGGATGGAGTCGGAGTCGGGGGTGACCAGCGTGCCGTCGGAACGGACGAGGACCACGTTCATGCCGCCGAGCTCCTCGAGGTACTCGCCCTTCTCGGAGTCCAGGAACATCACCTGCTGGCACCCGTGCTCGTACGCCTCCTGCTGGGGCAGCAGCGAGGCCGCGTAGTTGCCGCCGGTCTTCGCCGCACCGGTCCCACCGCGAGCGGCACGTGCGTACTGGGTCGAGAGCCAGATGGACACCGGCTTCGGCCCCGAGGTGAAGTAGGCGCCCGCCGGGCTCGCGATGCAGTGGTACTGCACGGCGTGTGCGGCGCGGACCCCCAGGAAGGCCTCGGTCGCGATCATGAACGGGCGCAGGTACAGGCTCGTCTCCGGTGCCGACGGCACCCAGGCCTCGTCCGCGCGGACCAGCTGCCGGACCGACTCGACGAAGACCGACTCGGGCAGCTCCGGGAGCGCGAGCCGTCGCGCCGAACGGGCGAACCGGCGCGCGTTCGCGTCCGGGCGGAACGACCACACCGAACCGTCGGCGTGCCGGTAGGCCTTCATGCCCTCGAAGATCTCCTGCGCGTAGTGCAGGACGCTCGCGCTGGGGTCGAGGGAGAGCGGGCCGTACGCGTGGATCGACGCGTCGTGCCAGCCGTCGTCGATGGTCCACTCGACGGTGGCCATGTGGTCGGTGAAGTGCTTGCCGAAGCCGGGATCGGCGAGGATCTCCTCACGCTCCGCCGCTGCGCGGCGTTCGGCGGACGGGGTGGTCGCGAAGTCGAGGGCGAAGTCGGTGTCGCCGTCGTCGGGGGTGCTGTCGGGGATGCTGTCGCTGCTCATGGGGATGGCTCCTGTCAGGCCGTGGTGGTGCGCGCGGTGACCGCCGCGACGATGGCGTCGCCGATCTCGGCCGTCGACCGCCGTGTGGTGCCCCGGTCGGCGAGGTCGGCCTCGACCGCCTGCGTCACCGCTGCCGCCAGGTCCGCGCGACCGATGTGGTCGAGCAGGAGGGCGACGGACAGGACCGCTGCGGTGGGGTCGGCCAGCTGCTGACCGGCGATGTCCGGGGCTGATCCGTGGACCGGTTCGAACATGCTCGGGAAGGTGCCGTCCGGGTTGATGTTGCCCGATGCCGCCAGACCGATGCCGCCGCTGATCGCCCCGGCGAGGTCGGTGATGATGTCGCCGAAGAGGTTGTCGGTCACGATGACGTCGAACCGCGACGGCTCGCGCACCATGTGGATCATGACGGCGTCGACGTGCTGGTAGTCGACCGCGACGTCCGGGTACTCCTGGCCCACCGCGGACACGGTGCGCTGCCAGAGGGACCCGGCGTACACGAGGACGTTGCTCTTGTGCACCAGGGTCAGGTGCTTCCGCGGGCGGCGCGACGCCAGGTCGAACGCGTACCGCACCACACGCTCCACACCGTGCGCGGTGTTGAGCGAGACCTCGGTGGCGATCTCGTGCGGCGTCCCCACGCGGATCGCGCCGCCGTTGCCGACGTACGGGCCCTCGGTGCCTTCGCGGACGACGACGAAGTCCACGTCCCCGGGTGCGGCGAGCGGTGACGCGACGGCGTCGTGCACCGTCGTCGGCCGGAGGTTGACGTAGTGGTCGAACGCGAAGCGCAGCTTCAGCAGCAGCCCTCGCTCGATGATCCCGCCGGCGAGCCGCGGGTCCCGCGGGTCACCGCCGACGGCTCCGAGGAGGATCGCGTCGTGCTCGGCGATCGCCGCCATGTCGTCCTCGGTGAGGATGTCGCCGGTCTCGAGGAAGCGGGTCGCGCCCAACGAGAAGGCGGTCTCCTGCACGTCGAGCTCCGCACCGGCCACGGCGTGCAGGACCTTGAGCGCCTCGTCGACCACCTCGGGACCGATGCCGTCCCCGCGGATGACCGCCAGCTTGAGCGTCTGCGACATGGGTCTCCTAGAGCGTGATGTCGATCTCGCGGAGCGACGCCGCGTCGATCGTCGACCGGACGTGTTCGAGCACCTCGTCCGGTACGGGCGAGTCGACGGTGAGCACGCTGAGTGCTTCGCCGCCGGCCGACTGGCGGGCGATCTGCATCGCGGCGATGTTGATGCCCGCGTCACCGAACTCCTTGCCGTACACCGCGACGATGCCGGGTCGGTCGGTGTAGGCCATGACCACGTGGTGCTTGTCGAGCGCGACCTCGACGTCGTAGCCGTTGATCTCGACGAGCTTCTCGACCTGCTTGGGGCCGGTCAAGGTGCCGGAGACGCTGATCGCCGGGCCGTCGGACTGCGCACCGCGGATCGTGAGGAGGTTGCGGTACTCGGGGCTGTCGCCGTCCGTGATGAGTCGGACCGTGACACCGCGCTGCTCAGCGATGAGCGGCGCGTTCACGTAGGACACCTGGTCGCTGACGACGTCGGTGAACACGCCCTTGAGCGCGGCCAGCTTCAGCACGCTGACGTCGTAGCCGGCGAGCTCGCCGTGCACCTCGACGTCGATGCTCGTGACGGGCGAGGTCGCCATCGCGGTGAACACCTGACCGAGCTTCTCGACCAGCGGGATGCCCGGGCGGACGTACGGGTCGATGACGCCGCCGGCGACGTTGACCGCGTCGGGCACGAGCTCGCCGCCGAGCGCCAGGCGCACCGACTTCGCGACGGCCACACCCGCCTTCTCCTGCGCTTCGTCGGTGGAGGCACCGAGGTGCGGCGTCACGACCACGTTCGGCAGCGACACGAGCGGCGAGTCCTTCGGCGGCTCGGAGACGAAGACGTCGAGCCCGGCACCGGCGATGGTGTCCGACGTCAGTGCGCGGTACAGCGCGTCCTCGTCGATGAGCCCACCACGGGCGACGTTGACGACGAACGCGGTCGGCTTCATGAGCGCGAACTGCTCGTCGGAGATCATGCCGACCGTCTCCGGCGTCTTCGGCATGTGGATGGTGGTGAAGTCCGCGCGGCGGAGCAGGTCCTCGAGCGAGACGAGCTCGACCCCGAGCTGCTGCGCGCGGGCCGTCGTGACGTACGGGTCGTAGGCGATGACCGAGACGCCGAAGGCCTGCAGGCGCTGCGTGATGAGCGCGCCGATGCGGCCGAGGCCGATGATGCCGACGGTCTTCTCGTACAGCTCGACGCCCGTGTAGGACGACCGCTTCCAGGCACCGGCCGCGAGCGACGCGTGCGCCGCCGGGATGTGCCGCGCGAGCGCCAGGATGTGACCGACGGTCAGCTCCGCCGCCGAGATGATGTTCGACGTCGGCGCGTTGACGACCATGACGCCGGCGGTGGTCGCCGCCTTGATGTCGACGTTGTCGAGCCCGACGCCGGCACGGGCGATGACCTGCAGTTGCGGCGCCGCGGCGATCACCTCGGCGTCGACCTTCGTCGCGGAGCGGACGAGGATCGCGTGCGCGTCGGACAGCGCGGAGAGCAGGGCGGGACGGTCGGTACCGTCCACGTTCCTGATCTCGAAGTCGGGCCCGAGGGCGTCGACGGTGGCGGGCGAGAGTTCTTCGGCGATCAGGACGACCGGCTTCGACACGACTGCTGTTCCTCACACGAGACGGGTGGTGTACCACCACCCTACCGACGCGACCGGGTCGTTACGACGCGGCCGTCGTCGCCGAGAGACCGGTGGGGTTCCGGGTCAGAAGTCGAGCAGGCGCGGCACGAAGAGCTGCAGGTCGAGCCAGAGTGCCCCGGCGGCCGCGAACGCGAGCAGGAACACCACCGCCGTCATGGCCAGCGTCGCCCGGCGGGTCACCCACCACGCGACCGCGAACGCCACCGGCGCGATCGCGATGTCGAGGACGAGCCAGACCCACGGCACGGCGCGTCGGAGCGACTCGCCGCCGGAGGAGGTCTCGATGAAGACGTTGAACTCGTGCACCGAGCGCGACACCGTCACGAGGTTGCCGACACTCTGCACGGTCATGTAGGCGAACAGCACCGCGAAGACCACCCAGACCGCGATCCGGCCGACGAGTTCGGACCGGGAGCGTGCCGCCCGGTCGGACCGGCCACCGATCGCGGTCATCCGAAGCTCCGGGTCATGAGGAACGGCCAGGGGAAGAGCAGGACCGCGCCGAGCAGCATCCAGAGCAGACGCGTGCGGGTACTGCGACCGCGCGCGGCCCAGAGCACGACCGCGAACCAGAGTGCGGGGGCGACGATCGACAGGAAGCGCAGGACCTCGACGTACCCGCTCAGCACGGCGTCGACGCCGGAGACGTACGTGGTCGACGCGGTGAGCAGCCACGCCACGGTGTAGAGCAGGTACAGCCCGCCGAAGACCCCGAACCCGACGAGTGCACCGGACGTCTCCGGGGCGTCCGGGTCGCAGTCGTCGCGCTCCTTGACGGCGATCGGGTTGTGCGCGGCGTCCACGTGCGTCGCGTCGTCCGCGTCACCCCACGACAGCGCGTCGTCGTCGTCGGGTTCCCGTGCCTCCGTCATGCCGTCGAGTCTACGAGGGTCACCGGTCATGCCTGGGCGGGCTGTGTCTCGAGGACCTCGGCCACGACGTCCCGGACGGCCGGGAACAGCGGGTGCCCTTCCATGAGACCGGTGAGGATCTCGGTGAGCGCGTGCGCGGTGGCACCGGAGCGGAGCAGCGCGTGCAGCTCGATCGACTCGGGGTCGTCCTGGTCGTCGAACTCGAGCGCGACCCGGACCGCGCCGATCAGGTGCTCGACGGGCAGACCGCGTTCGGCGAGCTGCGCGGCGGGACCGACGAACCGCTCGCGGCGACCGAGCTTGCGGAGCGGGTTCCGACCGACGCGCAGCGTCGTGTCCGGCAGGAGCGGGTTCGCGATGCGGGTGAGGTTCGCGGCGACGTAGCGGGCGTGCTCCGCCGGGTCGAAGCCGTGCTTCGCGACGAGGAGCGCGGTGGTCTCCGCCAGGACCCCGTCGACCTCCGCCCGCACGTCCGGGTCCTGGAGGGCCTCCCGGATGAGGCGGATGCCACGGACCCACCCGTGGTAGGCGGCCGCGCCGTGCGCGGTGTTGACCGTGTAGAGCTTGCGCTCCACGAACGGCTGCAGGTCGTCCACCCAGGTGACGCCGTCGATGACGGGAGGCTCGGTGTCGGTCCCGACGAACGGCGTGCGTTCGATGACCCACTCGTAGAACGGCTCGAGGACGACGTCGAGGCCGCCGGACTGACCGAGGACACCGGACTGGTCCGGGACGATCCGGTCGATGGCGCAGTTCGCGAAGACCGCCGCGATGTCGCGGTCCTCGAGGATCGGGGCACGCCGGATGCTCGCGTGCAGGGAGTCGGTGGCGTTGAAGGCGTTCTCGCACGCGACGATCGTCACCTCGCCCCGGTCGAGCGGTCGGGCAGCGAGGCCCTCGGCGATGAGCGGCGCGACGAGCGGCAGGGTGCGCGCCCCGACCGCGGTGGTCACGACGTCGGCCTCCGCGATCGCGTGGACGACGCGGTCCCGGTCGGTCTTGCTGTTGAGCGCCCGGAACCCGTGCACCAGGTGCTCCACGGGCAGCTCGCCGACCTCGTGCACGACGAAGCGACCGGCCTCGTTGAGGGCTGAGACCACGCGTTCGTCGACGTCGACGAAGGTGAGGTCGTAGCCGCTCGCCACGAGGAACTGACCCACGAACCCGCGCCCGATCTTGCCGGCGCCGATGTGGACCGCTCGTCTCGTCACCGCCATCCGACGATCATCCCATGCTCGGCGGACCGCCCACGCCACCGTGCGGGCAGGGCGGCGGGGACGACGGCGTGCGTCATCGCGCTGCGTCGACGTCGTCGGGAGACGTCGGGGTACTGGAGGAGCTGCTGCATCGTGTCCGGGTCACATCGAGAGGCGGCGGTGCAGTGCACCGCCGCCTCGCGGGTCGAGCTTGTCTCAGGCAGACTACCGCGCGGCCGAGCCGTCGACGTAGTCGGAGTCCGCCTGCTTCCATGCGAAGAGCTTGCGGAGCTCGCGGCCGGTCGCCTCGACCGGGTGGCCCTCGCCCTTCTCGCGGAGGGCCTGGAACTCCGGGGCACCGGCGTCCTGGTCCTCGATGAAGCGCTTCGCGAAGGTGCCGTCCTGGATGTCGGCGAGCACGGCCTTCATGTTCTCCTTCACCTCGGGCGAGATCACGCGCGGGCCGGAGACGTAGTCACCGAACTCGGCGGTGTCGGAGATCGACCAGCGCTGCTTGGTGAGGCCGCCCTCCCAGATGAGGTCGACGATGAGCTTGAGCTCGTGCAGGACCTCGAAGTAGGCGATCTGCGGCTGGTAGCCCGCCTCGACCAGGGTCTCGAAGCCGTACTGGATGAGCTGCGACGTGCCACCGCAGAGGACGGCCTGCTCACCGAACAGGTCGGTCTCGGTCTCCTCGGTGAAGGTCGTCTTGATGCCGCCGGAGCGCAGGCCGCCGATGGCCTTCGAGTAGGACCACGCCAGGTCCCACGCGCTGCCGGAGGCGTCGACCTCGACGGCGACGATCACGGGGACGCCGCGGCCGGCCTCGTACTCACGACGGACGGTGTGCCCGGGGCCCTTCGGGGCGACGAGGGACACGTCGACACCCTCGGGCGCCTCGATGTAGCCGTAGCGGATGTTGAAGCCGTGCCCGAAGACGAGCGTCGCGCCCTGCTTGAGGTTCGGGGCGATGTCGTCGGCGTAGACGATCCGCTGGACCTGGTCCGGCGTGAGGATGACGACGACGTCGGCCCACGCGGTGGCGTCGGCCGGGGTGAGGACCTCGAAGCCGGCCTCTTCGGCCTTCTGGCGGCTCTTCGAGCCCTCCTTGAGGCCGATCTTGACCTCGACGCCGGAGTCGCGGAGGTTGAGTGCGTGGGCGTGGCCCTGCGACCCGTAGCCGATGACGGCGACCTTCTTGCCCTGGATGAGGCTGAGGTCGGCGTCGGCGTCGTACACGATGTCAGTCACGGTGCGTGATCTCCTTGGTTCGGTGGTCTCTGGCTGACCGGTGCTCAGCGCACCCGGTCGGTGATGCTCTTCGGTCCGCGGCCCATGCCGAGGAGACCGGCGCGCGCCAGCTCCTTGATGCCGTAGGGCTCGAGGACGCGCAGGATCGCCTGGATCTTGCCGGGGTCACCGGTCACCTCGACGACGAGCGAGTCGGTGGCGACGTCGACGACCTGCGCCCGGAAGAGCGTCACGGCGTCGAGCACCGCGGACCGGGTCTGGTTGTCGACACGCACCTTGACGAGCATGTGTTCGCGCTGCACCGACTGGGGGAAGTCGAGCTCCACGATCTTGATGACGTTGACGAGCTTGTTGAGCTGCTTCGTCACCTGCTCGAGCGGCAGGTCCTCGACGTCGACCACCACGGTGATGCGGCTCAGGCCGTCCACCTCGGTGCTGCCGACGGCGAGGGACTCGATGTTGAACCCGCGGCGGGCGAACAGGCCGGCGACACGGGTCAGCAGACCCGGCTTGTCCTCCACCAGGAGGGACAGGACGTGGTTCATGCGGGCTCCCCCGTCATGTCGGCGTCCTCGTCGTCCCAGGTGGGCGCGAGGTCGCGGGCGTACTGGATGGAGGAGTTGCCGATGCCCTGCGGGACCATCGGCCAGACCATCGAGTCGCGGCTGACCACGAAGTCGATGACCACCGGGCGGTCGTTGGTGTCGAGCGCGAGCTGGATGGCCGCGTCGACCTCCTCCGGCTTCTCGACCCGGATCCCGAGCGCACCGTACGCGTCGGCGAGCTTCACGAAGTCCGGGACCCGACGGGTGCCGTGGCCGGTCTGCAGGTCGGTGAACGAGTGGCGGCCGTCGTAGAACAGCGTCTGCCACTGGCGCACCATGCCGAGCGACGAGTTGTTGATGACCGCGACCTTGATCGGGATGTCGTTGATGACACAGGTTGCGAGTTCCTGGTTCGTCATCTGGAAGCAGCCGTCGCCGTCGATGGCCCACACGACGCGGTCGGGCTGCGCGACCTTGGCACCCATCGCGGCCGGGACCGAGTAGCCCATCGTGCCGGCGCCGCCGGAGTTGAGCCAGGCGTTCGGGCGCTCGTACTGGATGAACTGCGCCGACCACATCTGGTGCTGACCGACGCCCGAGGCGAAGACGCCCTCGGGTCCGGTCATCTCGCCGATGCGCTTGATGATCGCCTGCGGGGCGAGCAGCCCGTCGGTC
The DNA here is from genome assembly GCF_003234265.2 of Curtobacterium sp. MCSS17_015. NCBI lineage: Bacteria > Bacillati > Actinomycetota > Actinomycetes > Micrococcales > Microbacteriaceae > Curtobacterium > Curtobacterium sp. MCSS17_015. The sequence goes on from NZ_CP126256.1 coordinate 2,012,035, forward strand.
GGCTCGGTGTACCCGAGCGGGAAGTCCTCGAGCAGCTGGTTGAGGTGCGCCCACCAGTCGGCCGTGGAGGCCCGCTGGTCGACCGGCACGTCGGCCCACGCCGCCACGAGGTCGACGAGCACGTCCTTCGCGTCGCCGACGATCGGGACGTCGGCGTACCGGATCTTCGAGATCTCGGCCGGGTCGATGTCGACGTGCACGACCTTGGCGTCCGGGGCGAAGTCGTCGACCTTGCCCGTCACACGGTCGTCGAAGCGGGCACCGAGCGCGATGATGAGGTCGCTCTCCTGCAGCCCGAGCACCGCGGGCACCGTGCCGTGCATGCCGGGCATGCCGAGGTGCTGCGCGTGTGAGTCCGGGAAGGCGCCGCGGGCCATCAGCGTCGTGACGACCGGGGCGCCGGTGGCCTCGGCGAACGCCAGGAGTTCGGCGGAGGCGCCGGAGCGGATGACACCGCCGCCGACGTAGAGCACCGGGCGGGACGACTCGGCGAGGAGCTGCGCCGCCGCGGTGATCTGCTTGCCGTGCGCCTTCGTGACCGGGCGGTAGCCGGGCAGGTCGATCTTCGGCGGCCAGATGTACGGCGCCGACTTCTGCTGCGCGTCCTTGGTGATGTCCACGAGCACCGGCCCCGGGCGGCCCGTCGTCGCGATCTGGTGCGCGGCGGCGAGCGTGGCCGGGATGTCCTCCGGCTTGGTGACGAGGAACGAGTGCTTCGTGATCGGCATCGTGATGCCGACGATGTCGGCTTCCTGGAACGCGTCGGTGCCCATCAGCGTCGAGAACACCTGTCCGGTGATCGCGATGAACGGCACCGAGTCCATGTAGGCGTCGGCGATCGCGGTGACGAGGTTCGTCGCGCCGGGACCCGAGGTGGCGATGGCGACGCCGACCTTGCCCGACGAGGACGCGTAGCCCTCGGCGGCGTGGCCGGCTCCCTGCTCGTGCCGGACGAGGACGTGGCGGATTGTCGTCGAGGCCATGAGCTCGTCGTAGAAGGGGATGATGGCGCCGCCGGGGAGCCCGAAGACGTCGGTGATCCCGAGGTGCTCGAGCGTGCGGAGGACGGCGCCCGAGCCGGTCAGGACCTCGGGTGACCGGCGCGCTCCGGCAGCGGACAGCGGTGTGGCTTCCGTGGGCATGAAGGGTTCCTTGCCTGGAGGGATGGCGATGTGTCGGGTGTCGACGTCAGCCCGTGACCGCGCCCTGGGCGGCGGACTGCACGAGCTTGGCGTACTTCGCGAGGACTCCGCGGGTGTAGCGCGGGGGCAGCGGGGCCCAGCCGTCACGGCGGGCTTCCAGCTCGGCGGCGTCGACGAGTAGGTCGAGCGTGCGAGCCGCGATGTCGACACGGATGCGGTCGCCATCGCGCACGAATGCCACTGGACCTGCGTCCACGGCTTCCGGTGCGATGTGGCCGATGCAGAGGCCGGTTGTGCCGCCTGAGAATCGACCGTCCGTCAAGAGTAGTACATCCTTGCCGAGGCCTGCGCCCTTGATGGCCGCGGTGATCGCCAGCATCTCGCGCATGCCCGGACCGCCCTTGGGGCCCTCGTAGCGGATGACGACGACGTCGCCCTTCTGGATACGGCCCTCGGTGAGGGCGTCCATCGCGGCACGCTCGCGGTCGAACACCCGGGCGGGCCCCTCGAACACCGAGGCGTCGAAGCCGGCGGTCTTCACCACGGCGCCCTCGGGCGCGAACGAGCCCTGCAGGATCGTCAGGCCACCGGTCGCGTGGATCGGGTCGTCGATCTTGCGGAAGACCTCACCGTCGAGCTCCGGCGGGTCGATCTCGGCCAGGTTCTCGGCGACCGTCTTGCCCGTGACGGTCATGCAGTCGCCGTGCAGCAGGCCGGCCTCGAGCAGGGCCTTCATGATCACCGGGATGCCGCCGTTGCGGTCGACGTCGACCATGACGTACTTGCCGAAGGGCTTCATGTCGGCCAGGTGCGGGACCTTCGAGCCGATGCGGTTGAAGTCGTCGAGGGTGAGCTCGACCTCGGCTTCGTGCGCGATCGCCAGCAGGTGCAGCACGGCGTTCGTCGAGCCGCCGAGGGCCATGAGCACGGTGATGGCGTTCTCGAACGCCTCGCGTGTCAGGATGTCGCGGGCGGTCAGTCCCAGGCGGAGCATGTTCACGACTGCTTCGCCGGACCGGTGCGCGTAGTAGTCGCGGCGACGGTCGGCACTCGGCGGCGCGGCGGACCCGGGGAGCGACATGCCGAGCGCCTCGGCCAGGCTCGCCATGGTGTTGGCCGTGTACATCCCGCCACAGGCGCCTTCGCCGGGGACGATCGCGCACTCGATCTTCTTGAGCTCCGCTTCGCTCATCGTGCCGGCCTTGCACGCGCCGACACCCTCGAAGGAGTCGATGATCGTGACTTCCTTCATGGTGCCGTCGGCCTGCTTGACGTAGCCCGGCATCACCGAGCCCGCGTAGAGGAACACGCTCGCCAGGTCGAGGCGCGCGGCGGCCATCAGCATGCCGGGGAGGGACTTGTCACAGCCGGCCAGCAGCACGGTGCCGTCGAGGCGCTCGGCGTTGACGACGGTCTCGACGCTGTCCGCGATGACCTCGCGCGAGACGAGCGAGAAGTGCATGCCCTCGTGGCCCATGGAGATGCCGTCGGACACCGAGATGGTGCCGAACTGCAGCGGGTACCCGCCGCCGCCGTGGACGCCTTCCTTGGCACCCTGGGCGAGGCGGTCGAGGGACAGGTTGCAGGGGGTGATCTCGTTCCACGACGAGGCGATGCCGATCTGCGGCTTCTCCCAGTCCTCGTCGCCCATCCCGACGGCCCGCAGCATGCCACGCGAAGTGGTTGCTTCGATCCCGTCGGTGACGACCCGGCTGCGCGGCTTCACGTCGATGTCAGGCATGCCCAGAGTCTAGGACCGTTTGGGATACCAGTCGCGCAACACCATGCGTCTGCATCGTGTTGCGTCGATCGACCCGAGCCGGGCGCCCCCCGCCGCCGGACGGACGGGAGGGTCGGACCGGCCCCGGCTCAGCGGGTCGCCCGGGCGCGCGCCAGCTGCTTCAGGACGTCGGTGAGGGCCGATGGGTCGGACACCCGGTGGGTGGCCAGGGTGTCGCCCTCCCCCACCTTCACGCCGACGTCACCGGCGCGGAGCACCCGGAAGGCGTCCTCGTCCGTGACGTCGTCACCGGCGAAGAAGACGGCGTCCGCTCCGCGGAGCGCACGGAGCCGGTCGATGGCGTCCCCCTTGGTGACGTGCCGAACCGCGAACTCGAGGATGTCCTTGCCGCCGCGCTCGAGGACGTCGGCGTCGGCCTCGTGCGCCGCCCGACTCGCCTCGGCGTTCGCCGCCGCGGCCTCCTCGGCGCTGACGCGTCGGGTGTGCACGCCGTGCCCGGCGGGCTTGTGCTCGATCACGACGCCGGGGTGCCGGGCCCCGACCGCGTCGAGGGCGGCTCCGATGCGCGCCACCCGAGCCGTCTCGTCCGCGGCGAGCGCCGCCTCGTCGTGGCCGTCGACGCGCCACTCCACGCCGTGGGAGCCGACCAGTGCCATGCCGTCGGGAGCGTGCGACACCGCCGCGAGGCTGCCGAGCGGCCGTCCGGAGACGAGCACGACCTCGGTGTCCCGTGCCCGCTGCAGCGTGAGGACGGCCGCCCAGCTGCCGGGGAGCGCCCCGACCTGGGACGGGTCGTCGGCGAACGGCGCGAGCGTGCCGTCGAAGTCGAGGGCGACGAGCAGTCGCGGCGCGGCCACGAGCGCCTCGAGGGCCGGAGCGAGACCGCTGTCCGTCGTCTGCTCGGTGCGCGCCTCCTGCTCAGGCATCACGGTCCTCCCGGGTGTCCTCGGCGGCGCGCGCCCGCTGCGCGTCCTGGTCGAAGATCGACGTGCCGTCGGTCTGGGCCTCCCGGTGCGGCTCGCCCTGCTCGACCGACTCCGGATCGATCTGCGCGCCCTTCGGCGCGTGCCGGTCGAGCGCCTCGAGGAACGAGCGCGACCAGCGTGCCACGTCGTTGTCCTTCACGCGCTTGCGGAGCGCGCGCATCCGCGTCGAGCGCTCGCGGCGGGGCATCTCGATGGCGCGCTGGATCGAGTCCTTGAGGGCCCCGATGTCGTGCGGGTTGACGATGACGGCCTGCTTGAGCTCGTCGGCGGCTCCGGCGAACTCGGACAGGATCAGCACGCCGTCGTTGTCGTGGCGCGAGGCGACGTACTCCTTCGCGACGAGGTTCATGCCGTCGCGGAGGGCCGTCACGAGCATGATGTCGGCGGCCAGGTAGAGCGCCACCATCTCCTCGCGCGGGTACCCGTGGTGCAGGTACGAGATCGGCTGGTGCCCGATGACCCCGAGGTCGCCGTTGATCCGACCGACGCTCAGCTCGATCTCGTCGCGCAGCATCCGGTAGGTGTCGACCCGCTCACGGCTCGGGCTCGCGACCTGGATGAGCGCGGCGTCCTCCACCGCGAGTCGGCCGTCCTCGACGAGTTCGCCGAACGCCTTGATGCGGTGCCGGATCCCCTTGGTGTAGTCGAGCCGGTCCACGCCGAGCAGCACCGTCTTCGGGTTGCCGAGTCCGTCGCGGATCTCCTTCGCACGCTGCTGCACCTCGGGACGGCGGGCGATCTCCTCGAAGCTCTCGGCGTCGATCGAGATCGGGAAGTGGCGCGCCTCGACGTGTCGGACGGTGATCCCCTTGCGGCTCCGCGGCGCCTGCGGGTCGTCGACGGGGACGTCCACCGTCGACCCCTTCGTCGTGTAGCCCTTGATGTGCCGGACGGCGCGGAGGAAGTCGCTCGCGTCGTCCTGGCGCTGGAACCCGATCACGTCCGCGCCGAGCAGTCCGTCGAGGATCTGCGCTCGCCAGGGCAGCTGCGCGTAGATGCCGACCGGCGGGAACGGGATGTGGTTGAAGAAGCCGATCGTCAGGTCCGGTCGCAGGGTGCGCAGGAGCGCCGGCACGAGCTGCAGCTGGTAGTCCTGCACCCAGACGATGCCGTCCTGCTCGGCGATCTCGGCGATCTGCTCGGCGAACCGCTGGTTCACGCGCTTGTAGGCGTTCCACCAGTCACGGTGGTAGCTCGGGTGCTCGATGACGTCGTGGTAGAGCGGCCACAGCGTGTCGTTGCTGAACCCCTCGTAGTACTCCTGCACGTCCTCGGCGCTGAGCGGTACCGGGACGATGTGGATGCCCTCGTTGTCGAACGGCTCGACGGTGACGTCGGGCTGGCCGACCCAGCCGACCCAGGCCCCGTCGTTCGCGCGCATCACCGGTTCGAGGGCCGTGACGAGGCCGCCGGGCGAGTGCCGCCAGCCCTCCGTGCCGTCCTCCTCGACCACCCGGTCGACCGGGAGTCGGTTCGAGGCGACGATGAATGCGTACCGGGTGCTGTCGGTTCGGTCTGCGGGCATGGGTGGCGGGTGCTCCGTTCCTGCCCGGCGGCCTGCCGGGGCGTCGCGACCGAAACTACCAGCGACCGGGTGGCCGGGCTGAGGGGACGTTCACCACCGGGGCGTGGGTCGGGCCGCCGGGGCAGGGGTGTGCACCGTCCGCTCACTAAGCTCGGCCGCATGGTGAGCACGCGCTGCTGGCAGGACGGGTCGTCGGCGGAGCGGGACTTCCCCGTCGAGCAGGTCTCCGACCTCGTCGCCCGGGACGGGTCGTTCGTCTGGGTGGACTTCACGGACCCCGAGCCCGCCGACCTCGAGCACGTCGAGGAGGAGCTCGGCATCCACGCCCTCGCGGTCGAGGACGCCGTCGAGCGCGGGCAACGGCCGAAGCTCGACCGGTACCGGGACAGCATCTTCCTCGTGGTCTACGACACCGACGGGCCGGGCGAGGACGGCGAACTCGTCACGCACGAGGTGAAGGCCTTCGTCACCCGACACGCCCTGGTCACCATCCACGGCGCCGACTTCGACACCGCGGCGGTGCAGCGCCGCTGGGACGCGAACAGCGACCTCGCCGACCACGGGGTGCCGTGGCTGCTCTGGGGACTGCTCGACACCGTCGTCGACCACGCCACCAGCGTGCTCGCGACGATCGAGCGGGACATCGACGCGCTCGAGGACGACCTGTTCGAGAACGGCGACCCCCGCGAGCAGCAGATCCAACGTCGCTCCTTCCGACTCCGCAAGGCGCTCGGGGTGCTCCGCCGACTCGTCGTCCCGACCCGGGACAGCGTCGGGTCGTTGCTGCACGGCGACGCGGAGACCATCGTCGACGGCGTCCGCCCGTACTTCCGCGACGTCGAGGACCACCTCGTGTCGATCGCCGACACCGTCGAACAGCAGCGCGACGCCGTGTCGAGCGTGCTCGAGACGAACCTCAACCTCGCCTCGAACCGGCAGAACACCGTCATGAAGAAGGTGACGAGCTGGGCGGCCATCATCGCGATCCCGACCGGCATCACGAGCTTCTTCGGGCAGAACGTGCACTTCCCGGGCGAGGGCGAGTGGAGCGGTCTCTGGGCGTCGATCTCGCTCACGGTGGCGTCGTCGCTGCTGCTCTACCGTTCGTTCAAGCGTCGCGACTGGCTCTGACGACGACGTCGGTCAGAGCCGCAGCGCGAGCACGCCCGCGACGACGGTGAGCGGCGCGACGACGCATCCGAGGGCGACGTAGCGCCCCCACGACAGGTGGATGCCCTCCGCCGTGAGCCGCGCGTGCCAGAGCAGCGTCGCGAGGGAAGCCCACGGCGTGACGAGGCACCCGGCGTTGACCCCGACGAGCAGCGCCGCGTACCGCAGGGCCTCGTGGCCCGCCGCCGGCTCGAGCACCAGGTAGGCGGGCAGGTTGTCGATCGCGTTCGCCGCCACCGCGCCGGCCCCGCCGAGCACCAGCAGGGACCCCGTGCCGGTCCCCCCGCCGACGGCCTGCACGACCGGGTCGGTGACGCCCGTGGCGTGCAGGGTCTCGACCACGACGAAGAGCCCGGCGGCGAAGACGAGCGTCGACCACGGCACCCGGGACGGGCGGAGCTCCGACGGCGCCCGCCACGCAGCGATGCCGACCAGGACCAGGGCGGCGACGACCGCCGCGACCCAGACCTCGACACCGGCGGTCAGCGCCGCGACGAGGGCGACCAGCACCGCCGACGCCGCCCAGAAGAACAGCGGGTCGGACGCCTTCCGCAGCCCGGCCGGCGTGTACCGCCCGAACAGCGAGCGACGGAAGACCACGAGCAGCACCGCGCACGGCACCACGACCCCGGCGAGCGCCGCCCACACCATGAGACCCGCGAACGGGAGCGGCCCGTCCAGGCCGATGCCGTCGACGGCGAGCAGGTTCGTCAGGTTCGACACCGGCAGCAGCAGCGAGGCGGTGTTCGCGAGCCACACCGTGGTCAGCGCGAAGGGCATCGGCGGCAGACCGACCCGACGAGCGAGCGTGATGACGATCGGTGTGAGCAGGACCGCGGTGGTGTCGATGGACAGGAAGACCGTGCACACCACCGCGAGCACGACGACGGCAGCCCAGAGCCATATCGTCCGCCCGCCACCGACCCGCGCGGCGACGTCGGCGAGCCGGTCGAACACCCCGGCGTCAGCGGCGAGCTCGGAGACGATCGTCAGCCCGAGGACGAACCCGAGCACCGGCAGCACCCGCTCGGCGAGCGCACCGAGCTCCGGGAGCGGCAGGAGCCCGAGGGCGACGCACACCGCCCCGACGGCGAGCAGGACGGCCCCGATGACTGCTTGGCGCACGATGCGACTCCTTGCTGGGATGGCCGGAGGTCCCCCTGTGCGCCCGGCGGCGCTCCAATGTAGCGCCCGGTAACGTGGCCAGGACGACGACAGGAGGAACCCGTGCGGAAGTTCATGTTCAGCGGTGCGGTGTGGGGCTCGCTCATCAGCGGCTACAGCGTGCTGCAGACGACGAGGCGTGGACCGCGCGACTGGAGGCTCGCCCTGACCTGGGTGGCCTGGCTCGCGACGACGATCGTGGCGGTCGGGACGGTCGTCGAGGACGACCGCGCGGTGAAGGCGAAGCAGCGCTCGGCTCGCTGACCGCCCCGGACGACACGACGGGAGGCCCGGTACCAGCTGGTACCGGGCCTCCCGTCCGTCCCGCGACCGGTCGGGTCGCGTCTGGGTGCGGTGGTCAGCGGCCGTCCGGCGGGACCTCGTCGGCACGGATGCCGGAGGTCTGGATCGGACCGGTGAAGAGAGCGGACCGTTCGTCGCCCTCGCCGAACAGCTGCGAGTCGTTCTCGCTCCGGGGCCCGCGTCGTGTCGGCGTGGTGGGGGTCGGGTCGGTGAGCTGCACGCGCTGCAGCGGGAGCGCTTCCGGGTGCTGGCGCTGCATCCACTCGACCATCTCCTCACGCACGTAGCACCGGAGGTCGAACAGGCCACCGGCGTCCGGGGCGGTGACGAGGATCCGGACGCGGACCAGTCCCCCGACGGCGTCCGTGACCTGGAGGACCTTCGTGCGGCCGTCCCAGATGGTGCTCGTCGCCAGGATCCGGTCGAGCTCCTCGCGCATCTCCGACGGGCTGACCCGCCAGTCGAGGTCGAACTCGACGGCGCCGAGGAGCTCACTGCTCGTCCGGGTCCAGTTCTCGAAGGGCGTGCTCGTGAAGTACGTCGACGGCAGCACGAACCGACGGTCGTCCCAGAGGTGCACGACGACGTACGTCAGGGTGATCTCCTCGATGCGCCCCCACTGCCCCTCGACCACGACCACGTCGTCGACCCGGATCGACCCGGAGAAGGCGAGCTGCATCCCCGCGAACACGTTGCCGAGCATCGACTGCGCGGCGAGACCCGCGATCACCGAGAGCAGGCCGGCACTCGCCAGGACGCTCGCACCGGCGGCCTCCACCCCGGGGAAGGTGAGCAGGATCGCGCCGACGGCGATGATAACGAGGACAGCGACGGTGAGCCGTCGGATGATGAGCACCTGGGTCCGGATCCGCCGCGCCACCCGGTTGTCCGGCACGTCGACGCGGTACTTGTGCAGCCCGAGGCTCTCGAGGAAGATCGCGAGCTCGCAGGCCAGCCAGCAGCCGACGCCGATCATCGCGATGAGGAAGGCGTGCGAGACCTCGTCCCGCCAGGGGAACCGGTCGGCGTCGCGCGGGATGCTCGTGCTGAACGCCGTCCAGAGCAGCGCGAGGAGCAGGGTGGCGCGGGTCGGGTGCTTCGTCCGTCGCGAGAGTGCGACCGCCCAACGTTCCCGCCGACCGAGCGCCCGGAACACCAGGTGCAGGACGAGTGACGCGACGGCCGTGACGAGCAGGGCGAACCCGATCGCGACGAGGAGTCGGAGGAGAATGTCCATCCGACCATCGTGACGGGTGCCCGACCGGTGTCGTCCAGCCGGCGGCCAGGGAGCGCCGGGTCCGGCAGGCCGTCGGGCGCGGTCCTGGGGTCTGCCGCGGTCGTCGGTCCGCCGGGGGTGACGACCGGCGGTAGCGTGTCGGCCATGACAGCGAAGAACGACACGGGCGTCGACCGCGCTCCGGCGAACGACTTCTCGCACGAGCAGGAGGGCTACCAGCACGGGCTGAAGCCCCGGCAGCTGCAGATGATCGCGATCGGTGGTGCGATCGGGACGGGCCTCTTCCTCGGTGCTGGTGGCCGACTCCACACCGCAGGACCCGCCCTCGCGGTGACGTACCTGATCGCGGGGGTCTTCGCCTTCTTCATCCTCAGGGCCCTCGGTGAGCTCGTGCTGCACCGGCCGTCCTCGGGGTCGTTCATCTCCTACGCGCGCGAGTTCTACGGCGAGAAGTTCGCCTACGCCGCCGGCTGGATGTACTTCCTCAACTGGGCCATGACCTCGATCGTCGACACCACGGCCGTCGCGGTCTACCTGAAGTACTGGTCGGCCTTCACCGCGGCACCGCAGTGGTTGCTCGCGCTCGTGGCCCTGCTCGTCGTGCTCGCCGCCAACATGGTGGCCGTCAAGGTGTTCGGCGAGCTCGAGTTCTGGTTCGCCCTCATCAAGGTCGCGGCCCTCGTCGCCTTCCTGGTCGTCGCCATCGTGTGGCTCGTCTTCGCCTTCCCGGTGGAGACCGGCGGCGAAGCGGTCCGCACCGGCTTCTCGATCTGGGGCGACAACGGCGGCATCCTGCCGAACGGCGTCCTGCCGGCGGTCCTCGTCATCCAGGGCGTCGTGTTCGCCTACGCCGCGATCGAGCTCGTCGGCACCGCGTCCGGTGAGACCCAGGACACCGAGAAGGTCATCCCGCGCGCCATCAACTCCGTCGTCTTCCGCATCGCGGTCTTCTACGTCGGCTCGATCGTGCTGCTGTCGATCCTGCTGCCCTACACGGCGTACAAGGATGGCGAGAGCCCCTTCGTCACGTTCTTCTCGTCGATCGGCAACCCGCAGGTCGGTGTGGTCGTCGGGTCGATCATGAACTTCGTCGTGCTCACCGCCGCGCTGTCGTCCCTCAACGCCGGGCTCTACTCGACCGGGCGCGCCCTGCACTCGATGGGCATGAACGGCTCCGCTCCGAAGTGGACGACGAAGATGTCGAAGGGCGGGGTGCCCTACGCCGGCATCCTGCTCACCGCGGCCTTCACCGTCGCCGGCGTCGTCCTCAACTACTTCGTCCCGGGCCAGGCGTTCGAGATCGCCCTGAACATCGCCAGCCTCGGGATCATCACGGCGTGGGGCACGATCATCCTGTGCCAGATGAAGCTGCGGCAGTGGGCGAAGCAGGGTCTGGCGAAGGAGCCGACGTTCCGGCTCCCCGGCGCTCCGGTCACGAGTTGGCTGACCCTGGCGTTCCTCGCCTCGGTCATCGTCCTCATGGCCATCGACTACCCGGTCGGCACGTACACGATCGCGTCGCTCGTCATCGTCATCCCGCTGCTGGTCGTCGGGTGGTTCCTGCAGCGCGACCGCATCCTGCGCATCGCGTCGCTGCGGCAGGGCGTCACCGGTCCGTACCCGATCACCGGGCGCGACCCGGCCGCGCAGGTCCGCCGCCGCGGTGACGGCACGGACGAGGTCGACGACCGGTCCTGATCCGACACCGCACCGATCCGGACGCCCTGCGGGGCGAGACGAGTCCGGCACCCGCCGGTACGATCAGCGGGTGCCGGACTCTCCTGTTCTCCCGACGCTGGACCTGCAGCACACGTGGCGAGGTGCCCTGTGCCGGGTCCGCGTGTTCCGTGACCGTGTGACCGCCGAGACGAGCTACGAGCGCGAGACGCTCCTGCCGGTCCCGATGGAGGCCGTCCAGGGGTGGCGCATCGAGGAGTGCGACGTCGACGCGGTCTGCGTCGAGTTCGTCACGCCGGAGGACGTCTGGCGGGTGCTGCTCTCCCCCGCGGACGAAGCGGTCGCCGACCTCGCGTTGCGATCGGCGCTCGGTGTGCCGCTCCCACCGGCCTCGTCGGAGCGCGGCTGACGTCGCCCAGACGCGCCCCGGTGACGAGGCACGGGATCCGTGACGGGGCCCGTCGTTCGGTGTCGTCCGCTGACGGGAGGCGCGGTGCGGGGGCACCACGGGCCTCCCGGCCGCGCTGCACAGCCGGACTGCGCGACCGTGCAGCCGGGTCGCACGCCGCCGGGGCGCGACGCTCGTCAGACCAGGAGCAGCACCGCGGCGAGGACCGAGGCGGCGGCGATCGCCAGCCCGATGAGCATCAGCACGAAGTGGACCCGCCAGAAGGTCGTCGGGCGGCCGGCGGCGTCACGGGCGCGGGAGTCCTTCGCGACGCGCTGGAAGAAGCGCGGCCAGGCGATCACGTTGAAGACGGCACCGACGATCAGGACGACTGCAGCGAAGACGAGCACCCGACGATCCTACGCCCGGGCCTCGGCCGCCCCCCACGACCGGCCGAGACCCGCGTCCACACCAGGTGTAGCACGTGCTACAGAGACTACACGCCCGGCTGGTCGTCCCGACGTCAGGTGGTCTCGAGGACCGCTTCCGCCTCGGCGAGGGTGGCGCGGTCGCCCGGGCTGAGCGGCGCGCGCTGACGACGGACGCCGTCGTTCACCTCGACGATGAGTCGACTGAGGCGGGTCGCGGGGTCGTCGGAGTCCGGGTAGTCGTTGTCGGTGCCGAGCCGGGCATGGAGCGGCGCGAGACGATGGAGGGCCTGCTCCAACGCGCGCGTCCGGCGCGCCTGCCAGAGCCGGTGACCGACGACGAGCAGCAGCATGCCGGACGCGACGAGCAGAACCGCACCCGGCGTGGTGACGTCGTACGGCAGTGCCAGGGCGTGGGTGACGTCGACCCGGCCGGCGACGTGCGCGAGGTCCATCACCGCGACGACCACCATCCGGACGACGCCGAACACCCCGCCGGCGACGAGGACCCACAGGCCGATGCGGTCGGGTGCCGTCCGGGCCTCAGCCACCCGGAGGACGCAGATGAGACCCGTCGCACCGAGCGCGACACCGAGGTAGGTGGTCTGGACGATCGAGTACACGGCAGCGGTGGGCTGGTCACCGACGGCCAGCATGAAGGTGGTGGTCGTCGGCACGGGGTCGAGCAGCACGAACGCCGTGACGACGGCGACGACCACGACCGAGCACGAGGCGATCACCGCGTTGCGCATCCACGGACGCGCCGCACCGACGGCCTTGGCGACACCCCAGAGGAGCGTGCTCGTCCCGGCGGCCATGAGGACGTCGCACACGAGTGTCAGGACGTTCCGACCGCCGAGCAGCGGGTCGACCAGTCGGGCCAGGGGGTCGACGCCGGCGACGATCGTGGCCGAGAACAGCCAGAAGGTGACCGCGAGCGTGCGGTCCTGGCCGCGCTGCAGGACGGAGAGCACGACTGCCCCGACGACGAGCAGCAGCGCCTGGACGACGGCGAGGATCACCCGAAGACCCCGCGGAACGCACTGGGACGTTCGCGGTGCCCGCGGATCAACTGCGCGAGCCGGTCGGCGAAGAGCTCGGCCTCGCGTTCGTACTCGTTCTCGAAGAGACCGCGGGCGAGCGCACGCTCGACCTTGTACTCCGGCAGGTCCGGGATGAGGCTCCGGATCGCCGCCGCCTGCGGAGCGGTCTCGTGGTGGCCGTGCAGGACGTGGCCGAGCTCGTGGCCGATGACGAACGCGCGGAACGTCGGGGACGGCGTCGGGGAGATCATCACGAGGTGCCGGTGCTCGAGCGTCGCGACGAAGCCGCACACCGGCTCGTCTGCCAGGAAGGACTCCTCACGCACCGTGATCGGCTTGCCGACGAGCTGCTCCGCTGCCGCGACGGCGTCGTCGATGCCGGTCCAGCCCGCATCGGCACCCACCTGCCAGAAGCGCTCGACCAGCGTCGGCGCCGTCACACCGCACCACCGCTGCGCGACTCCTGCTCGATGACCTCGGCGATGCGGCGGAGGGCGTCCGGGGAGAGCTCACCGGGGAAGGTCCGCGCCGCGAACCCGCTCACCCGTGCCGAGCGGATGGACCGCACCAGCGCGAGCTGCGCCCCGATGCGCTCGGGGAGCTCACTGTCCTCGAGCAGGAACCGCTCGTCCACCTCGAAGAAGCCCGCGAGCAGGCGGAGGAGCAGCGTGTCGCTGTTCCGCCGGCCGTCGCCGGACACCATGTACGTCCACTTCGCCCGCGAGAGCGATCCGCCGCGTTCGCCGACGTACTGCTCGATCTCCGCGAAGGGCACCGGAGCGCCGCGCTGCGACTCCTCGAAGTCGAGCAGCAGGTTGAGCCGTCGCGCGAGTTCCCCCACGTCGAGCACGCCGCCCTTCGGCATCGAATCAGTCATCGCCGCCCCCTTCGATCCCGTGCCCGTCAACCCTACTGCGCCGCTACCCTCGGACGGGTGTCCCGCCGGTACCCCTCTTCCGTCGCCGGTCCGGTCGAGCACGAGTTCGTCGTGTCCCGCTCCCGCTTCGTCACGCTCGCCCACCCGGCCGCCGACCCGGCCGAGGCGGAGGCCGTGATCGCCGACGTGCGCCGTCGCAGGTGGGACGCCCGTCACCACTGCACCGCGATGGTGACCGGAGTGCTCGGTGACCAGGCCAGGTCGTCCGACGACGGCGAGCCCTCGGGCACGGCGGGCGTCCCGATGCTCGAGGTGCTCCGGCGGCGCGAGCTGACCGACGTCGTCGTGGTCGTCAGCCGGTGGTTCGGCGGTGTCAAGCTCGGTGCCGGTGGGCTGGTCCGCGCCTACTCGACAGCGGTGTCCGAGACGCTCGACCGGGCCGACCTCGTCCGACGGGCAGCACGCACGCGAGTGACCGTCGCGGTCCCCCACGCGGACGCCGGACGGGTCGACAACGCCCTCCGCGCGTGGGTGCAGCGCCACGACGCGACCTCCGGCGCGACGGCCTACGGCACCGAGGCCACCTTCGAGGTGTGGGTGCCGTCGGACGGGATCGCCGCGCTGCGGGCGGAACTCGCCGCGGTGTCCGCCGGGGAGCTGGAAGCGGTCCTCGGGGAGGAACGGGTGGTGGACCTCCCAGCCGGATGAGGACAGGGGGCCGGAGGGCACGTCCTGCAGATCGGGTCCGAGTGACCGACGCCGACGGACTGCCGAGATCCGTCGCCCCGGCGCAGTCGGGCGTGTCGGGCCGATGAGCCGTTCGCGCGCTCAGCATCGTGCGCGACGGTCCGAGCAGGGGCGACCCCGCCCTCTCGGCAGGGGACCGGCCCGGGGGAACGGGCTCGGGACCGGCGGGGCGTCCGGGAACGAGGGAGACGGCGAGAACGACGAAGACCCCGACCGGATCGGTCGGGGTCTTCGGTGTGGTGCACCCCCTCGGACTTGAACCGAGAACCCACTGATTAAGAGTCAGTTGCTCTGCCAATTGAGCTAGAGGTGCGTGTCTTGCGTTGTCCTGCCGCTTCGGCATGCGCCCCGCGACGGGAATCAACAATAGCATGACTTCTGCGTGCCGTTGACCACTCGCGGCACCGGACGAACAGGAGCCCCACTTGAGCGACCGTCTCGCCGCCGGCGACACCGCCCCCGACTTCACCCTCCCCGACCAGGACGGCACGGAGCACACGCTCGCGGACCTCCGCGGGCGGAAGGTGATCGTGTACTTCTACCCCGCCGCCTCCACCCCGGGCTGCACCACCGAGGCCTGCGACTTCCGCGACAACATGTCGTCGCTGCAGGCGGCCGGGTACGAGGTACTCGGGGTCTCCAAGGACGAGCTGCCCGCACTCCAGCGCTTCCACCACGAGCAGGCCCTGAGCTTCCCGTTGCTGAGCGACCCCGACCTCTCCGTGCACGAGGCGTACGGCGCCTGGGGCGAGAAGAACAACTACGGCAAGATCGTCACCGGCACGATCCGCTCGACGATCGTCGTCGACGAGGACGGCACGGTGCAGCTGCCGCTCTACAACGTCAAGGCCACCGGCCACGTCGCGAGCCTGCGGAAGAAGCTCGGCCTGGTCTGACGAGCTCCGAGCCGACCTCCCGGCGCTGCTCCGGTCAGTCCCGACGTGCGAGCACCGCGGTCACGGACCGTGACAGCACGAGCGTGATGCCGAGCAGCGCCGGGATGAGCAGCGCCCAGCCGACGGACGCCACACGGGACTCCCCCTGGAACGCGCCGATCGCGAGGGCTCCCTGCAGGACCTGCCAGACGACGATCCCGCTGCGCACCCAGGCGCGTCCACGACGCAGCCCCACGACCATGGCACCGAGCCAGAGCGTCGCGAGGACGGCGAGCACGAGGAGCGCCACCGCCGACGCCACGCTCGCGGCCGGCGTCATGAGGAGCTCGACGAGCAGGAACACGGTCACGGCAGCCATCGCGAGGAACTCGAGTCCGACGACGACGACGAGCACGAGGAGCGCAGCAGGCCGCCTCCGGGGGACGAGTTCGTCGTCCGGGATGGTGTCAGGCACAGCGATCCTCCAGCAGTGAAACCCTTGATTTGGCCATACCAGTATGGAACGATGTTCGAGGTCGTTTGGACGGCACGATGTGGTGTGCGTCTCCCGTGGTTCGACGCTCCTCCCCCGAGCGTTCTGCGGGCGTCGAACTCTCCCCGCGCGGGCTCCTCCCCCACAGGAAGCCTCCCGTACGTCACATGAGCATGTGCAGAGTCCCGATCCCCCGAGTCACGGCCGCGGCCTGCCGTTCGAGCATCTATCGCAAGGAGCACCACCACATGGATTGGCGTGACCAGGCAGCCTGCCTCACCGCAGACCCCGAGCTCTTCTTCCCCGTCGGGAACACCGGCCCGGCCGTCGACCAGATCGAGAAGGCCAAGTCGGTCTGCGCTCGCTGCACCGTGACCGAGATGTGCCTGCAGTACGCACTCGAGAACAACCAGGACTCCGGTGTCTGGGGAGGCCTCAGCGAGGACGAGCGTCGCGCGCTCAAGCGCCGCGCCGCCCGCGCCCGTCGGGCCTCCTGACACAGCAGGACCGGCAGACCGCTCGACGCCCGCCGCGCCCCTCGGGGCCGGCGGGCGTCGTCGTGCCCGGGACCGCGCCCTCGGGCCGCGGGGCGTCGTCAGCGGGACCGCGGCATCGTGCAGTTCGTGACGGACGCCGCGGTTCCGCAGACCCTAGGCGGCGGTACCGGCCGTGAGCCAGCGGAACGGGATCGAGATGGTGACCTCGGTGCCGCTGCCGGTCAGGGTGTGCCAGTCGATCGTGCCGCCGAGTTCGCCCTGGATGAGCGTGCGGACGATCTGCGTGCCGAGTCCCGATCCGACCTTGCCCTCGGGCAGACCCACTCCGTTGTCGCGCACCTGGATCTCGATGTGGTCATCGTGCCGGTTGGCGACGATCTCGACCTCACCGTCCCGCCCGTCCAGGCCGTGTTCGACGGCGTTGGTGACGAGTTCGGTGAGGCCGAGTGCCAGCGGCGTGGCCGCCTCCGACGGCAGCACCCCGAACTCCCCCGTCTTCTTCGGGTGCACGGTCGTGTTGTGCGACGCGGCGACCTCGGTCACGAGCTTGAGGACCGAGTCGAACACCTCGTCGAAGTCCACGGTCTGACTGAGGCCCGTCGACAGGGTGTCGTGCACGACGGCGATCGCGGCCACGCGTCGCATCGCGTTCTGCAGCGAGGTCCGCGCCTCGTCGGAGTGGGTGCGGCGCGCCTGGATCCGCAGCAGTGAGGCGACCGTCTGCAGGTTGTTCTTGACCCGGTGGTGGATCTCGCGGATCGTCGCGTCCTTGGTGATGAGCTCGCGCTCCTGGTGGCGCATCTCGGTGACGTCGCGGCAGAGCACGACGGCGCCGATCCGCTCACCGTGGTCGCGGAGCGGGATCGACCGGAGCGTCACGGTGACGCCCTTCGCCTCGATGTCCGCGCGCCACGGGGCCCGCCCCGTG
Organism: Curtobacterium sp. MCSS17_015; assembly: GCF_003234265.2. NCBI lineage: Bacteria > Bacillati > Actinomycetota > Actinomycetes > Micrococcales > Microbacteriaceae > Curtobacterium > Curtobacterium sp. MCSS17_015. The sequence goes on from NZ_CP126256.1 coordinate 2,029,256, forward strand.
ACCACGAGCGGCAGGGACTCGTCGACGTCGAGCTGGGCGCCGAGGAGTTCCGTCGTGACCTCGGCCAGGGACTTGCGCTCGAGTTCGCCGTCGAAGCCCATCCGGTTGAAGGCGCTCAGGCCGTTCGGGCTCGCGAAGGTGACGACGCCGTTCGTGTCGAGGCGGAGCAGGCCGTCGCTGGCACGGGGCGCGCCGCGACGAGGACCCGCGGGGGCACCGAGGTCCGGGAAGTCGCCGGTCGCGATCATGCCGAACAGGTCGTTCGCGCTCGCGGTGAAGTTGAGTTCCTGCCGGCTCGGCGTGCGTGACTCGTCCTGGTTGGAGTGCCGGGTGACGACGGCGATCGGTCGCTCGGTGGTCTCGGCGCTCTTCGCGGTGAGGCGCCGGAGCACCGGGATCGCGCGGACCCGGGTCGGGGTGTCCTCGTACCAGTCCGGCTCGGCGGAGTCGACGACGCGACTGCCGGTGAAGCTCTGGGTGACCTGGTCGCGCCATTCCTCGCGGATCTCCTGCCCGACGATGTCGCGGTAGAACAGGGTCGCGGCCGAGGAGGGACGGGCGTGAGCGACGGCGACGAACGACGAGCCGTCGGCCGTCGGCACCCAGAGCACCATGTCGGCGAAGGACAGGTCGGCGAGCAGCTGCCAGTCCCCGACGAGCAGGTGGAGCCACTCCACGTCGGCTTCGGAGGAACGGCCTTGTGCGAGGACGAGGTCACTGAGGGTCGACACCCGACAAGTCTAGGTGCGCCCCCGTGTGGACGACGGCGCGCTCTCCACAGCCTGGTACCGGCTGCGAAATGTGATGTTGCACGGCCCATACGCTCGGCCCTGACGAAAGGGGGCCGGGGTGACGGACATCGCAGAGCGCATCGACGACGAGCCGATCGGGAGGCGCGGGCACGTCAAGAGACCGGAGCACGATCACAGCCAGAGCCACGACCAGGTCGGCGACCGACGGACTGCGGACGGCACGGCAGACGCCACCGGTGCGCCGCCCGCCGATGCTGCAGCCGATCTGCCAGACGCGGGTGAGACCGCACGCTCCCTGGCCCTCTGCGTCGCCGAGATCCTCACCGGCGCCCGCGAGGTCGACACCATCTCGCGCTGGATCAGTGACGAGGTGCACCGACACCTGCAGCACCGAGCGGCGATCGCGGCCCGGGCCCGTTCGGTCTCCCGGCACAGCCACCACCGCGCCGTCATCCGGGTCGGCGGCGTCGTCCTGGACGGGCCGCGGGACGGCGTCGCGGAGGCGGCCGTCGTCGTCCACACCCGGAGCCGCGCTCGAGCGGTCGCGATCCGGCTCGAGGTCCGCAACGGACGCTGGCGGGCAACGGCCATCGGTGTGCTCTGAACGGGGCGCGCTGAGCGGGGCGCGCCCCGGCACCGCCTCTGGTGCCGTCGGGGACGACGGACGGGAGGCCCGGTACCAGCTGGTACCGGGCCTCCCGTCGTGTGCCGTGGTGCGTCAGCCCTTCTTGGCCGCCGCCCGGCGCTCGGCGCGGTTGCTCGCGTCGGCCTGGCCCGAAGCGGTCGCTGCGGACCCGAAGGCCGAACCCTGCTCGGGGCCGGCGGCCTCCTGCTCGGCCTGGGCGCGCTGCGCGCGAGCCGTGGCGGCCTGCTCGAGCCGACCGGCTTCGTCGCGGACCTCGACCTCGCCGTCGATCGACGGAGCGGAGTACTCGAGGCCGGCGTTCTCACCCTCCTCGCCGAGGCCCTTCGCCTCGATGACGGCGTTCTCGCCGTCCGACTGGACCTGCACCTCGAGGTTGAAGAGGAAGCCGACCGACTCCTCGCGGATCTGGCCCATCATCGTCTGGAACAGGGCGTAGCCCTCACGCTGGTACTCGACGAGCGGGTCACGCTGCGCCATCGCACGCAGCCCGATGCCGTCCTTGAGGTAGTCCATCTCGTAGAGGTGGTCGCGCCAACGGCGGTCGATCACCGAGAGGACGACGCGACGCTCGAGCTCACGCATCGCCTCTTCACCGAGGGCTTCTTCACGCTTCTGGTACGCGAGCTGAGCGTCGGAGAGGATCTCGCGGGCGAGGAACTCACGCGTCGCCTTGCCCTTCGAGCCGGCCTCGGTGATGACCTCGTCGATGGTGATCGAGATCGGGAAGAGCGTGCCGAGCTCGGTCCACATGGCGTCGAGGTCCCAGTCGTCCGGGGAACCCTCGCCGGTGTGGGTGTCGATGACGTCGTCGACGACGCTCTTGAGGAACGACTGCGCGCGCTCGTGCAGGTCGTCGCCCTCCAGGATGTGCCGGCGGTCGCTGTAGATCGCCTCGCGCTGGCGGTTCAGGACGTCGTCGTACTTGAGGACGTTCTTGCGGATCTCGGCGTTGCGGCCCTCGACCTGCGCCTGCGCCGAGCGGATCGCGCGGCCGACGAGCTTGTTCTCGATGGCCAGGTCGTCCGGGACGTTCCCGCGGCCCATCAGGCTCTCGGCGGCACCGGAGTTGAACAGGCGCATGAGGTCGTCGGTGAGCGACAGGTAGAAACGGCTCTCGCCGGGGTCGCCCTGACGACCGGAACGACCGCGCAGCTGGTTGTCGATGCGACGGGACTCGTGGCGCTCGGTTCCGAGGACGTAGAGGCCGCCCGCGTCGCGGACCTTCTCGCTCTCCTCTTCCACGGTGGCCTTCATCGCCGAGAAGACCTTGTCCCACTCGGCTTCGTACTCCTCCGGGGTCTCGGTCGGCGACAGCCCCTTCGCGTGCATCTCCTGCACGGCGAGGAACTCCGCGTTGCCGCCGAGCATGATGTCGGTTCCACGACCGGCCATGTTCGTCGCGACCGTGACGGCGCCGGCGCGTCCGGCCTGGGCGACGATGGCGGCTTCGCGAGCGTGGTTCTTCGCGTTGAGGACCTCGTGCTTCACGCCCTTCTTGGCGAGCAGCTTCGACAGGTACTCGGACTTCTCGACGCTCGTGGTGCCGACCAGGACCGGCTGACCCTTCTGGTGGCGCTCTTCGATGTCGTTCGCCACCTGCTCGAACTTGGCCTGCTCGTTCTTGTAGACCAGGTCCGTCTGGTCGATGCGCTGCATCGGCCGGTTCGTCGGGATCGGGACCACGCCGAGCTTGTAGGTCGACATGAACTCCGCCGCCTCGGTCTCGGCGGTACCGGTCATGCCGGAGAGCTTCTGGTACAGGCGGAAGTAGTTCTGCAGCGTGATCGTGGCGAGGGTCTGGTTCTCGGCCTTGACCTCGACGCCCTCCTTGGCCTCGATCGCCTGGTGGATGCCCTCGTTGTAGCGACGTCCCATCAGGATGCGGCCGGTGTGCTCGTCGACGATGAGCACCTCGCCGTTCATGACCACGTAGTCCTTGTCGCGTTTGAACAGGGCGACGGCCTTGATCGAGTTGTTGAGGAACGAGATGAGCGGGGTGTTCGCCGACTCGTAGAGGTTGTCGATGCCGAGGTAGTCCTCGACCTTCTCGATGCCGGGCTCGAGCACGCCGACGGTGCGCTTCTTCTCGTCGACCTCGTAGTCCTCGCCCGGGGTCAGCCGCGTGGCGATGGACGCGAACTCCGTGAACCAGCGGTTCGCCTCGCCCGAGGACGGGCCGGAGATGATGAGCGGCGTGCGGGCCTCGTCGATGAGGATCGAGTCGACTTCGTCGACCACGGCGAAGAAGTGGCCGCGCTGGACCATGTCGGACGCCTGCCACGCCATGTTGTCGCGCAGGTAGTCGAAGCCGAACTCGTTGTTCGTGCCGTACGTGATGTCGGCTGCGTACTGCTCACGGCGCTCGGCCGGCGACTGACCTGCGACGATGCAGCCCGTGGTCATGCCGAGGGCACGGAACACGCGGCCCATGAGCTCCGACTGGTACGACGCGAGGAAGTCGTTGACCGTGATGACGTGCACGCCACGGGACGGGATCGCGTTGAGGTAGGCGGCGGTCGTCGCGACGAGGGTCTTGCCCTCACCGGTCTTCATCTCGGCGATGTTGCCGAGGTGGAGGGCGGCGCCACCCATGAGCTGCACGTCGAAGTGCCGCATGCCGAGCGTCCGCTTCGACGCTTCCCGCACGGCCGCGAAGGCCTCCGGCAGGAGGTCGTCGAGGGTCTCACCGTTGGCGTACCGCTCGCGGAGTTCGGTCGTCTCCTCGAGGAGCTCCTCGTCCGTCAGACTCGCGAAGTCGTCCTCGAGGTCGTTGATGGCCGAGGCGTACGCCTTCAGCCGACGGAGGGTCCGCCCTTCACCGATGCGGAGGACCTTCTCCAGCACGTTTGCCACGTGAGCTCCTTACGAAGTCGTCGTGCGCGGTCCGCGCGCCCGATCAGCCAGTCATGCTAGCAACCCCCCGCGGCCCGGCGCTGGGAGCAGCACGAGTGCGCACGGCCCGGGTGGACCGTGCGCACTCGAGGGCCGTGCTGCCGGGGACTACGCGCTCGCGGGCGAGGTCTCCTCGACGAGGACGTGCTCACTCCCCCGGGCGTCGGCGCCCGGGTTCTCGTCGATGCCGATGACGCCGTAGTCCCAGCCCTTCCGTCGGTAGACAACGCTCGGGCGGTGGGTCTCCGAGTCGACGAAGAGGTAGAAGTCGTGCCCGACGAGCTCCATGTGGTACAGCGCGTCGTCGACGGTCATCGGGGCGGCCTCGAACACCTTCTGGCGGATCACGACCGGCGAGTAGGCCGCGTCCTCGTCCTCGTGGTCCGTGCCCTGGTCGGCGTCGACCACGGGCACGGCGCCGGTGGCGACCTCCTCGATGAGCTTGCCGTCGGCGGGCTCCACGCCCATGCCCTCGAAGCCGGCGCCCGCGGCCTCGGCGACGGACGTCGGGCGGTGCCGTCCGCGGTGCACCTTCTTGCGGTCGCGAGCACGACGCAGGCGCTCGGCGATGCGGGCGAACGCGAGGTCGAACGCCGCGTACTTGTCCGACGCCGCGGACTCGGCCCGGACGAGCGGCCCGGGTCCGATGAGGGTCAGTTCGACGCGGTCCTCGCCCTGCGCCCCGCTGCTCTTCTCGTGGTGCCGGCTCACTCGCACCTCGAACGCGAGGGCCCGGTCGGCGAGCGCGTCGATCTTCTCGGACTTCTGCTCCACGTAGGTCCGGAATCGGTCGGTGACCCCGACGTTCCGGCCCGTGATCGTCACGTCCATGGCGGCTCCCATCCACATTCGGCGGTTCGCCTCCGTCCGGCGAACACCAACGCCTTGCCGCGAGGCTAGACCCTGCCGCCCGAGCGGGTACGCGAGCTGCGCGGGAGGCAGCACACGCCCACCCGATGCCCAGGGGACGTCCGGCTCGTGCACCACGCTCACGCCTCCACACTGGCGATCGCGACGCACCGGACCACGCGGCCGCCGGCCACCCGCACCGCGCGGACGGCTTCGGCCATCGTGACGCCGGTGGTCACGACGTCGTCCACGACGACGACGTCACGACCGCCGACCTGCCCGACGAGTCCCGCGGCGCTGAGCGTCCCCACGGTGGCGGCGACCCGCTCCAGGGCGGTGCGCTCCTTCTGCCCGGTCGGGATCCGCGGTCCGGACGCCAGGGTGCCGGGACCGGTTTGGGCCGCCGCCACGTCGTCCACACCGGACCGGGCCCGCGGAGCGGTGAGCCGCCGGAGTGCGGGAGCATGCCGGACCCCGGCGCGGCGCAGCACCGTGACGACCGGGTCGAAGCCGCGCCGCCGGTGACCGCGGGCCGACGGTGGGACCCGGAGGACGACCGCACCCGGTGCCGCGGCGAGCGCCGCCCGGACGAGGTCCGCCGTACGGCGGGTCAGCGGACCGACGACGTCGACGCGTCCGCGGAGCTTCCACTCGAGGACGAGCGTGCGGACGAGTCCCTCGTACTCGTACGCCGCGTCGAGTCGGACGCCCGCCACCAGGCGCGTGCGCCCGGGCAGGGCGGCGAGGGCGGACCGGCACACCGGGCAGAGGGCATGGTCGGGGTGACCGCACCCGGCGCACACGACGGGCAGGAGCAGGGCGAGGACCGCGACGAGGGCGTCTCGCCAGGGCCGGGACACCTCGCCCCGCGGTACGGGAACGGGTGCGGGTACGGCGGCGGCCGGTGCGCCGCCGGGCGGTGGCTGGTGGTTCGACACGACACGATGCTCGTGGAACGGAGCGCCGGACGCCGAGGCCGCCCGGACAGCTGTGGACGGGCTCGGCGTCCGGGACGTCCGTGGAGGGCAAGTGCCTCAGCGCTGGACGCCGAGGACCGACGCGGCGACGCCCGTGGTGTCCCACCCACCACCCGTCGACTGCAGCACGGAGCCGTCCGACATCCGGAGCAGCAGCGCGCTGCCGCTCCCCCCGGCGATGGCGGTCGCGGTGCCGTCGGGCTTCGCGAGCGTCTCCGACTGCCCGCCGACCGTCGTCCGGACGACGCTGGACCCGGTCTCCGTGCGGCCGACGGACGCGACGTCGAGCTCGTCCACCCAGGTCGCGCCGACGGGGTCCCCGGCGGCGGCCTGGACGCGCACGGGCGGACCGAGCGAGGTCGGCGCCCGGTCGGAGCCGCGCGTGATCGCCAGCACGTAGAGGGCGGCCCCGTCGTCGGTGTCCAGGAGCGCGAGCGCGCGGGTGGAGTCCCGCGACACCTCGAAGGACACGAGCCGACCCTCGGGCAGGGTCGAGGTGACCTGGTGCGGGTCGCCACCGAGGCCGTACGCGGCGATGGAGCGGGGGTCGGAGCGCTCCGCGACCCACACGAACCCCTGGTCGTCGATCGAGGGCGGCACGAGGCCGCCACGGGTGTCGACGCGGAGCGGGTCCTTGCCGCTGCGGACGACGAAGACGCCGTCGCGGTTGCCGACGGCCGCGACCGTGCCCGCGGCGGAGAGTGCGAGCGACGCCGGCTCGAGGTCGGCGATCCGACCGCTCATCCCGCCGCCGAGGCCGGTGACCTCTCCCGTGCTCGGCGTCGCGAACCCGGCGACGCCGTCCTGCACCACGAGGGGCCTGGCGTCGACGTCCGGGTTCCGCTGCGCGCTCGTGCCGCTCGAGTCCGGCAGGGGCACCGAGACGCCCTCGACGGTGAGGTCGACGGAGGAGACCGTGGCGATGGAGGACAGCGAGTCCGTGAGCTGCTCACGCATCCGGACCTTCTCGACGGTGCTCGCCCGGAGCGCCTCGCTGGAGAGGTCGACCTGTGCGCTGCCGCTCTCGATCGTGACCGCGTTGAGGGAGAGCTGCGTGCCCTCGGGGAACGACGAGACGACGGCGCCCTCGAGCCACTCGGCCGGCCCGGCGAGCAGGGCGCTGACGATGCGGGTGCTCGTCGACGAGCGGGCGAGGAACCACCGCTCGTCGGGCACGAGGTAGCGGTACGTCGGGTCGTAGAAGTAGAGCGCGTGCGGTTGGAAGACCGAGACGAAGTTGACCGGGGACAGGATGATGCCGTCGGGGGCGTAGGCGATCCGCCACTCGCCGTCCTCACGGGTGAACTGGAAGGTGAGCGTCGACGAGGTCGGGCGGACCGCCTGGGTGTACTCGCCGTCGGCGTCGACCGATGCGCTGGCGGTGAGCGTGTAGGTCAGCTCGCGGGTCCCGACGCGCTCGACCTCGCCGTCGCCCTGGCGGACCGTGACGCCCTGGCGCGGGTTCCACTTCTGGGAGAACCCGGCGCTGAGGAACTCCCGGGCGACCGCGTAGTCGTTCTGGGCGCCGGTGGCTGCGTCGATGAACTGGGTGAGCAGTTCGGTCTGGTCGGACCCGGCCTCGGGTCCGGAGGGTCGGTAGTCGACGCCGCCCGAGGGCGACTCGTCGGTGATGGACTTCCCGGCCCGCACCGGTCCGGACTCGGGGATCGCCGCGCACGCCGTGACGCCCAGGAGCGTGAGGGCGGCGAGCGCCGTCGCGAGGGCCCGCCGCACGCGGTGTCCGGTGCCGGTGGTCCTGCTCATGGTCGGTCCTCCGATGCGGTCGGTCCGTCGTACGACTCGTCGAGCGCGGGCAGCGGGATCGCCGACGTCGGGGGCGCTTCGCTGCTGCGGCGCGGCAGGACCAGCACGAACGCCGAACCCTCGCCCGGTCGCGACCAGACGTCGATGCGCCCGCCGTGCAGTTGGGCGTCGCCCAGGCTGATGGCGAGCCCGAGCCCGGTGCCGCCGATGGTGCGCTTGCGGCTGGGATCCGCGCGCCAGAACCGGTCGAACACCCGGGCGGTGTCCTCGGGGGGCATCCCGACGCCGCGGTCGCGCACCGCGATCGCGACCGATCGCGAGTCGCTGTCGACCACGACGTCGACCGGGCGACCGTCGCCGTGCTCGATGGCGTTGCCGACCAGGTTCCGGAGCACCCGCCGGATGCGACGACCGTCGAGCTGCATGGTGGTGTGGCCGCCCGGGGTGGCGAGGCGGAGCTCGATGCCGGCCCGGTCGGCGAGCGGACGGAACTCGTCGACGATGTCCGCCGTCAGCGCCGCCGGCACGACCGACTCGGTCTCGAGTTCGACGGCCTGGGCGTCGTAGCGCGAGATCTCGAGCAGGTCGGCGAGCAGCAGCTCGAACCGGTCGACCTGGGCGTGCAGCAGTTCGGCCGAGCGCGCGGCAGATGGTTCGAAGTCGTGCCGGGCGTCGTACAGCAGGTCGCCGGCGAGCCGGATCGTGGTGAGCGGGGTGCGGAGCTCGTGGGACACGTCCGACACGAAGCGCTGCTGCACGCGGGAGAGCTCGGCGAGCTGGGTGATCTGCCGACTGACCGCGTCGGCCATGTCGTTGAAACTCCGGGCCAGGGTCGCGATGTCGTCCTCACCCCGGACCGGGATGCGCTCGTCGAGGCGCCCGGCGGCGATCTTGCGGCTCGTCTCGGCGGCGCCACGGATCGGCAGGACCACGAGCCGCACCACGAGGGACGTGACGAGGGCGATGAGGACGATGAGGGCGACTCCGCCGATGGAGAGCGTCTGCGACACGAAGTCGAGGGTCTGCTGCGCGTCGGACAGGTCGTAGACGAGGTACAGCTCGTACTGCCCGGCGCTCGGGATGTCGAGCGTCGACCCGACGGCGAGCCCGGGACCACGGCCGTCGGGTCCGTCGAGGCGCACCGGCTGCAGACTGAGTTCCCCGGTGTCGGCCGCGACCCGCTTCCGGAGCTCGTCGGTGATGACCGCGTCCGGGAAGCCGGTGCTCGCGACGTTCTGCAGGATCTGCGGGGTCCGCTCGCCCGGCGTCCGCTCGATGGCGATGCTCGTGCCGCCCGGGCTGGTCGTGTTCGAGAGGATCGCGTTCTGCGCCTCGCTCTGCAACGACTCGAGTTCGGTCTGGTTGTTGTCCTCGGCCGCCGTCGCGGCGTCGAAGATCCCCTGCGCGACGATGGTGGCCCGTGCCGACTCCGCCTCGATCTGGTCGCGGCGCTGCGCGTACACGTTGTTCGAGATGCTCACCATCACAGCGGTCCCGATGACCGCCACCGCCAGCCCGGTGGTCGCGACGGTGATCGCGACCGAGCGCACCATCAGCGAGCGGCGCCACAGGTAGGCGATCCCCCGCCAGATCCGACGGAGCCAGTACCGGGCCCGCCGGCGCGTCCGGCGGAACGGCACCGGGACCGACGTCGACGGCACGGGCGTCAGCTCTGCGCGCCGGCCCGGTACCCGACGCCGCGGACGGTGGTGACGATGCGCGGGTTGTCCGGGTCGTGCTCGATCTTCGCGCGGAGCCGCTGCACGTGGACGTTCACCAGGCGGGTGTCCGCCTTGTAGTGGTAGCCCCAGACCTGCTCGAGGAGCATCTCGCGCGTGAAGACCTGGCTCGGCTTCTCGGCCAGGGCGCGGAGCAGGTCGAACTCGAGCGGGGTGAGGGCGATCGGCTTGTCGCCGCGGCGCACCTCGTGGCCCGGTACGTCGACGACGAGGTCCCCGACGTGCAGGACGGTCGCGTCCGAGGCGGTCGGGCGCAGTCTGGTCCGGATCCGGGCGACGAGCTCCTTCGGGTTGAACGGCTTGACCACGTAGTCGTCGGCGCCGTTCTCGAGGCCCGCGACCACGTCGGCGGTGTCGCCCTTCGCGGTGAGCATGATGATCGGCGTGCCGCTCTCGGCACGGATCCGCCGGCAGACCTCGATCCCGTCGATGCCCGGGAGCATGACGTCGAGCAACACGAGGTCGGGCTTCGTGGCGTGGAACGCGTCGACGGCGTCGTTGCCGTCGGCGCTGAAGTCGGGCTCGTAGCCCTCCGAGCGGAGGACGATGCCGATCATCTCGGCGAGGGCCTGGTCGTCGTCGACGACGAGGATGCGCGGTGTCATGGGATCCGGACTCCGAGGGGCAGGTCGGGGGTGCCCAGGGACGGGCACGCTCCGCTCACGATAGCCGAGCCCTCGTCGGCACAGGTTTTCCGACAGGATGGGACCCGGTCGTGCGTTCCGGCAACGACCGAGGCGAGGGGGCGGTCACGATGGTCGACGGCGGATGGCACGTTCCGGGCGCGGGGACGCCACCGGAGCACGGTGCAGGGCACGGTGCTGCCGGGCAGCACGACCGGGTCGGGGACGGTGCGTCCGGCGTCCCGTCCGGTCCGGCGGGCTCCTCGGGCACGACGTCCGGCCAGACCGGCCCGGGGTACGGACCGACGCAGCCCCCGTCCGGGGTCGGGCCGGGTCCGCAGCCGCACCGCCCCGTCATCCCGCTCCGCCCGCTCGGCCTCGGCGACGTGTTGGCCGGCGCCTTCACGGTCTTCCGCCGCAACGCCCGCGTGCTGCTCCTCTGGGCCGTGCTGCTCTCCGGCGTCCTCGGGCTCGTGTCCACGCTCGCCTCCGCGTTCGGGCAGCGCACCCTGCAGACCCGCATGCTGTCGGCGGTGGACGGCACGGGTGACACCGACACGATCATCGCCGGGACGGTGACGCTCTACGCGGTGCTCAGCATCGGCCTGCCGTTCCTGGCGTACCTGGCGCGCGGCTTCCTCGTCGCGCCGATCGCGGTCGACACCGGGCAGCGGGTGCTCGGTCGCCGCGGGACGTTCCGCGGCCTGTGGTCACTCCTCGCCGGGCGCCGGGGTGCGGTCGTCGGCTGGATCCTGCTCCAGCTCGCCGCCGGTGCCGTCATCGGCACGGTCTTCGTGCTGGTCGTGCTCGCCTTCGTGGCCGCGCTCGCCGCGGGCGAGCGCGCCGTCGGCTGGTTCGTGCTGACCGTCGTCGTGATGGTGCTCGGGTTCGCCGTCCTCGTCGCGTTCCTCGTCACACGCTTCGCGTTCACCGTCCCGACCATCGCGCTCGAGGGTCGCGGCGTGTTCTCGGCGGCCGGCCAGTCGTGGCGGCTCACCCGCGGGGCCTTCTGGCGCACCTTCGGGATCCTGCTGCTCGTCCAGGTGGTGTTCGGCGTCGCCGCGAGCATCGCCAGCGTGCCGCTGACCGTCGCGTTGACACTGTTCTCCGGTGTGTTCGACCCGCTGGGCCAGACCGACACGACCGGAGGCGCGCCCTCCGCGGGCGGGATCGTCGCGCTCGTGGTCGGCAGCCTGCTCGTGATCGCGGTGCAGTGCGTGACGGACGTCCTCGGCGCCTCCGTCACGACCTTCCTGGCGATCGACCGGCGGATCCGGACCGAGGCGCTCGACCAGCGTATCGCCGCGCACCTGGAGACCGGGCAACCGGCCGACCCGTTCGCTCCGGCCGCCCCGGTGGCCCGACCGCCGTGGTCCCCGCAGCAGGGCTGGCCGCAGCAGCAGGGCTGGCCGCAGCAGCAGGGCTGGCCACAGGGACAGGGCTGGCCAGAGGGACAGGGCTGGCCACAGGGACAGGGCTGGCCCCAGCAACCGGGCTGGCCCCGACAACAGCCCTGGCCCCAGCAACCGGGCTGGCCGCAGCAACCGGGCCCGCCACAGGGACAGCAGCAACCCTGGCCGCCGGAACAACCCGGGCTGCCGCACCGACGCCAGCAGGACCCGCCGAGCGGCCGACCGTGAGCGCCGTCGACCCGGACGAGGCACGTCGGCTGCTCGAGCAGGAGCTCGGCCGGTCGGAGTACCGCGGGGTCCAGGAGACCTGGTGGGACCGGGCCTCCCGCGCGTTCCTCGACTGGCTCGGCTCGCTGCAGCCCGACGGTGCCGGTTCCGTCACCCTCGGCCGGGTCCTCCTCGTCGTGGCGATCGTCGTGCTCGTGGCCGTGGTGGTGCTCGTCGTGGTGAACCGCGGACTCCCCCGCCGACGTGCCCGCATCCGGGCCGACGACCTGGGCGGGGTGTTCGACGACGACGACCTCCGCACGGCGGACGCCGTCGCGGTGGCCGCCCGCGCGGCTCTGGCCGCCGGCGACTGGTCGACCGCGGTGCTCGAGGGCTACCGGGCCCTGGCGCGCGGCCTGGGTGAGCGGGACCTGGTCGCCGTGGTGCCCGGTGCGACCGCGCGCGCCATCGCGGACCGGGCGACCCGGCCGTTCCCCGCACTCGGTCCGGTCCTGCGGGACGCCTCCGACGCCTTCGACGCGGTCCGGTACCTCGGGGTCGACGCGGACGAGGCCACCGCCCGGCGGGTGCTCGACGCCGAGCGGGCCGTCCGCGAGTCCCGACCGGTCGACCGCCCGGGCGACCCCCGTCGCCCGGTCGACCACCAAGGGGTCCGGGCATGAGCGCCACCGCGACCCGCACCGCGGCACCGGACCAGACCACCACTTCGACGGCGACGGCAAGGCCGGATCCCCGTGATCGCGCCGTGCGCATCGGAGCCTGGTGTGCGGTGGTGGTCGTCGGGCTGCTCCTGGCGACCCTGACGGCCGTCGTGGGCACGGGCGACCGTTCCTCGGACACCCCGCTCGACCCGTCCTCGACGACGGGCAGCGGCTCGCGGGCGATCGTCCGGGTGCTCGGGCAGCAGGGCGTCGACGTCGCGGTCGTCTCCGACGCCGACCGGGTCACGACGGACGACGCGGCGGCCGACAGCACCGTCCTCGTGGACGACTCGGCGGGGGTGCTCGCCCCGTCCGTCGCCCGCCGCATCGCGCGGACCGCGCCCGACGTCGTCCTCGTCACGACCGACCCCGGCGTCCTCGAGGCCTTCCGCGTCGACGCGCGACCAGCCGGCGGGAGTTCGGAGACCACGGTGGCGTCGACGACCTCGTGCGGGATCCCGGCCGCCCGGGCCGCCGGGTCCGTGACCACCGGTGGAGTCACCTACGCCACCGACGACCCGGACCTGCTCCGCTGTGTCCCGACCGGGTCCGGTGAAGACCGTCGATGGGGCCTCCTCCGGGCGGACACGGCCGCCGGACGGGTCACGGTCGTCGGCACCACGGACGCGTTCCGGAACGACACCGTCACCCGCGCGGGCAACGCGGCCCTGGCGCTCGGGCTGCTCGGCAGCCACGACGACCTGCTGTGGTACGTCCCGACGGCCGGGAGCGCCGACGCCGCGCCGACGCTCGGCGACCTCGCCCCGCCGTGGGTCCCGAGCGCCATCGGGCTGCTCGGGGTCGTGGCGGTCGCCGCCGCGTGCTGGCGCGGTCGGCGACTCGGTCCCCTCGTCGTCGAGCGTCTGCCCGTCGTGGTCCGCGCCGCCGAGACCACCGAGGGTCGCGCGCGCCTCGCCGCCCGGGTCCGCGACCGCACCCACACGCTCGACACCCTCCGCGTCGCCGCTGTCCTCCGCATCGGGAAGGCACTCGGCCTGCCCCGTTCGGCGCACGTCGACGCGGTCGTGCGCCGGGCCGCAGCCGTCACCCGCCGTCCGGTCGGGGAGGTCGGCGCGGTCCTCGTCGGCGGGCCGACCGGCGACGACCGTGCGCTCGTCGCCGGCGCCGCCGCGCTCGACGAACTGGAGGACGCCGTCGGCCGGGCGGTCTCCGGCGACGTGCGCCGCGCCTCCCGGACGGACGTGCCGACGGACCGCACCGACCGGGGCAGCACCAGCCGCACCCCGCAGCGCAACGGACCGCCGGCGCCACCGGCCGAGCCGCCACCGACAGCACCGACACCGACCACCGACCCGCGACCAGGAGGACGATCGTGACCGACCTGCCCACCACCACCAGCTCCGGACGCGGGACGGACGGTGACCCCCTCCGCGACGTCATCGGCCGTGTCCGCGCGGAGGTCGGCAAGGCCGTCGTCGGACAGGAGGGAGCGGTCTCCGGCATGATCGTCGGTCTGCTCGCGCAGGGACACGTCCTGCTCGAGGGCGTCCCCGGTGTCGCGAAGACCCTGCTCGTTCGGAGCCTCGCGGCGGCGATGTCGCTCGACACCAAGCGCATCCAGTTCACCCCCGACCTCATGCCCGGCGACGTCACGGGGTCACTCGTGTACGACGCCTCCACCGGGACGTTCCCATTCCGCGAGGGACCGGTGTTCACGAACGTGCTGCTCGCCGACGAGGTGAACCGGACGCCCCCGAAGACCCAGTCCGCGTTGCTCGAGGCGATGGAGGAACGACAGGTCAGCGTCGACGGCTCCGCCCGTGGGCTGCCCGACCCGTTCTTCGTCGCCGCGACGATGAACCCGATCGAGTTCGAGGGCACCTACACGCTGCCGGAAGCGCAGCTCGACCGGTTCCTCATGAAGCTCACGCTCGACCTGCCCCCACGCGAGGTCGAGTGGCAGGTGCTCCGCCGCCACGCGGACGGGTTCGTGGCACGCAACGTCCGGTCGGCCGGCATCGTGCCCGTCGTCGGCGTCGACGAGGTCCGGGCCGCCCAGCGCGCCGTCCGGGACGTCGGCGCTCGTGACGACGTCCTCGCGTACGTCGTCGACCTCGCCCGTGCCACCCGGCAGACGCCGTCGGTCCGCGTCGGGGTGAGCCCGCGCGGTTCGACCGCCCTGCTCGCCGCCGCGAAGGCCTGGGCGTGGCTGACCGGCTACGACGCCATCACGCCCGACCACGTGCAGGCGATGCTCCTGCCGGTGTGGCGGCACCGGCTGCGGATCGCTCCCGACGCCGAGCTCGAGGGCGTCGACGCGGACGGGGTGCTGCAGCAGGTGCTCGAGCAGGTGCGGGTGCCGATCTAGTGGCGGTCACCGGCCGGTTCGTCGCGCTCCTCGCCGTCGCGATCGTCCCCACCGTGCTGCTCGGCAGCGGGTGGGGCGGTGTCGCGTGGATCGGCGTCGTGGTGCTCGCCGCCGGCGTCGACCTCGTGTTCGCGGCGGACCTCCGGCGGGTGCGGGTGGAACGCCGGATGCCCCGCCTCGCCCGTCGGGACACGACGGCCGACGGCACCCTGGTGCTCGCCAACGACGGCAGCCGGGTGCTGCGCGCCGTGGTCCGGGACATGTGGGAGCCATCCGCCGGGCACGAGCCGCGCCGGATCCCCATGACGGTGCCCGCCGGCGAACGACGGACCGCGAGGATGCGGTTCAGCCCCTTCCGTCGCGGCCGGCGCACCACCGCCGGGGTCGCGCTCCGCGCAGCAGGACCACTCGGACTCGCGGCACGGCAGCGCGTCGTCGCGGCGCCGGACGAACTCGTCGTCACCCCACCGTTCCGGTCACGCCGGCACCTGCCCTCGCGCCTGGCCCGCCTGCGGGAGCTCGACGGCGAGACGACCCTGCAGCTGCGCGGCCACGGCACCGAGTTCGACTCCCTCCGCGACTACGTCCGCGGAGACGACGTCCGGTCGATCGACTGGCGCGCCACGGCCAGACGGCAGGACCTCGTCGTGCGGACGTGGCGTCCCGAGCGCGACCGACGGGTCGTGGTCGTCGTCGACGCCGGACGCGCCGGAGCGGGGCGCGTGGACGACGAACCCCGCCTGGACACCGCCATCGAGACCGCACTGCTGGTCGGGGCGCTCGCGGCCGCTGCCGGCGACCGGGTCGACCTCATCGTGCTCGACGACGTCGTCCGGGGCCGTGTGCACGGTGCGACGCGCGCGGACGTCGTCCAACGGTTCGGCACGGTTCTCGCGACCACCGAGCCGGGGCTCCGGGCCACCGACTGGGCCGCCGTCCCCGGCATCGTCGACGCCGTCACCACACAGCGCGCGCTCGTGGTGCTCGCGACGAGCCTCGACTCGGTCGGTGCCTCCGGGGACCTGCTCACGGTGCTGCCCGTGCTCGGGCGTCGGCACGCGGTGGTCGTCACGTCGGTCGAGGACCCGGCGGTGCTGCGGATGGCCGCACCGGGTGGGCGGACCGACGGGGCCGGGTCGGGCCTCCAGGTCGCTCGGGGACGACGTGACCGCGCCGGACGGCGGGGTGTCGGCGGCGGTGACCCGGTTGCCCTCCGGCCCGGGTGGCGACGACGCGCGGGTGACGACGTGTACCGCCGTGCCGCGGCCGAGCGGACCCTGCTCGACGCCGACGGGGTCGCCGACGTCGCCCGCCGCGCGGGCGCCGAGGTGGTGCGGGGGGCGCCCGAGGACGTCCCGCCGCGGACCGCGGACGCGTACATCCGGGCGAAGGCGTCCGGGAGGCTCTGACCGGCGCCGGCAGGCGACCGCCGGTCCGCCTCGCCCTCCACGCGCCGGGCGGGTCGCCCGAGGGCGGGTCACCCGATGCCGCCCGGTCCGCCCGGTCAGCCGGTCAGCCGGTCAGCCCGTCAGCCCGTCAGCCCGCGACGATCGCCGCGGCTCCCCGGTCGAACTCGTCCAGGTCGCCCCGCTCCCCCGCCCGGTACGCCCGGCCGCCGAGCACCCACTGGTACGCCAGGACCAGCGCGAGCGCCACCGTGCCGATGCCGATCTTCACCGGCCACGGCCACTCCTGCCGGGTGACCGTCCCCTCGACGACACCGGACAGCAGCAGGGTCAGTACCAGCCCGATCGCGACGGTGATGAGCGCGCGACCGTCCTCGGCGAGCGCCTGCCCCCGCGTGCGGTGACCGGGCGCGATCCACGACCAGGCGATCATCAGGCCGGCCCCACCGGCCAGGAAGACCGAGTACAACTCGAGCTGCCCGTGCGGCGCGATGTACAGGAAGAAGTCGCCCAACCGCCCCTGGGAGTGCATGACCGACGCCGAGACGCCGAGACCCACGGCGTTCTGCATGATCGAGTACGGCACGAAGAGCCCGGTGATGCCGAACGCCACCATGCTCGCCGCGATGTAGGCGTTGTTGGTCCAAACCTGCGCGGTGAAGGCACCGAGGCCGTGGTCGGAGTAGTAGTCGACGAAGTCCTGCGTGGCGTACTGCCGGAGGGCGGCGTCGGTCCCGAAGGTGGCGACGGCGCCGGGTGTCGAGGTGATCCAGACCGCCGTGACGACCGCGATGAGGACGGTCGCGACCGCGACCCAGATCGTCACCCAGCGGATCCGGTAGAGCGCCGCCGGCAGCTGCAGTGCGAAGAACCGCGTCAGCACCGTCAGCGGATCGACCGGTGCACCCGTGAACCGCAGCCGGGCGCGATGCAGCGTCAGGGACAGGCGGTCCCCGGTCGTGGACCGGGGAGCGGCGGCACGGATCCGCGCGAGGTCGGTCGCGGCCGCCTGGTACCCGGCGACGAGGCGGTCGACGTCGGCGCCGGAGGTCGGCCGGCGCCGGGCGAGCCGGTCGAGCTCCGTCCACCGCTCGCGGTGCACGTCTGCGTACGCGTCCAGGTCCATCCGGTCTCCCCCTCGTCATCGTCCGCGTGGTCGTCCGCTCGCGGCACTCGACCGGACCGGCTCCGCGTCCGTCCTGCCGCTCGTGGCACGCTTCCGCCAGAATGATCCCATGCCGAAGCGCAGCACGCCCCGGGACCTGGCGGACCGACGGTTCGTCCGCGCGCTCGACGAGACCGACGACGCGCTCGTGGTGGGCGAGGCGGTCGCGCTCGACGTCGTCCCCGCCGGCATCGTGCTCCGTCTCGCCGCAGCGCTCCTCGACGCGCTGTGCCTGGTCGCGCTCCTCGTGATGCTGCTCATCGGACTGGCTCGCGTCTGGCCGGTCGGCATCGACGACGCCTGGGGCGCTGCCGCGCAGATCGCCGTCATCGTGACCGTCTTCGTCCTGGTCCCCGCTGCGGTCGAGACGGCGACCCGTGGCAAGAGCGTCGGGCGGTACGCCCTCGGCACGCGGGTGGTCCGGCTCGACGGTGGAGCGGTGTCCTTCCGGCACGCGTTCACCCGGTCGCTGGTCGGGCTGCTCGAACTCTGGACGACCTTCGGTTCGCTCGCGCTCGTGGTCGCCCTGTTCGGCTCACGGCCGCGCCGACTGGGCGATCTGCTCGCCGGGACCGTCGTGCAGCACGAGCGGTTGCCACGGTCCGCCGCACCGTCGGTGCTGCTGCCGCCGTCGCTGACCGCGTGGGCCCGGGTGGCCGACGTCCGTGCGCTCCCGCAGCGGCTCGAGAACCGTCTGGGGGCCTTCTTCCGCGGGGCCGCGACGGTGCAGCCGGCCCTCCGCGAGGCCACCGCCCGCGCGCTGGCGGCCGAGGTCGCCGGGTACGCGCACCCGGTGCCGCCCGTGGCCCCGGAGGAGTTCCTGGCGGGCGTCGTCGCGCTCCGTCGGCAGCGGGACCTGCTGGCCTTCGGCGGCCGGGTACGGTCCCTCGACGCCGCAGCGGCGGTGGCCGGTGCCCGCCCGCCCGGCTTCCCCCGCTGAGGTCACCGGAAGGGCTGGGGGAGATGACCTCAGCTGCGGCCACCGAGCAGGCGACGGGTCCGGCCGGGCCTCCCGCCCCCGCCCGGACCCGCGGCGCGTCAGTACCGGTAGTGCTCGGGCTTGTACGGGCCCTCGACCGCGACGCCGATGTACGACGCCTGCTCCGGCCGGAGCTCGGTCAGCCGCACCCCCAGCGCGTCGAGGTGCAGGCGCGCCACCTTCTCGTCGAGGTGCTTCGGCAGCACGTACACGCCGGTGGGGTAGGAGTCGAGCCGCGTGTGCAGCTCGATCTGCGCGAGCACCTGGTTGGTGAACGAGTTGCTCATCACGAACGACGGGTGCCCGGTCGCGTTGCCGAGGTTCATGAGGCGGCCCTCGCTCAGCACGAGGATCGACCGGCCGTTCGGCAGACGCCACTCGTGCACCTGCGGCTTGATCTCGACCTTCTCGACACCCGGGAGCGTCTCGAGCCCGACCATGTCGATCTCGTTGTCGAAGTGTCCGACGTTCGCCACGATCGCCAGGTGCTTCAACGCGAGCATGTCGTCGACCCCGACGACGCCGAGGTTGCCGGTGCAGGTGACGACGATGTCGACCTCCCCCGCGACGTCCTGCAACCGCGCGACCTGGTAGCCGTCCATCGCGGCC
The DNA here is from genome assembly GCF_003234265.2 of Curtobacterium sp. MCSS17_015. NCBI lineage: Bacteria > Bacillati > Actinomycetota > Actinomycetes > Micrococcales > Microbacteriaceae > Curtobacterium > Curtobacterium sp. MCSS17_015. The sequence goes on from NZ_CP126256.1 coordinate 2,048,327, forward strand.
TGCAGGGCGCAGATCGGGTCGACCTCGCTGACGATGACGCGCGCGCCCTGTCCGCGGAGTGCCTCCGCCGCGCCCTTGCCGACGTCGCCGTAGCCGACGACGAACGCGACCTTGCCGCCGATGAGGACGTCGGTGGCACGGTTCAGGCCGTCGGGCAGCGAGTGGCGGATGCCATACTTGTTGTCGAACTTCGACTTCGTCACCGAGTCGTTGACGTTGATCGCCGGGAACTTCAGCTCACCGTTGCGCGAGAGCTCGTACAGGCGGTGCACGCCGGTCGTGGTCTCCTCGGTGACGCCCTGGATCTCGGCCGCGATGCGGGTCCAGCGGTCCGGGGACGTCTCGAGCGAGGCGGCCACCGTGGCGAGCACGATCTTCCACTCGGCGCTGGCGTCCGCACCGGCATCGGGCACCCGCCCGGCGGCTTCGGCATCGGCACCGGTGTGCACCAGCATGGTGGCGTCACCGCCGTCGTCGAGGATCAGGTTCGGCCCCGTCCAGTCCGCTCCCGCCGCGGCCGCCTCGGCGCTCCAGTCGAAGACCTGCGTGGTGCACCACCAGTACTCCTCGAGCGTCTCGCCCTTCCACGCGAACACCGGGACGCCGGCGGGGGCGTCAGGGGTGCCGGTCGGGCCGACGGCGATCGCCGCGGCGGCCTCGTCCTGGGTGGAGAAGATGTTGCAGCTGGCCCAGCGCACCTGCGCGCCCAGCGCGACGAGGGTCTCGATGAGGACGGCCGTCTGCACCGTCATGTGCAGCGACCCGGCGATGCGTGCTCCGGCGAGGGGCTGCGCGGCGCCGAACTCCTCGCGCAGGGCCATCAGGCCGGGCATCTCGTTCTCGGCGAGACGGATCTGGTGGCGTCCGGCCTCGGCGAGCGTGAGGTCGGCGACGCGGAACGGCACGGCGGCACGGGTTTCGATCGGCATGGGCACCAGTCTCCCACGGGCACCGCCACCGGCCCGGTCCGGCCGTGCGCCTCCGGACGCTGGGGTCAGGACGCCGTGCGGTCCGGGGTCCTCGGCGGCGGGTCCCGGCGGACGACCCGCCACCCCTGGGGCACACGCAGGGTCGCGGCGTGCCGGGCACAGAGGTCGTAGCCGTGCGGCTCGACGCGGGTCGAGAGGGGTCCGACGACCACCATCGAGTCGGCGTAGTCGTACGTCAGGGTCGCCGAGGCACCCGCGCCACAGGCGACCTTGCTGCAGATCCGTACGTCCATACCGCCCCGACCCTACCGGCAGCCGCTCGGGGGCCCGCCGCGTACGATGGGCGGATGCGCCGCAAGCCCCCTCCCGTCCCGCAGGTCGACCGTGCTCGCGGGCGTTCCCGGCACGGCCGTGGGTACCGTTCGAGCATCACCGGGCCGGAGCTCGCACCCGTGATCACCCGTGCCGAGGCCTTCGACCGCATCGTGGGCGACACCGCGCACTACCTGGTCGGGCTGTGGCCGGAGGAGCTCGCGGGCGTCGTGTTCCAGGTCGCGGACATGCCGACCGACACGGCCCGGCCCGACGCACTGCCCCGGTGGCGTGTGGACCGTGACGGCCGACGGGTGACGGTGTTCCGCATCCCCGTCGAGCGGGTCACGCACAGCCCCGAGAAGGACGACGTCGACCGACGCATCGTCGTCGAGACCGCGGTGTTCCGCGCCGTCGCCGAACTGCTCGACAAGGACCCGTGGGACCTGGCGCCGGACCGCTACCGGCACTGGTGACCCGCGCCTCCCGACCGACGCCGGGGACCCCGCCGACCCCGCGGGACCACCAGCGGCCTGACCTGCCGGACCCGGCCGCCGGCCCGTCAGGGCCAGCCCGTCGGTCACCGGCCCGCCGGTCGCCGACCCGCTAGGGGTAGACCCGCAGCGGGCTCGAGACCTCAGTGGCCGGGCGGACCGGGAACCCGGCGATGCCGTCGTCGCCCTGGTAGGTGACCCCGGCGACCAACCCCTCGGCACCGGTGAGCCGGAGTTGCTGCGCGCTCGGCACGCTGACGGTCGCGGTCGAGCCGGAGGCGACCTCGACCTCGCGGGAGTCGTCGCCGGAGGCGATGGTCACCGTGGCGTCCTCGCGGGTGGGGTTGACGAGGTTGAGACGCGCTCCCGACCCGGCCGCGACGGCGGTGATGGTCGACTCGCCGAGCGGCTCGGCGGATGCGAACCACCCGAGGTCGGTCCGGCCGTCGTCGGTCGGCGTGGTGGTGCGCGCCCCGGCGACGATCGGCACGGTCGAGGTGATCGTGAACGAGTAGCGGCCGTCCGGGAAGTCGTCGAGCGGCACGTCCGTGACGACCCCCGGCTCGGCGGTGGCGTCCACCGTGGTGCCGCCGCCGTCCGCGGTCGTGATGCCGAGCGTGACGCGCGCGCTCCGGTCCCCCGGCACGTAGAGCCGGAGGGCGGGTGCCGCGTCTGAGGTGTCCTCGCCGCGCTGTGCCCCCTCGGCGTCGTCGAGCACGACGCCCGGGATGACCTGCGTGCGGGCAGGTGCGGCCCCGCCGGAGACGATGTCGAACCCGCCCGGGGTGAGGGTCCGGACGACGGTCTCCTGCATGTGGGCGACGATCTGGCCGCCGGTGGAGGTGACGTGCACGACCGTCGACCCCTGGTCGGTGACGAAGCCGGAGAGCGGGACGACCTTCTGCGAGTTCGGCGCGACGACGATGCCGGTCGTGCCGGGCGCGCTGACGGTGCCGTTCGCGTCGGCGATCGCCAGGTCCACCGTGGCGTTGACGTCGGTCGGGTTCGCGAGGGTGACGAGGCTGGTCCGGCCGGTCTCCGTCGAACCGCCGACGAGCCAGGTCGACTGCGACGGGTCGTCGCAGGAGGCCGCTCCGACGCCGACCAGGTCGCCGGAGGAGACGCTCTGCACGCTGCTGCCGGCGACCTGCGGTGCGGTGTCCCCGGCCGGCGCGGTGAGCAGCGTCGGCGCGCTGCTGCCGGTGGTCGAGCCCTCGAGCTCGGTGCGGTCGACGCCCTCGCCCGTGGTGGCGCTCGCGATCTCCGGCGACCCGATGGCGCTGGCGCGCGTGGCGTCGTTGCCGGACTCGTCCGAGAGCCGCAGGGCGCTGCCCGCGCAGACGCGCTCGGCTGCGGCCGGCACCGGGGTGACGGTCCGGCCGGCCGGGTGGCCCGGGGTCTCGGTGGTGCCGATCGTGTGCGCGGCGGCGATCGTGCCGGCCGCGACGACGACGGCGACGGCGGTCGCGGTGCCGCGGAGCGCCCAGCGGCGCGCGGTGCTCGTGCTCATTCGTCGCGCTCCTCGTCGAAGGTGGTGGCGGGCTCGTCGGCCTCGATGACGTTCGAGGTGGCACGGCGTCGGCGCGGTGCGGTCGGCACGGCGAGCAGGGCCGCGGCCCCGAACACGATGCCGATCACGACGAGGTGCAGCACGTGCGTCGCCGCGGCCGCCGCGGACCCGGTGCTCGTCCGGTCGACGTCCCCCTCGTAGTGGAAGAGCGCACCGTTCGTCGTCTCGCCGATGCTCGTGAAGAGCGCGTTCTGTCCGATCGCGCCGGCGGCCCGGTCGTGCACGGCCCGCGCTTCGGGGTCGTCCGGGGCGTCGTCGAGGAGCACGAAGCTCACGCCGAGCTCGCGCAGGGCGGGCTCGGGGTCGTAGCCGCTGCGGCTCGCGAGGTTCCCGGCGAGCGTGGCCAGCCGTGATCCGGACCGGCTGAGCGACAGCGCGGTGGCGTCGAGGGTGGACTGGTCGTCGAGCGTCGAGCCCTGCCCCCGCTCGAGGGCGACCGCGAGCGACCCGTCCGTCTGTGGTTGCACGACGAGTGTGCCGACGTCCGGGTTCGCCTGGGCCTCGGCGTTGACGTAGGCGCTCAGGACCCGACCCGACGTGGGCTGGATCGCGGCCCGGTCGACGTAGAACGCGGCGAAGGCGGGAGCCACGGCGACGGCGGCGAACACGCTCGCGACGAGCCCGACGACTGGCGCGGCACGCGGCACGGTGTCGATGCCGATGCACGCGGCCACGACGAGCGCGAGCGCCGTGACGGACAGGGCGCTGCCCGGCCACACGATCGTCGTCGTCGAACCGACACCGGTGACCGCCAGGTGGGTCGCACCGAACGCCGACGCGTAGCCGAGGAGGGCGGCGGCGAGCGCGGTGCCCGCGAGCGACCACCGGTGGCCGAGGACGGCACCGATCGCGCTCGCGGCGAGCGGGAGGGCCAGGACGGCCATCACGACGGGCAGCACCGCGCCGACCAGCCCCAGCGGGGCGGTGGCGGACAGCCAACCGTTCCAGTCCGGCAGCGGCTGTCCGATGGCCAGCTGGAGCGCGCTCGGTGCCGGCGTGGCCGTCGGGACGCCGGGGTCGGCGAACACCGCGAGCGGGTTGCCCCTGCTGACCTGTGCGAGGACGAGGGGGACGAACAGCACCGCGGCGGGGACGGGGACGAAGACCCGGCGGTGCGCGTGCCGGAAGCCGACGACGAGCGCGACGAGCCAGCCGATGAGCAGGACGGGCAGGAGCGACGGTGCCGACGCGGCGACGACGGCGAAGAGCAGCGCGGCGCCGGACGCCGAGGCCCAGGAGCGGTGGGCCTCGACCAGGGTGAGGAACAGCCACGGCAGCAACACGTGGGCGATCACGGCGCCGAGGTGCCCGGAGGTGACGGCCCCGACCAGCGCGGGGGCGAGCGTGTAGAGCACGGCGCCGATGACCGGCACCCAGGTCCGCGTCGTCACCTTGCGCACCGCGGCCCACGCGCCGAGTGCGGCGAGCGGGAAGGACAGGAGCATGACGAGGACGACCGAGGTGGACGGCGACCAGAACGTGATCGAGCCGAGCACCGCGAGCACCGCCGCGAAGGGGTCGGACGGGCCGGTGAACCCCGTACCGAGGGAGTGCCAGCCGTACCCGACGTTCCGCCAGAGTTCGCCGACGTCGGTGCTCAGCGGCAGGAGTCCCCCGCCGGTCAACGCCGGCGACCCGAGCAGCGGGAACAACGTCACGATGCTCAGCACGACCGCGGCCAGCACCACCCAGACGCCGCCGTCGCCGAGGAACGACGCGCGGGCGACCGGAGCGTCCTCGGCGCGGGCGAGTTCGACGTCCCGTGAGGTCGTGCGGTGCTCGTGCACCCGTCGCCAGCTCACCCGGAGCGGCTCGATCGCCGCCCAGCCGGTCTTCCGGTTGGCCGCGAGGGTGCGCCGCGCACGACGGACGCCACCGCCGGCCGACACGGCGAGCGCGGCCGCGAGCTCGCCGCCGACCGCGGCCGGGTGCTTCGCGACGAGGTGCCCGATCGCGCGCCCCACGGCGAACGGCAGGAGCGTGAGCCAGTGCAACCAGAGGACGCCGGCGGGTGCGTAGGTGAGGCGGCGGTGCAGCTGGGCCTGGCGGTGCAAGCGCACCCGGCGACGCTCGGAGACCTTCGCGCGGCCGAACTCCTCGATCGGGCCGGCGCTGGTGGCGCGGGCCTCGGGGACCACGGCGACGCGGTGTCCGGCGAGTCGTGCCCGGACCGAGAAGTCGAGGGCGGCGTCGACGTCGGGCAGCGCCGGGTCGAACCCGCCGAGGCTGTTCCACACGGACCGGCGGACGAGCATGCCGCCGGCCGAGACGCCGAGCACGTCGGTGTGCCGGTCGTGCTGGCCCTGGTCGAGCTCGTCCTGCACGAGGGTGACGGAGCGGCCGAAGCGGGTCATGCTCTCGCCGAAGGCCTTGATCCGTGCCGGGTCGTCGACGCCGACGAGCTTCGGCCCGGCGATCGCGACGGACGGGGCGATCTCGACCGCGGCGAGGAGCGCGGCGAGGGTGCCGGGGGTCGGGCTGTTGTCGTGCCCGACGAGCCAGAGCCACTCGTCGACGCCCTCGTCGGGCTCCGCACGCGGGGCCACCCGCTCACCGTGTCGGACGGCTTCACCGAACGGGCGACCCGCCGGGATCCGGGAGAGCTGGGCGCTGCCACCGAAGGACAGTTCCGAGGTCGAGCCGTCGGTCGACCCGACGTCGACGACGACGAGCGCCTCGGGCGGACGGGTCTGCGCAGCGAGGGCGTTCAGGGTGCGGTCGAGGTGGTCCGCCGCGTTGGCGGCGACGAGGATCGCTGTGACGCGGCGTGAGGAGGCACTGGGCTGCATGACGGCGCCACTCTACGGGCCGCACGGCGCGGTGCCGGCCGGGTGCGGCGGCGCGTTGCGCAGACGGTCGCCTCCGGACGCGTCCGCTGCGGGACTGCTCGAGCGCGCCCGCGCACGGTCCTCGTGGACCGGGACCGCTCAGGCGCGCTTGCGGAGCTTGCGGCGCTCGCGCTCGGAGAGACCGCCCCAGATGCCGAATCGCTCGTCGTTCTCGAGCGCGTACTCGAGGCACTGGGTGCGGACCTCGCACGAGGTGCAGATCTTCTTCGCCTCGCGGGTGGAGCCGCCCTTCTCGGGGAAGAACGCCTCGGGGTCGGTCTGGGCACAGAGCGAGTCGACCTGCCACGCGAGCGGGTTCTCGTCGTCGGTCTCGATCGACCGGCGGACACCCGGCACGCCGAGTGCGACGGGGTCGACGTGCCAGTCGTCCGGCACTCCGGCTTCGAAGTCGGATGCGCTCACCCTGATCACCCCTTGACGTCTCGTTTGCGGCCCTGACGACGATGCCGTCGGTGTAATTACAGCGGTGTGATTCCTCGGAGTCAAGTCGCGGATCATAGAAGCCCCTCCCGGTTCCGCCGTGGCATGTCCCCCGTTCGGGCGTGTCGCTCGGGGTCTGCGGGTCGTTCGGGGGACACGAGGAGCCCCACAGCCGGGGTGGCGGCGGGGCTCGACGGGCGCGGGCCGGTCAGGCGGCGCGGCGCCGGGCCTCCCAGGCACTCGTCACCATGTCGTCCAGGCTGTGCCGCATCGCCCAGTCCAGGTCACGCGCCGCGGCCTCGCCGGTCGCGACGATCCGGGCCGGGTCGCCGGCGCGGCGCGGCGCGACCTCGGGCTGGAAGTCGATGCCGGTCCCCCTGGCCATCGCGTCCATGATCTGCCGGACGCTCACGCCGTCACCGCTGCCGAGGTTGTAGGCGCGCTGCAGCGGTTTCCCGGACTCGAGCTTGCGCGCCGCCACCGCGTGCGAGTGCGCGAGGTCGGCGACGTGCACGTAGTCACGGACGCAGGTGCCGTCCGGGGTCGCGTAGTCGTCGCCGTTGATGCGCGGCGTGCGACCGGCGAGCAGGGCGTCGAAGACGAGCGGGAACAGGTTGTGCGGGCTGGCGTCGTACAGGTCGGGCTCCCCCGAGCCGACCACGTTGAAGTAGCGCAGCGACGTCGTGGTGAAGCCGCGGGCGACCTCGAGGTCCCGCAGCAGCCACTCGCCGATGAGCTTGGACTCGCCGTACGGCGACTCCGGCGCCTTCGGGGTCTCCTCGACGACGACGTCGACGTCGGGCGTGCCGTAGACCGCGGCGCTCGACGAGAAGACGACCTTGTCGACCCCGGCGTCGGCCATCGCGCCCAGGAGCGTCGCCATCCCGGTGACGTTCTGCTCGTACGTGTGCAGCGGCCGCTCGACCGAGACACCGGCGTACTTGAAGCCGGCGACGTGCACGACACCGGTCACGGCGTGCTCGCGCATGGTCCGTTCGAGGAGTGCGCCGTCGAGGATCGTGCCCTCGACGAACGGGACACCCTCGGGCACGAACGCCCGGAAACCGCTCGAGAGGTCGTCGAGCGCGACCGTGTCGATGCCCGCCGCGCCGAGCGCTCGGACGACGTGGGACCCGATGTACCCGGCACCGCCGGTGACCAACCAACTCATGCCGCCACGCTAGCGGAACGGGCGGCGGGGGCCCGGCGGTGGTCGGGCCGACCGCCGCCGTGCCGGTGGCGGTCGGCCTACGCGCCCGTCGCGATGAACACGGTCCCGGTGGTCCCGCTGCCGGCGTCCGCCTCCACCGTCACGTCGCCCTCGTCCGGCGTGATGTAGCAGGACTCCCCGCGACGCAGGAGCGTCGCGGTGCGGGCGCCGACCAGGGTGACGACACCCTCGGTGCAGATCGCGATGGACGGTCCGTGGAGCGGCGCGGTCCCGCCGGCGCCGGGACCGGCCGGCCGCCCGTCACCCGTCACGCGGAGCAGCGCGAAGCCGACCCCCGCCGGCGCGAAGCGGTCCACCGCGGGGGCGAGGTGCTCCGGCTCGAGCAGGGGCACCGGGTGCGCCGTGAAGTCGAGGACCCGGAGGAGCTCCGGCACGTCGACGTGCTTCGGGGTCAGCCCACCCCGCAGGACGTTGTCCGACGGTGCCATCAGTTCGATGCCGAGGCCGTCGAGGTAGGCGTGGATGTTCCCGGCGGGCAGGTACATGGCCTCGCCCCTGGTGAGCGTCACGCGGTGCATGAGGAGGGACACCACGACGCCCGGGTCCTCCGGGTAGGCGCGGGCGAGGTCGGCCGCGGTCGCGGTGTTGGGCGTGACCGTGCCGTCCGGACCTGCGGCGGCGACGGCTCCGGTCGCCAGGTGCCCGACCGCGCCGATCACCGCCCGTGCCGAGTCGTCGGCCTCCTCGAGCCAGCGCACCGTGTCCTCGAGGCCGTGCTGCAGGTGCACGACGAGCGGCCCGAGACGACCGGAGCCGCCGTCGAGCGCCTCGACCTCGGCGAGCGCCTCGGGTACCGGGCGGAAGCCGCTCAGCGCCTCGAAGCGGTCGCTCAACGCGACGACGAGCTCGGGCTTCGGGAACGGGTCCTTGTAGTTGCGGCCCGGGTCGTCGAGCGGGACCCCTGCGGCTTCCTCGCGTTCGAAGCCCTCGCGGGCCTGTTCCGGCGTCGGGTGGGCCTGGAGCGACAGCGGGGCCGCGGCGGCGAGGACCTTGAGCAGGAACGGCAGGCCGGCGCGGTCCGGACCGAGCGCCGTCTCCGGTTCGGCCGTGATCCAGTCGAGGACGGTGTCGGCACCACCCACCATGGCCGGGTTCACCACCACGCTGGGGCTGCCGGCGTGGGCGCCGAGCCAGAGTTCGGCCTGCGGGACGCCGGTGACGGTCCGTCCGAGCAGTTCGGGGATCGCGGAGACCGACCCCCAGGCGTAGTCGCGAGGGGTGTTCGTGATGCCGAGGAACATGTCACGAGCGTATCCGGCACGACCGTCCCGGAGGGCACGTGCACGATCCGCGATACATAGACTCTCCGGGATGGCCGAACCGACCCGCACCGTCCCCGACCGCGCCGACCGGACCCGGTGGGACGTCCAGGGGCTGCGGGCGTTCGCGGTCCTCGCCGTGGTCGTCTACCACCTCTGGCCGAACCGGGTGCCCGGCGGCTTCGTCGGCGTGGACGTGTTCTTCGTGATCTCCGGGTACCTGATCACGGGACACCTGCTCCGCGAACAGGTGGCCACCGGACGCATCGCCCTCGGCACGTTCTGGGCGCGGCGTGCGAAGCGGCTGCTGCCCGGCGCGGCGCTGACGCTGCTGGCCACCGGCACCGCCGTGCTCGTCCTCGTGCCGAGCACGCTCTGGGGGCAGTACGGCCGCGAGCTGATCGCGTCGACGGTGTACCTGCAGAACTGGCAGCTCGCCTCCGACTCGGTGGACTACCTGGCCTCCGACAACGACCCGTCCCCGTTCCAGCACTTCTGGTCGCTGTCCGTCGAGGAGCAGTTCTACATCGCCCTGCCGGTGCTCCTCGTCGTACTGACGGCCGCGCTCCGTCGCACGCGGGGGCACTCCCCGGTCCGCACCGCGCGCCTGCTGCTCGGCGCGGTGGTCGTGCTCTCCCTCGTCTGGTGTGTCGTCGAGACCCGAACCGCTCCCGGGATCGCGTACTTCTCGACCGCGACGCGCGCGTGGGAGTTCGCACTCGGCGGGCTGGCCGCCACCGTGCTGACGGCGCCGCCGCGCTCGCGGACGACCGCCGCCGTGCGGACGGGAGGCGCGTGGCTGGGTGCGGCCCTGCTCGTCGCCTCGCTGTGGACGATCACGTCGGCGACCCCCTACCCGGGGACCGCGGCGCTGCTCCCCGTGGTCGGTGCGACGCTCGTGGTGCTGCTCGGTGGTCGGTCGGGCCTGGCGGTGCCCGGGCGGTGGGCGCCGGTGGCGGGGCTCGGGCGCATCTCCTACGCGGTGTACCTCTGGCACTGGCCCGCGGTCGTGCTGCTGCCGATCGTCACGGGACACGCCCTCGGCACGAGGGACAAGGTCGCGATCCTGGTCGGCAGCGTCGTCGTCGCGGCGCTGTCCACGCGGGTCGTCGAGGAACCGCTCCGGTTCTCGGCCCGGGTGTCCGCGCTCCCGCCGCGCCGGGTGGCCGTGTGGGGCGTCCTGAGCACCCTGGTCGTCGTCGCGCTCGGCGCCGCCACGCTCGGCGCCCTGCAGGTCCAGCAGACGCAGGCGGCCGCCTACCAGCGGTCGCTCGAGGACGGCGACGTCCCCTGCTTCGGCGCCGCCGCGGGCGTGGGGACGGCGGACCCGTGCACCGACCCCCGCCTCGCCGACGTGCGCGTCCCCGTCCCGTCGGCGGCCGGCAGCGACGACGTCAACCGGTACGCGTGCTGGTCGAACACCACGCCCGACTTCAACGTCTGCCGCCTCGGCCCGTCGACGGGGTACACCCGGCACGTCGCGGCGATCGGCGACTCCCACAACAACGCGCTGCTCAGCGCCTACGCGGCCATCGCCGAGGAACGGAACTGGCGCATCGACGTCGCCGGGCACGTCGGCTGCTACCTGACGACGGCCGAGCAGCAGGCACCGTCCGACGCCTACACGGCGAGCTGCGACGGGTGGAAGCAGGCGGCGTTCGCCTGGGTGCGGGACCACCCGGACCTCGACGCCCTCGTCGTCACGCACGCGGCGACGAAGAGCCCCGTCATCGTGCCCGAGGGGTCCACGAACGAGGCCACGGTGGTCGACGGTCTGGTCGGCGCCTGGCGGAACGCCACCGACGTCGGCGTGCCCGTCCTCGCGATCCGCGACAACCCGGTCGCGCGGAACGACGTCCTCACCTGCCTCGGACGGATGACCGGCCCGACGACCGACGCCTGCGACTCGCCCCGGTCGGCGGCGCTGTCCGCCTTCGACGGCTCCGCGGAGGCCGTGGCACGTCTCGGCGACCGTGCCGCGTTCGTCGACCTCACCGACCGGTACTGCTCCGCCAGCACCTGCCCGGCCGTGATCGGCGGCGTGGTCGTGCACCGGGACCCCACGCACGTGACGGCGACCTTCGCGACGACGCTGGCACCGTACCTGGGCGACGCGCTCGCGGACGCGCTCGGGGAGGTCCGCGGGTGACCGGCACTAGCCTGTCCTCCGTGACGAACACCTGGCCACTGGCGCGCGGCTCCGTGCCCGAACGCGAGGCGTTCGCCCTCGCCGCCACGGTCCTGCTGACGCTGTTCGCCGGCGACGCCGTGCCGAACACGATCACCTGGTACGGCGCGGCGGCCGTCTGGGCGCTCGAGGGCGCGTGGGGCATCAGCGTCGTGGCGCGTGCCCGACCGCCCCTCGAGCGCACCCCGCGGGCGCTCTGGCTGTTCCTCGCCTGGTGCCTCGTCTCCGTGCTCTGGTCGCACTGGCGGCCCGCCACCCTCGCCAGCACCGTCGCGCAGGTGGTGTGCGCGCTGGTCGCCTTCGCCATCGCGTCCACCCTGACCTGGCGACGGATCCTCGACGCGATGAGCCTGGCGTTCCGCTGGGTGCTCGGACTGTCCCTGCTCTTCGAGGCGGTCGTCGCCGTGGTCGTGCGCCATCCGATCGCGCCGATCTGGACCGACTACGGCGACCGGGACGTCCCCGACGCGTTCTACTTCTCCCGGGCCGAGCTCCTGACGGGCGGCAGGATCCAGGGCCTCCCGGGGAACGCGAACCTCCTGGCGATGGTCGCCCTGCTCGCGGCGATCGTCGTGGCCGTGCAGCTCGCCGAGGGCCGGATGCGCCGCGGTCGCGCGATCGGGTGGCTCGTCGTGGCCGCGCTCGTGACCGCGTTGACCCGCTCCTCGACGGTGCTCGTCGCCGCGGTCGTGGTGGCCGTCGTGCTCGCGCTCGCACTCTGGATGCGTCGGGTGCCGACCGAACGGCGGACACCGCGGTACCTCGCGATCGCGGCCGGCACCGTGGTCGTGGTGGTCGCCGTCGTGCTCGCGAAGGACACGCTCGTCGCCGTGCTCGGACGGTCGTCGGACCTCACCGGCCGCGGCACGATCTGGCAGGCCGTCTGGGGCCTCGTCGAGCAGCACCCGGTGCTCGGCTTCGGCTGGATCGGGTACTGGTGGCCGGGCATCCCGCTGCTGGCCGACCTCGCGCCCCGCAACGGGGTCACCTACCTGCAGGCCCACGACGCCGCCCTGGACGTCTGGATGCAGACCGGCGTCGTAGGACTCGTGCTCTTCGCCTTGTACGTCCTCACCACGCTGTCGCGGTCGTGGTCGAGCGCGACCCGGGCCGGCTTCGGCCCGGACCTCGCACCGCGGCCATTCGACCCGGTGGGGCTGTTCCCGCTGCTCGTCGTCGTCGCGCTCCTCGTGCAGGCGATCGCCGAGTCGCGACTGCTCTACCAGGGCAACTGGGTGCTGTTCGCGCTCATCGCCGTCAAGTCGCGGATCGTCCTGGTGACGGAGGAGCCGCCGTCCGTCGGCGACGGCCCGCGCACCCCGGTGGCGAAGCGCGCGTTCCGCTGGGCCGCGAACCCCTGACCCGGGCCGCGCGTCGGCCGCGCGCCGCCCGTCACCGATCGCCGAGGACCAGCGAGCACGGCACCTCGGCGCCCCACGGGCGCGTCCGGACGTCGAGCACGGCGGACGGATCAGCCCGGCACATCGCGTCGGCGCCCGCGAACTGCGGTGCCCACGCCGGACCGTCGCTCCGCTGCGTGTCCGTGGACAGGTTGCCCACTCACGAGGTGACCACCAGCGCCACCACGCACCAGCCGAGGGCCGAGCGGACGACCGCGGTCGGGCCTCCCGGCCTGGAAGCCCGCACCACCATCGCAGACCGCCGCCCGGTTGCGACGGCACCGGGCGCACGGTCGACGAGGACGGCGGCGGCGACCACGAGCGCTCCGGTGAGGAGCATGCCCGCAGCAGCCGCGTAGCGGGACGGCGTCGCCGCGAGGAGCGCGCCCGGGTCTGCCTGCGACCACCGGCCGTCCGCCGAGGCGTTGGCGACCAGGGCGGCGGTCCAGACCACCGCGGCACCGCCCGCGAGCACGACGGCGAGCACCGCGGCACGCCACCGGCCGGTCCGCACCGCGACGGCGGCGCCGAGGACGACGACGAGCGCCAGCAGGACGGCCGGCACCGCGACCACCGCCCACCCTGCGTCGACGACCGCAGCCGCCACGGAGCCGACGTCGGCGTCCCAGAGGCCACCGACGGTCTGCAGGAGCCACCCGGCCACGACGTCGGTCGCGGTGGGGTCGCCGGGGGCGGAGGCACGTGGCGTGGTGAGCGCCGTCACCACCTGGGCGACGCCGGCCGCGAGCGCCGCGACGGTCACCGGCAGCGGCAGGAGCCGGGCGCTCCCGGCGTCGCGACGCACGGGGAGCCAGGCGAGGACGAGCAGCGGCAGGAAGAGCACCGCCTGTGCCTCCGTCGCGCCGACGAGCACGGCGACGCCGGCGAGGACACCGGCCCCCCACCACGAGCGCACCCGGTACGCGTACAGCCACGGGGCCAGGACGAGGCCGAACGTGTGCAGGTTCGCGACGTTGCCGGACACCTCCCACGGCGCGGTCGGCAGGAGCACGGGGACCGCGGCGAGGAGCAGCCGGAGCGGCCGGGACGGCACGACGTCCCGGGCGAGGACGAACACGCCGGCGCAGACGGCACCGGTGAGCAGGCAGCACGTCGCGGAGACGACGAGGGCGTACCAGGGCACCGGGAACAGGAGCACGAGGTCGACGACGAGCCGGGGGACCAGGTGCAGGTACCCGGCGTAGGGGTGGAGGAGACTGCCGATCGGACCGAGCGCCAGGCGTTCCCGGAGGAACAGCCCGCCGTCCTCCGCCCAGACCGTGCCGCGTGCCTCCGGACCGAGCCGGACCCACGCGGTCGCCGCGGCGAGCACGCCCAGGACCACCGTGGCGAGCACCGGCCACCAGCTCCGCTCCGCGCGTCCCACCAGGCCGACGGTAGCGTTCCGATGACGATCCGCGATATCGACGCTCCGCGATGACGGAGGCCGAGCCGAGCAGCGTGCGCCAGTATGGACGGATGACGGACGCCCGGACGACGCGACTCGTGCGCGCGCGCCGGTACCTGTCCGCGTGGATCGGGTTCTCGGCCGGCGGCCGCTTCAGCCAGGCGCTCGCGACGACGATCGTGCTCTTCGCCTTCGGGGAGCCGACCGTGCAGGTGCTCGTCGGGCCGGCCGGCACCTGGGCCGTCCTCGTCACGCTGGTCGTCCTCGCCGGCCTCAGCCTGCTCGGACAGCGGTACCGGATCGAGTGGCACGGCGTCCTGCCGCTGTCGTTGATCGCCTTCGTGGCGTACTGCGGCGTCAGCGTGCTGTGGAGCGAGTACTCCTGGGTCGCGCTCCGCGGGTTCGCCGAGACGCTCGGCTTCGTCGGACTCGGGCTCTACCTCGCGCTCGGCCGGGACCTCGTGCAGGTGATCCGCGCGTGCGGGGACGCCTTCCGGATCCTGCTCGTCGCCGCACTCGGTCTCGAGGTGCTCGCCGGACTCGTCCTCGACGTCCCGTTCCCCGCCTTCGGCATCCGCGCGGACATCGCCTACGGCGGACCGATCCAGGGCATCGGCGGGACGCGCAACGTGATGGGCTTCATCGCCGCGACCGCTCTCGTCACCTTCGTCGTGGAGTACCTCACCAGGTCGGTCACGCACTGGCGGGCGATCGCCTCGACGGCGCTCGCGGTCATCGCACTGATGCTCGTCCAGTCGCCGATCACCGGACTCGCGATGATCGCGCTCGCCGTCGCCGCCCTGGCGATCTGGTCGCTCCGGCACGCGCGGCCGGCGTCGCGGCCGGTCGTCAACGCGGTGCTCGCCACGACCGTGCTCGCCATCGGCGTCGTGCTCGTCGTCGGTCGAGCCCGGTTCCTGCCGGAGATCGGAGCGGCCGGCGGCACCTCGACCCGGCTGGCGCTGTGGTCGCAGATCCGCGTCTTCATCGAGCAGCACCCGGTCCAGGGGTGGGGCTGGGTCGGGGCCTGGCCGACCGAGCCCGTCGTCCCCTACGTCACCTTCGTCGACCCCTCCGGCGTCCGCTTCACCTCCGGGCTCGACGTCGTGGTGGACGCCTGGCTCCAGGTCGGACTCGCCGGCATGCTGCTCCTCGTCGGCGCGGCGCTGCTCGCCTTCGCCCGCTCCTGGGTGACCGCCACGACCTACCCCGGCGTCGCGTACGTCTGGCCGGCGGCCGTGCTCGTCCTGCTCGGCGTCACGAGCGTCGCCGAGAGCACGCTGCTGCACGGCGCCGGCCTGATGCTCTTCGTCACGGTGCTCGTCGTGTCGGCGCGACGCCGGTCCTGGCGGAGACGACTCCTCCACGCCTAAGCTGCTCGTGGCCGCGAGGCCCACGGGTCGTCAGGGGAACGGCCACGCACCGGGAGGACCGCCATGTCGCGCCTGCACCACCTGATGGTGATCTTCGGGCTCCTCGTCACGAGCCTGGTCGCGGTCCCGTCGGTCCCGGCACAGGCGGCCGTCGGCGACGCGACCGCGGCCGACGCCCCGGCCTCCGGCCGGTACTCCCCCGTGCGCGCGACGCGTGCGTTCAGCGGCGCCGTCGGGACGACGTGGAAGCGAGTGACCGTCGCCGGCACGAAGGGCGTGCCGCGGAACGCCGTCGCCGTGGTCCTCACGGTCGGGGTGGCATCGCCGACACGTGCCGGTGGGGTTCAGGTCGCGGCCGCCGGTACCGACAGCGCGCTGTCGGCACAGTCGTTCCGTGCCGGTCAGGGCATCGCGAACACCGCGACGGTCCGCTTGTCCGGCGGCGCGGTGCAGGTCCGGGTCACCGCAGGGAAGGCGACGGCCTTCCTCGACGTCGCGGGGTTCTACGGTGCCGGCGGCTCGTCGACGTTCACCCCGCTCGACCCCGCCCGGGTCTTCAGCGGGACCCGTATCGGTACGGCGCCGGTGACCGTCCCGCTCGCAGGGCGCGGCGGCGTCCCGACGACCGCGACCGCCGTCGCCGTGAACGTCACGGTCGAACGGCAGACCTCGGCCGGCAGTGTGCGTCTCAGCACGGCCGGCCAGGACCCGGCGGTGACGACGCAGGTCTTCGAGCGCGCCACTCCTGTCTCGAACAGCGCCGTCGTGGCACTCGCCCGTGGCGCGGCGCAGGTGAGGACCACGAAGGGCACCGCGACCGTGTCCGTCGATGTGACCGGCTACTACGCGACGACCGGCACCGGGTACGTCTTCACCCCCATGGACCCGGTGCGGGTCCTGTCCACCACCGCGTCGTCCGCACCGCGCACGATCCGGGTGACCGGCGTCGGCGGCGTGCCCGGCGTCGCGGCCGCGGTCGTGGCCACCACCACGGTGACCGCCCCCACGGCTACCGGTACGGTCCGGGTGACCGCAGCGGGCCGTGACACCCCGCTGGCGACGCAACGGCACGCCCAGGGGCAGTCGATCTCGAGTACGGTGATGCCGCTGCTCGTGGACGGAAGCGCGGTCGACAGGCGGCTCCAGGTACGGGTGACGACGGGGAGTGCGACGACCTCTGTCGACGTCTCCGGGTACTTCACCGCACCCGCCGCGGGCTCCGGCGTCGGGGCGGACCTCTCGTGGCCGCAGTGCCGCACAGCACCGTCGACCTGGCCGTCCGACCAGGCGTTCGGCATCGTCGGCGTCAACGGAGGCCGCGCGACGACCACCAACCCGTGCCTCGCGCGGCAACTGGCCTGGGCGGCGACGTCGCGCGGCGGCACGACGCAGCCGACCACGCAGCTGTACGTCAACACCGCGAACCCCGGTCGGGCGTTCGCCGACGACCCGACGCTCGCACGAGCGTCCTGGCCGACCACGAACCGTGACCCGGACGGTACCGCAGTCGCGGTCCCGCTCCGGTACGGCGTGTGCTCAGGAGGCGTAGCGGGTCTGTCCTCACTCGCCTGCTCGTACGTGTACGGCTGGAACCGCGCTCACGAGGACGTCCACGACCGCGGCGTCCCGTCCGGACCGTACCGCTGGTGGCTCGACGCGGAGACGGACGGCTCGTGGCAGTCGTCGCAGGCGCTGAACCGCGCGACGCTCGAGGGCATGACCGACATGTTCCGGTCGACCGGCGCCTCGGTCGGGGTCTACTCGTCGCCGGGCGAGTGGGCACAGCTGATGGGCAGCGTTCCCGCGAGCAGCCAGTTGTACACGCTTCCGACGTGGCGTGCGATCGGTCCGTCGACGCTGGCCACTGCCCAGACTGCCTGTTCCGCAACACCGTTCACCGCGGGCGGGCGGACCGAACTCGTGCAGTACGTCGAGGGCGGGTTCGATCGCGTCGTCAGCTGTGCCTCGCCGTGATCAGGACCGTCGGGTGCGCGGCCGGAAGCGCCGCTGCAGCCCCCACTGGGTCGTTCGGAACATCGCCTCGACGACGATCGCCTGGCTCATCTTCGAGACCCCGTGGACGCGGTCGCGGAACCGGATCGGGACCTCGACGATCGCGCCCCCGAGGTCGTGGACCCGGAGCGTCATGTCGACCTGGAAGCAGTACCCCTTCGAGTCGATCTCGTCCAGTGCCATCCGGGCGATCGCGTCGGCCCGGTAGACGCGGAAGCCCGCTGTGATGTCGTGGACGTCGAGCCCGAGCATGAACCGGGCGTAGGCGTTCCCGCCCCGGCTGAGCAGCTCACGGTGCTTGGGCCAGTCGACGACCGACCCGCCGGCGGTCCACCGCGAACCGATGGCCAGCATGACGTCGTCGGCCGGGTCGGCGTCCACCACGGCCGCGATCAGGGCCGGCAGACGGTCGGCCGGGTGCGAGCCGTCCGCGTCCATCTCGACCAGGAGGCCGTACCCGCGTTCGAGCCCCCACCGGAAGCCCGCCACGTACGCGGTCCCGAGCCCGAGCTTCCCCGACCGCCGGAGCAGGTGCACCCTGTCGTCGTCGGCCGCCCGCGCCGCGACGAGGTCGCCGGTCCCGTCGGGACTTCCGTCGTCGACCACGAGCAGGTGCGCGTCGGTGACCACTCCGAGGACCCGGTCGAGGATGTCGACCACGTTGTCGGCCTCGTTGTAGGTCGGGACGATGACGAGTGTGCGGGGGGCGGTGGTGTCAGCCATGGTTCTCTCTACGGTGTCGTACTTGGGCGGGTGTCATCGCCTGCCTCCGTCGTCGGCGGTCGGACCGACGGCGGTCTACGCGTGCCGACGTGCCGTCTCCGTGCGCGCATCGTCGTGGTCGAGGGCACCGTTCGTCAGGCCCTCGTGCGGATCCCCGACCATGTCCGCACCGTCGTGGCCCTCGGACCGGTCGGCACGCCCCTCGATCCTCGTCGGTGAGCGGAGTGCGGACACCGTGACCGCGACCGCGACCGCGAGCAGGAGCAGGGCGGTCGCGGCGACGAGCCCGAAGCCGACGGTGCCGATCGGCGTCTGGCCTGCCAACAGTCGGAGCCCGGTGCCCGTCACCTTGAGGTGGAAGCCCTCGTAGTAGCCACGGTAGGCGACAGACCAGCCGTAGAGCGTCATCAGCGCCGCGACCACGACGACGGTCCGACCGAGGCGACGACGGTCGTCCTCGGCCCGAACGAAGCGACGCCAGGCGATCGCGCTGAGCACGGCCAGGACCCCGACCAGCACGAAGTAGTACCGGCCCTGGATCCCGCCGATGGTCGTCGTCCGCAAGTACGTCGACCAGTTGTTCTGCAATCCGGCGACGAGCGTGAGGATCGGCAGGAGGGCGAGCAACCACGCAGTCCGCCGCGTTCTCCCTCGGAAGCCCCAGACGAGCACGACGCCGATGGCGACGACGCTGAGGGTCGCGATGACGATCGGGCTCGACGGGTACTGCAGCAACCCGTACTGTCCCCAGAAGGAGTTGATGACCCGGTTCCACTCGGTGTTGGCGAACCCACCGACGTCGGGGCCCTCGCCGGGTGCGAACTCCAGCGTCCGGATGGACTGCGGCAGGCCGGCCGGCTGCAGGGTGTGGAAGACCAGGACGTTCCGCACCCACCACCACGAGGTGGCGAGGACGGGCACGACGAGCACGACGGCGCCGCGGATCCACCGGCCCCGGCCGTGACCAGCGACGATCACCGCGACCACGGCGAAGGGGACGAGCGGCAGCGCCGTGGCCTTGAAGGACACGGCCGCGGCCGTCGCGATCGCGAGTGCCACGAGGGTGACCCACCCGCGGTCTCCCGTGATGACCCGGCACACGAGCCACACGACGACGGCACCGAGGATGATGACCGGGGTGTCGTTCGTGGCGGACGACCCGATGAAACCGACCTGCGGGATGAGGAACAACGACGCCGCGGCGACGAGCGCCGTCCGGGGCGACCGGGTCACGCGGCGGACTGCGGCCCAGACCACCAGGGGCAGCGTGCCGAGGATCGCGACGTTCATGAGCCGCATGGCGTAGAGGTCGACGTCCCAGCGGAGCTGCATGTACCCGATGAGGTGCAGCATCCCCGCGGCCATGGCGTACCAGGTCGGCGGGTGCTGCGTCATCTGGTTCGTGGAGCCGTTGCCCGGTGCCGACGCGATCAGCGCTTCGAGCGTCGGACGGTCGACCTGCAGGTACCCGAGCCCCTCGGCTTGACCGGCGCGGGTCGCTGCGAGCAGTTTCAGGTGAGCCGGATCGGGCCAACCGTGCCCCATGGCGAGCTGCACCGCCGCGTCCCAGTGGGCTATCTCGTCCGGTGACCCGAACAGCGGCTGCAGCGACGCCCAGACCACGAGGACCGCGACGAACGCCAGGACGATCGCGGTGATGGACAGTCGTTCGCGTCGGGACGGACGCACGGTGGTCCCAGGGTCAGTACGCACCCAGCCACCTTAGGAGATCCGGGCCTACTGCACCGTCACCGACGTGCACCGGAGCGTCGTGTCCGCGCCGCCGTTCGCGTCGACCGCGGACACGCAGACCTTCGAGACACCCTTCGGCGCGGGGACCGTCGCGACGTACCCGGCGTTCCCGCCGGCCGCTGGGTGGACCTTCGCCACGTCCGGGCGTGCCTTGCCGGTCTTCGACGCGGTGGCCGCGCTGCCGACGGAGACCCGGACGGTGATCGGGGCGGCACCGGTGTCCGGGTCGTACGCCCAGCCGTTCACCGTCACACCACCGCTGACCGGCGTCACCGAGTCGAGTCGTCCGACCGGGGAGCTCCCGACCTCGACCGTCCGGCAGCCGAGGGTCGGGTTGCCCGAGCCGGCCCCGGTGTTGATCGCGTAGACGCAGACCTGGTGCTTCCCCGACTTCGCCGAGAGCGTGGTCTCGTAGCCGTGCTTCGAGCCGAATGCCGGGTAGGCCGAGCCGATGTCGGGACGCACGGTGCTGGCGGGGATGCGGCGACCGACACCATCGACGTACACGTCGACGTTGATCGGGTTCGCGGTGTCTCCGTCGATCGCCCATCCGCGGACCGCGATGCCGCCCGGCACGGCGGTGACCGCGTCGACGCGACCGTCGGGCACGGACCCCACCGCACGCACCGTCGTGCAGGAGCCGAGCGGGGCGTCGCGGCCTGCCCCGACGTTCACAGCGGTGACACACACCTTCTGGGAACCGCTGGTGGTGGGGATCGTGGCCTCGTACCCGTGCACCGACCCGGCCGTGGGGTAGGCCTTGCCGACGTCGGCGCGGGTCCGGTTGGCCGGCACCTGTGTGACCTTGCCGCCGATCGAGACCTTCACCGTCAGCGCGGTCTTCGGCTGGTTCGGGTCGTAGGTCCAGCCTCGGACGGCGATGCCGCCCACGACGGTCTTGACGGAGTCCACGCGGCCTTCCGGAGCGGCCTTCGTCACCGTGACGGTCTTGCAGCCGAGGCTCTGGTTGCGGTTGCCGTCGACGCTGATCGCGGACGCGCACACCTCGTGCTTGCCCACTCCGGCGTTGATCGTCAGGTCGAAGCCGTGGGCGTCACCGGAGCCGGGGTAGGCCTTGCCCACGTCGGGTCGGCTGGAATCGGCGGTGTAGCCCGCGCCGGCCGAGTCGACGAAGACGTGCACCCGCGCAGCGGCGGTCGTGGTCTGGTCGATGGCCCAGCCCCGCACCCGCACCGCGTCGCCGGCGTCGACCACCGAGTCGAGCCTGCCGATCGGCTTCGACGAGGCGGTGGGCGACCCGAACCAGTCGTTGTACATCCGCCAGAAGTTGCGGTTGCCGTAGGCCGAGCAGGAGTCGCCGGTGCCGTAGAGGTTGTTCAGCGCCGCCGTGTTCGGGGTGTACGGCGTGTAGTAGTAGAGCGCCGCGGTCGCCTTGTTCTGCACGGTGACCGACTTCGTCCCGCAGGAGACCGGCACGTTGTACTGGATCTGGCGGACGCCGCCCGGGTTGAACCAGGTGAAGTAGTTGCTCGTGCCGGCGGGGTTGCCGTAGCGCTTCCACTGCCAGGCGGACCAGTAGACCTGGTTGCCGACGCCCGCGTAGGCCGGGTCGCAGCGACCGCCGACGTTGTCGGGGCAGGCGTAGCCCATGGCCCGCTCGAGGCGGCTCGCCGAGGGGTTGCGCGCGACGCTGCCGTTGATGAGGCTCTGCTCCTTCTGGAGCGTCACCAGGAGGACCTTCGGGCTGATGCCGCAGGCCATCGCGACGCGCGAGATCATCACCGCCGCGGTGAGGTTCGACCCGCCGGTGACCGCACCGCACATCGGGTCGCTGCCGCGGGAGTTCATGCTGAACCGCCCGACGTTGAGGCAGGAACTCGAGGCGCAGGTCCCGATCTGCGAGGTGAGGAACGACTGGATCTGCGCGGCCGACATCGCGTCGCCGTCGTAGAAGTTCGCGTCCGAGATGATGTTGCCCGCCGAGAACGACGAACCGGTCACGGCGGAGGCCGCGTCCTGCGAGGCGTTCGGACCGGACAGCTGGAATCCGACCAGCACACTCGCGACCGCGAGCACGCTCGCGATGATGGCGACGACCTTCTTCACGTCGTTGGGCCTTCCCTTGGGCGTCGACGGGGTTGGTGGCGTGCGCGAAGCACTCTGTGCTGGCGGTCGACCCCTGACGAACGACCGGAACACACGGGTCACATCAGGCTACCTGGATCACATCGATCACACAGCCCCCAGATCGGCCCCCGAACGGGAGGCCCGGCTCCTCGCCGGTACGGACGCTGTGGTCCGCGTACCCCGGACCGCGGCGCGGCACCTGAACGTCGGTTCAGACGTCGGGAGCGAGGGCCGCTTCCACCCGCCGACGCGCTGCTGCGTCGAACCCGTCGGCACGGCGGGCGCGACGTGCGTGGCGGAGCACCGCAGGGGCCTCCCGGCACAGTCGCCACCACGCTGCGGGCGTGAGTTGCGCCGAGGCCGGCCGCAGGAGGTCGCGGACGAGGCGACCCGCGGTCCGGACGACCACCCGGAGGGCGAAGCCCGCCGAGGCGTTCCGGAGCACGACCGCGAGCCGGTTCCGCATGCTCTGGGAGCGCACGAGTGGCGAGTCGCTGCCGGAGCTGGCCGCGTGGCGGTGCACCACCACCGCGTCCGGGGCGTGCCGGATCTCGTAGCCCGCGAGTCGGAGGCGCCACGCGACGTCGAGGTCCTCGTAGTACATGAAGAGGGACGGGTCGAAGCCACCGACCTCGGTGAGCGGCCCCCGCCGCAGGAACACCGCGCCCCCGGAGAACCCGAACAGGGGTGCGGGCTCCGGGGCGTCGTCGAGCGGGCGGAGCCA
Source organism: Curtobacterium sp. MCSS17_015 (assembly GCF_003234265.2). Taxonomy (NCBI): domain Bacteria; kingdom Bacillati; phylum Actinomycetota; class Actinomycetes; order Micrococcales; family Microbacteriaceae; genus Curtobacterium; species Curtobacterium sp. MCSS17_015. The sequence continues at coordinate 2,071,060 of NZ_CP126256.1, forward strand.
GTCGCGGTCACGACCGTTGCCGGACCGGTCGAGCACGACGCCGGTGCCGTTGACCAGGGTCTGGCCGGTCTCGGCCCGCCGCCAGCGTCGGCCGTCGGCCGCGACGAGGTCGTCCGCGGACCGAGCGGTGGCGGGGTCGATCGGCACGAACCGACCCTCGAGGACCGCGGTCGCGGCGACGGCGGCCACCCGGGGCCCGGCCGCCGCGAGCACGGCGAGCCCACGGTCGAGGAACCCGTGGTCCGCGACGGCGTCGTTGTTGACGAGCACCACGACCTCGCCCGAGGACGCGGCGATCCCCCGGACGACCCCGCCCGCGAACCCGGTGTTCGTCGGCTCGGCCACGACGACGACGTCGGGGTGGTCGGCACGGTACCGAGCGACCGTCGCGTCGTCGGCCTCGTTGACGACGAGCACCACCTCGACCGAGCCGTCGACGCGCTGCGACAGCACGGACGCGAGGGCCCGCCGGGTGAGCTCGGGCTGGTGCCAGTCGATGATGACCACGGAGACGTCCACGGCGTCAGTCTCCCAGGTCGCCCGGATCCGAGGACCGCGTCGGTATAGTCGTACCCGCCTTCCGCAGGCACCATGCCCGCTCCCGTGGGCACCACCGCCAGCCGACGTATGGAGTCCGTTCCGTGTCCACCTCCGCGCCCCGCGTTTCCGTCGTCGTCATCAACTTCCGGGGGACGGACGACACGCTCGAGTGCATCGCCCGCCTGAGCGAGGTCGACTGGCCGGCGGACCGCCTCGAGATCGTCGTCGTCGAGAACGGCTCCGGCGACGACAGCGAACAGCGCCTCCGCGCAGCGCTCGGGGAGCAGCAGAACGTCAAGATCATCGTGTCGGCGGAGAACCTCGGGTTCACCGGTGGCAGCAACCTCGGCGCGCGTGAGGCGAGCGGCGAGGTCGTCGCCTTCCTCAACAACGACGCCAAGCCCGACGTGAACTGGGTCAAGGAGGGCATCGCAGGCTTCGCGCCGAGCCCCCGCGTGGCCGCCGTCGCGAGCAAGGTCCTCGACTGGGAGGGCAAGACCATCGATTTCGTCGAGTCCGGCCTCAGCTGGTTCGGGATGGGCTACAAGAACCACATCGCCGAACTCGACGACGGTCGTTTCGACGAGCCGCAGGACCTGCTGTTCGGCACCGGCTCGGCGCTCTTCGTCCGTCGCGAGGTCTTCCTCGAGGTCGGCGGCTTCGACGAGGGCCTGTTCATGTTCTACGACGACGTGGACCTCGGCTGGCGCCTCAACCTGCTCGGCTACCGCGTCCGGTTCGCCCCGCGGTCCGTCGTCTACCACAAGCACCACGGGTCGATGAAGTCGTTCGGCGACCACCGCGAGATGTACCTGCTCGAGCGGAACGCCCTGCACCTGCTCTACAAGAACCTGTCGGACGAGAACCTCGGCACCTTCCTGCCCGCGGCCCTCGCACTGCTCGCCCGGCGCGCCGTGGCGAAGAGCGGTCGCGACTCGGAGGAGTTCGACATCCGTCGCTTCACCGGGGCCCCGGACGAGTTCGACCCCACCACCCCGATGTCGAAGGAGGCCGTCGCCGGCCTGTACGCCCTCGACCAGTTCGTGTCGGACCTCCCCCGACTGTCGGAGGAGCGCCGCCGGATCCAGGGCCAGCGCGTCAAGACCGACAAGGAGGTCTTCCGGCTCTTCGGCGACGCCTTCAAGCCGCTGTTCGAGGACGGGTACTTCCTCGAGGGCTACCAGGCGATCATCGAGGCGTTCGACGTCGAGCAGCCGATGCACCGCACCCGTGTGCTCGTCATCACCGGGGACGCCCTCGGCGCAAAGATGGCCGGGCCGGGCATGCGCGCGTGGAAGATCGCCGAGGCGCTCAGCGAGCACAACGACGTGCGCCTGGTGACCTGGAACGTCGCGAACCGCAAGACCGACCGCTTCGAGGTGTCCCGCGTCCCGCTCCAGCACGAGCGCGCCATGCGGGAGCACGAGGAGTGGGCCGACGTCATCTTCTTCCAGGGCTACGCGCTGCACCACTTCCAGACGCTGCAGCAGTCGAACAAGATCATGGTCGTCGACCTCTACGACCCGATGCACCTCGAGCAGCTCGAGCAGGCACGTGACAACGGCGACGTCGGCTGGCGCAACCAGGTGACCTCGACGACCGAGGTCATCAACCGCCAGCTCGAACGCGGCGACTTCTTCCTGTGCGCCTCGGAGCGGCAGCGGCTGTTCTGGCTCGGCCAGCTCGCCGCGGTCGGTCGGGTCAACCCGGACAACTACCTCGCCGACGACAACCTGAACAAGCTCATCGCGATCGCACCGTTCGGCATGGACTCCACGCCGCCGGAGCACGAGCGCAAGGCGATCCGCGGCGTCACGCCCGGCATCGGCGAGGACGACAAGGTCGTCATCTGGGGCGGCGGCATCTACAACTGGTTCGACACCCCGTCCCTCGTCCGCGCGATCGCCAAGGTCGCCGAGACGCACGACGACATCCGGTTGTTCTTCCTCGGCGTCGCGCACCCGAACCCGGACGTGCCGGAGATGGCGATCGTGTCGGAGACGCGCCGGATCAGCGACCAGCTCGGACTCACCGGCAAGCACGTGTTCTTCAACGAGCAGTGGGTCGCGCTCGACGACCGGCAGAACTACCTGCTCGAGGCGGACGCGGGCGTCAGCACGCACTTCGCGCACATCGAGACGACGTTCTCGTTCCGTACCCGCATCCTCGACTACATGTGGGCGAACCTGCCGATCGTCACCACCGACGGCGACAGCTTCGGTGACCTCGTCGCGGCCGAGGGCATGGGTGTGGCGGTCAAGGAGCGCGACGTCGACGGCCTCGCCGCGGCGCTCGAGTCGATGCTCTACGACCCCGAGGCGGCGCAGTCCGCCCGTGACGCGGTCAGCCGCGTCCGCGAGGGCTTCACCTGGGAGAAGGCGCTCGCGCCCCTCGTCGAGTTCTGCAAGGACCCGTCCGTCGCGGCCGACCGCGCGCACGAGGCCGCCGTCCCGGCCGGGTCGCTCGCGGCGGCGAGCCGTCCCCGCGTGCAGCTCAGCCCGGCGCGCCAGCGCGAACTCCAGTTCCACCAGATCGCGAACAGCCGCCACGGCATCACCCGCGACGTCCGTCTCGCCACCTGGTACCTCCGCGAGAACGGCGTCTCGGGGCTCCGCGACAAGGTGCAGAACCGCGTTCGCATCATGCGGGAGAGCAAGAACGGACGCTGACGTCCGGCGGCCGTCCCCGGTCGCCGATGTACAGTTGTCCGTCGCCCGCGTCGAATGTGAGGAACCCCTTTGAGCAACATCGTCACCGAGCGGTTCGAGCGACTCCGGCAGGAACGGATGATCCCGGCCGGACGACCGGCCACCGCGGTCATCGGATCGCTCCGCGAGATCTTCGCGCACCGGCAACTGCTCGACCTGCTGATCCGTCGCGACCTCAAGTCGCGGTACAAGGACAGCGCACTCGGCTTCGCATGGACGCTGATCCGCCCGCTCGTGCAGCTGGCGATCTACTACTTCGTCCTCGGCGAGATCCTCGGAGCCTCCCGCAACATCCCGGAGTTCGCGATCTACGTGTTCTCCGGCCTGACGCTGTATGGGCTCTTCAGTGAGATCGTCGCCGCGGGCACGGCGTCCATCGTGTCGAACGGTGGCCTCATCAAGAAGATCTACCTGCCCCGGGAGATCTACCCCCTGGCCAGCGTCGGGGCGGCGCTGTTCAACTTCGGCGTCCAACTCGTCGTGCTCCTCGCCGCGGCGATCCTGCAGAGCGGGTTCGCCTGGGTCCGCCTCGACCTGTTCTACTTCGTGCCGTCGGTCCTGGTCGTCCTGATCTGGGCGACCGCACTGGCACTGCTGCTCGCCGCGCTCAACGTCTACCTGCGCGACATGCAGTACCTCGTCGAGGTGCTCGTGCTCCTGCTCATGTGGGCGTCACCGATCGTCTACAGCTGGCAGATGGTCGCCACCCGCGCGCCGGAGTGGCTCCTCACGATCTACACGTCCAACCCGATCACGCTGGCCGTCCTCGGCATCCACCGGGCGTTCTGGACCGCGGGCGCCGACTCCGAGTACCCGTCGCACCTGCTCCTCCGCCTGGTCGTCGCGGGCGTCGTCGGCCTGGTCGCGCTCCTCGTGTGCCAGCGTGTGTTCGCCAAGCTGCAGGGCAACTTCGCCCAGGAGATCTGACCTGATGAGCATCGACAACGACACCACCCAGGAGACCCGCTCCCCCTTCACCGACGCGCCCGCGGTCGTGACGGTCAAGAACGTCTCCAAGCGGTTCACCATCCGGAAGGACAATTCGCTCAAGGAGCGTGTCGTCACCCTGGGCCGCGCCGGACGACGCCACAGCGAGGACTTCTGGGCGCTCAAGGACATCAGCCTGGACATCCCGGCCGGCACGACCATCGGTCTGCTCGGGCCGAACGGGTCCGGCAAGTCGACCCTGCTGAAGACCATCGGTGGCATCCTCGAGCCCACCACCGGCTCCGTCGAGCGTCGCGGGCGGCTCGCCGCGCTCATCGAGCTCGGTGCCGGTTTCCACCCGGACCTCACCGGCCGCGAGAACGTCTACCTGAACGCGGCGATCCTCGGCCAGACGCAGGAGGAGACCGAGGCGCGCTTCGACGACATCCTGCAGTTCTCCGGCATCGGGGACTTCATCGACACGCAGGTGAAGTTCTACTCATCCGGCATGTACGTGCGACTGGCCTTCGCGGTCGCGATCAACACCGACCCCGACGTGCTGCTCGTCGACGAGGTCCTCGCCGTCGGCGACGAGCAGTTCCAGAAGAAGTGCCTCGACAAGATCCGCGAGTTCCAGGAGCAGGGCCGCACGATCATCCTGGTGTCGCACTCCCTCGGTCAGGTGCAGGAGCTCTGCGACTCCGCCGTCGTACTGCACCACGGTGAGGTCAAGTTCCAGGGCTCCGCCCGGCTCGCGGTGAAGAACTTCCGCGAGATCCTCGAGGGTCGCCGTGTCGCCGAGGCCGAGGCCGCGCACCCGGAGGAGGACGCGAACCCGGGCAAGGTCGAGCACGTCGAGCTCGAGATCCCCGGTCGGGCGCCGGGCGAGGAGCACCACCACGGCGACGACCTCGTCGTCCGTGCGACCTTCTCGCACACCGATGTCCTGCCGGAGTGGCGAGCGGGCATCAAGATCGAGAACCACCTCGGGCACCCGGCGTTCGGCGTGGACAGCCGGCAGCTCCAGACCCGGCACGACCCGCTCCGCGGTTCGGCGACCGTCGAGTGGCACCTGTCCGACCTCCGTCTCGGCGGCGGCCAGTACTTCGTGCACGTGTTCCTGGCGAAGCCGAACGGCGAGCACATCGTCATCGAGCGTGAGGCTGCCCGGTTCGTGGTGGTCGACGAGGACACGCAGTCCGGCATCGCCTGGACGAAGACCACCGAGCGCCAGGTCAAGGGCTGACGTTGGGGGCACTCCCGGTGCTGGTCGACGCCACGTCGGTCCCGCCGAACCGAGGCGGCGTGGCGCGGTACATCTCCGGGCTCCTCGCCGGACTGGCGGACCTCGACGTGCGCGTCGACGTCGTGGCGAAGCCGGGCGACGTCGACTGGCTGCGCGGGATCGCCCCGGCGCACCGGTACCACGCGGCGCCCGGCTGGACTGCGTCCCGCCCGCTGCGACTGGCGTGGGAACAGACCGGTCTCGCCACCCTGACCCGACGCGTCGGCGCCGAGGTCCTGCACAGCCCGCACTACACGTTCCCGGTGCTCTGTGCCTCCCGGACGGTGGTCACCCTGCACGACGCGACGTTCTTCAGCGACCCGGCCGCGCACTCCCCGCTCAAGGTGCGCTTCTTCCGCGTCTGGACCCGACTCGCGCGACGTCTGGCGCGCGCCACCGTCGCACCGAGCGCCGCGACGGTCCGCGAGCTCGACCGGTTCGCCGGGCGACCGCGGCGCGCGACGGTGGTGGCGCACCTCGGCGTCGACCGCTCGCTGTTCCACCCGCCCTCGGAGGCCGACCTGGCCGCGTTCCGCACCGCTCACGAGCTCGCCGACGGTGACGACTGGATCGCGTTCCTCGGCACGGTCGAGCCCCGCAAGCGTGTCCCGGAGCTCATCGCGGCGCACCGTGCGCTCGTCGCCGGAGGCGCGGTGGTCCCGCCCCTGCTGGTGGCCGGCGGCCTCGGCTGGGACGAGACGGCGGTGCGCGAGCTCACGGCCGCGGGCGACCACGCCGGTGCACCGCTGCGCCACCTCGGCTACCTGCCGGTCGACGAGCTCCGGGCGTTCCTCGGCGGCGCCCGCGTCGTGGCGTACCCGAGCATCGCGGAGGGCTTCGGGCTCCCCGTGCTCGAGGCGATGGCGTCCGGCGCGGACGTCCTGACCACCGACCGGCTGGCGATCCCCGAGGTCGGCGGCGACGCGGTGACCTACACCGAACCGGACGCCGAGCCGATCCGGGTCGCGTTGGGACGGCTGCTGGCGGACGAGCCCGCAACTCGTGCCGCACGCGTCGCCCGGGCTCGGGAGCAGGCCGAGGGCTTCAGCTGGACCGCGTGTGCCGAGGCGCACCTCGGGGTGTACCGGTGAGCGCCCGCGACACCCGGGGTGGCGCCTCGGCCCGTGCGGCGATCGTCACCGTCTCCTACAACTCGGGCGACGTCCTGCCGCCGTTCCTGACCTCCACCGCGCAGGCGAGCGCCGCCGGCGTCGAGGTGGTGGTGGTCGACAACGACTCCGCCGACGTCGACGCGCTCCGTGCCGTGACCGAGGCCGCGGGCGCCCGCTTCCTGGCGCTCGGCGAGAACCGCGGGTACGGGGCGGCGGTGAACCGCGCAGTGGCCACGCTCCCACCCGACGTCCGATGGGTCCTCGTGTCGAACCCGGACGTCGTCCTCGGACCGGGAGCCCTCGACCGGCTCGTCACGACGGCCGACGCGGATCCCTCGATCGGTGCTGTCGGTCCTCGGCTGCTCGAGCCGGACGGCGCCGTCTACCCGTCGGCCCGACTCGTCCCCTCGCTCCGCACCGGGCTCGGGCACGCGGCATTCGCCAACGTCTGGCCCGGCAACCCCTGGACCCGGCGCTACCGTCAGGACGGCGAGCACGGTGGGCGACGGGACGCCGGCTGGCTGTCCGGGGCGTGCGTCCTCGTCCGTCGTGACGTCTTCGACCGCCTCGGGGGCTTCGACGAGGGCTACTTCATGTACTTCGAGGACGTCGACCTCGGTTGGCGCATCGGCCGTCTCGGCCTCCGGAACGTCTACGAGCCCGACGCCACGGCGACCCACATCGGCGGCACCGCCACCCAGGGCGCGTCCGAGCGCATGCGTCGTGCCCACCATGAGAGTGCGTACCGCTTCCTGGCGCGGAAGTACCCGGCCTGGTGGCTGTGGCCGCTCCGGGTGGTGCTCAAGACGGCCCTCGCCGTGCGCGCCCACGCGACGCACACCCGCTGACACGGTATCGTCGCCCGATCCGACCACGCTCCTCTCCCCCGACCCGGAAGCACCGCGCATGATCCTCGCCGTCACCCTGATGGTCCGCGACGAAGCGGACGTCATCCCCGCATGGCTCGACCACCACCTGGCCCAGGGGTTCGACGTCTTCGTCATCACCGACAACGGCTCGGTCGACGGCACGGCCGAACTCCTCGCCGCCTTCGCCGAGCGTCCCGACGTCACGGTCGACCTCCGCTCCGACCCGGTGCACCGGAAGCAACAGGGCACCGTCGTGACCGGCATGGCCCGGGACGCCGCGAGCATCCACTCCGCCGACTGGGTCGTCAACGCCGACGCCGACGAGTTCGTCCTCCCCGTCGACCGTTCGCTGACCGTCCGGCAGGTCTTCGAACGCCTCGACCCCGCGATCGGCGCGTTCACCGTGCCGGTCGTCAACCTCACGGGCATGCTCGCCGAGTCCGGCAGCGGGATCGAGCGGCTGCACTGGCGCGACGAGCGATCCGTCGCGGAGCTCGAGGCGATCGGGCTCCTCGGCCCGCCGAGCACGAACGCGGTGCACGTCGGCGACCCCGAGGTCGTCGTCGTGCAGGGCAACCACCAGGTCAGCGTCGCGAACCGTGCCCCGGTGCCGTCCGGTCTCGAGCTCGAGGTCCTGCACCTGCCGTGGCGCTCCTGGGCGCAGTACGAACACCGCGTCGACGTCAGCGGGCGTGCCTACGAGGCGAACCCCGACCTGACGCCGAGCCCGCGCCACCACGGGATGCGCGACCTCCACCGTCTGCGCGAGGGTGTCCTGCAGGCGACCTTCGCCCTGCGCTTCGTCACCGACGAGGACGCGGCCGCCGGACCCTTCACCCGTGACGACGGCATCGCCGACGCGCTCCGACGGGCGGGGTCGACCACGCTCGACGGCGCTGGCGACCCGGTCGTGACCGAGGACGAGCTCCGGCGTCTGCAGGCCCTGGGCCACGCGATCGTCGACCGCGACCAGCGGATCGCGTCCCTGGAGGACGCCGTCCGGGCGGGCGAGGCGACCGCGGACACGCTGCGCGCGACCGTGCAGTTCGAACGGGACCGTGCCGAGGCCGCCCTCCGCGAGCTCGCCGTGCGCGATGCGGAGCTCGCCGCGATGCACGCCCGCCGGGTCGTGCGGATCACGGACCGCGCGACCGAGGCCGTCCGGCGTCTCCGGAAGCGCTAGCCGACCGAGCGGCGCTGCCGGACCGCGTCGAGCAACACCTCGGCCCGCCGGACGAAGGCGTGTTCGGCACCGACACGCCTTCCGCGGTCGACGCGATCGGCCGCCGACGCGGTCTCGCCCTGTCGGACGAGTGCGCGGAGGTCCGCGACCGACGCGTACGTGCGCACCGCCCCGTGGAACAGCTCCTCGACCCCCGGCACCGGATCGGTGACCACGAGGGCACCCGTCGCCGCGGCGTCGAACAGCCGGTTGGACACGAAGCCGTCACGGGCCATGTCGTCCCAGTGGTCGTTCAGCACCACGCGGGCGCTGCGGTACAGCGCGGGCAGTTCGTCGTTCGGCACGAAGACGCCCCGGTGGACGCCGTCCGGCAGCAGCCCCTCCCAGCCCTCGCCCCACACCGCCAGGTCGAGACCGGCCGCGACGGCGTCCCGCACGACCGGCCGGAAGACCGCCCGGGTCTTCCCGACGAACGCCGTGTCCAGCCCGGCGTACCGGGGGTCGACGGGGCCGGGGTGGAACCGCGCGGGGTCCGTGGCCTGCAGGAGCGGCTCGACGTGGAGTCCGGTCTCCGCGGACACCCGGGAGGCCCAGACCGGCCCGGCCGCGAACCGCAGGTCGTACCGCGCCAGCTCGGCGCCCGTCACGAGGTCGGGGTGCGAGATCACCCAGAGCACGTTCGTCGCCGACGGGTGCACGGGGGTGTCGTCGAGCCCGCGGAGCGTCAGGGTGACGTCGTCCAGGTGTTCGGACAGCGGGCGGACGTGGGACTCGCGGTGGTCGACCACGACCTCCTGCCCGAGTGACCGCAGTGCGGCGGCGAGGTCGTGTGCGAAGAAGGTGTCGCCCCAGTCGTCTCCGCGCGGACCGGGGTGCGCGGCGATCCGGACCGACCAGCGCAGCCGCTCCCCGCGGTCGCGCAGGGCGAGCCGCTCCGGACCGCGCTCGACCCGCAGCACGGGCTCCCGGAGGGCGACCGGTGCCCCGGCGGGCTCGGCGCTCGGCTCCCCCGGTACGAGCCCGGCCCGCGCGAGCGCGTGCACGGCGTCGTCGTCCGTCCGGGTCCGCCACCGGGTGAGCGCTTCGGCCGCGTCGGTGTCGTAGCGCCGCTCGCGGAACGCACCGGTGCGGTACACGCGTCCGAGCGCCACGACCACGCAGGTCCCGCCGCCGGCGTCCGCGCTGTCCCGGGTCAGTCGTGCGACCGCCGTGCGGGTGTCGACGGTCCGGACCGGGACCGCGAGGTCCGCGGTGCGCACGGCGAAGCAGGGCTCGTCCCCCGCGAACACCACGGCGCCGTCCAGCAGGTCGGCGTCCTCGACCGGGTGCCCGCGCAGCAGGGACGCGACCGGTGCGGTGCGCTGGACGAGTGCGGCGCCGGCACTGGCGACCACGTCGTCACCGGTGCGGACGACGGCCAGGGCGACCCGGGCCTGGCGGGCCTCCCCGTCGAGCGCCGCCACGAGTCGGCCGTGTGCCGTTCCGGGCATCGTGACCGAGGCGTCCTGCACCACCGTGACGGCGCTCCGCAGCAGCGGACGCGCGGCCGCGACCGCGCCACCCCACGTCGCGGCGACCGTCGCCCGCGCGACGGCGTGGTCCTCACCAGCCGACACCGGCGGGTAGGTGCTCGTCGGGCCGGCGTGCAGGTCGTACACGCTGACCACGACGCCCACCGCGCCGGCCTCGCGTGCCGACCGCACCACGGCGCGGTGTTCGCCCGCGCGGTACGCCGACTCGGCCACCGTGACCAGGACGTCGAACCCGTCGGTGCTCGGCCGCGGCGGCTCCGTCACGAGCGACGTGTCGACCGGGAGGCGCGGCTCGACCGGTTCGAGCGCCGTCGGCGTCGACGCGGCCGCGTCGGCACCTCCGGTCGGACCGAGGAGCCGGCGCCACCCGGACCGGGCCACCGTCAGCCGCGCAGCAGGTTCTGCAGGTAGACGCCGTACCCGCTCTTCGCGAGCGGTGCCGCGAGCGCGGCGAGAGCGGCGTCGTCGATCCACCCGTTGCGCCAGGCGATCTCCTCGATGCAGCCGATCTTGTGACCCTGACGGTCCTCGATGACCTTGACGTACTCGGAGGCCTGCATCATCGACTCGAACGTGCCGGTGTCGAGCCAGGCGGTACCGCGGTCGAGCACCTCGACACCGAGCGTGCCGGCCTCGAGGTAGCGCTCGTTGACGGTGGAGATCTCGAGTTCGCCACGCGCGCTCGGCTCGATCGTCTTCGCGATCTCGACCACGTCGTTGTCGTAGAAGTAGAGCCCGGGCACGGCGTAGTTCGACTTCGGCTCGGCGGGCTTCTCCTCGATCGAGACCGCGGTGAAGTCGTCGTCGAACTCGACGACGCCGTAGGCCTTCGGGTCGGCGACGTGGTAGGCGAAGATCGTGGCGCCCTGCACGGCCGTGTTCTTCGTGAGGCTCGTGCCGAGTCCGGTGCCGTGGAAGATGTTGTCGCCGAGCACGAGGGCGACGCTGTCGTCGCCGATGAACTCCTCGCCGATGACGAACGCCTGCGCGAGGCCGTCCGGCGACGGCTGCACGGCGTACTCGATCGTCATGCCGAGTGCCGAGCCGTCCCCGAGGAGTGCCCGGAACTGGTCGTTGTACTCCGGCGTCGTGATGACGAGGACCTCGCGGATGCCGGCCATCATGAGCGTCGACAGCGGGTAGTAGACCATCGGCTTGTCGTAGATCGGCATGAGCTGCTTGCTGATGCCCTTGGTGATCGGCCAGAGGCGGGTGCCGGAACCGCCGGCCAGGATGATGCCCTTCATGGCGATGCGTCCTTACTCGTTCGTGGTGCGGAGGGACTCGGTGTAGGCGAGGCACTCCTCGTACGTCGGCAGCAGCCCCTGCTCGGCAGCCTGCTCGAGGGTCGGTGCGCTGGTGTCCTTCTCGGAGAGGACCGGCTCGCCGATGCCGTCGGGGAGCTCGAGGCCCACGGTCGGGTCGAGGATGCTGATCCCCTTCTCGCGCTGCGGGTCGTAGTGGGCGCTCACGAGGTAGTTCACCGTCGAGGCGTCCTCGAGGGCGACGATCGCGTGGCCGAGGCCCTCGGACAGGTACACGGCGCGGCGGTCGACGTCGTCGATGCGCACGGAGTCCCACTGACCGAACGTCGGCGAACCGACGCGGATGTCGATGATGTAGTCGATGAAGGCACCACGGACGGCGGTGACGTACTTCGCCTGGCTCGGCGGTACGAGGGCGTAGTGGATCCCGCGCGCGACGCCGCGCGACGAGATCGACATGTTCACCTGGCGGAGGTCGAGCGGGTGTCCGACGGTCTCCTCGAGCACGTCGGCTCGGTACGCCTCGAGGAAGGCCCCCCGAGCGTCACCGTGCTGGACCGGGGTGAACTCCCAGGCGCCTTGGATCTTCAGTTCGCGGATCTGCACCGGGGCAGCCTAGCAAGAGGCCCGGGTTCAGAGCCCGAGGGCCGCCCGCCAGTCGCGCTCGTCGGTGACGACCCGCTCGGCCCGCACGTACGCCTGGGCACGGGCGACCCGCTCGTCGGTCTCCCGGAACGCCGTCAGCAGGGAATCCCGCCATGACGCCGGGTCGTCCGACGCCAGCAGCCCGCCGTGCGCGTCGACCCCCGCGTACGACGGACGGTCCGACCCGACGAAGGGCAGCCCGAGCATCGCGTACTCCAGGAACTTCAGGTCGCTCTTGGCGTCGTTGAACCGGTCCCCGGTGAGCGGCGCGACCCCTGCGGACCACCGGTCCGCGTGCGCCCGGAGGAACGTCACGAAGTCGGGGTAGTGCGTCGCCCCCTCCGGCAGTGCCAGGCGGTCGAACCAGGTCGCGTCGCCGGCCGTCACGCCGACGACCTCGAGCCGGACCGGGCGCCCCGCGTCGTCGACCAGTCCGTCGAACACCGGCCGGAGCAGCGCGAGGTCGTCGCCGTGCGTCGCGGACCCCATGTAGAGGACCCGGCGCGGGCCTGCCGGGTCGGGGCGGCTCGGGCCGTCGCCCCACATGCCCGGCTGCACCGCGTTCGGGACGACGACCGCGTCGACGCCGACCGCGGCGAGCACCGCGCGCAGCGGCTCGGTGGAGGTCACCACCGCGTCGGCGGCGCGGACCACACGCTCCACGGCGGCGAGCCGGTCGGGGTCGTACTCGGCGCGCGCGAGCCGGGCACGGGCCTCCTGGCTGAAGAAGTCGTCGTCGACCTCGGCCACGATCCGGGTGCCCTCGCGACGGGCGCGTTCGAGTGCCGCGTCGAGCGACGCGAGCGGGAAGGCGTCCCGCTGCACGAGCAGCACGTCGATCTGTGCCGTGTCCGAGCCGTCGGCCCACCGGACCGGGTCGACCTGGGCGACGCGGGCCGCCCCGGACACGGCGAGTGCCGACATCCGCCCGGTCACCCGGATGTGCGCGGAGGCGGGGTGGACACCGCCGGCGCCGTGCACGACGAAGCCGACGAGGGGAGCGTCCGTGGTCGGATCGCTGACCGGCCGGTCGTCTGGTCGGCGCTGGCTGCTGAGGAACCGGGCGACCCGGGAGCGCATCGACGTCACCCCGTCATCCTGTCACGCGGGGATCGCTGCCTCGTCGGCGGTGGTCGGCTGCGTGGCGGATGCCGGTCGTCGGAGCGACACGGCCCAGACCATCGTGACCACCGCGACGAGCGCCACGACCGCGAGGACGACGGCCACCCGGCTCACGACGAGCGTCACCGGCTCGTGGAACGCGGGCGTCGTGAGGTCCACGATGTCGAACCAGTCGTACCCGGCTGCTGCGACCCACACGGTGACCAGCACGGGTGCCAGGCGTCGGCCGGCCCCGGCGAAGCCGATCGCCATCACGACGGCGAGGACCGGGACGAGCGGCAGTCCGTACCGCGCCTGGGCTGCTCCGCCCTGCATGGTGAACCGCACCTGCAGGTAGACGATGAGCACGAAGACCGCGACGAGCATGAGGGCGACGAGCACGTCGGCGACACGACCGGTGGCCTGCACCGCACGTCGCCGGTGCCGCCCGGTGCCGGTCGGCGCGGCGTGGGCTGCCATCGCGCCGGTCGCCGCAGGGGAACGACCGTTGCGGCGGAGCGCCGGGACCACCGCCACCACGACCGCGAGCAGGAGCGGCGCGACGAGCAACGCCCACGGCCACAGGACGTCGATCGTGAAGTGCCCGCGGAAGACCGAGAAGACGCCGGTCCAGAACTCGGGGTCGGTCACCGTCTCGACGAACCCGTGCTGCCGGCGCTGCAGGTGCTCGGCGGCCCACTCCGGCTGACTGCCGGCGATGTTGCCGGTGAGCCGCTGGTTGCGGAGGAAGAACCAACCGGCGGCGCCGACCGGAGCGGCGGCGGCGATCACGACGGCGACGACCTTGCCGCCCAGGGTGTTCCACCAGCCGGCACCGCGGGCACAGACGAAGGCGACGAGCACGGCGACGACGAACACGGCGAAGGAGAGTCGACTGAGCATGCCCCCGGCAGTGACCACGGCAGCTGCCACCACCAGGCCTGTCGACAGGCCACGTCGGAGCGCCGTGGCGGCGACACCGATCGCGAGCGCCCCGAACCCGACGTTCGGCAGGTCGTTGTAGACGGCACCGCCGACCAGCAGGAACATCGGCGTCAACGACGTGATGACGGCGGCGAGGCAGGCGGCGAGGGGCCGGGTCGGCAGGACGCGCCGCGGGGCCCACGCGACAGCGACCACGGTGAGCCCGGCGAGGAGTGCGTTCACCACGCGTCCCGCCAGGACCGCGTGGTAGAGCTCGCCGCCGTCCCAGATCGGTCCGACGACCGGTGCGAGGAGCGCGTAGAAGAGCGGCGGGTGCTGTGAGACCCACTGCGCCGGCGGCAGGACACCGAACGGAGGGTCGATCGTGAGCCCGTCCTCGAACACAGGCAGGTACCCGTGCCAGAGGGACACCGCGTAGTCGAAGTGCGCGGCCTCGTCCCCGGAGTTGAACGGCGGCGAGCTGAAGCCGATCGCGACGGAACCGAAGACGGCGAAGAGGGCGGCCGCGATGACGATGCCGGTGTGGAGGGACGGGATCGGGCGGCGCACGGTGATCGATCCTCCCACAGCACCGAAAGAACCGACTCACGCTCACCGTTGCGCCCGTCGTTCCGGTGGCGAGTCGACGAGATCACGTATGGTGAACGCGGCCCGAAACGCTCCCGCGCGTCATCACCTCGTGCACGCGCGCCCAACGACCAGATCGAGACGCCCGAACGCAGTGAAGCTCTTCATCCAGATCCCGTGCCTCAACGAGGAGCAGACGCTCCCCGCAGTCCTCGAGACGATCCCGCGGTCCATCCCCGGCATCGACGAGATCGAGATCCTCGTCATCGACGACGGTTCCACAGACCGCACCGTGGAGGTCGCGAAGGCCCACGGCGTCACGCACTTCGTGCGCCACGCGCAGAACATGGGCCTCGCCCGGTCGTTCCGCGACGGTGTCGACTACGCGCTCCTGCACGGCGCGGACATCGTCGTCAACACAGACGGCGACAACCAGTACCCGCAGGCGCAGATCGCAGATCTCGTCCAGCCCATCCTCGAGAACCGCGCCGAGATCGTGATCGGCGACCGGCAGACGCGCACCATCGAACACTTCTCCGGGTTCAAGAAGCTCATGCAGCGCTTCGGCTCCTGGGTCGCCAGCCGTGCCGCCGGCCTGGACCTGCCGGACGCGGCGAGCGGCTTCCGCGCGTACTCCAAGTACTCGCTCATCCGTCTCAACATCGTCACGCGGTTCAGCTACTGCATGGAGACGATCGTGCAGGCCGGGTACAAGCGGATCGCCATCGCGAGCGTGCCGATCACGACGAACGCCAAGACCCGCGAGTCCCGGCTGTTCAGCAACATCTGGCAGCACATGTTCGAGTCCGGTTCCGCGATCGCCCGCGTCTACCTCATGTACCGGCCGATGGCACTGTTCGCGTCGGTCAGTGCCGTGCTCGCCATCTGCGGGCTGATCCCCTTCGTCCGCTACCTGGTGTTGCTCTACACCGACTCGGGCGGCAACCACCTGCAGTCGCTCCTCCTCGGACTGGTGCTGATCATCACCGCGGTCCTCTCGATCACGATCGGCGTCGTCGCCGACCTCACCCGCCTCAACCGGACGTTGGCGGAGGAGCAGCTCGACCTGCAGAAGCTCGCGCGCTACGGTGACTGACGCCGCACCTCCGGTACGTCGCCACGAACGGGTCGTCGTCGCCGCGGTGACGGCGTCGTTCGGCGTGCTGCTCGTGCTGTGGGCCGCCCTCGTGCCGGCGTTCCAGGCTCCGGACGAACGAGCACACTTCGACGCCGCCGTCCACGTGGCGATCGGGGACGGTTGGCCGGATCCCGGCGACCTCCGCGTGCTGGAGGCGGTCGACCGCGCGGCGAGCGCTCCCGACCGGGACAGCGCCCCGACCATGGGCGAGCTCCTGCGGTCGACCGGGGCGGCTCCGTCCGACACCGTCGACCAGATGACGCAGCACCCACCGACCTACTACGCCGTGGCGGCAGCTGTGCTCCACCTGGTGGACTTCGAGTCCCTCCGGCCCGACGTCGCACTGCTCGCGGTCCGGCTCCTCGGCGCGCTCATCGTGATGCCGCTGCCGGCGCTCGCCTGGGCCACGGTGCGACGCGTGACCCGGTCGCCCCGTGCAGCGCTGGTCGGCGGGTTCGCCGTCCTCGCCGTCCCGGAGCTCGCCTCCATCGGCGCATCGGCGTCGAACGACGCTCCCGTCGTGCTCTTCGCGGCGACCACGGTGTGGCTCGCGGTCCGTGTCGTCACGGGCGACGACCGGGTGCGCACGGCGGTCGCGCTCGCACTGTCCCTCGGTGTCGCGATCCTCTGGAAGGGCACCGCACTCCCCCTGATCCCCTTCGTCGCGGTCGCGTTGCTCGTCGGACCGGTGCGTCGCCCCGGGGTCGCGCCGCGCGTGATCCGGGCGCTCTGGGTCCTCGCCGTCGCTGCCGTCGCCGGTGCGTGGTGGTGGGTGCGCAACATCCTCGTGTTCCACACGCTGCAGCCGAACGGCTTCACGGCGCTCCGTCCGCCGAAGCCCTTCCCGACCGGGACCGGTCCGGACCCCGCGGCGTTCGCCGACGTGTCGTGGTCGACCATCGCCCGCACGTTCTGGGGCAGCTTCGGCGGACGTGCGCAGTGGATCCTCTCCCCCGTGGTCTTCGAGACCGCGACGGTCCTCGGGCTCGGTGCCGTGCTCGTCTGGGGGTTCCGTCGAGCGCCAGGGCTCCGCGTCGCGATCACGCTCGCGGTCCTGCCCGCGACCATCTTCGTACTGCAGACCTCGAACGCCTGGGGCAGCTACCTCTCCACCACGTTCATCGGCGCCACCCAGGGCCGGTACTACTTCCCCGCGATGCTCGCGTTCATCTCCCTGAGCGCCATCGCCTGGCGACGTGCCGTCCACACCGGGACGGGACGTCGTCGGTTCGCCGTGGTGGTCTCCGCGCTCTCGGCCGGGCTGGCGGTCTACGGCCTGCTGTTCACCTACGGGAGCGTCGCCGAGCACTCCCGGGTCCGGGTCACCCCGCGCGGGCTCGAGGTGCTCGCTGCGTCGTCACCGGTGCCGGTGTCGCTGATCGTGGCAGGTTGGGTCGCCGTGGCGCTGGTGCTCGCCGCTGCCGTGGTGATGGTGGCCACGCTGCAGCCCGCAGCTGGCCGTGGTGCCCGGGACGAACGCCCCGACGTCCCGGAGTCCGGCCCGGACAGCACCGAACGGCCCGACGCCGGACAGGACCACGACCGGCGGACGGCGCCACCGGTCGCGCACGGACCTGCCGCTGACAGCCGAGAGGGAACGACCGCATGAGGCCCACCACGAGCTCGCACCCTCCGGTCGGCCGCCGTGAGCTCACCACCGTCGTCGGGATCACCGTGGTGTTCGGACTCGTCCTCGCCCTCTGGGCGTACGTGAACCCGTCGCTCCACGGACCCGACGAGCTCGCCAATGTCGACGCCGTGATCCACCTCGCCATGGGTCAGGGATGGCCGTCAGCCGGGGACCTCCACTACCTGCAGGGCCTGCTCGCGCAGAACGTGCCGGCACACCTGCCCGCTGCGGTGGACCGACCCGACTTCGCCGCGATCGTCGGCGACGGCTCCGAGGACACCCTGGTCAACCCGATGTCGCAGCACCCGCCGACATGGTTCCTGGTGCAGGCGGTGGTCGCGCACCTGCTCGACTTCGCCGACCGTCGCTGGGACATCGTCGTGCTCGGCATGCGACTCGTCGACGTCGCGGTCATGCTCCCCGTGCCGGCACTCGTCTGGGCGAGTGTCCGGCGAGCGACGCGGTCACCGCGGACGGCCGTGACCGCGACTGCGCTCCTCCTGGCCGTGCCGCAGCTCGCACAGCTCGGTTCGTCGGTGTCGGTCTGGGTGCCGGTGATCACCGCGGGAGCGCTGACGACCTGGCTCGCGGTGCGCGTGCTCACCGGCGACCGTTCATGGTGGACCGTCGTGGCACTCGGCGGTGCCCTCGCCGTCGGCACCGCGATGATGGCCGGAGGCGTGATCGCCGTCCCGTTCGCGCTCCTCGCCGTGTTGGTCGCGCGGAACGGGACCGGAGCCCTGGGCCGCGTGCTGCGGGGGCTCGTGGTCCTCGCCATCCCCGCCGCCATGACCGGCTGGTGGTACGTGGTCCAGGCCGTCCGGACCGGGACGCCACAGCCGGACCCCTTCCCCGCCGTGTCCATGGCGTGGCCGACGGACGAGTCACCCGCTCCCACCCAGTTCGCCGGCGCCTTCTGGAACGGCATGTCGAACTCGTTCTGGGGTCTCCTCGGTCGCTACGAGTGGCCGCTGTCGTCCGTCCTGGTGGACTCGTTCACCGTCATCGCGCTGACCGCCGTGGTCTGGGGCGGGACGCGGCGCACCGCCGACCGTCGCACCATGCTGATCGCCGGGCTCTTCCCCGCGACGGCACTCCTCGTCGTCCTCGCCCGGGACTGGGCCACGTACGCCAGTCACCTCGGCGTCACGGTCAACCAGGGACGGTTCCTCTTCCCGGCGCTGGCGGCGCTCCTGGTCGTCCAGGCCTGCGCTTGGAGAGTGCTGGTCGAGCGTGACGTCGTGCGGGTCCGGCTCGCCCGTGCAGTGCTCGTCGTGACTCCGCTGGTCGCGGTCGCGGCGCTCGGTCTGCTCTACTCCGGGTCCTACGAAGAACTCGTCTTCCGCATCTCCGCCGCCGGATACCGGACGCTCGCCGGTTCGGTGCCGTACGGCCCCCTTCCGGTGGTGGCGCTGACCGCCGCCGTCGCCGTCGTCGGGCTGGCGACGCTCGTCCTGGCATGGCTCCTCGCGGGGCGACCAGGTCCCCTGCGCCGAACGGCCCCTGCAGACAGCACGGCGGTCGACACCGACGGCGGTGCCGCGACCGACACGGGCACCGATGACACCCGCGCTGCACCCGCCGCAGTGGCCGCATCGTCTGCGGAACAGACCGACCACGACGCCGACCACGGCTCCCGCTAGACTCACCGCCGACCGCTCACCGATTATTGAAGGAACAACGCGTGAAGATCCTCGTCACCGGAGGGGCCGGCTTCATCGGCTCGAACTTCGTCCGCCGTACGCTGCAGGACGCCTACCCCGGACTCGAAGGTGCCGACGTCGTCGTGTACGACGCCCTCACCTACTCCGGCAACCTCGAGAACCTCGCACCGGTCGCGGACTCCCCTCGATACACGTTCGTGCAGGGCGACATCACCGACGCCGGGAAGCTCGACGAGGTCATCCCGGGCATCGACGCCATCGTGCACTTCGCGGCCGAGTCGCACGTGGACCGCTCGGTCCGCGACTCCGGCATCTTCGTCGAGACGAACGTCGTCGGCACCCAGCGCCTGCTCGACGCAGCGCTCCGCCACGGCACCGAGCGCTTCGTCCACGTCTCGACCGACGAGGTCTACGGGTCGATCAGCGAGGGCTCCTGGGACGAGGAGCGTCCGCTCGAGCCGAACTCGCCGTACTCGGCGTCGAAGGCCGGCAGTGACCTGCTCGCCCGCAGCTACCACCGCACACACGGGCTGAACCTCTCGATCACCCGCTGCTCGAACAACTACGGGCCGTACCACTTCCCCGAGAAGGTCATCCCGCTGTTCGTCACGAACCTCATCGACGACCGGCACGTCCCGCTCTACGGCGAGGGCAACAACATCCGCGACTGGCTGCACGTCGACGACCACACCCGCGGCATCGCGATGGTCCTCACCAAGGGCCGCGCCGGCGAGATCTACAACATCGGTGGCGGCACGGAGCTCACCAACAAGGAACTCACCCAGCTGCTCCTCGACGCGACCGGCAAGGACTGGTCGTACGTCGACCGCGTCCAGGACCGTCTCGGGCACGACCTCCGCTACTCGGTCGACATCTCGAAGATCCAGGCCGAGCTCGGCTACGAGCCGCAGGTGCCGTTCGAGCAGGGCCTCGCCGACGTCGTGCAGTGGTACCGCGACAACCGCGCCTGGTGGGAGCCGCTCAAGGAGCGCGCGGCGCTCAGCTGAGCCCGGCGACGACGATGACCCGCATCCTCATCACCGGCGCTGCCGGCATGCTCGGTCGCGACCTGCAGTTCGCCCTGCAGGGCCGTGACGTGACCGCCCTCGGCCGGGCCGACCTCGACATCACCGACCCGGAGGCGGTCGACGCCGCCGTGGCCGGCCACGACGTCGTGATCAACTCCGCTGCCTACACGAAGGTGGACGACGCGGAGACGCACGAGGACGACGCGGCGGCGGTGAACGCCACCGGGCCGAAGCACCTCGCCGAGGCGGCGGTCCGGCACGGCGCGAAGCTGGTGACGATCTCGACGGACTACGTGTTCGACGGCAACGGCACCGCGCCCTACCCGGAGGACGCGCCGACCGACCCGTTGAACGCCTACGGGCGGACGAAGGCAGCGGGCGAGGCGTTCGTCCGTCGGATCGCTCCGGACTCGTCGTACATCGTGCGTACGGCGTGGATCTACGGCGCCCACGGACCGAACTTCGCCGCGACGATGCTGCGGCTCGCCGCGACGCACGACACCGTCGCGGTGGTCACCGACCAGGTCGGTCAGCCCACCTGGACCGGCGACCTGGCGGCGCGGATCGTCGAACTCGTCGACGCCGACGCACCGGCCGGCACCTACCACGGCACGAACTCGGGCCAGGGCTCGTGGTTCGACTTCACGAAGGCGATCTTCGCCGAGAACGGTCTCGACCCCGAGCGGGTGCTGCCGACCGACAGCGCTTCGTTCGTCCGGCCGGCCCCGCGTCCGGCCTACAGCGTCCTCGGGCACGACGCGTGGTCCCGAGCGGGACTCGCCCCGATGCGAGACTGGCGCGAGGCGCTGCACGCCGCTGTCGAGGCCGGCGCGCTCCGCGCCTGAGCGGTCCACTCGACTCGATCGTCTGACGGGCGGGAGGCACGGCGCCAGCTGGCACCGTGCCTCCTTCCCGTCATCGCGGACGTCTCAGCCGACGACCGCTCGCAGCCGTTCGTCGAGCGGGGCGACGGCTGCCTCCGGTCGGAAACGCTCCGCGGCGGCCGCTGCCGCCGCCCGCCGTCCGGCCAGGAAGTCCCGGTCGGCGGCCAACGAGCGAAGGGTCGCCGCGAGCGCGTCCGCGTCCCCCGCCGGGAAGCCGAGGACGGCGTCGCCGAACGCCCGGCGCTGCGGCGCGGTGTCGCTCGTCACCACCGCGAGCCCGGCGGCGGCACACTGGTAGACCTTGTTGGGGACCACCTTGAGCGCCTTCGGCGTGGTGCCGGCGATGCCGATGCCGACGTCGTGCGCGGCCACCAGCGCAGGCAGCTCGGCTGCGTCCACCCAGGGGATCCACTCGGTCCGAGCACCGCCCCGAGCCGCGTCCCGTGCGGCCTCGAGATCCTGGCCGGACCCGATCATCGTCACCGTCACCGGGTCCTCCGGGCCGAGCGCGCCGATCGCCGCGCCGATGGTCGCGGCACCCTGCAGCGGGGTGAACAAACCGTAGAACACGACCCGCAGCGGCCCGTCCGCCCCGCCCACAGGCGCCGCAGCGGCGTCGTACCACTGCGCCGTGGCACCGACCGGGACGACCACGGCCTTGGAACGCAGCCGCTCGGGCACCAGGTCGCGGTGCTCGTCGGTGTCGAGGACCACGACGTCGGCGATCCGGAGAGCCGCCTCGTCGAGGAACTGCAACAGACGCTGCTTCGCGCCGCTGCCGCCGACGCCGCGGTCCTGTGCGGTCGTCGCGGCGAAGATCAGGTGGTCGAGGACGATGGGCGTGCGGGGGAAGAGCAGGCGAGCCAGCCAGACGTCGAAGTGGCCCATGTACCCGACGAGCAGGGCGTCGGGCCGACCCGCGACACGCACCCGGAGGGCCTGGACGGCCAACCGCGTCCAGCTGCGCGCGAGCCGCCACGCCATCCTCGTGGCCCCTGACCTCGCACCGAGCATCGCGACCCGATCGCGTGTGGACAGGCCGAGGGGGACGTTCGCCTCCACGACGACGTGACCGCGGGCGCGGAGCCCGTCGGCGAGCACGCGTACCCGAGGGTGGTCCGCCGCCTGGTATGTTCCGAAGGCCAAGATCCGCACGTGGGCCGCCCTTTCCGATGCTCACTCGCGCTGTTCCCGTGCTGGCGCACCCGATCAACCCTAGGTGAGAATGACCGACCTCCCGAAGCCCGCCGGCCGCTCGAGGACGAAGACCGTCGTCCGCGTCGTCGGCCTGGTGCTCGCGCTCGTGCTCTGCGTGGCCTTCCTGGTCCCCCGCGCCGGCGACATCGCCGACGCGTTCGGCCGACAGGACCCGCTGACGCTCGTCGCCGCCCTCGTCACCGGGGGTGCGGCGACCTACGTCACGTTCCTGTCATGGCGCGCGCTCATGTCCGGGGCCGGCCACCGCATCCCACTCGGGGCCGCGCAGCGCGTGTTCTTCCTGTCGCAGATCGGCAAGTACATCCCCGGGTCCGTTTGGCCGATCGTGGCGCAGGCCGACCTCGGCCGAGAACACCGTGTCCCGGCTGCCCGGAGCGTCGCAGTCGGCATGCTCACCCTGCTCATCAGCTGCGGCGCAGGGGTGTCCGTCGCTGCCGTGACGATCCCCTTCGTGCAGCCCGATGCCTTCTCGCGGTACTGGTTCGTGGTGCTGCTGGTGCCGGTGGTCCTCGCGGCCCTGCACCCCGCCGTGCTCCGGTTCGGCCTGCGCCTCGCGTCGCGCGTGACCCGCCGCGACCTCGGGACGATCGAGATCGGCATCGGTGCCGTCCTCCGTGCGTTCGGCTGGGCGCTCCTGGCCTGGCTGGTGTTCGGCCTGCACATCGTCCTCGTCCTCGTCCCGCTCGGCCACATGGACCTGCGCGTGGTCACACTGACGACGGGTGCGTACGCCCTCGCGTGGCTCGTCGGCTTCGTGGTGTTCTTCCTGCCGGCCGGCCTGGGTGGTCGGGAAGCGGTCCTGACCGCGCTGCTCACCGCCGGTGTCCCACTCGGTGCGTCGGCCGCGGTCAGCGTCGCCGTGATGTCCCGGGTGCTCCTCACCGTCGTCGACCTGCTGTTCGCCGGTGCTGCGGTACTCGGGGAGCGACGCCGACGACGCCCGGGAGCAGGGGACCGTCCGGTCGACCCCACGGGTTCCCCCGAGCGCCACTGGTAGCGTTGGTCATCGATCCCCGGGGTGACCCGGCCGCACCACCGAGGAGCCCTGCCAGATGACCACACTCCGCGTGATCGTGGACCAGGTGATCGCGCCGGTGCCCGGCGGCATCGGTCGCTACGCGGAGGAACTGACCCGGCAACTCGTCGCCACCGCGCCGGACGGCTGCGACGTCGAGGCGGTCGTCTCCGCCGCTCCCGCTGCCGACCTGCAGCACCTCCGGACGCTCCTGCCCGGGCTCTCCGGGCTCGACCGGCTCGCGCTGCCCCGTCGGGAACTCGCGCTCGCGTGGCAGGGCGGTCTGGCTCGTGGCGCCTCGCACGGCATGGTGCACGCGCCGAGCGTCCTCGCGCCGCTGGTGAAGCACGACCGGGTCCAGGAGCCGGGCCGACAGACGGTCGTCACCGTCCACGACACGGTGCCGTGGACGCACCCCGAGACCCTGACGCCGCGCGGGGTGCACTTCCACAAGGCGATGGTGAAGCGGGCGTACCGGTACGCCGACGCCGTCGTCGTCCCGACCCACGCGGTCGCCGCGCAGCTCAACGAGATCCACCGGTTCGACGACCGGTTGCGGGTCATCGGCGGTGCCCCGAGCGGCCGTCTGCGGGTCCCGGTGGACGCCGACCTGCGTGCGGAACGGCTGGGACTTCCCGACCGGTACGTGCTGGCCGTCGGGACCCTCGAGCCCCGCAAGGGCCTGAGCGCCCTCATCGAGGCCATGGCGCACCCCGAGGCCCCCGACGACGTCCCCCTGGTCATCGCCGGCCCGGACGGGTGGGGCGACGTGGACGTGCACGGCACCGCCGAGCGGGCGGGGCTCAGCCCGGACCGGGTCAAGGTGCTCGGGCGGGTTGACGACGCCGACCTCGCCGTCGCGTACGACCGTGCCACCGTCTTCGTGTTCCCGAGCCTCGCCGAGGGCTTCGGCCTCCCCGTCGTCGAGGCGATGAGCTTCGGCGTCCCGGTCATCCACTCGGACGACGAGGCCGTGCGTGAAGTCGCGTCCGACGCCGGCGTGAGTGTCGCGCGGAACCCGCGGCAGAGCTACCCGGAGCGCCTCGCGCAGGCGATGTACCAGGTCGTCAACGACGCGCACCTCGCGGGGCAACTGGCGGTCGCGGGACCGGACCGCGCCAGGATGTTCGACTGGCGCGACTCGGCCCTCGAGACCTGGCAACTGCACGCCGACCTCTGACGCGCCGAGCGCTCGTGGGCCGCGTCACGGCTCGGCATCGATCGCGGCTCTCGCCGTGTCCCTGCCCGGGAGGCCCGTGCCCGGCTGCCAGGATCAGCCCATGACACGTCGTCACCCGTCCACGGTCCTGACCGCCGCGATCACCGTCGGCATCAGCGGGGCCCTGCTCCTGACCGCCTGCTCCGGCGGCGACACCCCGGCCCCCACGAAGAGCGCCTCGGCGACCAGGACTGCCAGCCCCACGCCGACGCGCACACCGTCGCAGGCACCGGCCCCGTCCATGTCGGCCGCCCCGTCGGCGCCGGCTGACGAAGCGTCGGCACCGGGCTCCGACGACGACACCAACGACGGCTCCGGTCAGGGCACCGGCAACGGCAGCGGCGTCACCGCCCCGGACACCGTCGACTTCGGCACCGTCACGCAGCAGGGCGTCGCAGCTGCCGGAGGAGGGACCGTCGTCTCCCTCACGGGCGGGGGCGACCTGTGGACCGTGGTCGTCGCCGGGCCGGACGGCTCCCTGACGCAGTCGGTCGTGTCCGCGACGCTCGGCCGTGTCACCTCCGGGCCCTTCCCGAAGGACTCGGACGCGGCGGCGAAGGGCGCGACCGCTGCTCGGGCTGCGGCCCTCCGGGTCGACGCCGACGCTGCCGTGGCCAAGGCCACCGCGGCGGTGCCGGGCAGTTCGCTCACCGGGTTGCAGCTGGGCGGCAGCGGGTCCGCTCCGGTGTGGAACGCGACGGTCACGTCGGGCGGGGCGAGCCGTTCGGTGACGGTGGACGGCGTGACGGGCGCGACCCGGGCCTCCTGACCGGGCTGCTCGACGGCGGCCGGTGCGGCTGCCGGGTCAGCGCGCGTCGCGGAGCGCCTGCGCCTTCCGCTCGACGGCCTGTTCGAGCCCGGCGGCGTACTCCGCGAGCCGTGCCGCGACCGCGGGCTCCGACGTGCCGATGATGCGCGCCGCGAGGAGTCCGGCGTTGGCCGCGCCGTTGATGGCCATCGTCGCCACGGGGATGCCAGCGGGCATCTGCACGATCGACAGGAGCGAGTCGAGACCGTCCAGCCGTGCGAGCTGCACCGGGACGCCGATCACCGGCAGGGTCGTGACCGAGGCGACCATACCGGGCAGGTGCGCCGCTCCCCCGGCACCGGCGATCACGACCCGGATGCCGCGCTCGGCGGCGGTCCGGCCGAAGCGCATCATCTTGTCCGGGGTGCGGTGCGCCGACACGACGTCGGCCTCGAACGGGATGCCGAGCTCGTCGAGGACGTCGGCCGCGGCGCGCATGGTCGGCCAGTCCGAGTCGGAACCCATGATGACGGAGACGAGGGGGGCTGGTGCGGAGCTGTCGGTCACCCTGACGAGCCTAGTGGCGGGCGTCGGCGGGGACGCGGTCAGCGCACGGTGACGCTCCGGCACCCGAGCGAGGCGTCCCCGCCGCGGCCGAGGCCGGTCGCGGTGACACAGACGCGGTGCTTCCCGGAGGCGACCGCCAGCGTCCGTGCGTAGCCGTGGGCGGCGCCGGCTCCGTACGCTCGGTCGACGTCGGGCCGTGCTGCCGACGCCGCGACGCCGACGACCGCACGCCCGTCCACCCGCACGGTCAC
Organism: Curtobacterium sp. MCSS17_015; assembly: GCF_003234265.2. NCBI lineage: Bacteria > Bacillati > Actinomycetota > Actinomycetes > Micrococcales > Microbacteriaceae > Curtobacterium > Curtobacterium sp. MCSS17_015. The sequence continues at coordinate 2,097,101 of NZ_CP126256.1, forward strand.
GGTGACCGGGGAACCGACGGCATCGCGGTCGAAGGCCCATCCGGACACGGAGAGGCGCCGGCTCGTGCTCGAGGTCACGCTGTCGACGCGACCGACCGGAGCGCTCACCGGCACCGTCACGGTCCGGCAGCCCGAGGCCGTGTCGGCACCCGGTCCGACGTTGCGGGCGACCGCGCACACCCGGTGCGACCCGCCGGCGGCCGGCACCACGACCTCGAAGCCGTGGGCGGCGCCCGCGCCCGTCGCCCGGGCCACGTCGGGTCGGTCCCGGTCGGCGCGCGTCGTCCGGGTGGTCCTGCCGTCGACCGTGACGTCGACGCTCAGGGACGTGGCCGGCTCGTCGGCGTCCACGGCCCAGCCGCGGACGGCGACGCCCGCCGGGGCCGGCGTCGCGGAGTCCAGGCTGACGCGTGGGGCGGCCGGAGCGGACGGTGCGGGCGGTGCCGTCTTCGCCGCGGTGGGTGCGCCGAGCGCTGCGTTGGCGACCAGGGCCTGCGCGTAGGCCGAGTACCAGGACCCGGCCCTCGGTCCGCCGTTGCAGGTCCCGTCGCTCGCGCCGGGCGTCTTCACCCAGAGCAGCGCGTCCAGGGCCGTCCCGTCGGTCGCGACCCGGGGCGTCGTGCCCAGTCCCGCACCCGGGGCGTTGCACCAGGTGCCCCGCCAACCGGTGCCGTTCCGCGACGTGTCGATCACGTAGTGGGCACCACCGGTCAGTGCCGACACCCGCTGCGCGTAGGCCTGCTCCTGGGCGACCGGGTAGTAGTTCGCGACGTTGGTCGAGAAGCCGCGGGCCTGCTGCACACCCGCCTTCGTGAGCCGGTCGGCCATCGTCGCCGGCGGCACCCAGTTCGAGTTCCCGGCGTCGAGGTACGCGGGCACACCGGCGGCCGTGAAGGCAGCGACCTCGCGCGACAGGATGCGGTAGCGCTGCTCGTCGAGCGACCCCGTGCACGCGCTGTTGCTGAGCATGGCGAGCGAGTCCGGTTCGACGACGACCGCGGCGCGCTTGCCCGCCAGGAGCGCCACGACCCGGTCGACCCAGGCGTCGTAGGACGCCTCGTCGAACCCGCCGGCCGAGTAGCCGCCGCAGTCCCGGTCCGGGATCGCGTACGTCACGAAGACCGCGGTCGTGCCGGTCGCTGCCGCCCCCTCGGTGGCGGCGGTGACGGTCTTGGTCAGCGTGGTGCCCTGGGTCCACTCCCCGAGCCAGGTCGCCACCGGGTACCGGGCGATGGTCGACGCCGCGGCGGCGCCGGCGGGGTCGCTCGTGCGGAGCGCTGCGGCGGCCTTCGCGGGCTCGCTCGTCGGCGAGGTGTACTGCCCGTTGCCGTACAGCTGCGCCGCGGTCCGTGACCGGACGTCGGGCGTCGGGGCGGCCGACGCGGCGGGGACGAGGAGACCGCTCGTCAGGGCTGCGACGGCGAGGCCGACGGCGAGAACCGAGGTCGTGCGCATGTGGGGCCCCCTGGGGATCGGCGTTGTCGGCCCTCCCATGCCACCACGTGACCTGCCCCACGGCCACCCGCCAGTCCGGGTGCCACCCGTCGTGGTGGCACCCGTCGCCGTCGGGCCACCGGGTCTCCCGATCTCCGGTCAGCCCCTCCGGCCGGCTGCCGGCTCAGTCGTCGAAGTGCGCTGCCGCCGCTCGCGCGCGGTACACGACGTCGTCGACGTCGTCACCCGTCACGGTGACGTGGCCGATCTTGCGACCGGGGCGCGGGGACTTGCCGTAGAAGTGGTACTTCGCCTCGGGGAAGGCAGCGAGCGCCGCGGGGTAGCGTGCCGCGAGGTCGCCGTCCGCCGGGCCGCCGAGCACGTTCACCATGACCGCGACGGCCGCCTTCGCGCCCGTCGCGCCGAGCGGCAGGTCGAGCACGGCACGGAGGTGCTGCTCGAACTGGCTCGTGGTGGCGCCGTCGATCGACCAGTGGCCGGTGTTGTGCGGTCGCATCGCCAGTTCGTTGACGAGGATGCGCTCGTCGTCGGTCTGGAAGAGCTCGACGGCGAGGACCCCGGTGACACCGAGTTCCTCGGCGACGCGCACCGCGATCGCCTCGGCCGCGTCGGCGACGCGTCCGGCGCTGGACGGCGCGGGGGCGATCACCTCGGCGCAGACCCCGTCGCGCTGCGTCGTCTCGACGAGCGGCCAGGCCACGATCTCCCCCGACGGCCGCCGGGCGACCGACTGCGCCAGTTCGCGGGTGAAGGGGACGAGTTCCTCCGCCAGGAGCGCCTGCTCGCCGCCGACCTCCGCCGCCGCGATGAACCAGTCCTCGACGTCGGCCGGGTCGGTGACGACGCGGACGCCCTTGCCGTCGTAGCCGCCACGGGGCGTCTTCACGACCACACGACCGCCGTGCTCGGCGAGGAACGCGCGCAGCTCCTCGGCGTCGTGCACCGCGGCCCAGTCCGGGACCGGGAGGCCCAGCTCGGTGAGGCGGCGGCGCATCGTGATCTTGTCCTGCGCGACTGCGAGGGGTTCCGGGCCGGGGTGCACCGCCACACCCGCGTCGCGCAGCACGGCGAGGACGTCCTGCGGCACGTGCTCGTGGTCGAACGTCACGACGTCGACGTCCCGCGCGAACGCCAGGACGGTCTCGGCGTCGTGGTAGTCACCCTCGGCCGTCGCCGCGATCGCCGCGGACATGCCGGGCCCCTCGGCGAGGACACGGATGTCGAGGCCGAGTTCCACGGCTGCGGGCACCATCATCCGGGCCAGTTGGCCGCCACCGATGACCCCGACACGCAGCACCATCGGTCAGCGACCCATGCCACGGTAGGTGAAGCCGGCGGCGCGCCAGGCCTCGCGGTCCAGGCAGTTCCGGCCGTCGATGACGACCGGCGACGCCACGAGCGACGCGACCGCGGCGGGGTCGAGCTCCCGGAACTCGTTCCACTCGGTGAGCACGAGCACCAGGTCGGCGCCCGTCAGGGCGTCGGTCGCGGTCTCGGCGTAGTCGAGCTCCGGGTGCACGCGTCGAGCGGTGACCACGGCCTCCGGGTCGAAGGCGGCGACCGTCGCACCCAGGCCGAGCAGCCGTGCGGCGATGTCGAGTGCCGGCGAGTCCCGGACGTCGTCGGAGTTGGGCTTGAACGCGAGACCGAGGACGGCGACCCGCTTGCCCGCGACGGCACCACCGAGCATCTCCTGGGCCAGCTCGACGACGTGCGCGCGACGGCGGAGGTTCGTCGCGTCGACGTCGGCCAGGAACGCCAGCGACTCGCCGACCCCGAGCTCGTCGGCCCGGGCCTGGAACGCGCGGATGTCCTTCGGCAGGCAGCCGCCCCCGAAGCCGAGGCCGGCGTTGAGGAACTTCCGGCCGATGCGGGCGTCGTGCCCGATGGCGTCGGCGAGCGCGGTGACGTCCGCACCGACGACCTCGGCGATCTCGGCCATCGCGTTGATGAAGGAGATCTTCGTGGCGAGGAACGCGTTCGCGCTGATCTTCACGAGCTCCGCGGTGGCGAGGTCGACGACCAGGCGCGGGGTGCCCTCGGCGAGCGCGGTCTCGTAGACCTCGTCGAGCGCCGCGACGGCACGCTGGCCGTCCTCGCCCTCCGGGACGCCGTACACGAAGCGGTCCGGCGAGATGGTGTCCTGCACGGCGAAGCCCTCACGCAGGAACTCCGGGTTCCACACCAGCGTCGCGCCCGGCACGGCGGCGGACAGGTCGGCGCCGAGGCGGGCGGCCGTGCCGACGGGCACCGTGGACTTGCCGACGACGAACTGGCCGGCCGAGACGTACGGCGTCAGCGACGCCATCGCCGCGTCGACGTACCGGAGGTCGGCGGCGCCGGTCGGCCCCTGCGGGGTCCCGACGGCGAGGAAGTGCACCTGGGCGCCGGCGACCTCGGCCATGTCCGTGGTGAACCGGATGCGGCCCGAGCCGAGCGCCTCGTCGAGGATCTCGGGCAGTCCCGGCTCGAAGAACGGTGCCTCGCCGGCAGCGAGTCGTTCGATCTTGGTCGGGTCGACGTCGACGGCGACGACGTCGTGTCCGAGCTTGGCCATGGAGGCGGCATGCACGGCACCGAGGTAGCCGCAGCCGATGACAGAGATACGCACGCGACGACGCTACCGGTTCCCGGCCCGATCCACATGACGGCGGACCGCGCGCTCCTCGTCGCGGTCGCCGGCACGCGACTACCCGTCGTGCCGGGCAGTGCCCCTCACGATGTCGTCCCAGTCCGGTTCGCGGTGCCGCCGACGGGCCTCGTGCGCCTCGACCAGGTCGTGCAGCACCGCGACGACGAGGTCGGCGTGTGGGACGTCGCTGAGCACGAGGGCGGGGTCGTCCCCTGGGAACACGAGCACGTCACCGGACCGGAACAGGCCCTGGGCACCGCGGCGACGGACGGTCACGTCGTACCCGCGCGAGTGCAGGAGCTCGCGTCGGGTCCGGGTCCCGAGGCCGTGCACGACGACGAGTCGCCGGGTGGTGACGACGTACCGCTGCGACAGCCAGCGCAGGAGGGGGACGACCCCGCCGAGGACGACGAGCGCGACGGCCGCCACCGCGACGACGGCGTTGACCCAGGCCAGTTCGGCACGGAACACGCCGAACCCGAACCCACCCGCGGCGGCGACTAGCACGACGAACACCGCCGGGCGGACGAGCCGTCGGGCGTGCGGCCGGAGCCGTGCCACGACCAGCTCGGGCGGTGGCTCGTCGGTCATGCCGTCATGCATAGCGCAGGTGGGTGACGTCCCCCACCGCGACGCCCCTGGGGACGCCGCTCCGGTCCCGGATCGTGATCCGACCGTCGTCGTCGACACCGGTGGCGTCGGCCTCGACGATCGACCCGTCCGGCAGCTCGAGCCGCACCCGCTGGCCGATCGTTCCGCAGACCGCGCGCACGTGGGAACGGACCGACTCGGCGGCCGCGCCCGGCGTCGCCAGGCCGGCGACCGCCTCCTGGAGGCCCGTCCAGAGGTCCGTCAGGACGGCGTCGGCGAGCGTCGTGGCCGGCTCGGTGGCACCGGCGACGAGCAGCGAGGTCGCGGTCGGGGTGGGCAGCGCGTCCGCGGGGATCGTGAGGTTCACCCCGACGCCGACCACGACCGAGCCGTCGCGCGCGACCTGGCAGAGCACGCCGGAGACCTTGCGGCCGTCGACGAGGACGTCGTTCGGCCACTTCACGAGGACGCGCCGTTCGGTCGGTCGAGGGTCCTCGTGACCGTGACCGTGCCCGTGCCCGTGCCCGGACAGCGCGTTGACGACCGCGTCCCGGACCGCGGCGCCGGCGACGAGGGGCAACCACCCGCGCTCACGCGGCTCGAGGTCGGCACGGACGAGGACGCTGGCGGCCAGGGTCTGTCCCGCCGGGGCCTCCCAGGTGCGGTCCAGGCGCCCCCGCCCCGCGGTCTGGTCGAGCGTGACGACGACGCTGCCGGAACGCAGCCCGGGGGCGGCGACCAGGAGGTCCGCGTTGGTCGAACCGGTGGTCGCGGTCGCCGTGAAGGTGGCGCCGGTGGCCTCGACGGCGGCACGGGCACGGGGGAAGGAGGGCGCGACCGGTGTGGACATGCACGCAAACCTACGGGCCGGAACCGTGGGGGTCCTCCAACGGGCCCGCTCCGGACCGCCGGTAGGGTGAGCGGGTGACCACAGGAGACACCCCCGATCTCTCGACGACCGCCGGCCGTCTCGCCGACCTCCGCGACCGGTACCACGAGGCCGTGACCGCCGCGGGCGAGGCCGCGATCGCGAAGCAGCACGCCAAGGGCAAGATGACCGCCAGGGAGCGCATCGAGCAGCTCCTCGACGAGAACTCCTTCGTGGAGCTCGACGAGTTCGTCCGCCACCGCACCCACGCGTTCGGGATGGAGTCGAAGCGCCCGTACGGCGACGCGGTCGTCACCGGACACGGCACGATCCACGGCCGACAGGTCGCGGTGTACGCGCAGGACTTCACCGTCTTCGGCGGCTCCCTCGGCGAGGTCGCCGGCGAGAAGATCGTCAAGGTGATGGAGCACGCGCTGAAGACGGGTGTGCCGATCATCGGCATCCTCGACTCCGGCGGCGCCCGGATCCAGGAGGGGGTGGTCGCCCTCGGCAAGTACGGTGAGATCTTCCGCCTCAACACCGCTGCCTCCGGCGTCATCCCGCAGATCTCGATCGTGATGGGACCGGCGGCCGGTGGCGCGGTGTACTCCCCCGCCCTCACCGACTTCGTCATCATGGTCGACAAGACCAGCCACATGTTCGTCACCGGTCCGGACGTCATCAAGACGGTCACCGGCGAGGACGTCGGCTTCGAGGAGCTCGGCGGCGCGCACACCCACAACGCGGTCTCGGGCGTCGCGCACTACCTTGCCGAGGACGAGACCGATGCGCTGGACTACGCGCGCTCGCTCATCGGGTTCCTGCCGGACAACAACCTGTCCGACCCGCCGAGCTACGACGTCGCGCCCGAGCTCGAGACGACCGACGCCGACCGCGAGCTCGACGTCGTGATCCCGGACTCGACGAACCAGCCGTACGACGTCACGACGATCATCGAGCACGTCGTGGACGACGGCGAGTTCCTCGAGGTGCAGCCGCTCTTCGCGCCGAACATCATGATCGGCTTCGGCCGCGTCGAGGGCCGTACCGTCGGCATCATCGCGAACCAGCCGCAGGCGATGGCCGGCACGCTGAACATCGACGCCGGTGAGAAGGCCGCGCGCTTCGTCCGGTTCTGCGACGCCTTCGGGATCCCGATCCTGACCCTCGTCGACGTCCCCGGGTACCTGCCGGGCACCGACCAGGAGTGGACCGGCGTCATCCGCCGTGGCGCGAAGCTGCTGTACGCGTACGCCGAGGCCACCGTGCCGCTCGTGACCGTCATCACCCGCAAGGCGTACGGCGGCGCGTACATCGTCATGGGCTCGAAGCAGCTCGGCGCCGACATCAACCTGGCGTGGCCGACCGCCGAGATCGCGGTCATGGGCGGCCAGGGCGCGGTCAACATCCTCTACCGCAGCGAGATCAAGCGTGCGGAGGAGGCCGGCGAGGACGTCGCCGCGGTCCGCACCAAGCTCGCGAACGAGTACACGTACAACGTCGCGTCGCCGTACCTCGCAGCGGAGCGCGGTGAGCTCGACGGCATCATCCAGCCGCACGCGACCCGTGTGTCGGTCATCAAGGCGCTCCGGGCCCTGCGCGGCAAGCGGGCGAGCCTGCCGCCGAAGAAGCACGGGAACATCCCGCTGTGAGCCCGCGTCACGCTGCCGCCGTCCCGGCCGACGAACCCACGTCGGTCGCGGACGTCCGCGTCGTCGGGGGCGACCCGACGCCCGAGGAACTCGCCGCCGTCATCGCGGTCCTGCAGCGGCAGGCCGACGAGGCCGCGGCCGCCGGCCGGGCCCGTGCGGAGGACTCGCCGAGGTCGGGCTGGGACGCTTCCGCCCGGGGCATGCGTCGACCGCTGCACCAGGGCACCTGGAGTCGGTCGCTGCGCTGACCAGCGTGTACCCCGAGGATCTTCCACTGACAGCTGTCGTCCAGGCTGTCGCCGGGGTCCGCTGAGACGCACCACTCGGCCCGGACCGACGCACCGTTCCGTCTCCCCTCGGTCGGGGGGGCGTCCCGCCTGCAGATCGCCGCAGATCGGCGGGATTGTCCCCCGAAATGATGACTGACACCCCGCGGTGCTGCGGGCATCATTGTCTGTGTTCGGTGTTCTTCGTTGAAGTGCATCGGCGGTCGGTGGCCGACTAGGGTACGAAGCCACCACCGTGACGAGTCAGGGCGGTATTCGGGTTGTCGCTCTGCCTCGGGTCGTGAACGGGCCGGTCGGTAGCTCCGACCGGCCCGTTCCCGTTTCCGGCGTGCGCTGTGTCAGTTTCCCGGCGTGCGCTGCGTCAGCTTCCCGGCGTGCGCTGCGTCAGCTTCCCGGCGTGCGCTGTGTCAGCTTCCCGGCGTGCGCTGCGTCAGCGCTGCGGGCCAGCCGGTGCGGTCGACTCCGCCGACCGGGCGATCTCGAGCCACAGCGCCACCGAGTCGTCCTCGTCGCCGTCCTCGTCGTCGTCGGCCGCGCCGAGGGCCGCCGATTCGCTCTCCGCGGCGTCGAGCCGGAGCCCGACGACGGTGACGGCCGCGTCGGCGCCGTCCGGCACGGTGCGGACGATGACGCTGTCCGCCTGGGCTTCGAACGCGCGCCGGAGCGCGTCGGCGAGTTCGCCGTGCACGCGCTGCTGCTCACGGACGTCGAGGTCGTCCAGCCCCCCGTCGTCGTGCAGCTGCACCACGGCGCCACGACGACGCAGGCGCATCACCTCGGTCCGCACGTCGTCCGACAGCAGCGACCGGCCACGGATCTCGTCGCGGATCGCCTGCTCGAGGTGCAGGCTCTCCGCGCGCTCGTCGGTGTCGAGGTCTCCGCAGGTGTCGATGATGCGCTGCAGCATCGGCAGCGCCATCCGCGTGGTCTGCCCGAGGCGGACCTGCCGCTCCGACACGTGGGCGTCCTGGGCCGCCTGCCAGTCGACGGTCTCCTGCTCGGCGCGGACGAAGTCACGGGTGATCCGGTTCGCGTGGTTCATCGCGATCGAGAACCCGGTCGCCACCGACAGCCAGATGACGCTGCCGAGCGCGCCGAGCTCGCCGAGCGCCCCGAGCCCGGCCCAGGCGACGGAGTGCACCGTGCAGAAGAGCACGCCGGCCCAGGCGAACGGGCCGCGCTGCCGGACGGCGAGCACGACCATGAGCGTCCCGACGGCCGCGATCCACCACGTGGAGTAGGTCGGCGCGACGCTGAGGTCGACGACCGGCGCGCAGACGATCGGCATCACGAACGCGGTGGCGAGTGCGAAGCACGCCACCCAGACCGGCAGCGCGGGCCCGCGCACGAACAGCGCCAGCGCCGTCGCCGCCGCGTAGAGGACCATGCACGACACCACGCGCGCGGCGTCCGCCGGCGCCGCGGGCAGCGTGGACGCGGCGAGCACCAGGTGCACGAGGGAGAACAGCGCGGCCAGACCGGTCGCGCTCCCGCGGGTCCCGGGGGCCCTCATGCGACGTCTCCCGTCGCGGGCTCCGTGCGGGGCGCCGGCCACCGGAGCACGACCCGCGTGCCGGAGCCCGGTGCCGTCAGCACCTCGGCCGCGCCGGCCGCAGCGGCCATGCGCTCGACGATCGACCGTCGGACCCCCAGTCGCTCCGCTGGCACGGCGTCCCGGTCGAACCCCGCGCCGTCGTCGGCGACCTCCACGCGGACGGACGCGTCGTCGGCGTCGATCGTCACCCACCGCGACACGTCGTTCCCCGCGTGCTGGACGCTGTTCACCGCGGCCTGCAGTGCCGCGGACGCGAGCGCGTCGGCGGCGGAGGCCGGGACGGCCGGGCCGTCGGTCGGCGCCGTGCGCACCTCGACGGGGGCGGCGAGCGCTGAGACCGAGGCGGTGATGCGCTCACGGAGCGCGTGGAACGGCACGACCGGGTCCTCGCCGGGGCCGTCCGCCGCCGCCGCCGCGAGGTGGTCGATCGCGTTGCGTGCCATCCGCGCCGCGAGGGTCTTCGCCTCGAGGGTGTCCGCCCGCGCCGCGGACAGCAGGGTCGTCAGCACGCTGTCGTGCACGATCGCGTCGACCTGGACGCGCTCGACCTCGGTCGCGTGCTCACGGATCGCCCGCGAGTAGCGCCGCACCGCGGTCGCCTGTGCCACGTCCACCGCTGCGGCCGCACGGCGGAGCACCACGATGAGCACGAGCGCCGCGATGCCGAGGACGGCGGTGTACACGCCGTCGAGCAACGCCCGCTGCAGACCGACCGCCCCGCCGGCGGGCGAGAGCCGCAGCAGGATGTACACGATCGGCACGAGCGCGTTGTAGACCGCTGCCCGCCAGGTGGCGAAGCTGAGCGACGCGGCGATGGTGCCGACGTTGCAGAGCCACCACGGCCACGGGATGTCCGCGGCGGAGAGCGGCTCGCGGACGGTCAGGGGGAAGGTGACGAGCGCGACGAGGAACAGCACCGCACAGACGATCTGCGCGGGCTGGGCCCAGCGCTGCGCGAACGCCGACGCACCGACGACGAGGAGCGAGAGCCCGACCACGATGGTCGTCGCCGGCGCCCAGAACGGGTCGAGGGACGGCAGCTGCCGGAACAACGACGGGGTGTTCACGGCGCCGAAGCCGATCGCGGCGATCGCCATGAGGATCGTGAACGCCCGGCCCAGCGAGGCCTGCGTGATCGTCGCGCGCACCGACCGCGACGGGTCGGTCATGCCCGAGGGCGACGTGCCCGTCCCCGGGTCGTCCCCCGGTCGCACGCGTTGTCCGACGGCTGCGCCGGACCCCGGGTGCGGCGGACGCCGGGCCGCTCCCGGCCCGGCGTCCGCCGCGGCGTCGGTGGTCACGAGGACCGCCGACCGCGGACGTCGTCAGCGACCATCGCCGTCGGGGTCGATGCCGGAGTCGAGCCCGGGCAGGATCCCGTCCTCCACCGCGCGGCGCAGGAGGTCGACCTTGGTGGGCGCGGGACGACCGACCTCCACGTACTTCACGCGGATGCGGTCGAGGTACTCGCGGGCCGTGGAGTACCCGATCCCGAGCTGCTGGGCCGCCAGCTTGAGCGGCAGACCCGATGCGTACAGGTGCAGGATCTCGCGCTCGCGGCGGCCGAGCTGCGCCTTCGCGAAGTCCCGGTCGGCGTCGATCGCACTCGCCCACTCGAGGTTGTTGAGGACGTCACCGCGGGCCACGGTCGCGACGGCGGCCATCACGGTCTTGGTGGCGGAGGACTTCGGGATGACACCGGCGGCCCCTGCCGCCAGCGCCTCGCGGACGTTCGCCACCCGGTCGGCGATGCTGTGCACGAGGACGGCCGAGCCGGTCCCCTGCACGCCCTTGACGTTCTCGGTCACCGTCGAACCGTCGCCGAGCGACAGGTCGAGGACGACGACGTCGACCTCACGCCCACCGAGCTGCGCGATGTACTCCGGGACGCTCGCGGCGGTGAGGACCACCTCGAACCCCTCGTTCTGACACGCGGCCTGGATCCCCAGTCGGACCGACTCGTGGTCGTCGACGATGGCGACCCGGACCGGCCGGGTCTCGAGACCGGCAGTCCCTGTCGTGCCGGTCGTTGTGCTGGTGGTGTCTCCCACGGTTGCCTCTCGTTCCGACGACGCGCCGGGCCCTGATCCCGGTTGCCGTCAGCAACCAAGGATACCCAGGTCAGCCTCAGCTTCGTACCCCGCAACGGAAGTGCCGGACCCGGTCGGCGTCGACCGCGTCAGGCGACCGGCACCAGACGCGCCACGGCCTCCAGGTGGTGGGTGTGCGGGAAGAGGTCGAACGCGCGGAGGGCCTCCAGGCGGTAGCCGAGGTCCGCGAAGGTGGCGACGTCGCGGGCCAGCGCGACCGGGTCGCACGCCACGTAGACGACCTGGGCCGGCTGCAGCGCCGCGACGGAGACGACGACGTCACGGCCGGCACCGGCGCGGGGCGGGTCGAGGACGACGGTGCCGGCGCGGAAGCGCTCCCGTTCCGGACGGGAGGCGGTGTCCACGGTCCGGGCGAGCCATCGGTCGACGCGACCGGTCTCGGCGCGGGCGCCGATCCACTCGGACAGGTTCTCCTGCGCGTGCTCCGTCGCCCGGGCGGCGCTCTCGACGCTCGTGACGCGGGCGCGGGGACCGCCGACGTCGGCGAGGGCGGCGGCGAGGAGGCCGACCCCGCCGTACAGGTCGAGGTGCTGCCCCTCCGGGTCGAGCCGCTCACGGTCGAGCAGGTCCTGCACGGCGGCGGTGAGCACGGCGGGGGCCTGCCGGTGCACCTGCCAGAACCCGTCGTCGTCAACGGCGAAGGTCCGCTCGCCGACGATCTCGTGCACCACGGTGGGACGCTGCGCGTCGATGACGAGGCGGGCACCCTCGGAGCCGCTCGGGCTCAGGACGTCGACGACCTCCGCGCCGGGCATCGAGCCGCGGGCGATCGGGGCGGACTCCTGGACGGCCGCCGTGGCCAGCGGCAGCGAGGTCACGGGGACGACGGTGTGCGAGCGGGCGGCGAAGGGGCCGGGGGTGCCGTCGGCGTCGACGTGGAGCCGCAGGCGGGTACGCCAGCCGAGGCCGTTCACCTCGTCGTCGCCGGGAGCCGACTCGACGAGCACCGGTGCGCCGAGCATCTCGTCGAGGTCGACACGGCCGAACCGGGAGAACGAGTCGACCAGGACGTCCCGCTTCAAGGTGCGCTGGTGGGCGAGGGCGATGTGCCCGAACTCCGCGCCGCCCGGGCGCACCGCGGGGTCGCGCTCGAGGGCCGCCTCGGGCCAGACGTGGTCGACCCGGTGCTCGCTCGGGTCGAGGACCTGCACGGTGTCGGCGCGCCAGAACGGCTTCTTCCGGTCCTCCGTCACCCGGGCGACGACCCGCTCCCCCGGGACCGCGTCCGAGACGAACACCACGCGCCCCTCGTGCCGTGCCACCGAGATGCCGCCGTGGGCGATCCCGGTGACGTCGAGTTCGAGCAGTGTGCCGACGGATTCACCCATGGTTCGATGTTCCCATGCGTCTGTACCTCGCGAGCACCTCCCCCGCCCGCCGTGCGCTCCTGGCGCAGGCCGGGATCGACCCCGTGCTCGTCTCGCCCGGCGTGGACGAGGACGCCGTCGGGCTCGCCGAGCGGGACCGCCTCGGTCGCGAGCTCACCGGTCCGGAGCTCGTCGCCCTGCTCGCCGTGGCCAAGGCGTCCGCCGTCGCCGACGGTGCGGTGACGACCGCCGGCCCGCTCGACGGCTTCGTCTTCGGCGGCGACTCCGCGTTCGAGGTGGACGGGCAGCTGTACGGCAAGCCGCACGACCCGGCGGTCGCGCGGCGACGGTGGCGGCAGATGCTCGAGGCCGGCGGCGGCACGCTGTGGAGCGGACACTGCGTCATCGACCGACGCGCCGGTGGCGGACCGACCGTGTCGGGGCCGGGAGGCGCGGTGACGTCGGGTGACGGGCCTCCCGTCCGACCGGTGGCCGGGTCCGGCATGTCCGCCGGGTCCGACGCGGTGGCGTCCCTGGGCGCGGTCGCGCCGGGCGGGTCCGCGCTCGTCACCGACGGCGACCGCGTGGTCGCGGTCGACAGCGCCGTCCTCACGTTCGCCGACGACGTCTCCCCGGCCGAGATCGACGCGTACGTCGCCACCGGCGAGCCGCTCGAGGTCGCCGGCGCGTTCACGATCGACGGTCGCGCCGCGGCGTACATCACGCGGATCGACGGAGCCCCCTCCGCCGTCGTCGGCCTGTCGCTCCCGGTCCTCCGTTCGATGCTGCGCACGGGCTTCGGGATCGCCTGGCACGACCTCTGGGCCCTGTAGACATCCACCTGCTCCACGGGGTGTTTCTTGTGGATGCCGCTCAAAACACGACCCCGACACACGAATACGCTGATGTTCCATGCCCCGCATCAGCAAGGTCCTCATCGCGAACCGCGGCGAGATCGCCGTCCGCATCATCCGCGCGGCCCGTGACGCGGGCAAGGCCTCGGTCGCGGTCTACGCCGACCAGGACCGCGACGCCCTGCACGCCCGCCTCGCCGACGAGGCCTACGCGCTGAACGGCACCACGAGCGCCGACACCTACCTGGTGATCGAGAAGATCATCTCGGTCGCTCGCCGGTCCGGCGCCGACGCGGTGCACCCGGGCTACGGCTTCCTCGCCGAGAACGCGGACTTCGCCCGCGCGGTCATCGACGCCGGCCTCGCCTGGATCGGCCCCTCGCCGGAGTCCATCGAGCGCCTCGGCGACAAGGTCTCCGCCCGGCACGTGGCCGAGAAGGTCGGCGCGCCGCTCGCCCCGGGAACGATCGAGCCCGTGCAGGACGTCTCCGAGGTCGTCGCCTTCGCCGACGAGGTCGGGCTGCCCGTCGCGATCAAGGCCGCGTTCGGTGGCGGTGGCCGCGGGCTCAAGGTCGCGCGCACCCGGGACGAGATCGAGTCCCAGTTCGAGTCCGCCACGCGGGAGGCCATCGCCGCCTTCGGTCGTGGCGAGTGCTTCGTCGAGAAGTACCTCGACAAGCCGCGGCACGTCGAGACCCAGTGCCTGGCCGACATGCACGGCAACGTCGTCGTCGTCTCCACCCGCGACTGCTCCCTGCAGCGTCGCCACCAGAAGCTCGTCGAGGAAGCCCCGGCCCCGTACCTCACGGCGGCGCAGACGACCGCCCTGTACGAGTCGTCGAAGGCCATCCTGCGCGAGGTCGGCTACCTCGGTGCCGGCACGTGCGAGTTCCTCATCGGTGCCGACGGCACCGTGTCCTTCCTCGAGGTGAACACCCGGCTGCAGGTCGAGCACTGCGTGTCGGAGGAAGTGACCGGCATCGACCTCGTCCGCGAGCAGTTCCGGCTCGCCGAAGGTGGCGTGCTCGACTACGAGGACCCGACCCCGCGCGGACACTCCTTCGAGTTCCGCATCAACGGCGAGGACCCGGGTCGCAACTTCTTCCCCGCGCCGGGCCCCGTGCACGTGTTCAACGCCCCGTCCGGTCCGGGCGTCCGCGTCGACTCGGGCGTCGTGTCGGGCGACGTCGTCTCCGGATCGTTCGACTCGATGCTCGCGAAGCTCATCGTCACCGGTGCCACCCGTGCCGAGGCGCTCGAGCGCTCCCGCCGCGCCCTCGCCGAGTTCGAGGTCGCCGGGCTCCCCACCGTCATCCCGTTCCACCGCGCGGTCGTCGCGGACCCGGCCTTCGCCACGGACGACACGACGCCGTTCTCCGTGTACACGCAGTGGATCGAGACCGACTTCGCGAACGACATCCCGGCGTGGAGCGGGGAGCCCGAGGCGTTGCCCGTCCCCGCCGAGCGCGACAGCGTCGTGGTCGAGGTGCAGGGCAAGCGCATCGAGGTCACCATGCCCTCGATCGTCGGCGGCGGTGCCGGCGGTGCCCGTCGTCCGTCCGGGCCCTCGGCTCCCCCGAAGCGCCGCTCCTCCGCCGTCAAGGGTGGTCGTGCGGCGTCGGGTTCGTCGGTCGCGTCCCCGATGCAGGCCACCGTCGTGAAGCTCGCGGTCGCGGAAGGCGACACCGTCGTGAAGGGCGACCTGCTCGTCGTCCTCGAGGCGATGAAGATGGAGCAGCCCGTCCAGGCGCACAAGGACGGCGTCGTGACCGGCCTCAACGCCCCCGTCGGCCAGACGGTCTCCTCCGGTCACGTCCTGCTCGAGATCGCGTAGCGTTCCCCGCGCCGCGCTCCCGTGGCGTGGGTCGGACACGAACGACACCTGGACACCAGCGCAGAACCCGCGCGTCGTGCAGGACGAGGCTCCTTCCGTCCGCACCGACACGACGAGGACCCGCTCGAACCACCGGATGCAGTGGTTCGAGCGGGTTCCTGTTCCGCTGTGGCGGGCCGCCCGTGCGCTAGGACACGAGGGGGCGGACCGCCGTCGCCAGGCGGTCGGCCAGCGCAGCAGCCTCGGCGGAGGTGGCCGCCACCGTGTCGATGTAGACCTTCACCTTCGGCTCAGTGCCGCTCGGGCGGACGATGACCCGCGCCCCGCCCTCGAGGTCGAAGCGCAGGATGTCGGACGGCGGGAAGCCCTCGACACCGTCGAGGAAGTCCGTCACCGACGTGATCGCGACCCCACCCAGTTCGGTCGGCGTCGACGAACGCAGCGACGCCATGATCTCGCCGATCCGCGACAGGTCGTCGACCCGCGTCGAGACCTGCCCGGACGAGAACGCCCCGAACCGCTCGGCGAACGCGTCGAGCTGGTCGGCGATGGTCTTGCCGTCGGCGGCGAGTTCAGCCGCGAGGGACAGCAGTTCGAGCGCGGCCGAGATGCCGTCCTTGTCACGGATGACCTGCGGGTCGACGAGGTAGCCGAGCGCTTCCTCGTAGCCGAACAGCAGGTCCGGCACGCGGGAGACCCACTTGAACCCGGTCAGGGTGTCGCGGTACCCGAGGCCGTGCTGCTCCGCGACGCGGGACAGCGCCGGCGAACTGACGATCGACGCGGCGAGCACACCGGTCGTCCCGGCGGCAGCGGCGCGTGTGGCGGCACGCCAGCCGAGCAACCACCCGACCTCGTTGCCGGAGAGTCGACGGTAGGAGCCGGCACCGTCCGGGATCGCGAGTGCCAGCCGGTCGGCGTCCGGGTCGTTCGCGATGACGAGGTCGGCGCCCAGCTCGACCCCGCGAGCGATCGACAGGTCCATCGCCCCCGGCTCCTCCGGGTTCGGGAAGGACACCGTCGGGAAGGCGCCGTCGGGCTCGATCTGCTCGGGCACCACGGCTGGTTCGCGGAAGCCGGCGCGCGCGAAGACGGCGCGTGCGGTCTCCCACCCGACCCCGTGCATGGCCGTGTAGACGACGGACGGCTGCTGGTCGACCGGGAGGCCCGGGGCCGGCACGGTCGCGGCCGTCGCGTCCACGTACGCCTGCACGAGCGAGGCGTCCGCCACGGTGTAGTCCGTGGCCCGTTCGAGGTCGCGGATGTCGCCCGCGGCGACCACGTCGATGGCGGCGGCGATCTCCGCGTCGACCGGCGGCACGATCTGCGAGCCCTGGTCGTCCCCGCCGAGGTACACCTTGTAGCCGTTGTCACGCGGCGGGTTGTGGCTGGCCGTGACCATGACGCCGGCGCCGACGTCGAGGTGCCGGACGGCGAACGCCACGAGCGGTGTCGGCAGGGCCGAGGGCAGCAGCGTCACGTCGAGGCCGAGACCCCGCATGACCTCGGCGGAGTCCCGCGCGAAGACGTCCGAGTTGACGCGGCCGTCGTAGCCGATGACGACGCTGCGGTCACGGCCGGAGTCGATGAGGAACCGCGCGAGCCCGGCCGCTGCCTGCGTGACGACGACGCGGTTCATCCGCAGGGGGCCCGCCCCGAGCTCGGCGCGGAGCCCGGCGGTGCCGAACTGCAGACGTCCGGCGAAGCGGGCGGCGAGTTCGTCGGTGTCCCCGGCGTCGATGAGCTGCTGGAGTTCGGCTCGGGTCTCGTCGTCCGGGTCCTGCGCCGCCCACACCCTGGCGGTGTCGACGACGCTCACAGTGCCGCCACCACGCGGGCGAGGAGGTCGGCGATGACGGGCTCGGCCTGCTTGCCGGCCTCGAGCACCTCGGCGTGGGACAGCGGCGTCTTCTGGATGCCAGCGGCGAGGTTCGTGATGAGCGAGAAGCCCAGGACCTCCATGCCGGCCTGCCGCGCGGCGATGGCCTCGAGCGCGGTCGACATGCCGACGATGTGGCCGCCGATGGCCTTCGCCATCTGGACCTCGGCCGGGGTCTCGTAGTGCGGCCCGCGGAACTGCGTGTAGACGCCGTCGTCGAGAGACGGGTCGACGGTCTTCGCGACCGCACGGAGACGGGCCGAGTACAGGTCCGTCAGGTCGATGAACGTGGCGCCCTCGAGCGGGCTGTCGGCGGTGAGGTTGATGTGGTCGCTGATGAGGACCGGGGTGCCGGGCGTCCAGGTCTCCTTGATGCCGCCGGCACCGTTCGTGAGGACCATGACCGACGCGCCGGTCGCGGCGGCGGTCCGGACGCTGTGGACGACCCGACGGACGCCGTGGCCCTCGTAGTAGTGCGTCCGGGCGCCGATGACGAGCGCGTGGCGACCATCGGCGAGCCGGATCGAGCGGACGGTGCCGGAGTGTCCGGGCACGGCCGACGCGCTGAAGCCGGGGACGTCCGCAGCGGGGATCTCGGACACGGTCTCGCCGAGCAGGTCGGCGGCCTTCCCCCAGCCGGAGCCGAGCGTCAGGGCGACGTCGTGACGCTCGATGCCGGACCGCGACGCGATGACGGCTGCGGCGTCCCGGGCCACATCGAAGGGGTCGACGGCGGGGTCGTTCAGGGGGTTGTCGGTGCTGACCATGCGCCGATCGTACCGGGAGCGGACCTAGCCCAGCGCCTTCTCCACAGCCGCCGTGATCTCGCTCTGGTCGAAGTGGTTCCGGATGACGATGACCTCGGCGTAGGTCGTCCCGATGGCGTCCACGAACTCCTGGCTGGTGAGGATCACGTTGGCGTCGTCGGACACCTGGCGCACGGAGCCGACGTCGGCCGCGACGACCTCGGCCGACAGACCGAGGGCGGCCAGGGCCTTCTCGGCGTTGACCTTGAGGATGGCGCTCGCACCGATGCCGGCACCGCAGATGGTCACGATCTTCACGATGCCGTCACTCCCATGATGGTCCGGACCTCGGCCGCGGTCGTGGCGGCAGCCAGTCGACCGGTGACCGAGGCCTCGTTGAACAGGTTCGCGATCTCGCCGATCGACTCGAGGTGGGTGCCGACCTCGGCGACGGCGAGCCCGAGCACGACCGACACCGGGTCGTTGTGCGGGTGGCCGAACGCCACCGGCGAGGCCAGGGTCACGACCGCCAGGCCGTCCCGCGACACGCTCGACCCCGGTCGTGCGTGCGCGAACGCCAGCCCGGGCGAGATGACGATGTACGGCCCGTGCTCCTCCACCATGGCGGTCATGGCGTCGGTGTACGCCTCGGTGGTGGCTCCCGAGGCCACGAGGGCACCGCCGACCGCCCGCAGCGCGTCACGCCACGATGACGCGGACGCCCCGAGCACGACGGCCGGGTCCGGCAGCGGCGGCAGCCCCATCGGGTCAGGCCTCCGCGTACCCGGCGGTGATGGCGGCGATGATCTCCTCGCGGTCCTCGAGCGGCAGGAACGACCCGAGGGCGGCGTTGATCTGGAAGGCGGCGAGGTCGTCGAGGTCGTAGCCGAACGTGCCGGCGAGGAGCGCCAGCTCCTTCGACAACGTCGTGTTGCTCATCAGGCGGTTGTCGGTGTTGACCGTGACGCGGAAGCCGAGCTGGTAGAGCACGTCGATCGGGTGGTCGGCGAGGTCGTCGCCCCACGCGGCGATCGCCCCGGTCTGCAGGTTCGACGACGGCGAGACCTCGAGCGGGATCTCGCGGTCCCGGACCCATGACGCGACCTCGCCGAGGGTGGCGAGCATCGAACCGTCGCCACCGTCGGTGAGGGTGACGTCCTCGTACACGCGCACGCCGTGGCCCAGGCGGAGCGCACGGCCGTCGACGAGCGCCGAGCGGATGGACGCGAGACCGTCGGCTTCGCCGGCGTGCACCGTGACGGGGAACAGCTCGGAGGCGAGGTGGTCGAAGGCCGCGCGGTGCTTGGAGGCGGGGAACCCGGCCTCGGCACCGGCGATGTCGAACCCGACGACCCCACGGTCGCGGTGCCGGACGGCCAGTTCGGCGATCTCCATCGACCGGTCGGCGTGCCGCATCGCGGTGACGAGCTGGCCGATGCGGATCGAGCCGCCGGCGGCGTCGACCGCTTCCTCGATGCCGGCCTGCACCGCCTCCACCGTCTCGTCGAGGGTCAGCCCACGCTGCAGGTGCTGCTCGGGCGCCCAGCGGATCTCGCCGTAGACGACGCCGTCCGCGACGAGGTCCTCGACGAACTCGCGGGCGACACGGGTCAGGCCCGCGGCGGTCTGCATGACGGCGGTGGTGACGTCGAAGGTCTTCAGGTACTCGACGAGGGAGCCGGAGTTCGCCTGGTCGGCGAACCAGGTGGCGAGCTCGGCCGGGTCCGTGGTCGGCAGGTCGACCCCGTCGGTCTCCGCCAGCTCGATGATCGTCGCCGGGCGGAGTCCGCCGTCGAGGTGGTCGTGCAGCGAGACCTTGGGCAGGTCGTTGATGACCGCTCCGGCGTCGGGCAGGCGGTGGATGGTGGCGGCGTCGCTCATCCGCCCAGGCTATCGGTGGTCGCCCCGTCGGCGCAGTGTCCGGTGCACAAGACGAGCCGCGACGGACTGGAGGCTCCCCACACGTCGTGCGGGGAGCCTTCGGTCGGGTGGGTGTCCAGCCGCTACTGGATCCGCTCGCGCACGATCGGACCGCGCTCCGGCGCGGAGTCACCGATCGACCAGGCACCCTCGAGCGACTCCAGGGCACGCTCGAACCGGGCGGGCTCGTCGGTGTGCAGCGTCCACAGGGGCTGCCCGGCAGTGACGGAGTCGCCCGGCTTGACGTGCAGTTCGATGCCGGCGCCGGCCTGCACCGGGTCCTGGGCACGGGCGCGACCGGCACCGAGGCGCCAGGCCGCGATGCCGAAGGGCAGGGCCTCCTGCGTGGCGAGCACGCCGGACCCGGTCGCGGTGACGACGTGGGTCTCCGCCGCGACGGGCAGCGTGGCGGCGGCGTCGCCGCCCTGGGCCTCGATCATCCGCCGCCAGGTGTCCATGGCTCGCCCGTCGGCGAGGGCCGCGGCGGGGTCGGCGTCCTGGACCCCGGCCAGGCGCAGCATCTCCTCGGCGAGCGAGACGGTGAGCTCGACGACGTCGGCGGGGCCACCACCGGCGAGGACCTCGACGGACTCGCGGACCTCGAGGGCGTTGCCGATCGTGAGGCCGAGCGGGACCTCCATGTCGGTGAGGAGCGCCGAGGTGGCGACGCCCGCGTCCTTGCCGAGGTCGACCATCGTCTGGGCGAGGAGCTTCGACTGCTCGAAGTCGGCCATGAACGCGCCGGAGCCGAACTTCACGTCGAGGACGAGCGCGGCCGTGCCCTCGGCGATCTTCTTCGACATGATGCTCGAGGCGATGAGCGGGATGCACTCGACCGTGCCGGTGATGTCCCGCAGGGCGTAGAGCTTCTTGTCGGCGGGCGCCAGCCCCGAGCCGGCAGCGCAGATGACGGCGCCGACCTGGTCGAGGATCTCGGTCATCCGCTCGTTCGAGACCGCGGCCTGCCAGCCGGGGATCGACTCGAGCTTGTCGAGCGTGCCCCCGGTGTGGCCGAGGCCGCGACCGGAGAGCTGCGGCACGGCGACGCCGAACGTGGCGACGAGGGGCGCGAGCGGCAGCGTGATCTTGTCGCCGACGCCACCGGTGGAGTGCTTGTCGACGGTGGTCTTGCCGAGCGAGCCGAACGACATCCGCTCGCCCGATGCGATCATCGCGAGCGTCAGGTCCTTGATCTCCCGACGCTCCATGCCGTTGAGGAAGATCGCCATCGCGAGCGCGGCCATCTGCTCGTCACCGACGTAGCCGCGCGTGTACGCGTCGACGAGCCAGTCGATCTCGGCGGTGCTCAGGGCGTCGCCGGATCGCTTCGTGCGGATGAGGTCGACGGTGTCGAAGGGCTCGACGGCCATGTGATCAGTGCTCCTGCTGGTAGGTGGCGAGGGTGCGCGGCCCGAAGGCATCCGGCAGGACCTCGTCGATGGTGCGGATGCCCGAGACGGTCTCGAGGAGCATGCCCTCGGTGGAGTGCTCGAACAGCAGCTGACGGCAGCGGCCGCACGGCATGAGGGCGGCGCCGTCGCCGTCGACGCAGGTGAACGCGACGAGCTTGCCGCCACCGGTCATGAACAGCTGCGACACGAGCGAGCACTCGGCGCAGAGGGTCACGCCGTACGACGCGTTCTCGACGTTGCAGCCGGAGACGATCCGGCCGTCGTCGGTGAGCGCCGCAGCACCCACCGGGAACGACGAGTACGGCACGTAGGCGCGACCCATCGCGGTCGTGGCGGCTTCGCGGAGCGCGTCCCAGTCGACGTCGACGTCCCCGTCCGTCGCGGTGCTCCCGTCGATGGGTGCGTCCGGGTCGGACGGGAGGGCCGTGGCCGGGTCCGTCCAGATCGGCTCCCCCGTCGCGGGGTCGGTGCCCACGCCGTCGTCTCCCGCAGCGTTCGTGTCGGTCATGTGCCGAGCCTCCCGGCTAGTTCTTGATGTACGGCTTGCCGGCGGCCGCCGGTCCCCGCGACTGGCCGACCAGGCCGGCCACCGCGAAGATCGTGACGACGTAGGGCAGCATGAGCAGGAACTCGCTCGGCACGGGCGAGTTGATGGCGCCGAGCGTGTTCTGCAGGTTCGACGCGAAGCCGAACAGCAGCGCCGCGAGCGTGGCCCGGATCGGGTCCCACCGGCCGAAGATCACGGCGGCCAGCGCGATGTAGCCCGCGCCGTCGGTCATGTCCTTCGTGAACGGCCCGACCGCGTCGAGCGTGAAGTACGCACCACCCAGGCCCGCGATCGCACCGGCGAGCGAGACGTTCCAGAACCGCGTGCCGGTGACGTTGATCCCGACGGTGTCGGCCGCTTCCGGGTGCTCGCCGACCGCACGGAGGCGCAGGCCCCAGCGGGTCTTGAAGAGCGCGAAGGTCACGACGGCGACCGCGATGTACGCCAGGTACACGATCACGGTCTGTTCGAACAGCACCGGTCCGATCACCGGGATCTGGTGCAGGACCGGGATCTCGAAGCGCGGGAAGGTGATGCCGACGTTGAGGCGCTCCTCGTCCGGCGAGAGCACCTGCGAGTACAGGAAGCCGGTGAGGCCGGAGATGAAGGCGTTGATGACGACGCCGACGATGACCTGGTCGACGAGGTACTTGATGCTGAACGCCGCGAGGACGAACGACACGAGCACACCCGCGACGAGGGCGCCGACGAGACCGACCCAGGCGGACCCGGTGATCGAGGCGATCAGGGCGGACGTGAACGCACCGGCGAGGAACTGGCCCTCGATCGCGATGTTGACCACACCGACCCGCTCCGAGATGACGCCGCCGAGCGCACCGAACACGAGCGGGACGCTGAGGCCGATCGCGCCGACCAGCAGGCCGGGCAGCGGGATCGTCTTGTCGGAGGCCGCCCAGGTGAGGAACCCGACGACGAACACGACCGCGAAGGCGCTCGTCAACCACAGCGGCACGGGCCGGAACCGGCCGACCAGCACGAACGACGCCGCCGTGGCGAGGGACAGGAGCACGACGACGACCACACCGGTCGGGAGGGCGGGCAGGCCGACGTCCGGCAGCTGCACGAAGTCGCCGGGGTTGGCGAGGCGGAACGTCGTCGTCCCGCCTCGGCCGACGCCGAGGAACAGGACGGCGGCGAGCACCGTGAAGACGACGAAGGCGACGGGTGCCTTCCAGCTCCTGGTGGTCTCGACCGGACGGTCGGCGACGGACGCGGTCGGGTCCGCGGTGGGGCTGATGGTGCTCACGCGGCGACCGCCTTCCGCTTGGTGCTGTGCTTGGTGCGACGGCGGGCGCCCGGCTGCGGGATCCGGAAGATCGCGCGGACGAGCGGCGGGGCCGCGATGAACAGGACGATGAGGGCCTGGATGACATCGACGATGTCGATCGGGATACCGCCCGCGGCCTGCATGGCGTACCCGCCGTTCTTCAGCACGCCGAACAGGATCGCCGCCCAGAAGGTACCCCAGGGCTTCGAGCGACCGAGGAGCGCGACCGTGATGGCGTCGAAGCCGATGCCGGCGTCGATGCCCGACGTGAAGCCGGTCGTGACGGCGCCCTCCACCTGGTAGGCGCCCGCGATGCCGATGAGCCCACCGGAGATCACGAGCACCCAGATGGTGAGGCTCGGCACGCTCATCCCGGCGACCCGTGCGGCGCGGGGGTTCTCGCCGATCGTCCGGAAGCGGAAGCCGAGCGAGGACTTGTTGAGGAGCCACCAGACGACGACCACGGCGAGGATCGCGACGATGAAGCCGACGTTGATGCCGAAGCGCGGTCCGAAGAGCGCCGGCAGCAGGGCGCTGTCCTTCGTCGCCGGGGAGATCGGGTTCGGGCTCCCACCGGCCTGCAGCAGCCCGGGAGTGCGGAGCATGAAGGAGAGCAGGTACAGGGCGACGTAGTTGAGCATGATCGTCAGGACGACCTCGTTGGCACCGGTCCGGGCCTTGAGGACGCCGACGATGCCGGCCCAGACCGCTCCGCCGACGATGCCGGCGAGGATCGTGAGCGGGATGTGCACCGCTGCCGGCAGGTCGAACGAGAAGCCGACCCAGCCCGCTGCCGCGGCGGCGATGAGGACCTGCCCCTGGCCGCCGATGTTGAACAGGCCGGCGCGGAACGCCACGGCGACGCCGAGACCGGCGACCACCAGCGGCACCGCGTAGTCGACGGACCGGGTGATCGGGGTGATCGCACTCGCGAACGACGGGGCGCCGAAGTTGACGACCGATCCCTGGAAGAGCGACGAGTACGAGCCGCCGACCGCAGTGCCGATCGCGCGCAGCATGTCGGTCGGGCGGGCGAAGAAGTACCCGGCCGCGGCCTGGACGTCCTTGTCGGTCAGGGCGATGAGGACGCCGCTCGCGACGAGGGCGAGGACGACGGCGAGCACGGTGGTGAGGACGGAGCCGTTGACGATGCTGCGCATCGCGTCGCTCCAGCGGCCGTCGCCGCCCTCGCGGCGCTCGCTGTCGGCCGCCGAGTCGGTCATCAGGTGCGGGGGGCCGGCGACCTCCTGCAGGCGGTCGTCGACGGCCGGTACGGCGGCGGAGTCGGTCGGGAGGCCCGTGGTCGCGTCGACGGGGGGCGTGCTGCGGTCCGACGGCGGGGTGGCGCCGCCGTGCTCCGGCGTGGTGTCGCTCACGCGGCGAGCTCCGTTCCTGCGGGCAGTTCGCCCGCCATCATGAGTCCGAGGACGTCCCGGGGGGTGGACGCCGGGACGATCCCGACGATGGCGCCGCGGTACATCACGGCGATCCGGTCGGCGAGCGCGACGACCTCGTCGAGCTCGGTGGAGACGACGATCACCGGGACGCCGCTGTCACGGGTCTCGACGATGCGCTTGTGCACGAACTCGATCGAGCCGACGTCGATGCCGCGCGTGGGCTGCGCGGCCACGAAGAGCCGAAGGGGCCGGCTCAGCTCGCGGGCGAGGACGATCTTCTGCTGGTTGCCGCCGGAGAGCCGCCCGGCGGCCGTGGTCCGTCCGGGCGTGCGGATGTCGAACTCGGCGATCTTCTCGTCGGCGAAGGTGTCACGCTCGGCGGCGCGGATGGTGCCGACGCGGACGAACTCGGCGGCATCGGCACGGTCGAGCATGAGGTTCTCGGCGATCGTGAACTCCCCGACCAGCCCGTCCTCCTTGCGGTCCTCGGGCACGAAGCCGACACCCGCGTCGAGGATCTGCTTGACACTGCGGCCGGTGACCTCGCGACCGTCGAGCGTGATGCGGCCGGAGCGGACCGGCTCGAGGCCCATGATCGCCTCGGTGAGCTCGGTCTGGCCGTTGCCCTGCACGCCGGCGATGGCGAGCACCTCACCGCGACGGACCGTGAAGGACACGTCGTCCACGAGCACGATGCCGTCCGCGTCGGTGACCGTCAGGTCCTCGACGACCAGCGCGGCCTCCCCCGGGGTCGCCGGCGCCTTGTCGACGACGAGTTCGACGCTGCGACCGACCATGAGCGCGGCCAGCTCGCTGTTCGACGCGGTCGGCGATGCCTCTCCGACGACCTTGCCGAGGCGGATGACGGTGATGCGGTCGGCGACCTCGCGCACCTCACGGAGCTTGTGCGTGATGAAGACGATGGCGGTGCCGGCTTCGCGGAGCTGGCGCATGATGCCCATCAGCTCGTCGGTCTCCTGCGGGGTGAGGACGGCCGTCGGCTCGTCGAACACCAGGACCGAGGCGTCACGGGACAGCGCCTTGATGATCTCGACGCGCTGCTGCACACCGACCGGCAGGTCACCGACCCGCGCGTCGGGGTCGACGTCGAAGCCGAACCGCGCGGAGATCTCGCGCACGCGCTTGCGGGCGCCGGCGAGGTCGAGACGCCCGCCGAACGCCGTCTCCTCCTGCCCGAGCATGACGTTCTCGGCGACGGTGAAGACCGGGACGAGCATGAAGTGCTGGTGCACCATGCCGATGCCGGAGCGCATGGCGTCGCCGGGCCCGTCGAAGTGCTGGACGACGTCGTCGAGCAGGATCTCGCCCTCGTCGGCCTGGTACATGCCGTAGAGGACGTTCATGAGGGTCGACTTGCCCGCACCGTTCTCGCCGAGGAGACAGTGCACCTCGCCCGGTTCCACGGTGATCGAGATGTGGTCGTTGGCGACCAGGGTGCCGAACCGCTTCGTGATGCCGCGGAGTTCGAGCTTCATGTCGGAGAGTCTATTTCTGTCTCGGGTGCGCGACGGTCTCCGTGCGCGCGAGAACGCGGGCGGAGGAGTGCTCCCCCGCCCGCGTTCGACGGACTACTTGACGGTGGCCTCGGTCTCGACCTCGATCGAGCCGTCGATGATGCCGGCCTTGATCTCGTCGAGCTCACCCTGCAGACCCGAGTCGACCTTGGACTCGTAGTCGTGGAACGGCGCGATGCCGACGCCGTCGTTCTCGAGCGTGCCGACGTACGGGGTCTTCGCGAAGTCGCCCTTGGCGGCCTGCTCGACGACGTCCTTGACGGCGGGCTTCATGCCCTTCTCGATCGAGGTGAAGGCGATGTCCTTGTAGCGGGGGTCGGCCTCGTAGAGGTCGCTGTCCGCGCCGATCAGGACCGAACCGTTGCCGGCGTCCTTGATCGCCTCGGCGGCGCTCTGGTAGATCGGCCCGCCGACCGGCAGGATCACGTCGGCGTCCTGGTCGAGCAGCGACTGCGCGACCGACTTCGCCTGGGTGCCGGCCTCGAAGCCGCCGGTGAAGGAGCCCTTCTGGCTCGCGACGTCCCAGCCGACGACCTTGACGTCCTTCTTCTTCTGCTCGTTGTAGTACTCGACGCCGTCCGCGAAGCCGTCCATGAAGATGGTGACGGTCGGGATCTGCATGCCACCGAAGGTGCCGACGACGCCGGACTTCGAGTAGGACGCGGCCGCGTAGCCGGCGAGGAAGGCGGCCTGCGAGGTGTCGAAGGTGATCGGCTTGACGTTCTCGGCGTCGATCGAGTTGTCGTCGATGATCGCGAAGTCGGTGTCCGGGTTGGCCTCGGCCTGCTTCTTCGTCGAGGCGGCGAGGTTGAACCCGACCGTGACGACGAGGTTGCAGTTCTGGCTGACGAGCTGCTGGATGTTCGAGTCGTAGACGGTGGCGTCCTTGGACTCGGCCTTCTTGTACTGGGCGCCGATCTCGTCCGCGGCCGAGACCATGCCCTCGTAGCCGAGCTGGTTGAACGACTTGTCGTCGAATCCACCGGCGTCGGACACCATGCAGGGCAGGAAGTCGGACTTCTTGGACGAGCTGGACTCGGACGGGGCGGACGCACAGCCGGCGAGCACGGCGACGGTGCCGACGAGCGCGAGGCCGCTCATGGCGATGCGACGGGAACGAGATGACACGGGGGTTCCTCCGGGGAGATCGGGAGTCGGCCCGGAGTCACTGCGCACCGGGCGATCGTGAGGACAGTACACGACCGGCCGGGCGGTGCAGGACCCCTCCGGACGCCCTCCGGCATCGGTTACGTGATCGCGACCGCGTCGTAACGCGCCGGAAACGCGATGGTCCGCCCGTGACCCCAGTTCGCGGGGTTTCGTGATGGAGCGCTACAGCCGGGCCCCGGCCTGGAGGATCGCGCAGGCATCCCGCACATCCACCCGTCCAACGCGTGGTTCAGGAGTCAAAGTCGGCGAGCACTCCTGCGAGCTTGCCACGGTCCTCCGCTTCGATGAGGCCAGCCTCGCGGAACCGATCGGCGTAGGCACCGGAGAAGTCCTGTGGCCCCGTGGCCACCGCTCCGAGCGCTTGCCGGCCTGCCCACGCAGCACGCTGTCGGCGGTACGCAGCGCACGGCGCAGTGCGGATGCGTCCCCCGCGTCGTACTCGATGTCCGCCATGCTCGCTCCCCCGCTCGCAGTTGCCCCGAGACGACGACACCGCCGCTCCCCCGTCCGGTCGACCCACCCCGCGCCACCGAACCGTGCTCGTCAGAGCACGTCGTCCCGCCCGCTGATCTTCAGCGCGTCCACCACGCCCTTGACCCGCTGAGCGTTCGCGCTGGTGGTCACGAGCAGCGCGTCCGGGGTGTCGACGACGACGATGTCGTCCACCCCGATGAGCGAGATCAGCCGGTTGCTCTGCGACACGACGATGCCGCTGGCGGAGTCGGCCAGGATGCGCGCGTTGTCGCCGAGCACGGCCAGGTTGTTCTTCCGCCCGCCGGACTGCAGCTTCGCGAGCGAGGCGAAGTCGCCCACGTCGTCCCAGTCGAAGTCACCGGGGACGACCGCCATCCGACCGGCCGCGGCGGCCGGCTCGGCGACCGTGTAGTCGATGGCGATCTTCTTCAGGCCCGGCCAGATGCGGTCGACGACGGCACCGCGCGCGGGGGTGTCCCAGGCGGCGGCGAGTTCCTCGATGCCGGCGAGCAGGTCCGGCTCTGTCCGCCCGATCTCGGCGAGGAGCACGTCGGCGCGGCTGATGAACATGCCGGCGTTCCAGAGGTACGACCCGCTCGCGACGTACTTCTGGGCGGTCTTCAGGTTCGGCTTCTCGACGAAGGACCGGACGGCGTGTGCGGTCGTCGCCCCCTCGGCGCCGAGGGACTCGTCGGCGGCGTGGATGTACCCGAAGCCGATCGCGGGCTCGGAGGGGGTGATGCCGATCGTGGTGATGTACCCGGCACGGGCGGCGGCGACGGCTTCGCGCACGGACCGGCGGAAGCCGCGTGCGTCCCCGATCACGTGGTCGGCGGCGAAGGAGCCGATGACGACGTCCGGCTCACGTCGGTGCAGGATCGCTGCGGCGAGCCCGATCGCCGCGGTGGAGTCCTTCGGCTCGCTCTCGAGCACGATGTTGTGGTCCTCGACGCCGGGCAGCTGCGACTCGACCGCGACCCGGTGGGCCCGACCGGTGACCACCATGATCCGGTCCGGGCCGGCGAGCGGCGCCAGGCGGTCCCAGGTCTGTCGGAGCAACGACGAGCCGGAGCCGGTCAGGTCGTGCAGGAACTTGGGGGCGTCGGCGCGCGAGAGCGGCCACAGGCGCGAGCCGATCCCGCCGGCCGGGATGATCGCGTAGAAGTCGTCGAGTGCGTCCGTCACGCGCCCACCGTACCGGCGTGCCGGGGAAGCAGCTGGACACGGCCTGGACACGTCGTCGACCGCTCCGGCGGAGCGCGCACGCTCTGTTCACCCCTCGCGTGCGCCACGTTCACGTTGCGCCCCCCGCTCGTCCACGCGACGGCGTGAACATGGGCCGTGCCATGAACGCACGCAGCGTGGAGCGAGGCACCGAGTCCCCCCGGACCGTCGCCGTCGTGACCGAGAGCTTCCTGCCCACCCTCAACGGCGTCACCACGAGCGTCCTCGCGGTGCTCGAACACCTCCGTCGCCGCGGTCACCGCGCCGTGGTCATCGCCCCCGACACGCCGGGGATCGCCGCCTGGCGGTCGCGCTCCGAGCAGGAGCGACACCTGGGCTTCGACGTGCACCGGATCCCCGCGGTCGCGTACCGGCAGTTCCCCGTCGCGCTCCCCCACCCGGTGCTCGACACGATCCTCGCCGCCTCCGGCGCCGACGTGCTCCACGCGGCCAGTCCGTTCCTGCTGGGCGGTCGTGCGATCACGGCGGCCGGGAGGCTCGGCATCCCCTCCGTCGCCGTGTTCCAGACCGACGTGGCCGGGTTCGCCCGCCGGAACGGCCTGTCCGCCGCAGCCCCGCTGGTGCGGCGGGTCCTTGGGCGCATCCACGCCGGCGCCTCGCTGACGCTCGCACCGTCGTCCGCGACGGCGGCGATGCTCGCCGACGAGGGCGTACCACGCGTCGCCCGGTGGGGTCGCGGCGTCGACACGGCGCTGTTCCACCCGGCTCGCCGCTCGTCGGCGCACGTCCGTGCGATGCGACGCAGGATCGCGCCGCGGGGCGAGACCATCGTCGGCTACGTGGGTCGGCTGGCACCGGAGAAGGAGGTCGAGCGGCTCGCCGAACTCGGCGGCGTGCCGGGCCTCCGGGTCGTGGTCGCAGGAGGGGGGCCCTCCCGGCAGTTCCTCGAGCGTCGACTCCGCCACCTGGACGTGACCTTCACCGGCCCGCTCCGGGGTGACGACCTGGCGGACGCGTACGCGATGCTCGACGTCTTCGTCCACACGGGTGCCGCGGAGACCTTCGGACAGACCCTGCAGGAGGCCCACGCGGCCGGCCTGCCGGTCGTGGCCCCGGCTTCCGGCGGGCCGCTCGACCTCGTCGCGCCGGGCCTCGACGGCGAGCTCTACGACCCCGACGCCCCGCTGGCCCTGCGGGCCGCCGTCGCCCGCCTGCACGCGGACCGGGCGCTCGCCGAACGGATGGGGTCCGCCGGTCGCCTCCGGGTCGAGGGGACCACGTGGGAAGCGGTCGGCGACGAACTCCTCGCGCACCACGAGACGGCCCGCACGATCGGCGCTCCCCCGGCCCCCACGCGCACCGCCCGGACCGGGTGGAACGAGAAGGTCGGTGCTCGGACGTAGGATGGACGTGTTCCACACGAACACGACGGCAACGGCGCGCCGATCGGTGCGCCGGCCCTACGGGAAGGCGAGCTCATGGCCGAGCAGACCGCAGGCGGGACGGCGACAGCCGCACCGCAGGTGACCATCGACGGCACGTCGATCGATGCACCTCGGACGCGTGTCCCGCAGGGAACGCTGTACCGGGGATCGATGGGGATGTGGTCCTGGGTCCTGCACCGGATCACCGGTGTCGCGATCTACTTCTTCCTGCTCGTGCACATCCTCGACACGGCACTGGTCCGGCTCTCGCCCGAGGCCTACAACGCCGTGATCGGCACGTACAAGACGCCGCTGATGAACCTCGGCGAGATCGCCCTCGTCGGCGCCATCGTGTTCCACGCGTTCAACGGGTTGCGGATCATCCTCATCGACTTCTGGTCGAAGGGTCCGAAGTACCAGCGGGCGATGTTCTGGGTCGTCCTCGTGCTCTGGGCCGTGGCGATCGCGGGCTTCCTGCCGCGTCAGCTCATGAACCTCGTCGCCGACTTCAACTGAGGGGTCCGTCATGACCACCGAGACCATCGCACCGCCCCGCAGCGCGGACGCTGCCCGCCGTACCACCAACTGGGAGAAGTGGGGCTGGATCTACATGCGCGCGTCGGGCGTCCTGCTCGTCGTGCTCATCTTCGGCCACCTCTTCGTCAACATGGTCGCCGGCGAGGGCGTCAAGCAGATCGACTTCGCTTTCGTCGCCGGCAAGTGGGCGAGCCCGTTCTGGCGGATCTGGGACACCGCGATGCTCTGGCTCGCGCTGATCCACGGCTCGAACGGCATGCGCACGATCATCAACGACTACGTGGCCAAGCCCGGCGTCCGCAAGACCCTGCTCGGCGCCGTGCTCGTCGCCTGCGTGCTGCTGATCGTCCTCGGCACGCTCGTGTGCTGGACCTTCGACCCGTGCCCCGCTGGCGCCGCCGCCGCGGACCTGCCGTCGTTCTGCCCGGCGCAGTAGCGACGCACCGCACACGCCGTCCGGCCCGCACGCTCCACCTCCTGATCGAAAGACCCCTGTGACCGACATCACCGTCCACCACCACCAGTACGACATCGTCATCATCGGCGCGGGAGGCGCCGGCATGCGCGCCGCCATCGAGGCCGGACCGAAGGCGAAGACCGCGGTCATCTCGAAGCTCTACCCCACCCGCTCCCACACGGGTGCGGCGCAGGGCGGCATGGCGGCAGCGCTCGCGAACGTCGAAGAGGACTCGTGGGAGTGGCACACCTTTGACACGATCAAGGGCGGTGACTACCTGGTCGACCAGGACGCCGCTGAGATCCTGGCGAAGGAGGCGATCGATGCGGTCATCGACCTCGAGAACATGGGCCTGCCGTTCAACCGCACGCCCGAGGGCAAGATCGACCAACGACGCTTCGGCGGCCACACGCGCGACCACGGCAAGGCCCCGGTCCGGCGGGCCTGCTACGCCGCCGACCGCACCGGGCACATGATCCTGCAGACGCTCTTCCAGAACTGCGTGAAGCTCGGCGTCGAGTTCCACAACGAGTTCTACGCGCTCGACCTCATCATGGTCGACGTCGTCGGCGACGACGGGGTGAGCCGCAAGCAGCCCGCCGGCGTCGTCGCCTTCGAGCTCTCGACCGGGGAACTGCACGTGTTCCACGCGAAGGCGATGATCTTCGCGACGGGCGGCTTCGGCAAGATGTTCAAGACCACCTCGAACGCGCACACGCTCACCGGCGACGGCGTCGGCATCGTGTGGCGGACCGGTCTGCCGCTCGAGGACATGGAGTTCTTCCAGTTCCACCCGACCGGCCTGGCCGGACTCGGCATCCTCCTCACCGAGGGTGCTCGCGGCGAGGGTGCGATCCTCCGCAACGCCTCTGGTGAGCGGTTCATGGAGCGCTACGCCCCGACCATCAAGGACCTCGCGCCCCGCGACATCGTGGCCCGGTGCATGGTGCAGGAGGTCGCGGAGGGCCGCGGTGCCGGCCCGAACAAGGACTACGTGCTGCTCGACTGCACGCACCTCGGTGCCGAGGTCCTCGAGACGAAGCTGCCGGACATCACCGAGTTCGCCCGCACCTACCTCGGGGTGGACCCCGTGGTCGAACCGGTCCCGGTGATGCCGACCGCGCACTACGCCATGGGCGGGATCCCGACGAACGTCAAGGCCGAGGTCCTCTCCGACAACACCACGGTCGTGCCCGGGCTCTACGCCGCCGGTGAGTGCGCCTGCGTCTCGGTGCACGGGTCGAACCGCCTCGGCACGAACTCGCTCCTCGACATCAACGTCTTCGGCAAGCGCTCGGGCAACAACGCCGCCGAGTACGTCCAGACCGCGGAGTTCCTGCCGCTGCCCGAGGACCCCGCGGCGAACGTGCGGGGCATGCTCGAGCAGCTCCGGGCCTCGACGGGGACGGAGCGGGTCTCGGTGCTCCGCAAGGAGCTGCAGGAGGAGATGGACAAGAACGCGCAGGTGTTCCGGACCGACGAGTCCCTCGCCCGCGTGACCGAGACGATCCACACCCTGCGCAACCGGTTCATGCAGGTGTCCGTTCAGGACAAGGGCAAGCGGTTCAACACCGACCTGCTCGAGGCCGTCGAGCTCGGCTTCCTGCTCGACCTGGCCGAGGTCGTCGTCTACTCCGCGCGGAACCGCAAGGAGTCCCGCGGCGGACACATGCGCGACGACTACCCGAAGCGCGACGACGAGAACTACATGCAGCACACCATGGCGTACCTGACGGGTGATCCGCACTCGTCACTCGCCGACGACCACATCACGCTCGACTGGAAGCCCGTCGTCATGACGCGCTACGAGCCGATGGAGAGGAAGTACTGAGATGACCGACACCCTGGTCTCCGACGCGCCCCGTACCGACACCGTGCAGGACGCCCCTCCCGGATCGTTCTCCGTGACGGTCATCGTCCGACGGTTCGACCCGGACGTCGACGACGAGCCGCGCTGGCAGGACTTCGACGTCATGATGCTGCCGACCGACCGCATCCTCGACGCCCTGCACAAGATCAAGTGGGAGCAGGACGGGTCCCTGACGTTCCGTCGGTCCTGCGCGCACGGCGTGTGCGGCTCGGACGCCATGCGCATCAACGGGCGCAACCGTCTGGCGTGCAAGACGCTCATCAAGGACCTCGACATCTCGAAGCCGATCTACGTCGAGGCGATCAAGGGCCTGCCGCTCGAGAAGGACCTCATCGTGGACATGGAGCCCTTCTTCAAGTCCTACCGCGAGGTCCAGCCGTTCCTGCAGGCGAAGTCGACGCCGGAGAAGGGCAAGGAACGCGTCCAGTCGGTCGCCGACCGCGCCCGCTTCGACGACACCACCAAGTGCATCCTCTGCGCCGCGTGCACGTCGTCGTGCCCGGTGTTCTGGACGGACGGGCAGTACTTCGGTCCGGCGGCGATCGTGAACGCGCACCGCTTCATCTTCGACTCCCGCGACGACGCTGCCGACGTGCGCCTCGACATCCTCAACGACAAGGAGGGTGTCTGGCGCTGCCGGACCACCTTCAACTGCACCGACGCCTGCCCCCGCGGGATCCAGGTGACGAAGGCGATCTCCGAGGTGAAGCAGGCCGTCATGCGCGGCCGTGGGTGACGGGTCGACTCCGCCAGCGACGTCATGGGCGGGCGCGCTAGGCTCCCGATCATGACGTTCGCGGACACTCGGCCCATCCTCGATCAGCTCGGCTACACGGTCCGGTACGTGCAGCTCCCCGGCGAGACCCTGCACGAGCCGCCGGTGGAGGGCGCGCTGCGGATCGTGCCCGCCGACCCCGACTCGTTCGCCCTCGAGGTCGTCGACTACGGCACCGCTCGACGGCTCGCCACGGCTCGCGGCGAGTCCGACGCGGTGGAGATGCTCCGCCGCTTCCTCAACCGCCCGTTCCCGGACGCGCGGGACATCCGTCGCTCGGACCTCGACCAGATGCGGGACCGGTCGGCGTCGACCTACCCGCAGCTCGCCCAGCAGGTCGCTGCGACCGGTGACGCCGGCTTGACGATCCAGATCCCGGCGGGTGTCCCCGTCGACCGCATCGGTGGCCCGGACGGGTACCTCCTGCACCCGCTCGAGACCCCGCTGCACGCCCGCTCGCTGCCGCCGCACGCCACGGTGTCCCCGGAGGTGCACCGCTACGTCGTCGAGCGGCCGTTCCTCGTCATCGTCCGGTTCGTCCGTCCGTGGTTCGACCAGCCGGGTGGCGCTCTGCGGTTCGAGATCGCCGACCCGACCACGACGATCCGCGACCTGGTCGTCGACGGCTCCCTCGCCCGCGTCCGCGTGGTCTGACCCGCCGGTCGTCGCGCCACGACGAAGCCCTCCTCCCCGGCTCGGGGAGGAGGGCTTCGTCGTGGCTGGAGTGCGTCAGCCCCGCTCGGGACGGTCGAAGCGCTGCCCCTCCGGCTTGGACGGCAGGATCGTCAGCACGATCAGGATGATGCTGCCGAAGAAGGGGACGAACGAGAGGAAGAAGAACGGCCCCGCCAGGTTCGCGTCGTGCAGCCGACGCCATGTGACCGCCAGGTTCGGGATGATCGTGGCGAGGAAGTAGAGGGTCAGCAGGACGGTCGCGATCCAGTAGAGCGCGTTCGGCGACCCGGAGGTCGTCCCGGTGACCGGGTCGGACTGGAGGCCGGAGGTCGCGCCGCCGATGCCGATGAGGACGTAGAGCACGCCGATGACGATGACCTGCGCGAGGGACCACCACCAGAACTCGCTGCGGCTCGCACGCCCGTCGAACCGGATGTACTTCGTGAAGACGCGCTTGACCGCGTTCGGGAACGAGATGCCGTACCAGGGTGCCCACAGGGGTGGTGCACCGTCGGGACCGGCCTGCACCTGCTGGCCGAAGCCCTGCTGCCCGTACTGGTCGGTCTGACCGTACTGCTGCTGACCGTACTGCTGCTGACCGTACTGATGCTGACCGTAGGGCTGCTGCCCGTACTGGTCGGCCTGACCGTACTGCTGCTGACCGTACTGCTGGTGCCCGGCCTGCTGCTGGCCGTACGGCTGCTGCTGGCCGCCCTGTCCCTGCTGCCCGTACGGCTGCTGCCCGTACGGCTGGTCGTCGTCGCGCTTGCCGTACGGCTGCTGCGGGTTGTCGCTCACGGTGGTCTCCCTGGTGTCGAGTGGCACTCGGATCTGAGTCAACCAGGAAGGCGGGCCGGGTGGCGCTCCCGTGACGGAGCCGTGACAGGACGACGGCGCCCTCCCCGTGAAGGGAGGGCGCCGTCGGGATGCCGGACCTAGCGGTCCGTCGGTCGGTCGAAGCGAGCGCCTTCGGGGTTCGAGGGCAGCACACCGAAGACGATGCCGACGATCCCGACGAACAGCGCGATGATCCAGAGCGCCCCCGACAGGTTCGCGTCGTGCAGGCGACGCCAGCCGAGCGCGAGGGACGGCACGAGCGTCGCGAGCGCCCACAGCGCCCCCGCGATGAGGAACACGAAGGCGATCGGCGGCGCCGGGTTCTGCAGCTCGTAGGTGCCGTAGTCGGTCTGCACCGTCCGGGTCGAGGCGAGTGCGGCCGCCAGCAGGACGCCGCCGCCGGAGAGCACGGCGGAGACGATCGCGTTGACGAGCATCCACCACCAGAACTCGCTCCGGCTGGCGCGCCCGCTGAAGGTCGCGTACTTGCGGAAGAAGCGACCGACGGCCTTCGGCAGCGAGATCCCGTACCAGGGCGCCCAGAGCGGCGGCTGCCCGTCCGGTCCGACGGGTGCAGCTGCACCGGGCGTCTGCTGGCCGTACTGCTGCTGCCCGTACTGCTGCTGCCCGTACTGCTGCCGGGCCTCGGGCTGTGCGCCGGATTTCGGCGTCGGGTACTGATCGGTCATGTGTCCCCCTGGAGGTGGTCGGTCGGAAGTGGTCAGCCGCGGTGCGGCTCGTCGAAGCGTGCCCCCGCGGGCACGGACGGCAGGAGCCCGACGACGAGCGCGAAGACGGCGCCCACCGGCGGGATGATGAAGAGCAGTGCGAGGAGGCCCGACATGTTCACGTCGTGCAGGCGTCGCACCGTCAGCGCGATGAAGCCGAGGAGCGTGGCGAGTCCCAAGAGGCCACTCACCCACTCGGAGTCCCCCGCACCGATCAGGGTCTCGACGAGACTGGCCGCAGCGCTGCCGATGACCCACCAGAGCGCCCAGAACCAGAACTCGCTCCGGCTGGCGCGGCCGTCGAAGCGGACGTACTTCTTCCAGAAGCGGCTGAAGGCCTGCGGGAAGGGGATGCCGTACCAGGGCGCCCACATCGGCGGCTCGCCCTGGTTCGCCGGCGACCGACCGTACGACTGCTGCTGCGGGTACTGACCCGGCTGCTGCCCGTACGGCGTCTGCTGGCCGGACGTCGGCTGGCCGTACGGCTGGCCGTACGGAGACTGCTGGCCGGACGTCGGCTGGCCGTACGGCTGGCCGTACGGAGACTGCTGGCCGGACGTCGGCTGGCCGTACGGCTGGCCGTACGGAGACTGCTGCCCACCAGTCGACCGACCGAACTGCGGCTGCTGGCCGTACGGCTGCTGACCCGGATCCGGCTGCCCGTACGGAGACTGCTGCCCGTACGGCTGCTGACGGGCGTTCGGCTGCCCGTACGGAGACTGCTGACCGTACGGCGACTGCTGGTCCGGCCGCCCGTAGGGCGGCTGCTGCCCGCCGTCGCGACGCTGGTCACCGGCCGGCTGGTCGCCGCTCGGCTGGTCGCCGGGTCGCTGGCCGTACGGGTCCTGCGGTGGGTACTGGTCGCTCACGGGGTTCCTTCCTGCGGACGGTCACGGGGCGCCCGGAGTCGACCACAGCCGTGCAGCAGAGTCGGCCCCGCGGTCTCCGCCGCGGCCGTCCCACTCCCCCGCACGCTGTCCCCACGCGCTGGACCCAGTCTGGCAGGACCGCGGCCCCGTGAGCGACCGACACCACGGCAGTCGGTTCCGGCGTGACGGGTGGTGCAGCGCATCACGGGCCTCAGGGCAGCAGCGCGAGCTTCCCGCCCGGGTGCCCGGACTCGAGCACGTCCAGCGCGGCCCTGGCCTCGGCCAACGGGAACGTCCGCGCGACCGGGACGACGAGGTCGCCGCGCCCCGCCAGGTCCACGAGCCGCTGCCGGACCGAGTCCCGGAACGCCCTGCTCTCCGGCTGCGCACCACCGATCGTCCTGATGCCGGCGTCCGCCGCACGCTCGAACGCGGCGATGGTGGCGACCCGGCTCCGGTCGGCGACCAGCGCGAGCGAGACGTCGACCGCTTCGTCCGAACCGACGCAGTCCATCGCCACGTCGACACCGGACGCGGCGAGGTCGCGGACCCGCGCCTCCAGGCCGTCGCCGTACGCGACCCACTCGCCCCCGAACCGACGGACGGCGTCCGCGGAGGCGGCCGACGCGGTGCCGACCACGCGGGCGCCGAGCGAGCGGAGTTGCTGCAGGAGGCTCACGCCGACCGCTCCGGACGCGCCGTGCACGAGCACCGTCTCGCCCGCCCGCACCCCGGTGACCCGGATGAGGTCGGCCGCGGTGGTGCCGGCGAGCAGGAGGTTGGCGGCCTCCGCGTCGCCGAGGGTCGCCGGCTTCGCGAACACGTCCTGCGCGGGGAGGGTGATCTCCTCGGTCCACGCACCGCGCACCCGGAACGCCAGGACCGGGTCGCCGACCGCGACGGGGCCGGAGGCGATCGTGGTCCCGGGGCCGACGGCGCTGACGACCCCGGCCAGTTCGTAGCCGATCGGGACGGGGAAGTCCGCCGGGGCCCCGCTGCGGGTGCGCTTGGCGTCGGCCGGGTTCATGCCGGCAGCCCGGACACGGACCGTCACCTCACCGGGTCCCGGTGCCGGCACCGTCACGTCCACCAGCTCGAACACGGCGCTCCCACCGGGACGCGGGGCCACCCACTGCTTCGTCATGAGCGCGACCGTACTCGCGGCGCCGCGGCCGTCGAGCAGGACCCGGCACCCGCGGAACGGACGGGAGGCCCGGTACCAGCTGGTACCGGGCCTCCCGTCCGTCCGGTGGACGCGCGCGCGACAGGGTCAGGCGCGCGCCGCTCCGACGCGTCCCGTGAAGGACGCGTGCAGCGGGTGCTCGCCGCCGAGACCGGTGATCTCGGACGCGATGTCCGCGTCGGACCGGTCCGAGCGCAGCAGCGCCTGCAGTTCGACGCTCTGCTCGTCGTCGGCGACGTCGAAGCGGAGCGCGGCGGCCATCGCGTCGAGCAGCGCGCTCGGCTCGGTGCCGTCCTCGGCCAGGGCGGCGGCCGGTGAGACGAAGCGCTCGTCGCGCGAGAGCTTCCGGAGCGGCTGCCGGCCGACACGGGTCACCGTGTCGGGCAGGTGCGGGTTCTCGAAGCGGGCGATGATCGCCGCGACGTAGGCGCGGTGCACCTCGGGGTCGAGCTCGTGACGGCGGACGAGCAGGTCGCTCGTCTCACCGAGCACGGCTTCGAGGGCCGAGCGCACCGCCGGCAGGGCGACCGCGTCGGAGATCTTGTCGGCCCCGGCGAGGAAGCCGTGGTAGGCGACCGTCGCGTGCCCGGTGTTGAC
Source organism: Curtobacterium sp. MCSS17_015 (assembly GCF_003234265.2). Lineage (NCBI taxonomy): Bacteria > Bacillati > Actinomycetota > Actinomycetes > Micrococcales > Microbacteriaceae > Curtobacterium > Curtobacterium sp. MCSS17_015. The sequence goes on from NZ_CP126256.1 coordinate 2,135,752, forward strand.
CGTGAACAGCTTCCGCTCGATCGAGGCCGCCAGCCCGTCCACGTAGTGTGCGCCCGGGATCGCGGGCTCGGCACCGGCGAAGGGCGTCCGGTCGATGGCCCACTCGAAGTAGGTCTCGACCGTGACGTCCAGGCCGCCGTCCGCGGGCTGCGCCGGGACGATTCGGTCCACGGCGGTGTTCGCGAACACGGCCTTGGCCAGCGCGCCCTCGCGCTCGTCCTCGGGCAGGGCGGCCACGATGAACTCGCGGAGACGGTCCGTCGCGTTGATCGCGTTCTCGCACGCCATCACGACGAGCGGCGCGGCGTCGACCGAACGCTCCTGCAGGCCCTTCGCGATGACGGGCGCGATGAACTTGAGGACGGTCGGACCGACCGCGCAGGTGACGATGTCGGCGGTCGCGACCTCGGCGATGACACCGGCCTCGTCCTGCGCGCTGTTCACGGCACGGAAGCCGGTGACCTCGTGGTCCTGCGCACCGGCACCGACCTCGTGGACCGTGTAGGAGTCGGCGGCGGCCAGGGCGTCGATGAGCGGGGCGGCGACGTCCGCGAAGACGACCTCGTAGCCGGCCTGGTGCAGCAGCAGCCCGACGAAGCCGCGGCCGATGTTGCCGGCTCCGAAGTGGACGGCGGTGCTCACTCGTTGACCTCACCGAGGATCGCGAGGACGGCCGCGGCGTCGGGCGCGTCCGTCAGGGCCTGGACCTGGTCCTCGTCGGAGAACACGATCGCGATCTTGCTGAGGATGTCGAGGTGCTCGTTGTTGACGCCCGCGATGCCGACGACGAAGCGGACGTCGTTGCCGTCCCAGTCGATCGGGGTTGCGTAGCGGACGAACGAGAGCGCCGAGGCCTTGATGGCGTCCTTCGCGTCGTTCGTGCCGTGCGGGATCGCCAGGAAGTTGCCCATGTAGGTCGAGACGCTCTTCTCACGCTCGAGCATGGCGGGGTAGTAGTCCGCGGTGACCGCACCGGCGTCCTGGAGGATCGCAGCCGCCTCCTTCATCGCCTCCGACTTGGTCGGCGCGGCGTCCTCGGTGTGGATGCGGATCTGGCTCTCCTGCAGGACGGGCATTCGGGATCTCCTTGTTCGTGGATGACGGCGGAAGAGGGGACGGTCGCCCGTCCCCTCCCCCATCGTGCTCTTGTCTTACTGGTTCTTGAGCTGGTCGACGACCTGGTCGTACTGCGGAGCGTTCATGAAGTTGCCGACCGAGACGTGCTGGGCGTTCGGGTTCTTCTGCTTCGCGCGGTCCGTGAGCTCCTCCTGGGTGATGATGAGGTCCTCGTCACCCGAGAGGTTCGCGATCGCCTTGTTGACGACCGTGACACCCTCGATACCAGCCTTCTTGATCTTGTTCCGCAGGACACTCGCACCCATGGCGCTCGAGCCCATGCCGGCGTCGCAGGCGAAGACGACGTTCTCGATGCGCGTCGCCGTCGCGGTGCTGGCCGAACCGACACCACCGAGCGAGGCCTCGGCCTCTTCCTCGTTGGCCGGGGAGTTGTCGCCGAGCAGGCCCGCGGTCGCGGCGTTGGCCTCACGGCCCTTGTTGGCCTGGAGCTTCGCCATCGCGGCGCTCATGTCGCCGCCGTTGCCGGACGCGAGGTCACGCTTGCGGCTGGCGAGGAGGAAGAACGACGCCACCGCGAAGGAGACGGCCGCCGACAGGATCACCGAGAGGATGACGCCGAGGAAGCTGTCCTTCGCCGTCGCGGTGAGGACCGCGAAGATCGAACCCGGCGAGGCGGGGGCGACGAGGCCGGACTGGAAGGCGACGTTCGTGGCGACACCGGTCGCGCCACCGAGGATGACGGCGACGAAGAGGATCGGCTTCTGCAGCACGTACGGGAAGTAGATCTCGTGGATGCCACCGAAGAACTGGATGAGGATCGCGCCGGGCGCGGTCGAGCGGGCGATGCCGACGCCGAAGAAGGTGAAGGCGAGGAGGACGCCGAGACCGGGGCCGGGGTTCGCCTCGAGGAGGAACAGGATGCTCTTGCCGGACTCCTGCACCTGCTGCGCGCCGAGCTGGCTGAGCACGCCGTGGTTGATGGCGTTGTTCAGGAAGAACACCTTCGCCGGCTCGATGATGACGCTGGCGAGCGGCAGGAGCGAGCTGTCGACGAGGAACTTCACCGCGGCGCCGAGGCCCTCGGCGATGAGCTTGAACAGCGGGGCGAGCCAGAAGAACCCGATGAGCGCGAGCACGAAGCCGAGGATGCCGGCCGCGTAGTTGTTCACGAGCATCTCGAAGCCGGGCTTGATCTTGCCGTCCCAGATCTTGTCGACCTGCTTGATGAGCCAGGCGCCGAGCGGGCCGCTGATCATCGCGCCGAGGATCATGATCGTGCCGTTGGCGCCGACGATGACGCCCATCGCCATGATCGCGCCGACGACCGCGCCGCGGGTCTCGTAGACCATCCGGCCGCCCTGGATGGCGATCGCGAGCGGGATGAGGTAGGTCAGGATCGGCCCGACGAGGCCGATGTTGGCCACGCCGTCCGTCTCACCGAAGCCGCCGAGGACGCCGACGGGCGTCCAGCCGGTCTCGATGAAGAACGCGGTGATGAGGCCCCACGCGATGAAGATCGCGATGTTGGGCATCACCATGCCGGACAGGAACGTGCCGAACTTCTGGACGGCGACGCGAGCGCCACCCCGCGACTTGTCGCGGGTGTCTGGCGCTGCAACGGACGACGTTGTCATGTGCGTTGACTCTCTGTGTGTGTGCTGCTGCAGGGATCGGGTGTGGTGCTGTGTGGGAGGGGCGGCTCAGGCGGCGTGGACCGCAGCCGCGGCGGCGGACCTGGCGGCCGCTGCCGTGCTGGCGGCGAGTGCTGCCGTCGCCATCTCGCGGGCTTCGTCGAGGGTGTGCTGGCCGAGTTCGGCACGCACGTCGGCGAGGGCCGCGGGGGTCATGGAGAGGGTGGTGGCGCCGAGGCCCACGAGGACGACGGCGAGCAGCGGGTCGGCTGCCGCCTCACCGCAGATGCCGACCGCCTTGCCGGCGTCGGCACCGGCCGCGCCGAGCTGCGCGACGAGACGCAGGACCGCGGGGTGCCACGGGTCCTGGTAGCTCGCGACGGTGCCGAGCATCCGGTCGGCGGCCATCGTGTACTGCGTCAGGTCGTTCGTGCCGATCGACACGAAGTCCGCGGAACGGAAGACCTGCTCGGCCATCAGCGCGAGCGAGGGCACCTCGGCCATCACGCCGGCGGTGCGGATGCCGAGTTCGCGGGCGAGGCCGACGAAGTACTCGGTCTCCTCGGCGTCGGCGACCATCGGGGCCATCACCCAGAGGTCGGCCTCGGTGGCGGCGTCGGCCTGGGCGAGCGCGGTGAGCTGGTCACGGAGGACCTGCTCCTTGTTCCGGAGGGCGCGCAGGCCCCGGCGGCCGAGCGCCGGGTTCTCCTCGTCCTTGTCGGTGAGGAACGGCAGCGGCTTGTCGGCACCGGCGTCGAGCGCGCGGACGACGACCTTCTTGCCGGGGAACGCGGCGAGGAGCTGCTCGTACGACTGCTGCTGCGACTCCACCGTCGGGGCCGTCGGGGCGTCGAGGAACAGGAACTCGGTGCGGAACAGGCCCACACCCTCGGCGCCGAGCTCGACCGCGGCCTGCGCGTCGGCGGGGCTGCCGAGGTTGGCCAGCAGCGGGACGACGTGGCCGTCGGCCAGCGCTCCAGCGGTGAGCGGCGCGGCGGCGGCGGCGCGGCGCTCGGCGATTCGCTGCTCGACGTCGGCGACGAGGTCGGCGGACGGCTCGGTGACGACGGTGCCCGCGACGGCGTCGACGACGACCTGCTGGCCCTCGACCAGGTCGTCGGCCCCGGTGACGCCGACGATCGCGGTGATGCCCTTGGCGCGGGCGAGGATCGCGGTGTGCGAGGTCGGGCCGCCGTCGCGCGTGACGAGGGCGAGGACCTTGTCGAGGTCGAGGAGTGCGGTGTCGGCCGGCGCGAGGTCACGCGCGACGAGGACGAACGGCGTGTCCGACTCGGGGACGCCCGGGGCCGGGACGCCACGGAGCTTCGCGACGATGCGCTGGGCGACGTCGTCGAGGTCGGCGGCGCGCTCCCCCATGTACCCGCCCATGCCGACGAGCAGGTCGCGGAACTGGGCGAACGCCTCGTACACGGCGCGCTCGGCGTTGGTGCCGCCGTCGATGCGGGTGTGCACGTCGTCGAGGAGCGTCGGGTCCTGCGCCATGAGCGCCTGCGCCTCGAGCACGGCCTGGGCGTCGCCCCCGGCGAGCTGTCCACGCTTGGTGAGGTCGTCGGCCACCGCGGCGAGCGCGTCGTGGACGGCCTGCTTGGCGTCGTCGGCCGAGCCGTCGAGCGGAGCGGTCGAGGGCTCGCCCAGCGGGTCCGCCATCCGGAGCACGGGGCCGTGGGCAACGCCGCGGCCGACGCCGGTTCCGAGCAGATCGGACATGGGGAGACTCCTTCATCTCACGCGCAGCAGCGGTGGGCGGTTCGGGGGCGGTGCCGCGTCCGGGGCGTGCTGCATCCGGACGGTTCTGCAGCACCTTACATCGCCCCGCGTTGACAAACAAACACATCCGGGGATAAAAATGCAGAAACAGATGCCCGTTTGCGTTTGTCGTCCAGAACCGCCGCGGGCCTGCCGGAGTGGACCTGCCCGAGCATGTCCGTTCCGCTCCGGATGCCATCCCGCAGGTGGCGACGAGCTCGACCCGATGAGGCCAGATGTACGCACCAGAACGCCACCAGCGCATCGTCGAGCAGGCGCGCGCCCACGGCCGGGTCGACGTAAAGGACCTCGCCGAACTGCTCGCCGTCACCCCGGAGACCATCCGCCGCGACCTGACGAGCCTCGAGCGGCGCGGGCTCGTCCGGCGTGCGCACGGCGGCGCGATCCCGGTCGAACGGATCACCCTGCACCCGGGCGTCGGCGACCGCGGCGGCATCAACCAGACCGAGAAGATGGTCATCGCCGAGGCGGCGCTCGAGGAGCTGCCCGAGAACGGCTCGGTGATGATCGACGCCGGCACCTCCACGATCTGCCTCGCCGAGCTCCTGCCGACCGACCGCGGCCTCACCGTCGTCACGCACTCACTGCCCGTCGCGATGGCCGTCGCGAACCGTCCCGGCATCGACCTGCACCTGCTCGGCGGGAACATCCGCAGCGACTCGCTCGCCGGGGTCGGCACGTGGACGCACCAGCTCATCGGCATGGTGAGCGTCGACGTCGCGTTCGTCAGCATCAACGGCATCACACCCGAGCGCGGGCTGACGACCCACAACATGGCCGAGGCCGCCGTGAAGAGCGCGATGATCAAGTCCGCGCGCCGGAGCATCCTGCTCGCCGACCACACCAAGTTCGGGCGGGAGGAGTTCGGCCGCGTCGCCCCGCTCGCCGCGATCGACACGATCATCACCGACCCCGGCGTCAACCTGGACCTCGTGCGCGAGGTCGAGGCCGCCGGTACCGAGGTCTTCTGGCCCGGACGCGACTGACCGCCGTCTCGGGGTCCGTCCCTCCCCCGCCAGCCCGGGAACCACCCGCCACGCGCTCGCTAGCATGAGCGCACCACCCATCGACAGGAGTCCATCGATGTCCGAAGCCACCCGCACCGTCACCGTCGCGAGCGCATCCGGCCTGCACGCCCGCCCCGCCTCGCTGTTCGTCCAGAACGTCACCGCGTCCGGGCACCAGGTCACCATCGCCAAGGGCGAGAAGTCGGCCAACGCCGGCAGCATCCTGGGCCTGCTCGGCCTCGGGGTGGAGAACGGCGACGAGGTCACGCTCACCGTGTCCGGCGACGACGCCGAGACCACCGCGGACAGCCTCGTCGACTTCCTGCAGACGGACCACGACGCGGCCTGACCGCGCTCGGCGCGACCACGTCCGCGACGGGAGGCCCGGTACCAGCTGGTACCGGGCCTCCCGTCGTGTCGCGGGGGCGCCACGGCGACCGCGTCCGGGCCGTCGGACGCCGCCGATAGGCTGGTCGGCATGACCCGCCTGCGCCTCGCGACCGTCAACGTCAACGGCATCCGTGCCGCGTTCCGGAAGGGCATGGGCGACTGGCTCGCCGAGCGCGACGTCGACGTCCTCGCCCTGCAGGAGGTGCGCGCCTCGACCGAGGACCTGACCGGCCTGCTCGGCGACGAGTGGGACGTCGTGCACGACCCGGCCACCGCGAAGGGCCGCGCGGGCGTCGCCATCGCGTCGCGGCACCGGGCCCACCTGCACCGCGTCGAGCTCGGGGCCGAGGACTTCGACTCCGCCGGCCGGTGGCTCGAGGCCGACTACGAGATCGGCGGCCGCACCGTCACGGTCGTGTCGACCTACGTGCACTCGGGCGAGGTCGACACCCCGAAGCAGGACGAGAAGTGGAAGTTCCTCGACGCCATGACCGAGCGCCTGCCCGCACTCCGGACGCACAACCCGCTCGCCGTGGTGGTCGGTGACCTCAACGTCGGCCACGACCAGCGGGACATCAAGAACTGGAAGGGCAACGTCAAGCGCGCCGGCTTCCTGCCCCGTGAGCGGGCCTACTTCAGCCGGTTCTTCGGCCCTGAGGGCGAGCAGGTCGAGGGCGCCGACGGCTCCACCGGCCCCGGCCTCGGGTGGGTGGACGTGGGCCGCGCCCAGGCCGGCGACGTCGACGGTCCGTACACGTGGTGGTCCTGGCGCGGCCAGGCGTTCGACAACGACTCCGGGTGGCGCATCGACTACCAGGTCGCCACGCCCGAGCTCGCCGAGACGGTGACCTCGTACACCGTCGACCGCGCCGCCGCGTACGACCAGCGGTGGTCCGACCACGCCCCCGTGGTCGTCGACTACGAACTCTGATCCCCTCACCCGCTCTCGAGCACCAGGACTCCCGCATGACCAGCACGCGCATCTTCTCCGGCATCCAGCCCTCGGCCGGGTCACTCCACCTCGGCAACTACATCGGCGCGCTCATGCAGTGGCGTGACCTGCAGGACGACCACGACGCCATCTACTGCGTCGTCGACATGCACGCGATCACCTCCCCGCAGGACCCCGCCGAGCTCCGCGCGAGCACCCGGGCCACCGCGGCGCAGTACATCGCCTCGGGCATCGACCCGTCGAAGTCGACGCTGTTCGTCCAGTCGCACGTGCCGGCGCACGCCGAGCTGGCCTGGGTGTTGAACACCCTGACGGGCTTCGGCGAGGCCAGCCGGATGACCCAGTTCAAGGACAAGTCCGCGCGCCAGGGTGCCGAGTCCGCCTCGGTCGGGCTCTTCACGTACCCGGTCCTGATGGCCGCCGACATCCTGCTGTACGACACGGCGGTCGTCCCGGTCGGCGACGACCAGCGCCAGCACGTCGAACTGACACGTGACCTGGCCCAGCGCTTCAACTCGCGCTTCGGCGACACGTTCGTCGTCCCGGAGGCCCGGATCGGTTCCGAGACGGCCCGGATCTACGACCTGCAGGACCCGACCAGCAAGATGAGCAAGTCGGCCGCGTCCGACAACGGTCTCGTCCGTCTGCTCGACGACCCGAAGCGGACCGCGAAGAAGATCCGGTCGGCCGTCACGGACACCGAGCGCGAGATCCGCGCGGACCGGCAGGCGAAGCCGGGCGTGACGAACCTGCTCGCGATCCTCTCCGCCTTCACCGGCACCGCGGTCGCCGACCTCGAGGAGTCGTTCGTCGGCAAGGGGTACGGCGACCTCAAGGGCGCGGTGGCCGACGCCGTCGTCGCCGAGCTCGAGCCGGTCCGGGCCCGCACGCTCGAACTCCTCGACGACCCGGCGGAGCTCGACCGCCTGCTCGCCGTCGGTGCCGAGCGCGCCGAGGCGATCGCCGACGCCACGCTCGCCCGGGTGTACGACGCGATCGGCTTCGTGCCGCGAGCGCGCTGACCGACCGTGCTCCCCGTCATCCTCGAGTCGGCACGGGTCCGGCTCGACCTGCCGACCCGCGCCGACACGGCCGCGATCACCGAGGCCTGCCAGGACCCGGAGATCGCGCGCTGGACGACGATCCCGCAGCCGTACCGACCGCAGGACGCACAGGGGTTCGTCGACGCCCTCGTCGGCCCCGGCTGGGCGTCCGACCGGGAGTACACCTGGGCGATCCGGCGGCAGGGATCGACCTGGCTCGACGGGGTGATCAGCTACCGGACGGCCCGCCGGGACCTCGGGTTCTGGCTCGCTCCGTCGGCTCGGGGGGCCGGGCTCGTGCACGACGCCGTCGAACTCGTCGTCACGTGGGCCTTCGCGCAGGGCGCTCCGGACGTGTACTGGGAGTGCTACGTCGGGAACACCGCCTCGGCAGCCGTGGCCCGGCGGGCGGGGTTCTCGTACACGGGGAGCGGTGACGCCCTCGTGCCGAACCGCGACGGCTCCCCCGCCCAGGCGTGGAAGGGTCTCCGTCGAGCGGACGGTGCCCCCGCCTCGGACCTCGGTTGGCCGCCAGGGTCGACGCCGGGGGTCGCCGGTAGTCTCGCTCCGTGAGCGACACCGCACCCGACCCGACCCCGGCGCCGCACGGCGGGACCGCCTCCGACGCCGAGACGCGAGCGATGCGCCGGGCGCTCGAACTCGCGGCACGGGGCCCCGTCGTCGGCGACCATGCCCGTGTCGGTGCCGTCCTGCTCTCCCCCGCCGGTCAGGTGCTGGCCGAGGGTTGGCACAAGGGCGCCGGCACCGCGCACGCCGAGGTCGACGCGATGCGGAAGGTGGACCCGGCGCAGCTGCGCGGAGCGACCGCCGTCGTGACACTCGAGCCCTGTGACCACACCGGCCGGACCGGGCCGTGCTCGGTCGCCCTCATCGCCGCCGGCGTCGCCCGGGTCGTCTACGCCGTCGACGACCCCGGTGCCGCTTCCCACGGTGGCGCGGACCGCCTCCGAGCCGCTGGCGTCGACGTGGTCGCCGGGGTGCTCTCGGCCGAGGCCGAGTCGTTCCTCGAACGCTGGCTGCTCTCGGTCCGCCTCGGCCGCCCGTGGGTCACCGTCAAGTGGGCGTCGAGCCTGGACGGCCGGGCCGCCGCCGCCGACGGGTCGAGCCGGTGGATCACCGGAGCCGCCGCCCGGCAGCACGTCCACGAGCAGCGCGCCGCGCACGACGCCGTCCTGGTCGGCACCGGCACCGCCCTGGCCGACGACCCGAGCCTGACCGCCCGCGGCGACGCCGGGGAGTTCCTCGCCGACCAGCCCCTGCCCGTCGTCCTCGGCGACCGTCCCCTGCCCGCCGACGCAGCACTGCACCGTCACCCCCGAGGCGTCGTCACGATCCCGGGGCACGACCTCGGGGCAGCGCTGCGGTCCCTCCGCGAGCAGGGCGTGCACAGCGTGCTCGTCGAGGGCGGACCGACTGTCGCGTCGGCGTTCGTCGCCGCCGGGCTCGCCGACGAACTGCTCGTCTACCTCGCCCCGGTCCTCCTCGGCGGTCCCCGGGTCGCCCTCGACGACATCGGGGTGGGAAGTATCCACGGTGCGCGGATGTTGCGTGTACTGTCAACGTCCAGCCTCGGCCCCGACCTGCTGGTCCGCGCCCGTCCGGTCCCGCAGCCGTCCGGGAGCGCGGTCGACGGGGCCCCCACCGACCGGAGCACCACATGACCGACGCACTGACCTCCGCCACCCCCGGGAGCCCGGTCCAGTTCGAGGTCGCGACGAACGTCCCCACCACCCACGGCACGTTCGAGATGCGGGCCTACCGGGACCTCGTGACGAGCGCGGAGCACGTCGCCGTCATCGCGGCCTCCCCCGACGGGTCGTCTCCGACGGACGGCGCCCTGGTGCGGGTGCACTCCGAGTGCCTGACCGGCGAGGCGTTCGGTTCACTGAAGTGCGAGTGCGGTCCGCAGCTCGACGCGGCGCTCGACACCATCGCGGCCGAGGGCGGCGTCGTCGTGTACCTCCGTGGGCACGAGGGACGCGGCATCGGCCTCATCAACAAGCTCAAGGCGTACCGCCTGCAGGAGGACGGCCTCGACACCCTCGACGCGAACCTCGCGCTCGGGCTCCCCGCCGACTCGCGGGAGTACGGCGGGGCGGCCGGCATCCTCGCCGACCTCGGCATCACACGGGTCCGGCTGCTGTCGAACAACCCGGAGAAGCGTCGTCAGCTCGTCGAGCACGGCATCGCGGTGGACGCACTCGTGCCGCTCGTCGTCGGGGTCTCCGCACAGAACGCCGGGTACCTCGACACGAAGCGTGACCGGATGGGCCACACCCTGCCGGCCCACCTCGGGACCGGCGCGGCCAGCTGACGGCTCCCGGGCCGGCCGGGCGGGTCCCGACGAACTGACGGGCACCTCCGGGTGGATTCGCAGGTGTGCGACATCCGTCGTACACTGAGGACCCCGTCACGAGCGGGACCACACCACCGAACGCACCCGACCCGGTGTCCGCGCCACCCCGCGCGAACCGGTCGGCGTCCGCAGTCCGGCCCCACGCTGCGCTCCCGCCGAGCGCGCGCACCGCGAAAGTGCCCTCACGCCCATGTCCGCCGCACCGGCCACCACGACGTCCGCCCCGAAGACGAACCCGCGCTCGCGCGTCGTCATCGCGAGCCTCGTCGGCACCTCCATCGAGTTCTACGACTTCTACGTCTACGCGACCGCAGCGGTCCTCGTGTTCCCGACGCTGTTCTTCCCGAACGACGACCCGACCGCGTCGCAGCTGTCGTCCTTCGTCACCTTCGCGCTGGCGTTCTTCGCCCGCCCGGTCGGTTCGGTCCTCTTCGGCCACTTCGGTGACCGCATCGGCCGGAAGACGACCCTCGTCGCCTCGCTGCTCGTGATGGGGACGGCCACGTTCCTCATCGGCTGCCTGCCGACGTTCGACACCATCGGCATCTGGGCCCCCGTGCTCCTCGCCGTGATGCGCTTCGCCCAGGGCGTCGGGCTCGGCGGCGAGTGGTCCGGTGCAGCGCTGCTCGCAACCGAGAACGCCCCGGAGGGCAAGCGCGGCGTGTTCGGCTCGATGCCGCAGCTCGGCGCCCCGATCGGGTTCCTCCTCGCCAACGGCCTGTTCATCGCGATCAACGCCGCCATGCCGGCCGGCGCGGACGGCACCCCGAACGCCGACTTCCAGGCCTGGGGCTGGCGCATCCCGTTCCTGTTGTCCGCCGTGCTCGTGCTCGTCGGCCTCTACGTGCGGTTCAAGCTCGTCGAGTCGCCCGCGTTCCGTGGCGTGCAGGAGACCGGCACGGTGGCCAAGGTCCCGCTCGCCCGGGTGTTCCGCACCTCGTGGAAGGCCGTCGTCGTCGGCACCTTCGGCATGGTCGCCACGTACGTGCTCTTCTACTTCATGACGACCTTCACGCTGGCGTACGGCACCACCGCGACCTCGCTGGTCCCCAAGGTCGGCCTCGGGTACACGCGCGGCGAGTTCCTGACCCTCCTCATGATCGGCGTCGTGTTCTTCGGGATCTTCACGCCGGTGGCCGGGATCCTCGCCGACAAGTTCGGCCGTCGCCGCACGCTCATCCCGACCACGATCGGCATCGCGCTCTTCGGTCTGACGTTCCAGCTCTGGTTCGCCGCGTCGCAGGGCCCGATCACCGTCGTCACGTTCCTCATCGTCGGCCTGTCCCTGATGGGGCTGACGTTCGGCCCGATGGGTGCCCTGCTGCCGGAGCTGTTCCCGACGAACGTCCGGTACACCGGCTCCGCGCTCGCGTACAACATCGCGTCGATCCTCGGAGCGTCCCTGGCGCCGACGATCGCGGTCGCGCTGTGGAAGCCGGACGGGGACATCTTCCTGGTCGGCCTGTACCTGACGATCGCGGCGGTCGTCACCCTGGTCGCGCTGCTGCTGGTCCGCGAGACGCGTGGCGCCGATCTCGACGAGGCCGCGGCGCGGCAAGCCGTCCCCTCCGGGCGCGACGCGCGCTAGCCGCGACCGCTGACGCACGGGAGCCCACCCACCGGTCCGGTGGGTGGGGCCCACGCCGGCCGGTACCGACCGACGCGCCAGCGGCGGGCCGGCCGAGCCCGGTGGGGACCTCCCGTCCCCCTGTCGGTGCGACGGTGAGAGAATCGACCCACGATGAGCAACCCGTTCGCACGCCCGAAGCCGACCGACGGGCCCCGCGCCACCTTCGGTCGACTGCTGTCCTACCTGTTCGAGAACAAGCCGGCGATGGTCGTCATCATCGTGCTGAGCATCCTCGGCGCCGCGGCCTCCCTCGCCCAGCCGTTGCTCGTCAACCAGGTCGTCACCGCGGTGCAGGAGGGCACCGGGATGTCGACGCTCGTGTGGGCGCTCGTCGTGCTCGTGCTCGTCGCCGGCGTGCTCAACGGGGTGCAGCACTTCCTGCTCCAGCGCGCCGGAGAGGGCGTCGTGCTGTCGACACGGCGGAAGCTCATCGCCCGCATCCTCAACCTGCCGATCTCCGAGTTCGACGTGCGGCGGACCGGTGACCTGGTGTCCCGCGTCGGCAGCGACACCACACTCCTCCGCGCGGTCCTGACGCAGGGCCTCATCGAGTCGATCGGCGGCGCCCTCACCTTCGTCGGCGCGGTCGTCGCGATGGCCGTCATCGACCCGTTGCTGCTCGTCGTGGTCGTCGTGATCGTCATCGTCGCGGTCGTCGTCGTCGGCGGCCTCAGCCGGCGCATCAGGGTCGCGTCGAAGGCCGCGCAGGAGAAGGTCGGCGACCTCACGGCGGCGGTCGAGCGCGGCATCGGGGCCGTGCGCACCATCCGCGCGGCCGGCGCGACCGCGCGCGAGGTCAGCGAGGTCGACCAGCACGCGACCGAGGCCTACCGTCGCGGGCTCGTGATCGCCCGGATGTCCGCCTTCGTCGTCCCGGTCGCGAGCATCGTCATGCAGGTCGCGTTCATCGCCGTGCTCGGCATCGGCGGCGCGCAGGTCGCCGCGGGGCAGATCACCATCGCGACCCTCATCACCTTCATCCTGCTGCTCTTCATGATGGTCATGCCGCTCGGTCAGGCACTCGGCGCGGTCGTCGCCGTGGCACAGGCCCTCGGTGCGCTCGGCCGCATCGAGGAGATCCTGCACCTGCCGACGGAGGACCAGGACGACGCCGCCGTCCACCCGGCCGCGGCGGTCGCGACCGACGACGCCATCACCTTCGAGCACGTCACGTTCCGCTACGCCGCCACCCCGGACGCCGTGGGTGCGGACGGGGCCGCCGGGTCCGGGGACCTCAGCGCTCCGGCTCCCGCCGCCGGTGGCACCGGTGACGAGCAGGCCGTCCTGCACGACGTGTCCTTCAGCGTGCCACGCGGGTCGCGGGTCGCCCTCGTCGGTCCGTCGGGTGCCGGCAAGTCGACCACCCTCGCGCTCATCGAGCGCTTCTACGACCCCACCGAGGGTGTCATCCGTCTCGGCGGACTCGACGTGCGCGGACTCGACCGTGCCGAACTCCGGGCGCAGATCGGGTACGTCGAGCAGGACGCTCCGGTGCTCGCCGGCACCCTCCGCGCGAACCTGCTGCTCGGGTCGCCGGACGCCTCCGAGTCCGAGTGCGTCCGGGTGCTCGAGGCGGTGAACCTCGGCGACGTGCTGCACCGCGACCCGCGTGGGCTCGACGCCCAGGTCGGTGAGGACGGCGTGATGCTCTCCGGCGGTGAGCGTCAGCGCCTCGCGATCGCGCGCGCCCTGCTCGCCGCTCCCCCGATCCTCCTGCTCGACGAGTCGACGTCCTCGCTCGACGGTGTCAACGAGCAGAAGATGCGCCTGGCGATCGACGCCGTGGCCGCGGACCGGACGCTGCTCGTCATCGCGCACCGGCTGTCCACCGTCGTCGACTCGGACGTCATCGTGGTCCTGGAGCACGGCCGGGTCGTCGGCAGCGGCACGCACTCCGAGCTCGTGCAGAGCACGCCGCTCTACCGCGACCTGGCGAAGCACCAGCTGCTCGTCTGACGCTCCGCAACACGCGAGGGATCAGGCGGCGAAGGGGTCAGGCGGCGAAGGGGTCGGGCGTGAGCACGTAGACCGTCTCCAGGTACTCCTCGAGGCCCTCGTGCGACCCCTCGCGGCCCAGACCGGAGGCCTTCACGCCGCCGAACGGGAACGCCGCGTTCGACACGACCCCGGTGTTCCACCCGAGCATGCCCGTCTCGAGCCGCTCGGCCAGCCGCTGCCCACGTCGGATGTCCTCCGTGAAGGCGTAGGCCACCAGGCCGTACTCGGTGTCGTTGGCGAGCCGGATGCCCTCCTCCTCGGTCGCGAAGCGCGTGATCGACACGACCGGGCCGAAGATCTCGGTCGTGAGGATGTCCGAACCGGGCTGCACGTCGTCGAGGAGCGTCGGCGCGTAGTACGTGCCCGAGCGCGCGACCCGCTGCCCACCCGAGACCAGCCGGGCTCCACGCTCGACCGCGTCGTCGACGAGCGACGCCGCCTTGTCCACCGCACGGTCGTCGATGAGCGGACCGATGTCGGTGCCCTCCTCCGTGCCCCGACCGATGCGCAGCGCGTCGACACGGGCCGAGAGCGCGGCGGTGAAGTCGTCGGCGATGCCCTCCTGCACGAAGAAGCGGTTGGCGGCGGTGCAGGCCTCCCCCACGTTCCGGAACTTCGCCTGCATGGCCGCGTCGACGGCGCGCTCGAGGTCGGCGTCGTCGAAGACCAGCAGCGGGGCGTTGCCGCCGAGCTCCATGCTCGTCTTGAGGACGTTGTCGGCCGCCTGCTTGAGGAGCGCCGACCCGACCGGGGTGGACCCGGTGAACGTGAGCTTGCGGAGGCGGCGGTCCGCGATGACGGGTGCGGACAACGCCTTCGCGTCCGAGGACGGCACGACGTTGAGCACGCCGTCCGGCAGGCCGGCACGACGGAACAACTCGACGAGGTACAGGGTCGTCAGCGGGGTGAGGTCCGCCGGCTTCAGCACCACCGTGCACCCGGCTGCGAGTGCCGGCGCGATCTTCCGGGTGGCCATCGCGAGCGGGAAGTTCCACGGCGTGATCGCGTACACCGGTCCGACCGGGCGCTTGAGGACAATCCCCCGACCGGTGCCCTCCGGGTTGGTGCGGTAGTCGCCGCCGATGCGCACGGCCTCCTCCGAGAACCAGCGGAGGAACTCGGCTCCGTAGACGACCTCGCCCCGTGACTCGGCGAGCGGCTTGCCCATCTCGAGCGTCATCACCGCGGCGATGTCCTCGGCGTGCTCGTGCACCAGGTCGAAGGCGCGGCGGAGCAGGTCGGACCGGCGGCGGGGCGCGGTGGCTGCCCAGTCCTCCTGCGCGGCGACGGCGGCATCGAGGGCTGCGACCCCGTCCTCCGGGGTGGCGTCCGCGACGTTCGCGAGGACGGCTCCGGTCGAGGGGTCGCGGACGTCGAACGTCGCCCCGCTCGACGACGGTCGCCAGGACCCTCCGATGAACAGGCCGGTGGGGACGTCCGAGACGCTGACGTGCTCGTCCCCGACGGTGGTCGTGACGGTCCCGTCCGTCCTGCTGGTGTCGGTCGTGCTGCTGCTGGGTTCGGTCGTGTCGGTCACAGGACCGCTCCTCCCGGGCGCTGCCGCCCCTCGTCCATGTCGCTGCGGCCGGTGTGGCCGCCCTCGTCACGGATCTCCTCGAGCGCCGCCTCGCTGGCCGCGGGGTCGACACCGACGACGAGGTCCTCGTGGACGAACACGTCGAGGCCCGCGTGCACTCCGTCGAGCGCCGACGCACGGACGCAGTGGTCGGTGGCGATGCCGACGACGTCGAGGGTGTGGACCTCGCGGTCGAAGAAGACGTCGACCAGGTCGGCACCGGTGTCGGTCGTCCCCTCGAAGGCGGAGTACGCCGGTTCGCCCTGGCCCTTCCGCACGTGCACGTCGACGAAGGACAGGTCGAGCGCCGGGTGGTACTCGGCGCCCGGCGTGTCCGCGACGCAGTGCACCGGCCAGGTGGTCCGGAAGTCCGGTCCGTCGGATCCGGCGAAGTGCCCGCCGTTGTCCCCGGTGGCGTCGTGCCAGTCGCGGGACGCGACGACGAGGTCGTACTCGTCGGCGTGCCGTCGCAGGAAGGCGGTGATCCGTTCGGCCACCGCCGCTCCCCCGTCGACCGCGAGCGCGCCGCCCTCGGTGAAGTCGTTCTGGACGTCGGTGATGAGCAGTGCCCTGGCCATGCGTCCATCCAACACCCGTCGGCTCAGCGCCGGGGCAGCGGAGGTCTCCGGGTCAGGAGGCGGCGAGCGACCCGCCGCACCGGTACGCCGCGGCCGTCACGGCGTCGAGCGCCGGCAGCGCAGCGGCCCGCGACGACCCGATCGCGTAGAACGCGAACGTCAGCTTGGTACCGTCCGCGGCGTCGATGTACCCGCCGAGCGTGTTCGCGCTGTCGATCCACCCGGTCTTGGCGTGCACCTTGCCCCTGGCGTCGGCGTTCGCCCCGGTGAACCGGCTCGACAGGGTCCCGGAGACGCCGGAGACCGGGAGCACCCCGGCGAGCGTCCCGAGCCCCTTCGCCCCCGTGGTGACCGGCACCATGAGGTGGGCGACGAACGACGGTGACACCGCGTTCGCCGCGCTCTCGCCGGACCCGTCGATGATCGTGATGCCTGCGGGGTCGACGCCGTACCCGCGCAGGGCCGATGCGTAGACACCCGTGAGCGAGGCCGCGGTCCCGCCGGCACCGGCCTCCTTCGACGAGACCCGGGCGAGCATCTCGGCGAGGGTGTTGTCCGAGTTCGGGATCATCTGCCCGATGAGCGTCGACACCGGCTGCGACTGCACCTGCGCGATCGTGGTCTGCGAGGTCGTCGCCCGCTTCGTGATCGGCGCCGTCGCGGCCCCGACGACCCCGGCGTCCACCAGGGCCGTCCGGAAGGCCTCCCCGGCCCGACCGATCGGGTCCTCGGACCGGGGCGAGGTCGCAGCGGCGGGGTTCGCTCGGTCGCCGTCGACCATGAGCGCGGTGACCTCGGGCTGGTACCCGATCGTCCGCTCGCTCACCGGCCAGGTCGGGTGCCAGGCGTCGGCCTCGCTCCACCAGGTGCCGTCGGCCACGATCGTGCGCACGGGCGTGGCACCGAGCCGGGCCTTCACCTGCTGCGCGAGCTGCGGGAGGGTCGGGGCGCCCGGGTAGACGGTGCCGTTGCCCGCCGACAGGGTCGCGTCGCCGTGGCCGACCAGGGCGATCGTGCCGCCGCCCTCGTCGGTGACGGTCGTCGGGATCGTGTGGCCGCCGCCGAGCACCGCGAGGGCCGTCGCGCTCGTGAGGGTCTTCATGACGCTGCCGGTCTGCGCCGGGGTGCCACCGTTCCGCGAGAACAGCTCCTCGCCCGTGGCGGCGTCCATGACGTACCCCTCGAAGCGGCCGAGGCCGCTCGCGGACGCGGCACCGGCGATCGAGCAGGTCCGTGCGGCAGCGGTCGGGGTCGGGGTGGGCGTGGGGGTCGCACTCGGCACCGCCGTGGCGGTCGGCGTGGTGGATGCCGACGGTGTCACGGTCGACGTCGGGCTGGCGGTGACCGTCCGGGAGGCGCTGGCGGACACCGCGGGGCGCGGCTGGTCCCCGGTCGCCGCGCCCACCGCCACCGCGCCCCCGGAGCCCACGACGAGGACCGCGACGAGGCCGCCGGCCGCCCACGGCACGGGTCGTCGGTGCGCGGAGGCGCGGAGTGCCGCGACGGAACGGGAGACGGGGCCGCCGGTGGACGGCTGGGGTGACTGCTCGGACATCGCGACGATCCTACGAGACGCGTGTCCGGGCCTCCAGGACGGGGCGTGCGGACCGGGGAGCCCCGAGCGGTGAGCCCGGACCGGTCGGCCCGGAGCGGCGACTCCTGCCGGTCAGCCCTCGTCGTCCGCCGGGTACCGCACGCCGACCTGCCGGCGCGCCTCGTCCATGACCGCCATCACGGCGACGGTGTGCTCGATGTCGGCCGGACCGCCCGCGGCGATCTCGACGGGTCCGCCGTGCGCGGCGCCCGCCGTGACCGCCGCCTCGAAGGCGAGGGCCTCGTGTCCGTACCCGGCGAGCTCCTCGCGCCCGTCGAACTCCTCGACGACCACGCCGTCGGCGTCCCGGATGCGCCAGGTCGTCGGCGTGCACCAGGTCGGGTCGAGGTCGATCCGACCCTCGGTGCCGATGATCGACGCGCCGTTCGGACTCCGGAGGTCGAGCGCGAAGTGCACGGTCGACTGCGCACCGCCCTCGTGCGTCATCACGATGCCCATCTGGGTGTCGACACCCTGGTCGCTCAGGGTGCCCGACGCGACGAGCGCCGTCGGGACGCCGAGCACGTCGACCGCGAACGAGACCGGGTAGACCCCGAGGTCGAGCAGTGCCCCGCCACCGAGCGCCGGGTCGTTGAGCCGGTGGCGCGGGTCCGTCGGCAGGGCCTGGTGGTGGGTTGCCTGCACGAGTCTCGGCGTCCCGATGCGGCCCTCGGCGACGACCCGACGCATCATCGCCGTCTGCGGCAGGAACCGGGTCCACATCGCCTCGACGACGAGGACACCCCGGGCCTTCGCTGCGTCGCGGACCCGTCGTGCCTCGGCGGCCGTGATCGTGAAGGCCTTCTCGACGAGGACGTGCTTGCCGGCCTCGATCGCGAGGAGCGCGTCCTCGGCGTGCCGCGAGTGCGGCGTCGCCACGTACACCGCGTCCACCTGGTCGTCGGCCACGAGGGCGGCGTAGTCACCGTGCGCTCGCGGGATGCCGTACTCGTCGGCGAAGGTGCGGGCACGTTCCTCGGTGCGCGAACCGACCGCGACGAACTCCACCCCCGCGGCGGTGCAGTCACCGACGAACGACCGGGCGATGCCACCGGTCCCGAGCACTCCCCATCGAACGGCCATGCCCCTGTCTACCAGCCGGACGCCGCGCCGGGCCGACCGCCGGGTGCGTGCCCGGGGTCGGCGGTCAGGGCCGTCGGCGTACCGTGCGCGTCACCAGGAGACGGACTGGAGGCTCGGCACCGGGCGGGTGACGGGCCTGGCGTCCGACAGGTGGTTGGCCGACGCGCCGGAGGCGCGTTCCGGACGCGAGGAGGCGCCGTGACCGAACCGGAACCGTGGTGGACGGGAGCCGTCGTCTACCAGGTCTACCCGCGGAGCTTCGCCGACGGGAACGGGGACGGGGTCGGCGACCTCGCCGGGCTCCGGAAGCACCTCGACCACATCGCCGACCTCGGGGTGGACGTCATCTGGCTCTCCCCCGTCTACCGCTCCCCGCAGGCCGACAACGGCTACGACATCTCCGACCACGAGGACATCGACCCGCTGTTCGGCACGATCGACGAGTTCGACGCGCTGCTCGTCGAGGTGCACCGACGGGGCATGCGACTCGTCATGGACCTCGTCGTCAACCACTCCAGCGACCAGCACCCCTGGTTCCGCGCCGCACGGCGCTCGCGCACCTGCCCGAAGCACGACTGGTACATCTGGCGGGACCCGGTGGACGGCCACGAGCCCAACGACTGGCGCGCCGCGTTCGACGGGCCGGCGTGGTCGTGGGACCCCGGCACGGGTCAGTACTACCTGCACATGTTCACACCGCAGCAGCCGGACCTCAATTGGGAGAACCCGGACATGCGTGAAGCCGTGTACGAGATGATGAACCGCTGGCTCGACCGCGGCGTCGACGGCTTCCGGATGGACGTCATCAACCACATCGCGAAGGACGACGACGCGCTCTCCGGCGACAGCGACGCGTACGTCATGCAGCCGCGGATCCACGAGCACCTGCAGGAGATGCACGAGCGGGTGTTCGCCGGTCGGGACGCGCTGCTCACCGTCGGGGAGATGCCGGGCGTCACCGTCGAGGACGCCGCGCTGTTCACGGACCCCGAGCGACACGAGCTCGACATGGTGTTCCAGTTCGAGCACGTCGGCCTCGACCACGCGCCGGCGTCGAAGTTCACCCGCCAGGAGACCGATCTGCCGGCGCTGAAGGCCTCACTCGCGCGGTGGCAGACCGGGCTCGAAGCGCGCGGGTGGAACTCGTTGTACCTGTCGAACCACGACCAGCCGCGGCCGGTGTCACGGTTCGGGGCGGCGGCGCGGTCGGCGGCGGACGGTCCAGGGTCCGGGACGGACCCGTTCGCGTTCCGGTACGAGTCGGCGACGCTGCTCGCCACCGTGCTGCACCTGCACCGCGGCACGCCGTACGTGTACCAGGGCGACGAGATCGGCATGGTCGACGCCGGGTTCACCGCGATCGAGCAGTACCGGGACGTCGAGTCGCTCAACTGGTTCCGTGGGGCCGTCGGCCGGGGCATGCCGACGGCGTCGGCGCTCGAGGCCCTCGCCTTCCGGAGTCGCGACAACGCCCGCACGCCGATCCCCTGGGACGACAGCGAACCCGCCGGCGGGTTCTCGACCGCGCAGCCGTGGATCGGGATGGGTCAGGGCTGGCCGCGGATCACGGTCGCTGCCGACCGCGCCGCCGGGGACCGCTCGGTGTACGAGCACCACCGCCGCCTGATCGACCTGCGGCACCGGTCACGGACCGTGCGACTCGGGACCTTCGCGCTGCTCGAGCCGGAGCACCCTGCACTGTGGGCGTTCACGCGGTCGCTTCCCGCCGCGTCTGCTCGTGACGAGGACGACCCGCCGCTCGTCGTGGTCGCGAACCTGTCGGCGTCCGAGCTCGTCCTGCCGGCGGGTGTCGCGGGGCGGGCAGGCGACCTCGTGCTCGGGAACCTCGGGGAGCCGGACTCGGCCGGACGGTTGCGCCCGTGGGAGGCGCGCGTGCACGAGTGCCGGTGACGGGCCCCTGCGGGGAGGACGGCCGCCCTGCGGAGACAGGCTCTTCGGGGAAACGTCCTGCGGAGACACGAAACCCCCTCGTTCCGGGAGGAACGAGGGGGTGATCGGAGCCGCCTGTCGGAATCGAACCGACGACCTATTCATTACGAGTGAATAGGAGCGGTAGAATGGGCACTGCGGCGATCTTCGCCACACCGCCCTACTTTCCCGAAACTACGGGGATCGGGCTACCATCAGACAGCGCAACCGCAAACACTCGGATTGCGGTTAGTTGTGTGTACTGATGTGTGCACCACGGGAGGAGCCCAAGTTGAGGACATGGACGGTGGCTGACAACGGCTGCTGGCATTGGACTGGCGAGCTTGACCTCGACGGCTACGCATCGACTGGCGCTCCGTACCGCTCGGTTCATCGCGCGGTCTACGCCGAGCATCGGGGACCGATCCCCCGTCGGATGGTCCTCGACCACCGGTGCCACACGGACGACGCCGATTGTCCTGGTGGCCGGAGCTGCTTGCACCGTCGGTGCGTCAATCCTGACCATCTGGAACCCGTCAGCCAGGCTGAGAACATCAGGCGCAAGCGGACAAGGAGCGTCTAGTGCCGAGGAAGCGAGATTCCGGAGACGGAGCGCTCTACGCCATCCGTGGCGGCAAGCTCTGGCGTGCGGTGATCGATGATGGGTTCCACCCGGACGGCCGCCGGCGGCAGCGCATGGTGACGTCGAAGACGAAGGAGGGGGCTCGGCGGAAGCTTGACGCCATCAAGGACCAGATCAAGCAGCACGGCTCCGCCCTCGACACGAAGACCACCGTGCAGCAATGGTCGGACCACTGGCTCGAGACGGTCGGGAAGCCGAACCTGAAGCCGAACACTCTCCTCTCCTACGAGTCGGTGGCGCGGAACTGGATCGTGCCAACCATCGGTACGAAGAAGGTCGCGTTCCTCAAGCCCTCTGACGTCCGGATTATGACGAAGGCCGTGGCCGACGCCGGACGGTCCTCGTCGACGTCGCGGAAGGCGTTCCAGGTCCTGTCCCTGATGCTCGAGTCGGCGCGTGTCGAGGGCATCGCAGCGAGGAACGTCTGCGAGGACGTCGACGCACCCGCGCAGGCTGCGTCCAACCGGGGCGCTCTGAGCACCGAGGCGGCCCTGAGCGTGCTGCAGGTGGCTGCGGAGCACGACGATGGCACGCGCTGGTGGGTGGCGCTGCTCGGCGGCCTCCGACAGGGCGAGCGCCTCGGCGCGCGGCTCGCCTCCCTGGACCTGGACTCCCCGACGCCGACGCTCGGCGTCGAGTGGGCGCTGTCCGAAGTGCCGTTCGAGCACGGATGCGGTGAGGACCCTGACGGCGGGTGGAAGTGCGGGAAGTCTCGCGCCGGATCGTGTCGCGCTCGCCGCCTCCGCATCCCGGACGGATTCGAGTACGAGCAGCTCAACGGTCGCCTCTGCCTGATCCGACCGAAGTCCGGCAAGCCCCGGTACGTCCCACTCATGCCGGCGCTCGCCGAAGCGCTGCGCCGGTACCTGGTCAGCACGGCCGATCGCCCCAACCCGTACGGCCTCGTGTGGCGCAAGCCGAACGGTGAACCGTACCTGTGGGGCGAGGACGAGCAGAGCTGGCGCGACCTACTGTTCGAGGCTGGCGTCATCGAGGAGGAGCACCTGGCCCCGGGGTCGCCGGTGCCGACGACGCACTGGGCCCGCCACACCACCGCGACCGTCCTCATGGAGCTCGGCGTCGACGCGAAGATCATCGGCGAGATCGTGGGCCACCAGTCGGAGGCAGTGACTCGGCGCTACCAGCACGTGTCATCGGCCGCCGCCCGAGACGCGATGGACAAGCTTGGTTCCCACTTCGCACTTCGCGTCTAGCAATCAGCATCAGCCATCAACCACTGTCAACGACAACAGTTCGTGGTAGAGTGGTTAGTACGCCAGCACCCAGCCGGTGGACATCGCAACTAAACAGGGATGGAGGTCCCATGACCGACAAGTGGGTCAAGGAACTCCGCGAGGAACTCGAAGCTCAGAGCTTCGAAGTGACCGAGAGGACGAAGGGCTGGATGGTAAAGCCACCCGATCCAGAAGCCTCTCTCGTCATGCTGCATCTCACGAACTCAGACCACCGGTCGCGCGCGAACGCGATCGCTGCTCTGAAGAGGTCCGGCTTCCTCCCGCGGAGGAAGTAGCGCGGATGGGGGAAGAACAGTTTGCGGCTGAACTTCCCCCACCGTAGCACTGCCCGCACGCCGCATCACAGACCTCCATCCCATTCGGATACCCAACTCACCACGACAGGTCAACCAGGAGGCACCCCATGCGCACGAACTGGTACGTGGACGTCGAGCTCTCCACTGCTGATCGGATCAGCAGCGACGCCGCGTTCAACGTGCTCGAGGCGCTCGCTCCTTACGCAGGACAGATCAGCCTCGACCCGGCATCCAGTCGGGTCGGAGCAAGCCTGACCGTAGAAGCGACCAACGCCAACGCCGCGGTCTCCGCGGCGCAGTCAATCATCGAAACCACCTTCCCTCAGTCCGAGGTCGTTCAGCTCGACGTCATGACGGAAGAAGTTCGGGAGGACCGCAACAACCATCCCACCATCCCGGAGCTTGTCGGCTTCGTCGAGATCGCCGATATGGCGGGCGTTAGTCGCCAGCGGGCGCGCACCATCGCGCAGCGCAACGACTTCCCTGCCGCGGTCGTCGAGACCGCCGCCGGCCCGCTTCGGGTGAAAGCAGCAGTCGAAAGCTGGCTTCAGACCTGGTCTCGCAAACCTGGTCGGCCGGCCGCCGTAACGCTGTAAGCAAACACACCACCGCCATCCCTGGCAAGCAAGACGCCCTCGCAGCCCTTTGGGCGGGCTGCGAGGGCGTCTCTCTGTAGCTAGACAGGGCTCGGCGGTGCAAAAGCCGGCCTTGCAAAGGACAATCGTGCCATGCCGCACGCGAGCCATCACCTCAACGACAAGCAGCTCCGCGTGCTCCGCTGGGTCGAACGCGGCTGCCCTGACGGTGAGTACGTCGACGACAACTATGGCCACCGCATCACCGCGAAGGCGCTCGCCAGCCGCGGTTTGCTGACCATCACCGGGCACGGTCCGAGTTGGAAGGCAGTTCTCACAGCGGCCGGCACCGCTCGGGTGGCTGCCGAACAGGGAGCGCCGACGGTGCAAGCGCCGGACTCAGGAGCTCAAAGCAGCGCCGCTGAAGAACTCGTCGCGCGGCTTGACGCAGCAGGCCGTGCGCTCACGATCGACAAGCCGGACGGCGATGTCGACTACGTCAAGCTCGTTGACGCGGTGAATCGCAGTGATGCCCGACCGCGAGGCAAAAAGCTCTCGTGCCGACGCAAGCACTGGACGCAAGCGTGGCCGCTCGTGATCGAGTACGACGACTTCTTCTGGGATCTGGTCGACGTGCCGAATGTCCCTCCGGTCGCGCCGCGCGCCCGCCTAGGAGCGCACGCCAAGACCTTCGCTGAAAGCAAGTCTGATCAGTTCGTGACGAAGGAGCTGATCCCCCGAGCATCGCGAGTCATCGAGGCCTTCGCCCGCTATGCCGAGCAGCTGGGCTACGCGGTTCGGGATCCTCGAGAGGTCGACGCGAAGAAGCAGCGACGTGGGGAGCGCATACCTCCGTGGAGTGGACACGTCGAGGTTGACACGGGCGACACCGTCATGCGAATTCAGCTGCGGGAGGTCGCGGGCCGCGGTGGGAAGAAGTTCGAGTACTACCAAGCCGGGAAGTTCGACCAGCAGGAGTACAACCGGATCCAACGTCTCCCCGCTTGGCAGCAGAGCCGCCACTACTGGTTCGTCCCCACAGGCCAGCTCGAGATCCGTCTTGCTCGCCCCAACTCTAGCTTCGATGGCGCGAAGTGGGCTCAGACGAAGACTCGGACGGTAGAGGACCGTCTCGGGGAGGTCTTTCAAAGCATCGAGGTCGGTCGGCTGCAGGCTCAAGCACGGGTGCGTCAGGCAGAAGAACACAAGCGACAGCGCGCTGTTGACTGGGCTGCAGCGATGGAGAAGGCGAAGCGGCTCTTCCGCGATGAACAGCGGCGGGCGCTTATCGCCAGCCATGCAGCCACATGGGCGGAGTACCAACAGCTGGAATCGTTCACCGATGAACTGGTTCGGCGATACCAAGCCGGTGAGGACGACCTAGGGCCATGGGTCACACTCGCGCAGTCGGTCACCGCCGACGCCGACCCCTTCCGCAGCCTCTCCGGCCACACCTTCCCCGACCCGAAGCACGAAGATCTCCGCCCGTTCCTACGAGGGTGGAGCCCGTACGGGCCGGAGCACCAGTAGGAGCCATCAAGCCGTGGGCAGCAGGTTCGCGGCGGCAACGTCTGCGCCAAGCTCCCCACGAGCCGATCGACTGCACGTGCGCTCGCCCCGAGGCGCTGGATGCACATGGCTCGATAGTCGTCGATCACCTCGACGGTCACCCCGAGCTCGTCGGCGATGTGGAAGACGTCGGCGCTGACGTTCTCCGCGGATGCGTAGTCAATCGAGTGCACTAGGAGGAAGGCGGCGTAGGCACGCGCCGTCCCGCCCGTCCCCGCAGGTGT
The DNA here is from genome assembly GCF_003234265.2 of Curtobacterium sp. MCSS17_015. Lineage (NCBI taxonomy): Bacteria > Bacillati > Actinomycetota > Actinomycetes > Micrococcales > Microbacteriaceae > Curtobacterium > Curtobacterium sp. MCSS17_015. The sequence continues at coordinate 2,160,968 of NZ_CP126256.1, forward strand.
GCCCGTGGTGAACGTGCCCAAGCTCGTGCGCGACGACGCTGCGCTTCTCGTTCGGTGTCGAGCTGATGTCGACCTTCACGACGCGTTGCTCGGCGTCATAGAAGCCGTTGGCGTCGTCGATGTGCACGTACGCGATCCGGACGCCGTAGGACGCTGCGAGCTAAATCAGGTCTTTCATGCACTTCCTCTCATTCAGCGTGCGGCTCATCCGCCTTTCTCGGTCCTCGGTGTGCCGACTCGCCATAGGCCGACTGCACCTCAGCCTCGGTCTCAATGCCGGCCTCGTCGTCTTCGCCCGGAGGTGAGACGCTCGGCTTCGGGAAGCTGATGCGAGACCGGAAGGAGTCCTTCCGGGTCGAGTTTGCGTCCGCTCTTGCTGCGATCTGCGACGCCCGGAAGATGATCTCCTGCAGCGGGTCGTGACTCTTCGTCGCATTGAAAACGGAGTAGGTGCCGGAGTCGATCACGATAGAGACAACCGACGCAGTCAGCTGACGAATGAGTTCTGGATCCACGCCGCTTGCGGTAGCGAGCTCCGCCCAGTCCAGCGCTTCCGCTGCCCCGTCGTACATATCCGACAGGTTTTGAATCTGCTCTCCGTTGAGGGGACCGTCACCAAAGATCCGGCGGACGGATGCTCGAAGGTCCGACTGAAAGTCGTCGCCGTCGATGTCCATGTTGATCTGTGGAGGCAACTTCATTGCCACATCGATGTCCGCCTTGGGGAGGAAGCGCCTCACGTCCGACCACCACTTTCGAGGCACTGCGTCGTCGCTGCTGCGCTCCCAATTGCCTACGGTTCGGAGAGATACGCCCACCCGATCTGCTACCTGCTGCTGGGTGAGGTGGGCTGCTTCGCGCGCGCTCCTCAACGACTCTCCTGTGATCACGAACGCCATTCAAGCAGAATCAGGCAACGGATGGCAACCGCCGGACCGCTCCAACCCCACAACCGCGCGACACGAAGGAAAACTTCGTTGCCACTCCCGCCAAACGCAGTCTTTTTGCCTACTATGGACACATGCAGACACGACGACTGAACGGGACGGCCCTCCAGGTCATCCGCGAACTCGCGGGTCTCCGTCACGGGCAGCTCGCCAAGCGTGCGGAGGTCGACCCCGGCTACCTCACCAAGCTCGAGAACGGCGCACGACAGCCGTCCCCCGCTGTCATGCGCAGGCTCGCTGACTCCCTTGGGGTCTCGCTGGAAGCAATCAGCTACCCGGTCATCACGCAGGAGGCTGCATGACGGTTCCCCGCATCGAGTTCGCTCCCGCCCTGTTCACCCGGGAGCTCGCCGCCTACTACATCAGCGGCAGCCTTCGCGACGTTGATGACCTTCGAGCCAAGGGTGAGTTGATACCCGTCGGCGACACCAAGCGGATCAAGTTCCGCAAGGAGGACCTCGACCGCTACGTCGCGGGCCTCACCGAGCGGGACTAACCGCTCCCCCTTCTTCCGACCCGCGCGCCACACGGATGGCGCTGGTCGGCGCGCTCGGAAACGGCTCTGCGGAGCACGCCCCCGCCGCAACAGAACCTTGAGAACTCAACAGCGTGGCAACAAAGCAAGGCGAGACGTACACGGCACCCGTCGCTGGGCAACCCGTCGTCCCGCACCAAGCATTACGGACCGAGAGCTACCCCGCGAGGGGTCAACACGGCCGCCCAGCGTGCGGTCAGGAACGGCTCGGTTCACGCCCGTCCCCAGGAGCAGGCACGCCTGCGGGGTCAGACCGAGATCGGCACTCGGAACGGGCACACGACGCACGTCGTCATCTTCCCCTCTGACACGAAGGAGCACCGATGCACCGCACCCGCATCACCAACTGGCTCGTCCCCATCGGCATCGTCAGCGTCTGGTTCGCCGCGATGCTCCTGCCGTCCGGGCTGTGAGCGACGAGCCCAGCGACGACCTCGCCCCCCGTGGCTGGCGGAACTACACCCGCAGCAAACGGGCCCGCGAACTCCGCCGCGATCTCGCGCAAGCCGACGAAGACCTCGAGGTCAACGACTGGTACCTCGACCCCGACCAACCCACCACATGACGAAGGCCCGGCGCTGGAACGCCGGGCCTTCACTCCCGAAGGAAAATCACAATGACTTCCAGCAGTGTCTCACACCCCTCTGACATCGATGCCGCTGTCCTCCGCGAGTTCGGAACCGACACCGTTGACGTCAACCTGACGTACGTCGACCAGGTCCGCGTCGGAGGCAAGGTGCAGCCGATCGAACCGGGCACACAGTTCAAGCTCTCGACTCGTCGTGACAACGTCATGCCGACGAGGGTGTACGCCGACGCTCCAGAGCGCATGGCGCACCTCGACGACAAGGCCCCGGGCTACCTCTGGGGCGGCGACGACCCCGACGAGCCCGGCAACCCCCTCGGATTCGAGTTCGTGTTCCTCGGCATGTACGAGTACGTCAACGCAGTGGTCGACCAGCGAACCCTCGAGGTCAGCGTCCGTTTCCGTCGCGTAGCCGAGGCGGTGGCCGCATGAAGACCGCACCCGCCGGCACCGGCCGCCACCTCAAGGCCCTCCGCGAGCAGAGCGGCGTCTCCCAGCCCCTCGTCGCCGCCATGGCCGGCACGTCGACCGCATACCTGGCGAAGGTCGAGGACGGCCTGTTCGACCCGACCCGGAGCTACGTCGGCAAGGTCACCGAGGCGGTCTGCCGGCTGATGAAGGACCCGCCGCGTCCCTGCGCTGTCCTCGGCTGCGACAACACCCGACACATCGACGGCATGGACGGCCGTACCGGCACTCCTGGCCTTCACCACGCCGACGAGAAGCGCGGCAACGGCTGGATCGTCTCAGTCGAGCGCGTCGACGACCAGGACGACGAATGGTCGGTGTACGCGGAAGTGTCGGACGACATGGCGCTCGCCGCCGCGGACTTCCTCGCTTTCACCGCCGCGTACCAGGAGGCGAGCGCGTACGCAGCGGTCCTCAACCGGAAGCCCACGACGGTGACGACGTGACTGCGGCGAGCGCCGCCGTCAGCACGACGGCACCGCTGCCTGTCACATCAGAGCAGTTCGAGGACGATTCGCCCGTCGTCGTCGTCGACCTCACCCCTCTTCGCGGTTCGCTCCACGGTGACGGCTTCGGCTGCGACGGCCACACCCTCACCCTCAGCCCGGACGCCGCTGATGCGCTCGGCGCGTCCCTCACCGCGAAGGCCGCCGCGATCCGGCAGGGCCTCCCCCTCGACATCACCTACACGGACGGAGACGAATCGTGACCAACTTGACGCACCACCTCGCAGTCAGCGGCACTCTCTCCGCCGCTGCACGGGAGGCCTTGAACGACCACCTGTCGGCCCCCTGCGCCGTGTTCGACATCCTCGAACAGGACAGCGGCACTTGGACACCCGAGGACGCTGAGGCAGCTGCGCGGGAGCTCGAGCGGCACGGGTATGGCACCGTGCACGACGGGCACTTCCTGTTCGCCATCGCCCTGCGCGAGCCCCCTCAGTTGCCGACTGACCACCTCGACGAGCTCGTGCCGGCGCTCGCCCTGGTCGACCGCGTCTTCGACGAGGTTATGCAGCAGCGCACCGAGGCGACGCCGAACCCGACCAACGCGCTCGGCGTCTCGTTCCCGATCCTCATGCAGCTGCAGAACGTGCTCCGGCTGGCCGTCTACGGGCAGCAGGGCAAGCTCACGCACGCTGACATGGTGGCGCAACTGCCCGACGTCGCGACCATGCTCGCCCGAGCGATCCGAGCCGAGGTGAGCTGATGGGGATCCGACGCTCAAGCCTCAGCTTCGAGGGACGCTATGTGCAGGTCCCGAACGACTGGGCCCGCGACAACCGGCTTTCCCGGCGAGCGAAGGGGATGCTCCTCGAGCTGATGTCGCACCGCGTGGGCTGGCACATCACCATCGCCGCGCTGCAGCGAACAGGCCCGGAAGGGCGAGACGCGATCCGCACCGTCGTGAACGAGTTGTCCGCGTTCGGGTACCTCCGTCGGGTGCAGAACAGAGGCGACGGGGGCCGGTTCAACGAGGTCGAGTACGAGCTCAGCGAACCGCTCACCGCTGACGGAAAACCCGACATCGGTGGATTCGCCGGTGACGGTTCATCCGACGACGGTTCACCCGTCGTCGGTGAATCCGACACTAAAGAAGACCATCTACCAGAACACCATCTGGAAGAAGACGATCAACAAGAAGTTCTCTTGCTCGCTCCTCCGGAGACGAGCGTGATCGAGTCTCTTGCTGACGCCTTCGAGCGGTTCTACAAGGTCTACCCACGGAAGGTCGGCCGCCTCAAAGCCCAAGCCGCGTTCTTCCATGCCGTGAAGGGCGGGACGCCTGCGCACACGCTCATCGAGGCCGCTCGTCGGTTCGCGAACGATCCGAATCTGCCTGCCAACAAGCAGTTCATCGCGCACCCGGCGTCCTGGCTCAACCAGGGCCGTTGGGATGACGAACCACTGCCGAACCGTGCGCAGACACCCACTAAGCAACCGGCCTACGTCGCGAACCTCGACGTCGTCCGTCAATTCGAACAGGAGGAACAGCGTGAACAAGACCGAAGTCTCGAAGCTGCTCACGGTCGCCTCGGCAATTGATCACCGCAGCATCACGCCGGAGATCGTGAACGCGTGGCACGCCATCGTCGGCGATATCCCATTCGACGAGGCGCAGACGGCACTCATCGCACACCGCCGCACGAAACCGGGCGTCTACTTCGAGCCCGGGCACATCATCGAGCAGCGGAAGCTCCGCGTGGCTCGCGAGCGGGAGGTCCGGGGCCCGCACCCGCCTCCCCCGCCCGGTCAGCGGTGGGCCGTCGACGCGATCGAGAACGACCCCGAGTACGGCGAGCCGGGCGGAGTGGGGGTGGTTCCGTTTGGCAACGCGACGTGAGCTGCGCCGTCAGCGGGACGACGCGTTGATGCGAGCCGAGCACGCCGAGCGGGAAGCTGCCCGGCTGCACGAGCTGAACATCGCGATCACGGAGCCGCTGACGTTCGAGGAGTACGGGCAGATTGGGCGGAGCGCCGATGGGCAGGGCTAGCTTCGACCGCGTCATCGACGCGTTCACGAACCAAGGGCTGCGCGTCTACCAGAAGGGAAACGACTCCGCCGAAGCGCAAGCGCCCGGCCACTCCGGACGGGACCGGTCGGTGTCGATCCAGTCGATCGAGGGCAGCACCCTCGTCTACTCCTTCTCCGACCCCATCACCGACGTACTCGCCGCCCTGAACCTGACCATGCAGGACTTGTTCGACGAGCCCCGCAAGGGCATGGACTACAGGTACCAGGGCGGGCGGGTGGTGCACCGGTCGCCCGACAAGCGGTTCTTCCAGTCGGGGAACAAGGAAGACCGGTCCCTGTACCGCATCGAACGGGTCAACGGCGACGTCTCCGTGGTCTACGTCGCCGAGGGTGAGAAGGACGTCCTCGCGCTCGAGAAGCTCGGACTCGTCGCCGTCTGCAACCCAGGCGGAGCCGGCAAGTTCGGGCTCTACGACCTGGAACCGTTGCACGGCAAAACGGTCCGTGTCGTGCGCGACATGGACGAGCCGGGGCTGCGGCACGCGCTGCAAGTCCGTGACCTGCTCGCAGGCAAAGCGGCCTCAGTTGAACTGCTGCAGCCCCACGTCGGCAAGGACCCCGCTGAACACATCGCTGCAGGCTTCGGCTGGGGCGACTTCGAGCCGATGGTCCTTCCCGAAGAGCAAGCGGCACCGGCACCGGTCGACGAGAACTTCGAACGCCTCGTCGCGCAGAAGATCGAGATGCTCGAGGTCAACGACGAAGTTCAGCGCCGCCGTGCATCTGTCGGCGCTGCGATCCTCGAACCGAAGTACCTCGCCGACATCCTCAACATCGCGGACACGCAGGACTGGCTCATCCCCGGCCTCCTCGAACGACGCGACCGGCTCATCCTCACCGGCGGTGAGGGGTCCGGGAAGTCGTACTTCAGCCGTCAGCTCGCCATCGCCGCGGCCGCCGGCGTGCACCCGTTCCATAACCAGCAAACCGCGCCCATCCGCGTCCTCGCCATCGACGCGGAGAACAGCGAGGTCCAGTGGGCACGCAACGCCCGCTACGTCACGAACATGGCGCGCCAGTACGGCACCGACGACCCCGGCAAGCAGGTCCTCGTGTCCGCCGGCACGCGTCTCGACCTCACCCGGCAAGCGGACCTCGACCAGGTCCACAAGCTCATGGACAGCCACAAACCCGACCTGGTGTACATCGGGCCGCTCTACAAGCTGCTGGCGAAAGCCATCAACTCCGACGACGACGCAGCCCCGCTCATCGTCGCCCTCGACGGGCTCCGGGAACGCGGCGTCGCGCTCGTCATGGAAGCGCACGCCGGCCACGGCAAGTCCCTCGGCGGCGAGCGCGACCTCCGCCCCCGCGGGTCATCTGCACTCCTCGGCTGGCCCGAGTTCGGACTCGGCCTCCGCCCGATCGAAGACGACGACTCCATGGTCGCCGTCGTCCGTTGGCGCGGCGACCGCGACGAACGGCACTGGCCGAAACACCTCCGCCGAGGGAGCCCGGGCGAAATGCCCTGGATGCCCGCCTGACCCAGCCCACCGAGACCACCGAGACCACCATGAAGGAGCCAACGTGACGGACACCACCACAAAGTACGAGAACGCGCGCGATGCGCTGCGACAGGCCCCGGACCTGATCGAGCACATGGTCGCCCTCATCCCGATCAAGACGAAACCGGGCGCGGACGACACGGTCCGGTCGAAGCGAGTCGAACCACCGCTGCCGTTCAACGAAGGGGCGTTCAGCGATGCGAACGAGCTTTACGGGCGCATCGTGCACTGGGCACTGTTCTGGGGCAACGCACTTAAGGTGCAATCCCCTGGACCGGCGAAACAGGCGTGGCGTACTCGTGCCGGCAGCGTCGTCGGGTTGCCTCTCGGCAGCGAGCCCCACCAGGCTCGCTACGACGTCTCGATCATGTCTCGGTGGCTGCTCATCCACCTCGACGAGATCTTCCGCCGTCAGCCCGACGACGTTGCTTACTTCACGACCGAGCTCAACGAGATCCACCAGGCGGCGGCTCGCTACCCGGTGAACGCAACACCGCACTGGTCGAACCTCAGCTGCCGTGTCGGTGGGTGCGGCGGCCGGGTGGCGCTGTACCCGTTCACCAAGGTGAAGACCTGGACCGAGAAGGGCAGGCAGGTGTTCCTCCCGCCCGAGGGCGCACGCGTCCTCTGCGTCGAGTGCTCGGACCAGTGGACGCAGGCTGAATACAGCGACGAGATCGAGCGCCGGCTGCTCGCGGTGAAGGAGCAGCAGAAGGCCGACCGGGTGCAGGCAAGGCTCGCGAAGAAGTACGCGACCCCCTCAGTGCTTCCGAAGTTCCTCGGCACCGTTGCCGGGAAGGTACGCCACCCCAAGCCGGAGTGACACGCGGTCCGACTTGACAAACGCAGGCCCCGTTGGCGCTATGCTGTCCGTGACACCGCATGCCCGCCAGGGAAATCCCGGGCGGGCATGCTGCGTTAGTGCGCGTCAGAACTACTTCTTGATGACGACCGCGCCCGGCTGGGTCCCACCCGAGACGTAGCGGTAGGCCAGCGCGAGGTCTTGGATCTGCTGAGTCGGCCACCCGTCCTCGATTGCCTTATCGATCTGGGCCAAGAGCCTGATCTCGGTGTCGTAAGCCTTCGCCTGAACCTTGAAGCCATCAGCAGCCATGAGTAACGCCTTTCGTTAGAGGGATGTGCCGCATCATCTCCTCCACCGCCGACATCTCGTCGGCCACCTCGCGCCCCTAGCTCAGCGGAAGAGCACGCGGTTTCTACCCGCACGGTCGGCAGTTCGAATCTGCCGGGGCGCTCTACCGGGACATCCAGAGTTCGATCGCGACCTCGTCGAAGGGCGTGTCCAGCGGGATACCCGTCTGCAGCTGAATCCACTGGGGCACGATCTGGCCGTTGTAGAACGTGATGCCGTCTGCTCCCCCTCGCCGTTCTCCTCGCGAGTTGAACGTCACCTTCATCTGGAAACCGACAGAGCCGGCGGGTTCGTAGATCTCGACCCCCGCCGGATCCAACATCAGATCGAACCCGAGGACGCCGCCTGGCGTTTCGCCCTCCACAGTTGCTTGTTTGACAGCGATCACCTGCGGTCCGTCATCGGCCCACGTCATCTGAACGGGGAAGGAGGATCCGTCGAGGGCTTTCCCAACCAACGTCTTGTTCACGTCACCAACAGTAAACGCCTTCTTCTTCGGCCCGCAGACACGCACCTCATCGTCCTGCTGCGTGGAGCTCGGGGATCCCCTTCTGTCGACGTGACGTGGTTCGGGTCACGGCACGGCGAGGACCCTTCTGGCCGCCGAGCCAGAGGAGATGCGCCGCGCGGTCCTCACCACCGCACAGTGGTTGCCCCTCTGCCTCACCCTGATTGCCAGGACGATCACCTAAGCGCCATGCGCGTTGAGCGCTCCGATCGCGACGAACGTACCGCCAACGATCCCGATCACGATCGAGACAATGGACGTGATCGAACGAGTTCGGTCGGACTCATCGATACCCCACGCATCGAGAATGACCAAAACGCTTTGAGCCACGACCGACAGCACCACGAGAACTGCCCCGATGACGTCCGCGAAGACGCGGAATGGACTCCCCGCATCCTTGGTGTAGACAAAGTGCGCCGCAGCGATAGCGAGTGCGAGGGCCACCGGAACGATTCCAACGATGGCCCACCACGCCTTGGGCGGCTTGCGGTGGTCACCACCTGGCTCGGCGTTGACTGCGACAGTGGCCAAACTCGACTCGACGTTGGTCACTACTTGGGATAACTCCGCAACATCAGCCCCCAGCACGTCGAGCCGCTCTGATAGTTGCCTCTTGCTCACAAACTTCCGCACAGCTCGCCCTCTCGACCAAGCAACTGAGTTCGTAAGGAGCAAGAGCATGCGCCTCACAAGACGCGTCGAAACGATCGTCGAGGTCGCCACCAAGCGTGAGCGTCTCCTCCGGGCTTGATGCATGCCCTGGCGTACCAGCGCCCACCCCGTGAACACCTCACCAACACGCACACGCCCCGGGAGCCCGCATGAGCACGCCGCGCAACGGTCACGGGCACCGTGCCTACCGCCGTGCGCAGGCCGCACTGAAGCGACGCACCGCAGCCGAGAACCTGCACTGCTGGTGGTGCGGCGAACAGATTGACATCACACTCCCCGCCGGACACCGTGACGCCTTCACCGCTGACCACCCCGACGCTCTCGCCAACGGCGGCCGCCTCGCCGGCCAGGAGCTCCAGCCGATGCATCGCCACTGCAACGCGAGCAAGGGCGACAGCGCGGCCGTCGACATCTGGCCCGCGTCCTGAAGGTTCACACGGTGGGGGCCGTGTCACGATCGTCTGCTAGCTTCTCTGCATGAATGAGGATATGTCGCGGCGTGTTCCTAAGAGCAGCTTTGACGAGAAGACGGTCTTCGTAATCTCGCCGATCGGCGAGGTCGGCTCTACCGTTAACCGCAACGCCCGGCTGACGCTCAACTTCATCATTCGGAAAGCGTTCGCGAAGCCCGAGTGGGCTGTCCACCGCGCTGACGAGGAAGATGCGCCCGACTCGATCACTGCGCAAGTAATTAAGCGCATTGCGGATAGCGACCTGATCGTTGCAGACCTGACTGGCCATAATCCCAACGTCTTCTATGAGCTCGCAGTTGCGCACGGATTCAAGAAGCCTGTGATCCATCTCATGACGAAGGGTGAACGCCTCCCGTTCGACGTAACTGATCAACGAGCAGTCTTCTACGACTTGCAGGACCCGGAATCCGTCGACTCCGCGATTAAGGCGCTCCGAGGTTCTCAACAGTGGCTTCAGGACCATCCGGACGAGATCCGCAACCCGCTTAGCACCTACGGCGCTTTTGAATCGTTGTCTGCTCATGAACCGGGCGCTGAGAGCAACGCTCGCATCGCCGAGGCCCTGGCTTCCATCAGCGCCCGCATCGGGCGACTCGAGAACGACGTTCGCTGGGCACCAGGACCGACAAGCGTCGGGAGCCACATCCTGCGAGCTGTGGGCACTACGCGTTCAGCGGAGCCAGATCGCGAGGACCTTCTTGAAAAGCTCCTGCGTATTGAAGACGCCATGGCAGACCTCGGGGCCGATGCCGACCCCGATGACGACGCGGTACAACTGGAGCTTCGCTACCTCGGCCGCGAACGGCAGAGCCTTCGTGGCTACCTATTCGGGGAGTAGGTACGCGGCTGGCAAGTCGCCCGAATCTTCATCGCATCCGATGCGCCGTCCACTCGCTCAGCGGACGCCCCTTAGCGGGTGCTCCGCCCAGTACCGGGCGGCTACACGAGCACGACTGCGACGCACTGACCTCGCGCTCGACCTCAGGGATCTCGACCGCCGCCGCTGACCCAGGGGGTACCCCTTTGAACCGCAGGGCCTGCCTACTTCCCGCCTGACCTGGCGCGTCTCTCCCCACTCCAAAACGTGTGATCGACACCAATTGGAGTCGACACCAGTTGGAGGTGCTGCCGTGCCGCGTCCGAAGGCCCCGTGTGGCACTTACTCGGCGTACAAGCGGCACCTGCGGGACGGATCGCCGGTCGACGCAGCGTGTGCAGCGGCTCGTGACGAGCGCACGCAGACGGTCGCGGCTGAGCGCAGCGCGAAGAAGTTCGCGACGCCGGTCCTCACGTTGGTTCCTGCGGACCCGGTGGCGGACGAGAAGCGGATGCAGCGTGCGGAGGTGCTGCGCGAGGGTCTCGAAGTCGTGCGCGCTGCGATCGCTGTCGTGAAGGAGTCCGAACCGGCCCGGCTGGCCCCCCTGCTCAAGGAGCAGCGGGAGATCGCCCGTGAACTCGGCGAGATCGACGCCGCGGAGGGAGCGAAGAGTGAGTCCCTCGGCGAACAGCTTGCTCGAGCGCGAGCTGCACGGCAGGCAGGAGCCTAGGCTCCTCACCCTCCCGCCGCGCGCCGGCAGCAAGGTCGACGAGCTGCTCGATCTGCTGTACCTCATCGGGGTCGGCGTCGACCCGTGGCAGGAAGCGTCCCTCGACGCGTTGCTCTCGGTCGATGACCGCGACCAGTGGACGTGCACGGAGTTCGGGGAGCTCGTCGCTCGCCAGAACGGCAAGGGCAACGTGATCCTGCCGTACGAGCTCGGGCACCTGTTCCTGTGGCCGCGCGAGGACGGCGAGCCGAAGCTCATCGTGCACACCGCTCACGAGTTCAAGACGGCCCGCGAAGCCTTCCGCCGCATCGAACGCATCATCCGGAGCTCCCCGCTGCTCGTCGCTGAGCTCAAGGGCGGTGTCCGCGGCGGCATCTCGACATCGCACGGCGAAGAGGGCTTCGAGCTGAAGGACGGCACCCGCCTCCGGTTCCTCGCCCGGTCGAAGAACTCCGGCGTCGGCTTCACCTGCGACGTCCTCGTCGTCGACGAGGGGCAGCAGACACCGATCTCGGCGATGGACGCGCTCCTCCCGACGATGTCGTCCGTGCCGAACCACCAGATCCTGTTCACCGGCACCGTGCCCGACGAACTCGACGACTCCGAGTACTTCGAGGGCGTCCGAGACCGCGGACGGTCCGGTAGCGACCGCCGCTCCGGCTGGATCGAGTTCTCCCCGGACGGCTCCGACGACCCGGACCTGGCCGCGGGCCTCGACATCGAGGATCGCGAGCTGTGGGAGCAGGCGAACCCAGCTCTCGGCATCCGAATGAAGCCGGAAGCGATCGAGGACGAGCTCAACCGCCTCGGCCGCGACTCCTTCCTCCGCGAACGCCTGTCCGTCTGGCCGAACCGCCGTCCGGACGCCGCCGTCCGCCTCTCCGAACTGAACCTCAGCGCGTGGAGGGACTCAGCGACGCCGGCCGCGTCCGTCGCGGGCGAACAGGCGGTCATCGCAGTCGCCCTGGGCCGCGGAGGCGGCTTCGGCACCGTCGCCGCAGCGTCTCGCTTCGACGACGACCAGATCGCCGTCGAGCACAAGAAGACCGACCGGCAGACCCGGTGGATCGCCCCGTTCGTGCGGGACCTGAAGGCGGAACTCGGCGACGCGCTCGTCGTGCTCGACCCGAAGAACGCCGCGGCCATCATCAACGACCTCGACAAGCTCGGTGTGAAGTACCTGCCGATGAACATGAACGAGATCGCGGGCGCGCACGGCGGCTTCATCGAGGACGTCAACGCCGGACTCGTGCCGCACCGCGACCAGGCCGAGGTGACCGCGTCGCTCGAGCTCGCGACGACCCGGTCGATCGGGAACGCCGGCATGACGTGGGAACCGTCGGACCCGACGAAGCCCATTACCCATGCGCAGGCCGTCACCTGGGCGCACTGGGGCGTGAAAAAGCGCGAAGCGGCACCGCCGCGGAAACCAGCCGTCGTGCGCGGCTACGCCTAGGAGGTACGCATGCCGCTCAACGCGACCGACCTCGGGACCCTGATCTCCGAGTTCTGGCAGTCAGCCCGAAACGAGTGGACGCGGCTCACGACGCTGCAGAAGAAGATGGAGGGAAAGCTCCTCCGCACGTGGATGCCGGACAGCGCCGACCTCGAGTACAAGGACCTGTTCCGGAAGGCGTCGAGCCCCTGGCCGTTGTTCGCTCGGAACTCGATCGCGCAGGGCTGCCGTATCGAGGGCTACAGCGACTCGATCGTCTGGCGGAACGCGTGGCAGGCGTCCGGCATGGACGGCCGGCAGGTCGAGCTGAACCGCGACGCGATCGGGCTCGGCTACTCGTACCTCGCGTCCCTTCCCCACGCGTCGCCGAACCGCGTCGTCATGCGTCCCATGTCGTCGCTCGTCACCTTCGCGGCGTTCGAGGACCCGTACGACGAGAGCCCGAAGCACGTCCTGCACCTCGTGTCCGGGTCGCTGAGCAAGCCGCGCACGCAGCGGTGGATGTTCATCGACTCCGAGGGCGTGTACCGCTTCGAGGGCGCTGCCCGCACCCCGGAGCGTCTCACCTTCGACGCACACGGGCTGACCCACTGTCCGGTCGCTCGCATCGAGAACACCCTCCCGGTGCTTGGGTCCCCGAAGTCGTCCATCGAGGACGCGCTCCCCGTGTACCAGCGCATCGTCGACGCGACGTTCACGCTGCAGATGGTGCAGCGGTACGGGGCGTTCCCCCAGAAGTGGATGGCTGGCGGCGAGATCGCCACCGACGCGAACGGTGTCCCGCAGGTCCGCTCGAGCGTTGACGGGCTGCTGCACGCGTCCGGCGCGTCCGGAGAGACGGCCCGCTTCGGCACGTTCACCGCGGCGGATCTCCCCGGCGTCGTCACGGCGCTGAACAAGCACATCCAGGACTTCTCCGCGCTCGTGCAGGTGCCCCCGCACTCCTTGCTCGTCCCGATGTCGAATATCAGCGGCGACACCATCACCGCGTCGGAGTCCGGCTACAAGCGCAACATCCGCGACCGGCAGACGGCGCTTGGTGAGGGCTACGAGCTCGCCATGCGGAACGCCGGCGCGCTCCTCGGCGTCGCGGACGAGACCCTGCTCGACGCGGAGATGGCGTGGGCCGACGAGTCGACCAGGTCGCTGGACCAGGTCGCCGACGCCGTCGTGAAGCTCGCCTCGGTCGACGCGCCCCTCGAACTGCTCTTCGGCCTCGTGCCCGGGTGGTCACGTGTGGACGCCCTCGACGCAGCAGACGAGGTCACCCGCCGTCGCGCCGCGGTCGCCGCGGGCGCGTCCCGGCCGGCGCTGCCGCCGGCACCCCAGAACCCACCCGCGTAGCGGGGACGCAGGCACGGCACCTGCTTGAACTGCCGGTACATCGACGGATCTACGGAGGAACCATGTTCGACCCCTTCAACCTCTCGACCGCCATGCTGCGGCCACGTCTCCGGTTCACAGGTGACGGCGGCGACGGCGGTGGCGGCGGGAACGAGTCCACCGGCGGAGACGGCGGCGGTCAGTACACGCCGCCCGCGACGCAGGAGGACCTCAACCGCATCATCGAGTCCCGTCTGGCGCGCGAGCGCGAGAAGTTCAAGGACTACGACGACCTCAAGGCGGCGAAGGGGAAGTACGACGAGCACCTCGAGTCTCAGAAGACCGAGCAGCAGAAGGCGGTCGAGGCCGCCCGTGTTGAGGCCAGCGGCGAGGTCACGCAGCAGTTCCTGTCGAAGCTCGTGAACACCGAGGTCAAGGCGATCGCCGCGACCCTCGGCTTCAACGACCCGACGGACGCGCTGCAGATCATCGGCTCCGACCTCCCGGTGAAGGACAACGAGCCCGACACCGACGAGATCAAGAAGCGCGTCGAGAAGCTCGCGACCGACAAGGCGTACCTCGTCGGCGGCACCCGGCAGCGGCAGGAGCCACGTCGAGAACGCCGAGGTGAGCCGGTCGACGACGACAAGCGCAAGGGCGGCAAGAGCAAGGCGGCGGCCGCGCTCCGGCAGCTCGGCGCTGCACGTCGCGGTTCCTGACACCCACCCCCGCATCCCGCCGTACCGGCGACCCACAGAAGGAGTCATCTGCTCATGGCAGACATCACCCGCGACGACGTCGCGACCCTCATCCAGGAGGAGTACTCGAACGTTCTCCTCGAGACCGCGTCGGCGGAGTCCGCGGCCCTCGCGAGCTTCCGCAACGTGCCCCTCGGCACGAAGATCACGAACGCGCCGGTCCTGGCGACGCTCCCCGAGGCCTACTGGGTCTCGGAGTCCGCGACCGACGACTCGGGCGTCAAGCCGACCTCGAAGGCGACCTGGGGCAACAAGCAGTTCGTCGTCGAGGAGATCGCCGTCATCGTGCCCGTGCACGAGGACACGATCGAGGACGCCACCGAGGACATGCTCAACAACATCACCGTGCTCGGCGGCACGGCGATCGGCAAGAAGCTCGACCAGGCGGTGTTCTTCGGCAAGCAGAAGCCGGCCACCTGGACGAGCCTCGACCTGCTCGCCGCCGCCACGGCCGCCGGGAACATCTTCCAGGTGTCGGCGACGCCGGGACCAAACGACCTCGCGGGGTCGATCTACCAGGCCGCCGGTGCCGTCGCGGACTCGGGTGCCGACCCGTCGGCGATCATCTCCGCGAACGGCCTCCGCTTCCGCCTCGCGAACCTCCGCGGCGCGGACGGCGCGGCGATCTACCAGCAGACCCTCGGCGCTGGCGGCGCGACGCAGAACAACATCGCCGGCCTCGACGCCCAGTTCGCGAAGAACGGCTCGTGGGACAACGCGAAGGCCACCGCGATCGTCGCGGACGGCAGCCGGGTCCTCATGGGCGTCCGGCAGGACATCACGGTCAAGTTCCTCGACCAGGCCACCATCGGCACGGGCGAGAACCAGATCAACCTCGCGGAGCGCGACATGGTGGCCCTCCGCTTCAAGGCCCGGTACGCCTACGTGCTCGGCAACACCGTCAACGCCACCGGCACGGCCTCCGAGCCCGTCGGTGCCGTCGTCCCGGCCGCGGCCTGAGAGGGGACGTCATGACGACGAACCTGACGCACCCCAAGGGGCAGACGGTCACCGTGCCGGACGAAGCCGCCGCCTACTACCTCGAGAAGGGGTGGTCGGTCGCCGGCGCGGAGACGCCGCACGAGCGCGACGTCGTCGAGATTCCGGAAGGGGTCCCGGAGGAGTCGTGGAAGGGCGACCAGCTCGACGCCTACGCCGAGCGCGAGGGCATCGACCTCGGCTCCGCCTCGAAGAAGGCCGACAAGGTCGCCGTGATCGTCACGGCCCTGCAGGAGAAGGAGGCCGCTGATGGAGCTGACACCGGAAACGGTACGGAAGTTCCTGACCCCGAAGCAGGCAGCTGACCCCAGGGTCGACGCCTGGTGTCCGGTCCTCGCAGCGCTCCTCACGGCGCGATACGGGGACCGGATCACCGACAAGGTCGCCCCCGTGTTCACCTCCACCGCAGCTGACGCCATCGGCCGGCGCATCGACAAGCCACAGAGCATGATCGACCGCCAGTCCGTCGGCGCCGCCTCGGTGCAGTGGAACACCCGCTCCGCGATCGCCTCCTGGCTGCTCCCCGAAGAGGTGCAGCAGCTCGACGACCTCGTCGGCATCGGCGGCGTCCGCACCGTCCGCATGCCGGCACCGGACCAGGTGCGGTACGGCAACCTCGTCGACCCCGAGTGGGCAGGCACCATCACGGAGGACTGATGACGTTCGCGCACGGCACCTCCGTCCAGCGGCTCCGGGCGGGCCTCACGATCGACCCGTACTCCCACAAGGAGACGCGGTCAGACTGGGCCCACCCGGAGCCGCCGCTCGACATCCCCGGCGCGTTCGTCGCCTCCGCGTCCTCCGTGGGCGTCGCCGACACGAACCGCCAACAGGTCATCACGACCAAGTCCCTCTACTGCGAGCCCGGCCTCGACGTGCAGCTCGGCGACCGCATCGTCTCCGGCCCTCACACGTACACGGTCGAGTCGCTGCCGGAGGCGGACGTCAACCCGTTCACCGGGTGGCAGCCAGTGCAGGAGATCCCGCTGCGGGAGGTGCTCGGATGACGACGAAGTTCAACGACGCGTTCCTCGACCAGCTCGGCAGCAGCCCGGAGGTCGTCGCGATCCTCGAGAGCACCGCCGAGAAGATCGCCGCTCGCGCGCGCGGCACCGCGGAGGTCGACACCGGCGCGTACCGGGACGGCATCATCGTCCGCACCCGGCAGGCCGCGCACCGGACCGTGGTCGAGGTCGCGGCGACGGACGAGAAGTCGATGTTGATCGAGTCCTTCACCGGCAACCTCGCCCGCGCCGCCGGGTCGGTGAGCCGTGGGTAGCGCCGTCATCCACGACGACCTCGAGCTGTACCTCACCGAGCGGCTGCGCGCCGATCTCGCCGCCCGGCCGGAGCCGTACTGCCAGGGGTTCACCGTCTCGAACAAGTGGCCAGACCCGGTCGAGTCCCGCCCGGACCGGCTGCTCGTCATCCGCGACGACAGCGGCCCCAGCACCTCGTTCATCACCGCCGACCGGTCGGTCGGCTTCACCCTGCTCCTGCCCGACGAGCAGGACGCGAACGCGGCGGCCCGCATGGTGCTCGCCCTCGCCACCCAGGTCCCCGGCCTCGAACCCGGCAACCCCGTCGCGATCGTCCGCTCGACGAACGGCCCGTACGCCGTCACCGAGCAGGCACCCGGCTTCCGCCGCTACCTGACCGTCACCTACGGCGTCGCAGGCCGCGCCCTCTGACCCAGCACCCCCACCTACCCCCGGAGCCGACGCTGCGGGGGTCTTCCACGTACGAAGGAGCAGCCCCATGTCCGCAGACCAGTACGGGAACGACGTCACCGCCGTCGGCATCCCCGTCACCGGCTTCGCCGGCTACGCCCCGAAGGGCACCATCAAGCCGACCCCGGCCGAGGGCGGCGCCGCCGACTTCACCCTCCCGGCCGCGTTCAAGAAGCTCGGCCTCCTCACCGAGGACGGCGGCTTCGAGTGGACGCTCGAGCCCGACGGCGACCCGATCATGTTCTGGCAGGACGGCTACTCAATCCCGTCCGGGCTCGCGAACGCCGAGTGCGTCGCGAAGCTCGCGCAGTACGACGACATCGTGCGGCAGGTCTCGTGGGGCAAGGTCCCGGACGAGAACGGCTACATCACGATCGACGCCGGCGGCCACGCGCTCGAATTCGTGCTGTTCACCGAGGAGATCTTCAAGAACGGCGTCATCCGCCGCCGCGTCGCCGACATCTCCGTCTCCGGCGCGAAGGTCGACAAGTCCGAGCGCGGCACCGTCAACGGCACCGAGCTCACCTTCAAGGCGAAGCGCTCCGCGGACCTCAACAACGAGCACATCGGTGAGTGGCTGACCCCCGCCGCTGCCGCCGTCGCGTCCTGACCGGCCGCGTCTGACCTGTGGGGGCCGAGCAGTGGATGCCTCGGCCCTCACAGCCCCACCCTTCCCGCATCCACACCCCGCATCCACGAGGAGCATCCACATGTCCGACCCCACCACGCCCCCGACCGACGAGCAGACGCCGGAAGCGATCCAGGCAGCGACCGAGGCGAACAGCGGCCCGTTCGCCGTCGAGCGCCCGGCGACGCCGTACCAGGAGTACCGCTCCGAGGTCCCCGCCGCCCTCGCGAAGGCGAACGAGCCCGCACCCGTGCCCGCCCCGGTCGCTGTGCCGTCCGGTCCGACGCCGGGCAAGAAGCCCGAGTTCCTCGTCGTCGAGAACAGCCTGAAGTGCCAGACCGAGGAGGGCGAGATCTCGCTCGATCTCCGCCTGCCGATCCCGCAGCTCGAGAAGTTCATGACGGCGCAGGAACTCGAGCCGATGAAGATCCCGCGGTTCGTCCTCGACGAGCTCCTGCCCGAGCCCACCTCGCAGCGGCTCCTGTCCCTCGCCGACGGCGCGCAGGCGTACAAGATCGTCATGCGCTGGGCGCAGGAGGTGGGCGCGCGACTCGGGGCCAGCCTGGGGGAATCGCCCAGCTCTACCGACTCGTCGGAGAGCACCGGTCAGCCCTCCGAGCCGACTTCCGCACCCGCTACGGCCTGAGCCTCGACGAGATCGGTCGCAGCGTCTCCTATCCGGAGGCGATCGACCTCGTCGCTGAGTTGCGCCGCGACTTCGGCTCGCATCTCACCGCCGCGCTGAACGACTGGCAGTTCGCGGTGTCGTACGGGGAGCTGATGACGGCGCTGCAGACGCAGTCGGTCCTCAACGTGAACCGCGACGAGAAGGAACACCCGGACCCGATCCGGCTGCCGATGCCGTGGCCCGAGGGCACCGGGAAGCACGCCGACGTCACACCCGAGGAACGCGCCGCGCTGCGCGCCCAGCTTCTGCGACGGTCCGCCTTCGCATCGTAGGAACGGAGGCCGCCGTTGAGTGAGGTAGCAGAGGCAACAGTCCCGGTCTTCCCCACCTTCGTCGGCTTCCGTTCCGCCGTCGTCAGCGAAGCCGACTCCGCGGCCGACAGCGCCGGCACGAAGTTCGGCTCCCGCTTCGGGAAGGGCATCCTCGGCGCAGCGAAGGGCGTCGCGGTCGGCGTCGGCGCGGCCATCGCGACCGCCGGTGGCGCCGCTGCGGTCGGGATCGGCGGGATCTTCAAGAAGGGCCTCGACCGTGCCCTGAACATCCAGGACGCGAAGCAGCAGCTCGACGGCCTCGGGCACTCGGCGAAGTCCGTCGAGACGATCATGACGAACGCCCTCGCCTCGGTGAAGGGCACCGCGTTCGGCCTCGACACCGCGGCGACGCTCGCGGCGACCGTCGTGGCCGCCGGCATCAAGCCCGGCCAGGAGCTCGAGCGGACCCTGAAGCTGACGGCCGACGCGGCGACGATCGCGAAGACCGGCCTCGGCGAGATGGGCGACATCATCGGCAAGGTCGCCTCCTCCGGGAAGCTGTCCACCGACGTCCTGAACCAGTTCTCCCAGCGCGGTGTGCCGCTGCTGCAGTTCGTCGCGAAGGAGTACGGCGTCACCGCCGAAGAGGCCTCCGAGATGGTCTCGAAGGGGAAGGTCGACTTCGCCGGCTTCCAGAAGGCCCTCGAGGCTGGCGTCGGTGGCGCTGCACTGTCGTCCGGGGCGACCGCCCGCGGCGCGTTCAAGAACATCGGGGCCGCCTTCGGCCGCCTCGGCGCGATGTTCGCCCAGCCCGCCGTGAACGCCGCACCGCGACTGTTCCAGTCCACGGCTGGGGCGATCGACCGGGCTGCGGCAGCGCTCACCCCCTACGCGGACGCGTTCGCGGCGAAGCTCGAGCCCGCACTCGAGGCTGTGTCGGCGAAGCTCGACAGCATCGACTTCGGCGCGGCCGTCGAGAAGGCAGCAGTCTTCGTTCGCGGCGTCGTCGCGGTCATCCGCACCGGGGTCGCCGGCGACGGGTTCTCGTTCGACCTGACCAGGGCGTTCGGCCTCGACAAGGCACCGGTGATCTTCCGGCTCGCCTCCGGTGTTCGTGACGCCGTGCTCGGCGTCGTCGACGTCGTGAAGATCCTCGCCGGGGACACGTCGGACGCGACCGCGATCGACCTCTCCAAGCGGTTCGGCCTGAACGCTGCCCCGACGATCTACGCCCTCGCGACGAAGGTGCACGACGCCGTCTCGACGCTGTTCACCGGGCTGAAGACGGGCGAGTTCTCCGGCGTTGGCGAGGACCTCGGCAAGGTGGCGACCGCCGCCCGGCCGCTGTTCCCGCTGTTCGTCGAGGTCGGTGCCGGCCTCGGCCGGATTTCCGGGTCCATCGGTGGGCTGATCGCGTCCGGGCTGCCCGTCGTCGGGCAGCTCCTGAACGGCTTCGCGCAGGTCCTCGACTTCCTCGGCGACCATCCCGCGGTGCTCGCTACCGCCATCGTGGCCCTCGCTGCCGCGTTCGGGGTGTTCAAGACCGGGCAGCTCGCGGCGAACACGGCGTCGGCGGCGAGCGTCGCCCTCGCGCCCCTGCAGATCGCCGCGGACCTCGCCCGCACCCGGGCGCTCGTCGCGAACACCAACGCCATGCTCGCCAACCGCACCGCCACGGTTGCAACGAGCGGCGCCACCGCAGCATCGACGCTCACCCGCCTGCCGGCGACCGCGTCGATCCTCGCGAACACGGCCAGCCTCGTCGCGAACCGCATCGCGATGACCGCGGCGGCCGTGTTCCAGCGGACCCTCGCCGCCGCGCAGGCCGTCGCGACCGCCGCGCAGTGGGCGTTCAACGTCGCCCTGTCGGCGAACCCGATCGGCATCGTCGTCCTCGCCATCGGCGCGCTCGTCGCTGGCCTGGTCTGGTTCTTCACCCAGACGAAGGTCGGGCAAGCGGCCTGGGCGGCGTTCACGACGTTCCTCTCCGAGGCGTGGACGAACATCGTCAACACCGCGAAGGTGACGTGGACGCTGCTCGTCGGGTTCTTCTCCGGTCTGTGGGCGAACCTGACGTCGTTCTTCTCGACGTGGGGTCCGACGATCCTCGCCGTGGTCGCTCCGTTCATCGGGGTGCCGCTGCTGATCGCGCAGAACTGGGACCGGATCAAGGCGTTCTTCGCCGGACTCTGGGCCGACGTGACGGCGCGATTCTCGGCAGGCGTCTCGGCGGCGCTCGAGTTCGTCCGCAGCATGCCGGGCAAGGCCCTCGCCGCCCTCGGCCGCGTCGGCTCGATCTTGCGCGACTCGGGACGGGCGTTGATCGGCGGCTTCATCGACGGCATCCGCGACATGATCGGCAAGGCCGGTGAGGTCGCGGGCTCGGTGCTGAAGAAGGTGCAGAACTTCTTCCCGCACTCGCCAGCACCGGAGGGCCCGTTCTCCGGGTCCGGGTGGCGAGCGGTCCGCACGTCGGGCCGGGCGCTGATGGACCAGTTCAACGGCGGGATCTCCGACTCCGACGTGGCGCTGTTCCAGGACGTCTCGACCGGCATCACGGGACGCCGCTTCGGCTCGGGCACCACCGTCCCTGGGGGGCGCACGGCCGCGGACGGTCCGCGTGTGCAGGTCGACGTGCACACGTCGCCGGGCATGTCCGAGCAGACCGTCGGCCGTGTCGCCGGCGACGCCGTGAACTTCGAGCTCCGGAGGGGGTAGCTGGTGAGCATCCTGACCATCACCCTCCCCGGGCTCGAGGTCCTCGGCCGTCCGCTCGACGGATCCCCACCCGACGGCGTGTACCTCGGCCCGGACGGGTTCGAGGGCTGGGACGATACCCCGGACATGCGCCGGGAGACGGTGCAGCGCGTCGCCGCGGCGGGCGACTTCGACGCGACCGGCTACGCCGACGCCCGCGTCGTGTCACTGTCCGGTCTGATCGTCTCGCCCTCCGAGGCGCGGACGCAGTACTGGACTGAACGCCTCACCGGCGTCCTGTCCGGTGGGACTACGGAGAAGATCACCGTCCGGCGCAACGGGACAGTGCGCTTCGCATCCGGTGGGCTGGTGAAGACGAAGGTCGTCACCCGTGCCCGCGCCCGGCACGTCGCGGACTGGCAGATGCAGCTGTGGTTCCCGAATCCGTTCAAGTACGGCGACGAGAACCACGTGCAGAGCGACGATGTCGGCTTCGCTGTCGTGTCGCACTACGGCAACGCGGCTGCTTCCCCGCTGCTCGTCGTCACCGGTTCCGCGCCCGGGTGGGACGTAGCGGCCCGGGGCATGAGGGTGTCTGTCACGCGTGCCCTGCAGCCCGGACAGAAGCACGTCTACGACCTCCGCACGGGCCTCCTGACGATCAACGGGTCCCCAGCACCTGCCGGGTCACTCGACGAAGCGGACACGTGGACTGTGCCTGCGGGAGACGCGATCGGGCATCGGCTGCAGGTCGGCAGCGGCACCGGCACCCTCGACGTCTACACGCCCGACACCTACATCTGAGCGGAGGTTCGGCCATGTGGACGCACTGGATCTGCGCGACGCAGACGGGGAAGAAGCTCGTCAAGGTGGAACCGGCGTCGGGGTCGTTCTCTCGCCGCATGAACGGCGTCGGCAGCGGCACGCACGAGTTCGTCTCCTCGAGTCTCGGGATCGGCGGCACCCTCGCAGCCCGGCGGACGTCGCGGCTGGACCTCACCCGCACGTGGGCGAGGACGCTCGTGCAGTGCTGGGACGACAAGCCGGTGTACGCCGGCCTCATTTCCGGGAAGTCGCGGAAGGGCGACAAGGTCACCCTGAGCACCGTCGAGATGCGTGAGGTGTTCAAGTACCGCACCACGTTCGGTCTGAACGGGTACAGCGGTTTCGAGGACGGGAAGTTCGAGCACAAGGACCAGACGCTCGCGTCGATCGCCGGGCAGCTGCTGTGGGTGCTGATGGTGGGACCGACCGACAACTGGCAGCTGCCGCTGATCCTCCCGCCGCGCGGCATGGCCGGGACGCAGGACCGCAGCTACCACGACTTCAACCTGCCGATCGTGGAGTCGGAGCTCACCGCCATCCAGGACGCCGAGGGCGGTCCGGACATCGACTTCGAGCCGTCGTGGTCGGAGGACAACACGCTGCAGTGGACGTCCCGGGTCGGGGACCTGACCGGGAACACCCTCGAGTGGAGCCTCGCCGCTGCGGCGCCGACGCTGACCGACTTCGAGTTCGTTGAGGACGGTAACGCGCAGGGCAACATCTTTTACGCCGTCGGCAACGGTCAGGACCGAGACCTGAAGGTTGCGACGTCGTCCGGGCTCCTCGCCGGCGACGACATCGCGCTCGAGCGGATCATTCAGTACTCGCAGGAGCGCAACCGGGCGGTGCTGCAGGGCAACGCGAACGAGGCGCGACGCACGTTCCAGAAGGCGACCCGGCAGTACTCGTTCAGCATGCAGGCCGACGGCTCTCCGGGTGTGCGGAACCTGCGGTTGGGGCAGACGGCCCGGACGTACACGCGGGACGACGACTGGCTGCCCGACGGGTGGGGCACGCATCGGGTAGTCGGGTTCTCCGGTGACCTGACCAACACGATCAAGCTGCAGCTGCAGACGCAGTGACGGGGAGGACAGCATGGGCCGCCTCGACAACCTGAGCGGGAACCGCGAGCTCGAGGACCTGAAGCGACGCGTCCGGGATCTCGAGTCGCGCACGCCGCTGTCCGACGCCGCCGTGTCTGGTGGCCGGACTCGGTTCATCGGCGAGAACTCGTTCCTCATTGAGGGTTCCGGTGGGGTCTCCGGCACGCTCACCATCGACGGCCTTGAGGTCGTGGATGGTGAACTGCGCATCAGGGGGCAGCTCAACGTGACGGGGCCAACGAAGCTCGGCGGCGCGACGGACATCACCGGTGACACGAGCGTGACGGGCCGGTTCGACATCACCGGGCCGGCGTCGATCGACGGTGACACGGACATCACCGGGAAGCTCACCATCAAGGGTGACACCACCGTCACGGGTCCCTTCCACGTCGATGGAGCCGCGGACTTCGACGGCCGCCTCAAGATCAACGGTGACACCACCCTCTCCGGAGACCTCGACATCGACGACAACGGCCGGATCACGGTCGGCGGGATGACGATCGGAAAGTTCGGCGGCCGCGGGAAGGTCGACTTCGGCGTCGGCGAGCTCACGTCCGACGGGTCGAAGGTCGCCCTGCAGTCCGGCGCCGCACTCGTCGGCGTGGGCGGGGTGGCGCAGCTGACCTTCGGCGGGAACGGCATCCAGGTCGACTCGAGCGGTGCGATCCGCATCGGCGAGCTGCCCCTCGCGGACCAGCCACCGAACCTGTACATCGACTCGAACAACCGCCTCTGGCGGTCCTCCGGCAGCGCCGGCGGCGCCGACATCTGACCCGGGAAGGAACCCGATGGCTACCGTCACTGGCAAGCTCACCGACTTTAACATGCAGTCCCTCGCGGCGCTCTCGCCACGCCTGATGTTCTGCCCGTCCGGCTCCGCTGTCAGCCCAACAGCGGTCCTCGCATCCCGACCCGTCGTCGTGACTCCGGCAACGAACGGTACGTTCACCGTCGAGCTGCAGCCGACAGATCAGCTCCGGCCCGAGGGCACGTACTACACGCTGCGCGTCGAGTGGCTGGACGCCACGGGCGGTTTCGTCGCAGTCGACCTGCTCGACTGGCCCATCTTCGTGCCATCCGGCGGGGGCTCCCTCGCGGACCTCGTCGACGCGCCGGCCGGGCCCGCGCTGATGTGGACATCTCTGGAGGAGCCGCCGTTCCCCAAGCCAGGGATGCGGTGGCTTCAGTCGAACCCGAACGACCTGGCCGATCCGGCGAACACCGGAAACCTCTACGAGTGGAGCGCAGCGTGACCTGGACTCTCATCGCCAACATCCGTGGCCCGCAGGGTAACAAGGGTGAGCAGGGCACCCCGGGGCAGGGGTTCGGCACCAACGCCGTCGAGTTCATCGCCGACTCGCCCGAGACGGACTGGGACGTCGCCCTCGGCTACCGCGACGACACGGGCGCCGCCCGCATCCTGATCGGACGCCGGAAGGACGGCACCTGGTACCCGGAGGAGTTCGGCGGCACCGGCGGCGGCACGGGAACGACACCGATCGTGCGATGGGGGGACTCCCTGACCGCCAACTCGGAGTCCTCGGCCGCGCAGCTCAGTGCACTCCTGAACAACCGGACCGTGGTGACGCAGGGCATCGGCGGTCAGACGTCGCAGGCGATCGCGGCGCGCAACGGCGGCGTGCCGACCCGGGTCACGGTCACCGGCGGCGTCATCCCCGCCTCCGGCAGCGTCACCATGCGGCTCACGGTACGGCTCCGCTCCGACCTCACCGGCAGCACGCCGCTCGTCGTCGCGGGCGTCGCCGGCACGTTCGTCGCGACGGACTCGTCCGACTATCTCACTGGCACCTTCACGCGGACCAAGGCAGGAATGCCCGCCGTCGTGCCGAACGGTGAGCCCGCACAGACCGGGTACGACTACCGGGACATGTGGCCGATCTACTGGTACGGCCGGAACAACTTCAAGCAGACCGACACGGTCGGTCGCACCGACTTCCCTGAGCGGATCGTTGCGGACATCCGCGGGAGCCTCGAGTGGAACAACTGCCGCGACCGAGCGCTGGTTCTGTCGATCCCGCCGTGGGTCGGTGAGGAGTCCGGGAAGGGTATCCGGGCGAAGCTCGACGAGGCGAACGCTGCGCTGCGCGATGCGTTCCCGCGGGAGTACGTTGACACGGCTGCGCGGCTCCGCAACGCGGACGTCATCCGGGCGACGGGGAACACCCCCACTGATCAGGATCTCGCGGACATCAGCAACGGGCTGACGCCGACGGTGTTCCGACTGCACAACAGCGACGGCTCGGTCGATGCAGGCCACTTCGGCAGTGTCGGCTACCAGGCTCTGTACATGGTGATCGCGGAGATCTACGCGGCGAGAGGGTGGAACTGATGGGGATCATGCTGCTCGGAAAGGCTTCGAACCCGAACCTGTCCGATCCGAGGGAACCGGACCCGCTGTACAGCCTCGGCCCGAAGGACTACTCCCACAGGTGGGCTGCCGAACGTGTGGTCGGCAACGTCGGCGACACGATCACACGATGGCCGGACCTGGTCGGTTCCGACGACCTGCGCACCCCCTCGGGTGGCACCGGCTTCATCCTCGGCACGAACACGAGCCAGCGGGTTCTCCGCATGACGTCGGTCTCGTCATCGATGGTGAGCACGACGTCGGCACCGCTCGGGAAGCCGGGCACGATCGCTGTCGCTGTCCTGATCGATGCCGCCAGCTCGGGATCGGGCAACCGGTACGCCGGCCGTGCATTCGGGATCCGCTTCTACCGCGCCGGCAACAAGCTGGTCGGTGTCACGGGGTCCGGCGGGTTCATCACCGTGGCGGGCACCGCGTCCGGGTGGGCGGTGATGATCGTCGCGGTCAGCGGAGCGTCGCCCCTGACGGGTGCCGGCGACCTGGTCGTGAACGCGAATGGCACCGAGGTCATCACCCCGTCCGCTCCGATCACGCCGAGCTCGTCGTTCACACCGTTCGGTCTCGACTCGATCCAGACGTCCCCGGCGGTCGAAAACCAGTACGCCGAGGCCGTCGTGTGGGACCGCATGCTGACCGCATCGGAGCGTGGTCAGGTGCTCGGCGCGATGCAGGAGCACTACGCGTTCCTCTGATTTCCACTCCCCGCACCGTTTCACGCCGTCCCGACCGGGGCGGCGTTCGTCGTTCAAGGAGCCTCGTGAGCACACCCATCTACGACCAGCTCGACGCCGAACACGAGTCGACGGTCGTCATCCCCGACGACGCCCACGTGTGGACAGATGACGACCACCTCACCGTGGCCGACGCCCCCGCCGTCAACGGCACCGCCGACCAGGCAGGAGGGCTGACGCTGTGAGCATCCTCGACTCCGTCGCAGCCATCCGTCGCGCGACCGCGCAGCTCGGCCAACCCGACGGCGCGGGCGCTTGCCTGGCGAACGTCTTCAAGTGGTTCGGATCCGTGCAGTCGATCGGCCCCGGCGCGGGCGACTACGACTGGGCGATAAAGGGCTGGACGTACGCACCGGCCAGCGACCGCCACCACGACGACTACTCGCCGCCGGCGGGAGTGCCCGTGTACTACGGCCCGGTCAGCTCTCCCCGCTGGGCGGGCGACCGGAACTACCCGTGCGGCGACATCGGCTTGTCGATCGGCCGCACGGCGTTCGCTCGCGAGTCAATGGGGATCTTCACCGACTCGCCGACGGGGAACACGGGCCTGATGTCGATCAGCGCTCGAGCACGCCAGATCGGCCGTCCCTACCTCGGCTGGACGGGAACCTTCCTCGGCCACCAGACCTCGGCGGGCAACGCCTACGGCAAGCCCGTCCCCCCGGCCGTGATCGTCACGGTCGGGAAGACCCCCGTCAAGATCGACCCCACGGTAGGAGACCGCATGTACGCCATCCGCAACAACGCGAAGGGGACCGCCGGGTACGGCGCGATCTACGCGCTCGCCCCCGGCTTCGTCCGCCACCAGGTCAACAACGGAGCGTCGCGGCCGCCGCTGCGTCTGCAGACGATCGTCGGCGACGCACGCGACATCGGCGACGAGAACACGCTCAAGGACGTGCTCGAGGCGTTCGGCCTGCCCCGCGAGGCGTCCGACCCGAACTGGGTCGTCCGCCACGCGAACGTCGACAGCCGCACCTACTCGGCGCTCGTCGCAGCGATGAAGGCGGGTGCCTGATGGGTGACCACGAACAGAAGACCGGCGGTCGGCTGCGCGAGCTCACCGCCATGCTCGGCGCGCGGGCGAAGAAGGCGTACTCCGCCGGTGTCGCCGGTGCCGCTCTCGCGATCGGCGGCATCTCGGTCGCCGGGTTCTGGGCTGACGGGAAGGTCGACACCGAGAAGGTCGCCGCGGCGGCCGGGAGCATCGTCGTCGGATTCGTCGCTGGGTTCCTCGCCGCGTTCCTCCCGAGGAACGCGGTCGCCCCTCCGCCTGGCCCACAGTCGGCGCAGCCCGGCCCCCCGACGACGGACTACCGCGACGAGCAGGCCCCGTGAACGCGCGCAGCCGCCGTCTCCGCGTCGCGATCGGCAAGGCGTGGGGTGAGGACGTGCAGTACGAGCCGCACCCGTCGCTGTACGTCACCCTCACGGTGAAGTACGCGTTCCTCGCCCTCTACGGCGTCCTGACGGCCATGTTCGGCATCACGACGGTGGAGGTCACCCTCGGCCGTGCATGGTCCGTCGGGATCCCGGCGATCATCATCCTCGCGTCCGTGGCATCGATGATCGGCGTGCAGGTCTCAAAGCGGTACCGAGAGCGGCTGCCGTCCCGGCACCCCCTGCCGGAGCGGGTGCTGCTGGTGGAAATCATCGCCGAGTACGTGCTGATCCTGAGCCTGTTCGCCTACTCGGTGTCGATCATCGTCCGCACCCACACCGACGGGGACTGGGAACGCCTCGCGTACGCCGTCCTCCCGATGGCGGTGTCCGTCGTCCCGTTCTACCGAGCGCTGCACCTGTCGGAGCGCGAGGAGGTCCCCAAGCCGAAGGAGACCACGTGAGCGACTCCGTCCTCATCGCCCTCATCACCGCGGGCGGCGGATCCGTCGGCGCCGTGCTGCTGTTCATCCAGCGTCGCCTCCCGCCGCGTCCTGCTTCGGCTCGCGACGTGGCGATCACGGAGGTGTGGGCGGAGCTTCGGCTGGTCCGGGCTGAGCTCGCCGAGGTCGTGCGTGAGCGCGACGCGTCCCGTGATGCGGTCGCCGTCATCACCGAATCGAACGACGCGCTGACCGCGGCCGTCGACGCGCTCACGGCCGCCGTCGAGCGGACGAAGCCTCCGATCGTCTTCACCATCGCGGAGCAGCAGGCCATCGACCGGGCGAAGTCAGTCCGGCGGCCGCACGACGACAGCGCCTGGCCGACTCTCGGTGGTCGACCGGCACCGGCATGAGCAGACCCCCTCGGGTTCCTTCGGGATCTCGAGGGGGTCTTCCGTCGTTTCCTGCTCAGGACGCGGGCAGCGCCTCCGCAATGGCAGTCGCGATCGCGGCGTGCCCGTCGTCGTTTGGGTGCACGCTGTCCGCGCTGAGCAGTTCGGGGTGCCCATGCAACGGTTCACCGATGTCGAGGTAGTCGACGTCGGCGGCCTCAGCGGCCGACTTCACAGCGTCCTGCACGCCTGCGAGCTTCGTGCTCGGGGCGTCGTCGTCCCAGACCGGAGACGTCACGTAGATCTTCGCGTCCGGGAGGGCGTCCTTGACGCGCTGCAGCGTGGTAGCGGCGTTGGCTCGCACTTGCTCTGCGGGGAACGTTGTGTCGTTCCGGCCGCCACTGATGATGACGATGCTGGGCTTCGCGTCGAGCGCTTCTGCGAGGTGGTCCTGGTAGGCGGAGCCGCAGTTGCCAGGGTTGACGTAGCCGCCGCCGCCGCAAGCGACGATGGTGAAGCGCCAACCTTCCTTGTCGGCGAGCACCTGGGGGAACGCCTTGCTCTTGTCCGTTGCTCCAGTGCCGCCCGTGTAGGAGTCTCCGATGAACGCGACCTTGTCGCCGAGCTGGTGCGGGGCAGAAGTAAGCGTTGGGACGGGTGAGGCTTCCGCGCCTGCTGCTGGCTTCGAGTCGTTGACGTGCTGCGTGGCGAGCACGACCATCATGATCGCCATGATGGCGACGAGCACGACGATGATGCCCTTGTACGACCGCGCGAACCAGGCGACGAATCCGTTCCCCATGGTGCTGATACTAAGGGACCCTCATGACACGTCCTCCGCGCCGATGAACTCTCGACTGCACCTCATCAAGCTCGTGGGCCCCGTCTTGGCCGTACCCGCGTGCCGTCGTATCTCGGGCTGTCGTTAGAGTGTGCTCATGATTGGGGCGAGCATGGACGGAAGCGACGGGTTCCTCACCCGCATGTCGCGGCGGCTCTTCTACGTGGGCCTCTTCGCTTCCTCGCTCCTCGCCCTTCGCCTCGGTCCCTTCACCGTCGGCGACTTCCTCATCGTCGGCAGTGCCTTACTGATGTGCCTCGAAGCCGGCCGACGCGTCAAGCCAATCGGCATCGCACTCCCAGTCGTCGCGTTCGGGATTGTGATGGCGGGCCTGCTCAGCGCCTACCGGTCCGTGGACCAGCCGGAAGTGTTCGTGACCTTGGCGCGGCTCCTCTACCTGGTATGCGTCCTGCCTTGGCAGGCACGCAACCTGCTGCCTGATCGAGCACGACTGATGGTCGCGAGTGGTTGGTGGGCAGCTGGCGCAGCTGTGTGCTCAGCGGGCACGCTCCTGCAGTACCGTTTCGGGCCAGGGATCATCCCCGGCGGAACGGTAACGAACGCTGGCCGTTTCTCCGGTTTCGCTCAATCGGTTAGCGACACCGGCGCAATTGCGAGTGTCGGTCTGATCTTCGCGATCGTGGGGCTTCGCCGAGGGAACTCGCGTCGGATTCGAACCCTGTCGCTCCTTTGCGTGGGTCTGGCCTTGGTTGGGCTAGTGCTGTCAGGCAGTGTCAGCGGCATTCTCGCCGCCGGCATCGGCGTCATCTACCTGATCCTCCGTGGGAGCATCCGGCCAGGGCTTGCTGTCTTCCTGGCGGCCCTAGCTTCTGCTGCGCTCGTTGTTGCCCTGAACGTGCAGCAAGGCACCGGGGTTGCTCTGACGCCCATGGAGAGGATCCAACAGACCCTCGGTCTGTCAGCTCGCGACGCGAGCCTCAACACTTCGGCAACTCGCTTGGACACCATGCGAATAGGAGTCGACGGAATCCTCCACAACCCAATCTTCGGCGCGGGCATCGACGGTCAATCGGGCGTCGTCATCGGCGACCTGCAGGTTCACAACATCTTCCTCGCTGCCTTCTACCAAGGCGGAGCTCTGTTGTGTCTCGCGCTCTTGATCGCGGTAACTGGCCCGTGGCGCCGACTGTTCGTTCGGCGCCCGGTGCCGCTGTTCCAGATGCAGGCAAACGCGGTGTTCCTCACAGCGCTTGTCTTCGCAATGACGGGCCCGTCGTTCTACAACCGCTACTTCTGGATTCCCGTGGCGCTCTCCTACGTCGCGGCCACCGTGAAGCGGGATGAAGGCCCGACTGACGACCAGCCGATCTTGCCTGCTTCCAAGGACAACGCGCCAGTTCCAGGGCTTGCGTCCTAACTCAGGGGCCCGCTCAGCGGCCGCACTGCGTCTCGCCACACCCACGCGCTCTCGGTGGCCTGACCAAATCCCCACTCGACGAGCACAGCCCGGTCGGTCCACGCGATGACGTGCGCCTCGACCTCGAGGATGCGGTCGGGGAACTGCAACCACGCGTACACCGGGTCCGGCGTGGGCAAGTCGAAGACGGGCCCGCCGTAAGCAGCTTCCGGAAGGGACAGCGCTGGCCCGGTCGACCACCTCTCGCGTCGTCTGCGGGCCATCAGCGGGCGTTCGGGTCGAGGACGCGGCGGGTGACGTAGTCGCGGTCGACGAGGACCTCCTGCAGGCGTCCCTGCCACGCGGTCTGCACGAGGACGGCGACGTCGCTGCTGGCGATTGCGAAGCACTTCAGGTGCAGGGGGCCGGGGATCTGCTCGAACGCGATGTCTGCCCACACCGGTTGAGGAGGGTCAATGGGCGTCAGGCTGCCGGCGAGCTCCGGGTCGAAGCCGATGGGCTGGTGCAGGGTAACGTCGGGGTGCTCGGGTGGTGCCCACTGGTGCTCAGCCATGCGGTGATCCTGCCGCAAGCTTCCGACAGCACGCCTTCTGCCACCCGTCGCAAGAACACCCCCTCAGCCTGCGTCAGCCAGGGGGGGTGTTCGCGCGCGTGCTTAGGAGGCGAAATACCCGCGATTCGCGAGGTGGTCCTGGACCGCCTGGTTCTCGCGAAGCCGTGCCTGCAGGTAGGCGTCGAGCTGCCTGATCGCGAGGTCGGTGCCCGCAGGGTCCTCGCTCGGTTCGGTCCTGTCGTCCGGGAAGAACGACCACGGGACCATCGGTAGAAGTCGGGCGGTCACAACCGTGCTTGCCTCTTCGCCGGGGAAGTAGGCAGGCAACTCGACCGTGAACCGAGTTTGACCGACGTCCAAGCTGTCGAAGGTGAGCTCGAGCAGTTCCATGACACGGTCGTTCACTCGCACATCGAGGGACCCGTAACGCAGTCGTTTCACGACGCGCCTACTTCGCCGTGCCGGAGCACGTCGCGACGGCGTAGGGCCCCGTCGAGGTGGACTCCTGGATGGTCTTCCCGTCCGCGGTGATCTTGCAGGTGATCGTCGTAGCGCCGTCACCAGCCTGCGCGACGAGGGAGAAGACGCTTGAGCTGAACAGTCCCTCGTCCTTGATCTCGACGTCCTTCGTCCACGGTGCTGCTGTGGCGTTGTCCTGCTGCTGTGAGGCCTGTCCGTCGTTGATCGTGAGGTAGGTGACGCTGCCGAGCGTGGCCCCATCGCTGGTGACCTCGTAGTGTACGGTCCGGCCGCCCTCTGCAGGTGCTGCTGCAGCATCCGACGTTTCCTCGGTCGGTGCTGACGCCTCATCGCTTGACGCCGCCTGGTCGGTCGATGCGGGGGCAGACGTCTCAAGGGCGTCGGAGACGCTGTTGAACGCGGCTGCGTAGACGCTCGCGGTCACGATGCCGACGATCAGAGCGATCGCGCCGAGGATGGTGCCAGCGATCGCGAGCCCACGGGTGCGGTTCTTCTGTACGAGCCCGACGATGCCGAGGACCACGGCAACGAGGCCGAGGAAGATTGAGACGAAGTTCACGAACGGGATGGCGCAGCCGATGATGGCCACGATGCCAATGATCAGGGCCGTGAGCCCGAGCGGGTTCGAGCGCTTCGGCGCTGCGATCGGTGCAGCAGGAGCGGTCTGGTAGTCAGTCATCGGTTCCCCTTGTTGTTGCTGTGGACCGGCTGAGCCTACGGTCAGAAAATGGGCGCAGGCAGCCCCTTTACTGGGGGTCGAGTGGCTTTGGTCCGAGGCAGGGGATCTAAGGGAGCCTTAGGCGCAACTGTGCTGAGGGTCGTAAGACGGCAGCAGGCGCAGCCCGCCCGGGTCTTCAAGCGCCGTACGTTGGGCGTGGGCGGCATCAAGCGCTTGTGTGTACTGCAGTGTGCACCACAACGAGAAAAAGCCCCGGACGGGGACTCGGGAAGGAGTCTTTGACCGGGGCTTTTCGCCGAGCCGCCTATCAGAATCGAACTGATGACCTATTCATTACGAGTGAATCGCTCTACCGACTGAGCTAAGGCGGCGGGCGCTCCGGCTAGCCGGAGCGGCACGAGAGACAACTGTACAGGATCAGACGAGCGAGCGCGAAACGAGCGCGGCGAGGTCGTCGAAGGAGCGGGCGAGCTCGTCGACGAGGTGCACGTCGGCGTCCGACTCAGACCACTCCCACCATGCATGCCGGAGCGCGGCCAGGCCCACGAGCGACGCGAGCCGCGCACGGCGCCGGAGCACGGCGTCGGTGTCGGTGTCGGTGTCGGTGTCGGTGTCGAGGTCGGCGGTCCCGTCGCCGTCGACCAGTCCCGCGCCGCGTCGCAGGCGACGTTCGACGACGACCTGGATGCCTGACTGGAACTCCTTCATCGACGCCATCCGCTGGCTGAAGAGCTCGGGGTTCGCGCGGAGGACCTGCTGGCGCTCCTCGATCAGCCCACGCTCCTCGATGAGTTCCCGCGCAGAGTGCACGAGGAGGACGCCGAGGTCGGGGAGCAGGTCGCCGGAGGGGCCGCCGGCGACGAACGCCTCGACCTCCTCCCCCTGCGGCAGGGTCGGGTCGTCCCCGAGGATCGCCTGCTCCTTGCTCGGGAAGTAGTTGAAGAACGTCCGCGGTGACACGTCCGCCCGACGGGAGACCTCGTCGACCGTCACCGCCTGCAAGCCGTGCTCGATCGCGATGCGCAGGGCCGCCTGCTGGATCGCGAGTCGGGTGGCGCGGCGCTTCCGCTCACGGAGGCCCGGTTCGGCGTCGGTCATGGGCACGATCCTCGCACGTGCACCGCCACGGACGGCATGAGAGGTCGTGCGGACTGCCCGCCGGGAGGCCCGCGCGGCGGCAGGTCAGCGGACGGCGCGGGCGACCGTCACGAGCAGCGCTTCGAGGGCCAGGAGGGCCGCGACGTTCGCCCCGATCCGCTGCCGTGCGGTGGCGATGGCGTCGAGCACCTCGAGCGCGGCCGCCGGCGGTACGGAGGGCAGCGCTCGCTCGAGCTCGTGGCGGATCGCCAGGTTGACCGGTTCCGCCGGCGCTCCGAGACCGAGGAGCAGCAGGTCTCGGTAGAGCGACGAGACGTCGACGAGGATGCGGTCCAACCCGTCGCGGAGGCTCCGGGTCGCCCGGCGTTTCTGGTCCTCTTCGAGCGCACGCAGCTGGGAGCGGAGCGCCGGCGGCACGGTCCCGCCCGGCTGCACGCCGAGCGACCGCAGCGCAGCGTCGCGTTCCTCTGCGTCTCGCTCGAGCGTGATCGCCTTGGCGTCCTCGTCGGCGACGGCGAGGAGCGCCGCGGCGGCGTTCACGGCGTCGCCGACGCTGCGGATCCCGAGCACGGTGGTCAGGGTGCGCCGACGGCGCTCCCGCGCGTCCTCGCTCGTGGCGAGGCGTTGCGCCATGCCGATGTGGCTCTGCGCCTGTCGGGCAGCATCGGTGGCGAGGACCCGGTCGACACCGGTGCGAGCGACGATGAGGTCGGCGACGGACTCGATGCCGGGCACCCGCAGTCGCACGGAGCGGACCCGTGACCGGATCGTCGGCAACAGGTCGGCCTCGCTCGGGGCGCAGAGGATCCACACGGTGCGCTCCGGCGGTTCCTCGAGCGCCTTGAGGAGCAGGTTCGAGGTGCGCTCCGTCATCCGGTCGGCGTCCTCGACGATCATCACGCGGTAGCGCCCGACCGAGGGTGAGAAGTGCGACGAGGTGACCAGTTGCCGGATCTCGTCGATCGTGATGATGACCCGCTGGGTGGCGAGGCGGGCGACGTCCGGGTGCGTGCCGGCCGTGATGAGCCGCAGCGTGTGGTCGTCGTCCGGGCCGCTGCCGACGAGCGCCGCGGCGAAGGCGGCGGCGACGTTCGACCGACCGGAGCCGGGCGGCCCGGTGATGAGCCACGAGTGCGTCATGCCACCGGTGCCGTCGACCGACTCGGCGGCACTCCGCAGCGCGGCCACCGACTCCTCTTGCCCGGTCAGGCCTTCCCACACGCTCACGGGGTGATCCTCGCAGCAGCCACCGACCTCGAGACGCTCACGGACATCAGTCGATCCCGAGGAGGTTCGACACGGCTACCCGGACCCGCTCCTGCACCGCGTCCGCCGGTTCGGCAGCGTCCACGACGAGGAAACGGTCCGGTTCGGCGCGGGCCATGGCGAGGAACGCCTGCCGCACGGTCTCGTGGAACGTCGCCGCCTCGGACTCGAGCCGGTCGAAGACGTCACCGCGCGCGGCGGCGACCCGGGCCCGGCCGACGGTCACGTCGAGGTCGAGCAGCACGGTGAGGTCCGGCGTCACTCCGTCGGCAGCCCAGTCCGAGACCGTCCGGATCTGCTCGGCACCGAGGCCGCGGGCGACGCCCTGGTAGGCCACCGAGGAGTCGATGTACCGGTCCTGGAGCACGACCGCACCCCGGGCCAGCGCCGGACGGACCACCGTCTCGACGTGGTGCGCGCGGTCGGCGGCGTAGAGGAGCGCCTCGGCCCGGGGGGCGACGTGGCCGCGCTCGTGCAGGACGATCTCGCGGATGCGCTGACCGAGCGGCGTGCCCCCGGGCTCACGTGTCCGGATCACCTGCCGGCCGTGCGCCTCGAGCCACTGCTCGAGGCGCTCCGCCTGCGTCGTCTTGCCGGCACCGTCACCACCCTCGAGGGTGATGAACCACCCTCGGCCGATGGCCGCCGACGCGGTCGGCGCTGTCGGCTCCGGCACGGCTGCGTCCGGGGTCACTTCTTCTTCGCGGGGGCGCGCCGAGCCGGGGCCTTCTTCTTGACCGGGCCCTTCGCGCGCTTGTCGGCGAGGAGCTGGACCGCGCGCTCGAAGTCGACCGCCTCGACCTCTTCGCCGCGCGGGATCGTCGCGTTCGTCTCGCCGTCGGTCACGTACGGGCCGAATCGGCCGTCCTTGACCTTGATCGGCTTGCCGGAGACCGGGTCGGCGTCGAACTCCTTGAGTGCCGCACTGGTGGCACGCTTGGCTCCGTACTTCGGCTGGGCGAACAGCTCGAGGGCGCCGGGCAGGTCGACGTCGAAGATCGCGTCCTCGCTCGGGAGCGTCCGGGTGTCGGTGCCCTTCTTGAGGTAGGGACCGTAGCGACCGTTCTGTGCCGTGATCTCGTCGCCGGACTCCGGGTCGGTGCCGACCGTGCGGGGCAGGTCGAGGAGCTTGAGCGCCGTCTCGAGGTCGACCGTCTGCGGGTCCATCGACTTGAAGAGGGACGCGGTGCGCTCCTTCGGGGCCGCGGCCTTCTTCGTCGTCTTCTTCGCCGCCGTGGTCTTCGCCTTGGTCGCCGTCTTGGTGGTGGTCGTCGTCGTCGTGGTGGCTTCTGCTGCCGCCGACGAGTCCGACTCGGCCGTCGCCGGCAGGACCTCGCCCGTCGCCGGGTCGACCGTGGGCTCGGGCTCCGGGGTGCGCTCGGTCACGTACGGGCCGAAGCGGCCGTCCTTCGCGAGGACCTCCTTGCCCGTCTCGGGGTTGATGCCGACGACGCGGTCACCGATGACCGGTGCCTCCACGAGCTCGCGCGCCTTCTCGAGCGTGAGTTCGTCGGGCGCGATGTCCTCGGGGACGTTGACGCGGCGCGGCTTCTCGGGGTCGTCACTCGGCGTCTCGATGTAGGGGCCGTACCGGCCGATGCGGAGGGTCAGCCCCGGTGCGAGCTCGACCGAGTTGATCTCCCGCGCGTCGATCTCACCGAGGTTGTCGATGACCGTGCGCAGACCACGCTGGTCGCCGCCGCCGAAGTAGAAGCCCTTGAGCCAGTCGACCCGGTCCTCGTCGCCACTGGCGATCCGGTCGAGGTCGTTCTCCATCTCGGCGGTGAAGTCGTACTGCACGAGGTCACCGAAGTAGTCCTCGAGCAGCCGCACCACGCTGAACGCGATCCAGTTCGGGACGAGGGCGGTGCCGCGCTGGGTGACGTACCCGCGGTCCATGATCGTGGAGATGATCGCGGCGTAGGTCGACGGGCGGCCGATGCCGAGCTCTTCGAGTGTCTTGACCAGGCTCGCCTCGGTGTAGCGCGGCGGGGCGGACGTGTCGTGCCCCTTGGCAGCGACGTCGTGCACACCGAGGTGGTCGCCCTCCGCCATCTGCGGCAGCTTGGCGTCGTCGGCCGAGTCACCGGCGGCGCGGTCTTCGTCACGGCCTTCTTCGTACGCGTTGAGGAACCCGCGGAAGGTGATGACGGTACCGGAGGCGGTGAACTCGACGTCGGTGCCGGAGGACGTGGACGCCAGGCCCTCCACGGGTTCCGTCGAGGTGATGCCGAGCACGACGGACGCGGTCGAGCCCTTGGCGTCCGCCATCTGCGACGCGACGGTGCGCTTCCAGATGAGGTCGTACAGTCGCAGGTCGTTGCCGCGGAGGACGCCCTCCATCTGGGACGGCGTCTTGAAGGTGTCACCCGCAGGACGGATCGCCTCGTGCGCTTCCTGCGCGTTCTTGCTCTTGCCGGCGTACGAGCGCGGCTTGTCCGGGATCGAGTCGGCACCGTAGAGGGCGGTCGCCTGCTTGCGCGCCGCCGACACCGCCTGCTGGGAGAGCGAGGCGGAGTCGGTCCGCATGTAGGTGATGTGGCCGTTCTCGTAGAGCGACTGCGCCACGCTCATGGTCTGCCGGGCCGAGAACCGGAGCTTCCGCGCCGCTTCCTGCTGCAGGGTCGAGGTGGTGAAGGGCGCTGCGGGACGGCGGGTGTACGGCTTCGACTCGACGCTGCGCACGACGGCGTCACCGGCACGCTCGAGGACGGCGGACAGCGCACTCGCCGAGGTCTCGTCGAGTCGGACGACGTCCGAGGTGGTCTCGCCGCGGTCGTCGAAGTCACGACCGGAGGCGACGCGCTTGCCGTGGATCCGGGCCAGACGAGCGGTGAAGCCACCTTCGTCGGACTTCTCGAACCGCGCGGTGAGGTCCCAGTAGTTCGCGGAGACGAAGGCGAGGCGCTCACGCTCGCGGTCGACCACGAGGCGGGTCGCGGCGGACTGGACACGTCCGGCCGAGAGGCCGGGTCCGACCTTGCGCCAGAGGACCGGCGACACCTCGTACCCGTACAGGCGGTCGAGGATCCGGCGGGTCTCCTGCGCGTCGACGAGCGCGGTGTCGAGTTCGCGCGTGGCTTCCTGGGCGCGCTGGATCGCTTCCTTGGTGATCTCGTGGAACACCATGCGCTTGACGGGCACCTTCGGCTTGAGGACCTGCAGCAGGTGCCACGCGATGGCCTCGCCCTCGCGGTCCTCATCTGTTGCGAGGTAGAGCTCGTCGGCGTCCTTCAGGGCGCGCTTGAGGTCCGCGACGGTCTTCTTCTTCGCATCGGAGACGACGTAGTACGGCTCGAACCCGTTGTCGACGTCGACCGAGAACTTGCCGAGGGAACCCTTCTTGAGATCGGCCGGCAGGTTCTTGGGCTCGACGAGGTCGCGGATGTGTCCGACGGACGCCTGGACTTCGTATCCGTCGCCGAGGTATTGCGCGATCGTCTTCGCCTTCGCAGGGCTCTCGACGATCACGAGCTTCTTCGTGCCTGGCACGTGTCTCCTTGATCGATGGTGCTGGTCAGCCGACGGACGTCGTGGATGCGTCCGGGTCGACCGGGAACTCGGTGACCGGCGGGCCGACAGGCACACCATACACACTCCCGTGGGGATGCCCGGTGGAGCCGGAGCGGGTCCGCGACCTCCGGCTGGACCACCCGGACGGTGCGTACCGGTCCGGTCGCACCGTCGTCGTCCTGCCGCGGCCCGGCTACCGCGACCGCCCGGGCGGCCAGCGGACCGGACCCGACCGCCACCACGACGCGTGCCGCCGCACCGGCCACCGAGCAGGCGAGGACGTCCGCCCCGACGGCCCGGGCGGACCGGAGCGCCGCCAGGCACGGTCGGCCGGGGATGAGCTCCACCGTCGCAGCCGCAGCGGTGAGCGCCGCGGTGTCCGCCGCGCCCTGCGCTCGGGCCAGGGCGACGCGGTGTCCGGCGGCGGCGAGCGCCGACGCGACGACGAGCGACACCGCGGCGAGGACCGCGATGAGCACGACCGTCGCCGAACCCCGGTCGCCCGCTCGCGCCCCGCCTGCCGTCTCCTCCCACTCGAGCACCCGCCCCGCCTGCCCGGCCCGCCCGACCGGCCCGGCGACCGGCGCACCGGCACCCCGGCGCACCCTCCTCCAGGTCATGATCGTCCGCCCTCGGGCGAGCCGGCCGCCGCGTCGGCGTGTTCGTCCCCGGCGTCGGCGCGCTCGTCCACCGAGCAGGCATCGCCCCGCAGCCCGACGCCCGCGAACGGCCCGCTCCCCGCAGCGCGACCGACGTGCACGCACACCATGCCGCGGACACGGTCGACCCGCACGGAGCCCGCCGCCGCTGTCCGGAGCGCGTCCCGACCGGCAGCGTCGTCCCCGCGGCCGAATGCCCGCGCAGCCGTGATCGCCGCGGACTGCAACCGGCCCTGTCCGTCGACGATCAGCACACCGGCGATCCCCGCGGCGAGGACGACCGCGACGACGGGCAGCGTGACCGCGAACTCGGCGGTGACCGATCCCCGCTCGCCGGGTCGCCGTCTGCAGGCCCTGTCGCTCACGGGGTCAGCGCGCTCCGGACGAGTTCGGTGAGGATGGCCTGCACCTCGCCAGAGCGCATCACCGCGACGAGGACCCCGGCGAACGCCACCGCGGCCAGGATGACCACCGCGTACTCCGCCGTGGCCGACCCCCGATCGTCGAGCAGTCGACCCGGAAGCCGTCCTGGTCGTCGTCGTGCCGCCGCTGGCTCACCCACGGGCCTGACGTCCTCTTCCATGTGGTGTCCTTCCTTCTGTCCTGTGTCCGTCCCGGGCCTCGCGGTCCGTGCTCCGAGTCTCGGCCTCCGACCCCACCGCCCGGGCTGCTCTCGATCGACCGGTGGAGACGTCACCCGATGACCGCGGATGTGGAGGAGAGGATCCCGAGGACCACGGGCACCACCCCGACCAGCACGAACGCGGGCAGGACGCATACGCCGAGCGGCAGCACGAGCCGCACCCCGAGGCGCTCCGCTCGCGCGATGCCCTCGGCGGCAGCGTCCGCACGACGGTCCAGCGCGCAGGCCCGGAGCAGCTCCGCCGCCGGGACTCCGGCTCGTTCGGCGAGAGCCAGGGTCTCCGCGAGTCGGGCACGGTCGTCCGCCGGCCAGGTGCGACCGGCGAAGACCGCGTCGACGGTCGCGGCGGCGTCCTTCCAGGCACCACCGCCGGAGACCGCGATCGCCCAGACGTCGAGCAGCAGCCCCGGCACCGTCGGCGCACCGGTCGCCGCTGCCACGAGTCGCCCCGTCCACCGGTGCCCGACCGCGACGAGCAACGTCGCGGCGGTGAGACAGCCCCGACCGATGGGGCCACCGATGAGCACGCCGATCGCATCGACTCCCCACACCGAGCCCAGCAGCACGCCGAGCACCGGGAGTGCCAGGACCACGCGTGCGCTCGCCCGCGGTCCGGCCAACGCGACCCGGACCGACCGCTCGGCCTGCGCGGTGTCGCGGAGGGAGGCGGCGAGCGCGCGCAGCGCCGGGGCGACCGGTGCGCCGGTCCGGGCTGCCACGGCGAGCACCCCCTGGACGTCGCGGCCGAACGAGGTGTCACCCGGCACGGCACCCGCGCTCGCGGGCGCGCTCGCCGGACCTCCCACCGGGTCCGACCCGCCGGTCACAAGCGCCCAGGCCCGGGGAGGCGGGACGCCTGCGGCGACCAGGACGGCGACGCGGTCGAGCACTCGCGCCACACCGGTCGCCCCGTCGCCGGTCGTCCGGCTGCCGGGCATCACGCGCTCCTGCCCGCCCCGGCTCCGGTGGCTGTCACGCCTGCGGCCGGCGCGACTCGCGCCCGTCGACCAGACCCGACCGTGCCCGGGACCGCGTCGACCGTCGTGACCTCGAGGCGACCGGACGGGTCCACACCCAACCGTCCCACCGCTGCAAGGGCGCGGACGCCGTGCCGCCGCTCGACGTGCAGCACCAGGTCGAACGCACTCGCCGCCTGGCGGGCCAACGGCTCTGCGCCGAGCCCGGCCAACGCCCCGAGCGCCTCGAGCCGGGCGGCGACGTCGGTGAGCCCGTTCGCGTGCACCGTTCCCGCACCTCCGTCGTGCCCCGTGTTGAGCGCCGAGGTGAGCTCGCGGATCTCGGGTCCCCGGCACTCCCCCACGACGATGCGGTCGGGGCGCATCCGGAGGGCTTCGCGGAGCAGCCGCTCGAGTCCGAGCCCGCCCGCTCCTTCTGCATTGGCCTGACGCGCCTCCAGAGCGACCACGTGCGGGTGGTCGATCCGGAGTTCGGCGACGTCCTCCACGGTGATGATCCGTTCGTCCGGCGGCACCATCGCGAGCATCGCCGCCAGGAGTGTGGTCTTCCCGCTGCCGGTCGCCCCGGTGACGAGCACGTTCCGCCGTTCGTGCACTGCTCGATCGACGACCCGACGCGGGACCCGCTGGAAGAACCCGCTGTCGGCCATCCGGTCGATCGTCGGCCGTTCGTCCTCCGGGAGCCGGATCGAGAGCGCCGTCCCGTGCACCGAGACCGGAGCGAGCACCGCGTGGACGCGGATGCCGTCGCCGTGCCGGACGTCCGCGCAGGGAGTCGACTCGTCGACGTGCCGTCCGCCGCGTGCCACCAGCTCCCGCGCGAGATCACGGGTCCGTTGCTCGGACAAGACCAGGCCCGGCACGACGTCGAGCCCCGTGCCCCGGTCCGTCCACACCCCTCGACCGCCCAGCACCAGCACGTCCGTCACCCGCCGGTCCGCGACCAGGGGCGCCAGCTCCTCGAAGTCGATCAGCGACGTGCCGCGCCGTCCCTGGGCGAGACGAGGCGAGCCGGGCAGGAAGGGAGCGCGATGCCGGTGCATGTCCGGAACGGTACGAGCGCGCGGGGCGTGACCAGGGCCTCCAGGCCGATCGGTGGACAGCATTGACGTCGATCACGTTCGTGGTCACTTTGTACCCCGACGAGCAGGTCCGTACCCCGTTCCGCTCGACATCGACGAGCGAACGGTCACCGGGAGAACGACGGCACCGACCGGCGGCCGACGTGTCGCAGCGGTCCGTGCGAGCCCCTCGTCGGAGGGACCGGGTGGCCTGGTACGGGGGCGACCGAGTCGACCGGTCTGTCCACTCGGGGCGCGGCACCGTGCCGATCGAGCGGGATCGTGGGCGCATCGGCCGATCGGTACCGGCACGGGCACCGTCGGGAAAAGGAAGAGGCGGCACCTGTTGGGGGGAACGGGTGCCGCCTGGACACCGGCGGATTGGGGGGAATCATGACCGATGCCACCGGGAACGAGCCCGGCACAGACAACTGTACCCCACGAACGGGATGCGACGACACTCCTGGACGCGGAACGCGTCGACCTGCGCGGTTCGACTGCCGTGCTGCGCGCCGCCCCCATCCCGACCGACGCAGTCGGACTCGTGTGACCCCGTCGGATCCGGCCGCCTCCACGATCTCGGCCCGGTCGTCCCGGCGCCGTCAGCACCCGCACGGTCGGGAGTAGTCTCCGACTGCGCCCGGTCGTCGTCTGCCTCGGTGGTCCGACCGCGTCCCGGGCGGACGAGACGAAAGGACATCGATGACGATTCCGCAGCAGGCCGATCCGCAGCAGGCCGACACCCCTGACGAGGCAGCGACCTTCCCACCGTCGCCGGAGTTCGTCGCGGACGCCGTCGCCGACCAGGGACTCCACGACGCCGCGAGCTCCGACCGCGTGGCGTTCTGGGCCGAGCAGTCCCGAGCGCTCCTCGACTGGCGGACGCCGTTCACGAGCACGCTCGACTGGTCCGGAGCGCCCTTCGCCCGGTGGTTCGCCGACGGCGAGCTCAACGTCGCCGAGAACTGCCTCGACCGCCACGTCCGTGCTGGGAACGGCGACCGCGTCGCGATCCACTTCGAGGGCGCGAACGGCGACACCCGACGGATCACGTACGCCGAACTGACCGCCGACGTGCAGCGCGCGGCCAACATGCTGCAGGGCCTGGGCGTCGGCCAGGGCGACCGGGTCGTGGTGTACCTCCCCCTCATCCCGGAGGCCGTGGTCACGATGCTCGCGATCGCCAGGATCGGCGCGATCCACTCCGTCGTCTTCGGCGGGTTCAGCGCCGAGAGCCTCCGTGCCCGGATCGAAGACGCCGGTGCCAAGGTCGTCGTGACGGCGGACGGCGGATGGCGTCGCGGCGCCGTGTCCCCGCTCAAGCCCGCCGTCGACGAAGCGCTCCGGGGCGACGGCACCGACAGCGTCGAGCACGTGCTCGTCGTGCAGCGCGGCGGCAACGACATCGCCTGGACCGATCGGGACCGGTGGTGGCACGACGAGTTCGCGGCGGCGGCCCCCGAGCACGAGGCTCGTGCGTTCCCCGCCGAGACCCCCTTGTTCATCCTGTACACCTCGGGGACGACCGGGAAGCCGAAGGGCATCGTCCACACCTCCGGCGGCTACCTCACCCAGGCCGCGTACACGCACAAGAACGTGTTCGACATGCACCCCGAGAAGGACGTCTACTGGTGCACCGCCGACATCGGCTGGATCACCGGACACACCTACGTCGTCTACGGCCCCCTTGCGAACGGCGTCACGCAGGTGCTCTACGAGGGCACGCCCGACGAGCCGAAGCCCGGTCGGTGGTGGGACCTCGTCGACGCCTACGGGGTGA
Organism: Curtobacterium sp. MCSS17_015; assembly: GCF_003234265.2. NCBI lineage: Bacteria > Bacillati > Actinomycetota > Actinomycetes > Micrococcales > Microbacteriaceae > Curtobacterium > Curtobacterium sp. MCSS17_015. The sequence continues at coordinate 2,204,618 of NZ_CP126256.1, forward strand.
CGGTCCTCTACACGGCTCCGACCGCGGTCCGTGCCGCGATGAAGGCCGGCCGCCAGATCCCGGAGGCCCGGAGCCTCGAGACGCTCCGGCTCCTCGGCAGCGTCGGCGAACCGATCAACCCCGAGGCCTGGCAGTGGTACCGCCAGGTGATCGGCCACGACCGGACGCCGATCGTCGACACCTGGTGGCAGACCGAGACCGGCGCGATCATGGTCTCCGCCCTGCCCGGCGTCACGAAGCTCAAACCGGGCGCCGCCCAGACCCCGCTGCCCGGGATCGTCGCCGAGATCGTCGACGACGACGGACACCGCGTCGACCCCGGCGGCAGCGGCTACCTCACCATCACCGAGCCGTGGCCGTCGATGGCACGAGGCATCTGGGGCGACGACGACCGGTTCGTCGAGACGTACTGGTCGCGGTTCCCGGGCCGCTACTTCGCCGGCGACGGCGCACGGCTCGACGGGCAGGGCGACATCTGGGTGCAGGGTCGCGTCGACGACGTGATGAACGTCTCCGGCCACCGCCTGTCGACCGCCGAGATCGAGTCCGCGCTCGTCGGGCACGAGGGCGTGGCCGAGGCCGCGGTCGTCGGTGCCGCGGACGAGACGACCGGCCAGGCCGTGGTCGCCTTCGTCATCCTCACCGCCGAAGCGGCCGAGGGCGTCGACCGCGAGGCCGTCTCCGCCGAGCTCCGCTCGTGGGTCGGCAAGCGGATCGGTCCGATCGCGAAGCCCCGACAGGTCGTCATCGTCCCCGAGCTGCCGAAGACCCGGTCCGGCAAGATCATGCGGCGCCTCCTCCGCGACGCGGCCGAGGGGCGTCGCATCGGCGACACGACGACGCTCGCCGACCCGACGGTCATGGCGACCATCGCGGAGCTGATGTAGCCCGCCGGACGCAGGAAGGGCCCCCCGTGAGATCCCACGGGAGGCCCTTCCGGCGCGAGCGGACGCGTTCCGTCCGCGGTCGGTTCAGTCCCTCAGCTCGACGACCAGCTCGACCTCGACGGGGGCGTCGAGCGGGAGCACGGCGACGCCCACCGCGCTGCGGGCGTGGACGCCGGCCTCGCCGAAGACGTCCCCGACGAGCTGCGAGGCGCCGTTGGCGACGCCGGGTTGCCGGGTGAACGACGGGTCCGAGGCGACGAACACCGTCACCTTGACCACCCGAGCGACGCGGTCCAGCGAGCCGGCCACGCTCTCGACCGCGGCGAGGGCGTTGAGAGCTGCCTGCCGGGCCTGGGCGGTCGCGGTCTCGGCGTCGACCTCGGCCCCGACCTTGCCCGTCACCGGCAGCGCGCCGTCGACGAAGGGCAGCTGCCCCGCCGTGAAGACGTGCGCGCCGGAGACCACGGCGGGGACGTACGCGGCCACCGGGGCCGCGACCGCCGGCACCGTGACGCCCAGCTCGAGCAGACGGGCCGCGACGCTCACGCGTCGGCCTTCGGACGCTTCAGGTAGGCGACGAGCCCGCCCTCCGGGCCGGTGACGACCTGGACCAGCTCCCAGCCCTGGTCACCGAAGTTGTTGAGGATGGCGGTGGTGTTGTGGATGATCAACGGAGTCGTGAGGTATTCCCAGCGGCGCATGCGGTTCCTTGCCAGCCTTCCAGTCCGAGGTGTCGTTTAGGCTGCATCCTATGTCTGCCCAGAAGACGTCTGCCCGTCGGACCAAGCCCGTCTCCGCAGTCGGCGCCTTCGTCGGTTTCGTCGGTTTCAGCGCACTCGCCGGCCTGCTCGTCACCATCGGTGTCACGCCGGCCATCGCGGTCGCCGGAGTCACGACGACGTCGACGATCGGCGTGTTCGAGTCGCTGCCCGAGTACATCGAGCTCGGCGACCTGCCCCAGCGCAACGAGGTGCTGGCGTACTCGGCGGGCAAGCCCGTGCACCTGGCGACGGTCTACGACCAGAACCGTCAGGAACTCAAGTACGACCAGATCAGCGACAACCTCAAGAACGCCGCCATCGACGGCGAGGACAAGCGCTTCTGGGACCACGGCGGCGTCGACATGACGTCGCTCGTCCGTGCCGGTGTCGGCACCGTCGCGGGCGGTGGCCTGGGCGACTCCGGCGGTGGCTCGACGCTCACCATGCAGCTGGTCCGCAACATCAAGATGCAGCAGGCGCTGGAGCTCCCGACGCAGGAAGAGCGTCTCAAGGCCTACAACGAAGCCACGAAGGTCTCGGTCTCCCGCAAGCTCGAGGAGATGAAGCTCGCGATCGGACTCGCCAAGAAGTACCCGAAGAAGGACATCCTGACCGGGTACCTCAACATCGCGTACTTCGGCGACCAGACCTACGGCGTGCAGGCAGCCGCGCAGCACTACTACGGCAAGAACGCCACCGACCTCTCCCCGGCCGAGGCCGCGTCGATCCTCGCGATCGTGCAGTCGCCGAACACCCGCAACCTGTCGGACCCGAAGTACTACGACGCGAACGTCGCCCGTCGTGACGTGATCCTCAAGTCGATGTACGCGCAGGAGCACATCGACAAGAAGCAGTTCGACGAGGCCATCGCCTCGAAGCCCGCCGACTACGTGAAGCTCACGGACCCGACCCAGGGGTGCAAGGCCGCCACGGGCAACGGCTCGCAGTTCTTCTGCGACTACGCCGTGCAGGTCGTCAAGGAGATGTCCCAGCTGGGCTCGACGCAGAAGCAGCGTGACGCCGCCTGGCGCAACGGCGGCTACACGATCCAGACCACGCTGAACCTCGACCTCAACGGGGCACAGAAGGAACTGATCGACGCCTACGCCCCGAACACCGAGGCGCGGTTCGCCCTGGGTGGTGTCCTCAACTCGGTCGAGGCCGACACCGGCCGCATCCTCACGATGGCGCAGAACAAGAACTACAACCAGCTCGCAGCCTGCGGTTCCGAAGGCGCCGACCCCAACGCCTGCGCCCCGGCGACGGACACCGGCATCAACTACAGCGTCGATCGGCAGTACGGCGGCGGCGAGGGCTTCCAGACCGGTTCGACGTTCAAGCCCTTCACACTCCTCAACTGGCTGCAGAACGGTCACGGACTGGGCGAGATCGTCAACGGCACCCCCCGCGCCTTCCCGACCTACACGCAGTGCGGCAGCCCGGTCGGCGTCAACTACACCCCGAAGAACGACGCACCCGGCGAAGGCGGCAACATGACCGTCGAGAACGCGACCTACCGGTCGGTGAACGTCTCGTACGTGAACATGGCGCAGAAGCTCGACTACTGCGAGATCCGGAAGACCGCCGAGTCGCTCGGTGTCCACCTCGCGCAGCCGCGTGCGACCTCGGCCGAGTTCGCGGACGACACTTCGCAGAAGACCACGAGCTCCGTCAAGACGAACGCCTCCTTCGTGCTCGGGACGAACTACATCGCGCCGCTCACCATGGCCGCGGCGTACGCGGGCATCGCCAACAACGGCACGTTCTGCCGACCGATCGCGATCGACAACGTCACGGACGCGGACGGCAAGTCGCTCGGTGGTCAGCCCAAGGACTGCACGCAGGCCATCGACCCGCAGGTCGCCGCGACGGCGATCTACGCGATGAAGAAGGTCCTGACGATCGGGACGGCGCCGGGTGCTCGCACGCCCGACGGTTTCGACGAATTCGGCAAGACCGGTACGACGGACGAGGCCGACCAGATCTGGCTCGTCGGGAGTTCCACGAAGGTCGCCACGGTCGCGTGGATGGGCAACACGGTCGGCAAGCAGAGCCTCCGCTACGTCTACGGCCCCAACGGGCAGTACGCGGGCTCCCGCACCGCGCTCTGGCGCCAGGCCCAGACGATCGCGAACACGCAGTACCCGGGCGGCCAGTTCGCCGACCCCGCCCCCTCGTCGATCCGCGGCAACAGCGTCGCGGTCCCGAACGTGCAGGGGCAGACGCCAGAGGCCGCTCGCGCCGCCATCGCCGGTGCCGGCCTGACCTACGTCGACGGCGGCGTCCAGGCCGGCGGCGGGACGCCCGGCACGGTCCTCTCGACCAACCCGGCCGGGGGCCTCCAGCTCTCGAAGGGCTCGAGCGTGACCGTCTACACCACGGACGGCTCGCAGGCGGCGGTGCCCGAGGTCGGCGGCAAGGAGTTGGACGACGCCCGCTCGACCCTCACCCAGTCCGGCTTCGGCAACGTGGCGGTCTCCGGCGAGTACGAGAAGGGCGACGGCAAGAACGAGTGCACCGTCGCAGCCGTCGAGCCCGGAGCCGGGACGGTGGCCGGCAAGGACACCGGCGTGACACTCAAGCTCTACGGCAACAAGAACGGCAAGGCGCCGAAGGACTGCCGATGACGCGCGGCCGCGGTGCTCTCGGCGTCCTCGCCGCCGGCGCCGCGGTCGGTGCGGCCACGGCCGCCTGGGGTGCCGTCGTGGAGCGCCGGCGGTTCGGCATCCGGTGGGAGACCGTCCCGGTCCTCCCCGCCGGCTCGCGGGACGTCACCGTGCTGCACCTGTCGGACATCCACATGGCCCCGTGGCAGGCCGACAAGCAGCAGTGGATCCGTGACCTCAGCCTGGTCGAGCCGGACTTCATCGTGAACACCGGTGACAATCTGGGACACGCGACCGCCAACGCCGCTGTCGAGTACGCCCTCGAGCCCTTCCGGGGCATCCCCGGGGCGTTCGTCAACGGATCGAACGACCACTTCGCACCGTCACCGCGCAACCCGGCGAAGTACCTGTCCGGGCCGAGCAGCCTACGCCCGGACGCCGAACCGGCGAAGCTCGACGTCGACCGGCAGACAGCGTTCTTCGAGTCCCTCGGCTGGCTCGACCTCAACGACCATGCTCGTGCGATCGAGGTCCGTGGGTCGCGGTTCGAACTCTTCGGGACCTCGGACGCGCACCGCGACTGGGACCGGCTCGACCTCCTGCCGGCCAACGTCGACGAGATGCGCTCGGAGGTGCCCTGGTCCGAGGACGAGAGCGGCCCCTCCCCCGTCTCGATCGGCGTCACGCACGCGCCCTACCGCCGCGTGCTCGACGCCTTCGTGACCCAGGGCGCGGACATCGTCTTCGCCGGGCACACGCACGGCGGCCAGGTGGCGGTCCCCGGGTTCGGCGCACTCGTGACGAACTCGGACCTGCCCCGGCAGTACGCGAGCGGGCTGCACCAGTGGCAGAACCGCACCCACTGGTCGTGGTTGAACGTGTCGGCGGGTCTCGGGACCTCGATCTACGCGCCCGTCCGGTTCGCCGTCCGTCCCGAAGCGGTCGTCGTCACCCTCACCGCCCGCACCTGAGCGCGACGCGCCCGGCCGTCACCGTGTGGTCGTGACCACCCCCGAACATCGGATAGACTTCTGGGGTTGCTCCGGGAACGGAGTGATCACACCGCGGGGTGTGGCGCAGCTTGGTAGCGCGCGTCGTTCGGGACGACGAGGTCGCAGGTTCAAATCCTGTCACCCCGACAGCCACGGCCCTGGTTCCACTCGGAACCAGGGCCGTTCTGCATCTGCCGTGGCTCCGCGCACAGCGAAGACCGGCTCGGTCAACGGATCTCCGCTGCCCGAACCGGTCGCTGGCTCAGCCGGTCGCTGGCGAGCCAGCCCTCGCCGCCGCTGCGCTACCCGACCGCGACGCCGGGCCGGACGAGCCGTCCCTCGGCGTGGAGGCCGGCCACCACCTCGAGCGCCTGGTGCCGGTAGCGGGCCTGTGCCGCCCCCGGAGCGACGATGACGCCGTCGGCACCGGTCGACTCGACGAGCTCGTTGATCTTCACCGCCACCTGCTCCCGAGACCCGTACGCCTGGCGCTCGGTCCGAGCAGCGATGAACCGACGCTCGAGGTCCGAGAACTCGTACGCACGGGCCTCCTCCATCGACACCGGCTCGGGCTTCGCCCCCTGGCGCATGCGGATGAACGAGATCATGCCGGGTGCGCTCTGCTCCTCCACGACGCCCGGGTCCTCGTCCGTGACGACCTGCACGCCGATGAGCACAAGCGGCTCGGAGCGGAAGCGAGACGGCCGGAACGCCTGGTGGTACAGGGCGAGGGCCGCCTCGGTGTTGTCCGACGCGAAGTGGTGGGCGAACGCGAACGGGATGCCCAGGGCTCCGGCGACCTGCGCGCTGTAGCCCGAGGAACCGAGCAGCCAGAACTCCGGCACGTCGCCGTACCCGGGCACGGCTCGGATGCGGGACAGTGGGTTCGACTCCTCCATGCCGGTGAAGAAGCCGACCAGGTCGGCGAGCTGCTGCGGGAAGTCGTCGACGTCGAGCCGGTCGGTGCGGCGCAGGGCCATCGCGGTCGCCCCGTCGGTTCCGGGGGCGCGACCGATGCCGAGGTCGACCCGGTCGCCGTACAGCGCGCGGAGGGTGCCGAACTGCTCGGCGACGACGAGCGGCGCGTGGTTCGGCAGCATGACGCCGCCGGAGCCGATGCGGATGGTGGAGGTCGCCGCCCCGACGGCGCTGAGCAGGACCGCCGGCGCCGACGAGGTGATCCCGGGCATGCCGTGGTGTTCGGCGACCCAGAAGCGCTCGTAGCCGAGCTGTTCTGCGCGGACGGCCATGTCGATCGAGCCCTGCAGGGCTTCGGTGTTCGATTGGCCGTACTCGCGCGTGGCGAGGTCGAGGACGGAAAGGTGCAGGGGTGCGTCGCTCATGTCGGAGCCAACGTCCTGCGTCGAGCGCCCATTCCGGGCGACGTGTGGGACAGGTGCCCGCGACGTGTCGGACGGGAAGCCCGCGACGGCTCCGGCCCGCGCCTCCCGTCCGTCCGGCGCTCAGCGCCCGGTCTCGCCGTCCAACCGACCGCCCGACTCGGTGAGGTAACAGTTGGCGCAGAGGGACTCGTACTCGACGTCGACGCCGTCGATCGCGACCTGTGACCCGTCGAACACGAACCGTCCGTCGACCTTCCGCGCGTTGAACACGGCCTTGCGGCCACACCGGCAGATGGTCTTGAGCTCCTCGAGGGAGTGCGCGACCTCGAGGAGACGTCGGCTCCCCGGGAACGCCTCGGTCCGGAAGTCGGTGCGGATGCCGTACGCGAGGACCGGGATGTCGTCGAGGACGGCGATGCGCAGCAGGTCGTCGACCTGCCGCGGGGTGAGGAACTGCGCCTCGTCGACGAGCACGCAGCTCACCGGACGGACCATGCCGTCCAGCCGGTCTGACGCCGGGTCGGTCGCACCCGCGTCGGCGACGGCGGCGCGGACGTCCGCGTCGGCGGACAGCACGACGTCCACGGTGCGGGTCACCCCGAGCCGTGACACGATCTCACGGTCGCCCTTGGTGTCGACGCTGGGTTTCGCGAGCAGGACGCGCTGCCCCCGCTCCTCGTAGTTGTACGCAGCCTGCAGGAGCCCGGTGCTCTTGCCGCTGTTCATCGCGCCGAAGCGGAAGTAGAGCTTTGCCACTAGGCGAGGAACCCGTCCTCCGCCGCACGACGGATGAGGTCCGACTTCTTCGACGCCGGCCGGCCGACCTTGGCGTACTTCTCGCGGACGCGCCGGAGGTACGTCTTCGCGGTCTCGTACTGCACGTTCATCTGCGCGGCGACCTCGTTCGTCGAGTAGCCGGACACGTAGAGACGGAGCGCCTCTTCCTCACCGTGACTGAGCTTCGGACGCTGGTGCGCACTGGCACCGGTGGGCAGCGGCCGCCACTCCCGCTGTGCCGGCGTCTCGCGAGCGACGCCCATGACCTCGCGCGCGATGTCCATGACCTCGCGCATCGGCAGGGACTTCGACAGGAACGCCGCTGCACCGGCCGCCAGGGACCGGTCGCGGGACTCACGGGCGTCGACGCTGGAGAGCACGATCACCTTCGCCCCGGCCGCTCGGCAGGTCCGGACGCGGGCCTCGATCGACACCGGCTCCTTGAGCTGGAAGTCGAGGAACACCAGGTCGGTCGGGAAGCTGTCGCTGTGCACCATCTCGAGCCAGGTGTGCGCGGTGAGTGCCAGGTCGAAGTCGAAGGCGTTCACCGCGATCCAGCTCGACAGGCTGTCGAGCAGGACCTCGTGGTCGTCGAGGATGGCCAAGCGCACCCGGCGGGAACCCGGGGTCGGCATGGCGGGACCGCCCTCCGGGAACCGGGTCGGGTCAGTGCTGGTCATACGAGAACCTTAATGTCAGGGACGATGGTCGGACGGCGACGTCGAGGTCGGGGAACGTCACCCGGAGGACGGCGAAGTACGGGTCGAACGCGCGGTGGATGCCGACGTCCGAGTCGGCCACGGCGACGTCGAAGGTCATGGTGACCGGTGGTGACCCACCGCTGGCCCGGTCCTGCGGAGCGACGGCCACCCGGATGCCGGCGGGGTCGACCGTGTCGGCGGCGAGCACCGCGCGCACGAAGGTGCGGACGACGGTCCGCTGGTCCGCGTCCATCGCCGCGGCGAGGCCGTGCGGATCGTCGACGGTGGCCGCGGCGTCACCCGCGACGCGGACGGCGTACTCGAGCCAGGTCCGGTCCGCCTCGGCGACCATGACGCGCCGGATGCCGTCGGCGATGTCGCGCGCCCGGGCCCGGTCGGCGTCGGTGACCGACGCCCGCGTCCGGAGCTCGGCGAAGAACGGGGCGACGTCCCGCGCGAGGATCGTCGACCGGTCCTGCTGCACGCTCGCCGTGATGCCGTCGCGTTCGGCTCGCTCGACCGAGTACGAGCCGGCCCGGATCTGCACCCGCTCCGCCAGTCCGGCGAAGGTGTGGGCGAAGACGGCAGCCGCCGCGGTGAGGACCAGGGTCGGCGCCGCAGCGAGGAACGCGGCCACCGGCACCGGGACGCCCGCCGGGTGCACGAACGCCACCGTCCCGCCGGTCGCGGCGTTGACGGCTGCGAGCCCGATCCCGCCGACGACCAGGTCCGTCCAGGGACGGTACGGGGCGACCGCGACGACGCCCACCGCACTCAGCAGCACCATGAAGTCGTTCACGAGCGACCGGTCCGGGCCCCACTGCGCCGCAGCACTCGTCACGGTCGCGAGCGCGAGCAGCGCGACGTGGGCGATGAACGCCCACCTCGTGAACGGGGCACGGAACGGACTGGAGGCGCTGATCACCACGACCGCGGAAGCGGCGAGCAGCAGGACGGTCAGGGCGCTGAGCGTCGGACTGCCGAGGACGTCCCGGTCGAGGAGTGACACGAGGGAAGCCCACAGCACCCCACCGGCACCGAGCACGACGGCGAGCGGCCGGGACCCCATCGCGCCGAGCGGGTCGTACTGCTGCGCGGTCCGGCGACTCGACCCGCGCTGCCGTCCGGCGCTCACGAGGCACGCTCCACGTCGTCGTCGCCGTGCTGGAGGACCGGGACGGCTCCGGCCGCCGACGTGTACGGGACGCTCATCATGACGCTCGTGCCGGAGCCGGGCGAGGACCACACCTGCACCTCGCCACCGACACGGCCGACGCGCTCCCGCACGGAGTTGCGGAGGCCCATGCGGTCGGCTCCGGTGGCCTGCTCGTCGAACCCGCGGCCGTCGTCGACGACCATCACGGTGCACGCGACGCCGTCGTCGAAGACGCTGACCTCGGCCGCGTCGGTGCCCGCGTGCTTCCGGACGTTGGTCAGGCACTGCGCGACCGCGCGGAGGAGCGCCGTCATCGCGCGGGGATCGAGCCGGGCGACCGAGACGGGGTCCCCGGTGACGGTCACCTGGAGGCCGGTCTCGCGTTGCTCGGCGAGCATCCGCTCGAAGGCGGCGACCGCTCCCGCCGTCGCGTCGTCGGCGGTCGGCTCGGTGGTGGAGGCGTCGCCGGCGAGCCACGCCCGTCCGGTGAGCATCGCGACGTCGGACTCCATCGTCTGCGCGAGGTGCTCGTCCATCGGGCCGGCCGGAGCCAGCGCGATCGCGTTGAGGTGGTTCAGGACGGTGTCGTGCAGGATCGCCGCCGCCTCCGCTTCGATGCCGGCGCGGTAGGCCGTCACGTGCTCTTCACGCGCCGACCGCAGCAACTCGGGCTGGATCCGCTCGGAGCGGGCGGTGGAGCGGCTGACCGCCAGCACCAGTCCGATCACGAAGCCGAGTGTCACCCAGGCGAGCACGAGCGGGTGGTCGGGACCGCCGGCCTGTGCCGCGGCGATCGACGTCACGACGCGTCCGACGACGAAGCCCGACACGGACCAGATCACCACGCGCACGGTCCCGCTACCGGATCCGCCGATGAGCACGAGCGGTACGACGACGAGCGAGAGCAGGTACGACGTCACCCACGGGACCTCGGCGAGTTCGCGCTGCACGACCGTCGCGAACCAGTACGAGCAGAGGCCACCGACGACGAGGAACGCGGCGGCCGACCGCCAGGTGCCGACGTGGACGTGCACCCCGATCATGACGAGCATCGGCACGACGGCGAGCACCGCTCCGAACACGTGGTCGGACGGCGCGTCGATCCGGTAGAGCAGGAGGAGCAGGGCGGCTGCGACGAGGGACCCGATCGCAGCCGCGTGGAAGGCGCGCACGGTCGACCACGCGTTCACCCGTGGGGCGAGATGCGTGGGGATGCCGAGCACCGGGGCCGTCCTTCCGTGCGGTTGAGGGGTCACGGAGCACCCGGTCACCGGGTGCTCACCGCTACCGCAGGCCGTGGGGCGGCCTGCCGGACGCGGGGGCGCCGTCTTCGATCCAACCACGATGGGCACGGTCGTGTACCCCGATCGGTTCGTCCGGAGGCGGACTCGACCATGGTAGCGGCGACCACCGACCCTTCACTGTCCCCCGGAAGCGGGATCGACGATCAGAAGAGGCGCGGTGCCGTCGTGGCCGTGGTCACTGCTGCTGCCGCGGTCCGCGCCGCCGCCGTCCGTGCCGCCGCGTCCCGTGCCGCCGCCGTCCGTGCCGCCGCCGTCCGTGCCGCCGCCGTCGGTGCCGCCGCCGTCCGTGCCGTCGAGCGGAACGGACCCACCGCACCCGTTCCGTCCGACGCGACGGTGCCGTTGCCGACCCCCGTTCCACTCCCGACCCGCACCCCCAACCACGATGGGCACGGACGGCGGCGGCACCGACGGCGGCGGCCGGACGGTACTCGGCCCGGTGCGTGTAGCCCGGGTCCGACCGTTTCAGCGGCGACTGGTCGGACGTGCGCGGTACGGCGTCGTCGGAGAACCCCATCGAACCGGTCGCCGGGTCGACCCGTCCGAGGGACAGCCCGTGCTCGTGCAGGATCGGACGGACGCGTTCCGCCAGCCACCGCCGGTAGTCCTTCGGGGCGTAGGTGTTGTCGAGGTACATCGCCCGGTAGCGGCCGAGGAGGTCGGGGTGGGTCCGGCCGAGCCACTCGTACCACCAGGGCTTGATGCCCGGTTTGAGGTGCAATGCGGAGTACATCAGGCTCGTGGCGCCCGAGGCCGCGGCCCGCCCGACCGCGTCCTGCAGGTGCGCTCGGGTGTCCGTGATGTACGGCAGGACCGGCATGAGGAACACCGAGCAGTCGAGCCCGGCGTCACGCACCGCCCTGACGGTCGCCAGGCGTGCGGAGGTCGTGGGCGTCCCCGGCTCCACCGACTGCTGCAGGTCGTCGTCGTACACGGCGATCGACATGGCGATGTCGACGGGCACCGACTTCGCCGCCTCGGCCAGGAGCGGGATGTCCCGACGGAGCAGACTGCCCTTCGTCAGGATGCTGAACGGCGTGCCCGAATCGGCGAGCGCCCGGATGATCCCGGGCATCAGCCGGTACCGACCCTCGGCCCGCTGGTACGGGTCGGTGTTCGTCCCGAGCGCCACCGGGTGACGGTCCCAGCTCGGCTTCGCGAGTTCCCGGGTCAGGACGTCCGCGACGTTCGTCTTCACGACGATCTGCTGGTCGAAGTCGGCCCCGCCGTCGAACTCCAGGTACGTGTGGGTCGGGCGGGCGAAACAGTACACGCACGCGTGACTGCACCCGCGGTAGGGGTTGATCGTCATGCCCCAGGTGCCGCCGTCCGCTCCCCCGACCTTGTTCAGCGCCGACTTCGCCAGGACCTCGTGGAAGGTCACGCCGGCGAACTCGGGCGTCGTCACACTCCGGACGAACCCGCTGTTCGACTCGAGCCCGGGGAGCATGTCGCTCCGCTCGGCCGTGATCGCCTGTCCGTCCCACCGCATACCTCCATTCGAACACACGTTCGAACGAGGCGCAAGGTGTGGCTCGTCAGCGGCGCAGCCCGAGCACCGATGCGGTCCGGTCGAGCGTCGCGCTCGCCAGGGCCGCGTCGTCGCCCAGGTCCTGCCCGTAGGTCGGGACCATCTCGCGCACGGCACCCTGCCAGCCGTCCCACCGGTCCGGGAAGCACTTGCGGAGGAGCCCGAGCATGATCGGCACCGCGGTCGAGGCGCCGGGCGACGCGCCGAGGAGCCCCGCGATCGAGCCGTCCGCCGACGTGATGACCTCGGTGCCGAACTGCAGCACGCCACCCTTGTCGGCATCGGGCTTGATCACCTGCACCCGCTGACCGGCCGTGATCCGGTGCCAGTGTTCCGGTCGGGCGCTCGGCATGAACTCGCGGAGCGCCTCGAACTTCGTGCGCTTGGACGCGAGGAGCTGACCGACCAGGTACTTCACGAGGTCGAGGTTCGAGAACGCGACGGCCAGCATCGGCCGCAGGTTGTGCGGGCGGATCGAGGCGAACAGGTCGAGGACGGAGCCCTGCTTGAGGAACTTCGGGCTGAACCCGGCGTAGGGCCCGAACATGAGTGAGGCCTTGCCGTCCACGATGCGGGTGTCGAGGTGGGGCACCGACATCGGCGGGGCACCGACGCTCGCCTTGCCGTAGACCTTCGCCGCGTGCCGCTGCACGACTTCGGGGTCGTCGGTGCGCAGGAACTCCCCGGACACCGGGAAGCCGCCGTAGCCGCGGATCTCCGGGATGCCCGACTTCTGCAGCAGCTGCAGCGCACCGCCTCCGGCCCCGACGAAGACGAACTTCGCGGCGACCCGCTGCTTCGAGCGCCCGACGTCGTTCATGACGTCGAGCACCCAGCCCTCGGAGACCTTCGAGCGGACGATCTTCGTCACGCGGTGCGAGGGCTCGAACTGCAGGCCCTCGATCTCCAGGTGGTCGAACAGCTGCCGGGTGAGCGAGCCGAAGTCGACGTCGGATCCCGCGGCCGAGTACGTCGCCGCGATCGGCTGGTCCTTCCTGCGCCCGGGGATGAGCGCCGGTGCCCACTTCCGGATCTGCTCGGCGTCCTCGCTGTACTCGAGCCCGGCGAACAGGGGGTGGTCCTTCATGGCGTCGTACCGGGCCCGCATGTAGGCCACGTTGTCCGCGCCCCAGACGAAGGAGATGTGCGGCGTCGGGTTGATGAAGCTCGTCGGGTCGGGCAGCGTTCCGTCCTCGACCAGGTGGGACCAGAACTGCCGCGAGACCTGGAACTGCTCGTTGACCGTGACGGCCTTCGCGATCTCCACACGGCCGTCCGGCAGTTCGGGGGTGTAGTTGAGCTCGCAGAGCGCCGAGTGTCCGGTCCCGGCGTTGTTCCACGGGTTCGAGGACTCCTGCGCCGCGCTGCCCAGCCGCTCGTACACGCGGATCGTCCAGTCCGGCTCGAGCCGGTGGATGATCGCGGCGAGGGTGGCGCTCATGATCCCTCCGCCGACGAGGACGACATCGATGGGGTCCACCTGCTTCACTGCCACCCGTCGAGCCTACCGCCGCCGCACGTGAGCACCCCACGACGCCACGGGAGGCCCGGTACCACCTGGTACCGGGCCTCCCCTGGCGTCAGCGGTCACGACGGGCCGTTCGGGCGCCGTCCCGCGGCCCCGGCGCGTCAGACGGTGGCCGCGCGTCGCGCGACGACGACCTCGGCGATCTGCACGGCGTTGAGCGCGGCGCCCTTCCGCAGGTTGTCGTTGCTGACGAAGAGCGCGAGCCCGCGGCCCACGGGGGCGGACTGGTCGGCGCGGATCCGTCCGACGAAGGACGGGTCCTGGCCGGCGGCCTGCAGCGGCGTCGGGACGTCGGAGAGCTCGACGCCGGGAGCACTCCCGAGCACCTCGGTCGCCCGCTCGGGCGACAGCGGCCGCTCGAACTCGGCGTGCACGGAGATGGAGTGCCCCGTGAAGACGGGGACGCGGACGCAGGTGCCCGCGACCAGCAGGTCCGGCAGGCCGAGGATCTTCCGGCTCTCGTTGCGGAGCTTCTTCTCCTCGTCGGTCTCACCCTCGCCGTCCTCGACGATGCTGCCCGCGAGCGGGACGACGTCGAAGGCGATCGGCCGGACGTACTTCACCGGCTCGGGGAAGGTGACGGCCGAGCCGTCGTGGGTGAGCGCTGCGGTGTCCTGCTCGAGGGCCGCACGGGCCTGTCCGAGCAGTTCCTCGACACCGGCCAGGCCGCTGCCGGACACTGCCTGGTACGTCGTCGCGACGAGACGGCGGAGGCCCGCCTCGGTGTCGAGCACCTTGAGGACCGGCATGATCGCCATCGTCGTGCAGTTCGGGTTCGCGATGATGCCCTTCTCGGCGGCGTCGATCGCGTCCGGGTTCACCTCGCTGACCACGAGCGGGACCTGCGGGTCCATCCGCCAGGCGCTGGAGTTGTCGATGACCAGCGCCCCCGCTGCAGCGAACCGCGGCGCGAGTGCGCGGGACGCGGTGGCACCGGCCGAGAAGAGCGCGATGTCGATGCCGGACGGGTCGGCGGTCTCGGAGTCCTCGACGACGATCTCCTCGCCGCGGAACGGCAGCGTGGTACCGGCCGAGCGGGCACTGGCGAAGAAGCGGACCGTGCTGGCCGGGAAGTCGCGCTCCTCGAGCAGACGGCGCATCACGGCGCCGACCTGTCCGGTGGCGCCGACGACGGCGACGGTGAGCTGGGTGTCGGTCATGGTCGTGCTCCTGCTCGGGTTCAGCGGCCGGTGCCGGCGTAGACGACGGCCTCGTTGTCGGCATCGAGGCCGAACGCCTCGTGCACGACGCGCATCGCGTCGTTGAGCGTGTCGGCGCGCGTGACGACCGAGATGCGGATCTCCGACGTCGAGATCATCTCGATGTTGATCGAGGCGTCGTGCAACGCGCGGAACAGCTGCGCCGAGACGCCGGCGTTCGTGCGCATGCCGGCACCGACCAGGGCGAGCTTGCCGATCTGGTCGTCGTACTGGATGCCCTCGTAGCCGATGTCGGACTTCGCGACCTCGAGCGCGGTGAGCACGGTCTGCCCCTGGTCCTTCGGCAGCGTGAACGAGATGTCGGTCCGACCGGTCGAGGCAGCCGACACGTTCTGCACGATCATGTCGATGTTGGCGCCGGCGCGCGCCACGATCGTGAAGATCTCGGCCGCCTTCCCCGGCTGGTCGGGCACGCCGACGACGGTGATCTTGCCCTCGGAGAGGTCGCCGGCGATGCCGGTGATGATCGGTTCTTCCACGGTTTCCCCCTCGGCAGGGTTGTAGACGATGGTGCCCTCGACGTTGCTGAACGAGGAACGGACGTGCAGGGTGACGCCGTGCCGTCGGGCGTACTCGACGGCACGGATGTAGAGGACCTTCGCGCCGGATGCCGCGAGCTCGAGCATCTCCTCGGTCGTGACGCGGTCGATCTTGCGGGCCTTCGGCACGATGCGCGGGTCGGCGGTGAAGATCCCGTCGACGTCGGTGTAGATCTCGCAGACGTCGGCCTCGAGCGCGGCCGCGAGGGCGACCGCCGTGGTGTCGGACCCACCGCGGCCGAGCGTGGTGATCTCGCCGGTGGTGCGGTTGAAGCCCTGGAAGCCCGCGACGATGGCGACGTGCCCGGCGTCGAGCGCTTCGCGGACGCGCTTCGGGGTGACGTCCACGATGCGGGCCTTGCCGTGCTGCGCGTCCGTGAGCATGCCCGCCTGGCTGCCCGTGTACGAGGACGCTTCGACCCCGAGGCTCTTGATCGCCATCGCGAGGAGCGCCATCGAGATCCGCTCCCCCGCGGTCAGGAGCATGTCGAGCTCGCGGCCGGCCGGGATCGGGGTGACCTCGTGTGCCAGGTCGACGAGTTCGTCGGTCGTGTCGCCCATCGCGGAGACCGCCACGACGACGTCGTTGCCGGCCTTCTTCGTCTCGACGATGCGCTTCGCGACGCGCTTGATGCTCTCGGCATCCGCGACGGACGAACCACCGAACTTCTGCACGATCAAGGCCACGGGCACGCACTCCTGGGGACGGTTCACCGCGACGTCACGCGGCTCGACGATCGTAGCCGGTGTTCCTCGGATGTTGCGTCGGGGCCGGTCGGCACGCAACGATCCCGCGCGGTGGGATCAGCCGCCGACGACCCGACGACCCTCGAACGCGCGACCCAGGGTGACCTCGTCGGCGTACTCCAGGTCGCCGCCGACCGGCAGACCGGACGCCAACCGGGTGGTGCGGATGCCCATCGGCACGAGGAGTCGACTGAGGTAGGTGGCGGTCGCCTCACCCTCGAGGTTCGGGTCGGTGGCGATGATGACCTCGTCGACGGTGCCGTCGGCCAGCCGCACCATGAGCTGCTGGATCCGGAGGTCGTCCGGACCGACGCCGTCGATGGGGCTGATGGCGCCGCCGAGCACGTGGTAGAGGCCACGGAACTCCCGGGTGCGTTCGATCGCGGCCACGTCCTTGGCCTCCTCGACCACGCAGATCGTGCTCGGCGACCGGCGCGGGTCACGGCAGATGCTGCAGCGGACGTTCTCGGTGACGTTGCCGCACACCTCGCAGAACCGCACCTTCTCCTTGACCTCGCCGAGGAGCTCGGAGAGGCGCGTGGGGTCGAACGACTCGGTCTGGAGGATGTGGAAGGCGATCCGCTGCGCCGACTTCGGGCCGATGCCGGGCAACCGCCCGAACTCGTCGATGAGGTCCTGCACGATGCCGTCGTACATCAGACACTCCCCTCGGTCAGTGACGTCTCCTCGATGAACTGCGCGCCGAGGATCTCCCGCACGACGGCTTCACCGTAGCGACCGGGGACGGCGGTCCGGCGCACGGCAGCGGGTTGCCCGCCCGCGGGCTGCTGCCGATGCGGCGGTGCGGGCTGCTGCTCCGGTGCGCGCCGAGGTGCGGACTGCGGCGTCGCCGACCGGGGCGGTGCGGACTGCCCGGGACTCACCGGGGTCCGCGGGCTCTGCTGCGGGTCACGTCGACCGCCGCCCGGACCAGGGTCGGGGAACGGCGCGCCGTCGTCGAACGGTTCGTCGTCGAGCGGGTAGTCGTCGACCGGTACGGCGTCCGACAGCGGGCCCGGACGGCTCTGGCCCGCAGCGCTGCGGGGAGGCCCGGCCTGGGCGGGCGCGTCGGCCGCGGTCGCGTCGGCGGCGGTCCCCCGGTCGTCACCCCCGCTCGGTGCGTGATCGCTCCTGGTCGGAGCACCGGGAGCAGGAGGCGTGGCCGGCTGCGCGGACGCGCGCGGCGTCTCACGCTCGGCCGGGGCCACGGTGGCATCGACGGGGACGGCACCGAAGGGAGCGGCCCACGAGGGCTCGACGTCCTCGGGGACGGCACCGGCGGTCGGGTCCGAGGCGGGGATCGTGGCGACGGCCCACTCGGTCACGGGGCCGGAGTCCTGGGGCTCGCTCGGGGTCGGCTGCTCCGGGGCTCGCTGCTCCGGGGCTCGCTGCTCGGGGGCTCGTTGCTCCGGGGCTCGCTGCTCCGTCGATGCCGGGACCGCGGGCGCCCCCGGTTCCGGACGGGTCCGAGTCGCGGGGCCACCCGCCGCCGGACCGGGGTGAGCCGGCGCGGTCTGCGCCTGTCCGGTCGACGACTGCACCGTCGGCGCTGCCTGCGCGGGACGACGCTGCGCCGGAGCACCCTGCGCCGGGAGACCCTGCGACGGGACGCCCTGTGCCGGAGCATCGGGAACCGGCGTGCTCGACGGTCGTGCGCCACCGCCGGGGGCAACGCCACCACCGGGGCCGCGGGCCACGAACTTCACGCGGAACCCGAGGACGTCGGTGATCGCGGTCCGCAGATGTTCGCTGACGCTGGTGTTCGGGTCGCTCATCTCCTTGAACGACGCCACGTCCTGCTGGCTCGGGAACGTCAGGGTGAGGACGTCGTCCTTGAGCGCGGTGACCTGCGCCGTCGCGACGACCGCCCACGCAGAGCGCTTCGCGCGCTGCACGTGCTCGACGATCTGCGGCCAGGTGTCGCGCATCTGCTGCAGGCCCACCGGAGTGACGGGCCGGACGGCGGGTTCGTCACCGATGACGGTTCCGACGCCGGTGGACGACGGCGACGCCTGCCCCGCGGCTGGCGGAGACGAGGAGGCGGCGGGCTCAGGGGTGCTCTCGGGGACGGCGGCAGCCCAGGAAGCGGCGGCGTCCCGGGCGGCGTCACCGGTCGAGGCGTTCGTCGGGACGCCCGCCTGCTCCGTCGCGTTCGCGGCAGGTGCGGGGGCAGCGGGGTGTCGCTCGGCGGACCTGGCGACGCCGTCGCCGGAGGTCGTGTTCGGCCCGGTCGCGCTCGGTGCGGTGACGCGCGACCCGGTGGTGCCCGGGGCAGCAGTGCCGGACGCGGCGGTGCCCGACGCGGTGGTGCCCGGGGCAGCAGTGCCGGACGCGGCGGTGCCCGACGCGGCGGTGCCCGACGCGGTGGTGCCCGTCACGGCGGTGCCGGACGCGGTCAGCGGCTCAGGACGAGGCTCGGCGGCGGTCGTCGGGGCAGGCGCTGCGGCCGGCGTCACCGCCGGTCCGGCCTGGTGCCCGCCGGCGTCACCGACCCCGACGCGGCGCTCGAGCCGCTCGACGCGGGCGAGCGCGCCACGCTGGGTGTCGTCGGCCTCCGGCACGAGCATCCGCGCGACCATGAGCTCGAGGTGCAGTCGGGGCGAGGTCGCTCCGGTCATCTCGGTCAGGGCGCGGTTGGCGATGTCGGCGCCACGGGACAGCGCGGTCGCCCCGAACACCCCGGCCTGCCGCGACATGGTGTCGAGTTCTTCGGGTGAGACCCCGCGCAGGACCGCACCGGCGCTCTCGTTGGTGGCCGCGACGACGATGAGGTCGCGCAGCCGTTCGAGCAGGTCCTCGACGAAACGACGCGGGTCCTGCCCGGTCTGTACGACACGGTCGATGGCCGAGAACGCGGATGCGGGATCGGCCACGGCGAGCGCGTCGACGACGTCGTCGAGCAGCGCGGCGTCGGTGTACCCGAGGAGCGCGACGGCTCGCTCGTACGCGATCGCACCGTCTTCGCTGCCGGCCATCAGCTGGTCGAGCAGCGAGAGGGTGTCGCGCACCGAGCCACCACCGGCGCGCACGACGAGGGGCAGCACGCCCGGTGCGACGGAGACGGACTCCTGCGCGCAGAGCTGCTCGATGTACTCGAGCATCGTGGCGGGCGGGACGAGACGGAACGGGTAGTGGTGGGTGCGCGACCGGATCGTGCCGATGACCTTCTCGGGTTCGGTCGTCGCGAAGATGAACTTGACGTGCTCCGGCGGCTCCTCGACGAGCTTGAGCAGGGCGTTGAAGCCCTGCGGCGTGACCATGTGGGCCTCGTCGAGGATGAAGATCTTGTAGCGGTCACGAGCGGGCGCGAAGACGGCGCGGTCGCGGAGGTCGCGTGCGTCGTCGACGCCGTTGTGGCTCGCCGCGTCGATCTCGATGACGTCGAGCGATCCGCCACCACCACGGGCGAGTTCGACGCAGCTGGGGCAGACGCCGCACGGGGTGTCGGTCGGCCCCTCGGCACAGTTCAGGCAGCGGGCGAGGATGCGGGCCGACGTGGTCTTGCCGCACCCGCGCGGGCCGCTGAACAGGTAGGCGTGGTTGACACGGTTCGTCCGGAGCGCGGTGCGGAGCGGGTCCGTGACCTGCGACTGCCCGATGAGCTCGGCGAAGTTCTCGGGCCGGTAACGGCGATACAGGGCGGTGACCACGCGACCAGGGTAGTCGGCACCGCCGACACCTCGGCACCGCTGTCCACAGGCCACCAGAGGCGCCCCGGAAGACCGAGAAGAACCCTCCAGGAACGAAGAAGACTCCTCACGCACCCGCCAGAGCCCGGTTACCCTTGCTGCGTTTCCGCCCTGGGGGAGTTGGCCTGGATGGCGTCACGTGAGGAGCCGCTGAACACTCTACCGGACGGAAGGAGCAGCATCGAACCCATGAAGATCGCCATCGCCGGAGGCCACGGGAAGATCGCCCTGATCCTCGAACGCCTCATCACCGACGCCGGTCACGACGCCGTCGGCATCGTCCGCAACCCCGCACACGTCTCCGACGTCGAACAGACCGGTGCGAAGGCGCTCGTCGCCGACCTCGAGCAGCTGTCGGAGGAGGAACTCGCGCTCCGTCTGCGCGGGTTCGACGCGGTGGTCTTCGCTGCCGGCGCGGGCCCGGGCAGCGGGGCCGAGCGCAAGCTCTCGGTCGACCGGGATGCGGCCGTGCTGCTGGCGGAGGCCGCCGTGCGGTTGGACATCGACCGCTACGTGATGATCTCGGCGATGGGGGCCGACGCGTACGACCCCGAGGCCGCGAAGCTCCCCGCCGAGGACGAGGAGGGCGTCTTCCAGGTCTACCTCCGCGCGAAGGCCGAGGCGGACGCCAACGTGCGGATGCGCCGGTTCCGGTGGACGATCATCCGTCCCGGCGGCCTCCTCGACACACCGCCGCAGGGCACCGTCACCGTCGGGACCACCGTCCCGCGCGGGTCGATCCCCCGCGCGGACGTCGCCGCGGTGGCCCTGCACGCCCTCCTCGACGACAGCGCGGTCGGCAAGCAGTTCGAGGTCACCAGCGGCGACACGCCGATCCCGGCCGCCCTGCACGCCCTCGGCTGAACTGACCCGGACGACGGACGGGAGGCCCGCCACCGGACCGGTGGCGGGCCTCCCGTCCCACAGGTGCCGACCCGGTGCCGGGACTGCCACGCCACACCATGTCCAACAGGTGCGGACCCGGTGCCGGGATGCGCGTGTCAGAGTGCGACGGCCGCTGACTGCCGGGCGATCTCGAGCTCCTCGTTCGTCGGGATGACGAGCACCTCGACGCGGGAGGCGTCCGTCGAGATCCGCCGGGCCTCCTTCGCGTGGAGTTCGTTGCGGTCCGGGTCGACCTCGATGCCGAGGTGCTCGAGTCCGGCGAGCACCCGACGACGGAGCAGCGCGTTGTTCTCCCCCACGCCGGCGGTGAAGACGACCGCGTCCAGCCCGCCGAGCTGGGCGGTGTAGGCACCCACGTAGCGGCGGATGCGGTGGCGGTAGACCGCGAGCGCGGCCTCGGCGGTCTCGTCGCCGTTGCTCGCCGCCTCCTGCACGTCGCGCATGTCACCGCTGCCGGTGAGGCCGAGCAGGCCGGACTGCTTGTTGAGCATCGTGTCGAGGTCGTCGAAGGACAGGCCGGCCTCGCGATGCAGGTGGATGAGCACGGCCGGGTCGAGGTCGCCGGAGCGGGTGCCCATGACGAGGCCCTCGAGCGGTGTGAGCCCCATCGAGGTCTCGATCGAGCGACCGCCGTCGATTGCGGCGGCCGAGGCGCCGTTGCCGAGGTGCAGGACGATCGTCTTCAGCTCGGACAGCGGCCGGTCGAGGAACACCGCGGCCTGCTCGGAGACGTACTTGTGGCTCGTGCCGTGCATGCCGTAGCGACGGACCTGGTGCTGCTCGGCCAGGTCGGCCGGGATCGCGTAGGTGTACGCGTGCGGGGGCATCGTCTGGTGGAAGGCGGTGTCGAACACGGCGACGTGCGGGACGTCGTCGAAGACCTGCTTCGCGGCCCGGATCCCCTCGAGGTTGGCCGGGTTGTGCAGCGGCGCGAGGCTCGACAGGGCGTCGATCTCCTGCTCGACCTCGTCCGTCACGACGGTCGCGGCGTCGAACCGGGTGCCGCCGTGCACGACCCGGTGTCCGACGACGGCCGGCGGGTGCTCGTCGAACGAGGGACCGACCTTGTCGAACGCGTCGATCATGGCCTGGAACCCGGCGGCGTGGTCCGGCACCTCGGCGCCCTCGTTCGACGAGGTCTCCCCCGTCAGGGCGTTCGTGTGCTTCCACGAGCCGGTCGACTCGCCGATCCGCTCGACCAGGCCGGATGCGAGGGTCCGCTCGTCCTCGAGTTCGATGAGCTGGTACTTGAACGAACTCGAACCGGAGTTGACGACGAGGGCTGCGCTCACGAGGGGTCGCTTTCTGTGCGGGGTGCGGCGGCCGCGGTGCCGGCCTGGATGGCGGTGATCGCGACGGTGTTGACGATGTCGCTCACGAGGGCGCCGCGGGACAGGTCGTTGATCGGCTTGCGGAGGCCCTGCAGGACCGGACCGATCGCGACCGCGCCGGCGGAGCGCTGGACGGCCTTGTACGTGTTGTTGCCGGTGTTGAGGTCCGGGAAGATGAACACCGTCGCCTGGCCGGCGACCGGCGAACCGGGCATCTTGGCGCTCGCGACCGTCGGGTCGGCGGCGGCGTCGTACTGGATCGGCCCCTCGACGAGCAGGTCCGGCCGGCGCTCGCGGACGAACGCGGTGCCGGCGCGGACCTTGTCGACGTCGGCGCCGGAACCGCTGTCGCCGGTCGAGTAGCTGAGCATCGCGACCCGGGGCGCGATGCCGAACTGTGTCGCCGTCTCGGCGGACGAGATCGCGATGTCGGCGAGTTGCTCGCTGGTCGGGTCCGGGATCACCGCGCAGTCGCCGTAGACGAGGACCCGGTCGGCGAGCGCCATGAGGAACACGCTCGACACGATGGAGGTGTCCGGACGGGTCTTGATGATCTCGAACGACGGCCGGATGGTGTGCGCCGTGGTGTGCTTCGCGCCGGACACCATGCCGTCGGCGAGGCCGAGCTGCACCATCATCGTGCCGAAGTAGGACACGTCGGTCACGGTGTCGCGGGCGAGTTCGACGCTCATGCCCTTGTGGGCGCGGAGGGCCGTGTACTCCTGGGCGAACCGCTCGCGCAGGTCCGGGTCGAACGGGGAGAGCAGCTGCGCGCCGTCGAGGTCGAGCCCGAGCTCGGTCGCCCGGGCCCGGATGGCGGTCGGGTCGCCGAGGATCGTCAGCGCGCACACCTGCCGCTGCAGCAGGGTCGACGCCGCTCGCAGGATCCGGTCGTCGTCGCCCTCGGGCAGGACGATGTGCTTGCGGTGTTCGCGTGCCCGGTCGATGAGCCCGTGCTCGAACATCAGTGGCGTGACGACCCCGGAGGGCGTCAGCTGCAGTCGGTCGCGCAGGGCCTCGGCGTCGACGTGGCGCTCGAACAGGGCCAGCGCCAGGTCGGCCTTGCGGGGTGAGTCGGCGGCGAGACGACCGCGGGTCTGGGTGATCCGCATCGCGGTGTCGTACGTGCCGAGGCCGTTCTGGGCGATCGGCAGGGAGCTCGACAGGCCCTCGAGCAACCGGGACACCTGCGGGGCGGTCTCGAACCCGCCGTTGAGGATGACGCCGGCGAGGCTCGGGAACGTCTCGGACTCGTTCGCGAGGAGGGTCGCGATGAGGACGTCGTTGCGGTCGCCCGGGACGACCACGATGCCGCCCTCGATGAGCCGCGGGAGCACGTTCTCCATGCTCATGCCGGCGACGACCGTCCCGAGCGCCTCGCGGTCGAGCAGGGCTTCGTCCCCGCGGACGAGCGTCGCGTCGGTCGCGGCGAGGAGCGCGCGCACGGTCGGGGCGACCAGGACCGTGTCCTCCGGGATCGCCCACACGGGGGCGTCCGGGTGGTGGTCGCGCACCGCGGCGGTGACGCTCGCGACGATCGCGTCGAGGGCGTCCGGGTCGGCCCGGTTGACCACGACACCGAGGAGCTGGGCGTGCTCGGCGCGGAGTTCGCTCGTCGTGACGTCGGCGACCTGCGCCATGCCGTCCGCCGAACGGGCGCCACGTTCGGCGGAGTCGCGCCCGCCGAGCACGAGCAGCACGGGGGCACCGAGGTTCGCCGCGACCTTGGCGTTGAAGGACAGCTCGGTGGGGCTGCCGACGTCGGTGTAGTCGGACCCGAGGACGACCACCGCGTCGCAGCGGCGCTCCACCCCGGCGAAGCGGGTGAGGATCGTGGCGAGCGCGGCGTCCGGGTCGGCGTGCACGTCGTCGTAGGTGACACCGACGGCGTCGTCGTACGGGATGTCGACGGCGGTGTGCTGGAGCAACAGCTCGAGCACGTAGTCGGGCTCGTCGACCGACCGCGCGACGGGTCGGAAGACGCCCACGCGCCCCACGGTCCGGGCGAGGGTCTCGAGCACCCCGAGGGCGACGGTGCTCTTGCCGGTGTGTCCTTCTGCTGACGTGATGTAGATGCGGGTCGACACCCCTCCAGGCTAGACCTCGCCCGTGCGCGGACATCGGGAGGACCCGGCATGTGCACACACGTGCAGGTCGTGACCGAGGCGCGACGGGAGCAGCGCAGGTCCCGTGGTCGTGAGCACCGTCCAGGACCTGTACCATGGGGTGTCGTCACCGCGAGGTGGCGCCCGGAGGATTCGCCTAGTGGCCTATGGCGCACGCTTGGAAAGCGTGTTGGGTGCAAGCCCTCGGGGGTTCGAATCCCCCATCCTCCGCAGGATCATCACGACGACGAAGCCCCCGCCCCGTGCGGGGGCTTCGTCGTTGCCGGCCCCGCCGTGGACCGGTGTCACGTCGGTCCGGGAGGCCCGGAGTCGCCCCGGTCCCCCGGCCTGCGGACCGCCGCGCACCCCGGTCCGCCCCGACCCTCCGGAAAACGGCCGACGACCTGTGCTCGCCGTGGGCGGTCCCCTATGCTGACCGGACGAGCGAGCCGGAGGGACCCGGGTCGCCCGACCAGCATCGGACGGCAGGGGCGCCGTCGCGGGCCCGGCGCTCCGCCGTGCCCGTGCACTCCGGGGACGAGGAGACCAGCCGTGGGGGACATGACGGCGCGAGCGACACCGCTCGACACGAGGACCGCCGAGGAACTCGTACGACCACGGGCGTCACTCGTGCGCTCGACCGGACTGAGCATCGTGTTCTCGGCCCTGCCGATCGCGGTCGCGGTCGTCTGGTCTGCCGTCCCGACCGGGCTCTGGCTCGTGGTCGCCGCAGTCGTGCTCGTGCTCACCGCCGCGGTGCTCGTGGCCTACCTGCGGCTCCGCTCCTCGTACATCGCGGTGCACCCCGACCGGGTCACGATCCGCGGCGTGCTCTCCGGCACCCACACCTTCGCCCGCTCCCGCGTGCACGAACTCGTGCTCGTCACCCGACACGGGGTGTCCGCCGACCGGACCAGCCGTGACGTCGTCGCGCTCGACACCGCGGGCGAGGCGATGTTCCGCATCCGGGGCGACGTCTGGGGCGAAGCCGGTGTCGACCGGCTCGTGGACCGCCTCGACGTCCGGACGAGCAGCGTGGCGAAGGCGATGTCGGCACGTGAGTTCCAGCGACGCTGGCCGCGCCTCCGCGCCTGGTACGAGCAGCCGGTGGCGATGGTGCTCGTGGGCGGGGCGGCCGTCCTGACCGTCGGCGGTCTGCTCGTCGCGGAGACGGTCGGACTCGCGCGGAAGTGAGCGCCCGCCCGCCGCACCGCGGGCGTCAGTGCGACAGTGCCGGGACCGTCTTCGGCCGCACCACGAACCACAGCACCAGGATCGCGACGGACGCCGTCGTGCCCATCACCAGGGCCATCGGGGTCGCGGTCGAGATGCCGAGCAGCCCGACGACCGGCGAGATGAGCCCCGCGACACCGAAGTTGAGCGCCCCGAGGAGCGACGCCGCCGTACCCGCTTCCTTGCCGTGCGAGGCGAGGCCGATCACCTGCACGAGCGGGAACGAGAACCCGCAGGCGGCGATGTAGAACCAGAGCGGCACGAGCACCCCGACGAGGCCGGCGCCGAGCTGGTCGAGCACGACGATCGCGAGCGCCGCCAGGAACAGCGTGGCGGTCGAGCACGCGAGGATCCACTGCGGTCCGACGCGCTGGGCCAACCGTGACGAGATCTGCACGCCGAGCACGACCCCGACGGAGTTCACCGCGAAGAGCAGGCCGTACTGCTGGGCGTCGAGGCCGAACACCCCTTGGAACAGGAACGGCGACGCGCTGAGGTACGAGAACAGCCCGCTGAACACCATCGCGCCGATGAGGGCCACGCCGACGAAGATCCGGTCGGAGAACAGCGCCCGGTACCGCTGGCCGATCGTGGAGTGCCCGGCCTCCTGACGACGTTCCTCGGGGAGGGTCTCGACGATGAGCAGGATCGACGCGATGACGACCGCGAGCCCGTAGCAGGCGAGGAAGACGAAGATCCCGCGCCACGACACGAACCGGAGCATCTGCGAACCGATGAGCGGCGCGAGGATCGGGGCGAGCCCGTTCACCATGGCCAGTCGCGAGAGCATCCGGACGAGCGGCTTGCCGCCGAACAGGTCGCGGACGGTCGCCATCGCCACCACACCACCGGCCGCGGCGCCCATGCCCTGCAGGACGCGGAACAGCGCGAGCACCTCGACGTTCGGCGCGAGCGCGGCGCAGACCGAGGCGGTGACGTGCACGCTGGTCGCGATGATGAGCGGCAGCCGACGGCCGACCTTGTCGCTCCAGGGGCCCACCAGCAGCTGACCGATGGCGAACCCGAGGGTCGTCGCCGTGAGGGTGAGCTGGACCGCCCCCTCCGAGATGGAGAGGTCCCGCTCCAGCGAGGGGAACGCCGGCAGGTAGAGGTCGATCGTGAACGGCCCGAGCGCGGTGAGCGCCCCGAGCACGAAGACGTAGACCAGTCGCTGGCCCCGGGTGAGCGAGTCGCCCGGGTGCTTGATGACCTTGAGTGAGCCGGTGGTCGCAGGCGCGGACACGACGAGATCCTCCGAGGGGAGACGTGGGTGGGATCGGCCGCTCGAATCGATTCGGTCCGTTCCACCATGGTACGGGTCAGCCGGACACGTCGACAACCGTCGGCGGCGCCGTCCGCGTCCTCCGGACGCCGGTCCGTCATGCCGCCCGCACCCTTCCCGCCTCGGTGTGGTGACCTCCGACGCCGGGAGGCCCGTCCGTCTCCCGCACGCCGGTGCGGCGGACCCGTGGCCTGACCTGACCGTGCGGTACCGTCGGACTCCCGGCCGAGGCGCGTCGGGAGCCGTCGCGAACGAGATGGGAGGAGCGTCATGGTCGACGCTCGGATCCTGCACACCACCGCCGCCCTCCGGGAGGCGGTGCTCCGACTCGCGGCCGACCGCCCGGTCTCCGAGATCACGGTCGCCGACGTCACGCGCGCCGCCGGCATCAACCGGGCGACGTTCTACTCGCGCGCCGTCTCCCCCGGTTCGCTGCTCGCCGACGTGCTCACCCCCGAGCTCGACCGCATCCGTGCTGACGACGCCGAAGCACACCGTGCCGCCGTCGACCGCGGTGCCGGCCCCGAGGAACTCGCTGCCATCACACGACGCGGCATCGACGCCGTGGTCGACCACGTGACGGCCCACCGGGACATCTACGCCCGGGCGCTCCCGGACCCGAACGACGCCTCGCTGCACCGCCTGCTCGTCGAGCACTTCACCGTCTCGAGCGCGATGCACATCCGCGAGCTCGACCCTGCCGTGAAGCCCGACATCATCGACGAGGTCGCCGCCGGCTTCGTGGCGCAGGGGTTCGTCGGCGCGATCGAGGCGTGGCTCGGTGGCCCGCGGCGCTCGCGGAAGGCGCTCGTCGAGACCATCACGCGCTCGTTCCCGGCCTGGTGGCGCTGACCGGTACCCGTCTCGCGGTCCGGGCACGGTCCTCCAGCCCGTCAGCGCCGACACCACGGACGGGGACAGGCGCTACTGCGCGGGGTCGTCGCCGTCCTGCGGCTCCTCGCCGCGCTGCAACGAGGCCACCATGTCGACACTGCGACTGACGAGGTCGGCGTCCGAGTCCGCGCCGTCGATCCGGTAGTCCGACGCGAGTCCGTCGTTCCCGCCGCCGGACGAAGGCAGTGCGCTGCCGAGTGCCACGACGACCACACCGGCGTCATGCGCGTCGCGGAGTTCGGCCCGCAGGGCGTCGGGGTCGGCGGCCCGCACGAGGAGCGCCTTCGCCCCGGTGCCGACCAGGTCGCGCACGGCGGCACGCTGCCGGGCCGGCTGGTCGGAGCCGGCCACCCGGACGTCGGGTCGGAAGCCGGCCTCGGTCAGGTCCTCACGGAACAGCGTCGCCAACGAGCGCCCGTCGCCCGAGTCGCTCGGGGTGGCGGCGTCCCCGGTGAGGACGACGCCGATCACCGCGTTCTCGGCGAACCCGCCGTCGGAGCTCGTCAGGTCGGTGCTCCGCACCGGCGTCGGCGCCGTGGTCGTCGTCCCGCTGCACCCCGAGAGCGTGAGCGCGCCGACGGCCAGGGTGGCGGTCAGCACGGCTGCGGCGTTGCGACGCACGGGTCCTCCTCGGTCCGGGTCTGCCAGGCTACCCGCCCGACGACCCCGGCGACGGGCGGTCGACGTCGGCCCGCGCGGTCAGCCGACTGCGGTGACGGACGGTACGGACACCGGCGGCGCCGGCACGGGTCCGAGCCGACGGACCGCCACCAGCCCGACGAGGGCGATCACCGTCATCGCCGTGAACACGAGGGCGAATGCCCCGGGCTCGTTGCGTCCGCCGGCGGTGGTGAACAGCAGTCCGGCGACCGCCAGCCCGACGACGCTGCCCGAGGCGTCGGCGATGGTCAGGGCCGAACTCGCGAAGCCGTCGTCGCCCTCGCGCGAGAACCGGAGCGTGAGCATCGACGTCCGCGGGTACGCCACGCCCATCCCGGCGCCGCCGACGAACCACCCGGCGACGAGCACCCACACCGGCAGGTCGAACAGCGCGACCGCGAGCGCCGACAGCAGGCTCACCAACACGAGCACCAGCCCGGTCCCGAACGCGCGAGCCGCCGGCAGCCGCGTCTCGCCCAGGCGTCCGTGCAGCCAGCTCGCACCGGCCCAGCTCAGCGCGGCCACGGTGAGCGCGAGTCCGGCCGCCGAGGGCTCCAGTCCGTGCTGGGCCTGCAGCAGGAAGGGGACGTAGGCCTCGCTGCCGAAGAACCCGGCCGCCAGGACCCCGCGGAGCAGCACCACGGACGGCAGTCCGGCACCTGCCGTGAAGGTCCGTCGGGGCAGGAGCGGTCGGAGTGCCACCCAGGCGCCGAGGAGCCCGACCACGACGGAGGCGAGCCGGACCGCGACCGGCAGGTCGGGGGCGAGGTTGAGGAGGAGCACGGCGGCGGACGCGCCCACCGACCAGGCGATGCGGCCGCGCTGCCAGGGCGGTCGGGCCTCCGGTGCGGGCGGGCGGAGGTGCCGCAGCGTCGGGACCAGACAGGCGAACGCGACGACGGCGATGACCAGCGCACCGGCGAAGACCCAGTGCCATCCGACCGCGTCGGTCACGATGCCGGCGACGGCCGGTCCGACGAGGGCGGGGACGACCCACGCGGCCGCGAACCCGGCGAACACCGAGCCGTGCAGTCCGGCCGGGAAGACCCGGGCCACCAGGACGTAGAGCACGACGTCGATCGCGCCCGCGCCGAACCCCTCGACCAGGCGCCCGGCCAGGAACACCGGCATCGTCGGAGCGAGCATCACGACCGCGGTGCCGATCGCGAAGAGCGACGCGGACACCCACGCGACGATCCGACCGCCGGACCGGTCGGTCCAGTTGCCCGCGACGACCATCCCCGGCACACCCGCGGCGAGGGGCGCGGCGAAGCTCAACGAGTACAGCGTCTCGCCGTGCAGGTCGTCGGAGATGACCGGCATGATCGTCGTCATCGCGAGGTTCTGGAAGGCCGAGACAGCGACGATCGCGACCATCCCGATCGTCGCCACGAGGTACCGGGGCTCGAACAGGCTCGCCCGGGTCGCCGTCGTGGAGGTCACTCGGTCATCGTAGGACGCCGGGTCCGGGCGTCCGTGTCAGCGGGGGCCGGACGTGCCCCGGTCCCCGCTGCCCGACATCAGCGCTCGAGCGCCTGCTGCACGTCCGCGACGAGGTCGCCGGCGTCCTCGATGCCGACCGACAGGCGGACGACGTTCTCCGGCACGGCGAGTTCGGTGCCCTTCACCGACGCGTGCGTCATCTCGCTCGGGTACCCGATGAGCGACTCCACCCCGCCGAGCGACTCCGCCAGCGCGAACAGCTCGGTCGACTCGGCGAACCGCTTGGCGGCGTCCGGGCCTCCGGCGAGCGCCACCGAGAGCATGCCGCCGAACCCGCGCATCTGCTTCGCGGCGACGTCGTGCCCGGGGTGCTCCGGCAGACCCGGGTAGTACACGTGCTCGACGGCCGGGTGCGCGAGCAGGGCCTCGGCGACGGCCTGCGCGTTCGAGGAGTGCCGCTCCATGCGGACGCTGAGGGTCTTGATCCCGCGGATGGTGAGCCAGGCGTCGAAGGGTGACGAGATGGCACCGCCGCCGAACTGCACGAACTGCACCGCGTCGGCCAGCTCCTGGTCGCGCAGCACCACGGCACCGCCGACGACGTCCGAGTGTCCCCCGAGGTACTTCGTCGTCGAGTAGACGACCACGTCGGCACCGAGCGACAGCGGCTGCTGCAGCGCGGGCGACGCGAAGGTGTTGTCGACCACGACGAGCGCGCCGGCCTCGTGTCCGACGGCGGCGAGGGTCTCGATGTCCGCGATCTTCATGAGCGGGTTCGTCGGCGTCTCGACCCACAGCACGGTCTTCGCGGGGGCGTCGGCGAGGGCGGCTCGGACACGGTCCGGCTCGCTCATCTCGACGGTGACGAGGTCGACCCCCCACGGCACGTGCAGCCGGTTCGCCAGGCGGTGGGTCCCGCCGTACACGTCGTTGCCCATCACGATCCGGGCGCCCGGCTCGAGGTAGGCGCGCAGGAGCGCGTCCTCCCCCGCCAGCCCCGACGAGAACGAGAAGGCGGCGACGCCGCCGTCGAGGTCGGCGAGCAACGTCTGCAGCGAGTCGCGGGTCGGGTTGCCGGAGCGGGAGTACTCGTACCCGCCGCGCAGTCCGCCGATGCCGTCCTGCACGTAGGTCGAGGTCAGGAACAGCGGCGGGATGACGGCGCCGGTGG
Organism: Curtobacterium sp. MCSS17_015; assembly: GCF_003234265.2. Classification (NCBI taxonomy): domain Bacteria; kingdom Bacillati; phylum Actinomycetota; class Actinomycetes; order Micrococcales; family Microbacteriaceae; genus Curtobacterium; species Curtobacterium sp. MCSS17_015. The sequence continues at coordinate 2,235,424 of NZ_CP126256.1, forward strand.
CGGCGTCGGGCTCCTGGCCGGAGTGGATGGCGCGGGTGCTGAACTCGGTCATGTCTCGGGTGCCCCTTCCTGGAGGCTCGGTACGACTGGGTGGGACGGTCGCGGCCGCGCGCGACGGGGCTGCTGCGGCCGGTGGGGTGACGGTCGGCCCCGCGGTGCGCGGCCGAGCGTCCGTCGTCATTCGGAGAGGTAGGTGAGGAGGTCGTGTCGGGTGAGGACCGTCACCGGCTTGCCGTCGCCGACGACGAGCAGCGCATCCGCCGACTCCAACGCCCGCCGCGCGGCCGAGACGGACTCGCCGATGCCGATGAGGGGCAACGGGTCTCCGACGAACGGGGTGAGTGCGTCGGCCATCGCCGCTGCACCGGTGAACACGTGCTCGAGCAGGGCCCTCTCCTCGACCGCACCGACGACCTCGCCGATGACGACGGGCGGTTCGGCACTGAGGACCGGCATCTGCGAGACGCCGTACTTCGTCATGATGTCGACGACGTCGCGGACGGTGTCCGAGGGGTGGGCGTGCACGAGGTCCGGCAGGCGTCCGTCCTTGCCGGCGATGAGGTCGCCGACGGAACGCTCGTCCTCGGTCTCCGCGAATCCGTAGGAGCGCATCCACCGGTCGTTGAAGATCTTGCCGAGGTAGCCACGACCACCGTCCGGCAGGAGCACGACCACGACGTCGTCCTCGCCGAGGTCATGGGCGGCGCGGAGTGCTGCGACCACCGCCATGCCGCTCGAGCCGCCGACGAGCAGGCCCTCCTCGCGTGCGAGACGGCGGGTCATCGCGAACGAGTCCGCGTCCGACACGGCGATGATCTCGTCCGCGATGTCGGGGTCGTACGCGCTCGGCCAGAAGTCCTCGCCGACGCCTTCCACGAGGTAGGGCCGGCCGGTGCCGCCCGAGTACACCGAGCCCTCGGGGTCGGCTCCGACGATGCGGACGCGCCCGTCGGACGCCTCCTTGAGGTACCGACCGGTGCCCGAGATCGTGCCGCCGGTGCCGACGCCGGCGACGAAGTGCGTCAGGCGCCCGTCGGTGTCGCGCCAGATCTCCGGCCCCGTCGTCTCGTAGTGGCTGCGCGGACCGTTCGGGTTCGCGTACTGGTTCGGCTTGTACGCGCCGGGGATCTCCCGCACCAGGCGGTCGGACACCGAGTAGTACGACTCCGGGTCCTCCGGGGCCACGGCCGTGGGGGTGACCACGATCTCCGCGCCGTACGCCGTGAGGACGTTCCGCTTGTCCTCGCCGACCTTGTCCGGGAGCACGAAGACGCAGCGGTACCCGCGCTGCTGGGCGACCAGCGCGAGGCCGACACCCGTGTTGCCCGAGGTGGGCTCGACGATGGTGCCGCCGGGCCGCAGCTCGCCGGACGCCTCGGCGGCGTCGAGGATCCGGGTGGCGATGCGGTCCTTGGCGGATCCACCGGGGTTGAAGGACTCGACCTTCACCAGGACGGTCGCCCGGATCCCCTCGGTGACGCGGTTGAGCTTGACGAGCGGGGTGTCGCCGACGAGGTCGATGACGGAGTTCGCGTAACGCACCCGACGAGTCTAGGTCGCGTGCCCCGCTGTGCGACGTCCCGCGACGAACACCCAGCCGGTGTCAGCCGAGGGCGAACGAGCGGACTGCTCGTCCGCGCGCAGCGCACCCGAACAGCCGCTCCGACGGGGGCCGTCGGGTCATTCGCGAGCTGCCACCACCGGGTCGCTCTGCTGCTCGTGCAGGGTGGCGTACGTCCCACCCAGCGCGAGGAGTTCGTCGTGCGTCCCCTGTTCGACGATCTGCCCGTGGTCGAGCACGAAGACGACGTCGGCGTCCCGGATGGTCGACAGGCGGTGGGCGATGGAGATCGTCGTCCGGCCACGGGCCGCGGTGTCGAGCGCCGCCTGCACCACACGCTCCGAGATGGAGTCGAGCGCGCTCGTCGCCTCGTCGAGGACGAGCACGGGCGGGTCCTTGAGCAGCACCCGGGCGATGGCGATGCGCTGCTTCTCGCCGCCGGAGAGTCGGTACCCCCGCTCCCCCACCACGGTGTCGTACCCGTCGGGGAACGAGGCGATCGTCTCGTGGATGTTCGCCGCCCGCGCCGCTCGCTCGAGTTCGTCGTCGGTCGCCCCCGGCTTGGCGTACCGCAGGTTGTCGCCGATGGACGCGTGGAACAGGTACGTCTCCTGGCTCACGATGCCGATGTGCGCCATGAGGTCCTCGTGCACGAGGTCGCGCACGTCCTGCCCCGCGAACCGCACCGAACCGGCGGTGGCCTCGTACAGTCGCGGCACGAGGTACGAGATCGTCGTCTTGCCCGCGCCGGACGGCCCGACGAAGGCCGCGAACTGCCCGGGCTGCAACTCGAACGACACGCCCCGCAGGGTGGGCTTGTCGGGTTCGCCGTCCGGGTAGGAGAAGGAGACGTCCTCGAACGCGACGTGCCCGACCCGGTGCTCGTCGACCGGCTTCGCCGTGGCGGAGTCGGTGATGGCCGGCTCCAGGTCGAAGTACTCGAAGATCCGGGCGAACAGCGCCCCGGAGGTCTGCAGGTCGAGCACCACGCGGAGCAGTCCCACGGTCGGGAACAGCAGCCGGGACTGCACGGTGGTGAACGCCACGATCGTGCCGGCGGTGATCGGGACGCCACCCTGGATCAGGTAGGCAGCCACCAGGTAGATGACGGCGGGGATGATCGACAGGAAGATCTGCACGATGGCGAAGAACCACTGGCCGGACATCTGCTGCCGGACCTGCAGGCCGATCTGGTTCCGGTTCTCGTCCCCGTAGCGGTGGATCTCGCTGCGCTGCTGGTTGAAGCTCTTGGCGAGCAGGATCCCCGACACGCTCAGCGTCTCCTGCGTGATCGCCGTCATGTCGGACAGCGACTCCTGGGTCTGCGCGGCGATCCGGGCACGGACCTTGCCGACCTTGCGCTGCGCGATGACGAGCAGGGGCAGCAGGACCACCGCCACCAGGGTCATCTGCCAGCTGAGGAGCAGCATCGCGACGACGGCCGCGATGACGGTCACCGTGTTGCCGAGCACCGACGAGATCGTGTTGTTCAGCACGCTGGCGACGCCGCCGACGTCGTTCTGGAGTCGGCTCTGGATCACGCCGGTCTTCGTGCGGGTGAAGAACGCCAGTTCCATCCGCTGCAGGTGACCGAACAGCCGCATCCGCATGGCACCCATGACCTTGTTGCCGACCGTCGCGGTCAGGTAGGTCTGCCACACCCCGATGCCGGCGCTCGCGATCCAGAGCCCGATCATCGCGCCGACCAGCACGGCGAGCACCGGGACGTCCGGGCCACCCTCCGGCGGGAAGAGACCGCGGTCGAACGCCTGCTGGGTCAGCAGCGGCGGGATGACCGACAGGGCCGCCCCCACCAGCACGAGCACGACCGTCAGGACGATCGCGCGTCGGTGCGGCACGAACAACCCGGCGATGCGACGGAGCAGGTGCGGGATCTGCGGGGCCTCGGCGTTCGCCGCGCGCTGCGCCTCGGGGTCACCGCTCGAGATCCGACCGCGACCGCCGCCGCGCATCCCGCCGCCGCCCGCGACGGAGTCCATCCGACTCATCCGCACCCTCTCCGCGCCGTCCGGCGTCGTCCTCGGATGAATGTACGCCCGCGGGCGGACCCGGCCCGACCCGTTCGCCGAGGGCGGTGGACGGAGGTGATCCGGGCCTCCCGTGTGGAGGGACGGACACGACCGGTTTGGACCCCGTCCGAGGGCCGTGGGACGATGACCCGTCCACCGCCAGCGCTCCCGTGAGGTCCCATGTCGTCCGCGCCGTCACTCAGCCACCAGCTCCTCCGGCGCAAGCCGGTCGACCAGCTCCGCGCGGAAGCGGCTGAAGGGGTCGACGGCCAACCGCTCCGTCGGACGCTGGGCGTCTGGCACCTCACCATGATCAGCGTCGGCGCGACGCTCGGCACGGGCATCCTCGTCGTGCTCGGCACCGCCGTGCCGCTGGCCGGCCCCGCGGTGTGGATCGCGTTCGTGGTCGCCGGGGTCGCGGCGCTGCTGTCCGCGCTGTCGTACGCCGAGATGGCCGGCGCGGTGCCCACCTCGGGGTCGAGCTACTCGTACACCTACGCGACCATGGGCGAGGGGATCGCCTGGATCTGCGGATGGTGCCTGGTCCTCGAGTACGCGGTGTCGGTCGCCGCCGTCGCCGTGGGTGCGAGCGAGTACGTCGACGAGACGCTGCGGGTGTTCGGACTGCACCTGCCCACCGTGCTGTCCGCGCCTCCCGGCGACGGCGGGTTCGTCAACCTGCCCGCGGCGGCGCTCGTCCTCATCGCGATGCTGGTCCTGCTGCCCGGGGCGAAGGAGAGCGCCTGGGTGAACACGCTCATGGTGCTCGTGAAGATCGCGCTCCTGGTGTTCTTCGTCATCGTCGCCTTCTCGGCGTTCCGCGTCGGGAACTTCGAACCACTCGCGCCGATGGGGGCCGCGGGTGTCAGCGCGGCCGCCTCCCGGCTCTTCTTCTCGTACATCGGCTTCGATGCCGCGTCGACCGCGGGCGAAGAAGCCGAGGACCCCCGCCGGGACCTGCCGCGCGCCATCATCGGGTCGATCGCCCTCATCACCGCGCTGTACATCCTGGTCGCCGTCGCGGCCATCGGCGCTCGGTCGTGGACGTCGTTCTCCGCGGACGAGGCGTCGCTCGTCCGCATCGTCGTCGACGTCACCGGGCAGCCCGTCGTGGCGCTCGTGTTCTCGATCGGTGCCGTGATCGCGATCGCCAGCGTGGTCCTCACCGTCCTCTACGGGCAGACCCGGATCCTCCTGTCCATGGCTCGGGACGGGCTCGTGCCGAAGGTGTTCGGGCGGGTGTCGCCGCGCACGGGTACCCCGATCGCCAACACCCTCATCGTCGGCGTCGTGGTCACGATCGTGTCCGCACTCGTGCCCCTCGGTGAGCTCGCCGACGCCACGAGCATCGGGACGCTCATCGCGTTCGCCCTCGTGAACATCTCGGTGATCGTGCTCCGTCGGACGCAGCCGGACCTCGAGCGCTCCTACCGCGTGCCGCTCTTCCCCGTGGTGCCGGTGCTCGGCGTCCTGTTCTGCCTGTTCCTGGCGGTGACGCTCGGCACGGGGACCTGGATCGCGTTCGGCATCTGGATGGTCGTCGGCGCGGTCCTGTACTTCGCGTACGGCCGTCGCCACAGCACGCTCGCGTAGGCCGAGAAGCACGCCAGCGGAACGTTCGATCCCGAGGAGTTCGAGCACGCCCTTCCCCGCCGACCCGCACGAGGATCGCGTCGCGCGCGTCTGGTCGCTGCGGCGCTCGACGTCCGACATCCGTGAGGACCAGCTGCGCCGCCTCCCGGAGGTCCGGACCGTCGTCTGACGGCGCCACCGGCCCGAGGTTGCCCGGGCGGACAGGATCAACCGGCCGGGAGGCGCACCCCGTCAGCCCAGCCGAGGCCCGGCTCCGCCACACCCACACCTGCCCACCACTCCCGCACACGACGAAGGCCGCCACCCCGAGGGGCAGCGGCCTTCGTGACCAGGAGGTCGGACTCAGACGAGCTCGACGGTGGCGCCAGCGGCCTCGAGGGCAGCCTTCGCCTTGTCGGCAGCTTCCTTGTTCGCACCCTCGAGGATCTTCGCGTCGGCGGTCTCGACGAGCGCCTTGGCCTCGCCCAGGCCGAGCGACGTGAGGCCACGGACCTCCTTGATGACCTGGATCTTCTTGTCACCGGCCGACTTGAGCACGACGTCGAACTCGGTCTTCTCCTCGACCTCCTCGGCGGGGGCAGCAGCGCCACCGGCCGCGGCGACCGCGACGGGGGCAGCAGCGGTGACCTCGAAGACCTCTTCGAACTTCTTCACGAAGTCCGAGAGCTCGATGAGCGTGAGCTCCTTGAAGGCCTCGATGAGCTCGTCCTGCGAAAGCTTCGCCATGATTTTCTCCTACTACTTACTGATGCGTGGTGTGGTTGTGGAACGCGTGCCTGGTCAGGCCGCGGACTCCTGCTTCTCGCGGAGGGCGTCCACCGTGCGGACGGCCTGCGAGAGGGGTGCGTTGAACAGGTACGCAGCACCGAACAGCGAGGCCTTGAAGGCGCCGGCGAGCTTGCCGAGCAGCACTTCGCGGGACTCGAGGTCGGCGAGCTTGTCCACCTCGGTCGCGGTGAGCGGGTTACCGTCGAAGTAACCGCCCTTCACCACGAGCTCGGGGTTCGCCTTGGCGAATGCACGCAGCGACTTCGCGACGGCGACGGTGTCACCGTGGACGAAGGCGAGAGCGGACGGACCGGCGAGCTCGTCGTCGAACGACGTGATGCCTGCCTCGTTGGCCGCGATCTTGGTCAGCGTGTTCTTCACCACGGCGTACGTGGCGTGCTCACGGATCGAGTTGCGGAGCTCCTTGAGCTGCGCGACCGTGAGACCGCGGTACTCGGTGAGCAGAACGGCGTTCGAGCTACGGAAGGACTCCGTGAGCTCGGCGACCGCAGCTTCCTTGTTCGCCATGGTTCTCCTTGGGGTTCTTGCTGGCAGCCCCTGGTCCACGAACGAAAAAAGCTCCGGCGCAGAGGCTCGGAGCTGCTCCCGCACGACGTGTGGGAGTGGTTCTGAACACCTGCGCGGGCTGCCTCGTGACGAGGACCTTCGGCCACTGTCCATGCGTGAGCACAGCAGCGACGACCAGCGGTCTTTGGCTGAGAAGAACGGTAACACATCCGAGTGGCGTTCCGGAACCCCGCCCGCGGCCAGGAGGCCCGGCATGCGCACGCCCCGGGCGTGCCGGCCCGCGGCCAGCCGGGACCGGTGGCTCAGGACCGTTCCGGGACGCCCGACCACGCCTCCGCCGACGTCGGCGGCGCCGTGTCGGCAGGAGAACCCGCCGCCCCTGGTCGGTCACCCGAACCGACTCCGCCGTCGCCGACACCCCGGCCAGCAGCAGGACCAGCGACAGCGACGTCACCGGCCCCGCTCGTCGCCCGCTCCCCCGGTCGCTCCGGCAGGTGCACCGTGAAGACCGTCTCCCCCGGCCGGCTCGTCACTCCGACCCGTCCGCCGTGCGCCTGCACGACCGCGTCGACGATCGCGAGGCCGAGCCCCGTCGACCCGGCGGTCCGGGAGCGCGAGCTGTCGGCGCGCGCGAAGCGCTCGAAGAGCTTCGGCAGGAACTCCGGGTCGATGCCCTGCCCGTCGTCGCGGACGGTGAGGTCGACGCCGCCGCCGTCGGCCGCAGGCACCCGGGCGAGGCCGACCGTGATGCGTGTGCCGTCGGGCGTGTGGGTCCGCGCGTTCGTGACCAGGTTGACGATCACCTGGTGCAACCGGGCGGCGTCCCCGACGACCTCGACGGGGTCCTCCGGCAGGTCCACCTCGATCGGGTGGTCCGGCGAGGCGGCGTGTGCGTCGTTGACGGCGTCGAGCACGAGGCCGGTGAGGTCGACGTCGGCGAACTGGATCTCGCGCCCTTCGTCGAGTCGTGCCAGGAGCAGCAGGTCCTCGACCATCGAGGTCATCCGGACCGACTCCGACTCGATGCGGCTCATCGCGTAGACCACGTCCGGCGGCAGGTCACCGCCCATCCGGCGCGTCAGTTCGGCGTAGCCGCGCACCGAGGCGAGCGGCGTCCGGAGTTCGTGCGACGCGTCGGCGACGAACTGCCGGACCTTCTGCTCCGAGCGCTCGCGGGCCTGCATGGCGCCGGCGATGTGCCCGAGCATCCGGTTGAAGGCGGCGCCGACCCGACCGACCTCGGTCTCCGGGTCGTCGTCGGGTACGCGGATGCCGACCAGTGCGTCGCTCCGCTCGAGCGGCATGCGCGCGACGGTCGAGGCCGTCTCGGCGACCCGGTCGAGCGGCCGGAGGGCTCGGCGGACCGCGGCCGTCGCGACGAGGGACGCAGCGAGGAGGGCGAGCCCGGTGACCACGAGCACCACCCCGAACAGCTTCCACACGCTCTCGTGGACGGGTGCGAGCGGCAGCCCGACGACGAGGACCGCGGGCCCCACGGTCGCGGCGCTGACGCGGTAGCTCCCCAGGCCCCCACCCAGGTCGATCGTGTGCGGGCGCCCGTCGACGCGGACGGTGCCGAGCGGCCGGACGGCCGAGGCGGACAGGCGGTCGACGTCGCCCGCGTTGTCCAGGACGCTGCCGACCACGACGCTGCCGTCGAGGAAGTAGACGGTCAACGTCCCGGCGGCCTGCCCGGACGGCCGACCGATGTCGAGCCCGGGTCCGTTCGGCCCCTGCTGCTCGACCGAGCGCTGCGCGCGGTTCGTGGCGTACTGCAGTTGCTCGTCGATCGCGGACCGTTGGATGGAGAAGAGCGCGACGATGCTGCCGCCGCCGATCACCGCGCTCACGGCGACGACCAGGGCGACGATGCTCAGGACGAGCCGACGACGGAGGGTCATGCGGGTGCGACCGCTCAGGAGGTGGGCTTGATGACGTAGCCGACGCCGCGCACCGTGTGGATCATGGGCTGCTCGCCGGCGTCGATCTTCTTGCGCAGGTAGGAGATGTAGATCTCGACGACCGACGACTTGCCGCCGAAGTCGTACGACCACACGCGGTCGAGGATCTGCGCCTTCGAGAGCACGCGGCGGGGGTTGCGCATGAGGAAGCGGAGCAGTTCGAACTCCGTCGCGGTCAGCTCGATGGCCCGTCCGGCTCGCGAGACCTCGTACGACTCCTCGTCGAGCACGAGGTCGCCGACGACGATGCGGGAGTCCCCGGCCTCGCTGATCGAGATCTGCGACCGACGGATGAGGCCCCGGAGTCGCGCCACGACCTCCTCCAGCGAGAACGGCTTCGTGACGTAGTCGTCCCCACCGGCGGTGAGCCCGGTCACACGGTCCTCGACGGAGTCCTTCGCGGTGAGGAACAGCACCGGGGTGTCGTCGTTGTTCTGGCGCAGTCGGCCGAGCACCTGCAGTCCGTCGAGGTCCGGCATCATCACGTCGAGCACCATGGCGTCGGGCTGGAATTCGCGCGCCTTCGCCAGCGCGTCCTGACCGCCGTTCGCACTCCGGACGTCCCAGCCCTCGTACCGGAGCGCCATCGAGAGCAGGTCGGTGAGGCTGGCCTCGTCGTCGACGACGAGGATGCGCAACGGGGAACCGTCGGCACGGGTGAGGCGCGGGGCTGCGGAGGGCTGGGAGATGGTCACGTCTTCGAGTATCGAGAGATTCCTATGAGCGGTCTGTGGCAGCTCCCAGTGTGACCTGTGGATCGCCCGGGTCACGCGTCCGCGCCCTCCCCGTCCTGAGCCCCATACCGTTCTCATAGCGGACGGAAGGGGTGCCCTTGGCACGCCTTCCTAGGTTCTCCCCGTCGGCCCCGCCGCGCGATCCGCGCGGTCGGTGTCCCCGGAGCCGGCCCCCCACCGAGGAGAACCATGTTCCTGACCTACCTCAGGCGCGAACTCACGAACCGCAGGAAGCAGACGGTCATCATCGCCGTCGGGATGGCACTCGCCATCGCGCTCGTCGTGATCGTGTCGTCCATCGCGAGCGGTGTGCAGTCCGCTCAGTCGAGCGTGCTGCAGTCCGTCTACGGCGTCGGCACCGACATCACGGTCTCGAAGACCGAGACGCCCTCGTCGAGCAGCACCGGACGGCCGTCCTTCGACTTCGGCGGCCAGGACTCCTCGGACGGCAGCGGATCGACGGACCTGTCGCAGTCCCGCCTGGCCGTGTCGCGGGGCGCGAGCACCCTGAGCTCCACGGACGTCGAGCGTGTCACCGGCACGGACGGCGTCGAGGCGGCCACCGGGGTCCTCACGCTCGAGAACAGCACGTTCTCCGGCCAGGTCCAGCAGAGCGAGGACAGCGACGGCAGCAGCGACAGCGCCGCCCAGGCCGGTCCGCCGAGTGACGGCGGAGCGGGTGGCGGCGGGTTCGGCGGCGGCTCCTTCTCCGTCGACTCCTTCACCGTCACGGGCATCCCGGTGTCCGGCGACACGGTCGGACCGCTCACGAGCACCGAGATCACGGACGGACGCACCTTCACCGCAGCCGATGCGGGCGAGGACGTCGTCGTGCTCGACTCGGCGTACGCCACGAGCGCGTCGAAGGCGGTCGGCGACACGGTCGAGATCGGCGGCGAGGACTTCGAGGTCATCGGCATCGTCGCCTCCACCGGCTCCGCGTCGACCACCGGCTCGAACACGTACGTCCCGCTCGACACCGCGCAGACGCTCGCGGACCTCGACGGGCAAGTCACCTCGATCTACGTCTCCGCCGAGTCGTCGTCCGACGTCGCGACGATCAAGACAGCACTGCAGGACGAGCTGTCGGACGCGACCGTGTCCACCGAGGCCGACCTCGCCTCGAGCGTCTCCGGCTCGCTCGCCACCGCGTCGTCCCTCGTGTCGAACCTCGGCACCTGGCTCTCGATCGTCGTCCTGGCCGCGGCGTTCCTCATCGCGATCCTGTTCACCGTCTCCGGCGTCACCCGACGCACCCGTGAGTTCGGCACGCTCAAGGCCATCGGCTGGTCGAACGGCCGCATCACCCGGCAGGTCGCCGGCGAGTCCCTCGTGCAGGGTCTGATCGGCGGTGTCATCGGCGCCGCGGTCGGTCTGGTCGGCATCCTCGTCGTGAACGTCATCGCGCCGACGATCTCGGCGAGCGCGTCCTCGAGCACCGCGACGGGCCCCGGGTCCGGACGTGGGATGCCCGACGGTGCCGCGACGGCAGCGGCCGGCGGCGCCACCACCGGCGGCGCCCCGGCCGGCGGCTTCGGTGGCGGCGGGCAGAGCGCCACGACCACCGACGTCGTGCTGCACGCGCCGGTCACGGTCGAGGTGATCCTGCTCGCGATCGGTCTGGCGATCCTCGGCGGCCTCATCGCCGGCGCACTCGGCGGCTGGCGGGCCTCCCGTCTCCGTCCGGCGGAAGCCCTGCGGAGCGTGGCCTGATGCGGCGCCGGAGCACGCCCGCCACCCTGAACGCACCCGCACCCGCACCCGCCCGCGCACCCCGTGTCCCGACGACCGACCCAGGAGCCACCGTGACCACCACCGACGCCGCACCCTCGACGGGTGCCGTGCCCACCGCCTCCCGACCGGTCTACCGACTGACGGGCGTGACCAAGACCTACCAGCAGAAGAACCGCGCGGTCACCGCGCTCACCGGTGTCGACCTCGAGATCCCGCAGGGACAGCTCGTCGCGATCCAGGGGCCGACCGGCGGCGGCAAGTCGACGCTGCTGCAGATGCTCGGGGCGCTCGACCGGCCGACCGCCGGGTCGGTGTACCTGGGTGACCGGGACATCGCGACGCTCGGCGACCGGGCGCTGACCGACGTGCGGGCGAGCGAGATCGGGTTCGTGTTCCAGAGCTTCAACCTCATCCCGACGTTGACCGCGCTCGAGAACGTGGAGACCGCGTTCTCCGGGTCACTCGCCGACCGGTCGCGGGCCGAGGTCCGCGACCGCGCGACCGCTGCGCTCGGCGAGGTCGGGCTCGGCGAGCGCCTCGACCACCTGCCGGCCGAGCTCTCCGGGGGCCAGCAGCAGCGGGTCGCGATCGCGCGGGCGCTGGTGAAGGACCCGAGCGTGCTCCTGGCCGACGAACCGACGGGGGCGCTCGACGAGGCGACGCGCGACGAGATCATGGCCCTCGTCGAGCGGCAGTGGCAGGACCGCGGTCTGACGGTGGTCATCGTGACGCACGACTCGTGGGTGGCCCGACGTGCGGAGCGCCGGCTGCACATCAAGCAGGGGCAGGTCCGCGACGTGTAGTCGATCGTCGCGGTGCCCCGCCGCGTACGACACGCCATGGTCCCTGAGCGGCCTGTCGCGCCGGTGGCGCGTCGTGACCGGCTGCGTGGCATGACCGCGGCGGCGCACCGCGCCCGTCGTCACCGTCTGGAGGCTCGGTGCCGGTCTCGTCGACCGGGCACCGGGCCTTCGGGCGGGTGGTCCGGTCCGGGCCCGGAGCCCCCGCGACCGGCAGGCACCGCGACGGCGGTGGTCCTCAGCTGGCGACGGGGTAGTCGCAGAAGGCGAACCACGACGAGTCCGGCGCCCACGGCGGCACGTTGACGGTCCCCTGCCCGCCGTCGAGGACCACGAGTGTCTCGGGCACGACGGCGATCCTGGCCCCCGACGCCAGGACCCCGGGCAGGAGCCGGAGTTCCACCCGGTGGTCGGCCGGGTGGCCCTGCACGCCAGGCTCGTACGACAGGTATAGCAGGTGCGCGCCGTCCGGTGAGACGTGCGGGAACCAGTTCACCCGCTCGTCCGCGGTGATCCGCACGGGCTCGGTCGATCCGGTCCGCAGCGCGGCGAGCTGCGCGGTCCCGGGCGTGAACCGCTCCGTGTTGAACAGGAGGGCGGCACCGTCGGGCGTCCACGCGCAGCCGTCGTCGGGGTGCTCGTCGCGGGTGACGAACTCGGTCGTACCGGTCGAGGGGTCGACCAGCGCCACGTCGGTCGTCCAGACACCCTGCTCGTCGCGTTCGCCGACGATCGCGGCGAGCGCCGAGGCGTCCGGGGCGATGCCGTGCAGGTAGTACTTCCGGGCGACGGGCAGCACTGCTGCGGTGTCGGTGATCCGGGTCCCGGTACCGCCGCCGGGCAGCGGCACGCGGTAGAGCTCGCCGTCCCGGCCGCTCACCACGACGGACTCCCCCGAGGGGTCGAGCACGTGGTCGTTGTTGATCTCCGGCACGCCGTCCATCGGCACCGGCACGAGCGCGGTCTCGTCCAGGACCGTGCCCGCCGCCGGCAGCGGCAGCAGCCAGAGGTCGCCGTCGGCGTTGAGCACGAGTGTGTCGGCGTCGAGGACGTTCGGCGCCTCGACGAGCACCGTGTCGGACGCGAAGACGAGACGCCGGGCCCGCGCCTCGACGTCGTACACGTGCACGCGGCTGGTCTGTCCGGGCAGCAGCTGCCGCCCACGGGTCTCGGTCATGTGTCCATCCTGTCGTGCGTCGTCGGGCGGCGGGCGGGCGGCGGGCGGGCGGCGGGCAGGACGGCGGTGGGCCGCGCCCGCAGAACGGACGGGAGGCGCGGTGCGGGTCCCACCCGCACCGCACCTCCCGTCAGGTGGCTGCGTCTACTTCACCGCACCGGCGGTCAGGCCGGCGACGAACTGCCGCTGGACCACCAGGAACGCGATGACGACCGGGATCGACACGACCAGCGAAGCGGCCATGATCTGGTTCCAGTACACGTTCGTCTGCGTCGAGTACTGCTGCAGGCCGACCGCGAGCGTCGAGCCGAGACCGTTCGTCATCACCGAGGCGAAGAGCACCTCACCCCACGCGGTCATGAACGAGTAGATCCCGACCGCCACGAGACCCGGACGGGCCGACGGCAGGATGATCCGGAACAGCGCACCCATCGGGCCGGAGCCGTCGACCATCGCGGCCTCGTCGAGTTCGCGCGGGATGGTCTCGAAGTAGCCCGCGAGCATCCAGATCGAGAACGGGAGCGTGAACGTCAGGTACGTGATGATGAGCCCGAGCCAGCTGCCGACGAGCTGGATGCCGAGCGAGTTGCCGAGGTTCGTGAAGATGAGGAACAGCGGCAGCAGGAACAGCACGCCCGGGAACATCTGCGTGGAGAGCACCGTCGTGGTGAACGCGCTCTTGCCCCTGAAGTTCCACCGCGACACCGCGTAGGCGGCGAACGTCGCGATGATCAGGGAGAACACGGTCGCGACGGTGCAGACCACGAGCGAGTTGATGAAGTACCGACCGAGCGGCACCGTGGACCACATGTCGATGAACGGCTGGATCGTGATGTTCGACGGGATCCACGTGAAGTCGTTCTGCACGTCACCGAGCGGCTTGAGTGCCGTCGTGACCATCACGTAGAGCGGCACCACCGTGAACACGGTGAGCAGCGCGAGGACGACGATCTTGAAGGACTTGGCGCCCACTGTTTCACGCACGGACGGACCTCCGGTTGGTGACGGCCAGGTAGATGCCCGTCACGACGAGCAGGAAGAGGAGCAGGAGCACGCTCATCGCCGCGCCGGAGCCGAAGTTCCAGGTGATGAACGACGCGTTGTAGATGTGGAAGCTCAGCAGGTCCGCGGCCGGGGGCTGGGCGGTCGAGCCGAACAGCACGAACGGCGTGTTGAAGTCGTTGAACGTCCAGAGGAACATCACGAGCACGAGGGTGACGTTGACCGGGCGGACCATCGGCAGCGTGATCGAACGCCACTGCCGGAAGGGCTTCGCGCCGTCGACCGAGGCGGCCTCGTACACGTCGGCGGGCACGGACTGCAGACCCGCCATGAGCATGAGGAACGCGAACGGCCAGGTCTTCCAGATCGCCACGACGACGACCGCCACGAAGGCGTTGTTGCCGATGAGCCAGAACGGGGCGCCGTCGCCGAACAGCCCCAGCTGGTCGACGAGGACGTGGTTGATGGCGCCGGAGTCACGCTGGAACATGAACTTCCACGTGATGACGCCCGCGTACATCGGCAGGGCGTACGGCACGAGGAACAGCGTGCGGAAGAGCCCACGGCCGAGGAACGGCTTCTGCAGGGCGACCGCGGCGGCCATGCCGAAGCCCCAGGACAGGCCGACGACGAGGATCGTGAACGCGCAGGTGATGAGGAACGAGCTGAGCAGTCCGCGACCGATGGCCTGGTCGAAGTCGACCGCGACGGAGTAGTTCCGGAAGCCGGCGAACGGGGCGGCGCCCCAGTTGGCGATGAAGTACTTGGTGAGCTGCACGAAGCTGATCCAGATGCCGACGAGCATCGGCACGATGTGGATGAGCAGCTCGAAGAGGATCGCGGGACCGACGAGCGCGTACGGGAGCCACGAGACGCGACGCTTCCCGCGGGGCGACGGGCCCGAGAGGGTCGGCGCCTTCGTGTGCGTCAGGTCGATGGCCTCGGAGTCTGGCAGGACCGTCGTGGACATGGGCAGGCCTTCCGGCTGGGTGGAGGGTGTTCAGAGGTGGGGCGGGGGCCCGGACGCGTCCCTGCGGACGCGTCCGGGCCTCCCGTCGGGGTCAACCTGCGGCCTGGGAGACCTGGTCCTGAGCCGTCTGCAGGGCGTCCTTGATGTCCTTCTCGGACACCGTCGAACCGGTGGCGATCTTGGCGAACATCTCGTTCATCGCCTTGCCGACCGTGGACTCGAACTGGTCCTCGGCGGGGACCAGCGGGAGCGGCTTCGCCTTGTTGTTGTAGATGTCGAGGAACGTCTTCGTCTGCTCGTCGGTGACCGACTCGGCAGCGTCGGCGAGCACCGGCAGGGCCGAGTACGGCTTGTCGAGCGTCGTCTGCGTGTCCATGCTCGTCATGTACTTGACGAACTTCAGCGCGCCGTCCTTGTTGTCGGTGTTCGTGAAGATCGACAGGTTGATGCCGGCCGGGAAGCTGGCGATGTCCTCGCCGCCGGTCGGTGCCGGCAGCGGCACGACGCCGAACTCGTCGGCCTTCATGCCGAGCGACTCGATCGTCGTGTTCGCGTTGTTCTGGTTGAGGATCATCGCGGCCTTCTTGTTCGCGAAGTCCGCGACCGACTGGTTCGCGTTGTCGTACTGCGCGTTCGACGGGTTGGCCGCCTTGCTCTCCTGCATGAGGTCGAGGTACCGCTTGATGCCGTCGACGTTCGCCTTCGAGGTGAAGGTCGGGTTGCCGTCGCCGTCGAACCACTCGCCGCCGTTCTGAGCCGAGTTGATGAAGGCGAAGTGTGAGTTCTCGGTGTACGAACCACCGGCGAGGCTGAACCCGTACGTGCCGTCGGTGGTCAGCTTCTCGGCGGCCGAGACGAGGTCCTCCCAGGTGGTGGGCGGCTCGACGCCGGCGTCCGCGAGCATCTGCTTGTTGTAGAACAGGCCGTAGGCGAGGCCGTACAACGGGACGCTCGTGACGGTCTCACCCGGTGCGCCACCGGTCGAGAGCGCGACCTTGCCGAACTTGTCGGCGCCGCCGATCGCCTTCATCTCGGCGTCACCGAACTCCTGGAAGGCGCCGGTGGCCTGGAGCGAGGTGGCCCAGGTGTTGCCGATGTTGACGACGTCCGGGCCCTGGCCCGAGGTGACGGCGGTCTGGATCTTCGTCTGCAGGTCGTTCCACCCGATGACCTGGAGGTCGACCTTGATCCCGGTCTCGTCGGTGAACTTCTCCAGGACGGGGGTCAGCACCTCCTTGTCGTGCTCGAGTGAGGTGCCCTGGTTCGACGCCCAGTAGGTGAGCGTCTTCGAGTCGCCCGATGCGCCGGAGGACCCGGAGGAGCAGGCGGCGAGGCCCGACACGGTGAGTGCCGCGGCCGCGGTGATGGCCAGTGCGCGGATGGCAGTGCGCATGACTCTCTACTTTCTCGTCGTTGAGATGGTGCAGGAGGGTGGTGCTGGATCGTGCTGGGTGCTGCTGTGTGGGACGGGCAGCTCTGGTCCACCGGGTTCCGGTCCGCCCAGGTCCTGGTCGGGCCGGGGTCTGGTCAGGCCAGGGTCTGCGCCGCGGGGTCCCAACCCTCGGGGAGGGTCGGGGAGGGCGCGACGGTGCTCTCGACGAGCACGGTCTCACCACGTTCGGCTGCCTCGGCGATGGAGACCATCACGTCGAGGACGTGGAAGGCGAGGGCACCGGGGACCCGGTTCTCCTCGCCCGCACGGAGGGAGCGGGCCAGGTCGACCACGCCGGTCCCCCGCGAGTAGGTGGACCCGACGGCCGGGATCGTCTCGGGCTCCTCGGCGCCGAGCGCGTACAGCTCGGTGTCGCCGTCGAAGTCGTTCGGGTCGGGGAACACGACCGTGCCGGTCTCGCCCGCGATCTCGACGAAACCGGTGCGGCCGCGGTCGGACTCGAACGAGAAGACGCTCTGCGCGCTCCCACCGTTCTCGAACTGGATGAGCGCCGAGTGGTTCGTCGGCACCTCCACCGGGAACTCGGTGCCGGCCTTCGGACCCGAGCCGATCGTGCGGGTGGCACGCGACTTCGACGCCGTGGCGGTGACCTTCGCGACGGGTCCGAAGGCCTGCACGAGGGTCGTGATGTAGTACGGGCCGATGTCGAACAGCGGGCCAGCGCCGTACGCGAAGAGGAACTCGGGGCTCG
Source organism: Curtobacterium sp. MCSS17_015 (assembly GCF_003234265.2). Classification (NCBI taxonomy): domain Bacteria; kingdom Bacillati; phylum Actinomycetota; class Actinomycetes; order Micrococcales; family Microbacteriaceae; genus Curtobacterium; species Curtobacterium sp. MCSS17_015. Next base: position 2,252,426 of record NZ_CP126256.1, read on the forward strand.
GGTGCCAGGACTCCGGCCCGGGGCTCTGGAAGAGCGTCAGCCCGTTGAGCGGCTTCCCGATGCGGCCGTCGCGGATCGTGCGGAGCGCGGTCTGGAGCCCCGCACCGAGGAACGTGTCGGGTGCGACGGACACGGTGCGTCCGGCCGCGACCGCGGCGTCACGCAGCTCCGCAGCGCTCTCCCGGTCCAGTGCGTAGGGCTTCTCGCCCCAGACGTGCTTGCCGGCACGGAGCGCCTGGAGCGCGACCTCGACGTGTGCTGCCGGGATGGTGAGGTTCACGACGATCTCGATGTCGTCGATCGCCAGGAGCTCCTCGACCGTGCCCGACCCCTGGACGCCCCACTTCTCGGCCTGCGACGCGGCGCGGGGCAGGTCGATGTCGGCGATGAACACGACCTCGACGTCCGGGAAGACCGTGAGGTTGGACAGGTACTGGTCCGAGATGACCCCGGCGCCGATGACACCGACGCCGACGCGACCCGACCGGGAGGCGGTGGTCGCGGTGTCGACGGCGGTCGTGCTGTCCGCGCTCATGCGGCGGCTCCCGCGAGGAAGGCGTACGAGTCGCGGACGGCCTGCACGACGTCACCGTCGTGGTCGTCGAGCTCGATGACCTGCTGCGCCTGGGGTGCGGCGGCGACGATGTCCCGGACCGGCATGACCCCGTTGCCGACGGCCACCTGCTGCTTGTCGTCGTGCGAGCCGTCGCCGTCCTTGACGTGCAGGAAGCGGACCTGGTCGCCGAGTCGGCCGAGCACGGCCACCGGGTCGTCCCCGCCGACCTTCGCCCAGTAGGTGTCGAGTTCGAGGACGACGTCTCCCGACAGGGCTCCGGCGAAGACCTCGAAGGCGCTCGTGCCGTCGATCCGGTTCGAGAACTCGAACGCGTGGTTGTGGTAGCCGAGCACCAGGCCGTGGTCGGCGGCGCGGACGGCGAGGTCGTCGAACCGGCGGGCGATCGCCTCGACGTCCTCGCGGGTGGTCCAGCGCGACTCGTCGACGTGCGGGTCGATGAGCGTGCCGAGTCCGACGGTGACACTCGCGGCGAGGATCCGCTCGAGCTCCTGCTCGTCCGCGTCCAGCAGACGTGCGTGCCCGCTCGGCGCGGTCAAGCCGGCCTGCTGCAGGGCGGCGGCGTACTCGTCGGCACGGTCGACGAAGCCGAAGAGCTCGACGTTCGTGAAACCGATGTCGGCGATCATCGCCAGGGTTCCGGGGAGGTCCGCCGACAGTGCGTCACGCACCGTGTACAGCTGGACCGAGAGCGGTTGGGTCACCGTGTGTTCTCCTCATCGAGACGTGGTCTGCACTGACCGATCGTCACACTATGGGCGCTTCTGTCGGCGGTCAAGCAGAAGTTCGAAGAGGTTCGACGGACTTCGTTGCGTGGCTCGGAGGATGTGTGGTTCACTCCGAGCATGGTCGACATGACTCGGACGGCAACGTCGCCGCCGGTCGGGACGAGTGAGCTCTTCCAGATCCTGCGTGACGGAGTGCCGCGGACCCGTGGTGAACTCGCCGCCCTGACGGGGATGGCCCGCTCGACCATCGGCGTGCGGCTGGACGCCCTCGTCGACGTCGGACTCGTCGGCGCCGTCGACACCGCGGCCTCCACCGGGGGCCGCCCACCCGCCCAGATCGCCCTGCGGCCGGCCGCGCGGCTCGTCGTCGCCGCCGACCTGGGCGCATCGCACGGCCGCGTCTCGGTGACCGACCTCGTGGGCACGCAACTCGCCACCCGCGACGCCAGCATCGACATCGCCGCCGGCCCCGTCCCGACACTCGAGTGGCTCATCCGGGTCGTCGACGAACTCCTCGACTCGGTCGGCCGCGGCCGCGACGACGTCATCGCCGTCGGCATCGGCCTGCCCGGGCCGGTGGAGTTCTCGACCGGACGCCCGGCGAACCCCCCGATCATGCCCGGATGGGACGGCTTCGACGTGCCCGGGTGGCTCCGGCAGCACGTCCGCGCCCACGTGCTCGTCGACAACGACGTCAACATCGCCGCGCTCGGGGAGCGCGCACACGGCTGGCCGGACCTCGACCACCTGCTCTTCGTCAAGGTCGCCACCGGCATCGGTTCCGGCATCGTCTCCGAGGGTCGGCTCCAGCGCGGCGCGCAGGGCACCGCCGGTGACATCGGGCACGTGCGGGTCTCGCGCGCCGGCGACGTGCCGTGCCACTGTGGCAACACCGGCTGCCTGGAGGCCGTCGCCTCCGGCCCGGCGATCGCCCGCGCACTCCGGGCGAAGGGCCACGACGTGCACACCAGCGCTGACGTCATCGACCTGGTCGCCCGCTCCGACATCGACGCGATCGGCGCGGTCCGGCAGGCGGGCCGTGACATCGGCGAGGTCCTCGCCACGTGCGTCTCGCTCATGAACCCGTCGGTCATCGCCCTCGGCGGTTCGATCACCCAGGCCGGGGAGCACCTGCTCGCCGGTGTCCGCGAGGTCGTCTACTCCCGCTCGATGCCGCTCGCCACCGAGCACCTCGTCATCGCCCAGTCCCGCGCTGGATCGATCGCGGCGCTGCAGGGCGCCGCGGCCCTCGCGATCGCCTACGCCCTCTCCCCCGCCGGCGTCGACGAGCTGGTGACCCTGGCCGAGGGCCGCCAGCTCGTCTCCTGACCGCGGTCACCCGCGGTGATGACCAGCGCGCCGGTTTCGCCGGTGCCGGTGGTCGGGTGGACAATCGTCGCGTGACGATCGTGCAGCCCACCCTGTGGGGCGACCTTGATGACGGGTGGGAGGCCCAGCCCGCCTCGGGCACGGCGCCGTCCGTCCCGGCACGGTCGAGCCGGAACGCGTTCACGTCACTGCGTGGGCACACCGAGCGCATCGTCGCGCACTCCTCCGACCGGGTCGCCTGGCTCCGCGCGCGGGCCATGGGCATCACCGCCACCGACGTCGCACGTCTCGCCTCGCTCCGCGCGGTCGACGCCGTCGTCGCCGACAAGCGCTACGGCTCACGGTTCTCCGGCAACGTCTACACCGAGCACGGCAAGGACCGTGAGCCGGTGATCGCCTCGTGGGTCGCCGCGACCCACGGCATCCAGCCCTCGGCGCACCTGTTCCACGCGGCAGCGAACCGGGCGCACCTCGCGACGCCGGACGGTGTCGGGCAGGACCGTGACGGTCGCCTGCTCCTCGCCGAGATCAAGACGACCTCGTCCGGCTGGAAGCGTGTCCCCCGGCACTACCTCCGGCAGATCTGGTGGCAGCAGTACGTCCTCGGTGCCGACCGCACGCTGTTCGTGTGGGAGGAGCACGACGACTTCGTGCCGGTCGCCGACGAACCGGAGTGCCGCTGGATCGACCGCGACGACGACGCGATCCGCGGGCTCATCGCGCTCGCCGACCTCGTGCTCGACCGGCTCCGGGACGCCCGCTGACCGGGACGACCCGGAGTCGGCTCAGCGCCACGACACCGAGGCCCATCAGCCCGATGAACACCGCCACGCCGAGGCAGTACAACGCCACGGCTCCGTAGCCGGACACGGGGTCGAGGAACGGGTACGGGACCCAGCCGTCGGTGGCCCCGCGGGTCACGACGACCACGAGCCAGACCGCCGGGTAGACGAGGAACCACCAGACGTCACGGAAGAGCAGGCGGCTCCGGTCCGAGAACAGCACCCAGTCGAGCACCACGACCAGCGGGATCCAGCGGTGCACGACGTCGTTCGACCAGGACGCCCCCAGCGGCTGACCGACCTGCGCCAGGAGGGTGTTGTAGACCAGGCCGGTCGTGGCGATGTACACCGTGGCCGCCCCGCGGAACAGGTCGAGACGCCGACCGGTCGGACGGTCCCCGAACGCCGCCACGACGGTCAGGGTGAACACGACGGCGACGAGCAGGTTCGACTGGTTCGTGAAGTACCCGAAGAAGTCCCAGAACACGAAGTCGTCACGGAGCGCACCCTGCAGGTCCGTGACCACCGCGGCGACGGCGACGACGGCGACGACGAGCCGCAGGGAGTTCACGAAGGTCCGCACCCTCCCACGGTAGTGGTCCGTGCCGGGCACACCGGTCGTGCCGCCCGCCACCGGACCCCGCACGGACGACGACGGCCCGCACCTTCCGGTGCGGGCCGTCGTGTGGTGCAGTGGATCAGGCCAGGACGTTGACGTCCAGCGGGATGCCCGGGCCGAAGGTCGTCGAGACGGCGCCCTTCATGATGTAGCGGCCCTTGGCAGCGCTCGGCTTGAGGCGGACGACCTCGTCGAGCGCGGCGGTGATGTTCTCGTCGAGCTGCTCCGGGGTGAACGAGGCCTTGCCGACGACGAAGTGCACGTTGGCGTGCTTGTCGACGCGGAACTCGATCTTGCCGCCCTTGATGTCGTTCACGGCCTGGGCCACGTTCGGCGTCACGGTGCCGGTCTTCGGGTTCGGCATGAGGCCGCGCGGGCCGAGCACCTTGCCGAGACGACCGACCTTGCCCATGAGCTCCGGGGTCGAGACGGCGGAGTCGAACGACGTGTAACCCTCGGCGACCTTCGCGATGAGCTCGTCGCCACCGACCTCGTCGGCGCCGGCGGCGATGGCGGCCTCAGCCGCTGCACCCGTGGCGAAGACGATGACGCGGGCGGTCTTGCCGGTGCCGTGCGGCAGGATGACGGTGCCGCGCACCATCTGGTCCGCCTTGCGCGGGTCGACGCCGAGCTTCAGCGCGACCTCGACGGTGGAGTCGGTCTTCGCCGAACCGGTCTCCTTCGCGAGGGCGACGGCCTCGGTCGGGGTGTAGAACTTGTCGGCCTCGATCTTCGCGGCCGCGGCGCGGTACGCCTTGGACTTCTTCGCCATGGTGGTCTCCTTGCGAGATACGTGGTTGGCGAGCCGGCGCGGCTCTCCCACGGTGAGTACTGGGGTGTGAGGGGTGAGGCTCAGGCCTCGACCGTGATGCCCATCGACCGAGCGGTGCCGGCGATGATCTTCGTCGCCTGCTCGAGGTCGTTGGCGTTCAGGTCGGGCTGCTTGGTCTCGGCGATCTGACGGATCTGCTCCGCCGTGATGCGTCCGGCCTTCACCGTGTGCGGCGTCGCGGAACCCTTGTTCACACCCGCAGCCTTCTTGATGAGCTCGGCGGCCGGCGGGGTCTTGAGGATGAACGTGAACGAACGGTCCTCGTAGACGGTGATCTCGACCGGGATGACGTTGCCGCGCTGCGACTCGGTCGCCGCGTTGTACGCCTTGCAGAACTCCATGATGTTCACGCCGTGCTGACCGAGCGCCGGACCGATCGGCGGGGCCGGGTTGGCGGCGCCCGCGTTGATCTGCAGCTTGATCAGGCCCGTGACCTTCTTCTTCGGTGCCATGTTCCGTTTCCTCCTGGGATCGAACGCACGGGGATCCGTGCACTCTCCCGCGTCTCCGGCGGATCCGGATCGCGGTCACGAGCCCGCAGCGCACGAGGCGCGCGGACCCAAACTCAGACAGTGTACTGGATGTTCGCCAGGACTAGAGCTTCGTCACCTGGTCGAAGCTGAGCTCGACCGGCGTCTCGCGCTCGAACAGCGAGACGAGGACGGTGAGCTTGCCGCTCTCCGGCTTGATCTCGGAGATCGAACCCGGCAGACCCGCGAACGAGCCTTCCTTGATGGTGATCGTCTCGCCGACCTCGAAGTCGACCTCGGCCTGCGGCTGGGCCTGTGCGGCACCGCCGGACTTCGAGCCGCCCTTGGTCGGCGCGGCTTCGGCGACCTGCACCAGGGACTTCAGCATGCCGAACGCTTCGTCGAAGCGGAGCGGCGTGGGGTTGTGGGCGTTGCCGACGAAGCCCGTGACGCCGGGGGTGTGCCGGACGACCGACCACGAGTCCTCGTTGAGGTCCATCCGGACGAGCACGTAGCCGGGGATCCGGACGCGGGTGACGAGCTTGCGCTGCCCGTTCTTGATCTCGACGACGTCCTCCATCGGGACCTCGGCCTGGTAGATGTAGTCCTCCATCGACATCGAGACCATGCGGTTCTCGATGTTGGCCTTCACGCGGCGCTCGAAGCCCGCGTAGGAGTGGATGACGTACCACTTGCCCGGCTTCATCCGGAGCTCGGCCTTGAAGGCGTCGTACGGGTCGGCCTCGGTCTCGTCGTCCGCCTGCTCGGCGTCGGCGTCGAGCGCGTCGGCGGCTTCCTCGCCCGCGATCGTGGCGTTCGCCTCGGCTGCCGTCTCCAACTCGAGCTCGGACTCTTCCTCGTCCTCGACGGCCTCGACGGCGGCTTCGGCCTCGTCCGCGGTGTCGATCTCGAGTGCGTCGTCGACCACGGCGTCGGCCTCGGGGTCGCGCGACTCGGCGAGGGCGTCCAGCGTCTCGTCCAGTCCGGCGGCGACGGTGCCGTCGTCCGGCTCGTCGCTCAGGCCGAGCGACTCGTCGTCCTCGTCCTCGACGGAGATCGCGCGCTCCTCGGCGGAGTCGGTCGAACGGAGTTCGCTCGTCTCGACGTCGCCTTCCTGGTTCTCCTCGACCTCGGAAGACTGCTCGGCAGCGGTCGCGAGGTCGATGTCGTCGCGGGAGTAGTCAGACACAGTCGGTTCTTTCCGTTCGATGGTGCGGATCGGGTTGGCGCTCGCATCCCCGGCGGGGAACGGGTCGCCGTCTCCGGGAGACCGTACCCCGAGGAGGACCGGAGCGGTCGGACCTGCGGTCAGGCCGGGCGCGCCAGGAGTGCAGCACGCCGGGGTTCATGCCAGCTGGGTCAGGCCGTGGGGCCGTTGCCGAACACGTAGCCGACGCCGAGACCGAACACGAAGTCGAGGACCGACACGAGGACCATCATGACGACGACGAACACGAGCACGACGCCCGTGTAGCTGAAGAGTTCCTTGCGCGTCGGGGTGACGACCTTGCGCAGTTCGCCGAGGACCTGGCGGATGAACAGCGCGATCGCAGCGAAGGGGCCGCGGCGCTGTGCGCGGTCGACCTTCGCCTGGGCGACGACGTCGTCGGTCGTCTCCACGTCTTTGCTCGCCACTTCAACCCTTCCCGATGTGCAGGGCGGACAGGACTTGAACCTGCAACCTGCGGTTTTGGAGACCGCTGCTCTACCAATTGAGCCACCGCCCTTCGGAACGGCCACCCGCGAGGGATCCCGCCGTTCCAGGTCGGAGAAGTCCTGTGGCCTGCCGAGCAGGACGGCCGGGACTGCGCCGGAGCGCTGACCCGACGGACTTCAACCGCCGCAGAACAGTGTACGGGAGTCCCGATGGCGGTGTCCACTTGACGGATGCTCCGGCGCGGCGCGTCGGTAGGCTGACCCCGTGAGCACCGACGCCGCCAGCCCTCAGCCCACCGCCCGCCCGACCACCGACCCGGTCGCGTCCACGGACCGTCCCCGCATCGCGTCGCGGATCGCCGCGATCGCGGAGTCCGCGACGCTGAAGGTCGACGCCAAGGCCAAGGCGCTCAAGGCCGCCGGCCGTCCCGTGATCTCCTTCGCCGCGGGCGAGCCCGACTTCGCCACCCCGCAGCACGTGGTGGACGCGGCCGTCCAGGCCGCGCAGGACCCGGCCAACCACCGGTACACGCCGGCGACGGGTCTGCCCGACCTCAAGCGCGCGATCGCCGAGAAGACCGCGCGGGTCTCCGGCATCGCCGTCGACCCGTCGCAGGTGATCGTCACGAACGGCGGCAAGCAGGCCGTCTACCAGGCGTTCCAGACCGTCGTCGACGAGGGCGACGAGGTCCTGCTCCCCGCCCCCTACTGGACGACCTACCCCGAGGCCGTCCGTCTGGCCGGCGGCGTCCCCGTCGACGTCTTCGCCGGTAGCGACCAGGGCTACCTCGTGACGGTCGAGCAGCTGGAGGCCGCCCGCACACCGCGCACGAAGGCCCTGCTGTTCTGCTCCCCCTCGAACCCGACGGGCGCGGTCGCCTCCGCCGAGCAGACCCGCGCGATCGGCGAGTGGGCGCTCGAGCACGGCATCTGGGTCATCAGCGACGAGATCTACCAGGACCTGGTCTACGACGGGGTCCGGTTCTCCGGGGTCCTCGAGCAGGTCCCGGCCCTGGCGGACACCACGATCCTGGTGAACGGCGTGGCCAAGACCTACGCCATGACCGGCTGGCGCGTCGGGTGGATGATCGGCCCGACCGACGCCGTCAAGGCGGCCTCGAACCTGCAGTCGCACCTGTCCTCGAACGTGTCGAACGTGTCGCAGCGCGCCGCGATCGCAGCACTGACGGGGCCGCAGGAACCGGTGACCGCGATGCGGGACGCCTTCGACCGCCGACGGAAGGCCATCGTCGCGGGCCTCAACGCGATCCCGGGCTTCGTCACGCCGGAGCCACAGGGGGCCTTCTACGTCTACCCGGACGTCACCGCCCTCCTCGGTCGCGAGTGGGCCGGCAGCACCCCCACCACCACGCTCGAACTGGCGGACCTGATCCTCGAGCACGCCGAGGTCGCCGTGGTCCCCGGCGAGGCGTTCGGCCCGTCCGGTTACCTCCGTCTGTCCTACGCCCTCGGCGACGACGACATCGCCGAGGGCGTCGCACGCCTGACCCGCTTCTTCAGCTGACGCCGGCCGCGCCGCCCCGCCGGGCGCCGCGGTCCACACCACTCGACGCGCCCAGACCCGACGGGGCGCGTCGTCGTCCCACCGCGGTCATGGCCCGGCGGGTCCCGTCGTCGTCCCGGCGCGGTCATGACCCGGCGGCGGGTCCCGTGGTCATCCCGGCGCACGGCGACGCGACGGGTCCCGACCGGGACGGGAGGCCCGCCCGTGTCCGGTCCGCTGCCGACCCGTCCGGAGCCCAGCGCGTTCGGACGACGGTGTGCGGGCCGAGACCCCCTACCGGGACCCGCCACCATCGCCGTGATCGCGCGTCGTCAGCCGAGCAGGTCGCCGACGACCACGGGTTCCGGTACGAGGGTCACCCCGAAGCGGTTCGCGACCGTCAGCTGCACGTAGCGGGCGAGCTCGGCGACCTCGGCAGCGGTCGCTCCTCCGCGGTTCGTCAGGGCGAGCGTGTGCTTGGAGGAGATGGCGGCGTGCGACCCCGGGACGCCGTAGCCCCGGTGCACGCCGGCGTGCTCGATGAGCCAGGCGGCGCTGAGCTTGACGTCGTCACCGGCCGGCCAGCGCGGGGCGTCGAGCGGCATCGACTCGGCGAAGGACGCCGAGACGATCGGGTTCGTGAAGAACGACCCCGCGCTCCAGGTGTCCGGATCCGCGTCGTCGAGGACCATGCCCTTGGACGACCGGAGGCGGAGGACCTCGGCCCGGACGTCGGCCGGCGCGACCAGGGTGCCGAGCTCGACACCGAGCGATCCGGCGAGTTGCGCGTACCGCACCGGCACGCCGTCCTCGTTCGCCGTCCCGAGCCGGAACTCGACCGTCAGGACGACCCCGCGACGCCCGTGCTTGAGGGTGCTCGTGCGGTAGCCGAGCGCCAGTTCGGCGGCGGGGACCCAGGAACGCTCGCCGGTCTCGGCGTCGAGGAACTCGACCGCGGTGAGCACGTCGGACAGTTCGACCCCGTAGGCGCCGATGTTCTGCACGGGGGACGCGCCGACGGTCCCCGGGATGCCGCTGAGGGCCTCCAGTCCGGTCCACCCGCGCGCGACGCTCGTGGCGACGAATCCGTCCCACGGCTCCCCCGCCGCGACCCGGACGGTGACGCCGCCGGCGTCGGACTCGTGGGTGACCCCGCGGGTGCGGACGACCACGACCGTGCCGGCGAAGCCGCCGTCGGCCACCAGGAGGTTGCTGCCACCGCCGAGCACGAGCCAGTCCTGGTCGTCGGACCAGGCGTCCACGACGTGGGCGACGAGGTCGTCGGTCGTCTCGGCGACCAGGAGCCGTCCGGCGGGACCACCGACGCGGAGGGTGGTGAGCTCGGCGAGCGTCTGCGCCGCCACGGTCAGTGGAAGGCCACCGTGACCTGCGCCTTGCCGAGCACGGTCTGCCCGGCGGCGGTCACGGTGAGGTCGATGCGGTGCGGGCGCCCCTGGTCGTCGAGGGTGCCGACCTTCGCGACGACGCCGACGTCGGCTCCGTCGCGCGGGTCGACCACGACAGGACGGGTGAAGCGGACCCCGTAGGAGGCGACCCAGCCGCGGTCCCCGAGCCATTCGGACACCGGCTGGACCGCGAGGCCCATGGTCAACATGCCGTGGGCGAGGACGCCGGGCAGACCCACCTCGGCCGCGACGTCGTCGCGGTAGTGGATCGGGTTGAAGTCGCCGGAGGCGCCGGCGTAGCGGACGAGCGAGTCACGCGTGAGGTGGACCTGCCGCTCGGCGACGGTCGCACCGACCTCGGGGCCTGACGTGGTGTCGGTCATGCGTCATCTCCTCGGACGACCAGGGTGGACGTGGCGGTCACGACGTGCGCCCCCTGGGCGTCGACGACGGTGGACTCCGCGGTGACCATCGCGTTGCCGCCCAGGGTCTTCACGCTCGTCACGCTGAGCGTCGCGGTGAGTTCGTCCCCGGCGACGATCGGGCGCTCGTAGGCGAACTTCTGCTCACCGTGGACCACGCGTGAGAAGTCGATGCCGGCGTCCGGCTCGGCGAGGAGCTGTGCGAGCGTCGCTTCCTGCACGACGACCGCGAACGTCGCCGGGGCGACCACGTCGGGGTGTCCGGCCGCACGAGCGGCCTCGGGGTCGGAGTGGATCGGGTTCGTGGCGAAGACGGCGCGGGAGAACTCGCGCACTTTCTCACGACCGACCAGGTACGGCTGGGCCGGCGGGAACGTCCTGCCGACGAGCTCGGGGTTCACTGACACCCCGGCAGTCTACCGAGCCCCTCGGACGCGGGGGTGTAGATGAGATTGCATCGGTTAAGCTGGCGCTGGTCGGGGGGCGACCGTGTGGTCCGGCGGGGAGTGGCGATGGAGACGACGACCGAGTACGCGGTGCTCGAGCGCGACCGCTGCACCGCCGTCGATCTGGTCGATGCGGCCCTCCGCGCCGACGGCCACCGGGTCGTGCCCGACACGGACCGCCTCGTCGTGTCCGGCGGCGATCGCGTCCTCACCGCACTGCTCGGCGCCCTCGTGCACCCGACCCGGCAGTACCGGCGGTACGAGCTCGCGCTGACCTCGGTGCCGGGCCACGCCGTGTTGACCCTCCGGCACGCAGACCACGGGGCGGCGGTCGCCGGCGGTCCGATCGGAGCCCACCGTCGCCGTGCGGCGTGGCACCGTGTGACCGCCCTCGTCGAGGCGAGCCTGCACGGCGGTGGTGTGCTGCTGCACCGGACCGACCGACTCGACACCTCGGGGATCGCGCTCCGCGACCGGTGACCGCGACCGGTCCGGAGGCACATCACCGTGGCAGGGTCCGGCTGACCGCCACCGGGCCGGAACGACGGAAGCCCGGCGCTGCTGCGCCGGGCTTCCGTCTGTTGCGTCGTACCGCTGGTCTGACGAGCGTGTCGTCCGACCAGCTCGGTAGCGAGGGCGGGACTTGAACCCGCGACACCACGATTATGAGCCGTGTGCTCTAACCAACTGAGCTACCCCGCCAAGGATCCGCAGTGATCAGCACTGCGAGAGTGATCACACTGCGAGTCGGAGCCCCGAGTCAGGATTGAACTGACGACCCCTTCCTTACCATGGAAGTGCTCTACCACTGAGCTATCGGGGCGAGTACCGCGAGCGGCACCACACGAGGATAGCAGACCCCCGACGGTGGTCTGGAACCGACCGCGACGCCCGGGCGCGCCGCCCTCGCGGACGCCGTCTTCGCACACCTCGTGCGCGCTGTCGACGCCGTTACGGGCCTAGCCCGCGTTGGCTTCGAGCCACGCCAGCGGGTCCACGGGGACGCCGTCGATGCGGATCTCGAGGTGCAGGTGCGGGCCGGTGGAGTTGCCCGTGCTGCCGACGAGACCGAGGACGTCGCCGACCTTGACCTGCTGACCCTGGACGACCTCGAACGAGTTGTCGAGCATGTGTCCGTAGACGCTGACGAACTTCTTGCCGTCCACGTCGTGCTCGACCCAGACGTCGTTGCCGAAGGCGCCGTCGTTCGCCTGCACCTTGATGACGGTGCCGTCGGCGACGACCCCGATCGGAGTGCCTGCGCCGGGGGCGAAGTCGACTCCCTGGTGGAAGGTCGAGCAGAACGAGCACCCGGCGACCTGGCGACCGCCGAAGCCGGACGAGATCGGCACCGCGGTCGGGAACGGCCACTGGATGGCGCCCGACGTGTCGCTCGTGGAGATCGTCGACGACGACGCTCCGGCCGCCGCCCCGGTCCCGGTTCCCGTCCCGGTACCCGTGGAGGGGAGGACGACGCGCTGCGGCTGGGAGACGGTGTAGGCGTCACGGTCGACGGGGCCTTCGACCGCGTCACCGACGGAGAGCGACTGGACGTCCTGCACGGCGGCACGGACGGTCGCGGCACCGGGCTGCGGCACGTAGAGCGCCTGCGCCGGGAGGGACGTCGAGACGACGAGCCCGGCCGTGAAGAGTAGCGCACCGACGACCGTCACGCCCGACGCCGTGCGTCGGAAGGACGTCCCGTGGCCCACTCGCGAGGTGGTCGGGGCGGTGCGGGAGATGTGGCGGGTGGCGCGGTCGACCCGGGGGCCGTCGGCGATGACCGGGACGGACGGCGTCCGACGGGCGGAGTGGGCAGTCGCGCCCGTGGCGCGGGCGACACCGACGGGCCGGTCAGCACGCTCGAGGCGCTTCGCTCCGGACTTCCGCTTGGTGCTGGCCGCCCGCTTCGTGGGGACCGCGCGCGCGGTGGCGGCCGACCGGCCGGACACCGGTGCGGCTTCGGCCAGCGGCGCGACGACCGGCGAGGACGGTGCCGGCGGGGTCAGCGGTGCTGCATTCGACGCCGGCAGGACCGGTGAGGAGGGCGCCGGCGGCGTGACGGGCCCGGAGCCCCGGCGCGCGGTCGCCGCGGGGCGGACCGCCTCGGCCCGACGACGGGTCGTCTTGGCGGCGGCGCGTTCGGCTTCGATCCGAGCTCGTCTCGTCAGGTGCACGGACGGCGTCACCTGGTCGGCGTCGCGGTCGATGGTCGTGGGCGTCTGCGAGGAGTCGAGCATGTGTTCGGTAGCGATCCTGAGTTCGAGGCACGGGCGCTCGCGTCGGGTAACGAGCAGGTAACGGGACCCCAGAACGGTAGCAAAGGACGGTGCTCGCCGCCAGTCGTGTGGACGTCCGTGCAGCACCCCCAGAGCGGGTGGCGGCGCTCAGGCCCCGAGGACGTCCTCCTCGAGTGCGCGGACGAGGGTGACGAGGTCCTCCGCGATGCTCGGCGCGGCGAACAGGAAGGACCGCGTGTCGCCGGCCTCCCACGTGCGGACGACGGCTCCGGCAGCGGCAGCGACGATCGACCCCGCCGCCATGTCCCACGGGTTGATGCCCCGTTCGTAGTAGGCGTCGACGGTACCCGCCCCGACCGCGCAGCAGTCCAGCGCGGCCGCTCCCCCACGACGGACGTCCCGCACCTCCGTGATGAGGCCGGCGAGCACGGCGGCCTGCTCCCACCGGCGGTCGGCGGTGTAGCCGAAGCCGGTGGCGACGAGCGTCTCCGCCAGGGACCCGGGCGCGGCCACGGTGAGGGGGCGTCCGTCGAGGGTGGCCTGCCCGTCGGCCACGGCGCGGTACACCTGGCCGGTGGCCGGTGCGATGACGACTCCCGCCACGGGTTCCCACATCGACGGGTCGGGCACACCGCGCACCACGGCGATGCTCACGGCGTAGGCGGGGCTGCCGTAGAGGTAGTTGACGGTGCCGTCGATCGGGTCGACCACCCAGGTGAGCCCCGAGGCGCCGTCGGCGGCACCGGACTCCTCACCGAGGAAGGCGTCGTCCGGTCGGGCCTCGGCGATGCGTCGCCGGATGAGGGCCTCGACCTCACGGTCGGCGGCGGTGACGACGTCGGCGATGCTCGACTTCCGGTCGGCCACCTCGACCCCCTCGGCGCGACGGCGCGCAGCGAGGGCAGCGGCTTCACGAGCGATCGCCTCCGCCAGGTCGGCGAGGGTGTCAGGGGCGTCGGCAACGAGCGGGGCATCCGTCATGCCCTCGATCCTGCCGCACCCCACCCCCGGGGGACGCAGCGAGGCGACAACCGGACACACCGGCCCACGGCTGCGCTGCCACTGGCCGAGCGCGGCTCCGGCAGGAACACAGAACGGCCCCGTCCGGAGACGGGGCCGTCCTGTCGGGTCGCGCGGTTGCGGACTCCTGCGGTGGCGAGTGAGGGATTCGAACCCCCGGAGGCATACGCCGGCTGATTTACAGTCAGATCCCTTTGGCCGCTTGGGTAACTCGCCGTGTGCGCACCCGGCCCGTGTCGTCACCGACCGAAGGCGCGGTGAAGAGCATAGCCGATGTCCGGGGGTGCTCGTGACCACGTCGGGTCCGAGCCGACGTGTCGGCGGGGCCACGGGCCTCCAGGACGAGGCCCCGCCACGGCGGATAGGCTGTCCCCCATGGCAGACAGCTCCTTCGACGTGGTCAGCAAGGTCGACAAGATGGAGGCGGAGAACGCCCTCAACCAGGCGGCGAAGGAGATCGAGCAACGCTACGACTTCAAGGGCGTCGGTGCCTCGGTCGCGTTCAGCGGCGAGGACGTCCTCATCAAGGCCTCGACCGAGGAGCGCGCGCTCGCCGTCCTCGACGTGCTCCAGACGAAGGCGATCAAGCGCGGCATCAGCCTGAAGAGTCTGGACGCGGGCGAGCCGTACCCCTCGGGCAAGGAGTTCCGCATCGAGGTGAAGTTCAAGAACGGCATCGAGCAGGACATCGCGAAGAAGATCGGCGCGTTCATCCGGGCCGAGGCGCCGAAGAGCGTGAAGAGCCAGGTGCAGGGCGACGAGCTGCGGGTCTCCTCGAAGAGCCGGGACGACCTGCAACAGACCATCCAGCTGCTCAAGGGCCAGGAGTTCGACGTCCCCTTGCAGTTCATCAACTTCCGCTGACCGCGCTCCCCCGCGCAGAGACAGGCCCGACACTGTGGAGCACTGGCTCGTCGTTGCGCTGATCATCGTCCTGGTCCTGTTGGACCTGGCGATCCGCGCCTTCTCACTCGTCTTCGTGCCGATCAACCGGAAGCCGCAGACGGCGACGGGCTGGTTGCTGGCGATCTTCCTCATCCCCTACATCGGGTTCGTCCTGTTCCTCCTGCTCGGGTCCACGAAGCTCCCCCGGTCCCGCCGCGAGAAGCAGACCGAGATCAACCGCTACATCCTCGAGCAGACCGAAGGCATCGAGCGGGTGCGCCGCGACCACCCGTGGCCGACGTGGCTCGAGAGCATCACGAAGTTGAACCGGCAGCTCGGGTCCATGCCGCTGGTCGGCGGCAACCAGGCGGAGTTGTACCCGCACTACGACGACGCGTTCGCGGAGATGACGCGCGCCGTCGACGCCGCACGCCGGTTCGTGCACGTCGAGTTCTACATCGCGTCGCTCGACGACACGACGCGGCCGTTCTTCGAGTCGCTGGCGCGTGCGCAGGCGCGCGGGGTCACGGTCCGGTTCCTCATGGACCACTGGGCGAGCAAGAGCTACCCGTACTACAAGGACACCCTCGCCTTCCTCGACGCTGCCGGCGTCGAGTGGCACCTCATGCTGCCGCTGCAGCCGCTGCAGGGGAAGTTCCAGCGCCCCGACCTCCGCAACCACCGCAAGATCCTGGTGGTCGACGGGTCGGTGGCGTTCACGGGGTCGCAGAACCTCATCGACCGCTCGTACGACACGAAGGTCAACATCGAGCGCGGCCTGAGGTGGCGTGACCTCTTCGCGCGCTTCGAGGGGCCGGTCGTCGCGGGCATCAACGCCCTGTTCGTCACGGACTGGTACAGCGAGACCGACGAACTCCTGCTGCGCGAGAGCGACCCCGTGCACCGGGCCGACCGCCAGGACGCCCTGGACTGCCAGGTGGTGCCGTCCGGTCCGGGCTTCGACGGCGAGAACAACCTGCGTCTGTTCAACGCACTGCTGTACTCGGCGCAGGACCGGGTGTCGATCACGTCGCCGTACTTCGTCCCTGACGACTCGATGCTCTACGCGATCACGACGACGGCGCAGCGCGGGGTCCACGTCGAGCTGTTCGTCGGCGAGATCGGCGACCACGCGATGACGTGGCACGCGCAGCGCTCCTACTACGAGGGGCTGCTCCGGGCCGGCGTGAAGATCTGGCTGTACCGGGCGCCCACGGTGCTGCACGCGAAGCACTTCACGATCGACGACGACGTGGCCGTCATCGGCTCGAGCAACATGGACATGCGCTCGTTCACGCTGAACCTCGAGATCTCGGTGATGGTGCGTGGCCGGACGTTCGTCGACGCGCTCCGCGAGGTGCAGGACGACTACCGCGCCGCCAGCCGCGAGTTGACGCTCGACGAGTGGCTGGCGCGCCCGCGCAGGTCGCGGGTCTTCGACAACATCGCCCGTCTGACGGCGGCGCTACAGTAGCCGCACGGGAGGCCCGTCCCCCGCTCGCCGTGCCGGCTCGACACGTCGCACGGCACAGGCGGGGTCAGGCGCGGCCCGGCTCCCGCTGCGACTGGAGGGGCACCGCCGACGCGACCGCGCCGGTCACCCGCTCGAGCGGTCCGCGGCCGAGGAACCGTCGCCACGCCATCGCGAACAGCACGGCGCCGACGGTGAACGCCCACCACGTCGACGCACCGTGCGGTACCTCCGGCCACGCCGCGATGACGACGAGGTGCAGCGCGTAGACGGTGAGCGGCATCGAGCCGACGGCCGCGAGCGGGAACGCGACCCGCGCGAGCGCCGGACCGCGACCGTCGAACACGAGGCTGCAGAGCGCGATGACGGCGACGGCGACCGCGGCCGTACCGACCACGTCGACGATCGACGACGAGTGGTCGCGCGGCGAGAGGAGGACCTGCGCGAGTGCCGGTGCCACGCCCGCACCGGCGGGGACGAAGGGGACGCCGGGGAAGGCGCCCGTCGTGTCCGCGGGCACCGGTGCCACCGTGTTGCCGACCACGTAGGCCACGACGGCGACCACGGCGGCCGATGCGAGGAGCCTGACCTGCCGCCGCGTGCCGGACCACGACCGTGCCACGGCGAGCCCCACCAGGACGTGCGTGGCGAAGGTGACCACCGGGTAGACGAGTCCCAGCTGCACCCCGACCATGCCGGCGCCGGCGTAGGCGGGCAGGAGCGCGATCACGACGGGGGCCGACGCGACCGCACAGACGGCAGCGAGCACGAGCAGCGCCCACGGTCGCCAGCGGAGGACGGGCAGCGCCAGGAGGAAGAGCGCTCCGTACGTCGGCAGGACCACGTAGACCGGCGTGCCGAGCGTCATGAGCAGGAGACCGACGACGACCACGACGACCGCCCGGAGCGCCAGGCGCGCGCGGAGCCGACCGATCGTCGGTGGGCCGGGAGGCGCCTCCCGGCCCGTGACGAGACCGATCGAGACCCCGGCCAGGACGGCGAAGAGCGCTGCCGAACGGCCGTGCACCACGGCACCCCAGCTGGTCGGGTCGGACCAGTCGACGGTGTCGGGCACGTCGCCGATGTGGGCCGCCATCATCCCGAGCAGCGCGAGCGCTCGGGCGACGTCCACGCCGACGAGCCGACCGGACGACGGCGCGCCCGGCACCCCGGTACGGGGTGCCGGGCGCGTTCCGGTCATGATCAGCCCTGCGACCCGGCGCGGCTGCGACGGAGCGAGACGTCGATCATCTCGTCGCGCGGCACGACCTTGACACGAGCGCGGCCCTCGGCCTCACCGAGCGCGATCTCGTGCTCGTCGAGCGCGTGCCAGCCGTCGAGGTCGGTGAAGTCGACGCCGCGTTGGCGGAGGAGCGCCGGGACGGCCTCCTCCGACGGGTCCTCCGGCGACCACCAGCTGCCCTGGTCGGTCACGATGTGCTGCACGGTCTCCATCGCGTCGGACTTGGTGTGGCCGATGAGGCCGACCGGCCCGCGCTTGATCCAGCCGGTGGCGTACACGCCCGGGATCGGGGTGGCGTCGGCGTCGAGCACCTGGCCCTCGTGGTTCGGGATGACGCCGTAGCGCTCGTCGAACGGGACGCCCGGCAGCGGTGACCCGACGTACCCGACGGCACGGTACAGGGCCTGGATCGGCAGCTCGCGCACCTCCCCCGTGCCCTCGACACCGCCTTGGCCGTCCGGACGCGTGCGCTCGTAGCGGATGGCGCGGACCCGGCCGTCCTCGTCACCGAGGAGTTCGAGGGGCTTGGCGTAGAAGTGCAGGTGCAGGCGGCGGCTGGCCGTGCCCACCTCGCGCTTCCGCCACTGCTGCAGGACGCGGTCGATGACCGTGACCTGCTTGTTCGTCTGGATGGCGAGCTTCGAGGCCTCGTCGTGGTCGAAGTCCTCGTCGTACACGACCATGTCGACGTCGCGCAGTTCGCCGAGTTCGCGCAGTTCCAACGGCGTGAACTTCACCTGCGCCGGACCACGGCGGCCGAACACGTGCACGTCCGTGACGGGCGAGGACCGCAGGCCCTCGTACACGTTCGCCGGGATCTCGGTGGGCAGCAGGTCCTCGGCGTGCTTGGCGAGGATGCGCGAGACGTCGAGCGCCACGTTCCCGTTGCCGATCACCGCGACGCTCTCGGCGGTGAGCGGCCAGGTGCGCGGGACGTCGGGGTGACCGTCGAACCAGCTGACGAAGTCGGCGGCACCGTACGAGCCGTCGAGGTCGATGCCGGGGATGTCGAGGTCGGCGTCCTTGATCGCGCCGGTCGAGAAGACCACCGCGTTGTAGTGCCGCTTCAGGTCGTCGAGGGTGATGTCCTGCCCGAACCGGACGTTGCCGAAGATCCGGATGTCACCTCGGTCGAGGACGTCCCGGAGCGCGTTGACGATGCCCTTGATGCGTGGGTGGTCGGGCGCGACGCCGTACCGGACCAGGCCGTACGGGGCCGGGAGCTGCTCGAAGAGGTCGATCGAGACGTCGAAGCCGCGTGCCTCGCGAAGGAGGATGTCCGCGGCGTAGATGCCGGCCGGACCGGCGCCGACGATGGCGAGTCGGAGGGTGGGCACTGATCGGTCTCCAGTTCGTTCAGGTCAGCGGCTGCGGTCGGGGACCGTCTCCGCAGGTCAGCGGCTGCGGTCGACGACCGTCTCCGCGAACCGGGTGAGGGCTCGTTTCACGGTGCCGTCCGGCAGGGGCGCCAGCGCGGCCACGGCTTCGTCGGCCCAGCTCGCGGCGAGGGCCCTGGTGGCGAGGGTGGCGTCGTGGTCGTGGAGCTCGGCGACGGCGCTCTGGTAGGCGTCCGAGTGCACGGCGTCGTCCGGGGCGTCGCGCACGTCCCGCTCGATGCGGGCGAGCAGCGCCGCGGCACCCTCGTCCGTCGTGGCGCGTCGGCGGAGCTGCAACAGCGGCAGCGTGTCGACGCCGGCGCGGAGGTCGTTGCCGGCGATCTTGCCGGTCTTGTCCTTCGCCGGGGCGAGGTCGATGACGTCGTCGACGAGCTGGAACGCCACGCCGACCTTCTCGCCGAACGTCCCGACGGCGTCGAGCAGCGCCCGGTCCGCTCCCGAGAACATCACGCCGGCGCGGGCGGCGGTGGCGATGAGGGAACCGGTCTTGTCGCTGAGGACCTGGATGTAGTGCTGGACGGGGTCGTCGTCGGGCTGCGGACCCGTCGTCTCGTGGAGCTGCCCCATGCACAGGCGCTGGAAGGTCTCGGCCTGCATCCGGATGCCCTCGGGTCCGAGGTCCGCCGTGATGAGCGAGGCGCGGGCGAACAGCAGGTCGCCGGTGAGGATGGCGATGTTGTTGCCGTAGGTGACGTGGGCCGCCGGGACGCCTCGGCGGACCGGAGCCTCGTCCATGACGTCGTCGTGGTACAGCGACGCCAGGTGGGTCATCTCCACGCTGACGGCGGCCTTCACCACGTGGTCGGTGACGCCGTCGCCGAGCTGCGCGATGAGGAGCGTCAGCGTCGGGCGGATCCGCTTGCCGCCGGCCGAGAGCAGGTAGCGACTCGTCGTGTCCGCCAGGGTGTCGGCGGAGCGCATGGCGTCCTCGAGCCCCTGTTCGACGTGCTCCAGGCCGTCGTCGACCGCGGCGATGAACCGGCGGTCGGCGGGCGTGGCGAACAACCGCTCGCCGATGCCCAGGGAGGCTCGGAGACTCGGCGCGCGTCGTGCGACCGGGACACTCGGGTTCAACTGCTGCTCCGTACTCGCAGGTGGCGGTGGGGACCTGGGCCCGGGGGCCTAGGCCTGGCCCTCGGGCTCGACGCGGGGCTGCTCACCCGTCGGCTGGTGGTCGCGGCGGGCCTTGGCACGGCGGGCGGCGGACTCGCGGACGCTGCCCGCGACCGGCTTGCGTCCACGGTGCAGCGCGACGATGCCGGCGGTCAGGTTGCGGTGGGCGACCATCGTGAAGCCGACCCCGCGGAGCCACTGGCTGAGGACCTGCTGGTCGGGCCACGCCTCGATCGACTCGGCCAGGTAGCGGTACGCGGCCGGGTTGCTGCTCGAGAGCTTCGCGATGCCCGGCAGGACGCGCCTGAGGTAGGTGTTGTAGCCGAAGCGGAGTGCGGCGAACGGCGGCGTCGAGAACTCGCAGATGACGAGTCGCCCGCCGGGCTTGAGGACCCGGAGCATCTCGGTGAGTGCCTGCATCGGGTCGTTGACGTTGCGCAGGCCGAACGAGATGGTCACCGCGTCGAAGGACTCGTCCTCGAACGGCAGGTGCTCTGCATCGCCCTCGACGAAGGTGATCTCGGGGTGGCGCTCACGACCGACCGCGATCATGCCCGACGACAGGTCGAGGGCGGTGACCTCGGCACCCTTCTTGGCGAGGGCCGCCGAGCTCGTGCCCGTCCCGGCGGCGAGGTCGAGCACGCGCTCACCCGGCTGCGGGTCGACGGCCTTGACCGTCGCGACGCGCCACAGCGGAGCGTTGCCGGCCGACAGGATGTCGTTGGTCAGGTCGTACTTCGCCGCGACGTCGTCGAACATGGCCGCCACTTCGTCCGGCCGCTTCTGCATGTCCGCTCTGCTCACCTGGTCATCCTAGAGCCCGCGACCCGGCGCTTCCCGGCAGCCGTGCAGGAGCGTGACAGCCCGGGCGCGTCCCGCTCTCGGCGGA
The DNA here is from genome assembly GCF_003234265.2 of Curtobacterium sp. MCSS17_015. Lineage (NCBI taxonomy): Bacteria > Bacillati > Actinomycetota > Actinomycetes > Micrococcales > Microbacteriaceae > Curtobacterium > Curtobacterium sp. MCSS17_015. The sequence goes on from NZ_CP126256.1 coordinate 2,273,452, forward strand.
CACACGGTACGGCGCGACGCGTACCATCGGTCCGTGACCCGACCCGCCACAGCGGTGCGACCGCTCACGGTCTCGACCCGGATCCTCGACGACCCGGGCGCCGTGCTCCGCCACACGCTCGCCGAACACCCGCTGGCCTTCGTCCGGGGCGGCGACGGCATCGTCGGCATCGGCGAAGCACTGCGGTTCGAGTTCTCCGGGCCCGGACGGATGCGCGACGCCTCCGCCGTCTGGCGCGAGGTCGTCGCCGCCGCGGTCGTCGACGACCCGGTCCGGCTGCGGGGCAGCGGACTGGTGGCGTTCGGGTCCTTCGCGTTCGCGGACGACTCCGCCGCGACGAGCGTGCTCATCGTGCCGCGGGTCGTCGTCGGACGTCGTCGTGGCCGCGCGTGGATCACCGCGATCGACACGACCTCGTCTCCGGCGCTCCTGCCGTTCTCGAGCACGTCGGTGCCGGTCCCCCGCGTCGGGCCGCACGTCTCCGTGGCTCTCCGCCCGGGCGCGGTGGACGAGGACGCCTACGCCGCCTCGGTCGCCGCCGCCGTGACCGCCATCAGCGCCGGTCGGGCGCAGAAGGTGGTCCTGGCACGCGACCTGGTCGGCACCCTCCCGACCGGCGCCGACCGACGGGCGGTGCTGCTCGACCTCGCCGCCGCCTACCCGTCCTGCGTCACCTTCGCGGTCGACGGTCTCGTCGGTGCCACCCCGGAGACGCTCGCCCGCACCGAGGGCAGGACACTGACCGCCCGGGTGCTCGCCGGCAGCGCTGCCCGCGGTGCCGACGCCGAGAGCGACCGGGTCGCCGCGGAGACGCTCGCCGCCAGCACGAAGGACCTGCAGGAGCACGCCTTCGCGATCTCGAGCCTCGTCGCCTCGCTCCGGCCGATCGCCGCCGACCTCCGCGTCGACCCGGAACCGTTCCGCCTGCAGCTGCCGAACCTGTGGCACCTCGCCAGCGACGTCGAGGCCGTCCTGCCCGCGGGCGTGACCGCGCTCGACGTCGCCGACGCGCTCCACCCGACCGCCGCCGTCGCCGGCACACCGACCGAGGTCGCCGTCCGCCTGGTCGCCGAGCTCGAGGGCGTGGACCGCGGTCGGTACGCCGGTCCGGTCGGCTGGCTCGGCGCCTCCGGGGACGGCGAGTGGATGCTCGCGCTCCGGAGCGCGCAGATCGAGGACGACGGGACCGTCCGCGCGTGGGCGGGAGCGGGGATCGTCGCCGGGTCCGACCCCGAGCGCGAGGTCGCGGAGACGCGGCTGAAGTTCCGGCCGGTGACGGACGCGCTGGCCTGACCGGTCGGCGGGGCCGCGCGGTCAGTCGGCCAGCGGGACCTCGATGACCACCCGCTCGGCAGGGTCGGTGAGCACGCGCTCGAGGTCGCCCCACGTCTCGGCGCGCCGGTACTCCCACCCGAGCCCGGTCACCACGCGCTCGACGTCGACGTGCTGCGGCGTCGTCATCATGCGCCGCATGTCCTCGGGCGCGGTGGTGGCCGCGACCTCGAGCCCGCGGAAGATCGCACCCCCGCGGTCGTTCCCGACGACGACCTGCAGCCGCGGGCGGTGCTCTTCCGTGCCGGTCACCAGGCCGCCGAGGTCGTGCAGGAAGGTGAGGTCCCCCACGACGACCCGGGTCGTGCCCGCCGTGCCGGACTCGGCCTCGAGCGCGGTGGCGATGCCGAGGGCCGTCGAGATCGTGCCGTCGATGCCCGCCAGCCCACGGTTCGCGTGCACCCGGATCTTCTTGCCGGGCACGGTCATGTCCGCTTCGCGGATGATCTGCGAGGCGCCGAAGACCAGCCGGTCGTGTGGCCACGTCACGCCCCACACCGCCTCGGCGAGCATCGCCCGGTCCACCGGACGACGACGCAGCGCGACCTCGTCCCGGAGGAACCGGTTCCGTTCGGCGCGGTCCGCCGAGCGTTTGGCGTCGAGGTCGGGTCCGGCGTCGCCGCCACCCAGGAGTGCGCGGCTCGCCGCCACCCAGCGGCCCACCCAGGCGCGGTGCCCCGGGCCGGTCCGTCCCGTGACCCGGACGCCCGACACGACGCGCGTGGCCGCCGACGGCCGGGAGGCCCGTGCCGGGTCGTACGCGTCGGCTCCGGCTCCGCGGACCACGACGGTCTCGACGTCGGAACGTTGCAGGAGCGCCGGGACCTCGCGGCTGAGTGTCGGGTGCCCGAGGACGACGGCGCGCCGCACCCGGCCGCCGAACGACTCGTCGCGCAGGAGGTCGCGGTAGGCGGCCACGAGGTTGCGGCCGAAGCGTGCGCCGCTGGACACCTCGGCGAGCAGCGGCGCTCCGAGCTCCCAGGCGATCCGCTCGGCGTCCTCGCCGGCGTCGTGCCCCGCGATCACGACGGTGGCGGGTTCGTCGTCGGGGGCGAGGTCGGCCTCGGGCAGCGACGCCGTCGTCCGGCGCCGCGCGTACCCGTGGTCGACCTGGTCGTCGGGGACACCGTCGGCCCGCTCGAGCCCGGCGGAGAGCGGCTCGCGGAAGGCGAGGTCGAGCTGGACCGGACCGGGCTGCCCGGCGTGCCCGGCGGCCGCGGCCACGGCCTCGCGGACGAGCCCGCGGACGGTGGCACGCACCTCGTCGTCGACGCCGTGCGTGCTCGGCGCCTGCACGTCGCGGACGAAGCCGACCGCCGACCCGAACATGCCCGGTTGCACGGTGGTCTGGTTGCTGCCGATGCCGCGGAGTTCTGCAGGACGATCGGCGGAGACGACGATCATCGGCACGCCGGAGTGGTGCGCTTCGAGCACGGCGGGGTGCAGGTTCGCGACCGCGGTGCCCGACGTGGTCACGACCGCGGCCGGACGACCGGTCTCGACGGCCAGACCGAGGGCGAAGAACCCGGCGGTGCGTTCGTCGAGTCGCACGTGCACGCTGATGCCGCCGGCACGTTCGAGGGCCACCGCCGCGAGGGCCAGTGCCTGCGAGCGGGAACCGGGGCTGACGACGACGTCGGTCACGCCGGCGCGGGCGAGCTCCTGCAGGAACGCGAGTGCGAAGTCCGTCGCCGGGCTGCCGGACGCCTGCGCCACGCCGTTTGCGGACGGAGCGTCGGCCGACGCGCCGTCAGCGATCGGGGCGGCCGTCGTCGTCGCCGTCGTGGAACTGTTCTTCGAGGGATCGGAGGGTCGCGTCGTCCTGGTCCTTGTCGTCGCTCTGCAGCCCGGGCGGCGTCGTGCCCCCGAGGAAGTCCGGGTCGTCTTCAGGACCACGGTACCCGGCGCCTCCGCCACCGTTGCCGCGCTGTCCGCTCGCCGGCGTCCGGCCGAGCAGGAACCACAGCACGCCGCCGACGACCGGGAGCACGATGACGAGCAGCACCCAGATGCCCTTCCGCAGCGAACGCACGCGGGACCGGGGCATCGTCGCGCAGTCGATGAGCGCGTACACCGTGAACGCCACGGCGGCGACGACGATGACGAGCCACAGTCTGACCATCACCGGAGTCTAGGTCGGCAGCCTGGGACCGCCCTGGCGTCTCGCCGGGATGCGCCGAGCGGCGCGTCCGTAGACTTGCAGGGTGAAAGCGTGGCTCGTCTACACCCTCGCCCGGCTCGGCATCTTCGCGGCGGCACTCGTCCTGCTGCTCCTGGTCGGGCTGCCCTGGTACTGGGCGGCGATCGGCGCGGCCCTCATCGGCCTGCTCGTGTCCTACATCGCGCTGCCCGGACTGCGGAGCGCGGTGACGTCGTCGATCGCCGACCGACGTGCCCGGCCGGAGCGCGATGCGGACAGCGACTTCGAGGACGACTTCGTCGACGCGGCCGACTCGGACCCGGACCACGCGGGCCCGCACCGCACCGACCGTCCCCACGTCGCTCCGACCGTCGCCGAGCAGGACGACACGGACGCTCCGGTACAGAAGCGGCCGGACGCCGTCTGACGGTCCCGGCCCCGAACGCACGGGGCCGAGCACCCGGCCGAGCGGCCCCCCGGAGCGCTCCGGTGCTACGGCTGGACGGCGAGCGTGATCGCGAGGACCACGCCGAACGCCAGCGCCGAGAACGACGACAGCTGCAGCGCCGTGATGAGTTCGCGGGGCTTGCGCGACGAGACGCCGATGGCGAGTGCCGGCAGCGCGAGGAGCAGCGAGAAGTACGTGAACCCCGTGCGGAAGTACAGCAGCACGAACCAGACGAGCACCACGTAGGGCAGCATCAGGAAGAGCCCGAACAGCACCCGTGCCACCGGCCGGCCGACCACGACGGCCAGGGTGCGCTTGCCCGCAGCGGTGTCCTCGTCGATGTCGCGGATGTTGTTCACCATGAGGACCGCGCAGGCGAACAGACCCGCGGCGACCGCTGCAGCCCAGCCGCTCACGGTGACCTGACGGATGAGCACGAACTGTGTGCCGAGCACCGCGACGAGACCGAAGAAGACGAAGACGAAGACCTCGCCGAGCGCGTTGTACCCGTAGGGCTTCTTGCCACCGGTGTAGAACCACGCGGCGACGATGGCCGCCGCCCCCACGGCGAGCAACCACCAGAGCTGGGTGAGCACCACGATGACGAGGCCGGCGACGGCGGCGAGCCCGAAGAACGTCAGGGCGACCGTGAGGACCGTCCGTGGCCTCGCGAGCCCTGCGCCGGTGAGTCGAGCCGGACCGACGCGGAACTCGTCGGTGCCCCGGACGCCGTCGGAGTAGTCGTTGCTGTAGTTGACGCCGATCTGCAGGAACAGCGCGACGGCCAGGGCGAGCAACGCGATGGCGAGGTGCCCGTCGGCGGTCAGGAACGACCAGGAGTCCCCCGCTGCCCGGCTGTCGACGTACGCCACGCCGGTGCCGAGCACCACGGGGACGACGCCGAGCGTCAGGGTCCGCAGGCGCGCGCCGCCGATCCAGTCACGCGCGGTCGCGCGTCGAGCGCTGCGCTGCGGGGCGGCCGCCTTCGCCGGGTTGCCGGACCTGCCCTTGGGACGTGTCGTGTTCTTCGCTCCTGCCACGACCGCCCATCGTATCCGCGCGCGGTGCGCCCGACGGACCGACCGGCGGTCGCTGACCGTGCCCGGGTGGCGTGGTCGGCCGGGCCTCGGTCAGGCGCCGGTCCGGTCCGGGGTCGGCTCCGGTCGTCGACTCCGTCAGGTGCCGGAGTCGGTGTCGGCTCCGGCGAGCGTCCGGACCGCCCGCCGGTCGGGTTTGCCGGAGGGCAGCATCGGCATCCGGTCCACGACGAGCACCGCCGCCGGACGGGCCGCGCGGCCGAGGGCGTCACCGACGCGGGCCCGGACGACCTCGAGCGGCACGGACCGTTCGGTCACCACGACCGGTACCTCGCCCCACTCCCCCGACGCCCGCCGCGTCACCACCGCCCCGTCCTGCCCCGGGAGTTCGCGGACCACCCGCTCCACGGCGCCGAGCGGGACCTTCTCGCCGCCGGAGATCACCACGTCGTCCAGGCGCCCGGACACCCGGACACGACCGTCCACGACCGTCGCGGCGTCACCGGTCCGGTACCACCGGTGACCGGCACGTTCGGTGAAGACCGTGGCCGTGCGTTCGTCGTCCCCGAGGTACCCTTCGGCGAGCATCGGCCCGGTCAGCTGCAGCTCGCCGTCGACGACGTCGGCGCGCACGGTGCCGAACGGGACGCCGTCGTAGACGCAGCCCCCGCTCGTCTCGCTCGCGCCGTACGTGGTGACGACGCGGACGTCGGCGGCGCGTGCGCGTTCCGTCAACGCCACCGGGGTCGCCTGCCCGCCGACGAGCACCGCGTCGAAGCGTGCGAGCGCGGCGGCGGCCCGGGGGTCGTCCAGGACACGGGCGAGCTGCACCGGGACGAGCGAGGTGTACCGTCGCGGGGCTGCCGGTCCGACGACCAGCCGGTCGACCGCGTCCGCGAACGCCGCCGCGTCGAAGTGTCCGGGCGGGACGACGACGGGCGTGGTGCCCGCGGTGATCGACCGGGTCAGCACGTTGAGTCCGGCGATGTAGTGCGTCGGCAGCGCGAGGACCCACGCTCCCGGGCCGCCGAGGGCGGTGTCGGCTGCGGCGGCGCCGGCGAGCAACGCGTCGGACGACAGCGCCACGCGTTTGCCCGTGCCGGTGGACCCGCTCGTCTCGACGACCAGCGCCACCCGCTGCGGTACATCGGCCGGTGCCGGTGTCGGCAGCGTCGGACCCGCTACCGCGACGGGGAGCAGTGCGGGGCCGCCGGCGAGGGCAGCCTCCAGGCCGCGGAGCACGACCAGCGGGTCGGCCGCGCTCGTCGCGACCAGCGGGCGGGGCATCAGTAGTGCCAGGGGAAGGCGGTCCAGTCGGGCGAGCGCTTCTCGAGGAAGGAGTCGCGGCCCTCCACGGCCTCGTCGGTGCCGTAGGCGAGGCGGGTGGCCTCGCCGGCGAAGACCTGCTGGCCGACCATGCCGTCGTCGACCGCGTTGAAGGCGTACTTGAGCATCCGGATCGCCGTCGGGGACTTCCCCAGGATCGTCTCGCCCCACCGGATCGCCTCGCGCTCCAGGTCCTCGTGCGGCACGACCCTGTTGACCGCGCCCATCTCGTACGCGCGCTGGGCGGAGTACTCCTCGGCGAGGAAGAAGACCTCACGCGCCAGCTTCTGACCGATCTGCTTGGCGTAGTAGGCGCTGCCGTAGCCGCCGTCGAACGAGCCGACGTCGGCGTCGGTCTGCTTGAACCTGCCGTGCTCCGCGCTCGCGATGGTGAGGTCGCAGATCGCGTGCAGCGAGTGTCCGCCACCGGCCGCCCAGCCCGGCACGACGGCGATGACGACCTTCGGCATCATGCGGATGAGGCGCTGGACCTCGAGGATGTGCAGCCGACCCATCGAGGCCTGCGCGGCCGCGGGATCGACGCCCTCGGGCGGTGCGCCCTCGTCGCCGACGTACTGGTAGCCGCTGCGCCCGCGGATGCGCTGGTCACCGCCGGAGCAGAACGCCCACCCGCCGTCCTTCGGGCTCGGGCCGTTGCCGGTGAGCAGGACGACGCCGACCCGAGGGTCCTGACGGGCGTCGTCGAGGGCCCGGTACAGCTCGTCGACCGTCCGCGGGCGGAAGGCGTTGCGGACCTCGGGACGGTCGAAGGCGACCCGCACGATGCCTCCGGAGACGTGCTTGTGGTACGTGATGTCGGTGAACCGCTCGGCGATGGGAGCGGCGGTCCAGACGTCGGGGTCGAACAGGTCGGAGACGGCAGAGGGCATGCCCCGAACCTACCGCGGGCCCCGGTGACCGGGTCCGCTACTGCTCCATGCCGGCGAGCATCTCCGGCGCCACGATGACGACGAGCACGATGAGGATCACCGGGTTCGCGAAGAAGGCCATCACGACGCCGACGACCCCGTACCAGCGGCCGAACGACCCCACGGCCGAGATGAACCCGAGCACCGCGGCGACCAGGGTGAGGAACACGACGACGAAGCAGATGCCGAACGCGAAGGTCGTGTCGCCGCCCATGAAGACCGCGAACGCGCTCGCGTCGACCGCCGCCGCGACGACGGCGAGGCCGAGCGCGATCTTCCCGATGACCGGGTTCCTGCGGCGCTGCGTGGCGGTCGGACGACGGACGTCGACGGTGCCCTGGCGCATGAGCCGCGCGAACTCGTCGGTCGCCACCGAGCCTCCTCGTCGATCCACGTCGGCGTCCGTGCACGGAGCCGACCCGTCGACCGGTGGTCGACCGCAGCGATGCTAGTGCGCCGCCCTGGCGGTCCCCTCGGAACAGCCGAGAGCAGCCCGGGACCCTCCTGCGAGGATGGCCGGGTGCCCGATGTGACCCCGTCGCCCCGCCCGCGAACACCACGAGACCGTGCTGACCGTCCGGCAGGTCGTGCCGACGGGACGACGGGCCCTGCCGACGGGCGGTCGGATCGTGTCGGCTCGCTCGCGGGAGGTGTCGACCGGTCGCCCGGCAGTGACCGGTCGTCCGCCGCGGCGACCGTCCCCGACCTGCGCGACCTGCTCGCCACTGCCCGGGTCGTGGCGCTGCCGATGCGGGTCCGGTTCCGCGGCATCACCGTGCGTGAGGCGCTCCTGCTCCGTGGTCCCGAGGGTTGGACCGAGTTCTCCCCCTTCGTCGAGTACGACGACGCCGAAGCCGCCGCGTGGCTCCGTGCCGCCGTCGACTTCGGGTGGACACGGCAGGCACCCGCCGCGGACGCCGTCCCCGTGAACGCCACCGTCCCCGCGGTCCCCGCAGCGGACGTCCCCGACCTGCTCCGGCGCTACCCGGGCTGCACCACGGCGAAGGTCAAGGTCGCCGAACCCGGCACGAGCATCGAGGACGACGTCGCCCGGGTCGCCGCCGTCCGTCGGGCGATGGGCGAGGACGCCGCCGTGCGCGTCGACGCGAACGGTCTGTGGTCGCTCGACCAGGCGACCGAGGCCCTGGGACGCCTCGCCCGGTACCGGTTGCAGTACGCGGAGCAACCGGTGGCCTCCGTGCCGGACCTCGCCACCCTGCGGAGCCGCGTGGCCGGCCTCGGGATCCCCATCGCGGCCGACGAGAGCGTCCGGAAGGCCTCGGACCCCCTCGCCGTCGCCCGTGCCGGAGCGGCCGACGTGCTCGTCGTCAAGGCGCAGCCGCTCGGCGGCGTCACCGCTGCACGAGCCGTCATCGCGGAGGCCGGGTTGCCCTGCGTCGTCTCGAGTGCGCTCGACACCTCGGTCGGGCTCGGCATGGGCGCGTTCCTCGCCGCGGCAGCGATGGCACCGGCCTACGCGGCCGGGTTGGGCACCGGTGCGATGTTCACGGGCGACGTCACCGCCGAGCCGCTCCTGCCCGTGGCCGGAGGGATCGCGGTCCGGCGGGTCGAGCCGGACCCGGCGCTGCTCGAGCGCTGGGCGGCGTCCCCGGAACGCACGGCGTGGTGGCGAGCGCGGTTGGCGCGGGTGCACGCGCTGCTCGCGGCGGGGTAGGCCCACCACGCGACGGACGGGAGGCCCGACACCGGCTGGTGTCGGGCCTCCCGTCCGTCAGGCGGTCGCGTCAGCGACTGCTCACAGCCCGGAGTAGCTGTGCAGTCCCTTGAAGAAGACGTTGACCACCGAGAAGTTGAACATGACGGCCGCGAAGCCGATGAGCGCGAGCCACGACGACCGCGCACCGCGCCACCCGCGGGTGGCACGAGCGTGGATGTACCCGGCGTAGAGGACCCAGATGATGAAGGTCCAGACCTCCTTCGTGTCCCACCCCCAGTACCGACCCCACGCACGCTCGGCCCAGATCGCACCGGCGATGAGCGTGAAGGTCCAGAGCACGAAACCGACCAGGATGACCCGGTAGCTGAGGACCTCGAGCCGGTCGGCGTCCGGCAGGGTCGCCATGAACCGCAGCCTGCGCGACGCCGGTCGGCCGAGGCGGTACGTCTGGACGAGCTGCGTGACCGCGAGCCCGGCGCCGAGCGCGAAGAAGCCGGTGCCGGCGATCGCGACGAAGACGTGGATGACCAGCCAGTACGACTGCAGCGCCGGCTGCAACGGGACGACGGGGACGTAGTAGTTCACCGTCGCGATGCCGAGCAGGATGATCGTCAGCCCGGTGATGAAGACCCCGAGGAACTTGAGGTCCTGCCAGAACTGCACGAGCAGGAACACCAGGATGATGAGCCCCGTGCCCGTCAGGGAGAACTCGAACATGTTGCCCCACGGCACGCGGTCGGCCGCGATCCCACGGAGCACGATCGCGCCGACGTGGACGACGAGCGCGAGCACGGTCATCGCCATGCCGACCCGTTCGAACCGGGATCCGCGCTGGCCGCCGCCGCCGGAGCGCTTCTGCTCGACACGCTCGAGGACCACGGTGCCGCCCTGGACGGTCGCGACGGTGGCCGCCGTGCCGTGGTCCGGCGAGGCCGCGGAGCCCGCCGTCGAGCCGGCGCCGCCGGCACGCTTGGCCATGTCGAGCGCGAACGAGATGAACGCGATGACGTAGACCGCCATCGCGGAGTACGTCAGGACCACCGAGTAGGTGGCGAGGGTGGTCGTGTTCACTGGGCGATCCTAACTCCGAGGTCCGACATGTGCCGCTGGGCGATGTCCGCGACCGCCCGCTCCAGGTTCGGGTCCTCGCCGCGGGCCAGACCCGCGTACTCGAGGTCGAACTCGCCGTGCTCGGAACCGGTCCGGCGCACCGCCTTGACCCACACGCGACGGCGGGGGACGAACAGCGAGGTGAGCAGCCCGAGCACCGACAGGATGGCGAACGCGGCGACCCAGAGCTGCGACGGGTCACGGTGCACGTCGAGGGAGACGTACCGCTTCACGCCGTCGAAGGTGATCGACCCGGCACCGTCCGGCAGCTGTTTGGTCTCCCCCGGCTTCATCGAGATGCTCGGGGTGTCGGACTGGCGTCCGGCGATCTGCGTCAGGCCCTTCGTGGAGAGCTGGTACACGCTCTGCGGCACCCCGTCGTCGAGACCGAGGTCGCCCGTGTAGACCTGCAGCGACAGCATCGGGTTCTCGGTGTCCGGGTACGCCGACGCGAAGGCTCCGGTGCTCTGCTTCACCGCGGTCGGGTAGAAGAACCCGATCATGCCGAGCTGCTCGGGCGAGGCGTCCGGGACCTTGACGACGCCGGTGGAGGTGTAGTTCGCGTCCTCCGGCAGGAACGGCACGACGTCCTGGAACGCCACGTTCCCCTCGCCGTCGCGCACGGTCACCTGCATGGCGTAGCCGTTGCCGAGCAGGTACACGTTCGTCCCACCGATCGCGAGCGGCTCGTTGACACCGAGACGGCTCGTCGTCGTCCCGCCGTCCTTGGTCCGTGCCGTCACGGTCGCCGAGTAGTCGGTCGCCTGCCCGAGCGCGTCGAGGTTCGTCTCCTCGTACTCCGTCTCGAAGTCGTCGAGCGTCAGGTTGTAGCCCTGCAGGTCCGACTGCGAGAACCACCGGCCGGGGTTGAACGAGTCGTAGGACCCGAGGACGTTCGTGAAGGTCTGCCCCTCGACGAGCAGCCGCTGCCCGGTGTAGCTGAACCCGCCGCCCAGGCCGACGGCCAGGAGCACGCCGACGAGCGCCGCGTGGAACACCAGGTTGCCGGTCTCGCGCAGGTACCCGCGCTCCGCGCTCACGGAGTCGCCGAACCGCTCGACGCGGTAGCCGGACTTCCTGAGCTGCGCCATGGCGCTCGTGACCGCTCGGTCGACGGACGGGAGGCCCGTCGTGGCGTCCGCCCCACCGTTCGCGGTCGCGGTCGGGGTCGGGGTGACCGTCTCCGTCGTCACGGCGACCGTCCGGAACCCGGCCAGTCGCCCGAGCCGTGCCGGGGTCTTCGGGGGCCGGGTCCGGAGGGCCTGCCAGTGGTGACGGGTCCGCGGGACGATGCAGCCGATCAACGACACGAAGAGCAGCAGGTAGATGGCCGAGAACCACACCGAGGTGTAGGTGTCGAACACCTGCAGCTTGTCGAGCACCGGGAAGAGCGTCGGGTGGTCGTTCTCGTACTGCACGACGCCGTTCGGGTCCGCCTGCCGCTGCGGCACGAGGGAACCCGGGATCGCCGCGAGGGCGAGCAGCATGAGCAGGAAGAGCGCCGTCCGCATGCTCGTCAGCTGGCGCCAGGCGAAGCGGAGGTACCCGACGACGCCGAGCTTCGGCTGCGCGATGCCCTCGTCCCGCGGGCTCGGCGTGACGGGGGTCCCGTCGACGTGGTCGGACGGTCGCTGCGGGTCCGACGACCGATCGGCCCCGGTGGCGGCATCGTCCGTCAGGTCGTCCTGGTTGTCAGACCGCGGGGACAAAGCTCTGGATCACCGCCCCGACGTTCGACATGACGGCCGACCAGATGCCGGTGACCATGAGCAGACCGATGACGATCAGGATCGCTCCTCCGATGATGTTGACGGTGCGCATGTGCCGCTTGACGATGCCGATCGCACCCGAGGCCCACCCGGCGCCCAGCGCGACGAGCAGGAACGGGACGCCGAGGCCGATGCAGTACGCGATGCCGAGCACGACGCCCTGCCAGGCGCTGCCCGACTGGAAGCTGATGAGGTTGATGGCCGCGAGGGTCGGCCCGATGCAGGGCGTCCACCCGAGGGCGAACACGATGCCGAGCAGCGGGGCGCCGAGCAGACCGGTGCGCGGCGTGAAGTCGGCCTTGACGGTCCGCTGCAGGAACGTGAACCGACCGATGAAGACGAGCCCCATCGCGATGACGACGATCCCCATGAGCTGCACGATGAGGTCACGCCAGCGCACGAGCCAGAACCCGACGGCCCCCGCTGCGGCCGACCCGAGGACGAAGACGACCGTGAAGCCGAGCACGAACAGGAGCACGCCGAGGAGCACGCGCCCGCGGGAGCGCCGCGAGCCGTCGGCGATGCCGCCCACGTACCCGAGGTAGCCCGGCACGAGGGGCAGCACGCACGGTGACAGGAACGAGACGAGCCCGGCGAGCGCCGCCACCGGCAGCCCGACGAGGAGCTGTCCGCTGAAGATCGCGTCGGCGAAGGGATTGCCGCTGGTCACCGCTCAGGACGCCTTGCCGGTCAGTTCGTCGCCGACGAGTGTGTCCAGGATGCCCGGCCCGTCGACCGCGCCGAGCACCCGCGCTGCGACCCGGCCCTGCTTGTCGAGGACGATCGTCGTCGGCACGGCGTTCGGCGCGATCTCACCCGAGAGCGCGAGCTGCATCGTGCCGGTGTTCGCGTCGAGGACGGTCGGGTAGTCGACGCCGAACTTCCGCTCGAAGGCCTTCGCGGTGCCGGCCTCGTCACGGACGTTGACCCCGATGAACTGCACGTCGTCGTCGGCGAAGCGGTCGTGGACGGTGTTGAGGTGTTCGGCCTCGGCGCGGCACGGCGGGCACCCCGCGTACCAGAAGTTGATCACGACGACGTCGCCGCGCAGGGCCTCGGCGGAGAGCTCGTCGCCCTCCGTCGACTCGGCGGTGAAGTCGATGGGGTCGGTCCGCTCGTCGACGGCGACCTCGGTCACCGCCCCGGTGCCGGAGATGTAGTTCTGCGTGCTGCCGTTGCCGTACTGCCGCGACAGGGAGTCGTTGCTCGAGGAGCACCCGACGAGCACGAGTGCCGTCACGATCGCGATCGCTGCGGCGCCCGTGGTCCGGGCCCGGGTCGTGCGGGTGGTGCGCGTCACACTGCTCCTTCGTCGATGGCGGACGCACGGAGCTCGGCCGCCGGGTCCGCGTACCCGACCTCGGTGAACCGCCCGGCCGAGCGGTCGGGCGTCCGCACGAGGGTGGTGATGCTCGAGAGGTCGCACCGGCGTTTCCGGGGGTCGTGCCAGAGCGGCTCCCCCGCGAGCCGGCGGTGCACCATCCAGATCGGCAGCTGGTGACTGACGAGGACGACGTCGCCCTCGTCGACGCTCTCCCACGCCGTGCTGACGGCGGCGAGCATGCGGTTGGCGATCGACTCGTACGCCTCGCCCCAGCTCGGACGCCACGGGTTCGCGATCCACGGCCACTCGCTCGGACGCCGGACCGAGCGCTTGGTGAAGCCGGGCGGTTGCCCCTCGTAGCGGTTCGTGGGTTCGATGAGGCGCTCGTCGATCCGGACGTCGAGTCCGTAGGCCGCGGCCCAGGGCGCGGCCGACTCCTGCGTGCGCTGCAACGGGGACGCCACGATCGCCCGGACGTCGATGCCGGCGTCCTTCCAGGCGGTCGCGGAGGCCTGTGCCATCCGGGTGCCGAGCTCGCTCAGACCGAAGCCCGGGAGCCGCCCGTAGAGGACACGGTCGGGGTTGTGGACCTCGCCGTGCCGCACGAGGTGGATCTTGGTCGCGGGCATGGGTTCCAGTGTAGGTCGGTCCCGCTCGCCCACCCGCCCCACAGCGGATCCACGGACTTCGGGAGCGCTCAGCCGAGGTGGCCGGACAGCCGACCGTGCAGGGCGGTCGAACCGGTGTTCAGGTTCACGACCTCCACCGTGGACCCGTGCTTCGCGAAGCGCTGCTCGACCCCGTCGAGTGCCGCGACCGTGCTCGCGTCGAACACGTGCGCCTCGGACATGTCGACGATGACGCGCTCGGGGTCCTCGGCGTAGGAGAACCGGTTGACGAGGTCGTTCGAGGACGCGAAGAACAGCGCCCCGCGCACCCGGTAGCGGACGGTCCGCTCGTCGACCGGTTCCCGCACGACCTCGACGACGTGGGCGACCCGGCGGGCGAAGACCAGCGCGGCGACGACGACCCCGACGAGCACCCCGGTGGCCAGGTTGTCCGTCGCGACGACGACCAGCACGGTGATGACCATGACGGCCGTCTCCCCGAGGGGCATCCGGCGGAGGGTGCGCGGCCGGACGCTGTGCCAGTCGAAGGTCGCCACGCAGACCATGAGCATCACCGCGGTGAGGGCCGCCATCGGGATCTGGGCCACCACGTCGTGCAGGACGATCGTCAGGACGAGGACCGCCGCGCCGGCCACGAAGGTCGACACCCGGGTGCGGGCACCGGCCGTCTTCACGTTGATGACCGTCTGTCCGATCATCGCGCACCCGCCGGTGCCGCCGAAGAAGCCCGAGGCGATGTTCGCCACGCCCTGACCCCACGACTCGCGCCAGGCGCTGGACCGGGTCTCGGTGACGGCGTCGACGAGCTGTGCGGTCAGCAGCGTCTCGATGAGCCCGACGATCGCGACGCCGAACGCGTACGGCGCGATGAGCTGGAGGGTGTCGAGGGTCAGGGGGACGGTGATCCCGTTGAAGCCCGGCAACGCGGTGGGGAGGGACCCCTCGTCACCGACCGTGGGGACGGCGACCCCGAACACCATGGTGATCGCCGTCACCACGACCACGGCGATGAGCGGCGCGGGGACGGCCTTCGTGAGGAAGGGGACCCCGACGATGAGCGCGACGCCGAGTGCGGTGAGGGGCCAGACGACGAGCGGCACGTCGTTCCCGAGCAGGTTCGGGAGCTGCGCGGTGAAGATGAGGATCGCCAGGGCGTTGACGAACGCCACGTTGACGCTGCGTGGGATGAAGCGCATCAGGCGTGCGACGCCGAGGAACCCGAGCACGAGCTGGAACAGGCCGCCGAGCACGATCGCGGGGACGAGGTAGGCGACCCCGTGGTCCCGCACGAGCGGTGCGATCACGAGCGCGACCGATCCGGCAGCGGCGGAGATCATCGCCGGTCGGCCGCCGACCACCGAGATGACCATCGCGAAGACGACGCTCGAGAAGAGCCCGACCGCGGGGTCCACCCCGGCGACCACCGAGAACGAGATCGCTTCGGGGATGAGGGCGAGCGCCGTGACGACGCCGGCCAGGAGCTCCCTCGTGAGGAGGCGCGGGGACCGCAGTGCGGCGAGGACGCTCGGTGTGACGGGAGCGGTGGTGGCGGTCGACATCGCGGCAACCCTACCGTCATGTGAGGGTGTCGACCGTCCAGCCGCTGCCCCTCGCCCTCTGCCACGATGTCGGACATGACCGGTCCCGACGTCCCCGCCACCATGCACATCGGGGAGCTCGCCGAACGGACCGGGATGTCGCTGCGGTCGATCCGGCACTACGACGAGGTCGGGCTGCTCGTGCCGAGCGGCCGCACCGCCGGCGGGTTCCGGGTCTACACGGCCGGCGACCTCGAGCGCCTGCTCGTCATCCGCCGGATGAAACCACTCGGGTTCACACTCGACGAGATGGCGGGGCTCCTCCGCGTCGTCGACGGTCTGACGGCCGGCGACCCGGACGAGGCCGCCGACCTGGCGGCCCGCCTCGACGCGTTCCTCGAGGACGCCAGGGCGCGCCACGCGAAGCTGCTGGAGCGCGCGGCGATGGCCGAGGAGTTCATCGGCACGCTGGGGACCCTGCGCGCCTCGTTGCCGTGACCGGGCCGGCGTTCGCCGCCTGATCGGGTGACCAGGCCGCAGTCCCATCCCGGACCCTCCGTCGCGGGTACCGCCGCGTTCGTCCTGCGACCTGGCCACGACGTCGACGCTACGGCGGCCCCGAGCCCGGGCAAGGGCCTCCCGGCAGAGCTGTGGAGAACCGGATGACCGCGCATCGTTGTGGAGGGGAAGTGGCCTCCCCGGGGCCCGGTCCGCCTCGGGCGCCTCCGATGGCACGCCCGGCCGGTAGACTCGACGACCGTGATCGAACGCACCCGCATCGCCGACCTCGCAAGCCTCCCCGACGGCCCCGTCTCCGTGGCCGGATGGGTCGAGACCGTCCGTGATCAGAAGAAGGTGCAGTTCGTCGTCCTCCGCGACGAGAGCGGCGCCGTCCAGCTCGTCAACCCGGCCACGCGCGAAGCGGCCGAGGGTGACGACGCCTCTGCCACGGCACTCGCCACCACGGAGTCGATCTCCGGCCTCGCGCACGGCACCTTCGTCCACGTGCAGGGCACGCTGAAGCACGACGAGCGCGTCAAGCTCGGCGGGCTCGAGGTCAAGGTCGGCACGCTGACCGTGGTCAGTGCCGCCATCCCGGAGACGCCCATCGCCGACGACTCCTCGCTCGACAAGCGTCTGGACTGGCGCTTCCTCGACCTGCGCAACCGCAAGCAGAACCTGATCTTCCGCATCCAGACCACGCTCGAGCACGCGTTCCGCACCTACTGGGTCGAGCGTGACTACATCGAGATCCACACCCCGAAGCTGATGGCGTCGGCGTCCGAGTCGCGCGCCGAGCTCTTCCAGCTCGAGTACTTCGAGACGACCGCCTACCTGGCGCAGTCACCGCAGAACTTCAAGCAGATGGCGCAGCCCGCGGGCTTCGGTGCCGTGTTCGAGATCGCCGACGCCTTCCGCGCCGACCCGTCGTTCACCTCCCGCCACGCGACCGAGTTCACGAGCGTCGACGCCGAGTTCTCGTGGATCGAGTCCCACGAGGACGTCATGGCGATGCACGAAGAGGTCCTCGTCGCCGGCATCACCGCCGTCAAGGAGAAGTACGGCAAGGACATCGAGGAGGTCTTCGGCTTCGAGCTGCAGATCCCGACGACGCCGTTCCCCCGCGTCACGCTGGCCGACGCCCGGAAGATCGTCGCCGACAGCGGCTACGAGGTCGTCCGCGCCGACGGCGACCTCGACCCCGAGGGCGAGCGCCGGGTCTCCGCCTGGGCCAAGGAGCACCACGGGTCCGAGTTCGTCTTCGTCACCGACTACGACGCCTCGATCCGGCCGTACTACCACATGCGTCACGCCGACGACCCGACCCTCACGAACAGCTACGACCTGCTGTTCAACGGCGCGGAGATCTCGACCGGTGCCCAGCGTGAGCACCGGGTCGACGTCCTCACCGCCCAGGCGGAGGAGAAGGGCCTCGACGCCGCCGAGCTCGGCTGGTACCTCGACTTCTTCCGCTACGGGGTCCCGCCGCACGGTGGGTTCGGGATGGGCCTGGCGCGCGTGCTGATGCTCATGCTCGGCGAGCCGTCGATCCGCGAGGTCACGTACCTCTTCCGCGGGCCGACGCGCCTCACCCCGTAGTCGCCGGGCGGCAGCGCGAACACGAGGACCGGCTCCACCACGGACACCCGTGGTGGAGCCGGTCCTCGTCGTACCGGGCTCTCGCCGCGGTCAGTCCTGCCAGTCGATGGCCGCGCGGGCGGTGACGAGCCCACGGATCTCGGCCGCGGCCGCCTGGTGCTCCGGGTGCACCTGGTACTCGTCGAGCCCGGCGAGGTCGTCGAAGTCGGCCACGACCGCGACGTCCTGGTTCTTCCCCGGGTAGGCGACGTTCTCGACGACCCGCAGGGAGCGGATCGACGGGACCACCCCGACCAGTCCGGTCAGCAGCTCGCGGATCCGGACGACCGCGGCGTCGTGGTCGAGGTCCTCGCGGAGCGTCCACGAGACGACGTGGCGGATCACGCTCGGGCCTCGGCCTGCTCGAGCGCCCGGGCGAGTCGTTCGGCATCGACGTGCCAGTTGCTGTGCACACGACCGTCGACGAGCACGACGGGGATGTCCTCCGCGTACTCCAGGCGCAGGTCGTCGTCGTCGAGGATGGACCGCTCCTCGAGGGTGACTCCCGGCCGTGCGGCGACGACACGTTCGACGACGGGACGAGCGTCGTCGCAGAGGTGGCATCCGGGCTTGGTGAGGAGCGTCACGGCTGTCATGACCTCAGGCTACCCGCGCCACTCCGGGGGTCCGTGGGCCGGAAACGCAGAAGCCCCGGCGAACCGGGGCTTCTGCTGCGGGTCTCTCGACCTACTTCTTGTTGCGACGCTGGTGGCGCGTCTTGCGAAGGAGCTTGCGGTGCTTCTTCTTCGCCATGCGCTTGCGACGCTTCTTGATGACAGAACCCATGTGGACCTCGCTCGGACTGATGCTGATGTACGGACACCGGGCCGATGAAGCCGCGGAAAATCAACCTGCCCGAGTCTACCGGCTGGCTGCTGCGATGTCGAACGGCGCCGGGACGGACGATGGACGCCCGGGACGGGAACGGCTGAGCCGGGTCGGTTCAGCCGACGTCGGCGATGCCACCGCGGAGGACCTCCGCGACCGCCGACTCCGGCACGCGGAAGGACCGGCCGAATCGGATGGCGGGGAGTTCCCCGGCGTGGACCATGCGGTAGACCGTCATCTTGGAGACGCGCATCATCTCGGCGACCTCCGCGACGGTGAGGAAGCGCACGTCGTCGAAACTGCCGGTCATGGTCCGCCTTCGGGTGGCTTGCTTGTTGTGACCTGTGTGGTCACTGGACACTGTAGAGGCGCGTGAGGCCCGGTGTCCAGCAGCTGCTCAGTCGTCCTCGGGGCGCTTCGTGAAGCGGCGCAGACTGCGGTCGACGACCCGCTCCCAGCCCTGCTGCGCCCCGGTGATCGCGACGGTGGCGCGGTGCGACGCCTCGGCCATGACGCGACCGAGTTCGGTGCCGACCTCGACCGTCGCCTTGCCCGCCGTGCCGCTCCTCCGCACGGACACCGGCTGACCGTCCGGCGTCCACGACGTGGTGGCCGGGGTGCCGTCGGCGTCCACGGCGTTCGTGAACGGGACCACCCACTCCTCGATGCCGAGCAGCGGCTCGGGGTCGAGCCGGTAGTAGCGGTGCTGGCCTTCTTCGCGACTGGTGACGAGGCCGATGTCGCGGAGCACGCGGAGGTGCTTCGACACGGTCGGCTGACTCACGCCGAGCCGCAGCACGAGCTGCCCGACGCTCAGTTCCCCGCCGGTGGCGTCGGCCCCGTACGCGGTGAGGAGCTCGCCCAGCAGTGCACGCCGCGTCGGGTCCGCGACGACGCTGAAGATGTCGGCCATCCAGCAAGGCTATCCGCCGCCGTGCGGATGTACCATGACGAACCGTCCCGCCCATGTCCCCGGAGGCATACGATGCTCGACCGCACCGAGCCGATCCCCACCGTGGGGACCGTGGCGGGTCAGCGACGGCCGAGCAGGCTCGTGACGGCCCTGCGGGCGTCACCCTCGCGGCTGGCGATCCTGGTCTTCATCGTGCTCATCTTCCTCTTCACGGTGCTCTTCATGACGCCGATGGCGACGGCCGACGGGTCGGTGACCCACTTCTCCGACGCGCTGTTCACCGCGGCGAGCGTGGTCTGCGTCACCGGGCTCGCGACCGTCGACATGGCGACGCACTGGTCGGTGTTCGGCAAGGTCCTCGTGGTCATCGGCACGCAGATCGGCGCGCTCGGCGTGCTCACCTTCGCATCGATCCTCGGGCTCGTGGTCACCCGTCGGCTCGGCCTCCGCGCCAAGCTCATCGCCGCCGGGGACTCGAACCCGCTGCGTACACACCACGGGGCCGTGCCGGAGGGCCAGGCGGTCCGCCTGGGCGACGTCGGCACACTGCTCCTCACGGTCGCAGTCAGCACCCTGACGATCGAGGTCGTCATCGGTCTGCTGCTCCTGCCGAGTGTGCTCCTCACCGGGGTGCCGTTCTGGACGGCGGTCGGCGACTCCTTCTACTACTCGGCGATGGCCTTCACGAACACCGGGTTCGCGCCGAACGCCGACGGCCTCGATCCGTTCGCGCACGACTACTGGTTCCTCAGCCTCCTCATGGTGGGCGTCATCGCCGGGTCGATCGGGTTCCCGGTCATCCGGACGCTGACGAAGCAGCTCCGCTCCCCGCGCCGCTGGCCCATCCACGTGAAGCTCACGCTCGCGACGAGTGCGGTGCTGCTCCTCGGCGGCACCGTCGCCTACATCGCCCTCGAGGCCTCGAACCCCGAGACCTTCGGCCGCGAGGGCGCCGGCCGCACGGCCTTCCAGGCGCTCTTCCTGTCGACGATGACCCGGTCCGGCGGCTTCTCGCTCGTCGACTTCGACGAGCTGTACGGGTCGAGCCTGCTCGTCACGGACATGCTCATGTTCATCGGCGGCGGCTCCGCCTCCACCGCGGGCGGCATCAAGGTCACGACGCTCGCCGTGCTCTTCCTGGCGGCCGTCGCGGAGGCCCGTGGCCGGCAGAGCATGGAGGCGTTCGGCCGTCGCATCCCGAGTGACGTCCTGCGCGTGGCGGTCGCGATCGTCCTGTGGGGCGCCACCATCGTCGCCGTCGCCACCGTCGTGCTGCTGCAGATCACGCGGGAACCCCTCGACCGCGTCCTGTTCGAGGTGATCTCGGCGTTCGCGACCTGCGGGCTGTCGTCCGGTGTGTCCGCCGACCTGCCCGAGTCCGGCAAGTACGTGCTCGCCGCCACGATGTTCCTCGGCCGGGTCGGTACAGTGACCATCGCCGCCGCGCTCGCCGCCAGTCAGAGCCGGCAGCTGTTCCGACGTCCCGAGGAGAGGCCGATCGTTGGCTGACCGACACCGTCCGCACGCCCAGCAGGGTCCCGTCAGCCACGACGCCCCGGTCCTCGTGATCGGCCTCGGGCGGTTCGGTGCCGCGACCGCCGGCCAGCTCGAACGGCAGGGGCGCGACGTCCTGGTCGTGGACACCGACGCCGCGCTCGTGCAGAAGTGGTCGGACCGGGTGACGCACGCGGTCCAGGCCGACGCGACCGACATGGACGCGCTCCGGCAGATCGGGGCGCAGGACTTCGCGATCGCCGTGGTCGGCACCGGCTCGGACCTGGAGTCGAGCGTGCTCATCACGGCCAACCTGGTCGACCTCGGCGTCCCGCAGATCTGGGCGAAGGCGATCAGTCGGTCGCACGGCACCATCCTCAGCCGGATCGGCGCGAACCACGTGGTCTACCCGGAGCGCGAGGCCGGCGAGCGGACGGCGCACCTGGTGTCCGGGCGCATGCTCGACTTCATCGAGTTCGACGACGACTTCGCCGTGGTGAAGATGTTCCCGCCGCGGGCCGTGCGGGGACGGGACCTCGCGACGACGGTGATCCGGACGCGCCACGGTCTCACGGTGCTCGGGATCAAGCCGCCGGGACAGGCCTTCGTCCCGGCGACCCCGGACAGCGTCATCGGCGAGGACGACCTCATCATCGTCTCGGGCACCGAGACCGACCTCGAGCGGTTCGCCGCGCTCGAGTAGTGCGCCCGGAGCGGGGTCGGCGGCCTGGCCCGACGACCGGCGTCAGAGCCGGGACAGCTCCTCGGCGCGGCTGATGGCGGCACGTGCGGCCCGTCCGAGCGTGTCGGCGAGGTCGGCCTCCTGCAGCACCGCCACCGCACGCTCGGTCGTGCCCTTCGGGCTGGTCACCGCACGGCGGAGGTCGGCGGGCTCACGGCCCGAGCGCGCGAGGAGCTCGACCGCACCGCGGACCGTGCCCTGCACCATGGTGCGGGCCTGCTCGGCGGTGAACCCGAGCTGCTCGGCGGCCCGCTGCCACTCCTCGACCAGCAGGAACACGTAGGCAGGGCCGGAGCCGGACACGGCGGACAGGGCGTCGAGCTGGGACTCGGGGACGTCGAGGACGTCGCCGGACACGGCGAAGACGGAGCTGGCGAGCGCGACGGCCTCGGCGTCCGCCGACTCCCCCGCACTGACACCCGTGACCCCGAGGCCGACGCCGACGGGCGTGTTGGGCAGCGCCCGGACGACGCGGACGCCGGATGGGACGTGCGCCTCCATCGTGGCGGTGGTCACCCCGACCGCGACGCTGACGACGACCGCGCCCGGCTCGAGGTCGCTCGCGACCTCGTCGAGCAGGTCGACGATGCCGAAGGGCTTCACCCCGAGCACGACGACACCGGCACCGCGGACGGCTGCCCGGTTGGCGTCGGGGTCGGTCTCGGACGCGACGGCGAGGAGCCCGGAGGCGCGGTGCGACGCCGCCGAGGACTCGGACCGGGTGGTGACGGCGACGGTCTCGGGTGCCACCCCTGCGGCGAGGAGCCCCTGCAGGACCGCGCCGGACATGGAACCGACGCCGAGCATGGCGACGCGGGGCAGGTCGATGGTCATGGCCTCCAACCTACCGACCAGCGGGAGCCTAGGATCGTGGTCCAGGTCGGTACGAGAAGGGGTCGGACAGCTACATGAGCGCTTCCGGAGGGACGAAGGCGATCTTCGCCGCACTCGGTGCGAACGTCGGGATCGCGATCGTGAAGTTCATCGCCGCGGCGATCAGCGGATCTGCGTCGATGCTCGCCGAAGGGGTGCACTCCCTCGCGGACTCCGCGAACCAGCTGCTCCTGCTGCTCGGTGGCCGGAAGGCGAAGAAGGCCGCAGACGAGGAGCACCCGTTCGGCCACGGCCGGGAGCGCTACGTGCACGCGTTCGTCGTGTCGATCGTGCTGTTCTCGGTGGGTGGCGTGTTCTCGCTCTACGAGGGCATCGAGAAGTTCGCGCACCCGCACCCGCTCGAGAACTGGTGGCTGCCGATGGCGGTGCTCGTCATCGCGATCGGTCTCGAGGGCTTCTCCCTGCGCACGGCGCTGAAGGAGGCACGGCCGCACAAGGGCGGGCAGTCCTGGGTGCAGTTCGTCCGCCGGGCCAAGGCACCGGAGCTCCCCGTCGTCATGCTCGAGGACACGGCTGCCCTGATCGGCCTGGTCTTCGCGTTCTTCGGTGTCGGCCTCACGGTGCTCACCGGCAACGGCGTGTTCGACGCGATCGGCACGGTGCTCATCGCCGTGCTCCTCATCGCCGTCGCGCTCGTGCTGGGGGTCGAGACGAAGAGCCTCCTCGTCGGCGAGGGTGCGAGCTCCCGTGACGTCGCCCGGATCAAGCAGGCGGTGCTCGACGGACCCGAGGTCGACTCGGTCATCCACCTCAAGACCCTCTACCTCGGGCCGGACGAGCTCATGGTCGGCGTCAAGGTCGCCGTCGACGGCGACCGCCGCCTCGGCGACGTCGCCGCCGGCATCGACACCGTGGAACAGCGGGTGCGCGCCGCGGTGCCCATCGCGCGCGTCATCTACATCGAGCCCGATGTGCGGCACGACGGCCCGCACCCGTCGACCGAGGCGATCGTCCTGCGCGCCGCCGACTGACGGTCGGTCGGTCGGTCGGTTCAGCGGCGCTCGGCGAAGAACGTGTCGAGCAGCGCCGCACAGTCCTGTTCCAGGACCCCGGCGACGACTTCCGCACGGTGCGGCAGCCGGCGGTCGCGAGCGATGTCGTAGACGCTGCCGCTCGCGCCGGCCTTGGGGTCCCAGGCGCCGAACACGATCCGGGGGACGCGCGCGGCGAGCAACGCTCCGGCACACATCGGGCACGGCTCGAGCGTGACGACGAGGGTGTGCTCGGCCAAGTGCCAGTCCCCGGTGACCGCCGCCGCGGCCCGCAGCGCGAGGACCTCGGCATGTGCGGTCGGGTCCTGCCGGGCCTCGCGTTCGTTGCGTCCCACGGCGACGACCTCCCCGGCGGCGTCGAGCACGACGGCGCCCACCGGGACGTCGCCGGTGGCCAGGCACGCCCGGGCCTCGGTCAGCGCCTGCTCCATGGCGGGGACGAACGGCCGTCCGGCTGGGTGCTCCACGCGTCCTCCGCCCCGACGCCGACGATGGCCGCGACCGCCGGTCGGGGTGCGGCACGGTACGCTCGACCCTATGCGAGTCCACGTCGCCGACCACCCGCTCATCACCCACAAGCTCTCGGTGCTCCGCGACCGGACCACTCCCTCCCCCACGTTCCGTGCCCTGACCGAGGAACTCGTCACGCTCCTCGCGTACGAGGCCACGCGCAACGTCCGGGTGACGGCGACGCCGATCAGCACGCCCGTCGCGCAGACGATGGGGGTCGCGATCGCGAAGCCCCGTCCGCTCGTCGTGCCGATCCTCCGCGCCGGGCTCGGCATGCTCGAGGGCATGGTCAAGCTCGTCCCCACGGCCGAGGTCGGGTTCCTCGGCATGGCCCGCGACGAGGAGACCTTCGAGCCGCAGACGTACGCCGAGCGCCTGCCCGACGACCTGTCGAACCGGCAGTGCTTCGTGCTCGACCCGATGCTGGCGACGGGCGGCACGCTCGCCGCGGCGATCGAGTTCCTGTTCGACCGCGGCGCCGTGGACGTCACGTGCGTGTGCATCCTCGGCGCTCCTGAGGGCCTCGCCGCGCTCGAGGCGGCGGTCGGCGACCGTGACGTGACGATCGTCCTCGGCGCGCTCGACGAACGCCTGGACGAGAACGGGTACATCGTCCCCGGTCTCGGCGACGCCGGCGACCGCCTCTACGGCCTGGCCGACTAGCGACCGCACCACCTTCCGGATCCGTCACCGTCCGCGCGGACGGTTGACACCACGTTGGTATACCGCCGATACTCGTGCCATGACTGCAACCGTGTCCACCCGAGCCCTCCACGAGGCCAAGGGGACTGCCGGCATCATGATGCCGACCACGGCGGTCATGCGTTGTCGAATGTGTGCCTGATCGGTACCCGTTCCAGCCGGATCCCCCGCGACACCACCCCCGTCGCCCGCGCGTGATCCCCGGTGACGACCCCGTCGACGACGCGCACCACCGTCTCGAGGTCTGATCCCGCTCCCCCGGACGAGCCCCGGTCCCCCACGGACCGCAGGGCCACTCGGCGTACCGCCGATCCGGGCCGACGCATTCGACACCGGCCGACGTCCCACCACTCCGCTCGGCCGCACCACCCGGAGACCGCACCATGTCGCTCACCATCGCCCAGCCCCGCACCACCCCCGCCCGTCTGGCGGCCGCCGCTCCGACCGACCTCGGCAGCGTCACGCCGATCCGCAGCCGTCGCGCACCGGCGGCACAGCCGGTCCGTCCGGTCCCCGACCGTTCCGCCGTCCCCACCAGCCCGGTCGTCGCCCCGCAGCGGAACCGGGCACTGCCCGAGGGGACCGAGGCGCGTGGCTTCGCGCTCTACGTCGGGCTCGACGAGGCCGCCGCGGCTGCGGCCGGCACCACCCTGGCCGCCGTCGTCGAGCAGCTGAAGGCGCTCACGGCACAGCTCGTGCCGTCGGCGGAGACCTACGCGGCCGTCGCCGTCGCGGCCGAGGGGTCCGGCGGGCGGGACGTCGACGTGGTCCGCCTCGCGCTGCAGGACCGGTCGGCGGTGGCCGCGCGCAAGCAGACGGAGAAGCCCGAGCCGGAGGAGACCGGCGTCGTCATCGACATCTCCCGCAAGCGTGTCGTCCTCGACGGCGAGACCGCGCCCCTGACGTTCAAGGAGTTCGAGCTCCTGCAGTTCCTCGTCCTCCGCGAGGGTCGCACGGTTGACCGCTCGGCCATCATCGAGGGACTGTGGTCCGACGGTGAGGACGAGACCCCGAACGAGCGCACCATCGACGTGCACGTCCGTCGCCTCCGGGCGAAGCTCGGCGCCTTCGAGGAGATCGTCCGGACGGTGCGGGGTGTCGGGTACCGGTTCGACCGGCACGCCGACGTGTCGGTGCGCTACGCCTCCACGCCGTCGCCCGACCTCTTCTGAACCGGCTCTCGTCCGGCGATCGGACAACTCGCAGGAACCGACGGCGTGGCCGCCTTCCCTGGCGTTACCGCTTCGTTATACAGTCGGTCGTGCAGTCGGTGTTTGCTGTGGCACCGGCTGTGGAATGTGATTGCAGGAATCTCCCGGTGCAAGGGAGCGGGCCGGTCGTCCACTCGGGCGGCCGGCCCGCGTTCTGCGTCGGTACCCCTCGGTAGGGTGGGGGTCCACCAGACGGAGGGACGTACCCGTGAGCGATCACCGCAGCGAGAAGGCGACAGCGGTCGCGGCGTGGGAGTCGTTGTTCCGCGCGCAGGTCACCGTGATGCGGAACCTCAACACCGAGTTCCCCTCGGCCGAGATCTCCTTCAACGAGTACGACGTCTGCTTCAACCTCTCGACACAGCCGGGGCGCCGCTGCCGGATGCGTGACCTGACGGGTCACCTCCTCCTGACCCAGCCGAGCGTCAGTCGACTGGTCGACCGTCTCGCGACCAAGGGCATCGTGGAGAAGCAGCCCGACCCGACCGACGCCCGCGGGGTGATCGTCGCCCTGACCGCCCACGGGTACGACGTCTACCGCGCCGTCGCCGTGCAGCACGCGTCGACGATCGCCGCGCAGGTCGGCGCCGGGCTCGACGACGCCGAGCTGCGCACCCTCACCGAGCTCTGCACGAAGCTCCGGGTCGCGGCTGCCGGCACGTCCCCGACGCGTCGGACGGTCGCCGCGGCACCGGATCGGGCCTCGGCGTGAGCGGCTCGATCGTCTGGTTGCGTGACGACCTCCGGATCGCCGACAACCCGGCGCTCCGGTCCGCGGTCGACCGGCCCGGCCCCGTCACCGTGGTGTACGTGCTCGACGAGCAGAGCGACGGCATCCGTCCCCACGGTGCCGCAGCACGGTGGTGGCTCCACCACTCCCTCGCCGCGCTCGACGCCGACCTTCGTGCCCACGGGTCACGGCTCGTGCTGCGCCGGGGTGCCGCGGCGGACGTCGTCACGGACCTCGTCGCCGAGTCCGGTGCGGACGCCGTGTTCTGGAACCGGCGGTACGGCCGGGTGGAGCGGGAGATCGACGCCGGCATCAAGTCCGGCCTCGTCGCCAGCGGCATCGAGGCGCACAGCTCCGCGGGGACGCTGCTCTGGGAACCGTGGACCGTCCTGACCGGCAAGGGCGAGCCGTTCAAGGTCTTCACGCCGTTCTGGCGGGCCGCGCAGGCCATGCCGGAACCCCGGCACCCGTGGCCCGAGCCGGAGTCCGTCGCCGCGCCGGCCGACGTGGCCTCGGACGTGCTCGGTGACTGGGCGCTGCTGCCGACCACCCCGGACTGGGCGGGCGGCATGCGAGACGCCTGGACCCCCGGCGAACACGGGGCCTGGGACCGGCTCGAGCGGTTCATCGACGAGGCCCTGGCCGACTACGACCAGCGCGACGAACCGGCGCAGGCTGCGACGAGCAGCCTCTCCCCACACCTGCGCTGGGGTGAGATCAGCCCGTACCAGGTCTGGCACCGCCTGCACGAGACACTCGAGCCCGACCGACGGCGTGCCGCCCCGGCGTTCCTCCGGCAGCTCGCGTGGCGGGAGTTCAACTGGAACGAGTACTTCCACTGCGACGACATCGCACGGACCAACGTCCGCCGCGAGTTCGACGCCTTCCCGTGGCGGGAGCCCACCGACGACGAGCTCGACCGGTGGCGGTACGGCACGACCGGGTTCGACCTCGTCGACGCCGGCATGCGCGAGCTCTGGCACACCGGCGCGATGCACAACCGGGTGCGCCTGGCGACGGCGAGCTTCCTCGTGAAGAACATGCTCGTGGACTGGCGGGTCGGTGAGCAGTGGTTCTGGGACACCCTGGTCGACGCCGATCCGGCCAACAACGCGGCGAACTGGCAGTGGGTCGCCGGGTCCGGCTTCGACGCGGCACCGTACTTCCGGGTCTTCAACCCGGATCGCCAATTCGAGCGCTTCGATCCGCACCGCGAGTACGTGCGTCGCTGGGTCCCCGCTGACGAGGACCGCCCCGAGCCGATGCTCGACCTCAGGTCCAGTCGGCAGCGCGCACTGGACGCCTACGCCGAGATGCGGCGCGCATGATGCGCCCGGGTCCGGGCGTGCTGGACGCGGTGGACGCCCTGCACCGGCAGCGCGTGGCGGACGGCATCGCGCCGAGCAGCGTGTGGGGCGTGTTCGACCGGGACGGACTCGTCGCCTGGGGCGGGCACGGGGACCGCGGTGACGGCGCCGTGCCCGACGCGGACACCGTGTACCGCATCGCCTCGTGCACGAAGAGCGTCACCGCCGCGACCCTGCTCGGCCTGGTGGACGACGGCCTGGTCTCGCTCGACGCACCGGTCACGGACTTCGTCCCGGCGTTCGACGCGGTCCGGCTGCCCACCGCCGACTCCCCCGTCCCGACCCTCCGGATGCTCCTGACGATGTCCGCCGGGCTCCCGACGGACGACCCGTGGGCGGACCGACAGGAGTCGATCACGGACGACGACCTCGACGACGTCCTGCGTGCCGGGTTGCTCTTCGACTCCGTTCCGGGAACGCGCTTCGCGTACTCGAACCTCGGGTACGCCCTGCTCGGACGGGTGGTGTCGGTCGTCTCCGGGGCACCGTTCACCGCGGTCGCGACCGATCGTGTGCTGCGGCCGCTCGGCCTCGACGACACCGTCTTCAGCGCCGCCGATGCCCGCGGGCACGTCGTCACCGGGCACCGCCGGGTCGAGGACGCCTGGGAGGCACTCGACACGACCGGACCGGGGGCGTTCTCCCCGATCGGCGGCCTGTTCTCCACCGTGCGGGACCTGGCGCGGTGGGGCGGGTGGCTCGCCTCGGCCTTCACCGGCACCGCGGCACCGTTCACGGACCCGGCGACCGCCGTCGCCGGGCCCCTGGGCAGGGCGGGACGTCGCGCCATGCAGCAGGCGATGCGGGCGGTCCCGGCCGAGGCCCTGCCCGGCTCCACGCGTGCCACCGGCTACGGCTCGGGCCTGTTCGTCGAGCACGACCCCGGTGTCGGGTCGATCGTGTCGCACTCCGGCGGCTACCCCGGGTTCTCCGCCCACATGCGCTGGTCGGTGTCGACCGGTCTCGGGGTGGTGGCGTTCGAGAACGCCACGCAGGCGAGGGTCTCCGCCGCCGCCTCCCGCGCCCTCGACCTCGTCCTGGCCGAGTCCGTCAGCGGCTCCTCGGCCCCGGTCGAGCCCGACACCACGGCGGATGCCCGGTCCCGTCCGCAGACGGACGTCGGGCGCGAGCCGGGGACCGAAGCGGTCCTGCCGGCCACGCGCGTCGCGCAGCACGCCGTGACCCGGCTGCTCGCCGACTGGTTTGACGACGTCGCAACGGTGATCTGTGCCGAGAACGTGCCCATGGACGTCCCGTGGGACCGTCGACGGACGGCGATCGCGGACGCGGTGGCGGAGGTCGACGCCGACCTCGCCGCACCGCCCGTCGCCGAACGGTCCGCCACACCCACCCACCTGCGCTGGTGGCTGCCGGGCGGACGGGGACGGCTCCGGGTGGAGATCCGCCTCGCTCCGATGGCGGCCGGCCTCGTGCAGACCCTCGTGGTGCACGCCGAACGGCAGTGACGGGCCAGGAGCAGATCGCCTGACCTCGCCGTACCGGCAGGTCGACGGGTCGACGGTCCGCACACCGACGGCGGACCACGACGAGCGACCGGCTCCGCGCTCCGTCGGGCGCTGCCGCCGCCCGTCCGGTAACATGCGACATGTCCGCCGTCTCGTGGCGGCCGTCAGCCCTGACCCCCGTTCGGAAGAGACCATGCCACGCAAACCGGACCCGACGTTGAAGCCCGCCATCGTGTGCAAGGTCACCGAACACCTGCGTGACACCCGTCTCGAGGACGTCTCGGTCCGGAGCCTCGGCCGCGTCCTGGGGACGAGCGCGTACCCGATCGTCTACCACTTCGGCTCCCGTGACGGCCTCGTCGACGCCGTCGTCGAGCACCTGAGCCACCCCGTGCACCGCGTCCGACTCGACCCGGACGGCGATCAGCACGCGCTGGCCGGGTACCTGAGCGCGGTGTTCGGCGGCCTCGACGACCCGGACCGGTTCCTCGCCGCCCGCCTGACCTTCGAGCTCGGCTCGGTCGAGTCCCTGACCGGGCACGACCGACACCTGCGCCTGCACCGCTCGCTGATCGAGACACTGGCCGCCTGGTGTCGCGCGCACGGGGCCGACGACTGCACAGCGGTCCGGGCGTCGCGTGCCGCGGTGCTCGCGTGCCGCGGTGCGCAGTGGGGCGCCGTCCTCGACGGTGACGTCGCCCACACCGAGGTCGTCCTCCGCGGTGTCGCCCGACGACTCGCCGCCGAGATCGCCGGCATCCGTGCCCGCACGCCGCACAGGAGCACCGCGCTCGCCGACGCCCAGGACGCCGGTACTCCGCACGGCAGGGCGTGCGACGACAGCGCTGTCCGGGTCGGTCCGGTCCCGGTCGGCAGGTCCCTCGACTGACGCTCCCCCGGGCGGAACCCACCGAGGACGGACGGGAGGCCCGGTACCAGCTGGTACCGGGCCTCCCGTCCGTCCACCGGGCGCTTCAGCGCCCGCCGTCGGTCACGCGAGCGTGACACTCACGATGCGACGGGGCTCAGAGCGTGACGAAGCGCTGCGACCGGGCGTTCGCGAGACGGGCCGCGACGTTCTCCCAGTCGACGATGTTCCAGACGGCCTTGACGTAGTCCGCCTTGACGTTGAGGTAGTCGAGGTAGAAGGCGTGCTCCCACATGTCGAGCATGAAGATCGGGACGAGACCGAACGGGATGTTGCCCTGCTGGTCGAAGAGCTGGAACGTAGTGAGCTTCTGGCCCACGGTGTCCCAGGCCAGCACGGACCAGCCGGAGCCCTGGATGCCGTTGGCGACGGCGGCGAACTGCGCCTGGAACTTCTCGAAGGAGCCGAAGAACTCGTCGATGGCGGCGGCGAGCTCGCCCTCGGGGACCTTGGTCTCCGGGCCGAGGTTGGTCCAGAAGATCGAGTGGTTCACGTGGCCGCCGAGGTGGAACGCGAGGTCCTTCTCGAGCTTGTTGACGTTCGCCAGGTTGCCCGACTCGCGCGCCTCCGCGAGCTGCTCGAGCGCGGTGTTCGCGCCGGTCACGTAGGTCTGGTGGTGCTTGTCGTGGTGCAGCTGCATGATCTTGCCGCTGATGTGCGGCTCGAGTGCGGCGTAGTCGTACGGCAGCTCGGGCAGGGTGTACTCAGCCATGTGCGGTCCTTTCGATCGGTGATGTGCGGTGCGGGGTCCCGCGGCTCACGAGAGCCGGGAACGATCGGTCAGGGAGTGGAATTCCCGGTTGTGGTAGACCAGCGGCTCCCCGCGGTCGAGGCCGACGACGATGTCGAGCACCTCGGCGACGACCACGGTGGAACTGCCGATCGGGGTCGTCGAGAGCGGACGGCAGCGCAGGGCACTGGCGGCATCGGGCAGGTACCGGTCGCCGGACGGCAGCGATCCCCAGATCGGGTCGTCGGCGGCGGGACTGCCCGTGGACGCGAAACGCTTGGCCAGGGCGACCCCACGGGCGTCCATGAGGTGGACGACGAAGACCGGAGCGCCGAGCACGACGCCGGCGGACCCGGAGTTCGTGGAGAGCGAGAAGACCAGGACGGGCGGGTCGACCGCGACCGAGGCGACGCTCGACGCGGTGAGCCCGGTGGGTCCGTCGGGGCCTCCCGCGGTGATGACGGCGACCCCGGCGGGGTGCCCGCGGAAGGCGGCCTTGTACGCGGCGGCCATGTCGGCCTGGGGGACGTCGGCCTGCGGGAGATCGGCGGAGGCGGCGTCGGGCATGTCAGTCGTGGTCGTTCCTCGTTCGTGTGACGGCCACGGTCGTCGCGGCCACCTCCCAACGTAGGACCTGCGGCATGGTGGCGGTCCATGATTCACAGGTTCGGCCCATCCCGGGCGTGCCGCGCAGTCCCGCGATCAGCGACGGCGCAGCATCACGACCGCACCCGCGGCCGCCACGAGCATCAGCGCCGCGGCGACGCCCGCCGTGGTGGTGACCCCTGAGTCGAACGCGGCACGCGCGGACTCGAGGAGCGCCTGACCCGCGGGCCCGCCGAGCTCGGCCGCCGCGGTGACCGCGCCGCCGAGGGTCTCCTCCGCCGCGGTGTGCGCCGTGGACGACAACCCCTCGGGGACCACGACGTTCGCCCGGTAGGCCGAGGCGAGGATCGTCCCGAGGACGGCGGTCCCGAGCACGGCGCCGATCTCGTACGCCGTCTCCGAGATCGCCGATGCCGCCCCGGCCTTGTCGGCCGGAGCGGTCGAGATGATGAGGTCGTTCGTGACGGTCTCCGACGCGCCGATGCCGATGCCGAGCAGCACGAAGGCGAACGCCAGCGCCGCGATGGTGGCGTGGTGCCCGAGCCCCGCGACGAGGGCGTAGGCCACCGCGGAGAACAGCAGCGACACCGACACGACCCAGCGCGGAGCGACCCGCGCGACGACCGGGACGACGACGAGCCCGGCGACGATCGTGAGCACCGCACCGGGGACCAGGACGAGCCCGCTCGCGAACGGGTCGAGGCCCGCGACGAGCTGCAGGTGCTGCGCGATGAAGAACAGGAAGCCGGTGAGCGAGAACATCGCCGCCATGTTCATGAGCACGCTGCCGGTGAAGGCGGTGCTGCGGAACAGCCGCATGTCGAGCATCGGGGTGCGGGTGCGGAGCTGACGACGGACGAACGCGATGCCGCAGAGCACCCCGACGGCGACCATGGCGATCGCGAAGCCGCGCTCCTCCGGGTGGACGAGCGACTTGATGGCCCAGACGAGCGGGCCGAGGGCGCCGAGCGAGAGCAGCATGCTCGCCACGTCGACGGGGCCGGGCTCGGGGTCGCGGGACTCCGGCACACAGAACGGCACGGCGACGAGCATCACGACGAGGATCGGCACGGCGACGAGGAACACGCTGCCCCAGTGGAAGTGTGCGAGCAGCACGCCGCCGACGAGCGGACCGAGGGCGTTCCCGGCGGCGAACATCGTCGACCACACGGCGAGGGCCAGACGTCGCTCCCCGGCGTCCGGGAACACGTTCCGGATGATGGACAGGGTCGCGGGCATGAGCATGGCGCCGAAGACGCCCATGGCGAGGCGGGCGGCGACGAGCATCCAGGCCTCGGTGGCGAACGCGGCGGCGGCGGAGAGCACGGCGAAGCCGGTCGCACCGATGACGAGGATCCGACGCCGGCCGATCCGGTCACCGATGCTGCCCATGACGACGAGCAGGCCGGCGAGGACCAGCGGGTAGGCGTCGACGATCCAGAGCTGGGTGGTCGCGTCGGGGTGCAGGGCACGAGCGATCGAGGGCAGCGCGAAGCTCAGGACGGTGTTGTCGACCGAGATGAGCAACACCGGCAGCATGAGCACCGCGAGCGCTGCGAACCGTGAGCCGCGGCTCGTGGTGATCCGGGTGGCGACGGGGCTGGTGAGCAGTGCGGACATGGCGGACTCCAGGACTTCGAGCGTGTCGCGCCTGCGGCCCTGACGGGCCGGACGCAGACGAGACGGGACGCGGAAGTCGTCACGCGTCCCGTCGGGGTCCCGTTAGTGTACCGTCCGGACGGTTACGGTCGCAAATGCACCGGAGCGGCCGGGAGGCGCTCCGCCGGGCGGTGCGGCGCCTCCCGTCCGGCGGGCGGTCGCGCCCGCCGTGTCAGCGGACCGTC
This sequence comes from Curtobacterium sp. MCSS17_015, assembly GCF_003234265.2. NCBI lineage: Bacteria > Bacillati > Actinomycetota > Actinomycetes > Micrococcales > Microbacteriaceae > Curtobacterium > Curtobacterium sp. MCSS17_015. Next base: position 2,306,808 of record NZ_CP126256.1, read on the forward strand.
AGGCCTCCCCCACTTCGGGCACGTCGTCGGCCGCCTCCGCCTCGAACGGGTAGCGCAGCCCGATCGCCGCGCGCCAGCGGTCGAGCGTGCGCGCGGTGGCCAGGGTCTCGTCGGTCGTCATCTGCGGTGCGTCGACACGGCCGGCATGCAGGGCGTCGATCGTGGCCGCGGCTTCGAGCCCGTAGGGTGCCACGTCCGGGAAAGGCTGCTCCGCGACGGCGTCGTCGACGGTCTGCACGACGATCACCGGCTCCCCGCCGATGGTCCACGGGTCTCGGAGCGTGATGGTGCCCCGGCTCCCGTGCACGACGACGACGTTCGCGTCCTCGACGCGGATGCCGGTGCGGAGGCTCGCGGTGATGCCCGACGCGTACGTCGCACTCGCGACGGTCCATTCGTCGACCCCGGTCGGGCCGATCGTCCCCACGGCGGAGAGCTCCACCGGCTCGGCGGCCGCCGTCCCGGTGGCGGCCTGCACGATCGCGGCCGTCATCGTCACCGGGTAGCACCCGACGTCCAGGATGCCGCCGCCGGCGGTGGCGACGTCGAACAGGCGTCCGGAGCGCTCCTCGACCCGGAACGCGAACGCGGCGTCGACGTGTGTGACCGTACCGACCACGCCGTCCCGCACGAGGTCGAGCAGCGCCGCCGTCTGCGGGTGGAAGCGGTACATGAACGCCTCGACGAGCGGCAGCCCGGCACGGCGGGCCGCGTCGACGAGCACCGTCGTCGTGCGGTGGTCGGGCGTGAGCGGCTTCTCGCACAGCACGGCCTTGCCGGCCCGAAGCGCCGCGAGGACGAGGTCGGCGTGCCCGGTGTGCACGGTCGCGATGTACACGGCGTCGACACGGGGGTCGGCGAGGACCTCGTCGTAGGTGCCGGCGGTCACGTCCGGGAAGCCGTGTGCTCCGGCCTCGGCCGCGAAGGCCCGGGCACGCTCGACCGAGGAACTCCCGGCGGCGACGAGCACCCCGCCGCTCGCGGAGAGCTGGGACAGGAAGCGTCGGGCGATGCTGCCGGGACCGAGGACGGCCCAGCGGGGGTTCACGGGCGGTGTCGTGCTCGGTTCGGTCGCGGTCTGCGCTGACATGCGGCTCCTGTTCGTCGTGGACCTCGACGGTCTCGGTGAGGCTAGTCGCCCCGGGCCCGCACGGCCACGGTCGGTGTCCGTGCCCGGGCGCCGCGGACCGTCGGGTGTCCCTAGACTCAGCGCATGGCCAGTGCTCGCGACCGCGTCCTCGACAGCTTCGTCGCCATCGTGTGCGAGGAGGGCGAACGTCCCGCGACGCTCGACGCCGTCGCCGCGCGTGCCGGCGTCTCCAAGGGCGGACTGCTGTACCACTTCGGGTCGAAGGCCGCCCTGGTCGAGGGGCTCTGCGAGCGGCTCGCCGACCTCTCCGCACTCGACGTCGAGCGGATGCGCGCCGCCGAGGACGGGCCCGCTCGCTACTTCGTCGAGAACTGCCAGTTCGTCGGCAGCGAGCTCGACCTCGCGCTGCTGGCAGCCTCCCGTCTGCAGCAGGCCGGGTACGAGGAGGCCGGACGGACCCTCGACGAGACCGAGAACGCCTGGCTCGCCACCCTGGTCGACGCGCTCGGGGACGTCCCCACCGCACAGGCCGTCAAGCTCCTCGGCGACGGGCTCTACCACGCGGCCTCGCTCGGTGCCGCGAGCGACGTCCGACCCGACCGCGGCACGGTCGACATGGGGGCCCTGCTCGAGGTCGTCGACCGCCTGATCGCGACGAAACCCGCTCCGTGAACCGTGCACCCGGTCCTGGGGATAGACTGGTTGCGATCCACCCGCTGATTCCCGGAGGTACCACCGTGGGCCGCGTCCTCGCCGCTGTTTTCTCGATCCTGCTGCTGCTGGTGTCGATGTACCTGTTCGGGTTCGCGTTCCAGGTCGATTCCGGTCAGGGCTTCGTCTTCGTCGCCGGTGTGCTCCTGATGAGCCTCTCCTTCTTCCTGCCGATCCACGTGTTCGGCAAGCGGTAGTCACACGCCTCAGCAGAACGGCCCCGCACCTTCCGGTGCGGGGCCGTTCTGCGTCACGGGCGGCGCCGCACGAGCTACGCCGACGCGCGCAACCCGCGCAGGGTCACGGCGGTGGCGATCGCGGCGTGCGCGGCCTCGGCGCCCTTGTCCTCCTTCGACCCCGGCAGCCCGGCGCGGTCGATGCCCTGCTGCTCGTCGTCGAGGGTGAGCACGCCGAAGCCGACCGGCTTGCCGGTGTCGATCGCCACTCGGGTGAGGCCACTCGTCGCCGCGTCCGAGACGTACTCGAAGTGCGGGGTGCCACCGCGGATGATGACGCCGAGGGCGACCGCAGCGTCGAAGCCGGACTCGAGGGCGGCCTTCGCGACCACCGGCAGCTCGAAGCTGCCCGGCACGGGGATGACCTGCCCGGTGGCGCCGAGCCGCTCGATCTCGCGCTGGGCGCCGTCGAGCAGCCCCGTCGCGATGACGTCGTGCCACTGACCGGCGATCACCGCGACCCGGATGCCGCTGCCGTCGACGAGCTCCCGCTCCGCCGCTCCTGCTCCGCTCATACGTGTGTCCCTTCGGTACGGGCGGCGTCGTCCGCCGCCCGGTCGGCCGCGTCCAGCCAGGAGGCCAGCGCGGCGATGGTGATGACGGGCACGCCCTCGCGCGCCCCGAGTCCGACGAGCTCCGGCAGGCGCATCATGCCGCCCTGCTCGTCGACGATCTCGCAGATCGCCGCCGCGGGCCGGAGTCCGGCGGCGGTGACGAGGTCGATCGCGGCTTCGGTGTGACCGGCCCGCTCACGCACCCCGCCCGGCCGGGCCCGCAGGGGGACGACGTGCCCCGGCCGGTGCAGGTCGTCGCGGGCCGACGTCGGGTCGGCGAGCACCCGGAGCGTGCGCGCCCGGTCGTGTGCGCTGATGCCGGTGGTGACGCCGACTGCGGCGTCGACGGTCACCGTGTAGGCGGTCCCGCGGACGTCCTCGTTGTGCTGCACCATCGGCGGCAGGTCCAGGGCGTCGGCGATCTCGGCGCTGACCGGCGCGCAGATGAACCCGGACGAGTGCGCGACCGTCCAGGCGATCCACTCCGGCGTCGCGAGTTCGGCCGAGAGGACGACGTCGCCCTCGTTCTCGCGGTGCTCGTCATCGGCGACGATGACCGGCCGGCCGGCGGCGATCGCGGCGATCGCCTGCTCGACCGAGGACAGGCCGGGGTCGCTCGTGACCGTACGCGTCACGGGGTCGGTGTCGGCGGCCATCACCGGGCCTCCACCCCGACGGGTGCGCCCGGGGCGCCGGCAGCAGCGTCGAGTCGCAGCATGCGGCGGACGTGGCGGGCGAGGACGTCGGTCTCGACGTTGACCCGGTCACCGGGGACACGCGCGCCGAGGGTCGTCGCGGCGAGCGTCTCCGGGATGAGGCTGACCTCGAACCAGGCGGCGTCCCGAGCGGTGGACTCCGGCGACACGGCGCTCACGGTCAGGGAGACCCCGTCGATCGCGACGGAGCCCTTGTCGACGACCAGCGGACTGAGTTCCGGTGACAGCGTGAAGCGCACCCGACGCCATCCGTCGCCGTCGTCGGTCTCGAGCACGGTCGCGGTGCCGTCGATGTGCCCCTGCACGATGTGTCCACCCAGGCGGTCCCCCACCGAGGCCGCCCGCTCCAGGTTCACCCGGTCCCCGGAACGCAGGGACCCGTGCGCGCTCATGTCGAGGGTCTGCTTCATGACGAAGGCGGTGAAGGTCTCGGGGGTCTGCTCGACGACGGTCAGGCACACGCCCGAGACCGAGATGGAGTCGCCGTGTTGCGCGTCCGAGACGACGAGCGGGCCACGGACGGTGAGCGCGACGGAGTCGCCTCGTTCGTCGACGGCGGTGACGGTGCCGAGTTCCTCGATGATGCCGGTGAACACTGGTGTCCTCTCAACGGGACTCCGGGTGCGCGCGACGGTCGTCGGCAGACGGGAGGCGGTGGTCAGGGAACGACCGTCACCTTCCGTCAGCGCTTCCTCCCGTCCGGACTTTCACCGTCGGTCCCGGAATCCCACCGGGTCAACCCCGCACCGGGCGGACCCGGCGCGGCGCTCGTGGACTGTCACCACCGGTTCGGACTTGCACCGACCCCGGAGCGCTTGCGTACCCGAGACGATACCCCAGGCCCCCGACCGTCGCCCTCTGGCCGTCCGTCGGGCGTCACACGGCGTCGTCGTCGGTGCCGGTCTGTTGCCGCTCCGCTCAGCCCGGCTGCACCGGCCGTCCTGGAGGCACGGAGCGGTTCGGTACCGCCGTCAGCCTCCGGCACGTCCGCGGGCCCGGCGCTCGACCGGGCTCCGCGGGTGACGTGGCCTGGGCAGGCGGATGCGGAGCACCGGGCGTCCGGTGCTCCGCATCCGTGCAGGTCCCCCCTGTCAGTGGCGACGCCGCAGGACCAGCGTCCCGAGTCCGGCGAGCAGGAGGAGGAGCGCTGCCGTCGCCGGCAGGGCGGGGTCAGCGCCCGTGTACGCGAGACCGGTCGTGCCGATCGTGCCGGTCGTGCCGTTGGTTCCCGACGAGGCGTCGGTCGCCGTGACCGTGCTGGCTCCGACGGTCGCTGCCGTGGTGACCGTGCTGCCGGTCGTCACCGTGGCCGCTCGGACCGTCGGGGTGGTGCCGGACACGGCCGGGGTGGTTCCCACCGCCGGGGCCGTGCCCGGGTCGATCGGGGTGGTCCCCACCGCCGGGGTCGTCCCGGTGCCCGGAGTCGTGCCGGTACCCGGAGTCGCACCGGTACCCGGAGTCGCACCGGTACCCGGAGTCGCACCGGTACCCGGAGTCGCACCGGTACCCGGAGTCGCACCGGTACCCGGAGTCGCACCGGTACCCGGAGTCGTACCGGTACCCGGCGTCGTGCCGGTACCCGGCGTCGGCACCGTGCCGGGGTCGGTCCCCGGTCCGGTGCCGGGCTCCGTACCCGTGTCCGTGCCCGGATCCGTGGCGACCGGGGTCGTGCTGGTCCCGTCACCGACGATGCCGATGCCGTTGCCACCGATGGTGATCGGGACGTCGATGACCGGGATGATCTGCGTCCCGGAACCGATGCCGTCCTCACCCGAGGTCGAACCACCAGCAACCGGAGCCGGACCAGCACCCGTGCCGGAACCGGCCGTCGCACCACCGGTGCTCGTCCCGTCACCGACCACACCGACGCCGTTCCCACCGACCGTCACCGGGACCGACACCACCGGCGAGACCTGCGTCCCGGAACCGATGCCGTCCTCACCCGAGGTCGAACCACCAGCAACCGGAGCCGGACCAGCACCCGTGCCGGAACCGGCCGTCGCACCACCGGTGCTCGTCCCGTCACCGACCACACCGACGCCGTTCCCACCGACCGTCACCGGGACCGACACCACCGGCGAGACCTGCGTCCCGGAACCGATGCCGTCCTCACCCGAGGTCGAACCACCAGCAGCCGGAGCCGGACCAGCACCCGTGCCGGAACCGGCCGTCGCACCACCGGTGCTCGTCCCGTCACCGACCACACCGACGCCGTTCCCACCGACCGTCACCGGGACCGAGATGGTCCCGAGCAGCTGTGTCCCCGAGATGAGTCCGTCCGACCCCGAGGTGGTACCGCCGGCCTCCGGGGCGGTCCCGGTCGGCTGCGCCGGCGCCGGGGAACCAGTGGTCGACGTACCGTCACCCAGGACGCCGACACCGTTGCCGGAGACGGTCACCGGGACCGACACGTCGGGCAGCACCTGCGTCCCGGACAGGACACCGTCCTCACCCGACGTCGACGCCGGCTCAGGAGCCGGAGCCGGAGCTGAGGCGGGAGCGGCTGCCGCGTCGCTGAGCACGCCGAGCGCGTTGCCGGCGACCTGCACGGGCGCCGTGACCTCGGGGGCGACCTGGGTGCCCGACACGACGCCGTCGTCACCACTGGTGGTCGGTGCTGCGGCGGGGGCGGGAGCAGGGGCAGCAGCAGGCGCCGGAGCGGGTGCTGCCGTGGTCACCGCGTCACCGACGATGCCGAAGGCGTTGCGGGTGACGGAGACGGGCGCGTCGACGGTCGGCGCGACCTGGGTTCCGGAGACGGTGCCGTCCTCGCCGGTGGTCGTCGCCGCGTTCGCCGCGACGGCTCCACCGAAGGTCAGCCCGCCCACGCAGAGGGCGAACCACAGCCCTCGGGAGACGTTCTTGTTCATGGTCGTTCACTCCTGATCGAGATGGGTGGTCGACCGCGTGCTGCGGTCGATGGCGCGTCCTGCCGTGACGGGCAGGTGCGCCGATCTCAATCGGGAGCGACGTCGTGGTCGCCGACGAGCGAGGCCGGGACGGCGTCGTCGGAGACCGGACCGCGGAGACCCGCGGTGAGGGGGGAGGTCGACACCTCGGCACCGACGGTGCCGAGGACGTTCGCGCCGGCCGACCCACCGGCGGCGGACCCGCCTGCGGTGCCTCCGGCGGTGCCCTCGAACGGTGCGCGTGTCGGCGCGCCGCCGTCCGGGAGGATGTGTGCCTCGCCACCGAGCGTCGCCGCTGCGGAGGCCGAGGTGACGACCTCGGCTCCGACCAGACCGACGGTCGGACGAGCGGCGAGGTCCGTCGCGGTGGTGGTCGCCGGCCGCTGTTCGTCCAGGGCGACGACGGCTGCGGCGTCCGTGGTCGCTGCCGGGGTGACGTCCGCTCCGACGTCGCGGCCGTCGCCGGGTCGGGCGGGCACCGCGGGGTCCACCGGCAGGGCGGGGACCACGGGCGACTGCGGACCGACGCCCGGGACCTCGGGCAGCGCACCGCCGGAGCCCGGGAGCACCGGGCGCACGGGGAGGTCGACGACGGGCAGCGGGCCTCCCGGCAGGACGCCGCCTCCGGTGGTCGGCAGACCATCGACGAGCTCGGGCACGTCGGCGACCACGTCCGGCACGACGGCGACGACGTCACCGACCGTGCCGAGGGTCCCGTCGACGATGCCGGTGACGGGTGCGGCGACCTCGCCGAGCGTGCCGTCGCCGAGCAGTGTGCCGACGACCGGGAGGCTCCCGACCACCCGGTCGACGGTCGCCACGATGCTGCTCACCGGGCCCGCGGCCGTGACGGCCTGCACCGACTCTGTGACGGGTGCGAGGGCCTCGGACGCGGTGTCGGTGACGGGTGCGAGGGCCTCGGACGCGGTGTCGGTGACGGGCCGCGAGGCGCTGCTCACGGCCGTCACGACGTCGCCGACGAGCGGCGTGCCCGGTCGGGCCGCGGGGTCTTCGTCGACGCCGGTCGACGGGGCCGCCGGCGTCGCCGACGCGGATCCGGTGGCCCCGGCCGCGGCCTCGGTCGACGCCGGAGTCGTCGGCGCCCCGTCCGCCGGTGGCGCGGCGACCGGTGCGGCGGGGGCAGCGGGAGCGAGAGCCGCAGGGGCGGGTGCGACGGGAGCAGCCGGTGGCGCAGCCGGAGTCGCGACGACCGGCGCGGGAGCCGGCGTGCGGACCGGAGCAGGCGCTGCCGGGACCGGGGCAGCAACGACCGGTGCGACGCCGCGGACGGGTGCGACGGCCCGGTCGACGACCCGACCCGCCCCGCTCGTGACGCGCTCCGCAGCTCCCCCGACGCCGGAGACGACGCCCCCGAGCGGGCCGTCGGCCCGCGGTGCTGCGGATGTCTGGGAACCACCGGACGACGCCCCGCCGAGGAGTGGTCCTCCCGCTGCCGCTGCGGGCCGGGCACCGAGGACGAGCGAGAGCAGCACGACCGCCGTCGCGATCCCGGAGGCCATGAGAGCCCATCGCAGGACCGCGCGCCAGGGTGCGCGCATCGTCGCGTCCATGCGCTCACCTCCTGATCTCGGCTGCGCACGTAGAGTGGTTGACCGGCACGGTACGCCAGGACCGCTGCCACGCTCCTCATTCACAAGGAAAAGTCAGGAAACGGCGTGACCTCGACCTTCAGTGCCCCCACTCGCAACCTCGACATCGTCACCCTGCACGAGATCCTCCGCCTGCGGCAGGACGTGTTCGTGGTCGAGCAGGAGTGCGCCTACCCGGACATCGACGGCCGCGACCTCGAGCCGGGGACGCTGCAGTTCTGGGCCGGCACGGGGTCGGTCGACGCCACGCTCCGCCTCCTCCGCGAACCCGACGGCACCGAGCGGATCGGCCGGGTCGCCACCGCGGTGCAGGCGCGCGGCAAGGGTCTCGGTGCCGCGCTCATGACGGCCGCCATCGCCGAGAGCCGGTCCGAGCGGATCGCCATCAACGCGCAGGCACACCTCGGCCAGTGGTACGGGCAGTTCGGCTTCGAACGCTCCGGCGAGGACTTCCTCGAGGACGCGATCCCGCACACGCCGATGGTCCGCACGCGCTGACCCGAGCCTCCCGAGGCCGCTCGGCTCGACCGGACCGGCGGCGTCAGGCCTGCCAGTGACGGAGTTCGCCGTAGGAGCGAGCCTGGTGCTCCCGGTCGGCGACCAGACGCTCGAACACGATCGAGGTCTGCGTGGTCGCGACCGAGGGGTCCCCGCTCAGCTCGTCCGCGACGAAGTCCCGGAGCTGCTCGGTCGAGGTGCAGGCGATGTGCACGAGGAAGTCCTTGTCACCCGCCAGGAACGACACGTCGAGCACGACGGGCACACGCAGCAGGCGCTTCGCGAACTCACGGAGTTCGTGCCGGGCGGCGGCGTGCACGCGCACGGACACCATCGCCTCGATCGAGAACCCGAGCCGGGCGATGTCCACCTCGGCCCGGTAGCCCGCGATGACGCCGGCGTCCTCGAGCGCGCGGACCCGGACCAGGCACGTCGACGGCGCGATGCCGACCGCCGCGGCCAGACGGTTGTTCGGGATCCGGGCGTCGGACGCCAGCACCCACAGGATCCGCTCGTCGACCTCGTCGAGACGGGGCGGTGGAGCGTCGGGTCGGCGGACGATGCGGTCGGACACGGCTCCACCGTAACGCCGAGCGCCCGGGCCGGCAGGGGCACGACCGTCCCGCCGGTCACATCGCCAGGGTCATCCCCACGACGGCGACGGTCATGGCGAAGACCTCACCGCTGCGGACGGCACGTCGGTCCTCCCGTGCCCACTCGTACCGGAGCAGCCACCCGCTGAACGCGCAGTAGCCGATCACCCCGGCGCCGAGCACCGCGGTCAGGACGAGCGCGTGCGCGTGCACGGCACCGCCGACGAGTTCGGACGCGTGCCCCATGAACAGCATGCCGGCCATCACCACTGCGGAGAGTGCTCGGTGCACGTCCATCGGTTCGGCCCGACGGCCGTCCGCGCGCCGCCGCCGCCGCGCGACGGGCAGTGGCGCGAGGAACAACAGCAGGGCCGCGGCCAGGATCGTCCACGACGGACCGGCCTGCACGACCGGCATGAGCATCGCGACGAGCATGACCGCCGCGGGCACGATGACGCCCGGCCGCGGCCGGTACCGGTCGCCGACGATGCAGCAGACCGACGCGAACTGCGGCACGACGAGCATGGCGTCGGCGACGGTCGCGTGCACGGGAAGGGTCAGCTCTCGGTGCGGGCGGCGCGCTCCTGCTTCACGCGCACGTTCTCGGAGCGGACCGCCGCCTGGGTGGAGCGCTCGCGCACGAGCCACTCCGGCATCTCCTGCAGGAGCTGCTTGATCTGCTCGGTGGTCAGGACGTCGTCGACACCGGCACGGGCCAGACCCGAGATCGAGACGCCGAGGCGCGCGGCGACGACCGGACGCGGGTGCGGCCCGTCACGGCGGAGGTCCTGCAGCCACGTCGGGGGCTCGCTCTGCAGTTCGTCGAACGTCGTGCGAGCGATCGGGCCCGCACGGAACGACTCCGGCGTCGCCGAGAGGAGGATGCCGAGCTTCTTGGCAGCGGTCTCGGGCTTCATGGTCTGTTCCTGGGCCATGGTGACAAGGGTACGGCCCCTATGCTCGGGTGCATGACCGCGCTCTCCATCGCCTTCGTACCCGGGGTCTCCCCCGCCAAGTGGGTGCGGGTCTGGCGGGAGCGCCGACCGGACGTCGACCTGGTGCTGCTGCCCGTGGACGCCGACGGGGTCACGGCGGCGATCGAGGGCGACGCCGACATGGTCTTCGCCCGCATGCCGGTCCCGGATCGGGCCGACGGCGAGCAGTACCACGCCATCCCGCTGTGGACCGAGACGGCGGTCGTCGCGACGCCGAAGGACTCGCCGCTCGCCGACCTCGACGAGGTGACCGAGCCGGACCTCGCCGACGTCACGGTCCTCGACGCCGGCCCGGTCCCGCCCGACGTCGCCGCCGCGCTCGACCTGGTGGAGGCGAACGTCGGTGTCGTCGTCCTGCCGCAGTCCTTGTTCCGCGCCGCGAGCCGAAAGGACCTGGTGTCCCGACCGCTCGCCGGCTCCCCCGGCACCCGGGTTGCGCTGGTCTGGCGCGACGAGGACGCCTCGGAACTGACCGAGGAGTTCATCGGCGTCGTCCGCGGCCGGACCGCCAACAGCTCCCGGAACCAGACGGACGAGCCGGGAGGCACCGATCCCGCCGGTGCCGACCGCTCGCGTCCGTCGAAGAGCGGCGGCAAGGCCACGGCGGCGAACGCGAAGACCGTCGCCAAGCGGAGCGCGACGAAGGGCACCGGGGCGAAGAGCGGCGGTGGGAAGAACTCGACGGGACGCGGCCGGACACAGCGCGGCATGCAGGGCAAGCCGAAGCGCGGCTCGAAGGGCAACCGTTGACCGCGGGGACGGCGCCGGACGGCGACCACCCGGCGCCCGGCGTGCGCCTCGTGCCGATGCCCGAAGACCGGCTGCCCGCATGGCTCGACCGCTCCATGGCGGAGTACGTCGGGTCCCGCATGCGATCCGGCGAGAGCCGCGAGCAGGCCGAGGCGAACAAGCAGCGCTCCCTCGACACCTGGTTCCCGGGCGGTTCGCCCGCTGCGGGTCACCACGTGTGGGAGGTGACCACTCCGGACGGCACCGTCGTCGGTCACCTCTGGATCGGCCCGTTCACGGCCGGCAGCAGCGACTGGTGGGTCTTCGACGTCGAGATCGGCGCCGGACACCGTCGGCAGGGGTACGCCCGGCGCGCGCTCGAGCTCGCGCACCGAGTCGCCCGGGACGAGGGTGCGACGAGCATCGGTCTCAACGTCTTCGGGTACAACACCGGTGCCCGTGGTCTCTACGAGCAACTCGGGTACGAGGTCGCCTCGGTCCAGATGCGCCTGCCGCTCGACTGACCACCCCGCTGCACCGACGACGGCGGGCGTCGCTCCCCGTTCAGTCGGGCCAGACGCCGGAGCTCGCCCGGCGGTGGCTGCCGACCAGGTGCGTGTCGACGATGCCCAGCGCCTCCATCAACGCGTGCATGGTGGTCGGCCCCACGAACGCGAACCCGCGCTTCCGCAGGGCCTTCGACAGCGCGGTCGACCCGGGGCTGGTCGTCGGGACCTCGGCGGCGGTCCGGGGCCGAGGGGTGTCGTCCGGCCGGAAGGACCACACGAAGTCCGCCAGTCCGCCGTCGGCACGGAGGGCGATCGTGGCGTTCGCGTTGGTGATCGTCGCGGCGATCTTGGCGCGGTTCCGAACGATGCCCGCGTCCCCCAGCAGCCGGGCCACGTCGCGCTCCCCGAAGCCGGCGACCACGTCGGGGTCGAAGTCGGCGAACGCCGCACGGAACGCCGGACGTTTGGCCAGGATCGTGCGCCAGGAGAGCCCGGACTGGAACGCCTCGAGCGACAGCCGTTCGAAGACGCCCCGTTCGTCGCGGACGGGCATCCCCCACTCCGTGTCGTAGTACGCGCGGAGCATCGGGTCGGCCGATGCCCAGAACGGACGGGCGAGGCCGTCATCGCCGGTCACGAGATCGTCGGTCATCCCCCCATCCTGCCGTCGCCCCCTCCGCTGGACGCGACCCCGGCACGTGCTCGCAGCGGTACTCCGTTGCGCGACGCCGCCGGGGTCGCGTTCCGCGGGAGGGTCAGCCCTCCTCCGCGGCGGCGGGGTCCATCCACACGTACTCCCAGCGGTGGCCGTCGAGGTCGACGAAGCTCCGCTGGAACATGGTGCCGAGGTCCATCTCCGGCCGGTCCTCGGTGCCGCCGGCCCCGACCGCGGCGTCCACGATCCGGTGCACCTCGTCCTTGGTCTCGGCGCTGAGGGAGTTGATGACCTCGATCGTGTCCGGTCCGGCGATCGCCTTGTCGGTGAACTCGGAGAACTTCGCGTGCGTCAGGAGCATCACGGAGACGGTGTCGCTGATGACGATGCTCGAGGCGGTGTCGTCACTGAACACCGGGTTGAGCGGGTAGCCGAGCGCCCGGTAGAACGCGGTCGCCCGCTCCAGGTCGGACACCGGCAGGTTGATGAACACCATGGTCGACATGTGGGGTCCCTTCGTCGTGACCAACCTGGACCCCGGACCGCGCCGGCGCAACCGTTCCGTGGCGGAACCGACGTCCCCGCCCGAGGGACGACGGACGGGAGGCCCGGTACCAGCTGGTACCGGGCCTCCCGTCCGTCGTGGGTCGCCGGGGCGACCCACCTGTCTACGCCAGGTCGCGGCCTTCGCCGGCGGCGCGCTGGTGTGCCTCCGCCTCGGCCTGTCCGACGATGTCCTCGGCCGGCACCGGGGCGAGGCGGTCCCAGAGGAAGAACAGCAGGCCGCCCGCGAGCATCGCGAGTCCGACCCACAGGTTGATGTGGATGCCGCCGGTCTTCTCGGGGTCGGTGTCCCAGTGCACGATCCCGACGATCGTCGTGATGACGCCGTACAGGACGAACAGTCCGCCGAGGATGCGGCGCAGGTCGAGGCGGCGCGTGGACCGGACGAGTTCGGCCTTCTGCTCCTCGGTGAGGGTGGTGTCACTCATGAGGGTTCTCCTTCAGTGGACGTCGATCAGAGGAACGGCAGGTAGAGGGCGACACAGAGCACGAGCGCGACCGTGCCGAGCAGCGCCGGCGAGCGGTACCAGGCCGTGTCGGTGGCGACGGCCCCCGCGGTCATGTCGATCTTGCCGATGCCGTAGACCAGGCCGCCGAGCTCCGAGACGTCCTTGGGCTTGGTGAACATCGACACCGCGACGGCGACGACGATGACCGTCACGAACGAGATGATCGCGCCGTACATCGTCTCGGCCGTGGCGGTCGAGAACAGGTCCGGGTCCACCAGGTACGCGATCCAGGTGATGGTCGGCGTGATGATGCCGAGCACGTAGCCCCACAGTGCGCCCTGCGTGGTCATCCGCTTCCAGAGCAGACCGAGGATGAAGACGCCGAACAGCGGTGCGTTGAAGAACGAGAACAGCGTCTGCATGTAGGTCATGATGTTGCCGGCCTGGGCGGCGAGGAACGCCGTGCCGACGCCGACGACGACGCCCACGACGGTGACCCAGCGACCGGTCTTGAGGTAGTGCACGTCCGGCATGGCCGGCTTGATGTAGCGCTGCCAGATGTCGTAGGTGAACACCGTGTTGAAGCTCGACACGTTCGCGGCCATGCCGGCCATGAAGGACGCCAGGAGGCCCGTGACGGCGACACCGAGGACGCCGGTCGGCAGGTACATCTGGATGAGCTTCGGGATCGCGTCGTTGTAGGTCAGGGTCCCGTCGGCGAACTGGTTGCCCACGACGGCGGCGGCGATGAGGCCGGGAACGACGACGATGAACGGGATGAACAGCTTCGGGATCGCGGCGATGAGCGGGGTGCGCCGGGCAGCGGACATGTTCTTGGCCGAGAACGCACGCTGCACCTCGGTGAAGTTCGTCGTCCAGTAGCCGAACGAGAGCACGAAGCCGAGGCCGAGCACGATCGCGAGCCAGTTCGCCCCGATCGGGTTCGTCACGTCGCCGATGCCGGTGCCGGCCCAGGTCTGCAGGTGCTGCACGCCCTGGGTCTCCTTGATCGCCTCGGTGAGGCCGCTCCAGCCGCCGACCCGGTGGAGACCGACGATCGTCAGCGGGATGAGCCCGGCGAGGATCACGAAGAACTGCATGACCTCGTTGTAGATCGCGCTCGAGAGCCCGCCGAGGGTGATGTAGGCGAGCACGAAGCCGGCCGACACGATGATGGCGAGCCACTCCGGCCAGCCGAGCATCGCCTCGATGACGATCGCCATCGCGTAGAGGTTGATGCCCGCGATGAGGACGTTCGACACCGCGAACGCGATCGAGTTCACCAGGTGCGGGGCCTTGCCGAAGCGGCGGAGCATGAACTCCGGCACGCTGCGGACCTTCGAGCCGTAGTAGAAGGGCATCATCACGAGGCCGAGGAAGACCATCGCGGGCACGGCACCGATGAGGTAGTAGTGCAGCGTCGCCATGCCGATCTGGGCGCCGTTCGCGGCCATGCCGAGGATCTCGGTCGCGCCGAGGTTCGCGGACACGAACGCCAGGCCCGTGATCCACGCGGGCATGGACCTGCCCGAGAGGAAGAAGTCCATGCTCGTGCGGACCTGCCGCCGAGCCGTGAACCCGATCCAGATGACCACCCCGAAGTACACGAGGATCATCAAGTAGTCGACCCAGCCCAAGTCGAGCCGGATCCCGCTGTTCGCTGCCGCGAGAACCATTCACACTCTCCGTCGATGTGTTGCAGTCGACAACCGTGCCGACCCGGACGAAGACGTTACACGCGATGTGACCGTTCACATAGCCGCGGTATGCATCGTGCTCGCGCTCGGATCCCGACCCCTCGCTAGGCTCGGACCATGCGCATCCTCGTCCTCAACGGCCCGAACCTGGACATCCTCGGCCGTCGCGACCCGGAGCAGTACGGCACGGTGACGCTCGCCGAGATCGAGGCGATCGTCCACACCGAGGCCGCGGTGCACGAGCTCGAGGCCGACTTCCGACAGAGCAACCGCGAGGGCGAGCTCGTCGAGTGGCTGCACGAGGCGCTCGACGACTTCGCGGGCGTCGTCATCAACCCCGCTGCGTACGCCCACACCTCGGTCGCGCTGCACGACGCCGTCGAGGCGCTCAGCGTCCCCGTCGTCGAGGTGCACCTGTCGAACACGTGGAAGCGCGAGCCGTTCCGGCACGTCGACCACGTCGCCACCGCCGCCACCGCGGTGATCGCCGGTGCGGGTGCGGACGGGTACCGCCTGGCCGTCGCACACGTCGCCACGCTGCTGCGCGGCTGACCCGGTCCGCCCCGTTCCGTCCCGGGAGGCCCGTCAGAAGTCCGCGGGCCGCCGCACGTCCTCGATGCCCGCCGCCACGAACCCGCCGCGGATGATGGGCAGCGCCCGATGGACCGCCTGGTCGATCCGCAGCTCGAGGTCGACGCTGGAGATGTCGTACCCGCCGGCCCGCTTCGTGAAGTCGCGCTCGTTCCCGAACACCGCGAGCGGGAGCGTCGTCGACTGGAAGAACCCGAACAGCGGGCGCATCTGGTGCTCGACGAGGAGCGCGTGCCGGTCGCTGCCCCCGGTCGCGGTGAGCAGGACCGGGGTGTCGACGAGGTCGTACTGGCCGACCCAGTCGAAGAAGAGCTTGAACGCACCCGAGTAGGCGGCCCGGAACGCCGGACTCCCCACGACCAGGACGTCCGCCGCCTCGACCGCTGCGAGTGCGGCCTGCGTCGCCGCGGACATCTGCTCCCGCCCGGCCGCGGCGCCGAGGTCGGCCAGGAGCGGCCCGATCTCGACCGTCACGGCGTCGGCGTCCGGCAGTTCGGCCGCCAGACGCTGCACCGTCGCCCCGACCAGCGTCGAGGTCCGGGACGGGTCCGAGGGGCTGCCACTGACTCCGACGACGAGGGTTCCGCTCATGCGCTCGATGCTCACACGCGCGTCCCGAGACCGGTCGCGATGTGACGACATGTGTCGCTCCCAACCGGTCGGCGTACCGTCCGGCGCATGCAGACCTTCCTGCCGTACGCCGACTTCCGCGCCTCCGCCGAGGTGCTCGACGACAAGCGCCTCGGGAAGCAACGGGTCGAGACGCTGCAGGTCATGCGGGCCCTGACGCTGCCGGACTACGGCTGGCAGCACCACCCCGTGACGGCGATGTGGCGCGGCTTCCGGCCCGCACTGATGGCCTACCAGGACGCGACGTGCCGGGTCTGGCTCGAACGGGGCCACGCGGACACCTGCCTCGAGAAGACCCTCGCCGACCTGGCCCTCGTCCCCGAGGACCTGGTGGCGTACGAGCGCGGCGACTACGAGGTCCCGTCCTGGAACACCGACGAGCGGGTGCACCTGTCGCACCGGTCGAAGCTCGTGCAGAAGGCGCCCGAGCACTACCGTCCGCTGTTCCCCGACGTGCCGGACGACCTCGAGTACCACTGGCCCGGCACGGTGGAGCACCGAGCTTCGGCCTGACGAGCCCGAGCCCGCCGCGGATCTCAGGGGAACGGGAGCGATCGTTCAGGGGTCGATCGTCCCGGATCCGCAGCGGGCCCGGTCGTTCCGGGACGGCACGGCAGGGACCGGCGCCCCGGCCGGACGCGCATCAGGGGGTGCGTCCGGTCCGGCGCACCGCCGCGGACGGCGGTGCAGGACTCATGGCGTCAGGGGTGGAGTCGACCCTCCCGGTACCGGTCGGACTCCGTCGGTGCCGGCATCGACCGCGCGACCCGGGCGAGGTGCGCGGGCAACAGGGCGCTCGCGAGCGTGGCGAGGGCACCGACGACCGCGACGACCCCGAGGGGCACCGCGTCGAGGCCGTGCCCGGCACCGACGGCGAGCGCGAGGACGGTGGCCGGCGCGGGCAGGAGCTGCACCGCGCGGAAGCGGTCGTCCTGCGTCACCGGTCGGGTCGTCGCGTTCGCCATGTCCCCACTCTGTCCGACACCGCCTGTCCGCAGAAGGGGGGACACGGCCCCAGACCTGGAGTAGAACGTCTAGTACACCCACTCATGCGAGGGCGCGCACCGTTGCCACGGCCGTCACGACGGCGTCGACGACCTGGTCGGCGTCGTCGCCGGAGAGCGTCTCGTCGAAGGTGAGGCGGACGGCCGAGCGGGCCACGTCCTCCGGGAGGCCCAGCGCCGTGAGCACGTGCGAGGCCTCGGTGCTCCCCGCGGCACAGGCGCTCCCCGACGACGAGACGACGTCACGCCGTTCGAGCTCGAGCAGCACCGTCTCGCCGTGCACGCCGGGGAAGCAGAACGAGGCGTGGCCGGGCAGGCGACGGTCGCGCGACCCGGTGAGCACGGCTCCCGGGACCCGGGCGAGCACGCCGGCGACGACGATCTCGCGGACCGCGGTGGCCTGCGCAGCGGCGGCGTCGCGCCCCGCGAGGAGGCTCCCCCAGGCCGCAGCCAGGCCCACGGCCCCCGCGACGTCCTCGGTCC
The DNA here is from genome assembly GCF_003234265.2 of Curtobacterium sp. MCSS17_015. Classification (NCBI taxonomy): domain Bacteria; kingdom Bacillati; phylum Actinomycetota; class Actinomycetes; order Micrococcales; family Microbacteriaceae; genus Curtobacterium; species Curtobacterium sp. MCSS17_015. The sequence goes on from NZ_CP126256.1 coordinate 2,324,031, forward strand.
CCGAGCGCCGGCCGCGTTCCTGCCCACCACCGTGCAGCAGGGGTTCGAGCGCGACCCCGGCCCGGACCGCGAGCGCGCCGGTCCCCTTCGTCGCGCCGAGCTTGTGTCCCGAGACGGACACCGCGTCGACCCCGAGCACGTCGAGCCCGACCGGCGACCACGGTGCGGACTGCACGGCGTCGGTGTGGAAGCGCGCCCCGACGGCGTGGGCGACCTCGGCGAGCGCCCGGACGTCCTGCACCGTGCCGATCTCGTTGTCGGCGTGCGCGACCGAGACGAGTGTCGTGTCCGGCCGGAGGGCGGCGCGCAGGGCCTCGGGTGTGACGGTGCCGTCCGGCGTGACCGGCAGCACCGTGAGGGAGAAGCCGTGGTGCCGTTCGAGGTACCGGCAGCTCGCGAGGACGGCATCGTGCTCGATCGCACTCGTCACGACGTGCCGTCCGCGGGGCGCGGCGAGCGCGATGCCCTTGACCGCCGTGTTGGCCCCCTCGGTGCCGCCGCTCGTGAAGACGACCTCGCCCGGGCGAGCGCCGAGGGCCCCGGCGACGACCGACCGCGCGGCTGCGAGACCGCGTGCCGCGGCGTCACCGACCTCGTGCGTGGACGAGGGGTTGCCGAAGGTCCCCGTCAGGTAGGGCCACATCGCCTCGAGGACCTCGCGGCGGACCGGCGTCGTCGCGGCACGGTCGAGGTAGAACACGGCGTCAGACCGGACGGACGTCGACGTCGAGCCCGAGGTCGAGCGCCCGCGCCGAGTGGGTGAGGGCGCCGACGGACACGATGTCGACCCCCGTGGCGGCGATCGCGGCCACCGTGTCGAGCGAGACCCCGCCCGAGGCCTCGACGAGCGCCCGGCCCGCCACGAGGGCCACGCCCTCCTCGAGCATCGGGACCGTGAAGTTGTCGAGCATGACGGTGTCGACACCCGCGCCGACGACGGGTTCGATCTGGTCGATCCGGTCCACCTCGACCTCGAGGTGCACCGTGTGACCGAGGCGCTGCCGGGCGGTCCGGATCGCGTCCCCGATGCCCACGCCCTCGGCGAGGAGCACCGCGAGGTGGTTGTCCTTCGCGAGCACCGCGTCGGACAGTGACGTCCGGTGGTTGTGGCCGCCGCCGCAGCGCACCGCGTGCCGTTCGAGGGCACGGAGGCCGGGCGTGGTCTTCCGGGTGTCGACGATCCGGGCGCCGGTGCCGGCGACGGCGGCGACGTACCGGGCGGTGAGGGTCGCGATGCCCGACATCCGCTGCACGAGGTTGAGCGCGACCCGCTCGGCGCGGAGCACGGACCGCGCCGAGCCGGTGACGCTCGCGATGACGTCGCCCGCGGCGAACACCGCGCCGTCCCGGAGCGCCACGGACACGACGAGCCCGGGATCGACGGCGTGCATCACGGCCACGAAGACCTCGCCGCCGGCGAGCACCCCCGGCTCCCGTGCCGCGAGGGTCGCGGTGGCGGTCGCCGCGGCGGGGATGAGCGTCTCGCTCGTGACGTCGCCCCAGGGCGCGTCCTCCTCGAGCGCGGTCTCGATCACCCGCCGGAGCACGTGCGGCGGGACGGTCCCCGGGTCGAGGACGGCGGGCCCGGCAGCGCCGGTGACGTCCGCGCCGGTGGTGGTTCGAGTGGTCATGCGAGTGCCTCCTGCAGGACGGCGGACGGGGCGCCGAGGGGGTCGGCCGGTCGGGAACGCACCCAGGCGGTCGTCGCCGGCGCGGACGGGTCGGTGTCGGGGTGGTCGGTCCGGGCGTGGGCACCGCGGGACTCGGTCCGGGCGTCGGCGGCGAGCACGGTGACGCGTGCCAGGTCGAGCAGCGCCCGGTCCTCGGCAGCGCGGACGGTCGCCGGTGCCGGGGTCGACGGTGCGTCGAGCGCGCGCCTGGCCGCGGCGAGTCCGTCGGCGTCGCGGAGCAGCCCGACGTGCTCGGTCATGACGGACTGGACCACGGGGCGGACGACGGTGTCAGGGCGGAGCCGGTCCGGGCCTCCCGGCCGGTCCCGGTCCGCCCCGCGCACGTCGTCGGTCGGACGGGAGGCGCGCCCGACGTCCGCCACGCCGGTCACCACCGTGGGCACGAGCGCCGCGTCCCCCCGCAACCGGAGCGTGCCGGGCCGCGCGGAACCGAGCGCGTCGGCGGCGCGGACGGCGAACACGAGGCCCTCGAGCAGCGAGTTCGAGGCGAGACGGTTCGCGCCGTGCACGCCGGTGCAGGCCACCTCGCCGACCGCGGACAGCCCGGGCAGGCTCGTCCGTCCTTCGGTGTCGGTCACGACGCCGCCCATCGCGTAGTGCGCTGCGGGGGCGACGGGGACGCCCTCCCGCGTCCAGTCGACACCCGCCGCCCGGGTCGCCCGGGTGAGGCCGGGGAACCGGCCGAGCAGGAAGGCGGGGTCGAGACCGGTGGCGTCGAGGAGCACGGGTCGGCCGCCCTGGTCGCGCATCGCGGCCGCGATCCCCCGCGCGACGACGTCCCGCGGGGCGAGCTCGGCGTCCGGGTGCACGTCACGCATGAAGCGGTGCCCGCGCTCGTCCCGCAGGACGGCACCCTCGCCGCGGACCGCCTCGGAGACGAGCCCGCCGCCGGGCACGGCCAGACGGGTCGGGTGGAACTGGACGAACTCGAGGTCGGCGAGCACCGCACCGGCACGCCAGGCCGCGGCCGCCCCGTCCCCGGTCGCGACGAGCGGGTTGGTGGTCTCGCGGTACAGGTGCCCGGCTCCCCCGGAGGCGAGCAGCACCGCGTCCGCGTCGATCCGGCGCGGTTCGCCGAGCAGGTCGAGGACGTCGACGCCGACGACCTGGCCGTGTCGCACGACGAGGTCGGTCAGGCAGGTCCGTTCCAGGATGGTGACGTGCCGACGGTGGAGGGCGGCGACGAGCGTCCGCTCCACCGCGGCCCCGGTCGCGTCCCCGTCCGCGTGCAGGACCCGCCAGCGGCCGTGCGCGGCCTCCCGCCCCCGGGCGAGGTCGTCGCCGTACCGGTCGAGTGCGGCAGCGTCCCCGGTGCGGTCGAACGGCACCCCGAGGGCGAGGAGGTCGCGCACCCGCGCCGGGCCGTCGGTGCAGAGGACGTCGACGGCCCGGGCGTCCGCGGTGCCCGCGGCCGCGACGTGCGTGTCATGCTGGTGGAGGGCTGCGGTGTCGTCCGCGCCGAGCGCCACCGCGATGCCGCCCTGGGCACACGCGGTGGCGCCGTCGGTCAGGGCGCCCTTCGTGACGAGGGTGACGTCGTGCACGGTGCTCGCGCGGATCGCGGCGGTCAGGCCGGCGATGCCCGACCCGACGACGACGACGTGCATCAGGCCCGGGTCCCCAGCGGACGGGGCTTCGCGGCGAGCATGCGTTCGAGCGCGACCTTCGCGTCGACCTGGACGTCGGCGGGGACCACGATCTCGTTGAGCACGACACCATCGACGAGCGCCTCGAGCACCCACGCCAGGTAGCCGGGGTGGATGCGGTACATGGTCGAGCACGGGCACACGACGGGGTCGAGGCACGTGATGGTGTGCTGCGGGTACTCGGCCGCGAGCCGGTTGACCATGTTGATCTCGGTGCCGATGGCGAACGACGTCGGCTCGGTGGCCGCGGCGACCGTCTTCCGGATGAGGTCGGTGCTGCCGGCGACGTCGGCGGCGTCCACCACGGCCATCGGGCACTCCGGGTGCACGATCACCCGGACGTCCGGGTCGTCGCGCCGGGCCTGCTCGATCTGCTCGACCGTGAACCGGCGGTGCACCGAGCAGAAACCGTGCCACAGGACGACCTGGGCGTCGAGCAACTCGGCGGCGGTGTTGCCGCCACCGGCGAGCCGCGGGTTCCACATCGGCATCCGGTCGGTGCTGATCCCCATCGCCTTCGCGGTGTTCCGACCGAGGTGCTGGTCCGGGAAGAACAGCACGCGCTGCCCCCGCTCGAACGCCCACTCGAGCACCGTCGCCGCGTTCGAGGACGTGCAGACGATGCCGCCGTTCCGACCGCAGAACGCCTTGAGGTCGGCAGCGGAGTTCATGTACGTGACCGGGACGACCGGGACGCGGCCGTCGGCGTCCGGCTCCGAGCCGTACAGCGCCGTCAGCTCGGCCCAGGCCGCCTCGACGCTGTCGATGTCGGCCATGTCCGCCATCGAGCACCCGGCAGCCAGGTTCGGCAGGATGACGCGCTGGTCGTCCCGCGCCAGGACGTCCGCCGTCTCCGCCATGAAGTGCACGCCGCAGAACACGATGGCCTCGGCGTCCGGCCTGGTCAGGGCGGCGTTCGCGAGCTGGAACGAGTCGCCGAGGAAGTCCGCGTGCCGCACCACCTCGTCCCGCTGGTAGAAGTGCCCGAGGACGACCACGCGGTCCCCGAGGCTGGCCTTCGCCCGCTCGATGCGCTCGTGCAGCTCGTCGTCGGGAGCGTTCCGGTACTCGTCCGGCAGGACGCCCTGCCGCGGCGCCGAGGTCGGGATGACGTCGGACATCGACGAGCCGGGGCCGTACCCGGGGACGGCGTCGAAGTCCCAGGTGGGAGCGGCGAGGTCGGGCGTGCAGGTGGTGCCGGCCGCCCGGCCGTTCGAGATCAGTTCGATGGTGGTCGCGATGGACACGGTCACGTCCCCGTTCAGTGCGCGGTGGTGGGAGGGGTGGGGTCCGCGGAGGTCCGCGGGGTCGTCAGCGGGCCGTTGTCCGCGTACGACAGGTCGGGGTTCGAGCGGTACAACCGGGCCGGCCGGTGCCGACCGCCGCTCGTGGTCTCGTCGGTCGGCAGGACCGCGTCGCCCTGCGCGACCTGCCGCCGGAAGTTCGCCGGGTCGAGTGTCCGACCGAGCACGGCCTCGTAGACCCCGCGGAGCTCGGCGAGGGTGAACCGGTCACCGAGGAACGCCTGTGCGATCCGGGAGTACGACATCTTGTTCCGCAGCCGCCAGAGGGCGTACTCGACGATGCGGTCGTGGTCGAAGGCGAGGGGCGGGTGCTCGTCGGCCAGGAACCACCGCACGTTCCAGTCGTCCGGCACGACGCTCGCCTCGTCCGGGTGGACCAGCGCCCAGTAGACGACCGACACGACCCGGCTCGGCGAACGGCCGACGTCCCCGAACGCGTAGAGCTGCTCGAGGTAGCGCGGCTGCACGTTCGTCGTCTCACGGAGTCGTGCCGCCGCGGAGTCGTCGAGCCCCTCGTCCGGACCCACCCATCCGCCCGGGAGCGCCCACGACCCCTCGAACGGCTCGGTGACGCGGCGGACGAGCGGCATCCACAGCGCCGGGGTGCCGGTGTCGGGGTGCGGTCGGAGCGCGACGATGACGGTGGACACCGCGAGCCGGATCCCGGTGTCGTCCACGGCTGCTCCTGCTGCTGTTCGGGTCATGCTGACCCGAAGTGTTCGGGTACTGATGACCGTATCACGGCGGTCACCGGACCGGAACCGAGCCGTGACGCCGGGGAAACACGCCGCGCCTAGCATCGGCGGCATGGGCAGCACGACCACGAGGAAGCACGCCGTCGTGAGCGGGACGGTGCAGGGCGTCGGGTTCCGCTGGTGGACCGCACGCAAGGCCGACGGCCTCGAACTCGCCGGGTACGCCCGGAACCTGTTCGACGGCACCGTCGAGGTGGAGGCCGAGGGCCCCGCCCCCGCGGTCGACGCGCTGGTCGTCATGCTCCGGTCCGGTCCACCGTCGGCGAGCGTCACCGACGTCGCCGTGCGCGAGGTCGTGCCACACGGCGACGAGGACGGCTTCCGCATCCTGCACTGACCGTTCACCCCGCGTTCGCGGTCCGTCGGGAATGACCTGGCGTCGTCGGGCCTTGCAGCATCGGTACCCGTCCGTCACGGGTGCGTGTCACCCCGAACCCCCAGGAGCCCCCTTGACCCAGGCCGTCGACTCCGCGCCCCGCACCGGGAGCATCGAGCAGTCCTCCCCCGCGGGCAACCGCCTCGTGATCGGACTGCTGCTCGTCTCGGCGTTCGTCGTCATCCTCAACGAGACGATCATGGGCGTGGCGCTGCCGCGGCTCATGGACGACCTCGGCATCAGCGCCGCCACCGGACAGTGGCTCACCACCGGCTTCCTGCTCACCATGGCGGTCGTCATCCCGATCACGGGCTACCTGCTGCAGCGCTTCGACACCCGACCGGTGTTCGTCTGGGCGATGAGCCTGTTCTCCGCCGGCACGCTCGTCGCGCTGCTCGCCCCGGGCTTCACGATGCTGCTCATCGGGCGCATCGTCCAGGCCAGCGGCACCGCGATCATGATGCCGCTGCTCATGACCACCGTGCTGACCCTCATCGAACCCGCGCACCGCGGCCGCGTGATGGGCAACATCTCGATCGTCATCTCCGTCGCCCCGGCCATCGGCCCGACGATCTCCGGCCTCATCCTCAACGCCTTCTCGTGGCGCTGGCTGTTCGGCTTCGTGCTCCCCATCGCCCTCGCCGCACTCGTGCTCGGCATGCTGAAGGTCCGCAACGTCTCCACCCCGCGGAAGTCGGCGATCGACGTCGCCTCGGTCGTCCTGTCGGCCGTCGCGTTCGGCGGCATCGTCTACGGCCTCTCGAGCATCGGTGAGGCCGGCTCGACGGGTCTGGCCGTGCCGGTCGGCTCGCTCGTCGTCGGGTTCGCCGCCCTCGCGGTCTTCATCGTGCGGCAGACCCGCCTGCAGCGTCGTGACGCGGCCCTGCTCGACCTGCGCACCTTCAGCACGAAGGGCTTCACGATCCCGATCGTCGCGATGGCGATCAGCTTCATGGCGATGTTCGGCACGCTCATCCTGCTGCCGATCTACCTCGAGCGCGTGCTCGGGCTCGAGGTCCTCGACGTCGGGCTCCTGCTCCTCCCCGGCGGCCTGCTCATGGGCCTCCTGTCCCCGATCGTCGGTCGGATCTACGACCGTCGCGGGCCGCGCGTCCTGCTCATCCCGGGCTCGATCATCATCAGCGGTGTGCTCTGGGCGCTCTCGACGGTCACGGTGGACACGAGCGTCTGGTTCGTGCTCGGTGCCCACGTCGTGCTGAGCCTCGGCCTGGCGCTGACCTTCACGCCGCTGTTCACCTCGGCGCTCGGCGGACTGCCCCCGCGCCTCTACTCGCACGGCAGCGCCGTGCTCGGCACGGCGCAGCAGCTGGCCGGTGCCGCCGGGACGGCCTTGTTCGTCACGCTGCTCACCATCGGCGCGACCACCGCCGCCGCCGGCGGCGACGGGCTGACCGTTGCTGAGGCCACCGCGCGGGCCACGGCCTCCGGCGTGCACTCGGCGTTCCTCGTCGGTGCGGTGATCTCGCTGTTCGGCATCCTCGCCTCGTCGATGGTCCGGAAGCCGGTCACGCCGGAGGGTGCACCCGCGCCCGCCGTGCACTGACGCGCCGACGCACGACGCACCGCCCCGCGGTCCGACCGACGCGCCCCGTCGCCCGACGGGGCGCGTCGGTCGTTCCCGGGCCGTGGCATCGTGGGCGCATGCGGTCGACGACGAGCGAGCTGAACTGGTCCGGCACGGTCACCTACACGGCCGAGCGGGTCCTCCGCCCGGCGTCGCTCGACCAGGTCGCCGACACCGTGGCCCGGGCGTCCCGCATCCACGGGCTCGGCACCCGCCACTCGTTCAACGACGTCGCCGACACCTCCGGCGTCCTGCTCGACCTCACCGCCGTGCCGACCGACCTCGTCGTCGCCCGGGACCGGAGCACCGCGACGATGGGCGCCGGCACCCGGTACGGCCTCGTCGCCCCCGACCTCGACGCCGCCGGGGTCGCGCTCCACAACGAGGGCTCGCTCCCCCACATCTCGCTCGGCGGCGCGATCGCCACCGGCACGCACGGCTCGGGCACGACGCTCGGGTCGCTCAGCACCGCCGCGGCCGCGCTCGAGGTCATCGGACCGGACGGCACGACGAGCACCGTCCGCCGCGGCGACCCGGCGCTGTCGGGGGCCGCGATCCACCTCGGCCTGCTCGGTATCGTCACGCGCGTCACGGTCGACGTACAGCCCACCTACCGGATGCGGCAGGACACGTACGGCCCGATCGGCTGGGACACGTTCACCGCGGGCGTCGACGAGGTGTTCGCGGCCGGCTACTCCGTCTGCGCGTTCACACGCTTCGGTGACGCCGTGTCCGAGGTGCTCGTGAAGTCCCGCGTGCCGGACGACGCCGACGACGTCGAGGTGCCCACGGACCTCCGCAGCGCACCCCGCCTGCCCGGCACGCCCGGCGACGGGCACCACACCGCCCGCGACGGTTCGGTGGGTCCGTGGTGGGACCGGCTGCCGCACTTCCCGATCGAGGCGGTCCCCTCGGTCGGGTCCGAGGTGCAGAGCGAGCACTTCGTCCCGCTCCGGCACGCGGCCGCCGCCCTCGACGCGCTCCGCGGACTCGCCGACCGGTTCCGGCCGCACCTGCACGTGTGCGAACTGCGGACGATGGCCGCTGACGACCTCTGGCTCAGCCCGACACAGGGCGAGGACGTGCTCTGCATCGCCCTCACCTGGCGGAAGCACCCGGACGAGGTCGCGGCCCTGCTCCCCGACCTGGAGGCCCGGCTCGCCCCGTTCGGCGGCCGTCCGCACTGGGGCAAGATGAGCTCCCTCGACGGCGTGGCGATCGCGGCCCTGTACCCGCGGCTGCCGGACTTCCGCGCCCTCGTCGCTGAGCGCGACCCGGACCGGAAGTTCGCGTCCGCGTTCGGTGAGCGGGTGCTCGGGACCTGATGCGGGCCTCCCGGGAGGCCCGGGGCGCGCCCCGGCACGACCGTCACGACCGTTTCCCCGCGTCCCGCCGCCGTCCGAGCGTCAGCCGAGCGGGGTGACCGTCTTCGTCTCGCCGTCCCAGTGCCGCACGCCGGCGACCCCGAACTCCTCGGGCAACGGCACGGCCGTGAGCGCCTCGAGCATCCGCGGGAGGTCGACGTCGCGCGGCCGACGGGCGAGCGTCAGGTGCGGCACCCAGCGGCCGGGCAGTGCGGTGTCGACACCACCGGGAGCCGCTCGGTGCACGGCCTCGTGGAAGGCGGCGAGCGTCCGGTCGACCACGATGCCGACCCCGAGCACGTGCCGACCCGGACCGGCGGGGAACAGCAGGAGCCCGGCGGGCCGGACGGTCGTCGGCAGCGGGGCGTCGAAGGCGGTCGGGACGGGCAGGGCCTCGCCCGCGGTCAGGGTGACGTGCGGGGCGTTCGTGTCCGAGGTGTGCCGGCCCATGCTCGGCAGGTCGGCGGTGACCAGCGCTTCCCAGGCGTCGCGGACCGCCCGTTCGGCGGCCGGGTCGAGGACGAGTTCGATGCTGCGCACGCTCCGAGCCTGCCCGGTGACGGCGTCGCTCGTAACACGGCGGAACGCGAATCGACCCCGTCCGCGTCGCCGTGCACACTCGTGGGGTCCGCGCTGCTCACCCCCGGCGACGGACCACACAGCACCGACCCTGCCACCAGGGCGACCCCTTCACGAGGAGCACCCATGACCGCCGCACCCGTCCTGCCCGACCGTCCGAAGCGCAAGCGCCCCATCGGGTGGATCGTGGCTGCTGCCGTCGTCGTCGTCGCGATCGTCGTCGCCCTCGTGGTGGTCGCCGTCCGCGGTGGCGGTTCCGGGCAGGCCGGCGCCGCCGGTGCCGGATCGGACCGGAAGGCCCAGACCGTCACCATCGGTGTCGCGGACGAGGCCCTGCCGTACTGGAAGACGTACACGGAGCTCGCGAAGGAGCGGTTGAACGTCACCGTCGACCTGACGAACTTCGCCGACTACTCGCTGCCGAACCCCGCCCTCACGGACGGCCAGGTCGACATCAACCAGTTCCAGCACATCCAGTACCTGGCGAACTACAACGTCACCTCGGACGACGACCTGCAGCCGATCGGCTCCACCGCCGTCTACCCGCTCCCCCTGTACGCGACGAAGTACGACGACGTCGCCGATCTGCCCGAGGGCGCGAAGGTCGCGATCCCGAACGACGCCATCAACGAGGCACGTGCGCTCCTCGTCCTGCAGGCCGCGGAGCTGCTGGAGCTGGAGGACGGCGGCAGCGCCTTCTCCACCACGGACGACATCGAGACGGCGAAGGTCGACGTGCAGCCGCTCGACGCCTCGCAGACCGCGAACGCCCTGCAGCAGGGCTCCGTGCAGGCCGCCGTGGTGAACAACAACTTCGCCACCGCTGCCGGGCTGCCCGCTTCGGACAAGGTCTTCACCGACGACCCGACCAGCTCCTCCGCCGCCCCGTACGTGAACGTCTTCGCGGTCCGCAACGAGGACAAGGCGAACGAGACGTACCTCGACCTCGCCGAGCTGTTCCAGGACGAGGCCGTGCAGGAGGCGTTCAAGCAGGACTACCCGGACGCGGTCTCGCGTGACCAGGACGCGGAGGAGCTGCAGGACGAGCTCGCCACCGTCGAGCAGGACGCGAAGGCGGCAGCGGAGTAGTGGCTGCGCTCGTCGAACTCCGCGGCGTCACCAAGAGCTACCGCCGCGCCGACACCGGAGAGACCGTCACCGCGGTCGAGGGTGTCGACCTCGACGTCCACCAGGGCGAGGTCCTCGGGGTGATCGGGTACTCCGGTGCCGGGAAGTCCACCCTCGTCCGGCTCGTCAACGCGCTCGAGCTGCCCACCTCCGGCACCGTCACGGTCGCCGGGCAGGAGCTGACCGCGATCCCCGAACGGGACCGGCGCACCGCCCGTCGCCGCATCGGGATGGTCTTCCAGCAGTTCAACCTGTTCCGCTCCCGCACCATCGCGGGCAACGTGGCCTACCCGCTCAAGGTCGCTGGCGTGCCGAAGGCCGAACGGGACCGCCGGGTCGCCGAACTGCTCGACTTCGTCGGGCTGCTCGACCGCGCACACGCCTACCCGGAGCAGTTGTCCGGCGGGCAGAAGCAGCGCGTCGGCATCGCCCGGGCGCTCGCCTCGAACCCCGAGCTGCTGCTCGCCGACGAGGCCACCAGCGCCCTCGACCCCGAGACCACGTCCGAGGTGCTCGCGCTGCTGCGTCGGGTGAACCGGGAGCTCGGGGTCACGATCATCGTCATCACGCACGAGATGGACGCCGTGCGCCGCATCGCCGATCGGGTCGCCGTGATGGAACAGGGCCGCGTGGTGGAGGTCGGGGACGTGTACGACGTGTTCTCCGCACCGACCACCGATGCCGCCCGGCGCTTCGTGCGCACCGCGCTGCACGACCGGCCCTCGGCCGAGACCGTCACGAGACTGCGGGAACGGCACCCCGGACGCCTCGTGTCGGTGCGGATCACCGACGAGACCGGACTGCAGGCACGCATCGACCAGGCGTTCCGCGACGCCGGCGTCACCGCAGAACTCGTCTTCGGCGGCGTCACCGAGATCCGGGAACGCCGGATCGGCTCGCTCACCTACGAGCTCGGCGGTTCCGACGCCGACCGGGCCGTCACCGCGCTCCGGGCGAGCGGCATCACCGTCGACGAGGAGGCACGCGCATGAACAACTCGTTCCAGAGCGTCATCGACACCTTCGACGTGTTCCTCGCGGCGATCCGCGACACGATCGTCATGTCCCTCGTGTCGCTCGTCATCGCCGGCGTCATCGGGCTCGCCCTCGGCCTGCTGCTGTACGCCACCCGGCCGGGCAACCTGCTCGGCAACCGGACCGCGTACACGGTGATCAACCTGGTCGTGAACCTCGTCCGGCCGATCCCGTTCGTGATCTTCCTGGCCGCCATCGCGCCGCTGTCCCGCGTGGTCGTGCAGACGACGATCGGCGTGCCCGCGGTGACGTTCGCGATCTCCCTGGCGGCGGCGTTCGCGGTGTCACGCATCGTCGAGCAGAACCTGCTGGCGGTCGACCCCGGCGTCGTCGAAGCGGCGAGGGCCTCCGGGGCGCACCCGGTGTCGATCCTGCTGACGGTGCTCATCCCGGAAGGGCTGGGTCCGCTCATCCTCGGGTACACGTTCATCTACATCGGCATCGTGGACATGACCGCCCAGGGCGCACTGGTCGGCGGTGGCGGCCTCGGCGAGTACGCCATCACGTACGGCTCGCAGCGCTACGACTGGTGGGTCGTCTACGTGTCGGTCGCGGCGATCGTCGTCATCGTGCAGCTCGGCCAGTTCATCGGCAATCGCCTGGCCCGAGCGACGCTCCGCCGCTGAGCCGGCCCGCCCGGGTTCCGGCTCGCCCGGGTTCCGGCCCGCCCGGGTTCCGGCCCGCCCGGGTTCCGGGATCGCGGCATCTCGCGCGCCGAGATGCCGGGATTCCGGCATCTCGCGCGCCGAGATGCCGGGATCCCGGAACCGCGGCGGCACGCGCGCGGCAGGTCGTGCGACCTCGGCGGGCGCCGGACGGCAGCCGTCCGGGCGGGCGCCGGGCGGCAGCCGTCCCGGCGGTCGCCGACGTCGCGGCGCCTACGCCGCGGGCGTGTCCGCTGCAGCTCGGGCGTCCGCCGCGGCGGGCTCCTCGTAGTTCGCGCGGACCAGGATCGGCCGGTGGTCGGAGATGCCCGCGGGCAGGGTCTCGACGCCGGCGATGTGCAGCCCGACGCTCGTGGCGAAGTCGAAGTGCCCGGTGAACTTGCGGTAGCGCAGGTAGGTCGGCTGGTCCGAGAGCGACAGCGCGAAGCCGGACTCCTCGATCTTCCGGCGCAGGTTCGTCTGGAACCACGGGTAGTTGAAGTCGCCGACCATGATCGCCGGTGCCTCGCTCGACAGGTCACGGACGAAGTCGTGCGCGGCCTCGATCTGCTTGCGGCGCAGCGAGTTCGTGGCGGTGAGCGGCGAGGCGTGGAACGAGGCGACGATGACCTCGGCGTCGGCCTCCCGGTCGTACAGGTGCATCGCGATGAGACGCTCGTGCGCGGGCGAGAGGACCCGGTCGTGCAGGGACTTCTGCAGCGAGTGGATGCCGAGGTCGCGGACCTCGAAGCGGTCGTCCCGCTTGTAGATCGCCAGGCCGAGCCGGTTCCCCTGGGTCGACGCCGCGAGGGTGAGCCCGCCGACGGAGCTCGCGAGGTCGGTGCTGTCGCACTCCTGCACGCAGAGCACGTCGGCCTGCGACGACTCGGCGAGGGCAGCGAGCTCACCGTTCGCGGTGTGCTCGCGGAGGTTGTAGCTCACGACGCGCAGGGCTCTCTGCCGGACCTCGGTGGTGGAGTCGGTCGTTCCCTGTTCGTGTGGCGCGGCCATGCTGCCTTCCGTCCCGGGCCCTGATCGGCCCTCTCTCCTGCGGCGGTCACGGTACTCGGGCATCGCAGCAGGTTGCTGAGACTGTAGCGCGGTGCGGATCGCGGACACGTGACCTGGCGGTGGACGAACGGTGACGAGTCACGGCTCAGTTCCGCGTCGTCACCCGCACCCGCTGCGCCGGTCGCACGGTCTCCCCCGCGGTCCGGCTCATGAGCAGCCCCTCGACGCAGGCGACCCCCAGCAGGACCGCGATCACCGCGAACGCGACGGCGTACGGGGCGGTGCCGCCGAGTCCGTCACCCCCGAGCCCGGACGCTGCCCGGAGCACGACGGCGGCGACCGCCACACCGAACCCGGCCGCGGTCTGTTGCAGCGTCGAGGACAGCGTGTTGGCGGCCGTCATGTCCGGCTGCTCGACGTCGGCGAACGCGATGGTGTTGTACGCAGTGAAGCCGACCGAGCGAGCAGCTCCGCTGACGACGAGCAGCACCGCGAGCAGCCAGAACGGGGTGTCCGGGGTGAGGAACACCATCGCCACGACGGTCAGCGCCGCGACGGCCGACGACACCACGATGACCGGCCGGTACCCCCACCAGCGCAGGAACGGGGTCGTCGCGGGCTTGATGCCGAGGTTGCCGACGAAGACCCAGAGCACGGCCGACCCGGCCTCGAGGGCGCTCCAGCCCCACGCGTCCTGGAACAGCAGCGGCAGCACGAACGGCACCGCCGAGACGGCCAGGCGGAACAGGCTGCCACCGGCGTGGGACACCCGGAAGGTCTCGAGCCGGAACGCGTCGAGCCCCATGATCGGGTGCGGTGCCCGCAGGAAGTGCCGGATCGCGAGCCAGGTGCAGACCGCCCCGACGACCCCGGCGAGCACGGCCGGCACGAAGGGCACGGTCTCGAGGGCGAGCAGGGACGCCATGACGACGAGCGCCCCGAGCCCGAGGCAGGCCAGCAGCGACCCGAGCCAGTCGAACGGCACCCGCTCGGGGGCGCGCTCCTGCGGCACGAGCACGAGCGCCGCGACGACGGCGACCACCCCGAGCGGGATGTTGACGAGGAAGACCCAGTGCCACGACAGGGTGTCGACGAGCACGCCGCCCAGGAAGGGCGCGATGATCGGCGCCGCGAGCGCGGGCCAGGTGAGGATCGCGATGGCCGTGACGAGCTGGTCGCGACCCGCGCTCCGGAGCACCACGAGCCTCCCGACCGGGACCATGAGCGCGCCGCCGAGTCCCTGCAGGATCCGCCAGAGCGTGAGTTCGACGAGTCCGGTCGAGGCGGCGCAGAGCGCGGAGGCGACCGTGAAGAGCGCGATGGCGCCGACGAAGACGGTGCGGGAGCCGACCCGGTCGGTGATCCACCCGCTGACCGGGATGAACACGGCCAGCGTCACGAGGTAGGCGGTGATCGCGACGCCGACGGCCGCCGAGTCGACGCCCAGGTCGCGTCCCATCGCGGGGGCGGCCGTGGCGAGGATGGTCCCGTCCAGCAGCTCCATGAAGAAGGTGCCCGCCACGAGCACGGCGACCGCCGTGCTGCTCGTCCGTCGTGCCGTCGTCGTCGTCGTCATCGCTTCGGATGCTAGTCCCGCCTCGTCCGGGTCCCCAGCGAGCAGCGACTACCGTGGAGCCGTGTCGTCTGCCGTGCCCGACCTCTGCGGACCGCGCGCATGAGCCGCCTGGACGGGGTCCTCACCGGCTCGGTCGCCGCGGGCCGTCGCCGCGTGGTCGACACCGTCGTCAGCCTGCCGGTGTGGTCGGCGGTCCTGCTGCTCTGGACCGTCGGGCGTCTCGTGTCGACGATGTGGCTCATGGTGCTCTACCCGCTCGTCTCGCGGGTGCAGCCCGACAACGCCATCTGGGGCAACGACCACGGGTTCACGGCGTTCCTGACCTCGTGGGACGGCCAGTACTACGAGGCGATCTCGCTGCACGGGTACCCCTCGGTCCTGCCGCTCGACGACACCGGGCACGTCGCGCAGAACGCCTGGGCCTTCCTGCCCGCGTTCCCGTTCACCATCAGACTGCTGACGGTCTCGACCGGCCTGCCCTTCACGATCGGCGCCCCGGCCGTGGCGGTCGTCGCCGGGCTCGTCGCCACCTTCCTGCTGCACCGGCTCGTGCAGGAGCACGCCGGTGCCACCGCGGCGCTCTGGGCGGTCTTCTTCTTCACGTGCGGACCGCTGTCGTTCCTGCTGCAGGTCGGGTACGCCGAGACCGTGTTCCTCGCGCTCACCTTCGGCGCGCTGCTCGCGATCGAACGACGGCGGTACGGGCTGCTCACCGTGGTCGGGGTCGTCGCCGCGTTCACGCGCCCGGGTGCGCTCGCGATCCCGCTGACGCTCGGGGTGCTCGCCCTCGTCCGGTACCTCGCCGCGCGGCGGTCGGGAGCGCGGTCCCTCGACGAGTTCCCGGTCGCGGAGCGGGTGCGGGTCGTCGCGTCCGGGCTCGTGATGGCGGTGGCCGGGTCGGCGTGGCCCGTGATCGCGGCGTGGGCGACCGGTCGTCCGGACGCGTACCTGGCGACCGAGATGTCCTGGTGGGTGAACTTCATCGGCCGGGTGCACTTCGTCCCGTTGTCGCCGTGGTTCCTCACCACCGCGAAGTGGCTCGGCGTCGGCGGGGTGCTCCTCGTCGTGCTGCTGCTCGTGCTCTACCCACTGTGGTTGTCCCGCCGGTCGACCCGCCAGCTCGGACCCACGACGATCGTGTTCGCCGCCGGCTACGCGCTCTACGTGTTCGCGGTGTCGCTGCCGATGGCGTCCACACCCCGGCTGCTCATGCCCCTGGCGCCGCTGATGGGGTCACCGGAACTGGTCGCGAAGCCGGCGCTCCGGTGGACACTCGTCTCCGGTGCCCTCGTGCTGCAGCCGGTGTTCGTCGCGCTCCTCTGGTTGCTCGGGCCGCCCTGACCGGTGAGCGGGCGTGCCGCGTGCCCGCGACGGAGCGTCCGGGCCGGCGGGGCCCGGACGCCCGGTCCGGCTAGACCTCGACGGTCCCGTGACTGCCGACGTCCGGCTGCGACTGGTGCCCCAGCGCTGCCTTGAGGGTCTGCACGAGGCTCCCCACGGGTCCGGTGTCCTGCGTCCAGTACTCGACCGACACCCCCTGCACGGTGAGCAGGCGGATCGACGGGTCGTCGCGGCCGTCCGGGAACCACGCCTCGGCGAACGGCGACCAGAGCTCGTCGACGACGGCCCGGTCCTCGGTGACGGTGGCCGTCCCGGCGATGGACAGGTAGCCGCCCTGCGATTCGATGGCGACGTTGACGTGCGGGTTCCGGGCGATGTCCTCGACCTTCTCGCTCCCGTCCTGCACGAGGAACCGCAGGGTCCCGTGGAACGACTTGTCCTGCACGGCGAGGGGCCTGGCGTGCAGCTGACCGTCCTCGCTCACCGTCGTGAGCAGGGCCGTGCGGGCCCCGTGGACGATGTCGGAGATGGCGGCACGGTGGTCGGTCTGGGTGTCGGTCATGATGCTCCTTTGCGTCGTGCACCCCGACCGCCGACGCGTCGGCCGGCGGGGCGCGAACCGTTCCGACCAGTGTGCCCCCGCTCACTGGACGCGCGCGAGGGGCACATGCCGGCCGAGGCTCGGCTGGACGGACGACCTGCGGCATCCGCACGACGCGTCCTGTCCGCCAGGACGAGTCTCGGCGCAGGACGGGCGGCCGGCTCAGCCGCGCTCGCGGATCGTGGTCTCGACGTCGACGACCTGCGGGATCCGCGGCAACGAGGCGAAGCCGAACTGCACGGGCGGGTCGAGCGGTGCGAGTTCGCCGAGCGACTCCCCCGCCCAGGTACCCCGGAGGCCGACGACGTCGTGCGCGCCGGTGACGCCGTAGTACTCGCGGCGGCCACCCCCCGCGGTGCCGGCGGTCCCCGAGCCCGGCGCGACGAGCTTCGCCACGGGGTCGATCACGGTGAGCCAGCGGGGGTCGCGGGCGATGCGCTTCGGGACGATCCGGAGCACGCGCCCGAGCGGGGAGATGGTGCCGACGTCGACCGACGTGACGAGCGGGCCGGCGTCGAGTTCCAGGCCGCGGGCGGTCCGCCGGGCGCTGATGTCGACGACGGACACCGCGTCGAAGCGGTACGTGCCGGAGACGTAGGCAGCGACGATCTCGTCGGGTGCGAGGAGCACGCTCGAGCCGTCGGGCAGCTCGACGAACACGTCGGTGAAGGCGCCGAACGGGGAGGACTCCCACATGCCGACGACGAACCGGACGCCGGAGGTGCTCCCGGCGCCGAGGATCCGTCCGCGGAACCGTCGTTCGGTGGTCTCGTTGCGCGACGACATGCGCCAGACGGTACCCGCGTCGTCCCGGGAGCCGCCGGGCGGACGCGCACCGGGCCTCCCGGCCGCCGCCGCCGGGTCAGGCGGGGTGGCCGGCCGGGACGGAGGCCCGCTCAGGGGACGGGGACCGGCTCCGCCAGGAGTTCGCGGACGCGGGGGGCGACGCGGGTGCCGTACAGCTCGATCGAGCGCATCATGTCGGCGTGCGGCAGGCGTCCGGTCGCGTAACGCATGTCGAAGCGGGTGACCCCGAGGATCCGCATGTTCCGCGCGATCTTCCGCGCGACCGTCTCCGGCGACCCGACGTAGAGCGAGCCGCCCGCGGAGAGGCCGGCGCGGTAGCCGGCCTGGTCGAGGGGCGGCCAGCCGCGCTCCCGACCGAGCTGGTCAGTGACGGCCTTGTGGTACGGCCAGTAGCGCTCGGCTGCTTCCTCGTCGGTCTCGGCGACGAACCCGGGCGAGTGCATCGCGATCGGCTGCTGCGGGAGCTCGAGCTGGTCGAGGGCCTGCCGGTAGAGCCGGGCGTAGGGGGCGAACTGCGCGGGCTGCCCGCCGATGATGGCGAGGAACAGCGGCATGCCGTAGGACGCGGCGCGGATCACGGACTGGGGTGACCCGCCCACGCCGATCCAGGTCGGGATCGGGCCGTGCTCGAGCTTCGGGAAGACGTCCTGCTCGACGAGCGAGGCGCGCTTGGTGCCCTGCCAGGTGACGGTGTCCCCGCCGCGGAGGGCGCTCCAGAGCTGCAGCTTCTCCTCGAACAGCACCTCGTAGTCCTGCAGGTCGAAGCCGAACAGCGGGAAGGACTCGGTGAAGGACCCGCGACCGAGGATGACCTCGGCGCGGCCGTTCGACAGCGCGTCGACCGTCGCGAACCGCTCGTAGACGCGGACCGGGTCGTCCGAGGACAGCACCGTGACCGCGGAGCCCATCCGGATGCGTCCGGTGCGGGCGGCGATCGCGGCGAGGACGACCTCGGGCGCGCTCACGGAGTAGTCGGCGCGGTGGTGCTCACCCACGCCGATGAAGTCGATGCCGACCTGGTCGGCGAGGACGGCCTCGTCGAGGAGGTCGCGCAGGGTCGCGGCGTGGGACTGCACGCCCCCGTCGGTGGTCTCGGTGACGTCGCCGAAGGTGTCGAGGCCGAGCTGCACGGGGCCGACGCGGTCCGGTGCCGGGGGCGGGACGTCCGAGGGTCGACCGGTACCGAAGGCGTTGCTCATGGGACCCTCCCGGATCTCGCAGTCAATCAATGCGAACGCATGAAAACTAGCACGATCGGCCGGCGACCGCACCCCCAGCACCGCTGTGTACGGTCCACCCCATGGTGCAGCCCTCGACCCTCCCCGACCAGACCGGCCGTCGCATCGTCGTCACCGGGTCCAACAGCGGCACCGGCAAGGAGACCGCACGTCGACTGGCCGGGGCCGGCGCGAGCGTCGTCATCGCGGTCCGCACGGTGTCGAAGGGCGAGGACGCCGCCGCCGAGATCCGCCGTGAGCACCCGGACGCCGACCTCGAGGTCCGCGAGCTCGACCTCGCCGACCTGTCGAGCGTGCACCGCTTCGCCGAGGGCATCGTCGCCGACGACCGGCCGCTCGACGTCCTGGTCAACAACGCCGGCGTGATGGCGCCCCGGGAGCGCTTCGAGACCGCCGACGGCTTCGAGCTGCAGTTCGGGACGAACCACCTCGGTCCGTTCGCACTCACGAACCTGCTCCTGCCGACCCTGCTGCGTGCCGAGGCACCCCGGGTGGCGACGATGTCGAGCATCGCCGCCGTGCCCGGCAAGATCCACTTCGGCGACCTGCAGTGGCAGACCGGCTACCAGCCGTGGCTCGCGTACGCCCAGTCGAAGCTCGCCGACCTGCTCCTCGGGCTGCACCTGCACCAGGTCGCCGTCACCCGCGACTGGCACCTGTCGTCCACGATCGCCCACCCCGGCTACACCCGGACGAACCTGCAGTCCGCCGGGCGGTCACTCGGCCGGGACCGCCCCGTGCAGTCGAGCGACCGCGCGCTGCCGTTCACGCAGGACGTCGAGCAGGGCACCGAGCCGCTCCTCTACGCGGCGGTCGGTCGGAACGCCGCCTCGGGGGCCTACTACGGCCCGGCCGGGGCCTTCGGACTCACGGGCCCGACGACGCTCGCGTCGGTCCCCCGCTCGGCGCGCGGCGTCGACCTGGCCCGGTCGCTGTGGGCCGTGGCCGAGGACCTCACCGGGACCCGGCTGCCGGACTGACGTCCACCGGCGACACCGCACCACGCAGGACACCGGGCTCCGCGAGCCGGGTGTGCTGCAGGACCGTCCGGTCCGGACCGATCGCGGCGGCGACGATCGAGAGCGTCGCGAAGTGCCCCTCCGGCTCCACGGTGTCGCGCAGGATCGCGTCACGGTCGTCGGGGGCCAGCGCGGTCGACGCGTGCAGCACCCGGAACCAGGGTCCCCAGCCGTCGGAGTCGTCCCCACCGGCAGCGACGACACGGAGCTCGTCGGACGGTGTCGTGCCGGCCGGACCGGTCGGAGCCGGCACCGCACGGAAGACGTCGAGCCACCGACCGACCCGCGGGGCGGCCGGATCGTCGGGTTCGCCGTGCGTGACCATGTGCACACCCGGCCCGAGCGCCGTCGTCCGGACGGCGGTCCCGTCCCACGTGACGACCTCGGCCCCGTCAGCGGTGGCGCGGAGCAGGTTGAACGCCCGACTCGTCGGCCGCGCGCCGTCCGCGCCCGGCACCGCGTCGTCCACCACCGCGTCGAGCGGCAGCGTGCCGCGGGTGGTCCAGGAGCCGTCCAGCCCGGGGGTCTCCTCCCACCGGTTGAGCACGACCGCCAGGCCGTTCCGGTCCGAGGCCGCGAGCCACGCGCCGCCCGCCTGCTGGTCCCGGACACCGACGACGCCGGGATCACGGTCCGGCCACCACGCCGCCGGCGGGTCCCACGGGCGGTCCGGCGACTCGTCCCGCAGCGCGAGCAGGGTGACGGGCCACTCGGCGCCGGGATCGACGCGGACGACGACGGTGCACATGGAGCCGATCCTGCCACCCGCCACCGGCACCGCGCGGACGAGGCAGGTCCGGCCAGCCCGGGTAGCGTGAGCGCCGTGAACGACGCAGCCCCGCAGACCGTCCGTCCCCGCACCGTCGTCGTCGGCATCACCGGCGGCATCGCCGCCTACAAGGCCGTCGGCGTCGTCCGCGACCTCGTCAAGCGCGGCCACGACGTACACGTGGTGCCGACCGAGGGCGCCCTCCGTTTCGTCGGGCTCCCCACCCTGGAGGCCCTCAGCCGCAACCCCGTCTCCACCAGCGTGTGGGACGACGTCGCCGAGGTCCGGCACGTCGCCCTCGGCCGCCGCGCCGACCTCGTCGTGATCGCCCCCGCCACCGCGGACAGCCTCGCCAAGATGGCCGCCGGACTCGCGGGCGACCTGCTCGGGACGACGCTCCTCGCCACCGAGGCACCGGTCGTCGTCGCCCCGGCCATGCACCCGCAGATGTGGGAGCACCCCGCCACGCGGGCCAACCTCGCGACCCTGCGGTCCAGGGGCGTGCACGTCGTCGGTCCCGTCGTCGGCGCGCTCACCGGCGACGACGCCGGGATCGGGCGGATGTCCGAGCCCGAGGACATCGTGCGCGCCGCCCTCGCCGTGCTCGACGAGACGGAGCGCACGGCGACGGCGGCCGGCACGGGCACGCACGGCGGTGCCGACACGGCCCGCTCCGCGGCGGGGACGACCGACGCTGCGGGTGCTGCCCCGGGCCTCCACACCGGTGCCCGCGGCGAGCAGGGCGACCTGGCCGGCGTCCGCGTCGTCGTCAGCGCGGGCGGGACCCGTGAACCCCTCGACCCGGTCCGCTTCGTCGGCAACCGGTCGAGTGGCCGGCAGGGCGTCGCGCTCGCCGCCGAAGCCGCACGCCGGGGTGCCGAGGTCACCCTCGTCGCGGCGAACACCGACCCGGGTCTCACCGCGGACCTGCCGGTCGAGGTCGTCCGCGTGGGGTCGGCGCAGGAACTCGCCGCCGCGATGCACGCCGCCGCCGGCGAGGCCGACGTCCTGGTGATGACCGCCGCCGTCGCCGACTACCGCCCCGCCGAGGTGCTCGAGTCGAAGCTCAAGAAGGAGCAGCAGGGCGACCGGATGACGCTCGAGCTCGTGAAGAACCCGGACGTGCTCGCGGAACTCGTCGCCGCCCGTCGGGTCGGACAGGTCATCGTGGGCTTCGCCGCCGAGACCGAACCGGACCGGGCGGCGCGCATCGAGCTCGGCCGCGCCAAGATCACCCGGAAACCGGCCGACCTGCTCGTGGTGAACCACGTCGGGTGGTCCCACGGGTTCGAACGCGAGGAGAACGCCATCGAGGTCCTGGTGCCCGGCGGGGAGGTCGTGCGCGAGACCTCCGGGTCCAAGGCCCACGTGGCGACGGCCGTCCTCGACCTGGTCGCGACCGCGCTGACCTGAGCGCGGACGCCCGCTCCGTGGACCGGGTGTGACGGCTGACACCGAGCTGTGCGCGTGCGGGGGCGCGGCGGGCACGATGGAACGATGCGACGGCGGACCAGACGTGCACGACGAGCGACGAGGACCGCCGGTGCCCTCGCCCTCCTCCTCGGTGGCGCGGGCGTGACCCACTTCCTCCGGCCCCGCGGCTACGACCGCATCGTGCCGGACGCCCTGCCGCCCCGGACGACGACCTTGGCGTCCGGTGTCGCCGAACTCGGCATCGCCGCCGGGCTGCTCGTCCCGGCGACCCGTCGCGGCGCCGGGTGGGCCGCGGCCGCCCTGTTCCTCGCCGTCTTCCCCGCGAACTGCAAGATGGCGGCCGACCTGCTCGAGAGCCCCCGGTCGAGCCGGGCGGGTCGCGTCGTCGCCGTCCTCCGTCTGCCACTGCAGGTGCCGCTCGTCGCCTGGGCCGTCCGCGTCGCGCGGCACGCGCCGCGCCGATGAGCGACGCCGAGGCGGCGCCACCGCCCGGACCGGGAGCGCCGCGGACGCGGGCGGCCGTGCCGCTGCGTCACCGCCCGGTGACCGTGCACGCCTGGGACGACATCGTGTTCGCGCACTGGCGCTGCGAACCGGAGACGCTCGCCCGCCTGGTCCCCCGCGGCACCCGCCCGGACATCGTGGACGGCAGCGCCTGGGTCGGCCTCGTCGCGTACGTCTTCCGCGAGACCCGCGTCCCCCCGTTCCCGCCGTCGACCCGCCTCGGCTCGATGACCGAGGTCACGATCGAGGTCCTCACCGTCGACGACGCCGGGCGCCGCGGCGTCGCCTACCTCACCGTGGACACCCCGAACGTGCCCGCGATCGTCGCCGCGCACGCCCTGCTCGGCGTGCCGTACACGTTCGCGTGGGCCCGGTCGCGACGACGCGGCGAGACCGTGAGCCACCGGTCCGTCCGGCGCCCCGGTCGCGTCCGGCACCCGATCCGCGCGGTCCGCCAGGCTCGGAGGGCTGGTCGGACGCCAGGCTCGTCCGGCGCCCGGCACGCGGCCTCGGTCCGCGCCGTGGCCGGGGAGGTCGACACCTCGCCCCTGGCCGCCGACCTCACCACCCGCGCGGGCATCCACGCGAGGCTCCTGGCGCAGACGCTGTTCTGGCAGCGCCAGCACCCGCCGCTGACGGTCCGGTCCGCGCGGCTCGAACGGCTCGCGGGCGACCTGCCCGAGGTGGTCGGTCTGCCGGGACTGTTCGACCGCTCCCCGGACTCCGTGCTCGTGGTCGACGGCACCACGGTCCGCTACGCCTGGGGGGACGTGGTCAGATGACCGGCGACGACCCGTTCGACCTCGGCCGGTTCGTGTCGGCGCAACAGGGTGTGCACGACACCGCGCTCGCCGAGCTCCGGGCCGGGCGGAAGCGCACGCACTGGATGTGGTTCGTCCTGCCCCAGGTCGCCGGGCTCGGGCGGAGCGCCACGGCGCAGCACTACGCGGTCACGGGGCTCCCCGAGGCCCGCGCGTACCTCGCGCACCCGGTGCTCGGACCTCGGCTCCGCGACGCCGCCGCCACCGTCCTCGACGCGCCGGCGCGCTCCGCCGAGGACCTGTTCGGCGGCATCGACGCCGTGAAGGCCAGGTCCTCGATGACCCTGTTCGCCCGCGCGGCGGACGACTCGGCACCGTTCCGGGCGGTCCTCGACCGGTGGTTCGCCGGCGACGAGGACCCGGAGACACTCCGCCTGCTCGGCCTCGACTGACGGCATCCGTCCGGTACCACATCAGGTACGGTGAGCGGGAACGCGTCACGAATCCGGAAGGTCCTCGCATGCCGGTCCCCAGCACCGCCCCGACCGAGCACAAGCTGCTCCGCGACACCGTCCGGCAGAAGATCCACGAGGCGATCATGGACGGGACGCTCGAGCCCGGGGAACGACTGAACGACGACGAGCTCATCGCCTGGCTCGGCGTCTCGCGCACGCCGATCCGCGAAGCCCTCAGTCAGCTCGCCCGCGCCGGACTCATCGAGATGGCACCCAACCGGTACACCCGGGTGACGACCCCGGACCCGGCGGAGGTCGTCGAGGCCATGCAGACGCTCGGCGTGCTGTTCGGCGGCGTCGTGCGGCTGGCGGTCCCCCGACTGTCCGCGGCGGCGCGCAAGCGGATCCTGACGGCGCTCGACAAGACCATCGCCGAACTCGACGCGCACGACGTCCCGGCCGTGAACCGCGACGCCCTCGGCGTGTTCGCCCTGTACGTGGCCGAGTGCGGCAACGAGAACCTGCAGCGCGTCTGTCAGGACACCATGGACGGACTCGCCTTCCGCCTGCGCCTGCCGGACCTCGACCAGCTCATCGACTGGGACCGGATGACCGAGGACTTCCGGCGCCTCCGGGCCGCCACGGCCGACGGCGACAACGTCGCCGCCGAGCTCGCGACGGAGGCCATCCACATGCTCCCCGGCGAGAAGCGCTGACCCGGTCCGCCGCGTTCGCCTGAACGTCCGTACAGGAAAGTGCTCGATCCGGTCCGTCGAAGCGCGCGGGCCCGCCCACGGTCCACTCCGGACACCGCGGCCGGCCGCCCTCCTGTCCCCCGTTCGACCCGGTCCCCGCGACCGCTACGATCGAGCACACCACCCGACCGACCCCGCGGAGCAGCCATGACCGACCTCGACCCGGACCGCACCGAGGTCGCCGCACGACTCGCCGCGGCCGTCGGTCGGATCAACCGGCGGGCGCGCACCGACTCGGCGTCCCTCGGGTACGGGATCGTGTCCGCGCTCGCCTCGATCGTGCAGCACGGACCCCTGCGGCCCGGCGACCTGTCGCGGATCGAGGTGGTCACGAAGCCGACCATGACCCGCATCCTCACGGAGCTCGAGCAGCGCGGATTCATCGAGCGCGAAGCCGACCCCCGCGACGGCCGGGCCTTCATGGTGAGCGCGACCCCGGCTGGGGAGGACGCCGTCGACGCGGCCCGGTCGGAACGCACCGGCATCGTCGCCGGCCTCATCGCGGAGCTGTCCCCCGACGACGTCGCCGCGATCGCCCAGGCCCTCGACGCCCTGGAGCGCGTCGCGCAGAGCCCGACCGCCCGCGCGACCACCGCCTCCTGACCGTCACCGGGTCGTTACCGAACCGTTACCGCCCCGACGACCGGGTCCCTGGGCACCGTTGCTGACGGTGCGTCCAGGATGACGTGTCATCGTGGCCGCTTCGCCCCGCGAGTGACCGAGCGTCACCGTGCCGAGGCGGAACGGACGGGCCCACACACCACCGTCCGGTCCTCCCCCGGCTCGCGGGTCCACGCGACGACGCGGACGGCAGGGTCCCCACCCCGGCCGTCTCCCGGTGCCACCGAACGTCCCTGCGACCCTCGGCTGCACCGGTGTCCGGCGTGCGCTCCACCCGCGCACCACCGACCGGACGCCCACCGTCGTCGATGAGGGCCCGCACCACGAGCCGGCCGACCCCCGGAAACCATGACCCGACCCACTCCCCGCACCAGCACCCCCGCGCCCGGCACCCGGCGCGCAGCCCTCGACACCCCGTCCCGTCGCATGCGTCGGACCCTCCGCAAGCACGGCGTCCTCCTCGCCGGCGGTGCGGCGGTCGTCGCGATCGCCGGCGGCGCCCTCACCGTGACGCAGCCGGCGCTCGGCGAAGCGCTCGGTGTCCCCAGCGCCTCCGCGACCCCCGGCCTGTCCGGCACCGACCTCGACCGGGCTCAGGCCGCCGCGACGATCGCCACCGCACGCTCCGTCGTGCAGGACGCCAACGCCAGCACCGACACCGCCAGGCTCGAGCAGCACATCGCCTCGCTGGCGGACTACGGCTCGTTGTCCGGTGCCGCGCTGACCGAGCGGATCGCCGCGACCGTCGACACCGCCCAGGACGTCGCGCAGGCGAGTGCCGACCGAGACCACCGGGACGCCGTCGAGCGGGCTGCCGCAGCGGAGCGGGCGTCCGACCGGGCTGCCGCGGCCGCGGCAGCCGCCGAACGGGCCGCCGCGGAACGAGCCGCCGCCGAGGCCCAGGCCCGGGCCAACACCCCGGCCGGCGCCAAGACGGTCGCTGCGTCGATGGCCGCGTCCCGGTTCGGCTGGGGCGCCGACCAGTTCCAGTGCCTCGACAGCCTGTGGACCAAGGAGTCCGGCTGGGACTACCAGGCGGTCAACCCGAACGGCGGCGCGACCGGCATCCCGCAGGCGCTCCCCGGATCGAAGATGGCCACGGTCGCCGCCGACTGGCAGACGAACGCCACGACACAGATCACCTGGGGCCTGCAGTACATCGACGCGTCCTACGGCACCCCGTGCAGTGCGTGGTCGCACTCGCAGGCGGTCAACTGGTACTGACCCGTACCGGACCGCGGGGGTGAGCGGACGCGACGGGCCGGTGGCGGACCTCCCGGCAGCAGGGAGCGACCGTCACGCCCGATCCGTGTCGTCCGGCCCCTTCCCAGCTGCGGCACGGGCCCGACGTACGGCAGGCTGGTCCCATGTCCGTCGTCACCGCCGTCTGCCGCGTCGACCACCTGCGCCCGGACTCCGGCACGATCGGCGTCACCGCGATCGACAAGCGTCCCGTCGCCGGCGCGGTCCGCGTCCGTCCCCTCGGGCTGTACGCCGACGTGCAGGCGGACCGGAAGCACCACGGCGGCGAGGACCAGGCCGTCTACGTCTACGCCGACGAGGACGCCGCGTACTTCGCCGAGCAGCTCGACCGGCCAGTACCGCCCGGGCTCTTCGGCGAGAACCTCCGCACCACCGGCATCGACGTCACCGGGCTCGTGCTCGGCGAGCGCTGGCGGATCGGTGCGACCCTCGAGCTCGAGGTGACGATCCCACGGACGCCTTGCGGGACCTTCGCGCGCCGCATGGGGATCGACCGGTGGGTCAAGCGCTTCGCGGAGGAAGGCCGTCCCGGCGCCTACTTCCGCGTCCGCCGTTCCGGGTCGGTGGCCGCGGGTGACGCCGTGACGGTCCTCGAGCGCCCTGAGCACGGCGTCACGATCGGGCAGATGGCCGCGGGGCTCACGGCGGAGCAGGCGAGAGCGGTGCTCGCCTCTGACGACCGGCTCGCGCCGAAGGTCGTCCGGGAGGCCCAGCTCGCGCTCCGGCGCGCTGCCGTCTGACCGCTCAGGGCTGCTGCGCGCCCCGCGTCGGATCGAGCGGGCGCCGGGCACGGGGCAGGCCCGCGACGACGAGGTCCCAGGAGTTCGCGACGAGGTCCTCGACCATCGCCTCGTCGAGCCCGGGACCCGGCGAGAGCGTGATCCAGTGCCGTTTGTCCATGTGCCAGCCCGGGGAGACCTCGGCGAAGTCCCGGACGAGCGCGGCACCGTGCGGAGGAGCGCACTTGAGGTTCACGATGGCGACACCGCGGAGGTCGGTCGTCATCGCGAACATCCTGTCGACGACCTTGTAGACGTCGGTGTCCGCTCCGAAGGGCTGCGTCTCGGTCACCGCCGGGAGGGCCATGGCGGTCCGAGCGGCGATCCGGTGCAGGGTGCTGCCGTCCATGCGCCCCATGATGCCCGGCACCGGGGACAGCGGCGTGGCCCCGGGACGATGCACCTCGTTCGGGGGCTGAAGGAAGCTCATGGACCGCAGTACCCTCGCCATGCCGAGCGTGCCCGACGTCGGCCATCGTCCCTGGAGGAACCCGTGAAGACCATCCGCACCCTCGGCGTCACCACCCTCGCGCTCGCGCTCACCCTCGGCGGTGTCGTCGGCACCGCCACCAGCGCCTCCGCCGCGCCGAAGACCTACGCCAACTGCACGGCCGTCAACAAGGTGTACTCGGGCGGCATCGCCAAGAAGTCCGTCACGAAGAACAAGGTGACCTCCGCCGGCAAGACGTCGTACCGAGCGCTCAAGGGCACCGTGAAGAAGGACGACGCGCTCTACAACGCGAACAAGAAGATGGACCGCGATGCCGACGGGATCGCCTGCGAGAAGAGCTGAGGCTCGGGTGGTGCCGCGAGCGTCAGAGCTCCGGCACACCCTCGCCGCCCGACCGCGGCCGTGCCGTCCCGGCGACCCCCGTCACGACGGAGGCCGCCGGGACGTCCTTCGTCACGACCGTGCCCGCACCGACGACGGAGTCGTCGCCGACGGTGATCCCGCCGATGAGCGCCGAACCGGCGCCGAGGACGACCCGGTCGCCCACCGTCGGGTGCCGCTTGGAACCCGGCCCCGGGCCTCCGCCGCGACCGCCGAGCGTCACACCGTGGAAGACGAGGACGTCGTCGCCGATGACGGCGGTCTCGCCGATGACCACACCCATGCCGTGGTCGATGAAGAACCGACGACCGATCCGGGCGCCGGGGTGGATCTCGATCCCCGTCACCGTGCGCGTGGCCTGCGCCAGGATGCGGGCCGCGGTCCGCGAGCCGGGCAGCGCACGGGCGTGCCACAGGCGGTGCGCGACGCGGTGCGACCAGATCGCGTGCAGGCCCGAGTAGACGATCGCGTTCTCGAGGTCCCCGCGCGCAGCGGGGTCACCGCGACGTGCGGCGGCCAGGTCCTCCCGGACGGTCCGCAGCACGCCGCGGCGTGGAGCCGTCGTCACGCAGTGAGCCCCTCGAAGAGCACCGTGGACAGGTAGCGCTCCCCCGTGTCGCAGACGATCGCGACGATCCGCTTGCCCGCGTTCTCGGGCCGGGCTGCGACCTGCAGCGCCGCGTGGATGATCGCGCCCGAGGAGATGCCGGACAGGATGCCCTCTTCCGTCGCGAGCGCACGGGCGACCCGGAGCGCGTCGTCGAGCTCGACGTCGATGACCTCGTCGATGACCGAGCGGTCGAGGACCTCCGGGACGAAGTTCGCCCCGATGCCCGCGATCTTGTGCGGACCGGCGGTCCCCTTCGTGAGGAGGGGCGAGTCCGCGGGCTCCACGGCGACGATCTGCACGCCGGGCACACGCTCCTTGAGCACCTGGCCGACACCGGTGATGGTCCCGCCGGTGCCGACACCCGCGACGAACACGTCGACGTGCTCCTCGGTGTCGCGGAGGATCTCCTGCGCGGTGGTCCTGCGGTGGATGGCGGCGTTGGCCGTCGTCTCGAACTGGTGGGCGAGGATCGCGCCCGGAGTCTCGTCGACGATCTGTCCGGCCCGGGCGACGGCGCCCTTCATGCCCTCGGAACCCGGCGTCAGCACGATCTCGGCGCCGTAGGCACGCATCACCGCGCGGCGCTCGACACTCATGGTCTCGGGCATCGTCACGATGACCCGGTACCCACGGGCCGCGCCCACGAGGGCCAGCGCGATGCCGGTGTTGCCGGACGAACCCTCGACGATGGTGCCGCCGGGCTTCAGGTCACCGGACTCCTCGGCCGCGTCGATGATGGCGACGCCGAGGCGGTCCTTCACGCTCGCGCCGGGGTTGTAGAACTCGAGCTTGGCGAGGACCTCGGCCCCGCCCTCCTGCGGCAGTCGGTTCAGCCGCACGAGGGGCGTGTTGCCGAAGGCCTGCGTGATGTCGTCGTAGATGGTGCCGGTCATCGGGTGCGTCCTCACGTCGGTCCCATTGCCCCCATCCCAGGAGGCTCGGTGTGCGGCCCGATCCTACCGAGCGGATCCCGGGTGGCCCACGTGGTGTGACGGCGCCGGACGGGCCCGCCGGACGCCACTTCGGGGGCCAGCCGGTCGGTCAGCGGACGAGAGCGGTCCGCGCGAAACGGTCGTCGGTGGCCTCGAGCACACGCAGCACGTTGCCGCCCGCCAGCGCCCGCAGGTCGGCGCCACCCCACCCCCGGCGGCGCAGCTCGTCGGCGAGCGACGGGTACCGCGACACGTCCCGCAGGTCCGGGGGCAGCACCGGGGTGCCGTCGTAGTCGCCGCCGAGGCCGATGTGCGCTGCACCGGCGACCTCCCTGGCGTGGTCGACGTGGTCCGCGACGTCCGACACCGTGACGAGCGGCAGCTCACCCACCGATCCCGCCTGCTCCCAGTCGGCCCAGGCACGGGACACGAACGCGGGCACGAAGGTGATCATGACCACCCCGCCGTTGTCGCTCAGCCGTCCGAGCACGTCGTCGGGTACGTTCCGGGGGTGGTCGTCGAGGGCGACGGTCGACGAGTGGCTGAACACGACCGGGCGGGTGGCGACGTCGAGGGTGTCCCGCATGGTGCTCGGCGCGGTGTGCGACAGGTCGACGAGCATGCCGATGCGCTCCATCTCGGCGACGACCTCGCGTCCACGGTCGGTCAGGCCGCCGTGCGCCCGCTCGCCCGTCGCGGAGTCGGCCCACGGGGTGTCGTCGTTGTGCGTCAGGGTCATGTACCGGACCCCGAGCCGTGCGAAGTCGCGGAGGACGGCCAGGTCGTCGCCGATGGAGTGCCCGCCCTCGGCACCGAGCAGCGAGGCGATCCGCCCCGAGGCGACCGCGGCTCGCACCTCGTCGGCCGTGCGCGCGAGGGCGAGGTCGTCCGGGTACCGCTCGACCATCCGGTGCACGAGGTCGATCTGCTGGAGCGTGGTCCGGACGGGGTCGGGCTCCTCGACGGGCACGTAGACCGACCAGAACTGCCCGACGACGCCGCCGGCGCGGAGCTTCGGCAGGTCGGTGTGGAGCGAGTCGGTCTCCGAGTCGATGCCGTCGACACCGGACGCGTGCGTGTCACGACGCTCCCACGGCAGGTCGTTGTGGCCGTCGATGACGGGGAAGGTGGAGGCGTCGAGGTCCATCCCCCGACCGTAGCGGCAGGTCAGATGCTGCCGGTGAGGGCCTGCAGCCCGAGGCTCGACACCGAGACCACGATCCACAGCGACCCGCCGAGCAGCACCGGGCGGAGCCCGGCCCGGCGGAACCCGGCGACGTCGGTGGACAGACCGATGGCGCTCAGCGCGACGGTGATGAGGAATGCGGCGACCGCGGCGATGACCGGGTGCGCCGGACCGGGGACCAGACCGGTGGAGTTCACGGCGGCGACCAGCACGAAGCCGATCAGGAACCAGGGCACGAGGCGGAACACCCGGCGCGGCGACCAGCGCGCGGGTGTGGGGCTCGGCACGGTTGGACCGTCGAGGGCGACGCCGTCGGCCGGAGCGGTGCCGGGGCTCGTCCGCCGACCCACGAGCCACGCCAGGACGAGGACGACCGGGATGATCATCAGGGTGCGCACGAGCTTCACGACGACCGCGAAGTCGGCCGCACCGGGACCGTAGGTGCTCGCCGCGGCGACGACCGACGAGGTGTCGTTCACCGCCGTGCCCGCGAACAGACCGAACGCGTGCTGGCTCATCCCCAGCGCGTGCCCCACCACGGGGAAGACGACGACCGCGGCCACGTTGAACAGGAAGATCGTCGACACCGCGTAGGCCACCTCGATCGACACGGCACCGATCACGGGGGTCACGGCGGCGATCGCGGAGGCTCCGCAGATCCCCGTCCCGACTCCGATCAGGGTCCGGAGGTTGCCGACGACGCCCAGGGCGCGACCGATCCCCCACGCTGCGAGCAGGCAGACGGCGAGGGTGCCGAGCATGACCGGCAGCGACTCCACCCCGGCACGCGCCACCTGCGCCAGGGACAGCTGGGCACCGAGCAGCACCACCGCGGACTGCAGGACCGTCCTGCTCGCCGTCGAGATGCCGGGGCGGAACAGCGCACCCGGACGACGGATCGTGCCGATGACCGCGCCGATGAGGACCCCGCTGACCGGGGCGCCGACGACGGGCAGGAGACGGCCGATGACCGTGGCGACCACGGCGATGCCGGTCGCGAGCGCGAGACCGGGCACGAGCGCTGCGGCACGGTCGAGCGGGCGCACGGTCGCATTCGTCACGTGACCATCCTGCCGTCGGTGCGCCAGGATCGTGGCATGAGCGCTGCCGTCCGGATCGTGACCGACCTGCCGGTGCCACCGGAGCGTGCCTTCGCACTGTCCCTCGACATCGGCGCGCACCTGCGGTCGATGGCAGCGAGCGGCGAGCAAGCCGTCGCCGGACGTACCAGCGGCACGATCGGGCTGGGCGAGACCGTGACGTGGCGAGCCCGCCACCTCGGCGTCGTCTGGCGGATGACGAGCCGGATCACCGTCCTGGAGGCACCTTGCGCGTTCGTCGACGAACAGGTGCGCGGGCCGTTCGCCCGGTTCCGGCACGAGCACCGGTTCGAGCCCACGGCCGAGGGGACACGGATGATCGACGAGCTCACGTTCCGCGCGCCCCTCGGTGTGCTCGGGCGGGTCGCCGAGGGGCTCGTGCTCCGCCGCTACCTCCGGACGCTCATCGTGGAGCGGAACCAATCGCTGGCGTCCGAGCTGCGCGTGGCGTCCGACGACCGTCAGGACCCGGCGAGTTCCCCGAGCGTGTCGTAGGCGTTCGCGACGGCGTCGACCCTGGTCCGTCCGGCCGGGCCCGCGGCCTCGTAGACGTCGTTCGTGATCGCGGCGACGACGGCGAACAGGGCCGCCATCGAGTCGAACGCCGAGGGCGAGTCGACCGGACACAGCACGGCGGTCGTGGCCGGTGCCGCGATCAGCGCCGCCGTCGGATCGCCGAGCACGACGACGTCCGCGCCCGTCCCGACGCAGTGCCGGACCACGCGGTCGACGCCGGCCGCGTGCCGCCGGACCGTGACGATGAACACGAGGTCGCGCCGGTCGAGGTCGGCGACCTCTTCGCCGAGGCGCTGCCCGGGCGAGGGACCGATGCGGACGTCCGGCCGCACCTGCGCGAGTTGCGCCCGGAGCTGCAGGGCGATCGGGTAGGCACCACGCTCGCCGAACACCAGGACTCGTCGGGCACGCATCACCCGTCGGGCGAGACGAGGTCGGTCGGCCCGCGCGAGCGAGGCGAAGGCTGCGTCCAGGTTCCGGGCCTCCACCGCACGCTGGTCGACGTGGGCGGCGTCCTCCGCAGCCCATGGCAGGCCGGTGCCGCGGGCCGACATGAGGTTCTGCCGGACCTCGGCCGCGTCCTGGAAACCCAGGGACCGGACGAGCCGTGACACGGTCGCCTTGGAGGTCCCGGACTCCGCGGCGAGCTGCGCGGAGGTCCCGACGAGCAGCAGCTCAGGATCGTGTCGGATCATCGCGGCGACCCGCCGTTCGGCGGGCGAGAGCCGCTCCCACACCCGGTCGATGCGTCCGCGGACGTCGGGGGCGGTCACGCGTCGACCTCGTCACCGAGGCGGTGCTCGTGTGCGAGACGCTCGATCGCCGCGGTGAGCGCGTCGACCCCGAGCGCGACGTCGTCGGCCGAGACGAACTCATCCGGGTGGTGACTGATGCCGTCGGGGTTGCGGAGGAACAGCATCGCGACGTCGGTGACGAGGCCGAGGGACATCGCGTCGTGGCCGGCGCGTGAGAACAGTTCCAGCGGTGTCGGTTCGCCGGTGGCGACGATGCCGGCGCGGATCGCGTCCATGAGCCGTGGTGCGCAGAAGACCGCGGGGGCACGGTGCACCTCGGTGGGGGTGACGACGACCCCGCGGCGCTCCCCGATCTGCCGGAAGGCGTCGGCGATGTCGTCCCACACCCGGTCGCGTCCGTCGTCGAACTCCCCGCGGAGGTCGACCGTGAACGTCGCGAGGCCCGGGACCACGTTGACGGCTCCGGGCTCGACCACCATGGTCCCGACGGTGCCGATGTGCTGCTCCGCACGGCAGATCCGCTCCACGGCGAGTGCTGCTTCGGCGGCGGCGAGCAGGGCGTCGTGGCGGCGTTCGTAGGGCGTGCCGCCGGCGTGCCGAGCCTCACCGACCGCCTGCACCGTGAAGCGACGGGCACTCGCGATGCTCGTGACGACGCCGAGCGCCTGGCCGGCCTGCTCCAGGGACGGGCCCTGTTCGATGTGCGCCTCGAGGTAGCCGACGAGCGATGCCGGGGCCACGGCGGCCTCGGTGACGCGCCGCGGGTCGAGACCGAAGGACTCGAAGGCGGACCGGAGCGTGGTGCCGTGCGCGTCCGCGAGGTCCCACCACGACTCGTCCCACACGCCGGCGACCGCGGAGGAGCCGAGCAACGCCTTGCCGAACCGGGTGCCCTCTTCGTCCGAGAAGGCGATGACCTCGAGTGCGAACGGCAGCGCGCCGTGGTCGTCGACCAGGCGGGCGACGACCTCGATCGCCATGAGGACCCCGACGACGCCGTCGTACCGCCCCGCGTCCACCACGGTGTCGAGGTGCGACCCGAGCAGGAGGACCGGGGCGTCCGGCGTCGATCCCGCCGCTCGTCCGTGCAGGTTGCCGGCGGCGTCCTGCCAGGTGCGCAGCCCGGCGTCGCGCATCCACGCGCCGACGGTCTCGTTCGCACGGGCGTGCTCGGGTGACAGGTACACGCGGGTGATGCGCCCGGGCGTCTCGGTGAGGGCGGCGAGTTCGTCGCAGCGGGCGACGATCGTGTCCGCTGCCGTCCGCGCCCGCTCCGTCGCGACCGACGTCCGCACGGCGGCGCTCATGCGGGCGCTCCCGCGGCGACGGGTGCCGACGCGTCCGTGGCCGTGGCCGTGGCCGTGGCCGTGGGAACGGTCGGCACCGTGGTCGGGGCCCCGTCGGCTGCCGCGGCGTACACGTCGAGCGCCGCGTCGACGCCGCCACCCTGCGGCACGGTCTTCCCGCCGCGCCGCAGGCACTGTTCGAGGGCGGCGAGCGTCGTCACGACCGTGTCCTTCCGCGCGTTGTAGCCCATCGTCCCGATCCGCCACACGCGGCCGTGCAGGGGGCCGAACGAGGTCCCGATCTCGATCCCGTGGTCCTCGAGCATCGCAGCGCGGACGGCGTCCCCGTGCACCTCGTCGGGGATCTCGACCGCGACGACGTTGTGCATCTTGTGGTCGACGTCACCGAACACCGTCAGGCCGAGCCCGCGGACTCCGTCCAGCATCGCTCGTCCGGCCAGTGCGTGCCGCTCGACGACGGCGTCACGGCCCTCCTCGAGCAGGATGCGGGCACACTCGTTCGCCGCGTAGAGCATCGACGCCGCCTCGGTGTGGTGGTTGAGGCGTCGGGGACCCCAGTAGTCGATGATCATCGCGAGGTCGAGGTAGTTCGACCGGATCGGGTCGTCGGACACGTCGTCACCGGGCTCGCGGATGCCGGCCTCGACGCTCCGGCGCGCGTCCAGCACGGCGACCGCCGCCGGGGAGAGGGACAGTGGCGCACTGCCGGAGGGTCCGCCGAGGCACTTCTGCAGCCCGGCGCTGACGGCGTCGATCCCCCACGCGTCGACCTCGAGCGGGTTGCCACCCACCGAGGCGGTGACGTCCGTGTAGAAGAGCACGCCGTACCGGTCGCAGACCGCCCCGAGTTCGTCGAGCGGCTGGTTCATCGTCGTCGAGGTGTCCCCCTGCACGATCGCCAGGACCTTGGGCCGGACGCGGGCGATGGCGGCCTCGATGACCGAGGTCGGGAAGACCTGCCCCCACTCCGTCTCGATGGTGTGCACGGTCGCGCCCGCCCGTCCGGCGATCTCGGCCAGGAGGTGCCCGAAGCGCCCGAAGACCGGGACGAGCACGGAGTCCCCGGGGGCCAGCAGCGACACGAGTGCCGCCTCGATGCCGGCGCGCGAGGTGCCGTCGACCAGGACGGTGGCGTCGTTCCGCGTCCCGAGCACCTGCCGGTACAGCTCCTGCGTCTGGTTCATCGTCTCGGTCATCCACGGGTCGTACTGGCCGACGAGCGGCGTGGACAGGGCGCGGAGCACGCGGGGGTCGGCGGTGATCGGACCCGGCCCCATGAGCAGCCGGGTGGGTGGGTTGACGGGATGCATGTTCGTACCTTCCGTTCCTTACACGATCCTATTGGAACGCTTGTTACGGTGCTGTTGCAGCGGCGAGGTGCGCTGCGAGGTCGACGAGCGCGACGTCCGAACCGGCGGACCCGACCAGGGAGACACCCACGGGCGCCCTGTGCACGGTCAGGAACGGAGCACTCACCGCCGGGAGCCCGCCGATCCCCGCGACCGACGTCATCCGGAGGGTCGCCCGTCGCGTGGCGAGCACCGCCGGACGGTCGGCCGTCCGGAGCGGCGCGGGACCCGGCACCGTCGGGAGCACCAGTGCGTGACCACCCACCGCCGAACGCACCGCGGCCCGGAACCGGTGCAGGCCGTCCCGCGCCCTGGCCTCGTGCTCCGCCGTGATCGCGGCAGCTGCGGCGAAGCGTTCGGCGACGTCGGCTCCCAGGACGCCGGGGTGTGCGGCGACCCACGCCCCGTGGTTGCGGTGCGCCTCGGCGCCCTGCACGATCCGCAGCGTCTCGGCGAGGTCGTCGAGGTCCGGCAGCTCCACCGGTCCGACGTCCCGCCCCGTCCGCGCCAGCCAGTCCTCGAACGCACGCCGGGTGGCGGGGTCGGCGGCCGCGAGGAGGGCGTCGCAGACGAGCAACGACGGCTCGAGGGCTGCCACAGCGGGACCGAGTGACCCGGTCGCGACCGCTCGGAGGGTGTCGAGCCGTCGTGTCAGCCATCCGACCGTGTCGAAGCTCTGCGCGAGTGGCAGCACGCCGTCGCGTGACACGAGGCCGCGCGTCGTCCGCAGGCCCCACAGCCCCTGGTAGGAGGCGGGCACACGGATGCTGCCGGCGGTGTCCGTGCCGAGTCCGACGTCGGCCAGGCCCAGCGCCACGGCGCTCGCCGGACCGGACGTCGAGCCGCCGCTGATGCGCTCCGGATCGGCCCCGTTCGGCGGACCACCGTGGTGGGCGTTCTGTCCGGCGAGCGCGTACGCGAACTCGTCCGTGCGCGCGATCCCGATGACGTCGGCCCCGGCGTCCAACAGCGTCGAGACGGCCGGGGCGTGCACCGCCTGGACGGGCGCTGTGGACTCCCACGCGGGGTTGCCGGCACCGATCACCTGACCGCGGACCGCGAACAGGTCCTTCACGGCGACCCGGAGCCCGGCGAGCGGTCGATCGATCTGCACGGCACCCGAGCCGGCGACGTCAGCGCCGACGACCTGAGCGCTGACATCGGAGCCGCCGACGTCGGCACCATGGACGAGGGGGTCGCCGACCACGCGCCACACCGACCGGTCGAGGGCCACCGCGCGGCTCGTGACGTGCGCGGCTCGGATCCGCCAGGTCCCGTCGGTCCGGCGCCAGAGCTGCGTCTGCACCCCGCTCCCCCCGTCGACGAACCGGGACTCCCCAACGACGAGGACGACGTCCGGAGCGAGTCGCTGGACGTCGACGCCGACGAGTTCACGGCGGGCGACACCACCCCGGGTCGACCGGAACGCGCTGATGCGGTCGTGCCCGCGGAGCAGCCCGGCCCCGTCGGCCCTGAGGGTGTCCGGCCCTGACTCGAACAGTGCGTCGAGCACCGCGGTGTCGTCCCGCACCAGGGCGTTCTCGTAGGCATGGAACGCGAGCTCCAGACCGTCCGGCCAGGTCCCCCTCAGTCGCACGTCGGCACCGCCTGGAAGTCGCTCTTGCGCACGGTCGCGTGCACACCGCACACGAGATCGACGACCTGCGAGATCCGGAAGTCGGTCGCGGCACTGAGGTACGCGTACGCCAGGTGCTCCTCGACACCCCACCGCGCCCGGAGCAGCGTGATGGCGGCCCGGACGCACCGGCGGACGGCGTCGTCGAGGTCGGCGTCCATGCCGGTCGGGACGAGGAACTCGGTCGTCTCCGCCAGGGGTCCGACCAGCTCGCCGAACCGGGCGAGCGCAAGAGCCCGCGGCACGAGGTCGAGACGCAGGGTCAGGCGGAGCGAGGCCTCCATCGCGGTGAGGGCGACCTCGCCGTCCCCCTGCGCGAAGTGCGGATCACCGACGTAGACCCCGGCTCCGGGCATCTGGACGGGCAGGTGCAGCGTGGAGCCCGCGGTGAGCAGCGCGATGTCGACGTTCCCGCCGTGCGGCCCGGGCGGGACGGAGTGCGGCCGGACGTCGCTGTCGACCGTCACCCCGACGATGCCGGGGAACGGACGGAGCGGGAACGTCACGACGCGGAGCCCGCCCTCGACCACCGGCAGCCGACCGAGGTCGACGCCGTCGCGGGTCACGACGTCCGCGAACACCGAGACCGGGTCGTCACCGCGTGGGAGTTCTCCGGGCAGCGCACCGCGGCCGTGCCGGTTGGAGATGACCCCGTACGGCACCCGCGGGACGGCCGCCAGGACCGTGACCGACACGACGTCACCGGGTTCGGCGCCCTGGACGCCGATCGGGCGCGAGACGAGGTGGGGGCCGTCGGCGGCATCGCGGGTCAGCTGACGGGCGACGTCGACCGCGTCGGGCAGGACGCCGTCCGGCGCGACACCGTGCCGCCCGAAGAACGCGACGGGGTCCGAGCCCTGGTCGGCCAGCAGACCCTCGTGGCTGAGGGTGTCGATCGTCACCACCGTCCCGGGGGTGACGGTGCGGACGGCGACGTCGGTGCGACTCGGCAGTTGTCCCCAGAGGACGTCGTCGGGCGTCGAGCCGAGGTGCACGGCGGCTTCGACGAGCGCGTCAGGCACGGTCCACCAGCTCTCCGGCGACCGCGTCGACGGTCGTGACACCGTCGGTGGTGGACGTGATGCGCCGACCGCGCAACCAGGTCTCGGTGATCCGTCCCCGCGCCCGCAGCCCGTCGAAGGCGGAGACCGGGTTGCGGTGCTCGAGCGCGCCCGCCTCGATGGTGGACACGGCGTCGGGGTCGAACACCGCGAAGTGCGCGAGGGCCCCCGGCGCGATGACACCACGGTCGGTGAACCCGGCCAGCGCCGCGGGTCCGGTCGTCACCGCGGGCAGCACCGCATCGAGTGGCAGGCCGCGTCGGTCGGCCTCGGTCCACAGCGCGCGGAAGCCGACCTGGAGTCCGGCGATGCCGCCCCACGCCAGACCCCAGTCGTGGACCTTGAGGTCGGCGGTCGAGGGCGAGTGGTCGGACACCACCATGTCGATCGTGCCGTCGAGGAGCCCCGTCCAGAGCGCGTCGCGGTTGGCGTCGTCGCGGATCGGTGGGCAGCACTTGTACGCGGTCGCGCCGTCGGGGATGGCCCCGGACTCGAACGCCAGGTAGTGCGGGCAGGTCTCCACCGTGATGTGCACGCCGTCGGCCTTCGCCGCTCGGATCATCGGCAGCGCACCGGCGTCGGAGAGGTGCAGGACGTGCACGCGGGCACCGGTCTCGCGCGCGCCCTCGATCACCCGGGCGATCGCCGATCGTTCGGCCTGTGCGGGTCGGGTGTCCAGGAAGTCGCGGTAGCGCGTGCCCAGTGCGTCGTGGCCGACGAGGTGGTCGGGGTCCTCGGCGTGCACGATGAGCAGGGCGTCGAGGGCCGCGACCTCGGCGATCGCCCGCCGCAGTGCGACGGGGTCGAGATGTGGGAACTCGTCCACACCGGACGGTGCGGTGAAGCACTTGAAGCCGAACACCCCGGCGTCGTGAAGCTCGCCGAGGCCCCCCGCGTTGTCGGGGACCGCGCCACCCCAGAACCCGACGTCGACGGCCACGCGTCCGGCGGCGCTCGCCCGCTTGACGCGCAGGGCGGGCACGTCGACGGTCGCCGGGATCGAGTTGAGCGGCATGTCGATGATCGTCGTGACACCGCCGAGTGCCGCCGCGCGGGTGGCGGAGGCGAAGCCCTCCCACTCGGTGCGGCCGGGTTCGTTGACGTGCACGTGCGTGTCGACCAGTCCTGGGAGCAGCACGTGGCGGTCCGGCACCGTCACGTCCTGTCGGGCGGCGAGCACGGCGTCGAGGGGCTCGACGGACACGACCCGCCCCTCCCGCACCACGACGGCTGCTGCGCGGAACGCACCGTCGATCCAGGTGCGCCGGGCACGGAACACGAGGTCGACGGGTGTGCGGTGGTCGGTCGCCGCCATGGTCTGGAGGCTCGTCATGCGCCCGCCCCCATCGTCACGCGGGTGTCGGGCAGCGCGAAGGGTGCGAGCATCCCCGTGAACGGCTTCGGCGGTGGTGCCGCGTACTCGCCGTGCTTGCCGGTCGTCAGGCCGAGTCGGACGAGGGACTCGGCGAGGAGGGTCGCTGCGCTGACGCCGTCCACGACCGGAGCCCCGATCTCGTCGGACACGGCCGCGCAGAAGTCGGCCATGCCCGCGCACCCGAGCACGACGGCGTCGGCTCCGTTGGCGATGACCTGTCGGCACTCGGCGACGACGAGGTCCCGCGCGCCGGACGTCGGGTCGTCGAGTCGCAGCACGGGCACCTCGCACGCGCGGACCTCGGTGAGGAGCGACGAGCACCCGTAGCGCTCCGCGAGTTCCCGGGCTCGCCCGGTCGTCCGCCTCAGGGTGGTGACCACGCCGAAGCGCCGACCGAGCAGGGCGGCCGTCCGGTAGGCACCCTCCGCGATGCCGATCACCGGACCGCTCGCCAGCTCCCGCGCGGCGTCGATGCCCGGGTCCCCGAAGCAGGCCACGACGATGGCGTCCACCCCGTCCCGCTCGCCGACGGCGACCTGTTCGAGGAGCCCCGGCACGGCGAGTGCTTCCTCGTAGTGACTCTCGATCGAGGCCGGTCCCATCGTGGGCTGCACGGCTTCGACCACCGTGCCCGTCCCGACGACCGCAGCCGCGGCACGGCCGATCGCCGCCGTCATCGACGCGGTGGTGTTGGGGTTGACGACACGGATGCGCATCGCGGGTCCTTCCGGTGGAGCTGGTGTGCCGGGTGTGATGCCGGGTGGTGACGATCCTCGACGGGCGGGTGGCGGGCCTCCCGGCTGTCCACAGGGGCGCCCGCCGCAGGTCAGGTGCGGGCGCCCCTGTGGAGGAGGAGTCACCCGGTCAGGCGCGACCGGTCGCGGCGCCGTCGTCGACCGTCGGGTCGTCCGCCGAGAGGACGGGCATGCTCGGGAACCGGCGCTCCAACGCCCAGAACACGACGAGCCCGAGCCCGCATCCGATGAACCAGCTGTAGGTGCTGAGCTCCTGGGCGACGCCGAGGGCCGGCGGCAGGACGGCACTGGCGACGGACACCGCACCGGTCGTGACGAGGGTCCAGATCGCGTTGGGGTTGAAGCCCTTCCGGTACCAGTACCGGGCGGCCGGGTCCATCGAGTACATGTCGTCGACCGCGACGCGCTGTTTCCCGACGATGTAGTAGCCGGCGATGAGGATCCCGAACAGCGGGCCGATCAGCGCTCCGAGGACACCGAGCGTGTAGAGGATCGCCTGGTCGTTGCCGTACCAGTTCCACGGGGTGAGGAGCACCGAGCCGACCGCCGCGATCATGCCGCCCGCCCGCCAGCTGATCCGGCGCGGGGCGACGTTCGAGAAGTCGAACGCGGGGCTGATGAAGTTCGCGACGATGTTGATCCCGACGGTGGCGGTGACGAAGGTCAGGCCGCCGAGCAGGATCGCGAAGGGGGCGTCGATCGCCTGCACGGTCGCGATCGGGTCGGTGATGAGTTCCCCGAAGACCGGCACCGTCGCGCTCGCACACAGCACGGTCAGGATCGAGAAGAACAGGAAGTTGACCGGCAACCCGAGCAGGTTGCCGCGCTTGACCGCGGCGAAGGACCGCCCGTACCGCGAGAAGTCGCCGAAGTTGAGCATCGGGCCGGAGAAGTAGCTGACGACGAGTGCGATCGCGGACAGCATCACCGGGATGCTCGCGCCGAAGGACATCGGCTCGCCGACCGACAGCGTCAGCGAGATGTTCCCGATGCCGGCCCGCGCGACGAGGTACACGGCGAGCGCGATCATGACGACGTAGACCGCCGGCCCGGCCCAGTCGATGAACTTCCGGATCGCGTCCATGCCCATCCAGAACAGGGCACCCTGCGCGACCCAGAGCACGGCG
Source organism: Curtobacterium sp. MCSS17_015 (assembly GCF_003234265.2). NCBI lineage: Bacteria > Bacillati > Actinomycetota > Actinomycetes > Micrococcales > Microbacteriaceae > Curtobacterium > Curtobacterium sp. MCSS17_015. The sequence goes on from NZ_CP126256.1 coordinate 2,365,612, forward strand.
TACGAGATCCAGCCGAGCGCGTCCAACCCGAGGAACGACGGCTCGAGCAGCGCTGCCGAGCCGGGGATGAACTTGAGGAACACGATGTTGAGCGACTGCGCGGCGAGGAAGGTCTGCACGCCGTACCAGGCCATCGCGATCAGCCCGCGGATGATCGCCGGGACGTTCGCGCCGAGCACGCCGAACACGGCGCGGTTGATCACCGGGTACGGGACACCGGTGCGCTGCGACGGCTTCGCGACGAGGTTCGCGAACACCTGCACGATGAGGATGCCGACGACCAGGGCGACGAGCACCTGCCAGCTCGCGATGCCGAGGGCGAAGAGCGAGCCGGCCGTGACGTAGCCGCCGACCGAGTGCACGTCCGACATCCAGAACGCGAAGACGTTGTAGCTCGTCCAGGTCTGCTTCCGCAGCGGGGCGAGGTCCTCGTTGGTGAGGGCCGGGTCGTACCCGGGCTTGATCAGGCCGGCGCCCGCGGGGGCGGTCGACGTGACGGGGGCGTGGGGCGGTGCGACGGGTGCCGCGACTTCGGTTGCCATGACGTCCTCCGGAGTGGGAGAGGGTGAGGTCGGCGTCTGCCTGGGAAGGAAGCTACGGACCCCGGTCGCACCGCCCGTTTCCCCCGTGTGACGACCGTGTGACATGACACCTGCACCGGAACGATCGTTCCAACAGCGGGAGGCGGGGATCTCCCCCTCGAGGGGGAGGCAGCGACGGGACCCGCTGCCCTAGCGTGACCAGCGATGATCGAAGTACAGCACCTCTCCAAGCGCTACGGCCCGAAGACCGCGGTCGACGACGTCTCGTTCGTCGTGCACCCTGGGATCGTGACCGGCTTCCTCGGTCCGAACGGCGCCGGCAAGTCGACCACCATGCGCATGATCATGGGGCTCGACCGTCCGACCTCCGGCAGTGCAACCGTGAACGGCCGGCCGTACCAGAGCTTCCGCGACCCGCTCCGGCAGGTCGGTGCCCTGCTCGAGGCGAAGGCCGTGCACTCGGGACGCAGCGCGTACAACCACCTGCTCGCCCTCGCTGCGACCCACGGCATCCCGAAGCAGCGGGTGCACGAGGTCATCGAGATGACCGGCCTCGAGTCCGTCGCCCGCAAGCGCGTCGGCGGGTTCTCCCTGGGCATGGGGCAGCGCCTCGGCATCGCCGCGGCGCTGCTCGGCGACCCGCGCACCCTGATCCTCGACGAGCCGGTGAACGGCCTCGACCCGGACGGGGTGCTCTGGGTCCGGCAGCTCGCCCGCCGTCTGGCAGCGGAGGGGCGCACGGTCTTCCTCTCCAGCCACCTCATGAGCGAGATGGCGCAGACCGCCGACCGCGTGGTCGTCCTCGGTCGCGGCAAGGTGCTCGCCGACGCCCCGATCGCGGAGTTCGTCGCCGGCGCCGGCGGTCCCGCCGGCAGCACGGCACTCGCCCGGGTCGTCGTCCGGACCCCGATGCCGGACCAGCTGTTCACAGCGATCGGCCCGGCAGCCACCGTCACCCAGCGCGAGGACGGGTCGTTCCTCGTGGTCGGTCCGGACGCACCGACGGTGGGTGACATCGCCGCCCGCGCCGGTGTCGTCCTGCACGAACTCACCCCGACCGGAGCGAGCCTGGAAGAGGCCTACATGGCCCTCACCCGCGACGACGTCGAGTACCGATCGGAGGGCACGCGATGAGCGCGGCGCAGCAGACCGACCACCGTGGGGCCGAGCAGCACCGTCACCGCGGCAAGAGCTCCCTGCAGGGCAAGCACCTCGGCTTCCTCCGGCTCGTCCGTAGCGAGTGGATCAAGTTCTGGAGCATCCGGTCGACGTTCTGGTGCTTCGCCGTCATCGCCGTGCTGACGATCGGCCTGGCGACCCTCATCGGCGCCCTGGCGGAGGGCGACGCGCCCACCACCGACGCCGCGAACCAGACCATCGTCGGGATGAACACGATCAGCGTGTACCTGTCCGCGCTCGTCGTCGGGGTGCTCGGTGTCCTCATCATCTCGGGCGAGTACGCCACCGGACAGATCCGGTCGACGTTCACCGCGGACCCCGGACGCCTCGGCGCCCTGCTCGCCAAGGCCACCGTGCTCGCCGTCTCGACGTTCCTCGTCAGCGTCGTCGCCACCTGGATCGGCGTCGCCGTCTCGACCGCACTGCAGTCGGCGAAGGGGGTCCATCCGGACCTCACCGACCCCGCGGTCGTCATGCCGCTCCTGGGTGCTTCCGTGTACGTGACGCTCGTGGCGCTGCTCGCGTTCGGCATCGGTCTGCTCGTCCGGTCGAGCGCCGGCGGCATCGCCATCACGCTCGGCATCCTGCTCGTGCTGCCGATCGTGCTCAGCCTGGTGTCCATGCTCGCCGGCATCGACTGGCTCGGCACGGCCGCTGGCTACCTGCCCGATGCGGCCGGCGGACAGCTGTACGCCTACGCGTCCGACGCTCCTGCGAGCGGCTCGTCCGGGGCCCCGGCGACGGCGTCGGTGGAGGGCAGTTCCGACCTGAACGGGTGGAGCGGTGCGGGCGTCCTCCTCGCCGAGGTGGTCGTGGTGGTCGCCCTCGCGATGGTGGTCGCGCGACGCCGCGACGTCTGAGCACACCGGCACACCGGCACACCGGCACACCGGCACACCGGCACACCGTGCCGACACCGGTGACCGGTCGCCGACCGACGGGAGGCCCGTGGCGAGTCCGCCCCGGGCCTCCCGTCCGTCAGCCGACGATCGAAGTGGTCATCCGCCGATCCGCCGCTTCGAGCCACCGCGGGCGCGCAGCAGCCTGCCCACGACGAGGGTCACGAGACCGCCGACGGCGACCAGCAGGGCGACCAGGGCCGCCACCCCGGCGCCGATGTTCGCCCCCGTGCCCTCGGGCAGCGGGATGCTGTTCCACCACAGCGCGAGCCGGTGCCCGGCCAGCCCGACGACCGTCAGCACCGCACCGATGACCATCAGGCGATGCGACGACCCCGGGCCCCTCCGCAGTCGGGGCGATCGCTGCGGGCGCGGCGGCGGCATGTCGGTCATGTGCTCATCATGCCCGTGCCCGTGCCCGCGGACGCCGTGATCACCGTCACGGATGTGCGGGATCCGCCGTCGGCACCTGGCCCGCCCGCAGCATCGCCTGTTCGAGCAGCTCCACGTCGATCCCGACGTGCCGACGTGCGACCTGGCCGGCCTCCGACGCCCGGCCCGCGCACACCGCCTCGACGAGGACCTCGTGGTCCCGGGTGGCACGAGCCTCCATCTCCGCCATGCCCTCCTCGGCCCCCCACAGGTGTGCCGGCGCCGCGATCGAGATCTGCGCCTCGAGCGTCGCCAGGGTCGAGCGCAGGACGTCGTTGCGTGCGGCGTCGATGATGCTCCGGTGCAGGACGGCGTCCGCCTGCTGCTTCGCCGCGCCGCTCGAGGCCTGCCGGAAGGCGTCGAGCCGGTCCCGGAGCGCGGCCGCCTCCGCCGGGGTGATCCGCTCGGCTGCGGCGGCGGCCAGTGCCCCGTGCAGCAGGGCGATCGCGTCGGCGGTGTCCTGGATGCCGGCCCACCGGGCGAGCAGGGTCCGGCCGACCGACTCCGACGAGCTCGCCGGCCACTGTGTCCGGACGAAGGTGCCACCGCCGCGGCCGCGGCGGGTCTCGAGCACCCCGCGGTCGACCAGGCGGGCGAGGGCGCTCCGGACGGTGACGCGTGCGACGCCGAGCAGCGCCGCGAGTTCACGTTCCGGAGGGAGTCGGGCTGCGGGCAGGTACTCCCCCACGGCGAGCGCGGTGACGAGACGGTCCTCGACCTCGTCCACCCGAGTCTCCGTCGCGCGATCCGTCACGGCACCCCTCTCGACGGTCCACCGTGGACCAGCGCTGTTACAGCCACGTTAAACGAGCAGAAAAGGTCTTGCCTGGGACCTTTCGAGGGGCCATGCTCACCCCATGTCCCGCATCACCGAGAGCACCATGCCGTTCCAGGACGGCGAGACCTGGTACCGGATCACCGAGCCCGACCGCCCCGTCGCGGGCGCGCTGCCCCTCGTCGTCCTGCACGGCGGCCCCGGCATGGCCCACGACTACCTGCGGAACCTCGAGGCGTTCGCGGACGAGACCGGCCGCACCGTCGTCCACTCCGACCAGTTCGGCTGTGGTCGGAGCAGCCACCGCCCGGACGCGCCCGCCGACTTCTGGCAACCGCAGTTGTTCGTGGACGAGTACCTGGCGCTCGTCGCACACCTCGGCCTCGGCGACCACCACGTGCTCGGCCAGTCGTGGGGCGGCATGCTCGGCGCCGAGATCGGTGTCCGGCGTCCGGGTGGCATCGCGAGCCTGTCGATCTGCAACTCCCCCGCGTCGATGCGGCTCTGGGTCGACGGCGCCGCCGAGCTCCGCAGCCAGCTGCCCGCCAACGTGCAGGACGCGCTCACCCGGCACGAGGCCGCCGGTACGACCGACGCCCCGGAGTACCTCGCCGCGACGCAGGTGTTCTACGAGCGCCACGTCTGCCGCGTCGTCCCGATGCCCGCCGACTTCGTCGCCTCCGAGGAGCAGATGGAGGCCGAGCCGACGGTCTACCACACGATGAACGGGCCGAACGAGTTCCACGTCATCGGCTCGCTGCACGACTGGTCCGTCATCGACCGCCTCGACCAGGTCGACGTCCCGACCCTCGTCGTCGCCGGTGAGCACGACGAAGCGACGCCCGCCACCTGGCAGCCCTTCGTGGAGCACATCCCGGGGGCCCGCCAGCACGTCTTCCCCGGCGCCAGCCACTGCACCCACCTGGAGCAGCCGGAGGAGTTCCGCAGCGTCATCGGCGCATTCCTCGCCGAACACGACGCCCAGCCCGCCGACTGACCCACCCGCCGGCCACCGCGGTCGCAACCGCTGACCACCGCGGCCCACCGCCGGCCACCGCGACCCACCGCCGGCCACCGCGACCCACCGGTCGCTCCCCGCACCCCTCCCCGCACCGTCGGCACCACCCCAGCCGACCCGCACCGGACGGGAGGCTCGTCATCCACCCGTCACGAGCCTCCCGTCCGGCGCCCCATCCCTGCACCGTCCCCCTCCGACGAAACGGAATCGACATGTCGCAGCAGCACCGCGAGCTCTCCGCGCAGCAGCAGCTCGAGGCCTACGGCTACAAGCAGGAGCTCAAGCGCTCCGTCTCCACCACCGACCTGCTCGTCTACGGGCTCGTCTTCATGGTGCCGATCGCCCCGTGGGCGATCTTCGGCACCGTCTACAACGCCTCCAGCGGCATGGTGCCGCTGGTCTACCTGGTCGGCCTCGTCGCGATGATCTTCACCGCGTTGGCCTACGCGCAGATGGCGAAGTCGATCCCGCTCGCGGGCAGCGTGTTCTCGTACGTCGGCCGTGGCATCCACCCCACCGCTGGGTTCTTCGCCGGCTGGGCGATCCTGCTCGACTACCTGCTCGTCCCGACGCTGCTCTACGTCTTCGCGGCGGAGAGCATGGTCGGCATCTTCCCGGGCACCCCGCGCTGGATGTGGGCGCTCGTGTTCGTCGCGATCAACACGGTCATCAACCTGGCCGGGGTGTCGTCCCTGAAGCTGGCGAACCGCATCTTCCTCCTCATCGAGCTGGTGTTCGTCGTCATCTTCGTCGTCATCGCGATCGTCGCCCTGACCGGCGGCACGGTGCCGGGCGCGTCCTTCAGCACCGACCAGGTGTTCGACCCGGCGAAGGTGTCGGCACCGCTCATCGCCTCGGCGCTCTCGATCGCGGTGCTGAGCTTCCTCGGCTTCGACGGCATCTCGACGCTCTCCGAGGAGTCCACGGGGCGCCGCGGCGGTGCCGGCCTGGCGATGGTCCTGGCGCTCGTCATCGTCGCGTTCCTGTTCGTCGTGCAGACCTGGCTCGCCAGCGCCCTCGCTGCCGGACGGGACTCGTTCTCGGACAGTGAGGCCGGCAACGCGTTCTTCACGATCGTGGAGCAGGCCTCGTCGAGCGGCTGGGCGACGGCGTTCTTCGCCGTCAACGTCCTGGCCGTCGGCATCGCGAACGCGATGGCCGCGCAGGCCGCCACCAGCCGCCTGCTCTTCTCGATGAGCCGCGACCGGCAGCTGCCCGCGTTCCTGCACAAGCTCAACGGGCGTCAGGTGCCGCAGAACGCGATCCTGGTCGTGTCGGTGCTCTCCGCGATCCTCGTGCTGTTCTTCGTCGGGCAGATCGACACGATCTCGTCGCTGGTGAACTTCGGTGCCCTGTTCGGCTTCATGCTCCTGCACGTGTCGGTGTTCGTGCACCACATCGTGAAGGGGAAGTCCCGCAACTGGCTGCTGCACCTCGTCGTCCCGCTGATCGGGTTCCTGATCATCGGCTACGTCCTGCTCAACGCCGCGGTCGAGGCGAAGGTCGGCGGCATCATCTGGCTGATCGTCGGCGCGGCCGTGTTCCTGTACTACCGCTCCACGGGACGTTCCACCGAGGTCGGCTCGGAGGAACCGGGCACGCTGGGTGAGGGTGACCCCACCGGCGCCCGGACCGGCAGCGCGACCGCCAGCCCGCTCACGAAGGACGAGGACCACCGATGACCGCGGACCACCACCTCCCGAACACACTCGGCCGCACCGGGTACGCCGCCGACCGCGAGCCCGTGCTCACCATCGCGCCCGGCACCGGCGAGACGATCGGGTTCGAGACGACCGACGCCGTCTACGCCGAGCTCGACGACCACCACGACATGGCGCAGCTGCAGGCACCGATCAACCCCGTCACCGGCCCGGTGTACGTCGAGGGCGCGGAACCCGGCGACACCCTCGCCGTGACGATCCACGACATCGAACTGACCACCCACGGCTGGTCGGTCTCACTGCCGGGCTCGGGCGCCCTGCAGCACGTCATGGGCGACCGCGTCTTCACCCGCCGCTGCCCGATCGAGGACGGCGTCGTGCACGTCACCGACCGGCACGCGTTCCCCGTCCGTCCGATGATCGGCTGCATCGGCACCGCTCCCGCCGACGGCGAGAACTCCACGATCATGCCCGCGTACGCCGAGGGCGGGAACATGGACGTCACCGAGGCCCGCCCCGGTTCGACGGTGTACCTGCCGGTCCGGGTGCCCGGCGCCCTGCTGTCGATCGGCGACATCCACGCCATCATGGCCGAGGGCGAGTCCTCCTTCGTCGCCATCGAGGCGCAGGGCACCGCCGTCGTGTCCGTCGACCTCGTCAAGGGCGGCCCCGGACTCCGTGCCCCGCGGATCGAGACGGCGGACGAGTGGCTGTTCGTCGGGCTCGGCGAGCCGGTGCAGGAGAGCATCCGCCGCGGGTACGAGGACGCGTTCGCGTTCCTGGTCGAGGAGCACGGCTGGTCCGGGGACGACGCCTACGCGGTGCTCAGCGCCGTCGGCGACTCGAAGCTCGGCGGGCCGACCGGGTCCGGTGCGCCGGACCCGCTGCACCCGTTCGACGCGATCGGTGCGGTGACGCTGCACCGGGTGCCGAAGGCGGTGCTGGAGACGACCGGGACGGCGTAACCGCCGTGCGCCGGACGGGAGGCCCGGATCACCTGACCGACGTCGGTCACGCGGTCCGGGCCTCCCGTCCGTGCGCCGCGCTGTCCGCAGTCGGGCCGCCGCTGCGTCCCCGTGGTTCCACGACTCGCCGCACGCGGTCCGTCCCGGTTCCGGAATTCGCGCATCTCGCGGCGCGAGATGCGCGAATTCCGGAACCTCGGGGATCGGGCTCGCGCGCGTTCGCGCCCGTCCCGGACCTCGGGGACAGGGACCGGGCACGTCAGAACGCGTGCGCTCCGAGGAGCGCCCCTGCGGCGTAGGTCGCGGCGAGCGCGAGCGCCCCGCCGAACACCACGCGGAGGGCGGCGCGACCGCGGCGAGCACCACCGAGGGCCGCACCGGTCGTCCCGGTCACGGCGAGGGCGACCAGCACGGCGACGACGGTGACCGCGATCTGGATCGACGTCGGTGCGAGGAGCACCGCGAGGAACGGCAGCGCTGCACCGACGGTGAAGGTCGCGGCCGAGACCCAGGCCGCGCGCCAGGGGCTGACGACCTCTTCCTCGGCGTCACGGAGGGCGGCGGCGGCGCGGCGGTCGCGGACCTCGGGTCGGACGAGTTCGGCGGCGACGGAGGTCGCGACGTCGTCGGCGACCCCGAGCGCACGGTAGTGGGCGGCGATGGTGACGGCGTCCTCGGACTCGGCCTCGAGCTGGGCCTGGTGGGCGGCCTGGCCGGTGCGCTGGGCGTCGCGGGCTCCGCTCACCGACACGTACTCGCCGAGCGCCATCGACACGGCGCCGCCGACGAGTGCTGCGGTGCCGGCGGCGAGGACGGGGCCGGTCGTGGCACCGGCGCCGGCGACCCCGACCAGGACGGCGGCGACGGACACGATGCCGTCGTTCGCGCCGAGGAGTCCGGCGCGCAGCCAGTTGAGGCGGGCGGCGCTGGTGGCGTCGTCGTGCTCGGTGGCGGGGAGCGCGAGGTCAGCTGCGGTCGACATGGGGAGAGCCAAGCACCTGCACGCGGATCACACCAGCAAGGGAAGGCTCCCCTGACCGGGCGTTTCCGCCTCCCGACAGCCCGGTCGCACCGGCAGGCCGGCAGCAGGAGCACGATGGACCCGACCGCACTCCACCGCCGCCGGCATCCCACGAGGAGGACCATGCCCACCGTCCCCGCCCGCACCGACCCCGTCCGCTACGTCGCCATCGGGGACAGCTTCTCCGAGGGGGTCGGCGACGACGGGGACGTCCCCTTCCCCGGGTGGGCCGGACGACTGGCCTCCGGGCTCGCCGACAACCTGTCGGGGCCGGTGTCGTACGCGAACCTCGCGATCCGCGGTCGCCTGCTCGCCGGGGTCCTCGACGAACAGGTCGACGCCGCGCTCGCCCTCGACCCGCTGCCGACGCTCATCACGTTGTGCGGTGGTGGGAACGACATGCTCCGTCCGGGCTACGACGTGGACGTGCTGCTCGGCCGACTCGCGACCGCTGCGGACAGGGTGGCCGCGCACGGGGTCCGACTGGCGCTCCTCAGTCCCGCTGACCCCAGCGCCCGGCTGCCGCTCGGGAAGCTCATCAACGCACGCGGGGACGCCTGGGCGGAGGCGCTGACCGGCTTCGCGCGGGAGCGGGGCCTGCCCTTCGTCGACGTCTCCCGCGACCCGCACCTGCGACGTGCCGAGTTCTGGTCCGAGGACCGGCTGCACATGAACCCGCTCGGGCACCAGCGGGTCGCCGACCTGGCCCTGCACGAGATCGCGGGTGGACCGGCAGCGGCGGTGCCGGCCGTCCCGGACGCGGCGCGCACGTCGGTCACCGAGGAGTTGCGCTACTACCGGGACCACGTCGTCCCGTGGGTCCGTCGGCGTGTGACCGGCCGGTCCTCGGGGGACGGTCGGGTCGCGTCCCACGGCGACTGGACGCTCGTGCCGCCCACCGGTCGGCGACACTGATCCAGCAGGACTGCGGCAGGGCAGCTGCGTCAGACCACGAACGTCCGGGTCGGTCGGCCGCTGAGGGCGTGCGGGAACGGCTCCCCGACCGGGCGGAACCCCGCGCTGCGGTAGAGGCGCACGGCCGTCGCGTTGTCCTCGAGCGCGTGCAGCATGCAGTGGTCGTGTCCGGCGTCCCGTGCAGCGTCGACCGCCGCGACCAGGAGGGCACGGCCGAGACCGCTCCCCTGCGCGGACGGGTCCACCGCCAGCAGGCTGAGGTAGGCGGCGTCCGCCGGTCCCGATCCGCCGCCGGTGCCCGGCGCGGTCACGAGCGCGAACCCCCGGACGCGGTGCTCGTCGTCCCCGGGGGCGACCACGAGAGCGACCCGTTCGGCTGCGAACTTCTCGGCCGCTCTCGCCCGGACCGCCGGGTCCTCGGGCCGACCGTCACGCGCGGCGACGGCGGCGGCCCAGAGGTCGATGCACGCGGTGTCCGTGCCGGCGCCCGCCGCCGCGACCCGCACCGCTGCCGTCGACTCGATCATCGGACCACCCTACGGCCGGGCTCCTGCGTGTGCGGGATGCCAGGGCACGGCGTCACGAGGACCCCCCGTCACGCGGTGGCCGGCACCCGCACCCGGAACGACGCCCCGCGGTGCTCCTCCGGCAGCCGGTCACCCCGGCCGAGGAGCTTGTGCCGCAGGGACCCTTCCGCGTACCCGTCCGGGTAGGCGTTCCGCGCCCGGAGCTCGGGGACGACGAACTCGATCACGTCCTCCCACGTGCCGGGTGTCACGGCGTACGCCAGGTTGAAGCCGTCGACGTCGGTCTGCTCCTGGATGTCGATGAGCCGCTGCGCGATGGTGGCACCGCTGCCGACCTCGACCGGCCCGAGTCCGCCGATCGCCGTCTGCCGGGCGATGTCGCGGACCGTCCAACTCGTGCCGTCCTCCCCCGTGGCGGCGGACAGGTTGGCGGCCGCCGACTGGATGGCGTTCGACTCGATGTTGCCGAGCGGCTCGTCCAGGTCGTACTGCGACAGGTCGACGCCCATCCACCCCGAGTTGAGCACGAGCGCGCCCGCCTCGGACGCGTAGGACAGGTAGTCGCGGTACTTCGCCTGCGCGGCCTCGTCGGTCTCGTCCGTGATGACGGTGAGCAGCGTGTAGACCTTGGCGGCGTACCGGTCGCGACCAGCGGCCTCCAGGGCGTCGCGGATCTTCGCCACGGTCGCGGCGAGCTGCGGCAGGGTCGGTGCCCCGACGAAGACGGCCTCGGCGTTCTCGGCGGCGAAGCGGATGCCACGAGGCGACGCACCCGCCTGGTAGATGACGGGCGAGCGCTGCACCGACGGCTCGGACAGGTGGATGCCGGGGACGTCGAAGTGCGCACCGTGGTGCTCGATCGGGTGCACCTTCGAGGGATCCGTGAAGACCCCGGTCTCGCGGTCCTCGACCACGGCGTCGTCCTCCCAGGAGCCCTCCCACAGCTTGTAGAGGACCTCGAGGTACTCGTCGGCGACGTCGTAGCGGTCGTCGTGGCTCAGCTGGTCCGTCTGGCCCATGTTGCGGGCGGCGCTCGGCAGGTACCCGGTGACGACGTTCCAGCCGACCCGGCCCTTCGTCAGGTGGTCGAGCGTGGACATGCGACGGGCGAACGGGTAGGGGTGCTCGTAGGCGGTGCCGGCGGTGATGCCGAAGCCCAGGTGCTCGGTCACCGCGGCCATCGCGGACACGAGCAGGATCGGGTCGTTCACCGGCACCTGCGATCCGGTGCGGAGCGCGGCCTCGTTCGTGCCCCCGTAGACGTCGTAGGTGCCGAGGACGTCGGCGATGAAGATGCCGTCGAACGCCCCGCCCTCGAGGATCTTCGCCAGGTCGGTCCAGTACGACAGGTCGTTGTAGTGCCGGGAACGGTCGCGCGGGTGGCGCCACAGCCCGGAGGACTGGTGGGCGACGCAGTTCATGTCGAACGCGTTGAAGCGGATCTGCCGGGGCTCGCGGTTCGTGGTCACGACGCGACCGTACGTCGGGTGCCGGGGGTGCGTCACGGACGATGACGCCCCGTGACGAACCCCAGCGCGACGACGGTCGCCGCCGGTCCACCCGGGGGCGCCGGGGCGGCGCACCGACGGACGGGAGGCCCGGCCCCCGTCGGCACCGTGCCTCCCGTCCGTCAGCGCGCCGCGACCGCCTGCTGCGCCGCCGTCTCGGCGGCGACCCACGCGAGCATCCCGCACTTGACCCGCATGACGAACTTCGAGACGCCCTGGAAGGCGACGAGGTCCTCGAGCACGTCCTCGTCCGGCTCCCCGACCCCGCGGGAGCGCATCATCGTGCGGAAGGCCTCGGTCAGGGTCAGGAGCTCCGAGACCGTCCGGCCCACGGCCATGTCGGTGAGCACCGAGGCCGACGCCATCGAGATCGAGCAGCCGTCCCCCTGCCAGGCCACGGCGGCGATCCGGTCGGTACCGGGCTCGAGTCGGAGCCGCACCGTGATCTCGTCACCGCACGTCGGGTTCCGCTCGAAGTGCTCGGCGTCGGCATCCGGCATCGGACCGTCCCCACGCCGTGCCTTCGCGTGGTCGAGGATCACCTGCTGGTAGAGCCCGTCCAGGCCGTTCACGCGGTCTCCTCCGCCCCGAAGTACCCGCGGATCCCGCCGACCGCGGTCACGAAGCGGTCGACGTCCTCCTCCGTCGTGTAGACGTACGTGCTCGCGCGGCTCGTCGCGGTGAACCCCAGACGGCGGTGGAGCGGCTGGGCGCAGTGGTGGCCGGAGCGGACCGCGATGCCCTGCGCGTCGAGGTACTGCGAGACGTCGTGCGCGTGCACCCCGTCGACGACGAAGGACGCGAGTCCGCTGCGCGGGACACCGGCAGCGGGGCCGACGACGGAGACGCCGGGGACGGTGGCGAGGCCGGTGAGCATCCGCTGCGCGAGGTGTTCCTCGTGCGCCTGCACCCGGTCCATGCCGATGCGCTCGAGGTAGCGGACGGCCTCGGCGAGCGCGACGGCCTGGGAGACCGGCTGCGTGCCGGCCTCGAACCGCTCGGGGGCCGGCATGAAGTCGGTGTGCTCCATCGTCACCGTGGTGATCATCGAGCCGCCGGTGCGGAAGGGCGGCAGTGCGTCGAGCAGGTCCTGACGACCCCAGAGCACGCCGATCCCGTTCGGGCCGAGCATCTTGTGCCCGGAGAACGCGGCGAAGTCGACGTCGAGCGCGCGCACGTCGAGGGGCCGGTGCGGTGCGGACTGGCAGGCGTCGAGCACGACGAGGGCGCCGACGGCGTGGGCGGCCGCGACCACCTCGGCGACGGGGGCGATCATGCCCGTGACGTTCGACACGTGTGCGATCGCGACGACGCGGGTGTGTTCGGTGACGAGCGTGACGGCGTCCTCGGCGCTCCAACACCCGGCGTCGTCGACCGGCACCCAGCGCAGCGTCGCACCGGTGGCGGCGGCGAGCTCCTGCCAGGGCACGAGGTTCGCGTGGTGCTCGGCCTCGGTCACCAGGACCTCGTCCCCCGGGCCGATGCGGAAGCGACCCGCCTCGTGGCCGCCCCGCCCGGCGCTGGCGTTGCGGATGCCGTGGGCGACGAGGTTGAGGGCGTCGGTGGCGTTGGCGGTCCAGACGACCTCGGACGGGCTCGCGGCACCGATGAAGCGGGCGACGGTCGCGCGGGCGTCCTCGTAGGCGTCGGTGCTCACCGCGGCCAGGGTGTGCGCGCCGCGGTGCACGGCCGCGTTGTCCTGCTCGAGGAAGCGCCGTTCGGCGTCGAGGACCTGCACGGGCCGCTCGGCCGTCGCGCCGGAGTCCAGGTACGCCAGCGGCTGCCCGTTCACCTCCTGCTGGAGGATCGGGAAGTCCGCGCGGATGCGGAGGACCTCGTCCTCGGTGAGCGGTCCGACGGAGTCGTCCGTCGACGCTGGTGCAATGATCGTCACGGTGCTGGCCCTCCTGTACGTCTCCGGGAGACAACCCGTCAATGGTGGTCGTTCTTCCCGGTGTCGTCCAGTCGGGCCGGCACCGCGCGGGGGCTACTCGTTCCCGACGCGCTTGTCGGCCTGCTCGCGGGCGGAGTCGATCTTGTCGTCGTACTTGCCGCCGGTCGCCTTCTTCACGGCGTCGGCGACCCCCTCGAACACCTTGTCGCTGACGCCTTCGGCCTTCTCGCTCTTCAGCGCGTCCTGCACCTTGCCGTTCTGCAGCAGCGCCTGGGCCTTCTTCGTGATGTCGTCGAACCCTGCCATGACCGGCTCCTCGTGTCTCGGGCGGGACCTCGTGCCCCGCGTCCTGGCGCCGATGCTAACCAGCGCGCGACACCTCGGTCCGGGCCGTCCACCGGATGCCCAGCAGCGGGCGGGTCGACGGCAGTGCGGTCGGGCGGCTCACGCCATCTGCGCGCTCCGCCGGCGCGCCAGGACGTACCCGACCGCGACGGCTCCGCTGACCGCCAGCAGCGAAGGGATGAGGATGTCCGTGCCCTCCTGCGTGAACTCGACGACGAGCACGAGGGCCGTGAACGGCGCACGCATGGTCGTGGCCAGGAACGCGGCCGCGCCGACGAACGCGAAGGCCGCCAGGCTGCCGCCGTCGGTCGGCCAGAGGAGCATCCAGGCCGCCCCGAGGAAGCCGCCGAGCGCCGATCCGACCGCGATCGAGGGGGTGAGCGTGCCACCGACGGCGCCGGCGCCGATCGTCGCAGCGGTCGTCACGGTCTTCAACAGTCCGAGGACGAGGAGTGCGAGCAGGGGTGCCATCCCGAGCAGCGTCGGCCCGTCGAGGTCGGCGTTCATCGCGGCGAGGCCGAGCGCGCGACCGTTGCCCATGACCTCCGGGAAGGGGATCGCGACGAGGCCGACGAGCGCGAAGACCACGGGCAGCACGACGAGCAGCTTCCAGCCGGTCGGGGCGACGGCCTGCAACCGGTTGGTGGCCTTGACGAACCCGACGCCGGCGAACCCGAGCAGCGGTCCGACGACGACCGCCCAGACGAGCAGCGACGGCGAGAGGTGCATCGCGGGCACGTGGTACAGCACCTCGTCCGGGATCACGAGCCGGGCGACGAAGGCTGCGACGGCACTCGTGACGAACGCCGGCAACGCGGTCGCCAGCGTGAGTTCGCCGAGCAGCACCTCGACCGCGAACAGCGCACCGCCGAGCGGGACGTCGTAGACCGCCGCGAGGCCGGCGGCAGCACCACAGGCCACCAGGACCTTCGTCTGGCGCGCTGTCAACCCGGCGCGCACGGTGAGCAGCTGGGCGAACCAGGCGCCGAGTTCGCGCGGCGCGACCTCCTTCCCGATCGAGGCGCCGAGCCCGACCGCCAGGATCTGCACGCCGGCGTTGGCGAGGGTGACCAGGGACGGCATCCGCTTGCCCGCGACCGCGGCCGGGACGCCGACGACCGGGCGACCCCAGCGACGGATCGCCCACCATGCGAGGGCGGTCAGGACGCCGGCGGCCAGGACCGCGAGGAACCGGTTCGGCGCCGACGGGGCGTCCGCCGCCTCACGGTGCCCGCCGAAGGCGTACCCGAAGGCGACGAGCTGGATGAGCTGGAGCGCGAGCCACACGGCGATCCCGGCGACCCCGCCGGCGACACCGACGAGCCCCGTGACCACGGCGAGTTTGAGCACCCAGACCGGGGTGGCGTGACCGTTGTGTGGCATGTCGGCAAGCGTAGTGGGAGCGCTCCGCAGGACGGGCCGGGAGGCCCGGCACACGTCCGGTGGGTCGGCGCTGGTCGCGCCGGTGGTGGTCCGGGCCTCCCGTCCTCAGAACCAGCGCTTGACCTTGAAGACCGCGTAGAGGACCGCGGCGAACAGGATCATCAGCACGATCGACAGCGGGTAGCCCCACGTCCAGGACAGCTCCGGCATGTGCTCGAAGTTCATCCCGTAGATCGCGGCGATGAGCGTCGGCGCGAACAGGATCGCCGCCCACCCGGAGATCCGCTTCGTGTCGTCGTTCTGCTTCTGCGCCGCCAGGGTCGAGTCGACCGTCAGCGCGTTCTGCAGCAGCTGCCGGAAGGTGTCCAGCCGTTCGACGACACGGATGACGTGGTCGAGCACGTCCCGGAACCGGCGCTGGAGCTCGACGGGCAGGTGGTACTTCTCGGCCCCGCGGTGCAGGTCCTCGATCATCCGGATGAGCGGCCGGGCGGCACGCTGGAAGTCGACCACCTCGCCGAACAGCTCGTAGACACGGCGGGAGACTCCGGCCTCGCCCGAGAAGAGCTGCCCCTCGATCTGGTTGATGTCCTCCTCGAGCCCGTCGATGACCGGTCGGTAGTCGTCGACGATCGAGTCCATGAGTGCCCAGAGCTGCGCCTGTGGCCCGGCCGTGACGAGGCCGGGCTTGCCGCTCATCCGCTGCAGCGCCCGCGGCACCGACCGGCCGCCCCGCGGGTCGGCCTGCACGACGGCCAGGAAGAAGTCGTCGCCGACGAAGGCGTGCACCTCCCCGAACTCGACCTCCTCGGCGGCGTCCCGGTAGACGGCGGGCTTGAGCACCGCGAACAGCGTCGAGCCATACCGTTCGAGCTTCGGTCGCTGGTGTCCCTCGGCGGAGTCCTCGACCGCGAGCTCGTGGAGGCCGAGGGCGACCGCGACGTCGCCGAGCTCCTCGGCGTCGGGTCGGTCGAGCACGATGCAGGCCGAGGCGCCGTGCTCCTCGAGCATCCGGAAGCTGTCGTCGAGCGAGGGACTCGTCGTCGGGGCGATGCGGTCCACGTACACGGTGTTGAGCTCGACGGTCACGGCCCCACCGTACGCACCCTGAGCGACGGCTGCGCGGTGCTGAGCGGGAGGGCGTACCGTCCGGTTCATCAGCATGCTGAAGAAAGGCGGAGACGATGCGGTGGATGCGGAAGGTCGTGATCGCGGTGAGCGCGGTCATCGCCGTGGTGGGCTCGTACATCGGCTCGGGCGCGGCGGGCGGTACCCCCATCGCCGAGGCGGCGGGAGGTGCGCTCTCGGCGTCGTCGACGGCGATCGCGCCCGGCGGTCCGGCGTTCGGCATCTGGAGCGTCGTCTACCTCGGGCTCATCGCCTTCGCCGTCTGGCAGTTCCTCCCCCGCGAGGACGACCAGGCGCGCCACGACCGCCTCGCCGTGCCCGCGACGCTGTCCCTGCTGCTCAACGCGGCGTGGATCCTGTCCGTGCAGTTCGGGCTCCTCTGGCTGAGCGAGCCGATCATCCTCGCGCTGCTCGGTGTCCTGGCATGGGCCTTCGTGGTGCTCCGCCGCACCTCGCCGTCCGGTCGCATCGAGGCGGTGGTGACGGACGGCACCTTCGGGTTGTACCTGGGCTGGGTCTGCGTCGCGACGGCGGCGAACACGGCGGCGGTCCTGACGGCAGCGGGCTTCCGCGGCTTCGACCTCGGCCAGGACGTCTGGGGCGCGGTGGTCGCGACGGTCGCCGGCGCGGTCGGGGTCCTCGTCGCCGTGGCAGGGCGCGGGCGGATCACCCCGACACTGTCACTCGGCTGGGGTCTGGCGTGGGTCGCGGTGGCCCGCCTGGACGGCCCGCTCGTCTCGGTGCCCACGGCGGTCGCCGCACTCGTCGCCACCGCCGTGGTGGCCATCGTGACGCTCGTGGTCCGTGCCCGCGCGGGCTGGACCGCCGAGCCCGCCGCCCTCCGCACCGCGTAGCCGCGCGCGCCGGCCCGGGGTCGGCAGCCGGGGTCGGATCGGGGCCGGGCTCAGCGACGCGCGACCACCATCCCGTGCGCTGCGGCGACGGCCTCGTTCGTCACGCTCCCGGCGTGCACGTTGAGCCCGCGGGCGAGCGCCGGATCGGCCTCGAGTGCGCGCTCCCACCCCTGGTCCGCGATCGCCACGGCGTACGGCAGCGTCGCGTTCGTCAGCGCGATCGTGCTCGTCCGCGGCACCGCGCCGGGCATGTTGGCGACGCAGTAGTAGACGGCGTCGTGCACGGCGAACGTCGGGTCGTCGTGGGTGGTCGGCCGCGAGCCCTCGAAGCACCCGCCCTGGTCGATGGCGATGTCGACGAGGACCGATCCGGCACGCATGTCCGCGACCATCGCGTCGGTCACGAGCTTCGGCGCCGAAGCCCCCGGGATGAGCACGGACCCGATGACCAGGTCCGCGTCGGCCACTGCGGCGGCGATCGCGAGCGGGTTCGACCGGAGCGTGGTCACGCGCCCGTCGAACCGCGCGTCGAGGGCCCGGAGGCGCGGCAGGCTGATGTCGAAGACGGTCACCTCGGCGCCCATGCCGAGGGCGATGGTCGCGGCGTGCTCGCCGGCGACACCGCCTCCGATCACCACGACCCGGCCCTTCGGCGTGCCGGGCACCCCGCCCAGCAGCAGCCCACGCCCGCCGTTCGCACGCATGAGGTGGTGCGCACCGACCTGCGCGGACAGCCGCCCGGCGATCTCGGACATCGGGGACAGCAACGGCAGCGACCGGTCCGGCAGCTGCACGGTCTCGTACGCGATCGCGGTCGCTCCGGACTCGGCGAGCGCCGAGGTCAGCGGGCGGTCCGCCGCCAGGTGCAGGTAGGTGAACAGGACCTGTCCCGCACGCAGGAGCGGGTACTCGGCGGTCACGGGCTCCTTCACCTTGAGCACCATCTCGGCGTCCCAGGCCGACCCGGCGTCCGCGACGATCACCGCGCCGGCGGCGGCGTACTCGTCGTCGGAGAACGCCGAGCCCGTCCCGGCGCCGGACTGCACGAGCACCTCGTGCCCGTGCATCGTCAGCTCGGCGACGCCGGCCGGGGTCGCGGCGACGCGGAACTCGTTGTTCTTGGTCTCGGTGGGGACGCCGATGCGCATGACGGACTCCTTCGTGGGCAGGTGCACGGTCACCGCCCATTCAGCCGCTCGTTCGCGTCTGCCGCCCGCAGACCGAACGATCACCCGCCTGGTGCCGGTTCGGTGCCACGGGGTTCGGATCCCACCGGTGGAGGAGCGCTCCCACCGAACAAGGGCGACTCAGCGCCGGGTGCGCGTCCGCAGGGTGTCGCTCGGCAGTTCCCCGAACCGGGACCGGTACGCGGCGGAGAACCGCCCGAGGTGGCCGAACCCCCATCCCCTTGCGATGTCCGCCACCGAGGTCTCGTCACGCTCGGCCCGTCGCAGGTCCTCGAGCGCCCCGTCGAGCCGGACGGAGCGCAGCAGTTCGCCCGGCGTCAGGTCCAGGTGTCGGCGGAGGGACTGCTGCAGGCCGCGCGGGCTGAGACCCGCGGCCGCCGCGATCTCCGGCGTGCCGATCGGTTCGCGGGCGTGGGCGTGCACGTAGTCGAGCGCACGACGGAGCCGCTGGTGTTCCGGCCCGGAGCCGGTGACCGCCGCCCGCCAGGTGCTGCGCCGGGGGAACGCCCGGAGCGCCGCGTTCGCGAAGGACTCGGCGATGTCCCGACGGGCAGCGGCCGACAACGGTGACTCCACCTGGAGCCAGGTCGGCGAGTGCCGCCGGACGGTGTCCTCCCACAGCCGCATGCCGTCGGCGTCCGGCCGCTCGAGGGGCTCGAACGAGAACGTGTCGTCACCGACCAGGCTCGTGACGAACGAGCGGTCGAGGTGCACGAGGTTGAGCCCGATGTCCCGGTGGTGCAGGTCGTAGGTCTCCGACGGCAGGACCACCGGGACGCCCCGCTCGAGGTCGACGGAGCGCCCGTTGAACGTGATCGTGCTGCTGCCGCTCCGGAGCCACGCGACGATGAAGTCGTCCGACTGGCTCTGGCTGCGCAGGTCCACCCCGAAGTGTGAGGTGCGCAGGGACATCCGCTCGTCGGTGACGCCGGCGAAGTCCCACTGGGTGCCGGCGTGGGTGCGCCGGATGAGCGGTGCCTTGAGGTCGTAGTCCGAGGTGAAGAACGCCATGGCGTGGTCGATGTCGGTGCCCGCCAGTCGCCGGTACGACCGGGTGTCGGCCCGCTCGACGCCGACGGGCGGAGCGGACACGGAGGGACCGGCATCGGGAGTGAGCACCATGCTCCGACCGTACGCGACGCCTCCGACATCCACCCCCGAAGGCCCACCCCAGATCCGGGGGCCCCCGGCCGCCGCCGGTCAGTTCTGCAGGATCGCCTGCCCCACGCTCTCGTCGAGGATGAGGTCCGTCACGAGCCCGGCAGCCAGCGCGCCGCGGAGCGAGGCGGCCTTCCCCCGTCCGGCGACGACGCAGATCCGGCGCGGTGCACGCTTGACCGTGTCGAGGTCCGGCGCCCCGGCCCGGGCGTTCACGCCGATGTCCTTCCACGACCCGTCGGCCCGGTAGAACACGGTCGAGACGTCACCGACCACGCCGGCCTCGCGCAGCTCCTCCTGGTCGGCGGGGTCCAGGTAGCCCCCGGAGTACACGTGCGACGGCACCGGTGCCTGCGGGGCGCCGACGCCGAACACGACGAGGTCCATCCGCTCGTGCAGGTCGAGGACGCGCCGGATCGAGCGCTCGCGGAACAGCGCGGCCTTGGTGGCCGGGTCGTCGAAGAACGCCGGCACCGGGAACTGCTGCACGAGGGCGCCGTACGCCTCACCGAAGCGCCGGAGGATCTCCGACGCGTAGACGATGCCCGTGGTCCGCGTGTTCGCGGCGCCGTTCACCTGGACGACGGTGGAGCCGTGCGTGGTCTTCGGCACGAGGTACCGGCTGACGGCGCTGACGGTCGAGCCCCACGAGATGCCGATGACCATGTTCGACTCGATGTACTGCGTGAGGATCCGCGCGGCGGACAGTGCGACCCGCTCGAGGCGGTCGACGTCGCTCGTGTGGTCGGGCACCGGCACGACGTGCGCGTGCACGCCGAAGCGCGCGCGGATGCTCCGGCTGAGCGCGGCGGCCTGGTCGAGGGGCGAGCGGATCTGGATGTCGACGAGCCCGGTGTCCCGCGCGTACTTGAGCAGACGGGACACCGAGGACCGGGAGGTCCCGAGCTCGTCGGCGATGGCGTCCATCGTGAGGTCCTGCAGGTAGTAGAGGTGCGCGGCCCGCAGGGCCTGCTGGGTGCGCACGGGCTGGGCGGCGTCGCTCATGGAACCGAGCATGCACGTACGTGCACCGCCTCTGCAACCTCGTCCGGGCCTCCTGTCCGCCCTGACGCGCCACCGACAGCAGGCGCGACAACCGTTCTGCACGTCTGTGCACGGAAGTTGCCCACACGTTCCGACGAGCGCACGATCGGTGGAGTACCAACGAATCGACCTCAGAAAGCGATGCGAACGACCATGTCGAAGAAGACGCAGCCCAGGAACACGGTCACCGCCCTCACCGGACGCCCGAACGCACAGGTCCTCATCGTCGGTGGCGGGATCAACGGCATCGCCACCTTCCGTGACCTCGCCCTGCAGGGCGTCGACGTCGCCCTCGTCGAGCGCGGCGACTACGCCTCCGGCGCCTCGGCCGCGTCGAGCCACATGATCCACGGCGGCATCCGCTACCTCGAGAACGGCGAGTTCCGCCTGGTGCGCGAGAGCGTGCAGGAGCGCAACGGCCTCATCCGCATCGCCCCGCACTACGTCAAGCCGCTGCAGACGACGATGCCGATCTTCTCCACCTTCTCCGGCATCATGAACGCCCCGCTGCGCATGCTGACGCACAAGCAGCGCTCCACGAAGGAGCGCGGCGCCATGCTCATCAAGATCGGCATGACGATCTACGACTCCTTCTCGCGCGACGGCGGCTCGGTCCCGAAGCACGTCTTCCGCACGAAGAAGGCCGCGCTCGAGGACATGCCGGCCCTCAACCGCGACCTCAAGTACACGGGCACCTACTACGACGCCTCGGTGCACGAGCCGGAGCGCCTGGCCCTCGACGTCCTCAAGGACGGCCTGGCCGCCAGCACCGGCACCGGTGCCGACGCGACCGCCCGTGCGACCAACTACGTCGAGGCCGCCGGCAGCCGTGACGGAGGCGTCCTGCTCCGCGACCGCGAGACCGGCGAGGAGTTCGTGTTCACCGCGGACGTCGTCGTGAACGCCTCCGGCCCCTGGACCGACCTCACCAACGAGGCGTTCGGCGGCGAGACGAAGTACATGGGCGGCACCAAGGGCTCGCACATCGTCGTCGACAACCCCGAGCTGCTCGAGGCGACGAAGGGCCGCGAGCTGTTCTTCGAGAACAACGACGGCCGCATCGTGCTCATCTACCCGCTCAAGGGCCGGGTCCTGATCGGCACGACCGACATCGACGCCGACCCGTCCGAGCCGGCGGTCTGCACCGAGGAAGAGGTGGACTACTTCTTCGGCCTCGTGAAGCACGTCTTCCCGCAGATCGAGCTGAACCGCGACCACATCGTCTACCGCTACTCCGGCATCCGTCCGCTCCCCCGCCACGAGGACACCGCCCCCGGGTTCGTGTCGCGTGACTACCGCATCGTCGACACCCCGATCGCCGGCCTGCCGGAGACCACGGTCCTGTCGCTCGTCGGTGGCAAGTGGACGACGTTCCGCGCCCTCGCCGCACACCTGTCGACCGACATCACGACCAAGCTCGGCATCACCCGCAAGGTCGACACGACCGGCATGCCGATCGGTGGTGGCAAGGACTTCCCGACCACCGACGGGCAGCGTGCGCTGTGGATCAAGTCGCACCGTGACGGCCTCGCGTCCGAGACGGTCGACCGCCTGCTCGACCGCTACGGCACCCGTGCCGCCGAGGTCGTCGACGCGCTGGTCACCGGACCGGTCGAGCCGCTCGAGTCCGACGCGGCGCTCACCCGCGCCGAGGTCCGGTACTTCGCCGATCACGAGCACGCCGTGCACCTGGCCGACGTGGTGCTCCGCCGCACGAACCTCGCGTTCGTCGGTGGCGTCACGATCGACCTGCTCGACGAGCTCGCCGACGTCATGGCGGAGACCCTCGACTGGACGACCGAGGAGCGCGCCGACGAGGTGCAGCGCACGCTCGACGTCCTCCGCGAGTCGCACGGCGTCATCGTGCCGCTGACGTCCGCGTCGCAGCTCGCCTGACCCCTTCCGCAACAGGCGACGAGGGCGGCCCCACGCGACGACACGTCGTCGCGTGGGGCCGCCCTCGTCGCGTTCCCTGGAGCCCGGTCCCGTCAGAACCGCTCGCCCGTCGGGTCCTGCGCGCCCAGGTCGGCGAGGTCGTCGCCGCCGATCGGCTCGCCGGCCCAGTCCACCAAGCGCCAGCCGTCCTCGGTGGAACCCTCGAGCTCGACGACGCCGGTGTTCTCGAGGTGCCGGTTCCGGCCGAGGTCGTCGGGCACGTTCTGCGCGGTCACCGCGGCCCAGATCCGGATCGCGGCCCCGTGGCTGAACGCGGCGGCCACCTCGGCACCGGTCGCCTCGATCTGCCGCACGGCGTCGTCGTAGCGGCCGAAGAAGGCGTGCCCGTCCTCGGCGCCCGGCATCCGTTCGTCCCGGTCGCCCGCGGCCCACGCGTACGCCGCCGCCAGGTAACTCTGGACCGACACCGTGTCGCGCTTGCCCTGCAGGTCGCCGGCCTCGATCTCGCGCAGGCCCGGCAGCACCACGGGCTCGAGGTCGAGCGCCCGCGCGAGCGGAGCCGCGGTGATCTGCGTCCGCACCATGGTGGAGGCGAAGAGCCGCTCGATGCCCCGGTCCCCCAGTGCGCGGGGCAGCGCGTCGGCCTGCGCCTGCCCGAGGTCGGTCAGGCCGGGCCCGGGCACCTCGGCGTCGAGCAGGCCGGTCACGTTGGCGGGGGTCTGTCCGTGGCGGACGAGCAGGAGTCGCATGGCCTCACCCTACGGACCACCCCCGGGGTCAGCCCTGCCGGGTGTTCCAGCGCGGGTCCTTCTTGTTGATGACGTAGACGCGCCCGCGCCGCCGGACCACCTGCGAGCCGGGGATCTTCTTGAGCGCCTTGAGCGAGTTGCGGACCTTCATCCGGACCTCCTTGTTGAGAACTGTTTTCATCTACCATACTGCACATGCCCGTCGCCCCGATCACCCTCGTCTCCGCACTCCACGACGTCGACGCCGCCCGCATCGCCGCGCGCCTGTCCGACGGCCACCGGTTGCACGCCCCGGGCAGCGCGCTGGCCGCGGCCCGCACGATCGCGGACCGGGCGGAGCGCCTCGGTGACGTCTGCGGCCCCGGTGCCCGACACTCGCTGGTCGTCACCCTGCCGGTCGGTACCGATGCGCGGGCCGTCGGCATGATGCTCGCGAACGCAGCCCGGGCCGAGACCGGCGACGACCGGGTGCTCCGGCACGTGGTGTCCGTCCTGCGTGCCGACGAGGTCGAGCACCTGCTCTGGTCCGGCGTCGACGACGCGTTCGTTGCCGGGGAGCGGCTCGCGGCGCTGGTCGAGTACGCGACCGTCATCGTGCTGGACCGAACCGAGCGGCTACCGCCCGCGCGCCGACGCGCCCTCGTCGCCCTGGTGCACCGGTGCGCACCGCAGGCCGTGGTCCTCGCCGACGCCCGGGTGCGGACCGCCGAGGACCTGCCGGCCTCGAACGGCGGGGCGGCACGGGTACTGGCGGGTGGAGCCGGGTGGATGCGCGCCCTGTCGAGCGGCGCGGACGAGGTCCGGCCACGCACGCTCGACGGACTCGTCTCCTTCCGGTACCGGGACCCGCTGCCGTTCCACCCGGCCCGGCTCGCCGACGTCGTCGAACACGACCTGGCCGCCGGACCGGCCGGCCGGGTGCTCCGGTCCCGTGGCTTCTTCCGTCTCGCCTCCCGACCCGACCACGTCGGCTCCTGGTCGAGCGTCGGCGCGATGCTCGCCCTCGACCCGACCGCGAACCCGTCCTGGGACGAGGACGCCCCGATCGGGCAGGCACTGTGGTTCGTCGGCGAGGACCTGGACGTCGACCGCGTCACACGAGCCCTCGACGGAGCGCTCATCACCCCGACCGAGCTGCTGGCGGGTCCGGGCCTCTGGCGCTCCTGGGCCGACCCGTTCCCGGTCTGGCCGGCGCTGGACCGCGGCGAGTGACGGCCCAGCGGCGGCAGGACGGCGGCTGCGCGGCCCGGATCAGCGACCTCGATCGGCCGCCGGCTCCGGCTTCGCCGCGTCCACGACACCGAAGGGCAGATCGCCGAGGTCCAGGTGCGGGTTCGTGTCCTGCGTGCGGACGAGTTCACGTGCCTCGTGGCTGGTCTCCACCGCAGGCATCGACCCCGGGAGCGGGCGCTGCGAGGACTCCTTCATGCACAACACGCCAACCGCGCCGAGGACGCTCGTGGCCATGAGGAAGTAGGCCGGCGCGAGGTCGTCACCCGTGGCGTCGAGGAGCGCCTGCACGATGAGGGGCGTCGTCCCGCCGAACACCGCGATCGCGATGTTGTAGGCGAAGCCCATCCCGCCGTAGCGCGTCGAAGTGGGGAAGAGCGCGGGCAGCGAAGCCGCCTGGTTCGACACCCACAGCGCGGTCATGAGCGCCAGCAGCGCGAGGCCGAGGAGCGTCGACCACTGCTCACCGACACCGATGAGCACGAACGCCGGCAGCACGAGCACGATGGTCGTCGCAGCGCCGATCCACATCACGGTGCGGCGACCGAGGCGGTCGGACAGACGACCGGTCAACGGGAGCATGAGCGCGAGGAGCACGAGCACCGGGATCGTCAGCAGCGTGCCGTCGATGGCGGAGTAGCCGAGCGAGTTCGTGAGGTAGGTCGGCATGTAGGACGTCAGGGCGTACCCGACGGTGTTCGACGCCGCGACGAGCATCACGGCGATGACGATCGGCCGCCAGTACTGCCGGACCATCGCGAACACCGAGGCCGGGCGTCCCTCGGCGTCGGCACGGGCTTCGGTGGATGCCTCCTGCGCCGCCTGAGTCGCCTGGAACACCGGGGACTCCTCGATGCGCAGGCGGAAGTACACCGCGACGACCCCGATCACACCGGCGAGCAGGAACGGCAGACGCCAGCCCCACGCCGTCATCGTCTCCTCGCCGAGCCCGACCTGGAGGCCCGTGACGACCGCTGCGCCGAGCGCGAAGCCCATGTAGCTGCCGAGGTCGAGGAAACTCGCGAAGAACCCGCGGCGACGGTCGGGCGCGTACTCGGTGATGAACGTGGTGGCGCCGGCGTACTCACCGCCGGTCGAGAATCCCTGCAGCAGCTTCAGCACGACGAGCAGCACCGGTGCCACCGCTCCGACGAGCGCGTAGTCGGGTAGTACGCCGATGAGCACGGTCGATGTGGCCATCATGATGAGCGTCGTGGCCAGGACCTTCTGCCGTCCGATCCGGTCGCCGAGCCGGCCGAAGACGATCCCGCCGAGGGGCCGCGCGATGTAGGTCGCCGCGAAGACCCCGAGACTGAAGAGGATCTGCACCCCGGGCTCCGCCTCGGGCAGGAACACCCGCCCCATCGTCACGGCGAGGTAGCCGTAGACGCCGACGTCGTACCACTCCATCGTGTTGCCGACCACCATGCCGCCGACCGCTCGGCGCATCATGCCCTTGTCGACCACGGTGACGTCGCTCTCGCGGAGCCGACGAGCAGGTCTGCGCTCACGCCTCGCGGAGGATCCGTCGTTCCGGGTGTCGGGGCGCTCGGTACTGCTGGGGTCGGAACCCATCCACATCTCCTCAGGTCGTCAGGCCGGTCGTTCCGGCCTGGAAGCAACAGCCGACGACGTTACCGATCGACTGCCATGTCATCCAGCGGAGACTGCCAGGTTGCACGCTGCCCCCCGGACGAGTGCCACGTCGATCAGCAGCCCGCTGCCGATCGGGACGTTCGGTCACAGCCTGGTAACTTCTGGCCGTGGCGATCGAACCGGACACGAAGAACTGGACCTGGGTCATCGAGTCGGCGTGCCCGGACTGCGGCTTCGACGGCAGCGCGGTGACGATCCGGGACGTGCCGGCGGTCATCGACGCGAACTCGGACGGGTGGCCCGAGCAACTCCGCCGACCCGACGTGCGGGAGCGCCCGGACGACGCGACCTGGTCACCGCTGGAGTACGGCGCGCACGTCCGTGACGTCCACCGGAAGATGACGGAGCGCCTCGAGCTGATGCTCGCCGAGGACGATCCGCTCTTCCCGAACTGGGACCAGGACGCGACCGCCGTCGACGAACGGTACGGCGAGCAGGACCCCGCGACGGTCGCCGAGGAGCTGCAGGCCGCCGCACGTCGGGCAGCGCACGCCTTCACCGCCGTCCGCGACGACCAGCTCGACCGCACCGGACGCCGCTCCGACGGCAGTGGCTTCACGGTCGCGACGCTCGCGGTCTACTACGCCCACGATCCGGTCCACCACCTGTGGGACGTGCAGCACGCTCGCTGAGTGATCCGGGCCTCCCCGCCGGTCGGCGGGTCGAAGGCGTCCGTCAGGCCAGCGCGTCGAGCAACGCCCGGGCAGTCGCCGCGTCGGTGACCAGCTCGTTCACGAGGCGGCCCCGCACCGCACTGATGATGCTCGGGACCTTGACCGCGCCGACGGCCACGCCGACCGCGTGCGGCACCGCGGCGAGGACCTGACGAGAGGTCCGCACCATCCGCTCGCTGCCGGGGAACTCGATGGCCTCGCCGTCGGGACCGGTGAAGTTCAGGCAGACGTCGCCCGTCGCCCGGTCGAACACGGCGTCGTCGACGGGCAGGCCGCGGGCCATCGCGTCCCGGGTCACGACCGGCGCGCCGATCCCGAGGATCGCCCCCTTCGCCCGCCCCCAGAGGCCGACGACGTGCTGGAACGCGGGGTCCTCGTCCAGGGAGGCCCGGAGCGCCTCCGACGGGAGCGCCTGCGCGAACAGGAAAGCCGGGATCGCCCCGGACCGCTCCGCGGCCGCGCGGGTGATCTCGTTGGTCTGGAACCACTGGTTCGGGTCGGCCTGGCCCCCCACGGTCGGGACGAGCTGCACGCCGGGCATCGGGGGCATCGCGCCGTGCGCGATGGCGTGCACCGTGCTGCCCGACGACATGAGGACGGCGTCGCCCGGCACGAGTCCCATCCCCTCGACCGCGGCGGCCACCGGTTCGGCGAGGTCGACGCCCAGGGTCGCCCCGTGCGTCACTGCGGTGACGTACACGGCCTGCAGCCCGAGCACCACGCGCAACCGCTCGGCCAGGGCGACGGTCTCGTCCTGGAACGGGTCGACGACCTCGATCCGGACGAGACCGGCGCGTCGGGCCTCGGACACCAGGCGGCTCACGGTCGGGCGGGAGACGCCGAGCCAAGACGCGATCTCGCTCTGGGTGGCGTCCTCGAGGTAGTACATCCGAGCCGCCTGGTACACGGTGTCGAGCGGGAAGCGCGAGCGACCGGCGTCCGGTGCGGCCACGGCATGCTCGGGCGGGACGCTGCCCGCCCGTGCGGTGCCGGACGACGCGTCGCCGCGAGCGGTGTCGGCGGGCGTCGTGTCGTCGGACGCGGGGTCGCCGGCAGGTGTCGGGCCGGACGGGGCTGGGACGGACATCGAGCGCGGGCCTCCCGGGGTGACGTCGTCGGGCGGACGCCGGGACGACACCGCGATCGTAGCGTCGGGCGCCCTACCGGATCGTGAACCCCCCGTCCACCCGGAGGTCCGCACCGTTCACCATCGCGGCCGACTCCCCGGCGAGGAACAGCACCGCCGCCGCGATCTCGTCCGGCGTCGCGAACCGACCGGTCGGGATCTCGTCCTGGTGGCGGAGCCCGGCCTCGTTCGCCCACGCCGAGCGGCCGAGCGCGGTGAGCACGACCGTCGGCGACACGGTGTTGACGGTCACGCCACGGCGCCCCCACTCGAGCGCGAGCACCCGGGTGAGCCCGAGGACCCCGGCCTTCGACGCGCAGTAGGCGGCATGTCCGTCGATGCCGACGTGCGCGGCCTGCGACGCGATGGTCACGACACGACCGTGGCCCGCGGCCAGCATGTGGCGACCGACCGCCTGCGTGACGCGGTGGGTGCCGGTGAGGTTCACCGCGAGCGTCCGGGCCCAGGCGTCGGCACCGAGTTCCTCGGCCGGTGCGAGCGCGACGATGCCCGCGCAGTTGACCAGGACGTCGATGCGGCCGGTGGCGTCGACGACCTCGGCGACCGCCCGCTCGACCGAGTCCTGGTCGGTGACGTCGCACGCGGTGCCGAGGTGCCCGGAGCCGGCGAGTGCGTCGGCGGCAGCGGTCGAGGCGTCGGCGCGGACGTCGAGCACGGCGACCCGGGCCCCGCGGTCGGCGAGGGCGTGCGCGACCGCGTTGCCGATGCCGGACGCGGCGCCGGTGACCACCGCGACGCGACCGGAGAACGGGTTGCCGTGGTCGAGGCGTTCCGGTCCGGGGCGGAGTGCGGCGGCGAACTCCTCCGTCGTGGTGGATGGGTGGTGGTTCGGAGACGTGGGCATGAGTGGGTAACATACCCGATGTCAGATACTCCTGCGATCGAGAGAGCCCCTGCGCGCCGCGACGCCACCTGACCCGTTCCGTTCCACCCATCCGTCTCTCGAGGAGGACCACACATGACCACCATCTGCGACGACGCCGACGAGTTCGCCGAGGACCAGCTCGCCGGTTGGCTCGCCCTGTACGCCGACCGCGTCCGCGGTGTCACCGGCGGTGTCGTGACCCTGCCGACGGCCGACTCCGATCCGCAGGTCGCCGTCGTCGTCGGCGGAGGTTCGGGCCACTACCCCGCGTTCAGCGGCCTGGTCGGACCAGGACTCGCCACCGGTGCCGTCGTCGGCAACGTCTTCACGTCACCGTCAGCCGCCCAGGTGTACTCGGTCGCGAAGGCTGCCGACCAGGGCCGCGGGGTCGTCCTGTCCTTCGGCAACTACGCCGGCGACACGATGAACTTCGGGATCGCGGCCGAACGGCTCCGTGCGGCCGGCATCGACACCCGGATCGTGGTGGTCACCGACGACGTCGCCTCGGCGGACGAGGTCGAGCGGCGTCGGGGCATCGCGGGCGACTTCGCCGTCTGCAAGGCCATGGGCGCCGCCGCGGCCGAGGGCGCCTCCCTCGACGAGGTCGAGCGCATCGGGAACCGCGCGAACGAGCGCACCCGGACCATCGGCGTCGCCTTCTCCGGCTGCACCATGCCGGGAGCCGAGCGCCCGCTGTTCACCGTGCCGGACGGGCACCTCGGTCTCGGTCTCGGCATCCACGGCGAGCCCGGCATCCGGGACGTCCCGCTCCTGCCGGCACGGGCGCTCGCCGAGCTGCTCGTCGACCGTCTGCTCACCGAGCGCCCGACGGGTGCCGGGGTCGGCGGGCGGGTCGCCCCCGTCCTCAACGGGCTCGGGGACACGAAGTACGAAGAGCTCTTCCTGCTCTGGGGCCGGATCGCACCGCTCCTCGAACGGGCCGGTCTCGACGTCGTCCAGCCCGAGGTCGGCGAACTCGTCACCAGCCTCGACATGGGCGGGTGCTCCCTCACCCTGCAGTGGCTCGACGACGAGCTCGAGCGACTCTGGCGCGCGGACGCGTACGCCCCGGCCTACCGCAAGGTGGCCGCGCCCGTCGCGGCCCTCGTCCCCGCGGCCGCCGTGACGGAGGCGGCGGACACCGCGACCGTCGTGCCGGACGCCACCCCGGCCTCCCGGCTGGCCGCCGACACGGTCCGGGTGTCCGTGGCCGCGGTGGACCGGCTGCTCCGCGACCAGGAACTCGAGCTCGGCCGCATCGACGCCGTCGCCGGTGACGGCGACCACGGCCGAGGGATGGTGAAGGGCGTCGGCGCGGCCCGACGGGCAGTCGAGCGCACGGACGCGTCAGCGGGCGTCGGGTTCCTGCTCGGCCGTGCCGGCGAGGCCTGGGCGGCGGAGGCCGGCGGCACCTCGGGTGTGCTCTGGGGCGCCGCGCTCGAGGCGTTCGGCGCGTCGCTCGGCGACGACGTCGACGAGGTCACCCCGCCGCGCCTGGTCGAGGCGACCCGGGCGTTCGCGGACGCCATCGTCCGACTCGGGCGGGCGCAGCGCGGTGACAAGACCCTGCTCGACGCCCTGCTGCCGTTCGTCGAGACACTCGACGCCGCGGTGGCCGAGGGCATCCCGCTCCCCGAGGCCTGGACCACCGCAGCCCGCGCCGCACGGGCCGGAGCGGCGGCGACGGCCGCACTCACCCCGCGTGTCGGTCGCGCCCGCCCCCTGGCCGAGAAGAGCATCGGCACCCCCGACGCCGGGGCGGTCTCGATGGCGATGGTCCTGACCCGTCTCGGCGAGGTCCTGACCCGTCCCGCCCGGGTCCACCCCGACCGGGCGACCGAGTCCGACACCACCACCACCACCGAGGCCGCTCCCGCGGTCCTCTCCGAAGGAGTCCACGCATGAGCTTCCGCATCGTCATCGGGTCCGACGACGCCGGCCACACCCTGAAGGAGGTCCTCCGCGCCGACCTCGCCGTCGACCCCCGCGTCCGGGACCTCGTCGACGTCGGGGTCGACGCCGACGGCCACACTCCCTACCCGCACGTCGCCGTCGAGGCGGCCCGACTCGTCGCCTCCGGGTCCGCCGACCGGGCGTTGCTCGTCTGTGGGACCGGGCTCGGCGTGGCGATCAGCGCGAACAAGGTCCCGGGCATCCGGGCCGTCACCGCACACGACCCCTTCAGCGTCGAGCGCTCCGTACTGTCCAACGACGCGCAGGTGCTGTGCCTCGGGCAGCGGGTGATCGGCACCGAGCTCGCTCGTCGTCTGGTGCGCGAGTGGCTCGGGTACACCTTCGACCCGACGTCGTCGAGCGCCGAGAAGGTCGACGTGATCCGGTCGTACGAGCGCCCGACGGCGTGATCCGACGCCCGCTGTGCTCCGGCCACCGGACGTGGCCGGAGCACAGCGTTCTGTCGGTTCTCGGACGTACCGTGCTCCCGACCCGCGACGCATGACCGCGAGTCCGATGCTCGACCGAGGGGAAGTCCCATGAAGAAGTCCGTCTGGCTGCCGGCGGTCATCGCACCCGTCGTCGTCGCCGGTGCCGTCGCCGCCCCCGCGCTGGCCGGCGCCGCCACCACCCCGGTCGCCGGGAACGACCCGACCGCCGCCGCGGTCATCGCCAGCATCGCGGAGTCCTCGGACGCGCAGTACTCCGGCAAGCTCTCGCAGTCGAGCGACCTCGGGCTCCCGGAGCTGCCCAGCGGCTCGGGCGGCTCGTCCCTCGAGGGCGACGCGTCGGACGCACTCGGGCTGTTGACCGCGTCGCACACCGCCAGGGTCTACGTCGACGGTGCGGACAAGCAGCGCATCCAGGTGACCGAGCAGCTCGCCGAGCAGGACCTCGTCCGCAACGGGGACACCGTGTGGACCTGGGACTCCGAGGAACGGACGGCGACGCGGGTGACGCTCCCGAGCCGCACGGACGAGACGCCGGGCAGCGGGACCACCACCCCGACCGAGGTCGCCGAGCGTGCGATCGACGCCATCACGCCCACCACCACGGTGTCGAAGCCGGTCGCGACCTCGGTCGCCGGACACGACGCATGGCTGCTGACCCTCACGCCGAAGTCCTCCGACACCCTCGTCGGCACCGTGCAGCTCGCCGTCGACCAGCAGACCGGCCTGCCGTTGCGCGCCGCCGTCACCGCTGCGGGCGAGGACGACCCGGCGTTCCAGGTGGGCTTCACGAGCCTCGACTACGGCGCTCCGGCGTCCCGCTTGTTCGACTTCACGCCGCCGAGCGGTGCGGACGTGACCACGAAGGACCTCTCCGACGTCGACCCCGGTACCGGCCACGCCGACGGCAGCGCGGGCCACGACGGGGCGGAACACGCCGGAGCGACGGTCTCCGGCAGCGGCTGGGACACCGTCGTGACGCTCCCCGCGGGGACCGCCGACCAGGCCGGCCTCGGGACGGACGCCGCCGGCCTCCTCGACCAGCTGACGACCTCGGTCGCCGGTGGTCGTGCCGTGCAGACCTCGCTCGTCTCCGTGTACCTGACGGACGACGGCCGGGTCCTCGCGGGCGCGGTGCCGGTCGCGGCACTGGTCGCCGCGGCGAAGTGACGACCGGGACGGACACCGCTCTCGCCAGCGCGAGCACGGCCGACAGCACGACGGAGCTCGCGATCCGCACGACCGGTCTCCGCAAGGTGTTCCGGAAGCAGCGTGCCGTCGACGGCATCGACCTCGCCGTACCCCGCGGATCGGTGTTCGGGTTCCTCGGTCCGAACGGGTCGGGCAAGACGACGACGATCCGGATGCTCCTCGGGCTGTCCAGCGCGACGAGCGGCTCCATCGACGTCCTCGGCGAACCGATGCCGCGCGGGCTGCACTCGGTGCTCCCCCGGGTCGGCGCGCTCGTCGAGGGACCGGCGTTCTACCCGTATCTGTCCGGGCGGGCGAACCTGTCCCGCTTCGACGCCGCCGACCCGACCTCCGACCCGCGCACCCGGAAGGACCGTGTCGCGCACGCCCTCGACCGGGTCGGGCTGACCCACGCTGCCGACAAGAAGGCGCACGCGTACTCGCTCGGCATGAAGCAGCGTCTGGGCCTCGCGAACGCACTGCTGTCCCCGCGTGAACTCCTCGTGCTGGACGAGCCGACGAACGGCCTCGACCCGCAGGGCACGCGGGAGGTCCGGCACCTCATCCGCTCGCTCGCCGACGACGGCACCACCGTCTTCGTCTCGAGCCACCTCCTCGCCGAGATCGAGCAGGTCTGCACGCACGCCGCCGTCATGCGCACCGGCTCGCTCGTGGCGCAGGGGCCGCTCGACGAGCTCCGGGCCGCCGGCGCCCGGACCGTCACGGTCCGTACACCCGACGTCGGGCAGGGCGCTGTCGTCCTCACCCGCCTCGGCCTGGAACCGCGTCGGGACGGTGGCTCGGACGTCCTGGTCGCCGACCTCACCGCGGACGTCGCCCCGGAGACCATCACCGCCGAACTCGTCCGCGCCGACGTCCGGGTCCGCGGCCTCGCGGTCGGCGGCGGCACCCTCGAGGACCTGTTCGTCGCACTCACCGGAGAGGGATTCGATGTCGCTGGTTGACCCCGGTCGTGCGACCGCGCCGGCCGACACCACGGGCGGGCGGCCGTCACCGGTGCGGCGGAACCGACCGTTCGCGCTCCTCGGCTCGGAACTGGCGCTCGTGTTCCGCCGTCGCCGCACCTGGGCCATGCTCGGTGCCCTCGCGCTCGTGCCGGTCCTCATCGCCGTCGCGGTCCGGCTCACCACGGACGGTGACGACGGGGGACCGGCGTTCCTCGGGGACATCACGAACAACGGGCTCTTCGTGTCGTTCACCGCGTTGACGGTGTCGATCCCGCTCTTCCTGCCCCTCACGGTCGGGGTCGTCGCCGGGGACACCGTCGCGGGCGAGGCCAGCCACGGCACCCTGCGGTACCTGCTCGTCGCCCCGACCGGGCGCGTGCGCTTCATCCTCGTGAAGACCGCCGGAGCGATCGCGTTCTGCCTCGCCGCCACCCTGCTCGTCGTGCTCGTCGGGGCCGCGATCGGCGCGGCGCTGTTCCCGATCGGCCCCGTGACGCTGCTCTCGGGCACCCAGGTCGACGGGTGGTCCTCCGCCGGCAGGGCTGTGTTGCTCGCGCTCTACGTCACCCTGTCGATGCTCGGCCTCGTCGCGATCGGTCTGTTCGCCTCGACGCTGACGAACGTGCCGGTCGGCGCGATGGCGGCGACGGTGGTCCTGGCCGGCGCGTCACAGGTGCTCGACCAGCTCCCGCAGCTCGACTGGCTGCACCCGTTCCTGTTCTCGCACCTGTGGCTGGGCTTCGGGGACCTGCTCCGCGACCCGATCTCGTTCGACTCGTTCGGCAGCAACGCGCTGCTCCAGCTCGGGTACCTGGTCGTCTTCGGCGCCCTGGCCTACGGTCGTTTCGCGAGCAAGGACATCCTCAGCTAGTCACGACCGCACACGGAGCGTGCGCAACGGCGCCCCGGGCCGGCAGCAGGGTGCGACGTCAGTCGGCGCCGCGCGCGGCCGGGGAGCCGCTCCCGAGCGTGCCGTCGGCCTTCTCCTCGGCGTAGCGGTCGCGCAGGTCGCGAGCCTTCTCGGACCGGTACCAGTCCTGTCGGGCTCCGGTCTCGACGGGCTGCATGCCGACGACGACCTTGCCGCGGGAGTGCATCTCGGCGAGGTCCTCGTACGCGTCGACGATGTACTCGAACGGGTAGAAGCCCGAGATGAGGACCTGCACGCGGCGGTCC